>CAVSKM010000005.1:0-181765 GCA_963728515.1 uncultured Alphaproteobacteria bacterium | reverse complement strand
GTTCCAGCGCGCGGTGCTCGACTCGCTACGCCAGCCGCTCGAGACCGGAAGGGTCGATGTCGCGCGCGCCAATGCGCATGTCACCTTTCCCGCTAACGTCCAGCTCGTCGCCGCGATGAATCCGTGTCGTTGCGGTCATCTCGGCGATCCCGCGCTCGCCTGCAGCCGCGCGCCGCGCTGCGCTGCCGACTACCAATCGCGGGTTTCGGGGCCGCTGCTCGACCGGATCGACCTGCATGTCGATGTCGACCCGGTGAGCGCCGCCGATCTGGCGCTGCCACCGCCCGCCGAAGGCAGCGCGCAGGTCGCTGCCCGGATCGCGGCCGCGCGGCACCGGCAGGGTTTGCGCGAAGGCGCAGGAGGCGCGCGCACCAATGCCGAACTCGATGGCGAGGCGCTCGAGCGCTTTGCCACGCCGGATGAACCGGGTCGCCATTTGTTGCTCCAGGCGGCGACCGCCATGCGGCTGTCGGCGCGCGGCTA
This sequence comes from uncultured Alphaproteobacteria bacterium, assembly GCA_963728515.1. Classification (GTDB taxonomy): domain Bacteria; phylum Pseudomonadota; class Alphaproteobacteria; order Sphingomonadales; family Sphingomonadaceae; genus Qipengyuania. The sequence goes on along the minus strand of CAVSKM010000005.1, from coordinate 181,282 downwards.
TACGCGGATGCTGCGCGTCGCGCGGACGATCGCAGATCTTGCGGGAGTCGAACGCATCGGGCGGATCCACATCGCGGAAGCGCTGAGCTATCGCCGGCAGGCGCCGCGGGCCTAGCGCCCACTCCCGCTTCTCACGCCGCATCGCTCGCGCAGATTCGCGGACTTGACGGATCGACGGTTCGATAACAGGAATTCTCCGACACGGGATGGAGGCGGGTAGAGAAGATGGAAAAAAGCCTGACACGGCTCGCCGCCTGTGCCCGCGATGTCGCCGAACGGGCCGAGGCCGCCCAAGACGGGCGTCAGGGCAGCATGGACAGGCTGCACAAGGCGATGATGGAATATCGCGCCGCGGCGGTGGGCTATGTGGCCCACCCCTCGGTGGGCGACTTCGTTCGCGCCGACGCGTGCAGATATGATGGCGAAACACGCCGGGCGGTCGAGCGGATCGCCGATCTGATCGATCATCTGAACGAGCTTCGCTAGATCCCGCACGGGAGGTTGGCCCTAGCGGGCTCGGGCGCGTCAGCCGTCCTCGGAGAGATCGAGGTTGAGCTTGACGGTCTCGTGTTCGTGATCGCCCTCGAACCTGGCGAGGAACTGTTCGATCGGCATCGCCTGGTCGAGCCGCCCCGCTCCCTGATCGGGCAAGGGCCCGTGACCGCCCTGGTCGGGCGTGACGCGGACATGAAGATAGGGCACCCAGACCTCGCCGTAATCGGCCTTCTGATACCAGACGTCGAGCACGTCGTAGCTGGACCATGCGCCGCTTGGGTCTTTGAGCCGGATGCCTTCACCGATTCGCGGAACCGCCATCGCCTTGATGCGCAGCTCGGTCTGCTGGGTTTCGTTCTGGATCTCGATGTCGATCACGGAAAATCCTGCCCGCCTGCTCTACGAAAAAGTCGCGAAGCGTCGGCTTATGGCGGAGTTGGGTTTAGATCGTTTTAACGATGACGTCACGGAGCCAGTCCGCCGTTCATCCGTCGGCATAGGGCGTGTCCGACAGAAGCCGGCGCGTGTAATCAGGCGCCCCGTCGTCCCACCACACCGGACCGCGCTCGCCGAGCGCCAGCTTGGCGTCATGCACGCGGCTCCGTGCCGCCGTTTCGCGCGCCGCATCGTCCACGCGCTTCGCAGCCGCGATCTCGCGCCGTGCCTCCATCAGCGAATCGACGAGTCTCTGGCGCTCATCCACGGGCAGGGCCGGATTGCTGGTGCGCCACAGCCGACCGCGCACGACGATGTAGCGTCCGTCGGGAGTGCGATCGGGACCGGCCGAACTTGCGTCCACCGAGACTGTCAGGCGGCGTCCTGCGTCTTGCGCGCCGTAGCGATGTCGACGACGTCGCCGCGCTCGAGCGTGCCCTCCGGATCGGCCGTGCTGCCATCGGCGCGAAGCCCGACCTTGGTGCGATCGACCAGCCACAGGTCCTGCGGACCCAGGATCCGCCCATCGTGGCTGAGGATCGACGTCGGACCGATGGGAAGGCGGTCGCGCTCGTCGACGAGAACCGGATTCTCCACCACCTCGGTGCCGTATTTCTGACCCCATTGGCGCAGCGAGACCATCGCCGGCAGCAGATCCATGCCCTTGTCCGTCAGGCGATATTCGATCTTGCGGCGATCGTCGGGACAGGGATCGCGCTTGAGAATGCCGTGCTCGACCAGCTTCGCCAGCCGGTTGGAGAGGATGTTTCGGGCGATTCCCAATTCGGTGAGGAATTCCTCGAAATGATGGAGCCCGTTGAAGCTCGCGCGCAGGATCATGAAGGACCAGCGCTCTCCCATGACTTCGAGCGCCTGGGGCAGCCCACATTCGGTCAGTTCGCGCAGCGGCTCGCGGATATCACCCATATTTCAGTCCTCTACCGGCAACCTATCTAGCGCAAAAACCCGCTTTGCCAAATTTTTCGACAATAATTAGTTGCAAAGAGCAACCCATCGATCTAGGTAGCGATTCGCAACGCGTTGCTATTTGCAACTGAATTGCGCAAAGTGCAATCCCTCTTGTTGTTTCTGCAAGGAAAGGAACCTCCCCATGGCTCTCTCCATCCCCCGCTCGCTCAACCTCGGCGCGGTCGTCGCTGCCGTTGCCTACACCTCGCTGACCTTCGGCGCCGCAATCGTCCCGACACCGGCCGAAGCGCGCTCCAGCACACCTTTCTACACCGTCGAGCTGGCGCAGCCCGTCGCCGAACGCACCACGACCATCGCCGGCGGAGTCGCGTGGCAGTGCGAAGGGTCGACCTGCATCGCCGCCAAGAGCAATTCGCGTCCGCTTCGAGTCTGCCGCGAACTCCAGCGCGAACATGGCGATATCGCCTCCTTCGCGGCGCAGGACGAGAAACTCGACGCCGAAGCCCTCGCGCGCTGCAACGGCTGACACTTACCCCCCACCCCCTCTCCATTGGGTGGCACCTTACGGGCCTCGGCGGATTCCGCCGGGGCCCTTTTTCAGATCAGTCCGCGCGTCGCGAGATCATCGGCAAGCGCGCCCGCTCCGGCGAAATGATGGACCTGCCAGCCCCATTCATCCGCGGCAGCGATATTGGCGGCATTGTCGTCGATGAACAGCAGGCGTGATCCCCGGTGGGCGAACCGTTCCTCGGCCAGGGCGAAGATCGCCGGATCGGGCTTGGCGATCCGTTCCTCTCCCGAAACGACGATGTCCCGGAAGCGATCGAAGATCGGCGCGGTGGGACGAAAGCCGGCCCAGAACTCGGCCCCGAAATTGGTTACTGCAAACAGCGGCACGCCCTGCCCGTCGAGGCGTTCGACCAGGTCCAGGCTGCCGGGCACGGGACCGGGGATGCTCTCGTTGAAGCGGGTCGCATAGGCGCGGATCTCCGGCTCGAAATCGGGATAGAGCGCAATTCTTTCGGGCACCATTTCAGATAGCGGCCGCCCGGCATCGTGCTGGAAATGCCATTCCTCGGTGACCACTTCCTCGAGCAGCTTCTCGAGCCGCTCCGGATCTTCCACCATGCCGGCGAACAGGTACCGCAGGTCCCAACGGTAAAGCACACGCCCGACATCGAACACCACTGCATCGACCGTCATCGATCCATCTCCAATGCGAACGGCCCGCGCTCCTCGCGGAGCCGGGCCGGTCGAATGAAAAGCCACCGCCGAGGCGGCGCGTCAATCAGCCCTGGCGGGCCTTGAAGCGGCGGTTGGTCTTGTTGATGACATAGGTGCGCCCACGGCGACGGATCACGCGGCAATCCCGGTGACGGTCCTTGAGCGACTTGAGGCTGTTGCGGATCTTCATGATGTCTCTCGATGAAATAAATACGCGCCGGAGATGGAGCCCCGACGCGCCGAAATCAAGCGCGCCGTTACCCCCCGCCCGGGATTCGGTCAAGTCTTCAGTGGTGCCGACGGCACCGCCGGATCATCCGAGTCGGGCATGGCCGCCGGTCGAGCCGAACCCGCCCGCCCCCCGCGCGGTGTCGTCGAGTTCGTCGACCTCGTCCCAGACGGCCCGGGTCACCGGAGCCACCACAAGCTGCGCGATGCGGTCGCCGCGTGCGATGGCGAAATCCTCCGTCCCGTGATTGATCAGGATGACCTTGAGCTCGCCGCGATAGTCGCTGTCCACGGTGCCCGGTGTATTGGGCACCGAGATACCGTGCTTGAGCGCCAGCCCCGAACGCGGGCGGACCTGGATCTCAAAGCCCGAAGGAATCGCGACCGCGAGGCCGGTGGCGACCGCATGGCGCCGACCCGGCTGCAGCAGAACCTCCTCCGCCGCCAGCACGTCCATCCCCGCAGCGCCAGCCGTGGCATAGACGGGCAGGGCCAGCCCGCCGCCATGGGGAAGGCGGCGGATCCGTATCGCGAGCGGCTCAGTCATGCTCGTCCTCGACCGGTTCGAGAGCTTCGGCGGCGCGGCGCACCAGTTCGCGGGCCACGTCTTCCTTGGACATTTCGGGCAGGCTCTGCACCCCCTTCGAAGTCACGATGTGCACCTGGTTGAAATCACCGCCCATGACGCTCTCGCCCTGCGTGGCCGCGACATTGTTGGCGATGATCCAGTCGGCACCCTTGCGCTTGCGCTTGGACTTGGCGTTCTCGACCACGTTCTCGGTCTCGGCGGCGAAGCCGATCAGCAGCGCGGGTCGCTTCCGGCCCGCCGCCGTGCTCGCCAATATGTCGGGGTTCTCCGCGAGGATCAGCGCCGGCGGGGCGCTTCCGCGCTTCTTCATCTTCTCTCCGGCGACATGACGGCTCTTCCAGTCGGCCACTGCGGCGACCATGAAGGCGATGTCGACGGGCAAGGCACGCCGCACTTCCTCGGCCATGTCCTCGGCGGTTTCGACGTCGATGCGATCGACTCCCGGCGGAGTCGGCAAATGCACCGGTCCTGCGATCAGCGTCACCCGTGCCCCCGCAGCCGCGGCCATGGCAGCGATGGAGAAGCCCTGCTTCCCGCTCGAGCGGTTGGCGATGTAGCGCACCGGGTCGATCGGCTCGCGGGTCGGTCCGGCAGTGACGAGGACATGGCGACCATAGAGCGGCCGATGATCGGGATCGGGATCGAATGCGGCCTGCCCCGAGAGCGGCGACCGGTCGAAAGCGAGGCCGGCGCTCCGGGCATCGGCCATGATGTGCGGGACCGCGCGCCCCTCCGCTCCCGCGACCTCATGGTTGATCGCCTCGGGATCGGTCGGCGGCGCGGCGGAAGCCTTGCCCTTGCGGGCGAGGATCGGCCCGCCCTCGGCGAGCGGAGGGGCCTCCTCGAAGGAGGGCTCAGGCGGCAGCATGTCCGGCCCGGGAAGATCGTCGAGCTCGGCTTCGATCTGTTCGTGGCTCCGCTGCGCGGTCGAGCGCGGGATGATCCGCGCCAGCAGGCCGCCGAGCCCGCCGCCGCTGCGCTCGATCTCGCGCTCGTCCTCGGGCTCGAGCGGCGCGTGGAGGTCGTCGACTTCGGGCTCGACTTCCTCGGGCCCGGCCAGCTGCGCCGGCCCCGGCGAAGGCAGGCCCGGCAGATCGAGGTCGAGGTCGAGTTCCTCGGCGATGCGGGCGAGGATCGCGGCGGGCTCGGGCAGCCGGCCCGGGCCGAATTCGCCGCAGGCCATGGCACCCTCGTCGGGGTCCATCACCGCGACGCCCGCCTGGCGCAGCCATTCGGCATTGCGCCGCGTCGCCTGATGCTCCCACATCCGCACATTCATTGCCGGCACCGTCAGCACCGGCTTGTCCGTAGCGAGGATCAGCGTAGTGGCGAGATCATCGGCGATGCCCGCCGCCATCTTGGCGAGCAGGTCCGCCGTCGCCGGGCAGACGACGACGAGGTCCGCCTGCCGACTGAGCTGGATATGCCCCATCTCGACCTCGTCCTTGAGATCGAACAGCGAGGTGTAGACCTTGTTCTCGCTGAGCGCGGCGAGCGCCATCGGGGTGACGAACTGCTGGCCGCCCTCGGTCAGGACGCAGGTGACCTCGCCGCCGGCCTTGCGGATCAGGCGCACGAGTTCGCAGGATTTGTAGGCGGCGATGCCGCCGCCGATCACCAGCAATATGCGCGGCCCGCTCATCGCGCTTCTCCTCCCGTCCTGGTCTCCGTCGCGGTCGCCCGCGCGGACCGGCGCCTGCCTTGCCGTAAGCTCATCGCTGCGCCTGCTAGCGCCCCCCGTCCGTCATTGCCAGCGCCGAGAACCGGCGATTTGCCCGTTCCGCCATAGCACCCTATGGTGAAAAAAGGGGAAATGGGAGGAATGCGATGCATGTGGTCCTGAGCGCCATCCTGCTGGCGCTGGCAATCGTCGATCTGATATTGGGAACCGGCTTTCTGGTCGATCCCGCGACCGCGGCGACCGATTTCGGTCTCGAGGTCACTGGTCCGCATGGCGCATCGACCTTGCGCGGCGACATGACCGCCTTCTTCTACGTCTCGGCTCTGGCCATGGCATGGGGCGCGTGGCGGAGGCGCGGCGACGTGCTGCTCGCCGCTCTCGCCCTGTTCGGGATCGCCTTCACCGGGCGGTTCGTCAATCTCGTCGCGGATGGCCCCTATGCGGGCTGGATGCTGCCGATGGCGGTCGAGGGCCTGCATATTCTCGTGCTGATCGTCGCGATCAGGGCGTGGGGCGCCAGCCGGGCCGCCGGCGCATAGATTTCGCGAGATCCGCCAGCGCGCGCGGCACGAAGGCGAGGCCGACGCCATAGGCGGGCACGAAGAGGCCCATCCAGTAGAAGTTCTCCTGCCGCGCGAAAATGGCGACCGCGGCGAGGAATCCGCAGAACCACAGGCTCGCCAGCGCGCCAAGCCGCCCTCCCGCAGCGAACCAGCCGAGCAGCGGCAGCACGCCGAGCGGTCCGGCGAACCACAGCGGCAGCGTCTGCAGCAAGGTCGTCGCATGGATGCCGTAGAAGGACAGCGCCGGCCCGAGCAGGCCGTGCCAGCCGGGCGAAACGAGATCGCCGGCCTGTCGCACGGCGGCCACTTCGGCCGCATGGACCGCCAGCCCGGCGGCGAGAGCAGCGACCGCCGCCGCGATCGCTCCCGCCTTGAACCGCTCGCCGGTGACGAGCGCGACCGCGCCCCAGGCGAGCAGGAAGGGCAGCGCCAGCTCGCGCAGCGCGACAGCGCAGACCGCCAGCGCCAGGCCGGCGAGCCATCCGGGTCCCGCCGACAGCGCGAGCGCGAGCGAGAGCATCAGCCCGGCGAGGATTTCATGGCTGAAGGGAATATCGGCGATGAAGGCGACCATGCCGAAGCCGCCCGCCAGCAGTGCCGCCCCGATCCGCTCGGCGCGGCGGGCATTCGCGACGCAGCCGAACCACGCCAATATGTTCGCCGCCCACAGCAGCACGGCGAGTGTTCTCCAGCCACCCTCGCCCCAGAAGGCCGTCGTCCATGCGAGCACCGGCGTCCGCACCGCGACGAAGGGCCGGGTGGGAAAACCGAAGGCCCGATGTTCCTCGGCGGCGACCGGATAATAGTCCTCGCCCGCCGCGACCCGCCGGTCGATGATGCGATAGAGGTCCATGTCGACCCGCTCACCGCGGTCGAGCCGCTCGGCGCGGTCGGATTCATGCGCGACATTGCGCGTCTCGAGCGCGGCCGTATTCCACAGGCAGGCGGCGAGCGCGGCGAACAGCAGCAGCAGCGCCACCGGGCGCGACAGCAGCGCCAGCGGCCGGACCGGCGGGGACCATGCCTTCCTTCCGCTCATCGAAGAGCCCGCGGCGCAGCCGTCGCGCACTGCCTCGGGTTTCAGCCGATCCAGCCCTGTGCCGCCGCCAGCCATGCTGCGAGACCTCCCCCGAGTGCCGCCACGGCATAGCCCAGCCAGTCGCGATCGCGCCCCTTGCGCGCGCGTCTTTCCCACATCAATTCGATTTCGGGCAGCGGCGGCGGCTCGGGCGCGCCGCCCTTGGCGGGATAGCGGTCCTCGATCCGTCGGATGAGCTGCGGCAGACGCAACAGCGTCTCGGTGTCCTCGCGGATGCGATCGGCCAGAGCGGCCTCGGGTCCGAGCTCGTCGCGAATCCAGCTCCGGACGTAGGGCGCGCTCACATCCCACATGTTGATCTTCGGGTTGAGCTGCGTGGCGATCCCCTCGACCATCACCATGGTCTTCTGCAGCAGCAGCAGATGCGGCTGGGTCTGCATGTCGAAATCGCGTGTGATGGCGAACAGCCCGTCGAGCATCTGGCCGACGCTGAGTTCGCTCACCGGCCGGCCGCGCATCGGCTCGCCCACCGCCCGCAGCGCGGTCGCGAATTCGTCGACATTGTGATAGCTCGGGACGTATTGCGCCTCGAAATGGATCTCCGCCACGCGGCGGTAATTGCCCGTGGTCAGTCCATAGAGGATTTCCGCCAGCCACATCCGCGCGCGGCGGTCGATCCGACCCATGATCCCGAAATCGATCGCCGCGATCGTTCCGTCGGGCTTCACGAACAGATTCCCCTGATGCATGTCGGCGTGGAAGAAGCCCGCGGCGATCGCCTGCTTGAGGAAGGCGAGAACCAGACGCGTCGCGATATCGTCCATGTCGTGGCCGGCGGCCTTGAGCGCGTCGGTGTCGCTGATCTTGATCCCGTCGATCCATTCGACCGTCATCACCCGGCCGTTGGTGCGGTCCCAGTCGATGTCGGGAATGCAATAGCCGGCGGTGCCGACCATGTGCTCGGCGAGCTCGGACGCGCTCGCGGCTTCGCGCCTGAGATCGAGCTCGCGCAGGGTCCAGCGCTTGAAATTCGCGATCGTCAGCGCCGGTCGCAGCCGCGCCGCCTCGCCGCCGAAACTCTCGAGATGTGCCGCAGCCCATTCATAGGTCTGGATGTCGCGCGCGAAGCGTTCGCGAATGCCCGGCCGGAGGACCTTGACCGCGACCTGCCGGCCTTCATTGGTTACCGCGCGGTGGACCTGCGCGATCGAAGCGGCCCCGATCGGGACCGGGTCGAATTCCGTGAACAGCGTCTCGAGCGGCCGTTCGAAACTCGATTCGATGCTCTGGCGGATGCTGGCGAACTCGACCGGCGGCAGATCGTCCTGAAGCATCAGCAAATTGCGCGCCGCCTGTTCGCCGACCAGATCGGGCCGGGTGGCGAGCGTCTGGCCCAGCTTGATCGCGGCCGGCCCGATGTCGCGAAAGGCGCCCGCGTAATCGGGCTCGCGCGACCTGTGCGTCCCGATGCTGAACAGGCCGATCAGCCGCTTGACCGGTTGCGGCGTGTTCGGATCATTGCGGATACCCCGCAGCGCCCCGTGCCGTGCGAGCACACGCGCCCACCGGCCGAGCCGGAGAATATGTGTGATCGGGCGGGTCACGCGGTCAGACTTTCCACCCCGAATGGATCGCCACCAATCCGCCCATGATCGGCTCGACGCGTGTGTTCTCGAAGCCCGCCTCGCGGATCATCGCCTCGAAGGCGGGCATGGCGGGGAAGCGCCGGATCGATTCCACGAGGTAGCGGTAGCTGTCCTCGTCGCCGGCAATCGCCTTGCCGATGCGCGGGACGAGCCGGTGCGAATAGAGATCGTAGGCTTCCTTGAACCCGGGCCATTCGACCGAGGAAAACTCGAGACAGAAGAAGCCCCCGCCAAATTTGAGCACGCGATGCGCCTCGCGCAGCGCACGGTCGATGTGGGTCACATTGCGAATGCCGAAGGCGATCGTATAGGCATCGAAGATGCGGCTGGAGAAGCTCAGCTCCTCGGCGTTCTGGCGGCTCCAGACGAGGCCATCCACGCCGCGCTCCATCGCCCGCTCGATACCGACGTCGAGCATGTCCTGATTGATGTCCGAGACGGTGACGCTCGCACCGCTGGCAGCCAGGCGGAAGGCGATGTCGCCGGTGCCGCCCGCCATATCGAGGATCGCCTCGCCCGGCTGCGGTTTCACCCGGCGGACGAAGCGGTCCTTCCACAGCCGGTGCATGCCACCCGACATGGCATCGTTCATCACGTCATATCTGGCGGCGACGCTGGAAAAGACCTCGCCGACACGGCCGGTCTTCTCGCCCGCATCGATGTCTTGATAGCCGAAGGAAACGGTTTCGCTCATGGGCGCGAGCCTTAGGGGGAATTGAGCCGGGCGCAAAGGGTGTTAGGGAGGCGCCGATGCCCGAGCTGCCCGAAGTCGAAACCACCGTCCGCGGGCTTGCCCGCTTCCTCGAGGACGAGCGGATCCTGCGCGTGCGCGTGAACCGGCCCGACCTGCGCCGCCCGTTCCCGCCCGACCTGGTGCAGGCCCTCACCGGGGCGAGAGTGACGGGACTCTCGCGGCGCGCGAAATACGGCATCCTGTATACCGATCGCGACCATGCGCTGGTGTTCCACCTCGGCATGAGCGGGCGCTGGCGGATCGATCCCGAAGCGGAAGAGAAGCACGACCATCTCGTCCTCGAGACCGCCGCCCACAGTTTCGCCCTGAACGATCCGCGGCGCTTCGGTTCGGTCGATCTGCTGCTGGCGCCCGAGCTCGACCAGTGGCCGCCCTTCGCCGCGCTCGGTCCCGAGCCGCTCGGTCCGGCGCTCACGGCTGAGCACTTGCGCGACGCCACGCGCGGCAGGAAACAGGCGATCAAGCTGCTGCTGCTCGACCAGAGGATCGTCGCGGGCCTGGGAAACATCTACGTGTGCGAGGCGCTGTGGGCCAGCGGCATCCACCCGCGCAAGGCCGGGGGCCGGGTGAGCATGCCGCAGTTGCGGCGGCTGGTCCCCGAAATTCGCGCCGTGCTCGAACAATCGATCCGCGACGGCGGCTCGAGCTTGCGCGATTTCGCCCGGCCCGACGGCGAGCTCGGCTATTTCGCCACCCGCTTCCACGTCTATGGCCGCGAGGGGCAGCTCTGCCATCGCGAGGACGGCGGCATCATCCGTCGGATCGTGCAGGGCGGGCGCAGCACATGGTTCTGCCCGATCTGCCAGAAATAGCGGTCTAGGCGTCGACCAGGGCGTAATGCGGCGGGGGCGGGAGCCCTTCCATCTTCTCGCTCAGCAGCGGCCGGAAACTGGGCCGGCTTTTCATCACCGAATACCAGTGCCGCGCCTGGTCGTGACCCTTCCAGTCGATACCGCCGAGATAGTCGGCCACCGAAATCTGCGCCGCGCAGGCAAGATCGGCGAGGCTCAGGGTCGATCCCCCGACCCATTGGCGCGTATCGACCAGCCAGTCGATATAATCGAGATGCGCATGCGCGAGCTTCATTGCCTCGCGCAAGACGCGCGAATCGGGCGGTTGCCGCAGCACCAGCCGTTTCTTCATCCGTTCGTGCAGCAGCGGCGCGGTGACATCGCCATGGAAGTTCTCGTCGAACAGCGCGACCAGCCGGCGGATCTCGGCGCGCTGGACTGCCGAGCCGTTGATCATCGGGTTCCTGTCGACCGTTTCCTCGAGGAATTCGCAGATCGCCTGGCTGTCCGACAGCGCGACTCCGCGTCCCGCATCGTGGAGCACGGGCGTGCGCCCCGCCGGATTGAGCTGCCACAGTTCGTCGCGCCCCTCCCACGGATTCTGGCGAACGAGTTCGTAGGCGACGTTCTTTTCGCCCATCAGCAGGCGCAGCTTGCGGCTGAAGGGGCACAGGGGGAACTGGTGGAGCTGCCACATGGAGCCGCTGCCATTGCACGAGCGGCGCCCGCGCGTCCACCGGCGCGTCGCATCGCAGCGGGAATTTAGTGCCCGATCAATCGCTTTCGGGTGCGGGCTGGCGCAGGCGGGCCGCCATGTCCTCGAGTGCGGGAGCCATGGTCGCGAACGCCTCCGCCAGCGTTCCGACGGCTGCCATCGCCTGCGGCAGGCCGCGCTCGATCTCCTCGCCGACTCGCCCCGCACCGGGCGCGATGCTGCGCAGGGTCAGATCGGGGTCGATCGCCTGCGCTTTCCTGCCGGTCATTTCTGCAGCGGCCTGCGCCAGCGGCGCGATCGGCATGTCGAGGACGACTTCGGCCAGCGCGCGCAGCATCAGCGCGGTTTCGCGCTGCTGTTCGGCATCCCCCATCCGCCCGGCCAGATCCGCGAGGGGCGCGGCTTCGGCGCTGGCGGCGACCTCCTGCGCGACGGCCGGGACCGGCAGGACGAGAACCGCGAGGGCAGCGGGAAGAATCACGGTGCGCATGACAAGACCTTCGATTGCGGGTTCGGCGAGGCCGAGAGTGGCCGGGCGCGCCTGACCCGGGCCTTAACGCGAACTAGAGACCCGAGGCCTCGAGCAGCAGCAGGCAGGCGGGCATCACTTCCTCGAGCCGCCCGGGCTGCTCCAGCTCTTCCACCTCGCTCCGGCCATGCGCCATCAGCGCATCGCGCGTCAGGCCCGCATCCTCCATCAATTTCGCCAGCGAGCGGACGAAGAATTCGCGCCCGCGCTCGCTCAGCTCGGGCCAGTCGGGGTCGGTCGGCTCGCCTATGCGCTGCCGCTCCGCCGCCATCGCTATGGCGATCGAGCAGCGCAGCGCGGTCTGCTGCGCGACCGGCAGCGGCGCGGGCTCGGCCTCGTTCAGCTGTACGGGCATGGCAGCGGGAGGGCGACCTTCGGCCGGACCGAGGACGATGAGCGAGAGCGGGACGAGAAAGGCGATCATGGACAGCTCCCCTACCCTGCCCGCGGCCAACGGCAAGCACCTTGCGACGGCTGCCCAGCACTTCTAGTCCCGCCTCCGCACATCAGGAGAACACCGACCATGAAGACCCGCGCCGCCGTCGCCTTCGCCCCCAAGCAACCGCTCGAGATCGTCGAGCTCGATCTCGAGGGGCCCCGACCCGGCGAAGTGCTGATCGAAATCATGGCGACGGGCATCTGCCACACCGATGCCTATACCCTCGACGGTCTCGACAGCGAGGGGATCTTCCCCAGCGTCCTCGGCCACGAGGGCTGCGGCGTGGTCCGCGAAGTGGGCGCAGGGGTGACCTCGGTGGCGCCCGGCGACCATGTCATCCCGCTCTACACGCCCGAATGCCGCCAGTGCAAAATGTGCCTCAGCGGCAAGACCAATCTGTGCAGCGCGATCCGCGAGACCCAGGGCAAGGGGCTGATGCCCGACGGAACCACGCGGTTCAGCTACAAGGGACAGCCGATCCACCACTACATGGGCTGTTCGACCTTCTCCAACTTCACCGTCCTGCCCGAGATCGCGGTGGCGAAGATCCGCGAGGACGCGCCCTTCCACACCACCTGCTACATCGGCTGCGGCGTGACCACGGGGGTCGGCGCGGTGGTCAACACCGCCAAGGTCCGGCCGGGCGACAATGTGGTGGTCTTCGGCCTCGGCGGGATCGGGCTGAACGTGATCCAGGGTGCGAAGATGGCGGGCGCCGACCGCATCGTCGGGGTCGACATCAACCCCGACAAGAAGACCTATGGCGACCATTTCGGAATGACCGATTTCGTCAACCCGAACGAGGTCGAGGATGTCGTCGCGCATCTCGTCGCCCTGCTCGACGGCGGGGCGGATTACAGCTTCGACTGCACCGGCAACACCGAGGTCATGCGGCAGGCGCTCGAATGCTGCCACAAGGGCTGGGGCACCAGCATCATCATCGGCGTGGCCGAATCGGGCAAGACGATCGAGACCCGCCCGTTCCAGCTGGTCACCGGGCGCAACTGGCGCGGCACGGCCTTCGGCGGCGCCAAGGGGCGGACCGACGTGCCCAAGATCGTCGACTGGTACATGGACGGCAAGATCCAGATCGACCCGATGATCACCCATGTCCTCGAGCTGGAAGAGATCAACAAGGGCTTCGATCTGATGCATGCGGGCGAAAGCATCCGCAGCGTGGTGGTCTACTGATGTCCGCCAAAATCAATCTGGCCGAGAAGCTGGCGCTGTTTACCGACCATTGGGCGCCGCGCATCGTGGCGCGCTACAACGGCAACGAGGTCCGGCTGGTCAAGGTCGAGGGCGAATTCACCTGGCACGCCCATGCCGATACGGACGAGCTGTTCCTGGTGCTGGAGGGCGTGCTCGACATCGAATTCCGCGACCGCACCGAGACCCTCGGCCCGGGCGAACTGATCGTCGTCCCGCGGGGTGTCGAGCACCGCCCCTGCGCGCGCCGGGGCGAGGTCCGCATGCTGCTGATCGATCCTGCGGACATGCCCAATACCGGCGATCCCGCGACCGCGACCGTGGCGGTCGACATCTGAGCGCTTGAACGCGTCCGTCAGCCGCTTAAGGTGGCGAATCGAAACCTAAGGGAGAGTGCCGATGTACAGTCACATGATGGTGGGGTCGAACGACATCGACCGTTCGAAGAAATTCTACGATGCGACCTTCAAGGCGATCGGGGGGCGCGAGGCGATCGTCGACGACAAGGGTCGGCTAATGTATCTGCACAACAATGGCGCCTTCCTGGTGACCAGGCCGATCGACGGTAAGCCGGCGACTCCCGGCAATGGCTCGACCATCGGCTTCGCCCTGACGCCCGAACAGGCCGATGCCTGGCACGCGGCGGGTGTCGAGAACGGCGGCACGGCGATCGAGGATCCGCCGGGCGAACGCTCCGGCTCGGGCATGTATCTCGCCTATCTGCGCGATCCCGACGGCAACAAGCTGTGCGCCCTCCACCGGCTGGAAGGCTGAGGCTTGAGCGCATGCGGCGAAGCGGGATTGCGGGCCGACCTCGAAGCGCTCGCCATCCGCTTCGCCAGCCATGAGCACGAAGCGGTCTTCACCGTTGCCGAGAGCCGGCGGATCGACGCCGACATCCCCGGCGAGCACAGCAAGAACCTGTTCCTGAAGGATGCCGGGGGGGCATTCTGGCTGGTGACCGTACCGGCCGCGGCGCGCGTCGATCTGAAAGCGCTGCCGCGGGCGATCGGCAGCAGGCGCCTGAGCTTCGCCAAGCCCGAGGCGATGGAGCGGTTGCTCGGCGTCGTCCCGGGCGCGGTCACGCCGCTGGCGATGATCGAAGCCGCTCCGGGCAGCGTGACCGCCGTTCTGGACAGCACGCTCGCGCGTGCCCCGCGAGTCAACGTCCACCCGTTGCGGAACACCGCGACCTTGGGGCTGTCGGGCGCAGACATACTCGACCTCATCCGCCATTGGGGGCACGAGCCGCGGATTGCGGACCTTCCGCTGCAGGAGCCAGCATGAGCCTAGATTATCTCTCGCAGAACAAGGCCTTCGGGGGCGAGCAATATGTCTGCTCGCACAGCTCGCGGGCGACCGGCACCGAGATGAGCTTCTCGGTCTATGTCCCACCGCACGAGGAGGGCGCGAAACTGCCCGTCCTGTGGTATCTCTCGGGGCTGACCTGCACCGAAGCGAACGTTACCGAAAAGGGCGAATATCGCGCCGCCTGCGCCGAACGGGGCCTGGTCTTCGTCGCCCCCGACACCAGCCCGCGCGGGCCCGAGGTTCCCGATGCCGAGGACGAATATGACTTCGGCAAGGGTGCCGGCTTCTACGTCGATGCCATCCAGGAGCCATGGGCGCGGCACTATCGCATGCGCAGCTATATCGAGGAGGAACTGCCGCAGCTGATCGCGGCGAACTTCCCCGTCGATCCGGCGCGGCAGGGGATCATGGGCCATTCGATGGGCGGCCATGGCGCGCTCACCGTCGGCTTGCGCGATCCCGGTCGCTTTGCCTCGATCAGCGCCTTCGCCCCGATCGTCGCGCCCTCGCGCGTGCCCTGGGGCGAGAAGGCGCTGACCCGCTACCTTGGAGAAGACCGCGCCGCCTGGCGCGATTACGACGCCGTCAGCCTGATCGAGGACGGCGCCCGTCACGACCACATCCTCGTCGATCAGGGCACGGCCGACAATTTCCTCGAAGAGCAGCTCAAGACCGGCACACTCGCGCTCGCCTGCGCCAAGGCCGGCATGCAGCCGACCATCCGGATGCAGGAAGGCTACGACCATTCCTACTTCTTCATCGCCACCTTCATGGCCGAGCATGTCGCATGGCATGCGGAACGGCTGCGGTAAGGACGCGGAACCCGAATCCCCGACGGGGATTTCGAGGGAGTTCGGGCCGCACGGGGCCCGGCTACGGAGTGAGACATTGCACCGCCCGCACCCGCACATCGAAGCCCGGAACCCAAGCTCGATACCTTCGGCACGGACAGGATCCTCCCGCTCGGAGACTCCGCCGTCCGCGCCGGGCAATCCATGGACGGTGAACCCTCAGGACATCGACTATCCCGGCATCCTGCGGCTGGCGATCGATGCCACCGATACCGCGCGCGGGATCGTCGCGGGACGGCTGACGCTCCCGGTGGCGCAGGCGGGTCCGATGACGCTGCTCTATCCCAAATGGATGCCGGGCTACCACTCGCCGCAGAACCCGCTCGAGCTGTTCGCCGGCCTCGAGATCAGGGCGGGCGACACGCTTCTCGACTGGCGGCGCGATCCGACCGAGGTCTATGCCTTTCATTGCGATGTGCCGCCGGGGACCCGCGAGCTCGCCATCGCTTTCCAGTTCCTCTCGCCGACTTCCGCCAGCCAGGGCGATGTCGTGGTCACCTCCGATATCATGAACCTCCAATGGGGGCGGATGCTGCTCTATCCGGCCGGCCATTTCGCGCGCCGCATCACCGTCGAACCGAGCCTGACGCTGCCCGAGGGTTGGGATTTCGCCGCCGTTCTGGAGGAAACCGGCCGCGACGGCGCTACGGTTTCGTTCCGGAGCCTTCCGCTCGATGTGCTGGTCGATTCGCCGGTCATGGCCGGTCGTCACATGCGCGAGGTCGCGCTCGACGAAGCGGGCGAGGTCCGCATGGCCATGTTCGCCCATTGCCCCGAGCACCTCGAAGCGGACGATCGGCAGATCGCGCACAAACGTGCGCTGGCCGAACAGGCGGAGAAGCTGTTCGCCTCACGCCATTTCGATCGCTACCGATTTCTCGTGGCATTGAGCGACGAGGTCGGCGGAGGCGGCGTCGAACACCACCGCTCGGCCGAGATCGTCGCGCCGCCGACCTATTTCACCCGGTGGGACACCCACCTGCCCAAGCGCGACGTCTTCGCGCATGAATTCACCCATTCCTGGAACGGCAAGTTCCGCCGCGGCGCCGACAGCTGGACCCCCAGCTTCGAGGTCCCCATCCGCAACAGCCTGATGTGGGTCTATGAGGGACAGACGCAATATTGGGGCCATGTCCTGACCGCCCGCGCCGGCCTCTGGTCGACGCAGTCCGCGCTCGAGGCGCTGGCGAAGGTCGCGGCGGTCTATGACGTCCGCCCTGGTGGCGAATGGCGCACCATGGCCGATACGACCCGCGATCCGATCATCAATGCGCGCGCGCCGCTTCCCTGGCCCAGCTGGCAAAGGAACGAGGACTATTATTCCGAAGGGCAGCTGATGTGGTTCGGCATCGATACGCTGCTGCGCAAACTGTCGGGCGACGAGCGGTCGCTCGACGACTTCGCGCGGGCCTTCTTCGGCTGCGAGAATGGCTGCATGGACACACTGACCTATGATCTCGAAGAGGTAATCGCGACCTTGCAAGGCATCGCCGACTACGATTGGGCCGGCTATATCGAGGACCAGCTCTATCGCCGGGGGAAAGGGGTCCCGCTCGACGGGCTCGAGCGCGGCGGATATCGCCTGGCATATCGCCCCTACCGGACCGACTTCTGCAAGCGCTTCGATGCCGAAGCCGGTCAACTCGACATGCGCTTCTCCATCGGACTCACCATGGGCAAGGATGGAACCGTCCGGGAGGTCATGTGGGGGAGCGCCGCCTTCGAGGCGGGACTGGTCGCCGGCGCATTGGTGCAGCGGGTCAATGGCAAGGATTACAGCGAGCAGGTGTTGAGCCGGGCGATCGACGATGCTGCCGGTGGTGCTCCGCTGACGCTCACCGTCCGCAAGCGCCCGCAGTCGGTCCCCGGGGACATCGCCGTCGCCTATGACGGGGGTCACCGCTTTCCCCACCTCGTGCCGATCGAGGGTGCGCGCCGCCGGCTCGACGAGATCTTCGCCGCCCGGTGATCCGACCACGGATCGACGGATGCGCCGGGGCGGGCGCGCAGCCCGCCCCGCCGGTCCTTACAGCCCGTCGACGCTCTTGCTGACGAGGATATTCACCGCGACGCGGCGGTTTTGCGCCTTGCCCTCGACCGTTTCATTGTCGGCCAGCGGGTCGGCCTCGGCCATGCCCGTGGGAGTGAGCATGCGATAGGGCTTCCAGCCGCAGGCCTGCTGGAGATAGTTCACCACCCGGCTGGCCCGTTTCTCGCTGAGCTGCTGGTTGAATTCCTGGCTGCCGGTCGAATCGGTGTAGCCGACCACCAGCATCAGCGCGTTCTCGGTCGCCTGGGCCTGGGCGGCGGTGGCGCAGAGATCGGCCTTGGCCTCGGCCGAGAGCACCGCCTTCCCGGTGTCGAAGTTCACATTGGTCGTGCCCTTGAGGTTGTATTTGTCGATATCGCCCATGCGGCCGCGCAGCGCCTCGGTCGCGGCCTCCTGCTGGGTGAACCGCTGGTCGGTGCCGTTGTGGATCATCGCCGCCGTTTTCAGATCCTTGGTCTTGAGGTCGATTTCGCTCGCCACGAGACCGTCGCCCCATTGCATCGTCTCGATCTTCACCGGCACACCATTGAGCAGCGAAGCCGCCGCCAGCTCGCGCCGGCCGAGGCCGAGGAAGCCGCCGCTGGCCTTGATTTCGGTCTCGTCGTCGATCGCGATGGTCGTCCGGGTGCCATCGGCGGCGGTCACCTGGATCCGGTCGTCGCTGCGCGCGGAGATGATCCCTTCGATCTCGGGTCCTGCGGTTCTCTCGCCGGCCTGCGTGCCATAGACGGTCGTCAGGACCTCGCCTTCCGGCCGATCCTGTTCCTGCGCGGAGAGACTGCCCGAAGCGGGGACGGCCAACGCGGCAAGCAGAAAGAGGGATTTGGGATTTCTGGGATTGATGCTCATTTCGCTACTCCTTCAAACAAGACCGGCCAGCCGCTGTGCGGCTGCGGTCCGAGCGCCCCGTGAATGTCCTGTCCGGCAGCCGAAAGCCCGCCTCTGGCGACGGGACTGGATGCCCGGCATGCCGGACCCGGATGCCCGTGTTGAGGCGCGCCTTTCTACCGGGTGAACGCAGGCGATTCGCCGGTCCCGACGGGTTCATTCGGGCGCCCCTTGCGGCGAACCGACCGACCGAGATGGCGGGGGCCGAGGTTTTCCTACACTGCCCGCGCCTGATATGCCGCACGGTCTGTTCGGGAAATCGGAGGCACTCGATGCATGGGCGCGGCATGATCCGGGATCGGAGAGGGGGTTGGTCGGCGCGCAGCCGGCCGTGGCCTTCCATGCCCTCCGCTGGCGGGCCATTCATCCCTCAGGACAGCGTCAACTGCGTCAACTCCGTTCATCCTGCGACCGCCTTTCCTGTCGCATCCGGCGCGTCGACGAGGCCGGGCGCGAGCGGAGGAATCGACGGCGACGGCCGATGCCGAAGTGCGAATCACCTGCGGCTGAGTTCGAAGACGGCGAATTCGGCACGCGCATTCGCACCCGTCCGGCCGATCGGCCGATCGCCGGCGAAGAACCATTCGCGCTCGATCCGCGCGTCCTGGGCGCGGGCGAGGTCGCGAAAGTCCTTTACCGTGACGTGGTGGATGTTGGCGGTTTCGAACCAGCTCACCGGCAGCGCGCGGGTGACCGGCATGCGCCCGCCGAACATCAGCGCGGCGCGCGTCCGCCAATGGGCGAAATTGGGAAAGCTGACGAAGGCGCGATCGCCCACCCGCAGCAGCTCGCCGAGCATGCGGTCGGGGCGCGCGGCGGTCTGGAGCGTCTGGCTGAGGATCGCATGGTCGAATCCGCAGTCGGGGTAATCGGCGAGGTCGCGGTCGGCATCGCCCTGGACCACCGAGAGCCCCTGGGCGACGCAGCGCGCGACGCAGTCGGGATCGATCTCGATCCCGCGGACGTCGCAGCCCCTCTCGCGCAGGGCGCGCATCAGCGCTCCGTCGCCGCAGCCGATGTCGAGCACCCGGCTGCCCGGCGCGACATGGTCGGCGATCGCCGCGAGATCGGCGCGAAGCTGTCCGCGCGCGCTCATTCGAGGAACCCGCCGATCACCCGGTCGAGCGCCGGCACCTCGAGCAGGAAGCTGTCGTGACCATGCGGCGCGGACAGTTCGACGAAGCTCACCGCCGCACCCGCGGCATTGAGCGCATGGACCACATGGCGGCTCTCGGCGGTCGGATAGAGCCAGTCGCTGTCGAAGCTGACCAGGCAGAAGCGCGCCTGCGTTCCCGCGAAGGCATCGGCGAGCCGGCCGCCATGCTCTTCGGCGAGATCGAAGTAATCCATCGCCCGGGTGATGTAGAGATAGCTGTTGGCATCGAACCTCCGGGTAAAGCCGCTGCCCTGATAGCGGAGATAGGATTCGACCTGGAAATCGGCGTCGAAGCCGAAGCTCTTGGCACCCTTGGTTCCGTCGGGCCGGTCCTGGAGGTTGCGGCCGAACTTGCCCGTCAGCGCCTCTTCGGAGAGATAGGTGATATGCGCGGCCATGCGGGCGACGGCGAGGCCGGCCCCCGGGCCGTTGTCGGGCGCATCGCCGCCATAGTAATCGCCCTCGTTCCACCGTGGATCGGCCATGATCGCCTGCCGTCCGAGCTCGTGGAAGGCGATGTTCTGCGCCGAATGGCGGCTGGTCGAGGCGATCACCAGCACCCGGTCCGCCCGTTCGGGCCAGTTCGCCGCGAGGCTCAGCGCCTGCATCCCTCCCATCGACCCGCCGACCACTGCATGCAGCCGATCGATTCCCAGGGCATCGAGCAGGCCGACATGCGCGCGCACCATGTCGCGAATGGTGATCACCGGGAAGCGCATGGCATAGGGCTGCCCGTCGGCCGCCGGGCTCGCCGGGCCGGTCGATCCCATGCAGCTGCCGACGACATTGGCGCAGATGACGTGGAAACGTCCGGTATCGATCGGCTTGCCGGGACCGACCATGCGTTCCCACCAGCCCGGCTTGCCGGTGACCGGGTGCGGGCTCGCCACATATTGGTCGCCGGTCAGCGCATGGCACAGCAGGATCGCGTTCGACCGGTCCTCCGCCAGCGCCCCATAGGTCTGATAGGCGATATCGACGCTCGCCAGCTCGCCGCCACCGTCGAGCGGGAGCGGGTGCGGCAGCCGGAGCGTGTGCGTGGTGGTGTTCAAATCTGGCCTTGGCTTACGAGAACGAACGGTGCTTCGACAGGCGCAGCACGAACGGGTCTAGGAGGGGTCCCTATCCGTTCGGCGCGGGCTTGTCGAAGGCTGACCGGAGCTTGCCGGCGAACGCGAATTCTTTAAGGCCTGAAAGCCGCAATGGCAGACGAACCGACGATGAAACCGTGGATCGCAGCGATCCACCCCTATGTCCCCGGTCCCGCGCGGGCGGCCGACGGGCGCGCGCTGGTCAAGCTGTCGGCGAACGAAAACCCGTTCGGTTGCAGCCCCTCCGTGCTCGAGGTGCTGGCCGCGCGGCGCAGTCCGGGGCTCTATCCCGATCCCGACGCGGCGGCCTTGCGGGCCGCGCTCGGCGCAAGGCATGGCATCGAGCCGGCGCGGATCGTCTGCGGCACCGGATCGGGCGAATTGCTCCAATGCGCGGTGCAGGCCTTCGCCGGCCCGGGCGACGAGGTGGTCTGCTCGCGCTACTCCTTCTCGCTCTATCCGCTGCTCGCGCAGAAGGTCGGCGCGGACCCGGTGCTGGCCGAAGCCAGCGACCATGCCGCCGACGTCGATCTGCTGCTCGCCGCAGTGAGCGAACGCACCAGGGTGGTCCTGCTCGACAATCCCAACAATCCCGTCGGCTGCTGGCTGGCGCGGGGCGAGGTGGCGCGGCTGCACGCCGGCCTGCCGCGCGACGTCCTGCTGGTGATCGACCAGGCCTATGCCGAATATCTCGCCGATGACGAGGACGACGGCGCTCTCGCCCTCGCCGCGGCGCATGACAATGTGCTGGTCACGCGGACCTTCTCCAAGGCCTATGGCATCGCCGGAGAGCGGGTCGGATGGGCCACCGGCGCGACGAACCTGATCGCTGCGCTCAACCGTCTGCGCGGCGCGTTCAACGTGACCGAAAGCGGGCAGAAGGCCGCGCTGGCCGCTCTGGAAGACGCGGACTTCGTGGTCCGGTCGCGCGATGCCAATGCCGAGGCGCGCAGCCGCTTCGCCGCGCAGATCGATGCTCTGGGCAATCACGGCATCCGCGCCCTGCCGAGCAAGGCCAACTTCCTGCTGGTGCTGTTCGAAGGCGCGCTCGAGGCAGCCCGCGCCCGCGATGCGATCGCCGAAGCGGGCTATGCAGTGCGCCATCTGCCCGGTCAGGGCCTCCCCGATGCGCTGCGGATCACCATCGGCACGACGGCGCAGATGGACGAGATCGCCACGGTCCTGCGCGGGTTGTGCGGAGAAGCCGCATGATGCCCCGGCGCGTCGCGATCATCGGGCTCGGGCTGATCGGCGGCTCGATCGGCCTCGCCGCCCGCGCCCTGCCGGACAAGGTCGCGACCACCGGCTGGGACGCCGATCCCGCGGTGCGCCGGCGGGCGGGCGAACGCGGCCTCGTCGACCGCATCTGCGACACCGCTGCAGACGCCGTTCGCGGTGCCGAGCTGGTGATCCTCTGCGTCCCGGTGGGCGCGATGGCCGAAGCCGCCTCCGCGATCGAGCCGCATCTCTCCGAAGGCGCGACGGTGAGCGATGTCGGGTCCTCCAAGCGCAGCGTCGGCGCCGCGCTCGCCCGCGCGCTGCCGGGGGTGGCGGTGGTCCCCGCCCACCCCGTCGCAGGAACCGAGAAGAGCGGGCCCGATGCCGGTTTCGCCGAATTGTTCCGGCACCGCTGGTGCATCGTCACGCCCGGTCCCGACGCGCCCGCCGAAGCGGTCGACAGGGTCGCTGCCTTCTGGGAGGGTCTCGGCGCCCGGGTCGAGATCATGGATGCCGACCACCACGATCTGGTGCTCGCGGTGACCAGCCATATCCCGCACCTCATCGCCTATACCATCGTCGGCACCGCTTCCGATCTCGAGGACGTGACCCGCGGCGAGGTGATCAAATATTCCGCCGGAGGGTTTCGCGATTTCACCCGCATCGCGGCGAGCGACCCGACCATGTGGCGCGACGTCTTCCTCAGCAATCGCGCGGCGGTGCTCGAAGTGCTCGGTCGCTTCACCGAGGATCTCACCGCGCTCCAGCGTGCGATCCGCGACGGCGACGGCGAGGCGCTGTTCGCGCTGTTCGAACGGACGCGGGCGATCCGCCGGTCGATCATCGAGGAAGGCCAGGACGATGCGCGCCCCGATTTCGGCCGCACCGACCACACCTGACCCGCTGCGCTCCCGAACCGTCAGTTCAGGGCGTTGATCGCCTCGCGCACCCGCGCCTCGACCTCGCCGCGCGGCAGCCCCGGCGGAATCGGCTCGCCGAAGCGGTAGGTGATCCGCCCCGGCCGCTTCAGCCGGCGGTGGTAGACCGGCCCGCTGTTCACGGCCACCGGCACGACCGGCAGACCGAGCATCTTGTAAAGCCCCGCGAACCCCGCCTGGAGCGGCCGGTTCTCGCCATGCGGTATGCGCGTCCCTTCGGGAAAGATGACCAGCGGACGGCCGTCGGCGACGAGCGCCTTCGCCGACCGGATCATCTGCATCAGCGCCCTTGCGCCCTGCTCGCGGGCGACGGGGACCAGGCCGAAGGCTGCCGCCGCGCGGCCCCACAGCGGGATGCTGAACAGCTCCTGCTTGGCGAAGACGCTCGGGCAGTCGAACAGCGCCGGCGCGTCGATCGCCTCGAAGAAGCTTTCGTGCTTCATTGCATAAAGGACCGGCTCCTCGAGCGGCGCCCCCTCGAGCACGATCTCGCAGCCGAGCAGGCGGGTGAGGCACCAGCGCTGCCAGTTCGACCAGTCGCGCACGCGGCGCCGGAAGGCTGCGACGCTGAAGGGAAGCGATATCAGCGTCGCCGAGGTGATCAGCAGCGAGCCGAGATAGAAGGCAACATAGAAGGCGATGTTGCGCAGCAGTCGCATGTCAGACCCCTGCGGGGAGCCCCTGCGAGATCGCCGCGGCCAGCAGCTTGTTGTATTCGAGATAGAGCGTCGCGAGACCGGGGTGCGAGGTGACCGCATCCTTCACCACGCGCGTCTCGTCGGGCAGCGTGCCGCTGAATTCCGAGGCGGCGCGCGCCATATGCCAGTCGGTGGTCACCAGCCGGACCGAGGAAAAATCGTTCTCTCTCAGCCATTGCGCCGCTTCGCCCGCATTGCTGCGCGTATCGACCGCCAGATAGCCGAGCTTGACGCAGCATTCCATGACATCGCGCGGAACGTCGAATTCGGCGGCGAATTCGGCCGGCTTCACCTCGGGGTCGACGCCCGAGACGAACATCTCCTTCGCCAGTCCCTGCTCGACCACTTCGAGCCCGCGCGGGATCCGGCCGGGGCCGCCGGTCAGCACGATCACCGCATCGGTCCGCTCCCCGGCGAGCGGCGCGGGCAGGGAGATGGCGAAGGTGAGAAAGCCGAAGGCATAGACCAGCAGGACGGCAGCGAAGAAGCGGAGGATCACAGCATTTTCCTGAGCGAGGCGAGCACGGTGAGCCGGGCCGTGACGACCGCTAGAACAACCGCCCCCAGCGGGACAAGCCCCAGCACCATCCAATCGCCGGCAGCGAGACCGCCCCCACCGACGAGGCCCGAATCGAGCGCCGCGAACTGCGCGCCCATCAGCAGTACCGCCGCGGCCCCCACCGCGAGCCCGAGCGCGCCGCCGGTCAGCGCATCGGCAAGGATCGAACGCTGGAAGATACGCGCGATCTGGTCGTCGCTGCCCCCCAGGAGATGGACGATCTCGATCGTATCGCGATTGCTTCCCAAGGCATTGCGCGCGGCCAGCCAGACCGCCGCCGCCCCCATGAAGCCGAGCAGGGCGATCAGGCCGAGCGCCATCCAGCCGAGTGCCGAAAGAGCCGCCAGCACGGGGGCGAGCCATTGCGATTGCGCATCGATCCGAGCGGAGGGCGCACGCTCCGCCAGCAGGTCGCGCAGGCGGTCCAATGCGGCCCTGTCGGCCTCCGCACGCAGGGTCACGTCGATCAGGGCGGGTATCGGGATCGTCCGACCGGCAGCGCCCGTGCCCAGCCAGGGCTCGAGCAATTCCTCGACCCTGGCGGGCGGAACCGGACTCACGCTGGCGACGGCGGGATCGCGCGCCAGCAATGCGACTGCCGCGGTGGTCTGGGCGGCCCGCGCCTGGGCATCGGCCTCGACGATCTGGACCGTCGCGCTCCCGGCGAGATCGCCGCGCGCGCGGTCGGCGAGATTGCCGAGCGCCAGTCCCCCGCCCGCCGCAAGCACGGTCAGCGCGACCATGATCGCGATCACCCAGGGCATCGGGCCTCCGAGACGGGTGCGCGGGAGGAGGTGCGCAGCGCGTCGCCCGCGAAACGGGGCGAGGCCGCGATCGGCAGCCCGCGCAAGGACCGGCGGTGCCCTCATCGGCTTGCCGCCGCGCCCCGCGGGGGATAGCGCAGGGCACCGGTCGGATCGGACAGCATGCCCTTGTCGAGGCGCATGATCAGCGAATCCGGCACCTTGCGCAGCAGGTGCACGTCATGCGTCGCCACCACCACGGTGGTGCCGAGGCGGTTCAAGGCCTCGAACAGGCGGATCAGCTTGAGCGCCATTTCGGGGTCGACGTTCCCGGTGGGCTCGTCCGCCACCAGCAGGTCGGGGCGTCCGATCACCGCCCGGGCGATGGCAACGCGCTGCTGCTCGCCCCCCGACAGCGTCGCCGGGCGCGCATCGGCGCGATGCGCCAGCCCGACCCATTCGAGCATGTCGGAGACCGGCCCGTCGAGGTCGCTCTCGCGCACGCCCGAAACGCGCAGCGGCAGGGCGACATTGTCGAAGGCGGACAGATGATCGACCAGACGGAAATCCTGAAACACCACCCCTGTCCGGCGGCGATAGGCGGGAAGCCTCTCGCGCGGCAGGGTGATGACATCGGTTCCGAACATGCGGATCGCGCCGCGCGAGGGTCGCTGCGCGAGATAGAGCAGCTTGAGCAGCGAGGTCTTGCCCGCCCCGCTCGCCCCGGTGAGAAAGTAGAAGCGGCCCGGAAAGAGCGTGAAGGAGATGTTCGAGAGCACTTCGCGGTCGGTGCCGTAGCGGAGGCCGACATTGTCGAACTGCACGATCTCGTCCGCCACGGCACTCATCGGATCCGTTCCGGAAAAGGGTGAAAGAGGCCCGCCATCGTCCGCTAAGGCCTATAACCGCGCTTGCATGTGGAAAAAAGCCACATCGAGGGGTTGCAAACAGGGCTGTCGCTTGTCGCGATTCGGATCCCGTCCTAAGCCACTGATCACCATGATCATCGCCTGCCCCGCCTGCTCGACGCGCTATGTCGTCCCCGACAGCGCCATCGGGATCGAGGGGCGGACGGTCCGCTGCGCCAAATGTAAGCATAGCTGGTTCCAGGAAGGGCCCGATGCCGCGCGGCTCGCAGCGGCCGAGGCCGCACCGGCTCCCCCGCCCCCGCCGACTTTCTCGCAGGACCCGCGCTCCGCGGCTCCCGCCGATTCGCCGCCGGTGGCGGAGGGACCCCGCGAAGAGCCCGATTTCGACGAGACCGCACCCCCTTACGGCGAGGTTCAGGACGATCTTCCGCCGCCGCCCGAGCCGAGCGAGGACGAGGGGCCTTCGCGCTTCGAACATGCGCCTCCCTTCCGCTCGCGGCGGAACACCACCCGGCTATGGACCTGGGCCGCAGCCATTTTCGCGCTTCTTGCGGTGGGGGCGATCGCAGCCGTCAACTATGCCGGCCTGCCCGATTGGGTGCCCGTGTCCCGCCCGCTCTTCGGCGCGGCGCAACCCGATCTCGAACTGTCCTTCCCGGTCGAGGAACAGGAGCGGCGGACCCTCCCCAACGGCACCGAATTCTTCGGAGCCCGCATCGTCGTCGAGAATACCGCGCGCGAAAGCCGCCCCATTCCGCCGATTCTGATCGTCCTGCGCGACCAGCGCGAGCGGCAGGTCTATAGCTGGGTGGTCGAGCCGCAGCAGCCATCGCTCGCTCCGGGCGAGCAGCTGACGATCAATGAAGCGGTCACCGACGTCCCCAAATCGGCGGTGTTCGCCGATATCGGCTGGGCTCCGCGATAGCTCCGTCGACGAGGCGATAATGACGCTTGCGGGGTTGCATCCGCACTGCTAGTGGCGCGCACCTACCGGCGGGGGCCGATCGTGGATCGCCCCCGGACAGACTGTGTGCGGTCGTGGCGGAACTGGTAGACGCGCAACGTTGAGGTCGTTGTGGGCGAAAGCCCGTGGAAGTTC
Source organism: uncultured Alphaproteobacteria bacterium (assembly GCA_963728515.1). Classification (GTDB taxonomy): domain Bacteria; phylum Pseudomonadota; class Alphaproteobacteria; order Sphingomonadales; family Sphingomonadaceae; genus Qipengyuania. The sequence continues at coordinate 154,544 of CAVSKM010000005.1, read as the reverse complement.
GAGTCTTCTCGACCGCACCAGACATCCCCCGATTTAGAGGAATACGCCTTCGGGCCCGACGGCCCGGGCTCGAGGCACGGTTCCGCGCGGGCCGCGCGGCCGGGCGAGGCCGAAGGCGCTTTTCCGCTGCCCCTTGCGAACCCCTCTGGAGCAGATCGGTCGACAAGCCGCGGACGAACGGGCACGGAGTTTGCTCCGAGGCTCGCGTGACGGGACGGATATCGGCCCCTTCCCTTCGTGCAGAGCGGGCAGCCGCGTTTGGGACTGCCAATTCGATTTGCGACGATTTACCGCTATGGGGACATGATGGCGAAGTGGCAGTTCTGGGTCGATCGTGGCGGTACCTTCACCGACGTCGTCGCTCTCGCGCCCTCCGGAGACATCCGCACGGCCAAGGTCCTCAGTGAGAATCCCGAGCGCTACGATGACGCCGCCACCGCCGGCATACGCGCGGTCCTCGGGCTGGATTTCGGCGATCCGCTCCCGCTCGACGAGATCGAACTCGTGAAGATGGGCACCACCGTTGCCACCAACGCCCTGCTCGAACGCAAGGGAGCTCCCCATTTTCTGGTCGTGAACGAAGGCTTCGCCGATCTCCTGAGGATCGGCCATCAGACACGGCCGAAGCTCTTCGAGCTCGATATCCGATTGCCCGAGCCGCTCTATGACGACGTGGTCGAGGTCGCCGGAAGGACGACGATCGAGGGCGAAGTTCTCGTGCCTCTGAACGAGGCCGATGCGCGGAAAAGCTTCGCACGGGCCCGCAAGGACGGATACGAATCCTGTGCCATTTCGTTGATCCACGCGTGGAAGCACCCCGAGATGGAGCTTCGCCTCGGAGAGCTGGCGCGCGAGGCGGGCTTCACCCAGATTTCCCTGAGTCACCAGGTGAGCTCGCTGATCGGCCTGGTGCCACGGGGGCAGACGAGCGTGGTCGATGCGTATCTCTCCCCTGTTCTTTCCGATTACGTCGCCCGGGTGGTCGCCGAACTGGGCGACACTCCGCTCCACTTCATGCGGTCGGACGGGGGAACGGCGCTGGCTGCGGACTTCCGCGGGAAGGACGCCATCCTGTCCGGCCCGGCGGGCGGGATCGTGGGAGCGGCACGGACAGCCCTCGCCGTCGGCGAGAGCCAGGTCATCGGCTTCGACATGGGCGGCACTTCCACCGATGTCGCGCTGTTCGCAGGCGAATACGAGCGCACGCTGGATGCGGAGATCGCGGGCGTCGCCATGCGCGTCCCGATGATGGACATCGAGACCATCGCCGCGGGTGGAGGATCGATCCTGAGCTTCGACGGAGTGCGATTCCGCGTGGGGCCGGAAAGTGCCGGCTCCAACCCCGGTCCTGCATGCTACAGGAGGGGCGGACCGCTGACCGTTACCGACGCCAACGTCATGTGCGGCAAGATCGATCCGGACCATTTTCCCGCGATCTTCGGCCCCGATGGCAGCCAGAAAATCGATGTCGAAACCGTCGAGCGGAAGTTTGCGAACCTCGCATCCGAGATCGGCGACGGCCGGTCGGCGCGCGAAGTGGCCGAAGGCTTTCTGAAGATCGCGGCTGCCAACATGGCTGCCACGATCAAGCGGGTAGCGCTGGAGCGTGGACATGATGTCGCCGACTTCATGCTGAACTGCTTCGGCGGTGCGGGCGGTCAGCACGCCTGCATGGTCGCCGACGAGCTGGGAATGCGGCGGATCCTGATTCACCCTCTTGCCGGCGTTCTCTCGGCCTATGGCATCGGTCTCGCCGATCGACGGGCCTCCCGCGAAGCAACGCTGGAGCTGCCCTTCGGCGAAGCCGGTCGTAGCCAGGCGGCTGCGGCCGCGGACCGCATGAGAGCCGAGGCGATGACGGAACTCGGCACCGCCACCGCTACAGCCTCCACCACCCTCCGGCTGCGTTACGAGGGAAGCGACACGAGTCTCCCCGTAACGTTCGACGAGCTGGGCGCGATGCGCTCGCAATTCGAGCGCCTGCATGAGGCGCGCTTCGGATTTGCCAGTTCCGGCCGGGCCATCATCATCGCCGATCTGCTGGTCGAGGCGCTTGTCGAGGGGACGTCCGCCAAGGGGTCGATCATGGGCGACGCGAGCACTCTCGAAGAGGGACGAGCGGCCGAGCGCGAGATATGGACGGCCGGCGCTTCTCACCGTGCCGCCATGTACGCGAGGGAACAGCTTGCCGCGGGTCGGACGATCGCGGGCCCGGCTCTCATTCGCGATGCGTCCGCCACGACGATCGTGGAGCCCGGCTGGCAGGCCGAAGTGCTACCCGCAGGCGAGCTGGTTCTTTCGCGCTGTGCTGAGGTGCGATTCGGTCCAATCTGCCTCGACGAAGCCGATCCCGTGATGCTCGAACTGTTCAACAATCTCTTCATGAGCGTCCCCGAGCAGATGGGCGCCATTCTCCGCAACACCTCGACGAGCGTGAACATCAAGGAGCGGCTCGATTTTTCCTGTGCGCTGTTCGATTCCACAGGGGCGCTGATTGCCAACGCCCCCCACGTGCCCGTGCATCTGGGAGCGATGGGCGAAAGCGTCCGCGTGATCCTCCGCAACCGGAAGGACAGCATGCGCCCCGGCGACAGCTACGTGCTGAACAATCCGTTCAACGGCGGCACGCACCTTCCCGACGTCACGGTGATCACCCCGGTCTTCGACGAGGACCGCAAGACGCTTCGCTGCTTCGTCGCCAATCGCGGGCATCACGCGGATATCGGAGGCACCACGCCGGGTTCGACCCCGCCGGATTCGCGGACCCTGTCCGAGGAGGGGGTCGTGATCGACGACTTCCTCATCGTCCGCGACGGAACATTCCGCGAAGCCGAATTCCGCAGCCTGCTCACCGGCGCGCGCTGGCCGGCGCGCAACCCCGAGGCCAATATCGCGGATATTCGCGCCCAGCTGGCGGCCAATGCCGGCGGAGTGCGAGAAATCGACGAGCTGGTCGGGCGCTATGGCTGGCCGGTTCTCGCTGCCTATATGAACTTCGCGATGGAGAAGGGCGAAGCGAGCATTCGCCGGGTCATCGGACGGTTGTCGGACGGCCGTTTCGACTATGAGATGGACGATGGCTCTCGGCTCGTCGTGGCGGTTCGCATCGACCGCGAGGCCCGCTCGGCGACGATCGACTTCACCGGAACCGGCACGCAGCGGCCGGGCAATATGAACGCGCCGCCCGCGGTCACCCGTGCGGTCGTCCTATACGCCTTTCGATGCCTGATCGATGAGGATCTTCCGTTGAACGAGGGCTGTCTGAAGCCCCTGACCATCGTGGTCCCGCCCGGGTCGTTCCTCGCCCCCGCCGAGGGAGCGGCAGTCGTTGCCGGCAATACCGAAGTCAGCCAGGCCACCTGCAATGCACTGCTGGGGGCGCTGGGCGCGGCGGCCAACTCGCAGGGCACGATGAACAACTTCCTTTTCGGAAACGGGAAGTTCCAATATTACGAAACGATCTGCGGCGGCTCCGGCGCCGGAGAGGGGTTTCCGGGTGCCAGCTGTGTCCATACCCATATGACCAACACCCGGATTACCGATCCCGAAGTCCTCGAGGTCAGATATCCGGTCTTGCTCGAGCGCTTCGCAGTGCGCCGCGGATCGGGCGGCGCGGGCAGGTGGCCCGGCGGAGACGGCGCGGTGAGAGCGATCCGGGCGCGCGAACCCATGACCGGGACATTCGTCGGGTCGCGGCGCCGCGTGCCGCCGCTGGGACTGGAAGGGGGCGGAAGCGCAACCGTCGGCCGACAATGGGTAGAGCGCCGCGACGGGTCGACCGAAGCACTTCCGGGACAGGCGGAATTCGAACTGGATGCCGGTGACAGAGTGGTCATCGAGACCCCCGGCGGGGGCGGCTTCGGTTCGCGCGATCCCTAGATCACCGCAAGCTGGCGATTGGTCAACGAACCGCCATATTGCCGCTGGAGGCGCACCTTGCGCTCGAGATCGTCGATGATCGCGCCGCAGAAATCCACTCCGCTCAGATCTTCCATGAAGCTTATCCCGCCAGGCGTGTCGACATTCAGCTCCATCATCTTGTCTCCGGCCACGTCGAGACCGGTGAGATACATGCCGTCGTCGATCAGCTTGGGCCCGACGATTTCGGCGATCGCCAGCGCGGCTTCGCCGGGCGCCTGCATCTCGACTCCGCCGCCCGCCGAGATGTTGGACCGGTGATCCTCGGTCTGGCTGAACCGGTGAAGGCAGGCATAGGTGTCGTCGACCTTGAGCGGGCGCCCGTTCAGAGTGATCATCCGCAAGTCGCCATCCTTGGCGGCAGGCAGATATTCCTGGACGATCGCGTAACCGTCGCGAATGACCGCCTCGGTTATCTGGTTGAGGTTCTGGCCGCTCTCCTTGTCGATGATGAAGACGCCCTGACCGCCCGATCCCTGGAGCGGCTTGATCACCCCCTTGCCGCCATGCGCGTCGAGGAAGCGGCGAACCTCATCCGGCTCGCGGGTGATGGTGGTCTGGGGCCGGACGCTCTCGGGAAATCCCTGGAAATAGGTCTTGTTCACCGCATCGGTGAGATGGCGTGGATCGTTGAGCACGATCGTCCGCCCGAGCGAGGCCAATTGCGCGAAGAGCAGGCTCGATGACGGCGCCCAGCTGCGCGAGACCAGCTCTTCGGCCGGATCGCTGCGGAGCATGAGGACATCGTATTCGCTCAGCTCGATCCGGGTCCGCTCACGCTCGGATTCCTGCAGATGCGCAAGATAGACGGTATCATCGTCGAACGTCTCGATCTTGCTGAGAGTGGCCATGGCGCAAATGCCGTCCTCCCAGTCATAGATGAAATCGCCCAGGCCGATCAGCGCGACCTGATGGCCGCGGGCGACCGCTTTCCGGGCGAGACGGATCGTCGTGTAATTATCCTGTTCGGTCGCCACGTCGTTGACCACGAAGGCCAGCTTGATCGTCTCGGTCGTCATCTCGGGGAAATTCCTGATAAAGGGCCTCGAGCGGCATTTCGCGCGCCTGCGCGAGCCGCCGGCGGGCGGTTTCTTCTTCGAAATAGGCGGGCAGCAGTTCGGGCGGGTGGAGAATGCCCTGGTCGATCAGCTTTTCCAGGCTCGGCAATTGCTGCAATGCGAATTTGCCGAGGAAGAGGATCGGGAATTCGCCGCCCCGGTCGAGATAGGCGAGGAGCTCCGCCAGGCCCTTGAGATAGAGCGCATCCTTGGTCAGACCGCCGCCGCGCTTGGCGCGAACCGCGGTATCGAATGCCTCTTTCGAGCGTATGCCATGGTCTTCGCGCAGGCAGGCGTAGATGTCCGGTCCCTTGCTTCCCTGAACCGCCATATGCGCGGCGACGACGCGCGCAGCGAGGACACGCAGGCGATCGGCGGGAAGGTAGCCGGCGAGATATTCGCCGAGCACGGCAAGACCTTCCTGGAGGACGTCATAGTCTGCCAGTCCGCCGGCCAGCGTGCGGAGCGGCTGGCGCTGTCCGTTGTGGCGGGTCACGGCATGGGTGCCGATCTCATGCGCGATCAGCGGCTGCACCCGCTGGCGTGCGGTACGGTAGTCGTGGGCGACATGAAAATCGCCCATCGCCATATACATGGAAGTCCCAGGGGTCGGATCGACCACGACTTCGCAGCGGAAATCCGGAGCGCTGGCGCGATAGCCGTCGATGGCGGTCCGCGCGGCGTCGCAGACCTCCGCCACGCCTGCTTCCTCCGCGTCGGGCGGGAGAATCGGCACGGCAGCGAGCACGTCGAGGGCGGTCTGCAGCAGGCGCTCGCTGACATGGCCGAACAGATCCACGCTGGCGAGGATGAAGCCCTCTTTCCCGCGCATCCGCACCAGTTCGATCTGGCAGTCGAGCTCGCGCTGCTTTTCCAGCAGGAGCGCTTCGACGAGCGGGTTCTCGATTTCGCGCACCGGAACGGCGAAGAGCTCGCGGCGGAGCACCGGCGCATCCTCTTCGAGCCCCTCGCCGAAGCGGCTGTCGGGCATGGAGCGGAACGAGGACGCCTGGAACCCGTCCCATATCTGGTCGATATTGATCGGCGTCAGCCGGGACAGCCAGTCGATCTCGCGGTCCATCCGCGCCAGCGTCCGATCGACCTCGATCGCCGCCGCGCAAAGCGACCCGCGATCCTTCGCAGTCGCCCGAACATGGTTCGCCGAGCCACTCATCCGTCCGCTCGGGAGGATTCCGGAGCCGGAGCCGGGGCGGCATGCTCGCCGAGCCATTCGCGCGCCTGATCGACCGCAGCGAGAAAGCCGTCGCGAAGATCCTGCAGGGCGAGAATGTCGGCCGTATGTCCCCACTCGTCCATGAAGATCTTCTTGAATTCGAGCGTCATCACGCAAGCGGCGTCGCCATATCGGGCATGCAGCCATTCGGGGAAGTGGCCGCCATCGTCCCATCGGACATTGGTCCGCACATCGAGTGCTCTGCCGGCCACGGGGCGCGAACGCAATGCGTCGCCGAACCGCTCGAGCAGTCCACCGTAGAGATCCCGATTCAAGGTGGTGGCGCCGAGATCGATGTCGGGATTGGCCTGCGGGTCGGACGGCGCGGCATCGCGCCCGTCACGCCGGTGGTTGTAACTGTGCAGGTCGAGCACGAGGATTCGCCCGTGCTCGGCGATCATCGCCTCCACGCGTTCGGCGATCAGCCGGTAGAACTGCCGGTGCAGCGCGAGCGAACGGTCCTTCTCCGCATCGGGCACGCGCGGATTCCAGATGCGCAGCCCCCAGGTGTCTTCCGGATCGGTGGTGACGGCTTTCTCGGGCGGCCGGTTGAGGTCGAATTCGAACCGCGAGCGGTTCGCCCGGACGATCGTATCGCCTGCCGGAAGAAAGAAGTCCGTGAGCGGGTCTTCCTCGCGCAGGCGTTCATCCTCGCCGATCTCCAGCCACGGTCGAAGCGAAGGACGCACCGTGTGGCCGGCGTGTATCGCGGTGATCATCACGGGTCCGGCCTGAGCGACGATGTCCCAGGGGCGCGTCTCCGTCGGCATTGCCGAGGGACTTGATCGTTCCCTTCGACATCGGATGCGCGCAGCGCGGCCTCGCTTTTCCTTTCCTGGTGCATATGTCGAGCGAACGGCTGCGTGCGCCAGCCGTTCCTCGCCGCGCCGGGCAAAGGCCGCCGCCGAACACGGAGGGCCCGGGATTTCCGCCGAGGGTATCCTGATAGAGCCCGGTCCCCGCGCCTCGGGAGGGACCGTCATCCGATCCCGTGCAACAACACCTTACCGCTCGGCCGGGCCGGCGATATCGAGACGCACCGCGTCGCCATCGAAATCGACCTGTGCGCTGATGCCGAAGACCTTGCGCAGCCGATCGCTCGAGAAGGTCTGCTGCGGCGATCCGTCGGCCACGATGCGGCCGTGCTTCATCCACAGCACGCGGTCGGCGTAACGCGCAGCCAACCCGAGGTCGTGAATGACGGTGAGCACGGACCGCCCCTGTCGTGCAGCCGCCGCGAACAGGCGCATCGTCTGGTGCTGATGCCGCGGATCGAGCGCGGCGACGGGCTCGTCGGCAACGATCAGCGGCGTTTCCGCAGCGAGCGCGCGGGCCAGATGGACCCGTGCCAATTCTCCGCCCGATAGCGTATCCGCCGGCCGTTCTTCCAATCCCTCGAGCCGGCAGGCGGAAAGGGCCCGCGCCACCGCCGCCTCGTCCCCGGTCGAGAGCCGCCCCGGCGCCGCTCCATAGGCGAAACGCCCCAGGGCCACGATGTCGCGCACCGGCTGCGGCCATATAAGCGGACGCGACTGCGGCAGATAGGCGATTCGGCGCGCGCGGGCCGTCGGGGACAGGCTGCGCGCCGGCGTCCCCTCGATCGAAGCCGAGCCCGAGGCCGGCTCGAGCAGGCCCAGCGCAAGGCGCAGCAGCGTCGTCTTGCCCGATCCATTGGGCCCGATAAGCACTGTCAGCGTGCCTGGTTCGAGCGCGAAGCCGGCATCCGCGACCAGCGGACTGCCCTCGACCGCATAGGCCAGCGCGCGGGCTTCGAGCAGGCTCACGCCAGCCTCCTGTGGGCCGCGATCCAGATGAAGACGGGGGCGCCGAACAGCGCGGCGACCACGCCGAGCTTGAGTTCGGCAGCGGTCGGGAGGAGCCGCACGCCGATGTCCGCGACCACGAGGATCACGGCACCGAGCAGCGCCGAGGGGAGAAGCAGGCGTGCCGGATCGTAGCGCAGGAACGGTCGGACGAGATGCGGAGCGACGATCCCCACGAAGCCGATCGCCCCCGCCAGCGCGACCGCGGCTCCGGTCGCGAGACCCGCGCCGAGGATGACGGCAAGCCGCTGCCGTTGCAGGTCGAGGCCGAGACCCTCCGCCGCCTCGTCGCCGAGGGCCAATGCCGCGAGGCCGCGGCGCGAGGACAGCAGCAGGGCCGCGCCCGCCAGCAGGAACGGCGCGGCGAAGGCCAGATCCTCGAAGCTGCGGTTGTCGACCGTCCCGAGCATCCAGTTGACCATGTCGGCGAGGCTGAACGGATGCGGCGCGAAATTCATCAACAGCGCCATGACCGCTGCGGAAAAGCTCGACAGCCCGACGCCGATGAGGATCAAGGTCACCACCGAACGCGTGCGCACCGCCGCCGCACCCACCACCAGAGTTGCGAGCAGGGCCCCCGCGACCGCTGCCAGCGGCAGCACCAGCGGACCGGCGCTTGCGAGCCCGAAATAGAGTACGAAGACCGCGAACAGCGCCGCCGTCGCGGACACGCCGAGAATGCCCGGCTCGGCCAGGGGATTGCGCAGCAGGCCCTGGAGCGCGGCACCGCTCATGCCCAGCGCCGCACCGACGAGCGCCGCGGCCAGCGCGCGGGGCAGGCGGATCTGCCAGACCACCAGCATGTCGCCCGGATCGGCCTGGAAAAAGAGCGCAGAGGCGAGTCGCGGCCATGGCAGCGGCACCGAGCCGAGCAGCAGCGCCGCCAGGATCGATCCGGCGAGGGCGAGGGTGAGCCAAACATGGATACGCGTGGTCATCGCGCCGTTCCCGCTCGCGCAAGCGCTTCCACCGCCTCGACCACGAACCAGCCACCGCAGGACGTCCACGCCCCCTCGATCGGAACCACCGGTCGTTGCGTCAACTGCGAGCGGGCGACGGGATGGCGGGCGGCGCTCCAGCGATCGCCCCCGCTCGCTTCGCTGTCGAAAAATGCGGCAGCGACGAACTCGGGGCGGGCATAGGCCAGCCGTTCGAGCGGGATCGGGTTCCAGCCGGGCCGGTCCTCGAAATTGGCGAGCCCGGCCGCGAGGAGCATGTCATGCACCAGCGTGGCCGGGCCGGCTGTCACGCCTCCCGGGGTCATATAGAGCACGGTCCGCCCCCGCCCGGCTCGCCGGTCCAGCGCCGCGAGCCTGCGGTCCATCTCCTCGACCACTGCCCGGGCTGTCCCCGGCGCACCGAGGAGACTGCCGACGCGAAGCGTTTCATCGCGCACTTCCCCGATGGTCTGCGGATATCCAAGCTGGATGACCGGCACTCCGGCGCCGCGCAGGAATTCGGTCACCCCCGGTCCGCCGCCATAGCTCCGCACGACGAGGTCGGGCCGAAGCGTGAGCACGTCGGCGGTCCGCGGCCGGACGGTCGCGAGGCCCCGTGCCGCCGCCCGCATGTAGGAATAGCGCTCCGCGGCGTCGGGCGAGAGCGCGAGAATGTCCTCGCGATCGGCGAAACGCAGCACATATTGATCGGCGCAATAGTCGAGACTCACGATGCGCCGCGCTGCACCCGGGACCGGCTCGGCTGCTGGCGTGCAGGCGACCAGCGGCAGCCCCGCGACCATCGCCAAAAGCGCCCGCATGATCGTCTTCATGACCGCATCCGAAGCTTCGCCACACGGAGGGTCCGGAACCCGCATGGCCCAAATCGACAGGTGGCCCGCCGCCGGTCCGGTGGAACCGCGGCGCCGGTACTCGGCCGGGCTGTCGCTTCGACGGAAAATACGCTTTCCTGTCCCGCTGGGCTGCTCCCGGCCCCGGACGAACGACGCGACGGCAGGTTTCCTGGCTTGCCGATCGTCGCCATCGAACCGTCTTCCCGGCGTGGGTCCTGAAACGGACGTCGGCCAGTGACATCTGCTGGTTCGAGGCTCCCGGCCTACAGTTGCGGGCACAGCGCCGGACTTGCACCGGCTTCCCTCTTAGCTCCAGGAGATCTCGCTCCTGCAGCACCGTCTGCGGCGTGTCTGCTCGCGGGGACCGGCCTTGTCAATGCGCGCTGCGGAGGGCTGGAAATACTCAGCCGCGCTCCCGCTCCGTACCGGCTGCACCCTCGCCCTCGAGCACGGCCGCCATGGGCGAGGTTCGCGGCAGGCCGCGGAAGGATCCCTGCTCTTCGCCGGGAACGGGCGAACGGCGAAGCGTCCGCCACACCCCGAATACCAGTGTCGCGAGCGCGACTCCGCCGATCGTCGCGAACAGGCCGATCGGTCCCGCGATCAACATGCCGCCCGAGCCGAGCAAGGGGCCGGCCATGGCTCCGACCGAATAGGCCATCACCAGGCCGCCGCTCGCGCCGATCCGCTCATCCTCCTCGAGATGGTCGTTCGAATGGGCGACGCAGAGCGGATAGAGCGCGAAGGTGACACCGCCGAACAGACAGCCCAGCGCGACCGTCGCCAGCGGCGAGGCGGCGACCAGCATCATGCCCGCGCTGATCACCGCGACCGCCCCGAGACAGGCGAGGATGATCTTGCGCCGGTCGAGGCGGTCCGACAGCAAACCGATCGGCCATTGGAGCGCGACGCCCCCGGCGATGACCACCGAGGTAAAAAGCGCCACTTGCGAAATCTCCATGCCGATGCGGCGGATGTAGACGGCGCCGAGCGCATAGAAGGCGCCCAGCATCAGGCCGGTCGCGACCGTGCCCACCACCCCCAGCGGCGAAGCCTCGTAGAGTCGCCGGGCGGAAAAGGGCGCAAGCCGCTCGATCACCGGTTGCTCCATCCGGGTGACGGCCACCGGCACCACCGCAAGCGACAGGAGAATCGCGGAGAGCATGAAGGGGAGGGAGGGGAAGACCCCGTCGAGGTTGAGCAGGAACTGACCGCCCGCCTGGCCGGCATAGAGCGAGATCATGTAGGCGGCGAGAATTGCACTCCGGTTCGCAGGAGTTGCCTGCCGGTTGAGCCAGCTTTCGAGACAGACGAAGACACCCGACATCACGAAGCCGTCGACCACGCGCAAGGCCGCCCAGATCCCCGCATGATCGACGATCGCATAGGCCAGACTGCTCGCCGAATAGACCGAGACGAACACGGCAAAGGCGCGGATGTGACCCACTTGCGCGATCATCCGGGGCGCGCGGACCGAGCCGAGGGTCAGCCCGCCGAAATAGGCGGTGGCCACGAGGCCGATGACGAGTGCGCTGGCGCCATTCTGCTCGAGCCGGATCGCGATGAGCGTCGACAGGAATCCGCTGCCCGCCATGATCATGAAGATCGCCAGCAGGAGCGTCCGGATGGAGAGAAACGATGCCACCATGGCCGGCCGCGTAACAAAACCCGCGTCCGGACGCATCCGTTATCCGCGCCCGCAGGGCGTCCGGGTGCAAAGCCCCTCGTCTCCCGCTTCGGCGTCGGGCCGGTCCGGCCGGACCCGGGCGATCAGGAAAGCAGCTCTTCGACCGGACGATAGGCATAGCCGAGTTCGGATGCGACTGCCGCATAGGTCACTTCGCCGGCATGGACGTTGAGACCCTGCGCCAGATAGGGATCGGCTGCCATGGCACCCTTCCAGCCCATGCGCGCAATCCGCAGCGCATGCGGAAGGGTCACATTGTTGAGCGCATAGGTGCTGGTGCGCGCCACCGCGCCCGGCATGTTGGCAACGCAATAATGGACGATGCCGTCGACGACATAGGTGGGGTCGGCGTGCGTGGTCGGACGGCTGGTTTCGAAGCATCCACCCTGGTCGATTGCGACATCGACGAGCACCGCGCCCTTCTGCATGTCCTTGAGCGTTTCGCGGGCGATCAGCTTGGGCGCTGCGGCCCCCGGGATCAGCACCGCACCGATGACCAGATCCGCTCCGCACACCGCATCGCGAAGGTTCGCCGCATTGGAAAAGCGGGTCGAAGCCCTCGCTTCGAAATGCGTGCCGACCTTTTCGAGCACTTCGGGATCGCGGTCGAGGATGGTCACGTCGGCGCCGAGACCGACGGCCATCTGCGCGGCATTGAAGCCGACCACGCCGCCGCCGATCACCACCACCTTGCCCGGCATGACGCCGGGAACGCCGCCGAGCAGAACGCCGCGGCCGCCATGCGCCTTCTCCAGCGCACTGGCACCCGCCTGGACGCTCATCCGCCCCGCCACCTGGCTCATCGGCTTCAGCAGCGGCAGCTGTCCGCGCGGGCCGGTCACCGTCTCATAGGCGATCGCCGTCACGCCCGACTTGACGAGATCGGCGGTCTGTTCGGGATCGGGCGCGAGGTGGAGATAGGTGTAGAGGATCTGCCCTTCGCGCAGCTTGGCCCGCTCGCCCGCTTGCGGTTCCTTGACCTTCACCACCATGTCGCATTCGGCGAAGATCGGGTCCGGCCCGTCGACGATCCGCGCACCGGCGGCAGTATACTGCTCGTCGGTCGCGTCGATTCCGCTGCCCGCCCCGCTCTCGATCCATACCTCATTGCCCTGCGCGACCAGCTCATGCGCGCTCTCGGGCGTCAGGCCGACGCGATATTCGTGGTTCTTGATTTCCTTGGGGCTGCCGATGCGCATAGCCTGAATCTCCTTGTCGCGGCGCCCGTTACAACTGCAACCGGTTCGGAGCAAGCCGCCTCCCGAGCGGGCCCGCCCCGGTCCGCCGCTCGACCTGGAAGCTGGGCGAAGTATGGACGGGATCATCGCGAGGAATCCTGCCGTCACCGACGCCGCGGCGGTGCTCTTAGCGCTCGGCCCCGTGGCTGATACACAGCGACGTCCCTGCACCAGGGCCGGCGTGGCAGCGGCTCCGCAATCTAGACCGGATTGCCGTCCTGGTCGCGGAAGACCTCGCGCCGGCCGACGTGGTTCGCCGGGCCGACGAGGCCATCCGCCTCCATCCGCTCGATCCATTTCGCGGCGGTGTTGTAGCCCACGCCCATCTGCCGCTGGAGCCACGAGCCCGAGGCCTTCTGGTTCTCGAACACGATCTGGCAGGCCTGGCGGTATTTGCGTTCCTCGGGATCGTCCGAGGCGGTGAAATCGTCCTCGAAGGCGAAACCGCCGTCCTCGGGTTCCTCGGTCACCGCATCGACATATTCGGGCTTGCCCTGGGCGCGCCAGTGATCGGCGACCCGTTCGACCTCCTCGTCGCTGACGAAGGGTCCGTGGACGCGGACCATGGCCCCGGTGTTGGGCTTGTAGAGCATGTCGCCCTTGCCCAGCAGCTGTTCCGCGCCCTGTTCGCCCAGAATCGTGCGGCTGTCGATGCGGCTGGTGACCTTGAAGCTGATGCGGGTGGGCAGATTGGCCTTGATCACGCCGGTGATGACGTCGACGGAGGGGCGCTGCGTCGCCATGATCAGATGGATCCCCGCGGCCCGGCTCTTCTGGCTCAGCCGCTGGATCAGGACCTCGATCTCCTTGCCGACGGTGACCATCAGATCGGCCAGCTCGTCGACGATCAGCACGATCAGCGGCAGCGGCTGATAGTCGAGCTGCTCTTCCTCATAGAGCTCTTCGCCGGTTTCGGGGTCGAAGCCGGTCTGCACCCGGCGGCCGAGCGGCGTGCCCTTGGCGGCGGCCGCCCTCAATTTTTCGTTGAAGCCCGCGATGTTGCGCGAATTGATGCTCGACATCATGCGATAGCGCTTCTCCATCTCCTCGACCGCCCATTTGAGCGCGCGGACCGATTTGTGCGGCTCGGTCACCACGGGCGAAAGAAGGTGCGGGATATCGTCGTAGGTCTTGAGCTCGAGGACCTTGGGATCGATCAGGATCAGCCGGCACTCGTCGGGGGTGAAGCGATAGAGCAGCGAGAGCAGGATCGCGTTGAGCCCGACCGACTTGCCCGAGCCGGTGGTGCCCGCGACCAGCAGATGCGGCATGGCGGCGAGATCGGCGACGATCGGCTCGCCGGCGATGTCCTTGCCGAGGATCATCGGCAGGCTGCCCTTCGAATCGACGAAGGCGGCGGAATTGGCGAGCTGCTTGTAGCTGACCATCTGGCGATCGGCGTTGGGCAGTTCGATGCCGATCACCGTCTTGCCCGGGATCGGCGAAACCCGCGCCGATATGGCCGACATGTTGCGCGCGATGTCCTCTGCCAGCCCGACCACGCGGCTGGCCTTGATGCCGGGCGCCGGCTCGAGCTCGTACATGGTCACCACCGGACCCGCGCGCACGGCCGTGATCTCGCCCTTGACGTTGAAGTCGTCGAGCACGTTTTCGAGCAGGCGGGCGTTGCGCTCCAGCGCCATCTTGTCGAGCTTGGGCGCGGCCTGTTCGGGCGGATTGTCGAGCAGGTCGAGCGCGGGCAACTGGTAATTGGCGAACATGTCGCGCTGCTTGGCCTTTGCGGGCCGCGGCTGCGGGGGCGACGGGGCGGGATCCGCGATTTCGGGCGCGCGCCGCGGCGCACCCAGAGCGACGGGCTCGTCTTCGGCATCGTCCGCCTCCGCCGAATTCCGGGCCCGGGTCTGGCGCCGGGGGACCAGCGGCAGATCGATATCGGAGAATTTCGCCTGTCGCGCCACGAAATCGGGAAGGGTGAGGAATTGCGCCCAGTCGATCGCGAAGACCCGCGTGACCAGCGCCACCCCGCCGGCCAGCGCAGTCAGCGCCGCTGCGAGCACCACCCAGCCCGCGAAATCGCCCGCGAGGCGCTCCGCGATCGCCTCGATGCCGAGCGCGCCCAACTGTCCCGCCAGTCCGCCGAGACCGGCCGGGAGGCTGCCCGTGGCCGGCTCGAACACCAGCGCCAGCACCGTGCCGAGCAGCGCCATGGCAGCCAGCAGCAGCGCGAAGGGCCCCCACCAGCGCCCCGGAGTGCGTTCTTCCTCGCGATGCTCCACCCCGGTCCACAGCCGGCGCGCCGAGATGTAGAGCAGCGGGAGCAGCAGAATGGACGGCAGACCGAGGAAGTTGAGCGCGCGTTCCGATGCCCAGGCACCGCTCGCGCCCATCCAGTTGCGGATGTCCTCTGCCCCCGCTGCGGTCGAGGGACTCGGATCGGTCTGCGTGTAGCTCGCCAGCGCCAGCGAGAGGAACAGCAGCAGGAGGAACAGCAGCCCGGCCCCCGCCATATGCGTGGCGCGGCGCAGCGAGCGGCGGAAAGCCGCGCGCCAATCGGGTGCTGCGCCTGCGCGCGTCGCCATGCAAATTCCCCTGATCCGTCGAGAGCGGCCAGTATGAGTCCTCGGAGAGTCCTGCGTCAAGCGGCGTTCGTCGAGCCGAGTGTCCGCTCGACCGCGCGGGCTACGTCAGACCGTCGATTGCGCCCCAGCGCGGCCAGGCCAGTTCCGCAGAGCGCGCGGCGGTCATGCCGCCCAGCGCGATCGCCGCAACGGGCGATTGCTCGGCCAGCGCATGAAAGCCGGCGACGCCCAGCGTCGCCCCGCCCGGATGCGAGGCGGTGGCGAACACGGGCGAAAGAAACACGCCGTCCGCTCCGGCGGCGCCGGCTGCCCGCAGTTCCGCCGGATCATGCGCGGTGGCGAGGCGCAGTCCTTTCCCGCGCCGCAGGGGCCCGAGCCGGTCGGGCGGGCCGTAGTTGCCGTCGGCACCCCAATCCTGCGCCCCGGCAAGGATCACCCTGTGCCCCAGCTCGCGGGCCAGCATCGCGAGCGCGTCGAAGCGGGCGCGGCGGGCGACGGGCGCGAGGTGATAATGCCGGTAGACGAAAGCCGATCTCGGGGGGAGGGCCCGCAGCGCCTGCTCGAGCCGGGCATCGTTGCGCCGGTCGGAGAGCAGCCACAGCAGCGGCAGGGCCTCGCGCTCGGGCTCGGCCTCGCGCTCGGGCCCCGGCTCGGGCCCCGGCTCGGGATCGGGATCGGGATCGGGATCGGGCTGGCCAGACGGCATCGGCACGCTATAGCGCGGCTATGACGGAAAAGGCAGACACTCCGCTGCAGCAGGTGCAGGCGAATATCGCCAAGGCATGCGGGATCGCCCGCCGCCAAGCGGGCGACGTGACGCTGGTCGCGGTCAGCAAGATGCACCCGGCCTCGGCGATCGAGCCGCTGCTGATCGAGGGGCAGCGCCATTTCGGCGAGAACCGCATCCAGGAGGCGCAGACCAAATGGCCCGCGCTGCGCGAGGAGCATCCGGCGGTCCGGCTTCATCTCGTCGGGCAGCTCCAGTCGAACAAGGCCGAGGATGCGGTGGCGCTGTTCGACGTCATCCACTCGCTCGACCGGCCGAGCCTGGTGAAGGCGCTGGCCAGGGCGATGGACAAGACCGATCGCCGCCCTGCCTGCTTCGTCCAGGTCGATGTCGGCGAGGAGCCGCAAAAGGGCGGCTGCGCGGTCGGCGAGCTGCCCGCGCTCCTCGAGCTGGCGCGCGACGCCGGCATCCCGCTCGCCGGGCTCATGTGCATCCCGCCGCACGGCATCGAGCCGGCTCCCTTCTTCGCCCTGCTCGACAGGCTGGCGAGCGACCACGGGCTGGACGGGCGCAGCATGGGCATGAGCGGCGATTACGAGACCGCGGTGATGCTCGGCGCGACTCATGTGCGGGTCGGCACGGCGCTGTTCGGAGAGCGCGGCTGACCGCTGCCGCTCAGGCGTTTTCGAGCCGGTCCTGCATGGCATCGCTCGCGGCTTCCATCAGCCGCGCCTCGATCCGGTTCATCCGCTCGCCGGGCTCGAGCTTGCCCCCCGTCAGATCGGTGACGTAAAAGGTGTCCGCCGCGCGTTCGCCGTAATTGGTGATATGGGCCGAATGGACCATCAGCCGGCTTTCGAACAGCACCCGCGCCAACCGGTTGAGCAAGGCCGGGCGATCGCGGGCATTGACTTCGAGCACGGTGAAGCGGTTCGAGGCCTTGTTGTCGAACAGGACGCGCGGGCTGACGTCGAAGGCCCGCGCCCGGCTATGCGCCAGCGGACGCTGTGCCAGCCGCGGGGCGAGATCGACGCGATTGGCGAGAGCATCCGCGATGCTGCGCTCGAGCCTGTCGAGCTGCCCCGCCTCGGCGAAAGGCGCCCCATGGGGGTCCTGGACGAGGAAATTGTCGAGTGCCCAGCCGGTCCGGGTGGTGTGGATGCGCGCATCGATGATGTTGCCGCCCGCGAGATGGATCCCGCCCGCTATGCGGTAGAACAGCCCGGGATGATCGGCGGCGATCACCGTCACCAGCGTCGCCCCGCGGGCCTCGTAGAATTCGCAATGCACGGAGAGCTCGTGATCGGCGCCGCGCGCGGCCGCGAAATGGACGAGGTTGAGCGCGACGATGTCGACCGGTTCGGCGATCCAATAGGCTTCGCCCATGATCGGGGCGAGTTCCTCGACCAGCGATGCATCCTCGCCGAGCAGCTCGGCCGCTTCGGCCTGTTTCGCCGCAATGGTCTGTTCGCGGCCGCGGCGCATATGGCCGAGCCGCAAGCGCTCGGAGGAGATGTCGTAAAGCTCGCCCAGCAACTGCCCCTTCCAGCTGTTCCACGTGCCGGGTCCGACCGCGCGAATGTCGACCGCGGTGAGGATGGCGAGATGACGCAGGCGTTCGATCCCCTGCACCTGGGCGACGAAATCCTCGATCGTCTTGGGATCGGTGAGATCGCGCTTCTGCGCGGTGTGGCTCATGAGCAGATGGTTGAGCACCAGCCAGGCGACCAGCGCGGTCTCGCTCTCGCTGAGGCCGAAACGCGGGCACAGCTCCTGCGCCACTTCGGCGCCGAGCACCGAGTGATCGCCGCCGCGGCCCTTCGCGATATCGTGCAGCAGCGCAGCGACATAGGCGACCCGGCGCGACTGGACCTTGTGGATCAGCCGCGTCGCACGCGGATGGTCGTCGGCCAGTTCCCCCTTCTCGATCCGGTTGAGCAGCCCGATCGCGCGGATGGTATGCTCGTCGACCGTATAGTGGTGATACATGTCGAATTGCATCTGCGCATTGACCTTGCCGAAATCGGGGACGAACTTGCCGAACACCCCCGCCTCGTTCATCCAGCGCAACACCGTTTCGGGATCGTTCCGGCCGCACAGCAGGTCGAGGAACAGCGCATTGGCGCGCGGGTCTTCGCGCACTTCATGATCGATCAGACCGCTGTCGCGTGTCGCCTGGCGCATGGCTTCGGGATGGATCTCCAGCCCCTCCGCTTCCGCGAGCTGGAACAGCTCGATGAGCCGGACCGGGTCCTTGCGGAACCACTCGTCCGAGGGCGCGGCGATCCGCCCGCCGAACACGCGATAGCCCCTGACCGTCCGCGCCCGCTGCTTCCACCCGGCGAAGAAGCCGACGCGGGCGCTCCGCGCCTCGAACTGCTCGTCGATATGGGCGAGGAACACTCCGGTGAGCGAACCGACCCGTTTCGCATGGAGGAAATAGAGCTGCATGAAGCGCTCGACCGAGCTCTTGCCCGGCCGGTCGGCGAAATTCATCCGTTCCGCGATGCGCCGCTGCATGTCGAAGGTCAGCCGGTCTTCGGCGCGCCCGGTGAGGACGTGAAGATGCGCGCGCACCGCCAGCAGGAAATTGTCCGCCCGGCGGAAGCTGCGGTATTCGGCGGGCGTGAACAGGCCGACGTCGACCAGTTCCGCCGCCGCGCGCACGCGGTGGATGAACTTGCCGATCCAGTAGAGCGTGTGGAGGTCCCTCAACCCGCCCTTGCCGTCCTTCACATTGGGTTCGACGACATAGCGGCTGTCGCCCATGCGCTTGTGCCGCGCATTGCGCTCGGCGAGCTTCTCGGTGACGAACTTGCGCTCGTTCCCGTGGACCACCTCCGCGGTGAAGCGGCGCGAGCCTTCGTCGTAGAGTTGCTCGTCGCCCCAGACATAGCGGCCCTCGAGCAGCGCGGTGCGGACCGTCAGATCGGTCTTCGCCTGCCGCATCGCCTCGTCCAGCGTGCGGGTCGAATGCCCGACCTTCAGCCCGAGATCCCACAGCAGATAGAGGATCGCTTCGACCACCTGTTCGCACCAGGCGGTCTTCCTGCCGCCGACGAGAAAGCCGATGTCGACATCCGAATGCGGCGCCATTTCCGCGCGCCCGTAACCGCCCACCGCCATGACAGCGAGCCGTTCGGCCTGCGAGCGATTGGCGGAGGGATAGAGGTGGCTGGTCGCATGGTCGTGGATCACGCGGACAAGCTGGTCGATCAGGAAGGCGTGGCCGCCGGCGCATTCGTGGCCGGCCGATGGTCTGGCCTCGAGCCGCGCGGCCAGCTCGGCGCGGCCGTCCTCGAGCGCGCCCCGGAGCAGCGCAACGACATGCGGGCGCGCCTGATCGCCGTGCTCCCCGACCAGCGCCTCGATCGCACCGGCGAGCTGGCGCCGGTCGATGATCGCACGCTGGCGGGGGATGCGCACGCCCTTCAAGCGGCCAGATACTCCTTGGCATAGGTCGCCTTGACCGCGCGCTTGTCGACCTTCTGGGTGCCCAGCCGCGGCAATTGTTCGGTCGCCTGCCACATGACTTCGGGAATCTTGAACGGCGCGATGTGTTCGCGCAGGAAATCCTGCAGGTCCTCCTCGGTCAGCGACTTGCCTTCCTTGACGTAATAGACCGCTGCCGGGACCTCGCCCAGACGGTCGTCGGGAATGCCGAAGACCGAGCATTCGGCGACCGCCGGATGGGCATAGAGCGCCTCTTCCACCTCGATGCAGGAGATGTTCTCGCCGCCGCGGATGATGATGTCCTTCTTGCGGTCGACGATGAACAGATAGTCGTCGGGATCGAGATAGCCGAGGTCGCCGGTGCGGAAATAGGCGTCCTCGGTGTAGGCGGCGCGGGTCGCCTCCTCGTTCTTCCAATAGCCGAGGAAGTTGCACACCGAGCGGATCGAGACCTCGCCCACTTCGCCCGTCGGCAGCGGCTTGCCGGCATCGTCGAGAATGGCGAGGTCGACCAGCGGCTTCGACGGCATGCCGGTCGATCCGGGCTTGGCCATGTAGTTCTCGTTGAGGTTGCCGCACCCGACGCCATTGGTCTCGGTCAGGCCGTAGCCGAGCAAGGGGAATCCTTCGGGAAACGCCTGTTTGATCCGCTCGACATGCTCGGGCGGGCGCGGGGCCCCGCCGGCAGCGAAGCTCTTGCATTCGGAGAGGTCGTATTTGTCGCGGTCGGGATGGGTGGCGAGTTCGTAGCTCATCAGCGGCACGCCGACGAAATAGGTGATCTTCTCCTCGGCCAGCAGGCGCAGCGCTTCGCCCGCATCCCAGCGGGGCATCAGCACCAGCTTGCGGCCCATGGCGAGCGACTGGAGAAACACCGGGACCTCGCCGGTGACATGGAACAGGGGCACGGTGACCAGCGCCGAAGGCTGCACCGTCGGCGCCTCGCCCCTTTCGGTCATCATGGCGACGATCATCGCGGTCTGGCAGATGTAGTTCATCACGCCGGAGACCACACCGAGGTGGTCCGAATAGGCCCCCTTGGGATGGCCGGTCGAACCCGAGGTGTAGAGGATCGTCGCCAGATCCTCCGGCCCTAGCTGGCCGAGCATCTGCATCGCGGTGTCGCCCGCGGCCGCGATCTCGGCGAGTCCTTCCGCCGGACGCCCATGATCGAAGACGATCAGTTTCGCCGAATGGGCGATTCCCTCGAGCCGGGCAGCCCGCGCGGGGTCGGCGAGCACGAGCGAACAATCGCACAGATCGATGCCATATCCCAGTTCCTCGCCGGTCCACCAGCCGTTGAGCAAGGTCGCGCAGCCCCCGGCCATCAGCGTGCCCATATAGGCGAGGATCCAGTTGACCGAATTGCGCGCCGCGATTCCGACCCGGTCGCCCTGCTTGAGCCCGTGGCGGGTCGCCAGGCCGTGGGCGACCTGCGCCGCGGCGGCATAGACCTCGCCGAAGGTCATCCGCTGGTCGCCATCGACCAGGAAGACCGTGTCCTTATGCTCGTTGCAGAAATGCGCGAAATAATGCGCCAGGCTCGGCGGGGCGTTCTTGAACGCGGGCATCGGGACGCCCGCGCGGGTGATTTCGACGGTCTCGAACATTTGTCCCGGGGCGGTAACCTCACCGGTGAAGCGCTGGATGTCCTTGTCGAGTTGGGTGGGCATCTTCGGTGTCTTTCCTCTCCGTTTCGCTGCGCGCCCGCATGCGGGCCGCGCTCGTCCTGTGCGGCGCAACGCAGGCTTTCCCCAAAACCCCTGCTATGCCAAAAGCCGCCACCGATGGGTCGCCGGCGCGGCCTCGACATGTCTCTAAGGGGAATAGCACTTGCTGTCACTACTCGCCGCCAGCGGCGCCGCCGAGCCGATCTATTGGGAAAACCTCGGCCTGCGACCCTATCTCTTCGAGATCGGCGGCTTCCAGCTGCGCTTCTACTCGCTGGCCTATCTGCTCGGCATCCTGTTCGCCTATTGGCACCTGTCGAAGATGATCAAGGCGCCCGGCAGCCCGATGGCGCAGCGCCATGCGGACGATCTGTTCTTCTATTGCACGCTCGGGGTGATCCTCGGCGGGCGGCTCGGCTATGCCGCCTTCTACAAGCCGGAACTGTTCGAAAGCCTCGCCCTGTTCCGGCTGTGGGAAGGCGGGATGAGCTTCCACGGCGGCGTCATCGGGGTGCTGGTGGCGATCAGCTGGGTGGCCTGGCGGGGGAGCCTCAACTGGCTCCGCGTGTGCGACTATATCGCGGTCAACGTACCGCTCGCCTACATGCTCGGACGTGTGGCGAATTTCATCAATGGCGAGCTTTACGGCCGCCCGGTCGAAAGCGACTTCCCGCTGGCGATGGTCTTCCCGACCGATCCCGACCAATTGCCGCGCCATCCCAGCCAGCTCTATCAGGCGGGGTTCGAGGGGCTGTTGCTCGGAGTGCTGCTGATCGCGCTGTTCTGGAAGACGCGCGCGCGCTACCGCACCGGTCTGCTGGTGGGGCTGTTCACCATCGGCATGGGCGCCGGGCGCTTCATCAGCGAATTCTTCCGCGCTCCCGATGCGCACCTCGCCTATGTCGTGGTCGAGACCGGGCTGTCGCGGGGGCAATGGCTCAGCCTGCCGATGATCGCGGTCGGCGTGGCGGTGATGATCTATGCAGCAGTGAAGCCGCCGATCGGCAGTCCCGCCAAGGTCAAGCCGCACACGGCATGAGCCCGCATCGCGACACCGAGCTTGCGCGGGGCTTTCGCCGGCTGATCGCCCGCGACGGACCGATGCCGGTGTCGCGCTATATGGGCGAAAGCAATGCGCGCTATTACGCCAGCCGCGACCCGCTCGGCGCGAAGGGCGACTTCACCACCGCGCCCGAGATCAGCCAGATGTTCGGCGAATTCGTCGGGCTGTGGCTCGCCGACGTCTGGACGCGCGCCGGGCGGCCGGCGGGGGCGATCTATGTCGAGCTCGGTCCGGGGCGCGGGACCATGGCGCAGGACGTCCTGCGCGCGATGGCCAGCCAGGGGCTGCGGCCCGAGGTCCATCTGGTGGAGGGATCCGCGGCCCTGCGGGAGATCCAGGCGGAGGCTCTTCCGGGTGCGGAATTCCACGATACGGTGGATACGCTGCCAGAGGGGCAGCCGATCCTCCTTGCCGCCAACGAATTCTTCGATGCCTTGCCGATCCGCCAGTTGGTGATGACCGCAACGGGCTGGCGCGAGCGGCTGGTGGCGCTGGACGAGGAGGAGAACTTCGTCTTCGCGGCAGGCCCCAACCCGATGGACGAGGCCGTGCCCGGGGACCGGCGCCACGCCGAGGTCGGAACGGTGATCGAAACCTGTCCTGCCGCCGCAGCGCTGCTCCAGGCTCTGGCGCAACGGATCGACGTCCAGGGCGGCGCTGCGCTGGTGATCGACTATGGGTCGCTGACGACCCGCACGGGATCGACGCTGCAGGCCGTGCGCAACCACGAGAAGCTCGATGTCTTCGCCGCGCCCGGCGAGATGGACCTTACCGCGCATGTCGATTTCGCGACGCTGGCGGAGATCGCGGCGAGAGCCGGACTGGCGGTCGCAAGAACCACGCAGGGTGCATGGCTGGCCGCGATGGGCGTGGATCTGCGGGCACAGGCGCTGTCCGCCCGCGCTCCCCGGCGCGCCGCCGACATCGCTGCCGCGCGCGACCGGCTGGTGGGCGCCGATGCCATGGGCGATCTGTTCAAATGCCTGGCACTGACCGCGAGGGACTGGCCGCGCGGTGCCGGATTTCCCGAAGGCCGCCGACGGAGCAAGCCCGAATGAGACGCAGCATCCCCCTGCTCGCCGCACTTCTCTGCGCCGCCCCGCTGGCGGCAGCCGATCCGATCGAAGGCCGGTGGGTCACCGCGGACAAGGACGCGGTGGTCGCGATCGGCCAATGCGGCCGCAGCCTCTGCGGCCGCATCGCCAGGTTCCTGGTCGTCCCGCCGCAGGGTCCCGATCAGCGCGACGTCAACAACCGCAATCCCCGCCTGCGCGACCGCAAGCTACTCGGCATGCCCATCCTCACCGGTCTCGATGAGGAAGCCGAGCTCTGGCGCGGCGAAATCTACGATCCCAGGAGCGGAAAGACCTATCGCGCAGTGGTCCGCCGCAAGGGCTCCGGCCTGCTCGAGGTCAAGGGCTGCCTCGGACCGTTCTGCCAGACCCAGATCTGGCGCAAGGGAGGTTAGATGCCGGCACGGCGGGCGAGCATCTCGGCAGCCTGCGCGAAGGACAGCTTGTCCTCCTCGCGATCGACGGCAAGATTGGCTTCGCGCATCATCCCGACGTCGATCGAGCCGATCACGGGGGCAAGGGTGTCGAGGATGCGCTGTTTCCTGCCGACACCGGGCGAAATCAAGACGATCGCGTCATAGTTGGGAAAGGCCCCACGCGGATCCTCCAGCATGACCAGTCCATCGGCGGCGATCCGCCCGTCCGAAGTATAGGCACCGATCACATCGGCCTCGCCCGACTGCAGCGCGTTATACATGAATGTGGGTGAGAAATTGCGCGTCTCCGCGAACTCCAGCCCATAGGCATCGCGCACCGCAAGCCATTCGGGACGCTCGAAGAATTCGGGATCGCCGCCGATCGTCATGCGCGGCGCGGCATGGGCGAGATCGGCGATCGAGGACAGCCCCTCACGCGCCGCCGTATCGCCGCGGACCGCCAGACCATAGGCATTCTCGAAGCCGAGCCGGCCGAGGACCTGCGTGCCGCTGGTGCGCCGCTCCCATTCGACGATCTCGGCGAGCATCGCATCGCGGGAGGGATTGTCGTTTCTCTTCATCTGATTGGCCCAGATCGTCCCGGTGTAATCGACAAGGATGTCGATCGCCCCGGTGGTCAGGGCCCGATGCGCGACCGCCGATCCCAAGCCGTCGCGATATTCGACGGCAAAGCCCGCGGCTTCGAGCCGCTGCCCCATCAGCCGCGCAAGTATATACTGCTCGGAGAAGCCTTTGGCGCCGATGACCACCCGATCGTCGCGCGCGCCATCGCCGGCCCCGAACTGGGCGAACAGCGCCGTCCCGATACCCAGGAGGACGGCTGCCAGCCCGCCCAGCACCAGCCCCCGTCGGCGCGTTGCCAGCCCGCGCTCGATCGTGCCGAGAAGGCCATCGGCGACCATCGCCAGGCCGGCGCTGGCGATACAACCGGCGAGCACCAGCGCCCAATTCTGCGTCTGCAGTCCGGCAAAGATCGGATCTCCGAGGCTGGGCTGGCCGATGGTGGTGGACAGCGTCGCGGCGCCGATCGTCCAGACCGAGGCGGTGCGGATGCCCGCCATCACATAGGGTGCGGCGAGCGGGCCCTCGACCAGCCGCAGCCTCTGCCGGAAGGTCATCCCCACGGCATGCGCCGCCTCGATCACGCCCGGATCGAGATTGGCCTGCGCAGTCACCGCATTGCGCAGGATCGGCAGCAGCGCATAGAGCGCGAGCGCCAGCAGCGCCGGGAGGAAGCCGAGCGTCGGAAGACCCTCACCGAATACCGCGCGCAGGCTTACCAGAATCGGGAAGAACAGCGCCAGCAGCGCCAGCGCGGGTATGGTCTGGACGAGGCTGGCGAAACCGAGCGCAGCGCGCGCGACTCCGGTCGACCGGCTCGCCCAGACCGCCAGCGGCAGCGCCACCGCAATGCCCAGCGTAATGGCCGCTGCAGACAGGAGCACATGCGCCGCCAGCTTGTCGCCGAGGCCGAGCAGCGCGATCCATAGCGCGGTCATCGCGCCAGTTCCGTCAGGCGGGAGGCCTGGGCCCGGGGAACCGCGACGAGAGCCTGGGCGATCTCGCCGCCAGCCCCGTCGAGCAGGGCATGCGGCGTCTCGTCGGCGACGATCCGGCCGCAGTCCATCACCAGCACCCGATCCGCCAGCAGCAAGGCCTCGGCCATGTCGTGGGTGACCATCACCGTGGTCAATCCCAGCTCGCCATGAAGGCGGCGCACGCGTTCGCCCAGCGCGGCACGCGTGACCGGATCGAGTGCCCCGAACGGCTCGTCCATCAACAGCAGATGCGGATCATTCGCCAGCGCGCGCGCGACCCCGATGCGCTGGCGCTGGCCGCCCGAGAGCGCCGCGGGCAGACGCGCAGCGATGGACGGCTCGAGCTCGACCAGTTCGAGAAGCTTTCCGATCCGCGCCGGCTGCAGCCTCTCTCCGCTCAGTCTCGGGCCGATGGCGATGTTCTCCGCGACGGTCATGTGCGGGAACAGGCCGACCGACTGGAACACATAGCCGATCCGGCGGCGCAGCTGCGGCAGCTTCAGCGCCGCGACGTCCCTCCCCTCGAACAGGACCGCCCCCTCGCTCGGTTCGACGAGCCGGTTGACCGTCTTGAGCAGGGTCGACTTGCCCGAACCCGAGGCACCCACCAGAGCCACGAAACCTCCCGGGGCGACGGTCAGTGAAACGCCCGCGACCGCCTCGACCGAGGAATAGAACTTGCGGATGCTCCGAAACTCGAGCAGCGGATCGGGCGCCTCGCTCACCCGACTGCGCCATCCCCATCTTCAGCATCGTCCGCATCGTCGGGGACCGGGACGTACTCCACCCGTTCCAGCTCGATCGTCCTGCCGTCGTCGCCGGTCGCTTCCATCGTGTCGCCATCACTGGGACCCGGCTCCCAGCACCGCTCGACGGCATTCTCTCCCTCGGGCTCGAGGCAAAGCCGTGGTGTGTCGCCGGTCGTATAGGTCCACTGCCCTTCGTGCCAGGGATCGCCATTGCGCAGGTCGCGATAGCTGCCGTCCGCGTCGAGATAGGTGGTGTAGCGCGCCCCGTCCTCGGCCATCACGCGCCATGCGGTCCGCGCGAAACCATCGGGAACCGGGGCATCCTTGGGCTCCATCGAGGCAGTCGCCACCGCGGAAACGCCGCTCCCGCCCAATTCGGTACCGGTCGCATTGTCGGCCGGAGGCGAGCAAGCGGCTAACGCAGCCACTTCCAGCAGTGCGATCGTGACCAGTCGGATCATTGTGCTCTCCTCGCTAAGACCGGTACCATAGGAGAGCGGGCGCAGGGACGCGACCCCTGCTATTGGGCGATCTTCTCGACCGGAACGGTGATTGCGACGGTCAGCCCGTCCTCCGCAAATTCGCGCCGGAAACGGCCTTTGAGCTGACCCTCGATCGCGAGCCGGAGCAGGCGCGAACCGAATCCCTCTTCGCGGGATGGGGGTTCTCCGGAGAAACCGGCTGCGGATTCCTGCCACGTCAGGCAAATCTCGCCGCATTCCGCCGGAGAGCGGGTCGCGGCAACCCGCACCCTGCCGTCGGAGTGCGAGAGCGCGCCGTATTTCGCCGCATTGGTGGCCAGTTCGTGAAAGATCAGCGCCAGTGGAGTTGCCGCACGCGCCCCGATCGCAATATCCTCGCCCTCATATCGGATCCGCTCCTTGCCCATGTCGTAGGGCTCGAGCAGATCGCCGAGCAGGTCGCGCAGCGAATTGCGCCGGAGTCCCGGCCCGGCCCGCACATAATCGTGCGCTTTGCCGAGCGAGCGAATCGCAGCGTTGATCTCGTTGGCGAATTCCTCGACCTCGGGCCGTCCCCGCGATCGCATGGTGACGATGCCGGCCACCACCGCGAAGATGTTCTTGATCCGGTGGGACAGCTCGCTCGCCAGGAGATCGCGCGATTCCGACAGGCGCTTGGCGCGGTCGACGTCGATCACCGTACCGAACCAGCGCTGGCCACCCTCCTCCTCTTCGGCCGGCAGCGCGCGCGACAGGACCCAGCGGTAGGTACCATCCTTCTGCCGCATCCGGACCTCCTCCTCATGCGGCCGGCCCCGCCGCATCGCCTCGATCCAGCGGGCGAGGCTTGCGTCGCGGTCCTCCGGATGGATGAAGTCGACCCATTCGGCAGCGCTCTCGGGCACCGGAGCGCCGGTCGCCTCGGTCCAGCGCGCGTTGACGTAGTCCAGATTGCCGGCGGCATCGGACGACCAGGCGATGCCGGGTACGCTGTCGATCATCATCTTCAGGCGCGCCTCGCGGCGGGCGATGGCGTCGAGCGCCATGCGATCGAGCCGTTCCTGCGTCAGCCGCCGCATCACTGCCTCCGCAAGAACGGCGAGCCCCTGCCGCTGGATCGCCGACAGGCCGGTGGGTCGCGGCACGAAATCGACCACGCATAATGCGCCGAGCGGCGCCCCTTCGGCGGAAATGAGAGGGTAGCCGGCATAGAAGCGGATACCCGGCTCGCCGATGACCAGCGGATTGCCGGCGAAGCGCGGATCGGCTGCCGCATCGGCCACGATCATCGGTTCGGCCCCGAGCATGGCATGCGCGCAGAAGCTGGTGCTGCGGGGCGCTTCGCGTTCCTTCACGCCGGTGCGGACGAGGAAATGCTGGCGTTCGGCCTCGACCAGCGTGACCATGGCGCCAGGCGTGGCACAGAGGTCGGCGGCGAAATCGACGATGTCCTGCAATTCGCGGTCGTCGACCAGCGGCCTTTCGCCATGCGCGGCCAGAACCGTCAGGCGCTCGTCCTCGCCGCAGAAGGCTTGCGCGGGCGCCTTTCCGCGCGGCCAGGGTTCGCTCGACTTCGGGTACATCGAAGGCGATGCCTAGGCGAGCTGGTTCGCGAATCAAGCGGTTTAACCTTGCCTGGCGGCAAGCCGGCGTAACGGTTTGCCCGCCCGGCCCGGCTCGGCTATCGCGCCACCGCAGACGGTATTTCCGCGACCGCACGAGGAGAGAGAATGCGCGCGACCCCCGATTTCGACTTTCAGCTCGGCGAAGCTGCCCGGATGATCCGCGAAAGCGTCGGCCGCTTCGCCGACGAGCGGATCGCTCCCCTGGCCGAGAAGGCCGATCGCGAGGACTGGTTCCCGCGCGAGGAGCTGTGGACCGCCATGGGCGATCTCGGACTCCACGGCATTACCGTGGAAGAGGAGTGGGGCGGTCTCGGTCTCGGCTATCTCGAGCATGTGATCGCGGTCGAGGAAGTCAGCCGCGCCAGCGCCAGCATCGGCCTGTCTTATGGGGCGCATTCGAATCTGTGCGTCAATCAGATCCGCCGCTGGGGCAATGAGGAGCAGAAGGCGAAATACCTGCCCAAGCTCGTCTCGGGCGAGCATGTCGGTTCGCTCGCCATGAGCGAGGCGAGCGCGGGATCGGACGTCGTATCGATGAAGTTGAAGGCCGAAACCGTCCAGGGCGGTTATGTCCTCAACGGCACCAAGTTCTGGATCACCAATGCGACCCATGCCGACACGCTGGTGGTCTATGCCAAGACCGACCCCGAACAGGGCAGCCGCGGGATCACCGCCTTCCTGATCGAGAAGGACATGCCCGGCTTTTCCATCGGGCAGAAGATCGACAAGATGGGCATGCGTGGCAGCCCCACCGCCGAGCTTGTCTTCGACGACTGCGAAGTGCCCGAGGAAAACGTGATGGGGCCGCTCCACGGCGGGGTCGGAGTGCTGATGAGCGGGCTCGACTACGAACGCGTGGTGCTCGCCGGGCTCCAGCTCGGGATCATGCAGGCGTGCCTCGACACGGTCATCCCCTATCTGCGCGAGCGCAAGCAGTTCGGCAAGCCGATCGGCTCCTTCCAGCTGATGCAGGCGAAGGTCGCCGACATGTATGTCGCGCTGCAATCCGCGCGCGCCTATACCTATGCCGTTGCCAAGAGCTGCGATGCCGGTCAGACGACCCGCTTCGATGCAGCCGGCGCGATCCTGCTCGCGAGCGAAAACGCCTTCCGGGTCGCGGGCGAGGCGGTCCAGGCGCTCGGCGGGGCGGGATACACCAAGGACTGGCCGGTCGAACGCTACCTCCGGGATGCCAAGCTGCTCGACATCGGCGCCGGCACGAACGAGATCCGGCGCATGCTGATCGGCCGCGAGCTGATTGGAGCGGCGGGGTGACGGCACCTGTCCTGAGCACGCAGCTCGATCGGGAGACGCCCGATGCGAAGGCCCGTTTCGCACACAATCGCGCCCTGGCAGAGGATCTGCGCGCCAAGGTCGCCGAAGCTGCGCTCGGCGGCCCCGAGAAGCATCGCGAACGGCATGTTTCGCGCGGCAAGCTGCTCCCGCGCGAGCGGGTCGAGCGGCTGCTCGATCCTGGCTCTCCTTTCCTCGAGATCGGCCAATTGGCAGCGAACGGCATGTATGAAGGCGACGTCAGCGGCGCCTCGATGATCTGCGGGATCGGCCGCGTCTCGGGCAGGCAGGTGATGATCGTCTGCAACGATCCGACCGTGAAGGGCGGCTCCTATTATCCGATGACGGTGAAGAAGCATCTGCGCGCCCAGGAAATCGCGCAGGACAATCGCCTGCCATGCATCTACCTCGTCGACAGCGGCGGGGCGAATCTCCCCTATCAGGCCGAGGTCTTTCCCGACCGCGATCATTTCGGGCGGATCTTCTTCAACCAGGCGAATATGAGCGCTCTGGGGATTCCGCAGATCGCCTGCGTGATGGGCAGTTGCACCGCCGGGGGCGCCTATGTTCCGGCGATGTCGGACGAGACGGTGATCGTACGCGAGCAGGGAACGATCTTCCTCGCCGGGCCGCCTCTGGTGAAGGCCGCGACGGGCGAGGAGATTTCGGCCGAGGATCTGGGCGGCGGCGATCTCCATGCGCGGAAGTCGGGGGTGGTCGATCATCTGGCCGAGACCGACGAGCATGCGCTGACGATCGTCCGCGACATCGTCAGCCACCTTGGCGCGAATACCGGCGCGGCGCGGGGCATCGATCGCCGCGATCCGCGGACCCCGAAATTCGAAGCCGAGGATCTCTACGCTCTCATCCCCGAGGACGTGCGCGCTCCCTATGACGTGCATGAGGTGATCGCCCGCATCGTCGACGGCAGCGAGTTCCACGAATTCAAGCAGCACTATGGCGCGACGCTGGTGTGCGGCTTCGCACATGTCTGGGGCATGCCGGTGGCGATCCTCGCGAACAACGGCGTGCTGTTCTCCGAAAGCGCGCAGAAGGGCGCCCATTTCATCGAGCTCGCCTGCCAGCGACGGATTCCGCTGCTGTTCCTGCAGAACATCTCGGGCTTCATGGTGGGCGGCAAATACGAGGCCGAAGGAATCGCCAAACACGGTGCCAAGCTGGTCACTGCGGTTGCCACCGCGACCGTGCCCAAGGTCACCGTGGTCATCGGCGGCAGCTTCGGCGCCGGCAATTACGGGATGTGCGGCCGGGCCTATTCGCCCCGCTTCCTGTTCACCTGGCCCAATGCGCGGATCTCCGTGATGGGCGGCGAGCAGGCGGCCTCGGTGCTCGCCACGGTGCACCGCGATGCCGAAGGCTGGACGCCCGAAGAGGCAGAGGAATTCAAAGCACCGATCCGGCAGAAATACGAGGACGAGGGCAATCCCTATTACGCCACCGCCCGGCTGTGGGACGACGGGGTGATCGATCCGGCGCAGACCCGCGACGTCCTCGGCCTGGCACTCGCGGCGACGCTCGAGGCACCTATCGCCGATCGTCCGCAATTCGGCGTGTTCCGGATGTAGCCGAGGAACGGCCGTCGAGCCTGAACATTGCTGAGAGAGTGTGGGGGCTGGACCAGCATATTGGAGACCCGCTCATGGAAGGCCAGGAAACAACTCTCGCAATCGTCGCGATCGCGGCAGTCGTCATACTGTTGCTCGTCTGGCTGTTCGCGCAGAAGCGCCGGACCGACAGTTTGCGCGACCACTTCGGGGAGGAATACGACCGGACGGTCGCAGCCCGCGGCGGCCGATCCGATGGCGAGGCCGATCTGATCGCGCGCGAGAAGCGCGCGAAGGCCCTCGAGATCCAGCCGCTGTCCCCCTCGGACCGCGATCGCTTCGTCGGCGAGTGGGACTCCACCAAGACGCTGTTCGT
Organism: uncultured Alphaproteobacteria bacterium; assembly: GCA_963728515.1. Classification (GTDB taxonomy): domain Bacteria; phylum Pseudomonadota; class Alphaproteobacteria; order Sphingomonadales; family Sphingomonadaceae; genus Qipengyuania. The sequence continues at coordinate 123,224 of CAVSKM010000005.1, read as the reverse complement.
CGACAGCCCGATCGAGGCGGTGAGCCGCGCCGATCGTCTGCTGACCCAGATCATGACCGCCCGCGGCTACCCCATGGCCGATTTCGAGCGCCGCCATGCCGATCTGACCGTGGGCCACGCCGAGGTCGCCAAACACTATCGCGCGGGCCATGAGATCGCCGCGCGGGCGAGCGATGCCACCACCGAGGAGCTTCGCCGCGCCTTCAACCACTACGAAGCGCTGTTCGCCGCCATGACCGAAGGTTCCGAAGCGCGCGAGGAGGGGACCGGACCCGGCGAAGCCTCGCCTCCCGCAGAGGCCGGAGACACGGTCGTCGTCCGACCGGCATTCGGGACAACCAGCACCGGGCCGGGGTCCTGACCTCCGTGCGAGGTGCACCAGGCCTTCGAGCCGACCGCCAATGCTACCATGCACAGCCACAGCCGGTGCCACCGGAGAGGTGAAAAAAGAGCGGCAGCGAGGGGTTCAAACGCGTCCTCACCTGCCCTAGATGAACCCGACCAGTCCATGGGGAACCGGCCGGATATGACCGAAGCGGACATTGCCAGGGAACGCGAACGGCTCACCGATCTGGCGATCGAGCTGGCATCTCGGCGCGGCGAGGAAACGACCCGCGCCGTGCTCGCGGCCGAGACCCGGCTGTCCCGCGCGCGGATCGAGACGGTCTTTCCCGATGAGGAAGACCTCTTCGATGCGACGGTCGAGCGCTGGTTCGAGCCCGAACTTGCGATCATGGAAGAGGTCATGGCCTCCGACCTCCCGTCCAATCGCAAGCTGTACGAATTCATCGTCCGCCGTTTCGATCGGCGCCGCATGGAGTTCCGCCGCGATCCCGGGCTCTATCGTCTGCTCTGCGAATTGGGCGCAGCGCGCTTCGAACGGGTCCGGAGCTTCGTGGATCTCGCCGACCACTATCTGTGCGAGATCATCGCCGAAGCGCAGGCCGATGGACATTTCGCCGGGCTGGAGATTGAGCAGGCGCGCTCGCTGATCAGCCAGATGGCGATCTGCTACACCATGCCCGACCTCATTCCGATGCTCGAGGACCGGCTGACCGAAGACAAGCTGGCAGCGATCGTCGACACGCTCTTTGCCGGACTGTCGGCGCGGGATGGGGGATCGAAACCCACCACGGGCCTCCGCGCCGCCTGAGCGATATCGGAGCCGGCGGGTCCGGGCGCGCCGACCCTCCGGCTATTCCGCGGCGACGCTGCCGGCCGGATCGGCATCCCCGAACAATCCGGGTCCCTCGTCGACCGGGCTTTCTTCCTCATTCGCCGGACGCGCCTTGTTGCGCTTGTCGAAGCTCGTCCAGACGTCGTTCCAATTGCCGCGGGTTGCGCCCTTCGAATATTCGGTCGCTCGGGTCTCGAAGAAATTCGCGTGCTCGACGCCGTTGAGCAGCGGGGCGAGCCAGGGAAGCGGATGATCCTCGACCATGTAGATCGGCTGCAGACCGAGCTGGCCCAGCCGCCAATCGGCGATGTAGCGGATGTATTTCTTGATCTCCTTCGCCGTCATGCCGGGCACCGGGCCCTGCTCGAAGGCGAGATCGATGAAGGCGTCCTCCAGCCGCACCGTCTTCTGGCACATGTCGATGATGTCTTCCCGGACCGGCTTGGTCAGACAATCGCGTTCGGCGCAGAAGGCGTGGAACAGGCGGGTGATGCCTTCGCAATGCAGGCTCTCGTCGCGGACCGACCAGCTGACGATCTGGCCCATGCCCTTCATCTTGTTGAAGCGCGGGAAGTTCATCAGCATGGCGAAGCTGGCGAACAGTTGCAGCCCCTCGGTGAAGCCGCCGAACATGGCAAGCGTACGGGCGATGTCCTCGTCCGAATCGACCCCGAACTGCTGAAGGTAGTCGTGCTTGTCCTTCATCTCCTCATATTCGAGGAACATGCCATATTCGCTTTCGGGCATGCCGATCGTGTCGAGAAGGTGCGAATAGGCGGCGATGTGCACCGTCTCCATGTTGGAGAAGGCGGCGAGCATCATCTTGACCTCGACGGGTTTGAACACGCGGCCGTACTTCTCGTGGTAGCAATCCTGCACCTCGATGTCGGCCTGGGTGAAGAAGCGGAAGATCTGCGTGAGCAGATTGCGCTCGTGATCGGAGAGCTTCTGCGCCCAGTCGCGGCAATCCTCGCCCAGCGGCACTTCCTCGGGCATCCAGTGAATCTGCTGCTGGCGCTTCCAGAACTCGTAAGCCCAAGGGTATTCGAAGGGCTTGTAGGTCTTGCGGGATTCCAGCAACGACATCTTGTACTCCTGAGGTTCTCGGCCGAACGACTCATATAGGGAATCATGACGCGGAATCGAAGGCAAGCGCAATCGATTCGGCGGGGATAACAGGTGGGTGGAACGGGCCCACCCGTGGAACGCCTCCCGCCATCCGCCCGTTCTCCGGGGGAAAGGAGTTTATCTCATGGGACAATACGAACCCGACGACAGCCGCGACGTCACGCTCAGGCCGGGACACGAACCCGGCGGTATCGAGCGGACCGGGCCGCGCGAAGGCGAATCGCGCGAGCGCAACGATGCGCACCACGAAGCGGGCGAAGGTGCGCGGCCGGGCGATCAGCAACAGGCGACGCATTCCGAAGCCGGTGCTCCGCGGCCCGAATACGATCAATACGAAGTCAATCAGCCGGGAAATCTCGACAAACAGGCCGAGGCGCAGACCGGCTATGGCAATGCCCGCGATGCGGACGATCGGATGGCACGCGATCAACGCGATGCCAGCCGCTCCGCCGGGCGCGCCCGCGCCGACGCGGATCGCCCGCTCGGCTGCGACTGACCGGCGCAGTACACGGGGGATAGCGGCTGCGCCCGCGTCCCCTTCCCGCAGACGAGATCCGCGCATCGGCGCCCCGCCCCGCAAGAGGCGGGGCGCTCGCGTTCGAGGGGGACGAACGGCTCCAGAGGGTGCCGTCACCGCGGCCGAACGGGCCGTGCAACAGTTTGGACGAGCCGTGGACCGCCCCCTGCGCTCCACCGTTGGTAGGGTATAAGTCACGAAGACATAAGGAGAAACCATGTTCGAGAAGCTACGCATCAAGGAACATATGGAAGTCGCCGATTGCAACGGTCGCCATGTCGGTACAGTCGATGAGGTCGAGGACGAGACGATCAAACTGACCCGTTCGGACAGCGCCGACAAGATGCACCACTTCGTCGCCCTCGACGATGTCGAGAAGATCGACGACGGCCGGATCTACCTCAAGCAGACCGCCCGCATTCCCGAAAGCCTGGCGGTCTAGCTACCCGCCAAAAGCGCTGGTCACGCGACAAATGTAATCGCCCCGTGAGCTAACAAACAGGCTCGCGGGGCGATCTTCATGCGTGTTTCATTAGCGACACGCGTGAATTTGGATAATAGAAGACGCATATCGCTTGCCAGCGCGGCATGCTGTCCTAAACAGCGCCCGATGCGGTCGCCGGACTATCATGTGCTGTTCTCCCCACCCGACGCCAGCCTGGCCCAGGCGGGGCAACGCGCGCTGGACCACGATACGCCGCCGCACGGATGGCCCGGCCCGCTGGCCGACGACTTCCACGCCGCCATCGGAGAAAGGCAGTTCCGCGACCACCGCTTCCTCCTGCGGCTCGGCTTGGCGGTTCTTCTGGTCACCGCCCCCTTCGACCTCTTGCTCCTCCCCGATCGCGTGCCGGAAATGCTCGCCCTGCGGTTCGGCCTGGTCCTGCCGCTGCAACTGATCGGACTGGCTCTACCGCTGCGTCTGCTGGCGCTGCAGAAGGTCGTTACCGGGGCCTCGCTGATCGCCTTCAGCGCTGTTCTGCTGGCTGGTGTCCAATGGGCCCCGCCGATCCTCGGCGCCTATATGGCGGTGAGCCCGGTGCTGGTGATCGGGGTGATGACGCCCGTGCTGTCCTGGTCCCGGCGCGAAGTCGTGCTGTTCTTGCTCGCGTTCGCCGCCGTCGCCTTCGGTCTGGGCATGTTCGCCGGGGGGCCGCTCGTCCACGATCCCTCCTTCATCGGTATTTCGATCGTCACCGGGGTGGTGGCCTTTTTCCTGCAGCAGCGGGTCCGGACGCTCCTCGGGCGCAATTTCCTTCTCGGGCTCCAGTCGCAGGTGCGGTTGGCCGAGCTGGCACAGAGCAATGCTCGGCTTGTCGAACTGTCGATGCAGGATCCGCTGACCGGGCTGGCCAACCGGCGCCGGACGATCGAGACTTTCGCCCGCCAGTACGATTCCGCTCCCGCGACCGGCGAGGCACGCGTCGCGGTGATGATGGTCGACCTCGATCATTTCAAGCGGTTCAACGACAGCTGGGGCCATCATGCAGGCGACGACTGTCTGCGAGCCGTGGCTGTCGAGATGCGGCATTGCGCCTCGGCGCATGGCGGTCTTGCGGCGCGCTTCGGGGGCGAGGAATTCGTCATCGTGCTGCGCGTGAACGGGGAGCGGCAGGCGCGCGAGCTGGCCGAGGACCTGCGCACCGCGATCGAGCGGATCGAGATCCCGCATGATAGCTCGGGCAGCACCGCGAGTTGCACCGCCAGCATCGGGATCGCCATCCACGACGGCCGCGGCGTGCCCGAGCTCGCCGAACTGCTCAAGCGCGCGGATGCGGCGCTTTACACAGCCAAGCACGGCGGCCGCAATCGCAGCGAAATGGCATCCGAGGCGAAGGTCCACTAGCCGGCTCGGACGGTCGCCTCAGTGGCACGTCACTGGCAGGCGAGACACTCCTCGTAGTCGGTCTGCTCGCCCGCCCCGGCGGCGAGTTCGTATTTCGCCGCATCGGCGGTGTTGTCCGCCTCGACCCCGCCCGCGAAGCCCGCACGCTGAACGCTCTTCGAGCGCAGATAGTAGAGCGATTTGATGCCCTTTTCCCATGCCTGGAAATGCAGCATCATCAGGTCCCACTTGTCGACATCGGCCGGGATGAACAGGTTCAGCGACTGCGCCTGGTCGATATAGGGCGCCCGGTCGGCAGCGAATTCGAGCAACCAGCGCTGGTCGATCTCGAAGCTGGTCTTGAACGCCGCCTTCTCCTCACCGGTGAGGAAGTCGAGATGCTGGACGCTGCCACCCTTCTCGAGGATCGAATTCCAGACGTTGGTCGAGTTCTTGCTCTTCTTGTCGAGCAGCTTCTCGAGATAGGGATTCTTGACGATGAAGCTGCCGGAGAGCGTCTTGTGGGTGTAGATGTTCGCCGGAATCGGCTCGATGCAAGCGCTGGTGCCGCCGCAGATGATCGAGATCGACGCCGTCGGCGCGATCGCCATCTTGCAGCTGAACCGCTCCATCGCGCCGGTCTCCTCGGCATCGGGGCAGGGCCCGCGCTCCTTCGCCAGGACCATGCTCGCCTCTTCGGCCTTGGCGCTGATGTGCTTGAACATCTTGAGGTTCCACACCTTCGCCATGGGGCTTTCGAAGCCGATGCCCTTCGACTGGAGGAAGGAGTGGAACCCCATCACCCCCATGCCGACGCTGCGCTCGCGCATCGCCGAATATTTGGCCCTGGCCATCTCCTCGGGCGCCCGGTCGATATAGTTCTGCAGGACGTTGTCGAGGAAGCGCATGATGTCCTCGACGAAGACCTTGTCATCCTTCCACTCGTCCCATTTCTCGAGATTGAGCGAACTGAGGCAACACACGGCGGTGCGATCGTTGCCGAGGTGGTCGATCCCCGTGGGCAGAGTGATCTCGGCGCAGAGGTTCGACGTCGAGACCTTGAGACCAAGCTCGCGATGGTGCTTGGGCATCATCCGGTTCACCGTATCGGAGAAGACGATATAAGGTTCGCCCGTGGCAAGCCGCGTCTCGACCAGCTTCTGGAACAGGCTGCGTGCATCGATCGTCTTGCGCACCGAGCCGTCGCGGGGGCTGATCAGGTCGAATTCCTCCCCCGCGCGAACGGCTTCCATGAAGGCATCGGTGATGAGCACGCCGTGGTGCAGGTTCAGTGCCTTGCGATTGAAGTCGCCCGAAGGTTTGCGGATTTCGAGGAATTCCTCGATCTCGGGATGCGAGACATCGATATAGCAGGCGGCCGAACCGCGCCGCAGCGAGCCCTGGCTGATGGCGAGGGTCAGACTGTCCATCACCCGCACGAAGGGAATGATGCCGCTGGTCTTGCCGTTCAGACCGACGGGCTCGCCGATTCCGCGGACATTGCCCCAATAGGTGCCGATGCCGCCCCCCTTGGACGCCAGCCAGACGTTCTCGTTCCATGTCCCGACGATCCCGTCGAGGCTGTCCTCGACGCTGTTGAGATAGCAGGATATCGGCAGGCCGCGCGTGGTGCCGCCGTTCGAGAGCACCGGCGTCGCGGGCATGAACCACAAGCGGCTGATGTAATCGTACAGCCGCTGGGCGTGCTCCTGGTCGTCGGCGAAGGCATCGGCGACGCGGGCGAAGAGATCCTGAAACGTCTCGTCCGGCAGCAAATAGCGGTCGATCAGCGTTTCCTTGCCGAAATCGGTCAGCAAGGCATCGCGGCTCTCGTCGGTTGCAATGTCGAAGCGCCGGTCGAGGATCTTCTTGCTGTCGTCGCTCCCGGCCTGCGCGCTGTCCTTCGCGACCTGCGCCAGCGCACCCGCCAGCGCATCGCCCGCAGCCGCGGCGACCAGTTCCTCGCTACCCTTGTCGCTCGTGTCCATCGCAACCGCTTTCTTCTTGCTCGTGGTGGATTCCTCGACGGTGTCCCGCATGTCCAGATCCAATGCCATCGCCGTGTCGTCCCCGCTCTTGAAATCCATCGTCTGCCCACCCTGTCGTCCGGTCTGCGCGCGTTCACCGGCGCGTTGCGTTCCGCTTGTGTTCGAGTTGGCGGGGACACGCCCCACCTATCAATTTCGCCAGATGCCGGGGAGAGAACTTATCCCATTTTTCCCACAGGAGCGCTTTCGCCGAGGCCCCTCCCCGATATGGGAAGAATGCCGCCAATAGCTAGGTCTTGTGGGTCCCCCGGGCAATCCGACTACTAGATACTGAATCAGCCGCGGGCGGCATGCAAGGGCACTAACGATAATTTAGGCATCGGGGACTGGCATCGGAGTGGGTGTCCTATGCTACTGCAACGCAGCGACGCGTGGACCAAGCTGGAGTCCGTCCTGACGCAAGGGGCAAAATGAATCCGTGAAAAAATTTATGCGGGCACGATGGGCCAACGCCGCTTGCCGGCCATCGAACCCCGAAGCGGCCGAGACGCGGTCCGGCCACTTGCCGAAAAGGCAGGGTCCGACACCGGTAGGGCGACTCCGCAGTCGTGCCGAACCGGTGCCGAATCCCGCCTGCCTTGGGGGCAGGTTCAAGAAGCGAAGGTCGCGAACGATCCCAGCACGATGACATTGCTTTCGACCGGGGCAGAGGCCAGCCGCTGCGCCTCGTCACGGGCGAGCCGACGCTGCACCATCGCCAGCGCCCGTTCGGTTCCGGCAACGGCGACATTCGCCTGGATCAGCTGTCCGCTGGCAGCACCGTCGGGCAGAGGATGAAGCGAGCGGAGCCGCTCCACAGCCCGAAGAGCGATGCGATCCACCTGCCTGTCCCCCGAACTGCGATAGATCGAGATCGCCTCTGGCAGGCCATCGACGCTGCACCGGAAGCGGACGATGGCATAGCCCTTGGAAGCCTGGCGCAGCGGCGATCGATCGCGTTGCAGCTGGCGATCGAGTTCCCGCGAGACGTCCCGGACGAAGACGGTTTCCGTTCGGCTCGGGCTGACGACGATTTCGCGTGCCCCCGCGGATGCCGACGGCAGCACCGTGGCGGCGACGAGGGCAAGGGCGACGAGAGACATATTCTTCATGTGACCATCCTTTCAAAAAAGAGATGATCGGCCGCAATGATGTGCCACGTATGTGGTTCGGTCTATTACCACCCGGCGGTCCCGGCACGGGTCGATCCTGCGGACCTTGCACGCCACTGCGGAGCAGCCTGGCCCGAGGCGAACCTTCGGTTCTCGAAAGATAATTGTCAAATGGCGCCCGATTGAGCGACAAAATCGCGCGTTTCTTTTCGATCGTTGCCGAAGAAGATCGCATCATTGCCACCGCAGGTGGCAGACCGACCCGTATCGGGAACATTGCCGCCACTGGGCGAAACGGACGCAAAGCGAGCGATTCGAAAAGCGTGGCGGCCCTCCTCCGCTTTGTCGGAAGAGGATTGCCGTTGGTCGAAACCTGGCGCGATCGCCACGGATCCACGCACCCGCAGGACCTTTCAAGAGCGCCTTTTCGAGGCGCTCCGGACTGGCCGCGCCGGCAGTTCCGGTGCGAATTACGCACCGGCACAGCCCCGCGCTTCAGACCGCGCTGGCCCTCGCATGCTCCGCGATCGCATCGGCCACCTCGTCGACGAGCTCGAGCGGAAGATCGTGCCCCCAGCCCGGGATCGTCTTCAATTTGGCGCCGGGAATGCAGGCTGCGGTGTCCCGCCCGCCTTCGCAGGGCACGAGCGGATCGTCTTCTCCATGGAGGACGAGGGTGGGGACGGAGATCCCGCGAACCATCGATCGGCGGTCACCATCGGCAAGGATCGCCGCCAGATGCCGGGTCGGCCCTTCGGGATAGAAGCTGCGGCGCAAGCTTGCCGTCGTCCGTTCGCGCAACCGCTCCTCGTCCGCCGGGTAGCCGGGCGAACCGATCGTGCGCGCCAGCATCATGCCATGGTCTACCAGCACTGCCTCATCCTGGCTCTTGGGACGCGTCACCAGCGCCTGCAACGCCTCCTTCCTCGCGGGCGGCAGCCCGGGATTGCCCGTGGTCGAGAAGATCTGGGTGAAGCTGAGGCAGCGTTCGGCATGCTTTGCAGCGACATGCTGGGCGATCATGCCCCCCATGCTCGCCCCGACAATATGCGCCTTGTCGATGCCGAGGGCATCGAGCAGCCCGACCGCATCGCCGGCCATGTCGGCCAGCGTATAGGGCACCTTCGGCGTGAAGCCGAGCTTCGACAGCAGCGTCATCCTGACCGCACCGGGTGCCTTCACTCCATCGAATTTGTGGCTCAGGCCGACGTCGCGATTGTCGTAGCGGATCACACGGAAGCCGTGCCTTGCCAGAGCCTCCACCAACTCCTCGGGCCACAGGGTCAGCTGGGCACCGAAGCCCATGATAAGCAGCATCGGCGGATTGCCGCTTTCGCCGTGTTCTTCGTAGTGAATCTCGATCCCGTTGGCGATTGCTTTGGGCATCTGTCGCTCTCCCCCGTCATGCACGGAAGCGACTCACAGCAAAGCGGGTGTCTTGTCCATCCCATACATGCCCATGGGCAGATTCCCGGATGTGACGGGTCTGCCGGCCCACCTACAGTATAGACGCAGCGCCGGGCAAATCGATCCTGTCGCTATACTACAATTTCCGGCGCCGTATTCGAAGTATAGCGGCTGCGGCAACTAGCATCGGATCCCCCCCCCTGGACCGAGGACGCGACAGGAGGCGCAGCAAGCGCGTCGAGGCTCGACTGACGGTCGGCGGGAAGCCGTTGCCCTGCACGATCGCGAATCTGTCATCCGGGGCCTGCCTGATCGAATGCCCCGGGCTGCTCGCCAGCATCGGCGCCCCGGTCCATCTTACGCTGGCGGAGGGGCCTGCCATCCCCGGCACCATCGCCTGGCAGATGGGCCAGAGCACCGGCATTTGTTTCCTGCAACCGGTCGGCGACGACCTCGTGCGTCGATACGCGCTGGACGACTGGCCGCTGCGCAGCGGGGCCCAGCTCGTCCCGCTACGGGTTCCGCAGCAATAGAAGCTCGGACTATTCGCCGCATCATTTCTTAACCAATATGCTGTTTACTGCCCGCCGTTTTCGAAGTGACTTCACAAGGGGACGGGGATGAACCAGCGCAGCCATGATCGCGTGCCCGCGAGCGGACGGGTATCGCTGACCTTCGACCATCGCGTGACGAACGAGTTTCTCTACAATCTTTCGCCGCTCGGCTGCATGGTCGAACGGCGCGAAGCCGCGATCGTCCTCGGCAGCAGGGTCGAAGTCGGCCTCGCCGGCGGCCATTGCGAGGCGGGCCGGGTAGTCTGGGTTTCGCCCGAGGCTCTGGGCATCTGCTTCGACCGTCCGATCGAAAGCGCCACGATCGACTATTTCCGGCTGACCGACTGGAGCGCCGCCGACGAGCCGGCGAGCGATCAGGGCGCCAGCACCGTATCGCAGGCGACCGGATCGGTTTCGGGATAGTCGAGCGTGAAATGCAGCCCGCGGCTTTCGTGCCGCCTCAGCGCGCTGCTCACGATCAGATCGGCACAGGCGAGCAGGTTGCGCAGTTCGATGAGGTCGGTGGTCACGCGGAAGTGGCCGTAGTAATCCTCCACCTCGCCGCGTAGCAGCCGAATCCGGTGCGCCGCGCGTTCGAGCCGCTTGGTCGTCCGAACGATCCCGACATAGTTCCACATGAAGCGCCGGATCTCGGTCCAGTTCTGCTTGATCACCACCTCTTCGTCGGAGTCGGTCACCCGGCTCGCATCCCACGGGCGGATCGCAGGCGGCGCATCGAGCCGGTCCCAGCAATCGAGGATGTCCTTCGCCGCGGCTTCACCGAAGACGAAGCATTCGAGCAGGCTGTTCGACGCGAGGCGATTGGCGCCGTGCAGCCCGCTTTCGGTGCATTCGCCCGCAGCCCACAGCCCGGGCAGGTCGGTCTGCGCATCGAGGCCAACCTTGACCCCGCCGCAGGTATAGTGCTGCGCCGGAACCACCGGAATGGGTTGCTTCGTCATGTCGATGCCGAGCGCGAGGAGCTTCTCGTGGATCGTCGGAAAATGCTCCTTCACGAATTCGGGCGGGCGGTGGCTGATGTCGAGGTGGACATAGTCGAGGCCGTAACGCTTGATCTGGTCGTCGTTGGCGCGGGCCACGATGTCGCGCGGGGCAAGCTCCATCCGCTCGGGGTCGTACCGTCCCATGTAGCGCTCGCCGGTGACCGGGTTGAGCAGGCGCCCGCCCTCACCGCGGACGGCTTCGGTGATGAGGAAGTTCTTGACCTCGAGATTGTACAGGCAGGTCGGGTGGAACTGCATCATCTCCATGTTGGACACGCGCGCGCCCGCTCGCCAGGCCATCGCAATGCCGTCGCCAGTGGCACCCCGCGGCGCGGTGCTGAACTGATAGACCCGGCCCGCCCCGCCCGCCGCCAGCACCGTGGCGCGGGCGACATGGGCGACCACCTCGCCGCTGGCTTCGTCGAGCGCATAGGCGCCCCACACCCGTCCCGAGCCCGAATAGTCCTGCTGGTTGCGCCCGGTGATCAGGTCGATGCAGCTCTGCCCTGCCAGCAGGGTTACGTTCGGGTTGTCCTCGGCGGCGGAGAGCAGCGCGGCCTGCACCGCCCAGCCGGTGGCGTCGTTCACATGAACGATGCGGCGATGCGAATGGCCGCCCTCGCGGGTCAGGTGGAGATCGCCCTCGGCGCGGTTGAAGGGCACGCCCAGATCGCACAGCCGATCGATCGCGGCGGGCGCGCGTTCGATCACGAATTCCACGGTCTCGCGGTCGTTGAGGCCGGCACCGGCGATCATCGTGTCGCGGATATGATTCTCGAAGGTGTCGCCGGCATCGAGCACGGCTGCGATCCCGCCCTGCGCCCAGGCGGTCGATCCGCTGGTCAACGGGCCCTTGGCGAGCACCAGCACGGTCTTGGTCTCGGCCAGCGCCAGGGCAGCGGTTAGCCCGGCAGCGCCCGAGCCGATGACGAGGACGTCGTAGGGTTCTGACATGCGCGGGTCATGGCGTTGCAAACGTCAGGCGGCAAGCACAGAACGACTCGGCGCAGCAGCGCTGCGCGGGAGCGCGGCGATGGTTAAGGGCCGAATCGACAGGGCTCGAAACGGGACTAGAGGGTCGCGAGAAAATGACACTGGGACGTATCGCCTGCGCGGTTGGCAGGCACAGCATCGATCACACCAACGTAAAGCGCGTCAGCGGGCAGCAGGTCGGCCGATGCCGCAATTGCCGCACCGCGATGGAGGAGGTCGAGCCGCACCATTGGGCGAAGCAGCGGGTGCGCGACGCGGGCCTGGCACCGCGCGCCTTCCTCTGAGCAACTCGGGTCTCTGAGCAACCTGGGCCTCTGATCGGCCTGGGCCACTGACCGACCGGGCCTTGGCCGATCAGGCGCCGGTCAGCTGGACGAAGACGTCCTCGAGGTCGGCCTCGCGGGTGGTCACGTCCTCGATCGCATAGCCGTGCGACTGTACGAGCGCGAGGACCTGCCCCGCGCTCGCCCGGTCGCGGTCATAGGTGATCTCGAGCCGGCGCGGCTCGACCACTTCGGCGCGGACGAAGGCCTCCTCGGCGATCGGTCCGGCAAGGTCCTTGTCGACGGTGACCGATACGATCTTCTCGCGCGCCATGCCGATCAGTTCGCGGGTCGGCTTGTCGGCGATCAGTTCGCCGTGGTTGATGATCGCGATGCGGTCGCACAGCTGCTCGGCTTCCTCGAGGTAATGCGTCGTCAGCACCACGGTCACGCCCTCGCGGTTGAGCTCGACGACCAGCTCCCATAGCTGGCGGCGCAATTCGACGTCGACTCCCGCAGTGGGCTCGTCGAGCACCAGGATCGGCGGCGAATGCACCATCGCCTTGGCGATCAGCAGCCGCCGTTTCATGCCGCCCGACAGCGTGCGCGCATAGGCATCGCGCTTGTCCCACAGATGGACCGCCTTGAGCAATTCCTCCGATCGGCGATCGGCCCGGGGAACGCCGTAGAAACCGGCCTGGTTCTCGAGCACCTCGAAGGGGGTGAAGAACGGGTCGAAGACGATTTCCTGCGGGACGATGCCGATCGACCTCTTGGCGTTGCGCGGGCTGGAGCCGATGTCGAAGCCCCACACTTCCGCGCTTCCCGAAGTCTTGCGGACGAGGCCGGCGAGAATGTTGATCAGCGTCGACTTGCCCGCGCCATTGGGGCCGAGCAGGCCGAAGATGCCGCCCTGCGGCACGTCGAAGCTGACCCCCTTCAGGGCCAGCTTGGGCGGTTCGCCGGGACCGGGGGAGGCGTATTCCTTGACGAGCTCGTCGATGCGGATGGCGGGGGGTGTGGTCATGGCGATGCCCTAGGCGCTTGAGGCGCGGGGAAAAACCCATTATCGGCGCTGGCCATGAGCCTGCCTCCCCCCGAAGTGTCCAAGGTCACCGCCCGCCGCGTGTGGTGCGACGGCGCCACCGATATCCGCACCGGCCTGAACTATCAGCCTGCGGCGCTCGGCCACCCCAAGGTCTGGCTCGAGATCGACGAGCATGGCTATGTCGATTGCGGCTATTGCGACCGCCGCTTCGTGCTCGAGGGCGGCCCGGCCGATGGCGTCGACCAGGCGACGCTGCCCGATATCTCCTCCGCGGCCGATCCCGGCTATCGCTGAGGAGAGGCGTCGCTCGCGGGATCGGCGCCGTTCCCGTTCGCGTGAAAAGGTGACGGGGGGCGAGCGGGTCCCTACATAGGGCGGCATGACCTCCGCACTCGACCCGCACGCCCTGCTCTACACCCAGCTCGATCCCGAGGAGGCCGAGGCGCTGACCGCCCGCCTGCTCGCGCCCTGCGACGATGGCGAGCTCTATCTCCAGTTCATGGCGACCGAGAGTTTCGCCTTCGACGACGGGCGCCTCAAGACCGCCGATTACAGCCGCGATTCGGGTTTCGGCCTGCGCGGCATCTCGGGCGAGACCACCGGATTCGCCCATGCCAATGAGATCAGCGCACGCGCCATCGCCCGCGCCGGCGAGACGCTGCAATTGCTCGACCCGGCGAAGCAGCCGCATGCGCCGCCACCCGAGCGGACCAACCGCCACCTCTACACCGATGCCAGCCCGCTCGACCTCGTGCCCTTCGCCGAGAAGGTGGCGCTGCTGGAGAAGATCGATGCGGTGGCGCGCGCGAAGGATCCGCGCGTGGCGCAGGTCTCGGCCAGCCTCGCGGCCAGCTGGAGCGCGATCGACATCATCCGCGCCGACGGCTTCACCGCGCGCGACATCCGCCCGCTGGTGCGGCTCAACGTCGCCATCGTCGCGGAGCAGAACGGGCGGCGCGAATCGGGCAGCTTCGGATTCGGCGGGCGCTATCTCTACGACGATCTGTTCGATGAAGGCCGCTGGATGCGCGCGGTCGACGAGGCGGTGCGCCAGGCACTGGTCAATCTCGAGAGCGTCGCGGCGCCGGCGGGCGAGACCACGGTGCTGCTCGGCCCCGGCTGGCCCGGCGTGCTGCTGCACGAGGCGGTCGGTCACGGGCTCGAGGGCGATTTCAACCGCAAGGGCACCAGCGCATTTGCGGGTCGCATCGGCGAGCGCGTCGCGGCCCCGGGGGTGACCGTGGTCGACGACGGCAGCATCGCCCATCGCCGCGGGTCGCTGAGCATCGACGACGAAGGCACGCCGACGCGCGAGACGGTGCTGATCGAGGACGGCATCCTCAAGGGCTATATGCAGGACCGGCTCAACGCCCGGCTGATGGGGGTCGCAGCGACGGGCAACGGGCGCCGCGAGAGCTATGAGCACGCGCCCATGCCGCGGATGACCAACACCTTCATGCGCAGCGGCGCAGACGATCCGGAGGACCTCCTCTCGCGCGTCGAGGACGGCATCTATGCCACCAGCTTCGGGGGCGGGCAGGTCGATATCGTCAGCGGCAAGTTCGTGTTCGCCTGCACCGAGGCCTATAAGGTCGAAAAAGGCAGGGTGGTGGCGCCGATCAAGGGCGCGACGCTGATCGGCGACGGACCAAGCGTGCTCACCCGGGTGGTCGGCATCGGCGACGACATGACGCTCGACGAAGGCATCGGCATGTGCGGCAAGGGCGGGCAGAGCGTGCCCGCCGGAGTCGGCCAGCCGACGCTGCTGATCGACGGAATCACCGTCGGCGGCACGGGCTGAGAGGCGCGATCGTGCCGGTCCGCGTCCGGGCGGTTGACACCGTCCGGGGGTTCGGAAGAAACTCGGTCGAGACGGATTTCTCAACCGGAGGAAGGCTTTGCCGTGCGTTTCCGGGCAGCGACCGTCTCTTTCCGCGCCGGTCTTTCGAAAGGGGCGATCCGGCCGCGGCGCCGAGGGCGTGCGGAGGCGTCGAAGGAACTCACCATGTCAAAGACCGGCCGGTGATACGCCCCCGCCGCCCTGTAGGAAAGCGGTTCCGTCAGCCTGCGTTCAGCACCCGTTGCTTATCTGTTCCGCACACAGGAGACTCGCCATGATCAAACGCACCGCCCTCGCCGCTGCCGCCCTCACCCTGCTGACCGCGCCGGGACAGGCTGCGGAGCCCGCCCCGACCCGCGGTCAGGCGAAGCTCGCCGAAATTCTCGACGGCCGGGTGGCGGGCGAGCCGCAGCGCTGCATCCGCACCATCGGCAGCCGCAGCCTGCAGCAGATCGAGGACACCGCGCTGGTCTATCGCGACGGCGATACGGTGTGGGTCAATTACACGCGCAATCCCGAGAGCATCGACGACGACGATGTGATGGTGATCCGCAAGTTCAGCGCCACCAGCCTGTGCCGGACCGATCAGGTCGAGCTGATCGACCGCCTCAACGGCTTCCTGACCGGCGTGCTCTTCCTCGACGATTTCGTGCCCTACAAGAAGACCGATGCCGGGGGTTGAGCCGCGCGGCCCTAGCGGCGAGGACTCAGCCCTTCGGCTTCAATAGCTTGTCGGGCCGGAGGCGTTTCGCCTCTCCGAACATGCCGTAGGTTCGGTTGAGGTAGTTCGACACGTCGATGATCGAGTTCAGATAGCTCTCGAGTTCCTGGGTCATCTCCTGCTCGACGAGCCGGACATGGGCGCCCGGGTTCTCGGTCTCGAAGTGGACGTAGAACCATGGGTCGCCGCGTCGCAGCACGAGAGGCTTCGACAGATCGTACCATTCGAACGCCCAGGCCAGCGGGCGCGGCCAGATATGGATGGGATAGCGCCCGCCCATCGCCACACCGGGCCTGCGCTCGGGAAACCAGTGCAGATAGGGCTCGGTCTGGGCGACCCAGCAGGGTTCGTCGGCCACGAAGACATAGGGGGCGGTGAATTGCAGGATCGGGCGGTCCGGATGCCGCCATTCGTTCTGCGGCTGCAACTGCAGCAGGTTCGCGCGTCCCTGCGGTCGCATCCCCGATCCCTCGCCATCGGCGTCGGTCAGCTGAAGTCTGCCCTGGGAGTCGCGCTTGAAGGCGAGCGTGAGGTCGACCGGAACCGGAACGACGAAATGGCGGCGGTCGAAATCGATCGCGGCCGGGCAGGCCTGAATCGACTTGGCGCTGGAGGATTTCGGATCCGAGCGGGAGAACCCCTTGGGCGCGCTCCAGATCGCTCCCGCCTGCGCCCAGCGCACGGTCCAGCCGACCGTGACGGTACGCTTCTTCCCTCGGGCCTCTGCCTCATCGGCACCGGCATCGGCGGCAAATTGATCGTCCCAGTTCATCCCCGCTCCTTTGCAATTCCCGACGCGCGAGACAAGTCGGGCGATCACGCCCTTGTGCTGTTCTCCGCTGGCCAGCGGGATTGCGAGCGCCGCATCACCGCCCGCCCCAGCGCCACGCCGGCAATCGCGAAGGCCGGCAGCATCAGACCCGGCTCGGGCAGCGCATAGCCGAAGATCGTGGCGCCGGCGCGCGCCAATGCGGTGAGGCCAAGCATCGCCGCCACCCCCACCACCAGCAGGCCGAAGCCATTGGCCACCGGGCCCGCCACCTCCGCGCCGAGCAGATCCGCATCGTTCATCGCGGCAAGCAGGAACAGCGCGACCAGCGGGAGCAAGGCACCGTTGAAGGCCTGGGCAGCGAGAATCGCGGGCACCGGTCGGATGTCGGCGAGGCCGAAGCCGGCTCCGGCGAGGAGCACCACCGCCCAGACGGCCCGGAAGCGCCAGCCGGCGGGTCGCCAGCGTCGATCGCCCGCCTCGCCGAACAGCCCCCGCGCGGTCAGCGCGGCCGCGAGCGGGGCGGTAACCGCCGAGGACAGGCCCGCTGCGAAGAGACCGATCGCGAAGCCCGTCCTTGCCCAGGGTCCGAGCCGCTCCGCCAGCGTTTCGCCCAGCGCTTCGAAGGAGAACGCCCCCGCCAGCGTCGCGCCGACGACCAGAATGGCCGAGGTGATCAACACGCCGATCGCGACCGAGACGCCCAGGCCGAAACGCATTTCGCCAAGCGTCTGGCCGCGCGCCAGGGCCGATCCGAGAAACAGATTATACGGCACCACGGTCGTTCCGACGAGCGCGAGAATGCCGAGGAAGGCGGTCTCGTCCTCCGAAAAGGCGGGGCTCGGGACCAGTCCGGCCAGAACTGCGCCCGCAGGCGGAGCGAGGCTCGCCGCCACCAGCAGGAAGCCTGCCCCCATCAGGCCGACGCACACCGCCATCGCCATTGCCACGCGCTCGGGCGATCCGGCGAACAGCAGCGCTGCGGCGGCCAGCGCCAGGGCCAGCGTCACCACGCTGCGCGGAAGCTCGACCGCGAGCATCGCCCCCGCAGCCCCGCCGAGGATATTGCCCGCCTCATAGGCGGCGCAGCCGAGCAGGATCGCCCCGCCGACGAGGGCGATCACGGCGAAACGGCCGAGCCCCGCCCGATAGCGGCGCCGAAGCACCGCCGCGAGATCGTCGCCCGTGGCGATGGTCAAGCGTCCGGCGAATTCCTGCAGCGTGAAGGTCGCCATGCCCGAAAAGAGGATCGCCCACAGCACGGCGGTGCCCGAACCCGCGCCGGCCGAGGCGGCCGCCGCGACCGTGCCCGGCCCGATGAAGGCGGCCGCGATCGCGGACCACAGGAGGATCGAGCCGAGCCGGGTCATCGCCGGCCCTTGTGGCGCAAGCCGGTTGCGGGCGCAATCGGCGCCGCGGGTGGCGTCCCCGCCGCCGTTTCGTCAGCCGCCGGTCAGCTGTCCGCGGATCGCCCCTGCCGGATATTCGGCAGTATGGACGTTGACGTAGAACATGTCCGGATTGCCCTCGATCCGGTGCTGCGTCCATTCGCTTCCGGACGCGCAGCCCTGATAGCGGCCCTCGTCGGACCGGTGCAGCGTGAAGACGGGCGGCCCATTGGTGCCGGCCGCGCCGTGGTGGATATGCGCCGCGGTGATCGGGCCGATTCCGCGAATCTGGTCGAGGTCCCAGCAGATCTGCTCGAATTCGTCGGACACGGTGATCGCCGCCCGGCCATAGCCGTCGGGATCGCCGCCGCCGACCTCATTCGAACCCGAGAGCGAGGTGCGATAGGTTTCGGCGACCGCCTGGGCGACGTTCTCCTCCACCGTCGCGCAGCCGCCGAGAGCCAGCAGGGCGGCGGCGCCGCAGAGAAAAGAGACGTGTGGCTTGAAGTTCATGGATTCTCTCCATCCGGTGTCGCGGCCCTGACTATGCGACCAACGGAGAGCGGAGCGGCGATGTTCCCGGGGGCCGGTGCCTCATTCCCATTCGATCGTGCCCGGCGGCTTCGACGTACAGTCGTAGACCACCCGGTTGATCCCCCGAACCTCGTTGACGATGCGCGTCGCGACCTGCGTCAGGAAAGCCGCATCGAAGGGATAGACGTCGGCGGTCATGCCGTCGGTGCTGGTCACGGCGCGCAGGCCGCAGACGCTGTCGTAGGTGCGCCCGTCGCCCATTACGCCGACGGTCTTGACCGGCAGCAGCACCGCGAAGGCCTGCCAGATCGCGTCGTAGAGCCCGGCGTTGCGGATCTCCTCGAGATAGATCGCATCGGCCTTGCGCAGGATGTCGCAGCGGTCCCTGGTCACCTCGCCGGGGATACGGATGGCGAGGCCGGGCCCGGGGAAGGGATGGCGGCCGACGAAGATTTCGGGCAGGCCGAGCTCGCGTCCCAGTTCGCGGACCTCGTCCTTGAACAGTTCGCGCAAGGGTTCGACCAATTGCATGTTCATCCGTTCGGGCAGGCCGCCGACATTGTGGTGGCTCTTGATCGTGACCGAGGGACCGCCGGTGAAGCTGACGCTTTCGATCACATCGGGATAAAGCGTGCCCTGGGCGAGGAAATCGGCGCCGCCGATCTTGCGCGCCTCCTCTTCGAACAGGTCGATGAAGGCCCCGCCGATGAACTTGCGCTTCTTTTCGGGATCGGTCTGGCCGGCGAGACCGGAGAGGAATTTCTCCTCCGCATCCACATGGACCAGCGGGATGTTGTAATGGTCGCGGAACAGGGTGACGACCTGCTGCGCCTCGTTCATCCGCATCAGCCCGTGGTCGACGAAGACGCAGGTCAGCTGGTCGCCGATCGCCTCGTGGATCAGCACCGCCGCGACCGCCGAATCGACGCCCCCGGAAAGACCGCAGATCACCTTGCCGTCCCCGACCTGCGCGCGGATTTCCTCGAGTTTGGTCCTGCGGAACTCGGCCATGGTCCAGTCGCCCGCGAGGCCGCAGACATGGCGCACGAAATTGGCCAGCAGGCGCCCGCCGTCGGGGGTGTGGACGACCTCGGGGTGGAATTGCGTGCCGTAATATTTGCGGCTCTCGTCGGCGATGACCGCGAAGGGCGCCCCGTCGGAGGTGGCGACGATCTCGAAGCCGGGAGCGAAGCGGGTGACCTTGTCGCCGTGGCTCATCCACACCTGGTGGCGTTCGCCGGTCTCCCACAGACCGTCGAACAGCGTGCATTCCTCGGTTACGGTGAGATAGGCGCGGCCGAATTCGCCGCCCTCGCCGGTCTCGTGGCCGGGGCGAACCTCGCCGCCGAGCTGCTGCGTCATGACCTGCTGACCGTAGCAGATGCCGAGGATCGGCAACCCGCTGTCGAACAGCAGCTGCGGGGCGCGCGGACTGCCTTCGTCGCAGACGCTCGCCGGCGAGCCCGACAGGATGATGCCCTTGGGCCGGAGGCGGTGGAACGCCTCTTCGGCCGTGGTGAAGGGCGCGATCTCGGAATAGACCCCCGCCTCGCGCACGCGGCGTGCGATGAGCTGGGTGACCTGGCTGCCGAAATCGACGATGAGGATGGAATCGGGGAGGATGGAATCGGGGAGGTGTTCGGGCTGCATGCCAATCCCGTTACGAGCAGCGCGGCGCGCCTGTCCAGCATTGGCGCGCCGAGCAGCGACAGTCCCGCCACGATGAGCGGCCGGCCCGGAGCGATGGAGTTGCGCCTAACGCAACATCGATCCGGATTTTCTCACTTTCGTTCCCGACGCCGCAACATTATTTCGCCGCCATCAGCCGGACGGCAGGGCGTCAGCCCGCCGTCCGACGCATTCGGAAAGCCCCGCAGCCCCCCCCCGGCGCGGTCTGTCTTTCCAGCCTTCCTCGCCCCTGCGGCCGGCCTTCGCGCCCCCTGCACCGGCGAGGCGACATGGCAGCGAGTAGAGACGCGGCCGTCGACATTCCTCTCCCCCTCCCCCAAGAAGTCGGCGCCGCGTCTCGAAACGCCGGCTACTCGGGCAGACCGCGCCGCGCGGCCTCTTCGCGCAGGTCGGATTTGAGCAATTTGCCGATATGGCTGCGCGGCATGTCGTCGATGGCGTGCAATTGCGCCAGCCGCTGGGTCTTGCCGAGCCGGGCGTTGACCGCCTCGCGGATGGCATCGGCGCCCCGCGTCCCGCCATCGCGTAGCGTGACGAAGCCGACCGGCGTTTCGCCCCAGCGCTCGCTCGGCACGCCGATGACGGCTGCCTCGACCACCTCGGGTTCCTTCGCCAGTTCGGCTTCGAGATCGACCGGGAAGATGTTGAACCCGCCCGAGATGATCATGTCCTTCGCCCGGCCGACCAGTTCGACGAAGCCATCGGCATCGACGCGGCCGATGTCGCCCATCCGCTGCCACACCTCGCCGGTCTCGGGATCGGTCCAATAGCCCTCGCGGGTCTTGTCCGGCTGGTTCTTGTAGCCCGACATCATCGTCCGGCTGCGGCCGACGAGATTGCCCGGCTCGCCCGGCGCCACCGGGCGGTCCTCGTCGTCGAGCACCTTGAGCTCGCTGCCGGGCGCCGGACGCCCGACGCTGTGGAGCTTGTCGGGGAACTTATGCGCCTCGAGCAGGCAGACCACGCCGCCCTCGGTCATCGAATAGATCTCCACCAGCGCACCCGGCATCCGCTCGAGCACCTCGCGCTTGAGGTCGGCCGGAAACGGCGCGGAGGTGCAGTATTTGAGCTGCAGCGCGGCCAGGTCGCTGGTGTCGAGGGACGGTTCCTGCATCAGCCGGCGGTATTGCACCGGGACCAGCATGGTGACCGTGGTGCGGTCTGCCTCGGCAAAGGCAAGCCATTGCGCGGCATCGAATTTGCGCATCACGCGCACCGTGCCGCCCGCCAGCAGCGGCGGCAGGAAAGCGACCATGGTGGTGTTCGAATAGAGCGGCGTGGAGGCGAGGCTGCGCACCGCGAGGTCGTTCTCGAGCCAGCTCGCCGCGGTTGCCGCGAACTGCCGCCAGCGCATCCGGTGCGAATGGACGATGCCCTTGGGCACGCCGGTGGTCCCGCTCGAATAGATGATGTTGAACGGATCGTCGGGCTGCGGGACGAATGCGGGTGCGCGAGTGCTGTGGGCCGCCATCCAGTCGTCGAGTTCCTCGTCGAGCACCACCCGGGTCATGCCCGCGAAGCAATCCTCGCCCAGCTCGGCGAGCTTCGCCCGGTCGATGAAGAGATGCGCCGCGCCCGAATCGCGCGCCATGCCGGCAAGCTGGTCGGCGCTGGCGCTGGTCGTCAGCGGTGCCGCCACCCCGCCCGCGCGGACCGCGGCGAGGAACACCAGCGCGTAGGCTATGCTCGAATAGCCCAGGATCGCGACCGCCTGCCCGCGCTCGAGCCCATCGGCCCCCAGCCGCGCCGCGATCCGCTCGACCCGCTCGCCCAGCTCGCGCCAGCTCAGTTCGCCGCCATCGTCGCGCAGCGCGATCCGGTCGCCGTGCCGCCGGGCATTGGCGGCGAGAATGGTGGAGAAATCGCCGAAGGGCTCGTTC
Organism: uncultured Alphaproteobacteria bacterium; assembly: GCA_963728515.1. Classification (GTDB taxonomy): domain Bacteria; phylum Pseudomonadota; class Alphaproteobacteria; order Sphingomonadales; family Sphingomonadaceae; genus Qipengyuania. The sequence goes on along the minus strand of CAVSKM010000005.1, from coordinate 101,348 downwards.
AGCGCGGCTAGCAGGTCTGCATCGATCATCGGGCCTTTCTATGGCCCGCCCGCGCCATGTCGAGCCATGATTGCAATGGCCTGCCCGCTGTTCAGCACTGTTCAGCACTCGATGACGTTGACCGCGAGCCCGCCCTGGCTGGTTTCCTTGTATTTGGAGGACATGTCGAGCCCGGTCTGACGCATCGTCTCGATCACCTGGTCGAGGCTGACGCAGCTTTCGGCCCCGGTCCGGTGAAGCGCGAGCCGCGCGGCATTGACCGCCTTGACCGCCCCGATCGCATTGCGCTCGATGCAGGGCACCTGGACAAGGCCGCCGACAGGGTCGCAGGTCAGGCCGAGATTGTGTTCCATGCCGATTTCCGCCGCGCAGGCGACCTGGGCCGGCGATGCGCCCCACAGCGCGGCCAGCCCCCCGGCCGCCATCGAACAGGCGACGCCGACCTCGCCCTGACAGCCCATCTCGGCACCCGAGATGCTGGCCCGCTGCTTGTAGAGCAGCCCGATCGCGCCGGCGGTCAGCAGGAAGGTCCGCCGCGCTTCGCGGCAGGCCGTGTCTTCGCCGGTGACGCAATAGAAGCGGATGACGGCGGGGATGATGCCCGCCGCGCCATTGGTCGGCGCGGTGACCACGCGGCCGCCGGCGGCGTTTTCCTCGTTCACCGCCATGGCGTAGCAATTGAGCCAGTCGAACAATTGCTCGCGCTCGTTCGACTGCGGATTGGCCGACAGCTTGTCCCACAGATCGGGGGCGCGGCGGGCGACCTTGAGCCCGCCGGGCAGGATGCCGCGCTGCGACAGGCCGCGGTCGATGCACTGGTCCATCGCCGCCGTCACGGCGTCGATCCCGGCGAGCGTCTCGTCGCGGCTGCGGAAGCTGGCCTCGTTGGCGAGCACCAGATCCGCGATCGCGAGACCCGTGGCCTCGCATTGCGCCAGCATTTCCTCCGCCGAGCCAAACGGATGCGCGACGCGCGCCCCGGCCGCCACCCTGTCGTCCTTGGGCGGCCGCTTGAGCTGCGCCTCTGAGGCGACGAAGCCGCCGCCGGTGGAATAATAGGTCCGCCGCGCGAGCCGCTCGCCCGCGGCATCGAAAGCGGCGAGCACCATGCCATTGGGGTGCAGTTCGGGGATGACATGCCCGGCGAGGTCCAGGTCGCGCTGCGCGTCGAAAGCGATGGCGTGGCTGCCGCCGAGCATCAGCTGTCCGGTCTCGCGCAGCCGGGCGAGCGCCTCCGCAGCCTCGTCGGGGCAGGTGCGCTCGGGCCGGAACCCCATCAGCCCGAGGATGCTCGCATCCACCGTGCCGTGGCCGATGCCGGTCAGCGCGAGCGATCCCTGCAATTCGACCGTCACCCGCGCCACCCGGCCGAGCTTGCCCGCCTTGTCGAGCGCCCGCGCGAACATGGCCGCAATCCGCATCGGCCCGACCGTATGCGAGGAGGACGGACCGATGCCGATCCGGAAGATGTCGAGCACCGAGAGCATGCCCCTCGCATGCGCTTCCGCCGGCGCGAAATCAACCGGTTGCAGCTGAAACCGGAACACCCGCCAATCTGTGGGAAAAAACCCTCGGCAAACTTTGGCATTCGCCGCCTTGCGGCCTATATAATCGTCATGGACGAAAACATTCCCGAAACGGGCGAAAACACTCCGAAAAAGAACGGCTATGGCGCGGATTCGATCAAGGTCCTCAAGGGCCTCGATGCGGTGCGCAAGCGGCCGGGCATGTATATCGGCGATACCGACGATGGCTCGGGCCTCCATCACATGGTGTTCGAGGTGTCCGACAACGCCATCGACGAAGCGCTGGCGGGGCATTGCGACCTCGTCCTGATCGAGCTCAACCCCGACGGTTCGGTCTCTGTCGAGGACAATGGCCGCGGCATACCGGTCGACATGCACAAGGAAGAGGGCGTCTCCGCCGCCGAGGTCATCATGACCCAGCTGCATGCGGGCGGAAAATTCGAGAACACCTCGGACGACAACGCCTACAAGGTCTCGGGCGGGCTGCACGGCGTCGGCGTGTCGGTCGTCAACGCGCTGTCGGAATGGCTCGAACTGACCATCTGGCGCGACGGGCAGGAGCACTGGATGCGCTTCGAGGGCGGCGATGCGGTCGCAAGCCTGCGGGTCGTAGGCGATGCCCCGCCGGTCGCCAGCAATGGCGACGAGGACGGCCTCAAGAAGGGCACGCGGGTGACCTTCAAGGCCTCGGAAGAGACTTTCAAGAACGTCATCGAATTCGATTTCGAGAAGCTCGAGCACCGCTATCGCGAACTCGCCTTCCTCAATTCGGGCGTGCGCATCCTGCTGCGCGACAAGCGCCACGAAGAGGTGCTCGAACACAATCTGTTCTACGAGGGCGGCATCGCTGCCTTCGTCAAATATCTCGACCGCAACAAGCAGCCGCTGGTGCCCGAACCGATCTCGGTCTCGGCCGAAAAGGACGGGATCGGCATCGACGTCGCGCTCGAATGGAACGATTCCTATTACGAGAACGTGCTGTGCTTCACCAACAACATCCCGCAGCGCGACGGGGGCACGCATCTGGCCGCCTTCCGCGCGGCGCTGACCCGCACGCTCAACAATTATGCCACCGCATCGGGGCTGATGAAGAAGGAGAAGGTCAGCCTCTCGGGTGAGGACATGCGCGAAGGACTGACCGCGATCGTCTCGGTCAAGCTGCCCGATCCCAAATTCGGCTCGCAGACCAAGGACAAGCTGGTTTCCTCCGAGGTTCGCCAGCCGCTCGAAAGCCTGATGGGCGAGAAGATGGGCGAATGGCTCGAGGAAAATCCGGGCGAGGCCAAGGCGATCATCCAGAAGGTGATCGATGCCGCCGCCGCGCGCGAGGCTGCGCGCCGGGCGCGCGAGATGAGCCGCAAGGGCGCGATGAGCATCGCCAGCCTGCCCGGCAAGCTGGCCGACTGCCAGGACCGCAACCCCGCCAATTGCGAACTCTTCCTGGTCGAGGGCGATTCGGCCGGCGGCTCGGCCAAGCAGGGCCGCGACCGCAAGACGCAGGCGATCCTCCCGCTCAAGGGCAAGATCCTCAATGTCGAGCGCGCGCGCTTCGACCGGATCATCTCGTCGAAGGAGGTCGGCACGCTGATCCAGGCGATGGGCACCGGCCTGCGCGACGAATTCAACCTCGAGAAGCTGCGCTATCACAAGATCGTGATCATGACCGACGCCGATGTCGACGGCGCGCATATCCGGACGCTTCTGCTGACCTTCTTCCATCGCCAGATGCCCGAGATCGTCAAGGCGGGGCATCTCTTCATCGCCCAGCCGCCGCTGTACAAGATCGCGCGGGGCAAGAGCGAGGTCTATCTCAAGGACCAGCCCGCCTACGACCGCTATCTCATCCAGATGGGGCTGCAGGGCCGCGTGCTCGAGACGAGCGGCGGAGCGCGCGGCAGCGGCGAGCTCGAGGCGCTGGTCGCGCATGGCTTGCGCATGCGCAATCTGCTCGGTTTCGTCCCGCGCAAATACAAGACCGACCTGATCGAGGCCATGGCCCTGAGCGGAGCGCTCGATCCCGCGGGGGGCGATCGCGAGGCAGCGCTCGGCCGCGCGGCGGCGCACCTCCAGATGGGCGATCCCGAGGCGCAATGGTCGGCCGAGACCGGTGCCGACGGCGTGGTTCGTTTCCGCCGGCTGTGGCGCGGCGTCACCGACGTCCACGAGATCGAGCCGGCCTTCCTCGACAGCGCCGAAGCACGCAAGCTGCATCGCATCGCCGCCGAACAGGCCGAAGTCTATGCCGCGCCGGTCCGCCTGACCCGGGGCGGGACCGACGAGCCGGCGGACGAGCCGACCGAGGGCGAGGCCGACAATGAGGCAGAGACCGGTATCTCGGGCGAGGATGCGATCACCCTGCCCACCCAATTGCTCGATGCGGTCATGGCCGCCGGACGCAAGGGGCAGAAGATCCAGCGCTACAAGGGTCTCGGCGAGATGAACGCCGAGCAATTGTGGGAGACCACGCTCGATCCCGACAATCGGGCGCTGCTCCAGGTCAAGGTCGAGGATGCCGACGTCACCGACGAGATCTTCACCCGGCTGATGGGCGATGTGGTCGAGCCGCGCCGCGAATTCATCCAGGAGAATGCTTTGAACGTGGCCAATCTCGACGTCTGATCGATTCGGGAACGCACCGCCACGCTTGGCTGCGCAGCCGCGCGGCAGCGAAGCGGTCCGCGCGCCCTCCCGGGCAGGCTCGTGGCGGAGTCTGGCCGCAGCAGGCCGGTGAAATGCCGCAGATCGAAGCGCGTGAAACGGCACCGCCCGCAAGGGTGCAATCCGGCGCGCTCGCTCGCCGAAGCCGTGCGGCGCGATGCGAAAATACCGCGTCCTTCGCGCGGTGGAAAAGCCTTACGATCGCGCGGCGAATCCTTGACGGCGACTCTTCTCGCCAGCGCGCCGGGCCCAAGCGTTTTCGGACCCCGAGCGAAGGGGACTTTGCCAAATCCGCGGAAATGCTGGAATTTTTGCCGCTGGGCGAAGTTCGGGCAGCGCCCCAACGCTCGATTCAACGACTCGGCGTGTTTGGCAGGCAGCTTGCCGCGCCCACGGCGCCCCGGTGTTGCCTGATTAACTTTTTCGCCGATAACCCAAACTCACGAGACGCCGGGGGGTTCCGGCAGTGACGAAAAAGGGCGGTTGTGGCACGGGACGCCGCGATCGCCAGGGATCGAACAGGCACCAAAGTGCCGGATGGACGGGTTAGCATGATTCTCAAGCGCTACAGGCTTGCTCTCGTAATGGCTGCTTCGGGTTTGGGCATCGCTGCCACTCCCGCGCAGGCCGGAGACACCAACGCTGCTGCCGCTGTCGGCGTCATTGACGTCAGCAAGGTCGCTGCGCCTGCACAGGCCGGCGACGATGCGCAGTTCCAGCAGCTCTTCGCCAAATGGGATCAGCTCGACCGTTCCGCCACCGTGCACAGCAGCGTTTCGGTGCCTTCGCGCATGCCGCTCGAGGACACCCGCCTGACCAGCGATTACGGGATGCGTACCCACCCCGTTCTGGGCGGCCGCCGCAACCACAATGGCGTCGATCTGGCCGCCCCGACGGGCACGCCGATCTATGCCACCGCCGACGGGCTGGTGAGCCGGGCCGGCCCTTTCAGCAGCTATGGCAATTACGTCTCGATCGAGCATGGGGCGCAGCTCCAGACGCGGTTCGCGCATATGTCGCGCGTCGTGGCGCATGAAGGTCAGCGCGTGAAGAAGGGCGAACTGATCGGCTATGTCGGCACGACCGGCCGCTCGACCGGGCCGCACCTGCATTATGAAGTCCGCATCAACGGCAAGCCGGTCAACCCGGTCCCCTATATGGTCGAATCGGAAGCGCAGCGGGCCTTTGCCCTCGCCACCGGCACCGGCGGACAGGGCGACGGAGACGAGTGAGGTCGCGAGCCCTTCGGCAGCGCGCAACGAGGGCGACGGGGCAACCCGCCGCCCTTTTTTCTTGCCCGCGCCCCACGGTCGGTTAGGTTTCTTCCCGCAACTGGATAGGTCCGACAAGAGACCTGCGGAAGAGAGAGGCCCGAATGCATCCGATCACCCATGCCCGAACCCGTCCCGACCACCCCGCGATCATCATGGCGGCAAGCGGGGAGACCGTGACCTTCGCCGAGATGGACCGCTACGCCAATCGCTTCGCGCATCTTCTGCGCGCCCGCGGGCTGAAGCCGGGGGATCGCTTCGCCGTGCTGATGGAGAACACGGCGCATTATCTGCAGATCGTCTGGGGATCGCAGCGCGCGGGGACGATGCTGGTGCCGATCTCGACCCGGCTGACCGCGCCCGAGATCTGCTACATCCTCGAGGATGCCGGTGCGCGCTTCCTCGTCACCACGCGCAAGTTCGACGGCGTCGCCGCCGATATCCGCCGCGAATGCCCCGACGTGCCGCTGCTGGTGGTCGGCGGCGAGGGCGAGGAGGATTATGAGGCCCTGCTCGCCGCGCAGCCCGCCGAGCCCATTCCCGACCAGGCACCCGGCCAGTACATGCTCTATTCCTCGGGCACCACCGGCCGGCCCAAGGGGGTGAGGCCCGCGCCGCCTGCCGATGCCGACATTGAGGCGACCAACCCGCTGGTCGGGCTGGCGGTGATGGGGGCGGGCATGCCGGCCGACGGCAGCATGGTCTATCTCTCGCCGGCCCCGCTCTATCACGCCGCTCCGCTGGGCTGGTGCACCACCGCGCAGCGGCTCGGGGGGACGGTGGTGGTGATGGAGACATTCGACCCCGAGGAGGCGCTGGCGACGATCGAGAAGTACAGGATCACCGACAGCCAGTGGGTGCCGACGCATTTCGTCCGGATGCTCAAGCTCGATCCGGCGGTCCGCACCCGCTACGACCTCTCGAGCCACCGGCGCGCGCTCCACGCCGCCGCGCCCTGTCCGGTGCCGATCAAGCGCGAGATGATCGAATGGTGGGGGCCGATCATCAACGAGTATTACGCCGGCTCCGAAGGCATCGGCATGACGCTGATCAAGGCCGAGGACTGGCTCGACCACCCGGGCAGCGTGGGCCGCGCGATCCACGGCACGATCCATGTCTGCGGCCCGGAGGGCGAGGAGCTTCCGCCGGGCGAGGACGGCCTGCTGTACTTCGAGAACGACCAGATCCCGAGCTATCACAACGACCCCGAGAAGACCGCCGAGGCGATGCATCCCGCGGGCTGGATGACGCTCGGCGACATCGGCCATCTCGACAAGGACGGCTATCTCTATCTCACCGACCGCAAGAGCCACATGATCATCTCGGGCGGGGTCAACATCTATCCGCAGGAGATCGAGAACCTGCTGGTCACCCACGACAAGGTCATGGATGCCGCGGTGATCGGCGCACCTTGCCCCGATTTCGGCGAGAAGGTCGTCGCGGTGGTCCAGCCGCGCGACATGCATGAGGTGGCCGGCGACGGGGGGCGCGCGTTCGAGGCGGAACTGCGCGACTTCCTCGCGCCGAAGCTTGCCCGGATCAAGATGCCCAAGCTGTTCGACTTCCGCCCCGAGCTCCCGCGCGAGGCCAATGGCAAGCTGTACAAGCGCGAGCTGCGCGACGAATATGCACGCAAGGCCGAGATCGAGACGGAGCGGGCATGATGGCGACGCAGGACCGGCCGCGGCTCGACCCCGCCACCGCCCGCCAGGTGATCGCGCCCGAAAGCTACGCCGCCTGGGACCCGCTGCTCGACACCTTCGACCGGCTGCGCGAGGCAATGCCCGTCGCCTGGGTCGAATCGCCCGACGGGATCCACCCGCCGTTCTGGCTGGTGACCCGCTACGAGGACGTGATGCGGATCTCGAAGGACAATGCCACCTTCCTCAACAATCCGCACAGCGTGGTCTTCTCGACCACCGAGGGGCTCGACTTCGCGAGGCAGTTCAGCGGCGGCAGCGAGCATATGGTCGCCAGCCTGGTCACCTTCGATGCGCCGGTCCACATGACCTACCGCAAGCTGACGCAGGACTGGTTCATGCCCAAGAACCTGCGCCGGCTCGAGGAGGAGATCCGCGGGATCGCGCAGGACACGGTCGAGCGCCTGCTCGCCGCCGGACCCGAAGCCGATTTCTGCAAGCGCGTCTCGGCGCCCTATCCGCTGCATGTTGTGATGCAGATCCTCGGCGTCCCCGAGGAGGACGAGCAGCGCATGCTCACGCTGACCCAGCAGATGTTCGGCGGGCAGGACGAGGATCTCAACCAGTCGGGGATGAAGGAGCTGCCGCCCGAGGTGATCACCCAGATCGTCGCCGGGGCGGTCAAGGACTTCGAGGCCTATTTCGCCCGCCTCACCGCCGAGAAGCGCGCCCGTCCGACGGGCGATGTCGCCAGCACCATCGCCAATGCCATGGTCGATGGCGAGCCGCTCAACGACCGCGACATGATGGGCTATTACATCATCGTCGCCGCGGCGGGGCACGACACGACTTCGGCCAGCACCGCCGGAGCGATGCTGGCGTTGGCGCGCGACCCCGGCCAATGGGCCCGCGTCCGTGCCGACCGCTCGCTGCTCCCCGGCATCGTCGAGGAAGCGATCCGCTGGACCACGCCGGTGCAGCACTTCATGCGCACCGCGGCGCAGGACACCGAGGTCGGCGGCCAGCGCATCGCCGCGGGCGACTGGCTGATGATCAACTATGTCGCCGCCAACCACGATCCGGCGCAATTCGACGCGCCGCGCAGCTTCGACGCCGCGCGCAGCCCCAACCGCCATCTCGCCTTCGGCGCCGGGGCGCACCAGTGCCTCGGCCTGCATCTCGCCCGGCTCGAGATGCGGATCCTGTTCGAAGTGCTGCTCGACCGGATCGAGACGATCGCGCTGGCGGGCGAACCGGCGCGCTCCAGATCGACCTTCGTCGGCGGGCTGAAGACGCTCCCCCTGCGCTTCACCCCGGCCTGATTCGCGCGGGCCTGATTCACTTTGGCCGTTCAGCTTTCTGCCGACTTTCCTGCGAGACATGGACCACCTGTTACACAGTCCAGGCGCTAAAAAGCCCGCCCCGCGCGAGCGCCCGCCGGCAGGCTGAAGCGCGCAGCGGACAGGGGCAAAGACGGGGGCGGAGAAACGGGTCATCCCGCGCAGTCTACAGGGTGGGCTGCGTGTAGGAAAATGGCTGCTTCGCGGGCGAAGCGGCGCCGAAATCGAACTCGGTTCGTCGCATATACCTACCGGCCGGTCCGCCCGCTCGCTAGCCTCCCCCAAGGCAAGCAATCGGTGGAAGGCCCCTTTTCCGTAGCGCGGAAGGGGAGACGACCTCCGACCAGATCGGGCGGGGGCCGGTGACGTTTTTAGAGCCATATAATCTGCCCTTCGCCGCTGCGCTGGTCGTGATGGCGGCGCTGCTCGTGATCCAGCTGTTCGGCTTTCTCGATTTCGACCTCGATCTCGATGCAGACGGCGATTCGGCGCTCTCGGCGGGGCCGCTCGGTGGCCTGTTGACGCTGCTCGGTCTCGGCCGGGTCCCCGTGACCGTCTGGCTGGTGGTGTTCCTGCTGATCTTCGCGGGGGCCGGGGTCGGGATCCAGCATCTCGCCGAAGCGCTGACGGGGTCTCCGCTCGATCGCTGGCTCGCCGCGGTTCTCGCCGCGGGAGGCGCGCTTCCCGTAGCCGGGCTGATGGCGCGGCCGCTGGGCCGAATCCTGCCGCAGGACGAGACCAGCGCGGTCGATGTCGCTTCTCTGGTGGGCCGCCGCGCGGTCGTCACCGACGGGATAGCACGGCGCGGGTCGCCTGCGCGTGCGCGGGTCAGGGACGTTCACGGGCAGGACCATCACGTCATGATCGAGCCGCACGAAAGCACGGCCGAACTCCACGCCGGCGACGAGGTCCTCCTCGTCCGGCGCGAGGGCAACCAGTTCTACGCGACCGCGCTCGCCGAGCGCCGCCTGTCGCCGACCACGAGTTAACAAGGAGCGGACATGGAAAATCTTACCGATCTGGCGATCATCGTGGGCGCCGTCGTCGTCGGCCTGCTGGTCATCGGCCTCTTCCTCGCCAAATTGTACCGGCGGGCCTCGAAAGAGGTCGCCTTCGTGCGCACCGGCGTCGGCGGAGAGAAGGTCGTGATGAACGGCGGCGCGCTGGTGCTGCCGGTGTTCCACGAGACCATGCCGGTCAATATGAACACGCTGGTGCTGCCGGTCGTCCGCCGCGACGGCGAGGCGCTGATCACGCTCGACCGCTTGCGAATCGACGTCAAAGCCGAATTCTACGTCCGCGTCCGCCCCGACGCGAGCGCCATCGCCATGGCGGCGCAGACGCTCGGCCAGCGCACCATGCAACCCGAAATGCTCAAGGATCTGGTCGAAGGCAAATTCGTCGATGCGCTGCGCTCGGTCGCGGCGGGTATGAGCATGAACGAATTGCACGAGCAGCGGGCGGATTTCGTCCAGAAGGTCCAGCAGGTCAGCTCGAACGATCTGGCGATGAACGGCCTCGAGCTGGAGTCGGTATCGCTTACCGGGCTCGATCAGACGAGCATCGAGCACTTCAACGCCAACAACGCCTTCGATGCCGAGGGCCTGACAAAGCTGACCGAGCAGATCGAGGCGCGCAAGAAACTCAGGAACGACATCGAGCAGGACACGCGCGTCCAGATGGAAACCAAGAATCTCGAGGCCGACACGCGCAGCTTCGAGATCGGTCGCGACAAGGAATATGCGCGGCTCGAGCAGGAGCGCGAAGTCGAGATGCGCCGCGCCAAGCAGGCTTCGGAAATCTCCCGCGAGCAGGCGGAGCGCAGCCGCGAGGCCGACGCCGCGCGGATCGAAGCCAAGAAGCAGGTCGATGCGCAGCAGATCGAGGCCGACCGGCTGGTCGAAGAGGCGCGGATCGACCAGACCCGCGCGCTCGAGATTGCCCGCCAGGAACAGCAGATCGCGGTCCAGAACAAGAGCCGCGAGGAAAGCCAGGCCAAAGCCACCGCCGACGAGGCCCGGGCGAAGGCCGTCGCCGCGGAAGAGCAGGTGTCGACCAGCCGCGAGACCGAAATCGCCGAGCGGCAAAAGCGGATCGAACTGATCGAGGCCTCCAAGCAGGCCGAACGCGACGCCATCAAGATCCGCGTCGATGCGGAGGCGGAAAAGGATGCCGCCTCGAACAGGGCGGAAGCCGTCCGCCGCGAGGCGGAAGGCGAAGCCGAGGCCGAGAAGCTGCGGGCCGAGGCGGCGCGGGTGCGTTTCGAGGTCGAGGCTGCGGGGCAGAAGGCGATCAATGAGGCGGCGAACATCCTCTCCAACGACCAGATCTCGCTGCAGACGAAAATGGCGCTGCTCAAGGTCCTGCCCGAGGTCATCCGCGAGAGCGCAAAGCCTATGGAAGCGATCGATTCGATCAAGATCGTCCAGGTCGACGGGCTCACCAATGGCGGAGGCAGGGACTCCGCAGGACCGGCCGGCGGGAGTTCCAGCGGCAATCTGGCGTCGGATGCGGTCAGTGCCGCACTCGCCTATCGCGCACAGGCGCCCGTGCTCGACGGGCTGATGAAGGAGCTCGGTCTCGACGGCAGTTCGCTCGATACGCTGGTCAAGGGGCCGGCCACGGCGGAAGTTTCGCCGCGTCTGGCCGAAGTGCTGGAAGATGCGCCCGAGAAGGTCGAGAGGGCCGGGGGAAAAGACGAATCCGCAGCCCAGAGGAAGAAGGACAAATCGCCGCCGAAACCGCGGACGGACAGCGACATGACCGCGGCCTGACGCGCGTCGAAGCACCCGGGGCGGAGCGGGAGAACAAGCGAACGCCGCGCCGGATGGCGAAGCCGCAGAGCCGCTGCCCCCTCCCCCTGCGGGCAAGGGTCGGGAGAGGGGTCGGGAGAGGGGTTCGCAGCGTCGGCTCCGGCCGGTCCGCACTCGATTTCGCCTGAGGCCTGCTGTGCAGGCGCAGGTCTGCGGGTCTCTGCCGCGGGGGGGAGAAGCGCGGCCGCTAGCCCCGCAGCAGGCGTTCGGCGATCGCGCGGACTTCGGCGCCCATGTCCTCGCGCTCCAGCGCCAGCGCCAGCGTCGCCTCGACGAAGCCGGTCTTGCTGCCGCAGTCGAAGCGGCGGCCGGCGAAGGTGACCGCGTGGAACGGCTGCGGGCCGATCATCCTGGCCATGGCGTCGGTCAGCTGGATCTCGCCGCCGGCACCCTTTTCCTGGTCCTCGAGCACGCGCATGACTTCGGGCTGGAGGATGTAGCGGCCCGAGACGATCTTGTTCGACGGCGCCTCCGCGACCGGAGGCTTCTCGACCAGTCCGGTGACCTCGGTCAGCGTGTCGGAGACCTGCGCGCCGGGGGCGATCACGCCATAGCTCGAGACCTCCTCGCGCGGCACTTCGAGCACCGAGATCAGATTGCCGCCGAGCTCGTCATAGGCTGCGACCATCTGCTTCATGCAGCCGCCGCCGGGCCCGTTGCCGACCATCAGCTCGTCGGGCAGCAGGATGGCGAAGGGCTCCTCGCCGACGATCGCGCGGGCGCACCAGATCGCATGGCCGAGGCCGAGCGGGACCTGCTGGCGCACGGTGATGATGTCGCCCGGCGTCGCGCGGGTGGGTTCGAGCGCGCTCATGTCCTTGCCGCGCTCGCGCATGGTATGCTCGAGCTCATAGGCCACGTCGAAATGCTCGACGATGGCGGTCTTGCCGCGGCCGGTGACGAAGATCATCTGCTCGATCCCCGCCTCGCGCGCCTCGTCGACCGCATATTGGATCAGCGGGCGATCGACGATCGGCAGCAGTTCCTTGGGGATCGCCTTGGTCGCGGGGAGGAAGCGCGTGCCGAGGCCGGCGACGGGGAAAACGGCTTTCCTGATCGGTTTGTGGCTCATGGCGGCTCGATAGCAGCGCGGGGAGGGGGCGCAACCGGGAGTCTTGTTTCACGCAGAGGCGCAGAGGAGGCAGGAAGGGGGCTCACACGAAGACATGAAGATGCCGTGCCAGCGGCGCAGCCGCACATCTATCCGGGACGTAATGCCAGGGGATCGAGCGCCTGCGGCGCAAAGGGAGCCCGGCATCTTCGTGTCTTCGTGTGAGAAAATGTCTCGACGATCCCGGCGCTCTCCCGCGTCTCCGCGCGAACCAAACTTGCCGCCTCGCCGATTCCGGCTAAAGCCCCCTCCCATGGACAAGCTCATCATTCGCGGCGGCAATCGCCTCTCCGGCACCCTCCCGATTTCGGGGGCGAAAAACGCTGCGCTCACGCTCATCCCCTGCGCCCTGCTGACCGAGGAGGCGGTGACGCTGCGCAATCTGCCGCGGCTCGCCGACATCGACGGCTTCCAGCACCTGATGACGCAATTCGGGGTCAGCCACACGATTCCCGGCAAGCGCCCCGAGGACTTCGGCCGCAACGTCACGCTCGAGGCGACGCGGATCACCAGCTCGGTCGCGCCCTACGATCTGGTGCGCAAGATGCGCGCCTCGATCCTCGTGCTCGGCCCGCTGCTGGCGCGGACCGGCGAGGCCACCGTCTCGCTGCCCGGCGGCTGCGCGATCGGCAACCGCCCGATCGACCTGCATCTCAAGGCGCTGGAGGCGTTCGGCGCCCATATCGAGCTGGCGCAGGGCTATGTGAAGGCCAGCGCGCCCGATGGCGGACTGCCGGGCGGCGAGATCGACTTCCCCGTGGTCTCGGTCGGCGCCACCGAGAATGCGCTGATGGCGGCGGTGCTGTGCCGGGGCACCAGCCGGCTGATCAATGCCGCGCGCGAGCCCGAGATCGTCGATCTGTGCAATCTGCTCGTCGCCATGGGGGCGGAGATCGAGGGGATCGGCCAGTCCGAACTGACCGTCCACGGGGTGAAGAAGCTCCATGGCGCGACCTATCGGGTGATGCCCGACCGGATCGAGGCCGGCTCCTACGCCTGCGCGGCCGCGATCACCGGCGGCGAAGTGCGGCTCGAGGGCGCCGAGGCCGGCGACATGGGCGCGACCATCCATGCGCTGCGCAATATCGGCGTCGAGATCGAGAGCGACAAGCACGGCATGACGGTGGCCGCGCGGGGCCCGTTGAAGGCGCACAACCTCACCACTGCGCCCTTCCCCGGCCTCGCCACCGACATGCAGGCGCAGCTGATGAGCCTGCTGACGCGGGCCGAGGGCACCAGCGTACTGACCGAGACGATCTTCGAGAACCGTTACATGCACGTGCCCGAACTGCGCCGCATGGGGGCGGAGATCGAGACCACCGGGCGCACCGCCATCGTCCGCGGTCCGACGCCGCTCACCGGGGCCGAAGTGATGGCGACCGATCTGCGCGCATCGATGAGCCTGATCATCGCCGCGCTGGCGGCCGAGGGCGAGACGCAGGTGCGGCGGATCTATCACCTCGACCGCGGCTACGAGCGGCTCGAGGAGAAGCTCCAGCTGGTCGGCGCGGATATCGAACGCATCGGCGACGATTGAGGCGCATCGGGCGGACCTTTCCCGCGATCCGGACGTTTAGGGTCGCAAAGGAAGGAGTCTCATCATGCTACTCAAGCTACTGGCGCTCGGCGGCCTCGGCTATGCCGGCTACAAATACTACGAAAAGAACAAGACGCAGCCGGCTTTCGCCGGAAACCAGGGCAACACCTCGGTCCGCGATGCCGGGCCCGAGGCGATGCGCGACAAGCCGAACGGAGATTGGTCGAAGACCGACGAGGAGAGCGACGAGAGCTTCCCCGCCAGCGATCCCCCGGCGAATTACTGACTGCCCGGAGACACGGACGAAGCGGCGGCTGGAGCGATCCAGCCGCCCTTTTCATGCGTCACCAGCCAGATGCGGATCGCCCCGGCGAGCCCCGGGGGCGTCGTCGCGCGGATGCGTTCGGCATCGATCTCGGCGACCAGCGCGTTGATCGACTGCCCGCGCGCCGCGGCGGCGCGGCAGAGCATGTCCCAGAACAGCGGCTCGAGGCTGATCGAAGTGCGGTGTCCTTCGATGCGGACCGAATATTTGCGCGGCGGATGATAGGGCGGCATGTCCATGGCCGCGCCCTAGCCAGCACCGCGCGCGCGCGAAACCCCGGTGCGCTCAATACATGTGCTGGCCGCCGTTGATGCTCATCGTCGAACCGGTGACGAAGCCCGCATGCTCGCTGCACAGGAAGCTCACCCCGCGGGCGATCTCGCCGGCCTTGCCGAGCCGCCCGACGGGGATCTTGGCGACGATCTTCTCGAGCACCGGCTCGGGCACGGCAGCGACCATATCGGTGTCGATGTAGCCCGGGGCGATCGCATTGACGGTGATGCCGAAGCGCGCGCCTTCCTGCGCGAGCGCCTTGGTGAAGCCGTGGATCCCGCTCTTGGCGGCGGCATAGTTGACCTGGCCATATTGTCCCGCCTGCCCGTTGATCGAGCCGATGTTGACGATCCGGCCCCAGCCGCGCTCCTTCATTGCGGGAAACACCGCCTTGGCCATGGTGAAGCAGCCGCCGAGATTGATGCGCATCACCGCATCCCAATCGTCGTAGGTCATCTTGGCCAATGTGCCGTCGCGCGTGATGCCGGCGTTGTTGACGAGAATTTCGACCGGCCCGTGCTCTTCCGCGACCCGGGCGCAACCTTCCTGCGCCGCATCGAAATCGCCGACGTCGAACTTGACCGTGGCGATGCCGGTTTCCTCGGTGAAGCGCTTCGCCGCTTCGTCGTTGCCGCAGTAATTCGCGATCACGGTGCAGCCGCGCTCGTCGCGCAATCTCTCGCAGATCGCGCGGCCGATCCCGCGCGAGCCCCCGGTTACGATGGCAACCCGTCCCATAGACAATCCTCCCCAGCTTTCCGTAGCGTCGCTAGTCTCTTAAGCGAGCCGCGCGCAAGGCGCCACGGCAAACCGCCGGGGTCGGAAATTCGCGAGATCGATGGAAAAGGCGCCGAAGCGCGACAGCGGCTCAGAAGCTGATGCGGGTGCCCACGTAGACCGCCTGATCGTCTTCGAGCCCGTCGGTCAGCGGAGCGAGCCGGTTGCTGTCCTTCGACAGGCGCACGCCCGCGGTCACGTCGAGCCCCCCGACCACGCGATAGGAGGTGCTGAGATCGACGCTCTGCCCGCCCGAACCTTCGAGCGTGCGCGGCGAGCGGCCGGCAGCGTCTTCCTTATGGAGCGACAGCCGCGAACCGAAGCGACCCGGCTTGGCGGGCTTGTCCTCGCCTTCGGGGCGGTAGGACGCGAGATCGGGCATGCCCATGTCGCGCACGCCGACGGTGACGCTTTCGGCCTTGGCCGGCTGGGCGAAGCTCTGATAGCCGCGGGCGATGCCGAGATTGTAGCTCGTCGGCGCAATGGCGAGCATCCGGCCTGCGCCCTGATCGCTGCCGACCGAATCGATCGCGCTCCGGACCGAGATCGCGCGGGCGGTCGCATCGTCGACCCGGACCGCGACGGTGATCGTGCGGTCGCGCGACAGCGCGGGCTTGCTCGCCGGAGTGAAGCGCAAGCCGTCTTCTCCGATGAGTGCCGCGACACGCCGGGCAAGCTGCGGATCCATCCGCGCCGGGGTGAACGGCATGTGCGAGAGCGATTCGGGCAATTCCACGGGCGCGGCGGCGCTATGGACCACCGCGAGGCCGGCAGCCGGAATCGTCAGCGCAAGGCCGGCAAGCGCCAGCGTCGCGGGAATGAACCGCGCCTTGCCCTGATTTTCGACCGACCGTGCCATGACGGATGGATATCCCCCGTTTCGACTCCTTCAAGCCAGAACACCGCTGAACGGTTCCTGACCGCCCTTGAAAAACGGGCGAGTCCTTCTTCAACGACTCGCACCGTAACAGGCGGGCGACGCTTGGCCAGCTTTTCCACAAGCGGCGCCCGCGAAAGCGTGGGGGTGTTGCGCGCTGTCCACAAGCGCCTGCCATGCGCCGGCGCAGCCGCCGCAGCCGATTCAGGAGGGGTTCACGCGCCGGGCGGCCCTATGCCGCCGACCGCTCTATGCCTTGCCCGAAGACGCGCAGTCTTTATAGAGCCGGGAACCCTGCCGGAATCCAAGGAACGACATGAGCGCTCTTGCCCCTTACCGCCGCCCCGCCACCGTCGCTCTGGCGGCCGCCGCATCGATCGGCCTCGCGGCCTGTGCCGGGGGCAACGACCGCCCCCGCGCGGACCTGGCGGCAGCGCAGGTGACCACCATCGGGGTCAATTCCTATCTCTGGCGGGCGGCGCTCGAAGCCGTCAGCTTCGCGCCGCTGCTCCAGGCGGACAGCAATGGCGGCGTGATCGTGACCGACTGGTACGCCAATCCGGGCAATCCGGGCGAACGGGTCAAGATGACCGTGACGATCCTCGACCAGGACCTGCGCGCCGACGCCTTGCGCGTCGCCGCGAGCCGGCAGATCAACCAGGGCGGCAGCTGGGTCGATGCGCCGGTGCAGGCCGCGACGGTGCAGAAGCTGGAAGACATCATCCTGACCAAGGCCCGCGAATTGCGCCGCCAGGCGGTGAGCTGATCGCGGGCGCGCGAAGCGCCTTCCAAACTCGCGCAAAATCCGTAAGGCCGCGGGCATGAACAGCGAAACCCGTTTCGATCCGGCCGGCGCCGACGCGCGCTGGCAGAAAGCCTGGGAGCAGGCGCAGACCTTTCGCGCCGACAGCAATTCCTCGAGGCCGAAGAGCTACGTGCTCGAGATGTTCCCCTATCCCTCGGGGCGCATCCACATCGGCCATGTGCGCAACTACACCATGGGCGACGTGCTGGCGCGCTACAAGCGCATGACCGGTCATGAGGTCCTCCACCCGATGGGTTGGGACGCCTTCGGCATGCCCGCAGAAAACGCGGCGATGGAGAAGGGCGTTCATCCGGGTGCCTGGACCCGCGCCAATATCGAGCACATGAAGGCGCAGTTGAAGCGGCTCGGCTTCGCGCTCGACTGGAGCCGCGAGCTGGCAACTTGCGAGCCCGATTACTACGGCCACGAGCAGGCGCTGTTTCTCGACCTCCACGACGCCGGGCTGGTCTATCGCAGGGAAAGCGAGGTCAATTGGGACCCGGTCGACATGACCGTGCTCGCCAACGAACAGGTCATCGACGGCAAGGGCTGGCGTTCGGGGGCCGAAGTCGAGAAGCGCAAGCTCAACCAGTGGTTCGTCAGGATCACCGATTTCGCCGAGGAATTGCTCGAAGGTCTGGACGGGCTGGAGAGCTGGCCGGACAAGGTCCGGCTGATGCAGGAGAACTGGATCGGCAAGAGCCGGGGTCTCGAATTCGCCTTCGACCTGACCAATGGCGACACGCTGCCGGTCTATACCACGCGGCCCGATACGATCTTCGGCGCGAGCTTCGTCGCGGTCGCGCCCGACCATCCGCTGGCGCAGGGCGTGGCGACGCAGAATTGCGATGCGGCGAAGTTCATCGAGCGCTGCAAGCGCGGCGGCACCACCGCCGCCGAGATCGAAACCGCGGAGAAGCTCGGCTACGACACCGGGATCGGGGCGAAGCATCCGTTCACGGGAGAGACTCTGCCGGTCTTCATCGCCAATTTCGTGCTGATGGACTATGGCAC
The DNA here is from genome assembly GCA_963728515.1 of uncultured Alphaproteobacteria bacterium. GTDB lineage: Bacteria > Pseudomonadota > Alphaproteobacteria > Sphingomonadales > Sphingomonadaceae > Qipengyuania. The sequence goes on along the minus strand of CAVSKM010000005.1, from coordinate 83,381 downwards.
GGGCGCAATCATGGCGGTGCCGGGGCACGATCAGCGCGACTTCGAATTCGCCACCAAATACGGCCTGCCGATCCCCCGCGTGGTCGCGCCCGCGGTGGAGGATGCAGGCAAGCCCTTCGACGGCGAGGCCGAGGCGGGCGACGGGGTGATCGTCAATTCCGACTTCCTCGACGGGATGGAAGTGGAGGATGCCAAGCGCGAGATCATCCGCCGCATCGAGGCCCAGGGCCGCGGCGAGGGGAAGACGGTCTGGCGGCTGCGCGACTGGGGCGTGAGTCGCCAGCGCTATTGGGGCACGCCGATCCCCTTCATCCATTGCCAGGCCTGCGGGGTCGTTGCCGCGCCCCGGGACACCCTGCCGATCACCCTGCCCGAAGACGTAGATTTCGAGACCCCGGGCAATCCGCTGGTGCGGCATCCGACGTGGAAGCATGTCTCCTGCCCGACCTGCGGCGGGGCGGCGGAGCGCGAGACCGATACGCTCGACACATTCGTCGACAGCTCGTGGTATTTCCTGCGCTTCGCGAGCCAGCCGGCCGACCGGCCCTTCGACGCCGCCGAGGTCGCCCAATGGCTGCCGGTCGAACAATATATCGGGGGGATCGAACATGCGATCCTGCATCTGCTCTATGCGCGCTTCTGGACCCGCGCGCTGGCGCGGATCGGAATGATAGAGGTGAAGGAACCCTTCGCCTCGCTGTTCACGCAGGGCATGGTCACGCATGAGACCTACAGCCGCAGCGAGAGCGGCCGGACGGTCTATTACGCGCCCGAGGAAATCAGCCGCGAGGCGGAGCGCGCGCTGCTCAGGCAAGACGGCGGCGCAGTCGCGATCGGCCGCGTCGTCAAGATGTCGAAGTCGAAGAAGAACGTCGTCGATCCCGACACGATCGTCGACAGCTACGGCGCGGATGCGGTGCGCTGGTTCATGCTTTCGGACAGTCCGCCCGAGCGCGATCTGCCCTGGTCGGAAGCGGGGATCGAAGGCTGCTCGCGCTTCGTGCATCGCCTGTGGCGCCTGTTCTGCGCCCATGACGCGCACGCCACGGGCGAGGACCGGCTACTCGACCGCAAGGCCCACCAGACCGTCGCTGCAGTGGCCCGCGACGTCGAGGCGCTCGGCTTCAACAAGGCGGTCGCGCGCATCTATGAATTGACCGGCGCGGTCGAAAAATCCGACCCTTCGGCGAGCCGCTCGGCCGCGATCCGGACATTGGTGCAATTGGTCGCGCCGATGATGCCGCATCTCGCCGAGGAAGCCTGGGCCGCGATGGGCCAGGAAGGCCTGGTCGCCGATGCCGCTTGGCCTGCGGTCGATCCTGCCCTGCTGGTCGAAGACGAGGTCACCATCGCGGTCCAGCACATGGGCAAGCTGCGCGACACGCTCACCGCTCCGAAGGGTGCAGCGCGCGAAGATCTCGAGGCGCTGGCGCTGGCCAGCGAGAAGGTGCAGCGTTCGATCGACGGGGCGACGGTCCGCAAGGTCATTGTCGTGCCCGACAGATTGGTGAATATCGTCACCTGATGCGTCTCTTGCCCCCTCTCCTCGCGCTGGGCGCGCTGAGCCTGCTCTCCGCCTGCGGCCTGTCGCCCATGTATGCCGGCGGGGGAAGCGGGGCGGTGGCACAGGCGCTGGCTGCGGTCGAGGTGCCCGCGATCGAGGGCCGCGCGGGCTGGCTGGTCCGTCATGCGCTCCAGGAACGTCTGGGGGCGGCGGGCGAGGCCGCGCCACGCTACCGGCTCGAGGTGCGGCTCGACGATCAGCTCGAGGGACTTGCTGTCCTGCGCGACGACACCGTCAGCCGCGAACGCCGCACCTTGCGTGCACGCTATCAGCTGATCGATCTTTCGAGCGGTGCGATCCTCCTCGACGCTACCGATGGCAGCGACGCGGGGATCGACGTGGTGTCGAGCGAATATGCCACCATCGCGGCCGAACAGACCGCGCTCGAAAACCTCTCGCAGGACCTTGCCCAACGCATGGCGACCCGCGTCGCGCTGGCGCTGCGGGGGCAGGGGTCCGGGCAACCGTGAAGCTCACCAACCGCGATTTCGCGGCCAAGGGACGCGCAGCGGTCGACAGCTGCGGAATCTTCTTCTTCTGCGGACAGGACGAGGCCGGGGCCAGCGCGGCTGCGCGCGAACTCGTCGGCTGGCTGCGCGATCCGGGCGAGCGGGTGGAGATGGCCGGCGGCGAATTGCGTGCCGACCCCGCTCGGCTGGGCGACGAGGCGCGCACCACCTCGCTGTTCGGCGACACCCGCCACATCTGGGTGCGCGCCAATGGGGACGAGGCGCATGCCGCACTCGAGACGCTGATCGAGACGCGCGACGCCGGCGCGGGCGAGGCCTGTCCGGTGATTGTCCTCGCCACCTCGGCGACCGACAAGTCGCGCACCGCCAAGCTGCTGGAGAAGCGCAAGGATGCGCTGGTGGCGATGTTCTATCCGCCCGACGTGCCTTCGGTCACCCGCAGCGTCCGTGCGCTGGCCGATACCGCCGGGGTGCGGTTGGGCGGGGACCTCGCCGAGCGTATCGCCCGCGCGGCCGGTCTCGATGTCCGTCTGGCGCAGAGCGAGGTCGAGAAACTCGCACTCTATCTCGATGCGAGCGCGCAAAGTCCAAAACCGGCCACCTCGGAAGATCTCGAAGCGATCGGCGCGACGAGCGAAGAGGAAGGTTTCGCTGCGCTGGTCAATGCGGTGATGGCGGGCCAGGGCGGCAAGATCGCATCCGAGCTCGCGCGGATGCGTCAGCTCGGGCTCAATCCGGTGGGTGTGCTGCTCGCCTTCGAACGGCGCGCGGCGCAGCTGGCGCAGATCGCCGCAGCGCTCGGCAATCGCGGTTTCGGCGACCTCGATCGGGGCGAGGAAGCGCGGCTGGGCATCTTCTTCAAGGAAAAGCGCGACATCGGCACGCAGCTGGCGCTGTGGCGGCACGGCGACAAGCTCGACCGGCTGACGCTTCGGCTGGTGGAACTGCACCGCCAGTTGCTGACCAACAGCCAGGCGGCCGAGCTGTTGCTGGGCCAGGGGCTCACCGATATCGCGCGCGTCGCCGGAGCCCGTTCGCGCTAGCGGCGCGATCGCTACCTCGCGGGCCTCAGTTTTGGGGAACCGCGAAGGTCCCGGTCACCCGCCCGCCCTCGCCCGAGCGGCCGGTCTGTCCCGTGACCGAGGAGGATCCGCCGGCGCGCCCGTCGACACTCGAAATGCCGCTCACGAGATCGATCACCAGCCGCCCGCCGTTGAGCGTGTCGCCGCCGCGATTGAGGCGGACATCGCCCGCCATGGTGATGATCCGGCGGTTGAAGTCATAGACCGCCGTGTTGCCGCGCGCGCGCTCGTCGCCGCGGCTCACGGTGACGCCGCCGGTCGCCATGATCCGCTGGATCTTGAGGCTGCCGCTATCCGAGTAATTGACGATGGTGCGCGCGGCGGTGAGGTTGAGGCCCGCCTGGTCGATCTGGACGTTCCCCGACAGGACGACGCGATTCTGCCGGTCCTGCAGTTCGATCCGATCCGCAGCAAAGGACACCGGCGCGTTCGAATTGTGGCTCGCGATCGCCTGCGCGCTCAGTTGCATTCCGGCGACGGCTACGGCGGTCGCGGCGAAGCTGGCAAATCCCCAGCGGGCCATGGTGGCGAAGGGCAGCGTCATCAGGGCATCCTCAGTTTTCCGGGCACCATGCGCAGCCGCGCATTGCCCGACAGGGTGATGGTGCGCGCCGACAGGTCGGCGGTCAAGCGGTCCGCACGGAAGGTCCCCGCGGGGATCGCCCCCTCCACGCCGCCGGCGCCGACGAGCGTCTTCGCGGCCAGGTCGACCGAGACGTCGCGCGCCATCATGCGATAGCCGTCCGCCGCCTGCATCCGCAGCGGCCCGATCACGGCGACGACCTCCTTGTCGATGTCGTAGCGGCCCGCGGGGGCGATCAGCCGCGCGGGACCTTCCGCGAGCAACAGGCGGGCGACCAGATCGTCGAGCCGGACCACGCCCTCGGCGGAGGATTTCTGCACCGCCTCGCGCGCGGTCAGCGAGAACGGCCGGCCCTTGGTGTCGGCGCCGCGATAGAGCGCATTGTCGACCCGCAGCCGCTCGTCGATCACCGAAACCTTGTTGCGATCGAGCAGGAAGCTCACCTCGCCGCGCGGCGACAGCGGCGTCACCACCATCAGCGCGGCGAGCACGCCGACGCCCATCGGCAGGGCGCGGGCGAGAAAGCCGATCAGCCGGTCGTGCGACCCACCCGGCTCGGCCCAGTGCCGGCGGTGATCCCGCCGTTCCTTCGCCAGCTCGGTTTCGATCCTGCGGTGCCGGATTGCCATGGCCTTCGCCTGTGCTGCCGCGCCTTACGCGTGACTGAAGATGTCGTGCTCGTCCCAGCCGGCGATGTCGAGCCGGGCGCGGGTGGGGAGAAAGTCGAAACAGGCCTGAGCCAATGCGGTGCGCCCCTCGCGCTCGAGCCGCCGGGCGAGTTCCTCCTGCAGGCGGTGGAGGAAGCGGACGTCCGAAGCCGCATAGTCGCGCTGTGCCTCGCTCAGCTCGGGGCCGCCCCAATCGGAGGATTGCTGCGCCTTCGAAATCGATTCGCCGAGCAGTTCCTCGATCAGATTCTTGAGCCCGTGCCGATCGGTGTAGGTACGCGTCAGCTTGCTTGCGATCTTGGTGCAGAACACCGGTGCGGCCATCACGCCGAGATAATGTTCGATCGCAGCCAGATCGAAGCGGGCGAAGTGATAGAGCTTGAGCCGGTCGGGATCGCCGAGCACCGCCTTGAGATTGGGAGCATCGTAGCGACTCTCCGGCCCGAAGCGAACGAGATGCTCGTCCCCCCGCCCGTCGCTGAGCTGGACCACGCAGAGGCGGTCGCGGATGGTGACGAGCCCCATGGTCTCGGTATCGACGGCGATCGGCCCGTCGGCGAGCACGCCGTAGGGGAGGTCTTCTTCGTGGAAATGCACTGCCATGGTGGCGGCCTTAGGCGCATCGGGGATTGGTGAAAAGGGCGGACTGGCGGCAGGCGCAGAGCCCCTCTAGGCGAGGGTATGATCTTCGATGCGATCCCCGAAAGCTGGCGGCCGGTGCTGGAGCCTTTGCTCGCGACCCCGGACGCGAGGCGGTTGGGCGGTTTCCTCGAAGCCGAGGAAGCCGCGGGCAAGACGCTCTGTCCGCCACGCGACTGCCGGCTGAAAGCACTCGAGCTGACTCCGCTCGAATCGGTGAAGGTGGTGATCCTCGGTCAGGATCCCTATCACGGACCCAGCCAGGCCACCGGGCTGTGCTTCGCAGTTCCGCATGGCGTCAGAGTGCCCCCGAGCCTGGTCAACATCCACAAGGAACTCGCAAGCGATCTCGCAATGGCGCGGAAGAATCCCGGCGATCTGAGCGGTTGGGCGCGGCAGGGGGTGCTGCTGCTCAACACCACGCTGACGGTCGAGGCCGGACGGGCGGGAAGCCACGCCGGGCGCGGCTGGAGCGCCTTCACCCACGCCTGCATCGCGGCGGTCGCCGCGCGGACTGCGCCGAGCGTGTTCCTCCTCTGGGGAGCCCATGCCCAGGCGGCGGCGAATGGGATCGGCGACCTGCGCGAGGGACCGCATTGCGTGATCGAAAGCCCCCATCCCAGTCCGCTTTCGGCCCATCGCGGCTTTTTCGGGAGCCGCCCCTTCAGCCGGACCAACGCCTTTCTCGAGCGCCACGGCCGCGGAGCGATCGACTGGGCAGACTAGACTGTCCCCACTTTCCGTCCCCGGTCTCCTGTGGCATCGACGGTGCAGGGACATCGGAGGGGGAACATGATGCGGTTCGGCAGACTGGGCATGGTGATCGGTGCGCTAGCGCTTGCGGGAACTGGCCAGGCTGCGAACCGCAGCGGTCCCGAGCCCGATGCCGTCGCTGCGACGGACACCAGCGAAGCCGACAAGGCGGAAGCTTTGGGCGAGGCACTGCAAGCGGCCGACCTGTGGGTGGAGCAGCGGCGCCTCTATCGCAACATTCCCGCGCTGTCGGTGGCCGTGGCCATGGGCGACCGGACCGTCTGGGCGAAGGGTTTCGGCACCACCGACCGAGCCCGGCAGCGGCCCGCGACAGCGGACACCATCTATTCGATCTGCTCGATCTCCAAGCTGTTCACCGCTGTGGCCCTGATGCAGCAATGGGAGGCGGGGAAGGTCGCGCTCGATACGCCGCTGACCGAATATCTCCCCTGGGCCGTGCTGGCCGAGGACTCGCGCGACAGCGTGCCGATCACGCTCCGCGGCGCTCTCACCCACTCCGCCGGTCTGCCTCGGGAATCGGATTATCCCTATTGGACCGGTCCCGATTTCCGCTTTCCGACCCGGCAGGAAGTGCGCGACCGGATCGGGACGCAGGCGCCGCTCTATCCCGCCTCGACCACCTTCCAATATTCCAACCTGGGGCTGACCCTGGTCGGCGAAACGGTCGCGGCGGTGGCGGGGCGGCCCTATGCCGAGCAGGTACAGGCGGCGATCCTCGATCCGCTCGGCCTGAGCGACACGCGCCCGACCCTTCCGACCGAACTCTACGGCAGCCGGATGGCGGTCGGCTGGGGCGCGCTGAGGCCCGACGGCACGCGGCCCGAGGTGGGTCTGTTCGACCCGGCCGGGATCGCACCCGCTGCCGGCTTCAGCTCGAGCGTCGCCGACCTCGCCCGCTTCGCCTCCTGGACCTTCCGCCTCGCGCGGAGCGAGGAGGCCGAGGTCCTGCGCCCCTCCACTCTGCGCGAGATGGAGCGCGTCCACTACATCACGCCCGATTGGGAAACGAGCTGGGGCCTCGGCTTCGCGGTTCGCAACGAGGGCGGAACGACGGTGGTCGGCCATGGCGGTAGCTGCCCCGGCTATCGCAGCGCGCTGATGATGGCGCCCAAGGAAGAGGCGGCGGTCGCGGTGGCGATGAACGCCATGGACGACCCGGCGGAGATTGCCCGCGGCGTCGCCACGCTGTTCAAGATGCGGGGCGAAGCGAAGCCGTTCGATCCGGTCGAGGGTGTGGACCTCGCCGACTTCGCCGGCATCTATGACGGCCAGCCGTGGAGCGCCGATTTCGCGCTGATCCGCTGGGCCGGCGGACTCACCTGGCTCGATGGTGCGGCGCAAACCCCTGCCGAGGCGATGTGGCGGCTCAAACCGCTGGGGGGCGACCGTTTCCTCGTCGTCGCCGACAAGGGCGAGGAGCGCGATACTGTCCTGTTCGAGCGCGACAGGGCCGGCCGGGTGGTGGCGATGGTGCAGCATTCCAACCGGAGCCACCGGCTGCGCACGCTGCCGGTCTCTTCCGCCGGTCAGAAAATCGAATAGCCTCCGTCGATGACCAGCGAGTCGCCCGTGTGGAAGCGGCTGGCGTCGCTGGCGAGATAGACCGCGATGCCGGCGAAGTCCTCGCCCTCGCCCCAGCGCCGCAGGGGCACCCGGCCGATCGCCTTCGCATTGAAGGCATCCCAGTTCTGCAATCGCCCGGTCATCTCCGTGGCGATCCAGCCGGGTAGAACCGCATTGGCGCGAACACCATGACGGGCAAGTTCGACCGCCGTGCCGCGCACCATCGCGAGGACGCCGGCCTTGCTCGCGGCATAGGCTTGGTTGGCGGGCGCCCCATGGATCGCCGACACGCTCGACGTGACGATCAGCGAGCCACCGGGATCGCCGGCATCGCTGCGCGCGACCATGTGCTTCGCCGCTTCGCGAAAGGTCCAGAACACGGCGTCGAGATTGATCGCAGTGACCCTGCGCCACGCTTCGGTGGTCTGCTCGGTCAGCGGGGCGCCGCCACCGACGCCGGCATTCGCTATGCAGGTGTCGATCCGCCCGAGCCGAGCGAGGCTTTCCGCCATGGCCGCGACCACCGCCCCTTCCTCCGCGACATCGACTTCGATCGCGAAGACGTTCCCGCCGTGCTCCGCAAGATCATCGCGGGCGCGTGCGTTCTTGTCGGGGTTGCGGCCCCAGATGGCGACATCGGCGCCGGCCGCGGCAAGTCCCCGCGCCATGCCGAGGCCGATGCCCGAATTGCCGCCCGTGACGACGGCGGCCTTGCCGGTAAGATCGAAGGGTCGGAAGGTCATCGTGCCGGGCTCCTGTACGATCGCAATGAAGGCGACGCATCGCGCGCAGGCAAGTCTTATGTCCGGCGGAAATCGAATTCCGTTCAGTTCTTGCGTCGCGTTGATCCGTTCACGCGGTTTTTGTGCTAGACAGAGGTCATGTATCGCCTGGGCGAATTCACGGTCGACCCCCACCGGTTCGAACTGCTGAAGGACGGAGCGCGGCAGGCCATCCAGCCGCGCGCCTTGCGGCTGCTGTTGCGGCTCATCGAGGCGCGCGGGGGCATGGTCACCAAGGAAGAAATCGTCGCCTCGGTGTGGAACGCGCGCTTCGTTTCGGAAAGCGCGCTGTCCTCGCAGGTGAAACTGCTGCGCAAGGTCCTGGGCGATACGATGCGCCCGCACCGCATCATCGAGACCGTCCACGGTCAGGGCCTGCGTATCGCGGCGGAGATCCGGCGCGAGGGAGGACAGCATGCCGCAGCCCAAGGAATGCCCCAGGGTCGGGCGCTCACCCCGCGCGAGGACGGCCGGCCGTCGATCGCCGTGTTGCCGCTTCGCGCGCTGAGTGGCTCCGAGCGCTATCCCGCCCTGCCCCAAGCGATACCCGACGAAGTCATCACCGCCTTGTCCAAGCTGCGCTGGCTGCGCGTCTGCGCGCGCGGCTCTTCGTTCCGCTATCGGTCCTTCGACCGCAGTTCGCGCGAAATCGGAGAGGCGCTGGGGGTCGATTACGGTCTCGCCGGTGCAGTCGAAATCGATTCCGACACCATCCGCCTGTCGTTCGAGCTGTCCTGCACGGCAGACGATGTCGTGGTTTGGCGCGAGACTCTGGCCACCCCGCTCGGCGGCATTCACGAAGTGCGGCAGGAAATCGTGACGCAGGTCGCCGGCCGGATCGAGAAGGAAGTGAGCAAGCGCGAGCTCGATGGCCTCCGCGGCCAGGATCCCGAAGACTTCGCGCCCTGGCAGGCCTTTCACCTAGGATTGGGCGAGATCTTTACGACGGCCACTCCCGATTATGCTGCAGCCCGGCGCTTGTTCGAACAGGCGGCTGCCCAGGATCCCCGCTTCGCGCGGGCGCATGCCGGTCTCGCCCAGGTTCACTACTGGTCGCTTTATCAGCGCCAGGCGGACGACCCCGCAGCCACCGCCATGGCGATGCGCGAAGCGGCAGAGCGGGCGATCGCCCTCGACAGTCAGGACCCCTTCGGCCAGCTCGTCGCCGGACGTTCGCGCCTGATCCTCCACCAGCTCGAAGAAGGCCTCGAGCATCTCGAGCTGGCCCGGGCGATCGCGCCCTCCTATGCGCTGGCTTACTCCGGCATCGGGGGCATTCAGGCTCTCCGCGGGCAGTCCGAGCGCGCGCTGGCGAATTTCGAGACCGCGCTCAAGCTCAGCCCGCAGGACCCGTGGAAGCCGAACATGCTGCTGGTCGTGGCCGGGGCACATATGGCGCGCGGCGATCTCGCGGCGGCGTCGGAAGCGATCCGCAAGGTTCTGGCCTATCCCCAGCGCTCGCTCCAGGCGGTCGGCGGCGCGCTGTCGATCTTCGCTCAGGCCGGGGAAACCGAAGAGGCGGAGCGGATGAAGCGCGAATTCACCGCACGCTTTCCGGGCAAGACGGTCGACGACTACATCGCCTCCTTCCCGATCATGTCGGACGAACTCAAGCGGCGCGCCCGCGACGGTTTCGGAAAAATGGGGCTGGCCGGCCCCTAGCGCGGCAGCTCGGTCGATCCCGTCAGCGCCCGGTCGACCGCGCGGGCGCATTGGCGGCCTTCGCGGATCGCCCAGACCACGAGGCTCTGTCCGCGCCGCATGTCGCCGCAGGAAAAGACGTTGGGTTCGCTGGTGAGATACCATTCGGTGTCGGCCACGACATTGCCGCGCGGATCGAGATCCACCCCGGCACGGTCGAGCAAGCCGCGCCGCTTGGGGCCGGTAAAGCCCATCGCCAGCAGGATCAGATCCGCCTCGAGCGTGAAGGCGCTGTCGGGCAGTTCGACCATCCGGCCGTCCTGCCACTCCACCCGGACGCATTCGAGGCCCGCGACATTGCCGTTCTCCTCGACCACACGCTTGGTGAGCACCGCCCAGTCCCGGTCCACCCCCTCCTCGTGACTCGAGGAGGTGCGCAGCTTGAGCGGCCAGTCGGGCCAGGTCAGCGCCTTGTCCTCCCTCTCGGGCGGCTTGGGCATGATCTCGAGCTGCGTCACGCTGGCCGCGCCCTGGCGGTTCGAGGTGCCGACGCAATCCGAACCCGTGTCTCCGCCACCGATCACGATCACATGTTTGCCCGTGGCGGTCAGCGACCCGCGCGGCGCTGCGCGGAGTTCATCGTCGCCCGCATTGCGCTTGTTCTGCTGCGTGAGGAACTCCATCGCGAAGCGCACGCCCGGCAGCTCCGCCCCGGGAATGTCGAGCATCCGCGCTTCCTCGGCGCCGCCCGCCAGCACGACGGCGTCGAAATTCTCCTGCAGCGCCTGGAAGCTGACCTCCACGCCGACTTCGCTGCTGGTGCGGAACTGGACCCCTTCGGATTCCATCTGCACCGCGCGGCGGTTGATCAGGTGCTTTTCCATCTTGAAGTCCGGGATGCCGTAGCGAAGCAGCCCGCCGAGCCGGTCGTTCTTCTCGAACACGGTCACGGCGTGACCGGCGCGCGCCAATTGCTGGGCACAGGCGAGACCGGCCGGGCCGCTGCCGATGACCGCAACCGACTTGCCGCTGCGCTTCTCGGGCAGCTGGGGCTTGACCCATCCCTCGCGGAAGCCCTTGTCGATGATCGCGCATTCGATGCTTTTGATCGTGACGGGCGCATCGACGATATTCAGCGTGCAGGCCGCTTCGCAAGGCGCCGGGCAGACGCGCCCGGTGAATTCGGGGAAATTGTTGGTCGAATGGAGCACGTCGAGCGCGTGTTTCCAATCGTCCTCATAGACGAGGTGGTTCCAGTCCGGGATGATGTTGTTCACCGGGCAGCCGGTGTGACAATAGGGGATGCCGCAATTCATGCACCGCGCCGCCTGCTTGCGCAGCGTGGCCTCGCCCTGTGGAACGGCGAATTCCTTGTAATTCTTCAGCCGCTCGGCCGGATCGAGCGAGGTGCGATCCTCGCGCTCGAATTCCAGAAATCCGGTTTCCTTGCCCATGGCAATCAGTTCCAAATCGTCGAATGGGATGTGCGGAGGGTGCTCACTCCGCCGCCTCCATGGCGGCTTGCTCGCGCTCTTCCTCGAGCGAGCGGAGGGCCCGGGCGTAGTCGCGCGGCATCACCTTGCGGAAATGGCCGAGCTCGCGCGTCCAGTTCGCGAGCAGCGACCGCGCCCGCTCGGACCCGGTGTGCAGGAGGTGGCGCTCGACCAGGATCTTCAGCCGCTCGGCGTCGTGATAGAGCGGATCGCCCATCCCGGAATTGTCGACCGAAACCGGCCGCTGCTGCGGCTTGCCCCAGCTCTTCTCCGCCCCTTCGCCGTCGCCCGGGACCACTGCGAGCACATCGACCTGGGCGAGATTGCAGAGGCTCTCGAAGCGGCCCTCGGGGTCGTAGACATAGGCGATGCCCCCGCTCATGCCCGCAGCGAAATTGCGCCCGGTCGGACCGAGCACGCAGACGGTGCCGCCGGTCATATATTCGCAGCCATGGTCGCCGGTTCCTTCGACCACCGCCACTGCGCCCGAATTGCGCACCGCGAAACGCTCGCCCGCGACGCCTTCGAAATAGGCCTCGCCCGCAATCGCACCATAGAGGACGGTGTTGCCGACGATGATGTTGTCTCCCGGCCTGCGCGGCGCGCCCTCGGGCTGGCGAACGGCGATGCGCCCTCCGGACAGCCCCTTGCCGACATAGTCGTTGGCATCGCCGGTCAGGGTGATCGCGACGCCATGGGCGAGCCAGGCGCCGAAGCTCTGCCCCGCGACGCCGGTGAAATCGATCCGGACCGTCTCGGGTGCGAGGCCGGCATGACCATGCGCCTCGGCGATACGGCCAGACAGCATGGCGCCCACCGTCCGGTTGACGTTGCGGATGGTGCGCCTGATCTGCACCGCCTGTCCGCTCTCGATGGCAGGCCTGCACGCCGCGATCAGTTCGACGTCCATCGCTGCGGCCAGGCCGTGATCCTGCGTCTCGGTCTGGTGGAGGGCCTTGCCCTCGGCGGCGGGGACCCGATGCAGGATGCGCGCCAGGTCCACCCCATGCGCCTTCCAGTGGCGTTCCACCCGCCGCATGTCGAGCCGGTCGACACGGCCGATCATCTCGTCCACCGTGCGGAAGCCCATTTGCGCCATGATCGCGCGCAGTTCCTCCGCCACGAAGAAGAAGTAGTTGATCACATGCTCGGGCGTGCCGGTGAAACGCTTCCGGAGCACCGGATCCTGTGTCGCAACGCCGACCGGGCAGGTGTTGAGATGGCATTTGCGCATCATGATGCAGCCGGCGGCGATCAGCGGGGCGGTGGCAAAACCGAATTCATCGGCCCCGAGCAAGGCGCCGATGGCGACATCGCGGCCGGTCCGCAGGCCGCCATCGACCTGCACCGCGATACGGCTGCGCAGTTCGTTGAGCAGCAGCGTCTGCTGCGTTTCCGCGAGCCCGATCTCCCAGGGAGAACCGGCATGGGTCAGGCTCGTCAGCGGACTGGCGCCGGTGCCGCCCTCGTATCCCGAGATCGTCACGTGGTCCGCCTTGCACTTGCTCACCCCGGCAGCGACCGTTCCCACGCCGACTTCGGACACGAGCTTCACCGAGATCCGCGCCGCAGGCTGGACGTTCTTGAGATCGTGGATCAGCTGCGCGAGATCCTCGATCGAATAGATGTCGTGATGCGGCGGCGGCGAGATGAGGCCGACGCCCGGGGTCGAATGGCGCACCTTGCCGATGCGCTTGTCGACCTTGTGGCCGGGCAGCTGACCGCCCTCTCCGGGCTTCGCGCCCTGCGCCATCTTGATCTGGATATCGTCCGAATTGACCAGATATTCCGTGGTGACGCCGAAGCGCCCGCTGGCAACCTGCTTGATGCGGCTGCGCATCGAATCGCCATTGTCCAGATCAACGAAGCGTTCGGGTTCCTCGCCACCCTCGCCGGTGTTCGACCGTCCGCCGAGACGGTTCATGGCGATTGCCAGCGTCGAATGCGCTTCATGACTGATCGAACCGAAGCTCATCGCGCCCGTGCTGAAGCGCTTGACGATCTCCGCGGCAGGCTCGACCTCATCGAGCGGAACGGGTGTTTCGGCCTGCTTCAGCTCCATCAGCCCGCGGATGGTCAACAGCCGCTCCGACTGCTCGTTGATGCTGCGCGCGAAGTCCTCGTAATTCTTCGGGTCGTTCCCGCGCACGGCGTGCTGCAGGGTCGCCACCGAATGCGGGGTCCAGGCATGCGCTTCGCCGCGGATGCGATATTGATAGATCCCGCCGACATCGAGCATCCCCTCGTAGAGCGGGCTGTCGCCATAGGCCTGCGCATGCCGTTGCACGGCTTCGGCGGCGACTTCGGCGAGGCCGATGCCCTCGATGGTGGTGGCGGTGCCGGTGAAATAGGTGTCGACGAAGGTGCTCGACAGCCCGACCGCATCGAAGATCTGTGCCCCGCAATAGGACTGGTAGGTCGATATGCCCATCTTGGACATGACCTTGAGGATGCCCTTGCCGACCGCCTTCACGTAATGCGCCTGGACCTTTGCCGCGTCGAGTTCGGGGAAGCGGGTCGCGCGAAGATCCTCGAGCGTTTCGAAGGCGAGATAGGGGTTGATCCCTTCCGCGCCATAGCCGGCGAGCGCGCAGAAATGGTGCACTTCGCGCGCTTCTCCGGTCTCGATGACGAGACCGGTCTGCATCCGCAGGCCCTGCCGGACGAGCTGATGGTGAACAGCGGCCGTGGCGAGCAGCGCCGGCATGGGGATGCGGCCGGGCCCCTGATTGCGGTCCGACAGGATCAGGATATTGGCATCGAGCAGCACCGCTTCGGTGGCCGCCCAGCACATTTCCTTGAGCGCCATGGCAAGGCCATCGGCGCCCGTGGCGGCATCCCAGGTGGCATCGATCGTCGCCGTGCGGAAGGCGCCGTCGAGCGCCACTCCGACCGAGCGGATCTTGGCGAGGTCGGTGTTGGTGAGAATCGGCTGGCTCACCTCGAGGCGCTTGTGCGTGCCCGCATCGCGCCCCAGCAGGTTGGGCCGCGGGCCGATCATCGAGAGCAGGCTCATCACCAGCTCCTCGCGGATCGGATCGATCGGGGGGTTGGTCACCTGGGCGAAGTTCTGCTTGAAATAGTCGTAGAGCAGGCGGCTGCGGTTCGACAGCACCGCGATCGGGGTGTCGGTCCCCATCGAACCGATCGGATCTTCGCCCCCGCGGGCCATCGGCTCGAGGAAGCGCGAGATATCCTCCTGCGTATAGCCGAAGGCCTGCTGTCGATCGAGCAGCGAGGTCGTGGGCCGCGGGATCTCCGAAAGATCCGCCTCGATGGGGTCGAGGTCTTCCAGCTTGTACTGCGCCCGTTCCAGCCATGCCTCATAGGGCTGCGCCGCAGCGAGATCGGCCTTGAGTTCCTCGTCCTCGACGATGCGGCCTTCCTCGAGGTCGATCAGCAGCATGCGGCCCGGCTGCAGCCGCCATTTGCGGGTGATGTCGGCATCGTCGAAGGGCAGAACGCCGCTTTCCGAAGCGAGCACGACGAGATCGTCCCTGGTCGTGCACCAGCGCGCCGGCCGCAGCCCGTTGCGATCCAGGCAGGCGCCGATCTGCCGACCGTCGGTGAAGCACACCGCCGCGGGTCCGTCCCACGGTTCCATCAAGGCAGCATGATATTCGTAGAAGGCCCGGCGTGCCGGATCCATCAGCGGATTCTTGGCCCAGGCTTCGGGCATCAGCATCATCATCGCATGCGCGAGACTGTACCCGCCCGTCACCAGCAGTTCGAGCGCATTGTCGAGGCAGGCGGTGTCCGACTGACCGTGCGGAATCAACGGCCACATCTTGTCGAGATCGGCGCCCAGCAATTCGCTTTCCATCGTCCGGCGGCGCGCCTCCATCCAGTTCACATTGCCGCGAACCGTGTTGATCTCGCCATTGTGCGCCATGAAGCGATAGGGATGCGCGAGCCGCCAGCTCGGAAAGGTGTTGGTGGAAAAACGCTGATGGACGAGCCCCAGGGCGGAGACGCAGTCGGGATCGCGCAGATCGTCGTAGAAGCTGCCCACCTGATTGGCGAGCAACAGCCCCTTATAGACGACTGTGCGGCTGGAGAAGCTCGGGATATAGGCGGACGACAGCCCCGGAAGCGCATGCTTCTGCTCGAGCGCGGCGAGCGGGTTGAGCGTCTGCTTGCGGATGACCACCAGCTTGCGCTCGAAAGCGGCCTGATCGGTGCAGCCGGGTCCGCGGGCGATCACGCATTGCCGGATCACCGGCATCGAAGCGACCACAGCCTTGCCCAGACCGTCGAGCGTGGTCGGCACATCGCGCCAGCCGATGACGCGCTGGCCCTCTTTCTCGACAAAGCGTTCAAGCTGCTGTTCGACAAACCGCCGCGCCTCGGCCTGCTGCGGCAGGAAGCACATGGCGATCGCATAGTCGCCGGGTTGCGGCAGTGCGTGACCTTCGGAGTCGGCCCAGCGACGGATCAGCGGGTCGGGGATCTGCAGGAGTATCCCGGCGCCATCTCCCAGCAGCGGGTCCGCACCGACCGCGCCGCGATGGTCGAGATTGGCGAGAATCTCGAGCGCTTGCGTGACGATCGCATGGCTCTTCGCGCCCCTGATATGAGCGACCATGCCGACGCCGCAGGCATCGTGTTCATTGCGCGGATCGTAGAGACCCGGATTGTCGCGGGGCGACATGCGTCCCATCGGCGTTGCGTCCTCCTTCGTGCCCGCGGCCGGCCTCGTCGAAGTGGCGGGGCGGCCGGGAGCATGGTCGAGCGGCACCGCACGCGGTACCTGCAAAATTGCGCGAAGGCTCGTCATGCCGACCGGATCGCCATTTTGCAACTGCGAGAAGCGTAGCAAAATTTCACCCAAGCCAAGAATATCGCTGTAACCCACTCTGCGGGGGCTGGAAATTCCTGTAACTATTTCGGTCTTTCGAGTCGGGTGAGCTTGGCGAGCGCTTCCTGCAACGCCGCTTGCGGAGCATCGTCGTCACCCGATTTGGATTCGCCGTGCACGACCGGGCCGATTTCGCCTCTGTGCCGGTTGGAGGCAGGCCCCGAGCTGTGATCGTCACCCGTGCGTTGCGCAGCGGCCCTGCACATCGCCAGCGCCTGTTCCAGCCGCGCGGTCAATTGGACCAGCGACAGGTCGCCGGTGGCGATCTCCCGCAGCGGCGGGGGTCCGTCCGGGGCCTGGTGGTCCAAGCGACTGGCGACCGCCTCCGCTTCCGCGAACGGCTCTGCGAGATGGGCCGAATCCGGAGCGTCATGGCCATCGATCTCCTCTGCAGGCGCCATCGACGACGTGCCGTCGAGCCCGGCATGTCCGGTTTCCTCGCGCCACAATTCGGTCAACGCGCTCGCGTCGGCTTCCGCACCGGCGGGCTCGGACCGGTCTCCTTCGGGTTCGCGAGATGGGTCGATACCCTCTTCGCCGATGTCCTCGCGCGGGTTGAACGGACGGCGGGGCGCGTGGTTGGGCTCGGACGCGTGGTCCTGCCCGACGTCGCCGTTCGACCCTTCCGCGGGTTCGAGGCCTTCCATCGCGGATTCGTCCCAACCCTCGGCGTCCGCGTCCGCGTCCGGGTCGGCGTCGGCATCCCCCGGCACGGCGATCCTTGAAGCGATGAGCAGACCGGCCAACACCCCCAGCAACGCCGCCGCGCCAGCAAGAAAGGCGCGACTCGGCGCGCCGGCTGGAAGCAATCCGTCCAGTCCCAGACGATCTGCCAGCGATGCGTGCACACTTGCCGGCATGACGAACAGACCAAGTCCGAGCAGGAGCGCGAACCAGAGCGCCACCCCCCATTTGAAGGCCGGGTGGCCGCTGATCGGTGTGGTGCGCGTGTCGCTGGTCATCGGCCCTCTGTTCGTCCCTGCTCGCGGCTAGCCGGCCGCGCTGTGCTGCCGCTCTAGCAGCTTTTGGTAAATGGCCCGATAACGATCTATGTTCTTTGCCCAATCGTGGTTTTCGGCGACATGCGCGCGACCGGCGCGGCGCATTTGCGGCCACATGTCCCGTGCGTCGAGCAATGCGGCAAGAGCCTGGGCCGCCGCTTGCGGGTCGTCGGCCGGGAACAGCACGCCGGTCACGCCGTCCTCGATCAATTCGCGATGCCCTCCGACGTCCGATGCAGCGACGATCCCACTCTGGGCCATGGCCTCCAGGGGTTTGAGCGGAGTGACCAGATCGGTCAGCCGCGACTTCTTGCGCGGATAGGCGAGCACGTCGATGAGCGAATAGTAACGGTCGACGTCGCCATGCGGGACGCGACCGGTGAACAGGATCGCCTCGCCGGCGGATGAGGCTGCGGCCTGATCACGCAGAGCCCTGTCCATGGGTCCTCCCCCGACGAGCAGCAATTGCGTCCCTGGATACCGCGCGAGCAGCGCCGGCATGGCGGCGATAAGGACGTCGAGACCTTCATAATCGTAGAAGCTGCCGACGAAGCCGATAACGGGTCCCGCCGCGATGCCGAGCTCTGCGGCGAGCCCGTCATCGCGCGCCGGCGGGGCGCCGAACAGCGCGAGATCGACGCCATTGGGGCTGAGGCCAATTCTCCCGGCATCGTGGCCGCGGGCGACCAGATCCTCGCGCAATCCCGCGCAGATCGTGAAGACCGCATCCGCGCCGGCGACCACCCGATCCTCGAGCGCACGGGTGAGGCGGTATTTGAGCGACCCCTCGTAACCGGTACCATTGCCGACCGCGGCATCTTCCCAGAAGGCGCGGATTTCATAGACCAAGGGAATTCCGAGGCGCCGGGCAGCGCGCAAGCCCGCCATTCCGCACAGCGCGGGCGAATGGGCGTGAAGCACATCGGGCCGCCATTCGGAAGCCAAGCGTTCGATGCCCTTGCGCATACTCTCGATCTCGCGCCATTCGCGCAGACCGGGCGGCCCGCTCGGCAGCTCCGGCACACGGTAGAAGCTCAGGCCTTCGACCGTCTCTACCGCCGGACCCTCCGCCGCATGACGCGGACCGGTTACGCCCCGCACCTCGATCCCGTCCGCAACCAGGCTCTTGAGGATGGCGCGCGTGCGGAAGGTGTAACCGCTGTGAAGCGGCAGAGAGTGGTCGAGAATGTGCAGAACGCGTGTCATCGGCTCGGCTCTGTGTCACAACACGCTTAACGGCGCGTCAACCGCAATGCGCTAAGCACCCGTCCGGAATGAGCCTGCCGTGATCGACTATTTTGCCCTTGCGCTGACCCATGCGCTGATCGTCATCGCGCTGCTGCGGTTGCTCGTGCGCGACGATCTCGACCGCGAGGGTGAGTGTGCGGAGGAGGCGGCGGCCGACCTCCCGCGGAGCCAGCGAAAGACTCGCCGCGCCCGCCGGCGGTCCCCGGAGAACGGCGATGCTTGACGCCGCGCTGTTTCTGACGGTGATGGGGATATTCGTGCTCGGCATCCGGCTCCCCTTCCTGTGGGTCCTGGCCTATATCTACATCGACATTCTCGCGCCGCAGAAGATCGGCTGGGCGCTCACGCCAATGCTGCCGATCTCGCTGATCGCGTTTCTACTCGCTTTCGCCGGCTGGGCCATTGCGGACGCCAAGTCCGAAACGCGCCTGACATTGCGCCAAGGACTAATGGCAGCGCTGCTGGCCTATTGTTTCGTGACTTTGCAGTGGGCCGATTTCCCCGAAAACGCCCAGGACAAATGGGAGTGGGTGTGGAAGGCGCTGGTGTTCGCCATTTTCCTGCCGGTCACGCTGGTCACGCGGCTGCGGATCGAGGCGACCGCGCTGATCATGGTGCTGACCGCAGGGGCGATCATCATTTCCGCAGGGATCAAGACGGCGCTCGGGGGCGGCGGTTACGGCAATCTCTATCTGTTCGTGAACGACAATTCGAACATCTACGAGAGCTCCACGCTGGCAACCGTAGCGATCGCCATCATCCCCATTGCCCTGTGGCTGGCCAGACACGGGACGATCTTCGCTCCCGACCGCTACGTCAGGCTGTTTGCCGCCCTCCTGATCTTCTCCTGCCTCCTCATTCCGGTCGGCACCGAGGCGCGCACCGGGCTGCTGTGCATCGCGGTTCTCGGGCTGCTGATGCTGCGCGACGTGAAGAGGCGCTTTCTCTATCTGGCGGGTGCGGGAGTCCTGGGCCTCATGGCGCTGCCCTTCCTGCCCGCGAGCTATTATGACCGCATGGCCACACTGGGTTCGGTGGAATCCGACCAGTCCGCGTCGACCCGTATGCAGGTCTGGGGCTGGACGCTCGACTATGTCGCCGAACATCCGCTCGGCGGCGGCTTCGATGCCTATCGCTCGAACAGCTTCAGCTACAGGATGCCGGTCACCCGCGAGAAGGCGGGAGCACTGGTGACGCAGATCGAGGAGGTGACCGATTCGGCGCGTGCCTATCATTCTTCCTTCTTCGAAATGCTCGGCGAACAGGGGTGGCCGGGCCTCGCCCTGTGGCTGGCGCTGCATGGCCTCGGCCTGATCCAGATGGAGAGCATCCGGCGGAAATGGCGTGGCCGGGCGAGTTCGGCCGAGCAGTGGCAGGGTCCGCTGGCCTCGGCCCTGCAGTTCGCGCATATCGTCTATCTGGTGGGAGCGACCTTCCAGGGGATCGCCTACCAGCCGTTCTTCCTCCTGCTGGTCGGACTTCAGATCGCGCTAGCGACCTATTGTCACAGGCGCGAAGCGGCCCTGCGCGAGGCCGAGCGCAAGACCGTGCGCGATGCTCGCCGCAGCGCCGCCTCGAGCAAGCCCGCAATGCCGTAACGGCAGCTTTTGCGCGGTTGCGAACGCTCCATGCATGCGCCATGACTGCCGCCCGCAGGCGCGGCTGGAGTCGCGCCGTCCGGCAATCGAAGGAGAGGCGCGATGACCCCGCAGGAAGTGGCAGAAAAGGTCGGAGAGACCATCGGAACCAGCGAATGGGTCGAAATGAGCCAGGAGCGCATCAACCTGTTCGCCGATGCCACGGGCGATCACCAATTCATCCATATCGACGAGGAGAAGGCCAAGCTGACGCCCTTCGGCGGAACCATCGCCCATGGCTTTCTGACGCTGTCGATGATCCCCTATCTCAGCGCCAATTCGGACCTGCCCAAGGTCGATGGCGTGAAGATGGGAGTCAATTACGGGGGCAATAAGACGCGCTTCATCAACCCCGTGAAATCGGGCAAGCGCATCCGCGGTCACTGGAAACTGCTCGAGCTGGTCGAGAAACGCCCCGGTCAGTGGCAGCAGACGCATGAGATCACGATCGAGATCGAAGGCGAGGACAAGCCCGCGCTGATCACCGAATGGATCATGCAGTTCTTCGTCTAATCACCTAGCATCAAATCCCCGCGCAGACGGGGATGACCGGTCGGCCTCGCGCCAAGACCCTGATCCCCCTTTTCGGGGATCCACAACCAAGGAGCCTTTCCATGTCCCGCGACGCAGTCATCGTTTCCACCGCCCGCACCGCCATCGGCCGCGCCTATAAGGGCGGGTTCAACGACACCAAGGGTCCGACGCTCGGCGCCTATTCGCTCAAGCCCGCGCTCGAACGCGCCGGGGTCGAGCCCGACCGGATCGACGACGTGGTCTGGGGCGCGGCGCTCCAGCAGGGCACGCAAGCGGGCAATCTCGCCCGGCAGGTCGCACTGCGCGCCGGCTGCCCCATCGGCACCAGCGGCATGACCATCGACCGCCAGTGTTCCAGCGGCCTCATGAGCATCGCCACCGCGGCCAAGCAGATCATCACCGACCGGATGGACGTGGTTGCCGCCGGCGGTCAGGAATTGATCAGCCTGGTGCAGACCAAGGAAATGCGCGTGATGCCCGATCCCGAGCTGATCGCCATGCATGGCGCGATCTACATGCCCATGCTGCAGACCGCCGAGACCGTGGCGCAGCGCTATGGCATCAGCCGCGAGGCGCAGGACGAATATGCGCTGCAGAGCCAGCAGCGCACCGCTGCCGCGCAGGAGGAAGGCCGGTTCGACGACGAGATCGTTCCGGTGACCACCACGCACAAGGTGCAGGACAAGGAAACCGGCGACATCTCAGATGTCGAAGTGACGATCTCCAAGGACGAGGGCAACCGCCCCGGAACGACGCTGGAAGGACTGTCGAGCCTGCAGCCGGTCATGGGGCCGGGCACCACGATCACCGCCGGCAACGCCAGCCAGCTGTCCGACGGCTCCTCCGCCAGCGTGCTGATGGAGGCGAAGTTGGCCGAACAGCAGGGCCTCACGCCGCTCGGCCGCTATGTCGGCATGGCGGTCGCGGGCACCGAACCCGACGAAATGGGCATCGGCCCGATCTTCGCCATTCCCAAGCTGCTCAAGCGCTTCGACCTCAAGGTCGACGACATCGGCATCTGGGAACTGAACGAGGCCTTCGCGGTGCAGGTGCTCTATTGCCGCGACAAGCTCGGGATCGACAACGACAAGCTCAACGTCAGCGGCGGCTCGATCTCGATTGGCCACCCCTATGGCATGACCGGTGCGCGCTGCACCGGGCATGTGCTGCTCGAAGGCAAGCGCCGGGGTGCGAAATACGGGGTCGTCACCATGTGCGTCGGCGGCGGCATGGGCGCGGCCGGCCTGTTCGAGATCTTCTGATGCGGCTGGCCCGCCCGCGTATCGAGCCGGTCGATCTCGGCCGGCTCGACGCGGAGCAGGCCGCCGCCATCGAACCGATTCTCGCGCTGCAGGAGGACAAGGTCGGGCGCGGACGCGTGCTCGACATCTTCCGCACGCTGCTCCATGCGCCCAGGGCGCTGACCGCCTTTCTGGGTTGGGGCAATTACATCCTTTCGCGCAGGAGCAGCCTTCAGCCGCGCGAACGCGAGATTGTCATCCTGCGGACAGGCTGGAACTGCAGGTCGGGCTATGAATGGATGCAGCACCGCCGCATTGGCCTCGATTGCGGGCTGAGCAACGAGGAAATCGAGCGCATCAAGGCGGGGCCCGATGCTCCCGGCTGGACTGCGCAGGAAGCCGCGATGATCCGCGCCTCCGACGAACTCGTGGCGGACCACTTCGTCAGCGAGCCGACTTGGGCTGCGCTCGAACCGCTCGGTGACCGCGGGCGGATGGATCTCGTCTTCACCGTCGGCCAGTACACGCAGGTCTCGATGATGCTCAACAGCTTCGGCGTCCAGTTCGAGGACGAGGCGGCCGTCGATCCGGATCTGCTCGGCTGACGAAGGTCAGGCGGCGGCCATCTCCCCGGGCTTGAGCACGATCTTGGTGTGCTCGTTCTGCTCGTCGTGGAATTTGCGGTACCCTTCGGGGCCTTCCTCCAGTCCCATGCGGTCGCTGATCAGAAAGGTCGAATCGATCTTGTCTTCCATAATCGCGGTATAGAGCGGCTCGAGATAGCGCTGAACATGGGTCTGCCCGGTCTTGAGCGACAGCCCCTTTTCCATCAGGGCACCGATCGGGAACTTGTCGATGACCCCTCCATAGACCCCGGGCATGGACACCCGGCCGCCCTTGCGCGTGGCGACGATCACCTGCCGGATGACATGCCCGCGATCGGTGCCGAGCAGGGTCGAGACCTTGATCTGGTCGAGGATGTTGTCGGCAAAGGCGCCATGCGCTTCTAGGCCGACGCAATCGATCGATGCGTCGGGACCGATCCCGCCGGTCATGTCCTGCAGTGCCTCATAGACCTTGCTGTGTTCGAAATCGATCGTCTCGGCTCCGAATTTGCGGGCCAGCTCGAGGCGGTGTGGAAAGTGATCGATCGCGATCACCCGTTCGGCGCCCATCAGGAAGGCCGATTGCACCGCGAACAGCCCGACCGGACCGCAGCCCCAGACCGCGACGGTATCGCCCGGCTCGATCTCGGCATTCTCGGCCGCCATCCAGCCTGTAGGCAGGATGTCGGTAAGGAACAGCACCTTGTCGTCCTCGACGCTGTCGTCGGGAATGACCAGCGGACCGAAGTCCGAAAAGGGGACCCGGACATATTCGGCTTGCCCGCCGGCATAGCCGCCGGTCAAATGGCTGTAGCCGAAGATCGCCGCGGTGGGCTGGCCATAGAGCTCGCGGCCAAGGTCCTGCTTGTCTGCCGGATTGCCGTTCTCGCACCCCGAATATTGCTGTTTGGAGCAATGGTAGCAGCGCCCGCATGCGATCGGGAAGGGAACGACGATCCGCTGGCCCTTCTTCAACGTGCTCGCCGAACCGGTCTCGACCACCTCGCCCATGAATTCATGGCCGAGAATATCGCCGGGCTTCATCGCGGGAATGAACCCGTCGTAGAGATGCAAATCCGAACCGCAGATCGCGGTCGAGGTAACTCGGATGATCGCATCGCGCGGATTGAGGATTTCGGGATCGTCCACTGTCTCGCAGCGGACGTCGTGCTTGCCGTGCCAGGTAATCGCTTTCATCAGCCTTGGTCCTCGTCTCTTTCTTCCCGCCCAGCGCGGGTCCAGGCCGAAGTGGCGATCTCGCCCGCCTCCAGCAGCTGCTTCAACCGGTGCAGATCGCGCCGCGACTGGATCCGCGGCTCGCGCTGGAACAGCTTGGCCACCAGCTTTCCGATCGTGCCGCCGGGTGGATCGTAGGCGATAACCGCGCGCACCACCGTGCCGCGCCGGCCCGCATCGCGGAACTCGATCCGGCCGCTATTGGGCACATCGGCGCCATCGGCCGATTGCCAGTAGATCGCCTCCCCGGGCACATCCTTGGTGATCACCGATTCCCAGCTCACCTCCCGCCCGCCAGGCGCCTTTGCAGTCCAGCGGGAACGGGTCGCGTCGATCGGCTCGATCGAGGCGATATTCTCGAGCACCGAGGGAAGGTTGGTCGGATCGCGCCAGAAATCGTAGATTTCGCGGGCCGGCCGGTTGATGGTCACCGCCTCGGCGCTCAGTGCGCGCTCGGACTCGATGTCCTTCGAGGCGGTCGGCGGCGCATCGTCGCGCTCGCTCGCCGGCGTGTGGCTTTCCTTCTGGTGTGACATCCGGCGTTTCCCTTTCGCGCTGTCCCGGTCCTGTTCGAACCCCCCGACAAGGGGGAGGTTCCAGCCGGATCTTTGCGTGCTAAGGGATCGTGCCGAGTCCCAATCGGCCCTCGGCCGCGTCTCGGCTCAGCCGTGTCGGGCGATGAAGTCCTCGACCACCGGAGCAATCCTGTCGCGCCAGCGGCTGCCGTTGAAGATGCCGTAATGCCCGGCGCCTTCGGCCATGTAATAGCGCTTCTTCTCATCCGCGAGTTTTGGCGTCAGATCGAGCGCGGCCCTGGTCTGCCCCAGTCCCGAAATGTCGTCGCGTTCGCCTTCGATCGCCAGCAACGCGGTCTCGGTGATGTCGCCGAGATCGACCCGCTTGCCGCGGTGGAGGAAGGTACCCCTGGGCAGGGCATGGTCCTGGAACACCTCCTGCACGGTCTGCAGGTAGAATTCTGCGGTCATGTCGCAGACGCTGCGGTATTCGTCGTAGAAGTCCTTGGTCGCCTGCGCGCTTTCCTCATCGCCGGTCGTGAGGTGTTTGAACATCTCGTAATGGCTCATCATGTGGTTGCCGAGATTCATGGTCATGAAGCCGGCGAGCTGCATGAAACCGGGATAGACCCGCCGGCCGGCGCCGCGATATTGCATCGGAACGGTGGCGATGACGTTGTGGCGGAACCATTCGATGGGGCGGTCCATGGCGAGATCGTTGACGCTGGTGGGCGAACAGCGCGTATCGATCGGGCCGCCCATCATGGTCAGCGTCGCTGGGGTGCAGCGATGGCCGTCGCGGTTCATGATCGCGGTCGCGGCGAAGACCGGAACCGACGGCTGGCAGACCGCCATCACATGCGCGCCTTCACCGATATGCTCGAGGAAGCCGATCACATAATCGATATATTCGTCGAGATCGAAATCGCCTTCGAAGAGCGGGACAGTCTTGGCATCGGCCCAGTCCGTCACGAAGACGCGATAGGTCCGCAGCATCCGCTCGACCGTGCCGCGCAACAGGGTGGCGTAATGGCCACTCATCGGCGCGACCACGAGCAGGCTGGGTGCGTCGGCGGGCAGGCCCGTGCGATGGAAGCGCTTGAGATCGCCGAAGGGACGATTGATTACCGTCGCCTCGACCACGGGGTCTGCCTCGCCGTCGATCTCGACCGCATCAAGGTTCCAGGCGGGCTTGCCGTAGCTCGCCGTGGCATGGGCGAAGACCTCCAGCGCGCTTGCCGCGGTCGGACCGATGTCGAGATAGCCCATCGGCCCGACATAATTGATCGGATTGGCGGGATTGTTCAGCATTTCGACCCCGATCGAGGCCCAGGCGCTGGCCGAATTCAGCCAGCTGCGCTGCAGTTCATAGGCGTGGTAGAGCAATTGCGTATCCCCTGCTGACCCGGCCGTTCTGGTTGTGTTTGCCGGGCGAAAGACGGCCATCCTGCCGTTCCGCAGGCTCTTGTGCAATGCACAAACGGTTGAAATGTGCCTTGAATCCGGCTTCGACTTGCGCTGGCGGCGCAGCGCAGTGGATTTTCCCCGCCACCCGACCTAGGTGGGTCCGCATGTCGAGCGAGGGTATGGATAGGGCAGCGGGCAAGCCCCGGGGACGTTTCGCGAGGAAACTCGCCGCGGGCGATGCGCCGCGCGAACGCTCGCTGAAGCCACTGCGGATGGTGTGGCAGGCAGGGGCCGACTATCCGGGACACGTCGCCATGGCGTTGCTCGCCCTGATCATCACCGCCGCCGCGACACTCGCCATTCCCGCAGGGTTCAAGATGGTCATCGACCGCGGCTTCGCCGAAGGCGCGAACCCCGACGATATGGCGCGCTGGTTTCGCTATCTGCTGATGATCGTCGGCGTTCTGGCGCTGAGCACGGCCATGCGGTTCTATTTCGTCAGTTGGCTCGGCGAACGGGTGGTCGCCGACATCCGTTTGAAAGTGCAGGACAATCTACTCAGGCTCGCGCCCGGCTTCTACGAAGAGAACAGCCCCAAGGAAATCTCCAGCCGGATGACCAGCGACACCGCGCTGATCGAAACGGTGGTCGGCACCACAGTCTCGGTTGCCTTGCGCAATCTGCTCATGGCGGCCGGCGGTACCGTCTATCTGTTCTGGCTGGTCCCTGGCCTGACCATGGGATTGTTTCTCGTGATCCCGGCGATCGTGATCCCGATCACCCTGTTCGGACGGCGGCTGCGCAAGGTCTCGCGCACCAGCCAGGACCGCGTCGCCGACATCGGGGCGATGGTCACCGAAGTGCTTTCGGCGATGAAGATCGTCCAGGGCTTCAACCAGGAAGCCCGCGAGCACGGGCGCTTCGTCGAGGCGGTCGAGCGGACCTTCTCGGTCGCCAAGCGGCGGGTGATCATCCGCGCCGCAATGACCGCCGTGGTGATCTTCTTCGTCTTCGGCGGGATCACCCTGCTGGTGTGGCGCGGCGCCGAGGCTGTGAGCGAAGGAACCATCTCCGGCGGCACCATCGCCGCATTCGTCCTCACCGCGGGGCTTGTTGCCGGCGCGATCGGCGCGCTGACCGAGGTGTACGGCGATCTCCTCCGCGGCGCCGGCGCAGCGAGCCGCCTGTCGGAGCTGCTGGAGGAAAGACCCGCGATCACCGCGCCCGCGCGGCCGCAGGCGCTGCCGCAGCCGCCGCGCGGCAGCCTGTCGTTCCGCAACGTCACCTTCCGCTATCCGACCCGGCCCGAAGCGCCGGCGATCATGGATTTCAGCCTCGAGATCGAGCCGGGCGAGACGGTCGCCATCGTCGGCCCTTCGGGTGCGGGGAAATCGACCATCTTCCAGCTTGCCGAGCGATTTTACGACCCTCAGGGGGGCTCGATCCGGCTCGACGGCGTGCCGCTGACGAGCGCCGATCCCGCCGAGATCCGGAGACGCATCGCCTATGTGCCGCAAGAAGGCGTGTTGTTCAGCGCCAATGCACGCGACAATCTGCGCTACGGCAACTGGGAGGCCAGCGAGGACAAGATCCGGGCGGCGGCGGCGGCTGCCAATGCGGCGGAATTCCTCGACCGGCTGCCGCAGGGACTCGATACCTATCTCGGCGAAAGCGGCACCCGATTGTCCGGCGGCCAGCGCCAGCGGATCGCGATCGCCCGGGCGCTGCTGCGCGATGCGCCCATCCTGCTGCTCGACGAGGCCACCAGCGCGCTCGATGCCGAGAGCGAGCGGCTGGTCCAGGATGCGCTCGAACATCTGATGGAGGATCGCACCACGCTGGTGATCGCCCACCGGCTGTCGACCGTCCGTGCCGCCGATCGCATCGTGGTGATGGAGCATGGCCGGATCGTCGAGCAGGGCACGCATGGCGAGCTGTCCGAAGCGCAGGGGCTCTATGCCCGCCTCGCCGCGCTGCAGTTCGGGCTCGAGACTGCCTGAAGCATCTGCGGGAGCGTTCTCTCGCCCGACCAACGACTTCGATCCGGCGGCGGGCTGTGCTAGGCCTGCGGCCTGTCAATGGCCCGCCCGGGCCGGTCGCGTGAATTTTGGGAGACTGCACCGATGATACGTACACTGCTTGCCGCAGGCGCGAGCGCTCTGGCGCTCACGCTTGCGACCCCCGCCCTTGCCCAGCAGGCCGACGAGACCGATCTGCCGACGATGAGCTTCGGCACCTGGGGCTTCGATCCCGACTATCTGTCCAAGGATGTGGATCCCGGGGATGACTTCTTCGCCTATGCCAACCAGAAATGGCTCGATGCCAATCCGCTCCCGGCGGAATTCAGCCGCTTCGGCGCATTCAACCTGCTCCGCGAGAAATCCACCAGCGACGTCCAGACGCTGGTGCAGGAACTGCTCGCCAAGGACCCCGCAGCGCTCACCTCCGACGAAAAGCGGATTGTGGATGCCTATAATGCCTATCTCGACACCGCAGCGATCGAGTTGGCGGGTCTGTCGCCGATCGAGCCCTATCTCGAGCAGATCAGGGGTGCCGAAACCATGGCTGCACTGGCCTCGCTTTGGGCCACGCCGGGCTATGCCTCGCCGCTGGGCGGCTACGTCTCGGTCGATGCCAAGCAGCCCGACCGCTATTCGGTCCATCTCGGCTCGGGCGGGCTCGGCCTGCCCGACCGCGACTACTATCTCGACGAGACCGAGAAGGGTCGCAACATCCAGCAGAAGTATCGTGAATACCTCGCCTTCCTGCTCGGCGAGGCTGGCTATTCCGATCCTCAGGGGATGGCCCAGAAGATCTACGACTTCGAGGACAGCATCGCGCGCAAGGTCAGCTGGGACCGCGCAACCCGCCGCAACCGCGACCTGACCTACACCGCGCTGACGCCGGCCGAGCTGGGCGAACTCGGCAACGGATTCCCGCTGATGGCGATGGTTCGCGAATCGGGCTTCGGCGACACCGACCGCTTCGTGGTCAGCGACATGCCTCCGAGCGCGGAACGGGCAAAGGAACTGGGCCTCGACGAGGCGACGCTTGCGAAAATCGGCGGCGGCACGCCGGCGATGACCACGCTGCTGATGACGACCCCGGTCGAGGTGCTGCAGGCGTGGACGGTCAAGGAAATGCTCGAGAACAACGCTGCGATCCTTCCGAAGCGCTTCGACGAAGCCGATTTCGCCTTCTACGGCACGCTGCTGCAGGGCACGCCCGAGCAACGCCCACGCTGGAAGCGGGCGATCGCCGCAACCGAGGGCATGCTCGGCGAGCTCGTCGGCAAGTCCTATGTCGAACGTTATTTCCCGGCCGAGAACAAGGCCGCGATGACGGAGCTCGTCGCGAATCTGCGCCAGGCGCTGGCGATGAGCATCGACGAGATCGAGTGGATGGGCGAGGACACCAAGGAAGAGGCGCTCGCCAAGCTGGGCAGCTTCGATCCCAAGATCGGCTACCGCGAGAACCTCGAGACCTACCCCGGTCTTGCGATCACCGGCGACGATCCGCTGGCCAACCGCATGGCGGCGGCGAAGTGGGGCTGGCAGGACATGGTCTCCAAGCTCGGCGAGCCGATCGACCGGACCGAGTGGTTCATGCTGCCGCAGACGGTCAACGCCTATTACAATTCGACCAAGAACGAGATCGTCTTCCCCGCTGCGATCCTGCAGCAGCCGTTCTTCGGCGTGACTGCCGATCCGGCGGTCAATTACGGAGGCATCGGCGGGGTGATCGGCCATGAGATGGGCCATGGCTTCGACGACCAGGGGTCCAAGTCCGACAGCACCGGCATGCTGCGCAACTGGTGGACTGACGAGGACCGCGAGGCCTTCGACGAACTCGGCGATGCGCTGGTCGAACAATACAACAAGTTCTGCCCGCTCGATCAGGGCGAGACCTGTGTCAACGGCCGGCTCACGCTGGGCGAGAACATCGGCGACCTCGGCGGACTGAGCCTCGCCTATCGCGCCTACAAGCTGTCGCTCGACGGCAAGGAGGACAAGGTGATCGACGGTTTGACCGGCGACCAGCGATTCTTCCTCGCCTGGGCCCAGGTGTGGCGCTCGCAGCAGCGCGAGGATGCAGCCCGGCAGCGGCTGCGGACCGATCCGCACAGCCCGGAAGAGTTCCGCGTGAACGGCATCGTGCGAAATATGGATGAATGGTACCAGGCCTTCGGCGTGACTCCCGAGGACGAGCTCTACCTGCCGCCGGAGCAGCGCCTCCGCATCTGGTAGGATCCTCCGCCGCTAATTGCGCCGCGGGCGGGACAGGTCGCTTGACTTGTCCCGCCCGTTTCTCTTGGGGCCAGTGGCAATGAACGATTTCCTCACCGCCATCTTTCTCGGGATAGTCGAAGGGCTGACCGAGTTCATACCCGTCTCCTCGACCGGGCACCTCATCCTCGCCACCGAATTGTCGGGCGCGGATCCCGAGGACTGGGCGATGTTCAACGTCGTCATCCAGCTCGGCGCGATCCTGGCGGTGGTCTATCAATATTGGGGGACCTTCTGGAGCGCCGGGATGGGTGTGCTCCGGGGCGAACGCGAAGGTCTGATGTTCGCGCGCAATGTCCTGCTGGGCTTTCTGCCGAGCGCGGTGATCGGTCTCGCGCTCTATGAATACTTCGAGGCGATGCTCGGCAATCCGCGGATCGTCCCATGGGCGCTGATCGTCGGAGGAATAGCAATCCTGGTGATCGAGCGCGCGGCCAAGCCGCGCGACGAGGGCCGCGGCGTGGCCGATCTCCCGATGGGCAAGGTCCTTGCCGTGGGCTTCGCGCAATGCCTTGCGATGATTCCCGGCGTCAGCCGCTCGGGCGCGACGATCATGGGAGCGCTGGCGATGGGCATCAACCGCAAGACCGCCGCGGAGTTCTCCTTCTTCCTCGCGGTCCCGACCATGATCGGCGCGACCACGCTGGAAGTCGTCTCGAACTATGATGACATGATGGCCGGCGGAGCCCGGGTCGGCTGGGACGAGATCGCAATCGGTTTCGCGGTCAGCTTCATCGTCGCGCTGTTCGTCATCCGCGCCTTCGTCGCCTTCGTCAGCCGCAGCGGCTTCGCGCCCTTTGCCTGGTACCGCATCGTGGCAGGCGCTGCGGCGATCGCTTGGCTCGGCTTCGCCTGACATTTTTGCCACAGTTCCGCCGCATTTCGCAGGCGGGCGGAACCTTCGCGCAGGCCCGGCTTTGTGGGGTAACTCGGATTGTGAAGGTTTGAAGCAATGGGACTCCTGATCCTGATCGTCGTAGGCGCCCTGCTGGGCTGGCTGGGCACGATCATCCTGCGGATCGAGGACGGCCGGGGTATCCTGACCAATGCGCTGGTCGGCGTGCTCGGTTCGCTGCTCGCCGGCCTCGTCGCCGGCGACGGAGCGGTCGTCGGAACCGTCAGCGGGATCGCACTGCTCTGGGCCGTATTCGGTGCGGTCCTGGCGGTCGGGCTGTTCCACCTGGTCCGGCAACGCGCCTACCGCTGATCACATTTTCGCCACTTTTCGCTTATCACCAAGCTGCAGCGTTGCTATCGACGGTGCTTCTACAACCAAGGGGAAGAGAATTATGAAGTTCAACAAAGCCATGATCGTCGCTTCGGCCGCTGCGCTGAGCCTGGGCCTTGCCGCTTGCGATTCGGCTGCCGAGAACGAAGCCGAGGATATCGGCGAGCAGAATGCCGAAATGGTGAATGACCAGGCCGAAGCCATGGAAGACGCGGGCCAGATCACCGACGAGCAGGAAGATGCCATGACCGAGGCCGCCGAAGATCGCGCCGACGCCATGGAAGAAGCTGCCGAAGACGACACCGTCGTCGCCGAATAATTTCGGATCATCCGAACGTGACGGCCCGGGAGCGATCCCGGGCCGTTTTCGTTCGTCCGTCCTCAGCGGACGGTCACACCGGCTTCGCGCCGCTCCCTCGCCCGCCACGCAGGGCATATTCCAGCGTTCCGCGGTTGAGCACGTAATCGACATCGATCACCGCCGTATTGGCGTAGGTGAAGCCCGGACCGAGGTTCCGGTAGAGCCGGTCGAAATCGCGTTCGACGGTCTGGTGGTAGAGATCCTCGAAGCTGTCGATCACGAAATAGGTCGGCTGCAGGTCGCTGATCACGTAATCGGTCCGCATCACCCGATCGACGTTGAGCATGATCCGGTTGGGGCTTTCGGCCTCGACCGCATAGACGACTTCGGTCGGGCCCGAGAGGATCCCCGCGCCATAGGCGCGGATGTCGCCCGGCTGTTCCTCGATCAACCCGAATTCGACCGTGTACCAGTAGAGGGCACCCAGAGCCTTCAGCCGGTTGTAATGCATCGCCTTCCAACCCGCGCGACCATATTCCTGCATGTAATCGGCATAGACCGGATCGGTCAGCATCGGCACGTGGCCGAACACGTCGTGGAAGACGTCGGGCTCCTGGATGTAGTCGAAGGTCTCGCGGGTGCGGATGAAATTGCCCGCGGGGAAGCGCCGGTTGGCGAGGTGCCAGAAGAACACGTGGTCGGGGATCAGCATCGGCACCGGAACCACGCTCCACCCGGTCAGCGCGTCGAGGTCTTCGGAAAGCTTGCCGAAATCGGGGACCCCGCCGCGGTTGAGGTTGAGCTTCTGCAGCCCGGCCATGAAAGCGCTTGCCGCGCGGCCGGGCAACACCTCCATCTGCCGCGCGAACAGGTCGTTCCAGACGGCATCGTCTTCGGAGGTATAGTCGGTCTGCTTCGGCTCGAGCCAGTCCTCGCCGACATGGTCGGGCTTCTTCAGCGGCGCGGTGAACACGTCGGCCGGAAGATCGGGCAGGCGGCTGAAATCCTGGTCGGGGTCTGCGAGTGTTGCCATGGGCACGGGTTTACCCGCTTCCGCAGCGAGTTACAAATCAGCCGAGCGCGGCATTCGCCTCGGTCACCTGGCGCCCGTCGCCGGCGAAGGCGGCCAGTTCGATCGCCTCGCCGTCTCCCCGCAGGACCAGATGCAGCGGCTCGCCCGCGATTGCCGGGCTGACGCCGCGAAAGGCGAAGCGGCGCAGCCGGTTCTCGCCGAACCGCTCCGCCGCCAGCTGGAGCAGCAGGCTGGCGGTCAGCGGACCGTGCACCACCAGCCCGCGATAGCGCTCCGCATCGCGGGCGTAGGGGGCGTCGTAGTGGATTCGATGGCTGTTGAAGGTCAGCGCCGAATAGCGGAACAGCAGGATCTCGTCGGGCGCGATCGCGCGATGGGCGTCCCAGCCGGACGGGTCGAAGGTCGCCGGGCCCGGCCCGGGCGGCACCAGCGGCGCATCCGCCGCGGGTGCGCCGAGATAGACCAGCACCTGCCGCTCCTGCACCGCCAGCGCGCCATCGGCCGCAGTCTCATGGTCGATCCCGACGAACACCATCGCCCCGCTCCGGCCGGCCTTTTGCTCGACCGAGGCAATGCGGCTGACCCGCTCGACCGTGGCGCCGATGGCGATCGGTGCGTGGAAGCGGATGGAACTCGAGGCCCACATGCGCCGCGGCAGCGGAACCGGCGGCAGGAAGCTCGCGGCGCTGTCGTCGCGCCTCGGGTGGCCGTCCCCGCCGAGCTGGCCCGTGCGCGCCTCGGGCGTGCAGAGGCACAGATGGATCCCCTGCGGCATCTCCGCTCCGGGCGGCGCATCGCGGTCGAAACTCGCGCACCATCGCGCCGCGAGCGCGGGATCGAGCCGATCCGCGGCGCGCTGCTCGCGTCCGATCCAGGCCGACCAGTCGCTCAAGCAGCCCGCTCGAACACTGCCGCCATGCCCTGGCCGCCGCCGATACACATGGTCTCGAGCCCGTAACGGACCTCGCGCCGCTGCATTTCATGCGCCATGTCGGCGAGAATGCGGATCCCGGTCGCACCGATCGGATGGCCGAGCGAGATCCCCGAGCCATTGACGTTGACCAGCTCGCGGCGGCTGTCGTCCCCGGCGAAGCCCCAGCCCTCGAGCACGGCGAGCGCCTGCGGGGCGAAGGCCTCGTTCAGCTCGATCAGCCCGATGTCGTCCCAGCCGAGGCCGTACCGGGCGAACAGCCGCTCGACCGCGGGCACGGGGCCGATGCCCATGCGGCTGGGGTCGCAGCCCGCCGCGCTCCACGAATGGAACCACAGGATCGGTTCGAGGCCGAGCTCGGCGAGCTTGTCCTCCGCCACCACCAGACAGGCCGCCGCGGCATCGTTCTGCTGGCTGGCATTGCCGGCGGTGACGATGGCCGCGGAATCGCGCTTGGCATCGATCGCCCGCAGCGCCCCGAGCGTTTCCATGCTGGCATCCTCGCGAAAGCCCTCGTCCTTCGCGAACACGACCGGATCGCCGCGCCGCTGCGGGATCTCGACCGGGACGAGCTGCTCGTCGAACCGGCCCTCCGCCCAGGCGCTGGCCGCATTGCGATGCGACCGCACCGCGAAGGCATCGGCCTGTTCGCGGGTGATGCCGTAATCCCGGGCGAGGTTCTCGGCGGTCTCGATCATGCCGGAGATGACGCCGAAGCGCTCGATCGGCTGGCTCATCAGCCGCCCGCGCGTCAGCCGGTCCCACAGCACCATGTCGCCCAGCCGCGCGCCGTGGCGCGCCTTCGTGGTGTAGTGTTCGACGTTCGACATGCTCTCGACCCCGCCCGCCAGGACGCAATCGGCGACTCTGGTCTGGACCATCATCGCCGCCGTCGCGACCGCCTGCAGACCCGAGCCGCAGCGCCGGTCGAGCTGGAAGCCGGGGACCTCGATCGGATAACCCGCGGCAAGCCAGCTCCAGCGTCCGATCGCCGGCGCCTCTCCGCTGCCATAGCCCTGGCTGAAGACGACGTCCTCGACCCGCGCGGGATCGATCCCGCTGCGCTCGATCAGCGCCTTGATGATGATGGCGCCGAGCGCACCCGCCTCGAGCGGGGCGAGGCTTCCGAGGAACTTGCCCACGGGAGTGCGCAGGGGCTTGCAGATCGCGACGCGGCGGGCAGGCAGTTCAGCCATGGCAGGGGTCCTCGCAAGTGTCTGATTTCGGGAGACCTGTTACAGGTGTTACACTGTTCAGGGGAAGAAAAGTGCCGCTCCGGTGGCGGGTGGCAAAAAAGCGGCCTTCGGGGCGGAAGGGGCGGGAATCGGGTGCATCCGATCAGCATGCCATGCTTGGCCCGTGTAGGACAGGCCCGGCGTGCGGCAGGTCAGGCCGCGTCGGAAAGGCGGGCGATGTCGCGGTCGACCAGATCGCCGATCGCGCCCGAGGACAGGCCGAGCTGCTCGGCCAGCACCTCTTCCGTGTGCTGTCCGAGAAAAGGCGCGGGAGCGGGGTCGCCCGCCTCGCGTCCGGGCAGGTTGGCGAAGCTCCGCGTGGCGGGATAGGCGAAGCCGCTCGGGTTCGCGGGCGACGGGCCGAACAGTGGATTGTCGCCGACCAGCTGCGGATCCTGCGCCGCCTCATGCATCGTGCGATAGCGTTCGAAGGTCGTGCCCTCGGCGGCGAGGCACGCCGAGAGAGCGTCCCAATCCCGTGCCTCGGCCCTGGACTGGAACAGGTCGAACAAGGCGTGGCGATGTTCGAAACGCGGCCGGTCGCCGTCGGCGAAGCGCACGCCGAGCCTCTTTTCGAGGGCGGCGATCTCTTCGCCGAGGTCGAAGGCGGCGACGAGGCCGCGCCACTGCTTGGCGGTCAGCGCCGCAACCATGAAGCGCACTCCGTCGCGGCTGCGGAAATCGCGGCCGAAGGCGCCCCAGATGGCATTGCCGAGCCGTTCGCGGTCGCTGCCGCGATAGAGCATCTCGGCCATCGCCCCGCTGTTGGCCATGGTGCCGATCGCGACATCGCCCAGCGGCACGCGCACTTCGCTGCCCGCGCCGGTGGCGTCACGGTTGCGGATCGCGGCCAGCAGAGCGAAGGCGCAATAGGCGCCGGTGATGAAATCCCACGCCGGAAGCACCTGATTGACCGGCGGAGCGGTCGCCGGATCCCAGTCCTCGGGCCCGCACATCAGGGGGTAGCCGCTCGCCGCATTGACGGTGAAGTCCATCGCCTGGCGTCCATCGTGCCAGCCCATGATCCGGACGCTGACCAGATCGGGGCGGCGCGCCGCCATGACGTCATGCGCGAGGAAGCTCTTCTCGGGCAGATTGGTGACGAGATTGCCGGTCTGCGCCGCCAGAGCGACCAGCAGCTCGCGCCCTTCCTCGCTGCGCAGGTCGAGCGCGACCGATTTCTTCGCGCGATTGAGGTTTTCCCAGCTCAGCGAGCGGCCGGCTTCGGTCAGCATGTAGCGGTCGTAGTCGAGTCCGCCGGACTTGTGATCGACGCGAATCACCTCGGCGCCCATTTGCGCGCAATAGAGCCCGGCGGTCGGCGAGGCGACGAAGCTCGATGCCTCGACGATCGAGAGTCCCGAGAGAAGATCGTACATTCTATCCTCCCCCGGATCGTTCGGGGAGGATCACGCGGTCGCCTGAAAATCGCGCAGCATGTGCTTGGCGATCTGCAGCTGGAGAATCTGCGTGGTGCCCTCGTAGATGCGGTAGATGCGCGCATCGCGGAAGAAGCGCTCGGCATCGTATTCGGCGAGATAGCCCGCGCCGCCGTAGATCTGCACCACGCGATCGACCACCCGGCCGCACATTTCGGAGGCGAAGACCTTGAAGGCGGCAGCGTGCTTGACCGTGTTCTCGCCGCGGTCGACGCGGGCGGTGACGTCGGCCATCATCGCCTCGGCAGCGTAGATTTCGGTCCAGCTTTCGGAGAGCATCTGCTGGATCAGCTGGAAATTGGCGATCGGTTCGCCGAAGGCCTTGCGCTCGCTGGCATAGCGCAGCGCGCTGTCGAGCGCGCGGCGGGCATAGCCGGTCGAGGCCGCGCCGACCGAAATGCGGCCGTTGTCGAGGCTCATCATGGCGAAGCGGAAACCCTGGCCGGTCTCTCCGCCGAGCAGCGCATCGCCCGGAACGTGGACATCGTCGAGCATCACGTCGGCAATGTGGCTGCCCGCCTGGCCCATCTTGGCATCGGGACTGCCGGTGGAAACCCCCGGCGTGTCCATCGGCACGATGAAGGCGCTGACATGTGCGTTCTTGGGCAGTGCCTCCTTCTCGGTGCGCGCCATGATCAGCGCGACATCGGCATGCGGGGCATTGGTGATGTAGCGCTTGGTCCCGTTGAGGATCCAGCCATTGCCGCCGGGATCGGGGCGGGCCGTGGTCTGCATCGCCGCGCTGTCGGACCCCGATCCGGGTTCGGTCAGGCCGAAGCAGGCGATCTTCCCGGCGGCGATCCGCGGCCACCATTCGGCCTGCTGGGCTGCAGTGCCGCCGTTCTTGATCGCCGAATTGAACATGCCGACATTGATCGAGAAGATCGAGCGAAAGGCAGGGGCGGCATAGGCCATGGTCTTGACGACCTTGGCATATTGCGTGGTGCTGAGCCCGGCGCCGCCGAAATCCTCGGGCACGGTCAGCCCGAACAGGCCCATCTCCTTCATCTCGGCGACGATGTCCTCGGGGATCCGGTCGTCGGCGATGACCTGCTGTTCGGCCGGTATCAGCCGCTCGCGGACATAACGGTCGAGCTGATCGAGGAACTGGTCGAACACTTCGGGATCCATGCCCGGGTGGTGCGCCGCGGTCTCTCTCATCGATCGTCCCCTGCAGGTTCGGTGGGTTCGGCGGGCTCGGCTGCGCCGGTCTCGGGCGGAAGCGCGGTCTCGGGCAAGCGGCGCTCCTCGATCATCGAGGCGGCATCGTCGAGCGCTTCGGCCTCGGTCTGGCTGACCGCATCGACGGGCTGGTCCTCCTCGTAGCCGGAGCAGGCAGCAAGCGCCGAAAGCGCGGCGAGCGGGAGGACGAGTTGGTTCATGCGGTGCAAGCTATCGCCACTCGGACCTCGCGCAAAGGACGTTACGGCCCGGCTGGCGGGGACGGACGGATGGGCCCGCCCCCGTGCGAATCAATTGGCAGTGTCTTCGTTCATCGCATCCATCGCCGCTTCGGCGGTCTCCGCGGCGCTGTCGCCGGCATCCTGGATCTGCTCCTGCTCGACCGCCGATTCGTCCACCGTAGCCGTGTCGGTCGCGACGACATCGGCATTCGCATCCGCCACGGGCGTTTCCTCAACCCCGACCAGCGCCTCGTCGGCGCTGATCTCGACCGTGTCGGCCTCGGCCTCGGTCGAGGCATCCTCGGAACTGCCGCAGGCGGCGAGAGCGAGCGTGGCGGCGGCGGTCAGTACGATGCGATAGTTCATGATTTCTTCTCCGTCTGGAAGCGTCGGGCCCCGTTAAGCGCATGGCGAGGCGACGGAGCAAGGGAAAATCGCATCCGCGCGGTTGCACCGGCGGTGAGCGCTGCCCATTGGGGGGCATGACCGCGCTCGAGGATGCCCGCAGCAAGCTCAAGGACGTCTTCGGCTTCGACGATTTCCGCGGTCGTCAGGCCGAGGTGGTGGGGCGCGTGCTGGGCGGGCGATCGGCGCTGGCG
The DNA here is from genome assembly GCA_963728515.1 of uncultured Alphaproteobacteria bacterium. Taxonomy (GTDB): domain Bacteria; phylum Pseudomonadota; class Alphaproteobacteria; order Sphingomonadales; family Sphingomonadaceae; genus Qipengyuania. The sequence continues at coordinate 45,385 of CAVSKM010000005.1, read as the reverse complement.
GTCATGCCCACCGGCGCGGGAAAGTCGCTGACCTACCAGCTCCCGGCGACCATGCTCGGGGGAACCTGTGTGGTGATCAGTCCGCTGATCGCGCTGATGCACGACCAGCTGCGCAGCGCGCGGGCGAACGGCATTCGCGCCGCGACGCTGACCAGTGCCGACGCCGACTGGCGCGAGACCCAGGACGCCTTTCGCGCCGGCGCGCTCGACCTGCTCTACGTCGCGCCCGAGCGCGCCAGCCAGGCCGGCTTTCGCGATTTCCTGAGCAGCACGAAGCTGTGCCTGTTCGCGGTCGACGAAGCACATTGCGTATCCGAATGGGGGCACGACTTCCGGCCCGACTACCGGATGCTGCGGCCGATGATGGAAGCGTTCCCGGATGTGCCGCGGCTCGCCCTCACCGCCACCGCCGACCGGCAAACCCGCAGCGACATACTCCAGCAGCTCGGCATCCCCGAGGACGGGCTGATCCTCGCCGGCTTCGACCGGCCGAACATTCGCTATACGATCACCCATCGCGACAATCCGGTTCGCCAGCTGGCGGCGCTGATGGCGGCGCAGCCCGGGCCGGGGATCGTCTATGCCCCGACCCGCCGCAAGGTCGAGGAGCTGGCGGAGAAGCTCGCCGCGGCGAGCGGACGCAGCGTCCTGCCCTATCACGCCGGGCTCGATCCCGGGGTGCGCGCTGCCAATCAGGCGGGTTTCGTGGCCAGCGAGGACGTGGTGATCGTCGCCACGGTCGCCTTCGGCATGGGCATCGACAAGCCCGATGTCCGCTTCGTCGCCCATGTCGGCGTGCCCAAGTCGATCGAGGCCTATTATCAGGAAACCGGCCGCGCCGGGCGCGACGGCGACCCGGCGCTGGCGACCATGTTCTGGGGGGCGGGCGACTTCGCCACCGCACGCCAGCGGCTGGCCGAGGTCGAGGATGCGCGACGGCCGGCGGAACGCGCGCGGCTCGATGCGCTGGCCGGACTGGTCGAGACCGCGGATTGCCGCCGCGCCGTCCTGCTGCGCCATTTCGGCGAGGACCCGCCCGAGACCTGCGGCAATTGCGACAATTGCCTCGAACGGCCCGGCGTGGTCGACGTGACCGAGCTGGCGCGCAAGCTGCTCAGCGCGGTCTATCGCACCGGACAGAGCTTCGGCCTCGGGCATATGCAGAAGGTGCTGACGGGGGCCGGGGACGAACGCGTGCGCCAGCGCGGGCACGACCGGCTCAGCGTGTTCGGAATCGTCGACGGCGAGGAAGCGCGGCTGCTGCAACCGCTCTCGCGCGCGCTCCAGGCACGCGGCGATCTGGTTTCGACCGAGCATGGCGGGCTGGCGCTCGGCGGGTCGGCGCGGGCCATCCTCAAGGGCGAGCGCGGGGTCGAGATCGTCGTGCCCCCGCGGCGCGAACGCCGCCGCCGCGGCGATGCCGCCCCCAATCCGGTGGGCGATCCGCTGTTCGAAGCCTTGCGCGAATTGCGGCGCGAGCTGGCGGTGGAGGGGCAGGTCCCTCCCTATGTGATCTTCCACGATGCGACCCTGCGCGAAATGGCCCTGCACCGGCCCGGCTCGATCGAGGAGCTGGGCCGGCTCCCCGGCGTGGGCGCGAAGAAACTCGAAGCCTATGGAGAGCAGTTCCTGCGCGCGATCGCCCGCCATTGACCCGGTATTGACCCGGTATTGGATTCGATATAAAGATGATATCATAATTATATCGGAGGAGGAGCGATTGCCATGACCGTCGAACTCAAGGGAATGAATACCAGCGTCGAACGTCGCGGATCGAGCTACAGCGGCTATCCGATCCTGCTGCTGATCCTGGCGCTGCTCGTCCTCGGCATCTGGAACCTGACCGGCAATCTCCCGCCCGAGGAACCCTCCAGGCTGGCCATCGCCACCTTCATCGCGCTGCTCGCCGGTCCGCTGCTGGCGCTCGCCTTCCTGGCTGCGGGCTTCTTCATGATCCAGCCCAACCAGGCCGTGGTCGTCACGCTGTTCGGCGAATATCGCGGCACCGAGCGGAGCGAGGGGCTGCGCTGGATCTGGCCGTGGATGGGCAGGAACAAGGTTTCGGTCCGCGCGCACAATATCCATTCGGAGCGCGTCAAGATCAACGATCTGCGCGGCAACCCCATCGAGATCGCCTGCAATGTCGTCTGGCGCGTCGCCGATACCGCCCAGGCGAGCTTCGACGTCGACGACTACAAGCAGTTCGTGAACATCCAGATCGAAGCCGGGCTGCGGACCGTCGGATCGCGCCACCCCTATGACGATTTCGACGGCGAGGAAACCACGCTGCGCGGCAGCGCTGCGGTGATCAATCGCGAATTGCTCGAGGAACTGAACGACCGGCTCAAGGTTGCCGGGATCATCGTCGACGAAGCCGGGCTGACCCACCTCGCCTATGCGCAGGAAATCGCCAGCGCGATGCTCCGCCGCCAGCAGGCCGAAGCGGTGATCGCCGCCCGCTCGAAGCTGGTGATCGGCGCCGTGGGCATGGTCGAGGATGCGCTGACCAAGCTGAGCCAGGACGGCATCGTCGAACTCGACGACGAACGCCGGGCGACGATGGTCTCCAACCTCATGGTCGTGCTGTGCGGCGAGCGCGAAGCGCATCCGGTGATCAACGCCGGCACGCTCTATCAGTAATTGCCAATCCGGTCCGAACCATGAAGAAGAAGGCCTTCGCCCTGCGTCTCGATCCGGCGGTCCATGCCGCGGTCGAGCGTCTGGCGGGGGCCGAATTGCGGAGCGCCAATGCGCAGATCGAGATGCTGCTGCGCGAAGCGCTCCACCGGCGCGGAATTGAGGTGCAGGCCAGCCGTGCCGCGCGACGCGGCCGACCGTTGAAGGAGGAGTGACCATGAAGCCGACCATCCGGACGATCGCCCTGGCGGCAGCCTTGCTCGCCGGACACGCGCCCCCCGCGGCGGCGCAGGAGGCGCTGACCGCCCCCGGCCCCGAGGGTGCGCTTGCCGGCACGCTGGTGCCCCCGGCCGAGGGCCAGCCGCTGGTGCTCATCCTGCCCGGCTCGGGCCCGACCGACCGCGATGGCAACAATCCGCTCGGCGTCACCGCGGCACCCTATCGCCTGCTCGCCGAGGCGCTGGCGGAGCGGGGCATCGGAACGCTGCGCATCGACAAGCGCGGCATGTTCGGCAGCAAGCAGGCGGTCGCCGACGCCAATCGGGTGACGATCGCGGATTATGTCGCAGATACCGCAGCCTGGGTCGGTGCTGCCCGGGCTGCGACGGAGCGCGACTGCATCTGGCTGCTCGGCCATAGCGAAGGGGGCCTGGTGGCGCTCGCCGCCGCGGCGGAAATCGATCATTTGTGCGGCGTGGTGCTCGTCGCTGCGCCAGGGCGTCCGCTCGGCACCCTCCTGCGCGAACAGCTCGCCGCCAATCCGGCCAATGCCCCGTTGTTCGATCAGGCGAATGCAGCGATCGATGCGCTCGAGGCGGGCGAGCACGTCGATGTATCCGCCTTCCATCCTGCCCTCATGGGGCTGTTCGCACCGCAAGTGCAGGGTTTCCTCATCGATGCGATGGCGCGCGACCCGGCTGCGCTGGCGGCACGCGTCCGCCTGCCGCTGCTGATCGTGCAGGGCGGCGCGGACAGGCAGGTCCCCGCAGCCGATGGCGAGGCCCTGCGCGAGGCGCAGCCGGAGGCGGAGTTTACGCTCCTCCCTCGGATGAACCACGTCCTCAAGGAGGTCGAACCCGGGGATCCGGCCGCCAATCGCGCCAGCTATGGCGATCCCTCGCTGCCCGTGGCCCCCGATCTCGTCGAAGCGATCGCGGGCTTCGTCACGGCCCAGCGCTGAAGGGGTTTCCGCGATGTTAACCATCGGCGTCTATGCCAGGGCCATGGCTTCGCCCTTCACGCCTCCCACCGCACGGCCGCCGCGCTGGATCATGGTCGTCGTCGCCCTCGTGGCGGTGGCGGCGATCCCGCTGGCGGCGCTGCTGGCGCAGGAGCGGGGAACCGCCAGCTTCACCGTGCTCGAGACCGGGCGCGGCTATGCCACGCTGCAGGACGCCGTCGATGCGATCGGCACGCGCGAGGGGACGGTGGTCGTCGCCCCCGGCAATTGGAACCAGTGCGCCGTGCAGCACGCGGGGCGCCTGCACCTGCGCGCCGAACGCCCGGGCAGCGCGCTGCTCGGCGGCAAGGCCTGCGAGGGCAAGGCCGCGCTGGTGCTGCGGGGCGAGGGTGCCACGATCGAGGGGCTGACCTTCGCCGACATCCGCGTCGAGGACGGCAATGGCGCCGGCATCCGGCTCGAGCGCGGTCCGCTCACCGTCACCCAGAGCTGGTTCCGCGACAGCCAGCAAGGGATCATGACGACCAATGGGATCGACAGCGAGCTGGTGGTCGACAAATCGACCTTCACCCGCCTCGGCACCTGCGAGAATTCGGGCGGCTGCGCGCATTCGATCTACGCCGGCGACTATGGCAGCGTCACCGTGACACGCAGCCGCTTCGAGCAGGGCACGGGCGGCCACTACCTCAAATCGCGCGCGGCCCGGATCGTGGCCGAGGACAATTCCTTCGACGATGCCAACGGCCACGCGACGAACTACATGATCGACCTGCCCAATGGCGCGACCGGCACGATCCGGCGCAACTGGTTCGTCCAGGGGGCGGACAAGGAAAACTGGTCGGCGCTGATCGCCGTCGGAGCCGAAGGCGCGGGCTATACCTCCGACGGCCTCGTCATCGCCGACAACGATGCCCGGCTCGCCCCCGGGCTGCGTCGCAACCCGGCCTTCGTCGCCGACTGGACCGGCGATCGCCTCGCAATCGCGGGCAATCGCCTGGGGCCCGGACTGCGCGAATTCGAACGCCGCTGAGGAACGCCCGGCGGCTCTGGCCCGTTGATCGGAAAAGGAGGCCGGCATGGCAGGCGGATGGGCCCGCGACGGAGCGGTGCAGGACCAGATCGACGACACGGTCAGCGATGCGGTGAGCGCAGCGCGCTCGCGCATGCCGCGCGGCGACAGCGCCGAATATTGCGACGAATGCGGCGAGCCGATACCCGAAAAGCGGCGCCAGGCGCTTCCCGGCGTCCGCACCTGCGTCGCCTGCCAGTCCGGCCGCGATGCCGCGGTCAGGCAGTCGGGGATCAACCGGCGGGGGAGCAAGGACAGCCAGTTGCGCTGATGCGCCCTGCGGTCCACAGCCCGTCGGCATGAGTTCGCCCTTTATCTGGCTCCAGCATGCGCTGCCGCATCATCTCGTCTCGCGCAGCGCCGGGACCATCGCCTCGAGCGAGATCGGCTGGCTCAAGGATTTGCTCATCCGCCGCTTTATCGCCGCCTATGACGTCGACATGAGCGAAGCCGCGCGCAGCCAGGGCGAATACCGCAGCTTCAACGATTTCTTCACCCGCGAACTGCGACCCGGCGCGCGGCCGCTGGGCGATACCGAGCACCACATCCTGAGCCCCGCGGACGGTACGATCAGCCAGATCGGCCGAATCGAGGAGGGCCGTATCTTCCAGGCCAAGGACCGGCATTTCACCGCCGTGCAATTGCTCGGCGGCGACGAGGCGGCAGCGCGCCGTTTCGAAGGCGGGGCCTTCGCGACGGTCTATCTCAGTCCGCGCGACTACCATCGGGTGCACATGCCCGCAGCGGGCCGGCTCATCGCGACCACCTACATCCCCGGCGATCTGTTCTCGGTCAATCGCGTCACCGCAGAAAACGTCGACGGCCTGTTCGCGCGCAACGAACGTCTCGCCTGCCTGTTCGAAAGCGATCTCGGCAGCTTCGCCAGCGTCATGGTCGGGGCGATGATCGTCGCGGGGATCGAGACCGTATGGTCGGGGCCGATCCCGACGCATGCTCCCGCGCCCAGGCTGGAACGTTTCGGCCCCGAGGGCCCCCGATTGGAGGCGGGCGAGGAGATGGGCCGCTTCATTCTCGGATCGACCGTGGTCCTGCTATTCGAAGCCGGCAGGGTCGCCTGGTCCGATCAATTCCGCCCCGGTGCGACGGTCCGGATGGGCCAGTCGCTCGGACGGCGCCTTCAGCCGAAAGCCGGGGCGTAGCGGACCGTGCCCCTGGGCGGTTCGCCTTCCATCACCAGCCTCTGGAAATATCCGCCGGTCGCGCCGGGATAGGCGAGCCGCGGATCCGCTTCGAATCCGAAGCGGCCGTAGAATTCCGGCTCGCCCAGCACGACGATCCCGTGGGCGCCCCTTTCGCGCATGTCGGCGATCGCGCGCTGCATCAGGGCCGTGCCGATGCCGCGCGAGCGGACGCGGGGCAGGACCCCGATCGGGCCGAGCCCGTACCAATGCTGACTGCCGTCAGAAACGGTCACCGGCGAGACCGCCGCATGGCCGACGATCCCGGCCTCGTCCTCCGCGACGAGCGACAGCGCCAGGTCGCCCGCCGCCCGCAGCCGCTCGACGATATCCGCTTCGGTCCCGTCGCTATGACCCGCCTCGGCGAATGCCGCTTCCGTCACTGTTCGGATGGCAGCGCAGTCTTGCGGCCGCTCGGGACGGATGGCGATCGCGCTCACGGCAGCAGATGCCCGGCGCGGTCGCGCTTGGTCGCGAGATAGCGGGTGTTGTGGGGATTGTCGGGCAGCGCATGCGGCACGCGCTCGGCGACGGTGACGCCCTCCGCCTCGAGCGCGGCGACCTTGGCCGGATTGTTGGTCATCAACCGGATCGCGCCAATACCCAGCAGTTCGAGCATGCGCGCCGCGGTGGGAAAGTCGCGCGCTTCCTCGGGCAGGCCGAGGCGGGTGTTGGCATCCACGGTGTCGAAACCCTGGTCCTGCAGGCGATAGGCCCTGAGCTTGTTGACCAGACCGATGCCGCGCCCTTCCTGCCGCATATAGAGCAGCACTCCCCAGCCGCCCTGCTCCGCTTCGCCGGCCATGGCATCGAGCGCCGCGTCGAGCTGCGGCCCGCAATCGCATTTGAGGCTGCCGAGGATGTCGCCGGTGAGGCATTCCGAATGCAGCCGGACCAGCGGCGGGCGGTCGTCCAGCCGGTCTCCGATCACCAGGGCGACATGTTCGCGCGTGTCGTCGGGGCTGCGAAAGGCGACGATCCGCGCGTTCTGCGCCGCTGCCACGGGCAGCATTGCCCGCGCCGCGACCCGCAAGCGATGAGGATCGGCGAAGGGGGCGAGATCGGCGGCATCGAGCGCCACGGGCTCGCCCGCGCCCTTGGGAGCGACGAGAAAAGCCGGCAATATGCCCGCGATCCGCGCCAGTTCGAGCGCCGCCCCGGCCTGCGCCTCCCAGGCGAGCGGCAGGGCCTTGAACGGACCCTTGAGCGGGGTTCGCAGATCGAGCGCGGGATCCGCCACCGCCAGCGCTGCGGAAAGATCGAACGCCTCGGCCGCGCGCATCAGCACCGGTTCGCGCGGCACTGCCGCCTCGGCCTGATTGGCGAGCTTGAGCGTCGCCGCGCGGGTGGCGGAAATGAGCATGCATTCGGCCGTCACCCCGTCGAAGGCCGTCTCGACCGGCTGGAGCAGCGGAGCGCCCGCGATCGCCAGCGGCCAGCCGTGGCGCAGCGCGTCCACCGCCTGGGCCGCACGGCGCGAGGGCGAGGCCTGGTTCAGAGGGCGAACTCCGTCATCAGCGGCACGTGGTCCGAAGGCTTGTCCCAGTCGCGGGCATATTCGTGCACACTGTGCGCATTCGCCTGCCGGGCCAGTTCGGGGCTTGCCCACATGTGGTCCAGCCGCCGCCCGCGATCGTTCGCCTTGCGGTCGCGCGAGCGATAGCTCCACCAGCTGTAATAGCGCTCGGGCGCCCGGATGTGCTGGCGCCCGAGGTCCGCCCAGCCATGCGCATCCATGAAGCGCTGCAGGCTGGCGACCTCGATCGGCGTATGGCTCACCACCTTGAGCAGGGCCTTGTGGCTCCACACGTCGCACTCGAGCGGCGCGACGTTGAAATCGCCGACGATCAATGTGGGCCGATCGACGGTTTCCGCCCATCGGGTCATCCGTTCGAGAAAATCGAGTTTCTGGCCGAATTTGGCGTTCACTTCGCGGTCTGGCTCGTCGCCCCCCGCCGGGATATAGACGTTCTCGACGATCATCCCCTGATGATCGGTCAGCTCGACGCCGACGTGCCGCGCTTCGCCATTGTCCTGCCAGTCGTGGCGGGAGAATTCGCGCAAGGGGATTTTCGCCACCGTCGCGACGCCATGATAGCCCTTCTGTCCGTGGACCACGATATGGTCATAACCGAGCGCGCGGAACGCCTCATAGGGAAACTGGTGCTCCTGGCACTTGATCTCCTGCAGACACAGCACATCGGGCGCCTGTTCCCGCAGGAAGCGCTCGACGATCGGCATGCGCAGGCGCACCGAATTGATGTTCCATGTAACGATTTTGACCATGATGCGGGGTTAGGCGAGCGGCACGCGGGCGGCAAGCTTCACGCTTCCGTCTCGGCGGGCTGCGCTATAGAGATCGAACGCCATCCAATCGGGGGACATGACCAATGACATTTCGCCGCACATCCGGCATCGCGGGCGCTGCCGCCGCAATGCTGCTTTCCGCCTGCAGCACGACCCTGACCGAGGCGCGCCCGGTCGCGTCCGCCGCCGCCCCCGCCGCCCCAGCCGCCTCGCATGCGAAGAACGTCATCCTCTTCATCGGCGACGGCATGGGCGTTTCGACCGTTACCGCGGCGCGCATCTATGCCGGCCAGAAGCTCGGCCAGACGGGCGAGGAATATGTCCTGCCCTTCGAAACTTTCGAGCATCTGGCGCTGGTCAAGACCTACAACTCCGATGCCCAGGTCCCCGACAGCGCAGGGACGGCGAGCGCCATGCACACAGGGGTCAAGGGCCCGATCGGCGTGCTCGGCTACGGCCCCGAGGTGCGCAACGGCGACTGCCGCTCCGCCGCGGGGCACGAACTGCCGCTGCTGGGCGAGGAAGCCACGCGGCGCGGTCTCGCGCTCGGCATCGTCAGCACCGCGCGGATCACCCACGCGACGCCCGCGTCGGTCTATGCGCACAGCATCTCGCGCGACTGGGAAGCCGATTCCGCGGTGCCCGAGGCGCAGAGGGGGCTGGGTTGCACCGATATCGCCGCGCAGCTCGTCGCCCAACCCTTCACCGTGGCGCTGGGCGGCGGCCGCGCAGCCTTCTACGGCAAGGCCGGCGGCGGCCAGCGCATCGGGGATTCGGCGGATCTCGTCGGAGAATGGGCCCAAACGACCGGCGGCACCTATGTCGAAACCGCCGCCGCGCTCGCCGCCGCTCCCGCCGACAGGCCGGTGCTCGGGCTCTTCTCGCCCAGTCACATGACCTATGTGGTCGATCGCGAACCCGACAGCAGCGAGCCGACGCTTACCGCGATGACGGCTGCCGCGGTGGAACGGCTGAAGACCGATCCCGAGGGATATTATCTGATGGTCGAAAGCGGCCGGATCGATCACGGCCATCATGCCGGGCAGGCAGGCTATGCGCTCGAGGAAGCGGTCGAATTCGCGCGCGCAATCCAGTGGGCGATCGACCACACCGACCCCGAGGAAACCCTGATCCTGGTCACTGCCGACCACAGCCACGTGTTCACCATCGCGGGCTATCCGCGCCGCGGAAACGACATTCTCGGCCTGGTGGTCCCGCCCGAGGGCGGCGGCGAAGACGGCGGAGAGGCCGGTAGCGATCCGACCCTCGCCAGCGACGGCAAACCCTACTCGACCCTCGGCTATGCCAACGGCCCGGGCGCGGTACCGATGGCCGCCGGAGGGCGACCGATGCCCGAAACCGGCGTCAGGGCGCACCAGCAGGCGCTGGTACCGACCGGGTCCGAAACGCATTCGGGCGAGGATGTGGCGCTCTATGCCCGCGGGCCGGGCGAGGAGAGGGTGAAGGGGGTCATGGAGCAGAATCTCATCCATGACGTGATCCGCAAGGCTTACGGCTGGGACTGACAGAAAAACCACTGACAAGAAAAAACCCTCGTGCCGGGGGCATTGGCACGAGGGTTCCTTGTGAGCGTTCGTCACGCTTGGAACGAGACGGTCAGTGCGAAGGGATCAACAGGGGGGAAATCCGCGTCGCGCCGTCTCGTGAGTTGGAGATTACGACTCGTGCGATTGCTGTTCAATGAACGCCGGGGGGCAGGATGTCGCAATCTCCCCACCGCTCGTCGCCCAAACGTTCAGCCCGGGCGACGGGACGATCGGCGCGGGTCGCGGAAGGTGAATGCGCTGTCGGCAACCGAGACCCCGTAGCGATGATTGTCGAGCCGCACGGTGGTGCGGTGGTTCTGCGCATCGAGCGCGACCCAATGGGTTAGCCGCAGCCCGCCCGGCGCGCTCGCATCGCGGGCGAAGATCAGCGTGATCACGCCATATTCGGGGTGCTTGGTATCCTTGACCTCGACGCTCACCACGTCGGGATGGCTGGTCGGCACGAGCCGGCCGTAGCGCTTGACGTCGCGGCTCGGGTCGAGCAGCGCGCCGAGCGGCGAATTGCTGATCGGCCAGCGCTGCACCTGATTGACCTCGTAATCGACGAGATACATCGACTTGCCGTTCGAGACGACCAGCATCGGGACGTCTTTTTCATATTGGAACCGGATCTTGCCGGGGCGCTTCAGCGTCATCACCCCCGAAACCGACTGCCCGTTGCGATCGGTCTGGACGAAATCCGCCTTCATCGTGGAGATGCCGCGCAGGGCGCCGACCGCCCGGTCGAGATCGCCTTCGGCCGCCGCAACCGGCGCGGGATCGAGCGCATAGGCAGCGGGAACCGCGGCGGCCAGGGCAATGGCCAGCGCGGTGCGGATCGGTTTTTTCGATTGGGAAGACAAGTTGCTCATGCTCCTCGAATTAGATTCGGAGCATTGAACCGCCACTGAACCCGGTCCGTTCCCGCGGTTCAGCTTGCTCGGGCTTACTTGATCTTGGCTTCCTTGAACTCGACGTGCTTGCGCGCGACCGGGTCGTATTTGCGGAAGGTGAACTTCTCGGTGTGGTTCCGGGGGTTCTTCTTCGTCACGTAATAGAAGCCCGTGTCGGCAGTCGAGACGAGCTTGATCTTGACGGTTGCGGGCTTCGCCATGACGTGTTCCTAAGATCTTTCAACAGGGCGGCCGGAGGATTACCGGGCCCGAAAAAACAAGGGCGGCGCGTGATAGCACCGCCGTTCCGGCGCGCCCATTGGGCGATTCACCCGCCAAAGTCAAGTATCGCTACCACTCCGGCTTGCCGCGGTTCGCCTTGAGCGCGCCGCGCGATTTCTTGGCCTTGAGGCGCTTGACCTTGCCGATGCGATTGACCCGGCTCTTGGCCCGCTTCCTGGGCGGGGTCAGCGCTTCGTCGAGAAGCGCGAGAAGTCGCTCGCGCGCAGCCTCGCGATTCTGATCCTGTGTGCGATATTCGTTGGCGGTGAGGACGATCTCGCCGGCCTTGGTCAATTTGCTGCCGGCCAGGCCCTTCAACCTGTCGAAAGCGTCGGGAGGCATGCCGAGGCGGAACACATCGACACGGAGCTGGACGGCCGTGGCGACCTTGTTGACGTTCTGCCCGCCCGGGCCCGAGGAAGCGATGAACTTCTCTTCGACGATCTCGAGGGCCCGCTCGGCTATCTTGCCCACGGCGCCCTACCCATCGGCAAAACCGAGCGCAGCGAAGTCCGCAGGCAACGGGGCGGCGGCAGAAACGGGCGGTTTGGCATCGCGCGCGAGGGAAATCGCCGCCGCGTGCAGCATGGTTCGCGGCGCGCCCTTCCCGTCTCCATAGACCGGATCGCCGAGCAGCGGCAGCCCGAGACCCGTCTGGCAATGCACCCGGATCTGATGGGTCCGACCGGTCTCCGGTCGGAATTCGAGCAGGGCGTGGCCACCGTGCTCGGCGAGAACGCGCCAATGGGTGACCGAAGGCTTTCCCTTGCGGGCGGCGATCATGCGCCAGCCCTTTTCGGCGCTGCTGATCTTCGACAGCGACAGCTCGATCGTGCCTTCGCGCTCGTCCGGAACGCCCGCCAGCACGCCGAGATAGCGTTTCTCGACGAGCCGTTCCTCGAAAGCGCGGGCGAAGCGTTTCAGGGCCTTGGGATTGCGCGCCAGCAGCAGGCAGCCGCTGGTATCGGTGTCGATCCGATGGACGGGAACCGGGTCGCGCTGGAATCCCAGCCGCAACTGCTCGAAACGATCGGACAAACTCGCTCCGCCGCGCCGGGGGCGTTCGATCGGCAGGCCCGCGGGCTTGTCGATCACCAGGGCCTCGCCGTCTTCGAAAAGGATCGCAATATCGGTCATGTCTTCAGCCTCGCATCAACCATCAGCCGCACAGCATTGCCGAGGAAAAAGCCGGCTTCGAGATCCTCGATCCGCAGTTCCGCCTCGCGGGCGCGGCCCTCGTCGAGCAGCGTTCTGCGCAGGACGCCCGGCAGCAGGCCGAGGCGCGCGGGTGGGGTCAGCAGCGTTCCATTTTCGTTCCTGACGAAGATATTGGTGGTGCTCCCCTCGGTGAGCAACCCATCGTCGCGCAGAAAAAGCGCCTCCCGCGCCCCCTTCTCCTGCGCCACGCGCAGCGCATCCTGATAGAAACCGCGATCGGTGGTCTTATGCGCCAGCCGCCAGTCGCCCGCATCGACGGGAAGCGGCAGGACGATGCAATCGGCCGGTTCGCTCCAGGCTTCGGGCATGTCCTGCGCCTCGAGTGCGATCGCGCCCGAGCGCGCGGCAAGCAGGCGCACCCGGCTCGGCTTCTCGAGCACGAAACACAGCGCGTGGAGCTGGTTCCGCGCCTCATGGCGGTCGAAGGAAAAGCCCAGCAGTGCGGCGCTTTCCTTCATCCGCGCCAGATGCGTCTCGAGGAAGGGAATGCCGGATTCGGGCGTGAACCGCATGGTTTCGATCAGGTCGAACCGGGCGGCGCGGTGGTCCGGGGAACTCTGGCGGGCGAAGGCGCCCTTGAGCAATGCCTCGCGCCATTCGCTCCGCGGATCGCTGTCTGCGACGATCGCGCCGCCGACGCCTAGCACCGCCTTCCCTCTCCCGTTCTCTATCTCGGTAAGGCGCAGCGTCCGGATCGCGACATTGAAGGCCGCGTCTCCATCGGATCCGATCCGGCCGATCGCGCCGCAATAGGCTCCGCGCGGCTCGCGCTCGACCGCGTCGATCAGCTCCATCGCGCGGATCTTCGGCGCGCCGGTCACCGAACCGCAGGGGAACAGCGCACGCACCAGATCCATCGCCGTTTGGCCGTCCTGCAAGCGCGCGCGCACGACGCTGACCATCTGATGGACCGTCGGATAAGTCTCGACCGCGAAGGGCGCATCGACCCGCACGCTGCCCGCCTCGGCGACGCGCGAGAGATCGTTGCGCATGAGATCGACGATCATCAAATTCTCGGCCTTGTCCTTGGCCGAGACCGCGAGTTCTTCGGCCATTCGGCGGTCGGCCGCCTCGTCCCTTCCTCGCGGGCGCGTACCCTTCATCGGCTTGGCCTTGGCTTCTCGGCCCTTCGACGCGACGAACAGCTCAGGACTGAGACTGAGCAGCCAATGGCTCCCGTCGAACACCACGCCGCCATAGCCGGCTTCGGCGGCTGGGCGGAGCGCAGCGTAGAGCCCCAGCGGATCGCCGGTGAACCCACCGGCCATCGGGAAGGTGAGGTTGGCCTGGTAGACTTCGCCTGCAGCGATCGCCTGCTGAATTGCATCGAAGGCCTCGGCATAGCCGCCCGGCGACAATTGCGGATCGAGTGGGCCGAGGCTTCCTTCGCCTTCCACACGGTCGGCGAGCCAGTCTTGCACAGCATCGGCAGCGATATGCTCTGCTGCATCGAACAGACCCAGCCAGACCAGCGGACCAGCCCCACCGCTCCGCGCATCAGCCAGGGGACGCAGCCGATCTTCGAGCGCCAACCCCGCCTCATAGGCGATGTACCCGGCCAGTTCGCCCCCGTCGCGGCGCGCAGCCTCGGCTGCTGCCAGCACCGCCCGCACTTCATCGGGTCTCCGCGCGACGAAGATTTCGCGCGGGTTTTCGAACAACAGAGCGTCGGCGGCGCCGCGCCGGCGCGCATCGTCGAGGAGTACAAAGGGATGCCGGTCGGCCATCGCGTCCAGCCTTTAGCGCCCGCACCGCGCCTGTCGAGGGATGTCTTGACCATGGCGCCCTCCGACAGATGAGCGCCGGGCGAGCCGGTTGCCTGAGGCCGCGGGGCGGACGTCGCTAGAGCGGGATGCGGATTTCGGCGCGCAATCCCCCCTCCGGCCGGTTCGACAAGATCAGCGCTCCGCCATGCTGTTCGGCCACGGCGCGGGCGAGCGTCAGGCCGAGCCCCGCCCCGCCGGTCTCGCGATTGCGGCTCGCCTCGCCGCGCGTGAAGGGTTCGAGCATCTCGTGAATACGGTCCTCGGGGATGCCAGGTCCTTCGTCCTCGACCTCGAGGACGGCCATGTCGCCGTCGCGCCGCACCGCAACCCGCGCGGTCCCGGCATAGCGCAAGGCATTGGTCACGAGGTTCCTGAGCCCGCGCTTGAGCCAGGTGAGATGCACCGGGGCCGCCAGGCGCGCTTCGCTCGAGAGCGTCACCGGGCGGCCCATGTCCTCGAACTCCTCGACCACCGAGGCGGCGAGGGCGACGAGTTCGGTCTTCTCGGGCTGTGCGTCGCTGCGGCCGACGCGCGCGAGCACGAGGATTTCGTCGAGAGTGCGGGTAATGTCCTCGATCGTGGCCGCCATCTTGGCGCGGGCGACTTCATCCTCGACGCTCTCGATCCGCACGCGCAATGCGGCGAGCGGCGTCTTCAGATCGTGGCCGATCGCCCCGAGCATGACGTCCTTCTCGTCGAGCATCGAACCGATCCGCGCCTGCATGATATTGTGTGCCTCGACCAGCCGGCGGACGTCCTCCGGGCCGGTCGCGGCCAGGCGGGGCTGCGGGGAACCGTCCGAAGCGAAGCGGCGGGTCCGCTCCGCCAGAGAGGCGAGCGGGCCGGTGATGCGCCGCAGGACGAAGTACATCAGGCCGACCAGGACCAGAAACAGAAGTGCCGTCTGCAAGACCAGCGTGCGGAGGATGCCCCGGTCGGGTGGAGGAAGCGGAAGACGCACCACCTGCCAGCCGTCTCGGCCCGTCTGCTTCAGCCCGACCACCAGCAGATCGGTGTCGAACTCCTTCGCCGTCCGATGCAGGCGCGGAAAGCGCGCCGCGCCGGCGCGAACCACCGGATCTTCGAGCAGCGATCGGGAAGTGATGGCGATGTCCTCGACCTCCACGCCCTGCCCCTCGAGAAGCGCGGCCATTGCGGCCTCGCGGCGCCTGTCGCGCGGTTCGCCGGCGCGCACCGGGCTGGCGTCGCTTTCCACATAGCGCAGCGGGCGCGGCAGGCGCATGCGCGGCCCGCCCGGCCGCATCGCGGGCGGACGTCTGCCCTCCGGACGTTCGGCACGGCGGGGGCCGGCCATGAGCTGAAAGGCGGCGGCGTGCATCACCGCCAGCTCGCGGCGTTCGGCAGCGGCACGGTACAGCAGAGTGGCCGAAATGCCCTGCGCGATCAGCAGCGCGCCCGCCAGGGCGAACATGACCTGACCGAGCAAGCTCCTGGGCAGCAGGCGCATCAGTTTTCCGGTCCCAGGCGCGCCACTTCGGTGGCGAAGCGATAGCCGCCGCCCCGTACGGTCTGGATGAAATGCGGATCGCGGCTGTCGGCTTCGATCTTGCGCCGCAAGCGGCTGATCTGATTGTCCACCGCCCGGTCGAACAGATGGGCTTCGCGGCCTTGCACCAGGTCGAGCAGTCGATCGCGATCGAGCACCTGGCGCGGGTGGTCGCAGAAGGCGCGCAGCATGCGAAATTCAGCGGTCGAGAGGGGGACCAGCGCCCCCTGCGGATCGGTCAGACGGCGCTTGAGGGGATCGAGCCTCCAGCCTTCGAATTCGTAAAGCAATTCCTCGGCGGGCAGCGTTCCGGCGCGTTCGAACCGCCGTAGAACCGAACGGATCCGGGCGACCAGTTCGCGCGGCTCGAAAGGCTTGGTCACATAGTCGTCGGCACCGATCTCGAGCCCGACGATCCGGTCCATCGCTTCGCCCCTGGCGGTGAGCAGGATCACCGGCAGCTGACGTGTTTCCACGAGATGGCGGCACAGCGACAGCCCGTCCTCTCCCGGCATCATGATGTCGAGCAGGACCAGATCGGGCGTGCGGGCCGCGAGCAGGCTGCGGGCTGCGGCCGCACTCTCCGCCTCGCATACGTCGAACCCCTGGCGGGAAAGATATTCCGCCAGGGGTTCGCGCAGCGATCGCTCGTCATCGACCAGCAGCAATCGGGTGGGGGCAGTTTCGATCATGGCGGTCCTTGCCCGCACCTACCGCCTGGACGACGGCGCGATCAAGCGCCTTCGGGGCTACGGCGCTGGTCGCGTCGGGCCTTCCGCTCGCTGCGCATCGCTTCTTTGGCTGCCTTGCGTTCGGCCTCGCTGATCGAGACGTCACCATTGCTGTCCATCCGGGCGAAACGGGCTTCCAGCGCGGCGTTGAATTCCGCGCGCGTCACTGCCTGATTGCCGTCGGTATCGGCCATGCGAAACATCGCGGGGCCTCCGGGGCCGCCCGGACCGTTGCGCGCCCCGTGCCTGCGGCCATGGGAGCCTTTGCCGTCGCGATCGCCGCCCGGGCCGCGATCGCGCCGGGCTTCGTGGCCGGCCCGCAATTCCTCCTGCGAGAGACCCCCCGAATTGTCGGTGTCGAGTTTGGCGAAATGCTCAGTCATGCGGTCGTGGCGTCCGTCCGCATCGGCCCCGGGGCGATCACCGCGGCCCTGCCTGCGTGCCTCGTGCATCGCCTGCATCTCGGTCTGCGACAATTCGCCGTCGCCATCGGCATCGGCCTTGGCAAACATCGCCGATCGGTGCGCTTCGCGATCGGCCTGGTCGAGCTGACCATCGCCATTGACATCCATCCGGGCGAACATCTGTGCACCCTGCGCCTGCATTTCGGCCAGCGTAACGACCCCGTCGCCATCGGCATCGGGATTGGGACGATCGCCGCGCTCGGCGAAAGCGGTGCCCGCACCGGCCAGCATCAGCGCTCCGGTCGAGAGGGTGAGAAGGGTCTTCTTCATCGAAATTCTCCAGTGAACAGGAGAGCTGCGGCGGATCGGGGGCTTCGAGGGAGTAGTTTTGACCGCCGCAGCTCGAACAGCCCTTCTAGAGCGGTTCTGTCGCAGCTTTATGCCGGAAGCGGCCCCGATTGTAACGAGCTGTCGCCATCGCCGAGCTCGGTTCATATGGCGGAAAGCTAGCGCGGCCGGTGACGCGTTCCCTCGCCTGCGGTCACGAAGATGGCGGTCGCACGGTCTTCGACATCGGCGATATGCCACACGCCGGGGGGATTGATCGCATAATCGCCGGAACGGAGCGTTACCATCTCGCGGCGACCGTCGGGGAATTCCTGATGGAGGACCATCTCTCCTGCCGTGCAGACGACCAGCTCGTCGCCGAGCGGGTGCATTTCCCAGCTGGGCCAGCCCTCGGTGAAACTGTGCTGACTGACCAGCCGCCCCTCGCGGCCGTCATCGCCATGCCGCTCGCCATAGGCCTCGTACCACTCCATACCGCCTTCGTAGGGTGGCTGCGGCACCGCGGTGGCCCCGAGCCCGAGATGGACGAAATTTTCGGCAAGGCGGCGCGGTCCGTCCATCAGCCTTCCGCCTTGTCCATCAGGAAGGCGTTGAGCTTGTTGCCGTCGGGGTCGCGGAAATAGCCGGCATAGAAGACCATGCCGTTGTCATCGGGCTCGCCGCGCGGGCCGGGAGCGCCTTCGTCGCTGCCGCCATTGGCGAGGGCGATTTCGTAGAGGCGCTGGACCTGCGCCCGATCCTTGCATTCGATCGCCACCATGGTGCCGTTGCCCACGCTCGCCGGCTTGCCGTCGAACGGCTGGGTCGCGGCAATCCCGGCCCCGCCGCCCCACGCCCCCCAGGCGATGAAGGTCTCGAAGTCCATCATCCTGCCGACACCCATTTCCGCCGCGATGGGATCGTAGAAGGCCGCCGCGCGCGGGAGGTCGTTGGTCCCCAGAGTCACATATCCGATCATGGCGAAGCTCCTGCTTGATGATTCGCGACCCGGCAGAACATTACCGGAACATTCGCGCCGCTACAAGGGCGCACACTCGCGTTCAAGCCAGGCGAGGTCGTCGCCCTCCAGCTGCGGCGAGAGTATATCCCGCACTTTTGCGTGATAGCGGTCCCACCAGTCGATCTCAGCGCCGCTGAGCAAGGCCCGATCGACCAACCGGCGGTCGAGCGGAACGAAAGTCAGCGTCTCGAAGCCGAGATAGTCGCCTTCTCCTGCGATTGGCGCGGGCACCACCAGCACGAGGTTCTCGATCCGGATGCCATATTCGCCCGGCTTGTAGTAACCGGGCTCGTTCGACAGGATCATGCCGACTTCGAGCGGCGTGCTGGTCCCCGCGAAGGCGCCGCCCGGCTTCGAGATGCGCTGCGGTCCCTCGTGCACCGAGAGATAGCTGCCGACGCCGTGGCCGGTGCCGTGGCCATAGTCGACCCCGCCCTGCCACAGGTGCATCCGCGCCAGCGCATCGAGCTGCCCGCCGTTGGTGCCCTTCGGAAAATACTGCATGTCGAGCTGGATGTGGCCCTTAAGCACGCGGGTGTTGCGCTCGACCATCTCGGCCGTCGGTTCGCCCGGCCCGATCCAGACGGTGCGGGTGATGTCGGTCGTGCCGTCGAGATATTGGCCACCCGAATCGACGAGGAAGATCGAGGAGGGCGGAATCGGAATATTGCTGTCCTCGTCGACCTTGTAGTGCGGCAGGGCAGCATGACCCGCGGCGGCACTGATGGTGTCGAAGCTGGCATCTCTGAGCAGCCCGCCGGCTTCCCGAAATTCACGCAGCTTGGCGGCGGCGGCCAGTTCGTCGACCCCGCCCCCGGGGGCCTCGACCGATAGCCAGTGGAGGAACCGCGCCACAGCCGCGCCGTCGCGCGCCTGCGCATCGCGCTGGCCTTGCTGTTCGGCTGCATTCTTGACCGCCTTGGGCAGGACGGTCGGATCGTCCTCGCGCACCACCGTGGCGCCGCCGGCTTCGAGCGCGTGGAAGATCCCGGCGACTGCATGGTTGGGGTCGACCGCAACGGTCCTGCCCTTCAGCGATCCCAGTGCAGGTTCGAAATCGGCCCGATCGCGGACGGTCACCGCATTGCCGAGGTGCTTGGTCAGCTCGGGCGTGACCTTGTCGGGCGCGATGAACAGTTCCGCCGTGCCGTCGGCATGGGCGAGGACATAGGATAGCGCCACCGGCGTGTTCTCGATGTCGGTGCCGCGCATGTTGAGCAGCCACGCGACCGAATCGAGCGCACTGATCACAGTCGCGTCATATCCTTCGCGTTTCAACCAATCGGCCACTTCGGCGCGCTTCTCGGCGCTCGAACGCCCCGCATGGTCGTCACCATGCGGCACCGCAACTGCCAGCGAGGCCTCGGGCCGGTCGTCCCAGATTGCGTCGATCGGATTGCCGTCGACCGGGACCAGCTGGATGCCCTTCTTGGCGAAGGCCTTTTCCGCGCCCTCGGCCCATTCGATCCCGTGCAGCCAGGCATCGTAGCCGATCTTCGCGCCCTGCGGCGCGTGCTCGGCTACCCATTTGGCCGCGCTGGTGGCAGGCACGTCCTCATAGTCGAAAAGTCTTGCATCGACCTGCTCGCGCACCTGCACGGTATAGCGTCCGTCGGTGAACATGGCCGCACGATCCTGCAGTACTGCCGCGCTGCCTGCGCTGCCGCCGAAGCCCGTCAGCCAGCGCAGGCGTTGGGCGTAGGAGCCGACATATTCGCTCATGTGTTCATCGGAGATCGGGATGACGAAACCGTCGAGTCCGCGCCTGGCGAGCTCCTTGCGCAGTCCGTCCAGGCGGGCTTCGTATGTCTGCATCAGCATGGCGAGAATTCCTTTCCGTCGGGCCCCGGCGAAAACCCGCACGATGGGCGCTTGCGGCGTGCCCTCGGCACGCATAGTCATGCGCCCCACTTAGGCCGCCGCGCCGTTCATTTCCACTGTTTCCCCCGCCCAGGAGACCGCCCATCCCCACCAGCCACCCGAGTTCTCCGCCGAAGGCAGAGAAGCGCGACCATTCCTACACCCATCACGGCATCACCATCGCCGATCCCTATCACTGGCTGCGCGATCCGGGTTATCCGGACGTCGGGGACAAGGAGGTGCTGGCGCATCTCGAGGCAGAAAATGCCTGGTTCGAGGCGCGGATGAAGCCGCATGAGGCACTCGTGGATGCGCTGTTCGCCGAAATGAAGGCGCGCATCAAGGAGGACGATTCGAGCGTTCCCCAGAAGGATGGCGAGTGGATCTACTGGTCCGAATTCGAGACCGGTGGCGAATATCGCAAGCATTACCGCAAGCCGGCCGGCGGAGGCGAAGCCAGGCTGATCCTCGACGAGAACGCGCTGGCCGATGGCTTCGAATATTTCCGCCTCGGCGCGTTTTCGGTCAGCCGCGACGGACGCTTGCTCGCCTATTCGACCGACACCAACGGGTCGGAACGCTACACCATCAGGGTCAAGGACCTCGAGACCGGCGAACTGCTCGCCGACGAAGTGCCCGGGACGCTTTCGGGGCCGACCTGGGCGATGGGGGATCGCGCCTTCGTCTATGGTCTCGCGACCGAGCAGTGGCGGGTCGACAATGCCCGGCTTCACGTCCTTGGCACCGCACCCGAAGAGGACGTCGAGCTCTATCGCGAGGAGGACGAGGGCTTTCGCGTCGGCAGCGGGCTGTCGGCGCAGGAAGACTGGCTGATCCTGTCGACCGGCGACCACGAGACGAGCGAGGTGCGGCTAGTCCCGGCCGACGACCCCACGGCCCCGCCGATATTGGTCAAGCCGCGCCGCAAGGGGATCGAATACGGCGTCGATGTGCGCGACGGCACGATCTTCGTCCATACCAATGACGAGCACGTGAACTTTCGTCTCGCCACCGCACCGCTCGAGAGGCCGGACGCGTGGGAGACCCTGATCGCCGGGTCCGATTCCTTCTATCTCACCGATTTCGCGCTGTTTCGGGATTTCTTCGTCACCGAGGGGCGACTTGCCGGGCTCGACCAGATCCAGATCCGCTCCTATGCCGATCCGCAACTCGCCAAGCCGGTGGCCTTCGCCGAGCCGAGCTTCGCTACCGGCCTGGCGAACAACCCCGAATATGCGGTCGACCGGCTGCGGCTGGTCTACGAGAGCATGGTCACCCCGGGCTCGGTCTACGACTATCATGTCGCATCGGGCGCGCTCGAGCTGCTCAAGCAGCAGGAGATCCCGAGCGGCTACGATCCTGCGCTCTACGTCACCGAGCGGCTCGAGGTCGAGGCGCGCGACGGAACTCCGATCCCGGTGAGCGTGGTACGGCGCAAGGATCGCGCCCCCGCTGGCCCCCTGCATCTCTATGCCTATGGGGCCTATGGGATCGCCATCCCTCCGGGCTTCTCGACGACCCGGCTCAGTCTGGTGGATCGAGGGTTTGCCTATGCGATCGCGCATATCCGCGGCGGCGACGATCTCGGGCGGAAATGGTATCTCGCAGGCAAGCTCGAGGACCGCACCAACACCTTCAACGATTTCGTCGATGCGGCGAAGGGGCTGATCGCACGCGGCTTCACCGAGGCGGGCAGGATCAGCATTTCGGGCGGCTCGGCGGGCGGCGAACTGGTCGGCGCGGTGCTCAACAGCGACCCCGGCCTGTTCGGCGCGGCGGTGGCGCATGTGCCCTTCGTCGATGTGCTCGCGACCATGCTCGACGACACGCTGCCGCTGACCCCGGGCGAATGGCCCGAATGGGGCAATCCGATCGAGAGCAAACGCGTCTTTGCCCAGATCCTCTCCTATTCGCCCTACGACCAGGTCGTGCCGCAGGACTATCCCCCGCTGCTCGTCACTGCCGGGCTCAACGACCCGCGCGTGACCTATTGGGAACCGGCAAAATGGGTCGCCAAGCTGCGCGAACTCAAGACCGATCGCAACGAGCTCCTCCTCAAGACCAATATGGGAGCGGGACACGGCGGCAAATCGGGTAGGTTCGAAGCGCTCCATGAAACCGCCGAGGAATTCGCCTTCATCCTGTGGCAGATGGGCCAGGCCCCGTGAGCAAGACTTTCGAGAAAGTCTTCACCGCTCTGCCGGAGCACATCGACGAGATGGGCCACGTCAACAACGCCGTCTGGGTGCAATGGATACAGGACATTGCCACCGCCCATTGGGACCACACCGCGCGCGCCGAAGACCGCATGCGCTTCGTCTGGGTCGTCGTGCGGCACGAGATCGACTACCGTGGCAATGTCTCTGCCGGCGAAAGCGTGACGGCGCGAACCTGGATCGAAGGTCCCGCGCGCGGAGCGCGATCGACAAGGCGCATCGACTTCCTCAATGATTCCGGCCGGGCCATCGTTTCAGCAGTGACCGGATGGGCCATGATCGACCGCGCGACGGGACGCCTTGCGCGCGTTTCGTCAGAACTGCTCGAGCCGTTCCTGGCCGAATAGTCGCGGCTCGCCTGCCGTCCCTCGCGGAGCGGCGGAGCCCGTTCGTCGAAGGGGCTTTGCCCCCGCATCGCCTGCGGTTATCAGGGCCAGCAGATAGGGAGAGACTGCATGATCCGGAATTACACCAGCTTCGCTTCGGCGATCGCCATCGCTTGCGCCATCCCCGCGCTTCCCGCCGCCGCTGCCGATCGAGGCGCGTCCGTCCAGACCGAAAGCGGGGCTGCGCAAGAACTCCATGCGCTGTTCGCACGCAGCGAAGCGGCCATGCTCGACCGCAATCCGGTTGCCGCCTTCTTCCGCGGCGATTTCACCGATGCGGACAAACTCGGCGACTATTCGCCCGCATCCTACGCCGAAGATAGGGCCGCGGCCGAATCCAATCTGGCCGAACTGCGCGCGATCGATCGGTCGGCGCTCGGCGAGACCGACCGCATTGCCTACGATGTCTTCGAATACACTCAGCAACGCACGATCGCGGAGACCGAACCCGACATCCTGCCGACGGTGCTCGCCCTGCCGATCGACCATTTCCGCGGCCTGCACGTGTTTTACCCCCGACTTTCCGCGCCGGGGGCGTTGATGCCTTTCGACACGGTCGAAGACTATCGGAACAATCTCGCCCGCCATCGCGATTTCGCCAAGATCGTCGACCAGTCGATCGCGCGATTCCGTGCGGGCGCGGAGCAGGGGATCACCCTGCCGCGGATGTCGGTCGAACTGATGATCCAGCAGCTCGACACGCAGCTGTCCGCCGGACCGGAAAAAAGCCCCTATTGGGCACCCGTCGAGAATTTTCCCGACACCATCGCCGAGGCCGACCGCTCGCGATTGACCGAGGAGCATCGGGCGGTGGTTGCCGGGACTCTGTTTCCCGCGCTCGAGAAGTTGCGCAGCTATCTGGCCGAGGAATACCTGCCCCTCGCGCGCGATACCATCGCGGCCACTGCGAACCCCGGCGGCGAGGACTATTACCGCTACCGGATCGAAGAGATGACCACGCTCCCGCTGACCGCCGAACAGGTTCACCGGACCGGCCTCGCCGAAGTCACGCGGATCAATGCCGCCATCGAAGAAGCGAGGGCCGAGGCGGGCGAACGGCGCGGCGAGACCTATACCAGCAAGGCGAATTTGCAGAAGGCCTGGTACGAGGTCGGGGAGCGCGTCGATCCGCTGATGAACAGGCTGTTCCTGCGCATTCCCGAGACGCCTCTCGAGATCGAACCCTACGAACCCTATCGCGAGAAATTCAATCTCGCGGCATCATACATGCCGGGCAAGGCCGATGGCACGCGGCCGGGAACCTTCTACTTCAGCGGCTACAATGTCGCCGAGCGCGAACTGGGTACAGCGGTCTCGCTCTATATGCATGAAGGAAACCCCGGGCATCACTTCCAGACGATGTTCGCGATCGAGAATGACGAACTGCCCGATTTCATGCGCTATGGCGGTTTCACGGCCTTCTCGGAAGGCTGGGGGCTCTATGCGGAAAGCCTGGGCTACGAGCTCGGGCTCTACGACGATCCGGTGGAAAGGCTGAAGGCTCTCGAAGGGGGTGAGCTCCTGCGGGCGGTGCGGCTGGTGGTCGATACCGGCATGCACTCGCTCGGCTGGAGCCGCGACAAGGCGATCGAATATATGGTCGCCAACGGGCAGCCGCGCGACTTCGCCGAAAGCGAGACCGCGCGTTATATCGTAATGCCCGCGCAGGCGCTCGCCTACAAGACCGGCGAGCTCAAGATCAAGGAGCTGCGCGCCAAGGCGCAGACAGCCCTCGGCGAAGACTTCGACGTTCGCGAGTTCCACGAGCAGGTGCTCGCATCGGGCGATCTTCCGCTCCCGGTCCTCGAAGCGAAGATCGATGCCTGGATTGCCGGGAAACGATAGAAAGAGCGGTCGCGGCGACCGTCTTTTCATCCTTCGCCTTGGGACCGGCGCTGGCGTAGTTCGCCAGCGCCGTGGCGTATGGCATCGCCGAACGATCTGCAGAGTCGAAGCTGCGCGGTCCTGCGGATTGCGATCAAGAGCATGCGCTTGCTCGCCCGGACACTTCCTTCACGTGCGGCGTTGAGGGAGTTTCAGGAAGGAAAGACCATGCTCAAACTGGCCGCACTCGGAGCCCTCGGATTCATGGGATACAGATATTACCGGGCGAACACCGGCCCCACCCGCCCCGATGCGCCCCCCGCCAACGCCGCTGCCGGTGGGCCGCTGAGCAAGAAGGCGGCGGTCCGACCTTCGGTCGTCGATGCCTCCGTGAGCTGACACAGGACAGTCCCTACCGATCGGCGGCGTCCGCATAGGATTGGCGGCATGACGGATCAGGGCCCCGGTGTCCCGGGGCCCTGCGGTTTCCAACGAAGAAGCCAAAGACTAGAAACCGAACGTGGCGGCAACCTTGAAGTAGCGGCCCATTATGCCGTCGAAGTAGGTAACGACACCACCGCCTGCTGGCGACGGGAACGGCGCACCGCGATCGAACACGTTCTCGACGATGAAACGAAAAACGAAATCGTCTTCCGTCTTCAAACTGATCCCCGCGTCCATGTAGACCACATCGTCCCGCTCGAAGAATTCATAGGCAGTCGGCTCCGCATCGGCATCGACCACGGCCTTTCCGATGTACTGGAACTGCGTGAAGGCTCCGAAAAATCCATTCTCGTAATTCACGCCAACGGTGGCCTGATGCTTGGAAAAGCCGATCCCGCCACGGAGGGTACTGAGGTCGCCCGTCCCGACCTGCTGTTCGAGCTTGTCGATGTACTGATAGGACGCACGCAGGCCAATCGAGCTTTCGGCCCCCAGGAATGGCGTCGATTCATTCCAGCGCATATCTGCGATGAGGCCCTGATAGTCGTAGGATGCGACGTTCAGATAGCCGGTCCGGATGAAGTCGACCTGCCCGGCCGCATCACGGTCGATCCGACCGCAGGCGGAATTCGGGAAATCCAGTGCATCGTAGCAGGCCTCCAATGTACCTTCAGCGTCAACGCTCTGGATAGCGCCCTCGAGGGCGATATCGACCCAGTCGACGGAGAGGGTGAGACCCGGCGCGAACGTCGGCGTGAATACGGCGCCGACCGTCCAGCTGTCTGCGGTTTCGTTTTCGAGATCGGTATTGCCCGAGAGTGAACCCCGCGTGGTGAAATCAACGATGTTCGACGTGAAGTCGGCCGGAAGGCCGGCTGCCGCGCAGTTGGCCTGACGCTGCGCCGGATTGGGGCCGCTGTTGATGAAACGCGCATCGCACGGGTCATCCGCTGTCGTGAAGATCGCACTGGTCGGATTGAACAGCTCGGTGATTGCAGGTGCACGGATCGAGCGGGTGAAATTGCCGCGGATCGCCAGATCGGGAACCGGCTTCCAGCGCCCGCCCGCAGTCCATGTCAGGTCACCGCCAGTGAGCGAGTTGTCGACGTAGCGTACCGCGCCCTTTGCCTCGAGCAGGTTGACGAACGGAACGTCCATGCTCGGCGAAACGATCGGAATCTGCAGTTCGCCGAAGACCTCGTCCGTATTGTAGGATCCCGAGACAGGATCGATCGGGATCGACCGGCCGAATTGAGTACGGTCGCCATCTGGGTCGGTCGGATCCGGTTGGCCGAAAAAGAATACGCCCGGGTCGAAATCGGCAGTTTCCTTCCGGTGCTCGTAGCCGATTGAGAAGGCGACCGCCCCGCTCCAGATATCGAACAGATCGCCACCGACCGTGGCGATGAAGTCATATTGCTCGTTCAAAGCAGTCGGGTTCGCAATCGTCGTGATGTAGTCACCGACTTCCTGCGAGTTCTGATTGCCGAACGGGTTGAACGGAACGCAGGTTGAACTGACTGTCTGGATCGGAGAGGCGGAAGCGCCTGCCGGGCACCCTGCCAGCGCATTCTCGAAGTTCTGTTGAACGAGCTCGCGGCTGCTGCCCTCGGTCTTGGAGCGCCCATAGAGGCCGGAAACCTCCCAGTTCAGGTTACGCGAACCCAAGGTGAAGTCGCCACGAAGACCACCGGCGATACGATAGACTTCCACAGTCGAAGAGCCGAGACCCGAGATGAGATCGGTATTTGCCCGCCCCAGGTAGAAGAAGTCCTGTCCCGCGGGAAGCTGCGCCTGAATGGTCGCACGCGCCTCGTCCGAAAGAAATGGATTGCTGATCGGGATGATCAAGTTGCCGTCCGGATCCCCGGCGTCGCCGAACAGCCAAGTGTTATAAACGGGCTGCGTGCGCAATTCGGTGCCCTTCGACCGGGCATACTGACCTTCGAGAAAGGCCGTAACATTGTCAGAGACGTCGTATGTCGCCTGGACCGCGCCCAGATAACGTTCCACCGGAGAAAGCAGATTTTGAACCGGCGTCAGGCTGAAGCCGTTGCCACCGGAGGAATTCACAACTCCGAACCGTTCGCCGAAATCGAGCGGGATAAGGTTTCCGTTGGCATCGAACACCAGCGTGTTACCGCTCGCATCGTAAATGTCCGACCCAAAACCCGGCACAATATCATCGACGGTCGGCGCACCGAATTCACTGAGGATCGGAATCCGGCGATCCTCGATGATGACATTGTCGAAAGGCGAGTCCGGATTGTTCGGGGCGACATAGAACAGGCCGCGTGCCGTCCGCTCGCGATCGGTATAGAGCAAGCCTTGTGATTTGTTGTATTCCACCGCAGCCACGACGTTCCCGCGGCCATCGGCAAAGCTTGTTCCGACCAAGGCGCCGACGCGGTATTCCTGCGCGTCGCCGTCTTCGGCGATGCCGTATTGCGCATCGAACCGAACACCTTCGAAGCTGTCCTTGAGGATGATGTTCACGGTTCCGGCGATGGCGTCTGCGCCATAGATCGGAGCGCCGCCGACTGCGATCGTCTCGATCCGATCGACCATGAGCGTCGGGATGGTGTTGAGGTCGACCTGCGAACCGGCCGCAACCGGGCCGAAGATGGATGCGGTGTTCGAACTGACATAGCGACGGCTGTTCACCAAGGTGAGGGTGCGCTGCGAGCCCAGGCCGAAGAAGTTGATGAAGGTCTGGCCCGAACCGAAGCTGCCGGCCTGTCCGCCGACAGGATTGTTCGCCGGGGGACCGAACGCGGGCTGGTCCTCGAGAGCCTCACCGACATTGGTCAGGCCCCGCTCTTCGATCTGCTCCGAACCGACAACGATCGAAGGCTCGAGCGTATCGCGGTTAGGCCGACGGATACGCGAGCCGGTGACGACGATGGCATTGCCTGCCGCAGGTGCGCTTTCTACCTGCTCGGACTGGAGGACGTCCGCTTCTTCGTCCGTATCCTGGGCGAGCGTCGGCGATGCGGAGAGGAGTGCAGCGAGGCCAGCCCCTGCAAGCAGGGCCGCGCGTCCACCGCGCATTGCGGATCGTGGGGTCATCATAAATAAAGGTTCCTATCTAGGCCGGGCGGGGGGGGGAAGCCGGGCCACAGCGAGCATAAAAGCAAGCGCAGGAAGAATCTGCAAGCTGGCGAGGCCGACTGCATGGCCACAGGCAGATTTCCATTCAAGTGAGTCACAAAAATGCCACGGACGAAGCCTCGACCAGTGTCGTTGCTGGCAGAACAGGGCGATTTCAAGCGGATCGATTTGGCTTTGCGGGTAAGTGGTGCATGGGGAATGCACTGCATGGCTTGAAAGGACGAGGTGCGAGATCTCGTTTGTGCAGAGGTAGCGTTTGGCAAGGAGGGGCCTCGCTTTGAGTGATGCACCAGTCGAAATGATTTCGCGCGATCGCCGCAACTCACGACGAGCTTCGCCGGCCATGCGGTTTCGGGATATTCCTGGCTACCGACCCCACAACTTGTGCACTGCCCAAAGGAGCGTCGCAGCCGTGGCGCTGTTCCGCGGCTTACACAAAGAGGCTCCTCCAGCCCGTCGGAGCCCGAAAGCGGGCCGAAAGCTATTCAGGGCCGCCGAGGTTGATCCGAATCTCAGATCGAACTTTGTCGCGGGTCTTCGTTCGGCCGCAGAAGCTCTCCGGCCTCGTTGGCTCCATAATGGCGACGCGGTGCGTCAGCGCATCCGGGGCAGTGTCCTTGAGCAGCGCGGTCACGACGATCTCTCGCGGCCGGCGAAAGAATGGCACTTCTGGCGGTCTCGTGCTTCCCCTGCGACGCCAGGCGTTCGAGCGGAGCCAGAATCTCGAATGGCTCCATCTGATCGATCGGCCGCGTGCCGAATGGCGGAAGCAAGATGTTCCAGAAGGAAATTGGCCTTGAGCACTGCGCCTTCCGCGCGTCCGTTCCGGACCATCATCTGCACGATGTATTCGCATGCCACGGCCTCGAAGGTCTGGCATGATCAGAAATTCGTCGCGGATCTTCTGCGGCTTTCCGCCGCGGTAGCCGAATCTCCTGGAGCTTGCCGCCGGTCGGGGTGCCTCGACGCAGAAGCCGTGCGCTCCTCTCGATCTTCGAGGGGTTTCTCTTCGGGCCCAGGGCTCGAAGCCGAGTTTCGCTAGAGGCACGTGCGGGTTTTCTAAGGCGGTTTTGCGGAGACACGCAAGGATGCGCGGAACCCCCGTAAACTCCGTGGGCGTCCGGCACGATCCAACGGACAAATCGCTAGGACTTCTGCAGTTTCTGTAGGCTACCATGGGAGAACGTGAAAAGAACAAATGGTGCCAGAAGAGGCATCAAATTGAACGTATTTTTCGATTTAGATTCATCTATTTAGGTAATTCGGCCCAGCCGAAAAGCCCGCAAAAGGCCCGCAAATACCCTCTAATGTACTGGTTTGATGCCTTTTTCGGGACTCGATTATGCAATTTGGGCCCATTCGGAGGCGGTAATCATAGTCGGTTTTCGCCAAGCCCGCTCATGCTAGCGTCCGCCGGAATGTCTCGAAAATCGACATCCTCTCAGTTTGGTCAGCTCGGCAGCTAAGTGAAGAGGCTGACATTCCCGATTACGTTCTACGGGGCAGTGAGCTCAACAGTGCCGCAGCAACAACGAAATAGGCCACCTTGGAAGACGGGATGAGAACGCATCCGGGCACATGGTGAGCCCGCAATGCGTTCTGCGACCCCTCTTCACGCCGCCTCCTTTTCCTGAAAAGGCTGGCGTACCTTTGCGATCCGCAGTTGGCGGATGTGACCGGACCGGTCGGGCCACTCAATGGCTCTTCCTTCCTGCATTCCAATCAGTCCGGCTCCGACAAGGGTCATCACCGACAGTCGACCCTCTTCTAGGTTGCCGTCGCCCGGCCAGACCAGCTGCATGGACCATTCGGACCCGGACCCTTCGTCGACGAATTCCACGTGAGAGCCCATTGTCACAACATGAGCGGGGATTTCGTCGCGGGCGCAGATTACCGCGCGATCGATCTCTTCGAAGAGTTTTGCGGTCACGTCCGGAGAGCGGGCTTCCGCGGCCATCGCCAGGTCCGACAAAGCATCGGCTTCGCTATCGATGAGATGGATGGTCGGCTTCTCGCCGCCGATTGAATGAGTCATGGAGAAATTCTCGCAAATAGGCCGCCCGCAGATGGACGGCCGAGGCCAAGGAAGGTTCGGGAGCCTCGTCCCGAACTCGTCTATTGCGATCGAGACGAGGCGCGCACCCGTGCCGGCAGCTGACCTGCATGGGAGAAGTGACGCAGTCGGGTACGCGAGAACACCATGCACCATATGTGGTCTCGATTTCTCGCCCCGTCAAATTGAGCTTGGCTTTGGGGCTGCCAAACATATTCCGGCGACAACCTCGACCTCCGGTTCTATCTGGCTGCCATGATCAATCTTCAATCGTTCACGAGGCGGCAGAAACCAGACCTGGCTATCGATCTGGGAACCGCCAACATGCGTATGGTAGTTCCGGGCGAAGGGTGCGTGTTCGACGAGCCCTCGCTCTGCTACTTCCAGAACCTCGATGGACGATCCCGCTTCGTGGAAGCAGGCAAGGCGGTCCTCGCGATGGTGGACCGGGTGCCGCAGACATTCAGCGTACGCCGTCCTCTGGCTCGAGGCGTCCTGCAGGACATCGAGGCGACCAGTGCGCTGCTGGCACACGGTCTCGCTTCCATCGCGGGCAAAACGCGCCGATCTCGCCCGCGAGTGCTGATTGGACTTCCCGCGGACGCGACCAAGGCGGAAGCCAACGCCCTGCTCACTGCCGCCGAGGACGCGGGCCTAGGGAGGACCGAGTTGATCCGCGAGCCGTTCGCCGCGGCGATCGGAGCCGGATTGCCGGTGGGCGAGGCACGTGCATCGATGATTGTCGAATGCGGCGCTGGGACAACCGAGATCGCCGTTTTCTCGATCGATGGGCATTGCACGTCCCGCTCGGTTCGCCTCGGCGGGCAAAGCCTCGATGAAGCTCTCACGGAGCATCTGCATACCAAGCAGCATTTCCTGATCGGCCGGCTGACGGCGGAAAAGCTCAAGCGCGAGCTTTCGTCGCGCACTCTTGATACCGCGCAGACCGAAGAGACCGTCAGCGTCAAAGGTCGCGACTTGCGTACGGGGCTCCCGGGGATGCTCACCCTTCCGGCATCGACGTTCGATCCGGTTTTCGAGAAACATTTTGACCGTTTCGCAGAAGCTACGCGGGTTGTTCTTGGCGAGCTGTCGCCAGACCTCGCTGCGGATCTTCTGAGCGAACGTATCGTCGCGACCGGTGGCGGGATCTGCGCAAGTTTCCTGGCCAACGCGATTGCGCGTGAGTGCGGCGTCCCGGTGATCGTAGCCGAAGATGCTTCGGGCTGCGTCGCAAGAGGTCTCCAGCAGCTGATGGAAAACTGACATCGAGATCAGATAGCTGATCGGTCATCGTTGCAGGAGAAGGACGTGGTCGCGCGAACTTTCGGTGGATATGGTCGCGCGCCTATGTGCTGCTGATCTTCACCGCATCGTTCTGGGCCGGCAATGCCATCCGCAAGCCGCCCTGCGGTTTCTTTGGACGCGAGCCTGCGCGAAGGATCTACGCCCAGCCCATCGACGACGGCGGCGGCATTCTGGACGGCGACCTGCTCGGACGCGAAGCCGCGATCATCATGCATTTTGCACTCGACGGACTATCGTTACTGCCCCTCTCACCTAAGGCATCATAGAGCCGGTCTCTATAAACCGCTGATGCCAGGCCAGCGCCTCGCTTAGCAACGAAGGGGAATGCTTGCCGAAGGAATCGCGCAGTGCGCGCTCGTAATAGTCGGCCAGCCTGTCGCGATAGCGCGGGTGGACGCAGGTCTCGATGATCAGGCGGGCGCGCTGCTTCGGCGCAAGCCCGCGCAGATCGGCAAGCCCCTGGTCGGTCACGATGACCTGCACATCCTGGTTGATGTGATCGACGTGGCTGACCTGCGGCACGATCGTCGATATCGCTCCGCCCTTGGCCGTCGAAGGAGCCATGAAGATCGAGATATAGGCATTGCGGGCGAAGTCGCCCGAACCGCCGATGCCGTTCTGAATCGCCGAGCCCATGACATGGGTGGAATTGACGTTGCCGTAGATGTCCGCCTCGATCATCCCGTTCATTGCGATGCAGCCTAGCCGGCGGATCAGTTCGGGGTGATTGCTGATTTCCTGGGGGCGCAGGATGATTCGCTCGCGGTAGCGGTCCATGTCGGCATTCAGCGCATGCGCCGCCTCGGGGCTCAGCGAGAATGCCGTCGAGGATGCCATGCGCAGCTTGCCTGATGCCAGCAGGTCCAGCATCCCGTCCTGCAGGACTTCGGTGTAGGCGGTCATATCCTCGAACGGGCTGTCGATCAGGCCGGCCAGCACGGCATTGGCAATGTTTCCGACGCCCGATTGCAACGGTAGCAGGTTGGGCGGGAGCCGCCCCTGCGCGACTTCATGCGTGAAGAATTCCATCAGGTGGCCTGCGATCCGTTGGGCGCATTCGTCGGCCGGCTTGAACGGCAGGTTGCGGTCGGGCGTGTCGGTTTCGACAATGGCGACGACCCTGGCCGGATCGCAGCGGAAAGTCGGCTGGCCGATCCGGTCATCGGGGCGCACCAGCGGGATTGGCACGCGGTGCGGCGGCAGCGCCGTACCGTAATAGATGTCGTGCATCCCCTCAAGCGCCGGGTTCTGCCAGCGATTGACCTCGAGGATGACCTGCCCCGCCCGGTCCAGCCAGGTCTTGTTGTTGCCCACCGACGAGGCGGGGACCAGCGAGCCATCAGGCAGGATCGCTGTCACTTCGACGAGCGCCGTGTCCAGCGGACCCAGGAAGCCCTGCCATGCCATTGGCGCCACTTGGCTCAAATGCATGTCGAAGTAGTTCATCTCGCCGCGATTGATCTGTTCGCGGGCAATCGGATCGGAATTGTAGGGCAAGCGAAAATCGATGCCCCTGGCCTTGGCCAATGCCCCGTCCAGTTCAGGCCCGGTCGAGGCGCCGGTCCACACGCTGATCACGAACGGATCGCCGGCCGTGTGTGCCGCCTCGATCCGCCGCGCCAGCGCCTGCGGCACAGCCTTGGGATAGCCCGCGCCGGTAAAACCGCTCATCCCCACGGTCGTGCCCGGCGCGATCAGCGCGGCAGCCGCCTCGGCGTCCATCACCCGGCACTGGAGCAATGGATGGGCAATGCGCGACGTCATCAATCGGGGTCTCCATCGGGCCTATCGGATTTGAGGGTGCCAATAGGCCCGACTTGGCATTGATCTGTGTAGACCTTGAATTGGAGCTCAGAGCGCCCTCTTCAATCGCGCATAGGAGGTGCGCAGCTCATCGGCCAGCACCTCGAGCGCCGACTTGATGTTCTGCCCGCTGTCATGAAGGCCTGCTTCGGGCGCGAAGTGGTTCCAGTTGGTTTCGGCTTGCTGTCATTCCTGCTGGGCTTCCATGCTGCCCAGATGGACCTGCACCTTGGCCTCTTCGCGCAACGCGGCGAGTTCCGCCTTCAGGTTTTCCAATGCGCTCATCCTCTCCCTCCTACGCTGACTTTCGCTTGTCTACATTTCGGATTGCCTCAGCAGGTCGATCGCGCGCGAGAGCTTTTCGCGGACTACCCCGGCTGCCTTTACCAATTCAGAATTGCTGATGGCCTGCATCGACGCCACCGGGTCAATCGCCGCGACTTCGACTTCACCTGGTTCAGTCTGCTGCACGATGACATTGCAGGGCAGCATCAGGCCGACCTTGTCTTCCAGTTGCAGCGCCTCATGTGCCAATGTCGGGTTGCAGGCCCCCAAGATTGTATAGGGGCGGAAGTCGACGTCGATCTTCGACTTGAGGGTCTGCTGGATATCGATCCGGCTGATCACGCCGAACCCTTCCGTCTTCAGCGCAGCCTCGGCGCGCACGATGGCCTCATCGAAGGGGATCATCAATCTGGCGGAAATATAGTAGCTCATCCTTTGCCTTCTCCTTTGCGGAACGGGTTTCGTCAGCTTGCCGCAGCCGTAGTGATTACTGGCGTGCCCTCCAAGGTGCGCTGCACCGGGCAGCGGGCCGCCATTTCAATGAGCTTTCCCCTCTGCTCATCAGACAGATCCTGGCCGATGATACGGATCGTCTTCGCAAAATGATCCGTCTTCGCCGACTTCCCTTCGACCGTGCCCTTGGTATGCGTCAGGATGACTTCCACGCGTTCGAGCGGCCAGTTCTGCTGGCGGGCATACCAGCGCACTCGCCCAGTGCTGCCAGCAACAGGTCATAAGGCGCCGGCCCCAAGTCCCCGCCACCTTGATCGACGGGTTCATCGCCGATGAGGTGGTGGCCGGAAACGTCGATGCTTACAGCAAAAGCAGTTTCGCCAGTCTCGACGATGTGCGCTGTGGTTGTGCCTTTAGTCAACGAACGTTTCTCTCATGCTGTGACCATAACAGGTCGCTTCTCGACTGTCTGACAAAAGGCCACTCGATTGCCATTTAAGGTTGCAGCGGTCGATTTTATCTTAGGCTTGCCGTCTCAGGCGGCATCGGCGCAATTGCCAATCAGCTGGGTATTTCAGAAGCACAGGCGCAACAAGGTGCTGCGGCGCTGTTGCCGTCGATCCTCAGCGGTTTTGGCCAGAGAGCCGGCGGCGCGGAAAGCAGCGGGCTTGGCGGGCTCGGCGCGGTCCTGGAATCGCTTGGTGGAGCAGACCTCAGCCGCAACGTCGTGGGACCGGAACCGACACGGGTCGAAAAGGGCAACGATATCCTCGGTGAGATTTTCGGGACGAAGGACGTCAGTCGGCAAGTTGCTGGAGAAGCATCGCAAACCACTGGCCTGGATCCTGCGGTCCTGAAGAAGATGCTGCCGATCGTGGCGATGCTCGTCGCGGGATACCTGTCGTCGCAGAGCAAAAAGCCCGGCCAAACCGGTGGCCTCGGCGATGTATTGGGTCAGGTCATTGGTAGCATGGGCGGCAGCAGTGGTGGGGCGCTTGGAGGCGGATTGGGCGGCGTGCTCGGGTCGATCCTGGGAGGCAGGCGCTAATTTTTCTTGGGGGTCATTTTCCGGTTTAGCTGCTGGGATGGGATCGTTAGCGGAACGACAGCTTAGTGCATTCCACCCGTTATGAGCTGCGGGTGGGCTACCGGGCCGGAATGTGCCGTTCTTTAGAAACTGCTTTGCGGGCATAATCGCGGGTAAGCAAGCGACGCCATCTTGAAACATTCTCCATCGATCAGCCTGATACGGTCACAACGCGATAGCTTTTCCAGTCTAGGAGCGAGAAATGTGGGCGCCAGGCCTCTCACCAGATAGCGCGCCCTATGGTGTGATCGCCACCTTGAGGACGCCGTCCCTCTGATGTGAAAACAACTCGTAGGCCTCTTCAATATTCTCAAGCGAAAAGCGGTGCGTGACCAGGGGACGCGTATCGACGCGCCCAGCGGCGATGACGTCCATCAACCGGCGCATGCGCTCCTTGCCGCCCGGGCACAGCGTGGTGACGATGCGGTTATCGCCCAGACCCGCCGAAAATGCGTCCAGGGGAATTGTGAGGTCGCTTGAATAGACGCCCAGCGAAGACAACGCTCCGCCGGGTCTCAGTACCCGAAGCGCGCTTTCAAAGGTAATCTGCGTTCCGAGCGCCTCAATCGCGACATCGACGCCGCGACCGTCCGTGATGCGTCTGATCTCGTCGACCGGATCGACCTTGGAAAAATCGACGACATGCGTGGCGCCCATGGTCTTTGCCATCTCCATCCGGGCGGCAACGCTTTCCACCGCGATAATGGTGGTTGCGCCCATCATGTGCGCCCCGGCAGTTGCGCAAAGGCCGATCGGTCCCTGGGCGAATACCGCAACACTGTCGCCGATGCGGATCCGGCCCGATTCCGCGCCGCTGAAACCGGTCGACATGATGTCGGGGCACATCAGGACCTGTTCGTCGGTCAGCCCGTCGGGCACGGGTGACAGGTTCGCCATGGCATCTGGCACCAGCAGGTATTCCGCCTGTGCGCCGTCAATCGTGTTGCCGAAGCGCCAGCCCCCCATGGGTTTCCAGCCGGTTCCGTCCTGCCCGCCGCACTGCGAATGAAAGCCGCACAGCGAAGCGTAGGATGTCCCGGAGGGCGTAATGGCGCCAGCTATGACGCGCTGCCCTTCGCTGTAGCCGACGACAGCCGAACCGAGTTTCTCGATGATGCCCACCGGTTCGTGGCCAACCGTCAGACCTTTGGCGACAGGGTATTCGCCCTTGAGGATATGAACGTCCGTGCCGCAGATGGTGGTGGTGGTGATGCGAATGAGGGCATCGAGCGGACCAACGTCGGGAATGGGCTTCTCATCGAGAACGATGCGACCCGGCTCGACAAAGATCGCGGCTTTCATCTTGGTGGTCATTCGTACTCTCCCATGGCGGAGTCTCAGCGCGATGCAGCGCTATCGCGATGCTGTTGCCTCGGCACTGCCTATCGCAGGCAACATG
The DNA here is from genome assembly GCA_963728515.1 of uncultured Alphaproteobacteria bacterium. GTDB lineage: Bacteria > Pseudomonadota > Alphaproteobacteria > Sphingomonadales > Sphingomonadaceae > Qipengyuania. The sequence continues at coordinate 9,068 of CAVSKM010000005.1, read as the reverse complement.
CGACCGTTGGCCTTCCGACCGGCGAACAAAATGCCCGGCAGGGCACAAACCGCCCCGATCAGAGCGGCGAACAATCCGGCGCCCAGGCCGACGGCTTCAAGGTCAAACCAGCCGGCAAAGCGCGGGATGCTCGCCACCAATAGCACAAAAACAACAGCGACGCTTGCGACGACACGGGAAGCATTACCTTTCAGGCCGCTCAGGATTGTCAGTGTCGCGGTCAGACCGCCGAGCAATACGAAGAACGCCAGTGTTCGCGCATGTTCGGTGCTGGCTTCAGCGCCAAGGGAAGTAATGAATTGCCACCCGATGCCCAGCGCCACTGCGACGCCGGCACAGCAGATTGCCGCGATCTGGCCCGGGCTGAAGAACCCCCTGGGCCTTTGCACGGTCCTGGTTATCGACAGTCCGGGCTTTTGCTGGAATCCCAGGATGGCAGCCGGATGGATAAACAATTCCAGCAGCACGATATGGACGGGAAGGTACAGGAGCGGGTAATCGAGCAGTGGAATTGCGGCCGCCGTCGTCACGAGGGGGATGTGCACGATCAGCAGAAAGGCAAAGCTCCGGCTGAGATTGCTGAACAGCTGACGTCCCTCTGCGATTGCCTTCACGATGGTCCCGAAATTGTCGTCCATCAGCACGATGGCGGCGACTTCGCGGGCGCTCTGCGTCCCTCTCAGCCCCATCGCAACTCCGATATCCGCCGCCTTGAGAGCGGGAACGTCGTTCACGCCATCACCCGTGACGGCTGTGATGGTGCCCCCTTCGCGTGACGCTTCAACGAGCTTCGCCTTCTGGCCAGGCGATGCCCGGGCCACGACATCAAGGGTGAGCAGAAACGAACGCTCTCCGGCGTCGAGTCGGCGTTCCAGCTCGTCGCCCGTCATGACCGACGGCTCGGCGGAGAGACCTGCTTCGCGGGCTATTGCCCGGGCCGTGCCGGGATGATCGCCGGTGACCATAATTATTCGAATGCCCGCGGCACGGGCAGTCGCCACCGCCTCGCGAACGCCTGCACGAACCGGGTCGGCAATCCCGATCAGGCCGGCAAAGGTGAACCCGCCGGAGGGCTCCTGGTCCTGGCCCGGGCCGCGGCGAAAACCGCAGGCGATCACCTTCTGTCCACCTGCCGAGAGTTCGTGGAGCTGCCGCTCGACACGTGCTCTGTCCTCCGGCGAGAGTTCGCACATTGCCAGGATGGTCTCCGGCGCGCCCTTGGCGACAGCCAGCACTTCCTTCGGACCATTCCAGACCGCCACCTCTTTCCGGCGCGCTTCGGTAAACGGAAAGGTCCGGACCAGTGACCAGCCAGGGCGCGCGGCGGGCGCGACCGCCCGAAGCGCCTCATCGAGAGGGTCGCGCGAACCCGCCCGGGAGGCCATCGCCGCCAGCTCGCCAAGCCGCTCCGGACCGGTGCCATCTGCCGGGCGCAATTCCTTGATGCGCAGCTGGCCTTCGGTGATTGTCCCTGTCTTGTCGGTACAGATTACCGCCACCCTGCCGATGTTCTCCACGGCCACCGCGCGCCGCACCAGCGCCTTGCTCCTGGCCAGGCGATAGGCCCCGACACCGAGGAAAAAGGTCAGCGCAACGGGAAACTCTTCCGGTATGGCGGCGACAGCCAGGACGGCGGCGCTGAGGAAGGCATCGACGAGGCCGTGCCCCTGGTAGAGCCGAATGCCGGCCAGCAGCAGGCACAGGGCGATTGCGATAATCAGCAGCAGCCGGACGAGGCGAGCCACCTCGAGTTGAAGAGGCGTGCGCTCGTCGCGTGATCCGGTCGCGGCCGCGACTATCTCTGCGTACAAGCAATCCCGGCCGGTAAAAAGAATCCTCACATGGGCCGTTCCGGTCAGCAGGCGAGTGCCGGCGAAAACCCAGTTTCCTTCATCCGGGCCGGGCGCCGACGACGAAAGTTCATGCTTGGTTACAGGATAGGCTTCGCCGGTCAGCGACGATTCGTCCGCTTGCAGATCAGCCCCGGCCAGAATGATGCCGTCCGCCGGGACCGCCTCACCAGCAGAGACCAGGACGAGGTCGCCTGGAACAAGGTCGTCCGCCGCGACCTGCTGCTTCTGCCCGTCCCGGATCACAAGGGCAGACGTCGCCAGCGCGCTTCTCAGACCCTTCAGCGAGGCTTCGGTCCGTCGGTGAAGGTAAAAGTCCATGCCCACGAGCGGAAGCAGCGCGAGCAGGAGAACAAGCGCGTCGGTCAGCTCGCCAAGCGCGGCAAATACGAGGCTGGTCACGAGCAGAAACCACAGCATCGGGTCGCGGGCCGTGTCGCCCGCAAGCTGCCGGACCGATCTGGCCCGGTATTCGGCAATGACATTGTTGCCGAAATTACTTCTCAGACCCGCGGCCTGGTTTGCGGAAATTCCGGTCAGGTCGCCTGGGCGCAGCAAGGCTTGCCGCTCGGGAGCCAGGTCCCGCTTCATGACCGACGGAGCGCGATAGGCATTATTCGCGAACGACCATGACCGAGCAATTGGCGTGGCGCACAACGCGCGATGCATTGGCTCCCAGCAGATAGTCTTTCATTTCCGGACGGTGCGAAGCCAGCACGATCAGATCGGCCTCGAAGGTTTCCGCCGCCTCGATCAGTCCGGCATAGACGCTGCCACTCCGGACGATCTCCTCGACCGCACGGTCACCGGCGTGGTCCCGCGCGACCTTCATCAGCCTGACCCGCGCATCGTCCATAATTGCCCGGACCGACGAAATCGACCATTGCGCCCGCAACATCAACACGGTGTCGGGAACGACATAGGCGAGTGCGAGCTGTGCCCCGAAGCAGTCGGCCATCGCGATACCCGTGGCGATCGGCTTGCCCCATGAACTGGGCTCGTCAAGATCGATGGCTACAAGGATTTTCGCGTACATCATTCACTCCTCTCCAAGGGCGGCTGCGTCTTTGGCGTCCAACGGTCAGACGACCGTTCCCACAAGCGACCCGATCCCGGCAGTAACCGCCATGGCCATTGCGCCCCAGAACGTAACGCGCACCACCGCTTTGCCCATCGGCGCGCCGCCCGCCTTCGCGCCGATCGCGCCAAGGGCGGCCAGAAACACCAGTGAAGCCATAGCAACGCCGAGCACGAGCGGGCGCCCCATCGGCGCTAAACCGGCGACAACCAGTGGCAGCGCCGCACCCGCCGTGAAGGTCGCGGCAGATGTCAGTGCCGCCTGCACCGGACGCGCGGTCGTGACATGCGTGATGCTGAGTTCGTCCCGGGCATGGGCTGCGAGCGCATCATGCGCCATCATCTGACCGGCCACCTCGTCCGCGGTCGCCTTGTCCACGCCGCGTTGCTGATAAATGGCCGACAGTTCGGCCAGTTCGAACTCCGGCGAAGCGTCGAGTTCCGCGCGCTCGCGGGCCAGGTCGGCAGTTTCCGTGTCCGCCTGCGAACTGACCGAGACGTATTCGCCCGCAGCCATCGACATCGCTCCCGCGACCAGACCGGCGACACCTGCAAGCATGATTTCGCTGCGACCCTGCGCTGCGGCGGCAACACCCAAGATAAGGCTCGCGGTCGAAACAATGCCGTCATTCGCACCCAGAACCGCGGCACGCAGCCAGCCGATGCGCTCGACAAGATGAAGCTCGGGATGAAGGCTGCGCAATATATATACTCTCTACTTTCTGCCGCGGGACAACTATCGCATCCCGGCCAATTTCTGTCCTACGATTTCTTTGAATGGCAAACTCAAGCGTCGAATAACTCCGCGCCGATCCGAGGACTATGTATGACGATCGAAGCACATTCCGATCAGACCAGGCAGGAATCATCATGTTTGAAAACAGCATCATCCTGCTCGACTGGATCGGCATCGTGGTATTCACGATTACCGGCGCGCTTGTCGCCTCGCGTAACCAGATGGATGTCATCGGTTTCATCCTCCTGGGCACGGTAACCGGGATTGGTGGCGGGACCATCCGCGATCTCATCCTCGATTCGCATCCCGTGCTGTGGCTGGACCGGCCGCAATATCTCGCTGTCTGCATCGCGGTGTCGGTCGGCGTCTTCTTTACCGCGCATCTCGTCACTTCGCGGTATCGGCTGATTCTCTGGCTCGATGCGCTTGGTCTTGCGCTTTTCGCGACGGCAGGTGCGGAGAAAGCGGCAAGTCTTGGCGAAGCGCCGATCGTCGCGATTACCATGGGCGTCATCACCGCCTGCTTCGGCGGGATAATCCGCGACGTGCTGGGGAAGGAAGATTCGATCATCTTCTCCCACGAGATCTACGTGACGGCAGCCGTCGTGTCGGCAGCAAGCTATATCGGCTTCGACGCCTTGGGGATGTCCCGGGAAATCGCAATCGGTCTCGCGCTGGCTTCGGGTTTTGGGCTGCGCGCGGGAGCGCTTGCGTTCGGATGGTCGCTACCGCGCTACAAACCCCGCGCGCCCGACGTCTGAGTTGGTGCACCTCCCTCGGCACGCGTGCCACGGGAGATGAGAGCCGAGTAAATCGTTCTTAGCCCTGGGGATGGGAAGCGTCGTCCTGCGCGAACAGATGCATCCCGGGAGGCGGCGGCGGAAGATTATCAACCTGCCTCGCCCTGGCTTCGGCGACCACCAGGCTCCGGACAAGTTGATCGTCCGAGATGGGTTTGTGAAGACATCCCAGGGCCAGGTTGCCCAGATCTTGCCCCGGGCAGTTGCCCGTTGCAAAAACCACGACCACGCCCCTCTTGCGCAGATGCCTCGCCACGCTCAGACCGCAGTCCCCGCGAGAGAGGCGCATATCGACGAGCGCCAGCTCGGGTGTGTGCTCAGCTGCAGCGCGAATGGCAGAGCTTTCGTCGTCGGCAATGGCGACGACCTCATGGCCGTGGTCCTGGAGGGTGGCCTCCATGCTGAGGGCAGTGATTGCCTCGTCTTCGACGATCAGAATTTTCATGTCAGAAACCGGGTACGATCAGCCTTGCGACAGTGTGAGCGTGAATTTCGTGCCGGCCGGCCCGCTATCCTTCGTGATGGAGGCCCTGATCTGCCGCGACAGCGCATCGACCAGCTTGGTCCCCAAGCCAGCGTTCTGCATGTCTTGGGAGAAACCGACCCCATCATCCCAGACGCTTACCGTCAGCGAATCCGATTGAGAACGCAAGGAAACACCGACGGTTCCCTTGCCGTCCTCGCCGAAGGCATACTTCAGACTGTTGGTAACCAGTTCGGCGACAATCAGCGCCAGCGGCACGGCCTGGTCGATGCCGAGCGAAATCCCCTCTTCCAGATCGAGCCGGGTCTCGATGCGCGCGCCGATATCGAGGCTGCGCACCGTGTCCTGCGTCAGCTGCGAGAGGAACTCTCCCACATCGACCATCGAATGCTCGCCGCTCATGTAGAGGCGCTGATGGATCGTCGCGACCACCGCCACCCGGTTGCGGGCGTCCATGAGAGCCTGGCGCAACGCCTCGTCGCTCACCTGCCGCGCGTGGAGCTGTAACAGCGACGTCACCACCTGCAGGCTGTTCTTTACCCGGTGATTCACTTCCTGAAGAAGGACTTCGCGACTGGCGAGAGCCTTCTCCAGCTCAGCCTGGCGCTTGACCAGTTCCAGATTGAGCGCGTTTTCGTGGGTGACATCGCGGATCGCGGCGAAAAACACCCGCTCTTCGCCCGCCATCAGCAGCTGGAGATGCACCGAAACGTCGTACAGCGTGCCGTCCTTGCGCTTGTGAACGGTTTCGAAGACGAGGTCGCCGCCCTCGCTTTCGATCAGCGGCGCCACCTTATCGCGAAACTGCTCTTCGGTCAGTTCGGGCTTCAGATCCCACGGGGTGAGTTCGCGCAATTCCTCGAAGGTGTAGCCAAGGTTGGCGCGCGCGCCGCGATTGACCAGAAGGAAGCGAAAATCTTCGGCAGAAAACACGAATATCTCGCTGGCTGCGTCCTCGACGATTTTACCCAGCTGCAAAGCGGTGATCGGAAGTGAATGACGATGGGGCAAGGGACCGGGCTTTCTGGAAATCGGACTACAATCGGGTGACTGTCGCACATTGCGGTGCGCAGCAAGTTCATTGCGGGCGGTCGTAATCAGCCGACCGGCTTCTTAAAGAGCGTTTTCGAGCGCTTCGAGCAGCCAGGCCGTAGCCGGGCCCGGCAGCCGGTCTTTGCGCCACAAGGCCGAGAGCCGGTAATCCACGCTCGTGCCCTCGGGGAGGTTGAGGATCTTCAGACGACCCTCCGCGAGGTCATCCTCGACCAGATGGCGGGGCATGTTGCCCCAACCGCTCCCCCCGATAAGAAGCGCGCGCTTCGCCCCCAGGTCCGCCAGTCGCCAGCTGCGCGGGCTCACCACTGAGAAATCCTGCCCTTCGGTATAGGTGGAGCGGTCGGTCAGGACGAGCTGCAGGTAATTGCGGGCCTGGCCCGGATGGATTTCGGCCAGCTGCGCAAGGGGATGCCCGGGCGCGGCGACCGGCACCAGTTCGACGCTGCCGATTTCCTTGCGCTCGAGTTCGGGCAGATCGAGCAGCACGGGGCCGGCCACCGCCAGGTCGGCGCGCGAATGCAGGAGAAGTGCGGCCACGGCGCCCAGCGCCTCGACGTGCAGCCGCAAATCGACCAGCGGGAACGCCTGCTGAAAGTCCTGAAGGATCGCCGACACCGCGCCGAACGGCACCATAACATCGAGCGCCAGCGACACTTCGGTTTCGACGCCTGCATGGATGCTGCGCGCCCTGGCGACAAGATCGTCGGCATCGTCGATCACGGCCCGCGCCGACGCCAGCAGCGACCGGCCTGCAGCGGTCAGCCGCGGGCGCCGCGATCCTTCGCGGTCGAACAGGCTGACGCCAAGCTGCCGCTCGAGCGTGACGATCCCGTAGCTGACCACCGAGACCGCCCTGCCAAGCTTGCGCGCCGCGGCGTTGAAGCTGCCTTCGTCGTGCACCGCAAGGAAGAGACGCAACTGGTCGAGGGTAGGCTGGCCGATCTGCAATGTTCAACTCCATAGAACATTTAGACCAAGTTTATCCGGGTTTTCCGATTACAATTCAAGGTCCATATCGGGGTTCAAGACGCTGATACGGAGTAAATCACATGATCGAGGTCAGGAAATTCGACACGCTCGGGTCCGCCAATCACGGCTGGCTCGATGCGCACCATCACTTTTCCTTTGCCGGTTACCACGACCCTGCACGGACAAGCTGGGGCAACCTGCGTGTCTGGAACGACGATACCATCGCCGCGAAGTCCGGTTTTCCACCCCACCCCCACAACGACATGGAGATCATCACCTATGTCCGCGAGGGCGCCATCACGCACCGCGACAGCATGGGCAACGAGGGCCGGACCGAGGCGGGCGATGTCCAGGTCATGTCGGCCGGCAAAGGCGTAACGCACTCGGAATACAACCGCGAGGACAAGGCGACCCGCATCTTCCAGATCTGGATCATTCCCGACCAGCGGGGCGGTGAGCCCGGTTGGGGTGCCCGGCCGTTTCCCAAGGATGACCGCACCGGCAGGTTCGTGACGCTCGCTTCGGGGCTGCCCGGAGACGATGATGCACTCCCGATCCGCACCGGGGCGCGGGTTCTCGGCGCGACGATCCGCGCCGGGGAGAGCGTAACCTACGAAACCACGCCCGACCGGCACCTCTATCTGGTCCCCGCAACCGGCAGCATCCGGATCGAGGACCAGACTGCCGAGGCACGCGACGGCGTCGCGATCACCGGCCTCGACCGGTTCACGATCACGGCACTCGACGACAGCGAGATCGTCCTGGTCGACGCCGCCTGATCCACCGTTTCATTCATTCAGAACTATTCTCAGGAGATCCTCATGTCCAAGTCCTACAAAGTCGCCGTTGTCGTCGGCAGCCTGCGCAAGGCGTCGGTCAACCGCAAGGCCGCCGAGGCGGTCACCCGGTTGGTACCCGACAATCTCGCGTTCGAGTTCGTCGAGATCGGCAATCTTCCCCTCTATGACGAGGATGTCGAGGCGGCCGGCGCACCGGCTGCGTGGACGCGTTTCCGCGAGCAAATTTCTGCTGCCGATGCGGTCCTGTTCGTGACGCCCGAGTACAACCGTTCGGTGCCTGGTGCGCTCAAGAACGCGATCGACGTGGGCTCAAGGCCTTACGGCCAGAGCGCCTTCGCGAAGAAGCCCACGGCGGTGATGTCCGTGTCCCCGGGCGGAATCGGCGGGTTCGGCGCCAACCATCACCTGCGCCAGTCGCTCGTCTTCCTCGATATGCCGGTCCTGCAGCAACCCGAAGCCTACATTGGCGGCGGCTGGGAGCTGTTCGACGATGCGGGCGAGTTCAAGAGCGACGACACCCGGAAGTTCTTCAAAAGCTTCGCCGATGCCTTCGCATCGTGGATCGAGCGCACCGCCGCCTGACCACCGTTCCCCATCAATCAGTTTAGGCCTGCCCCGATTGCGGGGTTCGGCTTTCCATCGTCCAAGGAAACCGCCATGAACCACAAGTATGCCTTCATCGCTGCGTTAGGCGTTGCCGTCCTTTCGGGAGGCGCCATCGCGCAGAGCGACGCTCTGACGCAAAATCCGGTGGAGGTCCGTTCGGGCAGCTATGTCCTCGACCCTGCGCACGGCAAGATCACCTGGTCGGTCGATCATATGGGCTTTTCGACCTATGTCGGTCAGTTCACCGATGTCGCGGGCACGCTCGATCTCGACGTCCGCAATCCTGCCGCGAGCACGCTTTCGGCCACTATCGATACCGACAGCGTCGGGACGCTCAACGATCAGCTCGACAGCCACCTTAGGACGGCCGATTTCCTCGACACGGCAAACTTCCCGCAGGCGCAGTTCGCCGCCACTTCGATACGGCTGATCGACCGGGACAGCGCGGCGATCACTGGCAACCTCACGCTACGCGGCGTGACCAGGCCGGTGACCATCGAAGCCGATTTCAACCAGGCTGGCATTAACCCGGTCGATCAGAAATATACCCTCGGCTTCGACGGCGAGACCACGATCAAGCGGTCCGACTTCGGCATCAACTATGGACTGCCAATGCTGGGTGACGAGGTCACTCTGAACCTGGAAGCCGAGTTCAAGCTCAACGAGACGGCGAACGGCAACTGACCGCAC
>CAVSKM010000004.1:0-678763 GCA_963728515.1 uncultured Alphaproteobacteria bacterium | reverse complement strand
GGGCCAAATAGGACTGGACCCGGATTCGGTCAACGCCTTTTTGCAATTTTGTTTCGTCTTTTTTGCAGAACGGCGGAATCCTGCGGTTTGCGGGCCCTGCCGCGTCCGATCGCGACGCCGGCGGTGCGGTAGCCTGCAACCGCGCCTGGCAGAAACGGCAACCGATTTCTTCGATTCCCGCAATTCACCGCCCCCAATTCATCCCGGAATCGCGAATCTCGCGGCTCGCTTTCGCTTCGAATCGCGCCTAGCAATCGGCCATGCGGGTGAACGGGGCCAGCGAGCAGGATGCACCGGAGGGATTCGGCGCGCGCGTGCGCAGCGCCCTCGCCTGGCGCTGGGGGAGCCAGTTCGTGGCCCAGCTGATCGCCTGGGGCTCCACCATCATGGTGGTCCGCCTGCTCGATCCTTCCGACTACGGCCTTTTCGCGATGAGCCAGGTCTTCGTGACCGCGCTCCACTTCCTCAACGGGTGGAGCTTCGCCAGTTCGCTGATCCGCGCGAACGTGGTGACAGAACGCGACATCGGCCAGGCCTTCGCGCTCCTGCTGATGATCAATGGCATCCTCGCTCTCCTGCAGTTCGCGCTCGCGCCATTGGCAGCCGACTATTACGGTCAGCCCGCGGTCGCCGACCTGCTGCGCGTCCAGTCCCTGATCTTCCTGACGATTCCCTTCACCGCCCTGCCGACGGCGCTGCTGTCCCGCCGGCTCGAGTTCCGCAGCCAGGGCGTGGCCAATCTCGCCTCTTCCATCGTCGGAGCGGGAACCGCGCTGACGCTGGCGCTGCTCGGCTTCGGCATATGGGCGCTTATCTTCGCGCCGATCGCGGCCTTCTTCGTCAGGGGTCTGCTGCTCACATTCGCGGCCCGGCTATGGGTCTGGCCGGTGTTCGATCTGCGGGGGGCGGGGCGAATGATCGGCTTCGGCGGCGCTTTGACCGCCTGCCAGTTCTTCTGGATCGTCCAGAGCCAGAGCGACGTCTTCATCGCCGGGCGCAGCTTCGATGTCCACCAGCTGGGTCTTTATTCCGAGGCGCTGTTCCTGACGCTCATCGTGACCGGCCGGTTCATCCCGCCGCTCAACGACGTCGCCTTTCCCGCCTATGCCGAGCTGCACAAGGCGGGCCACAGCCTGGCGCCCTTCTTCGAGCGCACCGTTCGCTCCGTTTTGCTGGTGGTCTCGCCGATCTACATCGGTCTGGCGCTCACCGCTCCCGAAGCGATCCTCGTCCTGTTCGGCCAGAAATGGATCGAGATGGCGCCGCTGGTCGCGGGTCTGGCGCTGACCATGCCCTTGATGGCGGTCCAGATCATCTGTTCGCCGACCATGACGTCGACCGGGCGAGAGGGTATCTATCTGGCAACCAGCATCGCCGGCGCCGCGATGTTCGTGACCGCATTTCTCGTCGGCGTGGAGTTCGGTCCCGCGGGGCTGGTCCATGCCTGGTGGGTGGCGGCACCGCTGTTGCTCGCCCTGACCCTCGCTCTGGTCCTGCCGCGGATCGGGCTTTCGCTCGCGCGGCTGGTCGAGGCCGCCGTCCCGGCCTTAGCCGCGACCGCGGCGATGGCGCTCTCGGTCTGGCTGATGCGGGGCCTGCTACCGCCAGGCCTCCACCCCGCGCTCGTGCTTGCCCTGCTCATCGCAACCGGGGCGACGACCTATCCCGCGATCCTTCTGCTGCTATGGCCGCAGGTGGTGCGCGACAGCATCGCCATGCTGCGCCAGACGCAGGCGGCGCAGCCGATGTCTACGGCCACCGAGCCGGCCGAACCCGATTTGGCGACTTCCGATCTCGGTGATATCCTCCCGCAGAGGCATCCGCGCAACGAAGAGCGGTGACCGGGAGAGACAGAATGGCGTACCGGCGGGCAATGGCGGCGGGTCTGTGCCTCCTCTCCGCACAACTCCACGCCGGGCCCGCGGCGGTATCGCCCGAGGAAGATCAGTCGATCGAAGAGGCCGCGCTGGTCCGCGACCGCTACGAACGGATGACGGTCCCGGTCACCATCGACGGCGCAGTGCAATCCTATCGCTTTCTCATCGATACCGGCGCGCAGGCGACGGTGGTCACGCATCGCATCGTCGCGGACCTCGCGCTGCCGCGCCGCGGCCAGGCGTTGCTGGTCGCAATGGGTAGCAGCGAGATGGTCGACACGGTCGAGGTCGACCGGCTCGAATTCGCCAATCGGACGGTCTCCGGCCTCATCGCGCCCCTGCTTCATGCCCGGAACATCGGTGCCGACGGGATACTCGGGCTCGACAGTCTGCAGGACCTGCGTGTGCTGATCGATTTCCGCGAGGAGCGTATGCTGGTCGCCGATTCCGACGCGCCGGGCAGCAATGCAGGCTATGAGATCGTGGTGCGGGCACGGCGCAAGCTCGGGCAGATGGTGATCACCGATGCGCGGGTGGACAAGATCCGCGTATCTGTCGTGATCGATACCGGGGCGCAGAACACGGTCGGCAATCGGGCCTTGCTGCGCAAGCTCCGCAGCCGGAGCGACACGGTCCTCAGCAGCGTGGATGTGCACGGGGCCGAGGTCCTCGGCACCCTCGCCTTCGCGCGGAGCATGGAAATCGGCGGACTGACGCTCGGCAATGTGCCGATCGGCTTCGTGGAGAGTCCGATCTTCGCCGCGCTGGGCCTGGCCGACCGACCTGCGGTCGTCCTCGGCATCGGCAATCTGCGCGTGTTCGACCGCGTGGCGATCGATTTCGCCTCGCGTCGCATCCTCTTCGATCTGCCCGGAACGGGAGAGCCGGACCGGGCACGGGCCATGTTCCGCCCACCATCGCTCGAGCCATAGCCGGCGGGATTGCTTGCCTAAGCGCCACCGCGCTCCCAGATGGGCGGCACCATGCCGCCCGACACAGCCCTTCCCGATCAGCCCGAAGACGCGGAGAGCTGGGCGACGATCCGCCGATTCCTCCCCTATCTCTGGCCGGCCGGCAATTCGCGGCTGAAGCGTCGCATCGTGGGCGCCATGCTGTTCGTGCTCGCGGCCAAGGCCACCACGCTGGCTCTGCCCTTCGCCTACAAGCGCGCGATCGATGCGATGGCGACTCCGGCCAATCAGGCGGTGATGGTCGCGCTTGCCTTCGTGATTGCCTATGCCGCCGGTCGGCTCGCGGCAGTGGTGTTCGACAATCTGCGCAACATCACTTTCGAGCGCGTCGGTCAGGATGCGACCCGGCAGTTGGCCGAGGATACCTTCGGGCGGCTCCACGAGCTGTCGCTGCGCTTTCACCTGTCGCGCCGCACCGGCGAGGTCACCAAGATCATCGATCGCGGAACCAAGAGCATCGACGTCATGCTCTATTTCCTGCTGTTCAATATCGCCCCCACCGCGCTCGAGCTGATCGCGGTCGGGGTGATCTTCTATCTCGCTTTCGGCTGGGAACTGGTCGCCGCCACGGCGCTGACCGTCTCGGCCTATATCGCCGTTACCCGCGTGATCACCGAATGGCGCAACGAACTCAGGCGGCAGATGAACGAGCTCGACGGGGCCGCCCTCGCGCGCTCGGTCGACAGTCTGCTCAACTACGAGACGGTCAAATATTTCGGTGCCGAGCAACGCGAGCGGGCGCGCTATTCGGAATCGACCCGCGCCTTCGCCGAGGCCGCGGTCAAGTCCGAAAACTCGCTTGGCCTGCTCAACATCAGCCAGGCCGTGATCATGAATCTGATGATGGGCGCGGCGATGGCCTTCACCGTCTGGGGCTGGAGCCGCGGCGAGCTGACGACCGGCGATCTCGTCCTGGTGAACACCTATCTGACCCAGCTTTTCCGTCCGCTCGACATGCTCGGCATGGTCTATCGCACGGTGCGCCAGGGGCTGATCGACATGGGTGCGATGTTCCGGCTGATCGACACCCACGCGGAGGTGAAGGACAGGCCCGGTGCCCCGGCGCTGGTGGTCCGCCGGCCCACTCTGGCTTTCGAGAATGTCCGTTTCGGCTACGAGTCCGACCGCGAGATCCTCCATGGGCTGAGCTTCGAAGTGCCCGCTGGTCAGCACTTCGCAATCGTCGGCCCCTCCGGAGCGGGGAAGAGCACGATCGGGCGGTTGCTGTTCCGCTTCTACGATCCGCAGGACGGGCGCATTCTGATCGACGGGCAGGACATCGCCCGGGTCACCCAGGCGAGCCTGCGGGCCGCGATCGGCATCGTCCCGCAAGACAGCGTGCTGTTCAACGACACCATCGGCTACAATATCGCCTATGGCCGCGACGGGGCCAGCCGCGAGGATGTTGTCGAAGCGGCGCGCGCGGCAGCGATCCTTCCGCTGATCGAGCGCCTGCCCGAGGGCTTCGACACCGAGGTCGGCGAACGCGGGCTCAAGCTGTCGGGAGGCGAGAAGCAGCGCGTCGCGATCGCCCGCACGCTGGTGAAGGACCCGCCGATCCTGTTGCTCGACGAGGCGACCAGCGCTCTCGACAGCCGCACCGAACAGGAAATCCTGCGCACGCTACGGCGGGTTTCCCAGCACCGCACGACGCTGGCGATCGCGCACCGCCTATCGACCATTGCCGACGCCGACCGCATTCTCGTGCTCGAGCACGGCCGCCTTGCCGAGAGCGGCACCCATGGCGAACTGCTGCGGGCGCGCGGGCTTTATGCCGAAATGTGGGCGCGGCAACAGGCGGAGGGCGGCCAGGACGGGGCGCCAGCGGAAATGGTCGCGCCCGCGTGAACGGCTGAAGCGCCCGCTTGACGGCTACCGTCCAGCGCCCGCCTACAGGATGTATTTCGAAAGATCGGCATCGTCCGCAAGATCGTCGAGCCGTTCGCGGACATAGGCGGCATCGATCTTCACCGTCTCGCCCTCGTGCTCCTCGGCTTCGAAGCTGATCTCCTCGAGCAGGCGCTCCATGACCGTCTGGAGCCGCCGGGCACCGATGTTCTCGACGCTTTCATTGACCCGCGCGGCGATCCTGGCGACTTCGGCGATCGCGTCCTCGGTGAAGTCCAGAGTGACCTTCTCGGTTCCGATCAACGCCTTGTACTGCTCGACCAGATTGGCGCGCGTTTCCTTCAGGATACGGACGAAATCGTCCTCCGTCAGCGCGCGCAGCTCGACGCGGATCGGCAGGCGCCCCTGCAATTCGGGCAGCATGTCCGACGGCTTGGCGACATGGAAGGCGCCGCTGGCGATGAACAGCACGTGGTCGGTCTTCATCGGCCCGTATTTGGTCGCCACCGTGGTCCCCTCGATCAGCGGCAGCAGATCGCGCTGCACGCCTTCGCGGCTGACCGAACCGCCGCGGACGTCGCTGACTGCGATCTTGTCGATCTCGTCGAGGAAGACGATGCCATTGGTCTCGGCATTCTCCAGCGCGACGCGGTTGACGTCGTCCTGGTCCATGCGCTTTTCCGCCTCTTCCTCGACCAGGCGGTCCCAGGCGTCGGGTACCTTGAGCTTGCGCCGCTTCATGTTCGACCGCCCCATCGCCTTGCCGAACATGTCCGACAGATCGATCATCCCGACATTGCCGCCCATGCCGGGAATATCCATCGGCATGTTGGGCGTGTCCTTCACCTCGATCTCGACTTCGGTGTCGTTCATCGCATCCTGGACGATCCGTTCGCGAAAGGCTTCGCGCGTCGCCTCGCTGGCGTTCTCGCCCACCAGCGCATTCAGCAGCCGGGTCATCGCGGCCTTGCTCGCGGCATCGCGCACCGCCTCGCGGCGGCGTTCCTTTTCCAGCCGGATCGATTCTTCGGCGAGGTCGCGGGCGATCTGCTCGACGTCGCGGCCGACATAGCCGACTTCGGTGAACTTGGTCGCCTCGACCTTGATGAAGGGTGCTTCGGCAAGCCTCGCCAGCCGGCGGCTGATCTCGGTCTTGCCGCAGCCGGTGGGGCCGATCATCAGGATGTTCTTGGGCGTCACCTCGTCGCGCAATTCGGGGCCGAGCCGCTGGCGACGCCAGCGATTGCGCAGCGCCACGGCAACCGCGCGCTTGGCTTCCTTCTGGCCGATGATGTGTTCGTCGAGCGCGGCGACGATCGCCTTGGGGGTTAGGTTTTCCATAAATCCTGTCTCGTCGTCCCGTGCGGGCCGGGAACTGTCTCGGGAAGAAGGCGGGGGCAAGCCTTGGCTGCCAGCCGCCGCGGTCAGACGGTCTCCAGCGTCACATTGCCATTGGTGAAGACGCAGACCTCGGCAGCGACCGCCATCGCCTTGCGCGCGATCACCTCGGGATCATCCTCATACTCGACCAGAGCCTTCGCCGCCGAGAGCGCGTAATTGCCTCCGGATCCGATCGCGGCGATGCCCCCCTCGGGCTCGAGCACGTCGCCATTGCCGGTGAGGACGAGAAGATTCTCGCTGTCCGCGACGATCATGAGCGCTTCGAGATTGCGCAGATATTTGTCGGTCCGCCAGTCCTTGGTCAGCTCCACGGCAGCACGCAGGAGCTGACCCTGATATTGTTCGAGCTTCTTTTCGAGCCGCTCGAACAGGGTGAAGGCATCTGCGGTCGCGCCCGCGAATCCGGCGACGACCTTGCCGCCTTCGCCGATCCGCCGAACTTTCTTGGCGTTGGGCTTCATCACCGTATTGCCCATCGAGACCTGGCCGTCCCCGGCAATGACGATGCGGTCGCCGCGCTTGACGCCGATGATGGTGGTCGAATGCCACTGGGTCAGCCCATGGCGATTGTCGTTTGCATCCATGCGCGCGATATGGGGCGCTGGTTCGAGGGGTCAAGCCGGGCGGGCCGGGCGTCGCCTATTGAGGGGGCGCCATGCCGCCCTGGGTCACCGACCCGATGTTGCCGAACAGGTCTTCGAGGAAGCTGCGCTCGCGGCCGAGCGTCGGGGTCTCGGCGCCATCGGGGCTGAGATAGACGACCTGATCCAGACCCGACCGTTCGGTCGAGAGCACATTTCCCGAAGCGTCGAACTTGACCGCCAGCACCTGGTGCTGCTGGATCCGCGGTCGCACGAAGGGTTTGCGCCCGGTCGTGCTCGAAACATAATACCAGGTCGGCTCGCCGAACTGGCTGGTGAAGGTCGGGCGGCCGAGCGTCCCGGCCACGCTCCTTTCATTGTCGATCCCCGGCTGGACCGAAGCGGTCAGGACCGGATCGACGATGTATCCGCGCGGTTCGCGGATCGAGCTGCAGCCGCCGGCGGCGATGGCTGCCGCGGCGAGGACCGCTAGGCCCAGTCTCTTTGATCCGTTCATGGGAACAGCAATTCTCCGTCTGTTAGGCGGCGCTTGGCCCCGGGCGGCCGCCTGCCTATATGCTCGGCGCACGCCTTAATCGCAAAGCGCGGGACCATGCAACTCGGCATTGGCCTACGCTTGGGGATCGCGGCTTGAATTGCCGCTGAACGGAGAAACCATGTCCTTTCTTGCCCGCCTGTTCGGCACCGCCCCCGACCCGCGCGAGGAATGGCGCGCCCTGTGGCACCGCGTGGTGGCCGAGGCGCGCGATCCCGACTGGTATCGCATGTGCGGCGTGGCGGACACCATCGAAGGGCGCTTCGACATGATCACGCTGGTGCTCGCCCTGGTGATGCTCCGGCTCGAGGACGAGGGCCGGATGGGCCCGGCGACTGCGCGGCTGACCGAACTTTTCGTCGAGGACATGGAAGGCCAGATGCGCGAAGCGGGGATCGGCGACCCCACGGTGGGCAAGAAGATCGGCGCGCTGATGGCAAGCATGAACGGCCGGATCGGCGCCTATCGCGAAGGGTTGCGGAGCGATCCGCAGGTGCTGGTCGAGGCCGTACGCCGCAATGTCACCATGGCGCAGGAAGATGCTGCCGAGGCGCTGGTCCAGCGCATGGCGGCGCTCCACGCGCGCCTCGCCCGGACGAGCGTCGACCAGTTGCGCAGCGGGGAGATCGTCGCATGAGCGAGAACGAGCTGAGCCGACCGATCAAGCCGCGCGCCCTGCCCTCGGGGGCGATCACGATCGACGCGACTGAAGCCGAACGCAATGCCTTGGCCGAGCGCTTCGCCGTCACCGCGATCCCGGCGCTTTCGGCGAAGGTCGAATTCGACACGCGCGACGAAGCGGTTCTCGCCGCCGGCACGCTCACCGCCACCATCGAACAACCCTGCGCCGTCACCCGCGAAGCGCTGCGCTACGATGTCGAAGAAGCGCTGGAATTGCGCTTCGTCCCCGCGGGCGAACTCCCCGCCCACGCCCCCGACGAGGAGATCGAGCTCGACAGCGAGGCGCTCGACGAGATTGCCTTTGAGGGCGAAACCTTCGACCTCGGCGAAGCCATCGCCCAGTCGCTCGCGCTGGCCATCGATCCCTATCGCGAGGGGCCGGGTGCCGAGGCCGCACGCCAGCGCGCCGGCATCGTCAGCGACGAGGAGCTGGCTCCGAGCGGTCCGCTCGCGGAAGCCCTCGCCGCACTCAAGAAGGGCTGACCGGGGCGCCTTCCGCGCCAGGCCGGCGGCCCCGGATCAGAACGGAATGTCGTCGTCGAGATCGTCGTAGTTCGATCCGCCGCCTTGGCTGCCGCCGGCCGCGCCACCCGCGGATCCGCCGCCGCTGCGCCAATTGTCCCCGCCGCCGCTCTGCTGTCCGCCGCCGTAGTCGCCGCCCCGACCGGCGCCGCCGCCGCCGCCGCCGCCGCCCTGCGCGCCGTCGAGCATGGTCAGCGTGCCGTTGAGTCCGCGCAGCACGACCTCGGTCGAATAGCGATCATTGCCTTGCTGATCCTGCCATTTGCGGGTCTGCAGCTGGCCTTCGATATAGACCTTGCTGCCCTTGCGCAGGAAGCGTTCGACCACGCCGACGAGCCCCTCGGAAAAGATCGCGACCGTATGCCATTCGGTCCGTTCCTGACGCTCTCCGGTGTTGCGATCCTTCCAGGTTTCGCTGGTGGCGATGCGCAGATTGGCGACCTTGCCGCCGTTCTGGAAGCTGCGGATCTCGGGATCCGCCCCGAGGTTTCCGATCAGCATGACTTTGTTGAGGCTACCGGCCATCGATTCGTTCCTTCATGTCTGTTGGGGCTGGCCTATCGAATGCCGGCGGGAGGTGCCAGTGCATAGGCGCCCGTGTTCACAGCATGGCGAGCACTGCGGCGAAAGCCGCTGACGAATATCGCACCAGGCTGCGAGGATGCCCTCCACACTCGCCGGCCCGACGCCGCCTCTGGCTGTGTTCTTGCGGAAAAAGCGGCTTCGCCGTCAGGTCAGAGACCGAGAGCCAACGCTGCCCAATAGGTCAGTCCGGCGAAGATGTAGGCGAGCGTGAACAGATAGGCGAGCATGACGGCGGGCCATTTCCAGCCATTGGTCTCGCGCCGGGCGACCGCGATGGTGGAGAGGCACTGGGGCGCGAAGACGAACCAGGCGAGGAATGCCAGCGCAGTCGGCAGCGGCCACAGCGCAGCGATCTTGTCGGTCACGCCCTCGGCCGCGGCTTCCTCGTTTTCGGCATCGACCGCATAGGTGGTTGCGAGCGCGGACACCGCCACTTCACGTGCGGCCATGGCGGGAATCAGCGCAAGGCTGATTTCGCGATTGAAGCCGATCGGCTCGAGCACGGGGTGGAGCACGTCGGCCACTGCGCCGGCATAGCTCGCATCGAGCTGGCTCTCGCCCGGCTCCGCCTGCGGAAAGCTGAGCAGCACCCACAGCGCGATCGTCGCAGTAAAGATGATCGTCCCGGCCCGGCGCAGGAAGACCCAGGCACGCTGCCACAGACCGATGGCGAGATCCTTGATCCGCGGCAGCTGATAGCGGGGCAATTCCATGATGAAACCCGAGGCCGCGCCCCTGGTGACCGTGTGCCGGAGGATCAGGGCGACGACCATGGCCCCGAGGATGCCGGCGACGTAGAGCGCGAAGAGCACCAGCCCCTGCAGGCCCACGCCCGGCCCGACGGCGGTGTCCGGGATCACCGCGGCGATGATCACCGCATAGACGGGCAGCCGCGCCGAACAGGTCATCAGCGGCGCGATCAATATGGTGGTCAGGCGGTCCTTGGGATCGGAAATGCTGCGGGTCGCCATGATTCCGGGAATCGCGCAGGCGAAGCTCGACAGCAGCGGGATGAAGCTTTTGCCCGAAAGGCCGACCACCGCCATCAGCCGGTCCATGAGGAATGCCGCGCGCGCCATATATCCGCTCGCTTCCATCACCAGGATGAAGAAGAACAGGATCACGATCTGCGGCAGGAAAACGACCACCGAACCGACGCCGGCGAGCACGCCTTCGGTCACGAAATCGCGCGGCACCCCCGCGGGCATGACATCGACCACTCCCGCGGAAATCGCCCCGATCATGCTCTCGAGGCCGTCGGCGAACGGAGTTGCCCAGGCGAACACCGCCTGGAAGACGACGAACAGCAGGCCGAACAGCACCAGCGGACCGGCCCAGGGATTAAGCAGCACGCGATCGATACCCTTCTCGATCGTGTGCCGCGTGGATTTGGACAGCGTCGCGCCGCGCGCCATGTGCTTGGCCGCCAGCCGGCGTTCGGGCAGCGTCAGATGCCATTGCCGATGCGCGTCCTCGCCGGCGTGGGTTTCCGCTTCGGCGATGGCCTCGATGAGTTCGGGAAGCCCCCTGCCGCGCACCGCCACCGTGGGCACGACCGTCACGCCGAGCGCCGCCGACAGCGCTGCCGGGTCGAGCGTCAGCCCGTCGCGCTCCGCGAGATCGACCATGTTGAGCGCCACCACCGTCGGGCGGCCGAGTTCGAGCACTTCCTGGGCGAAGACGAGATGCTGCTCGAGATTCGCCGCATCGAGCACCACGACCAGCACTTCCGGCCGCGCCTCGCCGACGAATTCGCCGTGCACGACCTTGCGCGTGACCTCTTCGTCGGGGCTCGCGGCATCGAAGCTGTAGGATCCCGGAAGGTCGATCAGTTCGACCGGCTCGCCGCTCGGCAGCATCAGCCTGCCGGCTTTGCGTTCGACGGTCACGCCGGCGTAATTGGCAATCTTCTGCCGCGCCCCGGTCAGCGCGTTGAACAGTGCGGACTTCCCCGCATTGGGATTGCCCACCAGGGCTGCGGTGCGCTTGCGGCTCATGCCGGTTCGACCCGGATAGCGCAGGCATGGGCGCGGCGCAGGGCCAGCGTCATATTGCCCAGCCGCAGGGCGATCGGATCGCGGGTGCCGAAAACGCCCCGATGGATCACGGCGACCTCGGCCCCCTCGTCCACTCCCAGCGCTTTCAGGCGCTTGCCTTCATCCTCGGCCAGGGCAGCCCAGTCCACCGCGACGATGCGCGCGGTCTTGCCATATTCGAACCCATCCAGAGTCATGAGTCCGCCCTGTCAGAGTGCCGGGGTAATTGCAACTGGTTATCAATAGCGGGTTAGCGCGGCGGATAGCGCAGCCGGCCGAGAAAGCGCGTGACGCTGAAGCGCTCGCGATCGGACCCCAGCCATTTGGCCTTGGCCTTCTCGAAGGTCATCACCCCCTCGATCCGGCGGTCGAGGAAGGCTCGGGTCTCGGCCTTGCCATCGCTCTCGTCGGCGACGAAGACGCTCAGCGTCGCGCCATAGAGCGAGGCGAGAATGGCGCGCTTGGTATAATGGTTGTAATCGGTCGCCGTATCGCCGGCGAGCCGCCACATGACGTCGGCGCTGTGCCAGCCGGTCTTCAGCGCGCGCGCCGCATTCTGCGGCATGGCCATGATCGCGAGCGCCCGGCGCAGCGCCTCCTCCTCGCCCGCCACCGCATCGAGACGGAACTGGACGAGGCTGCGGATGCGCTCGCGGATCTTCATCGCCGCCATCGCCTCGGGCGGAAATTCGAGGATCATGCGCCGGTCGATCGTCTCGATCCAGGCGCAGATCATCCCCATCGCGCCGTCATCCTTGAACGCCAGCCGAGCGACGTCGCGGTCGGCGCCGAGCCGATCCGCGGCCATGTCGAGCGCCTCCGCGCTCCAGCCGTCGAACACCGCCGCCTCGGCGATGCCCTGGGCCAGCGCGAGTCGAAGTTCGTCGAGCGTGAGGTCGGCTACGGCGAGTTCGGTCACTTGGGCCCGTAACTCTGCGTCGATTCGCCGCGGTCGGTCTCGCCGCGCTCGATTTCCTGGAGCATGGAGGAGCGCTCGCCCAACAGCTGCGCATAATCGCGCGCGGTGCGGCCCGAATTGTCGGCCCGGTCGGGGCTCGCGCCCTTGCTCATCAGCAGGCGGACCAGAGCGACGTCGCGGCGGTGCACGGCGGAAATCAGCGGGGTCTCGCCGGCGGCATCGGTCACATCCGCCTCGGCCCCCCGGTCGAGCAGGATCTCGACCCCTTCGACGAAGCCGAGCCGGGTCGCGATCTCGAGCGGCGCGACGCCGTTCCTGTCCTCGAGGTTCGGATTGGCCCCCTTGCTCAGGAGAAAGCGCATCCATACCGGATCGCGCCGCTGGGTCACGACATGCAGCGCGGTCTCGCCGCTGGTGATGTCGCGCGTGTTGACCAGCGTGCTGCCGGGCTCGTCGAGGAAGGCATTGACCTCTTCCCCATTGCGCTTCTTGACCGCCTCGAGAAAGGCGTAGCCCTCGCGCTTCATCTGCGCCGACAGGGGCGTCGCGACGGCCGTCGCCAGCAGCGCGGCCCAAACCACAGTCCTCGAGAAACGCTTCACCTGCCGAACCCTCTGTCTTTTTCCGCAATTGACTGGACAGCCCGCCCTTGCCCAGCGGCAGTTAGCAGACCATGAACCACGATGCCATGCCGATCACCACGCGTCTTCGCACCCTCCTCGTCAGCGCGCTCGCGCTGGCCGCTGCCGCCTGCGGCGCCCCATCCGCTCCGGACGCCGGCCCGCCCCCGCTCGAGGGCGCGCGCATCGGAGGCTCCTTCACCCTGACCGGCGAGAATGGCGAACCCGTCAGCTGGAGCGATTTCGACGGCCGCTACCGGACGATCTATTTCGGCTACACCTTCTGTCCCGACGTATGCCCGACCGACAACCAGCGGGCGATGGCGGGGCTGCGGCGCTTCGAGGAAGAGCATCCCGAGCGCGGGGCGAAAGTCCAGCCGCTGTTCGTCAGCGTCGATCCGGCGCGCGACACACCGGCGGTGCTGCGCGAATTCACCGATGCCTTCCACCCGCGGCTGCTCGGCCTGACCGGCAGCGAGCAGCAATTGCAGGACGTCGCCGAGAAGTTCGCGGTCGCCTATTCGAAGGGCGAGGAACAGCCCGGCGGCGGCTATCTGATGAACCATATGTCGATCACCTATCTGTTCGGTCCACAGGGCGAACCGATCGCCATGCTGCCGACCGAGGAAGGCCCTGCCGCCGTGGCTGCGGAACTCGACAGATGGGTGCGCTGAGGGACCGCTTCTGGGAGCTCCCGCTCGCCGCGCTGAGCGAAGAGGAGTGGGAAGCGCTGTGCGACGGCTGCGGACGTTGCTGCCTGCACAAGGTCGAATATGAGGACACCGGCGAGATCGAGCACACCAATGTCGCCTGCCGTCTGCTCGATACGGACACGGCGCAATGCACCGACTACCGCCGTCGCAAGGCCTTCGTCCCCGACTGCCTCCGGCTGACGCTCAGGATCGTCGACCGGGTGAGCTGGCTCCCGCCGACCTGCGCCTATCGCCTCCGCGCCGACGGCGATCCCCTGCCGCGCTGGCATTACCTGCTGACCGGCGACCGCGAGGACGTGGTCCGCGCCGGTGTCTCGGTAGCCGGCCGGGTGATCGGCGAGGACATGGCCGGCCCGCTCGAGCACCATGTCGTCGACTGGGACGAGGACGCGGAAGATCGCGCGGGGGACCACCGGCCGGGCGGAGACGCGCCGGGGAAGGAAGGTCCGGAGGAAGAGGAGGAGGCAGCGTGATCGACTGGTTGCGCCGCGACGCGCTCGAGCCGGTGGTCGAGCTTGCCGGCCGGACGCTGCCGATCGAGCTGACGCGCAATGCCCGCGCCAGGCGGCTCACGCTGCGGCTGGCCCCCGACGGGAGCGCGGTCCGCATTACCCTGCCGACCTGGTGCCGCTCGGCCGACGCCGTGGCCTTCGCCCACGCCCGGCGCGAATGGCTCGCGGCGCAGCTCGCGAAAGTGCCCGAAGCGCGCGATCCGGTGCGCGAGGGCAGCCTGCTCTATCGCG
Organism: uncultured Alphaproteobacteria bacterium; assembly: GCA_963728515.1. Taxonomy (GTDB): domain Bacteria; phylum Pseudomonadota; class Alphaproteobacteria; order Sphingomonadales; family Sphingomonadaceae; genus Qipengyuania. Next base: position 664,710 of record CAVSKM010000004.1, on the reverse strand, counting down.
GCGAGACCATTGCGCTCGCCTGGCGCGCCGATGCCCCGCGCAAGCCCACGCTCTCGGGGAGCGATCTCGCCGTAGGCGGCGCCCAGACCGGCGTCGCCCGTCGGCTGCAGCGCTGGCTCGAAGGCGAAGCGCTGCGCCTGTTCGCCGAGGATGCCGGCGAATATTGCCGTCGCGGCGGACTTACTCCCGCCGAAGTCCGCCTCACCCGCGCGAGGCGCCGCTGGGGCAGCTGTTCGTCGCAGGGCGTCCTGCGTCTCAACTGGCGCCTGGTCCAGGCGCCCGATGCCGTCCGCCGGTCGGTCGTCGCCCACGAGGTCGCGCATCTCGTACACTTCGACCATTCGCCGGCCTTCCACGCACTTCTGGCCGGTCTCTACGAAGGCGACATCGATGCCGCGAATGGCTGGCTGAGCCGCCACGGCCGGACGCTCTACGCCTCCTTCGGCTGAAGCGGGGCACTGGCACGCCCCGGCGAAACCCCCTATCTATGGGGCATGCGCTTCAAGAGTCGATACAATCCCAAGGCCGGGGTCTCCGATTTCTGGGACTATATCCGGCGGCCCGTGCCCTATCGCTGGCCGATCCTCGCGCTGTCCTGTGCCTCGACCTTCGGCCTGCTCTATGCCTTCACGCAGGAATCGGTCTTCGTCCCGCCCGAGCCGCCCAAGGTGGTCTTCATCAGCACCTTCGCCGAGGGTCGCAGCGACGCGGAAATCCGCCTGTCGAACATCGCGAACCAGAAGCGCAAGGAGGCTCGTGAGGCCGAACTCGCGGCGCTGCGCGAACAGAAGGTCGATGCCTATAAGGCGCTCGGCCGGGCCACCGGCCTCGACGTCGATGCCATGGCGCGGCAGGCCGAAATCGACAATGCGCGCGAGGCTGCCGAGGCCGAAGCGCGGCGGCGCGAACTCTATCGGGCGGGCGGAGCGGTTGACGACCAGGGCGAATGACGCGCGCTGGCTCGATGCCGCTGCGCGGCTTGCATCGCGCGCGCGCCCGCTGAGCCGCCCCAACCCGGGCGTCGGGGCGCTGATCGTCCAGCACGGACGCGTGGTCGGACGCGGATGGACCCGGACCGGGGGCCGCCCCCACGCCGAAGCCATGGCGCTCGATCAGGCGGGCGAGGATGCGCGCGGTGCCGTCTGCTACGTCACGCTCGAGCCCTGCGCACACCGATCGGAGCGCGGCCCGGCCTGCGCCGACCTGCTCGTCGAGGCGGGAGTCGCCCGGGTCGTCGCGGGGGTCGGCGATCCCGATCCGCGCACTGCGGGCGAAGGTCTCGCCCGCCTCCGGGCCGCGGGAATCACGGCCGAAATCCTGACCTCTGCGGCTGCCGAGGAGAGCCTCGTCGGCTATCTCGCCCGGGCTCGCCACTCTCGCCCGCATGTGACGCTCAAGCTCGCCCTGTCGCTCGACGGCTGCATCGCCACGGCCGAGGGCGAGAGCCAGTGGATCACCGGCGAGGCCGCCCGCGACCACGTCCACTCGCGCCGCGCCATGGCCGATGCGATCCTCGTCGGAGGCGGCACCTGGCGTGCCGACCGGCCCCGGCTCGACGTTCGCCTGCCCGGGCTTGCCGATCGCAGCCCGCAGCGCGTCGTGCTGACCCGCGGGGTCGCGCCCGATGGCGCGAAGGTGATCAATGCGCCCGAGCAAATCGACCGGCTCGATGCGCTCTATCTCTACGTCGAAGCCGGCTCCGACACCGCCGCCAGCTTTCTCGCCGCGGATCTCGTCGATCGGCTCGACATCTACCGCGCGCCGATCGTGATCGGCGGCGGACTTGCCGCGATCGGCGATATCGGCCTCGCCGCGCTCGCCGATGCGCACGGCCGCTGGCGTCTGGCCGAACGCCGCCAGCTTGGCAGCGACAGCTACGAAGCCTACAGCCGCACGCGCTAACCGGGAGCCCGCATGTTTACAGGAATCGTCACCGCCATCGGCACAGTCGCGAGCGTCGAGCAGCAGGGCGATCTGCGCGTGACCGTCGCCTGCCCGTTCGATCCGGCGGCGGTCGAGATCGGCGCGTCGATCGCCTGTTCGGGGGTGTGCCTGACCGTGGTCACGCTGGGCGGGACCGCCGGCGATGCGCGGATCGGCTTCGACGTTTCCGGCGAAACCGTCGGCCGCACCGCTCCGGGAATGTGGGAAACCGACCGCCGGCTCAATCTCGAGCCCGCGCTGCGGCTGGGCGACGAGCTCGGCGGCCATCTCGTCACCGGCCATGTCGATGCGGTCGGACGCGTCGTCCTGGCCGAGGACATCGGCGGATCGACCCGGCTCGAGATCCTCGCCGAGGAAGCGCTCGCGCCCTATGTCGCCGAGAAGGGCTCGATCACCGTCGATGGCGTATCGCTCACGGTCAATGCGGTGGAGGACGAGGCCAATGGCGAGGTCCGCTTCGCCCTCAACATCATCCCGCACACCGCAGCCGTGACCACGCTCGGCGATCTCTCCGAGGGCGATACCGTCAATCTCGAGATCGATGTGCTGGCGCGCTATCTCCGGCGCATGGAGAGCCTGCGCCAGGACGCCTGAGGCTGCCCGCCGCGGCAGGCAAGCTGCGGTGCCCGGCGCAAGCCGCACGGGGCCCCCCGGAAATCGTTTTCCTACACGGTTCGAATTTGCTTCATCCTGACGGATGCTGCTCGACCCCTTTCGCCCCGGCCTCGGATTCTTCGCCAGCGTCCGGCGGATCGCACCCTTCCATGCCGTTCCGGGCCGCGCCCGCGCAGATGGCTGGACCCCGCTCAAGCAGGCCGAGTTCATCGGCCTGCTGGCCCAGACCGGCTCGGTCGCCGAGGCTGCCCGCGAGCTCGGCATGACCCGCGAGACCGCCTATCGCCTGCGCCGCCGCAAATGGTCCGAGAGCTTCGTCGCCGCCTGGGATGCGGCGCTGGGTCGCACGCCGCCGGAAAGTCACGCCGGCGCTTTCCGGAAGGTCACACCCGCCGAGCTCGCCTGGCGTGTCGAAAGCGGGAAATGGCAGGTGATCCTGCGCGAGGGGCGCTATTGCGGCGTGTGGAGAAAGGAAGACGATACAGCGCTTTGCGCGTTGGTACGCGCCACCGGCCTGACCTCCCGCCGCGGGCTCGGCGGAGCCGCGCTGCGACGGCGACCGGATTTTTGAAACCGCCGGAGCGTTCCCACCGCTCGTCGCAGAGGGGGAGGCGTCAGCCCGCCAGCGGACCTTGCGCGAAGGCTTCGCGAGACAGTTCGTAATAGAGATGCACCACCCGCTTGCCCTGGTACTTCTCCAGCTCGTAGCGCGAGCTGCGGACCGCCCCGATCGCCTCGAGCGCGTTGCGTGAGCGGTAATTGGTGTCGCCCACCCGGAACTCGACCAGCGCCACATGCGCGAAGGCGTGGGCGAGCATGGCGCGCTTCAATTCCCGATTGTAGCCCTTGCCCCAGCACCGCTGCGCGAGGAAGGTCCAGCCGATCTCGACCAGCCCGCCTTCCTCGGGATCGACGGGGCCATAGCGCGAGGTCCCGAGGATGCGCGAATCGCCGCGACCGAGCACCGCCAGCGCCCCGCCCGAGGCCAGCCCTTCGTCGAAGAAGGCGTCGAACACCTCGCGCCGCCAGCGATCGTGGATCGGATGCTGTTCCCAGATCGCCGGATCGGAGGCGATGGCATGGAGCGGTTCGCGATCCGCTTCGCCGAGCGGGCGGATGGTCAGCCGCTCGGTCTCGAGGGTCGGCTGGCGGTCCATCGTCGGCGAATGTCCGCGCCCTATGCCGTCACGTCGGCGAGCGCGGCGATGAATCTGGGCGTGTTGCCCTCGTGCAATCCGGCGACGTTGATCCGCCCCGAACCGGCCATATAGATGGCATGGTCCTCGCGCAGCCGGCGGATCTGGTCGCTGTTCAGCGGGAGCACGGCGAACAGGCCGTTCTGCTCGCTCAGGACCGACAGGTCGAGGCCGGGCACATCCCCGTCCGCCTCCGCCAGCCGCGCACGGACACGGCGCATGCGGGCGCGCATCGCGTCGAGCTCGGCCAGCCATTCCCTGGTCAGCGTCTCGTCGCGCAGGACGGTCCGCACCGCGGCGGCGCCGTGATCGGGCGGCATCGACCAATTGGCCCGCGCCAGCGCATTGGCGTTGGAGACGATCGCGGGCAGCCGGTCGGCGCTGCCGGCCATCATGTAGAAGGCACCCACGCGGTCGCGGTACAGACCGAAGTTCTTGTCGCAGCTATAGGCGACCAGCGCCTCGGGCACTGCGGCGAGTACGCTGCGCACGCCGAGGACATCCTCTTCCAATCCGCGACCGAGCCCCTGATAGGCGATGTCGAGGATCGGGAGAACGCCGCTGTCGGCGAAGGCCCGGGCGATCCGGTCCCACTCCTCGGCGGTGTAGTCGACCCCGGTCGGATTGTGGCAGCAGCCGTGGAGCAGCACCGCTTCCTCGGGGCCGGCGTTGCCGATCGCCGCAAGCACCGCCTCGATGTCGGCGGTTCCGTCGGCGCGCGCATGCGAGAAGGTCGCGGTCTCGACCCCGACATTCTGGAGGATCTGCGCATGGTTGGGCCAGCTCGGCACGCCCAGATGGACCCGCCTTGCCCCGGCCGCCTGGGCCAGCGCCACCGCCAGCCGCACCGCGCCGGTTCCGCCGGGGGTCTGCATCCCCTCGATCCGCCCGCCCATGGTCGCGTCTGCACCGAAGATATAGGGCATCAGCGCGGCGACGAAGCCGGTGTCGCCCTCGGGCCCGAGGTAGGATTTGCTGTCCTGCGTCTCGACCAGCCGGCGTTCCGCCGCCTTGATCGCGCGGAATACCGGGGTCGCCCCCTCATTGGTCCGGTAGACGCCCACGCCGAGATCGATCTTGTCCGCACGCGGATCGTCCGCATGCATCTTGATCAGCGCGAGCAGCGCATCGGCGGGCTGGGCATCGAGACGGTCAAGCATGCGCGCCTCATCGCCGGATATGAATGGGGCCGCAACAGGAAATCCCGCCACGGCCCCGGAGCACTCCGGATTTATCGTTGTGCGACCCGAAGGGCTCCTATGCGCGATCGGTCAGAAGGGCAGCCAGCGCTGCTCCTTGGAAAACTTCATATAGCCCGCATTGACGCCCAGCCGCAGGCCCGCCCCGACGCGGATCGGGATCAGCACGACGTCGCCCTTGCGCAAATAGCTCGCGGTCATCCCGCCGATGACATAGGCTTGGCCCTCCCCCGCCGGATAGCGTTCGTAGAGCTCTTCCGTGTCGTAGAGGTTGTAGACCAGCACGAAGGTGCTCCCGGCATTGGCGCCGGCATCGAAGCCGATCGAGGGCCCGGTCCAATAGACCGGCCGTTCGCCCTCGACCTTGTGGAACAGCGTGCCCGAGCCGTAGCGGGCGCCGATGATGAAGGCTCCGCCCGCCTCGCGGCCGACGATATAGGCATTGGGCTCGCCCTGCTTGGCGAGCAGGCCCTTGATCATGTCGGCGACGCCCTTGGCGCCCTTGCCGAAGACGCCTTCGGCTGCCCCGATCAGATCGTCCTCGCGATAGGTGGTCGACGGGTCCTCCACCCTTGCCGTTGCGACCGCCGCGCCGGCAGTGGCTTCGGCGGACGGTTCGGACCAGCCCGGCTGCTCGGGATAGGCATCCGCCGGCGCAGCATCCTCGGGTTCGGCGGAATAGACGGTCGCATCCTCGGGCGTCGCGGTGTCGTCGCCCGGATAGGCGGGCGCGGCATAGTCGGTCTGGTCGACCGGCTGAACGGCGAGATCGCCGTCGATCGCACTGTCGGGATCGATCGCCTCCATCTGCGCAGCAAGCGGCGCCGCGGCGAGGCCGAAGGCGGCCAATGCGAGACCCCAACGGGCTCTCCTGGCGAGAAAACTGGTCATTCTACCCTCCCTGCCGGCGGCGGCGGCCAGGCAGCTTCGCGACGATCAAGAATCCTCTTAGACGGGTCAGGCAATGAAGAGGCGATGAACCGAATCCAAAATGGGGCAGACCGAGTCGGCGGCGGCATGGCTGCACGCCCCCGCCGCAACCCGCAGCACTTCGCAGATCACCCGAAACTCCCCCTTGATGGAGCTTCGAGCCATGGCTATAGCGCGCCCCTCGCGACCGGTCCGCCGGCCCGCGATGTGCGGAGACGTGGGTGAGTGGCTGAAACCAGCTCCCTGCTAAGGAGCCATACCTGGTAACGGGTATCGAGGGTTCGAATCCCTCCGTCTCCGCCAGATGCCGGATTTCCACGGACCATTGCGAACTGCCGCGAAACACAGAAAATCGCCATTTGGCAGGGCTTGCTGACTTTCAGCCAATGGTGGCGCCGTTAGAAATCGCTGCAAGCCGGCGCCGATCAGTTGTCTCCTCATTGTGTTGATCGCGCCGCTACTGCGCATAAACCGGCATGCCGCTGGCCTCGCGCGCGTGACAAGCTTACTCCAAAACCGGTCGAGGCTCGGGGTTTTTCCTGGAGACACTTAGCGTAAGCGCGTCGCGCCTCGCCTTGGTGATGCACACGACGCCACCCTGGCGCGGGAACGGGAAAGCGCGAAAGAGGGAAGCGATTGCAATGCGGAATGTGGGGCGCCCCCGGGGTGGCGTTGCTGCCCGCTTCAGACGCGGAGAGTTTCATCGATCCACTTGGGGGGCTCAGATCCCCCGCCGTTGGGATGGGACAAACTCCTCCCGCACTGCCTTGGCGATCAACTCGAGCGGGATGATCCCCTGGCTGAGAAGAAAGTCGTTGAACGCCTTCTCGTCGAAGCGCTCGCCCAGCGCCAGTTCGGTTTCGATCCTCAGGTCGATCAGCTTGCGATAGCCGTAGTAATACGACCCCGCCTGCCCGGGCATGCGGAATTCGTAGCGGTCGAGCTCCTGCTTGGTCATGCCGGGCGAGAAGAGTGCGTCCTCGCGGAGCACGCGTTCGGCTTCATCGCGGCTCATCAGGCCGAGGTTGAGGCCCGGATCGAGGATGGCGCGAGCAGTGCGCAGCAGCCGGAACTGCAGCGCGATGAACTGACCTTCGATCGGTTCGTACGGGAGCATCTCGGCCTCGGCGTAGAGAGCCCAGCCTTCGACGTTCACGCTGTTGAAGGCGTAGAGCATCCGCGCCAGGCTCACCCCCTGTTCGACCAATGCGGCAAACTGCATCTCGTGACCGGGGCGCGCCTCATGCGCGCTCAGTGTCCAGCTGGCAGCGGGGAAGTTGAAGTCGTCGTAGCGATCTTCCGGCCCCGCGGTCGGATTGCCCACGGTGAGCACGAATGTGCCTTGCTCGCCGGTGTTGCCGACGAGGCGCGGCGGGCGCATGTGCGGCGCGGGCTGGGCGGCGCTCTCGGCCTGGGTGGCGACGCGCATCTGCAACTCGCTATCGGGCAGCGACACGATGTCGTGCTGGCGTATTTCCGCTTCCAGCTCGCGATTGACGCCGCGGTAGAAGTCCTCGATCTCGCCCTCGGGCACGGTCATCTGCTTCAGGCGCGCCATGACCGAAGCCATGTCCGTTTCCTGCCAGCCATGCTTCTGCGCGATCTGCGGGGCCAGCGCTTCCATCTGCGCGCGCAATTCGTAGAAGCCGCGGCGCGCCTCGCTCATCAACTCGCGCGGGTCCTGATCGATACCGACCCGTTTGAGGTTCAGGGCATAGATGCTTTCGGGAAGGCGCGCCGTTTCGCGGCTCGCGGGAAGGACGGTCGCCTGCGTCCACCTGCCATAGTCCGTCAGCTGCGATTCCATCGCGTCGAGAGCTGGCTGAGCGCCCTCGATGTCGTATTTGACGAACAGGTCGCGAATCCCTTCGACGAAGGTCGGGATGTTCTCGACCGATTCCTCGACTTCGGCCCGATAGGGCCCGATCTTGCCGTCACCGCGGCTCGCCTCGAAGCGCGCCTTGGCCAGTTCGGTCATCGGTTCGGTCCCCGGCCAGATGCCGGTATAGCGCTGCAGCAATTCAAGCGCTTTTCCCCGGCGGCCCTCGGCGGTCTGGTCGGACAGGAGCTGGCCGACATTGCCGAACATGGTCTGCGGCACCTGCGCGAATTCCAGCGAAAGACGATTGCCGAGCTCGATGCCCTCGATATCCATCTCGAGCGAGTCTATCAGGATCTGCAGGTCCTGCTGCACGAAAGTGTTGGTCTCGCGAGCCTTGGCAGCTTCGAAGTCATCGATCAGCGCACGGGCGGCGGCAACATAGCGTTGGTCGCGGTCGAGCGACATGTCGTCGACCAGCCCGTCATACTGTTCATAACCCGCGGACGATGCACCGGTCGGAAAGAATTCCGCCTGCATCGCAATGACCTTGTCCGTATAGGCGTTGCTGGTTTCCACCCAGGCGGGCGTCGCCGGCGATTCCGCCGCCGTCTGCGCAAGCACCGGGGCTGCGGGCAGAGCAATGGCGGATGCAGCGGCAAGCGCGATAGTTGCGGCAAAGGTCTTCATGTATTTCTCCCCGGTAAGACCGGCATGAGTGCTTGGTTTCGAACCCTTTTGCAACCGGGTAGCGAACATTCGCTTCATCATCTGGCAGGCCATGGATACTACCCTTGCGTCCTGATTGCAGGCGTTGGCCTGATGCGATCGCGCTACCAGAAGCGGTCGCTCCCAGTTCCGCCTCCAGAGGGTTTCCGCGCTGCTACCATTCGTCGGCTGGAAAGATGCCATCGTCGGTGGAAAGGGCTATGCGCCGCGCATTGGCAGGGCGATTTCCCTGCTAGCGTATTGCAGGATCCTTCTTCCCCTCGTGATCCATTCCGCACGGCAGCTTGCGTCCGTTCGACGATCAGCTTCGCAGCCCGCCAGCGGGACAACTAGGATACTGCTCGTCGAGTGGACACCAATTTTCAGGCGGGAAGCCATTGATTTAGACGTCCCGATTCAGCCGCTCTTCTAATGGGCGAAGGGATAATCGCAACTTCCAGAGAAACTGTAGGTAAGACCATTCTTCTGGATCAGAAGGCGGAGAGCCTTCTTGCTCCGCCCGATTGTACTCCAGGCCTCAGCAAGTGGAATTGAATCTCTCTCCTGGCCTAACAGGACTTTGAAGCTCTCCGCCGATCCTCCGCTAGCGGTTGCAAAGCGCTCGATCAGTCGCCAAAGCCGTGAGACATGACGGACTTCCGATCGTCCCTGCGTCTGCTCCTCGCCGGGCTGCTGCTGGCGCTGTCGGCGGCGCCCTCGCTGGCCGCCGGAGTTCTGCTCTCCGCCCCCGATGCGACGCAAAGCGCTGCCCCGCAGCCCGATCCGTTCGAACGCGAAACGCCTCGTTCGTCCGTCACAGGCCTTTTGCGCGCGCTAGCAAGCGAAGATCCCATCGCCGCGGCACCCTATCTCGACCTTCCCGATGACGCCGAGGCAGAAGTGGATGAGGTCACCGCGCGATTGCGCGCCGCACTCGATGCGGGAGGAACGCTTGCCACTTTCCAGGAACTGTCGAGCGCGGCCGAGGGCGAGCTCGGCGATGGGCTGGCCCCTGCGCTCGAGCGGGTCGGCTCTCTGGCAGAAGAAGAGACGCCTATCCTGCTGTCGCGACAGGAGGGGCCGGAAGGAAGGCTGGTCTGGCGCGTCGCCGCCGAGACGCTCGATTCCCTTCCTGGTATCGCTGCCGGGGCCGAGCCGAGCGACAGCGCAATGATCGCCGGCGCCCCGTTACGGGATTGGCTTGTGGTCCTTGGGCTGTTGCTGGCCGCCTTCGCGATTACCCGCACCGTCGCGGCGGTGCTCCTCTTGGTGCTGCGCCAGGTGCTTTCGCCCCGCAGCGGCGCCTATCGTCTTCTGAACGCGGCTCTTCCGCCTTTGGCGCTGGTGGTGGCAATCGTGACCTTCAGAGTTTGGTCCGACGCCGCCGCGATTTCAATCGTCGCCCGGCAGATCGTGCTGCGCTATCTCGGCATCGCCGCCTGGATTGCGATAGTCTGGTTGTCCCTGCGACTGGTCGACGCAGCGGCTCGCTGGCTTTCTGCGCGGATGGAGCGGCGCCAACGGCACCAAACAGCGTCGGTTGTCGTGTTCGCTCGCCGCGCTGCCAAGGCCGCGCTGCTGATTCTCGCCACGCTGGGCATTCTCGACACTCTGGGCTTCGACGTCACCACTGGGGTAGCCGCACTCGGGGTCGGAGGTCTTGTGCTCGCGCTGGGCGCGCAGAAGACGGTCGAGAATTTGGTCGGCACGGTGTCGGTTCTGGCGGACCGGCCGATACAAGTCGGCGACTTCTGCAAGGTAGGCGAAGTGATCGGCACTGTCGAAGACATCGGCATGCGTTCCACTCGTATCCGGACGCTCGAGCGCACGCTGGTGACCATCCCGAATGGCGATTTTTCCTCACGTCAGATCGAGAACTACAGTAAGCGTGAGCGCTATTTGTTCAACGAGACGATTGGCCTCGAATACGCGTTGAGCGCTGCCCAACTGCGTGACGCCATTGCCTTGATCGAGGCGGCGCTGATTGAGAACGAGAACATCGCCGAGGATCCACGCCGCGCCAAGCTAAAGCACTTCGCTGCGGATTCGCTGGCGGTGGAGACCTTCGCCTATATCGACGTACCCGATTTCAATGATAGCCTCGCCATCCGCAACGATCTGCTGCTCGACATTTACTCCCGGCTGAAAGCAGCGGATATCGGGATCGCATACCCTACGCATACCGTCTATCTCCGCCGCGAAACACCCGGCAATGCGGACCGTCGTCCCGCGTGAGCAGCATCCCGGTGCCTTTGGGGCAGTTGGCGGTTTCCGATAGCCGATGGCTGATCTCGTGCGCCAGCGCAGAAGCCTTTTCGCCAAGCGCCGTCAGCACCGGGACGCGGACATAGAGGACCTTGGGTGCTGCCGCTGGCGACCGCGGTGGATATCGCATTCGGCAGGATCGGAACGCCGGTTTCGCGCGCCATAGGTAGGCAGCGGCACCAGGTCGACTTCGGCGCCGGGCCCCTTCGGAGAAAGTTGGATCGGAACGTCAGACAGCTTTGCCGGTTCCCCTTGAGAAGGGTCTGAGTGCAATGAGAGATAGTCCACGCCGGTCGGCTGTGCCGTCAAGTTTGGCAGCAGTTTTCGCGATGCTTGCTGTCCTCCTGCTTCGCGACGAAGCAAGCGGACAGCTCACCGCTAATGCGCTGCCCGAGCGGTGACCCGATCGGCCCACACGACACGAAAGGCGCTGCGACCATGAGCCGCGTCGGCACGGCGATCCGATCCAACATCGTTCTGTTCGGCGCGCTATTCGCCAACCTCGGGATCGCAGTCGCGAAGTTCGTGGCGGCGGGGATCACCGGCTCTTCGTCAATGCTTTCGGAAGGCTTCCACTCCCTCGTCGACAGCGGCAATCAGTTGCTGCTGCTTTATGGTCAGAAGCGCGCCAAGCGGCCGTCCGACGCCCGGCATCCCTTCGGTTACGGACGTGAACTTTACTTCTGGGCGTTCGTTGTCGCGATCCTGATCTTCGCGCTCGGCTCGGGCATCTCCATCTACGAAGGCTGGCGCCACATCCAGGACCCTGAACCGCTCGGCGATCCGCTGCTCAACTACGTGGTGCTCGGGCTCGCCTTTCTGCTCGAGGGGACTTCGTGGGGCATCGCTGTGAAGGCATTCGCGCGGGCCAAGGGCGACATGGCGTGGTGGATGGCGGTGAAAGAATCGAAGGACCCCGCCGCGTTCATCGTTCTGTTCGAGGATTCTGCCGCGCTGGTTGGATTGCTCCTTGCAGCCGCAGGAGTGTGGGCCAGCCACGCTTTCAACGATGCTCGCATCGATGGTGCTGCCTCTATTGCCATCGGCACTGTGCTTGCCGCGGTTGCCGTGCTGCTTGCGCGGGAAGCCAAGGGCCTGCTGATCGGTGAGCGGGCAGATCCTCGGATGGTCGAGCGAGCCCGCGAGTTGGTCGGCGAATCCAGCGGCATCGCCGCGGTAAACCACGTCCGCACGATCCACACCGCGCCGAACTCGATCTTTGTAGCCATCAGCGCCGATTTCGAGGACGATCTCACCATGGACGAAGGCGAGACACTGATCGAGGACATCGAGCGTCGGCTACGGGAAGAGTTTCAGGATATCTCGTCGATCTACGTTCGGCCGGAGAAGCGGGAGGACGCCTTCGTTGCACCTGCCAAGCACTAGAGGCTTGCCGTCTTGGGGCATGTAGCCGCGAACCGACCGCCGGTGCCCGGCCGGCATCGTGGCCGTTGCTTCGGTCACTCTGCTCGGAGTGCTAGACGTGAAGGTGCCGCTTCTTGCAGATCAGCGGCTAGGTGACGACGATCTTCCCCTTCATGCCCAGCAGCGCATGTCCGGTATGTGTGCAGACGAGGTCATACGTGCCCGCCGTCGGGACGAGGTGCACCGTCGCCGAGGCACCGCCCTTAACCTCGATCTGGCCATCTCGGACCATAGCAACATCATCGGGCGCGACTTGCGACGAGCCGAAGAATTCGGGAGCGGTGAAGTCATGCCCTCCAGAGGCCTCGTTGACGATGTGCAGGGTGTAGGGCACGCCCGCCTTGAGGCGGATTGCGGCAGGCGAGAAATCGAAGTTCGAAAGCTTCACCTCCACGATTTGCGAACCGGAGAAACTCGTTGCAGAAGCCACACCGGGGGTGACGGCATGCGTGGAAGCGCAGGCCGAGAGAGCCGCGAGGAGTAATAGAGCGACACGCGACTTCATGAGCTTCTCCTTTGGCAGGCGGCCCGCCGATGACTGTTTTACCATTCGAGGCGTGATTCATAAAGGATTTAAAGGATGGCTCGGTAATCTGCCGGTGCCGCACTCTCGGCTATTCCCTTCAGCTGAACGCCAAGGGTAACTGAGGTTGCCCTAGGCAACTGCCGGCGTTATCCGTCCCTGCGTCATCTGGGGAGTAGCCCATCGTCCCGCCGGACGATTTTCTGCGTCAACATACTTGGTCGAGAGATCATGGCGTAGCGGGACGGATCTTCCGTCCGGGCAAGACCAATGGCACCTTGCTTTCGTCCGGCCGGGCGGAAGGCGCGGTGTCGTTGCAGTCTTTCAGCCCGGCCCGGAGACTATTATGGACCCCGTCCTCACATCCACTGCCGTGGTGGCCTTGGCCGAGATTGGCGACAAGACGATGCTTCTGGCCATCGTTCTGGCGACGCGGTTCCGCAAACCGTTGCCTATCATCCTCGGCATTTTTGTCGCGACTCTGGCCAACCACGGGATTGCAGCCTTCGTCGGGCAGTCGGTCGCTTCGTTGCTCGAAGGCGAATGGTTTCGCTACGCTGTGGGGGCGAGTTTCATCGTCATGGCATTGTGGACCCTCGTACCGGATAAGCTCGACGACGAGGAAGTTCCCAAGCCGCCACGCCTCGGTGCGTTCCTCGCGACAGCGATAGCATTCTTCATTGTGGAGATTGGCGACAAGACACAGGTGGCCACGATCGCGCTTGGCGCGGAGTTCCAGAATGTGGCGCTGGTCACCCTTGGCACGACTTTGGGAATGATGGTGGCAAACGTGCCTGCCGTTTATTTCGGTCACCGGATCATCGAGTTGGTCCCGCTCAAGACCGTCAGGACCATTGCAGCGATGCTGTTCCTGATGATTGGAACCTGGATCATCGTAGAGCCGATTGTGCTTTAGCGGCCTCGCCCGAAGCAGATGTCCCCTGGGGCAAGTCTTGGCCGCCGGACGCCTTGCGGCTGTCGTTCTTTAGCAGCTGGTGGTCACGAGCTTTGTTCGCTCGCTGGCCAGATCATGAAGTGGGGCGAGTTAGCAGCCAATCAGAGTTGCAGCCTTGCCCACGCCCAGATAGGGGGAGGGGGTATGGCCCACCTTGCAAGCTCCACTGCCGATCTCATCGCTCGGGTACGCCGCATCGGTGGTCAAGTCGGGGCTGTAGAGAGATCTCTGCGCGAAGAAGCAGACTGCGCAAAGGTCCTGCACCTCGTCGCTGCTGTCAGAGGTGCCGTTAACGGATTGCTCGACGAGATCATCGCCGAGCACCTTCAGGCGCATGTCGCTCGCGCAGGGCTGACAGACGAAGAACGTGCACACGGTGCAGAAGAACTGCTCGCAGCCATCCGGCGCTATTCAAAATAGGATCCCACATGTTCAACGAAGCCGAATTGGCCGAACTGTCGCACGACCACGTCTTTCTCGGATCATCGCACGATGAGAACGCTCGCCGCACCCTGTGGGTGGTGGCACTCACGGCAGTAATGATGGTAGGCGAGATCGTGGCCGGATACCTGACCGGCTCAATGGCGCTGCTCGCTGACGGCTTCCACATGGCAACCCACGCGGGAGCGCTCTCGGTGGCGGCCGCCGCCTATGCTTATGCCAAGCGTCATGCCCGAAACTCACGTTACACCTTCGGCACAGGCAAGGTAGGGGACCTGGCCGGCTTTGCATCGGCGCTTGTCCTCGGCATCATCGCTCTTGGCATCGGTGCGGAGTCCGTGCTGCGACTGTTCCAGCCGATCACGGTCGCCTTCGGGACGGCCACTTGGATCGCGGTCGTAGGGCTGGCAGTGAATGTCGCCAGCGCCATGCTACTAAGCGGGGGCCATCACCATTCCCACGGCCATGGACACGATCATCATGGGGGTCACCATCACCATCACGGCCAGGATAACAACCTGCGGTCCGCCTACATCCATGTCGTTGCCGATGCTCTTACATCGGTGCTCGCCATCCTTGCCCTGCTGAGTGGTCGCTATCTCAACTGGGTTTGGATGGACCCTGTGATGGGCATCGTGGGCGGCATAGTCATCGCCCGCTGGTCATGGACACTGATGCGCGACACCGCTTCGGTCCTCCTGGACACCACGGACAAGCACGTGGAGGACGAAGTCAGGGAGTTGGTTGAAGCTCACGGCGATGCGAAGATAACCGATCTCCACGTCTGGAGGGTGGGACCGGAAGATCACGCAGCGATTGTTGAAGTGGTCGGGCAGGTGTCACCGGCCACGCTGCGTGAGCGGCTCAAGCCGGTTCACGAGATCGGGCATTTGACAGTGGCGGTTCGCTGAGAACCATCTGATACGGCTTCGTTGGCGGGATGCCCGCTTCTGGTATCCAAGGCTCTCTGCGACGGGTTCGATCCTGTGCGGGAAGCTGCCGTTACGCCTCCGCCCGATGCTTCCACCGCTTCGACGCGACAGCGCAATAGACCCAGCCAAGGATGTGACCGCAGCCGGTCACCCCGGACCGCATCAAGAATCCTGGCTTGAACACTGGCAGATGTGGATAGGGGCTGAATTCGCATTCGAATACGACCTGTTTCTATCCCCTCGTCTCCGCCACCAACGCAGCCAAGCGGCCTGCTCCCGAATCGGCGACCTCGCGGGCTAGCGCCCCGGCGTGCATCTGCCGAACGCATCCGCGCGAACCGCGCCCTTTTTGCCGCCCTCCGGTGCTCTCAAGGGGCACCGGCGGCACCGCTATGCGCGACACGGAGCAGTCACGGAAGCAACTGACCGTTTGCTCGCTACAGGACCGCCGCAGCTGCTGGCCTGCGGCGAAGAATGACGAAACAGCACCGCTAGAGTACCGACGCGTTGCGGTTGGTGCGCCGGTCGCGGCGGTGATTTCGCAACTCATTCGCAGAAATCCCTATATTGCTATTGCGAGCTATTCTCATAAAAGCTAGGCGGGCTCGAAATCTCAGGGAGTCTCGAATGTACCGCTATCTCGCCAGCGCACTCGCGCTGGTCTCGCTTTCCCCGGCCTTCGCACAGGATGCCGAGCCTTCGGACAAGACGCCACCGGATGGGCAAGATGGGTCGACGATCATCGTCAGTGCCGCACGCACGCAGCTTCCCGCGAGCGCCCTGCCACTGACGGTCGACGTGATCGACCGCGAGACGCTCGAGAGGCAGGTGCTGCTGTCCGGATCCACGGTCGATGCCGTCTCTGCGCTTCTGCCCTCCTTTTCGCCGACGAGGGAGAAGCTGTCCGGTGCCGGAGAAAGCCTCCGGGGACGCTCGCCGCTGTATGCCATCAACGGCATCCCGCAATCGACACCGGTGCGCGACGGATCCCGCGACGGTTACACGATCGATCCATTCTTCATCGACCGGGTCGAGGTGATCTACGGCTCGAACGCTCTGCAGGGAATCGGCGCGACCGGCGGGGTCGTCAACCAGGTTACGGTCGGCGCGCCGCGCGAGGACGGCGTGGCTATCCGGACCCTGTCACAGGTCACCCTGCCCGACGGATTCGAAGGGGAAGGAATCGGCGCAAAGACTGCTGCGCTGGTGGGCTACCGGGCCGGATCGGTCGATGCGAGCTTCGGCGCCACCATCGAAAAGCGCGGTGCGTTCTTCGACGGCTCGGGAAAACGCATCGGCGTCGATGGCACCCAGGGCGAAGTTCAGGACAGCGATAGCTGGTCCGTGTTCGCGCGCCTCGGCTACGAGCTGCCGGGCGGCGCACGATTGGAGGTGGTCGCAAACAGGTTCGAACTGGAGGGCAATGCGAATTACGTTCTCGTCCCCGGTGATCGGGCTGCCGGCATTCCCGCATCGAGCGAACGTGGCGATACCCCCGGTGCGCCGCCGTCCAATACCGCCCAATTGTTCTCTGCGTCATTGACCGACCCCGACCTCGGAGGCGGGACCTTCGTTCTGCAAGGCTTCTACAGCAAAACCAGCGATGTGTTCGGCGGCGGCATCTTCGGAACCTTCCAGGACCCGGCCATAGATCCCGCCGGCACCCTGTTCGATCAGTCGGCCAACCGCTCGCGCAAGCTCGGCGGGAAGGTGAGCTACGAGCGGGGGGTGCCGGGGCTCGAAGATCTCGTGCTGACCGCCGGTTTCGATGCCCTGTTCGACCGGACGGAACAATCCTTGGTCCAGACCGATCGCATCTGGGTTCCGCAGAGCGATTTCCGCAGCCTGGCTCCGTTCCTGCAAGGCAACCTCGCCCTGGCCGACGGATTGGTTCGTCTCGCCGGCGGATTGCGCTATGAGAATGTGGAATTGCAGGTCGACGATTTCGCGACACTGGCAAGCTATGGTTCGGTGTCTGTGAAGGGCGGGACCCCATCGTTCGAGGACGTACTGTGGAACGGCGGGATCATCGTGGAGCCGGTCGATGGGCTACGGGCCTATGGCAGCTATGCGGAAGGCTTCACCATTGCCGATGTCGGGAGGATCCTGCGCGGAATCACGCAAGCAGGCGTGGACGTCGACGATTTCCTGTCCTTGGAGCCGGTGGTCTCGAACAATCGCGAACTCGGCCTCGAATGGGATCGTGGGGCACTCAAGGCCTCCGCGAGCTACTTCTGGTCCTCGAGCGACTTCGGATCGCTTCTCGTTCTGCGGAACGACGTATTCGAAGTCGAGCGCCAGCCGATCGAGATCGAAGGGTTCGAAGCAAGCCTCGGCTGGCAGACTCCTTTGCCCGGTCTCTCGCTCAGCGGCGGCTACGCTGATCCTCGAGGGGCGCACCGATAGCGACGCGGATGGGCGGATCGACGAGGATCTGGACGGAGCCAACATCTCGCCGGACCGGGTCAACCTTGCGGCGGACTACACTGCGGGCCGGCTCAGTGCCCGTGCGCAAGCGCGTGTCTATCTCGCGCGCGAGTTCAACGACGTGGCGACGGCTACCGACTTCGAGGGCTATACACTGCTCGACGCCTTCATCGCCTATCGCACCCGTTTCGGCGAAATTGCGCTCGCCGCCCAGAATCTGACGGACGCATTCTACGTGACCTATGACAGCGATACCGTTCGAGTTACCGACAACAGCCGGTTCTTCGCCGGTCGCGGTCGCACCGTCACCTTGAGCTGGCGCGGCCAGTTCTGATGAAGCTGCTCTCCCTTCTGCATCGCTGGACAGGTGGATTGGTCGGCCTCTTGCTTGCCGTAATCGGCCTGTCCGGCACGGCGCTGCTATGGGAGGACAGCTGGATACTGCTGGATGGCGCGAAGGAGGCGGCGGTCGGCAATCCGCAGGAGTTGGCCCATGCGGTCGCAGTCGCGTTCGAAGCGGGTCCCGGCCTCACCCGCGTCACCTTCGCGGGGAAGGAAATCGGGCTGCACCAGGCGATCTATGCCGACGGCAGCGGTGCCTACATCGCCCAGGATGGAGCCGTAGTGGACCGCTGGACGAGTCCGTGGGAGCGACCCGAGCTCTGGCTGTTCGAGATCCATCATTACCTGCTGTTGGGTGAAACCGGAAAGACACTTACCGGTGTGCTCGGAATCCTGTTGCTGGGCTTCACCGTCACCGGCTTCGTGCTTTGGTGGCGGACGCGCAGAACCTTCCGCTTCCGGCTATGGCCCGCCCGCTTTACGGCCAGCGCGATCGTGCGGCACCATCGCGACCTCGGCGTGGTCGCATCGCCCCTGCTCATCGTGGCCGCCGCGACAGGCACGCTGATGGTCTTTCCTGCGTTGTCCGCCCTGCTCCTCTCTGCACCCGCGCAAGGTCGCATGCAGCCACCACTGCTCGACAGCCTCGAACAGCCGAACGGAAAGACGGACTGGGAGCGCATCCTGACGAACGCCCAGACGATCTTCCCTGCAGCCGAACCGCGCCGGCTGATGATGCCATCCGCACCGGGTGCGCCGATAGCGATACGATTCAGGCAAGAATTCGAATGGGCGCCGAACGGGCGGAGCTATGTCTGGGTCGCTCCCGGCGAGGCCGCTGTCGTTGCTCGGGACGACCCCGCAGAAGGCGACGCCGGATCGGCAATCGTCGAGAAATTCTATCCCGTCCACGCGGCGAAAACAGGTGGTCTGGCTTGGCGAATCCTCGTGACGTTCGCGGGTTTGACCCTCGCCCTCCTGGGCCTGCTGGCCAGCTTCAGCTTCTGGCGCACGAAGTATGCCGTTTCACGGCGCGGCGGAGCCGGCCAGAAACGCCGAGCAGTTCCGACGTAACCGCAATCGAGCGAGGGACGGGGCGGTCATGCTCGACCTGACGACACAGGCGCTCTGTGCGACGCAGTGGTGCGATCGCGGTCGGAACGGCTGGCCGCTCTGCGGATTGTCCGAAGCGAGTTGCTGAAAGGAAACAAGCCATGAATCTTCGTAAGGTAGGACAGGCTTTCGCCGGTCTCAGCTTCGCTTTGGGGGCGGGCGAGCTACTGGCGGGCAAACGCCTCGCGCGCAGCATGGGGGTGCCCCAGCACAGCGGGATCGTTCGGGCTTTCGGCGTGCGCGAACTCGCCGCGGGCGCCGCGCTGGCGGCGAAGCCGGCGTCCAGCACCAACATGTGGGGGCGGGTGATTGGCGACCTCATCGACCTTGCCGCCCTCGCCGCCGTGCTGAGGACTGGCAGTGCTCGCAACAAGGTCGCATGGGGCGGGCTCGCCTTCGTCGGGGGCGCTTTGCTGGCCGATCTGGCAGCAGCGGTGGCCATGCAGCGCCGCGAGACGGTCTGAAGGCACCGAGCAGAAAAAAAGCAAAAATTCGGGAACAATTCTGCTGAAGCTGTTTTCGGTTTTCATCGAGCGAAAGGAAACCGGGGCAGAGTTTGACAAGCTACATCCCCTATTGCGGCTCACCGCCAACGCTTGAAACGCTGTCTGGTCGGTGGAACGGCGATCCCTGGTTGATCGGGGTATTGGCCGTCCTGACGCTGTTGCATATTCGATACGCGAGGCGCGAAGAACGCGGGACAGCCGCCGCAGGGTGGTTGGTGGCTGCACTGGCCTTCCTATCTCCGATTTGCGCCCTGTCCGTCTCGCTCTTCGCCGCACGCGTCGGGCAACATATGATCCTCGTGCTCGTGGCTGCACCGCTGATTGCCGGCGCCCTGCCTCTGCGGACCCACCGAATGGGCCTCTGGGCTTCGGCTGCCGCATTCATGATCGCCCTGTGGGTCTGGCATATGCCGGTGCCGTATGACGCCACCTTCCACTCGGACGCCATATATTGGGCGATGCATCTGAGCCTGTTCGGTACTGCGCTCTGGCTTTGGCACGAGCTGCTCAACCACCGGCCAGTTCAGGCTTTCCAGGCGGTGGCGGCCGGTGTCGCCACGACTGTGCAGATGAGCGTGCTGGGCGCGATCCTCGCGCTCGCCGGCCGCCCGTTCTTCACCGCTCATCTGGCGACGAGCCGCGCATGGGGGCTGTCGCCGATGGCGGATCAGCAACTCGGCGGCCTGCTGATGTGGGTTCCCGGCTGCATATTGTTCTTGTGGGCCGCCTTGCGCTCCATGCGCATGCTTGCCGGTGCGCTGCAGCCGGAGCCATCGCAATGATCGATGCGCCTCTGCACTATCTCTCCGCGAGTGGCGACAGGGCCGAGACGATCCTCCCGCTCACCTGGACCGTTCTGAGCATTTCCCTCGCCGTCGTGGCGATCATCGCGGTTCTTCTCTTGCTTTCGCTGCGCCGTCGCGTCCGCCATACTGACGTCGCCGGCGAGCCGGTCACGCGCGGGGGGCACGGCGTGCAGCTGATCCTGCGGGGCGTGCTGATCTCTCTCGTTCCGCTGCTTTTCTCGCTGGTGTGGACGGTTGCTGCGCTGGGCCACTTGGCACCCCCCACCCGTCGCTCTTCGGTGGAGGTCGAAATCACCGCGCATCAATGGTGGTGGTCCATCACCTACGATTCCGACATGCCTGGTCAGATCTTCACCACCGCCAACGAATTGCACATTCCGGTGGACGTGCCGGTGCGCCTCCGACTGGCGAGCGCCGACGTGATCCACAGCTTCTGGGTTCCGCAGCTGGCGGGCAAGACCGATGTGATCCCCGGACAAGTGAACCAGGCGTGGATCGAAGCCGAGGTCCCGGGAGTATTTCGGGGGCAGTGCCAGGAATATTGCGGGCTTCAGCACGCCCATATGGGTCTGGAAGTGATCGCGGAGCCACTCGCCGACTTCGAAGCATGGCGCCGCGCGCAATTGCAGACTGCTCCGCCGCCGATGACCCCAACCCAGTTGCGTGGTCGGTACGTGTTCGAATCCCGCTGCGCACTCTGTCACTCGGTTCGTGGAACCATCGCGCATTCGAACATCGGGCCGGATCTCTCCCATCTCGCCGGCCGCCGCACTCTCGCTGCGGCAACCCTCCTCAACAATCGCGGAAACCTAGCCGGCTGGATCGAAAATCCGCAGGCGACCAAACCCGGTTCCTTGATGCCGAACCAGCATCTCTCGGGGCATGAACTGACCGATGTGGTCGCTTATCTGGAGACGCTCGAATGAGCGCGCCGCCAGCCGATAGCCTCGAACGGCGTCCCCGCGTCGGCGCGGTCACCGATGATCTGCGCAAGAGGCTGCAGAAATCGTGGGAGACCAAGCCGGGGCTGTTCGGGTGGCTTGGCACTGTCGATCACAAGGAGATCGGCATACGGTACATGGTCACCGCCTTCGTCATGCTTGCGCTGGGAGGGCTGGAGGCCCTGGTGATCCGGCTGCAGCTTGCCGGACCCGACCTGAGACTGCTGACCCCGGAACAATATAACGAATTGTTCTCGACGCACGGGATGACGATGATCTTCCTGTACGCCTCGCCGATCCTGTCCGGCTTCTCCAACTTCCTGTTCCCATTGGTGCTGGGCGGCAGGGATATGGCATTCCCGCGGATGAATGCCCTCAGCTACTGGATCTATCTGGGTGCGGCGATCTTTCTCTACGCCGGTTTTCTGGTCGGCGCGGGGCCGAACGATGGCTGGTTCAATTACGTTCCCTACGCCAACCGCGAGTTCAATCCCGGCCTGAACCAGGACTTCTATTCGCTCGGAATGGTGTTCCTCGGGATCTCGACCACCATCGGGGCCGCCAATTTCATCGTTACCGTGTTCCGCTGCCGCGCCCCCGGCATGTCGATCAACCGCATGCCCATCATCGTCTGGGGGACGCTGACCGCGAGTTGCGCCAATCTGGTCGTCGTACCCGCTGTCAGCCTCGCCTTCTTCCTGCTGTGGATGGACCGGCAATTCGGCACCGGCTTCTATCAAGTGGAACTCGGCGGCGAGCCGCTGCTGTGGCAGCATCTTTTCTGGATATTCGGCCACCCCTGGGTCTACGCCATCGTCCTGCCCGCCATGGGCATGGTATCCGACGGTCTGCCGGTATTCTGCCGGCGTCCGCTGGTCGGCTACACGCCGGTCGCGCTCTCCACGGTCGCGACCATGGTGCTGGGTTTCGGCGTGTGGGTGCACCATATGTTCGCCACCGGCTTGCCGGGCATGAGCCTGTCTTTCTTTTCAGGCGCGTCGATTCTGATTTCCATCCCCAGCGCCGTGGCGGTCTTTGCCTGGCTGGCCACGATCTGGCTCGGCCGGCCCGTCGTCACGACGGCGTTCATGTTCTTTGCCTCGATGATCCTGCTGTTCGTCATCGGCGGCGTTTCCGGCTTCATGACGGCCAGCGTTCCCGTCGACTGGCAATTGACCGACACCTATTTCGTCGTCGCCCATATCCATTACGTGCTGATCGGCATCAACGTCTTTCCGGTGCTTGGCGCGGCCTATCTCTGGTTTCCGAAATTTACCGGGCGGATGCTCTCGGAGCGGCTTGGCAGATGGAACTTCTGGACGATGTTCGTCGGCTTCAATCTCGCGTTCCTGCCGATGCATGTCACGGGCCTTCTGGGCATGCCGCGCCGGGTCTACACCTACCTCGACGGGATGGGCTTCAACACGCTCAACCTGATCACCACGGTGGGCAGCTTCATCCTTGCGGTGGGCGTCCTGCTGTTCTTCTTGAACGTCGTCATGAGCCTGCGGAGCGGCGCACGGGCCGGACCCAATCCGTGGGGAGGACCGACGCTGGAATGGTCGGTTCCTTCGCCGCCGCCGCCCTATAACTTTGCGGTCGTTCCGACGATCGCCTCGCGTCACCCGCTGTGGGAAGACCAGCTGCAGGAAAGCGACACGCGCTCCTCGGTCGACACCGGCATGATCCTCGACGACAAGAAGGAATTCCTTGCCGTCACCTCGCTCGACGGCCAGCCCGACATGATCCTGAAGGGCCCCGAGGATACGCTCTCACCGTTCTTCCTGGCGACCGGGCTGTTGGTGCTGTTCGCCGGCCTGCTGCTCAACTGGTGGTGGCTGGCGGGACTGGGCGGGCTGGTCGTCACCGGCGCGCTGTTCGTCTGGAGCTGGCCGCGCCGCTACCTGCTGGAGCGGGAGGCGCGCAGTGGCTGAAGCCATCGTCAGCCGGCCAGATGCGCTCCCCGTGGGTCCGGTGAAGACGCACGGCATGGGCTGGAACGGCATATTGTGCCTGATCGCATCCGAAGCCGCGCTGTTCGGCTATCTCCTGTTCGGTTACTATTACACCGCGGCGTCTTCGCCGCCCGGCTGGCTGCTGGAGCCCGAGCCATCGCTGCGGCTTTCGTTGCCCGACACGATCCTTCTCGTCCTCTCCAGCGTGGTCGCATGGTGGGGCGAGCGGGGCATGAAACGGCGCCGCCGGAGACAGGCTCTGCTCGGTGTCGGCGGCGCATTCGCGATGGGGGTGGTGTTCGTCATCGTGCAGATGTTCGAATGGAAAGCCAAGAGCTTCGGCCTGCACACCTCGTCCTATGCCTCGCTCTATTTCGTCACCACCGGCTTCCACCTTGCGCATGTGGTGATCGGGCTGCTTATGCTGGCATCGGTCTTTCTGTGGACCTGGCTCGGCTATTTCGGGCCGGAGCGGCGCATGTCCGCCTCCATTCCGATAATCTACTGGCATTTCGTCGATGCAGTCTGGCTGTTCGTCTTCACCACCTATTACGTCACGCCCTATCTGGGGTTCGGGAAATGAGCCGGGAGCCGCTCGATAGCCATCATCCCGCACCGCATCGCGAGCGGACCAGCCGCTGGGAACTCGCAGGTGCAGTGTGCGGCGCTCCTCTGGCGTGGTTCGTCATGCTCAACTTCGCCTTCACCGCGACAACGGCGCCCTGTTACGAGGAAGGATGGCGTCGGGTGCTCGATCCGTTGCCGCACTATGACCTCGCCTTTGCTGCGACCGTCGGCGTCTACCTCCTGTGTCTGGCGGTCGCCATAGCTTCGATCCTGCTGTCCCTGCGACTGCTTCGCCGAACCCGCGGCGAGGTGCACGAGGAGCATCGGAGTTTGCTCGAGGTCGGCGAGGGGCGAACCCACTTCCTTGCCATGTGGGGCCTGCTTACGGGCGTCACTTTCGGCCTCGTGATCTTCGTCAACGCTCTGGGTCTGGTTCTGGTGCCGCCATGCGCAGGCTGATGCTGACGGCGCTTCTCGTGCCGGCGATACTGCTCGTCGGATGCGCACCCGATCGTGCGAGTTCGCAGCGCCCCCGTATCGCGCAGGAGTTGATCGCCGACCACTGCGGGGCGTGTCACATTGTGCCGGGAGTCCGCACCGCGACCGGCCGCGTCGGTCCGTCGCTCGCCGGGATCGCACAGCAACAGGTGCTCGCCGGCTATTTCTCCAACAGCCGACGGAACATGATCGCCTGGATCATGCATCCGCAACGCCTGCAGCCGGGTAACGCCATGCAGGATACTGGCCTGACGCGGGCGGAGGCAGAACTCGTCGCCGACTATCTCTACACGCTGGACTGATGACATGAAGAAATTGCTCCTCCTCACAGCCTTGTTGGTGACGCTTCCCGTGGGAGCCGCCACGACCGTCGCGCTTTACCCGGAGCGAGCGAAAGCGCCGGTCCCGCTGCCGGCCCCGGTGCCCCAATCCGAAGTCTTTCCTCACGCGATCCTCGGAAACGCCCTCGCACCGCCGACGCCGGAGGCGGGTCGCGCAATCCCCGCGCCTTCGGCCTTTCCGCAGGACGACGGCGATTGGCGCATGCCGGCGAAGGATTTCGCAGCCACCCGCTATTCTTCGCTCGACCAGATCACCCCCGCCAATGTTGCGCAGCTGGAAGAGGATTTCAGCTTCTCGCTGGGCGTGAACCGGGGGCAGGAAGCTGCGCCGCTGGTGGTGGGCAATACGATGTATGTCGTCACCGCATATCCGAACATCGTCTACGCGCTGGACCTGACCGTGCCCGGCGGAGGCCTCAAGTGGAAATTCCGACCACAGCAATTGCCGGCAGCGCAGGGTGTCGCCTGTTGCGACGTGGTCAATCGCGGCGCAGCCTTCGCCGACGGCAAGGTGGTCTTCAACACCCTCGACAATCAGACGATCGCTCTCGACGCCGAAACGGGCAAGCCGGTATGGCAGAAGCAGCTCGGCGACATCAGCCGGGGGTCGACCATCACGATGGCGCCGCTGATCGCGGGCAGCAAGGTGCTGGTGGGCAATTCGGGCGGCGAGCTGGGAGTGCGGGGGTGGCTCACTGCGCTCGAACTCGACAGCGGCGAGGTCGCTTGGCGTGCCTATCACACCGGCCCGGACGAGGATGTGCTGATCGGCGAGGATTTCGATCCCTTCTACCCGCAATATGTCGGCGAGGATCTGGGCGTGAAGACCTGGCCGTCCGACGCATGGCGCATCGGCGGAGGCACGATGTGGGGCTGGATTGCCTACGAGCCCGAAACCGAGACCATTTTCTACGGCACCGCCAACCCCGGTCCGTGGAACGCAAATATGCGACCGGGCGACAATGCGTGGACCGCCGGAATGTTCGCCCGCGACGTCAATACCGGGCAGGCGAAGTGGTTCTACCAGTTCAGCCCGCACGACGAACATGACTACGACGGCATCAACGAGCAGATCCTGCTCGACATGCCTTTCGCGGGCAAAATGCGCGAGGTTCTCGTGCGGCCCGAACGCAACGGCTACGTCTACGTCATCGAGCGCAACACCGGCCAGGTTCTGTCGGCCGACCCCTTCGGCCCGATCAATTCGTCCAAGGGCGTCGATCTGAAGACCGGCAAGATCATCTGGAACGAGGACAAGAAGACCGAGCTCGGCAAGATCACGCGCAACATCTGCCCCACTGCTAGCGGTGCGAAGGACTGGAATCCCAGCTCGTTCAATCCGCGCACGGGGCTCATCTACATCCCGCATGAGAACCTCTGCATGGACTGGATGAATCTCGAGGCGAACTACATCGCCGGCACGCCCTATGTCGGCGCCGAAGTGCATATGAAGCCCGGCCCCGGCGGCAATCGCGGTGCGCTGACGGCGTGGGATCCGGTGATGCGCAAACCCGCATGGGTGATCAAGGAGGACCTGCCGCTATGGTCGGGTACCGTCACTACGGCAGGCAATCTCGTTTTCTACGGAACCATGGACGGCTGGTTCAAGGCCGTCGATGCCCGCACCGGCAAGCTGCTCTGGCGCAAGAAGCTCGATAGCGGGATCATCAGCCAACCGATCAGTTATCGAGGTCCCGACGGACGGCAGTATATTGCAGTGCTCAGCGGGGTGGGTGGCTGGTCCGGAGCGATCGTTTCGGGAAGCCTCGATCCGCGTGATGGCTCTGCTGCGCTGGGCTTCGTCAACACCATGACAGATCTGCTCGCGCGCACAACGCCAGGAGGGACGCTCTATGTCTTCAGCCTTCCACACTAGATTCGTCGGTATTCTCGCCCTGTCACTTTCCGCACTGAGCGGCTGCGACAGCGATCCCGAAGTGGTGATTCCGCCCGGCGGAAGCGAAACTTCCGAAATCCAGACGTCCGCGCTGGTCCCCGCGGGAGGAGCACTGACCGAACTGCCCAACCCGCGCGCAATTCCCTATTACGACAATGCGGAAGCGGTCGTGAACGGCATGCGCCTCTACAAGGCGTACAATTGCGCCGGTTGTCACTTCAATGGCGGCGGAGGCATGGGGCCACCGCTGATGGACAAGGTCTGGATCTACGGCGGACGCCTCGATCAGATATTCAACTCGATCTACCAGGGCAGGCCCAACGGCATGCCAGTGTGGGGCGGAAAGATCACCGAGGACCAGATTTGGCAGATAGCCACCTATGTCCGCTCGATGTCGCTGCCTGGCACACTGGCGAACGACAGCGGCGGCACGCCTTCGCAGCACCCGGAGCCGGTGCCGATGGCAGCCGACATGCACGGCGGCTGGAATTTGCCGCCGGAATATGTGGGGCCTGAATGAAGGCAATCTGTGCGTGGTCTGCGGTACTCGGCCCTTTGCTGATTGCAGCCTGTTCCCAGGCGCCGCCGGAAAAGGGCAATGACCTCGTCTTCGTCACCGACGAGGAAGCGGATGTCGTTCACATCGTCGACGGTGCCAGCGGCGCGATCGAGGGCACTCTGGAAACGGGTGAGAGGCCGCGCGGCATCGCGCTTTCTCCCGATGGTCGCACTCTGTTCGTGGCCGCCAGCGATTCCGATCGCATCGAGGCGTGGAACCCGTCCGCCCGCGAACGCACCCGGATCTACAACTCGGGCAACGATCCGGAGCGCTTCGCCATCTCTCCCGACGGCAAATGGCTATATATCGCCAATGAGGATGACAGTGCCGCCTCTTTCGTCAACATCGACAGCGGCGAGATGACCCGGGAGGTGCAGATCGGGCCCGAGCCGGAAGGGATCGGAGTGAGTCCCGACGGCAAGCTCCTTGTCGCCACGGCCGAGGCTTCCAGCACCACCCATTTCATCGATGCGGAGAGCGGGAAACTGGTGGACAGCGTCATGGTCGGCACGCGGCCCCGCGACGCGATCTTTCTCGATGAGGGCCGCCAGCTGTGGGTGTCGTCCGAGTTGCGCGGCACGATCAGCGTGTTCGACACTGCCACCCGCCGGGTCATACACACCATCGACCTCGTGCCCGCCTTCCCCGAGCTGGAGAACGTCCAGGCCGTGGAGATGGAGGTAACCGGCGACGGCAAGCGCGTTTTCGTTGCCATGGGCCGCGGCAATCGAGTGGCCGAAATCGATCCGGAAACCTTCGAGGTGCGGCGCAGCTTTCCCACCGGATTCCGCAATTGGGGCATCGCCCTCTCGCCGGACGAGGATCGGCTATATGCGGCGAGCGGCCTTTCGGGGGAGATGACGATCATCGATCTCGAGAAGAACGAGGTCGTTCGCAATGTCGATCTCGGCGGCAAGCCATGGAGCCTCGTGGCGGTCCGCAGATGAAATGGCTTGTGGCGCTGATCCTCGGTGTGGCCCTTTCCACGTGCAGCGCATTGCAGCAGCGGACGCTTACCGTCTGCATGGACCCGAACAATCTGCCCTTCTCCAATGCCGAGGGCGAAGGCTTCGAGAACCGCCTGACCGAGATCCTCGCGGAGGAGCTGGATGCGAAGCTGGAATATGTCTGGTGGGCGCAACGTCGCGGCTATGTCCGCAACACGCTGAATGGCGACATGTGCGATCTGTGGCCTGGAGTGGCCAGTACGCTCGAGATGCTGAGCACTACGCGGCCTTACTACCGGTCGACCTATGTCTTCATGACGAGACAGGAGCGCGATCTCGCCGGCCTCACGCTCGACGACCCGCGCCTGCGAAACCTCGACATCGGAGTCCAGCTGGTCGGCGATGACGGCAACAATACCCCGCCCGCCCACGCGCTGGGCAGGCGGGGCCTTGTCGGGCGGGTGCGCGGCTACATGCTCTACGGCAACTACCGCAGACCCAATCCCCCAGCCGACCTCGTCAAGGCCGTGGAGTCCGGTGAGGTGGACGTCGGCATGGTCTGGGGGCCGCTCGCGGGGTATTTCGCGTCGCAAGCCGCGGTTCCCCTGCGGATCGAGCCGGTCACGCCATGGCTGGACGATTCGCAATGGCCGATGGTGTATGATGTGTCGGTCGGCGTGAAGAAGGACAATCGCGCATTGCTCAAGGAGGTCGATGCGGCTCTCGTTCGGCGATCGGAGGACATTCGCGCGCTCCTGCAGAGCTACCACGTTCCGGTTGTACGACAATAGGCGTCGACCGCTCTCGCTCTGTGTCCTTTGTTCGCGATATCCGCTAGATAGTTCGAATGACCGACTGTGGATGCTCCGCTCCTCCTCTCGAAACGGCCGCACAGAAACGCGCGCTCTGGATCGCGTTGGTCCTGAACGCAGCCATGTTTGTCGTCGAAGTGGGCGGCGGCGTCCTCGTCAACTCGGCCGGGCTGATTGCAGACGGACTGGACATGCTCTCGGACTCGGCCGTCTATGCCATAGCTCTGGTCGCCATCGGCAGTTCCCGACGCTTCAAGGCGAATGCCGCCATGGCCAGCGGAATTTCGCTGCTGATCCTCGGCGCGGTGCTCCTTGCCGAAGTGGCCAGACGATTCTTCGAGGGGAGCTCGCCAGAAGGCCCCTGGATGATCGCCGTCGCCGCGCTCGCTCTGATCGTGAATGCGATAGTGCTGCGACTCCTATCGCGGCAACGCAGCGAAGAGGTTCACCTGCGAGCTGCCTGGATCTTCACAAGAGCGGATATCGTCGCAAACGGAGCCGTTGTCCTCTCCGGTCTTGCCGTTCTTGCGACGGGCTCCCGCTACTTCGATCTGGTCGTCGGCGCGGGCATCGGCCTCTATGTCATGCGCGAGGCGTTGGAGATCATCTCCGAAGCGAAGCAAGCGCACGCCTTGACCTGAACCCGCGCAACCGGCGACCGAGCGGCTGGTCCGTTACTCGCGGGCCCCGCAAGCAGCAGCAAGGCACACGGGGAACCGCGGCCCTTCGGTCAGCTAAGGCAACCGCAGCCAGATGGGGCGTGCATCCCGCTCCGCTTCAGCTTCGACCGACACTCACATAGTCGAAGCCGAGAGCCCGCACATGGGCGGGCTTATATATGTTTCTGAGATCGACGAGCACCGGTGCTGCCGCCAGTTCCTTGACACGGCCGAGGTCGAGCGCGCGGAATTCGTCCCACTCGGTGATGATGACCACAGCATCTGCATCCTCGATCGCGCCGTAGGGGTCGTCCTGCATTGCGACTTCGGGCATCATCGGAGCGGCGAGTTCCATGCCCTCCGGGTCGTAGGCGGCGACCTTCACTCCTGCATCTGCCAAGGCCTGGACCACCGAGATTGCAGGTGAATCGCGCATGTCGTCGGTGTTCGGTTTGAAGGTCAGTCCGAGCAGTGCCACCTTCTTGCCGCGGGCTTCGTCGAGGCCGCCGAGCGCGTCGAGAACCTTGCGACCCATCGCCCGCTTGCGGCTTTCGTTGACCGCCACCACGGCTTCGACGATCCGCGTCGGGCTCTCGAAGTCCTCGGCCGTTTTGAGCAGCGCCAGAGTATCCTTCGGAAAGCATGACCCGCCGTATCCGGGACCTGCATGAAGGAACTTGGGCCCGATGCGATTGTCGAGTCCCACGCCCCGCGCGACGTCCTGGACGTCGGCACCGATCTTCTCGCAGAGATCCGCCATTTCGTTGATGAAGGTGATCTTCGTCGCGAGGAAGGCGTTGGCGGCATATTTGATGAGTTCGCTGCTCCGGCGCCCGGTAAACAGGATCGGCGACTCATTGAGGAAAAACGGGCGATAGACCTCGCGCATGACCTCGCGGCCGAAATCGTCTTCCGCCCCGATGACGATGCGGTCGGGACGCTTGAAATCCGCAATTGCCGCCCCTTCGCGCAGAAATTCCGGGTTGGACACGACTGCAAAGTTGTGGCGGGTCGGGCTGTCCCGCAGGATGCGCTCGACTTCGTCTCCGGTGCCGACCGGCACGGTCGATTTGGTGACGACGACCGCATCATTTGCGAGATACTCGCCGATCTCCCGGGCTACAGCGTAGACGTAGGTCAGGTCGGCATGTCCATCGCCCCGCCGGCTTGGCGTACCCACCGCGATGAAGATAGCCTCCGCGCCGCGGATCCCCTCTTCGATATCGGTGGTGAACGTCAGACGTCCGGCCTTGGCATTCACCTTTACCAGATCGGCCAGACCCGGTTCGTAAATCGGCATTGCCCCCGACTGGAGGCGCTCGATCTTCTTCTGGTCCTTGTCGATGCAGACGACTTCATGTCCGAAATCGGCGAAACACGCGCCCGAAACCAGGCCGACATAGCCCGAACCAACCATAGCTATCTTCACGGGATTGAACCTCTCGAAAACCGTTAAAAATTGGGAGACAGTCGCGCGCCTGCGCCCGTCCGAGACGGAGAAGAAGATCCTAGACGCTCACCTGTCCCGTCGTAAAGACATCAGGTGCAGTCCCTGCAATCAAATTCAGGAGGGAACCCTCAGCGGCGCCGGCTGCGGAGAAGCCTCGCCCATCGCAGAACGCAGCACGCTTTCATAGCCATGACGCTCAACGAACTGCTTCGGGTGATTGGCCTTGAGCTCACGCGCGAACCAGGCCAGCGTCCGCTCAAGTCCCTGCTCGAGCGGAGTGGTGGGCTGCCAACCAAGCAGGTTCTTGGCGCGCGCGATGACCGGCCTGCGGCGCTTCGGGTCGTCCGCGGGCAATGCGCAGTAATTCAGCTCGAGCGGATTGCCGATGATGGTTGCCAGCGCATTGACCAATTGCTTGATGGTGATCTCTTCGGGATTGCCGATGTTGACCGGCTGCAGCTCGATCTCCGTGGATTCCATCAGCCTGCGCAGCCCATCGACCGTGTCGGAAACGTAGCAGAAGCTCCGCGTCTGGCTGCCGTCACCGTAAATCGTCAGCGGCTCGCCCGAAAGGGCCTGACAGACCAGGTTCGAAATGACGCGACCGTCGTCCATGCGCATGTTGGGGCCGTAGGTGTTGAATATCCGGGCTACCCGCACCTCCGCCCGCCCTGCCCGTGCGAAATCGAACGCCAGCGATTCGGCGGCGCGTTTCCCTTCGTCATAGCAGGCGCGAGGGCCTGTGCAGTTCACGTGGCCGCGGTAATCCTCGGGCTGCGGGTGGACCTCGGGGTCGCCGTAGACCTCGCTGGTCGACGCCAGCAGGAGGCGGGCACCCGATTGCTCCGCAAGCCGGAGCAGCCGATTTGTGCCGAGCACGCTGGTGAGCATCGTGTGCTCGGGATTCGCCTGATAGAGCGCCGGCGAGGCAGCGCAGGCGAGATTGTAGATGCGGGTATATTCGCCCTCGCGGTCCAGAACCTCCTCGGGCAGGGGTTCGGTGATGTCAGCCCGCACAAAGCTGAAGTTTGCGTGGTTCTGCAGGGCGAGCAGGTTCGATTCACGCGAGGTCTGAAGATTGTCGATGCAGAGGACCTTGGCCCCATCCTCGAGCAAGGCGCGGCAAAGATGCGAACCGACGAAACCAGCGCCGCCCGCGACCAGGGTCAATTCCTTACGACCACTCATATCGGGAAACCTTTCCATTGTCTGATGAACCGGCCGCACGGGCCCGTTCGAGATCCTGTTCGAGTTGTTCCGCGCGGCGCCCGGCGCTGTGATGAGCCAGGACCGCTTCGCGTGCCGCCCTGCCCATTTCGCCCGCAGAACCGTCGAGCGCAGCGAGAACATCCTCGGGGGCCTCGGCGAGAACGATCTGCTCTCCCGGCTCGAAGATGCTGTCGATGCCGCGCCAGCAGTCGGAGATGATCGGCGTCGCGCAAGCGCCCGCCTCGAACAGCCGCACCGAAGGCGACCAGCCCGCTGCGATCATGTCTGCCCGGGTCACGTTCAGAGTGAAGCGCGATGCCGAATAGAAGGCCGGGTGCTCGGACGGGGGAAGATGGGCGATCCGCTCGACATTGTCGGGCCACTCGATCTCCTCTGGATATTGTGGACCAGCGACCACGAAGCGCAGATCGGGACGTCTCCGGGCAGGCTCCATCAGCAGCCGGTCCAGCGTCGGTTGCCGGTCGGGACTGTAGGTGCCCAGATAGGACAGATCCCATCGAGCCGGCAGATCGAGCGGCCGATAGCGCGAGGTATCGACGGAGCAATACAGCGGCCGTGCGCAGGGCGACCCGAACTCCTCCTCCAGCCGGACGAGCGTCGGCCCGCCGGTAAAGGAGAAGTAGATATCGTAGCCCGGGATGATCTCGGGGCTCAGATATTCGTGATCGCCACGAGCCAGTTTGGCGAGGGTCACCGGCGTATCGATATCGTAGAAGCAGGTCGTGCCTTGTGCCGTCTGCTGGATCCAGCGACCCACCTCCACCCCATCGGGTACGTAGGATCCGACCATCACCGCATCCGCTGCCTGGATCTCTTCGCGCCAGCGTTCGAGCTCGGCGGGGTCCCGGTAGTAATCCAGGCGACAGAAGTCGGGATCGCCGAGATCCCGGTTCGCGGCGTACCAGGGCTGTATTCGCTCGAGAAACAGGACATCGTGGCCGCGTCCGGCGAAGGCGCCGAGGAGCGCACGGAAGGTTGTCGCGTGACCGTTTCCCCAAGAGGAGGACAGGCTGAGGCCGAGAACCACCAGCTTCACGCTACCGCCTCCCGCGAGCGCGCCCGCAGATCGTCGAAGGCCGCATCGACTTCCGCGGCGCGCAAGGCATAAGTGTGCTCGGCGCGAACCCGCTCGAGGGCGGCGGCACCGATCCGGCGGGCACTTTCTTGATCCAGCCCTGCGAGAATCTCCGCGACATCCTTGCCGTCGCGAGCGACGAGCACTTCTTCACCGGGCCGGAGAAACAGTTCGATTCCCTCCCACGCGTCGGTGATCAGGCAGGCCCCGGCGCCCGCCGCCTCGAACACCCGGGTCGCGGGCGAAAAGCCGACTTCGGCCATCGAATCGCGCGCCACATTGAGGACGGCAAGCGGCGTGCAGTTGAAAGCGTTGTGATCGCCTGTTCCTACATGGCCGATCGCCTTCACATTGGCGGGCAATCCCTTGTCCTGCCATCCGTTGCCGCCGAGCAGAAATCTGCTTGCCGGGGAAAGCTCGGCCGCCCGGAGGAAGAATTCCTCCACCCGCGCCTCGCGGTCCGGGAGCCGATTGGCAAGGAATCCGAGATCGCAAGCGAACTGTGGCTCGGCAGGGACCGGGTGGTGCGTCGTCGGGTCGAGTGCGTTGTAGATCGGAACGCACTGCCGGGCGCCGAATCCGCGATAGGCCTCGACCACGGGCGGTCCTCCGCCATAGGTGAATACGGCGTCGAGCTGCGGCAGCGCCTTGCGCAGGGGGTGCACAGGGCTGCGGCGGATCTCGTCGAGCGTCGCTGCCGCATCGACGTCCCAGTAGATCTTCAGCGCGTGCGGGCTGGCATGTCTGAGCACACCTGCGAGAAGTTCCTCGTCGAAGACTCCGACGCCGTTCGCCTTCACCACCACATCTGCATCGCCGGCCTCGGCGAGCACGTTCCTCACCGCTTCCTCGGTCGCTGGGTAGACCACCGACCGGACCCATTCGGGCGGCTCGATGTCGCGGTGCTGCTGCCGGTCGAAGGCATCGGGCTCGTAGAAGGTGATCTCGTGCCCGCAGTCCGCGAGGGCCCGCAGGATCCCGCGGTAGTAGGTCGCCGCCCCGTTCCAATAGGCCGACAGGAGGCTCGATCCGTAAAAGGCTATCTTCATGCGGTCATCCTCGCTTCGCCTGGAGAAGCCAGTTGCTCCGCGATCGCCAGCAATTCGTCCGCCCGGTGGGCGCAGGTGTGGCGCCGTCGGATGGTCTCGAGCCCGCTTCGGACGAGAGCGGCGCGAAGGTCCGGATCCTCTTGCAGCGCGCGGAGATGCGACGCCATTTCGGTACCGCTGCGCGCTATGAGAAAGTCGTCGCCGGGGCGGAAGAGATGCTCGGCATCGTCCCATGGGGCGGAGACCAGCGGAATACCGCATGCCAGCGCCTCGAATACGCGGATGGTGGGGATGCCCGGAAGGGCATCGGCGTAATAGCGGCGGGGCACATGGACCGTCGCCATGTGCCGCGCGAAGATGCCCGGCGCCGCGGCGTTCGGGGCCCAGCCGTGATAGCGCGCGCCATAGCTAGCGACCGTCCGCCGAGCCTCCTCGGGATAGCGAACCCCGAAGATGTCGAGATCGAGCCCGGTTGAACGGGCCGGCTCGAGCAGGAAGCGGACGAGTTCGTCGCTCCGCTCGTCGTCCCCCCAATTCCCGATCCAGACGAGACCCTTCCGCTCGACCTCATCCTGCGGAGGGTGGAACCGGCGGATGTCGGCTGCCTCGTGCCATGTCCATACGCGCTCGCCCCAGCCCCGATCGCGATAGACCTCGACCAGCGCCTCGCCGAAGGCGAGTACGCCATCGAAGCCCGTGAGATCGAAATTCTTCATCTCCGCAGGCGCGCTCACCGCGCGGTGGTGGGTATCGTGGAACAATAGGTGATAGCCGGCGCCTCGCCTGCGGGCCTCGCCGAGTCTCGCGATCAGCGCCGGATCGTTCCATTCATGGACGATGACCAGGTCGCTCCCCGCAGCCAGTTCGGCCGGATCGGCAGCGGCCGGATAGATAGTCGAAGACAGGCGCGGATAGCTCTCCCGCCAGGCGGAGAGCCCGTCGTCTCCATGATCGCGCAGGAGATTGGAAAGGCTCCAGGCGCCTTGGGGCTCGAAGGCGGAGACCTCGTGTCCACGGACCGTCAGCTCGTCCAGCACTCCGCGCAGGAAATGCGCATTGCCGTGGTTCCAGCAGGAGCTCAGCGAATGGGTGAAATAGGCGATCTTCATGCCGCCACCTCTTCGGAAGCCAGGACCGCCTCGTATATCCCGGTCATCCGCTCCGCATTCGCCGCGGGCGTATAACGGGTGCTGCGCTCTCGCGCTGCCGCGCCGAGGGCACTGCGCCGGCCCCGATCCTCCATAAGCGAACGGATGGCGCGGGCGAACCCGCTCGCATCCTCGCAGTCGACGAACACTGCCGAATGGTCCCAAAGTTCGCGGAAAGTCGGCGTGTCTGACAACACCAGAGCGCAACCGGCCGAAGCGGCTTCCAGCACGGCCAGCCCGAAGGGCTCGAAGCTGGCAGCAGAAACGAAGACCGGCTTCAGCCTCAACAGTTGCGCCAAGGCATCTTCGCTCTGGTGGCCGAGGCACTGGAGATTTTCCGGAGAACACTCCTCCCCATGCGGACCTCGCAGCGCTCCGGCAGCGAGAAAGGCGACATCGAGCTCCGCCGCTGCCCGGTCGAGAACGCCGGCGTTCTTTACCGGGTCCCACAGGCGGCCGACGGTCAAGGCCGCAT
Source organism: uncultured Alphaproteobacteria bacterium (assembly GCA_963728515.1). Lineage (GTDB taxonomy): Bacteria > Pseudomonadota > Alphaproteobacteria > Sphingomonadales > Sphingomonadaceae > Qipengyuania. The sequence goes on along the minus strand of CAVSKM010000004.1, from coordinate 628,961 downwards.
CGAGCTGCGCTCCGGCAGAACCCTGGCCGATCGCGGGGCGGCCGTTGTGGACGACGCTCGGCGCATGGGAGAGCGAATATGTCTCGCACAGCGCGTGCGCGAAGCTGGCGCTCGGCGCCACCATCGCATCTGCAGCACGAAGTCCGGCGCGCATCATTCGCGCATGCCATTCGAATTGCGGGTCCAGCGGCCGGTCATGTGCAGCGCGCCACCAGGTCGCCACACAGCCATGGGCAACGGCGACGCACGGAACCGTAAAGCGTGCGCAACCGGCAATGGCGGGACTGTTGCAGTGGATGAGATCGGCCCCGGTGCGACGCGCCAGAGCGGCGAGTTCGCGCGCCGCTCGCTCGACCGGCTCCGGTCCTTCAACGAGCCAGTCTAGCGGCAGCCCCGTCTCCGCCAGATCAAGGCCCGCAACCCTCGCAGCCTGCGCACGCTGCTCGTCGCTGGGCTCGGGCCCGAGCACGGCCAGAGTCACGCGGTGTCCGGCAGCCGCCAACTCGGCCGACAGAGTCATCGCATATTGCCACACGCCGCCCACTGCATCGGCAGTCATGAGGACATGAAGGGGACGGGTCTGCCTCATGCGGTGGCCCTTGCTGCCGACGAGGCCGGCATCGGCCTGTTGGCCGCGGCACCCGATTGCTGCAGCCACGCGGCGAGTTCGCGGACGCCCTGCTGCCAGGGAATCCGGGCTCCGAGCCCCAGGGCGCGATCGGCCTTGCGCGTATCGGCGACGAACCAGCGCTGGTCGCCCGGACGGGTCGGTGCGAATTCGACCGAGGGGTAGCGGCCGGTGAGCCTCCCGATCTCCTCGATCAATGTGAGCAGGCTGATAGCATTGTCGGGCCCGCCGCCCCAGTTGAAGGCGCAGCCCCTGACCCCGTCGATGCGATCGAGCATGGCGAGATAGGCATCGCAGGTGTCGCGTATGTCGCACACATCGCGCACCTGTTCTCCATCGCCGAACAGAGTGATCGTTTCGCCGGCGAGCGCCCGGATTAGAAAGTGCGCCACCCATCCCTGGTCCTCGGTGCCCATCTGTCGCTCGCCGTAAATGCAGCTCATGCGCAACACGGCAGTGCGCATGGCGAAGCTGCGACCGTAATCGAGGACATACTGATCGGCCGCACCCTTCGAGCAGCCATAGGGAGTATGGAAGGCGAGCGGCTGCTCTTCCGAGACGCCGTAATGGCGGGTAATGGCATCGGAAGGCGCATAGCCGTTGTCGCCGACGAAAACCGGGATCGATGCAAGATCGCCGTAGACCTTGTTCGTGGAAGCATAGATCACGGGCGCGGTCGAGTTTTCGGTCCGCACGGCCTCGAGCAGATTGAAAGTGCCCTGCACGTTCACTTCGAGGTCGTCGCGCGGGTCGTGCATGCTGGTGGTCACTGCGACTTGCGCCGCGAGATGATAGGCCGCATCGACCCCCCGAACGGCCTTCCCGACTGCGGTCTCGTCGCGGACGTCGCCGATTACCGGCTCGATCCTGTCGCCGTGAGCCGAGCAGAGCCACTCGAGGTTGCGCTCCACCCCGGCGCGACCCAACGTGTCCAGCACTCGTACGGTATGCCCGCGCTCGGCGAGCCGGTTCGCAAGATTGGAGCCGACGAAGCCTGCGCCGCCGGTGACCAGTACGGTACCGATTTCTCCGCCGCTCATGCGACCAGCCCGCGCCGTTCGAGTTCGTTCCGGGCATCGCCGACCCGATCCTCGGCACTTTGCTCGGAAACCCATTCCGCGAGATCGGCGAGCCCCTCGTCGAAGCTCTCGCGGGCCTCGAAGCCGAGCGTCTCCTTTGCGAGCGAAGTGTCGCAGAAGCAGTGCCGGATGTCGCCCGTGCGGGCCTTGCCGACGATTTCCGCCGTGATGCCGTCGTGACCCATGGCGCGAGCGAGGTCGCGGGCCACGCTGGCGATAGAGCGATCCCGGCCCGAACCGATGTTGAAGGTCCCTCCTGCGGCATCGGGATGGAACAGAGCCTCGGCAAACGCCCGCGCTACATCGCGCACATGAACGAAATCGCGACGCTGCTCGCCGTCCTCGAAGATCATGGGAGGACGGTCGTTGAGAAGCCGCGACGCGAAGATCGCAAGAACGCCGGTATAGGGATTCGACAGCGCCTGGCCCGGTCCATAAACGTTGAACAGGCGCAGACACGCACTTTCGATCCCATAGGGCGCGCCCATGATATGCGTGATCCGCTCCTGCACATATTTGTTGAGCGCGTAGATGGACGAGAGGCTCGGGCGCTTCCATTCGGGTGTTGCCACCGGCGACAGCGGTCGCCCCCGGGAATCGACAGGCTCCCAATTCGCCTGACCGTCGCGCAGGGCAGCGCGCGCGGCATCTTCCACGAGAGCCCCTTCCGCATCGCGATACAGGCCTTCGCCATAGATGCTCATCGACGATGCGGTAACGACCCTGCGGACCGGGTGGTCGATCAGCCGCTCGAACAGCACAGCGGTTCCCACGTCATTGGTCGAGGTGTAGCGCTCCACCTCATACATCGACTGGCCGACGCCGACTTCGGCGGCGAGGTGAATCACGCTGTCGATGCCTGCCAGGGCCGCAGCAACGGCATCGCCATCACGCACATCGCCCCTGACGAATTCCACCTGCCGAGGAAGTTTGTCCGCCTCGGCGTCCTTTCCATGCACCTGCTCGATCAGGCTATCGAGCACCCGGACATGATGACCACGCTCGAGGAGCTCGCGACATACGGCCTTGCCGATGAAACCCGCTCCGCCTGTGACCAGAATACGTTCAGTCAACCCTCTCTCCCATTGAGTACGAAACCATTCGATCCACGACTAACCTCCTCGAGACCGGCATTCCCCAAGGCCTCGATTGTATTTCCGACACAAACTAACATATGTTAGTTGCTCTATGCCTCCGATTGCCCTTATGATATCCCTCGAATGCGCCTTCTTCTTGTTTGTTCCCGCAGCTGCTTGAAATTTTTGCACATACGGGGGAACCATGATTGTCCGCGAAGCATTCCAATCGAAGCTTCTACTTACCCAAGGGCAACTCTCGAGCGCGCATGACAGCCACTATCCTTTTGATCAGGCATGCAGCGCACGCGCACCTCGGGCACATCCTCTCAGGAAGGACCGCTGGCGGTAATCTGACTGGCGAGGGGGTCGCGCAGGCACGGCGGCTCGCCCGGCACCTTTCGGACGAAGCGATCGCGGAGGTCCATGCCAGCCCGGTGCTACGCGCCCGAGAGACGGCAAGCGAAATCGCTGCCGTGCAAGGGATGGACTTCTCCATCGTGCCGGCGCTGCAAGAGGTCGATTTCGGCGAGTGGACCGGAAAGAGCTTCGAGGAACTCTCCCACGATCCGGCGTGGAAGAGATGGAACGATGATCGCGCGCAGGCGCGCGCACCGAAAGGGGAGACTATGAACGAGGTACAGCAGCGTATCGGTGAGCACTTGCGTGCGACTGCGGCGAGCATGTCGGGGAAGATCATTGCGATGGTAAGTCATTGCGACACCATCCGCGCGGCGATTGCGGGCGTCCTCGGGCTCTCTCTGGATCACTTGCTGCGTTTCGACGTCGCACCGGCCTCGGTCAGCCGCATCGAGGCAGGTGACTGGGGAGCCAGGCTGCTGTCGCTCAACGAGTGCTCCGCATGAGCCGCCCGGGTGCGCAGGCACGGCTCGTCGGGAGCGAGCGGACGGAGCAACTACGGGCACGCGTGGAAGAATTGGGTCCATGGTTTCAAAACATCGATCTCGGGCATGGCATCCGCACTGCCCCCGACCATTTCCTGGGTGACTATCCGGGGTTCAAATTCCGCGGCTTCGCCCATGTCATACCGGAAGATCTCAGCGGCAAATCCGTGCTCGATATCGGGTGCAATGCCGGCTTCTATTCGATCGAGATGAAAAAGCGCGGAGCAGGACGCGTACTCGGTATCGACAGCGACGACCGCTATCTCGACCAGGCGCGGCTGGCCTCCGAAACACTCGGTTTCGCCGATATCGAATATCGGAACCTGTCGGTCTATGACGTTGCCGCCTTGGGCGAGAAGTTCGACCTCGTCATCTTCATGGGCGTGCTCTACCATTTGCGCCACCCGCTGCTCGCGCTCGATCTGATCCGGGAGCATGTCGTCGGCGATGCGATGCTGTTCCAGACGATGCAACAGGGTACCGAAGCGGTGCTACAGGTCCCCGAGGATCATCCGTTCCATAAGCCGGGGACGACGCAGCCGCCGGATTACTTCGACAACCCGGCCTATCCCAAGATGCATTTCATCGAGCGCGAGTTTGCGCACGACTGGACGAACTGGTGGGCTCCCAACGCCGCTTGCAGTCAGGCGATGCTTCGGGCCGCGGGATTCGCCATCGAAGAGCAGCCGGAGCCGGAGGTCTATCTCTGTCGCGTGAGCGAGATACCCTACGCACAGCACGGACCCGCCGCGGTCTACCCGGCCCGGGGGAACAAGGAGAAAGGGGGCACCGCGTGATCGAAGCGGCGATGATCTGGAACGAACCGAACAACAAGAGCCACTGGAACCCGGAGCTGGATCCGGATTGGTCGATCTATGCCGACACCGTGGTCCGCGCCGGCGGCGCCATCGCGGACGTCAACCCCGAACTAACCCGCGTGCTCGGGGGAATGTCTCCCATCGATCCGCACTGGATCGAACGCATGCGGGGACATGGCGCGCTCGACCATGTCGATGTGGTCGCGGTGCACGGTTTTCCGCTCGACTGGAATCTTTGGCCGATCCACGCCTGGCCCGACAGGATCTCCGAAATCGAGGCAGTCGTGCCCGACAAGCCGATCTGGGCGACCGAAGTGGGCGTGGGCAGCTTCGGCGCAGAGGAAGTGCAGGTTTTCGGGATCGACCGGACTGCCGAACTCCTGCTCGACCGGGTTCCGAACGTCTATTGGTACTCGCTGTTCGATCTTCCCCGCGAATGGGGCGCCGAAACCCGCCACCGCGAAGCCGAGGGATCGAGCTATTATCGTCACTTCTACATGGGCCTGATCCGCGAAGACGGCACGCCCAAGCCGGCGCTGGACCACTATCGCAAATATGCCGACCGCATGGGGCTGATGCAGTGGTTCCACTTCCAGGATCCTCGCCTCGATGATGCGGTGCGCTGGATGAAGGACATGGGAGTGACGAAGCTGCGCACCGGCCTTTCCTGGGCAGACAGCTTCCGCCCGGGTGCGCTCGACTGGTTCGACCGGCAGATGGAAGCTCTCGCCGATTTCGACGTGCTGGTGACCTTCTGCTTCACTCCCGAGCACCTGGGGGTGGAAGCGCACCACACGTCCTGCGCCAAGGATCCCCAGGCCTTCGCCGATTTCTGCGCATGGATGGTGGAGCGTTACGCCCCGGCCCAGAGCAGCAGAAAGGCACTCCCATGACAGCCGCGCCCGACGCCTCACAGATGGCTTCGCCAGTCCGCCCCGGCATCAGACTGGCTCTCGTCGGCGTGGGAAATTGCGCCAGTTCGCTCGTCCAGGGCATCGCCCACTACCGCAGCGGCGCCAACGACATGACCGGCCTCATGCACGCCGAGGTCGGCGGCTATCGCCCCGAGGACATCGGCGTGGTCGCGGCATGGGACGTTGATCGGCGCAAGGTCGGGCTCGACGTCGCCGAGGCCATCTTCGCTCCGCCCAATTGCACCCAGCAGTTTTGCAACAAGGTCGAGCAGAGCGGGACCAGGGTCCGGATGGGCCGCATTCTCGACGGCGTGGCGGAGCATATGGCGCACTATCCCGATGCGCGCACCTTCCGTCCGGCCGACGAAGCCGAACCCGACAAGAAGGAAGTCGTCGAGGTGCTGCGCGAGAGCGAAGCCGACGTACTCGTGAACTACCTCCCCGTCGGATCGCAGCGGGCGACGGAATTCTACGCCGAATGCGCGCTCGAAGCGGGAGTCTCCTTCGTCAACAACATCCCCGTTTTCATCGCCAGCGACGAGACGTGGGCGGGTCGCTTCCGCGAGGCGGGCGTGCCGGTCATCGGCGACGACATCAAATCGCAACTCGGCGCCACGATCGTCCACCGAGTGCTGACCGACCTGTTCAAGAAACGCGGGGTGAAGCTGGACCGAACCTATCAGCTCAATACCGGCGGCAATACCGATTTCCTCAACATGCTCGAACGCAGCCGCCTCGCTTCGAAGAAGTTGTCGAAGACCGAAGCAGTGCAGTCGGTCGCGGCTTCGCGGCTGGGCGATGAGAACATCCACGTGGGTCCGTCCGATTACGTCGCCTGGCAGAACGACAACAAGGTCGCCTTCATCCGCATGGAGGGGCAGCTGTTCGGGGGAGTTCCCATGAACCTCGAACTGCGCCTCTCGGTCGAGGACAGCCCCAATTCCGCGGGCGTCGCCATCGACATGATCCGCTGCGCCAAGCTTGCGCGCGACCGGGGACTGGCCGGACCGGTTCATCCCGCCGCAGCCTACTTCTGCAAGCATCCGCCGCGGCAGGTGACCGACGACGAAGCCTGGGCAGCTCTCGAAGACTTCATTCGGCAGGATTGATACGGAATGGCTCGGATCACAGCAGCCGAGGTGACCGGCCCCGGCAAGGTCGCCACGACCGAAATCGACGTTCCCGAACCGGGAGCGGGGCAGGTGCGCATCCGCCTCGAGGGCTGCGGCGTGTGTGCCTCGAATCTGGGGCCCTGGGCCGGACCGGAGTGGATGGACTTCCCTCTCCCGCCCGGCGACCTGGGTCACGAAGGCTGGGGGGTGATCGATGCAGTCGGTCCGCAAGTGAAACATCTCGCGCCGGGTGATCGGGTGGCGGCGCTCAGCTATCGCGCCTATGCAGAAGCGGATGTGGCCGATGCGGAGGCGGTACTCCGTCTTCCTCCCGAACTGGATGGAAAGCCGTTTCCCGGCGAACCGCTCGGCTGCGCGTTCAACATCTTCCGCCGGAGCGACATCCGGCCGGGACAGACCGTAGCGATCATCGGCATCGGCTTCCTCGGTGCAGTGTTGACGAAACTGGCGAGCGATGCCGGCGCGCGGGTGATCGCCATTTCGCGCCGATCGGAATCGCTCGAGCTGGCGTCGCATTACGGCGCTGCCGAAACGGTCCCGATGGATGACCATCAGGCGATCATCGACCGGGTCGGTGAGAGCACCGGGGGGGCCTTGTGCGAGCGGGTGATCGAATGCGTCGGCAAGCAATGGCCGCTCGATCTCGCCGGCGAACTGATCGGCTTCGGCGGCAAGCTGGTCGTTGCCGGATATCATCAGGATGGACCGAGACAGGTCAGCATGCAAAGCTGGAACTGGAAGGGCATCGACGTCGTCAATGCCCACGAGCGCGATCTCGCGGTGCAGATGCGCGGCATGCGCGAGGCCGCCGAGGCGGTCGCCGAAGGGCGCCTCGATCCTGCGCCGCTCTACACGCATTCCTACTCGATCGATCAGCTGGGCGAAGCGCTCGACGCGACCCGCGACAAGCCGCAGGGTTTCGTCAAGGCCCTGGTGGTCTTTCCATGAGCGTGCCGCGCGTAGGCTTCCTCGGCACCGGCTGGATCGGACGCCACCGGATGGAGGCGATTCTCGCCACCGGAAAAGTCGAGGCGGCTGCAATCTGCGACCCTTCGGCCGATTGCGTCGCCGCAGCACGGGAGATCGCACCGCAAGCCGGAGTGGTCCCGTCGCTGGAGCCAATGCTGGAGCTCGAGCTCGACGGTGTGGTCATCGCCACACCGAGCGCGCTCCACGCACGACAGGCGATCGCAGCTCTCGAAGCAGGCGTCGCGGTGTTCTGCCAGAAGCCGCTGGGCCGCGACGAAGCCGAAGCGCTCGATGTCGTCGCAGCGGCCGAGAAGGCCGACCGTCTGCTCGGCGTGGATCTGTCCTATCGCCACACGGCAGCGACCGAGGCCGTCGCCGGTCTGTTGCGCGCCGGAGAGCTGGGGCATGTGTTCGCCGCGGACCTCACCTTCCACAATGCCTATGGTCCCGACAAGCCATGGTTCTATCGCCGGGCAGAATTGGGCGGCGGCTGCGTCATCGACCTGGGAGTCCACCTCGTCGATCTCGCGCTCTGGCTGCTCGACTTTCCGGCGGTCGAGCGGGTGATGTCGCGCCTCTACTCGCAGGGCCGCCTGCTCGAGCCGGGCGCCGATGCGGTGGAGGACTTCGCCGTGGCGCATCTCGATCTCGAGGATCACGTAAGCGCTCGCCTCGCCTGCTCATGGAACCTGCATGCAGGTCGCGAGGCGGTCATCGGAGCGACCTTTCACGGCACCGAGGCCTCTGCCGGCTTCCGCAATATCGGCGGCAGTTTCTTCGACTTCGAAGCCTTCGTGGATCACGGTACGCATAGGCAGGTGCTTGCCTCGCCGCCGGATGACTGGGGCGGGCGCGCTGCCTGCCTTTGGGCCGAGCAGCTGGCGGAGGATCACCGGTTCGACCCGCAGGTCCACAGAGTGACGCAGAGTTCGGCCGTGCTCGACCGCATCTATCACGGTCGTTGAGCCACGACGCCGAAGCCGGGGACGCGCCCCAGGAAGAGGCTGCCCCCCGGCTGTTGCAGCCGAAGCATGGCGGTCGTCGTTCGATCCCGGCAAGGCTGAGGCCATAGGCAACCCGCCGCATCGGCTGGCGCTCTCGGAGAGAATTCGGCGGGCCAGCCCGTCAGGCAGAGAAATCCGCTTCGATCTGTTTCATTCGGCTCAGATGGCTATCGATGATCGGGGCGACCTCCTTTGCGAACGCCCGGAGAACCGGACAGTCGCCCTCCTCGCCGTAGTGCCGCATCATCTTGAGCGCCTCTTCATGGGCGAGCGTTTGCTGGTCGATGTAGGTCTTGTCGAACTCCTCGCCCGGCGCATCCCTCAGATGTTCGACCATTCGGGAGCGCCGGCTGTCCAGTTCGGCGGGAATATCCGAGGGTTCGACCCGCTCCGATGAGGCCGCTGCTGCGGCCAGTTTCGCTCTGGTATCGGTATGATCGGAAACCATTTTCTGAGCGATGTCGCGCACAGTCCGGGATTGCGCCCGCCGGACGGCAATTTCCCCGGCATGAATCTCGTACAAATCGCTGATCGCGGCGTTCGAAACGAAGCCCGCGGCTCCTGTGATCATGCCCGCCTCGGCCTTTCCGACCATTCCACCAACGGCATCCATCGCCTTGTCGGCGACATGCCTCAGACCACCGTGTTCGTCATCCTTCGCCATCCGTAGCTCCTCTCGCTGTTTGTCGGCTTACAGTGTGCAAACGGGGGAGCGCGATCTTGTTCCACTGCCATGCTTCCCGAGCGAGCACCGGTGGATCGGGCAGATTGAACAAATTCGTCGCGAAGGATCAGGCCGGCTGAACCAGCCTGTCCCATGTCGTTCGCGAAAGGCGCTTGCGCGGAGAACACTCGTGAATCGATCGAGGCTCCCCCTCACTTGCGCAAGGGTCCGATCAGCCGCTCGTACTCCGCTTCGGGCGGGCCGTAGCTGTCACCGGCGAAGTCCTCGAGCGCGCCCCTGTCGCGAAGCACGACGCAGCCCCGCTCGGCGCGGATGAAGCCATTGCCCTCCAGCGTGTGCAGCGCGGTGGTGACGCTCGGGCGACGTACTCCCAGCATGATTGCCATGAAGTCGTGCGTCAGCGGCAGTTCGTCCCCGTTCACGCGATCGTGCGTCATGAGCAGCCAGCGGGCAAGCCGCTCATCGATCTGGTGAACAGCGTTGCTCAGGGCGGTGTATGCGGTTTGCACCGAAAGCGCGTGGGCGAAGCGCAGCATCAGCTTGCGCAGGTTCTCGCTCTCCGCGAGCGCCGCCCCGAAGACCTCGACGGGAACGCGCCATGCGTCGCCGGCGACCTGGATCAACCCCCGGTGGGAACACCGGTCCGAACCCATGACGATCGAGACCGGCGCGAAGCCGTCGCGGCCGAACAGACCGTTCTCGCTCATCAGTCCCTCGGGCGAAGTGGTCACGATCGACCCGATCCCGTCCTCGAGGAACCAGACGTCCCTCGTCACCTCGTTCCGCTCGAAAAGCACGAAACTTTTCTCGGTTCGCAAGGGCACGAGATGGCTTGACAGGCGCGCGAAATCCGCATCGTCCATCGCGCGCAGCAGGCGGTTGCGGACGAGCGCTTTGTCGGGAAGTGGCATCAATACTCCTGCCTTGGGGCAGGAACGAAGTCCTCGGCGGCCGCATCCCGTGATCTCAGACGGCCGATGCACGCGATCATAGCTTTATTCGCAAGAGAGCGCCACCCGTTGCTGCTGCGAGCTTGCGTTCTTACAGGAATGCGAAGAGCCTCCGCCGAGGGCACTGTCACTCGCCTAACATAGGTTAGGTCTATACTGTCCGCTATCGGACCAATCTCCCTTCTCGCGTGAAAGTGACTTACAGAGTATTGTAATGATTGCCTTGGTCGATCATCGGTGGATGGCAAATGGTGGGACAGATGGAGAGTGAATTCCGATATGAGGATGCGCATTCGGCCGGGGGCGGCGCAATAGAAACGTCGAAACGCGCTATCCCCGATGGGTCGGGCCTGCACTTGCTCGTCGATCGCCTGAGCCGGTTCCGCCGAATCGACGAACAGACGATCGCGGCGCTTCATGATTTCTGCGCCGAGCCGATGCACGTGCAGGCGCGAAGCGAGGTCGCAGCCGCCGGCGATTCTTCGGCTCAATTGCACCTCCTTCTCAAGGGCTGGGCGTTCCGGAGCAGGGACTTCCCCGACGGGAGGCGGCAGATCACGGCACTCCTGCTGCCGGGTGAGATCTGCGACCTGGACAATCTCTACATCGCCGCGCGCAATGAATCGCTTTCGACCCTGACCGACTGCGAAATCGCGACCGTGCCCCGGGCAAGCTTCAGGTCGATGATGGAACGCGATGCCGCGCTGGCCGACGTCCTGGGGTGGATCGGAGCGCGTGAAAACGTCCGATTGGGCGAATACAACGCCAGCCTCGGCAAGAGGTCGGGGCGCGAACGCGTCGCCCACTTGCTCTGCGAACTGTACATGCGTCTGAACGAGGTCGGCGAGTCCGATGGAAAAAGCTGCCGCGTGCCGCTCACCCAGGAGCAGATCGGAGAAGCGCTCGGCCTCACCTCGGTTCATGTGAATCGGGTGCTCAAGGGGTTGCGCGACGACAATCTGGTCGAGAAGCACGGCGATCTCCTGACGATCATGGATTGGGAAAGGCTCGCCGCGGAGGGAGGATTTTCGGCCGGGTACCTGCACCTGAGCGATACGGAACCCGCTTCGAGCGGAACGGGCGGGGCTCCGAACGAGTCGACCGATGCCGAGGCATGGGCGGGCGCCGTCGTGACGCTCGCGCAGGATCCGGACGCGCTCATGGAACGCGCCGAGTTGAAGCACCGGTTCAAGAATTTCGTCGCGACGGCCCAGTCGCTCGTCAGCCATTCGCTGCGCGGGGAAATGACCCTGGGCGATGCGAAGGAGCGGTTGAACGACCGGCTATCCGCGATGGGCGGCGCGATCGATGTGCTGGCCTCGGGCAATTGGGAAACGGGAGACCTGCGAAAGACGATCGGAAAGGCGCTGAGTATCTCGGGCGCTGCCAACGAGCGGATTCAATGCAGCGGCCCCGATTTGTGCTTGCGCGCCAACGCCGTCATGGCGATTTCCATGGCCCTGCACGAACTGCAGACCAACGCCATGAAATATGGGGCGCTGTCTGCGAAAGAGGGATCGGTCGAGCTGTTCTGGAAGGTGCTCGGAACGGGGGCCGACGCGCGCTTTTGGATGCAGTGGGCCGAGCGCGGCGGACCGCCGGTGACGGCGCCCGAGCGGGAGGGCTTCGGAACCCGCTTGCTCAAGCGGGGAACCAGCCGACCGGTGAGCGGGGAAGCCCAGATCGACTACACTCCCGATGGGCTGACCTGGATTCTGACGGCTCCCCTCGAGCGGGTCACGCAGTCGTCGGCGGCGCCCTGAGGTTCGGCTGACGCTGCGCGGATCATCCCCGCGCGATCTCGACCGCCTCGGCGAAACCGAGGCTGTGCACCGTCAGTCCGGCGGCATCCACCACGTCGATCCGGTAGCTCATGTCGATCCGCCCCTCCAGCGCATCATGGCTGATTACCGAACGGGCGTCGCTCAGAGCTGCGCGCTCGACCTCGTGCAAAGTCGCCATTTCCCTGCCGTCGGGATCCAGCAAAACATCCTCGCCATTGCGCAGATGGAAGTAATAGATGGACACGCGAAACTCCACACACATGGGCGGGAGCGCAGCGTCTCTCAGTCGTCGAAGCCCGAGGCTCCTTTCGACGATGAGCCGTTCATATCATAGCCTCGCTCCCAAACCTATGTTGTATTTCAATAGCATCACATAGGATATCGAGATTTAGACCGCGCCATGTTATAGTGACGGTATCGGCGGAACGTTACCGGGTGTCTGTCGGCTGAGAGTATTGTGCTCCCGCCCTTCGTCGGGAGAACTTTTCGTGAGCACTGGGCATCCGCTCGAACTGCTGGTTCGAAATCTCGAGATGCGACATCCGCTGTCGAAGGAAGACCGGGAGGCCGTCCTCGGCCTTCCGCATCATCTCAAGACCCTCAATCCGGCCGCCTATATCGTGCGCGAAGGCGAGCCCCCGACGCGCTGCGGTGTGCTCGTCACCGGGTTCGCATATCGTCAGAAGATCACCGGTGGAGGAGGCAGACAGATCGTCGCCATCCACATGCCCGGCGATTCGGTCGACTTTCAGAACATGTTTCTCAACGTGTCCGATCACAATGTTCAGATGCTCACGCGCGGCGACGTCGCCTTCCTCGAACGGCAGGATCTGCAAAATCTTGCCCAGGCCCGCCCGGAGATCGGAAAGGCGATCTCGATCAAGACGCTCGTCGAAGCCTCGATTTTCCGCGAATGGGTCGTCAATGTCGGCCGGCGCCCTGCCCGCGAGAGAATTGCGCATGTTCTTTGCGAGTTCGGGTCGCGCCTCGACGCGCTCGGGCTGGCAGAGAAATACGGATATGAGCTGCCCATGACCCAGGAGGAACTGGGAGATGCGACCGGCCTCACTCCGGTTCACGTCAACCGAACACTCAAAGCACTGACCGCCGAAGGGCTGATCGTCCGCGACCGGCGCAGCATCAGCTTTCCCGACTGGCGCAGGATGCGCTCGGTCGCGGATTTCAACGAGCGCTACCTGCATATGGAGCCGCAGATCACGTCGCAGCAATGAGCCTGTCTCCGCGCGAGGGCCAGGGCCCGCTTCGCAGCGCCACAGTCGCCAAGCCGTTCCTGGCGCAAACCGGACCAGCCGCTCGCAATCCCGCCGGCTCTGCCCGAAGGCGAGCCGGCGGGCGATGCGTCAGATCTGCGCGTCCCGCTTGACCGTGATCACCTGCGGATAGGTGAACTCCTTGAGGCCCTCGATCCCGTATTCCGCGCCGAAGCCCGACTGCTTGTGCCCGCCGAAGGGCGCGAAGGGCGACAGGTGCATGAATTCGTTGATCCACACCGTCCCGGTCTCGAGCCGTTCGGCGATTTCCACGCCCTTGTCGGTGTCCTTCGTCCAGATCGCGCCGGCGAGGCCGTATTCGGAATTGTTCGCCCGCTCGATCACCTCGTCGACGCTCTCGAACTTCATCAGCGGCATGACCGGTCCGAATTGCTCCTCGGCCACGATCCGCGCATTCTCGGGCGGATTGTCGAGGATGGTGATCGGCACGTAATAGCCCGTTCCCGAGGGATCCTCGTCGCCGCCGGTGAGGAAGCTGTAGCCATTGTCCTTGGCATCCTGGATCAGCTCGAGCACCCGTTCATACTGCTTGCGGTTCTGGATCGGCCCGACGCCCGTGCCCTGCTGCGAGCCGTCGCCCACCTTCACGTTCCGCGCATATTCGGCGATCGCCTTCGACAGATCCTCGTAGATGTCCTGGTGGATGTAGATTCGCTTGGCCGCGATGCAGACCTGGCCCGCGTTGGAGAAGCTCGACCAGAACAGCTGTTCCGCCACCTTCTCGACATCGGCATCGGGCAGGACGATCGACGCATCGTTTCCGCCCAGCTCGAGCGTGATCCGCTTCAGGCTCCCGCTGGCGCTCTCCATGATCTTCTTGCCCGTTGCGGTGGAGCCGGTGAAGGTGATCTTGTCGATGCCGGGGTGCTCGGTGATCAGCGGGCCGAGACTGTCCTCGCCGGTAATGATATTGACCGTCCCGGCGGGGACGACGTCCTTGATCAGTTCGGCGATCCGCAGCGTCGTCAGCGGGGTGAAGGGCGACGGCTTGAGCACGATGGTGCAGCCCGCGACCAGCGCCGGGACGATCTTCTGGATCGCCATCATGACCGGGAAATTCCACGGCACGATCCCGCCGACCACGCCCACCGGCACGCGCCGGGTGCGCGACAGGCGGGTGTCGTCATCCTGGTTCACCACATCGTCGAGCGTCAGAGTCGACTGCGCGGCGGCGAGGCCGGCGGCACCGTAGATCTCCTGCTGCGCCTGCGCATGCGGCTTGCCCTGCTCGGTGGTCAACAAACGGAAGAGCTCGTCGGCATTGTCCTTGATTGCCGCGGCAATGCCCTGGACGACCTTCTGGCGTTCCTCGTGCGAGGTCCTGCGCCAGCTCTCGAAGGCGCGCCGCGCGGCATCCACGGCGCGGTCGAGCTCGTCCTTGCCGCAGGCCGGAACGCGCGCGATGACCTCCTCATTGGCGGGATTGACCACATCGAGCCATTCGCCGTTGTCGACCATCTTGCCGTCGATCAGGTTCTTGTAGTCGGTCATCGCATCTCTCCTTGCGGATTGGGGGATCCTGTCTCTCGCGCGACACAGTGTCGGGATTCGTTTCTCGATGCAACGGGTCTTGCGGCAAGCCGGCAAATTGGGGAGAGAGGTTGCGATGCAGACCTTCGCCACCGAAGCCGTCGACTGGCCCGAGCGCGCTCCCGCGCTGCGCCGGCAGGTGCGCGATCTGGTCGCCGGACACGGCCTGCACGATCCGGTGAAGCGCGCCAACAGCTGGACCAAGCCCGACCCCGAATTCAGCCGCAAGCTCGGCGCCGCGGGCCTGCTCGGGATGACCTGGCCCAAAGCCTATGGAGGGCATGAACGCAGCCAGCTCGAACGCTATGTGGTGATCGAGGAATTGCTCGCGGCGGGGGCACCCGTCGGTGCGCACTGGATCGCCGACCGACAGAGCGGGCCGCTGCTGCTGCGGCTCGGGAACGAGCAGCTGAAGCGCCGCTGGGTCCCGGCGATCGCAAAGGGGGAGGCCTTCGCCTGCATCGGCCTGTCCGAACCCGATTCGGGCTCCGACCTCGCCTCGGTCCGCACCGCGGCGCGGCGAGCGGACGACGGCTGGACCGTCAACGGGCAGAAGGTCTGGACGACCGGGGCCCATGGCGCGCATTTCATGATCGCGCTGGTGCGCTCGGCAGAGGGTTCCGAACGCCAGCAGGGCCTGTCGCAACTGGTGATCCCGATGGATGCGCCGGGGGTGACCGTCAAACCGATCCTCGACCTCACCGGGGCGCACGAATTCAACGAGGTGTTCTTCGAGGATGTCCGCCTGCCCGCCTCCGCCCTGCTCGGCGAGGAAGGCCAGGGCTGGCGCCAGGCCACCGCCGAGCTCTCGCTCGAACGCTCGGGGCCCGAGCGCTACCTCTCCTCCATGGTGCTGTTCCTCGAACTCGTCCGCCATGTCGGCAAGAACCCCGATCCGGCGCTCGCGGAACTGGTCGGACGGCTCGCTTCGGACGCCTGGACGCTGCGGCTGATGAGCGCCTCGGTCGCCGCCAAGCTGGCGCGGGGCGAGGATCCGGCGCTCGAGGCGACGATGGTCAAGGACCTCGGCAATTCCTACGAACAGGCGCTGCCCGAGCTGGTGCAGAGCGCAGTCGAGATGGGGCCGAACGACACTGAAGCGCTCGCAAGGGTGACCGGATATCTGCTCCAGGTGAGCCCGAGCTTTTCGCTGCGCGGCGGGACGCGCGAAATCCTCCGGGGGATCATCGCGCGCGGCCTGGGCCTGCGATGACCGACAGCCGCCGCCTGCTCGCCGAAATGGCCGACTCGCTGTTCGCCGAACTCGGCCCGGGCGCCACGCAGGAGCGCGACTGGCCAAGGCTCGAGGAGCTCGGACTCCCGCTGCTGATGGTGCGCGAGGACGAGGGCGGCTTCGGGGGCAGCTGGGAAGATGCGCTGACGGTCTTCAGGCTTGCGGGCTATCACGCGCTCGCGCTCCCCCTCGCCGACGCGGTCATCGCCGGCTGCGCCGAGGAAGGCAGCGCGGCGCATTTCGAGCTCGGAGCCTTCGCCCGCAGCGCGCAGATCGCCGGAGCGCTCGATGCCGCGCTCGCCCGGTCGGTCTCCTACGCCAACGCCCGCCGCCAGTTCGGGCGGGCGCTGGGCAGGTTCCAGGCGGTGCAGCAGAGCCTCGCCGCATTCGCCTGCGAGGCGGCGGCCGCGAATTGCGCCGCAATGGGCGCGGCACAGGCGCTGGACCGGGGCGGAGCGACCTTCGAGATCGCCGCTGCCAAATTGCGCGCCAACCGCGCGGCGGGCGTCGGCACCACCGTGGCGCATCAGGTGCACGGCGCCATCGGATTCACGCAGGACTATCCGCTCCACCCGCTCACCCGACGGCTTTGGCAATGGCGTTCGGAGTTCGGCAATGATGCGCATTGGGCCGGAGTTCTCGGCCGCGAAGTCGCCGCCCGCGGGGCCGATGCCTTCTGGCCCGAACTCGTCGCGCGGACCGACGGGCGTTAAGCCAGCGCCAGCACGCCGGTGAGAATGTTGCGCACCAGATCGACCTGCCCGCGCGCGCCGGTCTTGGCGTAGATCTTCTTAGAATAATAGCGCGCGGTCTCGACCGTCAGGCCATGCGCCGCAGCCGCTTCGACGATCGAGAGGCCCTGTGCCAGCGACCAGGCCAGCCGCGCCTCCGCCGGGGTCAGGTCGAACAGATCGACCAATTGCTCGTGCCGGTCGGCGCTGGATGTGCGGTCGCCCCTCAGATAGACCGCTGCCACCGCCTTGCTCTCGCTCGACAGGGCCTCGATCCGCATGGGCGCGACGAGAATGTCGATCCAGGGATCCTTGCTGAGATTCAGCGCCTGCGGCCGGTGGCGCCGGTCGCCCGCCATGGCGCGCACGAGTGCGGTCAATTGGCGGTCGACCCCGGGCGAGGACGGGACGAGACGGTCGTAGGGCCCGCGCCGCAGCGCTCCGGCGCGCTCGAGGAAGCGTTCCGCCTGCGGATCGAGGTCGACGATCCGGCAGCGCTCGTCGAGGGCGATCCAGCCGAAGTTCATCCGGCGGAAGGCCTCGGCGCTGACCGAGGCCCGGCTGCGCTCGCGCTCGAGAGAAGCGAGCACTTCGAGCGCGACGCGCAAATGCGGCGCCAGCGCCGAGAGCAGGCTGGCGGTTTCGGCTCCGGGAACCGCGCTCCCGGCGACGAGCAGCGTCGCCTCGAGCCCGCCCGTAGCGACGACGCGCATGGCGCGTAGCGCAGCAGTCGGCTCGAGCCCCAGTTCCTCGCCCGAATAGACCCGGGTCTCGCGCATGGCGGCTGCGGGCCATTCGATCGGCGCGCCATCGCCGAGCAGGACATCTTCCCCTTCGCTCCGGGGGCCCAGCCGCAACGCGGCCGAGCGGGCGCCGAGCGCACCGCGCAGGAGGCGCAGGAAGCTCTGCCACATCGGCTGCTCGAACATGCCCGAGTGCAGGGGCACGAGAAGTTCGGTTTCGCCCAGATTGGGAATGCGCATGCGCCACGGTCTAGCACCTCCCATATGGGAGGTCCAACTCCGCCCGCATGCGCTATCGCCCGCCCGATCCAAGGATGTGCTTCATGACCGAACCGACCACGCTCACCCATCTCCAGCGGCTCGAGGCCGAAAGCATTCACATCATGCGCGAAGTCGTCGCCGAGGCGGAGAAGCCGGTGATGCTCTATTCGATCGGCAAGGACAGCGCGGTGATGCTGCATCTGGCGAAGAAGGCGTTTCACCCTTCGCCCCCGCCCTTCCCGCTTCTGCATGTCGATACGACGTGGAAGTTCAAGGACATGTACGCATTGCGCGAGAAGGCCGCGAAGGATGCGGGCATGGAGTTGCTCGTCCATCGCAATCCCGAGGCGGAGGAGCGGGGAATCAACCCCTTCGACCACGGTCCGCTCCACACCGACATGTGGAAGACCGAAGGGCTCAAGCAGGCGCTCGACAGCCACGGGTTCGACGCGGCCTTCGGCGGTGCGCGGCGCGACGAGGAGAAGAGCCGCGCCAAGGAGCGCATCTTTTCCTTTCGCAGCGCAACGCATGGCTGGGACCCGAAGAACCAGCGCCCCGAACTGTGGAACCTCTACAATGCGCGCAAGAAGAAGGGCGAGAGCATCCGCGTCTTCCCCCTCTCCAACTGGACCGAGCTCGACATCTGGCAATATATCATGGCCGAGGAGATCGAGATCGTCCCGCTCTATTTCAGCGCTCCGCGCCCGACCTACGAGCACGAGGGCGGGCTGTTCATGGCCGACGACATCGAGCGGCTCGAGGAGGTCCTCGGCCATCGCCCCGAAATCACCACCCGTTCGATCCGCTTCCGCACGCTCGGCTGCTTCCCGCTGACCGGCGCTGTCGAGAGCACCGCGGCGACGCTGCAGGAGGTGGTGCAGGAAATGCTGCTGACCACCACCAGCGAACGGCAGGGCCGCGTGATCGACCGCGATGCCGGCGATGGATCGATGGAGAAGAAGAAGCAGGAGGGTTACTTCTGATGACCGCCCCGACCTACAAGACCGATGCGCTCATCGCCGAGGACATCGATGCCTATCTCGAACAGCACCAGAACAAGTCGATGCTGCGCTTCATCACCTGCGGCAGCGTGGACGATGGAAAGTCGACGCTGATCGGGCGCCTGCTCTACGACAGCAAGATGATCTTCGAGGACCAGCTCACGGCCCTCGAATCCGACAGCCGCAGGGTCGGCACACAAGGACAGGAGATCGACTTCGCACTTCTCGTCGACGGCCTCGCCGCCGAACGCGAGCAGGGCATCACGATCGATGTCGCCTATCGCTTTTTCGCGACCGAGAAGCGCAAGTTCATCGTCGCCGACTGTCCCGGGCACGAACAATATACCCGCAATATGGTGACCGGTGCCTCGACCGCCGATGCGGCGGTGATCCTGGTCGATGCGCGCAAGGGCGTGCTCGTCCAGACGCGCCGCCACAGCTTCCTGTGCCGCCAGCTCGGGATCCGCAATCTGGTGCTCGCGGTAAACAAGATGGATCTGGTCGACTACGACCGGGACAGGTTCGACGCGATCGTGGAGGACTACGAGGCCTTTGCCCAAAGTATCGGCATCGAGAGCTTCACCGCCATCCCGATCTCGGGTCTGGCGGGGGACAATATCACCGCAGCTTCGGACAATACTCCCTGGTACGACGGGCCGGTGCTGATCGATCATCTCGAGGCGATCGAGGTGCGCGACACCGCCAGCCAGACGCAACCGTTCCGCATGCCGGTCCAGTGGGTCAACCGGCCCAACCTCGACTTCCGCGGCTTCTCCGGTCTCATCGCCGCGGGCACGGTCGAGCCGGGCGACGAACTGCGTTCGCTGCCATCGGGCAGGACCAGCAGGGTCAAGTCGATCGTCACCATGGCGGGCGATCTCGATCGGGCGGTCGCCGGCCAGTCGGTGACGATCACGCTGGAAGACGAAATCGACTGTTCGCGCGGCGATGTGCTCGCCGCTGCCGACAGCCCGCCAATGGTCGCCGACCAGTTCGAAAGCACCATCGTGTGGATGGACGACGAACCGCTGGTGGTGGGGCGCGGTTACTGGATGAAGCTGGGCACGCAGATGGTCAGCGTGACCGTGGCCAATCCCAAATACGAGATCGACGTCAACAACCCGAGCGGCTCGGGCTCGCATCTCGCCTCGCAGACGCTCCATCTCAACCAGATCGGCGTGTGCGAGATCACCACCGACCGACGCGTCGTGTTCGAGCCCTATGCCGAGAACCGCACTCTTGGCGGGTTCATCCTGATCGACAAGCTGACCAATCGGACCGTCGGAGCGGGCATGCTCCACTTCAGCCTGCGGCGGAGCCAGAACGTCCATTGGCAGGCCACCGACATCACCCGCGATCATCACGCGGCAATGAAGAACCAGACGCCGCGGGTGCTGTGGTTCACCGGCCTGTCGGGATCGGGCAAGTCGACCATCGCCAATGAGGTCGAGAAGAAGCTGGCCGTGATGAACCGCCATACCTTCCTGCTCGACGGCGACAACGTCCGTCACGGACTCAACAAGGATCTCGGCTTCACCGAAAGCGACCGGATAGAGAACATCCGTCGGATCGGCGAGGTCGCCAAGCTGATGACAGATGCCGGACTGATCGTCCTCACCGCCTTCATCTCGCCCTTCCGCGCCGACCGGCAGCTGGTTCGCGATATGATGGACGAGGGAGAGTTCATCGAGATCTTCGTCGATACCCCGCTCGAGATCGCCGAGGCTCGCGACGTGAAGGGGCTCTACAAGAAGGCGCGCGCCGGCAAGCTCAAGAACTTTACCGGCATCGATAGTCCCTATGAAGCGCCCGAAGATGCCGAAATCCGGGTCAATACTGTCGCAATGACGCCCGAAGCTGCCGCCACCTACATCATCGAGAAGATCCTGCCACTGAAGTGAGTGGCTGAACCGGCGCCCCCTACCGCAGCGAAGCGGCGCCGTCGCCGACGATGGCGAAAGCCGACCAGTAGAATGGGTGCGACGTTTCGCGCTGGTCCATGAGTCTCCCCTGCGAGCGGCGCATGGCTTCGGCCAGCGCCGTCCCGTCGGGGGCGGCGAAGAAACCGTCGATCAGGCGATTGGTGGCATCGTAATCGTCGGGCACGGGCCAGTGACTCGCGACCACCGAACGCCCGCCCGCACCGACGAAGGCGCGCACCAGGCCGTCGAGTGCGAACCCGCCGCCCGATGCGACGCCAGCCTCGCGCGTCGCACCCACCGTCGCCTCGCCGGCAGTATCGCAGGCCGACAAGATGACGAGATCGGCATCGAGCTTGAGGTCGAAGATCTCCGCGAAGGAGAGCAGGCCATCCGACTGCTCGTCTCCGAAGGAAGTCAGCAGGGCGGGGCGCGGCGGACATTCGGGCTGCGGCGCCGTCACCAGTCCGTGCGTGGCGAAATGGAGCACGCGGTATTCGTCGAGATCCTCCATCCCCAGCAAGGCCGTATCGGTGAATGTGGCACCGGTCACGATCCGCTCGTCGCTGGCGGAGGCTCCGAGGCTGCGGGCCGCGGTATAGAGCTCGTCGGCCTCTATCGGATAGTTCCAGAGGGCCGGCGCCCAGAGGCAATCCTCGCCTCCTGCCAGCGCCGAGCGCGTACCCAGCGTTCCGAGGCTTTCGCCCACCGGCTCGTTCTGGCCGAAGCCGATATACTGCCGGGTGGCGTGGGACCGCGGCGCCTGGCGCACATCGCGGAAGGCGGCGGGCGAAACCGTCGTGGAGACCTGGATGTCCCGGCCCAGCCACCGGGTGCCGGTGAAGTCGTAATCGTCCCCGCCCTGCGCGACGCGTTCGGTGTGACGCTCGACGCTGGCATCATCCATCACCAGCAGATTGGCGGGGAGGCGCAGCATCGCCCCGTCGGGCTCGAAGATCAGGTGCTCGACCGCCTGCATTTCCGCATCGACGGGACCGAACAGCGCAACATAGAGCTCGCGCGCCCTGGCGATGTCGAAGGGGAAGGTGAGCGTCTGGCCGTTTTCGACATAGGCGATCGTCGCCCGCAATTCGTCGACCGTGTTCGCCAGCGCCTGCGGATCGATTCCCGCACGATAGGCGCGCGCCGTGTCCGCCGTCGCGAAGACCGCGAAGGTCGCCCCGTCGAGCGTCGCCAGCTTGAGATACCCTTCGCCGGGTCGCAGGGTCTGCTGCAATTGCTTCAGCGTTATGCGGCCATCGGACACGGCGCGGAACCGCGGATATTCGCCCAGCTTGTCCTGCAGCGCCAATTGTTGCGCCTCCAGGCCATCGATAACGCTGCGCTGCTGTGCCAGCCGTTCGACCAGCAACGGATTGGTCCCGGCCTCGGCCTCCAGGCGCACGATTTCGTTGCGTACCTGCTCTACCGCGCGCGCCATGTTCACTGCCTTGCGGAACAGTTGCGCCGCTTCGTCGCTGCCCCCCGACAATTCGCGAGCGAGAACAGCCTGGGTCTGCGCAAGGCCCGGCCGCTGCAGCAATTGGCTGGCGAGGAACAGGTCGGCGGCGGGACCCGGCCCGGCACCGCCCTCGCCCGCCAGCAGTTCGAAATAGGGAACGAGCAGCGTGCGCAGCGACTGCGCCGACTGGCCTTCGGCGTGGTCGACCAGATCGCGAAAGGCGACGAGAGCCTCTTCGGTCCGTCCGGCGCGCGCCAGAAAGCCAGCCATCTGCGCCTTGCTGCTGAGAAGCGCGGGGGAATCGGGGTAATTGGCGAGAAGAAGGTCGATCGCCTGGCGATGGCGAGCTTCCGCCGCCGCCGCATCGCCGCGTCCTTCCGCGAGATCCGCCAGTTCGCCCAGCACCTGAGCGCGCAGCCACAGGATCGAACGCACGCCGCCATTGCGGACGCCGGCGAGCCTTTGATCGGCAATGGCCAGCTGGGCCACTGCCTCGTCCGCACGTCCGAGCAGACGATAGGCGGTGGAACGCAGATGCTGGGCCTGGCCATCGAGCAGGTCGGCCCGCTCGAGATCGGTCAGGCCGCTGACCGTATCGAGGGCGCTCGGCTGCTCGGCCGAGAGCCGGTCGGCCAGCGCATCGGAAATCTCGAACGCGGCTCCGGCCGTCCCGGTCGCCGCGATGCCCGGCAAGGGGCGATCGAGAATTTCGAGCGCCGCCGCAGCCGACCCCGCATTCAGCGCATCGATCGCTTCGTAATTGCGCAGCATCCGGCCGAGCACCTGATCGCCCGACAGGCGGCCGCGAACTTCGGCGAAGCCTCGCCGGGCCTCGGCGAAATTGCCCAGATTCGATTGCAGCAGCGCCTCATTCAGCTTCGCCTCGTGGGCGCTGCGGCCTTCCGCACTGGCAGCAGTTTCGGCGAAGAATTCGAGCGCCTCGGCGTAGGAGCCATTGTTGCTGCGGCGATAGGCCTCGGAAATGACTGCGTCCGAGGCGAGCGCGCGGGCCTGCGCACGGGCGAAGGCTGCAGCATCGCCCGTCTCGGTCAGCGGGATTTCCACGTCGCCCCCAACCGGCCGGTCACCCACGAGAGTGGCCATTCCCAGGCGAACGGCGTCGCGATAGGCGGCGATGGCTTCGCCGGCGATAATTCTGCCTTTGCTCTCGCCGACCACGAGGATGCGCCGGGTCCCACTGTCGGCCTCGGTACAGGCGAGCGTGGTGGCGGAGCCGAGTGCTGCCGGACCGGCGGATTCCCCCTCGGCGCGGCACTCGGACGACGGCAGGAAGCGCTCGGCAGGATCCGATCCGCTGCTCGCCGCGCAGGACCCAGAGCCTGCCGACCGGTGCTGCGGCGTCGCGACAGACGATCGTGTAGGCGCGGTCGAACAGCCCCGAACCGCGCTGCGGCTGCATGATCTGCGCTTCGCACAATCCGTTGCCACCGATCGGAAAGGTGTCGCTATAGCTCACCGGGCGGTCCTGCGCCCGCGCCACGGCGCCCGGAAGAGCGGCGAGCGCCAGTGCGGCCCCGAGCGCTCCGCTCGCCAATGCGGCGGACGTCTTACTGCGCATCGTCGCCATTTCCTTCGTCCTCATCCGCGTCTTCGTCTTCGTCTTCCTCGTCTTCGTCGCCGTCCTGCCCGTCGGGCGATCCGTAGAGCGCAGTATCGCCGCCGCTGGCCACCGGATCGTCGATGCCTTCGTTCTCTCCGGTGAGGGCAGCATTGAGCAGGCCGGGGAAACCAGCCCCGAATTCGACATTGGTGTCCTGCTCGCTCTGCTCGACGGGTGCCGCGGTGAAAGGCGCGACGGTCGTGATCGCCGTCGCCACCGGAGCCTGTGCCTCGACCATTTCGATCAACTCCTCGCGCTGCTCCACCGGCGGCGGCGGTGGTGGTGGCGGCGGTGGCGGTGGCGGTGGCGGCGGCGGCGGCGGTGGCGGCGGCGGCGGTGGCGGTGGCGGCGGTGGCGGTGGCGGTGGCGGTGGCGGCTCATCTCCGCAATCGCCCGAAGTGATGTCACAATCGTTGAAGGTCGACCCCTCGAGGTAGACCACCGGCTCTTCCTCGGGGCCGGGTTCGAGCCCGAAATCGACCAGCGCGAAGAAATCGCTTCCGGTGACGAAAGTTCCGTCCTCGTTCTGCTTGCGGCCATAGGCGACCACATCCACCGGAGATTCGGGTCCGTCGCCGGTGAAGGAAAGCACCCCGGTGACGGTTATCCCGCCGGGCTCCTCGACCGATCCGGTGTTGCGGACAAGAGCCGAGCGTTCGACGTCGATCACGATATTGCCTGCCCTGAGGTAGCCGAGCGGATCATCGCTGCCTTCAGCCGCCGTCGCCAGAAGGCCATCGCGCCCCTCGAAAGCGGAATCGCCCTGCAAGGCCGCGATGGTCTCGGCGTCGGCCATCCAGAAATCGCCGCCTTCGAATTCGAAGTTGCCGGTCGGATTGCCCGAGCCATCGACGATGCCGATCCCGCCCGGCGTCACGATCTCGAGGCGATCCGCGAAGATCGACAGGCTGTCGGTGGGCGCGGCATCGACGTAGGAGAAGATCCCTTCGACCCGGACTGTTCCGCCGGCTTCGATCTCCACTTGCGCGACGCCGTCGTCGAGCGAGCCTGAAAGCGAGGTGTCGAGAATGAGAATGTCGTCCGAGGCGGCTCCCTCGGAGGAACTCGAGACGGATGCGGAGTCCGTCTCGATGCGCGAGAGTTCCTCCTGCGTGAGCGTGTAGCCCGCCGTCTCCGCGCCCCCCCCGAGCACGGTCGCCGCATCGTTCGCGGCAACCGACAGTCGGACGAAACCGGCTCCGATGCGCGCGCCTTCGAGAATGTCCAGCTCGCGCGAACGGATGCTCAGGCTGGCGCCGCCGAAGGATATCCGCGCGTCGTCGTCCCCGGCGATGGTGACCGTCCCGCCAGCATCGACGGCGATGTCGGCGGTCGGCGCAGCGAGGGTGGGCCCGCCGATCGATCCGCCGTTGGCGGTTGTCACATCGAGGTCTCCCGCGAGGAAGAATTGCGCGGCTCCACTGATCGCCAGGGTCCCGCCGTCGGCGGTGAGTTGCGACGCTTCCCCCGGGGTGGTCCCGGCGGCGGAGGCGAGAATTTCGCCCAGAGACATGGTTCCGCCGGAGGCCAGAAGTCCGAACGATCCGGCTTCGGTCGCGCCATCGGCCGCGATCTGCACATCATCGGCCGACAGGGTGCCGCCGGTCTCGGCAATCACCTCGGCCCGTCCGCCCGTCGCGAGACCGGAACGGATCTCCGCTGCATCGAACCCGCCGATGCCCGACGCCGACAGCGACAGCGCGGAAAACGCGACCGACCCTTCGGACAGGCTTTGCGCATAGGCGTAGCCGCCGGTGCCCGCTCCCGAGAGAGCCGAGGACCTGGCCGTCGATCCCCCGGTCCCGTTCGCCCTGATCGTCGCGAGACCGCCGATCGTGCCCGATCCCGACGTTTCGGCGAAGACCGCGATATCGGCCGTCCCGCCGGTGCCTGCACCGCCATCGCCGTCGATCGAGGATCCACCGAAAGCTGAGGCATCGGCCAGAGCATTGCCCGAGATTGCCGTCGTCCCGCCCTGGAAGCCGATGAAGGCCTGCCCGCCTACAGCGTCGCCTCCGGCGCCCTCACTGCCGTCTCCGCCAGTCCCGATCGCCGATGCGGCGAAGCCTTCAGCTGCGATCCGTCCTGCGGACTGGGTCGACATGCCGGCGAAACCGCCGCTGCCCATTCCGCCGGACACCCCCGAACCGCCGCGCGCATCGGCAATGATCGCAAGCTGCTGGAGCGAAATATCGCCCCCGTTGCTGGCGATGTAGGCATAGCCGCCCGCAGCATCGCCGCCGACACCGCTCGCGAGGCCGTCGCTGTCGATCGCGGCCCCGCCGGTCGCTCCGGCGGACTGCGTCAGCACGCCGGTTACCGTCAAAGCTGCGCTGCTCTCGACGATGGTCTGCACCGTGCCGCCCGAGGCTGTGCCGCCGGCTTCGGATCCGGCCCCGCCGGTGGCGTCGGCTTCGACGAGCAATGAGGAGGAGCCCGCAGAACCACCGATCGACGCCTGGGTCTCGCCGGAGAGAAAGAGCGCAATGCTTCCGCCGATCGCCTCTCCGCCGGTGAGGCCGGCGCCGCCGAGGGCAGACGCATGGAGTTCGCTCCCGCCGAGCAGGTCGAATTGCGAGCTGGCGATCTGGAACAGCGCGCTGCCGCCGGACGCGGCGCCGCCGGTTCCGGCAGAAGCCGCCCCGCCGAAGGCAGAGGCGTTGACGAACAGCGCACCGTCGAAGCGCGAATCGCTCGACTGGAAGACAAGCGAATCCCCGGTCGCCGATCCGCCCTGTTCGGTGCCTGCTCCACCGAAGACGGGATTGCCGAGACGGAAGCTCTGGTTCCCCTCGGCGTCCGGCGCCACCTCGACCACCGCGCCATTGGCGAGGCTGACAAAGACCGTTCCCCCCGCGGCATTGCCGCCGATCCGGCCGGAGCCTCCCTCCGCTCCGCTGAATACGGTGCCGACGCCGACGAAGGTCACGAGCGCATTGTCGACGATCAGGGCGGCAATGCCGCCGCTGCCGTCGCCGCCCGTGCCCGCGCCCGAGGCGTTGCCGCCGATCCCGCCGACTCCGCCGCCGCTCAACGGAGCGGTAAAGGTGCCGCCGTTCGAGACTTCGACGATCCGCAGCCCGCCCGTCCCGGCGCCGCCGGAGATATCCGCCGCCGGATCGAGGCTTTTGCCGCCCTCGGCGTAAGCGCTCGCCAGGAGATCGCCCGAGATGAAGCTGCCGCCGTCGATCGTGATGGCGACCTCGCCGCCCTGGCCGAGACCGCCTGCACCGCCGGCGACCGAGCTGCCGCCGCCGTAGCCGCGCGCCTTGAAAGCGTTGAAGCCAGCGGAATCGGGCGAAGACGCAGGATCGGCAGGAAGAGCGATTGCGCCGCCGGCGAGAACCTCGATCACGACTTCTCCGCCGAAGCCGCTGCCGCCGGTTCCCTCGCCGCCGCGCGTCGCGCCGCCGCGACCCGAGGCCGCCGCGATGGCGCCTTCGTTGGTGGTATCGCCGTAACGGGTCGCCTTGTCCTGATCCAGGGTGAGGGTGCTGTCCGCGCCGGTCGCGGTGAGCAGAACATCCCCCCCGAAACCCGCGCCGCCCTCTGCGCCCGGCCCGGTGCCGCCGATCCCGCTGGATGCGGCCTGAAGCGAATCGAGCGCGATCGTGCCGCCG
The DNA here is from genome assembly GCA_963728515.1 of uncultured Alphaproteobacteria bacterium. GTDB lineage: Bacteria > Pseudomonadota > Alphaproteobacteria > Sphingomonadales > Sphingomonadaceae > Qipengyuania. The sequence goes on along the minus strand of CAVSKM010000004.1, from coordinate 601,602 downwards.
TTCGCCGCCCGGACCTCGATCGAGCCTCCGATGCCGTCGCCGGCGAGCGCCGTTCCGGACAGCACATCGCCGCCGCGTGCATTGGCGTTGATCCGCAGCAGATCCCCAAAGCCGATCGCTCCGCCGTCGGCGTGAACGGTGACCGTTCCCGCATCGGCGTCGCCGGCATCGGCATCCTCGGCATCGCCGCCGTCGGCATCGACGGACCACAATCCGCCGCCTGCGACGGTAAGGCGGCTCGTCATGTCGGCGAATATCGACAGGAGACCCCCGCTCGCCGTTCCCGGAAGATCGCCCTTGCCGCCAACGGCATTTGCGGAGGCGTCGAGAGCGCCCGCGGTGAAGATCGAACCGTCTGCGAGGGACAGGCTCAACGCTCCCGCCCGCAGCATTGCCGCCGGCGGTCGTGCCGTCTCCCCCGAGCGCATCGGCGCTGAATCCGACGCTCTCGATGCCGTTGAAGGCGCTGTTGGCGAGTGATGCAACGATCGCACCGCCGGTGGCGAAACCCCCTGTGCCGTCCTCGCTGGATCCGCCAAAGGCGCTCGCCGTTGCCGTGAGCGCGGGGCTTGGCTCCGATTGGGCGATGAACCCGATGGTAGAGTTGGTGAGTGCGACCGTCGCGGGTCCGCCGGTCGCATTGCCGCCGTCGCCACCGCTGCCGGCCCCGCCGAAGGCATCGGCGCCGATGGTGATCCCCGAACCGACGGTGACTGCGCTGTCGTCCACCAGCAGTTCGGCGCCGAACACCGTCGCGTCTCCGCCTCGCCCGGCGCTTCCGGCGCCGCCTTCGCCCTGTGCGGTGATCTCGATCGCACCGGCTTCGACGGTCGATCCTGCCGCGATCTGTCCGCGGGCAAGCCCGCCATTGCCGGCGCCGCCGGTGCTACCGAAGCCACCGATTCCTGCCGAGGAGGCGACAAGACTGCCCGTCACCGTCACTGCCGAGGCAGTGGCGGTCAGGAAGGACGCTCCGCCATTGCCCTCGCCGCCGGCCCCTGCCGCGACATCTCCCGCCCCGCCCGCGCCGCCGAAACCGCCGGAAGTCAGGAAGACATGGGAGATCGCTGGCTCGGTTCCCGAAGAGCCGACGGTCAGGCTGCCATTGCCCTCGGTACCCGCGCCCCCGGCGAAGAAGGTTCCTGCCTGGGCGGTGCCGCCATTGCCGGTTCCCCCGGCTCCGCCCGCTTCACCGAAGCCGCCTGCTCCGCCGGTCCCGCCAAACCCGTCGGCGGTAAGAAAGGCGGAGCCCACGACGGTGAGCGTTCCGCGGTCCGCCCCTGCGAGCAGGAATGCGCCCCCGCTGCCTTCCTCGCCCGAGTAGCTGCCGCCCGTGCCGGTCCCGCCGCTGCCCGCAGCGGTGCCCTCGCCGTCGCCAGCCCCGCCGGTACCGCCGTAGCCGCTGACCAGGAGCGAGACATCGCCCGCTACCGTGATGTTTGCGGGACCCGAGGATCCATTGGCCTGCATCGCCGCGACTCCACCGACGGCCTCGCCACCCGCTCCGCCGAATCCCCTGCTGGCGTCCCCGCCCAAGGCGCCCGCGTAGAGATCGGCGGCGCCGGCAATAGCGATCGTGCCTGCTTGGGCGATCGCATTCGTGTTGCCGGCGAAGGCGCTGCCGCCGTCCCTGCCCTCTCCGCCAGCGGCCGAGGCGTCGAGCGACAGATTCGCCCGGAGATCGACGGTGCCCCCGCCATCGACGAACACTCCAGCGTAGCCGCCCTGCCCGGTGCCACCGAGACCGGCACCAGCGCCGCCGTAACCGCCCGCGAACAGGGTTGCGTCGCCGCCAATCTCGACATCGCCGCCGCTGGCGATGATCTCGGCATTGCCGCCGGTCCCCAAGCCCCCGTCGGAAATTCCGGACGATCCATCGGCAGCGCCACCGAACCCGCCGGCGTGGAGCACGGCCGTACCGGCGACCGAGATCTGGCCGCTGCTCAGGCTCAGGATCTGCGCACTTCCCCCGGCGCCGGTGAATCCGCCGTTCCCGTCCGCGATGGCATAGGCCAAAATGGTAAGATTGCCCCCCAGATCGAGCGTGCCTCCATTCTCCGCGAGGATCTGGCCGAAGCCGCCCGCCTGGTCGCCATAACCCGATTCCCCGGCATAGGTGTTGCCGGTCACGAGCAGATCGACGTCGCCTGAGACGGAGACGGATCCGGCCTCCGCGGCGAGAAGGATCGAGCCGGCCTGCGCGGGGCCGAAAACCTGCACCGGAACAGCTTCGGCAGTGAGCCTGCCGTCGAGCCGGACGATGGATTCGGCCAGGGCGCGGATCTCGATGTTGCCACCCGTGACCGCCCCGTTGACGTCGCGCGCGCCCTCGGCATCGAGAAAGGTGTCGCCGGTCACGGTCAGGTCGAAGCCGTTTTCCGCCTGCAGCACGATGTTCCGATAGGCAGATACGGTGAGACCATCCGCAAAATCGACCGCGCCGCTGGTGGCAAGCGCCTGGAACCGGTCGGTGGCGCCCGCCGTGACGCTCGAGGAGAAGGTCGCGTCATCTATTTCGATGGTCTCGCCGATCGCTTCCGGGCCGGGTGGCAGGCCGCTGCTCGCTATCGCAGTGCCGAAAACCGGGTAACCGGCGGAGAGGATCACATCGCCATTGTCGATCGTCGCCACTGTCGCCGGTTCGAAACCGAGATTGCCGCTCAACAGCATGCTCACCGGATTGCCGTTTTCGCGCGTAACCGCGTAGATCGCGTGACTGTCGCCGGGGCCGGTGCTCGCCGGACCGCCGGTGAAGCCATCGTGGACGATCGCATTGCCGACCGTGGTGCCGACCGGGATATCGATGTCGAACAGACCATTCGAATAGCGCAGATTTACCTGCTCTCCCGCGGCATAGGCAGCGGACCCGTTGACGTAGGCGGTGCCGCTCATGGTGATCTGCGGCGCGGCGACGGCGAGGAAGCTGCCTTCGCCGGTCGCGCTGATCGAGGCGCCGCTCGCGATGGTGATCCCGGCCGTTGCACCCGAGGAGCCGACCAGCGAGAGCGTTCCACCGCCGGCGAAATCGTCGAAACTCGCCACGTCCGGATCGAGCGCAGTCAGGAGCAACTGCCCCACATCGAAACTCGCCGTGCTGCCGACAAGGATGCCCGTGGGGGAATAGAATGCGACGAGGCCACCACTCGAGAAGTTGCCACCGGCATCCTGCAGGCGCGAAATCACCGTGCCGTCGAAGACGGCGATGTTGCCGTTGGACGAAGGAAGGATCCGGTTCAGAATGGCGAAGCCGCCCTGCCCAGGCGAATCCTGAAAAATCGCGGTGGCGCCCGTGGGAAGAAAGGTCAGCGCATTCCCGTTCACATCCTCGCTCGGATACCAGTCGACCACCGCGGTGGGCGAACTGACGGTAATGGTGTCGAGATTGGTCGTTTCGCGATCGATCGACACGCTCCCGCTGATGATCTCGGGGGAAGCCTGGAAGGCATCCGCCTGGGCAGGAGCCGGATTGGCCAGCGCGGCGGCCATCGCGAAACCGGCTGCACCAAGGAGCAGGGGCGTACGGCGGTTGGGATTGCGAACCATCAGAACCTCCAGGGAAGCAGGCGGGTGGTGAGCGAGACGAGCAGGCGCACGTCGCCGCGATCGCTTGCCAGATCGGGCTTTTCGAGCGGCACGGCGATGGCGACGTCGCCCCGCATCGCGCTGCCCAGAGCAAAGCGCAGGCCGGCACCCGCCGACCACAGGCGGTCGGGATTGAGCGGCGAGCGGCTCGGATCCTCGTTCCAGGCCCAGGCCATGTCGGTGAAGACGTAGCCCTGCCACGGCAAGCGGTTCGCGCCCGTGGGCACGAGCGATCCATAGGCCGCCTCAAGCGACAGTGCATAGCCGCTGTCGCCGAGGATGCTGCCCGGGTCGTAGCCGCGCCCGATCGAATAGGTGCCGGCGGAGAACTCCTCGAAGGCCGGTAGCGGATCGCCCGAATATTGTGCATTCGCCGAGAGCGAGAAGCGCAAGGGGGGGATCGGCCGATAGGCGACCGTCCCTTCGACCCGCACCAGCAGCGGCGTCGGGTCTGCCTCGATCCGGCTCGGAGCGACATCGGCGGTGATGCAGCCGAGCGGATTGCGCCGACAGTCGGGAGACGCGTCGAGCAGGTCGAGCCCCTGACGCAGCTCGACCGCCCCGCGTGCGCCAAGCCTCGGCTCGAAATCGGAATAGCCTCCGATCCCCGCGATACTGCCGGCGTCGGCATAGACTGTGTCGTAGCGCATGAAAACGGTACGCACCCGGTCGCGCGTCAGCCGGAACCCGTTGACCTCGAGATCCTGATCGACATAGTCGAACCCGCCGGCGAGGACTTGCGTCGAACTGCGCGTCCGTTGCAGCGGGAAAGACAGGCCGAGGGTTGTGAAGAGCGTTTCGGATTCGACGTCGAGACCGGGGAGGTCGAGATCGGGATCGGTCCAGCTGTAGGTGAATTGTCCGAATAGGCGCAGCCCGGCGCCGCCGATCGCGAAATCATGGCCGAGCTGGACCGTCTGCTGCTCGGCGAAATCCGCAGTCGTAAACAGGGCGATGCTCGTGCGATCACCGAGGCCGGTCAGATCGTAGACCTCGCCGCGCAGCAGACCGCCCCAGCGCCCGAGCGATTTCGAGCCGAAATTCTGCACGTTGAAGTCGAGCGCTCCGCGGCGCCGCACGACCGCGATCTCTCCTACCAGATCGCCCGGCTCGCCGTCCGCGGCCGGGCGCAGCGACAGCCGCACATCGACTCCGGGCAGATCGTCGGCGAGAAGCAAATGGCGCTCGGCCCGGCGGCTGTTGAAGACTGCGTCCTGCGTGATGGGTTCGAGATAGTTGGCGACGAGCTGCTCCGACGGACCCGCTTCGCCACGGACGCGCAGGGCCGTCACGCGGCCGAAGATGATGCGCAATTCGGCCTCGCCGTTGGACAGGCGTTGAGCCGGGATCTCGACGGTGGCGAGATAGCCTGCGCGCTGTAGCCGCTCGTTCGCCGCGGCGCGCACGTCGCACAGGACCGAAACCGGCAAGTCGCGCCCGAGATAGCCTTGATAGCTCGACAGGAGCGAGACCTCGGGGGCTTTTTCCGCGCCGATAAAATCGACAGATCGAAGCGTGACCCTCACATCGGCAAAGCCGGGTGCATCGAGCGCGCAGGGCGACCGTTCCATTACGCCGTCGATCGTCAGAGTGGTGGGGCGCTCGACCGGTTCGCGCGCCTGCGGCGGCGTCAGTTCGCCGCGGGTAGGAAGCGCCTCGCTTTGTGCGACGAGCGGTTGTGCGAGACTGCTGGCCAAGGCGAGCAGGCTCAACCGGATCAACACGCCGCGATGCGTCCCGGTCCGGGCGAGAGTATCGGTCGCGTCGAAAGCCCGCGCAAAGCTCATCCGGTTGTCCCCCCTGCGCCGATCACTGGCGCGAATTCGTGTGTTTGCGAACCGGGGGGCCCGTCTGTCCGAGCCTCTTTTCTCGTTGGCGTGCGCGATCTTACATGGCGTGGCGGAGCTTGTCAGCCAAAAAACGGTCCGCCGCGAATGGCGACGGGCCGCCCGACACGGACGCAATCCGCCGCCCGGCAGAACGAAACCGGTTCTCTGGCCCCAGCTCCGGGGGCACGCCTCAGGTCGACGGAGAGTCCGTGAAACTGCGAACCAGAGCCTGTGTCAGGGTTGTCCCGTCGGGTGCGAGAGGTTGCCTCGCGACGGAATCGAAAATCTGCTGGGCCCGCTCCGCATCGCCCTCGCTCCCGGCGATCAGAATATCGACCAATGCAGCGGAAAATGCTCCCGGATCGAGCCTTCGGGCGATCGTCCTTCGGCGCTTGGCGGATGCCACATCCCCTGCCATGACTTCGAGCGCGGCGAGCGACCCATGCGCTTCGGCGAAAGTTTCGTCGGCCTCGAGCGCCTTCAGAAAGCGCGACCGCGCGATCTCATTATCTCCGACGAGGCAATAGGCCCAGCCCGAGGCGAGCCAACTGCCCGGATGATCGCCGAAAAGTTCGGCAGCGCGATCCAGATGCGGCAGGGCCGAAGCCGCATCCCCGCTCGCGAGCCCCGCCAGCCCCATACCGAGGTGAGCCCGCGGATTTCCGTCCCGCTGGACGAGCGACCGTTCGAAGTCATGAAGCGCCTCGTCGATATCCCCATTGTCGAGCGCGAACATGCCGAGCGTGGCAAGCGCATCGGGATGATCGTCGCCCCGCTCCGCACAGGCACGCGCGAGATCGGGCCGACCGACATCCATTGCCAGAACCGAGGCAACTGCGTGCAGCGGCGGGTAGCCGGGATGTCGCTCGAGGAACGGCTGGAGCCGCTCTTCCGCTTCGTCGAACCGCCCGAGTTCATGCCGCAGCTGGAGGTCGAGCATGGCGGCCTGAGGCAAGTCCACGGGCGCGGCATCGCCGAGCGCGTCGAGGGCGCCCGCGAAGTCCTGCGCTAGCGCCCGGCTCCATGCGAGATTGAAGCGCAGCGCGACATCCTCGGGCCGAGTCTTCAGCAAGTGCTCGAAATGCGTCTGCGCCGTGTCCTGATCGCCCGAGCGCATGGCTGCGAGCGCCAGCGTATGGCGCGCCGGATCGCCAAAGTCCTCCTCCCCAGAAAACGGGGAGAGAACGTCGAGCGCCTCGGCGGGAAGCGCGCCTGCCAATGCCGCCTCGGCGCATTCGAGTGCCAGTGTTGCATTGGCCGGATCCTGCGCGAGATAGTTGCGCAATCGCTCATAGCGGATCCTGCCCTCGCTCTCATCCATCGCTGCCTTCCCCCGATGCCGCACCCTCCTGGTCGAGCGGATCGTGCCGCAGTATCCCGAAGGAAACCAGAATTCGTCCGCAATGGAATCTCGTCGACCGAGATCACTGCCAATTGCCGCAATGTCCGCCTGGTCAGCCGTACCATGATCCTGCGGACCGGCGCTGCGCAGAGCAGGACCGGATGCCGACCCTGCCGTATCATCTTCTCCGCCAGCGGCGAAAGGCCGCGCAATATCTGCTCGGCCAGCTGGGGATCGGATCCGATGAGATTTTGGCCGATCATACCGTCGACCTGAGCGAGAATGCGGTTTTCGATGCGGGGATCGAGACTGAGAACCGCAAGATCCTCGTTGTGCCCCCTCAGCCCGTTGCAGATCCCCACGGACAGCTTTTGCCGAACCCGCTCGGTGAGCGCCGCATGATCGCGCTCCTCCCGTCCCACATCGACCAGTGTTTCGCAGATGAGATCGATATTCGCGATCGATACGCCTTCCTCCAGCAGATTCTGGAGAACCCGTTGAACATCCGAAACCTGCATGACGTTGGGAATCAATTCCTCGACCAGTCCCGGCTGGCGCTGCCGTACCTTTTCAAGCAGATCGACGGTCGCCGATCGCGTGAGAAGATCGGCCATCTGGGACCGCAGCGTTTCCGAAAGATGGGTGACGAGAACCGTTTCGGGTTCGACCACGCTATAGCCGGTCTCGCGGGCCTGAGCGGCCTCCTCGGGTTCGACCCAGGCGCCCGGAAGGCCGAAAGCGGGATCGCGTCCGGGAATTCCCCGCAGTTCGGGAAGGTCCTCGTGCGGCTTCAGGGCCAGCCGCCGGTCGGGGAAAATCTGCCCGCCCGCATAGGCGACGCCCTGTAGCACGAGTTGGTAGTCGAGGCTGCCGAGAGCGGCATCTTCGAGGATCGTCACCGGAGCGTGCGAAAAGCCGAAACTGCGCTCGTGGCTCGATCTCACCGCAGCGATGCGGTCGAGCAAGAGCGTTTGCCGCTCTTTCCAGGCCTCCATCAATTCGCGACCGAGCCGGATGGCGATAGTGTTCGGTCCATCATCCGCCACGCTCCGTTCCTCTTCGAGCTGGCGCGCCGCCTCTTCACCGGCCGGAAGGCGCTTGCGAATACGGTTCCAGACAAGAAGGCCGGCGAGCATCACGATCGCGATCGGCCATTTCGGCATGCCGGGCATGAGCATCAGACCGAGCAGGATGGCGATCACGATGAGGGGGATGCGCGGGACCGACGACAGCTGGCTGAAGATCTCGGTGCTCAATTGACGGTCCGCCGAAGACCGTGTGACGATGATCCCGGTCGCTATCGAGATTATGAGAGCGGGAAGCTGGGTCGCGATGCCGTCACCGATGGTAAGGAGCGTGAAGCGTTGAAGCGCCTCCTGCCATCCCATGCCCATCTGTAGGACACCGACGATGAGCCCGGCGATGATGTCGATCAACAGGATCAGTATGCCGGCAATTGCATCGCCCTTCACGAATTTGCTGGCACCATCCATCGAACCGTAGAAAGCGGCCTCCTTTTCCAGCATTGCGCGCCGGGTCTGGGCATCCTGCTGGGTTATCAGACCGAGATTGAGATCGGCATCGATGCTCATCTGCTGACCCGGCATCGAGTCCAGGGTGAAGCGCGCCGCGACTTCGGAGACACGCTGCGCGCCGGCGGTAACGACGACATATTGGACGATCACCAGTATGAAGAACACCACCAGGCCGATCACGAAATTGCCCTGGATGGCATAGGATCCGATCGCATTGATCACCTGCCCGGCGTCGGCACCGGTGAGGATCAGCCGGGTCGCGGCGACGTTGAGCGACAGCCGATAGAGGGTCGCGACCAGCAGGAGACTGGGAAAAGTCGAGAACTCGACCGGCTTGTGCACATAGAAAGTCAGCAGCAATATCGTGAACGCTAGCCCGAAGTTGACGATGATCGCAAAGTCGAGGATCGCGGGCGGAACAGGCGAAAACAGGATCAGTATGATCAGCAGCGTGCCGACGACCAGCACCAGATCCTTGTTCTTTTCGAAGATGCCCTGGAACATTGGTGGATCCAACCGCTGCCGCTAGCCGAGGCGGCGGTAGATGGTAGCGACGCGAAGATAGAAGACCGGCGCGATCGGCTGTCCGACCAAGGTCGAGCGATACAGTTCCCGCGCGAGAGCGGCGTCGGAAATCACCGGGATCGAGAGCAGGCGGGCCTTGCGCTTGACCAGTTGCGCGAAATGGTTTCGGCCTTTCGTGCGGACGACCGGCGCATCCGCTTCGGCAGCATTATAACGCAGGGCGACGGCATAGTGCTCCGGGTTGACGACCACCAGATCAGATCCCGCGAGCCGACCCAGCCCTTCGGTCTGTTCGCGCAGCCGAGCGTGAAGGTCACGGCGTTTCTGCTTGATACGCGGCTCGCCTTCGCGGTCTTTCGTCTCGCGAGTCAATTCGCTCCGGCTCATACGCATCTGCTTGCGAAATTCGCGACGAACGATGATCTGGTCGAGCACCATAAAGAGAATCGCCAGGCCGATGAACGTGGCAACAAGGCGTCCGCCCGCCTCGACGAAGGCCGCTGCGGTATGCGCGGCGTGAGCAGGCCGCATGTCGGGATCGTCGAGGGTCGCCAGAAGAAGCCATCCGGCAGCCGTGGCATAGGCGACGAACTTTACGACCGTCTTGAACGTCTCCTGCAGCATGCGGACCGAAAAGACGCGTTTGAAGCCTTGCGCGGGATCGAGCCGTTTGAAATCGGGCTTCAGCGGATGGGTCGAAAAGAGAAAGCCCCGCAATTGCAGCAGCTCTAGCGTCAACAACACGATCATCAGCATCGCACCGAGGGCGGCAAGCGGCGCGAAAGCCGCCCAAGCAAGAGCGCCCGCCAGGCTCGTGGCACTGGCAACATCGCCTCCTTTTGCCACTCCTGCCCCCAGCGCATGGCGCATGAGCGCAGCAAGCCCGACGACGAAGCCCTCCCCGAACATCAGCCCGGCTGCCCCGAGGGCAAGCAGGCTTCCGACGAAGCCAACGTCCGTGCCGCGCGCGACCTTGCCCTTCTCCCGAGCCTTGCGAAGCTTGAAGGCCGTCGCCTCCTCGGTCTTGTCCTGCTCCTGCCCCTCGCTCATCGGGGCGCCCAGAAAGTCGGGGGAGCGGCCAGTGCCGCCCGAAGGATCGCGAGATAGGCGGCACCCGAAAGCGAAAGAACGATCGGCAAGACAAGCAAGACCAGGAGCGACTTCGCCTGGAATCCGAGCAGCAGCATGTTCATCTGAGGCATGGTGCGCGACATGAAGGCGATCGCGATATCGGCGAGGAAGATCGCCAGCAGCGCGGCGCCTACCAATCCAATGGCAGCCGCGGACATCGCCGAGAGGAAGATTCCCACCCCCGTAAGATCGGGTTGCAGGACGCCGTAGCCGAGCGGAAGGGTGTCGAACGACGCCACCCACAGCGCAAGCAGATCGTAATGGGCCCCGGTGGTGAAGAAGATGGCCCCCGCCGCATAGACCAGGATCGTGCCAACCAGCGGCTGATCATTGTGCGTGGTCGGGTCGGCGAGCATCGCGAGGCCGAAGCCCGCCTGAATGTCGAGCGTGCGACCGGCGAAGAGAATGGCAGCAAACGCCAGTTGCAAGGCCAGAGCGATGCTCAGGCCGATACCGAATTCGCCCAGCATGAAACCGAAGACCGAGCCGGCGCTCAGGCGTCCGATCGTCTCGCCCGGGCGTGCGTCCACAAGCCAGAGCGACAGGCCGATGGCAAACAGGATGCGGAAGGTCGCCGGCACTCGGAGAAGCGTAAAAGGCTGAGCGAATGCCAATGCAGGTGCGATCCGCAACGAGACGAGCAAGGCTGCCGTCACGGGTTCACTCCACAGACCCATAGGGTCACCTATCTTGAAGGCGTAGAACCCGTCAAGTACAAAGAATCTATATTTCTATACATCATGGCAAAACCTAAGTGAATACTTTAGATATATAGAACTTACTCTATTATCTGGCAATATTTTCAGGTTTCTAAAGGCAGGCGAATTTGTACAGGCAGGCAGGCGTCCGCTTTAGGCCGCGATTATCGCCCCGATGCGCGCAACCATATCGCTGGTCCTTCGGGCCTCGGTGATGGCGATAACTCCGGCACGCTGGACCACGCAACAAACTCGAATTCCTTGCAACTCCTGGCAAAGCGACTGCACGGCCACTCGCGAAACCTCGGCGCATCGAATGCGACGATAGCGCACAAGGATCCTGCCGAGCAGAGCACCCGATGCTTGCAATTTGTTCCACCGGGATTGCAGAAGTTGCAAGTTGCAATAATAAGCCCTGATATTATATGCCGGGCATGGAAACGAACATCGGATACCTCTTGTCCGACAGCGGGCGCCTGCTCCGCCGGACCTTCGACGAACGCGTGCGCAGCCTCGGCCTGACGGCCGTACAGGCGCGACTGTTGCTCAGCCTCGTAAAATTTCCCGATAACAATCAGGCATTTTATGCCGAGCGGATTGAGGTCGAGCCGATCACGCTCACGCGAATCGTCGACCGGCTGGAAGAGGCCGGCTGGGTGGAGCGCGTGCCAGATGCGCGCGATCGCCGGGCGCGTATTCTCCATCTGACCGACAAGAGCCGCGAAATCGTCGAGCCACTTCGCACGATCATCGAGGGGCTTGTCGCGGATATGGCCGAGGGTCTTTCGGCCAGCGAGCGCGCGACGCTCGCCATGCTGCTCGGAAAGATATCCGCCAACCTCTCCGCAGAACGCGAGATCAGGGAGGTGGCCAATGGCTGAAGCCGACCCCCGGATCGAAATGGACACTGCACCACAGGACGACAGCGCCGCGGGGAGCGCCCCCAAGCGCCGCTGGGGCCGGCTCGCGCTGATGCTGAGCGTGCCGCTGGTCTTGCTAGTCGCGGGCGGGATTTACTGGCTCTCGCTGCAGGGCGAGGTGTCGACCGACAACGCCTATGTCCAGCAGGACAAGGTCACCGTGAGCGCCCAGGTCGGCGGTGAGATCGTCGAGGTCTTCGTCACCGAAGGCGATACGGTGAAAGCGGGCGATCTCCTCTTCCGCATCGATCCCGAGCCCTATCGGCTGCAGATCCAGCAAGCCGATGCAGCCATCGCCCAAGCGCAGGCGCGCGTCACCGAACTGTCCAATTCCTCGGATCTTTCTGGCGCCGACATCGCGGCCGCCCGCGAGGATATCGCCTTTGCCCAGGCCAACTTTCAGCGCACGGACGCACTCTACGAGCGGGGGTTCGTGACCAAGGCCGACCACGATGCGGCAGAGCATGCGGTCAACCAGGCGCGCGAGCAACTGCAGCAGGCGCAGGCCCGGCAGCAGGAGGCCGGGGCGAAACTCGCCACGGGTTCTGCGGTGCCGGGCGAAAACCCGCAGGTTGCCGCGGCCCGCGCGCAGAAGGCCGTCGCGGAACTCGCACTGCAACGCAGTGAAGTGCGTGCCCCGACGGCCGGCCGGGTGGCGCAGGCGGATCGGCTCCAACGCGGCCAGCAGGTCGTCCAGGGGCTCCCGGTGCTCACCCTGGTCGATGACGGTACCAGTTTCGTCGAAGCCAATTTCAAGGAAACCGATCTCGCCGAAATGGCCGTCGGCCAACCCGCCGAAGTGCGCTTCGACGCCTATCCCGGGCTTACCCTCAAGGGCCATGTCGCCTCGATCGGCGCGGGAACGGGGAGCGAATTCTCGGTGATCCCGGCACAGAATGCCACCGGCAATTGGGTGAAGGTGACGCAGCGCGTACCGGTCAAGATCGTGGTCGACGAACGAAGCCCTCGCGTGCTGATCGCCGGTCTCTCGACCGACGTCACGGTCTATACCGACGGGACTGAACGCTAGGCCCATGGCCGACCGCGTTGCTCCCGCAGGCGCCCATGCGGCGCCCGATACGGCCGATGATGTCGCCCAACTGCCGGTTGCGAACCCCGGGATCCTGATCGTCGGGATCATGGCGGCTTCGCTGTTGCAGGTGCTCGATACGACGATCGCCAATGTCGCGATTCCGCATATGCGCACCGCTCTGGGAGCAACCAATGAAACGGTGACCTGGGTTCTCACCAGCTACATCATCGCCAGCGCGGTGGCCCTCCCGATAACCGGGTGGCTGGCCGATCGCGTCGGCGCCCGGCGGCTGTTCATCCTCTCGGTGGCCGGTTTCATCCTTTCCTCGATGCTCTGCGGCATGGCCCAGAACCTCGAGGAAATGGTCGCCTTCCGAGCGCTGCAAGGGGTGACCGGCGCCTTCATCGCGCCGCTCAGCCAGGCGTTCATGCTCGACACGAACAAGCCGAGCCGCCACCCCCAGATGATGGCGCTATGGGGCATGGGAATCATGATCGGTCCCATCCTCGGTCCCGTGCTCGGAGGGTGGCTGACCGAACAGGCCAACTGGCGCTGGGTCTTCTACGTCAACCTGCCGGTCGGCATCCTCAGCCTGGTCATATTGCTCACCCAACTGCCCCACCGGGAAACCGCGCGGCGCCGGTTCGATATCGCCGGCTTCGTCATGCTCGGCATCGCCTTGGCAAGCTTTCAGATGCTCCTCGATCGCGGTCAGACGCTCGACTGGTTTGCCAGCTACGAAATCTGGCTGTGGGCTTTCCTGTTCCTGTCGGCGGCATGGATGGCGGTGCTCCATCTGGGTTTCGCGCGCGATCCGCTGTTCGATCGCGCGCTCTTCCTCGACCGCAATTTCGCCATTTCGCTGGGCTTCATGCTCGCAATCGGCGTGGTCATGTTCGCGACGATGGCCCTTTTGCCGCCGATGCTGCAGCAGCTCATGAGCTACGATGTCATCGACACCGGTATCGTGCTGATGCCGCGCGGCGTCGGCGTCCTGATCTCGATGCAATTCGCCGGCGTGGCAGTACGCCGCGGGATGGACGCGCGCCCGGTGGTGGCGACCGGATTCGCGATCTGCGCGGTGTCGCTCTGGCAGATGAGCCAATGGTCGCTCGGCGTGGACCGGTTCCACATCGTCTATTCGGGCCTTATCCAGGGACTGGGGATGGGACTCGTCTTCATTCCGCTCAATGTCAGCGCCTTCGCCACCCTTCCTCCCCGGCTCCGCACCGATGGATCGAGCCTGATGAACCTGTTCCGCTCGCTCGGCGCATCGGCGGGGATTTCGCTGACCACCGTGATGCTGGCTCGCAATCTGCAGACCAGCCATGCCGATATCGCTTCGAACGTGACCGGGGCATCGCTCTCCAGCCTCGTCGACGCCAGCACCGTCGATCGCTATCAGAGCCTCGGGGAAGCAGCCTTGCGCCTGCTCGATCTCGAAGCCAACCGCCAGGCGGCAATGATCGCCTATATCGACGACTTCCGCATGATGATGTGGATCACTGTCGCCGCGATCCCGCTCGCCTTCATCATGAAAAGCAACCGTCCGGCGCCGGCGCCGACCGCGAATCCACGCTCTGCCGAATAGACGGTAGATGCAAAAAGAGGGCGTCCGGCGGTCCGAAGGTCCGGTCGTCGCAACCTCTAAAGCCGCGACACTGGTTTCGTTGTCGATTGCCGGGAACATCCAGCTGAAAGGTCACAAACCCGATCAGCCGGCTCTATTCGAACGCCGTGATCATGACTTGTGTTCCGACGATATCAAAGACCCTCTCAACGTGGTCCTCGAAGCCCGGCGTGCGATTGCCCCTTCGCCGACTGTCGGACCCGGGGCTGCCGGCGTTCCCTTGAGTCTCGTCATCGCGATGTCCCAGGGAGCGCCGCGGATCGAGGGCCGATCAAAGTCCGGGCTGGGACCATAGATCGCTTTGGAAGAGCTAGGCCGCAGCGAAGCGGCATTTCCGAGCGGCAAGTGTCATTCGGATCATGCATCGAAGGACGCCACTTCGCGAATTCACGAAGGCATTTCTCCGGATGATTGCGGAGTGCGATCCTGCGGAGAGTCGGGCACCACCATGCTCGCTCGACACTGGAGACTTGCGATGCGCCACGCCCTGATCATCGACGACAACATGGCGGTGAGCCGTGCAATCAGCAACCGACTTTCGGCATTCGGTTTCGCATCCTTCGACCATACCTGGACCGAACAACAGGCACGCCATGCAGTCGCCCGGCGCAGACCCGATCTGATCGTGGTGGGCGAACATGTCGCCAGTGGCTCGCCATTCGAGCTCGCACGCGAAATCGCGTTGTTCAGCCAGGCGCCGGTCCTCGCCGTGACGAGTGATAGCGGCACGTTTCAGCGCTCACTGCCGAATGATGCCCAGGTCGATGGGCCTTACCCGCTGACCCAGCTCGACGCCGCCTTGGCCAACGCCGGGTAGCGAAGCGAGCGAAGACGGGCGATCTGTCGGGCAAAGCTCTGGGGGGAACATCGTTGGACACACAAGAAGACACGGAAACCTGTCGCTGCGCCAACCACCGCCCGCCTATCCCACCGGCCAGATCGTCCGACGCCAGCTCGACTGTATCGAGGGGAGCGGTGGCCAGCTTGGAACAGTCCGCTTGGTGCAGGCTGCTGGCCATGAATGCGAGCGAGAAGGCGGCCGCCCTTATCTGCGCTGGCGCTCCATCAGTTCGATCAGCTCGTGAAACTTTGTCCGTTGCTCGGCTTCATCGCCGGATGCAATGGCTTCGGCCACACAGGTGGCGGCGTGGTCCTTCAGCACTTCGCTTTCGACCTTGGCCAGCGCCGCCTTGACCGCCTGGATCTGTGTCAGCACGTCGATGCAATAGCGGCCGTCCTCGATCATCTGCCCGATCCCGCGCACCTGGCCCGCGACCCGGTTCAGGCGGTTCACCTTGGCCTTTGTGTTATCGTCGCAGCTCATCGCGATCGCCTCTTGAAATACCCTCTGGGGGTATATATTGAGGCCTCAGGAGAACGCAAGAGATGTTCCAATCGTCCGCTCTGTCCCGCCGTCGGCTGATCACCGGATCGGCCGCACTCGCTGCAGCCGCGGCGCTGCCGATGCCGGCCTGGGCTCGCGGCTCGGACATGCACCCGGCGCGAAAGGGTTCGGAGACGCTCTCGGGACAGGACATCCGGCTGAACATCGGCAGCAGCCACTTCATGACCGGCGGGCGTGCAGGGCATGCGGTTGCAGTCAACGGGACAGTCCCGGGCCCGTTGTTGCGCTTCCGCGAAGGCCAGACCGTACGGTTGCATGTCACCAACGGCCTCGAAGAAGACACGTCGGTTCACTGGCATGGCCTGCTGGTCCCGTTCCAGTTCGATGGCGTGCCCGGCGTGAGCTTTCCCGGCATCGAGCCCGGCGAGACCTTCACCTACGAGCTGCCCATCCGCCAGTCAGGCACCTATTGGTGGCACAGCCACTCCGGCCTGCAGGAGCAGATGGGCCATTACGGGCCGCTCATTATCGATCCCGCTCGGCCGGAAGAGCGCGGCTACGATCGCGAATTCATTCTGCTGCTGAGCGAGTTCACGCCGATGCATCCGCATGAGATCATGCGGAAGCTCAAGGTCTCCGAAGGCTATTTCAACCACACAAAGCAAACCGCGACCTCGGGCGAGATGCCGCTGGCCGAGCGGATCGGGTGGGGCCGCATGCGCATGGACCCGCGCGACATCTCCGATGTCACGGGCTCGACCTACACCTTCCTCGTCAACGGCCACGGTCCGGCAGACGATCTCGAATTCCTGTTCCGCCCTGGCGAGCGTGTGCGACTGCGGATCATAAACGGCAGCGCGATGACGTTCTTCAACTTCCGGATTCCGGGCGTGCCGCTGACGGTCATTCAGGCCGATGGACAGGACGTCCGCAATGTCGAGGTGGACGAGTTGCAGATCGGCGTCGCCGAAACCTACGATCTTGTCGTCGAACCCCACGCCGGGGCCCACACGATCGTGGCCGAAGCGATGGACCGCTCGGGGATGGGCATCGCGACACTGACCTCCGAAACCGGACGCCGCACAGCCGTTCCACCGCTGCGCGAGCCGGTGACGCTCACCATGGCCGACATGGGTATGGGGGCGATGGACGGCGCAAATGGCGGGGCGATGAACCATGACGCAAACGGTCCGGCGCAACACCTGATCGATCCAACGGATCGATGGATCATGGATCGATGGATCACTCGATGCGCGATCTGTCCAAGCTGCCGCCCGCTGCGAACGGCGTCGGCGTCGACATGGTCGCCCCGATGCCGGTCGACCGCACCGACTTTCCGGGCCTCGGTCTCGACAAGGTCCCGCACCGCGTACTGCGCTACACCGACCTCGTCGCGAAGCGGCCGAATCCCCTGCGCCCGCCCCAGCGCCACCTGGAGATTCACCTGACCGGCAACATGGAACGCTACATGTGGTCGTTCGACGGCCAGACATTTTCCGCTGTCACCGACGATCCGATCCGATTCGGATACAACGAGCGGGTACGGGTGACGCTGATCAACGACACTATGATGGCCCACCCCATCCACCTTCACGGCCACTTCTTCGAACTGGTCAACGGAGCGGATGAGGCGCATCAACCGCTCAAGCACACGCTGATCGTCCAGCCCGGCAGCAAGGCGACCTTCGACCTCACAGCCAACGAGCCGGGCGACTGGGCCTTCCACTGCCACCTGCTCTACCACATGCATGCCGGAATGATGCAGGTCGTCACCGTCCGTCCCTTCCCTGCAGGAGACGCCTGATGCGCAGCCTCCTGCTCCCAGCTGCCGCGTTCATCGCCGTACCCGCCGCCGCGCAGGACCACTCGTCTCATGACGCCCATACCGAACTGGCGGCCCAAGCGGAGCATTCGGCTCACGCGGCGGATGCGGCTCCTGCCGCGCAAGAGGATCATCCCGTCCACGCCGATATCATGCCCCCGCAGGACCCCGAGACCGCGCCTCACGAGCATGGCGACACTGCCGAAGCCGTGACGGATCAGCCGGTTCATCCTTCCATCGACCATAGTGCGATGGAACACGAGGAGCATGAGCGAATGGACCATGCTGCCATGGACCATTCAATGCATCTGGCAGAGCACGAGGGCCATGGGCCCGCTGCTCGAGCGGCCGCACCGCCCGCGCGGGCGCATGAAGGGCCGCGCCATGCCGCCGACGCGATCTTCGGCCCCGCCGCGATGGCCCGCTCGCATGCGGAAAATGAAGCGATGGACCGGATGTCTTTCGGCACGATCATGCTCGAGCGGTTCGAGTCGCGCAGCGGCGAAGGCGAGGATCACTACCTGTGGGATGCGCAGGGCTGGTATGGCGGCGATTATGACAAGCTCTGGCTCAAGAGCGAAGGCGAAGGCAGCTTCGATGGTGCAGTCGAGAGCGCCGAGGTTCAGGCGCTGTGGAGCCACGCCATCGGCCCCTTCTTCGACCTGCAGACCGGCATGCGCTACGATTTCGAGCCCGACGGCCGCGGGCATGCGGTGCTCGGCGTGCAGGGCCTCGCTCCATACATGTTCGAACTCGACGCCGCCGCCTTTCTCTCCGACAGGGGCGATCTGACAGCGCGCGTCGAAGCCGAATACGACCAGCGGATCACGCAGCGGCTGATCCTGCAGCCGCGCGCGGAAATCTCGCTCTCGGCGCAGGATATCCCTGCGCGCGAGATCGGCGCGGGCATCACTTCGTTCGAAACCGGTCTACGGCTGCGCTATGAATTCGCGCGCGAATTCGCCCCCTATCTGGGCGTTGGCTACGAATCGAAACTCGGCGATACGGCGGATTTTGCGCGCGCCGCGGGCGCCGACCCGGACCGGTTCTCGTTCCTGTTCGGTCTTAGGGCCTGGTTCTGATGGCGCACGATCACTCGCAGTGCAGTCACAATCCGGCTTCGCCAGCGGCGGGCGTGGCGATCGACCCCGTCTGCGGGATGAGCGTAACGGTCGAGGGTGCGAAGCACGTCGCGGAGCACAATGGCACCAGTCACTTCTTCTGCTCCGGCCACTGCAAGACCAAATTCATGGCCGATCCGGAGATGTACCTTACCGGTGCGCACCTCGATGCTACCGAGGATGTGCCCGAAGGCACGGTCTATACCTGTCCGATGCATCCCGAGATCCGTCAGGACGGGCCGGGAAGCTGCCCGATCTGCGGCATGGCGCTCGAACCCGAGACAGTCTCGCTCGACGAAGGGCCCGATCCCGAGCTGATAGACATGCGCCGGCGCTTCTGGTGGAGCGCGCTCTTCACGATCCCCCTGTTCGCCTATGCGATGAGCGACATGGTCTCGCTCGACCTCGATCGAATTGTCGACCCGGCCTGGGCGCAATGGGTTCAGCTGGTGCTTGCCACTCCGGTCGTCCTGTGGGGCGGCTGGCCCTTCTTGGTGCGCGCGTGGCAGTCCCTGAGGACGCGCAACCTCAACATGTTCACCCTGATCGGGATCGGCGTCGCGATCGCCTATCTCTTCAGCATCGTCGCCATGGCCGTGCCGAGCCTGTTTCCCCCGGCGTTCCGCGACCATTCGGGACGGGTCGGCGTCTACTTCGAGGCGGCGGCGGTGATCACCACCCTCGTTCTGCTCGGCCAGGTGCTCGAGCTCAAGGCTCGCGGATCCACCTCGAGCGCACTTCGCGCCCTGCTCGGGCTTGCGCCGCCGAGCGCGCTCAAGATTTTCGCGCCGGGCGACGAACGCGAGGTCGCGCTCGATCAGTTGATCACCGGCGATCGCCTGCGCGTCCGGCCGGGCGACAAGGTGCCGGTAGACGGAACTGTCGAGGAAGGCGCAAGCAACGTCGATGAATCGATGATCAGCGGCGAGCCGCTCCCGGTCGCGAAGGCGGCCGGGGACACGGTGATCGGCGGCACGGTCAACCAGACCGGCGGCTTCGTCATGCGCGCGACGGGGATCGGCAAGGATACAATGCTCGCTAAGATCGTCCAAATGGTCGCCGAGGCACAACGCAGCCGTGCACCGATCCAACGGCTCGCCGATCTGGTCGCTGCGTGGTTCGTACCCGCGGTGGTCGCCGCTGCGATACTCACCTTTGCCGTCTGGGCGATCTGGGGTCCCGCACCGGCGCTCGCCTACGCGCTGGTCAATGCGATTGCGGTGCTGATCATCGCATGCCCCTGCGCACTCGGTCTCGCCACGCCGATGTCGATCATGACGGGGACGGGCAAGGGCGCCCAGCATGGGATCCTGATCCGCAACGCCGAAGCGCTCGAGACTCTCGAGACAATCGATACGCTCGTGGTCGACAAGACGGGCACGCTGACGCAGGGCAAGCCCGAGCTCGTCGCGATCACGCCATCGGGGGGTCTCTCGGATGACGACCTGCTGGCCCTCGCCGCCGCAGTGGAACGCGGCAGCGAGCATCCGCTCGGCGCCGCCATCGTCTCCGGAGCCGAGGCGCGGAGCGTCCGCCATGAGGATGCAGCCGCCTTTTCCTCGATCACCGGCGAAGGCATCCGGGCAGATGTCGCGGGACGCCGGGTGGCGATCGGCAACGAGAAGATGATGCGACGCGTCGGCATTGCGGACGAGGCCTGGCTCGCAACGGCCGAGGAGGGCCGCAGAGAAGGCCAGACGGTCATGTTCGTCGCAGTGGATGGGGCGCCCGCCGGTCTGCTCGCCGTCGCCGATCCGATCAAGCAGACCACGCCGGAGGCGATCCGGGCGATCCATGAGCGCGGTATCCGTATCGTCATGCTGACCGGTGACAGCCGTGGCACGGCCGAGGCCGTTGCACGGCGACTCGGCATCGACGAGGTCGAGGCCAACGTCTCGCCGACCGAGAAGCACAGCAAGGTGGAAGCGCTCAGGGCCGAAGGCCGCCGCGTGGCGATGGCCGGAGACGGGATCAATGATGCGCCCGCACTCGCCGCGGCCGACGTGGGTATCGCGATGGGCACCGGCACCGATGTGGCGATGGAAAGCGCCGGCGTGACTCTGGTGCGCGGCGATTTGCTCGGCGTGGCCCAGGCGATCCGCCTCTCGCGCGCCACCATGCGCAACATCCGCCAGAACCTTGCCTTCGCCTTTGGCTACAACACGCTCGGCATCCCGATCGCGGCGGGCGTGCTGTTCCCCTTCTTCGGTCTGCTGCTGAGCCCGATGATCGCGGCCGCGGCAATGAGCTTGAGTTCGGTTTCCGTCATCGGCAACGCTCTTCGGCTACGACGGCTGGATCTTGCCATCGAGCCGCGCTGAGCATCGACGGCTTCCTCGGCTCGACCGGACGGCTATCGAGGCGCGAAACGCGATATCCCGTCAGGCTCTCCCGCGCGACGCCGACAGCAGCAGGCCCCCGATGGCAGACACGATGGCGGCTGTAGCAATGGCCGTAAGCGGGCGCTTCTGGGCTTCCAGGAGCAGACTCCTGCGGCGAACATAATAATCCTGATGCCCATCGATCGAGCCGTCCTCGCGCGGACGATAGAGGTTGTCCCGGGTGGCGGGATCTGCCGGTTGATCCTCATCGGTCTGCAGGCGGCGGCCGAGAAGCTTCATGGCGGCATCGGTGGCCCGCTTGGCGAAGCGACCGCCGAGGCTGATGACATAGCCATTCCCTCCCACGTAGAGCTGCCGCCTGGGATGCTCCGCAGCGAACAGGATGGCGTCAGCGACGAGACGTGGGTCATAGAGGATCGGCGGCAGGCGCGCCGGTTCGTCCATGTAATTGCGGGCGTGCTCGGGATAGGGCGTGTGCATCGCGGCCGGCTTGATCAGCGTCACCGATATCGGGGCGCCATCGCGTTGCAATTCCATGCGCAATGCGTCGGTGGCTGCCTTCACCGCATGCTTGGTGGCGGAGTAGGAACCCTGGAGGATCATCGATCGATCGGACAGGACAGATCCCAGGTTGATGATCGCGCCGCCCTTGTCGCGCAGATGCTTTGCCGCCACCAGCGAGCCCTTGAGCAGTCCGAAGTAGTTTACGTCGAACGCGCGCCGATGGTCGTCCATCGTTATCTCGTCCATGCGACCGTAGATCGCCGCTGCGGCATCGTTGACCCATGTATCGAACCCGCCGAAGACCTCGATGGCGGTCTGTGAAATCCGCTCCACATCCTCTTCCGATGCGACGTCGGCCACGCAAATCGCCACTCTTGCACCGTGCGAACGAAGTTCGTCGGCAATCTCCTCCAGCGCGTCTTCATTGCGTGCTGCCAGCACCAGCGCCGCCCCTCGGTTTGCCGCCTCTCGCGCGGTCGCCAAGCCGTTCCCACTGGTTGCCCCCGTAATCACGATGGTCTGTTCGGCAAGTGACTTCAGGTGCGTCGGCATGTTCGGGGGCTCCATTTGGAAGGTAAATTTCTGCGATCGCTCCGCTGTCTCGGCTCCATTGTCGAATGCGGGTGGTGCATCAGGCGCGGCATTCCTCCCGGCAGGATGAAAATCGCTCTTCCAGAAACATTCCCGGAAGAGGGGCATTGGTTCCACGAAGCTGCGAAAAAGGTTCCTATGGCGGACGACGAAAAGACGAAGCAAAGCGAGCATCGTGGCATGAGCATGTATGTTCGCTTCATGGCGATGATCGGGACGAGCACGGTCGTGATGTTCGTGCTGATGTATCTGAACACCTACAGCATCGACCATGTGTTCTGGAGCGAGACCCGCTTCTGGATGGCCTTCGTGATGGGCGCCGCGATGATGGTGGTGATGCTGTCCTTCATGCTGGGGATGTACAAGAATCCGAAGAAGAACCTTATTATCTATGCCGTTGCCGCGGTGGTGTTCGCACTGGCCTTGTGGCTGGTTCGCAGCCAGACCACCGTTACGGACACGGAGTACATGCAGGCCATGATTCCGCACCACTCGATCGCGATCATGACCAGCGAACGCGCCCACATTCGCGACCCGCGCGTCCGCAAGCTGGCGCATGACATCATCCTCGCCCAGAGGCGCGAGATCGCCCAGATGAAATATTTGATCGAGGACATCGAGCAAAATGGAGTGCGTATGAACGAGCATCTCCCCGAGGAGGTCGAACAATGAGGGCCGTCCCGCTCCTCGCCGTCCTCGCGCTGCCGCTGGCTGCATGCAACCAGAACACCGCCACCGGCAACGACCGCGAGGCACAGATCGAGCCCGCCCCCACTCCCGCACCGATCATGGGCGTGGAGGCTGCGCTGCGAAACGTTGCGACCGAGATCATCAAGCCCGAGACCATGAGCGACGCCGACGTCACTGCGCTCGGCGGCAGGGAAGGCCGCTGTGCCGTCAAGCTGACCGAGGTGGCTTTCCCGTCCTTGCTCTATGAGCCCGGAGGGAGCGGCGCCATCAAGCTGAACGGGAAGCTGATCGTTCTGCCGAACACTGGCGCGAACGAGTTCGCCGCTGGCGGGCTTACAGTCACGTTGCGGATCCTCGACGAAGAGGGCGATGCCGGACTTCAGGGTATGGAGATGATCGTCGTGCCACCGGGAGCAAAGGACGAAATCGGCTACCGCGGCTACGTCCAATGCTTCGGCACCGAAGGACAACTATCGTGAGCGTCCGCTGGGGCTCGTTTGCACTTGGCGCGCTGACGCTGTTTCTTCTCGCGATACTGATCGCCCTTCTCGTGATTTTGTCCGGCGGCTATAACGTCGCCGCGACCGAGCGGCACAATCCCGTCGCCGCCTGGGCGCTCGACACCGCATTCGTCAACTCTGTGCAGGGGCATGGCGACGCCGTTGCCGCCCCCGAACTGACGCAGGCGATGGTCGATGCCGGTGCACCCGAGTACAAATCGATGTGCGAGCACTGCCACGGCGGAGTTGGCGCCAGCCGCGCCGAATGGGCGGAGGGCATGCGTCCGAAGCCTCCGGCGCTGGCTCACGCTGCCGAGCGGTGGAGTGCATCGGAAGTCTTCTGGTTGGTCAACCACGGCGCCAAGATGACCGGCATGCCGGCCTTCGGATCGAGTCACGACGATCGTACCCTGTGGAACATCGCCGCGTTCGTGAAGGCCCTCCCCCAGATGCCCCAAGCGCAATATGCCGCCTATCCTTCCGAGCACGGCGGCGGGAGCGAAACCGGGGGCCACTCCCATCCCCAAGGCACAGCACCGCACGAGGATTGAGCGTCGGCGGAGACGGAACCCGACCGGGGCTCTGGCTGCGGCAGCTTCCCGACCGGCTGCGTCGCGGCAGCTGTCAGCGCGGCAGACGAGGCGAGGAGGACAGAGCTTTTCCGCCGGGCTCGACAGCTCAGATCAGACCTCGCGCTTCATAGACATCCCGTATCGCAGGTGAACCACCGTCGTCGGAGGCCAGCTCGGAAAATGCGCTGTCCTGCGACAGGAACACTTGCCCGTTGAGTTCCCGGAGAAATTGCGTCCGTTCGAGACGATCCATCACCGGGCCCTTCACTTCCGACAGGTGCAGACCGATGCCCGCCTCGCCGAGACGATGATTGATCGCCTCCAGGCTCTCGAGAGCCGAAGCGTCGATCTGGTTCACGGCCGAACACATCAGGATCACATGGCGCAGCTGTGGCTGCTCGGCGACCCGCTCCAACACGAACTCCTCGAGCCAGCGGGCATTGAGAAACGTCAGCGCCTCGTCGACCCGAATGGAGAGAATGTGCGGCAGGGTGATCACCTGGTGCCGGTCGACGTTCCTGAAGTGCTCGGTGTGCGGGACCCGCCCGACGACGGCGGCATGCGGGCGCGACGTCCGCCAGAGATAGAGCAGCAGACCGACGCAGACGCCGGCGATAACGCCCTTCTCCACGCCCGCCACGAGCGTGACGGCGATGGTCATGGCATGGGCCGCGAAATCGGCCTTGGAGTAGCGCCAAAGATGCATCGGCGTCTTGAGGTCGACCAGGCTCAGCACCGCGACCACGATGGTCGCGGCGAGCGTGGCGACCGGGAGGTTGTAGAGCAGCGGGGTGAGGAACAAAGCGGCGAGCGCGATGCCCACAGCGGTGAAGGCCCCCGCCGCCGGAGTCTGGGCGCCTGCATCGAAGTTGACGACCGAACGGGCGAAACCGCCGGTGACCGGATAGCCGCCCGAGAGGGCCGAGGCGATGTTCGCGGCGCCGAGGCCGACCAGTTCCTGGTCCGGCGCAATCCGCTGGCGCCGTCTGGCGGCAAGGGTCTGCGCCACCGAGACGCTCTCGACGAAGCCGATGATCGAGATCAGCAGCGCCGGCACCCAGAGCTCGCGCCACAATGCCGGATCGACCGGGGGCAAGGCGAAGGGGGGCAAGCCGGCCGGAACCGCGCCGACGGTGGCGACGCCCCGACCCCGCAGGTCGAACAGGAACACTACGGCGATTGTCGCGATCACCGCCGCGACGGGCGCGGCACGCGCGGCGAGCTCGGCGGCGCGTTCGCGAAGCCCGATACGCATAAGAGAAGACTTGCCGCCCTTGCGCACCCAGAACAGGAACAGGATTGCTGCAAGGCCGATCGCCAGCGTCGGACCGTTGGTGCCCGCGATGTTAGCGGCAAGCGAGCCGAGCATCCTGGGCATCGTGTCCCCCCCGGCGCGAATTCCGGCAATATGCTTCACCTGGCTCGTCGCGATCAGCAGGCCGCTCGCAGTGATGAAACCGGAGATCACCGGGTGCGAGAGCAGGTTCGAGAGGAAACCGAGCCTGAGAATACCGAGCAGCGCCAGCATCACTCCCGAAAGCAGGGCCAGCGCCATCGCCGCCTCGAGATACTCCGCCGTGCCCGGCGCAGCCACGCTCCCGACCGCCGAGGCGGTCATCAGCGAGACGACCGCGACCGGACCGACCGCCAGCGTCCGGCTGGTCCCGAAGATGGCGTAAGCGACCAGCGGCAGGATCGAGGCATAGAGCCCGACGACCGGGGGAAGCCCGGCCAGCAGCGCATAGGCAAGGCTTTGCGGGATCAACATGATCGTGACGATCGCAGCCGCCAGCAGGTCGCCAGTCAGCATCTGCCTGTCGTAACGCCGGCCCCAGTCGAGGATCGGCAGATGGCGCGTGATCTTTTCCAAAGATAAAAGCCTAGCTCTTCAGCAGCGCCAGTTCGCCCGCGCGCTTCCAGACCGCCTCCGAACGAGCCCCCGTGCGGCAGTAGCCCAGCACCGGTCCTCCGGCCGAACCCAGGATGCGCCCGAGCAGACGGGCCTCGCGATCACACGCCTGTCCGGGCTCCACCGGTATGTACTCGAAGGCAAGGCCGGCGCGTGCGGCTGCCGTCGCCATCTCGATCGAAGGGGGCTGTTCGGCTGCTTCGCCATCGGGCCTGTTGCAGACCACGGCCACGAAGCCGAGGCGTGCAGCTTCTTCGACTGCGGCGGGTGTGAGCTGGCTCGTGACCGAAAAACCCGGCGAAAGTTGCTTGATGTCCATGGTTGCTCCCGTCAGGCGTTCGTTCGGAGACTTGCCCGCGATGGCCGGTAACCGGCCCACATCCGGTGCAGCACCATGCCGGCGAACATCGCGGCGGCGAAAACCCAGGGCTGCCACAGACCGAAGGCCAGGCCCGCCACAGCCGGCCCCGGACAATAGCCCACGAGGCCCCATCCGATCCCGAAGACGAGGCCGCCGACAATGAGCTGGCGGTCGATGACGCGATTTTCGGGAATGTGGAAGGCGGTGTGGAAGAGCGGCCGGCTGGCGCGACGCACGATCAGGTAACCCAGCGCCGACGGAATCAGGGCACCGGCCATCACGAAGGCGAGCGTCGGGTCCCAACCCCGCAAGGGGTCGAGAAAGGCGAGCACGCGCGCCGGGTTGATCATGTCGGACAGTGCCAATCCCCCGCCGAAGAGGGTCCCAGTGAGGACAGCGGCGACTATATTACGCATGACTCTAGCCTCCGATCAAATGGCGAGCAGCGGTGGTCGTGGCGAAGCCGGCGAGCATGAACACAGCGGTCGCGACTA
Source organism: uncultured Alphaproteobacteria bacterium (assembly GCA_963728515.1). GTDB lineage: Bacteria > Pseudomonadota > Alphaproteobacteria > Sphingomonadales > Sphingomonadaceae > Qipengyuania. The sequence goes on along the minus strand of CAVSKM010000004.1, from coordinate 575,126 downwards.
TCGATCTGGGCGAGACCCGCGCCAGCCCGCAGACGCCGTGGCCGCTGGTGCAGCCGCTGCCCAGTCGTGTTCCGAAGCCGACGAGGAGACCCGCCAGGACGAGCAGCGGAATCGAGGAGGTGACGATCACCTCCGGGCGGCGAACCAGTGTCCCGACGATCCAGGCCCCCAGCGGCAGGCCGAGGATGAAAGCGATCGCCTGACTCTGCCTGGGCCCGGTATCGGCAATTCCGGTGGCCCGCGCGACCAGTCCGCTGATCCCGGCGATCCGGCCCGACAGCAGCAGCAAGAGCGCGGCGGAAAGTCCGATCAGTGCGCCGCCGACAAGAGCGACGAATGGATCAAGCGGCTCCATGATCGTCGCTCCCCCGAAGAGTGTTCAGCGGCAGCTTCAGATAACGAGTGCCGTTCTCTTCCGGCTCGGGAAGGTGGCCTCCGCGCATGTTGATCTGGATCGAGGGGAGGATAAGCCGCGGCATCTCGAGCGTCGCGTCGCGCGCCGTGCGCATGGCCACGAATTCGTCCTCGGTCACGTCCTCGTGGACATGGACATTGCCAATTCGTTCGGAGCCGATCGTCGTCTCCCACACGAAGTGATCGCGGTTCGGCGCCTTGTAGTCGTGGCACAAGAACACCCGCGTCTCGTCCGGAAGCCGCATCAGCCGGCGAATCGAGTGAAACAGCGTTCTGGCATCGCCTCCGGGAAAGTCTGCACGCGCGGTGCCGTAGTCGGGCATGAAAATGGTGTCGCCCACGAAGGCCGCATCGCCGATTACGTAAGCCATGTCGGCCGGCGTGTGCCCCGGCACATGCAGAGCAGTCATCGGAATGCCGCCGATCTCGAGCCTGTCGCCGTCGCGCAGCAGAAGTTCGAACTGCGAGCCGTCGCGTGCGAATTCGGTGCCTTCGTTGAAGATCTTGCCGAAGGTCTGCTGGACCGTGAGGATCTCGGAGCCGATCGCCAGCTTTCCCCCGAGCCTTTCCTGCAGATAGGGCGCGGCCGAGAGGTGATCGGCATGCGCATGCGTCTCGAGCAGCCAGTCGATCGTGAGATTCTTCTCGTGCACGAACGCGATGATCGCTTCGGCCGATGCGGTCGAGGTGCAACCGGAGGGCTGGTCGAAGTCGAGCACCGAGTCGACGATTGCGGCCCTGAGCGTCTCGGGATCGTACACGACATAGCTCGCAGTGAACGTTGGTTCGTCGAAGAATGCGTGCACGACCGGCGCCGTGGCTCTGCCCCGTCGCACGTTTTCGATCTGCTCGGCGGCTTTCTCGAGATTGGGATCGGAACTCATCGTACTCCTCCTTGGCAGACGCCTTCTATGGTGCCGGGAGATCCCGGCGGGATCGGGAATTGTCCTAGGTTCGGCCGCTTTCCAGCTCGGGACAGTAGAGCTCGTGCAGGAGCTCGAGCACGCGCAGGACCTTCGGATCGGCGATGCGGTAGTGCAGCATCTGGCGATCGCGACGGTAGGCCACCAGATTTCGCTGCCGCAATTTCGCGAGATGCTGCGAGAGCGCCGATTGACTGAGGCCGATGCGGTTCACGAGCGCGCCGACCGGCAGCTCGCCGGCCGCGGCGAGGTGGCACATGATCAACAGTCGCGGGCCATGGGCGAGCGCGGAAAGCATCTCGGCCACTGCGTCCGCGTGGATGGCCATGTCGGCGACCGGCGGTTCGAGCACATCTTCCATGACGGCCATATATGAGCATATGCTAAATTAGCAATGCCTAATATGGAAATCGCCGCTCCGGACATTTGCGGATGCACTGGAGTCTCCGGACCGGGCATCCCTTTGGCTTCGCCCCTACAGGAGCCATCGCGATGTCTAGTCCAGCCAAACCACGGGTGATCATCCTCGGCGGCGGCCTCGGTGGTACGATCGCCGCCTACGAATTGCGCGAAAGGCTCGGGGGCGCGGCCGAGATCCACATGGTGTCCGACAACCCCCGGTTCTCCTTCGTTCCGAGCAACCCATGGGTCGCTGTCGGCTGGCGCAAGGCCGAGGCGATCCAGATCGAATTGGCCCCGGCACTGGCTCGCAAGCAGATCGGCTTCACGCACTCCGCCGTCCGCCGCGTCTCGCCCGAGGAGAAGCGGCTCGATCTCGCCGACGGATCCAGCCTGCGGTACGACTATCTGGTCGTTGCGACAGGCCCCGACCTCGCATTCGACGAGATCGAGGGGTTTGGCCCCGAGAAAAACACCGTCTCGATCTGCCGCACCGACCATGCCGGTCAGGCCGCACTGGAGTTCGAGCGTTTCTGCTCTGCCCCCGGCCCGATCGTGATCGGCGCCGTTCAGGGCGCGTCTTGCTTCGGGCCGGCCTACGAATTCGCGATGATCCTCGACACCGAGCTCCGCCGCCGCAAACTTCGCCACAAGGTGCCAATGACGTTCGTCACGCCCGAACCCTACATCGGGCATCTCGGCCTCGACGGCGTCGGCGACACCAAGACTATGCTCGAGAGCGAACTTCGCGAGCGTCATATCAAGTGGATCACCAATGCCATGGTCCGGCGCATCGGCAAGGACACGCTGGAGCTTGACGAATTGAAGGAAGACGGCGGTTCGAAGCCGCACGAGCTGCCTTTCGGCTACGCGATGCTGCTGCCGGCCTTCCGCGGGATTCCCGCGCTCCAGGACATCGCGGGTCTGGTCAACCCCCGCGGGTTCGTGATCGTGGACGAATTCCAGCGCAATCCGACTTTTCCCGAAATATTCGCTCTCGGCGTGTGCATTGCGATACCCCCCGTGGGCCCGACGCCGGTGCCGGTCGGCGTACCCAAGACCGGCTTCATGATCGAGAGCATGTCGGCTGCGATTTCCGGGAATCTCGAACAACTTATCAACGCCCGCCAGCCCACACACGAGGCAAGCTGGAGCGCGATTTGCCTCGCCGACTTCGGGGATGGCGGCGTGGCATTCATGGCCCAGCCGCAGATCCCGCCGCGCAACGTCAACTGGTCGGCCGAGGGCCGATGGGTTCACTATGCCAAAGTCGGGTTCGAAAGATACTTCCTGCGCAAGATCCGTCTGGGAATGACCGAACCGGGCTACGAGCGACTGGCGCTGAAGGCGATGGGTGTCCGGAAACTCGCGGAAACTCCCGCAGTCGAAGCCGCCGCGATGCAGTTCTAGCGATGCCGGCAGGTCGCCTGACGACCCCTGATACCGACCCGCAGTCGTCCTCCGATCGTCGCCGCCGTCCCTGGGGCACCTGCATTTTCATCAAGGAACCCTCATGTCAGTCCGCAAGATTCTCGTTGTCGACGGCCATCCGGACCCCTCCCCCGCGCGCTTCGTTCATGCTCTGGCGGACGCCTATGCCAAGGGTGCCGCGGTCCACCAGCTGCGCCGGCTAAAACTCGCCGATATGGACATACCGTTCCTTCGCAGCGCCGAGGAATGGTCCAAGAGCGAGCCATCCGCGGCGATTGCGGCGGCCCAGGCCGACATCGCCTGGGCCGATCATCTGGTGATCATCTATCCGTTGTGGCTCGGCGACGTTCCGGCGCTGCTCAAGGCGTTTCTCGAGCAGGTCATGCGGCCGGAGTTCGCCCTGCGCTATCGCGAGAAAGGTCTGCCGGAGAAGCTGCTTGCCGGTCGTTCGGCGCGCGTGGTCGTGACGATGGGCATGCCGGCCTTCTTCTACCGGCTCGTTTCCGGGGCGCACAGCGTGAAGAGTCTCGAACGCAATATTCTCAGTTTCGTCGGCATTCGCCCGGTTGCGCGGACCATTTACGGCGCGGTGGAGGCCGACGGCGATCGTCGGCAAAGCTGGCTCGAGGAGATGGAAGCACTCGGAGCAGCGGGCGAATAGTGACGGTCCCGCGCAGACTGCGACGCCTCTTCCCCCGCGGTTGGGTCTTGGATGTACGGCGAAACGGTCCTCGCGTCCAACCACGGAAAACCGCGTTGAAGTGCGGAGGGAGCCAGCGCGTGGCACGCTGCAAGGAAGTACGGAGCCCGGTCGGAGCGGGCGACAGCTTCCTCGCCAGAATGGTGCCTGCACCGGGCCAGGCGTGGCCGATCGAAGAGGCCCTCCGCTTCCGCAGTTCATCCGACGCCGCTCCGAGGAGGAATGCGATAGCGATTGCAGGCCGGCGAACGGAGCTTCAGGACCCTGCGGCGGGCGGCGCCAACGGTGTAAGCAATCCGAAGACGGTCCGGACCAGGACCGAGTCGCTGATCGGCTTTTGGAGTACGCGGTCGTAGCCTGCGATGCGAGCTCGTGTTTCCCAGCCCGGATCGAGAAAGCCGCTGATCAGGATGGACCTCCCGGTCCATCCCGCCACCCGCATCTGGGCGAGAAGTTGGATCGCGTCTATTTGCGGCATCAACAGGTCTGCGATCATGCACCCGCAGCGAAGCGCTTCGGCATCCATCGCCAGGCCGAGGGGTGAGGGATAGGCTCTGACCTCGCAGCCGTATGACTTCAAGAGAAGCTGTATGCTTCGGCGAACGGCGTCATCGTCCTCGACGAGGAGGATGCATGGGTTCGCTGGGTTGTCCATGATCGGTGCGGCGCCTGGATTCTATTTATCTACGCCGCAGCGATAGCGCGCTCGGGGCTGGGGCGCACTGCGTAGATGCCCTAATCTCCCTGCGCCCGCGCTGCTGCGAAGGATATCCGCAAGACGTCGGTGAGCGAGCCCGCGTCGAGATCCGCAAATATCCGGGATCGCGAGACCTCGATCGACACCGGCGGCAACCCCGTCTTCTGGGCTATTTTCGCCGCATCGTTTCCCCGCACCATCAGGTCCAGCACCTGTCGGTCCGTGGGTCCGAGCTTCGCAACGGCGGAAGCCGCAGCCTCGAGATAGGAGTGGTATTTTTCCGGATTCTCGAGCCGAAGAAAGGCAATCTCGAGCGCTCGCTCGAGCGCAGCGCGGGGAAAGGGCTTCTCGAGGAATGCGACCGCGCCCTGCTCCATCGCAGCCACCGCGATTTCGAGATCTCCATGGCCGCTCATCATCACGAGCGGCAGCTCCGAACCAGATACCTGCAGTTGGCGCTGGACCTCGAGGCCGTCGATCTCCGGCATTCTGATATCGAGCAATATGCAGCCTCCCGGCAGGCCCGGCAAAGCATCGAGAAACGCGGCCCCGGAGGCATGCGTCTGCGGCTCATATCCCAGCACCTTCAGCATCATGTGCATGGAGCGACGAATTGCACCCTCGTCCTCGACCACGTGGACATGGCGGACGCTCATCGTCCAGCTTCCGACGGTCCGGGACGCAGCAAGGTGAACTGGAATTCCGTCCCTCCGCCATCCCGATCAACTGCCCGGATCCGTCCGCCATGCGCCTCCACGATGGTCCTGCAGATCGACAGGCCGAGACCCATGCCGCTCGCCTTGCTGCTGTTGAAGGCCTGGAACAGATTCTCCCTCACCTCCGGTGCGATGCCGCGGCCGGTGTCGGCAACGGAGACTTGCAACGTGGTGGCATCGACGATCGAAGTGGTCACCTCCAGCCGTTTGTCGGGCATCTCTTCCATCGCCTCGAGCGCATTGCGTATCAGGTTGATCAGCACCTGCTGAATCTGCACACGATCGATCAGCACCGGCCTGGCATCGGGTGCATAGGTGAAGTGGGTGGCAATGCCTTTTTCCCGGGCGCCGACGAGCGCCAGCGCGCTGGCTTCCTCGATCACATTGGGCAGATCCTCGACGGCCTTCGCGAACTCACCCTTCGACACGAATTCACGCAACCTCCGGACGATGCCGCCGGCACGCAGCGACTGCTCGGCCATTTCGCCGATGACTTCACGCAACATCTCCCTGTCCGGCTCCTCGGGGGAGGCGAGGACTGTTTTTGCCGCCTCGCCGAAGCTGGCGATGGCGGTCAGCGGCTGGTTCAACTCGTGCGCAAGCGTCGAGGCCATCGTGCCCATGGCGCTCAGGCGGGAGACGTGAATCAGCTCGGACTGGAGCTGCTCCAAGCGGGCTTCGAAGTCGCGGCGCTCGGTCAGATCCTGGATGAAGCCAGTGAACAGACGCTGGTCGGCCGTGTGCGCCTCTCCGACCGAGAGGGCCATGGGGAAGGTACTGCCGTCAGCCCGCAGCCCCGTCACGATCCGGCCGATCCCGATGATCCGCGGAACGCCGGTCGCCAGATAGCGCTCGATGTAGCTGTCGTGCCTTTCGCGGTCGGGCGAAGGCATCAGCAGACTGACGTTCTTGCCAGCAACCTGTGCTTCGGAATAGCCGAACAGGCGCTCGGCGGCTCGGCTGAACGACAGTATGATGCCCTTCTCGTCGATGACCACCATTGCATCGGGAACGGTCGCGAGGATCGACTTCAGGTGTTCTTCACGCCGTTGTAGCGCCGTCTCCTCGGCCCGTCGCGAGGTCACGTCCCAGATGATCTTCGCGAAACCGAGGTGCGTGCCGTCCTCGTCGGTTATCGGCGTGATGGAGACGTCGGCGATAAACTCGGATCCGTCGGCGCGCCTGTGCCACGCCTCGTCGGCAAAGCGGCCTTCGCGCTTCGCCGTCTCGAGCTGGGCCGACGTTTTCATCTCGGCTTCCGGTGCCGCGAGAAAGACCGAGCTGTTCCGCCCGAGTATCTGCTCCTTCCTCCAGCCCAGGATCCGTTCTGCGCCGCGATTCCAGCTGGTGACGCAGCCGTTCGGGTCGACAATGAAGATCGCGTATTGGGTCGCTCCTTCGACCAATAGCTCGAACTGGCGGGTCGCCCGCCTGGCAAGCTCGCGCTGCGCGGACTGGCGCCGGTCCAGCCAACCAACCCCGACGCAGACGAGAATGAACACTGCGGCTTGCACCAGCGTCGCGATCTCGAAGCGGTGATCGCTCTCGACGAGGCTGAAGCCGGCAAACAGCGAAAGAAAGCCGGAGAAGACCGCCGGCCCCCGACCGCTGACGAGAACTGCGAACACCACCGGAAGCACGAACAAGAGAAACGGGGCCTGTTCTTCAAGTGCCGGATCCGCAGCAAGGCGGACAAGATAGGCGGCGACCACTGCGCCTGCTGCGACTGCGTATCTCATAGCCATCGGCTGAGCCGTGTCCCCGAGCGGCATTGTGCCTATCCCCCCTCCGATCGTCCCCGAACTCGCAGCCGACGCCGGTCACCTGTCTAACATAGTCCACGGATCATAGGCAGCCGGCTGAAGAGAGGCTCCACGCTGGCGGCGATGGAGCGCTTCGACCCCGAGCCGACGATCCGCCGCCGACGGGTGAAGCGCCGCCGTTCGGCAGGTCGAATGGGGCGACACCGCACAAAATCATTAGGGGTCGGAACGGCCGGGCTTGCGATGCGGGGGCTTCTCCTGAAGAGTGCTGCAGATGCTAGCGCCGGGGAGCTTAAGCGGATGGCCGACAACAGACTTGTGCATGTGGTCGACGACGAGGACGCAATTCGCCGTTCGCTCGACTTCGCCCTTCGCACGGCGGATTTCAGTGTCGAGAAGTGGCCGGACGGCGAGTCTTTCCTGAAAGGTGCCGACCGCGCAGATCAGGCTTGCGTGTTGCTCGACGTGCGCATGCCCGGCATGGATGGGCTGCAGGTCCAGACCGAGATGGCGGCGCGCGGTCTCAACCTGCCTGTGATCGTCCTGACCGGCCACGGCGATGTCGCCACTGCGGTCCGCGCGATGCAGGCCGGCGCCGTCGACTTCCTCGAGAAGCCCTTCGAGCGTGAGCGGCTGCTGCAGGCGACTTGAGACCGGCTTCACCCAACTCGCAAATCGGGAAGGATGGCGCCAGCGCGGACGGTGGGCGAAAACCAAGGTCGCTTCCCTGACCCAGCGCGAGCAGGAAGTGCTCGACGGCCTGGCCTGCGGTTATCCCAACAAGACGATCGCCTACGATCTTGGCATCAGCTCGCGCACGGTCGAGGTCTATCGCGCCAACGCCATGGAAAAGCTCGAGGTAACCAACTTCGCCGATGCCCTGCGGATAGCATTTGCAGCGGGAATGGGCTCGGAACAGGAATGGCGGGACAAATATGCGGTGGGCCTGTCCCGAAACGCCCCTGGTCCCTCTGCCGCCTAGCAGCGCGGCACCCGCACGATCTCTCCTTCGCGGCGTCGCGGTCCCCGAGAGACACTTTTCTGTGGGGCGAACGCCTGCAGCGAGCCGGCAGGCCGGCGCTCCTACGTTCAATTCCGGATAGGAATGATGCCGCTTCAGGAGGCAGCTTGCCCCCTCCCGAACCGAAGGGGCGCAGCTTGCGAGACCGTCATGTTGAATTCCGAAGAACTACGCCGAATAGCGGATGATCAGCGCCGCTCTGCCCAGCAAGAATGCCTGCCGAGGGTGAGGGAAATGCTCGCCGCCTCGGCGGAGAAGTGGGACTTCCTGGCTACCGTTGCCGCTCAGGAGGAAGTTGCCCAGCCTGCACAGCGCTGGGCAGCCGATTCCAAGCTGCGGTCGAACCCTTCGTTGAAATCCTGAGCCTGGCTAGCGCGAGCGAGCGTCGGGTCGCAGAAGTCCGTTGAGGCGGATCGTACCGCCTTAAGCCATACGCCCGAGCGAGAGGCCAATTTTTCGGGCTCCTTTGCTCCCATTCGTCGTTGGGTATGCGTCAGCAAGGCAGACAAGGAGCACATCATGGCCAGCGATCTGGATAAGCGCGTCCAGCAAAGGGCTTACGAGATCTGGGAAAGCGAGGGCCGGCCCGAAGGGCGCCAGCAGGAGCATTGGCAGCAGGCCCGGACCGAGCTTTCGGAAGCCCAATCGGAAGCCTCGGCCGACAGGATCCGCGCGAAGAAGGAAAAGCCTGCCGCCAAAGCAAAGCCATCCTCTTCGAGCCAGCCCAAATCTGAAGCGGCGACCAAACCGAAGCCGGCAAAGGTGCCTCGCTCCCGCAAGGACTGAGCTGCGCCCAGACGGCCGTGCACGGTTCTGGAACGCTGCTCGAAGCCTAGCAGAGCTCGGCCCTTTCTTCTGGAGGGAAACGACTATCTCGATCCCATCTCCCCTGTTCATACTAACCGCCGGTGAAAGCCTCGGCCGTTCCCCATCCGCCTCCGTGCTCGCGGCGGCCGCAAGCGCCGGATTCGCTGCTCTCGAAATCCGACATCCCGGCTCACTGTTCGCGCAACCCGAGCCCGCCATCGATGATGCGCTCGAGCTTGCGCGCGGCGCGGGACTGGGCCTCATCCTGGAAATCGACCCTCGGCCGTTCCCCGCAGAGCACCCGCTGGCGCTCTCCCACCCTGCGGCGTTCCGCCAGCACAGGTCCCGCGCCGACCGCGCGCCGATCGATCCTCGAAGACCCGCACTGCCGAGCGGAGAGGCGCGCGCGCGGCTGCATGACGCAGAGTACGCTCGGCTGTTCGAGGAACCGCTGCGGGCGGCCCTCGGCGCGCTTGTGGATCGCGGCATCGCCGGGGTGCGGATCGCCGGGGTGGACCGGATCGATCCCGGATTGTTGCGGAAGGTGATCGCTGCGCTACGCCAGTCCTCGCCGGGTCTGCGGGTGATCGGGGGCACCTTCGACGAGCCGGCGGAAGCGCGCGAGCTGGGATCGGTGCTCGACGCGGTGGTCACCTCCTATGCGGCCTGGGATGGCCGCGCCGGCTGGTGGTTCGACGAGGCCGAGATGCTGCGGGCCGCGGCCCCGATCCTCAATGAAGTCCGGGCGGGCACCCGCCGGGCGGCGAATTGCAGTGACGCCGCCCTGCTTTCGGAGGCCGCCGCGCTCGGCGACGGCCTGATCGTGCCGCTGGAGATGCTATCCCGTGGCGAGGCCGCTCTCGACGCCGCTGTCGATGCCATCGCCCTGGCGAAGCGCGCCAGCAGCTTCGGCGGCGCCATGCGCCGGGTCGGCGGGTCGGCCGGACCGGTGGGCGCCGTGCTCCGCGGCGATGCGCCGGATCTGCGCCAGGCCGACAGCGCGGCGCTGATCCTGATTAATGCGGCCGCGAATGAGGCGCCGCTCCCCGCCCCGGCGAGCCTGTCCTCCATCGCCGCACCCTTCGCCCCATTTGACGGATACGACGCCGGTCCTCCCCTCGCTCCGGGCGAGGTTCGGGTGTTGCGCGGCGAGCGGGCGAAACCGGTGGCGCTCGCCCGGGACCGATCGCCGATCGAAGCTGCCGCCCCCGGCGAACGGCTGGTCATCGAAAGCATCGCGCCCTGTGTCGAGGGTGGCGATTTCCCGATCAAGCGGGTGGTCGGGGACCGGGTGAGAGTCGAGGCGACCGTCTTCGCCGACGGGCACGAGAAGCTCGCCGCCGAACTGCGTTGGCGCGCGGTCGACGAGGAGGAATGGCGCGCGGTTCCGATGGCTCAGCTGGAGAACGATCGCTGGCACGCAGAGCTGTCGCTCGACCGGCTCGGCAGGCACGAATTCCTTGTCGAGGCATGGCTCGACCGCTTCGGGGGCTTCCAGCGCGACTTCGGGACGAAGGTGGATGCCGGCGTGGCAGAGCCGGTCGATCGGGCCGAAGGGCAGCTGTTGATCGAGCAGGCCGCCGGCCGTGCCGGCGGCGACCTCGCGAAATCGCTCGGAAAGCGACTTTCCGCCGCGGAAAAGGCCGGCGAAGAGCAGGCTGCGCGAATCCTGCTGTCGGGTGATCTGGCGCAGATGATGCGGGCGGCGGACGACCGCCCCCATCGGACCCGGTCGCGCCCGCACCCCATCGATGCCGAGCGGATCGAGGCGCGGTTCTCGAGCTGGTACGAGCTGTTCCCGCGCTCGACCAGCGGCGATGCCGAGAGGCACGGCACCTTCGATGACGTGATCGCGCAATTGCCGCGGGTGCGCGCCATGGGCTTCGACACGCTCTACTTCCCGCCGATACATCCGATCGGGAGAACCAACCGCAAGGGGCCGAACAACACGCTGACGCCCGAGCCGGGCGATCCCGGCAGCCCCTATGCCATCGGCGCCGAGGAGGGCGGGCACGATGCGATCCATCCCGAGCTCGGCACCTTCGAGGACTTCGACCGGCTGGTGGAGGCCGCAGCCGAACACGGGCTCGAGATCGCGCTCGATTTCGCGATCCAGGCCGCGCCCGACCACCCCTGGCTCACGGAGCATCCCGGCTGGTTCGCCTGGCGGCCCGACGGAACGATGAAATATGCCGAGAACCCGCCCAAGAAGTACCAGGACATCGTCAATCTCGATTTTTACGGCCCCGATGCGGTGCCGGGCCTGTGGCAGGCCTTGCGCGACGTGGTGCTGCTGTGGGTCGGCCATGGGGTAAAGACCTTCCGCGTCGATAACCCGCACACCAAGCCGTTGCCGTTCTGGGAGTGGATGATTGCCGAAGTGCGCGGCCAACACCCGGAAGTGATCTTCCTCTCCGAAGCCTTCACCCGTCCGACCATGATGTATCGGCTGGCCAAGATCGGTTTCAGCCAGAGCTACACCTATTTCACCTGGCGCGATCGCAAGCACGAACTGGTCGAATACATCACCGAGCTGACCACCGAGGCGCCCAGGGAATTCTACCGACCGCACTTCTTCGTCAACACGCCCGACATCAACCCCTTCTTCCTCCAGACCGGCGGCAGGCCGGCGCACCGCATCCGCGCCGTCCTCGCGGCAACGCTCTCGGGGCTATGGGGCGTCTATTCGGGATTCGAGCTATGCGACTCGACCGCGCTCGGTCCGGGCAAGGAGGAGTATCTCGATTCAGAGAAGTTCGAGATCCGCGCCCGCGACTGGAATGCACCGGGCAACATCGTCGCCGACGTGACCCTGCTCAACCGGCTGCGCCGCGCGCATCCGGCGCTTCAAACGCATCTCAACACCCGCTTCTACGCCGCCCACGACGACAATGTGATCTGGTACGGCAAGCCCGCCGCTTCCGCCGACGGAGGCTTGCACGAGATGATCATGGTCATGGTCAACCTCGATCCCCATCACCCGCATGCCTGCGATTTCGAAATTCCGCTATGGGAGTTCGGCCTGTCCGACCAGGCGAGCATCGCGGTCGAGGACCTCGCCCGTGGCTACCGCTTCGACTGGCATGGCAAGATGCAGCAGATCAACCTCGAGCCGGACGAGCCCTATCGGATCTGGCGCCTCGCTCCGCAGGAGGGCGGCGCATGAAGGACAGGACCTTCCCCAGCAGCGTTTCCGCCACCCTGTCCTCCGCCGACGACCCGTTGTGGTACAAGGATGCGGTGATCTACCAGCTGCATGTGAAGAGCTTCTTCGACGCCAACAATGATGGCGTCGGCGACTTCGCGGGGCTGATGGAGAAGCTCGACTACATCGCCGATCTCGGCGTCACGGCGATCTGGCTGCTGCCGTTCTACCCCAGTCCGCGGCGCGACGACGGCTACGACATCGCCGAATACCGCGAAGTCAGTCCCGACTACGGCACGATGGAAGAAGCGCGCGCGTTCATCGAGGCGGCTCATCAACGCGGCCTGCGGGTCATCACCGAGCTGGTGATCAACCACACCAGCGACCAGCATCCATGGTTCCAGGCAGCGCGAAAAGCGCCGGCCGGCAGCCCCGAGCGGGCGATGTATGTCTGGTCGGACGACGACGAGCTCTATTCGGGCACACGGATCATCTTCTGCGACACCGAGAAGTCGAACTGGACCTGGGACGAAGAAGCGCAAGCCTATTTCTGGCACCGCTTCTACTCGCACCAGCCCGATCTCAACTTCGACAATCCGAGGGTGATCGAGGAGGTTCTCTCGGTCATGCATTTCTGGCTCGATGCGGGAATCGACGGTCTGCGGCTCGATGCGATCCCCTATCTGATCGAGCGCGACGGCACCTCGAACGAGAACCTGCCCGAAACCCACCAGGTGCTGAAGCAGATCCGCGCCGACCTCGATGCGCATTACCCCGACCGGATGCTGCTGGCCGAAGCGAATATGTGGCCGGAGGACACCCAGCAGTACTTCGGCGAAAAGGACGGCAGGAGCGACGAGTGCCACATGGCGTTCCACTTCCCGCTGATGCCGCGAATGTACATGGCGGTCGCCCAGGAGGACCGTTTCCCGATCACCGACATCATGCGTCAGACGCCCGACATTCCCGAGGATGCGCAATGGGCGATCTTTCTGCGCAACCACGACGAGCTGACGCTCGAAATGGTTACCGATTCCGAGCGGGACTATCTGTGGAACACCTATGCCGCCGACCGTCGCGCGCGGATCAACCTCGGCATCCGCCGCCGCCTCGCCCCGCTGATGGAGCGCGACCGCAGGCGGATCGAGCTGCTCAACGCATTGCTGCTGACGATGCCGGGGACACCGGTGCTCTATTACGGCGACGAGATCGGCATGGGCGACAACATCTTTCTCGGCGATCGCGACGGAGTGCGCACGCCGATGCAGTGGTCGCCCGACCGCAACGGCGGCTTCTCGCGCGCGGACCCCGCTTCGCTGTCGCTGCCGCTGATCCAGGACCCGCTCTATGGCTATGAGGCGGTGAACGTCGAAGCGCAGGAACGCGATCGGCACTCGCTGCTCAACTGGATCAAGCGCATGCTGGCGGTGCGGCGCGAGCATCGTGCCTTCGGCCGCGGCGAGCAGACCTTCCTGCGCCCGGCCAATCGCCGGATCCTTGCCTATCTGCGCCAGCACGAGGGCGCGACGATCCTGTGCGTCGCCAACCTCGGCCGCACCGCGCAGGCAGTCGAACTCGACCTGCACGAGTTCGAGGGCGCGACGCCGATCGAGCTGACGGGGGGATCGCCCTTCCCGTCGATCGGTCAGCTTCCCTATCTGCTCTCGCTGCCGCCCTACGGCTTCTACTGGTTCGCACTGCGGCGGGACGTCGCGGCGCCGGACTGGGCTTCGGGCGCTCCCGGTGCGGAAGTGGAGCGCCATACCTTCGTGCTGCGGCCGGGGCTTGCGGACCTCGGCTCCACCGGCAACCGCGCGATCCTCGAGCGCGATGTGCTGCCCGACTACATCGGCCACCGCCGCTGGTTCGGCGCAAAGGACGAAAGCATCGAGCGCGTCGAGTTGCTGCGGCTCACCGAAATGCCGGGCGTCGACGACCTTCTGTTCGGCGAACTCGCGGTGACGAGCTCGGGCGGCAGCGCGGTCTACACCCTGCCGCTCGGCATCGCCTGGGAAGGAGAGGCGAACGGACCCTATGCCTCGAACCTTGCGATCGCCCGCGTCCGGCGCGAGCGGCATGTCGGACTGCTGACCGACGGCTTCGCTCTCGCTCCCTTCGCGCGGTCGGTCCTGTCGGCGATGCGCGACGGGCGGACCGTCCCCTCCGGCGAGGGCAAGCTGATTTTCGAAGCCACGCGCCACTTCGACCTCGAAGCGGGGGCGGAGCCGGAATGGATCGCCTCCGAGCAGTCGAACAGCACGATGATCGTCGGGCGCAAGGCGGTGCTCAAGCTGCTGCGCAAGGTCGCGCCGGGCATTCATCCCGACGCGGAGATGGTCGACTATCTCGCCGAGCACGGCTTCGCCAATGTCCCGCCGATCCTCGGCACCGTCTTCCGCCGCGACGACGGCGAGGATACGCTGCTGATGATGGTGCAGGCATTCGCCTACAATCAGGGCGACGGCTGGCAATGGACGCTCGGTATGCTCGAACGGATGGCCACCGAAAGCGAATGGAGCTTCGCCAGCTACGCCAATTTCGCGCGCGCGCTGGGCCGTCGCCTGGGCGAAATGCACGCGGTGCTGGCGCGGGCGACCGACCGACCCGATTTCGCGCCCGTTCCGCTGAGCCAGGGCGATGCCGAAGCGCTCGCCACCCGGGTCACGGGAGAACTCGACCGCGCGCTCGAGCGGCTGGCGCAAGCCGACCCGGGCGCTGCGGCGGATGCCGACGGAGCTTTCCTGCGCGAAGTTCGCGATGCGCTGGCAAGGCGTGTCGGCGAGGTCGCGGCTGCAGCCGAGGGGCGCTCGATGACCCGCATCCACGGCGACCTCCATCTCGGGCAGGTGCTGGTCACCGGCGACGACGTGATGATCATCGACTTCGAGGGCGAACCCGCCCGCCCGCTTGGACAGCGGCGCGCCAAGGATCTGGCGCTGCGCGACGTCGCCGGGGTGCTGCGCAGCTTCGACTACGCCGCCGCGGTTGCCCGGCGCACCCGCCCCGCCGGGGCCGAGAGCTGGGAGGAGCACGCAGAGCGGCTCGCGGGCGAATTCCGCGAGGCGGCGCCGGAAGCGTTCCTCGAAGACTACGCCAAGGTGGCCGGAGAAGCGCCCGGCCCGCTGCTCGATCTGTTCCTGCTCGAGAAGGCCGCATACGAAGTCGGCTATGAAGCCGCCAATCGCCCGGATTGGATCGATGTCCCTGCCGCGGGCCTCGCCCGCGCGGCCAGAAAGCTACTCGGAGAGACCGAATGACCGCCCACGAAGACGTACTGGACAGGTCCGCCTTCGCCCTGCTCGAAGGCCGCCTTGATGATCCCTTCGCGCTGCTCGGCCCGCACGACGGCGACCGCGGGCGAGTGGTTCGCACCTTTCAGCCCGGCGCCGAGGCGGTCGAATGCGTGCCCGTCGAGGGCGGCCAGCCCACCGAGCTCGCGGAGGCGGGACCGGGCCTGTTCGCCGGAGCGGTTTCCTTTCCCGGATCCTACCTGCTGCGCATTCGCTGGCCTGGTGGTGCGGTGCAGGAGACCGAGGACCCGTACGCCTTCGAGACGATGCTGTCGGATTACGACTTGCACCTGTTTGCCGAAGGCCGGCATTTCGAGATGGGTCATGTGTTCGGGGCGCAGCCGCGCGAGGTGGACGGCGTCGCGGGTGTGCTGTTCTCGGTCTGGGCGCCCAATGCGCGGCGCGTTTCGGCAGTGGGCGACTTCAACGGCTGGGACGGGCGCCGCCACCCGATGCGATTGCGCCATTCGGCCGGAGTGTGGGAGCTGTTCGTGCCGCGGCTGAGAGCGGGCGCGCGCTACAAGTTCGAGATCGCCGGCGCCGATGGCGGCATCGTCCAGAAGGCCGACCCGCTCGCGCGTCAGACCGAGCGACCGCCGGCGACTGCGTCGATCGTCGCCCCGGCCGCGGACTATGCGTGGTCCGACAGCGATTGGATGGCCGAGCGCTCGAATCGCCATGCGCCGAACGCCCCGATTGCGATCTACGAAGTCCACGCCGCGTCGTGGATGAAGCCCGAGGGCGAAGGCGACCGCGCTTATGACTGGGCCGGACTGACGGAGCGGCTGGTCCCCTATGCGGCCGACATGGGCTTCACGCATATCGAATTGCTGCCGATCATGGAGCACCCGTTCGGCGGTTCGTGGGGGTATCAGCCGCTGTCGCAATTCGCACCCTCGGCCCGGTTCGGGCGACCGGAAGACTTCGCCACCTTCGTCGACGCCTGCCACCGCGCGGGTCTCGGCGTGATCCTCGACTGGGTGCCGGCGCATTTCCCCACCGATCCGCATGGCCTCGCGCAATTCGACGGAACGCATCTCTACGAGCATTCGGATCCGCGCGAGGGGTTCCACCAGGACTGGAACACGCTGATCTACAACCTCGGGCGCAACGAGGTCTCTGGCTTCCTCCTCGCCTCGGCCGTATGGTGGATCGAGACCTTTCACATCGACGCACTGCGGGTCGATGCGGTCGCCTCGATGCTCTACCGCGACTACAGCCGCGAGGCCGGCGAATGGGTGCCGAATGTCCACGGCGGACGCGAGAATCTCGAGTCGGTCGCTTTCCTCAAGCACCTCAACACGATCCTCTCCGAACGCTGCCCCGACGCGATGACCATCGCCGAGGAATTGACCGCCTGGCCGGGGGTCACGAAACCGGTGCCGCAGGACGGGCTCGGCTTCGACTACAAATGGAACATGGGCTGGATGCACGACACGCTCGAATATATCGAGCGCGACCCGGTCCACCGCCGCTGGCATCACGGGGACCTCAGCTTCCCGATGGTCTACGCCTATTCGGAGAAATACGTCCTGCCGATCAGCCACGACGAGGTGGTTCACGGCAAGGGCTCGCTGCTCGCCAAGATGCCGGGCGACCGCTGGCGCCAGCTCGCCAATTTGCGTGCCTATCTTTCCTTCATGTGGTCTCACCCGGGCAAGAAGCTGCTTTTCATGGGCTGCGAGCTGGCGATGGAGCAGGAGTGGAACCACGACATTTCGCTACCGTGGGACTTGCTCGACCGCCCGGACCATGCCGGGATCCAGTTGCTGGTGCGCGATCTCAATCGCCTCTACCGCGAAGAACCGGCGCTCCATGCGCTCGACACCGAGCCGGAGGGCTTCCGCTGGATCACCGCAGACGATGCGCAGAATAGCGTGTATGCCTTCTTGCGAAGTGGCGGCGGCGGGCCCGACATCGCGGTGATCGCCAATCTGACCCCCCAGCCGCAGCACGATTATCGCCTCGGCCTGCCCCATGGGGGAAGCTGGCGCGAGGTGCTGAATTCGGACGCGGGCATGTATGGCGGGGGCAATCTCGGCAATGACGGCGGAGTGACGGCGTCGCGCGATCCTCTTCACGGGCTGCCCTGCTCGGCCGCACTCTCGCTCCCGCCGCTGGGTCTGGTCATGCTGCGACACGAGGGAAGCCAGCCGCAATGACCTTTCCCGAACGGCTCGAAGCGGGTTCGCCCTATCCGCTCGGCGCAACCTTCGACGGCATGGGAGTGAACTTCGCCGTCTTCTCGGCGAATGCCGAGCGGATCGAGATGTGTCTCTACGACGCGAAAGGCCGCAAGGAAATCGGCCGCTTCGACCTTCCCGAACGGACCGACGAAGTGTGGCATGGCTACCTCCCCGATGCACTACCCGGCGTGGTATACGGCTATCGCGCCCACGGCCCCTACGAACCGGAGCAGGGTCACCGCTTCAATCCCAACAAACTGTTGCTCGACCCCTATGCCAAGCGGCTCGTCGGCGATCTGCGCTGGACCGACAGCCTGTTCGGCTATCGCGTCCGCTCGCCAAAGGCCGATCTCTCCTTCGATCGGCGCGACAGCGCAGCAGCGATGCCCAAGGGCGTCGTGGTGCACGATTCCTTCGACTGGACGGGAGACCGGCGACCGCACACGCCGTGGTCCGAAACGGTCATCTACGAGGCCCACGTCCGCGGGCTCAGCAAGCTGTTCGAGGAAGTCGCACCGCAGGAGCGGGGCACCTTTGCGGCGCTCGCGAGCGGGCCGGTCATCGATCACCTGCGGCGGCTCGGAATAACCGCGATCGAGCTGCTGCCGATCCACGCCTATGCGCAGGACCGCTTCCTGCTCGAGAAGGGGCTTTCGAACTACTGGGGCTACAACAGCCTCTCCTTCTTCGCGCCCGAGCGGCGCTATTTCGCCGGCGGGACGCTCGACGAGCTGCGCGTCGCGGTGCGACGGCTCCATGCCGCGGGGATCGAGGTCATACTCGACGTGGTCTACAACCATACCGCCGAGGGTTCCGAGCGAGGGCCGACCCTGTCGTGGCGCGGGCTCGACAACGCCAATTACTATCGTCTCTCCGCGGAGGACCCGCGCTATTGCGTCAATTTCACCGGCACCGGCAACACTCTCAACCTCGCCAAGGCGCGGGTGATCCAGATGGTCGCGGATTCGCTGCGCTACTGGGTCACCTCCTTCGGGATAGACGGGTTCCGCTTCGATCTGGGCACGGTACTCGGCCGCACCTACCCCGACTTCAAGCCCGGCGCAGCGTTCTTCGACGTGCTGCGCCAGGATCCGGTGTTGCAGCAGGTCAAGCTGATTTCGGAGCCGTGGGACGTTGGCCCGGGCGGCTATCAGCTCGGGCATCATCCACCCGGCTTTGCCGAATGGAACGACCGCTATCGCGACGCAGTCCGGCGCTATTGGCGTGGCGACGAGGACATGAGGGGCGAAGTTGCCGCGCGGCTCGCGGGCTCGGGCGACATCTTCGACCGCCGCGCGCGCCGTCCATGGGCGAGCGTCAATTTCATCACCAGCCATGACGGCTACACCCTCGCCGACACGGTCAGCTACGAACATCGGCACAATCAGGCGAACCTCGAGGACAATGAGGACGGGCACGGCGAGAACTTTTCGCGCAACTGGGGCGTCGAGGGTCCGACCGAGGACTCCGACATCCGCGAGATCAGGGCGCGAGTGCACCGCTCGATGCTGGTGACGCTGCTGGCCTCCCACGGCACGCCGATGCTGCTCGGCGGCGACGAGTTCGCCCGCACGCAGGGCGGCAACAACAACGCCTATTGCCAGGACAACCCGATCAGCTGGTTCGACTGGAAGCAGGCCCGTTCGCCGGAAGGCGAGGAGATGATCGGCTTCGTCCAACGCCTGATCGCGCTGCGCAAGCGCTACCGCCTGCTCCGCTCGCGCCGCTATCTCTATGGCGAGGATGTCGCGCCCAATCTCCCCGACATCGACTGGTGGGACGAACGCGGAATGCCGCTGGCGCAGGAAGACTGGGAGAACATCCACGGACGAGCACTGATCATGCGATTGGCGCGCAAGCTCGAAGACGGACGGCTGCGCATCATCGCACTGCTGATGAACGGGTCCCCTGAATCGCTGGTGTTCAACCTCCCGCCGCCTTCGGCGCGGCGGCGCCTGCTGGTGGACAGCGCGCATCCCAACGTCGAGGAACATGACATCGGCGACAGTTATTGGCTGCTCGCGGGCGCCGCGGCACTGATCTGGTGGGAAGTGCCGCTGCCATGAGATGGGGGCCGGAGCGAGGCGAGGATGATCGCTGGCGCTTCAACCTTTGGGCGCCCGACCGCGCGGCCATCGCGCTCGAGCTGGAGGACGGTCGCTCGGCAGCGATGGAGCCGGCGTCTCATGGCTGGTTCTGCGCCGAGGCGGAGGCGGCGGCCGGGACCGGCTACCGGTTCCGGCTCGGGTCTGATCTGGTGGTCCCCGACCCCGCATCGCGGGCGCAGCGCGGGGGCCCTCATGGCTGGAGCGTTTTGTCCGATAGCGACGGCTACGACTGGAAAGCCTCCGCATGGGGCGGTCGCCCGTGGCACGAAGCGGTAATTCAGGAGGTCCATGCCGGCGTGCTCGGCGGCTTCGAAGGGGTCGCCGAGCGCCTGCCGCAGATGGCGGAGCTGGGGATCACCGCGGTCGAACTGATGCCGGTGGCGGCGTTCGGGGGCATGCGCGGCTGGGGCTATGACGGAGTGCTGCCCTATGCGGTGCACGAAGCCTATGGCACGCGCGACGAGCTCAAGGCGCTGGTCGACCGCGCGCACGGACTGGGGCTGATGGTCCTGCTCGACGTGGTCTACAATCACTTCGGGCCCGACGGCAATTATCTGCACAGCTACGCCGAGGCATTCTTCGATCAGCAGCGGCACACGCCATGGGGGCCGGGGATCGCCTTCGGTCGCGAGGCCGTGCGCCGCTTCTTCATCGACAATGCGCGGATGTGGCTGGAGGAATTTCGCTTCGACGGGCTGCGGCTCGATGCGGTTCATGCCATCGGCGACACCGGCTTCCTCGACGCCATGGCGAAGGAACTGCGCGAGGCGGTCACCGATCGTCCGATCCACCTGATCCTCGAGAACGAAGCCAACGATGCGGAGCGGCTGGCGGACGGGCGCTTCGACGCCCAATGGAACGACGATTTCCACAACACGCTTCACGTGCTGCTGACCGGCGAAAGAGAGGGATACTATTCGGGCTTCGCCGAAAATCCGACCGGCAAGCTGGCCCGCTGCCTCGCCGAAGGCTTCGTCTACCAGGGCGAGACCCCGCCGGGCGAAGATGGCGAGCCGCGCGGTCGACCCAGCAGTCATCTGGCGCCGGTGCAGTTCGTCTCCTTCCTGCAGAACCACGATCAGATCGGCAACCGCGCCATGGGTGAGCGGCTCACCCTGCTCGCCGATCCCGACAAATTGCGCGCAGCGACCGCGTTGCTGCTGCTGTCCCCGCAGATTCCCCTGATCTTCATGGGCGATGAGACCGGTAGCCGCTCGCCCTTCCTGTTCTTCACCGATTTCCACGACGACTTGGCCGATGCGGTGCGCGAGGGGCGCCGGCGCGAATTCGCCCGCTTCGCTGCCTTCGCCGACGCCGAAGCACGCGCGCGGATCCCCGACCCCAATGCGCTCGCCACGTTTGAAGCCTCGGCGCCCATGGCCGGCCCCGGGGCGGCGGATTGGCGGGCACTGTATGCCGAACTTCTGGCGCTCCGGCATGCCCACATCGTCCCCCGCCTTCGGTCTGCCAGGAGCCTCGGAGCCGCAGTGCTCGGCGAAGGTGCGGTCAGTGCCCGCTGGCAACTGCAGGACGGTGCAACTCTCACGATGGCGGTAAATCTCGGCAGCGATACCGCGGTCTTTCCCGCCATCGCCGATCCGCTGTTCAAGCTTGGTTCGTCCGGCCAGCCGGGGAGCTTTATCTGCGGGGTCGATCCATGAGCCCCCTGCACGAACTCGCTGCGGAGGCCGGACTGCAGATCGACTGGCGCGACGCTGCGGGCCGGCACCAGCGGACGGGCGATGAGGCCGTGCGTCGGGTGCTCGGGGCGCTCGAGTACCCCGCCGAAAGCGAGCGCGAGGTCGAGGAGAGCCTCGGGCGATGCCGTGAGGAGCGCCAGCGGACCAGCTTCGTCACCGGCGATAGCGGCCGCGCCCTTGTCCTGCCGCAGGCAGCCGGCGGTCCGGGTGAGGCCGAGCTCGAACTGGAGGACGGTACCCTCCGTCCGGTGCGGATCGATCGTTCCGGTGAAGCGCCGATTCTGCCGCCGGTAGAGGAGATCGGGTACCACCGCCTGCACGCCGGCGGGCGGACGATCGGGCTGGCGATCGCTCCCGCAAGCTGCTTCGGGATTCGCGATGCAATCGGCGACCGCCGTGCCTGGGGTGCCGCGGTCCAGGTCCCATCGCTCCGCGACGGCGGCGGGCGTGCCTTCGGTGATTTCGGCAGCGTCGCGCAGGCTGCGAGCGCGTTTGCCGCGCGCGGCGCGGACGCGCTGGCGATCAGCCCGGCGCATGCGCTGTTTCCCGC
The DNA here is from genome assembly GCA_963728515.1 of uncultured Alphaproteobacteria bacterium. Classification (GTDB taxonomy): domain Bacteria; phylum Pseudomonadota; class Alphaproteobacteria; order Sphingomonadales; family Sphingomonadaceae; genus Qipengyuania. The sequence goes on along the minus strand of CAVSKM010000004.1, from coordinate 553,276 downwards.
CGATCCGGACCGGTTCAGTCCCTACGGCCCGTCGAGCCGCGCCTTTCTCAACATCCTGTTCGGCGATCCCGCCCTGGTCGGGCAGCCGCTTGGCGAAGCTGCCGGGGACGAGCTGATCGACTGGCAGCAGGCGATCCCGCACCGACTCGCTACGCTGCGCCAGGCGTTCGCGGCCGTCCCGGAAGCGGCGGCCGACCGGCTCGCCCAATATCGCGCCGAAACAGGCGAAGCGCTCGAACTCCACGCCATCTTCGACGCGTTGCACGCCCACTTCTTCGATAGCGGCGCGCGAGGCTGGCAAGGCTGGCCCGAGGAATTCCACGACCCGCGGGGCGACGCGGTCCGTCGCTTCGCGGTCGAACACCGGGACGACATCGCATTCTATGCCTTCGGTCAGTGGCTTGCGCGCGAAAGCCTCTACGCCGCGCAACGGGCAGCCACCGAAGCGGGGATGCAGGTGGGCCTCGTCTCGGACCTTGCGGTGGGCATGGACCCGGGCGGCAGCCACGGATGGAGCAAGCGCGAAGAGTTGCTCCAGGGCCTTTCGGTCGGTGCACCGCCGGACCCGCTCGGGCCGCATGGGCAGGATTGGGGGCTGACGACCTTCTCCCCTGCCGCGCTCCGTACCAAGGGGTTCGAGCCGCTGATCGCAACGCTCCGCGCCAACATCGATTTGTGCGGGGGCATCCGCATCGACCACGCGCTCGGGCTCAACCGGCTGTGGGTGATCCCGCACGGCGGCAGTGCGGCCGACGGCGCCTATTTGCGATATCCGCTCGACGACATGCTGCGCATCCTCGCTCTCGAATCCCGCCGCGCACGCGCGGTGGTGATCGGCGAAGACCTCGGCACAATTCCCGACGGCCTGCGCGAGAAGCTCGAGGAGCGCGAGGTGCTCGGCATGCGGGTGCTGTGGTTCGAGCGCGAGGACGGCGGGGGCTACATCCCACCCGCGCGCTGGCAGAGCCAGGCCGTGGCGATGACCGGCACGCACGACCTATTCACCGTCGCGGGGTGGTGGTCCGGCCGTGATCTCGACTGGGCGTGGCAGCTTGGCCGTGGCGACGAGCACAGCAGCGAGGCGCAGGACCGAGCCCGGCGCGCGGAAGAGCGCGGAGAGCTGTGGTCGGCGATGCGCCGGTCGGGCTCGGCCGAGGGCGATCCACCGCCGCCCGAGGAACCGGCGCGGGCGGTCGATGCCGCCACCGCGCATGTCGCCGCCACCCCGTCTCGGCTTGCGCTCTACCCGATGGAGGACGTGATCGGCCTGCGCGAGCAGCCCAACCTGCCGGGCACGACCGACGAGCACCCCAACTGGCGCCGCCGAATGCCCGCCGAGACCCCGGTCCTGCTCGAGGACGGCCCGGTGAGCCGCCGGGTCGCGGTCATCGACGAAAGACGCAGACGATGACGCCGCGCGCAACCTATCGGCTCCAGTTCCACCGCGACTTCGCTTTCGCGCGGGCCGAGGAGCTGGTGCCGTATTTCGCCGGCCTGGGCGTGAGCCATGTCTATGCCTCGCCGATCACCACTGCACGATCGGGTTCGATGCATGGCTATGACGTGGTCGATCCGACCGAGGTCAATCCCGAACTCGGGGGCGAGGAAGGGCTGCGTTCGCTTGTCGCGAAGCTCGAACGGCACGGCATGGGGCTGATCATCGACATCGTCCCCAACCACATGGGCATCGCCGGCGGCGACAATGCCTGGTGGAACGATGTCCTCGCGCGCGGGCGCGAGAGCGAGTTCGCCGATTTCTTCGATATCGACTGGGACGACAAGCTGCTCCTGCCGTTCCTGGGCGAGCCGCTCGCCGACGCGCTCGATCACGGCGCGCTCGAGCTGCGCAAGGGGGCGCAGGGGACCGAGCTGTGGGCCCATGGCGAGCACTGCTTCCCGCTGCGCCCGCAGGATCGCGACGCGCCGCTCGACAGCGATCTCGCCGTGCTGCTCGAGAACCAGCACTACCGGCTGTGCTGGTGGCGGCGCGGCAACGACGAACTCCACTGGCGGCGCTTCTTCACGATCAGCGAGCTGGCCTCGCTGCGGGTGGATGACCCCCGCGTGTTCGAGGCCACGCATCAGCTAGTCTTCCGGCTCCATGACGAGGGGCTGATCGACGGCGTGCGGATCGACCATATCGACGGACTCGCCGATCCCGCGCTGTATTGCGCCCGGCTGCGCCAGCGAATCGGCCCGGACGCCTACATCCTGGTCGAGAAGATCCTCGCGCCGGAGGAGCGCTTGCCGGACGAGTGGCAGATCGACGGGACCACCGGCTATGATTTCATGGAGCAGGTCTCGGCCCTGCTCCATGATCCGGCGGGCGAGCGACCGTTGAGCGAGCTGTGGACGCAGATCAGCGGGCGACCCGAGGATTTCGCCGCCGAGGAGCTGCAGGCGCGGCAGGATATGCTCTCCTGGGAGTTCGAGGCGCAGCTTTCCGCCTGCGTCGAAGCATTCGCGGCGCTTGCCGCTTCGGACGAGGGCACGCGGGCCTTGACCGAGGGGATGCTGCGCCGGGCGCTGCGCGTGCTGCTATGGTCGTTCCCCGCCTACCGCACTTACGGTACCGGCACCTCTTCGCCCGAAAGCGACCGCATTCTGCGCACGCTGGCCCGCGAACGGGCCGAGCCGCTCGCCCCACCGGGAGAGATGGCGATCGTCGACAAGGTGCTCGCCTGGCTTGCGGGCGAAGGACCGGGCGATCCGGAGCTCGCCGCCGACGCAGTGCGGCGCTTCCAGCAGCTCTCGGCGCCGATCGCTGCAAAAGCGGTCGAGGACACCGCCTTCTACCGCTACGGTCGCCTGCTGTCGCGCAATGACGTCGGCTTCGATCCGGCCCGCTTCTCCCTGTCTCCCGCCGAGTTCGCAGCCGCTTGCGAGCGACGATTGCACCGCTTTCCGCACGCCATGCTGGCGACCTCCACCCACGACCACAAACGCGGGGAAGACCTTCGCGCGCGGCTCGCGGTCCTCGGCGACATCCCCGAGGAATGGAGCAGGCGCGTCCGCCGTTGGGAACGGTCGTCGCATGCCGAGGCGAGCGATATCCACCCCGCGGACCGCTACATGCTCTACCAGACGCTGTTCGGCGCCTGGCCCGAAAATCTTGCCGCGCATGATGAAACTGGTCTCGGAGCCTTCGCTCATCGAGTGGCGGGGTGGCAGGAAAAGGCGCTGCGCGAAGCCAAGCTGCGCTCCTCCTGGGCGGAGCCCGACGAGGCCTACGAAGCCGCCTGCCGGAACTTCCTCATCCATCTGCTCGACCCGAGCCGGTCGCACGACTTCCTGTCCGACCTGGTCTGCTTCGTCTCCACCACCAGCGCCGCGGCGCTCTCCAATAGCCTTGCCCAGGCAGCGCTCAAATTCACGCTTCCCGGTGTGCCCGATCTGTATCAGGGCTGCGAACTCCTCGATCTGAGCCTCGTCGATCCGGACAACCGCCGCGCAATCGACTTCGATCTGCGCCGGAGACTGCTGAACGCCCCCGGAGGGCAGCCGCCCAAGTTCCAGCTGATCCACGATCTGCTGCAGATGCGGCGCGACCATCCCGAGGTGTTTGCCGAGGGCGATTTCACACCCGCGGAGGTCGCCGGGGAGCGCGCGGACCGCATCTTCGCCTTCACCCGCCAAGCCGGCGAGAAGGTTCTTTCCGTCGCGGTCGCGTTGCGCTGCGGGGCCGAACTGCAGGGGAAGGACACGCCGGTGGCCGACGGGGAATGGTGGGCCGGAACGCAGGTCGTGTTCGAACCGGGCGAGACGATCGAAGCAGCGGCATTGTTCGCTCGCGCTCCGGTATCATGCACCCTTGGCACGAAATCGCCCGGATAGGCGTCAGGCCCCGCTTGTCGGACCCGCATCGAGAAGGCCGGAAGTCGGCGGACCGGCAGTCAACCGCCCGAAATCGTCCTCGGGCATTTGCGAAGCGCGGTCCCGCTCGACCGCGATCGGCAGCAAAGCGCAGAGACGATCGACGTGAGCCTCCCGTGTCCCGAAGACAAGACGGTCCGACAGGTCGGGATGGCGGAGCAGGAGTCCCCCATACTAGGAGCCTGATCGGTTCAAGGCGATCCTTGAAAGCCCCTTAGACGCGGGGTTTTTATCTGACCGGCGAGGGTAAGTTGTCCGAATGTGTTCGATTGCGTTCCCATAAAACCGCGCTATTATCAGGGAACGTTTATGGGAACGGCTGTCATTTCCGCCAATGTGGCAGGGCGCTGGCAGGTTCGATTCCCTGATAGGGAACCGGAATGCCAAAGAAGCTGCACAACGCACTTACCCCTCTCGCGGTGAAGAACGCCAAGCCGGGACGTCATGCCGATGGTGGCGGGCTGCATTTGCTCGTGAAGCCGACAGGCGCACGCTCTTGGGTCTATCGTTTCATGCTCAACGGCAAGTCTCGGGACGTTGGCCTTGGCGCGGCTGGGCAAGGCGGAATGTCGCTTGCTGATGCGCGCGATGAAGCGGCAGCATTGCGCCTAAAGGTCAAAGCTGGTGTTGATCCCTTGGAGGAGCGTGACAGGAAGGCCGCCGAGGCACTTGCGGCGGCTCAGGCTGCCAAGGTGGCCGGAACCACGTTCAAGGACGTTGCGACCGCCTATATCGCCGCAAATGAGGAAAGCTGGCGCAATCCCAAACATCGCCAGCAATGGCGCAATACGCTCGACACCTATGTTTATCCGGTGATTGGAGAGTTGCCGGTCGCCAAGGTCGAGACGGCCCATGTGCTCACTATTTTGGAGCCGATCTGGAAAGGGAAAGCCGAGACTGCCAGCCGCCTTCGGGGGCGGATTGAAACCGTTCTCGATAGCGCCAAGGCGCGCGGCTTTCGGCAAGGGGAAAACCCGGCGCGTTGGCGCGGGCACCTTGCGCAAATCCTCCCTGCTCGCACCCGACTATCGCGCGGCCATCACAAGGCGCTCCCGTATGAAGAAATTCCGGCTTTCGTCTGCGCGCTGCACAAGCGGGAAGCCATAGCGGCGCTAGCACTGGAATTTACGATCCTTACCGCCGCCCGCTCTGGCGAAGTGCTCGGCGCGACATGGGCAGAGGTCGATCTGGACAAGGCGCTCTGGACGATTCCAGCCGACCGCATGAAGGCCGCAAAAGAGCACCGCGTGCCGCTATCCCCGCGCGCAGTTGCCATTCTCGAAAGCCTCCAGCCGCTGGGCAGCGAACACCTATTCCCCGGCGTAAGGGGTGGCAAGCTTTCCGGTATGGCCATGACAATGCTCATGCGCCGCATGAAGGTCGATGCGACCGTTCACGGGTTCCGTTCGGGCTTTCGCGATTGGGCTGCAGAATGCACTGGCTATGCCCATGAGGTTGCTGAAATGGCGTTGGCTCACTCTATCGAGAACAAGGTAGAAAGGGCCTATCGGCGCGGCGATCTGTTCGATAAGCGTCGGCGGTTAATGGACGATTGGTCGGCGTACTGCGTTTCTGGCCGTGTGCAAGCCGATGACATCGTGCCCATAAGAGCCCGAGGCAGATAGAGATCATCCCCTCAGCGCTTCGGCTTTCTCGTGAATTTCAGGGGTTATTGAGAAAGGCCGCTTTTCGTAAAGTTCGGCGAAGAATCCCAATTCGCTGACAGCGGTTTCGTCGAGTTCGAAACTATATTGGAAGAAGTCTTTAGCTGCAGTCTGTGCGCGATGCACTGCGTCCAATACAGCCTGCGCAATGTTTTCGTTCTTGGACCGCTTGAAGAGATCATCCTCTTTCAAACTGACGCTTCTGAGCGCGGCGTGGTCGCTGTTATGGCCTTCGGGGTCACGGATCGGCGAGCCGTATTTCTCGCCGATCTGCTTCCGAATTTCCGAGTGGGCGTTATGGATTTGCTCTCCCAGCGTCTTTGAAAGCCTGCTCACGCCGTCGAAAATGAAGATCTCATCCATTCGGGTTTTCAAGTCGGAAAAATCGAGCGTTTGGCCCAAGTCATCGTGCTGCGACACAATCTCATCGTATAATGCCCAGATGTCGGGCCAACCTGAATCCGCCCCACCCAAGCGGCCTCTCATCACCCGCGTCATCACTATTTCGCGTGTATAAACACCTACTACACCCTTGAGGCGCTCAATCAGAGTTTCTGCCTCTTTCTGTTTATCTTCCCAAAGCTCAGCCTCAAAGCCGAGGCCCTTGAAACGCTTGAAGCGAGAGACATTGGAATAGAGGAAGCTGAAAAAGCCAATGGCGAACGTGGTGGCCGCCGCTGACATGTCGTCACGGACAATCGAGCGAAAGCTAAAAGCGAAGCACGCAAGCCCGATCGCCGCGAAAAGAACACGTTCCCATCCATCCCGAACTGCTTTCCAAGGAATAGAATTTTTCATCTCTGCCCTCGCAGCACTGCTCAAACCTCATCAATCGGTTTGCAGCGCCCCATTCTTCTCGGTGGATTACTCGCCCTATTTCTAGGTCGGCAGTGCATTGTTTTGCTATGAGAAACTAGGGGATAGGCAGGCCAGCCGACAAGCACGTTCCCGCGTGTTTCCCCGCTTCTCTCAGGGAACCGCTAGGGAGGCGGAATGGCTCAAGACTGGATCTCACTGCCGGACGCTATTTGTGCGTTGTCTAGGCTAGATGACTTTAACCGAAAACGAGCAATCGAGTTGCTGCTCGCGATGGCAAAGGACATGGACCTCAACACACGCATGGCGCTTGAGGTCAATCGAAGCGAGGGCCCGCCTAAGCAGTATGTGCCTATGCTCGAAGCTCATTGGCGAGACCTGGAGCAGTTGGACAGCAACTGGATCAATACAGGAAACGCAGAGTGGCGGGAGGAATACCAGTGGCGAGGCATTCAGATCAGCTTGAATGACATGGCCACCTACTTCCCAGCTATAAGACGGCAGTTTGATGAGAATTTGCAACTGGTTGCAACGAGCGAAGAGCCTACCAGCGGCGATCTAGGAACTGTTAAAGGAGCAAAGGACAGCGATGCCTTACTAATGTCTGTCCCAGCAGCTTTGCCAGAGATCGGAGCCATGGTCCGTATCGAGGAGGCGGTTTGCCAATTGGCCTATGGGCGACCATCGTTCGATACCGCCGTCTATCTTTCCTCCGAAGGTGACATGGTCTTTAAAATGCCAGACGGTTCAACCTATGAAACAGGCGAGACAGGGAGCGAACCCGCTCACTTGCGCGCATTCAGAGAAGCAAACCGAGCCCTTCACCGAGCTCTGCAGGAAGGGGCCTTGGCCGCTTACGTCGCCCCCTCAGGCGGTGGGCCGTTGAGCGTGTCGCGCATATATTGGAATGGCGTCAATCCCGAACTTGTTCATCACCTCTATCGCGGTTTCGGACCCGATGAACGAGGGGCAGGTTGCCCGCTCCTTCTATCCCGAACCGCGTTCGAAACTTGGCGCTCCGACACCCTCAAAAGCAAAAAAAAGGGGGGGAATGTCCCGGCGAACCGCCAACTCGACCACAAAAAGATCGTTGGCCAAGCTGCCGGAATGCTGCGCCAGCAGCCGGAACTTTCAATCGGCTCGGCGGCGGCCTCGATTGTCGCGGAACTCCCACCAAACCCGAAGACCGGCAAGCCCCGCGACACCCGACACATCGAGCGGATGATCGCGCCCCTTTGGGAGGGGAAAGTGCCAAAGTCCCCCCGGTAAGCCGCATTCCCCCGATCCCAAAGCGTTCGATCATGGTCTAATTGGTTGCCCCATGAAGCGCAGGCGCTGTGCCTGCACCATGGGAACAGCCACATGAAAAACGAAAGCTACGACCCTCCAAAGATCGCATACAGCATCAAGGAGGCCTGCAAGGCGTCCAGCTTGGGCAGGACTACGCTTTACGCGCACATCGCGGCGGGCCGCTTGCTGGCTCGTCGCATCGGCGGTCGAACTATAATTCCGGCGGAAAGCCTCCGTGCATTTATCGCAGGGGAGGCATGAGCCATGCAGCAGGATAAGCAAAACCGGGGCGCTGGTATCGCCCCGGCTTCGCGCAATCAACTTGGTGGCTGGTTGCAAAAATCTCTTACAGCTTCCGAGCGGCAAACGCAATTGCTGACCCGCCGTTATTGCCTCTCGCGCTCGCTGGCGCGGGAGATGGCGAAGCTCTGTTTCGGGGAGGCTGCGAATGATTGAGCAGCCATTCCCCAATCATCGCTCGGCAGCTTTGGCGCTCTTAAACTCGGGAGTGCGCTTGTCCCGCAAGGCAGGGCAATTTCTCGGGCAAATTGCAGTAGATCCATCCGAACTCAGCCAAGCGCAGTCGGATTGGCTCGTAAAACTGCTCGCGAACGCGGGTTTGCCTCCTCTGGCGACAGGAGGGGCGCAATGAGCACTTATCCCAATGCACCGGGGCATCGAGGCGTGGACACGTCAATTGCAGCGTCAGAGGCGCTCATTCCGAAGCTAGGACGACTGCAAAACATGGCCTTGTGCGCGATCAAGGAAGCAGGATGGCTGGGCCGCACTGCCGATGAACTGGCGGCGCGGTTGGAGATGGACCGCTATTCAATCCAGCCGCGCACCAGCGAATTGAAACGTAAAGGGCTGATCCGCGACAGCGGGCAACGCAGGCCTAATAGCTCTGGCAAGCTCGCTATAGTCTGGGTCGCCAAATGAGGTGCGCCGCCATGGTGGAACAGCGTTATCCGCAATGCCATGGCGGCACCTTTGAAACTTCACCGAAACGTGGAAAGGGTGAAGTTTCATTGGTGCGGCCATCGATAGGAAACGGCGGAAAACAGACATGCAGCGGATCTGGCACGCTCCCTGCATTAGATAGTCTAACATTAGGTGTGCCAGCCGATTTGCCTCAGAGCAGCGGACGCGGCGGAGCGCGCAACTGGGGCAACCGTGAGAGCCATGCGCTGACAGCCGCCCAGATTGCCAATCTTAGGGCTGCTAAGCGCCATGCTGCCCATATCGGCCTGCCGTTTACGCGGATGATTACAATCCACTGGGAGGCCGCTGGAGTGCCTTTGGAAGGCATCGTGAGAGCGACGGGGCGATTTACCGACCTGCTAGGCAAACTGCTGGGGCGACATGGCAGACGCTCGGCGTGGCTCTGGGTAATGGAGAACGGCGAGAAAAAGGGCGGGCACTGCCACATGCTTGCCCACGTGCCAGCCGACCTCGTGGCAATGCTAACGGCGCATCAACGGCGCTGGCTGCATACCATCACCGGCAGGGCGTATCGCTCGCGCGTGATCCACAGCAAGCCCATTGGAGGTCGGCTGGGACTGGAGCACGGAAACCCAGAACTGCACGCCGCGAATGTCACGGCGGCGCTGTCATATTTAAGCAAGGGGGCAGATCGCGAGGCGGGTTCAATGCTTGGCCTGGAGCAGCTGGAAGCAGGCGGGCGTGTGCTTGGCAAGCGATGCAGTGCCTCGCAAAACATCAACCAAAAAGCGAGACGCGAGGCGGCTGGGTTTCCTCATCCCGCGCCTGCGCGAGAAAGGAATTAGACCATGGCACGGAAAGCTAAGGCGACCGACCCGATGCAGCCAGACAACGCGCTCCACGTCGAGCAATCGCCCGACGAAACGGGGGCGCAGGCGGTCGCTCGCAAATTGCTTGAACCAACATTTAAGAATGCGGCTGCGGCGGCAGGCTTCACGGGTCGGATGATCGGCAACGAGATCGAAGCTCCGGGGATCAGCGACTACGCTTCACACGTGCAACTGGTTGCAAACGAGGCTGCGGAGGGCGAGCTGGCAATGGTCAGCCGCATCCTTGCTGCCCAAGCAATCGCTCTCGACAGCATGTTCGCGGAGTTGGCCCGCCGCGCCGCGCTCAACATGGGCGAGTATATGGACGCTTCGGAGCGATACGGGCGTTTAGCACTCCGCGCGCAAACGAATTGCAGAACGACGCTGGAGGCGCTGGCCAAGCTGCACCAGCCGCGCGAGCAAACTGTGCGACACGTGCACGTCAATGAGGGCGGGCAAGCGGTCGTCGCAGATCATTTTCACAATCATGCCGGGGGCGGAGAGAATGCCGAAACAAGCGAACAATCCCATGCAACCGGAGCGGCTGGCAAGCGCGCCTCGTTGCCTCGCCCAGACCCGCAAGGGGAAGGATTGCCAATCCCCGGCGGTGAAGGGGCGGAACCGGTGCCGAATGCACGGCGGGACTAACCGGGGTGCGCCGAAGGGAAACCGCAATGCGTGGAAGCACGGAGCGCGTTCTGATTTGGCCAGAGTAGTTGCTCAATGCCTTCGCAAGAGTGCACGCTAAGGCAGAAAAAAGGGAACTTGCCTCGGGCGAGAGCGGTTATCGTAAAATCTTGCATTAAGCTCAATGCAAGGAATCCTTGCACATATGAGCTGGCAAGGCCAAAAGGGTTTCCGTGGAATGGCGGTGAAACAAGAATGATCGAAGCACAAATAGGTCGGAGGGTTAAAGCCCTGCGAGAGCAACATCACGTTTCTCAAGCAGTTTTGGCGGAACACCTCGGTCTGAACGATCGTCAGAGCGTTTCTGACATTGAGAACGGCAAGCGCAAGCTTGCTGCAAACGAGCTGGTCCTCATTATCGAGCGATTCGGGGTGTCTCTTGATGCGCTCACGAATCCGTTTTTGCTTTCAGCACGCGATAGCTTCTCGTGGAGGCAAAGCAATGTTTCCACTACGGAGCTTGATTCATTTGAATCAAAAGCTGGCGAATGGATTGGCGCATTTCGTGAGCTGAACCGTCTGGGCGATGTGCGTCTCAAGAAGCTGCTACCTCGTTTGGGCCTAACCTACGCAAGCAGTTTTGAAGACGCGATTGATGCTGGTGAGGGGGTGGCTCTAGAGCTTGGTCTTGATCAAGCTCCAGCTAAAGAGCTAGCAGAAGCAATGCAGTCCAAACTAGGGATTCTAGTCCTTATGGTGGATGCTATTCGCGGTGTTTCGGGTGCAGCTTGCCGTCTGAGCGAGCTGAACGCAGTACTCATTAATCGCCACGAGAGTGAAGGGCGGCGAAACTCTGACCTTGCGCATGAACTCTTCCATCTACTCACCTGGAATGAGATGAAGCCGCAAAGGGTTGAGTCATCGAGCGATTCTTGGGACGTTCCAAAGACTGGAGCAGATCGCCGGAACCAACGAATTGAGCAGCTTGCTGACAACTTTGGTTTTGGGTTGCTTATGCCCGCGTGGGAGCTGGACCGTATTGGATTGCCCGAGAGAGAAGCAGATTTGGCTACTTGGCTAACGGCGGCCTCTCAGGAGTTAGGTGTAACCAGCCGTGCTCTTAAGTGGCGGCTTGTAAACAGCAAGCGGCTCAAGGCAGCTGCTAGGGTTTCAAATGAGGAACTGGCGGATGCTGCGGCGAATATCTTAGAGAGAGGTGAGTCTCCTTTGCCATTCAGTGAACCATTTATGACAACACTGATTGGAGCCATTGAGTCCGGACATATTTCGGCTGGTCGCGCTTCGGAGCTGGTAGGTATGTCTAAACTGGATTTGGGCGAGTTGGCAGAAGCATACCACCTTGAAAGACCAGTAGAGCTTTAAATAGTGAAGCCCGGGGATGTCGTGTTGGTTGATACCAACGTTATCATTGAGGGCCATCTCCGGGCTTGCTGGCCAGCGCTCACCGGAGGTTATCAAGTTGAAACCGTGGAGACCTGTGTTGCCGAGGCAATGACGGGACAATACGACTGGAATGGCCTACGTCCTGACGAAGCTGATCTGAGGCAAACATTTGCAAAAATCCACATAGTGAGTGTCGCAGAACTAGCGGAAGTGAAATTGAACGGAGGCGCGGTTTTAGACGCCGGAGAGCAGGCGCTATGGGCCCATGCTCTCTCGCGCTCAGACACTTGGATCTTATGCGGCCCTGACAGAGCGAGTATGCGCTTCGCTTATGAACAGGGTCAACGCGAGCGCATCGTTTCGTTGGGTGGCCTACTCAAATCTGTAGGTTTCCAGTCGAAAGCGAATTTGAGGGCGCACTTCGAGCAAGCGTGGCTGGACGATGTGTTCCGAAAATTGATTCTCGGTCTTTTGTAGCCATTCTGCTTCCCCTTCTACCAATCCGAAGGGACCGGATTTATAGGGAGCCTTTGTGGGAACCAAGCCGCTGAACCGTAAACTTTCCTTTAAAAACAAAGGAAGGTGGCGGAGCAGGAGGGATTCGAACCCTCGATACGGGGTTACCGTATACACACTTTCCAGGCGTGCGCCTTCGACCACTCGGCCACTGCTCCGCGTTCCGCTCCGTGCTGCCGCTTCGCTGCGCGGCGCGGCAGGCGTGGTCGGGAAGGCGCGCGTCTAGCGAGGTTCGAAAGGCTGCGCAACACGCTTGCGCGGGAGCGGCGAGCGGCCGGGTCCCGCCGTTCGAGCGACCGAGGGTTCGATTTCCCGGCCGAGGCGGGAACCGGGCTCTAGCCATCGGCGTTTCCTGTTCTACGATCCCCCGGTGACGATGCTGCGCGGATCTGCATTCCCTGCGAACATCGTCTCGAAGCCCCCTTCCGCCCGTACAATGCGTGGAAGGGGGCTTTTGCTTGGGGCCGAGCAGTGGCAGGCTGAGGCGATGAGAGACCTTCGCCTTGCGCTCACCGCGGCCCTGCTGACGGCCGTTCCCGCCACAGCGCAAGAGGCGGCGGCCACCGCGCCCTCTCCCAATGAGATCGTCGCGCAGGCGCCGGCGGCGGAATGGATCGCGATCCCGGCCGAGGACCTGCTGGTGATGACGCTCGCCCCCGCAGCCGACGGCAGCGCGCGCGAGGTGGTGATCCAGCTGATGCCGCCGCCCTTCGGCCAGGGCTGGGTCGCGAACATCCGCACCCTCGCCCGCGCCGGCTGGTACGACGGCATCAGCATCAACCGCGTGCAGGACAATTACGTCGTCCAATGGGGCGATCCCAACGTCGACAATCCCGAGGCCGAGGGCGCAGCGAAGCCGCTGCCCGCGGGGCTGCGGGTGATGGAGGAGAGCGAATATGTCGCGGAGGACCTGCTCGCCATCCCCGACCCGCGCGGGCGACCGCGGCTGAATTACACGCTCGGCGCAATGATGTTCCGCAACGCCATGATTGCCGCGAACGGCGGCATCGTCGTCCCCCAGGAGCTTGCCGAAGCTTTCGAAAAGAACCTGCCCGATGGCCCGCGGCCGCGCGTCGGAACGCCTGCAATGGGTGACGCCTACGCTCCCTTCGCGACTCTTGCGTTGGGTTGGCCGATCGCAGGCAGCATGAGTAATCAGGAGCAGCCCGAGAACAGGTTCTGGCCGGTCCATTGCTACGGCATGGTCGGCGTCGGACGCGGCATGTCGCCCGATACCGGTTCGGGGGCCGAGCTCTACACGGTGATCGGCCATGCGCCGCGCCATCTCGACCGCAACATCGCGCTGGTCGGCCGGGTGGTCGAGGGCATCGAGCATCTCTCCAGCCTGCCGCGCGGCACGGGGGCGCTGGGGTTCTACGAGGATCCGGCGCAGCGCGTCCCGATCGCCAGCGTCCGGTTGGCGAGCGACCTGCCCGAAGCCGAGCGCCCGGACTTCGCTTTTCTCGCCACCGAGGGGCCGACCTTCGCCCGCTATGCCGAGGCGCGCGCCAGCCGCACCGACCCCTTCTTCATCGCGCCCGCGGGTGGGGCCGACATCTGTAACATTCCCATCCCGGTGAAGCGCCTAGGTAACTGATATGTAAGATGGCTTTTACCATGCGGTACGCTGTCTTTACATCTTCGAACCTATTTGGTTGTCTCCGCGGGGGACCGGGTCGCGGCGTCGACAGTGCTTTCTTCCTGCCCGGCGGACGGCGGACCTCAACGCCCCCGCCATACGGGCACGCAGCCGGTGCAAGGGGCGAGGGAAGCGGAGACGCCCGCCGAGCTCGGACCTTCGCCGGTACACCCGCAGACGGGATCAGGCTGCCCTGCGCGTCGCGCCACGTTCTCCCCGCCTCTCCCGGCCGGGCGACCTCTCGCGCAGTGACGCCGGACCGCCTTGTGGCGCGGCGCTCCAGACGCGGGGGCAACGGGCCGCTTCGAGCTCCGGTCCATTTTTTCCGCCGGTCGCAGATGAGCCGAAGCGCCAGCGGGGGCGTCCGGCCGCTCGCACGCTTCGCGCCCGCCCACTCCGCGCATGCCTTCCGGCATCGCAACGGCCGCGCCATCTCTCCTCTGCCAGGCGTCCTCTCCTCTGCCTGGCGCCAGGTCCGGGTTCGCCGCCGGATGGACGGCTGCATCTGCGGTCGGCCGGCGGATCACACCCGCTGCATCAGCTCGATCCGGTTGCCGAAGGGATCGGCGATGTCGCCGCGGACATAGCCGTCGAGCGGCTTGCCCGGCCTGAAGGTGATTCCCGCCAGCTCGAGCCGGGCGATCAGCGCGCGCAGATCCTTCACCAGCAGGGCCGGATGCGCGCGGCGGGCGGGGAGGAAGCCATCCTCGACGCCGCAATGGATCGCCACCCCGCCACCTGCGAACCAGCAGCCGCCATTGACCGCCAGATGCGTCGGCTTCGTCACCTCGGCCAGGCCCATGATCTCGCCCCAGAAGCGCCGCGCATGCGGTTCGCCGCCATGCGGCATGGCGAGCTGGATGTGGTCGATCCCGCTGACCTGGCTCACATGCGTTCCGCCTGGGCGATCGAATTGCTCGCCCGCAGCGCGCTGAGGATGCGGGTGAGATGCGCCACGTCCTGGACCTCGAGATCGACCTCATAGGTGGTGAAGGGATGGTCGAGCTGGGTCTGGTCGAGGCTTTTCACATTGACGTGGTTCTGCGCGAAGATGCCCGCCATCTCCGCGAGCGTTCCGGGTCGGTCGTAGAGCGTCACCCGCAGCCGGCCGACCGCACCGCGCGAACGCTTGCCCCAGGACAGGTCGAGCCAGTCGGCATCGATTCCGCTGGCCAGGCGGTGGCAATCGATCGTGTGGACCTCGACTCCCTCGCCCGGCTTGCGCAGCCCGACGATGCGATCCCCCGGGACCGGGTGGCAGCATTGGGCGAGCTGATAGCCGACGCCAGGGGTCAGGCCGCGGATCGACAGCGCCTTGCCGCTGCGGCTCCAGTCGGGCTCCTCCTCGAGCTCGGCAGTGCAGCCGGGAACGAGCGCCTCCATCACCGCACGGTCGGCGACCTTGGCCGCCCCGATGGCATAGAAGAGGTCTTCCTCTTCCTCGAACTCGAGCCGCTCGACCGCTTCGCGCGTGGCTTTCCTGCCGATCTTGGCAGGCACGCGCAGCGCGATCTCGTCGAACAGCTTCTTGCCGATCTCGGCGACTTCGGCGCGCTCCTTCAACCGGACCGCGCGGCGGATCGCAGCGCGCGCCTTGCCGGTGACGACGAAGCCGAGCCAGCTCATCTGGGGATCGCCGTTCTTGCTCTTGATGATTTCGACCACATCGCCGTTGTTCAGCTGGGTCCGCAGCGGCATGTGTCGCCCGTTGATCCTGGCGCCGACGGTCTGTGCACCCAGATCGGTGTGCACGGCAAAGGCGAAATCGACGGGTGTGGCGCCCTTGGGCAGCTGGAACAGCGCCCCCTTGGGGGTAAAGGCGAAGATGCGATCCTGGTAGATCGCCATGCGCGTGTGCTCGAGCAGTTCCTCGGGATCGTGGCTCGCATCGACGATCTCGATCAGATCGCGCAGCCAGCCGACCTGTCCATCGGGGCGATCGCCCTGCTTGTAGGCCCAATGGGCCGCATAGCCGAATTCGTTGAGGCGGTGCATCTCGCGCGTACGGATCTGCACTTCGACGCGCATCGACTTGCCGTAGATCAGAGAGGTGTGAAGACTGCGATAGCCGTTCGTCTTGGGCGTGGAGATATAGTCCTTGAACTTGCCCGGAAGGAATTGCCAGGTGGTGTGAAGCACCCCGAGCGCGCGGTAACAGTCGGCGACGTTCTCGGTCAGGATCCGGAACGCCATGATATCGGTCACCTGTTCGAAGCTGACGTGGCGCTCGGCCATCTTGCGCCAGATCGAATAGGGATGTTTCTCGCGGCCGGACACTTCGGTGGGGATTCCCGCCTCGGCCAGCGCATGCTTCATGTCGAGCGCGATGGCATCGACCTGGCCCCCGTCCTCGGCGCGGATCTGGTCGAGCCGATTGGTGATGGTCCGGAAGGCCTCGGGTTCGAGCTGCTCGAAGGCGAGCATCTGCATCTCGCGCATATATTCGTACATGCCCACGCGCTCGGCCAGCGGGGCATAGATATCCATCGTCTCGCGAGCGATACGCTGGCGCTTGTCGGGCTTCTTGATGAAGTGAAGCGTGCGCATGTTGTGCAGCCGGTCGCCAAGCTTGACCAGCAGCACGCGGATATCCTCGCTCATCGCCAGCAGGAACTTGCGCAGATTCTCCGCCGCGCGCTCGTTCTCAGGCATCTGCTCGATCTTCGACAGCTTGGTCACCCCGTCGACCAGCCGCGCGACATCGGGCCCGAAATGCTCCTCGATATCGTCGATGGTGGCGAGCGTGTCCTCCACCGTGTCATGCAGCAGTGCGGTGGCGATGGTTTCCTGGTCGAGCTTGAGATCGGTCATCAGACCGGCCACCTCGACCGGATGGCTGAAGTAGGGATCGCCCGAGGCGCGCGTCTGGGTGCCGTGCTTCTGGACGGTATAGACATAGGCGCGATTGAGCAGCGCCTCATCGGCATCGGGGTCGTATTCCTTGACCCTCTCCACAAGTTCGTACTGACGCAGCATCGCTCGGTAAGGATGTGGGCAAATTACGCTGCATTGCAACGAAAAAGGGGCGGGTGTGGCCGCTGGCCCGCAAGCGCTGGTCGCGCGGCGCGCCCCGACTGCCGTAGCAGCCCGGCCGAGCCATCCATGCGAAGACGTCGAACGAACAGAGGAACTGTGCTAAAGCCCAAACAGGACGACTGGCCGATTACGGGAGCATCCCCATGTTCAAGTATTTCGCGCCGCTACTTCTTACCGTGGGCCTGTCGGCTTGTACGACGGATCGATTGAGCACTTCGCTTCCTCGCTCGCAGGGCGAGGCTTTCTCCGGTTACAATTACGTGCCGCTCGATCCGCTTGGCGTGCGGACCGTTGCGGGAACCGGCTGCAGCGACAATCGCATCAGCGGCAATCTGCTCAACGCCCTGCCCGACAATGCCGTTCGGATTGCGATGCGGGAATTCTCGGCATCGGGAGACGCAACCTTCGGACCCGCGAGCGTCGGCGCCAAGGGCCACAGCTATGAAGTCGTGCTCGACTACATCAATGCGGACGTCACCAATATCCGCTTCGGCTATGAGACCAGCGCACCGGTCGTCGGCGCGCGCGCTCTCCCGGTCGAGGCCGGCATCACCTCGATCAAGCGCCTGCACGAGGGCGAGGCCCTGTCGCCCGCTCCTTCGCGCGGGGAGTTCGTCGTGCCGGTCTATGTCGGGATCGGGCTGCGCCTGACCGCGCATGTGAAAGTGCTGTCGGGCAAGGTCAACCTCGCCAGCCTCGGAGCACTCGCCGCTGCCGCCGAGGCCGAGCAGATCTCGGGATCGATGATCGTCCAGACGCTCGGCATCACCGGGCCGCAAGTGACGAGTGCGCTGCCGCTCCCCAGCGAGCTCAACGCGACCACGGTCCAGAATGCGATACTCGCGCTCGGCAGCGTCAAGGCGATGGTCTACAAGAGCTCGGTGACCACGCCGCGCGTGACCGGCCTCTACAATCCGCTGGGCACATCGGACCCGCGGATCATCAACATGATCGTCTCCGAGCTTGCCGGTTCGCCGGTGGAATGGTCGCGCGCCTGTGTCGCCGAACCCCCGGCACTGAGCTGAAGGGTGACCCTCGTCGTCGCCCGTCGATCCGCGCTCTGATGGGCGGGGGGTGGCGGGCCGGCCCCGCGGACACTACCTCGGCGGGAAACGCAGAGGAGCTGAGAGACCTGCCATGAACGCCACCCGCACCGAAACCGATTCGATCGGCCCGATCGAGGTCCCGGCGCAAGCCTATTGGGGCGCGCAGACGCAGCGCAGCCTCGAGAACTTCCCTTTCCCCGCGCATCAGCGCATGCCGCTCGAGATCGTCCATGCGCAGGCGGCGGTCAAGCAGGCGGCGGCGCGGGTCAACCGCCGCCACGGGCTCGATGGCAGACTGGCCGATGCGATCGAGGCGGCGGCGGGCGCGATCCGCGACGGCAGGCACGACGACCAGTTCCCGCTCACCATCTTCCAGACCGGGAGCGGCACGCAGACCAATATGAACGTCAACGAAGTGATTGCGGGAATCGCCAATGAGGCGCTCGCGGGGCAGAGGGGCGGCAAGGAGCCGGTCCATCCAAACGACCACGTCAACAAGTCGCAGAGTTCGAACGACAGCTTCCCCACTGCGCTCCACATCGCCACCGTGCTGGCGGCGCGGGGCAGTCTGCTGCCCGCGCTCGCCACGCTGGAGGAGGCGCTGGCCGCCAAGGCTCGCGCTTTCGCAGGCATCGTCAAGATCGGCCGGACGCATACG
Source organism: uncultured Alphaproteobacteria bacterium (assembly GCA_963728515.1). Taxonomy (GTDB): domain Bacteria; phylum Pseudomonadota; class Alphaproteobacteria; order Sphingomonadales; family Sphingomonadaceae; genus Qipengyuania. Next base: position 534,896 of record CAVSKM010000004.1, on the reverse strand, counting down.
CAGGATGCCACTCCGCTGACGCTGGGCCAGGAGTTTTCCGGCTATGCGGCGCAACTTGCCAGCTGCCGCGCGCGAATCGAGGCGGCGCTCGACGGCGACCTGCGCCAGCTCGCTATCGGCGGCACCGCAGTCGGGACCGGCCTCAACGCGCCCGACGGCTGGGCGCAGGACATGGCCGCGGCGATCTCCGACATCACCGGAGAGGCATTCACGCCCGCCGCCAACACTTTCGAGCAGCTTGCTGCCAAGGACGGACTGGTGTTCTTCTCGGGCGCGCTGAACACGCTGGCGGTGGCGCTCAACAAGATCGCCAACGACATTCGCCTGCTTGCCTCGGGGCCGCGCTCGGGATTGGGCGAATTGTCGCTGCCGGCGAACGAGCCGGGTAGCTCGATCATGCCGGGCAAGGTCAATCCGACGCAGGTCGAGATGCTGACCATGGTCGCCGGCCAGGTGATCGGCAATCACCAGGCGGTGACCGTGGGAGGGATGCAGGGCCAGTTCGAGCTCAACACCTTCATGCCGCTGATCGGAGCCAATGTGCTGCGCTCGATCGAGCTGCTGGCGATCGGCATGGACGGTTTCGCCAGGCGCTGTGTCGAGGGGATCGAGGCCAATGAGGGGCGCATCGCCGAACTGGTCGACCGCTCGCTCATGCTGGTCACCGCGCTCGCTCCCGAGATCGGCTACGACCGGGCTTCAGCGATCGCCAAGCACGCGCTGGCCGAGGGGCTGACGCTCAAGGAAGCGGGTCTCGAACTGGGCCTCGTCGATGCGGAGACCTTCGACCGCCTGGTGCGACCCGGAGATATGGTCTGAACTAGAGCCCCATCAATGTATCGACCCCCTCGCGGGTCACCGCGTGGTAGCTATCACGCGTTTCGGCATAGATTCGCCGGGCGATCGGGCGGCCCCAGTCGCCCTGGTCCCATAGCGCCTGAAACAGCGGGCGGACGAATTTGGCGCGGCCGACGCGGGCGAGGAAGGTCTCGGCCTGCGGGACGGCGGGCTCGTAGCGATTGGCCAGCGCCAGCTCGAGCCACAGGAACAGCTCCTCATTGTTGCCCGTGGTCGAGAGACCGAACTCCCGGTCGAGCCGCGAGAGTTCCGCGTCGGACAGGTCTCGGGGCAGGTTCTGGAGGAAGCGCTGGCGCTCGGCAGAGGTCCAGCCGGTCCAGCCACCGGGCAGCGCACGCGCCTCGGCATAGGCCTTGGAAGCGGCATCGATGGCCGCGAAGGCCTCCGTATCGGGCTTCGTGACATTGGCGGGCAGCCCGGGTTCGAAGATCCACTCGCGCAGACGCAACCGTTCGGCCTCCGCCGCGTCGCGGGCCAGATTGGTGCGCAGGTCCTGATAGATCATGCTCGAGGTGGCGGGCTCGAAGGCGTGGTTGTCGAACCACTGACGCAGCCAGGCGTCGAACCGCTCGCGCCCGACCTCGCGCTCGAGCGTGCGCAGGAAGGCCGCGCCCTTGTTGTAGATGATCGCACTCCCCGCGCTTTCGACGCCATCGGCATGGTGCAGCGCAGTGCCGGGATCGTCACGGCCGACCTCGTCGAGCTTGTCGACGATCGCCATGTAGTCGAGCGCAACCTCCTGCTGGGCCCGCTTCTTCCCGTAAACCGCCTCGACGATACGATTCTCGAAATAGGAGGTAACGCCTTCGTTGAGCCAGCTGTCGCCCCACACCGCATTGGTGACGAGATTGCCCGACCAGCTATGCGCCAGCTCGTGCGCGACCAGCCCGGTCAGGCTGCGGTCGCCGGCGATGAAGGTCGGAGTGAGGAAGGTCATCACCGGATTTTCCATTCCGCCATAGGGGAAGGAGGGGGGGAGGACGATCATGTCGTAGCGGCCCCAGCGATAGGGCCCGTAGAGGTCCTCGGCGGCCGCGACCATGTCCTCGGTATCGGCGACTTCGTAATGCGCGCGGGCGAGCGTGGCCGGTTCGGCCCAGACACCGGTGCGCGGGCCGATCGCCTTGAAGTCGATATCGCCCGCAGCAAGCGAGATCAGATAAGGCGCGACCGGCTTGTCCATCACGAAACGGAAGGCGCGGCGGCCATTGCCGAGATCCTCCGGCTCGCCCTGGCGGATACCGCTCATCACCACGTCGAGCGGTTTGGGTGCGGTGATCCGCGCTTCCCACGTCTGGCGGATGCCGGGGCTGTCCTGCGTGGGGATCCAGGTGCGGTTGAGGATCGCCTGCCCCTGGCTGAACAGGAACGGATACTCGCCGCCAGCGGTCTGCTCGGGATCGAGCCATTGCAATGCGGCAGCATCCTCGGGCGCGCGGTAGTGGATGCGGATCTTGCGCGCATCGCCGATCGTCACCGTCAGCGGTGCGCCCTTGCCGCCTTCGGCATCCTCCTCGCCCAGCGCGAAAGGCAGGTCGCTCCCGCGGGCATCGGTTACCCGAGCAATCTCGAGGCCATTCGAATCGAGCACGATGGTGGTGGCATCGGGCTGCGCCAGAATGTCGAGCTCGGCGGTGCCGCCGACCCGCTGGGCCTCGAAGTCGAGCGCGAGATCGAGCGCGACATGCGTCACCCGCGCGACCCGGGGCCGGGCGTAGGTGGAGGTATCGAGCGCCTCGGGCGAGGTCAGGATCGGCGCGACCATCCGCTCCGCCGCAGGCGCCGGCGGCGCTTCGGCGCCGACTGTGGTGCAGGCGGTGCTGGCGAGCAGCAGGGCGACGGGGGCGATCAGGCGGCGCATGGCGGTCTCCGGGTCTCTCGTTGTTGCCGGAAATCCGCTCCGGCTCGCTATATAGATACGGTCGGCGCCTATCGCCGATCCTCGGCCCGAGCGCCAGACCCCGCGGCGAAAAGGCGAGCCGGCCGAGGGTGTTGGGCGATGAACTGCGCGCCAGCAAGCCGCTCGATTGCTCCGCGCAAACATGCATGTTATAACAAACGTATGAACAAGACGCTCAAGATCACGCGCATCGGCAATTCGGCGGGCGTCATCCTGCCCAAGGACGAGCTCGCCCGTCTCGATCTGGAGGTCGGCAGCGAATTGTCCCTCTCCAGCAAGCCGCAGGGGCTCGAGCTAAGCATTCCGGACGATCGGTTCGACCGACAGATGGCGGCCGCTCGCCGCATCATGAGCAAGCGCAAACGCGCGCTGCGCGAGCTCGCAAAATAGCGCTGTGTCGGAAGGGTGGATCTGGGTGGCGCTCGAAGTCGCCCTGGCTGCGCATCACGAGCAATTGGTCGAGCACGGAGGGGGTGAAGGCACCCGCGACGCGGGCCTGCTCGAAAGCGCCATGGCCAAGCCTCAGCAGCTCGACGCTTATGGTGAGCCCGATGCAGCCGCGCTCGCTGCCTCATACGCTTACGGCCTCGCCCGCAATCACCCCTTCGTCGATGGAAAAAAACGAACGGCTGCGGTCATCAGCGAAACCTTTCTGACCCTCAACGGGTGGGAACTGAATGCCAGCGATGCCGAATTGGTCGTGGCATTTCTCGCGCTCGCCGCAGGCGAGTTGAGCGAGGAGGAGCTGTCCGACTGGTTCCGGCAGCACCTCGCGCCCGCCGGCACCTAGCCGCCTTGCTGCCAGTTGCACCCCGCGCACGAGGTGGTGCGAATGGGGAATTGGCCAAAGCCCGCATCATCGCCTAGAAGGCCGGCATGTTCGAGGCCGCCGACGCCCTGTTGCTCGCCCGCATCCAGTTCGCCTTCACGGTGAGCTTCCATTTCATTTTCCCGGCCTTCTCGATCGGTCTGGCGAGCTTCCTGATGGTGCTCGAGGGGCTGTGGCTGCGCACCGGCAAGCAGCTCTATCTCGATCTGTTCAAATACTGGCTCAAGATCTTCGCCATCGCTTTCGCCATGGGTGTCGTCTCGGGCATTGTGATGAGCTATCAGTTCGGCACCAACTGGTCGGTCTTCTCCGACCGCGCGGGGCCGGTCATCGGACCCCTGATGGCCTATGAGGTGCTGACCGCCTTCTTTCTCGAAGCGGGCTTCCTCGGCGTGATGCTGTTCGGAATGAACAAGGTCGGCCGCAAGCTCCATTTCGCGGCGACCTGCATGGTCGCGTTGGGCACCTTCGTCTCGGCCTTCTGGATCCTGTCGGTCAACAGCTGGATGCAAACTCCGACCGGCTTCGAGATCGGAGCCAACGGGCAATTCCTCCCGGGCGCGAGCTGGTGGGACATCATCTTCAATCCAAGCTTTCCCTACCGTCTCGTCCACACCGTGCTCGCGGCCTATCTCACCACCGCCTTCGTCGTCGGCGGAGTTGGCGCCTGGCACCTGCTGAACGACCGCGCCAATCCGCACGCGCGCAAGATGTTTTCGATGGCCATGTGGATGGCGGCGCTGGTCGTGCCGGTGCAGATCTTCGCCGGCGACATGCATGGGCTCAACACGCTCGAGCACCAGCCGCAGAAGGTCATGGCGATGGAAGGGCATTTCGACAGCCATCCCGACGGCGCGCCGCTGATCCTGTTCGGCATTCCCGACAGCGAAGAGAAGCGGGTCCATTACGCGATCGAGATCCCCAAGGCCTCCTCGCTCATCCTTCGCCACGATCCCGATGCGCCGCTCGCCGGGCTCGACACCATCCCCGACGACGAGGAGCCGCCGGTGGGGGTCGTCTTCTGGTCGTTCCGGATCATGGTCGGGCTCGGCTTCGCCATGCTCGGAATCGGCGCATGGAGCCTGCTCGCCCGCGCTCGGCGCAAGCTCTACGACTGGAGGCTGTTGCACCGAGCCGCGCTGGTGATGGCGCCGAGCGGATTCGTTGCGGTGATCGCGGGCTGGATCACCACCGAGGTCGGCCGCCAGCCCTATGTGATCTACAACCTGCTGCGCACCGCCGATGCAGCAAGCCCGCTCGACGCCCCCGCCGTGGGTGCCTCGCTACTCGCTTTCGTGGCGGTCTATTTCGCCGTCTTCGGGGTCGGCACATGGTACATTCTGCGGCTGATGAGAAGTTCGCCGCACACCGGGGAAAAGGGCGTCAAGCGCACCGAAAAGGGTCCGGTTCGCACCGCCGGCATCACCCCGGGTCCGACGCAGAACCCCGGCGGGGATCCCGACGCGCTGCCGGAGGACCGCGAGGAGGCGACCGATGGCCGTTGATTTCGACCTGACTACGATCTGGGCCTTCATCATCGCCTTCGCGGTCTTCGCCTATGTCGTGATGGACGGCTTCGACCTCGGTATCGGTATCCTCTTTCCCAGCTTCGCCGTCGGGCGCGAACGCGACCGCGCGATGAATTCGATCGCGCCGGTGTGGGATGGGAACGAGACCTGGCTGGTGCTCGGCGGCGGGGGCCTCTTCGCCGCCTTCCCGCTGGCCTATGCGGTGATCCTCCCGGCGACCTATCCCCTGATCATCGCCATGTTGCTCGGCCTCGTGTTCCGCGGTGTCGCGTTCGAATTCCGCTGGCGCGATCCCGGGCACAGGCGGTTCTGGGATGCGGCTTTCGCCGGCGGCAGCCTGGTCGCCGCGATGGCGCAGGGCATGACGCTGGGCGCGCTGCTGCAGGGAATCGAGATCACCGGTCGCAGCTATTCGGGACAGTGGTTCGACTGGCTGACGCCCTACACCTTCCTCACCGGCATCGGCACCGTGGCGGGCTATGCGCTGCTCGGCGCGAGCTGGCTGGTGTGGAAGCTCGACGGGCCCGAACAGGACCATGCGCGGACTCTGGCCAAGCGCGCCGCCTGGGCGACCTTCGCCCTGATGGGAGCGGTGAGCCTCTACAATCTGCTGCTGAACGAGGACTATGCGGCCCGCTGGCTGACTGCGCCCGAGCTCTATTATGCCGCGCCGGTGCCGATCCTCGCTGCAATCGTCGCCGTGCTGCTGTTGCGGGCGCTCTCGGTAGAGCGCCATTCGAAGCCGTTCTGGCTGTCGCTTGCGCTGTTCCTGCTCGGCATGGCGGGCCTCGGCGTGACGATGTGGCCCTATGTCGCGCCGCCCGGGCTGACGATCTGGGACGCCGCGGCCCCCGAGCGGAGCCAGGTGTTCATGCTGATCGGGGTCGCGATTACCATGCCGCTGATCATCGCCTACACGGCCTGGGCCTATTGGGTGTTTCGCGGAAAGGTGGCCGACGAGGGCTATCACTGATGAATGCAGATCGGGCTCCGCTGTGGCGCCGGTTGGGCTGGATGGCGCTCATCTGGGCGGGCAGCGTCGCAGTACTCGGCGCGGTGGCTTACCTGCTGCGCTGGTGGCTGAGCTAGCTCAGCTCCAAACCGCTTCGGGCGGCAGGCTCATCAGGATCGCATCGATGTTGCCGCCGGTCTTGAGGCCGAACAGAGTGCCGCGGTCATAGACGAGGTTGAATTCGGCATAGCGGCCACGCCATTCGAGCTGCCGCTGCTTGTCTTCTGCGTCGAATATAGTCTCCATCCGGCGTCGGACGAGCTTGGGAAAAATGTCGAGAAACGCCTCGCCCACATCCTTGGTGAAGGCGAGGCCCCGATCGAAGCCCGCTTCGTCCTCGCATTCCAGATGATCGTAGAATATTCCGCCCACCCCGCGGTGCACGCCCCGGTGGGGTATGAAGAAATAGTCGTCGGCCCATTTGCTGAACCGCTCGTAGTAAGTCGGATTGTGCGCGGCGCAGGCGGCGCGGAAACGGGCGTGGAAGTCGTCCGTGTCCTCGGCATAGGGGATCGGCGGGTTGAGATCCGCCCCGCCGCCGAACCAGGCCTTGCCGGTGGTCAGGAAACGCGTGTTCATATGCACCGCGGGCACATGCGGATTTGCCATGTGCGCGACCAGGCTGATCCCCGTCGCGGTGAAGCGTGGATTTTCGGCGGAGGCGCCATTGATCGTGGCGGCGAATTCGGGCGAGAACGTGCCGCTCACGGTCGAGACATTGACGCCGACCTTCTCGAACACCTCGCCCTTCATCAGACCGCGGGTGCCGCCGCCGGGATCGGAATTGCCCTCTTCCTGGCGCTCCCAGCGGTCGTAGCGAAACGCCGCTTCCGAGCCGGCCTCGCGCTCGATCGCCTCGAATTCGGCGCAGATGCGGTCCCGCAGGCTTTCGAACCAACGGCGGGCCTGTTCGGTTTGCTCGGTCCAATCGGTCATGCGCGAAGCCTTGCCATTCGAACTTCTCTACGGCAATAGCGCGCCATGGTTCCCCTTTCGTTCGCTGGCCAGGAATGGCGTCTGACCGATGGTCGTGCGCTCTACTGGCCGCGCGAAGGCGCGCTTCTGGTGGCCGACCTGCACCTCGAAAAGGGCAGTTTCTATGCGCGTCACGGCCAGCCGATCCCGCCTTACGACAGCCGCGAGACGCTCGAACGCGTGGCGCTGGCGATTCGCGAGACGGGTGCCCGGCGTGTCATCACGCTGGGCGACAATTTTCACGATTCGGACGGCTCGAGCCGATTGGAACCGCATGCATGCGGCATGCTCGAGGCGCTGACCAAGGCCATCGACTGGGTGTGGATCACCGGCAATCATGACCCCGAGATGGCGGCCGAATGCGGTGGTACGCTGGCCGAGGAGCTCGAGATCGGCGGCGTCGTCCTACGCCATCGGGCACGCAAGGGCGAAACCCGCCCCGAGCTTTCGGGGCATTACCACCCGCGCCTCCAGCTCACAGTCCGCCAGCGGATGATCCGCCGACCCTGCGCGGTGATCAGCGCCAACGACCGGCCGGGCGGCCAGCCCGCGGGCCGGATGATCCTCCCTGCTTTCGGTGCCTTTACCGGCGGGATGAATGCCGCCGATCCCGCAATCCTAGAGGCGCTGCAACCCGCCGCGAGGATCGATGCGGTTGTCCCGGCCAAGGGCAGGCTGGCGCGGTTCAACCTGTGGTCGGCGGCTGCGTAAGCCGGGCTCGCGCCGCTGCGTCAAACCCGGCAAGTGTCGCGACCGAGAAGGCACGCCGCGCGGCTAATTGCGCGCCATCCTCCGCTACCCCCTTCCGAATCCTCGCATCAACGCTTACATGCGCCCTGTCCATCAAGGCAGAATCAAGGAGAAAGCCCCATAGCCCGTCCACCCCGGCGCAGCATGCAAATGCCCGTGAAAAGCGGCCCGCGCTACGACAACATGATCAATGTCCCCAAGGTCCGCGTGATCGATCACGAAGGTGAGAACCTGGGGGTGATGTACACCCGCGAAGCTGTCGAGCAAGCCAACGAACTTGGCCTCAACCTCGTCGAAGTGTCCCCCAATGCGGACCCGCCGGTGTGCAAGTTCCTCGACGTCGGCAAATATCGCTACGAGGCGCAGAAGAAGGCGAACCTCGCGCGCAAGACGCAGAAGACGCAGGAGATCAAAGAGATCAAGATGCGTCCCAACATCGACGATCACGATTACGATGTGAAAATGCGCAACGTCCACAAGTTCATCGAGAACGGCGACAAGGTGAAGTGCACCCTGCGCTTCCGCGGTCGCGAAATGGCGCATCAGCAGCTCGGCATGGATTTGCTCAACCGCGTCCGCGACGACATGGAGGAGACCGCCAAGGTCGAAGCCTTCCCCAGGCTCGAAGGGCGCCAGATGGTGATGGTGCTGGCGCCCAAATAGGCGCCATTCGACCGAGACCGATAGTGACGCTGCGACGTTCGACCAACGTCGTTCGTCCCTCTGTGGGGGCGCTTGCGGGGTCGTGCCGTGCCGCCCTACAACCGCTTTGCAGCGGCCGTGGATGGTCGGCGGTGTGGTCTTAATTCCTAGGATAGCGAAATGAAAACAGCGAAAACCCCGAAGCTTGTCCTGGCCATGGCGGCGGGGCTGCTTGCGGCCCCTCTGGCCGCCCAGACCGCTCCCGCACCGTCCGGCGAGTCAGCGGCCGCGAATGATCGGTTCGCGCAGTTCGTTCCGAACGAAAGCGGGGTCCCGACCCAGGTCGACTATTCCATCTGGACCGATGCCTTGCGGAACATGGTGCTGTGGATGGGTCCTTCGACCCGGCAGGGTGCCTCACGCCCGAATCCCGGCACCGGAACCCGGCGCGTCTACGGCCATGAGTCGCGCTATCGCCTCGAAGGGAACCGGGTCGCCTTTTCCTTGCTGAACGAGGAGTTCGTTTCGACCTTCGCCGAATATCGCGCCGACCTGGAGCGGATCGGCTCGGAAATCGATATCGCATCGCTGCCGCGCAACGAGCAATTGGCCTATTGGCTCAATCTCCACAATGTCGCGGTGATCGAACAGATCGCCCGGCACTATCCGGTCACCTCGCCGCGGCGCATCGAATTGGGGGAGACCGGCACACCGCTCGACAGCACGCCGTTCATCACCGTTTCTGGCGTCGCAATGAGTCCGCGCGACATCCGCACGCGCATCGTCTTTCCCAACTGGTCCGACCCCAAGGTGATCTACGGCTTCTTTCGCGGAGAGGTGGGCGGACCCTCGATCTTGCGCGAAGCCTTCACGGGCGACAATGTTTCGATCGAACTCGACCAGGCAGCGAACGAATTCGTCAATTCGCTGCGTGGGGTCGAAAAGCAGGGTTCGGCACTGATGGTGTCGGAGATCTACCGTGAAGCCGCTCCCTTCTATTTTCCCGAAATGGGATCAGGCTTGCGGGCTCACCTGGCGCGATTTGCCGAGGAGGACGTGAAGGATATCCTCGTCCGCACCGATGAGACGCGCACCAACCAATATGTCGATGACATCGCCGATCTCGCAGCGGGTGATCGCGAACCGATCTACAATACGATCTGGAATGGCGACGATGCCCAGGGAACGCGGATCACGCAATCGATCGCCCGCTTGATGAACGAGCGCTACGAAAAATACAAAACCCTGCGCGAACAGGGTCGCACCGGCCGGGTCATCATCCTCCCCGGTTCCTCCGCCCAGCAAACCGCGCTCGACAAGGAAGTCGACTGATCGGGGCACGCGCACCCGCGGCCATCTTTCGGAAGAGGGGTCCCGGCCCCAGCCTGCTCGTGGCTTCCATCCTGCTCGCGCTCGCCGCCTGCCAGCCGGAGCCGAGCGACCGGCGCGCGCTCACTCAGCTTCCTCGAGAGGACACTCCGTCGCCGACGGAGCGGTCCACCACGGAGCCCACGGAGAGATGGCGCGGCGCGGACCCCGGCCCGCTCGCACCCGAGGCAGAACGCACGGCGAAGGGCGCTCGCAATGTGCTCCGGGCGTGGGCGCGCGAGATCGAGCAGGGCCAGCCCGACCGGGCGTGGGAGTTGATGAGCAGGGCCGATCGAGGCGACTGGAGCAGAACCCGCTGGACGGACATGTTCGCGCGCCTTGAATCCCCCAGCGTCACCGTCGCGAAGGGCCGCATGGAAGGCGCAGCCGGCTCGTCCTATTACACCAGCCCGGTCGCCGTCAGCGGAACTGGACCCGGCGTCGGTCCGGTTCGCTACGAGGGCGAGGTAGTCCTGCGCCGGGCCAACGATGTGCCGGGCGCCACCCCCGCCCAGTTGCACTGGCACATCCACAGCGTCACGCTCGGCGCGGCGGACTAGCGCTCTTCGGTTCCGCTTGCTAGCTACAGCGCGGGCGGGGAGTTTGGATGACGGCTAAGCGAATCGGATTCGTCGTGGGCTCGCTCGCCCTCGCGGCAAGCACTTTCCTGCCACTGCCCATCGGGATGAGTCGCGGGGCATTCATCGTCGCGGGGCTGGTCGTGCTGATGGCCTCCTGGTGGATGACCGAGGCCTTGCCGCTCACCGCCACCGCGCTAATGCCCTTCCTGGTCCTGCCCTTCGCCGGGGTGATGGACACCAAAGACACGGCGAGCGCCTATTATTCGCCGATCCTCTTCCTGATCCTGGGCGGCGCGTTCATCGCCCTCGCGATCGAGCGCACCGGGCTTCACCGCCGACTGGCGCTGACCCTGCTGCGGGTGGTCGGGCGGCGCGGCGGTCAGGCGGGCATATTGCTCGCCTTCATGATCACCGCGGCGATCCTGTCGATGCTGATCTCCAACACATCGACCGCGCTGATCATGATGCCGATGGCGCTGGCGGTCATCTCGGGAGGCGAAAGCCGCCCCGCCTTGAGCAGCACAGCGGCCGGGCCGGACCACACGCCGATGTCGGATTCCGAGACCGTGGTCGGGCAGGAGGGCCTCGCGGGAGCCTTGCCGATGGGCATCGCCTTCGCGGCCAGCATCGGCGGTCTCGGCACGCTGGTCGGATCGCCCACCAACGCCATCGCGGTGGGTCTCATCGACACGCTCACGGGGGTGCGGATCAGCTTCGCCCAATGGATGCTATATGGCCTGCCGGTGGTGGTCTTCGGGGTGCCGCTCGCGGCGCTGCTGGTGGGCCGGGTCCAGCGCGTCCGTGCGCACCCCTTCGACGCCGCCGCCGCGCGCGAGGCGATCGACAGCCGCGCGCCCTGGACGGCCGCCGAGAAGCGCCTCGTTCCGGTGGTGGCGCTGACGTTCCTGCTGTGGATGAGCCAGCTCTGGATTGCCCCCCTCTTGCCTCCCGGATCGCTGTCCGACGGGACCGTCGCCATAGCCATGGGGTTGACGCTGTTCGTGCTGCCGGACGGCTCGGGGCGTCCGCTGCTGACCTGGGACGAGGCCAATCGCGCGCCCTGGGGAGTGATCATGATGTTCGGCGGCGGCCTCGCTCTGGCAGCCGGAATGGGCGAAAGCGGCCTTGCCGCATGGCTCGGGCAGGCGCTACTCCCGCTCGAGGCCTGGCCGCTGATATTCGTCGCCCTCGCCGTCGTGGCAATGGTGGTCCTGATCACCGAGTTTGCCAGCAACGTCGCCACCGCGAGCGGGATCATTCCGGTCGTGGCGAGCCTGGTGGTTGCCCTGGGCGTCGATCCGGTGCTGCTCGCCATGCCCGCCGCGCTCGCTGCCAGCTGGGGCTTCATGCTGCCTGCCGGGACCGGTCCGAACGCCATCGCCTGGTCGACGGGACGCATCAGGATCGAACGGATGATCAAGGCCGGACTGCTGCTCGACCTGTTCGGAATCGGCATGATCGTCGCCGTCGTCTGGGGTGTGCACGCCCTGGCCTGAATGCGCATCCGCAGGTCTTTCGTGCGTTGAAACCCGCGTCGCGCCCGACTATGCGCGATCGGGCAATCGGCACTGGCGGAGATGCGTTCCTGCGGAGGTTAGGAGCGGGGGCCGCGGTCGCCCGTCCGGCCCCCGCCTTCCTGGGGGCATGTGCATCAGGAAGGAGCATCGCCGCATGAGCGATACCGAAATCGATCCGACGTCGCCGCGCAAGGCGCCCAAGCCCGAAGTCACCACCATCGCCGGCCGCAAGCTCAAGCCCAGCACGCTGATGATGGGCCACGGCTTCGATCCCGTGCTGTCCGAAGGCAGCCTCAAGCCGCCGATCTTCCTCACCAGCACCTTCGCCTTCCCCAGCGCCGCCGATGGCAAGCGCCATTTCGAGGGGATCACCGGCAAACGGCCGGGCGGGGCCGAGGGCCTGGTCTACTCGCGCTTCAACGCGCCCAATCAGGAGATCCTCGAGGATCGCCTGTCGGTGTGGGACGGAGCGGAGGATGCGCTCAGCTTCTCGAGCGGGATGACCGCCATCTGCGTGCTGATGCTCGCCTATGCCAGCCAAGGCGACGTCATCGTCCATTCGGGCCCGCTCTACGCGGCCTCGGAAGGCTTCGTCGCCAAGGTGCTGGCCAAGTTCGGTGTGACCTATGTCGATTTCCCCGCGGGAGCGACCCGCGAAGCGATCGATGCCGTGCTCGAAAAGGCGAAGGCGCAAGCCGCCGAACAGGGCGGCAAGGTGTGCATGATCTATCTCGAAAGCCCGGGCAATCCGACCAATGCGCTGGTCGATATCGAAGCGGTTCGCGATGCGCGCGATGCCGCCGGCCTCGGGAGCGCGCAAGCGGACGAAGGCGGGGGGACCCCGATCGCGATCGACAACACCTTCCTCGGTCCGTTGTGGCAGCGCCCGCTCGAGCATGGTGCCGACATCGTCGTCTACTCGCTGACCAAATATGTCGGCGGGCATTCGGATCTCGTCGCAGGCAGCATTGCCGGCGCGAAGAGGTGGATGGATCCGGTGCGCATGTTGCGCAACACCATGGGCGGTATCTGCGATCCCAACACTGCCTGGATGCTCTGCCGGTCGCTCGAGACGGTCGAATTGCGCATGCAGCGTGCGGGCGACAATGCCGCCAAGGTCTGCGCTTTCCTTGCCAAGCACCCCAAGGTCGAGGGTCTCGGCTATCTCGGCATGATCGAGGATGCGCGACAGCAGGACATCTACGACCGCCACTGCCTCGGTGCGGGATCGACCTTCTCGCTGCTGCTGCGGGGCGGCGAAGCGGAAAGCTTCCGCTTTCTCGATGCCCTGAAGATCGCCAAGCTCGCCGTCAGTCTCGGCGGGACGGAAACGCTGGCCAGCCATCCCGCGTCGATGACCCACCTCTCGGTCGCCGAAGGGCGCCGGGCGGAACTCGGCATCTCGGACAATCTGGTGCGCATCAGCATCGGCATCGAGGATCCCGACGATCTGATCGCCGACTTCGAGCAGGCGCTGGAGGCGGTCTGAGCCGGATCGGGTTCCTCGCCTGCGCCGAGACCCTGCCGGGCCATGGCCCGCGGCGCGGCGACGCGTTCGAGCACGATCTCGAAGTCGCCGCGCTGCGTCCGGCGTTGGCGGAGGCCGGGCTGGAACTGGTCGAGATCGACTGGCGCGCGCCGCTGGCCGATTTCGCCGGGCTGTCGCTGGTGATGCTAGGAACCGCATGGGATTATCAGGACCACGCCGAGACATTCATCGGACGGATCGAGGCTCTTCGGGAGAGCGGCATCCGCGTCTGCAACCCGCCGGAGGTGGTCCGCTGGAACGCCGACAAGCGCTATCTGGCCCGACTGGACGAACGCGGCATTGCGACCGTCCCGACGCTGTGGCTCGAGGATGTCGATCGCGCGGGCGTGCTCGCCGCGATGGAGCATTTCGGCACCGACCGGGTGGTGGTCAAACGTCAGGTCGGCGCGGGCGGGCTCGGCCAGCACAGCTTCGCCCGCGATCGCCTGCCCGATGCGGAATGGAGGATGGGCCGCGCCTGCATGGTCCAGCCCTTCCTCGACAGCATCGTGGAGGAGGGTGAATACACCTTCGTGTTCATCGACGACGCATTCAGTCACGGCGTCCTCAAACGCGCCGCGCAAGGCGAGTATCGGATCCAGTCGCTCTTCGGCGGCCGCGAATGCGACTATGCGCCATCTCCGTCCGATCTCGCCACTGCCACGGCCGTCGTGAACGCGCTGCCCTTCGACGGCTTGCTCTATTGCCGCATCGACATGGCCCGGCTCCCGGGCGGCGACCTGGCGGTAATGGAAGCCGAAGCGATCGAACCCTACCTCTATCCCGAACAGGGGGCGGAACTCGGCGCGCGGCTGGCCCGCGCCCTTGTCGCACGGCTGCGCTGATCTTCACCGGGAGGCGGCGAGGCTCCGCAACCTCTGGCGCAGCCTGTTTTCCCTCGGCTCCTCCGGCGGCAGATGGACCGTCTGCATCCGCACATCCTGCGCGCGGGCCCGATCGCCATCGAGGCCGAGTTCGCGGGCAATCTCGACCGTCAGCGGGCTGTGAAACCTGACCCCGGCCAGGCGTTCGCGGATCCAGACGATCTCGCCGGTGAAAGGGATGTCGCCGCTCGTTCCGAAATGAACCGTCGTTCCCAGAATGCAGCTGTGGAGCGGGCTTCGAATTCGGCAGCCTGATTGCGAGATATCGACGATGAGCACACGGGAGGGCGTGGCGGGTATTCGGCATGTCAGCGTCACATGCATCCCGGCGCGTCTATGCGATCGCCTTTCCATAAGCGGAACTCCACCTGGGTGGCCGGTCGCATGCCCAGCTTAGCGGGCGAGGATTAAGAAAATCTGTTGGTGCGGGCGCAGGGAAGCCGGCGTGCTACGGGATCACCCGCGCCACTCGCGCCGATCATCGGCCGACTTCAGGACCTCATAGGCCAGTTGGAGCTTCTGGAATTCGCGCGCCGCCTCCGCGTCGCCGGGGGCGACATCGGGATGGACCGTCTTCGCCTTTTCGCGCCAGGCCTTCTTGACCGCAGCGAAATCGGCGTCGCCTTCCAGTTCGAGCACGTCGAGGGCGCGCATTTCGTCGGCGCTACGCGAACCTTCGCCGCTGCCGCTCCAGCCGTAGTGCTGCGCTTCCGCATAGCCGGCATTCTCGCGGCGTTCGCTGCTCGCCCGCGCTTCGCGCTCCGCCTTGTCGAGGCCTTCGAAATAGTCCCACTTCTGGTTGTATTCGGCGGCGTGCCGCTGACAGAACATCCAGCGCTCGGGACTGTTCGGCGCCTTGGGAGCGGGGCAATCGCCACGCTCCTCGCAACCGTGGCGATCGCACAGGCGGATGGTCGCGGCTTCGCGCGATGCCTCGTAGCCACGCCAGCGCGGAAAGCCCCAGTCGTTCGAACGCCGGGTCCTGTTCATGTGCGAGGTGCAGGGATAAAATTCATGCAGGCCAATCTAGGGGTGCGCGCCACTCGTGCAAGGATGCCAGGGTCAGTTGCAAATCGAAATGTTGCATTGCAACGTAAACTTAATATATTGCCGCTATCCGCGCCCCATGAGAGAAACCAGATGAGCAAGCAACTGACCTTTTCCGCCGCTGCCGCCGTTTTGGCGATGGCCGCCTTCGCGATCGTCGCAGGCTTCGGCGATGCATCGACCGGCCGGCTCGGGCCGATCGCCGGGCATGCGGCTCCGGTCGAGATGATGGTGACCCGCTAGAAAGACCAGTGCCGGCCGAGAAGAGGGCTCCCGCGCTGCGGGAGCCCTTTTTGCATTCAGTTGATGACCACGGTTGCGGCACGGCGATTCTGCGCCCACGCAGCCTCGTTCGAGCCCAGTGCCACCGGTCGTTCCTTGCCATAGCTGACCGTGCGGATGTGGTTCGCCGGGATCCCGATCGAGACGAGATAATTCTTCGCCGCATTGGCGCGGCGCTCGCCGAGCGCGAGATTGTATTCGCGCGTGCCGCGTTCGTCCGCATGCCCTTCGATGGTGAAGTTCACGCTGGGGTTCTGGCTGAAGTATTGCGCCTGCGTCTGCAGTTTCGACGAATCCTCGGCATCGATATTGTACCGGTCGGTGTCGAAATAGACCGTCGTGTTGGCCTGACCGACGGCGTCGAGGAAATGCTGCTGGGTCCCCACTCCGGGACCGGCGGTGGTGGTCGGCGCCGGTGCCGCAGTCTCGGTCGGCGGCGGCGGAAGCTCCTCGGGCGCCTTCTTCGAGCAGGCGGCGAGCGCGACGGTCGAAGCGAGCATCAATCCTGTTGCAATACGGTTATTCATAAGGCTGTCCCCTTTTAAACAGCGTGGTCGAGAGTCGGTTTGCCCCCCGAAGTCGTTCCTGTGTGGTTCAATGCATCTAGGGCAGGATCGGTCCCCAGGCGGGATCCGAGCCGTCCACCGGGGTGGGCAGGCGGCGCAGGTTTTCGCCGGTCAGATCGACCTGCCATAGCGAGGTACGCCCCGAATTGCGCTCGGTCCGGAAGAACTGGATGATGCGGCCGTTGGGGGCCCAGCTCGGTGCCTCGTCCTGCCACCCGTTCGTCAGCGTTCGCACACCGCCACCCGAGGGAGTCATCACGGCGATGTTGAAGCTGCTTGCGTTGGTAAAGGCGATCTGGTCGCCACGCGGGCTCCATTCGGGTGTGGCGCAGCGACCGCTCGAGAAGCTGATGCGGCGTTGGTTGGATCCGTCTGCGTCCATGACGTAGCATTGCTGCCCGCCCGACCGGTCGCTTTCGAAGACGATCCTGCTGCCATCCGGCGAATAGGAACCGCCGATATCGACGCCGGGCGTATCGGTCAGTCTGCGTGACTCTCCCCCGGCGGACGACACGCGATAGATGTCGGTGTTGCCGTTGACCGCCATGGAATAGAGCAGCCAGCGCCCATCGGGGCTCCAGCGGGGTGCGAAGGTCGGGTTGCTGCTCTGCGTGACCAAAGTCTGGCGACCGGTCCCGATGTCGTAAACGTAGATGCGCGGGTTGCCGTCCACATAGCTGAGATAGGACAGCTTCTTGTAGTCGGGCGAGTAGCGTGGCGTCAGCGCGGTCGAGCGTCCGGTGGTGATGAAGCGGTGGTTGGCCCCGTCGCTGTCCATGATCGCCAGCCGCTTGGTGCGATTGTCCTTCGGACCGGTCTCGGCAATATAGGCGATGCGGCTGTCGAAGAACGGGCTTTCGCCGGTCAGCCGCGAATAGACCAGATCGGCGCATTTGTGCGCAGCGCGGCGCCAGTCGGCGGGCGGAACGACCCAGCCTTCGCGGACCAGTTCATTCTGAAGCTGCATGTCGTAGAGATAGCAGCCGACGGTCAGCCTGCCGTCGCTGCGCCCCCGGACATAGCCGTGGACCAGCATTTCCGCCCCGCGGTTCGACCAGGTCGCCCAGTTGGGCGCGGTGATCTCCGCGAAACGCGGCTGCGGCAATGCATCCGGGCCGGTCGGCTTGAACAGGCCGTTGTTGCGCAGATCGGCAGTGATGACGCGGGCGAGTTCCTTGCCCAGTGCCGCCGTGCCCGAGGAATTCGCCGGCGTGGCCACATCGGCATCGGTGGCGAAGCCCGGGATGGCGATGCCGAGATCGTCGAGATTGCCTTCGAAGCTGACGGAGCCGGTAAGGCCCTCGCTCTCCTCGACGGTAACGACATCGCCGCCCTCGGGCACCGGTTGTCCGAGATCCTGATTCTGCGCCGCGAGCGGCGCTGCGGCGAATGCCAGCGTTGCGATCAGAAGGTATTTCATTGGGCAAGTCTCCAATCGAATCCGAATGGTCCGACGAGCTTCCAGGCCTCGTAATATTCGGCGGGAAGGTCATCGAAGGGCGCAGCCAGCTGGACGGCACGGATCGCCTGTTCGGCGTGGCGTCCGGCTTGCGCGCGGTTGGTGTCATTGACGCCGGTCTGGCGGACCAGCTCGGGACGGCCGGCCAGACTGCCATCGGGGTTCAAGCGAAACCGGAGATAGGTGGTAACCTTCTCGATCTCGGGACCGTTGGGTGGCTCCCACCGCGGCTTGATCCTGCGCGCGATCGCCTGGACCAGCGAGGCCTTGGCACTTGCGCCGATCTGCGATGCGGGGGTGCGGGTCTCGCTGGTCGAGGCGCTGTCGCCCGAGCCTTCGAGGAAGTTGTCGCCCAACCGCGATCCGCCGCTCTTCGGGGCGCTCTGCGCTTGCGCCTGGCTGCGCGGGGGATCGGGCCGGCGGCGCGGGCGCGTGTCCGGACGGGCAGTCGGCGCGGGAACGGGCGATTGCACCCGGGGTTCGGGGCGGGGCCGTTCGATCTGACGCGGGGCGGCGCGCTCGATCTCGGGTGCGGGAGCCGGTGCCGGACTGTCTTCCAGCATCGGCGCGGTCGAAGCGCGACTCTCCGCCACGGGCTCGGGCGCCGTCGCCGCCATGCCGACATCTTCGGCGAGGCTCACCGTCATGCGCTTCGGCTCGGCTATGGCTTCGCGGTCGGCGGGCTGGAAGACGAGCACTGCGACCAGCAGGACATGCAGGCCGCAAGCGACGAGAAGCCCCGTGCGTTCCTCACGTCGCAATGTGCCCTCTCCCATCGCCATGGCGCTAGGTCTCGTCCGATGAACCGGGGTTGACCGGTGCTGCGCCGCCGCTGTTGGTGATCAGGCTGATCCGGTTGAGACCGGCGCGGTTCAGCTCGCCCATCACCGCCATCACGCGACCGTAATCGAGCGACCGGTCGGCGCGCAAGGTGATGTCGGGGCCTTCGCCGGTGCGCGGGAGGTCGGCCAGCGCATCGGGTAGCCCGCCCACGGGCACCTCGACATCGTCGATGTAGACGAAGCCGCTTTCGTCGACGCTGATCGTGACCTGCTGCTGTTCGTTGGGCAGCGCTGCCGCACGGCTGTCGGGCAGATCGATCGGCACGCCTGCGGTGAGCAGCGGAGCGGTCACCATGAAGATGATCAGCAGGACCAGCATCACGTCGACCAGCGGAGTGACGTTGATCTCCGACATCGGCCGCCGCGAACCGCGCCGGCCGCGGCGTCCGCGTCCGCCCGAAGCGATTCCCATCGCCATTCAGCGCGCCTCCAGCTGGCGGCTGAAGGTCGCGTGGAGCCGGTCCGCGAACCGCTGGAGTCGCGCCTCGTAGCGGTCGACGCGGTGGCTGAAGCGGTTGTAGGCGATCACTGCCGGGATCGCTGCGAACAGGCCGATCGCGGTCGCGAACAGCGCTTCCGAAATGCCGGGTGCGACCACGGCGAGCGAAGAGCTTTCCTGCGCACCGATCTGGAAGAAGCTGTTCATGATGCCCCAGACGGTTCCGAACAGGCCGACGAAAGGTGCGACCGCGCCGACCGTGGCGAGGAAGTTCAACCGCTCGGCGATGTCGTCCGCCTCCAGCGCGATCTGGCTCTCCATGGCCGTCCCGATGCGCCCTCGCAGCGCATCCGCATCGCCGACCCCGGCCTTGGTCGAGCGCCGGTATTCGGCGACCGCCGCCTGCGCCACCCGGGCCGGCGGGGTGTCCTTCTTGCCGCGCTCGCTGGTGAAACGATCGAAGTTCTCGGCCTGCCAGAAGTCGCCTTCATACGCGATCGTCCGGCTGCGCAGCCGGCGCATCCGCAGCGAGAAGCTGACGATGATCATCCACACCCAGATGCTGGCGAGCAGCAGCCCCGTCATGACCAGCTGGACCACGATGTCGGCGTCGAGGAAGAGCCGGACGGGATCGAGCCGGCTGGGGGCGGTGGCGGCGAGAAGTGTCAGTGAGCTCATGATTTCCCTTGCTGGACAAATTGCGCGAAGGCCGCGCGCCATTCCTCCGGCTGGCGCCTGGGCCGGCCTTCGGGTGAAACGAAGCCGACGCGCAAATGTGCCTCGGCCAGCAATTCGCGCTCTCCTTCCGCCAGCCTGAACGCAAGCTGGTGCATCCGGCACGAAGCGGCGCGCAGTTCGGTGCACCGGGTCTCGATCACTATGTCGTCGTCGAGCCTGGCGGGCCGGAGATATTTCAGGCTGACCTCGGACAGCGCATAGGCGCCCTCCCCGGCTTCGATCGCCGCACGCTGGTCGATGTCGAGCTGGCGCAGCAGGTCGCTGCGCGCGCGTTCGAACCAGCGCAGATAATTGGCGTGATAGGTGATGCCCGAGAGATCGGTGTCCTCGTAATAGACGCGCACCGCATAGAGGTGGCGGTCGCCATGGACGAGGCCGTCGGGGGGATGAGGCAGGTTCATGCTCGACAAGCCCTTAGCCGAGCGGCGAGTCCTCCCGCAATCGCAAACCACCGAGCGGCCGATTGCGAGGGAACGAAGCGCGGTCAGGCGCCGCGGATGTCGGCCAGTCTGCGCTCCCATTGCAGCGCATGGGCGATGATCTCGTCGAGATCGGCGTGGCGGGGCTCCCACGGCAATTCCGCGCGGATTCGCGACGGGTCGGAGACGAGTTCGGCCGGGTCGCCCGCCCGCCGCGGCTCCATCCGGCGCGTAATCGTCCGACCGGTGGCACGGTCGACCGCGTCGAGCACCTCGAGCACCGAAAACCCGCGGCCATAGCCGCAGTTCATCGTCAGTGAGCGATCGGGCTGCTCGATAAGCGCCGCGAGCGCGAGCACATGCGCCTGCGCAAGATCGCTGACGTGGATGTAGTCGCGCACCCCGGTTCCGTCGGGCGTGTCGAAGTCGGTGCCGAAGACCGCCATCGCTTCGCGCCGGCCGGTGGCCGCTTCGCAGGCGGCCTTGATCAGATGGGTCGCGCCGAGCGTCGACTGGCCGGTCCGCGCCTGCGGATCGGCGCCGGCGACGTTGAAATAGCGCAGGATGCAATGGTTGAAGCCATGCGCGGCGCTGGCATCGGCGAGCATCTGCTCGGTCATCAGCTTGGACCAGCCATAGGGATTGATCGGCCGCGTCGGCGTGTCTTCCGCGACCGGCGAGCGTTGGGGCGCGCCATAGGTCGCGGCGGTCGAGCTGAAGATGAAGTGCGGCACGCCGCCGGCGACCGCCGCCTCGATCAGCGACCGGCTCTTGGCGGTGTTGTTCTCGTAATATCCGAGCGGGTTCTCGACCGAGTCCGGCACGACGACCGAGCCGGCGAAATGCATGATCGCCCCGATGCCCTCCGCCGCGAAGATGCGCGCGAGCAGACCGGCGTCGGCGATATCGCCCTCGTAGAACGGCACGCCTTCGGGAACCGCGAAGGCGAAGCCGGTCGACAGATCGTCGATCACCGCCACGGGCCAGCCCGCATCGCGCAGCGCGAGCACCGCATGGCTGCCGATATATCCCGCCCCGCCGGTGACCAGCACGGGCAGTCTTCTGGTCTCGCTCATGAGGCCGAGACCTAGCACAGGATCGATCCGCGGCAATCCCGCGATCCCTCGCTGCGCCCGCCGGCGTAACTTTCGCAGCATCCGCGCGTTGACCCAGCGCAGACCGTCCCGTTCCATCCACAGAGGATCGCACCATGAAAACCCTCCCCTTCGCTTCCGCCCTGACAGCCGCGCTCGCCCTCGCCGCCTGCACCACGGCCCCCGGCCCGGTCGAGGTCACCCGCTTCGTCGCTCCCGAACGCATCGGCCAGCTCGGCCAGGGCCGGATCTTCGTCGAAAGCATGGCCGGTCCCGAGGGCGACAGCCTGGCGCTGGCACCCTACAAATCCGCGGTGGCGGAGGAATTGCGCCGCCTCGGCTATGTCGAAAGCGACCGCGCCGGCGCGGGCCAGATCGCCCGGGTCGGCGTGCAACGCTACACGCTGGGCAGCGAAGGCGGCCGCAGCCCGGTCAGCGTCGGGGTCGGCGGATCGACCGGGAGCTATGGCTCCGGCATGGGCGTCGGCCTCGGCATCAATCTCGGTGGCGGATCGCGCGAGAAGCTGGGCACCGAACTCACCGTTCGCATCCTCGACAAGGTCACCCAGGCGAGCCTGTGGGAAGGCCGCGCCGATTTCCAGGTGGCCGAGAATTCGACCCTTGCACGCGCGCCGGCGAACGCCCAGACGGTCGCCTCCGCCCTGTTCCGGGAGTTCCCCGGGAACAATGGAGAAACCATAGAAGTGAAGGTTAGCGAGTGAGCGACATCAGGATCGATTGCGAATTCGACAGCGGCAATATCGAGGTGCTGTCGACCGACGGGGCGAGCGCCAGGCTGGCGATCCCGCAGGATACGCACAGCGAGTTCAGGCAGTGGTTCCACTTTCGCGTCAGCGGTGCGGCCGGCCGCGAGCTCGAGCTGAAGATCACCGGTCTCGAGCAGAGCGCCTATCCCGGCGGCTGGCCCGGCTACGATGCCTGCGTCTCTGAAGATCGCGACTATTGGGGTCGCGCCTCCTCCTCCTACGACAAGGAGGCCGATGGCGGCACGCTGACGATCCGCTACGCGCCGGCGAGCGACATCGCCTGGTTCGCCTATTTCGCCCCCTATTCGATGGAGCGCCACCACGATCTCGTCGCCGAGGCAGCCGCCTCGGAAGGGGTCGATTACGTCCACCTCGGGACGACGCTCGACGGCCAGACGATCGATGGCCTCGAAATGGGCGAAGGCGATTTCAAGGTGTGGCTCTACGCCCGCCAGCATCCGGGCGAGACGCAGGCCGAATGGTGGATGGAGGGCGCGCTCGAGGTGCTGACCGACCCCGCCGACAGCGTCGGCCGCGAATTGCGCAAGCGCTGCCGCCTGCATCTGGTGCCGAATTGCAACCCCGACGGCTCGCGGCGCGGCAATCTGCGCGTCAATGCCGCCGGCACCAACCTCAATCGCGAATGGCACGAGCCGACCGCCGAGAAGAGCCCCGAGGTCCTCGCGATCCGCAACCGGATGGACGAGACCGGAGTCGATTTCGCCATGGACGTCCATGGCGACGAGGCGATCCCGGTGAGTTTCCTCGCCGGCTTCGAAGGCATTCCGGGCTGGACCGAGGCGCAGGGCGACAATTACTATCGCTACGAGGCGATCCTCGACCGGCGCACGCCCGACTTCCAGACCGAAGAGGGCTACACCAAGTCCGCGCCGGGCAAGGCCAATCTGTCGATGAGCACCAATCAGGTCGCCGAACGCTTCGGAGCCACCGCGATGACGCTGGAAATGCCCTATAAGGACAATCCCGCGAGCCCCGAGCCCGAACAGGGCTGGAGCCCCGAACGCTGCAAGCTGCTGGCGCGCGACTGCCTGGCGAGCCTGCTCGAATGGCTCGAAGCGCGCGATCGGGACTGACCCCGCCGCCGGCGAACGTTGACGCACAATGCGGGTGTAACGGCCCGTGCGGGACCCGATTCCTGCTTGAAATTCCGGATCTTGCGGTCCGGTTCGGGAGCGGGGGTGTGGACTTCCTCCGCTGCCCTGCACCACCCCCCGATCCGCCGGGCGTGGGGGATGGAACGCTCGTGGCGCACCGCCGCGAGCGAGCGAGGAGGCGAGTCCGGGAAGGCGGGTCTGCAGCGGCGCATCGGGCGATCCTGCCAAATGCGCCGCCTGTAGGAAAATGCTTTGTGCCGGGAGCCGCCGCCCGGCTTCCGCGAGCCTTCGCGCAGGTCTGCGCGACTCGCCCCGCTAGCGCGTCACGCGGCTCGCAACGCGGCCGTCGATCACCACGCCGGTGACATGGCTGGTATATTCGAGCGGGTCGCCATCGAACAGCGCCACATCGCCATCCTTGCCCAGCGCGAGCGAGCCGAGGCGGTCGCCGACGCCGATCGCCCGGGCCGCATCCAGCGTGATCGCCCGCAGCGCATCCTCGCGCGCCAGGCCGTTGGCCGCGGCCCAGCCGGCTTCCCACAGCACCACCCGCGTCTTGGGGACGTAGCCTTCGTAGCCCGACTGGAGCGCGAAGGGGATGCCCGCCTCGCGCAGCTTCGCGGCGGTGGTGAAGCTGGCGTTCTCGAGATCGCCGTAATGCCGCGCCATGGTCGGGTGAAGGATGACGGTCACACCCGCCGCGCGCAATTCATCCAGCAGCAGATAGCTTTCCGCCCCGCCATCGATAACGAGATCGATGCCGAATTCCTGCTTCAGCCGCAGCGCCGACATGATGTCCTGGGCGCGATTGGCGGTGACCATCAGCGGCACCCGGCGCGCCAGCACATCCTTCCACACCCGCGCATCGAGCTTTTCGAAGGTCTCGGTCTCGTCCTTGTCCGCGTCGCCCCTGGCAGGGGCCGGCGTCCTCGCCGCGGTCAGCGCCGCCCGCAGCAGCGCGATCTGCTTGGGCCGGGTGCCGGGTCCCTTCTCGCGATCGATCGCATCGGGACCCAAATTAGCGGCGATCATCGCCCGCGGCACGATCGCCGCGGCATCGGCGGTCGTGGCCCAGGTCTTGGCGACCATCGTCTGCCCCGACACAACCGTGCCCGGACCGTGGCCGGTGTGGATGGTGGTC
The DNA here is from genome assembly GCA_963728515.1 of uncultured Alphaproteobacteria bacterium. GTDB lineage: Bacteria > Pseudomonadota > Alphaproteobacteria > Sphingomonadales > Sphingomonadaceae > Qipengyuania. The sequence goes on along the minus strand of CAVSKM010000004.1, from coordinate 510,614 downwards.
ACGCCCAGCGAACGCAGCCAGTCGACCAGAGCCTCCTGCGGGTTGTAGCCGTCGATCGCGCGCAGATGCGGCTGCAGGGGGGCGCCGGTGTCGAGCTGATCCTGGTCGTTGGGCTGGTTCATATAGCCCGCGAGCCCGACCACGGTGCGCGCATCGACGAGGCCGGGCGTCGCAACCCGTGCGGTCAGCACCTCGATTCCCTCGGGGATGACGGTCGCTGCCGCGGGACCGATCGCGGCGATCTTTCCGTCGCGGATCACGACCACGCCGTCGCGGATCGCCGGCCCTTCCATGGTGTGGAGCAGGTCGGCGCGGACGGCGAGGTCCTGCGCCGCGAGGCTTGCCGGAACGAGCGCCAGCGCGAGCGCGGCGAGTTTGGCGAATTGGGCGGGGGACACGATCATTGGCCGTTCTCCGCTTCGGCGACTTCCCAATGGTGGTGCGCAAGCTCGGTCGCATGGCCCGCGCCATAGCCGCCTTCGGCCATCAGCCGGCCCTCTTCGGTGCTGCGGTCGAACAGCTTCTCGCCCTCGACCCAGGTTTCCCGGATATGCGAATAGACCGACAACGGATCGCCGTCGAGGATCAGGAAATCGGCGTCCTTGCCCGGCTCGAGGCTGCCGACCCGATCGTCGAGACCGAGCTGCCGCGCGCCATTGATGGTGAGCGCCCGCAGCGCCCCCTCGCGGCTCATCCCGCCGCGCACCGCGATCCCCGCCTGGCGGAACATCAGCCGCGAATCGATGATCCCGTCGTCGGAGTGGAGCGAGGTGAGCACGCCGGCACGCTCGAGAATGCCGGCGGTCTCGAGCCGCGACTCCATCGCCTCGAGTTTGCCGCCCGGGCTGTCGACGATGATGTTCGACACCGGGACCCCCGCCGCCGCGAGTTGCTCGGCCACCTTCCATGCTTCCATGCCGTGCTGGATCAGCAGCTTGAAACCGAACTCGCGCTGGAGCCGCAGGGCGGTCATGATGTCGTCGGCGCGGTGGGTGTGGAAGTGGACGAGGCGCTTGCCCGAGAGCACTTCGCACAGCGCTTCCTTGGCGAGATCCTTCTTCTTGCGATCGCCCTTGCAATAGGGCTGCGCCTCGGTGAAGGCGGCGCGGACCAGCGCAGCCGATTTCGCGCGCGTGCCGGGAAAGCCGGGGATGTCGTCGATGGGATTGGTCCCGTTCGCCATCTTCATCCCGCCCATGACCGAGCCATCGGGAAAGAAATAGGCGATCTCCTCGACCGTGTCGCCATCGCGCAGCTTCATGTAGAAGGTCTGCCCGCTCATCAGCCAGCCCGATCCGGGCATGACATTGACCGTGGTGACGCCGCCGGCGCGCGCCTTGGCCAGGCCGGCATCGCGGGGATCGATCGAATCCATCGCCCGCACTTCGGGCTGGATCGGCGAGGAGCGGTCCGCCCCGGCGACCTGGCCGATGTGCGAATGCGGATCGACGATGCCGGGCATGATCACCATGCCCGCGGCATCGCGGCGCTCGGCATCGGCGGGAATCGCGACGCCGGTGCCGACCGCCACGATCCGCCCGTCCGCGATCACCAGCGTGGCATTTTCGAGCGCCGGTCCGGCCATGGTGTGGATGGTCGCCCCGGTGAAAGCGACGGGCCGCTCTTGCGCCACGGCAGGATGGGTTCCGGCCAGCGAAAGCGCGCAGGCCAGCAGGCCGGCCGGGCGGGCGAGTGTGAATGGCATGAATGTCTCCCTCTCGCTTCCGCTCTAACCGCTGGCGCGGAGGAGGCAAGCCCGCGCCCGTGCCTCAGTCGAGGCTGGCCGGTCCGAAGGCCTGGGGCAGCAGCTCGGACAGGCGGAGGCGGCGGATTTCGTCGGCGCCGACGCACAGCACCAGCGGGTCGGTCCCGCCGAGCCCGGCGAGTTCGTTGAGCACCTGGCGGCAGCGGCCGCAGGGGGTGATCGGTTCCATGCCGGGGCCGGTTACCGCAACCGTCTCGAGCCCGCCGCGGACCCCCTCGGCCATCGCCTTCGAGACCGCCACGGTCTCGGCGCAGAGCGCGAGACCGTAGCTGGCATTCTCCACATTGGTGCCGGTCACCACGCTGCCGTCGGCAAAGCCCAGCGCGGCCCCCACGGCGAAGTGCGAATAGGGAGAATAGGAATGGCGCGCAGCCTCGCGCGCGGCGGCGATCAGATCGTCCTCGGTCATGACATCCTCGTCGAAAAAGCAGTCTCGCTCACAGCGGCCGTACCACCACCCACCGCAACGGGCCGTCGGCCGCTTCGGTGCGGTACCAGCGATTGGCGGTCCACATCAGCCAGGGTCGCGACGCGTAATCCGGCTCGAACCAGTTGCGCGCCAGCCACAGCTGGCGTTCGAAGCGGCGCGAGACGCCATGGGCCTCCTCGAATTCCGCACCCGGTGCGAGGATCGCGGGCTTGCCCGCATGCGCCTCGATCTGGTTCACCAGCGTCATCAATTCGCTCTGGATCGCGGCATCGGACACCCGTTCGGGACAGTCGGCCGCAGTGGAATCGAGCAGGATCGCGGGCGGCAGCAGGTCCGCGTCGCGCGGGACCAGCGTGACGAAATTCGCCGATTGCCCGTCGGCCACGACGCAGGGATCGAAGCGATGGGCTGCGCCGACCTGAAGACCCGCTTCGCGCGCGGCAGCAAAGTTCCGGACGAAGGCGCCATCCTGCCGGGAGGCGCCGTCACTCGCCTCGAGATAGACGAATTTCGCGCCCAGGCCGCGCAATGTGTCGAAATCCACCGCCCCGTCGCTCTCGCTCACCAGCGCCCCCTGATCGGGCCATTCCGCTTCCTCGGGGCGCCATGCCTGTCCCTCGTGCCAGGCATAGGCGGCGCCGAGTGCAACCACGACCAGCAGGAACAGCGCGATCCTGGCGGCACCCGACAGCGGTGTCGCGCGGCGGGAAGCGCGGCGCTTCTTCGATCTGCGTGCCATCATCGTACCTTCTCAGCCCTTGATATGGAGGACGCAGATGAGCGTGAACAGCCGCCGGGCAGTGGCGAAATCGGTCTCCACCTTGCCTTCGAGCCGTTCCATCAGCAGTTCGGCCGCCTGATTGTGGACTCCGCGACGGGCCATGTCGATCGTCTCGATCTCGCCCGGCGTGGCCTTGCGGATGGCCTGGTAATAGCTGTCGCAAATGGCGAAATATTCGCGGATCGGCCGGCGGAACCGGGCGAGGCCGAGCAACAGTTCCTCGACCGGTCGATCCTGCTCGTCGGCGATGGACAGCAGCAGCCGCCCGTCGCGCACGGCGAGCTTCAGACGGTACGGCCCCGGCGCGCCGCGCTCGACCGCGCGGAGCGGCTTGAAGCAATTGTCCTCGATCAGGTCGAAGATGGCGATACGCCGTTCCTGCTCGATATCGGCATTGCGCCAGATGATCGTCTCCTCGTCGAGCTCGATATGCGCGATGCGATAGGCGCCGGAGGGAGGGGATTCGGTCATTGCGTCCCCCCGCTTTCGCAACTGCGGGGGCGGCGGGCAAGCGTGCGGCCGAAATTCTTCGCCGGACGTCCGCACCCGGCCCTCTTGCAGGGCTGGGCAGACAGGGGCGAAGGCACTCGCGAAAATATTTCCCGGCCCATCCACAGGGCTGTCCGCGGCTGCGTCGGAATTGTCCTTCCCAGCTCCGCCCCGGTCTCGCATGGTCGCCCGATGGCCGACACCGATCTCCTTTTTCCCGCCGATGATTCGACTTCCGACAAGGCTGCCAAGGGCACCCAATTGCCCGCCAATCTCGAGGCCGAGGCCGCCTTTCTGGGGGCCGTGCTGATCGACAACAAGGTGATCGAGGAACTGCAGACGCCGCTGATGGCCGAGCATTTCCACGAGCCGGTCCATCAGCGCATCTACGAACGCGTGCTGCGCCTGCTCGACCGCAATTCGGTCGCCACGCCGGTGACGCTGCGGCCCTATTTCGAAAGCGACGAGGCGCTCAGGCAGCTGGGAGGGGTGACCTATCTCGCCCAGCTCACCGCCGACGGGCAGGGCTTGCTCCATCCGCGCGAGCTGGCCGAGCAGATCTACGACCTCGCGCTGCTGCGCCAATTGGTGACGGTCGGGCGCAATCTCGTCGAGGGTGCGCTCGACACCTCGGACGAGGTCGAGCCGCTGCGCAAGATCGAACAGGCCGAAGCCGATCTCTACCGCGTCGCCGAGGGGGCGAGCACGGGAAGCGAGGCGCAGACCTTCCGCAAGGCCGCCTTCAGCGCGCTCGAAGTGGTCCAGGCGGCGATGAATTCGGGCGGGCACTTCTCGGGCAAGACCACCGGGCTCGACACGATCAACGACAAGACCAGCGGCTTGCACAATTCGGATCTGGTGATCCTCGCCGGGCGGCCCGCCATGGGCAAGACCTCGCTGGCGACGAACATCGCCTTCAACGCCGCCTCGCGGCTGATGCGCGACCTGCGCGACGGGGTCGAGCCCGACAAATCGCCCGGCGCGGCGGTGGCCTTCTTCAGTCTCGAGATGAGCGCCGACCAGCTCGCCACGCGCATCCTCGCCGAACAGGCTGAGATCTCGAGCGAGAAGCTGCGTTCGGGCAAGCTCAGCCGCGACGAGTTCCAGCGGCTGTCCTTCGCCAGCCAGGAACTGACCGACCTGCCGCTGTTCATCGACGACACCCCCGCGCTGACCATCGGTGCGCTGCGCACCCGCGCGCGCCGGTTGAAGCGGCGGCACGACATCGGCCTGGTAATCGTCGACTATCTCCAGCTGCTCCAAGGCTCCGGCCGCGCCAGCGACAATCGCGTCAACGAGATCTCCGAGATCAGCCGCGGGCTGAAGACGCTGGCCAAGGAACTGCATGTCCCGGTGGTCGCACTGTCGCAGCTCAGCCGTCAGGTCGAACAGCGCGAAGACAAGCGCCCGCAGCTCTCGGACCTGCGCGAATCCGGCTCGATCGAGCAGGATGCGGACATGGTGTGGTTCATCTATCGCGCCGAATATTATCACAATGCGACCAAGCCCGACACGCCCGACGAAACCTCTTCCGAAGAGGTGCGGATGAAATATGCCGAATGGGAGGCGCGTCACCTCGAGCTGGTCAACAAGGCGACGCTGATCGTCTCGAAACAGCGCCATGGCTCGACCGGCAACGTCCCGCTGCTGTTCCACAGCGAATTCACCAAATTCTCGAGCCCCGACGTGCGGCATTACGAGGATTACGAGTAACGCGCCTAGATTCCCAGATTCAGTCGCCTCGTAACGGTATAGTCGATCACCGAGACGAGCACCCAGCCGGCCCACCAGCGGATGCGGTTCCACGGCGTTGCCCGCCGGTGGTGGAGCGCGGGCGTGATCCTCTCCGAGGCCTCGACATACACCGTGATGAAGTCGCGCATGCGATCGGCCAGCGCCCGGTTCTCGATCCGGAGCATCAGCTCGAGATTGAGATAGAGGCTGCGCATGTCGAAATTCGCGCTCCCCAGATAGACCGCATCGTCGAGCACGATCAGCTTGGTGTGCAGCTTGCATGGCTGGAATTCCCAGATTTCCGCACCACGCCTGAGCAGATAGGAATAGAGCGAGCGGGTCGCCCCGATCGTCGCCCCATTGTCGCTCTTGGCCGCCATCACCAGACGCGTATCGCCCTTGCGCGCGACCCGCGCGATGCGCTTGAGCAGCGCGTAGGGGGGCGAGAAATAGGCCATCAGCATGTCCAGCCTCTCGCCCTCGAGCAGGTCGCGCGTGACGCAGCGCGCCCAGCTTGACAGGCCCCGCGTCGGCCCGCCGACGAGCCAGCGTGCCGCGCCTGCGTCCGAACTCCAGTCCCACTCGCGCACGGCCCGGCGGATTGCACGGAACTGCGCACGCGGATCTTCCATCCAGCGGCGCAGGCGGTCGAACCATTCGACCAGACCCGCGACCGCATCCCCCTCGATCGCAATGGCGAGGTCGGTCCAGCCATTCGCTTGCGGTGGAGCGAAATAGCCATCCTCGATGTTGAATCCGCCGAACAGCGCGCGCGCGCCGTCGGCAATCACCATTTTCTGATGGTTGCGGACGAGATATTGCGTCGTCCAGCGCGGGCTGAAGCAATGATAGGCTCCGCCTGCGGCGATCAGCGGTTCGAGGAATTGCGCCGAGGCCGAGGCGCCGAAGCTATCGATGATCAGCGTCACCCTCACCCCGCGCCGCGCGGCATCGCACAGCGCATCGCGCAAGCGGGTCGACACTTCATCCTCGGCGAAAATGTAGAAGCACAGGTCGAGCGTCTCCTGCGCGGCTTCGACCAGCTCCATCAGGGCTGCGAGCCGGTCCCGGCCCGACGGATAGAAGGTCAGCGACTGGCCCTCCGCAGCGATCGCGAAAGGGGCCGGATCGCGAAAGGCGCCCGTTCCGCCGGCGGATATCTCCTGACCCATCAGGACCGCCTTAGCGGCCGCAAGGCTCCGCGCAAATCCTTGACTGTCGGCTCCGTCTCGCCTATCTGCCGCCCCTTTCCAGAATCACTCGAATTGACCGGAGTGCCCGATGGCGCGCGTTACCGTTGAAGATTGCGTAGACAAGATTCCCAACCGTTTCGACCTCGTATTGCTGGCTGCCCAGCGCGCCCGCGAGATTTCGGGCGGCGCCGAGCTGACCGTTGACCGCGACCGCGACAAGAATCCGGTTGTGGCGCTGCGCGAGATCGCGGAACAGACCGTCCGGCCCAAGGAATTGCACGAGGCTGCGGTCACCAACATGCAGAAGATCCTGCCCGACGACGACGACGAGATGGACGAGGTCGGTTCGCTCAGCCAGTCGGCCGAGGCACTGCGCATCACCGCTTCCGCTCCCGCGCGTTCGAATTCGATCGGAGCCGATTACGAAGGCTGAGCGGGACCTCGCCGGGCAAACGAAAAAAGGGCCGCCCCCGCGAGGGAGCGGCCCTTTTTCGTGCGGGCGAGCGAGCGAGCGGTCAGCGGCCGCGACCGGTTTCGGCCTTGAGCGCATCGATCCGTTCGGACGCCTGGGCCTTGGTCAGGCCGGGATCGTAGTCCTCGGTCCGACCCGCCTCTTCGCACAGGGTCTTCAGATAGCTCGCCTGCGCGCCGGTCATGCGCTCGTCGCCGGTGGTCCAGTTTTCCGGCTCCTTCTCGGCATTCGAGACCGGTTCGCGCTTGGGATGATCGGTGGGTTGAGTGGCTGTCATGGCAAGATCTCCTTCGGCCATTCAACGGAGACGTTCGCTTAATGTTCCTCCTCGACGGAGGCAGGCTCTTCGCGCTATCGGGAACCACGGAGGCAGGGTATGAGCGATTTCGGCGAGGGATTGGGGACCGCGGTGGAAGGCGGGCTGATCGGGCGCGCAGTAGAGGGACGGTCCTCGGAGGATGCCACGGCCGACCCTCGGCAAGGCCCGGGCCATTTCTCCGAAAGCATCTGCCTCAACTGCGGTACCCGGCTCGTCGGCGTGCATTGCCATTGCTGCGGCCAGCGGGCGCATCTCCATCGTACGCTCGGCGCCTTTCTGCACGATCTCCTCCACGGCGCCCTGCATTTCGAAGGCCGGACATGGAAGACGCTGCCGATGCTCGCCTTCCGCCCGGGGCAGCTGACCCGCCGCTACATCGAGGGAGAGCGCGCGCGTTTCGTCAGCCCCATGGCGTTGTTCCTGTTCTCGATCTTTCTGATGTTCGCCGTGTTCCAGGCGGTCGGCCTGACCGCCCCGACCGAAATCGCCTCGGCCGAGCAGGTCGAGAGCGGTCTCGGGACGATGCTCGAGGAAGCTGAGGCCGAGCGCGACCGGCTCGAAAGCCGGCTCGCCACCCTCGAACCGGGAAGTGCGGAATACGAGCGGATCGAGCGGGCGCGCCTCGAGGCGGGCAAACGGGTCGAGGGGATCGAGGAGGCGGGCAGCGTCGTCGCCGGCAGCGAGGGACTGGCCCGGCTCAACATCGACTCCACCGGCTGGTCGTGGCTCGACAAGGGACTGGCGAAATGGCGCTCCAATCCCGGGTTGATGTTCTACAAGATGCAGACGAACAGCTACAAGTTCAGCTGGCTGCTGATCCCGCTGTCGGTGCCCTTCGTCTGGCTTCTGTTTTTCTGGAAGCGCCGCTTCCGCGCCTATGACCACGCGATCTTCGTGACCTATTCGATCGCCTTCATGTCGTTGCTGTTCATCGCGGTATCCCTGCTGTTCAAGCTGGGCGCGCCCGAATGGCTGTGGAGCTCGCTGATGCTCGTCGTTCCCCCGCTCCACATCTACAAGCAGCTGCGCGGCGCCTATGCTCTGTCGCGCCGCAGCGCGCTATGGCGGCTGGCGATGATCCTGGTGTTCATCACCATCGTCGCCACGCTGTTCCTGCAGATCCTGCTGGTGCTCGGGGCGCTGTGAATGAGGTCAGGGATGGCGCTGGCGCGCGTGCAGGACGCGCAGAATGCGGATAGCGTCGGCGGTTACCTGATAAACAAGCACATAGTTGGATGAACAACCGCTTCCTGGTTCCGACCACTCGTCCCGGACGAAACAGGAAGCGAAATTGGGGAGCCGTTCGGCGCACGCCTCGATCCCGGCAATCAGGTCCTCTGCCGCCCGCACGTCCCTGTCGGAAATGAAATCCGAAATCTAGAGAAGGTCGCGCCGGGCTTCCGACCGCCAATCAAGGCGCACCCGTTCGTTTCGCCTTGATCGCCACCAAATGACCGCACCTCGGCCATCACTCGATCGTGCGGGACGGATGCCTCCTTGCTTGCAAGGGCTTCCTCCACCTTGGTGCGGAACCAGGTATCGTAGGACGCCGCTTCTTCTGCGGCTTCGAACTCCGGGACGATTGGTGAAAGCTTGCTCATGCGGCCCTCCCCATTCCGCAGGGCGCGCCCGGTCACGCTCCTTGCGGCGCAGGACCTCCACCGAACTTGCGGCCCGCCTTGGGTACCGCGGCGCCGGCCAGCGGCTTGACCGCGACGGGCCCGCGCGGCTCGTCGGGCCGGTCGATCGTGCCGTCCTTCATCAGCCGGTCGATCTCCTCGCCCGTCAGCGTCTCATATTCGAGCATCGCCTGGGCGAGCAGATGGAGCTTGTCTTCCTGATCGGTGAGAATTTGCTTGGCGCGCGCCAGGCCGTTCTCGACCAGCTCCTTGATCTCGGCGTCGATCAGCTTGTTGGTCTCCGCCCCGCCCATGGTCCGGGCGGTCTGGCCCATGCCGAGATAGCCTTCCTGGCTCGCCTCGTACTGCAGCGGGCCGAGCTTGTCCGACATGCCCCATTTGGTGACCATGTTGCGCGCCAGATCGGTGGCATATTGAATGTCGCCCGAGGCGCCGCTCGAGACCTTCTCATGGCCGAAGATGATCTCCTCGGCCACGCGCCCACCCATCGCGACCGCGAGATTGGCGTGCATCTTGTCGCGATGATACGAGTAATTGTCGCGCTCGGGCAGGCGCATGACCATGCCCAGCGCACGGCCGCGCGGGATGATCGTCGCCTTGTGGATCGGGTCCGATGCCGGCTCGTTCAGACTGACCAGAGCATGGCCCGCCTCGTGGTAGGCGGTCATCTTCTTCTCGTCCTCGGTCATCACCATGCTGCGGCGTTCGGCGCCCATCATGACCTTGTCCTTGGCGTCCTCGAACTCCTGCATGGCGACGAGCCGCTTGTTGCGGCGCGCCGCGAGCAGCGCGGCTTCATTGACCAGATTGGCGAGATCGGCGCCCGAGAAGCCGGGCGTGCCGCGCGCGATGGTGCGCGGATTGACGTCGGGCGCCAGCGGGACCTTCTTCATGTGGACGGCGAGGATCTGTTCGCGCCCATCGATGTCGGGCACCGGCACCACCACCTGGCGGTCGAAGCGGCCGGGCCGCAGCAGCGCCGGGTCGAGCACGTCGGGGCGGTTGGTCGCGGCGATGATGATGATGCCTTCATTGGCCTCGAAGCCGTCCATCTCGACCAGCAGCTGGTTCAGCGTCTGCTCGCGCTCGTCGTTCGAATTGCCGAGGCCATGGCCGCGGTGGCGCCCGACCGCGTCGATCTCGTCGATGAAGACGATGCACGGCGCGTTCTTCTTGGCCTGTTCGAACATGTCGCGCACGCGGCTGGCGCCGACGCCGACGAACATCTCGACGAAGTCCGAACCCGAAATGGTGAAGAAGGGCACGCCCGCCTCGCCGGCGATGGCGCGGGCGAGCAGCGTCTTGCCCGTGCCGGGGCTGCCGACCAGCAGCGCGCCCTTGGGAATTTGCCCGCCGAGCTTGGAGAAGCGGTGCGGATCCTTGAGGAATTCGACGATTTCCTCCAATTCCTCACGCGCTTCGTCGATGCCGGCGACATCCTCGAAGGTCACCTTGCCCTGCCGTTCGGTGAGCAGCTTGGCCTTGGACTTGCCGAAGCCCATCGCGCCCCCCGCGCCGCCGCCCTTCTGCACCTGGCGCAGGGCGAAGAAGGCGATGCCGAGAATGAGAACGAAGGGGAGAATCTGGATCAGCGCATACATCAGCATATTGCCGCTGTCGGCTTCGACCCCGGAATAGCGGACGCCATTGTCTTCCAGCAGCTGCGGAAGCGACATGTCATTGGCGACGGGGATGGTGGTGAACGCCTCGCCATTCTTCATCTCGCCGGTGATCGACTTCTCCGAAATCTGCACCGAGGCGACCGACCCTTCGGCCACCTTGTCGCGGAAGTCGGAATAGAGGATCTGCGCGCCGCCGCTCTGGCTGCCGCCGCCGAACAGCGAGACGACCATCAGCAGCGCGAGGAAGATGCCGCCCCAGATCATCAGGCTCTTCACCCATGGATTGGGGCCATTGCCCTCGGGCTCGGGCGGGGTGTTCTGGTCGCTCATGCGCAGGCAATCCTTTCGTGTCCCGCCAATGTAGGATCGCAGGGGTGAATGGCAAGTTGATCGCGCAGTCGGAAAATCCGCCTTCAGAAAGCCAGTCGGTCGATCAGCCAGTAGGAAGCGGTGATGCCGATCGCATAGGCTGCCAGACGCAAGCCGTGCGGTTCGGCGCGCGGCCGGAAGCGCCGCACCGCTGCGAGCAGCGCGAACATCCCCGCGATGATCAGCAATTGCCCGGCCTCGACTCCGAGGTTGAAGCTCACCAGCGCAGAGGGCATCTCGCCCTCGGGCAGCCCGATTTCGCGCAGGGCTCCTGCGAAGCCGAAGCCATGGAGGAGACCGAAGGCGAAGGCCACCAGCCATGGCAACCGCCGGGTGAGCGTCGCCCGGCCGGCGCGCAGGATCTCCAGCGCCAGGAACACGATCGACAGCGCGATCAGCGCTTCGACCGGCCGCTGCGGCAGTCCGGCGAAGCCCAGCGTCACCGCCGCCAGCGTCAGCGAATGGGCCAGGGTGAAGGCAGTCGCCGCCTTGACCGCCGCCCCGCCTCCTCCGACCAGCAGGACCAGCGCGATCACGAACAGCAGATGGTCCCAGCCGGTCAGGATGTGCTCGACCCCGATGGCGAAGTAGCTGCGCCAGACCTGCGCGGGGGTCGGTCTGGCGAGGATGGTGGCGAAGGGTTCCGCCGCGGTCAGGCGATGGATCTGGACCGGCCGACCGAGCGGAGCGACCCGGAGGATTGCATCGCCCTGCCCGGTGAGCGCGGTCCAGCCGACGCGCTTTCCGGCGATCGGCCCGTCGCATTCGACCGTGGCGCTGCCGATCACCGCCAGCGGAGCGGTTCGCAGGCGGGGGGCGGCGACATAGCGGCAGGCGGCGGGGAGCCGCGGAGCCGCTGCGCTGTCGCCGGGGGCAGCGAGCGGCTGCTTCCAGGCGACCGCCCAATGGTGCGAATCCAGCTGAGCGAGCTGGATCGAGACCGGACGCAATTCGTCGGCCGACGCCGGCGCCGCGAGGAAGCAGGCCAGCAGCAGCGCGAGGATGCGGCGGATCATTCCCGCTCGACCCGATAGGCGTCGCGGAGCAGCCGATAGGCGCGCTCGCGGCGCGCGGCGATGGTGGCGCTGCGCCAGTCGGCCTCGACCGCCTCGTGGATCTGCGCCAGAGGCGGAATCGCGCCGGGGGTTTGCGCCGAAAGCCGGACGAGGTGCCAGCCGAACCCCGACGGAATCGGCCCCTGCCATCCGGGAGCGACCGCGAGCGCATCCACTTCGCGCGCGAATTGCCGGCCGAAGGTCGCGACCAGCCGCCGCCGCGGGAAATCCTCGACCGATGCCGGCAGCGCGATCGGCTCTCCGCGGACCTCGCCCCCCTCCAGCGCAGCCCGGGCCGCCTGCTCGGTCGGGAAATAGGCCTGGTCGAAGCTGACCCCGCCGTCCTGCGCGAATCGGTCCGAATGGTCGGCGCGCCATCGGGCGAGCGTCGGTTCGTCGACTTGCTCGGTCTCGGCGCTGGCAGTGGCGAGAGCGTCCATCTTGGACGCCAGCCGGCGACGGACCACCGCATCGTCGCGGTCGAGGCCGAGCCGCAGTGCCTCGCGATAAAGCACTTCCTCGCGGATGAAGCGGTCGATCAGCGTGTCGAGTTCGGCATCGGTCGGCGCGCGACCCATCATCCGTTCGTGGCCGAGCGCGAGATCGGCCTGCCGCTCCTTGCTCAAGACGATCGTCCGGCTGGCCGGATCGACGGGCTCGCCCCACAGCGCGAAACCCAGCCAGATCGCCGCTCCGGCAGCGAGAAAATGGACCAGCGGCTCGCGCAACCAGCGACGGATCACGCGCCCTCCATGATCCGCGGCGCATCGTCGATCGAGCGCGCCGGGCGCAGCCAGACGGGCGAGCTATAGGCGCGCTCCTGCGCCACCCCCTGCTCGACGACGTTCCCGGGCAGCTTCAGTCCGAAGCGCTTGGCATCGAACAGGACCCAGCGCGGCGTCGGGATCTCCAGGACGCGGACGTAATAGAAGGCACGCTGATCGGGCCGGTAGTCGGGATCGGTCCAGGCGGCGCGCAATTCGGCGGCCCCGATGGTGTTCTCGTAGGTCGCTTCCTGTCGGTCGACCGTATCGCCGACGGGGGGGATCCGTCCGCCGACCTTGCGGCGCTTGCCCTCCATGTCGGACCAGGCGATGTCGTAGACCTTCTCGCGCGCCTCGCCCGAGGCATCGATCCAGCCCTTGACCATCTGCACGCGGTCGAGATTGGCGCCGTCGGGATCCTTCAATGCGGAGACGAGAAAGCGCGGTGCGCGGCCGCGATCGGTCAGTTCGCCGCCCATGGGCACGCCGCGCGAATAGCCCGCTCGGACCCAGTCCCCGTCCCAGTCGGCGGCTCCGAAATCATGCCCGGCGAAGAGCCGCAGGACCATTCGCGGACCGGTGGTGGCATAGACTTCGCGCCGCATGAAGGCATCGAAGATCTCCGCCCGCGTGTTGCCCCGCGCCCAGGCGGCGGCATAGCCGCCCGCCAGATAGTGCCAGCCGAACCGCCCCTGCCGGGTGCCGAGGTTCTGCGGTGCCATGGCACGGCCCGGCCGCGGTTCGTTGCCGGTGTGCTTGCCGAAGAAATTGTCCTCGTCGGCAGTGGCCAGCGCGGTGTGGCTGTCGGTCGAGCCGATCAGGCCGAAGGCATAGGGATTGACCCCCATCCGCTGTTCGAGCGTCAACCCGCGCAGCAGCGCGCTGCGGATATAGGATCCCGCCGCCATGTCGGGCGTCGCCCGATGCGTGAGCGGGAGATTGCCGAGTTCCCATCCGGCGGTTCCGAAACCGGCGAATTCATCGTTGGGCGAGAGGAAGGGCAGCGTTTCGCTGTCGCCCTTGATCTGGGTCGCCTCGACCACCGGCTCGTGCGCCGCTCGGCGGCGGGCATAGGCGGCGCTCATCGGGCCACCATCGGGCCCGACGAGTTCGAACATCAACCCGTTGGAGAGGTTCGAATTGTGCGGGATCGCGAGCACCCGGCCTCCGGTGTTCCGCTCGTAGGCGTCCATGTAATCCCACAAGCCCTCGACATCCCCGGCGAGCCCGGGGAGCGGCACGACCTCCCGCGTTCGGGCGCTGCCGTCCCTGAACATCACCACGCGGTGGAGGTTGTTGCCATCGGGCATGAGCGTCCATTCGAAGCCGGCGAAAGCGGTGAATTCCCCCGGCCGGTTGTAGCGGTCGAGCAGCGCGAGGTGGGTATCCCACAGCTCGCGCGTTGCCTGCGCCTGGCGTTGGGGATCGCGCAGCGCCTCGGGAATCGCGCCATTGGCTGCAGCGGTGATCAGTTCGGCCACGGCGCGTTGCGACTGGCCGGGCCCGTCGTGCATCATGTCGTACCAGCGGCGCAGCGTGGGATCGCGGACCAGCATGCGCGGTGCGTCATAGAGCCGCCGCGTCGCCCCCATCGCATCCGAATGATCGGCGATGACGAGGAAATCGAGCGGCCGGTCGAGTTGCGCCTCCATCCCGGTGGTGGCGGTCACCCGCTCCCCGCGCGCGAATTTCAGCGCCTCCTCGGGCCCCAGCCTGACGCCGAAGCCGAAGGCATCGACCGAGATGTCGGTGTGGAGGTGCGTGTCGCCCCAATAGGGCCGGTCGGGGAATTCGGCCAGCGCGACCGTCTCGCTGCCGTCGCCGCGCTGGGCTTCGCTCGGCTCCTCGCCGAATGCGCTGTCGCAGCCGGCGAGCAGCAGGCACGCTGCGGCCAGTCCTGATCTGATACGCATTGCAATCCCTCCCATTGCATTTCGCAACGGAAGGTCTGCGCCCGCTCTCCGCCCCCGTCAACCGGCGAGCGTTTCGGCCGCCTCGAATGTGGCGAAGAGATAGATTGCCGTGGTCGTCGCAAGGGTGGCGAAGATCAGCGATGCCAGCACCAGTGCCCCGTCGCGAACGGTGAGGGCCAGCCCGAGGACGGCGATGGCGAGCATCGGCAGGGAGCTCGCAAAGGGCAGGAATTCGAGCGGCGGAACAGTGCAGCACAGCAGGAGAACGAGCGCCGCCAGCAGGCGCAGCCAGACGCCCTCGATCATCGCTTCGAGCCGACCTTCGCTGTGCGAATCGAGCCAATGGGCGACGCCGCGCAATCTGCCCACGGCCTTGTGCAGCGTCTTCCCGTCGACCGCGCGGGCCTGGAGGAAGGCCGGCATCCAGATGTGATCCCGTCCCCAGAGCAATTGCAGAGCCGTCAGGGCGACGATCAGCGCCAGGAAGGTCGGAACCCCGGGAATCCCGCCGATCGGAGTGATTTCCATGAGCGCCGGCAGCATGATGAACGGTCCGAAGCTGCGCGCGCCGAAATCGTCGAGCACATCGCGGATGCAGACGCGGTCATGCGTCGCAGCGAGCTCGTCCAGCTCTCCGAGCACTTCCTCGACGGTCTCGGGCTCGTGCCGCTGCATTGTCCGATTCTCCTTCCGCGGCACGCGGCCGGAGCGGGCCTAGGCCGTCTTCCTGCGCAGCAATGCGGAGCGTTCGCAACGACACACCACCTCGCCGCGCTGATTCACCGCCTCGTGGAGGAAAGTGACTATTCCCGCATCGGGCCGCGATTTGCTCTCGCGCAGGCCGATCACTTCCGAGGTCGCGTGGAGCGTGTCGCCGAGGAACACCGGCTTGGGCATGACCAGCCTGTCGTAGCCGAGATTGGCGACCAGCGTGCCCAGAGTGGTGTCCCCGACGCTGAGACCGACCATCAGCGCGAAGGTGAAGGTCCCATTGACCAGAATCTGCCCGAACTCGCTTTCCTTCGCCGCTTCGGCATCGAGATGCAGCGGCTGCGGATTGTGGGTCATCACGGTGAAGAAGAGATTGTCCGCTTCGGTCACCGTGCGGCGGATCTCATGGGTCAGCCGGTCGCCCACGGTCCATTGGTCGAAGAACCTGCCCGCCATCAGCCGTGACCCATGACCGCTTTCACCTCGAGGAAGTCATGGAAGCCCCATTCGCCCCATTCGCGGCCATTGCCCGATTTCTTGTAGCCGCCGAAGGCCGCGTTCATGTCGTAGCCGCCGTTGATCGCCACCCGGCCTGCGCGGATGCGCTTCGCGAGGCTGCGCGCAAGCTCGATGTCCTCGCCGGTGATCGCGCTGGCCAGTCCGTATTCGGTGTCATTGGCGATGCGGACGGCATCCTCGTAATCCTCGTAGCCGAGGATGCAGAGCACCGGACCGAAGATCTCCTCGCGCGCGATGGTCATGTCGTTGTTGACGTCGGCGAAGACGGTCGGCTTGACGTAATGGCCCTTGTCGAGCCCCTCGGGCCTGCCCGGTCCGCCGGCGACCAGCGTGGCGCCTTCCGCGATGCCCGTCTCGATCAGGCCCTGGATCTTGTCCCATTGGGTCTTCGAGACCACGGGGCCGATCGCGGCATTGCCCCTGGGATCGCCGGGGATCACGCCCTCGGCGGCTTCCTTCGCCGCCGCCTTGGCCTCTTCCATCCGCTTGTGCGGCACCAGCATCCGGCTCGGCGCAGTGCAGGTCTGCCCCGAATTGCCCATCATCGCGGTGGTGCCCTTTGCGACCGAGCGAGCGAAGGCGCCGTCGTCGAGGACGATGTTGGGGCTCTTCCCGCCCAGTTCCTGCGCCACCCGCTTGACGCTGTCGGCGGCGTTCTTGGCGATGGCGATCCCCGCGCGGGTCGAACCGGTGAAGCTGACCATGTCGATGTCGGGATGGCCGCTGATCGCCTCGCCGACCCCCGGGCCGTCGCCGTTGACGAGGTTGAACACGCCCGCCGGCACGCCAGCCGCGTCGAGGATCTCGGCGAAGATGCAGGCGTTGAACGGCGCGATCTCGCTCGGCTTGAGGACCATGGTGCAGCCCGTCGCGAGCGCGGGAAAGACCTTGCAGGCGATCTGGTTGAGCGGCCAGTTCCACGGGGTGATCATGCCGACCACGCCGATCGGCTCCCACACATGCAGCGTCGGGCCGTCCTGGCGTTCGAAGGCGAAGTCCTCGAGCACTTCGATCGCCTTCTGGCAATGCCCCGCGAGCAGCCCGACATGCGGCCCGTTGGCAAGGCTCATCGGCGCCCCCATCTCGTCGCTGACCGCACTGGCGAGATCTTCCTTGCGGTTCTCGATCTCGGCCTGGATCGCGCGCAGCAGGGTGAGCCGTTCCTCCTTCGAGCTTTGCGACCAGCTTGCGAATGCGCGCCGCGCCGCCTTCACCGCCCGGTCGACATCCGCCGCGGTCCCGAAGCTGATGTGACCCATCGTCTCCTCGGTCGCCGGGTTCTCGACCGCGATCGGCTTGGCCTGGGCAGGATCGACCCACTGGCCGTCGATGTAGAACTGGGTGCAATCGCGCATGGACACTCTCCTTTGCGAAGAGCCACTAGCCCTCTTGCCGCCAGCGCGCCACCACCTCTTCGCCATCCTCGGCAGCATCGCGGACGGTGTTGGGCGTCCGGTCGAAACGCGGCGCGGGCGCGGTGTGCCAGCGGCCGCCGTGTTCGACATAGGTCCCGCGCGCCTTCATGTGCGGATGCGCGCGCGCTTCGTCCATCGGCACGACCGGGGCGAAGCAGGCGTCTGTGCCCTCGAGGAGCTCGCACCATTCAGCCTGCGTCCTGGTCCTGAACAGCGCCGCGAGATCCTCGGCATATTCGTCCCAATTGGCCGGATCGAGCTGGCCCTGCCGCAGCTTTTCGGGCGCATCGGCGCGCTCCAGCAATTCGGCGTAGAATTGCGGTTCGATCGCCCCGACGCTGATCTCCTTGCCGTCGCTGCAGGTGTAACAGCGATAGAAATGCGCCGCGCCGCCGAGCAGGCCCGCGCCGCGTTCGGTGGTGCGGATCGCGCTCGGTGGCTGGCCGAAGAAGAAGCTCATCAGGCTGGTGACGCCGTCGACGATCGCCGCATCGACCACCTGGCCCTTGCCGCTGCGTTCGCGTTCCCACAGCGCGGCGAGGATGCCGAGCGCGCAATACATCGAGCCGCCGCCGAAATCGCCGACCAGATTTTGCGGCGGCACCGGCAGTTCGCCCTTGCGCCCGATCGCATCGAGCGCGCCGGTGATGGCGATGTAGTTGAGATCGTGGCCCGCCGCCTGCGCCAGCGGCCCGTCCTGTCCCCAGCCGGTCATCCGGGCATAGACGAGCCGGGGATTGGCCCCCATCAGCACGTCGGGGCCCAGGCCGAGCCGCTCCATCACCCCCGGCCGGAAGCCTTCGACCAGCACATCGGCGGCAGCCAGCGCCTCGCGGCAGAAGCGCTGCCCGTCGTCGCTCTTCAGATCGACCGCGACGCGGTGCCGCGCGCGCTCGACCACGGGGTTCATCACCCGGTAGCCCTCGCGCTCGATCCGCACGACTTCGGCGCCCATGTCGGCCAGCAGCATGGCGACATGCGGCCCCGGCCCGATCCCCTGGAATTCGACCACCTTGAGGCCGGTCAGCGGCCCCTTGCTTGCCGTCTCGGCCATTCTTCTCTCCTCGGAAACTCTTCGGGTGTTCAGAAACTCTTGGGCAGATCGAGCACATGCGTCGCCACATGGCTCAGGATCAGATTGGTGCTGATCGGCGCCACCTGATACAGGCGTGTCTCGCGGAACTTGCGCTCGATGTCGTATTCCTCCGCGAAGCCGAAGCCGCCATGCGTCTGGATGCACATGTCGGCAGCGAACCAGCTCGCCTCGCTCGCCAGCATCTTTGCCATATTCGCCTCGGTCCCGGCGGCTTCGCCCGCATCGTACAGCCGCGCCGCCCGGGTCACCATCTCGGCGGCGGCCGACAGCTGGACATGCGCGCGCGCGATCGGGAACTGGACCCCCTGATTTTCGCCGATGGCGCGGCCGAAGACGGTGCGCTCCCGCGCATAGGCAGCAGCCCGGTCGATGAAGAAGCGCCCGTCGCCGATGCATTCGCTGGCGATCAGGATCCGCTCGGCGTTCATCCCGGAGAGAATGTAGCGGAAGCCCTTGCCCTCCTCGCCGATCAGCGCGCTGGCGGGAACGCGCAAATCGTCGAAGAACAGCTCGGTGGTGGCGTGATTGAGCATGGTGCGGATCGGCCGGATGGTGAGCCCCTTGCCGAGCGCCTCGCGCATGTCGACCAGCAACACGCTCATCCCCTCCGAAGGCTTGGCGCACGCCTCGCGCGGGGTGGTCCGGCAGAGCAGCACCATGAGATCCGAATGCTCGGCGCGGCTGATCCAGATCTTCTGCCCGTTGACCACATAGCCGTCGCCCTCGCGCCGGGCGAAAGTCGAGATCCGCGTCGTGTCGGTCCCCGCTCCGGGCTCGGTGACGCCGAACGCCTGGAGACGCAGTTCGCCGCTGGCGATCTGCGGGAGATAGTGCCGCTTCTGCTCTTCCGAGCCATGCTTGAGCAGCGTGCCCATGGTGTACATCTGCGCATGGCAGGCGCCGCCATTGCCGCCCGAGCGATGCACTTCCTCGAGCACTGCGGTCGCCGCTTCGAGGCCCAGCCCCGACCCGCCGAATTCCTCCGGGATCAGCACCGAAAGGAAGCCCGCCTCGGTCAGGGCGGCGACGAAGTCCGACGGATAGGCCCGCTCCCGGTCGAGCCGCTGCCAGTAGTCGCCCGGAAAACGCGCGCACAGCCGCCGTACCGCTTCGCGGATCTCGGGAAATGTCTGGCTCAAATTCTCGGTCTCCCTTTGCAACCGGTGTGGCGCGGGAAATCGGCTTTGGCAACGGTGCGGAGAGGAATGGATGTCCTTGCTCGTGATGTTCTAGGTCACGGCAGCCGCTCGGTCGCTATCGAACGAGCCAGCCACGACAATCCCCCAACTAGGGACACTTCCGCTATCGCGACCATGCGCCGTCTGCGGAGACCTCGGCAGCGCCGCCAGGGACAACATGGCCGCTTTGTATGGCTCCAGTCATGCGCAGTGGAATGGTGCGGAAGACAGGAGCGCTCTGGAATCTAGCGCTTTGTCGCCCATGCGAATCCACGTCCGGCGCGCACCCTCGAAACGGCGTAGTTCTCGCGCGCCTCGATATCGTCCACAGCGGCGCAAACTCCGGGAAATTGCTCGGGCGTCACATCGTCAAAAAAGACAATGTCCTTCGACATCTGCAGGCGCTTGACGAGGTTGAATTCGTGCAGGACATCGCCCCTGGTGTGCTGCGCGTCGAGATAGGCGAAATTCACTCGGCGAACGCCAATCTTGCCGAGTTGGTCGAGGGTGTCGCCCTGGACGAAGGTGATCCGGTTGCAGAGAGAAGCCCAAGGGGAGAGCAACTCGCGTCTCGTTTTCCGGCCCTCCAGATCGTCGATGCAGTTCCAGTAGATGGGTGTCAGGTGGGGTAAACGATCGATCGTGACAATATGGCCCGCAACCGCGGCGTCATCGATGGCCTTGGCCATGCACAGGGCAGAGAACCCGCGCGCCGTCCCGGTCTCGACAACAGAGACGAACTCCGGAGAGGTCTCGGCAATATAGCGACGGAGAACGCTGTAAAGGAGGCGACCGTGAGCATAGCCGAGGGTGCTGCGCTTCTTAACGATCTGCGTGTGCAGCGCGAGATCGTCGATCCAGCCCTTGTCGATGGCAAATCCAGTCTCTGCTTCGAGCGCCTCCGCCTCGGGAAATTCTCTCTTGGCTGCCGCCGCTGCGAGTGCCTGGAACTTTTCGGCGGTTCCGCTGGGCTCCTTGGCGAGCGGATCATTGTTCCAACGGGAATCGAGACGATCGGCCAAACCAAAGCGCAAGCGACGGATTGTGTGCTGGGCAGCGGCCTTAAGGGTCACAGAGCTTCTCCTAGCGGGACGGGAACTTGTCGGAATCGATTGCCTCACATTCCTGACCGGGGCAATCTCCCGCAGCTTCTACGGGAATTTCGCGATGGGATCGTAATCGGTGAAGTGGTGATGCATTGGACGGCGCCTGTCGAAGGTGCTTTCAATTGCGTATTGGAGGTCCGCAGGCATCGTCAGAACGATCCATCTGCGCCGGGTCTTGCGCCAGAGCATCCACCGTGGGGCGGTGGTTTCGCACAGCAGCGCAGCTCCCTCCGGCGTCGGAGCGAAATCCAAGACCCTGCCTAGAATCTGCGCCACGACCGCGCTGCCCCCATTCCCATTTCAGGCGGTCCCAGCACCGCAAAAAGTAATAGGCCACCACCAGCGGCCCATAAATGAATGCCAATGGGACCAGCCACAGCACCAGCCCCAGCGCCCGTTTCCATATCATGCGCTGCTGCATGGCGCGACTTTCAGTTGAACGCAAGTTCTCAGTGCGTCGCTTCCGACCAGATTCAGGTGAATCTCGGCGCATCCCCAAGGCTCGGCTGTGCCAGAGCGCTTTCTATCTTGTATTTCGCCGTGGCGCGAGGATCAGCCAAGAGTGCCCTTACTTTACGGATTGCCTCGATCTAGAACAGGCGCATGGATAGGATTACGACAGTGAGCTCATTCCACCGCCACTTTCTACGACCGGACATTTCTTTGCTTGAACAAATTGGATGCCCCGTGAGGATTCGAACCTCAATTGACGGAGTCAGAGTCCGTAGTCTTACCATTAGACGACGGGGCATCAGCCATCCGGGCGGGCGAGAATCGGGCCGGTCGCTCCGGAAGAGGCCGCGCATCTAGTTTCGTGCCGGGCGCAGGTCAACCCCGCGCGACGCGGGCACCCTTGCCCCCCGCGCGCTTCGCCGCTAGCGTGGGGGCAAGTCCCCGCGCACGCTGGTTTGCGCGGGAGGAAAAGAAAGTACTCCCATGGCGGATCGATCTCCGCCGGACATCACACGGGGGCACGGGACACGACGGGGCGGCAAGTCCGGCAAGGTAGCCGATTTTCGCTACAAGCGCCCCTCCCGGCCCGATACGAAGCCAGGCGAGCGGCGCGCCGCAAATCCGCGCGGCACGCGAGCCGATGGCCCCAGGCAGCAAGGTTTCGTCGCCAGCTCCGATGCTGCCGGTGCGGCACCGCCGCCGCGCCGACAGGCCTATGCCGCCCTCGATCTCGGCACGAACAACTGCCGCCTTCTGATCGCGCGACCCTCGGGCGAGAACTTCACCGTGATCGATGCCTTCAGCCGCGTGGTGCGGCTGGGCGAAGGGCTGGCGGCGAGCGGCCGGCTGTCGGACGAAGCCATGGCGCGCACGCTCGCAGCGCTGCATGTCTGCGCGGAGAAGCTGCGGCGCCGGAACGTCCGGCTCGCGCGATCGGTCGCCACCGAAGCCTGTCGCCGTGCCGCGAACGGCGAAGCCTTCATCGAGCGCGTGAGGCAGGAAACGGGGATCATGCTCGACATCATCTCGGCGCAGGAGGAAGCACGGCTGGCGGTGCTCGGCTGCCATATCCTGCTCGAGGAAGGAGCGGGGCCGGCCATCATCTTCGACATCGGCGGGGGATCGACCGAGCTGGTGCTGGTCCAGCCGGGCGGCAAGGTCCCGCGCATCATCGACTGGCTGAGCGTTCCCTGGGGCGTCGTCTCGCTGACCGACACGGTCACCGGCTGCGACGATACCGAAGCCACCCGGCTCGACCGCTATGTCGCCATGCGGCGCACGGTCGGCAGGAGCTTCGCCGAATTCGCCGAGCGCATCCGCGACCACACCCGGTCGCAGGATCCGATCCGCCTGCTCGGCACCAGCGGCACGGTGACGACGCTCGCCAGCCTCCATCTCGAACTGCCGCAATATGACCGCCGCGCGGTCGACGGGCTGATCGTCCCGTCGCATTCCATGCGCGACATCTCGCGGCGCCTGTCGCGGATGAGCGCGCCCGACCGGCGGCAGCTGCCCTGCATCGGCGACGATCGCGCGAATCTGGTCATCGCGGGCTGCGCGATCCTCGAATCGATCCTCGACATCTGGCCCGCGGAACAGCTCGGGGTGGCCGACCGCGGGATCCGCGAAGGGATCCTGCGCAGCCTGATCGCCGCCGATGCCGAAGGCGAGCGCAGCCGCGCCACGCTGCAGCGCATGCGCGAGCAGGACGTATGAGCCGCTCGGGCAAGGATCGCGAGACGCGGGTGAAGACCGCCCGGGGACGGACCGCATCCTCGGCCCGCTGGCTCCAGCGGCAGCTCAACGATCCCTATGTCAAGCAGGCCAAGGCCGAGGGTTATCGCAGCCGGGCTGCCTATAAGCTCATAGAACTCGACGAGAAATTCGCCCTGCTTAAAGGCGTGGAGAAGGTCGTCGATCTCGGCATCGCACCGGGCGGGTGGAGCCAGGTGGTGCGCAAGCGCAAGCCGCGCGCACAGATCGTCGGAATCGACCTGCTCGAGGTCGAGCCGATCGAGGGCGTGACCATATTCCAGATGGATTTCATGGACGAGAATGCGCCGCGCGTGCTCGAGGAAGCGCTCGGCGGAAAGGCGGAACTGGTGATGAGCGACATGGCTGCGAACACCGTCGGCCACAAGCAGACCGATCACTTGCGGACCATGGGCCTGGTCGAGGCGGCGGCCTGGTTCGCCATCGAGAATCTCGCCCCCGGCGGGACCTTTCTCGCAAAGGTGCTCGCCGGCGGCACCGACACCGACCTGCTCACGCTGCTCAAACGCCATTTCCGTTCGGTCAAACATGCCAAGCCCCCCGCGAGCCGCAAGGGCTCGAGCGAGTGGTACGTCATCGCGCAAGGCTTCAAGGGAAGCTGAGCCGCCACGAAAAAGCCCCGCCGAAGCGGGGCTTTCTGCGGTTGCTCTGCGCCGGCCTATTCGCCCGGCTTGGTCGCGCCGTCATTGCTGGTCGCGGCATTGCTCGACGGGATCGGCTGATCCGCACCCATCGCGCTCGCGGCCTCGGGACCTTCGGCGGGCACGCCTTCGGCCGGGCCAGGACCGGCGCCGGGGGCATCCCCGCCCTCGTCTGCGGCCACCTCTTCGGCCACGACGGGCGCGGGATAGGCCGGGCCGCCGCCATGGGCGTTGAGGAAAGCGATGACATTGGCGCGGTCTTCCGGCTTGGAGAGACCGGCAAAGCTCATTTTCGTGCCATTGGCGAAGCCGCGCGGGCTCGTCAGCCAGGCATCGATGTTCTCATAGCTCCACTCGCCGCCATGGCCGGACAGTGCGGAACTATAGGCGAAACCGGCGGCATGCGCGCCGATCGGTGCACCGAGCACGCCCCACAGATTGGGCCCGATGCCATCGGCCCCGCCCTGGTTGATCGTGTGGCAGGCACCGCATTTGGCGAAAACCTTCTCGCCCGCGGCGGGATCGGCGGCGGCCAGCAGCGTGCCGAGATCGGGGCCGGCTTCCTCGCCGCCCTCCGCGGCCTCGCCCTGGATGAAGAATCCCGGCTCCTCGACATGCGCGTGCTTGTCGGCCGTGAAATACATGCCCGAAACGATGGATCCGCCGAGTGCGACGATACCGGCAAAGAGGACCCAGCCGGCGGCAGTGTTGAAACGATCGTCCATTGTGCTTGATTGCCTGCGAGAATTTCGTGGTCTTGCGTTCGCGCGCCGCTCTAGTGCGGGGCGCGGGACTTCGCAAGTGTGCAAGCCGCAATAGCGCTTGATGCGCGCGAAACCCGCCCGTAACGCCGCAATCGCATGCGCCAGTTCGCCAAACCCGCCCTCGCCCTGGTCGATTCGATGCGCGCCGCTGCCGCCCGCGAGCCCGGCCGCGCGATCGCCTTCGGCGGCGCCCCCGGATCGAACTCGCACCAGGCTGCGATGCAATTCGCGCCGGACGCGCTCCCGCTCCCCTGCTTCAGCTTCGAGGATGCGCTCGAAGCGGTCGAAAGCGGCCGGGCGGGCTGCGCCATGATTCCGATCGAGAATTCGCAGCATGGACGCGTCGCCGACATCCACTTCCTCCTGCCGGGAAGCGGGCTTGCCATCGTGGCCGAGCATTTCATGCGGATCACCCATGCGCTGATGGCGCTGGGCCCCGGTCCCTTCGAGGCCGCCTACAGTCACCCGCAGGCGCTCGGCCAGTCGCGCCAATTCCTCGCCCAGCGCGGGATTATCGGCCTGAGCCACGCCGATACCGCGGGGGCTGCGGCTTACGTCGCCGAAAGCGGGCGGAGCGATATCGCCGCCGTCGCCCCCGCGCTTGCCGCCGAGCTCTATGGGCTCACGATCGTCGAGAGCGCGGTCGAGGATGCGCATGACAACACCACCCGTTTCGTCGTGCTGGCGCGGGATCCGCTGGATCCGGCGAGCCTCGTCGATGCACCGGCGATGACCACCTTCATGTTCGAGGTGAAGAACATCCCCGCCGCGCTTTACAAGGCGCTCGGCTGCTTCGCCACCAATGGCGTCAACATGACCAAGCTCGAAAGCTACCAGAAGGGGACGAGCTTCGCGGCGACCATGTTCTTCGCCGACATCGAAGGCGTTCCGGGGATGGTCAATGTGGATCACGCGTTCGAGGAACTGGGCTTCCAGACCAATTCGGTCCGCCTGCTCGGCAGCTACGGCCAGGCGCGCAAGCGCGGGTGATCGTCTCCCCGTCCCGTCTCCCGGGGCTGCGCAAATACTTCGGATTTATGACGATTTGCCGGTCGATTGCGCGGGAATGACATTCTTTGCCGCCAGAAACCTGCAGGCAAACTGTCAACGATGAGGGACATCATGCGCAAACTGACAGCCGGCCTCGCGCTGTGCTCGACCGCCCTGTCGTCGCAAGTCGCGGCGAGAGAGGATACGGCTTACATCGAACTCGACGGAGGCGCGGTCCTCGCGCAGGATTTCGAGATTACCGAGACCTTCCCGGATGCCGGGCGCGAATCGACGCTCGATTCCAAGCTCGGCTACGATGTCGGTGGCGTATTGGGCTACGACTTCGGGGCGGTCCGGGTCGAAGTCGAAGGCAGCTTCCGCGAAGTCGAACACGAGAGCTTCGTGACACCCGAGGGGCGTTCGAAGGGGATCTGTTGCTCGGCAATTCCTCGGCCGCGAGCATCATGGGCAATCTGCTGCTCGATCTCGGCGATGACGACGGGTTGCAATTCTTCGTCGGCGGCGGCGCGGGCAGCGCCTTCATCGACCAGGCGGTCGCCACCACGGTCGCGGGCGCGGAAAGCAACGTCTACAATGGCGACGAATGGGAATTCGCCTGGCAAGCTCTGGCCGGGCTCCGCGTGCCCATCGGCCAGCGGATCGACGTCGGGCTCAAATACCGCTTCTTCAATGTGCCCGATTACCGCATCGGCGGATCCTTCGGCACCCCCACCTACGAGGGCGACTGGAGCTCGCATTCGCTGCTGGCGACGGTGAGCCTCAATCTCGGCCGCGCGGCGGAACCGCTGCCCCCGCCAGCCCCTCCGCCCGGCCCGCCGCCGCCTCCGCCGCCCCCGCCGCCTCCGCCGCCGCCTCCGGCAGCGGTCTGCGAGACCGGTCCGTACATCGTGTTCTTCAACTGGGACAAGTCGGAGATCACGCCCGAAGCGGCGACGATCCTCGACAATGCGGTGTCGGCCTACGCCAATTGCGGCACGGCCTCGGTCATGCTCGCCGGTCACACCGACCGCTCGGGTACGGCGCAGTACAACATGGGCCTCGCCGGGCGTCGCAACGCCTCGGTGCGCAGCTATCTCGCCTCGCGTGGCATTCCCGACGGCCGCATCTCCAGCGAAGCCTTCGGCGAATCGCAGCCCCGCGTTCCGACCGCCGACGGCGTTCGCGAACTCCAGAACCGTCGCGTGGAAATCACCTACGGTCCGGGTTCGGGCATGTAAGCCTCGGCCTCACGCCGAAAAGACCGAAAGGGGCCGGAGCAATCCGGCCCCTTTTTCAAGGCCGGCAGGGCGCTACTCGTCGCCGAAGATCGCGACTTCGCTGGTTCCGCCGCTGGTCGCCCGCCCGCGATACATGCCGCTGGTGTTCATGCTGAAAACCGCATGGCCGGCCCGATCGACCACGATGACGCCGCCATCCCCGCCGAGTTCGCCGACTTCCGCGATCACCGCATCGGCTGCGGTCTGCGCATCCTCGCCCAACATTTCCATGCGCGCGCAGACCATGCGCGCCACGCCGACGCGGATGAAATATTCGCCCCAGCCGGTCGCGGAGACGGCGCAGCTGTCATTGTCGGCATAGGTCCCGGCTCCGATCACCGGCGCGTCGCCGATGCGGCCCCAGCGCTTGCCGGTCATTCCGCCCGTCGACGTGCCCGCGGCAAGATTGCCGCTCCGGTCGCGCGCCACCGCCCCGACCGTGCCGAACTTGATATCGACATCGATGGCCGAGAGCTTTTCCGCCTTGAGCCGCTCGAGCGCCTCCTTGCGCGCAGCGGTGTCGAACCATTCCGGGGGAGCTGTTTCGAGCCCCTGGTCGGCGGCGAACGCCTCGGCCCCCTCGCCCGCCAGCATGACGTGCTCGCTGTCGGTCATGACCTTGCGCGCCAGCAGGATCGGGTGGCGGATCCCCGTCACCCCGGCGACCGCCCCCGCGGACCGGTCGCGCCCGTCCATGATCGAGGCATCGAGCTCGTGGCCGCCATCCCAGCTATAGACCGCGCCGCGCCCGGCGTTGAATTGCGGATCGTCCTCCAGCCGGGTTATGACCGCCTCGACCGCATCGAGCGCGGCGCCGCCACTCTCGAGGACCGCAGCGCCCGCGTCGAGCGCCTGCTGCAGTGCGGCGCGATAGCTCGCGTCGCGTTCCGGCGTCATGTCCGAACGGGCCAGGGTTCCCGCGCCGCCATGGATCGCAATCGACCACCGGCCGTCCTCTTGCGCCATGGCCGGTGCCCCCCAGAATCCCGAAAGCGTCGCCAGGACGCCGATGATCGTAAGAAAAAATCGCTTCATGCGAGGGCGATAGCACGGCGACTTATCCACTTCACCCCGCAATGCGCTTTGGACATCTTCGTCCTGCGTGTTAGCCCTGCCGTCGGGGAAACCAATGGGGAGAGGTTTCATGCGTATCGGACATTACCGTTTCGACGAGGACGTCGCGATGAACGTTCTCGAAAAGGTCGCTCTTGCACTCATCGTGCTGGTGGTGACCTGGGCATTGGCCAAGGCCGCGAAATGGGCCTTCGCCAAGCTGGTCGACAACATCGGCTTTTTCCAGCGGCATACCCGCAATGGCGCTTCGCTCGGTGAATCGCTCGGCCGGATCGTCAGCCTGCTGATCTGGCTGTTCGGTCTGTTGATCATCCTGACCGTCCTCGGCCTCGGCTCGGTCGCCGGACCGCTCGACAGCCTGCTCGAAAGCGTCGTCGAATTCATTCCGAACATCATCGGCGCGGGCCTGATCTTCTTCATCGGCCTGATGGTTGCACGGATCGTGCGCGACCTGATCGTCACCACGCTCGACACGGTCGATTTCGACAAATGGGTCAATCGCAGCGGGGTCGACAGCGTCACCGGCAATTCCGCCATCAGCCAGACGATCGCCACCATCGTCTATGCCATCATCGTCATCTTCGTGGCGATCATGGCGCTCGACGCGCTCAGGATCGAGAGCATATCGGAGCCTGCCTCCGACATGTTGCGGATGATCTTCAACGCCATCCCGAACATCATCGGCGCAGCGATCCTGCTCGGCATCGGCTATCTCATCAGCAAGTTCGTGGTGCAGGTGCTCAAGGAGGTGCTGCCGGGCCTCGGGGTCGACCGTGCGCTGGCGGAAACCGGCATGGTCAACACCGGCACCACCGCCTCGGCGATCATCGCCCGGGTGGTCCAGGTGGCGATCATCCTGTTCTTCGCCATCGCCGCCACGCGGCTGCTCGGCTTTCCCGAGCTCACGGCGATCCTCGATCAGTTGCTGGTCCTGGGCGGCAGGGTGATCTTCGGCGCGGTGGTGATCGCCTTCGGCTTCTTCATCGCCAATCTCCTGGCACGTCTCATTGCCGGCGAAAGCGGCGAAGGGACCGCGGCGACCATCGTCCGCTGGGCGACGATCATCCTGTTCGTCTTCATGGGGCTGCAGTTCACCGGCATCGGGGGCATGATCCCGGCCAATGCGCTGACCATCCTGATCGCCGGCGTATCGGTGGCCGGTGCGCTGGCTTTCGGCCTCGGGGGGCGCGACTGGGCGGGCCGCAAACTCGAGCAGATGGACAGCGACCTCGGCGGTTCGCCGCCTCCCTCTCCCGCGCGCAAGGCGCCCAGGCGGAGCAAGAGCACGGGTCTCGACGACGATCCGCTGCCGCCCGGCGCCTGACCGGGCAGCCGCTGGCGAGAAAAACGACGGGCGCGGGAAAATATCTCCCGCGCCCTTTTTTCATGCTAGGTGTCCCGCGAACGAGTGGCCTGAGAGCGCACCGGCATTGCCGGTCGACCGAGGGCCGGAGAGGGCGGGAGAGCGTGAATGAGCAGCTTCGGATTTGAAAGCACCGCGGACGAGGTGCTGGCGGGCCAGGATCTCGCCGGCCGCACCGCCCTGGTGACCGGGGGCTATTCCGGTCTCGGCCGCGAGACCGCCCGGGCGATGGCAGCGAAGGGCGCCCACGTCATCCTGTCGGGCCGCGACGCGACCAAGCTGGCTGCGGCAGCCGACGAGATCGCCGAGGCGACCGGCGCGAAGATCGATACGCTGGTCTGCGATCTTGCCTCGCTCGACAGCATCCGGCGCGCGACCGACGAGGCGAACGCCCGCTTCGACAAGATCGACCTGCTGATCAACAACGCCGGGGTGATGGCCTGCCCCATGGGCCGCACCGCGGACGGTTTCGAAACGCAATTCGGCACCAACCATCTGGGTCATTTCCTCTTCACCAACCGGCTGGTGCCGCTGCTCGAGGAGGGCGACCGGCCGCGTGTCGTCACGCTCTCCAGCCTCGCCCACCATCGCGACAAGGTTCATTTCGACGATCCCAACTACGCCGACCGCGAATACGAGAAATGGGCGGCCTATGGCCAGTCGAAGACCGCCAACGTGCTGTTCACGGTCGGTCTCGAGCGCCGCCTCGCTCCGCGCGGGATTCACGCCTATGCGGTGCATCCGGGCGGCATCATGACCAATCTCGGGCGCCACATGAGCGAGGACGACGTCGCGGCCATGCGCAAGACCTTCGCCGAACGCGCGCGCAAGGCGGGCGAGGAACCCCGGGGATTCAAGACCATCCCCCAGGGCGCTGCGACGACCTGCTGGGCTGCCACCGCCGAGGATATCTCCGGCGCGGGCGGGATCTATTGCGAAGACTGCCATGTGGCCGAGCAGGACGATGCGAACCCGCTGGGCGGCGTGCGCAGCTATGCCCTCGATCCCGAGGCAGCCGAGCGATTGTGGTCGCTGAGCGAGGATCTGGTCGGCGAACGCTTCGCCTATTGAACCGGTATCGCGCGAGAGCGAACGTCGACCGGGCTCCGTCGCCGCTCGATGTCGAATATGGCGCAGGCGGCGAGGAAGGTGAGCAGGATCATCGCGAATTCGCCCCCGTCCTCGATCCAGGCTTCGAGCACGATCCAGAAATCGCTCTTGCTGCCCCAGCTGGTCACGGCATCGGCGATCACCCCGAAGCAGGCGGCGCCGGCGATGCCCGCAGCCAGGATCAGCGAATAGGCCGACGCCCGCAATTCCGCATTGCGCAGCGCCAGCAGCAAAGCGCCGAACCAGGCTCCGCCGATCGTCGCGAAGAGCAGCATTTCGCCGATGTCGTTCGGTGCGAGCGGCAGGCCCTGCGGCATGGAGGATGCGATCCACAGCCCGAAGTGCTCGTGGAACTCGAGCGAATTGTCGGCTGTGAGATAGACGAACAGCACGGAGTTGACGAAATGGATGCCCGCCCGGCTGCGTCGCCACAGGAGCAGGAGCATGACCGCAGTGGCCGCAGTCAGCGAATATTCGAGAAATTCTCCGAAGCCCCCGTCCTTTGACAGGAAGAACTGCGCCGGCAGCGGCGCATCGGTCAGCTCGCCGTAATGCGCCGCCGCATCGAGTCCGACGAGCACGCCGGCGAAGGGTAGCAGGAAGAAGGCGATCCGCCGCCACGCCGGATTGGCGAAGATTTCGGCCGCGGCCCGGCGCGACACGCGCCAGAGGGCACAGATTTTTTCGTGCATGGCCGTGCTTCCCGCCCGCCTTTCCTGTTGCGATGCAATCACAGCCGGCGACCGTGCCCTATCTCGCGGTCCGTGTCGCTTGCCGTTTACGAGCCATCCCTCGGCGGGACGGCGCCGATCGGCGATCGGTGGCGCGCTACAGCCAGCGCAGGCGGCGGAACGCGACGATCAAGGCGACGAACAGCAGGCCGCATAGCGCCACCACCGCCCAGAAGGCATCGGGATCGTCCATGCCCGGCATGCCGCCGACATTGATCCCGAGCAGTCCGGTTAGAAAGGACAGCGGCAGGAAAATTCCCGCCACGATGGTCAGCATGTAGGTCGCGTGCTCGCTGCTGGCGAGGCTGCGCGCACGCAATTCGTCCTGCAGGACCAGCGCACTCTCCTTGCTGATGTCGATATCGTCGAGATAGCGGCGCAGACGGGCGATGCTTTCGGCGATTTCGCGCCGGTCGTGACCCTCGAACCAGGACGGCGCGTCGCGGGAGATCTGTTCCAGCGCCTCGTGCTGTGGGGCCATGTGCCGCTTGAGCGCCAGGCAATTGCGGCGGATCTTGGAGATCCGGCTCAGCATGGCCTCGGCGTGTTCCTCGGGGTCGTCGTCCTCGAGTTCGTCGAGCGCCGCATTCATGTCGACGATCGAGCGGCTCATCCGGGTGATCAGAAACTCGGCCAGCAGCGTGATCGTCGCGCCGGCGTCGGGCGGACCGTCGCCCCGGTCGAGCAGCGCTACCACTTCGCGCGGAGTCTGCAACGGATGGCGGCGCAGCGTCACCAGGCGCTGTCCGCCGCACCACAGCTGCATCGAAATCATGTCTTCGGGTTCGGCACCGGGGTTGAAGTTGATCCCGCGCAGCGTCGCCACCAGCGTCTCGCCTTCGCGGAAGGCGCGCGGCCGGGTCTGGTCGCTGGTCAGCAGTTCGGCGGTCGGCTCGGGAATCGCGAGCCCACCTTCGAGCCATTCGCGCACCCCCGGCCGGGTGCGGCACAGATGCACCCACAGCGTTTCGGCGGGGGAGGCGGGCACCCAGTCGCGCGCCTCCTCCCAGCCGATCGGACGCGCTCCGCCCTCCCCGTCGAGCACGCGCCCGAACAGCAGCGGAGTGTCGCTCTCGGCGTCGTCGGTCGGTTCGTTCATCCGGCGATCAATGGCGCATCGCGGCGCGCAGGGGAAGAGGGTGGGCGCCACCCCCGCAGCCCGATCAGCAGACGCAGGCCGGGGACGTCGCGGCCGAGACGATAGAACAGCCAGCAGCCGAGCGCGGTGGCTGCGACCAGCAGCGGGAAGCTGGCCGCATCGGGCATCTGCGCGCGCAGCGACAGCCAGGCGAAGCCGACGATCAGCGTCTGGTGGACGATGTAGAAAGGAAAGACCGCCTCGTTCAGCGTCGCGCGCCAGCGGTGGTCGCGGTTCCAAACGCGGTCGGCGAGTCCCAGCAGAGCGAGGACCATCGCCCAGGCGTTGATCGCCCGCGCCGCGCGAAACAGTTCGGTCAGCGCCTGAGGTGCGGGAGTATCGCCGGGATAGCGCCCCTCGATCGCGGCGACGAGCACGAAGCCGGCCAGACCGAGCGCGAGCGCGACCCGCCAGCTGCGCCGGATCGACGTCCAGCAGCGTTCCGAGCGAAGCAGCGCGAAGCCGAACAGAAACGCCGGGAAGAAGATCCAGTGCGCCGCCGCATCGTCGACCAGCGCATGGGTGTCGTCCACTCCCGGCCAGAGAAGGAAGCTGCGCAGCGCGATCCATCCGACCGGCAGAGCCAGCAGGAGGAAGGGCGAAGCGAAGAGCGTGTCGAACGTCCTGGCAGCTGCGCTGCGCCACGCCCCGGGAAGGGCGAGCAATCCGGCCAGCGCCACGGTGTAGGCCCACAGATAGGCGACGAACCACAGATGCTGCCAGGTCGGGAGGACGATGCCCGCGAGCGTGCCGAAGCGGAAATAATCGTGCACCCAGAAATGGAGGAACCCCTGCCTGTAACCGTGCTGGCCGACCAGCTCGATCCACGGTTGCAGCGGGACGACGATCACCACGCCGAAGACGAGCGGCACGAGCAGCCGGGCGCTGCGCTTGCTCAGAAATCCCTGCAGACCGGGGCGCTTCGCGAGCATTGCGCCGGTGGCGTAGCCCGATACCACGAACAGCAGCGCCAGCCGCCAGCCATTGGTGAAATACATCGGGATCGTCGCCCATTCGACGGTCTCGGCGCTCTTCACGTGCCACCCCCAAGGCACGAAGACCATGCCGATATGATAGAGGATCAGCAGCGCGAAGGCGCCGATCCTCAGCCAGTCCATTCCGTAATGTCGTTGCACCTGTGCCTCCTGCATTCGCTTGCGCCCTTGCGGGCCCCCGCTAGAGGTGCGGAGGGAAGGCCGTCGAGCGGCCGGGTGCGACAGGCGGGATCGGTGTGACGAACGGCGAAGGCGCAGGGACCAGTGGTGGCCACGTAGGGACCGGCGGAATGCCCGCTTCGCGGATCCGTCTGTTCGGCTTCGCGCTGCTTCTGGCGATGATTGCCTGGCAGGCGATCACCAATGTCTACAGCAAGCTGGCCGATCTGCAGGGAGCGGGGCTGGAAGCCGACGGCTGGACGATCGCGCTCGAGGAAGGCAGCAGCATCGCCGCCTGGCTCGCCTGCCTCGCGCTCATCTGGCAGCTGGTCGCGCATGTCCGCCCGCCGCGCTTCTCGTGGCCGGCGACGATCGCTCTCCATCTCCTCGCCACCGTGCCGGTGTCGCTGCTCCACGTCGGCCTGATGGTCGCCATGCGCGAAGCCGGCCATGCCTTCTCGGGGACCGCCTATCGCTTCACCGGGAACTGGAGTGCCTCGCTGGTCTATGAATACCGCAAGGATCTGATCAGCTATGCGATCCTCGCCGGCTTCAGCGCGGTCATGCAGAAGCTGGCTCGCCGGCCCCGGGCTTCGTCCGCGGCTTCGGCCGAGGCCCTGCTCGAAGTGCCCGAGGGCGCCGTCCTCCACCGCGTGCCGATTGCCGCGATCGACTGGATCGAGGCCGCAGGCAATTACGCGACCATCCACTGGGATGCGCGCGAGCTGCTCCACCGCACCACGCTCGCCGCCATGGAGGATGCGCTGCAGGACCACGGTTTCGTGCGGATCCACCGCAGCCGGATCGTCCGGCGCGCAGCCGTCCGCAAAGTCGAAACCGCCCAGAGCGGGGATTTCACCGTCACCCTGGCCGAGGGCACCGTGCTCCGCGGCAGCCGCCGCTATCGCGAGCGGCTGCGCCATTAGCGCGGCTCCAGACATGGCGAGCCGGTTGCGGGGGTCCGGTCGCCGGTCCCGTCTCGCCCGCTTCCTCCGGCGCCGGCGGCACAGCTCCCCTTCCGCGCTCCGATGCCGCAGGCGCGGCGTGCTGCGGCTTTCCTACACCGCGCGCGACCGCTAGACGGATGGCATGGCCAGATGTCGCAATTCCTCCATGGCGCGCCTATATGGTGCCCCTTCCGGCGCGAAGCGCGCCTCCGCCCATTTCGAACCCAGGACCGTGTCACATGCGTCAACCTATTCAGCATTCGGCGATCTGACATGAACGCAATTCGCCCCTGGCGCACGATCGAGCGCCGCGACTCGCGCCAGATCATGGTCGGCAAGGTCCCCGTCGGCGGCGATGCGCCGATCACCGTCCAGACCATGACCAACACGCCGACCGAGGATGTCGGCGCGACGATCGATCAGATCCGCCGCTGCGAGGATGCCGGTGCCGACATCATCCGCGTGTCCTGCCCGACCGCCGAATCGACCGCGCATTTCGACAGGATCACCGCGGCCTCGACCATACCCGTGGTTGCCGACATCCACTTCCACTACAAGCGCGCGCTCGAAGCGGCCGACAAGGGCGCCGCCTGCCTGCGGATCAATCCGGGCAATATCGGCTCCTCGCAGCGCGTCGCCGAAGTGGTCCGCGCAGCCAAGGCCAATGGCTGCGCGATCCGCATCGGGGTCAATGCCGGCAGCCTCGAGAAGGACCTGCTCGAGAAATATGGCGAGCCCTGCCCCGAGGCCCTGATCGAAAGCGCGCTCGATCATATCAAGCTGCTGCAGGATCACGATTTTCACGAATATAAGGTGGCCGTCAAAGCCTCCGACGTATTCCTCGCCGTGGCCGCCTATCACGGGCTCGCCGAGGCGGTCGATTGCCCGCTCCACCTCGGGATCACCGAGGCCGGCGGGCTGATCGGCGGCACCGTGAAAAGCTCGATCGGCCTCGGTTCGCTGCTGTGGGCGGGCATCGGCGACACGATCCGCGTCTCGCTCTCGGCCGAGCCCGAGGAGGAAGTCCGCGTCGGCTTCGAAATCCTCAAGTCGCTCGGGCTGCGTACGCGCGGCGTGCGCGTGGTGTCCTGCCCCAGCTGCGCCCGGCAGGGCTTCGACGTCATCCGTACCGTGCAGACGCTCGAGCAACGGCTCCAGCACATCAAGACCCCGCTCTCGCTCTCGGTCCTCGGCTGCGTGGTCAATGGCCCGGGCGAAGCGCGCGAGACCGACATCGGGATCACCGGCGGCGGGGCGGGCAAGCACATGGTCTATCTCTCGGGCGTGACCGACCACCATGTCCGGAGCGAGGACATGCTCGACCATATCGTCGAGCTGGTCGAGGCCCGCGCAGCAGCGATCGAAGCCGAGGAGCTGGCCCAGGCAGAGGCGGCGGAATAGGCGCTTTTACCCGAACTTAAGCCGTTTCCGCCATGCTCGCCCCATGCGCGAAGCCCTGCTCCTCGCCGTCGCCCTGCTCGCCTTCCTCGGTGCGGCCTTCGTGCCGGGCGGCGCGATCGACTCGGTCGGCCAGGGCGCGCAGGACGCGGCCGCCGCAGCGGCAACAGCAACCGCGGCGAGCCCGCCCGAGACCCGCCGCACGGCCCGCGCCGAGACGCAAAGCTACGCCGCCTGGGCGGCCGGCTCGACCGAATTGCCCCGCGCAGCCGACGGTCACTTCTATGCCGAAGCCTCGGTCGACGGCATTCCGCTGCACTTCCTCGTCGATACCGGCGCCACGCTGATCGCCCTGACCGGAGAGGATGCGCAGGCGCTCGGCCTGTCCTGGTCCGACGCCGATGTCGGGCTCGTCGCCCAGGGCGCCTCGGGTCCGGTCTTCGGGCTTCACACCCGGCTCGAGAGCGTGCGCCTGGGCGGTCACGAGGCGCGCGAGGTCGAGGCGATGATCATCCCCGAGGGCCTCGGTATCTCGCTCCTCGGTCAGAGCTTCCTCGGCACCGTGCAGCCAGTCCGGATCGAGAGCGACCGGATGGTGCTCGGCGAATAGCGCGGGCGCTCGGGCGCTTTGTTCATGGCCGCGCCAGCGAGGCGATGCTAGGAAAGCGGCCATGAAAAGGCGCGAACTTCTCAAGACGGGCCTGGTTGCAGGCGCGGCCATGGCTTGGCCCACCCGCTCGCTCGGCCAGCCCGGATCCCCGCCCGAATCCCAGCCCGGATCGCCGGCGCGCGATGCGCAGCTCTTCGCCATCGCGCGGGAGGAGCTCGACCGGGTCGGGCAGCAGATCTGGCGCAGCGACGTCGTCGGCATCGCCGATTTCGGCCTCCACAGCTCGCAACGGCGGTTCCATTTCGTCGACCTCGCGAACCGGCGGGTCGCCAGCTATCACGTCAGCCACGGCTCGGGATCGGACCAGGCGCACGACGGCTGGCTCAAGCGCTATTCGAACATCGAAGGCAGCGAGGCGACCAGCCGCGGCGCCTTCATGACG
Source organism: uncultured Alphaproteobacteria bacterium (assembly GCA_963728515.1). Classification (GTDB taxonomy): domain Bacteria; phylum Pseudomonadota; class Alphaproteobacteria; order Sphingomonadales; family Sphingomonadaceae; genus Qipengyuania. The sequence goes on along the minus strand of CAVSKM010000004.1, from coordinate 474,178 downwards.
CGCAGCTGGTACACCGGTCGCTACGGCACCTCGATCCGGCTCGATGGACTCGACCCGACCAATTCCAATGCGCTGCCGCGCGCGATCGTGATGCATCAGGCCGATTACGCCACGCCCGAACATGTCGAGCGCTGGGGGCGGCTGGGCCGCTCGAACGGCTGCTTCGCGATGGGCCCCGAGCAGTTCGACCGCGCGCTGATCGATCTCGCCGGTGGTCGGCTGCTGGTCGCGGGCAGCTACGGCATCGCCGAGGACGGCAGCCGGGTCGCTCCCCCCGTCGCGCAATATGATTTGCTGCGCAGCCCCGGGGGCGGAACCTTCGAACGGGCCAATCCCGGCGTTTTCTGAGACGCCCGCGACTGCCTAGGTCTGCAGATCGTCGACGATCTCGACCACTTCCTCGCTCGTCTTGCGTGCCCGGTCGGACTTGCGCGGCGCATCGAGCGCAGCCAGCACCGGAGCATCGCGGCCATAGATGTCGGCGAACTGGGTGAGCTTGCCGTTCACATCGACGCCATAGGTAAAATAGGTGATGTAGACCGGCCACTGGCGGGCCATCGGATAGCGGGTGTATTCGCGCCCGGCGGTGATTTCGGCGACCTCGGCCTGGATCGCGGGGATCTCCTCGCGGCTGTTGGCATTGCCGAGCATCGCCATGGTCATCGCCAGTTCGCGCGCGCCCTCGACGCGGATGCAACCGTGGCTGAGCGCCCGATCGTCCTGTGCGAAGAGCGCCTTGGCCGGGGTGTCATGGAGGAAGATCGCATGCTCGTTGGGCATGTCGAGCTTCATCAGCCCGAGCGAATTGCCCGGCCCGGGCTGCTGGACCACGGTGATCCAGCCGTTCTCGCCGCGGGTTCCCTTATAGCCCTTCGCCCGTGCCCAGGCGGGATTGCCCAGCACCCGCGCGCCGAGCCCCTCGCCCTTGACGATCGATTGCGGGACCGTCCACGTCGGATTGAAGATCACCGCCTCGACCATTTCGGCGAGCTGCGGAGTCGCGGTCCGGCCCGGCTTGCCGACCACCACGCGGTAATTCTTGATGATCCTGTCGTTGACCGTCAGCCGCAGTTGATATTCGGGCACATTGGTCAGGAGATATTGCTTGCCGAGGTCCCGGCCGAGCCAGCGCCAGCGGTCCATATTGGCGCGGATCAGCTTGCGCGTGGCGGGATCGGACGTGGTCGCGAGCTTCTCCTTGAGGCGCGCGTAATCGGGCGAGACCGGATTCAGCCCGGTCAGCGTGGCGGCGATGTCGCCGCTTACGACCGCCTGCTCGAGCAAACGGTGCGACGGCATGCGGTCGGGATCGGGATCGACCACGAACCACTGCTTGCGGGCCTCCATCGGAGTGCGTCCGTCGCGCAGATCCTCGACCAGCCAGATGAAAATCTCGCTGGCGATCTCGTTCAACGCCGGGCCCTCCCCCGCGGAGATCGCAGCGGCCAGCGCATCGGAGCGGTAATCGCCGGGCCGCAGCCCCTCTGCCGCGACCGAAGGGATGAAGGCGAGCAGTTCGGCAGCCTGCTCCCGGTTCCAAGCGCGCACCAGTACCGGCAGCGGCTGCACCACCTCGCCCGGAATCGTCGCCAGGTCTTCGAAGCTTTCCGCCACGCTGGGTCCGGCCGGCGAAACGGGCCGGGGGGCCTTGCGCGTATAATCGGGCAGCGGCTCGGACACCTTGGCGGGCTCGGGCGGCAGCAGGTTTTCCGGCGCCTTGTGCTGTGCCGCCGCGGAGGTCGAGACCAGCGTTGCGCCGGCCGCGGCACCCACAATCAACCGAGCCAGAATCATTCGAGAGCTTATCATCAGTTCCACCAATTGCGCCGCGTGCGCCATGCCGGTCTGCGCGGTCGGATTATAGATCAATGCGCGAGATCAATCCATTATCCCTGCTTTCGCAGTGCTGAATTGCAATCCTGCGTGACCCGGATGCGTCAGGCGGTTAGGCCGCGACCATGGTCCCTCGCAGCCCCTTCGCCCCGGGTATCGCCCCGATTCTCGCCGCGGTGCTGGGGGTGGCGTGCCTCTCGCTGATGGACGCCTTCATGAAGGGCGCGGCTCTGGCGGTCGGCGCGTTCAGCGCCTCCTGGCTTCGATCGGTACTCGGCACCGGTCTCGCCGCCCCGATCTGGCTCCTGCGCGGCGGACGGTGGCCCGCCCGCGATGTGCTGCGGCTTCATCTCGTGCGCGGCGTGGTATCGACCTTCATGGCGCTCAGCTTCTTCTATGCGCTGACCAAATTGCCGATCGCCGAGGCCATCGCGATCAGCTTCGTCGCCCCCTTGATCGCGCTCTATCTCGCCAAGGTGCTGCTCGGCGAAACCATCCGCAGGCGTGCGGTGCTCGCCTCGATGCTCGGCTTCGCCGGGACTCTGGTCATCATCGGGGGCCGGATCGGTCGCAGCAATTTCGATGCCGACGCCGCGCTCGGGCTGGTGGCGATTCTCTTTTCGGCCCTGCTCTATGCCTATAATTTCATCGTCATCCGCCAGCAGGCGCAGCGTGCCGGCCCGGCCGAGATAGCCGCCTTCCATTCGGGCGTTTCCGCCATCGTGCTCGGCCTTGCAGCGCCCTTCGTTTTGGTGCTCCCCTCCTCGGCCGATCTCGGCGCGCTCGCGGCTGCGGCCGCGCTGACCGTAGCCGGCGCGATGACGCTCGCCTGGGCCTATGCCCGCGCGGAAACGCAGGTCCTCATCCCGCTCGAATATTCGGGATTCCTGTGGGCCTCGCTGTTCGGCTGGCTGTTCTTTCGCGAGGCGGTCCCGCTGACCACCGTGGCCGGCACGCTGTGCATCGTCGCGGCTTGCTGGATCGCGGCCACCCGTCCGGGGGAGGCGGCGCCCGAGCAGGCTGCGCTTTAGGCCTATCGAAGCGGTTCCGCCGCCTCGGGGGGTGTTTCCGGGATAGCCGGGTCGGCAAAGGCGAAGGCGGCGGTAAAGCAACCCGCAACTGCCATGGCAGCAGCGACGACCGCCGCTTGGATAAAGGACCGCGCTGTGCTGCGCCCGTTCGAAAGCGACCTCAAGGTTCTACTCCTTCTGGCGGGGCGCTCGAGGTCCGCCGAGGCGGGGTCGGGAGCTTGCCCGGCTGATGTCCCGACAAGTGGCGAGGCCCTTCCCGGGTTCCCGGCAGCGGCGCTTCAATCGACGCCGCAGCCTTGATTTCTGGCCGCAAACGGCGCAGGTGCGCGCCATATTCGACCGTCCCGCCCATTGGCGGCGAACGGCACCTTACGGAAAGGACAGATGCGCGCATGACCCAGGTCGGCAAGGACACGCTCGAAACCCGCTCGACGCTCACCGTCAACGGACAGGAATTCGCCTATTACTCCTTCGCCAAGGCGGCGGAGAAGCTCGGCGACGTTTCCCGGCTGCCATTCAGTCTCAAGGTGCTGCTGGAGAACATGCTGCGGTTCGAGGATGGCGGTTTCACCGTCTCGACCGAGGATGCCCAGGCGATCGTCGACTGGCAGCGCGATCCCAAGACCGGCAAGGAAATCCAGTACCGCCCGGCGCGCGTGCTGTTGCAGGACTTCACCGGCGTGCCCTGCGTGGTCGATCTCGCCGCCATGCGCGATGCGATCAGCAAGCTCGGCGGCGACACCGCCAAGATCAATCCGCAGGTCCCGGTCAATCTCGTGATCGACCATTCGGTCATGGTCGATGAATTCGGCCACCCGAAGGCGTTCGAGAAGAACGTCGAACTCGAATACGCCCGCAATGCGGAGCGCTACGACTTTCTCAAATGGGGTTCGAAGAGCTTCCGCAACTTCTCCGCCGTGCCTCCCGGCACCGGCATCTGCCACCAGGTGAACCTCGAATATATCGGCCGGGGCGTCTGGTCGACCGAGGATCCCGACGGCAATGCAGTCGCCTATCCCGACACATGCGTCGGCACCGACAGCCACACCACCATGATCAACGGCCTCGGCGTTCTCGCCTGGGGCGTCGGCGGGATCGAGGCCGAAGCGGCGATGCTCGGCCAGCCGATCTCCATGCTCATTCCCGAAGTCGTCGGCTTCAAGCTGACCGGGGCGATGGCCGAGGGCGTCACCGCCACCGATCTCGTGCTGACCTGTGTGCAGATGCTGCGCGAAGTCGGCGTGGTCGGCCGCTTCGTCGAGTTCTACGGCCCCGGCGTCGCCAATCTCAGCCTCGCCGACCGTGCGACGATCGCCAATATGGCGCCCGAATACGGCGCGACTTGCGGTTTCTTCGGTATCGACGACAAGACGCTCGACTACATGCGCCTGACCGGGCGGAGCGAGGACACCATCGCGCTGGTCGAAGCCTATGCCCGCGAACAGGGCATGTGGTTCACGCCGGAGAACGAGCCGGTCTTCACCAAGACACTCTCACTCGACGTGTCGAAGGTCGTCCCCAGCCTCGCGGGTCCCAAGCGCCCGCAGGACCGCGTCGCGCTGCCGCAGGTCGACGAGCTGTTCAATTCCGATCTCGCCACGGTCTACAAGAAGGATGCGCCGGTGCGCGTGGGCGTAGAGGGCAAGGACCACGACATCGGCGACGGGGATGTCGTGATCGCGGCGATCACCAGTTGCACCAACACCTCCAATCCCGATGTGCTGATCGCGGCCGGGCTGGTGGCCAAGAAGGCCAATGCGCGCGGTCTCAGACCCAAGCCGTGGGTCAAGACCAGCCTCGCCCCCGGATCGCAGGTGGTCACCGACTATCTCGTCAAATCCGGCCTGCAGACCGATCTCGATGCGCTCGGCTTCGATCTGGTCGGCTACGGCTGCACCACCTGCATCGGCAATTCGGGCCCGCTCGCGCCGCCGATTTCCGACGCCATCAACGGCAATGACATCGTCGCGGCCAGCGTCCTTTCGGGCAATCGCAACTTCGAGGGCCGCGTCTCGCCCGATGTGCGTGCCAACTTCCTCGCCAGCCCGCCGCTGGTGGTCGCCTACGCCCTGAAGGGCACGGTGACCGAGGACATCACCGAAACGCCGATCGGGCAGGACCAGGACGGCAAGGACGTGATGCTCGCCGATATCTGGCCGAGCAATCAGGAGATCGCCGAGCACCGCGCGGCCAATATCGACCGCCAGATGTTCGAGACCCGCTATGCCGACGTCTACAAGGGCGACGAACACTGGCAGGCGATCAAGGTCGAGGCTTCGGATACCTATCGCTGGAATCCGACCAGCACCTATGTCGCGAGCCCGCCCTTCTTCGAAGGCATGGGCATGACCCCCGCACCCGTGACCGACATCGCCGACGCCCGGCCGCTGGCGATCCTCGGCGATTCGGTCACCACCGATCACATCTCGCCCGCGGGTTCGATCAAGGAAGATTCGCCCGCCGGGGCCTATCTCAACAGCCATCAGGTCTCGCGGCAGGACTTCAATTCCTACGGCTCGCGCCGCGGCAATCACGAGGTGATGATGCGCGGCACCTTCGCCAACATCCGGATCCGCAACGAAATGGTTCCGGGGGTCGAAGGGGGCTACACGACCTATGACGGCGAGCAGATGCCGATCTACGATGCGGCGATGCGGCATCGCGAGGACGGCACGCCGCTGGTCGTGGTCGCAGGCAAGGAATATGGCACCGGCTCGAGCCGGGACTGGGCGGCGAAGGGCACGATCCTGCTCGGCGTCCGCGCCGTGATCGTCGAGAGCTTCGAGCGGATCCATCGCTCCAACCTCGTCGGGATGGGCGTGCTGCCGCTGCAGTTCCAGGACAACGATACGCGCGCGACGCTGGGCCTCACGGGGAGCGACAGCTTCACCATCAAGGGGCTCGCCGATCTGACCCCGAGCCAGGAAGTCGAGGTCGAAGTGACGCGCGAGGACGGATCGCGCTTCTCCTTCACCGCGCTGTGCCGGATCGATACCGCCAATGAAATGGAGTATTACCGCAACGGCGGCATCCTCCAATACGTGCTGCGCAAGCTGGCCGCGGACTGATGCCGGAACGGCGGGAGGGGTAAGGCCGGGTGCCTGTCCTCGCCCGCCTTCTGCGCGGCCTGGGCCGCAGCGAGCCCGACGAGAAGGCCGATCCGGAGATCCTGGCGCGGATCGGCCGCGAGGTCCGCGACCGGCTCGAAGCCAATCCGGATGCGGTCGCGCGGGGCGGGAGAGACGCCGACCTCTATCTGGTGCCGGCACTGCTGTCGCCGCAGGAATGCCGCAGGCTCGTCCGGGTGATCGACAGCCGTATCCGCCCCTCGATCCTGTTCTCCGATCGCGCGGCACCGGCGGGACGAACCAGCTCGACGCATTACTTCGCCGAGGGATCGCCCGAAACGCTTGCGCTGGGCCGGAGGATCGATGCCGTGCTCGGGATCGAGCGGCGCCATGGCGAAACGATCCAGGGACAGCGCTATCGCGTCGGCGAGGAGTATCGCCACCACTGCGACTTCTTCCGCGAGGAGCGCGCCCATTGGCAGGGCGAACGGCGGCGCGGTGGGCAGCGGACGTGGACGGCGATGGTCTATCTCAACGCCGTCGAAGCCGGGGGTGAAACCGAATTTCCCGAACTCGGCCTGCGCATCCGGCCCGAGCCGGGCCTGATGGTGGCCTGGAACAACATGACCCGCAAGGGCAGGCCCAACCGGGCCACACGGCACGCCGCCCTGCCCGTCCTCGCCGGCGAGAAGCATGTGATCACGCAATGGTACCGGCAGGAAGACTGGAGCCTCCACCACCGCTGATTAGGTGGCTGGCGGAGGCGCCCCGCCTCAGGCGGTCAGGCCTCCGCGCCTGAGACGGAACCTGCGGCGCCCGAGGACCGCGGCCGCGGCCAGGCCGAAGAGCGCCATCATCGGCGGCGCCGGAACGTCGGTCCCGCTGCTGCTGCCCGAGCTCGAGCTGCTCGAGGAGGTCGAACTGCTGGTCGAGCTCGAGGACGACGAACTGGTGGAGGTCGAGCTCGATGCGCTGGTGCTCGAGGTCACATTGCCCGAGGTCGAGGTGCTGGTGGACACATCGCCCGAGGTCGAGGTCGAAGTGCTGGTCGAGACATCGCCCGAGGTCGAGCTGCTCGAGGACACGTCGCCCGAGCTCGAGCTGGTCGTCGTCGTGCTGACTTCACCGGTCGAAGTCGAGACCGAACCGGTCGAGGTGGAGACCGATCCTGTCGAGGTGGAGACCGACCCTGTCGAGGTCGAAACCTCGCCCGTACTGCTCGAAGTGGTGGTCGAAACCTCGCCCGTCGAGGTCGAGGTCGACGAGCCACCCGTCGAAGTCGAGCTCGAGGTCCCGCCGCTCGAGGTCGATGTGGAAACGTCGATGTCGATGTCTGGCAATTCGCCGCCGGTGGTGGTGGTCGAATTCACGATCACGCTGCCGCCACCGCTGGATCCGGTGAAGAAGCCGCCGAAGAAGCCGCCGCCGAAGCCGCCGCCATAGCCGCCACCGCCGCCGCCCGGGATCGAGCGCGCGGAGCCCCCGCCCGAAGGTCGCGCCGCCGCCGGCAGCGGGGGCACGGGAATGGGGGCCATGGCCTGCCGGTAGACCGGCGGGCAGATGTTGTCGGGTTGATAGGCCGCCTGCGGCGATTCGGCGGGCACGCATTCGACCTGGCGCGGGATCGAGCGGGCGCGCGGCACGGTCGGTCGCGGGACCGCTCGCGTGGCCTGCTTGACGTATTTGACCTGCTTGACCGACTTGGTCTTGTAGTCGGGGGAGTCGGTGATCGGCTTCTCGGCGACATGCACCGCGCCGCCCGCGAGCAGCGCGCCGCCCGCCGCAGTGGCCGACAATTTGGCTAGAGCTGACTTGACCGACATCGCTGAATCTTCCTGTTGCGACCGGGCAAAAGGACGAAAAGCCCGTCCCCTCCTGCCGCGATCCGGGTATCTGCTGCGAATCCCTTTCCCGGGTCAATCGCAGATGTTTACTGATCGCCCGTGCAGCGACAAAGTAAATTTTACGCCGAAATGCGAGGCTGGCGCGAGCAACGTCCCGTTTCGGGACCGATTTTTGGAACCGGACCAAGGCTGCGCCACCCTCATTTGTCGAACATGTCGGGCTGCGGTTTCGCGGGCGGCGACAGCCCCAGATGGGTCCAGCCGCCGTCGTTGAGACAGCGCCCGCGGGCGGTGCGGGCGATCAGGCCGAGCTGAATGAGAAACGGCTCGATCACCTCCTCGACCGTGTCGCGCGGCTCCGAAAGCCCCGCCGCGAGCGTCTCGACACCCACGGGCCCGCCCTTGTAGGTGGTCGCGATCATGGTGAGATAACGCCGGTCCATCGCATCGAGGCCGAGCGAATCGACCTCGAGCCGGGTGAGCGCCTCATCGGCGACCTGTGCGGTCACCACCGCCTCGCCCAGCACGCTGGCGAAATCGCGCACCCGCCGCATCAGCCGTCCCGCGACGCGCGGCGTCCCCCGGCTGCGCCGCGCGATCTCGCGCGCACCGCCTTCGTCGATCGCCATTCCGAGCAGGCCCGCTCCGCGCGCGACCACGCGCAGCAATTCGTCCTCGGTGTAGAAGGTGAGCCGCACGGGTATGCCGAAGCGGTCGCGCAGAGGGGTGGTGAGCAGCCCCTGCCGAGTGGTCGCGCCGACCAGGGTGAAGGGCGGCAGATCGATCCGCACGCTCCGCGCCGAGGGCCCTTCGCCGATGATGATGTCGAGCGCACGGTCTTCCATCGCGGGATAGAGCACTTCCTCGACCACCGGATTGAGCCGGTGGATCTCGTCGATGAACAGCACGTCATTCGGCTCGAGATTGGTCAGCAGCGCGGCGAGGTCGCCCGCCTTGGCGATCACCGGGCCGCTGGTGGCGCGGAAACCGACGCCGAGTTCCGTCGCCACGATCTGCGCCAGCGTGGTCTTGCCGAGCCCGGGCGGCCCGAAGAACAGCACATGGTCCAGCGCCTCGCCCCGCCCCCGCGCCGCCTCGATGAAGACGCGCAGATTCTCCCGCGCCGCCTTCTGGCCGACGAACTCGCCGAGCGATTTCGGCCGCAGCGCGGTGTCGGGATCCTCGGGCAGGCGCGCCGGGGAATGGAGGGGGACGGGCTCGGTCACCATTGATCCTTCCGCTGGGTGATGGCCGCGCAGAAGCCATCCAGCGAGCGGATCCGGCCAAGGCGGGCGGGCGCTGCGCCGCCCACCCAAACGCCGCCGCCGGATTCACACGCCTCGATCTCATCCCTGGAATCGAGGAAGTGCCAAACCAGTCCGGCCACGGTCGCAGCCGCGAACAGGAACAGCCCACCCCATATCCTGATCGCAGGGTTCAACTTGATGCCTCCCATGATGCCGCGGACGAATATCATCGTGCCACTCTCAAAACGGGTTCACCGTATAGCCGCGCTGCTGGAGCAGGGCGAAGGCGGTCATGGCGGAGAGTGCCATTTCGGTGCCGGGGATCAGCTGATCCTGCGTCACCTCTTGCGCGGTCGCGCTCTGGCCGCAGACGATGAAGCGGACCCCCTCGTCGAGCATTGCGCGGACCATGGCGGCGCTGGGATTGGTGCCCTTGCGCGCGTGCGCAGCCCAAGCCTCGGCCGACAGCAGGTCGAGTACCGCCTTGCCGTGCACCACCACCGCGACGCGGATCTTGTCTTCGGCGACACCTGCGGCGACATGCATGTTGATGAAGCGCGCGGCGCTTTCGAAACCCTTGTTGCGCTGGCCCTCCTCGGCCCCTTCGGAGGCGTCGAAGGCGACCGCGAATTCGGTGTCGGCCGGGACCTGGCCGATCCCCTCGACCGCCGCATGCGGCCCGAAATCCTCGAACACGGGACCGGTGACAAAGGCGCTCATGTCCTGCGCCGCAGCCGGGGTTGCCAGCGACGCCGCCGCCAAGAGTATCGCTATTCGCATCTGCACCTCCTCACCCCGCCGCCTTTTTCAGCGCCACGCGGATCAGCTCGCCCTCGCCCGCGTCCTCGCCCAGTTCGCCCTGCGCGGCGGCGACTGCGCGGGCGGCCACGGCGGGCTTGAAGCCGAGGTTCTCGAGCGCGCTCACGGCATCGGCGCTCGCTCCGCCCTGGGGCAGCGGGGCCGCGATCCCGCCGCCGCCGGGCAGCGCGCCGGCCTTGTCCTTCAACTCGTTGACGATCCGGCTCGCCAGTTTGGGCCCGACCCCCTGCGCGCGGGCGACCGTCGCGGCATCGCCGCCCGAACAGGCCCGTTGCAGATCGCCCGTCGAAAGCGCCGAGAGGATCGCCAGCGCCACCTTGCTGCCGACACCCTGCACCTGCGTCAGCAGACGGAACCAGTCGCGCTCGGCCGCCTCGGCGAACCCGAGCAGGCGCATGTCGTTTTCGGACACCTGGAGGTCGGTGAAGACCGTGCAGGCCTCCCCCGCAGCGCCCAGCGCGGACAGGGTCTTCGACGAGCAATGGACGAGATAGCCGACGCCGGCGACGTCGATCACCGCCCAGTCGGCGCCGGTTTCGTCGAGCAGGCCCCGGAGTTTCGCAATCATGTGGCGCGCCTCGCAATCATGCTTTGTTCCTGCCCGATGCGCGGCGGTTTGGCCAGTGCGCGGGAGCGCCCATCCGCAATTCGATGATACTGTGAGACATGGACCGGGTGTTACACAGTCCAGACAGGAAAAAATCCGCCCCGCATGCGGGCCTGCCCGCCGGCCGAACGAGCATGCGAAAGCGGTGGCGGATGGGCATCATGCGCCTTCTATGGCAGCTTGCCGACGTGTAGGAAAATCCTTCTCCGGCGCGGGTCCTGCGTGATGGCTTCGCGGCTTTCACACGAAGACACGAAGATGGCTTGGCTGCGGCGAAGCTCCTGCGAACCGCAAGGCCGGCCGCCGGGCGATCGGGCTGCGGATCGCAGGAGCTTCGCCGCCGGCGCGCGCTCTGCGTGTCTTGGTGTGAGCCAATTATTTCCTTCGTCCTCGCGGTTGGACAGCTCCGCGATCTTGCGCCAAACCTCGGCGCCATGAGCTGGAACACATTCGGGCGCGTGCTGCGCCTTACCACCTGGGGGGAAAGCCACGGGCCGGCGATCGGCGCCGTGGTGGACGGGTGCCCGCCGGGACTCGCGCTGTCGGAGGGCGATATCCAGCCTTTCCTCGATGCCCGAAGGCCGGGGCAGAACAAGTTCACCACCCAGCGGCAGGAGCCCGATGCGGTGCGGATCCTGTCGGGCGTGTTCGAAGGCAGGACCACCGGCACGCCGATTGCGCTGCTGATCGAGAACACCGACCAGCGGTCGAAGGACTATTCGGACATCGCCAATGCCTATCGCCCTGGCCATGCCGACTATGCCTATGACGCCAAATACGGATTCCGCGACTATCGCGGCGGCGGGCGCAGTTCGGCGCGCGAGACGGCGATGCGCGTCGCGGCCGGCGCGGTGGCGCGGCTGATCGTTCCCGAAGTGACGATCACCGCCTATGTCGCGGAGATCGGCGGCGATGCGATCGATCGCGCGCGTTTCGACCGCGAGGAAATCGCCCGCAATCCTTTCTGGTGCCCCGATGCCGCGGCGGCGGCGCGGTGGGAGAAACTGGTCGATGCGGCGCGCAAGGCAGGATCGTCTCTCGGCGCGGTGGTCGAATGCACCGCCAGCGGGGTCCCCGCAGGATGGGGCGCACCGGTCTATGCCAAGCTCGATGCCGATCTGGCGGGGGCGATGATGGGGATCAATGCGGTCAAGGGCGTCGAAATCGGCGAGGGCTTCGGCGCGGCGCGGCTCTCGGGCGAGGAGAATGCCGACCCGATGCGGCCATCGGCGAATGAGGGCGGCGAAGGGGGGCCGCGCTTCGAGGCGAACCACGCGGGCGGCATCGCGGGCGGCATTTCGACCGGACAGCCGGTGACCTGCCGCGTGGCGTTCAAGCCGACCAGTTCGATCCTCACGCCGGTCGAAAGCGTTACCCGCGAGGGCGAGGCGACCGAAGTTCGCACCAGGGGCCGCCACGATCCCTGCGTCGGCATTCGCGGCGCGCCGGTGGTCGAGGCGATGATGGCGCTGGTGCTGGCCGATCACAGGCTCCTCCACCGTGCCCAATGCGGGTGAGCGAGCGGAAATGAGCGAACGGGTCGGTGTCGTCTTCCGGAGCTGACGCTCCGGCCCCCTCTCCCAACCCTCTCCCGCGAGGGGAGAGGGCTTCATGTCGAAACCCTTCTCTCCCCCTGCGGGAGAGATACGTAGGCTTGCGAAGGCCGAGCGCCGCGAGGGCTTGGCTAGCCGGAGTTGAGAGGGGCAGCGGAGCCATTTTGTCCGAGCCCCGGGGGAGCATCTCGGAGCTTATCGTTGCACTTTAGAAAAGTTCCACCGGATTGATCGATAATTCCGATGCTCGCAATCGCAACATATCGCTTTTGTGCATTGCAACAGCCCCTATCTGGGACCCGTCAGTTTCACCCCATCAATGGAGAAAATCATGGGTATCATCGGAAGCGAAATCAAACCCTTCACCGCCACCGCCTTTCAGGCCGGCAAGGACTTCTTCGAGGTCAGCGACGCGGATGTGAAGGGCAAATGGGCGGTGTTCTTCTTCTATCCCGCCGACTTCACCTTCGTCTGCCCGACCGAGCTCGAGGATCTCGGCGAGCACTACGAAATGCTCCAGAAGCTCGATGTCGAAGTCTATGGCGTCAGCACCGACACGCATTTCAGCCACAAGGCCTGGCATGACACGTCGGAGAAGATCGGCAAGCTCGGCTTTGCCTTCCTGGGCGACCAGAACCATGTCCTCGCGCGCAATTTCGACGTGCTGCGCGAAGGCGTCGGCCTCGCCGACCGGGCGACCTTCGTGGTCGATCCCGACGGCGTGATTCAGCTGGTCGAACAGACCTGCGAAGGCGTCGGCCGCAATGCCAACGAACTAGTCCGCAAGATTCGCGCCGCGCAATATGTCCGCAACAACCCCGGCCAGGTCTGCCCGGCCGCATGGGAAGAAGGCGAAGACACGCTGGCGCCCTCGCTCGACCTCGTCGGCAAGATCTAAGGCCGTCGGCAGAAGCCAGGCCAATCGCAAAAGCGCGTCCGGCATCCGCCGGGCGCGCCAGGAACCCGGGCTCCGCTCGGGTCGCCGGAAGGCCCGGGGCTCCTCCCTCCCCCCCCGCCCCGGGCCTTTTGACGCAGATGCCACCCCGCCACCCCTTTCGCATTTGAGGAGCCGACCATGCTCGACGACACGATGAAGCAGCAGCTCGCCACCTATCTCGCCAATCTGCGCGAGCCGGTCGAACTCGTCGCCTCGCTCGGCGAAGACAACAAGTCGCAGCAGACCCGCGAACTGATCGAAGAGATCGCGGCGCTCCACGAGATGGTCAGCGCACGCTTCGACGGCACCGACGAGCGCCGGCCGAGCTTCGTCATCCGCCGCGCGAGCGATGCGGAGAAATGGGTCCGCTTCGCCGGGCTGCCGATGGGGCATGAGTTCACCTCGCTGGTGCTCGCGCTGCTCTGGGCCGGGGGCCATCCGCCCAAGGTCGACGCCGATCTGATCGAGCAGATCCGCAGCCTCGAGGGCGATTACGCCTTCGAGATGTATTTCTCGCTGTCGTGCCACAATTGCCCCGACGTGGTGCAGGCGCTGACGCTGATGGCGCTGGAGAATCCGCGGATCACGGCGACGCTGATCGAAGGCGGCACCTATCAGGAAGAGGTCGACCGGCGCGAGGTGATGGCGGTTCCCGCGACCTTCCTCAACGGCGAGCCCTTCTACAACGGCAAGATGGAGCTGGCCGAGATTCTCGCCCGGCTCGATACCGGCGGCGCGGACAGGGCCGCGGAGAAGTTGTCGGCCCGCGAGCCGTTCGAAGTGCTGGTGGTCGGCGGCGGGCCCGCCGGCGCGGCCGCGGCGATCTACACCGCGCGCAAGGGCTTCCGCACCGGCATCGCCGCGGAGCGGTTCGGCGGCCAGCTTCACGACACTCTGGGGATCGAGAATCTGCCCGGCACGCCCTATACCGAGGGACCCAAGCTGGCGGGCGAACTCGGCCGCCATGTCGGCGAATACGACATCGACCTGATGAATCTCGCCCAGGCCATTCGGCTGGTTCCCGCCGCTCAGGAGGGCGGGCTGCACCGGGTGGAGTTCGGCAATGGCGGTGCGCTCGAGGCGCGGTCGCTGATCCTCGCCACCGGCGCGCGCTGGCGCAATCTCGGCGTGCCGGGCGAGGCCGAATACCGCAACAAGGGCGTCGCCTATTGCCCGCATTGCGACGGGCCGCTGTTCAAGGGCAAGCGCATCGCCGTGATCGGCGGCGGGAATTCGGGCGTCGAAGCGGCGATCGACCTCGCCAAGATCGTCGGCCATGTCACGCTGATCGAATATGACGACCAGCTGCGCGCCGACGAAGTGCTGCAGAAGAAGCTGCGCAGCCTGAGCAATGTCGCAATCGTCACCGGGGGCCAGACCACTGCGATCACCGGCAGCGGCGGCAAGGTCGACGGCCTCGTGCTCAAGGATCGCAAGAGCGGCGAGGAGCGGCGCGTGGCGCTGGAGGGGGTGTTCGTCCAGATCGGTCTCGTGCCCAACACCGAATGGCTGCAGGACAGCGGGCTCGCGCTCTCGAAGCACGGCGAGATCGTGACCGATGCCGAGGGCCGCACCAGCCTGCCCGGCATCTTCGGCGCCGGCGACGTGACCGACGTTCCCTACAAGCAGATCGTCGTGGCCATGGGCGAAGGGTCCAAGGCCGGCCTGTCCGCCTTCGACTATCTCATCCGGACCGAGCCCGCCGAGGATATCGCCCAGGCCGCCTGAGACGGTCTTTCGCGATCGAGGCGCCGCCATCCCGCCGGATGGTGGCGCCTTTTTCGCATCCGTCGCAGAACACCGACAGATCGCATCGGCCAATCAATCATAACCGATTAATCGATTGGACGGATTACCGCGGAACCGTCATCCTCCTCGGGCAAAGCGGATGGAAGATCCGAGTCCCACGAGAGGAGAGAGACGTCATGGACGCAAAGACCGGTGAAATGAGTGGTTGCCCCTTCAATGGCGAAGGCGGCGTGCGCGGACTGCTCGGGCGGACCAATCGCGATTGGTGGCCCGATTCGCTCCAGCTCGACATCCTCTCGCAGGAGCATCGCAATCCCGACCCGATGGGCGAGGATTTCGACTATTGCGAAGCCTTCAACGCGCTGGACTATGGCGCGCTCAAGCGCGACCTGACCGCGCTGATGACCGACAGCCAGGAATGGTGGCCCGCCGACTACGGCCATTACGGCCCGTTCTTCATCCGCATGGCCTGGCATGCCGCGGGCACCTATCGCACCGGCGATGGCCGCGGTGGTGCCTCGAGCGGACAGCAGCGCTTCGCCCCGCTCAACAGCTGGCCCGACAATGGCAATCTCGACAAGGCGCGGCGCCTGCTGTGGCCGATCAAGAAGAAATACGGCAAGCACATCAGCTGGGCCGATCTGTTCGTGCTGACCGGCAATGTCGCGATCGAATCGATGGGCGGGCCGGTGTTCGGCTTCGGCGGCGGCCGCAAGGATGTGTTCGAGCCCGAGACGGTCTATTGGGGCACCGAAGAGAAATGGGTCGACGAAGGGGTCGAGACGCGCATCCTTCCCGATGAGGGCAAGGCGCTGGAAAACCCGCTCGCGGCGATCCAGATGGGGCTGATCTACGTCAATCCGGAAGGCCCCGGCGGCAATCCGCACGATGCCGAAGGCATGGCGCGCGACATGCGCGAAACCTTCGCCCGCATGGCCATGAACGACGAGGAGACCGTCGCGCTGACCGCCGGCGGCCACGCCTTCGGCAAGTGCCATGGCGCCAAGCCCTCCGACAGTTTCGGCAAGGCGCCCGAAGGCGAGAAGCTGCATACGATGGGCTTCGGCTGGCTGACCGATCCCGAGGAGATCGGCAAGGGCCACATCACCACCAGCGGCATCGAAGGCGCGTGGACGCCCAATCCGACGCAATGGGGGGGCGACTATTTCCGCCTGCTGTTCAAATATGACTACGAGCTCGTCCAGAGCCCGGCCGGTGCCAATCAGTGGACTCCGATCGATCCCGAAGAGGCCGACATGGCCCCCGATGCGCGCGACCCGAACAAGAAGGTCCCGACCATCATGACCACCGCCGACATGGCGCTCAAGCGCGACCCGGACTATCGCAGGATCTCGGAGCGCTTCCGCGACGACCAGGCTGCGCTCGACGACGCCTTCGCCCGCGCCTGGTACAAGCTGACCCACCGCGACATGGGCCCCAAGACCCGCTATCTCGGCCCCGAAGTGCCCGCCGAGGAGATGATCTGGCAGGACCCGGTGCCGGCCGGGAAGCCGGCCTCCGACAGCGCGGTGGCGGAGTTCAAGCGCAAGGTGCTCGCCAGCGGCCTGTCCGTGGCCGAACTGGTCAAGGCGGCCTGGGCCTCGGCCTCGACCTATCGCAGATCCGACCATCGCGGCGGTGCCAATGGCGCGCACATCCGCTTCGACGAGCTGCGGAACTGGCCGGCGAACGACCCAGAGGAGCTGGGCCGGGTCCTCGCCAAGCTCGACGAACTCCGCGGCGAGCTCTCGCTCGCCGATGCGATCGTGCTCGGCGGTGCGGCGGCGGTCGAGAAGGCGGCGAAGGACGGGGGCTTCGACATGACGGTCCCGGTCAGCACCGGCCGCGGCGATGCGCGGCGGGAAGATTTCGATGCCGAGAGCTGGGAACCGCTCGAACCCTTCGCCGACGGTTTCCGCAACTACCTCAGGTCCAAGGCATCGGTGAAGACCGAGGACATGCTGGTGGACAAGGCCGATCTGCTCGGCCTCTCGACGCCCGAAATGGCCGTGCTGCTCGGCGGGATGCGGGCACTCGGCGCGGTCAGCAGGCACGCCCAGCACGGCACGAGGATCGGCGTGCTCACCGATCGGCCGGGCGTGCTGTCGAACGACTTCTTCGTCAACCTGCTCCACATGGGCACCGTCTGGGAGGTCGTCGACGAGAGCGGCGACGAGGAATTCGTCGGCAAATGCCGCTTGAAGGGCGATGAGAAATGGCGCGCGACCCGCACCGATCTGGTCTTCGGCTCCAACTCGCAGCTCCGCGCGGTCGCCGAAGTCTATGCCGAGGACGGGAACGAGGAGAAATTCGCGCGCGATTTCGTCCACGCCTGGACCAAGGTGATGGAGGCCGACCGCTTCGACCTCGAATATGCAAAGTATCACGCATGACGCTTTAGACGGCTCCGCGCCGTCCACCGAGGGGCCTCCGGCAGCGATGTCGGAGGCCTTTCTCGTTCCCGCCTGCCCCGAGCCGTCCTATCCGGACCGGCGAAGGACGATGTAGAGCGCCCCTTCCCCGCCGTGGCGATTGTGCGCGCGGCGGACGGCGGCGATGGCCGAATGGTGTTCGCTGGCAGCGAGCCAGTCGAGCAGCTTGGCGCGGATCGCGCCACGCTTCGCCCCCCTGTCCGCGGGATCGACCGGGCGCGATTTGCCCGCGACGAGCAGGATGGTCCGCGCACCCATGGCGCGCGCCTGCGCCACCCCGCTCATCAAGCGGTCATAGGCGGCATCGAGACCGTGGCCGTGAAGGTCGAGCGTGAAATCGGGGCTGATCGCACCCGCCTTGAGCCTGCGGTCCCAATGCGAATCGAGCCCGCCGCGCGCAGGTCCCGCCAGCCGGGGCGGGGTGGCGGGCGCCACCGCGACGCGCGGCCTGGCAGCGGGAGCCTTGCCGCCCCCGGCTTTCGCCTGCCGAGCCGGCGGCGACGGCGCGATGGCGGGTGGGTCCTTGGGGCGCGCCGGCGTGCGCGCGACCGGATGCAGCGGCACGACCGTGCGGGCGAGTTGCTCCCACGCGTCGGCCTCTTCGGCGCTGAGCCCGCGGGGGGCGCTCATCGCCCCGATCGGTGACGCGCGATGGTCCCCTTCGGCAGCAGGACCAGCGCTGTGCCCCGCGCGCTCATCCCGCCGGCGATCTCGCGCGAATCGGCGCCATTTCCCCAGAAGGTGTCGAACCGGTTGAGACCCTTGATCGCACCGCCGGTATCCTGCGCGATCCACAGCCCGTCGGCCACATCGCGTTCCATGTCGAGGAAGACCGGCGCGCCATAGGGGACGAAGGCAGGATCGACCGCGACCGAGGATTCGCGCCGCACCGGAACGCCGAGCGATCCGAGCGGCCCGTCGCTGGTCAGCTCGCGAAAGAAGATCCAGCTCTTGTTGAGCCGCATCAGCTCGCGCCCTTCCGCCGGATTGTCGTGGATATAGGCCATGATCCCCTGCATCGAGCCCGGATATTGCCCCGGCCCGTCCCCGAGCAGGCCGCGTTCGCGCATCACTGCGCCGATGCCGACATATTCGCGACCGTTCTGGCCGGCATAGCCGATCCGCATCAGCGAACCGTCGGGCAGCCGCAGCAGCCCCGAACCCTGGATCTGGAGAAAGAACAGCTCCACCGGGTCCGCAGCCCAGGCGATCTCGAGCCCGCGTCCGGCAAGCGCGCCCTGCTCGATCTCGGCCCGTTCGTAGAAGGGCACGAAGGTGCCCGCGTCATCATAGCGCCCGAGCGGGGCGCGGCCCGTGCGTTCGCTTGCGGGCACGTCCTCGGGCCAGCCGCGCACCAGCTCTGGCGGCATGGCATAGACCGGAACGTCATAGCCGGGCGCGCGGGTGCGGCTGCCCCTGATCTCGGGCTCGTAATAGCCGGTGGCGAAGGCTGCACCGTCGCCGATCCGGGCAGTTTCGAAATGGGCCGCGAAGAAACGGCGCGCGTCGCCGGCGGGCCAGGTGCCTGCCGCCTCGCAGGCGGGCCGCCAGTCCTCGCCCGAGGTCAGGCCGCTGGCATCGCTGCGGGCGAGCACCTCGGGGCAGGATTCGGAAAAGGAGCGCAGCGCCGTCGCCGCGTCGGCACTGCCGATGCCCAGCGCCGCGACATCGGGTCCGCGCGCGATCGGAGCCAGGGCGGCGGAGGCGTATCCGGCGGCGGCAGGCGGCGGAACCGGGATCGCGCTCTGCGGTGGAACCGCATCGGGCACGATTCCCGCGCAGCCCCCCAGCATCAGGCTCGCAGCCAAGCCGAGCTTGCGCATGAGCCCTCCGGGCATGGCGAGGGCTTACCCCTCGTCGGTTTCGTCGAGCACCCAGTCGGGCGACGCGGCGCCGACATTGCGGGTGAAGGTCCAGACGTCGCGGCTCTCGATCGCATCGTCGAGCGATCCGGCGATGACCGTACCATCCCTGTCGCGTGTCACGGCGGCGATATCGGCGACGAACAGAACGGCGATCCGGGCCGTGCGCCCGTCGAGTTCGGCCGAACGAACGCTGGCATCCTCGATCCGGATGAGCCGGTTCTCGAGCGTCTCCCCCGCTTCCTCGCGAGCGTCGATCGCCTGCGCGAAGCCGGCATAGACATCGTCGTCGGCAAGTTCGCGAAGCGTCTCGCGATCGCCTTTCCAGAAGGCTTCGAGAATCATGCCATAGGCGCCCTTCGCTCCTTCGAGGAAGGCCAGCAGATCGAAGCGCGGATCGGCCGCTGCGATGGCGCGGATGCCAGCCTCATTGGCGGGGGCACGATCATCGCTGGCGCGCAGCAGCACGGGCTGGCGCATCGCGCGCGGCTGCTCGGGCGATTGGCCCGGCTCCTCGCTGCGTTCGAAGCGGCGCGGAACCACCTCTTCCTCGTGCTCCGACCGGCGACCGAGCACCGAATAGAGCCGCAAACCGAGAAAGGCGGCGATCATGGCAAGGATGACGATCTCGGTGATCACGTAGGCTACCTGCTTTCCAATCCGGAGGCCGCGCACGCCCTTGCGCGCGGGTGACGTCGTGTCGTCCTGCCCTAGATAGGGAAGAATTTCAAACCGACAATGTTCCTGCGACCACCTCCCCGCCACGCGCGGCGGGCGATGCGAGGGGGCGGATTGCTACGCCTCGCCGACAGTGCTAGGCGCGCGCACCGAAGGCCCGATGCGCCGGCATGGCCGGCGCGCGGCCAGCCCATCGAACACGAAAGCGATTGACCCATGGCCGACGAAGGCGACGTTCTCACCGATCTCAATCCCGACCCCGCAGCCGGCGCCAACGGGCAGGACAATCTGCCGAGCGCGGGCGTGATCTCGCAATATGTGAAGGATCTTTCGGTCGAGAATCCCAATGCGCCGAAATGCTTCCAGTGGAACGAGCAGCCGCAACTCGACGTGCAGGTCAATATCGCCGCCGAGCAGGTCAACGAGGACGTCCACGAGGTGACGCTCAAGATCACCGCCACGGCCAAGACCAGCCAGGGCAATCTCTATCTCGTCGATCTCGACTATTGCGGCCTCATGGGCATGCGCAACCTGCCCGACGAGACCGCCCATGCCTTCCTGTTCGCCGAATCGCCGCGGGTGCTGTTCCCCTTCGCCCGCCGCGTGATCGCCGACGCCACCCGCGATGCCGGCTTCCCGCCGCTGCTGCTCGATCCGATCGATTTCGGCGCGCTGTATCAGCAGCAGCTCGCTGCGCGGGCGCAGCAGGGCGAAGGTGCGCCCCCGCCCGCCGGTCAGGCCTGAGCGCCTGACGCCGCCAGCGGGGCTCGACCGGTGAGCCTGGTCAAGAATGTCGGCACGATCGGCGGCCTGACGCTGGTCAGCCGCGTGTTCGGCTTCGTCCGCGACATGCTGCTGGCCCGCGTGCTCGGTGCGGGGCTTGCAGCCGATGCCTGGCAGCTTGCCTTCACACTTCCCAACACCTTTCGCCGGCTGTTTGCGGAAGGGGCGTTCAGCGTTGCCTTCGTGCCCATGTATACGCGCCGCCTGCACGCCGACGAGGGTGGGGGCGAAGCAGCCGCCGACCGGTTCGCCACCGACGTGCTGTCGGTGTTCGTCTGGGTCCTGCTGGGTTTCTCGGCGCTCTGCATGATCTTCATGCCGGGCATCGTCTGGCTGCTGGCGCGCGATTATCAGGATGTGCCCGGCAAGTTCGAGCTGTCGGTCTATCTCAGCCGCGCGACCTTTCCCTATCTCGCGTTGGTCAGCCTCGTCGCCATGCTCTCGGGCCTGCTCAATTCGCGTTCGCGCTTCGCCCCGGGCGCCTTCGCGCCGGTGTTGCTCAACCTGGTGATGATCGGGGGGATAGTGACCGGCTGGCATCTGCGGGGCGAGGAAGGCAGCGACGTGGTGGTTGCCTGGGCGCTGGCGATCTCGCTCACCCTGGCGGGTATCGCACAGCTGCTCTACCTGTGGTGGTCGACCGTTCGGGCCGGAGTTCGGCTGCGGATCAGTCTGCCCCAATTCACCCCCGACGTGAAGCGGCTAGGCATGCTGATGCTTCCCGCCACATTCGGCGCCGGCATCTACCAGATCAGCCAGTTGGTCGACACTTTCTTCGCCACCAGCCTGCCGCAAGGATCGCTGACCCTGCTCAAGCTGGCCGACCGGCTGAACCAGATGCCGCTCGGCGTGTTCGGCATTGCGCTGGGCACCGCGATCCTGCCGATGCTCGCGCGCCACATCCAGTCGGAGAACCGTGGCGAGGCCCAGCGTCTCCAGGCCAATGCAGTCGAGATCGCCATGCTCCTGTGCCTGCCCTGCGCGGTGGCGCTGTCGATCTGTTCCGAAGCCTTCACCGCGGGCATCTTCCAGGGCGGCAAGATGACCGCCGGCGACACCGCGGTCATGGGCAATATCGTGACCGCGCTGGTCTGCGGTCTGCCCGCCTATGTGCTCATCAAGGTGTTTCAACCGGCCTTCTTCAGCCGCGAGGACACGCGCACGCCGGTGTTCGTCGCCGCCGGCGCGCTGACGGTCAACATCGCGCTCAATTTCTATGTCGTCCCACGCTACGGGATCGTCGGGCTCGCCGCCGCGACGGCGATCACCGCCACGCTCAACGTGCTCCTGCTCTACACCATCCTGCAGCGGCGCGGGTGGTTCCACCTGACCGGCAGGCTGGCGACGAAGATTCTTCGCCAGATCGTCGCGACCGCGGCGATGGGGGTGCTGCTGTGGTGGCTGACCCCGACCCTCGAGCCCTATTGGCGCGGAGATGCGCTGTCGCGGATCTGGTCGCTCTCGCTGCTGGTCGGAGCCGGTGCGGCGGCGTTCTTCGCCCTCGCCTATCTGGTCGGCGCCCTCGACAAGGACCTGCTCGCGCAGCTACGCCGCAAGCCCCCGGTCTCGCGCGAGACCGATCCGTCCACCCCATCCGCATAAGCGAGCATCCCACACCATGCGCGTCGTTTCCGGCATCCAGCCCACCGGCAGTCTCCACCTCGGCAATTACCTCGGGGCGATCCGCAATTGGGTGCGGATGCAGGATGCGATGGAGGACGGCAATCAGTGCCTGTTCTTCCTCGCCGATCTCCACGCCATCAGCCAGCCGCACGTCCCCGCCGAGCTGCATGCCGCGACGCTGGAGATGGCTGCGGCGCTGGTCGCCTGCGGGATCGACCCGCAGCGCAGCGTGCTGTTCAACCAGGCGCAGGTTCCCGCACATGCGGAGCTGCAATGGCTGCTCAACGGCACCGCGCGCATGGGCTGGCTCAACCGCATGACGCAGTGGAAGGACAAGGCGGGCAAGAATCGCGAAGGCCAGTCGGTCGCGCTGTTCGGCTATCCGGTGCTGCAGGCCGCCGACGTGCTGCTCTATCAGGCGACCCACGTGCCGGTGGGCGAGGACCAGAAGCAGCATCTCGAACTGGCGCGCGACATCGCGCAGAAGTTCAACAATGATTTCGCCTCCGAGGCAGCGCCGGTCTTCACCTTGCCCGATCCGATCGTCCCGCCGCAGGCGGCCCGGATCATGTCGCTGCGCGACGGCATGGCGAAGATGAGCAAGTCCGATCCTTCGGAGATGAGCCGGATCAATCTCTCCGACGACGCCGACACGGTGATGAGGAAGGTCAAGAAGGCCAAGACCGATGCGGAGCCCCTGCCGGGCGAGGAAGCCGGCCTGGCGGGACGCCCGGAGGCGCTCAATCTGGTGACGATCCATGCGGCGCTGTCCGACAGCACGGTCGAGCAGGTGCTGCGCGAATACGGCGGCCAGGGATTCGGGAGCTTCAAACCCGCGCTCGGTGCGCTGCTGGTCGAGACGCTGCGTCCGATCTCGACGCGGTTCAACGCCTTGCTCGAGGATCGCGAGGCGATCGACGCGATTCTCGCGCGCGGGGCGAGCATGGCCCGCGAACTCGGCCGGCCGACGCTGCAGGCGGCCTATCGGGCGCTCGGCCTGGTGCGCTAGGCACGCGCTGCAACAAATGTGAATCCCGACATTCAAAGCGGGTTCATCGCAGCTCATCTACAACCAGACACATTCGCTGACGGTTTGCCCTCGAGATGCGGCGGGCTGCGCGGCTTCGCGTTATCGTATATGATGACCATCCGATCGAAAGGGACAGAGCATGACCTACCTTCGCAAGGGTTGGGGGCGCACACTCAAGCTTGCCTCCGTACCCATGATCCTCGCCGGCCTCGCCGCCTGCGCCACGCCGTTCAAGGCCGATGTGTCGCGTTTCCAGACGCAGCTTCCCGCCCCGCAGGGCGAAAGCTTCTACGTCGTCGCCGACGATCCTGCGCTCGCCGGCGGGCTTGAATTCTCGCAATATGCCGACCTCGTCGAAGCGCAGATGGCCCGACTCGGCTATGCCCAGGCGGCCTCGCCCGACAATGCCTCGCTGCTCGTGCGGTTCGACTATGGCGTCGACAACGGCCGCGAGCGCGTCCGGACGACGGGATTTTACGACCCGTTCTATTCACCGTGGTACGGCTATCGCTCGCACTTCGGCTATCCGTCGCGGATCGGCTATTACCGCCCCCGCTATTTCGGTTCGCGCTGGGGATACGGCTTCTACGACCCGTGGTTCGGCGGCCCGGAAGTGACGAGCTACACCGTCTACACCAGCGGCATCGACATGAAGATCGACCGCGCCGCCACGGGTGAGCGGCTGTTCGAGGGCAAGGCGCAGGCCATGTCGACCTCGGACCGCCTGCAGTATCTGGTGCCGAATCTGGTCGAGGCCATGTTTACCGACTTCCCCGGCAATTCGGGCGAGACGGTACGCATCTCGATCGCGCCGGAAAAGACCACCGTGCGTCGCATCGACTAGGCTTCCCGTCGCGAACGGGAACCACCGGGAAGGGGCGGCCTCGCAACGGGGCCGCCCTTTTCTTTTGGCTCGCGGGCAGTGCGTGCGGCAAGCAGGCCCAAGGTAACGGCGAGCACGAAGACCGATCCCTCGCCCAGCGCGGTGAGCAGCTGCGCGACGCTTCCCGGGCCCGCCCGGCCCCCGGTCAAGCCGATCCGCTCGAGCGCCAGCTGCGACCCGCCGAGCTGCCGCTGAAGCGCAAGGAGGCTGCCGCCGAGCAGACGCCCGTCGGTGGCGTGAATGATCATGCCGGAAAGTGCCCCCAGCGCAATTGCGCCAAGCGCCGCCGGCATGGCGACCCTGCGGTCGCTTGCCGCTGTGCGGGCCAGCGCCAGCCACGCGGCCGCGCCGACCGCAAGGCCGAGGATCAGCCCCTCGAAAAGGCCCGTGACCTGCCCGATGCGGGAACCGGTCAAAAGGCCGATGCCATCCTTCCCCAGCGTCCCTCCGAGCGCGCCCACCGCCATCCCTCCGAGCGCCGCCCCGAGCACGAGCGTGGCATCGGCGCGCCCCCGCCAGGCGAGCGCGCTGGCCATGCCGAGGCCCACGCCGGCACCGGCGAGCACGCCGAGCGCCCCGACCAGAGCGGCGAGCACCAGCACGGTGGAGCCGCCACCAGTGCTTGCCAGCAGGCCGTAGAAAAGTCCGCCCATCACCCCCGCCGCGCCGCCCGCCAGCGTGGCCCAGCCCGCCACCGCTCCGGCGAGACCGGATGCGCGGAGCGGCGCATTCGCCGGCTCCGCGCCCGCCGGCTGCGCGATGAAGCGATAGCCATGCTTGGGCACGGTCTGGATGTAGCGGGGACTGGCCGCATCGTCGCCGAGCGCCCGGCGCAGCGTGCGGATACATTGGGTCAGCGCCTCGTCGGTCACCGGAATCCCGCGCCAGACCTCCTCCATGAAGCGATTCTTGGACACCAGGGCACCGCCATCGCGCACCATCAGCGCGAGCGCGTCGAAATAGCGGCTGCCAAGCTCGATGGGCTCGCCCCCGCGGCGCAATTGCCGATTGGCGGGATCGAGTTCGAAGGCGTCGAAGCGCAGAATTTCAGAGGTGTCCGGCATGCGTCCCTTCCCTCATGCAGACCTATGCGATGATCGCACGGGGAGGAAGGTTTTCAAGCATTGCTCACGAATTGCTCATGCCGCTCAGCCGGCGAGGGGCCTAGCAAGCGGTCATCCACCGATCAGGAGCAGAACCCATGACCGATATTCGTTCGTCCGGATCCCAGGCGCGAAACCAGCCGCGCCTGCTCAACGGCTGGCGCATCGCCGGCTGGGGCGCCGCCCTTGCGCTGATCCTGCTTCCCGCGCTTGCCATGCGATTCGACATCGATGTGAACTGGACGAATGCGGACTTCGTCGTGGCTGCGGTCTTGCTGACCTCGCTCGGAGCCGGGATCGAGCTAGCGACGCGGATCGCGCGGGGAAGAGCGCATAGGGGCGGCATCATCCTCGTCGCCGTGCTGTGCTTCCTGACCTTCTGGATCAATGGCGCCGTCGGCATCATCGGGAGTGAGGACGAGCTCGTCAATCTGGGCTTCTACGCCCTCGTGCTGGCGGTCGCCCTGACCAGCCTGGGATGCTGGTTCCGTCCACGGATCATGGTCTGGATCGCGGGGCTCGCCGCCGCTGCCCTGCCGGCGCTCGGCATTGCAGCGCTGTCCATGATGCCGGGCCATGCGGTGGAATGGGGCCTGCTCGCGGGGATGGCGACCGGCTGGGCCGGGGCCGCCTTGCTGTTCAGGAAGGCCGCTGCGGCCTGACTCCGAGCATCGGCCCGAGCGGCTGCCCGCCGAAGATATGGACGTGAAGATGGGGAACTTCCTGGCCGCCATTCGCCCCGACGTTGGCCATCATGCGATAGCCCTGCTCGACCAGCCCCTTGTCGCGCGCGACGGTACCCACTGCGCGGACGAAGCCGGCGATCTCCTCGGGCGCTGCCCGGGCGCTGAAATCGTCCCAACTGACGTAGCGGCCTTTGGGCACCACCAGCGTATGGACCTCGGCCTGCGGATTGATGTCCTCGAACGCATAGGCCCAATCGTCCTCATAGACCTTGGTCGAGGGGATCTCGCCGCGCAGGATCCGGGCGAACAGATTGTCGTCGTCATAGGGTAGCGTGGGGTCGATCGGCATCTATTCGCTCCTGCTCGCCTTTTCTTCCAGCCCCGAGACGCCGTCGCGCCGGTCGAGTTCGGCCAGGACTTCGCCGATCCGGATTTCGCGCGCATCGAGCACGACTAGGAGGTGGAAGAGGAGGTCCGCCGCCTCGCCGACCAATTCCTCTCGCTCCCCCGAAACCGCGGCAATGGCCGCTTCGACTCCCTCTTCGCCCAGCTTGCGCGCCATATGGGGCAGTCCCCTGGCGTGGAGGCTGGCGACATAGCTGTGCGAAGGATCGGCCGCGCGGCGCTGCGCGATGGTGCTTTCGATGCGGGCAAGCGTATTCATGCGCGCGCTATGCACGGGCCATGCGCGCGGCGTCAATCTTGGTTGCGCCCCAGCAAAAAGCGCCCGACCAGCAGGCCGGCCGTGCCAACGGCCAGTAGGGTCAGCGCGCTCGGCTCCACCAGTCGCGCGGCGATCCCCACCGGACCGTCGAGGTCGGCAAACTGTGCTGCCAGCGATGTAATCTGACTCGACATGACCGCCCTATGGCACCGCTCGCCCTCCGAACGGAGCCGGAGCGTTGCCCCGTCTCGCTACGGGACGGAAAGTCACCCGCGTGCGGGAAGGCCGGCGCGACGCAGCGCGGCATGCGCTTCGCCGATGCTATACTTGCCGAAATGGAAAATCGATGCGGCGAGGACCGCACTCGCATGGCCGCGTTGCACGCCTTCGACCAGATGATCGAGATTGCCGACTCCGCCGCTGGCAATGACCGGCACCGACACCGAATCGGCGATCGCCCGCGTCAGCTCGACGTCATAGCCGTCTCTGGTCCCATCGGCATCCATCGAGGTGACGAGCAGTTCCCCCGCGCCGAGCGCGGCGAGCCGCACGGCATGATCGACCGCATCGATCCCGGTGGGTTTGCGACCGCCGTGGGTGAAAACTTCCCACCCGCGCGCCGGTCCGCTCGCCGCAGCGCGCGCATCCACGCTGGCGACGATGCACTGGCTGCCGAATTTCTCCGCGATCTCGCGCACCAGCTCCGGGCGCGAAACGGCGGCGGAATTGACCGCGACCTTGTCGGCCCCCGCGAGCAACAGGGCGCGGGCATCCTCCACGCTGCGGACCCCGCCGCCGACCGTCAGTGGCATGAAGCACACTTCGGCGGTGCGCCGGACGATATCGAGGAGCGTCCCGCGGCCTTCGTGACTTGCCGAGATGTCGAGGAAGCACAATTCGTCCGCTCCCGCGCGATCATAGGCCTGCGCCTGCTCGACGGGATCGCCCGCGTCGCGCAGATCGACGAAATTGACGCCCTTGACCACCCGCCCCTCGGCCACGTCGAGGCAGGGAATGACCCGGACGCGGACGGTCATCGGGCCTTCGCCAGGGCGAGCGCTTGGGACAGGTCGAGCGTGCCGTCGTAAAGCGCGCGTCCGGTGATCACGCCTTCGATCCCTTCGTCTGCATGCGCCGCGAGCAGGCGGATATCCTCCGGACCTGCGACCCCGCCGCTGGCGATGACCGGAAGAGCGGTGTGCCGCGCGAGTTCGAGCGTCGCCTCGACATTGCAGCCGGTGAGCAGCCCGTCGCGTCCGATGTCGGTGAACAGCAGGCTGGCGACTCCGGCATCCTCGAAGCGGCGGGCCAGATCGTGGACCGGCACGTCGGACAGCTCGGCCCAGCCCTGGGTGGCAACCATTCCGTCCCTGGCATCCACCGCGACGACGATCCGGCCTTCCCATTGGCGGGCCATCGCCTTGACGAAGACGGGGTCCGCGAGCGCGGCCGACCCGATGACGATGCGCGCCACGCCGAGCGCGAACCAGCCCTCGACCGCCGCAGCGTTGCGGATGCCGCCGCCGAGCTGCACGCGGCCCGGAAAGGCCGCGACGATGGCCTCGACCGCGGCGCGATTGCGGCTTTCGCCGGCGAAAGCGCCGTCGAGATCGACCACATGGAGATGGTCGGCGCCCGCTTCGGCGAAGACGCGTGCCTGGCGCGCCGGATCGTCGCCATAGATCGTCGCCCGATCCATGTCGCCTTCGGCCAGCCGGACGACCTGGCCGGCCTTGAGATCGATCGCGGGGAAGACGATCACGTCAGGGTCTCCAGTCGAGGAAGCGTTGCAGGATTTCGAGGCCGAAGGCCTGGCTCTTTTCGGGATGGAACTGGACGCCGACCATGTTGTCGCGACCGACAGCCGCGACCAGGCCGCCGCCATGATCGGTCATGGCAAGAATGTCGTCGTGGTGACGGACCTTGAAATGATAGGAATGGAGAAAATAGGCCTCGCCCTTCCCGATCACCGCGTGACCGCGTGCGTGCGGCAGCGGCGCGACATCGTTCCAGCCCATGTGCGGGACCTTGACCGAACTGTCGGTCGGCTCGATCAGCCGCACCGTGCCGCCGATCCAGTCGAGTCCCGGCGTGCTGCCATGTTCGAGCCCCTGCGTCGCCAGCAATTGCATGCCGACGCAGATCCCCAGGAAGGGTGCCCCGCCGACGAAGACGCGTTCGCGCATCGCTTCGACCACACCGTCTGCCGCCCGCAGCCCTTCGGCACAGGCCTTGAAGGAGCCGACTCCCGGCAGGATGATCCGGTCCGCCGCGCGCAACACCTCGGGATCGGCGGTCACGGTCACCGCGCCTCCGACCTTGCGCAGCGCGTTCTCGACCGAATGGAGATTGCCCGCGCCATAATCGACGAGAGCGGTCGTCTCACCCACCGAGCTGTCCCTTCGTGCTGGGGATCGCCCCGCCCTTGCGGGGATCGATCTCGACCGCCGCGCGCATGGCCCGCGCGAAGCCCTTGTAGATCGCCTCGCAGATGTGGTGGTTGTTGGTGCCGTAGAGCAATTCCACATGCAGCGTCAGACCGCAGGTCTGCGCGACCGAATGGAACCAGTGCTCGATCAGCTCGGTATCCCATTCGCCCAGTCTTTCCTGGCTGAAACCAGCGCGCCAGACGAGGTAGGGCCGACCCGAAATGTCGAGCGCCACGCGCGCCAGCGTTTCGTCCATCGGCGAATGGGCGCTGCCGTAACGCGCGATTCCGCCCTTGTCGCCGAGCGCCTGCGCCAGCGCCTGCCCGAGCGCCAGAGCGCTGTCCTCGGTCGTGTGGTGCTGGTCCACATGGAGATCGCCCGCCACCGACATCCTTACGTCGATCAGCGAATGCTTGGCGAATTGTTCGACCATGTGATCGAGGAAGCCGATGCCCGTGGAGATATCGTACGATCCGTTCCCGTCGAGGTTCACCTCGACCAGGATTTTGGTTTCCGCGGTGTCCCGCTCGATCCGGCCTGTGCGCATGGTGGCGAGGCTATAGGCCTGCCTGACCGCTGCGCAAGGCAATCGGGCATTCGCAAGGCTAAAGACCGGCTTAAAGCGCTTGACCCGCGCCCCTCGCGGTTACACCTAGGCCAGCATGAGCGACGATGCGCCCGACAGCCTGATCCCCTACGACACGATCGTGCAGGAGGCCCTGCGTGCGGTGGTGGGCCGCGTATTGGGTGAAATAGAGCAAACCGGCGGCGAACTTCCCGGTCCCCATCATTTCTACATCACTTTCAAGACGCATGCGCCGGGGGTCGCGGTTCCGACCCATCTGCGCGAGCGTTTTCCCGACGAGATGACGATCGTGCTGCAGAACAAGTTCTGGGGCCTCAATGTGCGCGAAGACGGGTTCTCGGTCGGGCTGTCGTTCAACCAGGTGCCCGCCGAGCTCGACATCCCCTATGCGGCGATCACGCAGTTCGTCGATCCCGCGGTCGATTTCGGCCTCCAGTTCCAGGCGACCGTCGCCGACATGGCCCCCGCCCCGACCGATCCGGCCGGCAATGACGAGGAACGCGGTGGCGATCCGGCCGTTGAGACAGCGGAAGACGGTTCGAACGTCGTCACGGTCGATTTCGGACGCAAGAAGTAAGGCGCGGCAAGTCCGCGTGAAAGGCGGGGCAAGCATGGCGCAGGTCAGGAAGACGGCACGGCATATCACGGATTCGGTCAGCGACAAGATCGCCGAGGTCGAGCGCGATCTGTCGTATGAGAACACCGTGCCCGGGCCCAGCACCAATCCCTCGACCAATCTCATCATCCACGACATCATCCTGCGCAGCGCGGGCCGGCTGACCCGGATCACGCTGGAAAAGGCGCTGCTCGGCAGGCGCTATGGCAGCCGCTTCGCCAAGGATGTGGTCGATAACCGCTCTGTCCTCCACACCATGGCCGCCTATGGCGTGACCAAGGTGGCCACGCGCTCGGTCCCCGGAGCCGTGGCCGTCGGCGGCGGCTTGCTGATCAAGACGCTGTTCGATCGCAGCCGGTCGAAACGGAAGGCGCGGCGGGATGGCCACAAGGCGCTTACCGAGCAGGCCGAGACCTAGTAAGCGGAGGAATATGGGTGAGCGGGCTTGATTTGGTCCCGTCCCATGCGGCAACAGCGCGCATGGCCGATTCCTCTCCGCAAGCTCTGGCGTCCGACCGCCCCAACCTCGCCCGCCGGGGGCTGATGTTCATCCTCTCGTCGCCGAGCGGCGCGGGGAAGACGACAATCAGCCGCATGCTGCTCGCCGCAGACCCCGAAATCAGGCTTTCGGTGAGCGTCACCACCCGACCGCCGCGCTCGGGCGAAGTGGATGGCGTGCATTACTATTTCGTCGATGATGCAGCCTTCGACCAGATGGTCGAGGAAGACGACTTCTACGAATGGGCGCATGTCTTCGGCCACCGCTACGGCACTCCCAAGGGCCGAATCCGCAACGCGCTCAAGGAAGGGCAGGATTTCCTTTTCGACATCGACTGGCAGGGAACGCAGCAGCTCTATCAAAAGGACCAGCAGGACGTCGTGCGCGTGTTCATCCTGCCCCCGAGCATCGCCGAACTCGAGCGGCGCCTGCGCAGCCGGGGCACCGACAGTGATGCGGTGGTCGCCGCCCGCATGGAGCGGGCTCGCGCCGAGATCAGTCACTGGGACGCCTATGACTATGTGGTCATAAACGAGGATGTCGGTGCTTGCTTCGCCAAGGTCCGCGAGATTCTCGATGCCGAACGGATGAAGCGACAGCGGCAGACCGGACTGATACCCTTCGTCCGCGAATTGATGTCCTGAACTGCGGCAGCGAAGGGCCCGAGCCGCAGGACAGCCGCATGGCTCGAGCGCGGCGGGCTTTCACCGCCCGAGAGCGGCGACTCGTCGTAAAACTCGGAAACAAGCACTGCTCCGGCGGGTTGCAGCGAGGGAATGGAGGATTCTCTCCGCGCCCGAACCTACAGCAGAATAGAGGTCGAACGATGAAATTCCCAAAAATTGCCTCCGCGGCGGCCGCCGCTTCTCTCGCCGCTGCCCCGATAGCGGCGACCGCCCAGACCTCCGACGATGATGCCGGCAGCAATCTCGCCCGCGCTGGGATCATCGCTGCCCTCGCCGGCATCGGAATGGTCGTCCTGCTGGTCACCGACGACGATGACGAGGAGTTGCCGGTCAGCGCCTGAGCGTCCGACGCAATTTGCTTGAAGGTCCGCCACTCCGCCTATCAGGCGCGGGTGGCGGATTGCCGTTGGGGACCGGACGCATGGATGCCGGTGCCGAGCAGATCGAGAGGCAGCGGCAGACCCGCCGGATTCGTCTCTCGCTGAATTGAGCGTCCTGGTTCGCCCTCGCCGTATTTTCGAAGCCGCCCGAACAACAATATTACACCCTGTTTCCGACTTTCGAAATTCTCCGGCAGATTCCGGTGCTTTGTCTAACATGGTTTATCGCGCTTCTGTCCCGACTCGCTACGGTGAGCAGGAAGGGACAAGCCGATGGCACAGTATAATCTCAGATATGCATCGAGGGAGCTGGGCCAGCCGGTGGAACTCGCCTTCGAGGAACGGTCGCTGGCCGGAGCTCTCGATGTCGCGCGTGCCCGCGCGCAGGGCATCTGGGCCGAATTGTGGCACGACGGACGCCCCCTCTGTCAGCTCGAACTGGTCAGCGGCTGCGGGGTTTGGCTCGTCGGGGGACCCGATGCGGCGCGGTCGCAGCACCGCGCGAACGGGAATACCGAAGAGCTGAGGATCAGCGTGCCCGCCGCCTGATCCTCGCCCCGCCCGTTCCCGGCCTCGCCCGATTCCGGCCCGGCTCGATACTTACGCCGGCTCGGCGAAATGGCTCGGCAGGAGAGCGTTGACGATCCCGCCGTCGACGGTGAGCGTCTCTCCGATCGTATAATCGCCCGCACGGCTGGCGAGGTAGACCGCGGTCCCACCCATGTCGTATTTGTCGCCGACGCGCTTGCACGGGATGCCGGCGGCCGACTGCTCCTCGTGATCGCGCGCAGCACGGTTCATGTTCGAGGGAAAGGCCCCGGGCGCAAGGCTGGTCACATAGACGTGATCCCTGACCAGGCGCGCGGCCATGCGGCGGGTCAGGTGGATCAGCGCGGCCTTCGACGCCTGATAACTGTAGGTCTCCCACGGGTTGACGCGCTGCCCGTCGATCGAGGTGATGTTGATCACCTTGGCCGGGCGATCCGCGCTGGCAGCGGCGGTCAGCAGACCATGCAGCTTTTGGGCCAGGAAGAACGGCGTCTTGACGTTGAGGTCCATGACCTTGTCCCAGCCCGCTTCGGGGAAGTCGAGATAGTCGACGCCCCAGGCTGCTCCGGCATTGTTGACGAGGATATCGAGCCTGCTCTCGCGTTGCGACAGTTCCTCCACCAACGCCTCAATTCCGCTCAGCGTGGAGAGATCGCCCTGGATTCCGATCACCTTCTCGCCGAGTTCGGAACAGGTCTGTTCGATCTCGTCGATCTTGCGCGCGCTGATGTAGACCCGCTCGATTCCCGCCGCGAGAAAACCCTCGACGATCATCTTGCCGATGCCGCGGCTCCCTCCGGTGACGAGTGCCACGCGGCCCTTGAGGCTGAACAGATCTTCGAGGGTCATTCTTTCCATCCTTTCGTCATCCCAGCGCAGGCTGGGATCGCCCGCCGTCCGGGCGGAGCGTGCCGACCGCGCCCCCAGCTTTCGCTGGGGTGACGGCTTGATCAGTAACCCGACATCTCCGCCACGCGACCGGCATGGTAGTATTGGTCGCCGAGGAATTCCTGCAGCGCCCGGTCGCGCTTCATGTACAGGCCGATGTCGTATTCGTCGGTCATGCCGATGCCCCCGTGCATCTGCACGCCTTCGCGGACGGCGAGACCTGCCACCTTGGCGACCTTGGCCTTCGCGACCGAGACCATGAGATCGGCCCTCTCGTCGCCGCTGTCGAGCAATTGCGCAGCCTTGATCGTGACCGCCCGCGCGATCTCGACCTCGGAATAGAGATGGGCCGCGCGGTGCTGGAGCGCCTGAAATTCGCCGATCAACCTCCCGAACTGCTTGCGCTGCTTGAGATAGTCGATCGTCATGTCCATTGCCCCGCGCGCGACGCCCACCCCTTCGGCGGCCGCCCCGACCCGTCCGGCCATCAGCATCCGGTTGAGCACTTCGCGCGCCCCATCGACCTCGCCGACGACCGAATCACCATCGAGCTCGACTCCATCGAAGGTGATGTGTGAGGCCATCGAACTGTCGACCAGCCGCACGCTGTCGTGGCTCATCCCCGGCGCATCCTGCGGAACCGCGAAGAGGGTGATGCCATCGACATCGGCATCGCTCCCTGCGGTGCGCGCGGCGACGACGATCATCTCGCTGCTGGCGCCATAGACCACGAAGTCCTTGCGCCCAGAAAGCCTGAAGCCATTGCCCGATTTCTCGGCCCGGCAGGCGATCCGCTCGGGCCGGTGCTTGGGACCTTCATCGATCGCGACGGCATAGACCTTTTCCCCCGCCACCAAATCCGGAAGCCAGCGTCCGCGGACCTCGTCGCTCCCCTGCTTCAGCGCCGTCGCAGCCAGCACCGCACTGGACAGGAAGGGCGAGGGCGTGAGATTGCGGCCGATCTCCTCGAGCACGATCCCCGCTTCGACAGTGCCCATGCCGAGGCCGCCGTCTTCCTCGTCGAGCAGCATGCCGGTAAAACCCATCTCGGCGAATTGCTTCCACAGCGCGTGCCCGAAACCGTCCTTGCATTCGCGGTCGCGCCAATGGCGCAATTGCTTCGCGATCGCGCCTTCCTCGGCCATGAACTGGCGTGCGCTTTCGGCGAGCATCGCCTGATCGTCATCGTGATAGAGTGGCATATGTATCTCCCGATCCCCTCCCCGCTGGGGGAGAGGCGCGAATTGGTCAGCCTCCGGGCAGCTCGAGGATGCGTTTGGCGACGACGTTGAGCATCACTTCGCTCGTCCCGCCTTCGATGCTGTTTGCCTTGGTCCGCAGCCAGTCGCGCGGGGCCTTGCCGCCGGCGCTGTCTTCGCTTTCCCATTCGAGGGCAGCGCTGCCGCCGGCAGCCATCACGAGTTCGTGGCGCCGCTTGTTGAGTTCGGTTCCGGCATATTTGAACATGTTGGGCTGTGCGGGGTGGCCCCGCCCGGCCTTGGTCTCGTCCATGAAGCGTTCGGTCATGGCGGTGAAGGCCAGCGCATCGACGTCGAATTGCGCCAGTTCGGCGCGCAACACCGGATCGGGCGCGAGATTGCGCGACAGCATCGCGCCAAGCGATACGGCGCGCTCATTGCCGCCTGTCTCGGCGATCATCGAGCGCTCGTGGCCGAGCAGATATTTCGCGACATCCCAGCCGCGATTGACCTCGCCCGCCTGCGCGGGAACGTCATCGGCATAAAATTTGGGCACCTTCACGTCGTCGAAGAAGGTCTCGCAGAACGGGCTCGATCCGCTGATCAGCAGGATCGGCTTGGTCGACACGCCCTCGCTGGCCATGTCGAACAGCATGAAGGTGATGCCCTTGTACTTGTCCGCCTTGTCGGTGCGGACGAGGCAGAAGATCCAGTCGGCCTTGTCGGCGTAACTGGTCCATATCTTCTGGCCATTGACGATCCAGTGATCGCCCTTGTCTTCGCCGAAGGTCTGCAGCGACACGAGGTCCGATCCGCTGCCCGGCTCAGAATAGCCCTGGCACCAGCGGATCTCGCCGCGCGCGATTTCGGTCAGGAAGCGCTTCTTCTGCGCCTCGGTGCCGAAGTGCAGCAGCGCCGGGCCGAGCAT
This sequence comes from uncultured Alphaproteobacteria bacterium, assembly GCA_963728515.1. GTDB lineage: Bacteria > Pseudomonadota > Alphaproteobacteria > Sphingomonadales > Sphingomonadaceae > Qipengyuania. The sequence goes on along the minus strand of CAVSKM010000004.1, from coordinate 438,986 downwards.
CCAGATTCCGAAGCTATGGAGAGGGCTGCGAGCATCGATCCGACCCATTTCCTCGCGCAGGATCTTGGCCTCGGCAGGCGAAAGACCGGCGCCGCCATATTCCTTCGGCCAGCTTGGAACGGTGTAGCCCTTGTCCCGGCAGGCCTCGAACCAGGCCTTCTGCGCATCGTTCTTGAAAGTCGCGTTGCGGCCGCCCCAATAGACATCGTCCTCGGTCTCGACCGGCTGGCGCATTGCCGGGGGACAGTTTGCATCGAGCCATTCGCGCGTTTGGGCACGGAACGCTTCCAGATCGCTGTCGGGCATGTCCGAATCCTCTCTTCTAAAACCGCGGTATGTTGACGCTTACGTTAGGGTGATTCGGCGGCATGGCGCAAGTCCGCTCGTCGCGCCTCCGGATGCCGTAGCGTCAGCCGGAATCCGTTGACGAAGGCGAGTGCGTCCCTAAGCTTGCGTCCGGGAAATTCGGGGAGAGAGTAGGATGCGATTTTCGGGCAGAACGGTCGTCGTCACCGGCGCCGCTTCGGGGATCGGCGCCGCCGCCACGCGGCTTTTCGCCCGCGAAGGCGCAGTGGTCTATGCCAGCGATATCGATGTCGCCGCGGGCGGGACTCTCGCTTCGGAAACCGAGGGCGATGTCCGCTTCGCCGAATGCGACGTCTGCGTTCCGGCCGCGATCGAAGCGCTGATGGACCGCGCCGCGGGCGAGACCGGCGGCATCGACACGGTGTTCAACAATGCCGGCGCCGGCGGAGCGCGGCCGGGCATCGGCGAGATCGAGCCCGAGGAATGGGACCGGACGATGGACCTGCTGCTGCGCTCGGTCGCGATGGGGATCCGTTATGCCGTTCCGCACATGAAGGGCCGGAGGGGCGCGGGCATCGTCAACGTGTCGAGCGTGGCCGCGGTCGGACCGGGCTATTCGCCGACCGCCTATGCCGTGGCCAAGGCGGGGGTGCTGCATCTGACCCGATGCGCTGCGACCGACCTCGCCCAGTTCGGCATCCGCGTGAACGCGGTCCAGCCGGGCTTCATCAACACCAACATCTTCACCTCCAGCCTCGAGATCACCGGCGAGATGAAGGCGATGGCCAAGGCGGCGATCGCGCAGATGTCGTCCAACGCGCAGCCGGTCGCGCGTGGCGGACAACCCGAGGACATCGCCGAGGCCGTGGCTTTTCTCGCGAGCGAGGCGGCGGGATTCGTCACCGGCCAGTCGCTGATCGTCGACGGCGGGCTGACGCTCGGCCCGCGGCACAGCTGGGATCCCGAGACACCGGGGCTGTTCGCATCGCTCGAGGCCATGGAAGCGCAGATGAAGCAGGGCGGGCAAACCGCCTGATGCCATTCGTGACCGGCCCGCTCCCGCAGCGCCTCAAGCTGGTCCACGGTTTCGGCGCCGTCGCCTTCGGGGTCAAGGATTCGGGCTTCAGCTTCTTTCTCCTGATCTTCTACAATCAGGCGCTCGGGATGGATGCGGGGCTGGTCAGCCTGGCACTCGCGGCGGCGCTGGTGATCGATGCCTTCGTCGATCCGCTGCTCGGCAATCTCTCCGATCGGACTTACACCCGCTGGGGCAGGCGGCTGCCGTGGCTCTATGTCGCACCGATCCCTCTGGCGGTGGTGTGGGTGCTGCTGTGGCATCCGCCCGGGGGCGAGACGCCTTCCTTCCTCGAACTGCTCGGCGTGGCGGTTGCGGTCCGCTTGCTGCTGTCGGCCTGCGAAGTCCCCTCGGTCAGCCTCCTGCCGGAAATCACCGCCGATTACGACGAGCGGACGACGCTGTTTCGCTATCGCTTCCTGTTCGGTTGGTCGGGCGGCCTGTTGATGATGGTGCTCGCCTATTTCGTCTTCATGCCCGGCGCAGGAGGATTGCTGCAGCCCGAAGGCTATCTCTGGTTCGGCGTGGTCGGCGGGGCGATCATGGTGCTCTCGGTGCTCGGATCGGCCGCAGGACAGCACAGGCTGGTCGCGGGCTACCCACCGACCCGCGCACCCCGATTCACCTGGCGCGGCGCCTTTTCCGAAATCGTGGACGCATTCAGCGAACGGGCATTCCTGATCTTCGCCGCAGGGGCCCTGGCCGCCTACATCAGCCAAGGTCTCACCTTTTCGCTGACCAATTACCTCAACATCTTCGTCTGGCGCTTCGACACGGCCGAACTCCAGGTGTTCCCGGTGATCCTGTTCCTCTCGGTGATCGCGATGTTCTTCATCGTCGGCCCGATGCACCGCAGATGGGGCAAGCCGAAAAGCGCAGTGATCGGGGCGCTGGGATCGCTGGGGGTCATCCTCATTCCCTTCGCGCTCTATCTTGCGGGATGGTGGCCGGAGGTCGGTACCCGGACCTCGGCCGCATCGTTCTATGCCTTTCTGCTGGTGTCGAACACGCTGGGGGTGGTGGTGATGATCTCGTCGAGCTCGATGATTGCCGAAATCGTCGAGGCCTATCAGGAGCGCACCGGAAGGCGTGCCGAAGCCAGCTTCTATTCGGGCAATTGGTTCGTCCAGAAATGCGCGACCGGCGGAGGTATCCTGCTGGGGGGGCAGGTCGTCGCCCTGTCGCAACTGCCCGCCCGGGCGGCGCCCGGCGCCGTGCCGCAGGAGGTCGTCACCCAGATGATCCTGCTCTATGGCGGCGCAATCACGGTCTTGGGCCTGATCGCAGCCTACTGGCTCGGCCGTTTCCCGATCGACCGCGCCCAGCACGAGGCGCGTCTGAGGGTGCTCGATGCCGCTGCGCGCGCGGATGTCGATGCCGCGGTCACCCCGCCCTGACCGGCGCCCCGATTTGCCCTTGGCGGAGCGTCCGCGCTCTGCCAGTTTCGCAACGCAACGGAATCGAGAGAGAAGAGGACGAGAACGATGGATTTCGAACCCACGGACCGGCAAGTCTACTGGCGCGACCGAGTCAGGAACTTCATCGCTGATCATGTTCGCCCGGCAGTCCCGACCTACAGGCAGCAGGACTCCGAGGGCGACCGATGGAAGGTCATCCCGGTGGTCGAGGAGTTGAAGGCCAAGGCCAAGGCGCAGGGCATCTGGAACCTGTTCATGCCGCCGCGCAACGAGGGCCATCACCATGTCGAGGAAAGCTACGAATTCGAAGGCCCGGGCCTGACCAACCTCGAATATGCGCTCTGTGCCGAGGAGATGGGCCGTGTCGGTTTCGCGTCCGAAGTGTTCAATTGCTCGGCGCCCGACACCGGCAATATGGAAGTGTTCCACCGCTACGGCACGCGCGAGCAGAAAGACGAATGGCTGACTCCGCTGATGAACGGGGAGATCCGTTCTGCCTTCCTGATGACCGAGCCCTATACCGCCAGCTCGGACGCGACCAACATCGAGACGCGGATCGAACGTGACGGCGACGAATACGTCATCAACGGCCGCAAATGGTGGTCCTCGGGTCTCGGCGACCCGCGCTGCAAGGTCGCCATCGTCATGGGCAAGACCGACTTTTCGGCCGGGCGCCACGCGCAGCAGTCGATGGTGCTGATGCCGATCGAGGCCGAGGGGGTGAACGTGCTCCGCCACCTGCCGGTGTTCGGATATGACGATGCGCCGCACGGGCATATGGAGGTCGAGCTGAAGGACGTCCGGGTTCCGGTCACCAACATGCTGCTCGGCGAAGGACGCGGCTTCGAGATCGCGCAGGGCCGGCTCGGCCCAGGTCGCATTCACCACTGCATGCGCACCATCGGCGTCGCCGAGGAAGCGCTCGAGAAGATGTGCAGGCGGCTGCAGGAACGCGAGGCCTTCGGCAAGCCGATCTACAAGCATTCGGTATGGGAGGAACGGGTCGCCCGGGCCCGGATCGACATCGACATGACCCGCCTGCTGTGCCTCAAGGCTGCCGACATGATGGACAAGGTCGGCAATAAGGCGGCCAAGCAGGAAATCGCCATGATCAAGGTCCAGGCCCCGAACATGGCGCTGCGGATCATCGACGATGCCATCCAGGCGCATGGCGGCGGCGGCGTGAGCGAGGATTACGGTCTTGCCAGCGCCTATGCCCATCAACGCACCCTGCGGCTCGCCGACGGGCCCGACGAGGTCCACGCCCGCTCGATCGCACGGATGGAATTCGCCAAGCACCTGCCCGAGGAGGGGCCGAGCGCAAATGCGCTGCGGGGCGGGAACGCCCGCTCCGCAAGCGCGGGAAGCGCGGCTTCCTACAGCTCGGGCGACATGGGCGCGACCCGCTAGGCACTTTCCCCCTCCCCTTTGCGGGAGGGGGCCATGGGAGAACTATCAATGGCGAAGGCCGCAATTCTGGAACAGGTCGGCTCGCTGACCATCGGCGAGGTCGAACTGGCCGATCCCGGTCCGCACGAAGTGTTGATCGACACCAAGGCCTGCGGGCTGTGCCATTCCGATCTGCATTTCATCAACGGATCCTATCCCCATCCGATGCCCGCGATCCCGGGTCACGAGGCGGCAGGAGTGGTTCGCGCGGTCGGATCCGAAGTGAAGACGGTCAAGCCGGGCGATCATGTGGTCACCTGTCTGTCGGCCTTCTGCGGCCATTGCGAGTTCTGCGTCACCGGTCGGATGGCGCTGTGCATGGGGGGCGACACCCGCCGCGACCAGACCGCCGCGCCGCGGATCATGCGCGCCGACGGCAGCGCCCCGGTCGCGCAAATGCTCAATCTCTCGGCCTTCTGCGAGCAGATGCTGATCCACGAACATGCCTGCGTGGCGATCGACAAGGCCATGCCCCTCGATCGCGCGGCGGTGATCGGTTGCGCGGTGACGACCGGCGCAGGAGCGATTTTCAACGCGTGCTCGGTGGTCCCCGGCGAAGCCGTGGCCGTGGTCGGCTGCGGCGGCGTCGGACTGGCGGCCATCAATGCCGCGAGGATCACCGGGGCCGGCAAGGTGATAGCGATCGATCCGTTGCCGGAGAAACGCGCTCTCGCCGAAACGCTCGGCGCGACGCACACGGTCGATTCCATGGCTGCGGATGCGGTCGAGCAGGTGATGAAGATCAGTGGCGGCGGCGTTCATCACGCGATCGAGGCGGTCGGGCGCCAGGCTTCCGCCGATCTCGCGGTCAGGATCCTCCGCCGCGGCGGCACGGCGACGATCCTCGGCATGATGCCATTGGATTGCAAGGTCGGCCTGGGAGCCATGGACCTGCTTTCGGGCAAGAAGCTGCAGGGCGCGATCATGGGCATGAACCACTTCCCGGTCGATCTGCCGCGGCTGGTCGATTTCTACATGCGCGGACTGCTCGACCTCGACACGATCATCGCCGAGCGAATTCCGCTCGAGCAGATCAACGAGGGCTTCGAGAAGCTGGAAGGCGGCCATTCGGCGCGCAGCGTGGTGGTGTTCGACTGATGAGCCAGGAACAAGCGATCGATTTCGACAAGGAAATGGTCGGCACGGTCGAGGTGCCGGAGGCCGACCGGCTCGACCTCGCTACGCTGACGGCGTGGTTCGAGGCGCATGTCGAAGGCTTCGAGGGGCCGATCTCCTATTCGAAGTTCAAGGGCGGGCAGTCCAACCCCACCTATCGCATCGACACGCCGGGCCGTTCCTACGTTCTGCGCCGTCAGCCCTTCGGCAAGCTGTTGCCGAGCGCCCATGCGGTCGACCGCGAATACAAGGCGATGCATGCGCTCGGCCCGACCGGCTTCCCGGTCCCGAGGACCTACGGCCTGTGCGAAGACCCCGCGGTTGTTGGCAGCAAGTTCTTCGTCATGGGCCTCGCCGACGGGCGCAGCCTGTGGAACGGCTCGCTCCCGAACAGCACCCCCACGGAGCGCCGCGCGATCTACGAGGCCATGATCGACACCATGGCGGACCTTCATCGGAAGGACCCCGACGCCATCGGCCTCGGCGACTACGGCAAGCCCACCGATTACTGCGCCCGCCAGATCGGCCGCTGGAGCAAGCAGTACAAGCTGTCCGAAACCGAGCACATGCCGCAGATGGAGCGGCTCATCGAATGGCTGCCGCAAACCATCCCGCCGCAGCATGAATCCTCGGTGGTCCATGGCGACTACCGGCTCGACAATCTGATTTTCGAGAAAGACGCCGATCGCGTGCTTGCGGTGCTCGACTGGGAATTGTCGACGCTCGGCGATCCTATCGCCGATTTCAGCTATCTCATGCTCAACTGGCACAATCCGCACGACGGGCGCGCAGGACTGCTCGGGCTCGATCTCGAGCAACTCGGCATCCCCACGCAACAGGAAGCGGTCGATCGCTATGTCGCGCGCACCGGATATCCGGTCCCGCCCATGGACTGGTATTTCGCCTACAATCTCTTTCGGCTGGCGGGGATCATGCAGGGAATCAAGAAGCGGGTCATCGACGGCACCGCCTCGAGTGCCCATGCCAGATCGATGTCCGAGCGGGTCGCGCCTCTGGTTGAGCGCGCCTATCACTTCGCGCAGGCCGCGGGGATGGACTAGGCCGCGCACCCTGCTAACAGCGCGCTCGCAAGCAATCCGGAGACCTGCATGAGCGCCGACCTCGAGACCCGCATCACCGCCGCCTGGGACGATCGCGCCCATGTGACGCCGCGGAGCAGCGATGTGCGCGCGGCGGTCGAAGCGGCGCTGGCGCTGCTCGACAGCGGCGAGGGTCGCGTCGCCGAGCCCGATGGCAAGGGCGGCTGGACGGTCAACCAATGGCTCAAGAAGGCGGTGCTGCTGTCCTTCCGCCTCAACGACAACCGGGTGATGGAAGGCGGCAGCGCCGGCCATCCCGCCTTCGACAAGGTGCCGAGCAAGTTCGCCGGCTGGGACGACGCGCGCTTCCGCGCGGCGGGGTTCCGCGTCGTACCCGGGGCGATCGCCCGCGAGGGTGCCTATATCGCGCCGGGCTGCGTGCTGATGCCGAGCTTCGTCAACATCGGCGCCCATGTCGGCAAGGGTACGATGGTCGATACCTGGGCCAGCATCGGCAGTTGCGCGCAGATCGGTGCGAACTGCCACATCTCCGCCGGAGCCGGAATTGGCGGCGTCCTTGAGCCGATGCAGGCCAATCCGACGATCATCGGCGACAACTGCTTCATCGGCGCGCGCAGCGAGATCGTCGAGGGCGTCATAGTGGGCGAAGGCTGCGTCGTGGCGATGGGCGTGTTCATCACCCAATCGACGAAAATCGTCTATCGCGACACGGGCGAAGTGATCCGGGGCCGGATCCCGCCCTATTCGGTCGTCGTCCCCGGATCGCTTCCCGGAAAGGAAGGTCGGCCGGGCCTCGCTTGCGCCGTGATCGTCAAGACCGTCGATGCGCAGACGCGCGAAAAGACCGCGATCAACGACCTTCTGCGCGACTGACCGCACCCGCTCGCGCGGAACATTCGTCGCCAAGGCGCGTAAACCCTGCGAACTCGAATTCTCGCAGGGAGGCTAGCGATGCGAAACGAAGATGGCCACGTCCATATGGACGAAGTCGAGGCCAGCGGCGGATCCAAGGAAGGCGTCGTCCGCTGGGTTCTCCTGGGCGGTCTGTTGCTCGCTGTCATCCTCCTGTCGGTAACCTGGATCGTCCCCGCGCTGATGCAGGGCGATGTCGAGGAAGAAGGGAACATGAGCGGCGTTATCCGGTCGATCGAGAACGACGACGGCGAAGACACCACCGACAGCATCGTCGGCACGGGCACCGACATCGGCATCAGCGCCGACGAAGTCGGGACCGAAGGACAGGCGCGCGAAGACGGGATCGAAGTCGTCGAGAATTAGGCGTCAGGAGAGTTGCGCATGGGCAGGGCGAACAGCTTCCGGAGCGGTCGGCAGGTCGAATGGAAATGGGGCAGCGGGACCGGCTGCGGCCGGATCGCCGAACGCTTCGAACGCGACGTCACCCGCACCATCGAAGGCAGCGAAATCACCCGCAAGGGCAGCCAAGACGATCCCGCCTATCTGATCGAGCAGGAGGATGGCGGCCGGGTGCTCAAGCTCGGCTCGGAACTGAAGGAGAAAACGTGATGCCAGCACAATCGAAAGCGCAGCAAAAGGCTGCCGGCGCAGCCCTCTCGGCCAAGCGCGGCGACACCAAGGTCTCTGATCTCCAGGGCGCTTCCAAGAGCATGTATGATTCGATGTCGGAGAAGGAACTGGAAGAATACGCCTCGACCGATCGCGAGGGCCTTCCCGACCATGTCGACGACGACGACTGAAACCGAAGGCTTCGCGCATTTTCTCGAGGCACAGGATGGCGGCGTCTTCGAGGCCGCACTGCAGGAGATCGCGGCAGGCGAAAAGCGCAGCCACTGGATGTGGTTCGTCTTTCCCCAGCTGGAAGGGCTCGGCCACAGCGCGATGGCGCAGCGCTTCGGGCTCCGGAACGCCGATCGGGCACGCGCCTTTGCCAGGCATGACGAACTGGGTCCCCGCCTCTACGAGGCGACCGAGGCCATGCTCGAATGGGCCGGAACCTTGAGCGCCGAAGACGTTCTCGGCGCCGTCGATGCGATGAAGTTCCGCAGCTCGATGACGCTGTTCGAGGCGGCCTGCGAAGACGACGACAATCAGGTCTTCACCGATGCGCTCGAGGGGTTCTACGGCGGCGAACGCTGTGCACTGACCAGGGACCGGCTTTGACGGCGCTGCCCGACAACGAACAGGTCATCTCGGCCATCTTCAACGGACAGCTCGCCATCGGAGCGGGGATGATCGCCCTGTGCGTCATCATCCACGGTCTGGGACTGTTCACGATCCAGCGGGTGGTCTCCGGCGAGCGCGTCGCCCGGCGCTTCGAGGATCTGCGGCCGCTGTCCGTTACCGGCGCCGGATTCACGCTGATCGCCGTCTTCGCAATCATCTGCATCCATTTCGTCGAGATCTGGCTCTTCGCCTTTCTCTACGATTATCTCGGAGCGCTGCACTCCTTCAGCGAATTGCTCTATTTCTCCACCATCAGCTATGCGACCATCGGCTATTCCGATGCCTCGATCCACGATCAGTGGCGCATGGTCGCGGCGTTGGAAGGCGTGCTCGGGGTGATCCTGCTGGGCTGGTCGACCGCCTTCTTCGTCCGCGTCCTCGGCCGCCTCGAGGGAAGCGACGGCCAGCGGCGCTAGCTGCCGGTTCCGCGGTTCTCGCCGGCGCGGTATTCCACCGGGGCCATGTCCTCGACGCTTCGAGCGTAGGTTTCGGCTTCCCGCAGCACCCGCATGACATTGCGCGATGCGATCATTTCGAGATCCTCTTGCGAATAGCCGCGCCTGGCCAGCTCGACGAACAACGCAGGATATCCGGAGACGTCCTCCATGCCGGCCGGCCCGTGCGGCATTCCATCGAAGTCGCCTCCGATGCCGATATGCTCGATGCCGGCGACATCGCGGATGTGATCGATATGATCGGCCATGTCGGCGATCGTCGACACCGGTTCGCGATGCGCTGCCTTCCATTTGGCGAGCCCCGCCTCGACTTCGTCCGGATTGCCCGGGAACAGCGCCCCGAGGCGTGCCTCCTCGGCCGTTTCCTCGGCCGCGTGGCGGCGCAGATCCTCGTTGATGTACCAGGGCAAGGCGACGACCATGACGACGCCGCCGTTTTCGGGCAGGCGCGCCAGGACGCTGTCGGGGACGTTGCGCGCATGCCCGGTCACGGCGCGGGCGCCCGAGTGGCTGAAGATCACCGGGGCGCGCGAGACATCGAGCGCGTCCATCATGGTGGCCTCGCTGACGTGGCTGAGGTCGACGAGCATGCCGATTCGATTCATCTCGCGGATGACATCGCGTCCGAAGGCATTGAGACCGCCATGGCGCGGGGCATCGGTCGCACTATCGGCCCAGTCCAGCGTCTTCGAGTGGGTCAGGGTGAGATAGCGCGCGCCGAGATCGTACATCTGGCGTAGCACGGCGAGGCTCGAACCGATCGACTGCCCGCCCTCCATGCCGAGCAGCGAGGCAGTTCTCCCGGCTTCCATCGCTGCTGCGACGTCCTCCGAATTCAGCGCCAGCTCCAGCGCGTCGGGATAGCGGGCCACCAGCCTCTTCGTGACGTCGATCTGCTCGATCGTCTGCTGGACGGCCTCTGCCTCGGGCAGATCGGCGGGGACGTAGACGGACCAGAATTGCGCGCCCACCCGGCCCTGCCGCAAGCGCGCCAGGTCGGTATGCATCGCCTGCCGATCCTCCGCCGGGTCGGCGGTGTCGAGGGTATCGCGAAAGTTGAATCCGCCGAGGACGTTGCCATAGCGCCCGCGCAACTGCCATGGCACGTCATTGTGCCCGTCCCACACCGGGGCCGCCTCGAGAGCGGCTTGTGCAACCTCTTGCGGCGAAGCCTGCGCGAGGGCCGGACCCGCAGGCACGAGCAGGGCGACGACGGCGAGAGAGAGATGGCGCATGGCGTGAATCCTCTTGATATCCCTGCTGCACTCCTAGCAAACAGGGACAATGTGGAAAGGGTGCGTGATGCGATGCGAGGTAACGCCCGGATGAGCGAAGCGCGGAACCTGATCGAGCGGCTCGCGCTGCAGCCGCATCCCGAAGGCGGGTGGTATCGCGAAACCTGGCGCGCGCCCGCCGCCCCGGGGGAGCGGGCGGTTGCGACAGCGATCCACTACTTGCTCGAGCGGGGACAGAGTTCGCATTGGCATCGGGTCGACGCCGCCGAAGTCTGGCTGTGGCACTCGGGAGACCCGCTGACGCTGCGCTTCTCCGAAACCGACAGTGGCCCGGTTCGAACCGTCACCCTGGGTCACGACACCGCTTCGGGCCACGCTTTCCAGCAGGTCATCCCGCCGAACTGGTGGCAAGCTGCGCGTCCCCTGTCGGGAAAAGCCGGATATGTGCTGGTGTCCTGCGTCGTCGCACCGGGATTCGAATTCGCGGGCTTCACCCTTGCCGAGCCAGCATGGGAGCCCGGCGCTTGACGCGATCGGTGCTGCGCTGGTTGCTGGCTGGAGGCTATGCGCTGACCGGCGTGCTGCACCTGGCCTTCCCGGCGCCGTTCCTGTCGATCATGCCGCATTGGGTGCCCGCGCCCGAAGCCGTGGTGTTCTGGACCGGAGTCGCCGAAATGCTGGGCGCGATCGCTCTGGTCCAGGATGCGGTCATGCCGCTGCGGAAGGCGGGAGCGATCGGCCTGGCGCTATATGCGATCTGTGTCTTTCCCGCGAACATCGTCCATTTCGCGATCGACATGGAGCGGGCCGATGGCGGTCTCGGCCTGGCCTATCATATTCCGCGGATGGTCGCGCAGCCGATCCTCGTGTGGCTGGCGCTATGGGCCGGCGGCGTCACGGACTGGCCGCTTCGCCGCCGGACCCGGTAGTTCAGCTCATGTGCTTGGAGACGGCACCGGTCATCTTGAACATCGAGATCTGATCCTGGCCGATCACGCCGCCGAGCTTTCCGTCGGGGTTGATCATGCGTTTGTCCTTGGAATCCTGCAGGTTGTTGGCCTTGATGTAATCCCACACCTTCGAAGTGACCTGGGCACGGGTCATCGGACCCTTGCCGACCACATTCTCCAGATCGGGCGACAGGTTAACGGGCTTCTGAAGGGCGTTGTTCTTGCCAGCCATGATTTATCCTTTCGTGGTTGTGCTTCAGTCATCGTCGCCGAGGTCGTCGACATCCAGTTCCTCGACCTCATGGCCTTCGAAACGGGCGGTGAGAACCGCGGCGGCAGTTACGTGTCCGTCCAAATTGCGGACGAGGTCCTCATGCGTCGCCCCCGGCATCAAGGTCAGCGGGAGGTCGAGCGCAAAGAGCTGGAAAACATAGCGGTGCTCTTCGCCCAGCGGCGGATCGGGGAGCAGCCATTCGGAATTGCCATGGGCGTTCTTGCCGGTGCGGGGCGGAGCTTCGCCCTCCAGCAGCTTGCCCTTCTGCGGCGGCAGGCCCCAGACGGTCCAGTGGACGTGCCCTCTGTCGGCATCCTCCACCACGAGAGCGAGTTCCTGCGAGCCCGGCGGCGGCGCAGTCCATTCGAGCGGCGGAGCGACGGCGTCTTCCTCGCAGGCAGTAAAGGAAGGATCGAGTTCTCCCGCATGCCGGAATGCATCGCTCGCCAAAGCGAATCCGCCGCGACCGAGCACCCGCTCGTCGGCGACCCTCTCCAGCGTCAGCCTGTGCCCGAAGGCCTTGCCGCCCACCGCATTCTGCACCCAGGGCGCAACCCCGCTCGACATGGGAACTCCTTTCTTCGCCTGTCCGAGACGCTTCTCAATGGACCCTTAAGGCACAGACGTGGTTCCACGACCATCCTTTCGAACGGAATTTGCACCGTTTTTACATGCGGCAGGCGGTCCCCCGTCCGCGATCGGATCGTGCTTGCCGAGCGGCGTTCAAGCAGCCATGCTCTTCCAAGGAGTTCATTCCGCGCGGATATCGAATACGAGGGGACAGGATCATGACGATGGGTCGCACCATTCTCAGTGCCATGCTTGCCGTGTCGCTGGCCGCCTGTGGCGGCGGCGGGAACGGCAACAACAGCGGCACCGACGGCGGGGGCACGGTGGCCGCCGATCCCTGTTCGCTGGGCGCCCGGCAGGATTGGGCGTTGGCGCAGCTCGACGAGTACTATCTCTTCCCTTCGCTGCTCGACCGCTCCGTAAACAAGGCGAACTATTCCACGGTCCAGAGCTATATCGATGCGCTGGTCGCGCCGGCCCGGGCCGAAGCGAAGGACCGCTACTTCACCTATCTCACCTCGATCGAGGAAGAGAACGAGCTGATCAACAGCGGCTCGAGCGCGGGGTTCGGCATCCGCCTGGCCTATGACACGAGCGCGCGCCGCGTCTTCGTGGTCGAAGCGTTCGAGAGCGCGCCCGCCTATGCCAAGGGCATCGACAGGGGCAGCGAGATCGTCTCGATCGATGGCCAGAGCGTCAGCACGCTGATGGCGAGCGGCGGGCCGCAGGCGGTGGTCAACGCGCTCGGTGCGAACGAGGCAGGCCTCACCCGCACGCTCGGCATTCGCCAGCCCGACGGGAGCCAGTTCGAGGCCACCGTGACCAAGGCCGAATACTCGCTCGACCCCGTCTCCGACCGCTATGGCGCGGTCATCCTCGACAATGGCGGGACCAGGGTCGGTTATATCAATCTGCGCACCTTCATCGTCGAGGACGCAGCACGGCAATTGCGCGAGGCCTTCGCCCAATTCCGCGCCGAGGGGGTGACCCAGGTCATCCTCGACCTGCGCTACAATGGCGGCGGTCTGGTGTCCGTGGCCGAGGTGCTCGGCGATCTGCTGGGTGCCGACAAGACCGGACAGGTCTTCAGCCGGACGGTGTTCCGCAATTCGCTGAGCGCCGAGAACGAGACCCGGCTGTTCCAGTCGGAAACGCAGGCGATCGCGGCCATGAAGATCGCGGTGATCGGCACCGGCGCGACCGCTTCCGCGAGCGAACTGGTGGCGAATGCCTTCATCCCCTATCTCGGCGACAATATCGCTCTCATCGGCAGCAACACCTTCGGCAAGCCGGTCGGGCAGATCGCGCGCGACCGCAGCGCCTGCGACGATCGTCTGCGGGTCATCGCCTTCCGCACGGTCAATGCGGCCGGCGGAGGCGATTACTACACCGGCCTCGCCAGCGTCATGCCGCGCACCTGTGCCGCCGAAGACGGCATCCTCACCCCGCTCGGCGATCCGACCGAGGCATCGATCGCCGCCGCGCTCGATTTCCTCGCCGGCCGCAGTTGCACGCCGATCAGTGCAGGGACGGCCGGTATCGGGGCGCAATCGCTGATCCCGCAGCGCGAGCTGATCGAGACGCAGGCGCCCAATGCGGCGCAGCACCAGATCCCCGGCCTGTTCTAGCAGCACGTCAGCGGCACCCGCTGCGGCGGGTGCCGCCCGCGCGCTTGACGCCGATGCAGCGCTGGCGCAGCCTGCGGGCATGACCGAACGCTACATGACCTTCGCCGGGTTCTGGCCCTTCTACCTGCGTGAGCATTCGCGGCCCGGCACCCGGGCGCTGCACTATATCGGGACCAGCCTGGTGGTGCTGCTGGCAATCGCCGCGGCATTGTCGGGCGAATGGTGGCTGCTCGCAGCCCTCCCGGTGGCGGGCTATTTCTTCGCCTGGGTCGCCCATTTCGGACATGAGAAGAACCGTCCTGCCACTTTCACCTATCCGCTGTGGAGCCTCTATGCGGACTTCCGCATGTGGGCGCTGTGGCTGACCGGCAGGCTCGGCCCCGAACTGCGCAAGGCCGGGATCGAGCCGCGCTAGGCGAAACCCGCAGCGAGCGTCGCGGCGCCGAGGCCGATCGACAGCGGCACGCGCAGGGCCATCCACCAGCGCGGGGCGAGCGGGCCTAGCCTCGCATCGACGGCAGGGCTGATCATGATCGCGGCGCCGAGCATCACCAGCGAGGGTTCGGGCGTGGTTCGCGCCAGCAAGGGAGCGAGCAGGCAGGCGAGCGAGACGAGGCTCGGCAGGACTGCCGCGATCCACAGCCAGCCGAGCATCCGGCGGCGCTCGGCTGCCGGGGCGGCCGCAGCAACGCCCCACCAGCTCCCGCCGAGAAAGGCGAGGATCAGCGCCGCATAGGACAGGGCGACCCACTGCCCGGGCTCGCGCAGCTCGCCGGGACCTGCGAAGAGCACTGCCACGCAAAGCGCCTGCGGGAGCAGTCCGGCCAATCCCAGCCAGCGCGGCAGAGCGGGTATGTCACCCATGCCGGGCCGCGCGACCGGCGGTCACGGCCTGCGCGGATCGCTGTGCGGACGGCTTTCGGTCCACGCGCAGCCCTCGCGCCTGTCAGCGCCGATCATCAGCGTTACGGTGAAGGGATAGGTCCGGTCGCTCATCCCGTCGGAGCATGTGCCGGGCGTGACGGTCATGTCCCATGCCATGCCGTCGATCGTGCCGCTGAAGCCGAGCCCGTGGTTGCCGGCGAAGCGGGTCACCGGGAAGTCGGTACCCTCGACGTTCTCGGCCGTCGAATAATGCGCGGTCTTCCCTTCGATCGATCCGCCCCAGAAAGGCTCGGTCCCGGTGAACCGCACGGTCTCCTCGGGCGCGATGAGATCGAAGCCCGCAGTGGGCGCGCCATTGCCGCGGTCGCCCCCGCCGCCGCAGGCGGGAAGAAGGAGCAGCACGGCGAGCATCGAGAAGCGGGCGCGGGTCATGCCATGCCGTGGTGCTGGCGGATGAAGGCCACGGTTTCGTCGCGCGCACGCCGGCCCTCGGGAATGGGCAGCAACATCCAGACGTGAAACATGGCGGGATATTCGCGATAGATGTGGTCGGGCATGTGTTCCTCCTCGAGCCGCGCGACGAGCCGGCGCGCATCGACGCAGAGTATATCCGAAGTCCCGGCGAAGATCGCCATCGGCGGCAGGCCGGCGAGTGCGCCGAACAGCGGGCTGACCCGCGGATCCTCGAGCGGCAGGCGTCCGGCATAGAGGCGTCCGCAGGCGTCGAGTCCGCGCACCGCGAGCATCGGGTCGCGCTTCTCGATCTCCTCCTGCCCCTCGCCCGAGCCGGTCGCATCGAGCCACGGAGAATAGAGCCCGAGGCTGGCCGGCAGCGGCTTGCCACTCGCCTCCAGCATCTGCGCCAGCGCGAGGGTCATGCCCCCGCCCGCGCTGTCTCCCATCACGGTGACATGCTCTGCGCCATGGCGCTCGGCGAGCTCCTCGTAGAGCGCCTCCATCGCCGCCAGCACCTCTTGTGCGTGATGTTCGGGCGCCAGCGGATAGAGCGGAACGGTGGCCGAAGCGCCGAGCTTGCCGCACAGATCCATCACCGCCTCCCAATGGACCGCCGCGATATCCATCACATAGCCGCCGCCGTGCAGATAGAGCAGGTGCGGTGCACCGCGCTTCGCCCCGCCCTTCGGCGCGATCGTGACCACCGGAAAGCCGCGGCTGGAGAATTCGCGGATGTCGAAGCGGCGGTACCATTTCTTCCGCGGCCGAACCGACGGTTTCCGTCGCAGGAGGGCGATGCGCTGCTCGAGCTTGTCGGTCTGGGCGAAGAACCGCTTGATGCCGAGCAAGGGCAGGGCGAGTTTGACGAGGCGGGCGCGCAGGCTGGTCATGGTGCGGCGCAACTTAGCCATGGTGCGTCATCTGTCCAGCACGCGCCATCTGTCCAGCACGCGGCGGGGCCGGCGCCGGTGCGCGGTGCGGAACGCGAGGCTCCGCCCGCGCGTTGATGCCACACGGAGGACGCCGACCATGACACCACCGCCCATCGACCGCCGCTGGTTCGCCGCCGCGATTGCGGTGGTCGTCGCGGGTGCGGTCAGCGGCTCCGCCATCGGCACCGCCCCGATGCTCGACCGCAGCGACAGCTCCATCCCGGCAGCATCGCCCCGGACCGAGATCGGCGCTTTCGCGTTCGACCGGGATCAGGCCCCGCCCGATCACTACCCGCTGGTGACCCCGACCGGAACCATCCCGGTCGCGCAATTGGCGCTCCACGGCAGGCTGCGCAACGCGCGGCACGGCTGGTGGGAGGAACCGGCCCATGTCCCGCTCGAGGCGCATTATCCCGACCAGCTCGAGGAGGCCGAGATAGAGCACCTTGCCGAATGGACGCCGCCCCGCGATCCGCGCCGCTCTTCCGAGCAACCGATGGCGCGCGCCACGGTGGCAATTCACCGAGGCAGGACGATCGCATCGGACCGCCCGCCCTCGGCCCCGCCCGCGGCGCGCGCGGAGGCATTCCCGAGCGTCACGCCTCCCGAGATCCCCGCCGTGCCAAGCGGCACACGCCTCCGCTCCTCCGGGATGGATTAGAGCGCCTCGGCAGGCAACACCCGGAGCGCCGCGCATGACCCTGCCCCGCGCCGTCGTCACCGGCTTCCGGCCCTTCGGCGATGTCGTCGAGAATCCCAGCGCGCTGCTGGTCGAGAGCGTCGCTTCGGACGACATCTTTGCAGGACAGGCGCGCGTCCGGCTCGAAACCCGGCTGCTCGACACGGTCTATGGAGGGCTCCGCGGACGGATCGAATCTGTGCTCGCCAGCGAACCATCCGCGCTGGTGATGACGGGCTACTCCTCGCTCGCCCGAGGGTTCAAGATCGAGACCGGCGCGACGAGCCGGTGCCATCCCGGCTTCGCCGACGCCAGTGGCTGGCATCCACCGGAGTCGCGGGAGCCGGTGCGCGCCGCAGCCAACGCTGCCGTGGACTTCGCGCAGATGATCGATGCACTGCACGGCGCCGGGATTCCCGCCCGGCTGTCGGGGGATGCGGGCGAATATGTCTGCAACGCTGCCTATTGGCATGCGCTCGATCTGATCGCGGCAGGCGCTCTCGCCACGCGCGCGCTGTTCCTTCACCTGCCGGCGCTCGACGGGATGGAGGATCCGCCCAGGGGCGCGGGCTCGCTCGATCTGGCGAGGATGCGCCGCGGACTGGCCATCGTTCTGCGCGTGCTTTCCACCGGATGAGACAGCCAGAGATCGCGCCGGGGAACGCGGGACGGAGGGCATTCGTTCTTCGACCGCAAACCGGAACGGGGACCACCATGGACAGCGGATCGCAAAACGCATCGATCGAGCCGAAACCCGCAGCGGGCCGGCGCCGAGGGCGAGCGAGAAGTGGCGAGACAGCAGGGGCGGCGGCGGTGAGCGCCGATGTCGCCAGTCCGCGGGCGCTGCTGGTGCTCGCCTTGCAGGATCTGTTCGATGCCGAAGCGGCGCAGGTCGAACGGCTTCCGCGGCTGCGCGAGCATGTCCGCGACGAGGCGCTCGACCGGTTGATCGGCGAGGATGCCGATCGCAGTGCGGCGCAGCATGGAACGCTCGCCGCGATCGTGTCGGGATTGGGCGCCGATCCCGATGGCCCGCGCAACATCTGGCAACGCGGGATTCTCGACGATGCGGACAATGACACCGAGACCGTCGCGCGCGGGCCGCTGCTCGACATCGCCCTGGCCGGCGCGCTGCGCAAGGCCAAGCAGGCCGAGCGGGTCAGCTACGAGACCGCGCTGGCCCTGGCGGAGCGGCTTGGCCGCGACGCGGACGCGACCCGTCTGCGGGCGATCCGCGACGAGGAGCAGTCGGCCGACGATGCGCTGGCGGAGCTGCTCGTGCGGCTATGCGGCGGATTGGAGGACGGTTAGGACGCCGAGGCGGCGGATGCGGCGAGTTCTCGGCTTCGGCTTCGCGCTGGGCGAGCTTCTCGCGCTCGATCTTGTCGCGCTGCTTCGCCACTGCCCGCGCCTGGTCAGCGAGGCCGCGCCAGGTGGCTTCGGAGCGCAGCGCACGTTCGCGGACATTGTCGAGCGTTGCCGCCTTCGCATCGGCCGCGGCTTCGCCCGCACGGGCGTTGTAGAATTCGTAGGTCTGGCTCATGCGCGGCTCCGGCAAGGGGTATGGGTCCCCTCCCGCCGAAGCGGGAGGGGAAGGCAATCAGTCGGCTGCGGAGAGATTCACCGCGCTTGCCTTGCCGTTGCGGCCGGTCTCGACTTCGTAGTTCAGACGCTGGTCCTTATCGAGCGAATGCATGCCCGCGGCCTGGACGGCCGAAATGTGGACGAAGCTGTCGTCCGAACCGTCGTCGGGCTGGATGAAGCCGTAGCCCTTGTCGGTGTTGAAGAATTTCACGGTGCCGGTCTTCGACATAAGATGTTCCTTTCGAGAACGATTGATTACCCCAAAGGCAACATGCCGGAGGGTCGTGCGTCAGTTCGTCCGATGAAAGGAAGTCGTCGTCTGGTTTACGCCGGGGCCCGTCAGACGGGGCAAGCGGCGGTCGGCAAATTTCGAAGTCCGTCGCAAATTTCGACGTCAGCGGAAGCTCTGTAGCACGGGTGGGTCGAAACGCCTAACGATTAGACCGGCGGCCGACCCGGAGTGCATGAGCCACAGGTCGGGCCCTGTAGGAAAGCGCTTTCTGCGCCGCGCGGGGAAAAGGGCCGGCCTCGCGGCCGGCCCGTCCTCCGCCGCCGCGTCCGGCGACGCGCTTCGCCGGGGTTACATCTGCTGCGCTTGGCCGTGCAGGTCGCGCGCCCGCTCGAGGTGCCCCTCGACCACGTCGGCGGTCTGGCCGGCGAAGTCCTTGAGCGCCTGAATATCGCCGTTCTCCGCGTAATTGCGCAGCATGGCGAGCGCCTTCTCATGTGCAGCGACCTGCTGCTCGAGATAGATGCCGTCGAAATCCTCGCCGGCATTGCGCAGCGCGTCGAGGTTGGTGCGCTGCTCCGCGGTCATCTGCGGATCGGCGGTCACGCCTTCGGCCTGGCCCGCGGCGGCTTTGAGCTTTTCGGTCGAGGCGGTGTGGTCCTCGACCATCAGCGCGCCGAAATCCTTCACCGCCTGATCGCCGCCGTTTTCCTGTGCGATCCGGCCGGCCTCGATCTCATAGGCATCGCTCGACGCCTGCATGGTGGCGAATTCCTGAGCGGTGGTCGGCATCGCCGGGTCGGCCATCGGCTCGGCGGTCAGCGCCGTATCCTCGGCCATGGTGTCCGGGGTGGCAGCCTCATCGGTGGTATCGCCGCAGGCGGCGAGTGCGAGAGCGGCGCTCGAGGCGAGCAAGAACTTGATCTTCATTACGAAGCCTCCTGATGATGGGTCTTCCGGGCGGCAACGTGCCTGCGGGCAGCGGGTTCCCTGCTTTCGCACGATCCAAGAGGCATCCTGGCCGGCGATGCGGGCAGGACGCCTGCGGGCGCGGATGCGCACGCGCCTCGCCCGGCTTGGGCGGACGGGCGAAACCGCCTATGCCGCGGGCATGACCCCGGCCAGCGACCCGCTCACCATCCTCGTCGATGCCGACGCCTGCCCGGTGAAGGAGGAGATCTATCGCGTCGCCGAACGCCATGGCGCGCAGGTCCGCGTGGTCAGCAATTCGCCCTTCCGCGTGCCGGTGAGCGAGCGCGTCAGCCGCGTGGTGGTGGGCGACGGCTTCGATGCGGCGGACGACTGGATCGCGGACCATGCCGGGCCGCATTGCGTGGTGGTGACCGGCGACATCCTGCTCGCCGAACGCTGCCTGAAGGCGGGCGCGCGGGTGCTGAAGCACGACGGGCGCGAATTCGATTCGGCGAGCATCGGCGGCGCCATCGCCACGCGGGCGATCATGGCCGATCTGCGCGCCGGAATGGACGGTCCGCTGGGCGCGAGCGGCGGCGGCCCGCCGCCCTTCGCGAAGGGCGACCGCTCGCGCTTCCTGCAGGCGCTCGACCGCGTGCTGGTGGCGCTGGCGCGGCGCTAGGCGACATCCGAACGGGGAACCGGTCGGCGCGCCGGCGCTTTGTCTCTCCCGATGAAGGATTGCGAAGAACGCGAGACGCGCAGCTGGGCGAAGCGGACCAGCATCCTCGGCCGCTGGAGCCTGATCGGCGGCGCGATCGCGCTGCCGCTGCTGCGCGGACAGCCGCGCGCGAGCCTGCGTGCCGCCGCTGCGGTCGGCCTCGCGACCGGCGCGGCCAAGGCGGTCAAGCATGCGATCGACCGCTGGCGTCCCGACGGCTCGAACGAGGACAGCTTCCCCTCGGGCCATACCGCCGATGCGAGCGCCGCCGCCGCCGCGATCGCGCATGGCAGCCCCGGTCCCGCGGGCACCGCCGCAGGCGGGCTGGCGCTGGTCACCGGCATCGCCCGCTGGCGCTGCCGCAAGCACCATGTCGGCGATGTCGCGGCGGGCGCGCTGATCGGCCTCGCGGCGGAGCGGATCGCCCGCCGCCTGCTGCCCCCACGCTGAGCGGGGATGAGCCGGTCTCGGGCCGGTCTCGGTCGGTCTCGCGCCGGACTCGCGCCGGACTCGGGGGAAAGGCGCGCGCCGTCGGATCCACGACCGCCGAATTCATGCAGCCATCGGGCGCAAAGCGCCTATCGTGGCCTCGGGCCTTCCGCCCGCATTGGAAACCACCATGGCCAAAGGCCAACGCAAGAAGAGCCGCGAAGCACGCAAGCCCAAGGCGAACAAGGACGCGCCCAAGCTCAATGCCGCCAACCCCAGCCTCAAGCCGGGCGCGATCAACGGGCTGGAGAACATGCGCAACGGCTGATCTGAGCCGGCGGCGCGCATGCCGGCACCGGGCGACCGCCGGTCAGCCCTTGCCCGATTTGCGCGCCTCATGCGCCGCGATGGCCTCGTCGATCGCGGCGATCCGCTGGCGTTCGGAGGTCTGCTTGCCCAGCCCCTTGAGCCGACAGGTCGCCCACAGCGCCTTGCGCTCCGACTGCAGATTCTTGAGATAGAGATCGGCCATCGGCGGGCCTATGCGCCATCGCGGCGCGCAAAGCCAGCCGGGTTTCGCGCCGGCCTCAACTGCGACGGCCGTCGGATTCCCTGGCCACGCCCTTGAACGGCTCGCCGTCGCTCTTCACCTCCATGAACTCGCCCGCCTGCCCGCCGCCGGAGCGGTCGCGCTTGGTCCATCTGCCGGTGACCGGGTTCTTCACCTGGGTGCGACCCTCGACCGAACCGATGCGGTGTCCCTCGCCGGTGTTCTTCGCCATGTTCTTGTCTCCCTTCGCCAGGAGAATCGACGAAGCGGCGCCGGGTTCCGCGATCGCCCGCCCCCCCTCCGGGGCCTCTCCCCGCCCCCCGGCCGGCCCCCTCCCGGCCCGCGGCCGGCGCGCGAAAGGTCCCAATGGTCGCACTCGCCATGGCGCTATTCCGACACGGTGTCGGTCAGCGCATCGAGCAGCACCGGGAAGCTTTCGCGCGCCTGCCCCTGCGGATCGGCGGCGGAATCCTTGCGCAGCTCCCACGGGGCGGCGAAGCGCCGGGGGTCGAGCCGGGTCAGCAGCCACATCAGCAGCCGGTCGCTCGGCAGGCGCTTTTCCGCCACCAGCATGCCCTCGTGCCAGACCTGCTCGGTGCGGCCGTTGATGGCGCGATCGAAGGCGATCGCCGACAGGCGCCCGACCGCGAGCTGGTCGGCGGTGTCCCAGGCGGCGGCGAAAGCGGGCGAGCGCGCCCGCAGCCGATAGGCCGAGCGCGCGGTGAGCCGCGCCGCCGAGCTGGCGAGATGGACCGAGCCGGTCTCGGCGAGATTGGCGAGGAACACCCGCTGCCGGTCGGCGCTCCAGCCGGCGAGCCGCTTGCGGCTGTCCTCGAGCTCGACGCCGTCGAAGGGCATGGCCGTGATGGGCGGTTCGGGGGGCGGCTCGGGGGGAGCGTCGGGCGCGGGGTCGGGCGAACCGTCGGGCGATGGATCGGAGGACGGATCGGGGGACGGCTCGGGAGCGGCGGGAGGGAGCAGATCGGTCGGCCAGACCTCGTTCCGCTCTTCGGCGGGGACCAGCGACAGCCGCGGCCCGCCCTCCTCGTCCGCCGCCTGGGCGACCGCCTCGTGCCGGCCGGTCGCTGCGTGCCAGGCGTCGAATTCCTCGTTCGTCAATTCCCGTGGCGTGCGGTGCTTCATGGTCCGTGCTCCCTTGCGAGTCGAAAAAGGAGCGGATCATCTAGGGCATGAAGGGGGGTGTAGGAAAATGGCGCGTTGCGGCGCTGCGGAGCGCCGAACGGGACGCGGGCGCGAAGGCGGATCCGGCAGCCGCCCTCTCTCCCCTCACGGGAGAGATACGCAGGCTTGCCGGCCCGCCGGCCAGGCGGAGTTGAGAGGGGGCAGCGGCGATGACAGCCCGAGCTGCGCGCCGCGCGCCCTCCCCGACTTAACCGCTTTCTTACCCCGTTCGGGCAGGATGGCCGCATGGTGGACGATCTGCTCGCCCTGCTCGACAAGCCGCTGGTCCTGCTGATCGTGATGATGATCGGCGGGGTGATCGGCGTCCTGCTCGAGAACGCGCTCAACCGGCTCGACCGCGAAAGGGCGCCGCGCATATTGGCGCGGACGCAAGGCCGCGAAGGCGGGAATGGAGCGCGGCGGACCGAAGCCGGTCACGGCCGGGCGGGGACAGCGCGACCGAGCGGATTTCGCCGCCGAGCAGCTCAAGGTGGTCAGCCGCGCGCGTTTCACCTCGCGTTCGCTGCTCAACAAGTCCGAGGCCAAGGTGTTCGACGCGCTCGAGAAAGCGGTGATCGCGCGCAATCCCGGCTGGCAGGTGATGGCGCAGGTTTCGCTGGGCGAGTTCCTCGCCAGCCCCGACGAGGACGCCTATCGCGCAGTCAATTCCAAACGCGTCGATTTCGCGCTGATGGACGAGCGCTGCCGCGTGGTCCACGCGCTGGAGTATCAGGGCTCGGGGCACCACACCGGCGCGAGCGCTGCGGCGCGGGATGCGGTGAAGAAGGAAGCCCTGCGCAAGGCGGGGATCGGCTATCACGAGGTGGTCGCGGGGCATACGACGCCGAGCGAGCTGCGGGCGCTGGTGGAGCGTTTGGTGGTGGTGACGTGACCCCCAGCTTTCCTCCAGCTGGGATTAGAGCCGAGCGGCTTTGTTGCGCATGAGCGCGGCTGAAGCAATGGGCTGCGTAGCGGAGCCCGTAGGGCGTAGCGAAGCAGGCCATTGCTTATTCAGTTCAGCGGCGAACGCCGCCGGGGTTGCGTAGCCAAGGGCCGAGTGCGGTCTCTCCCGGTTGTAATCCTCGACCCAGGCCGCGATCTCGACGCGGGCATGAGCAAGGCTGAGGAACAGCGTCTCGTTGAGCAGCTCGTCGCGCATCCGGCCGTTGAAGCTCTCGCAGAAGCCGTTCTGCATCGGCTTGCCCGGTGCGATGTAGTGCCACTCCACGCCGATCTCCCCGCACCATGCCAGCACCGCATTACTGGTCAGCTCGGTGCCGTTGTCGCTGACGATCATGCCGGGCTTGCCACGCTCGGCGATCAGCTCGGCTAGCTCGCGCACGACCCTGCGACCGGAGATCGATGTGTCCGGCACCGCTCGCAGACACTCCCTGGTCACATCGTCGACGATGTTGAGCACGCGGAACCGGCGCCCAGACGCCATCTGATCGTGAACGAAGTCCAGGCTCCAGCGCTGGTTCGGCAGCGCTAGAACCGGAGCCGGGGCCCTGGTCCCGACAGCACGCTTGCGGCTGCGTCGCCGCCTGACTGCAAGCCCTTCCTCCTGGTAGATGCGCTGGGTCTTCTTGCGGTTGATCATCACGCCCTCCCGGCGCAGCAGGATGTGCAGACGGCGATAGCCGAACCGACGGCGCTGGTTGGCCAGTTCGCGCAGCTTCTCGCGAAGCGCAGCGTCATCGTCCCGCGTGGAACAATAACGCACGCTCTTGCGATCGGCATCGATGACCCGGCACGCCCGCCGCTCGCTCATCCCATGGCAGTCCTGGAGATGAGCCACAGCTTCCCGCTTCGCGGCGGGCGTCAAAACTTTTTTGCCAGGAGATCCTTTAGGGCAGCCTGGTCGAGCATCGCATCGGCCAACAGCCGCTTGAGCTTCGCGTTCTCGCTCTCGAGCGCTCGCAAGCGACGAGCCTCGGAGACCTCCAGCCCGCCATACTTCGACTTCCAGTTGTAGATCGTCGCTTCCGACACGCCGTGTCGCCGCGCAAGATCGGCGGTCTTCGCTCCCGCCTCGGCCTCCTTCAGCACGCCGATGATCTGCTCTTCTGAAAACCTCGTTCTCTTCATCTCGTCCGTCCTTCTGTCAGGGCCGGACTCTAATCGAGACTGGAGGAAAATCAGGGGGTCACGTCAGTGGTGATCTCAACATGGCGCGCTTATCGATACGCTTCACGGCCTTGGCGTCGATTTTCCAAGCGTCGTGAACGATGCGGTTTCTGCGCTTCGCCAGTTCACCGCGAGCGCGCGTTAAGAGGCCGTCTGTCCATTCATGCCAGTCTTCAGGGATTGGGATCGTGTGAAGTAGGCGGCTAAGCATGTTGCACCGAGCGTCGGTGTTCTCGTTGCGAATGCAAGCTACCTGCTCGGTGGGGCAATCTAGAATGGGTTCGAACAGTTGATCTAGCGCCCTGTCGAGCCAGGCCCAGGATGCACACAGGTCTCCCACTGCTTGGGAGTATTCATTGGCGCCGGAGAGCTGTTCGCGGGCGCCTTCTAAGTAGGCCTTTGTCCTTTCAATCTCGTCCGGGGACATCTCGTCGAAGTTGAGCTTGATGAAATCGTGTATAGGATTGTCAGCCATGGCAGATAACAATGAAACCTATTCCGAAGAGGAAACCGAGCGCCGCCGCGAGGCCGCGCTAAAGCGGATGCTGGCGACGCCGCACAAGCCGCACGACAAGCTCAAGAAGGCAAAGAGGAATAAGCGATGACCCCGGAGACAATGGCGGCAATCGCCGCGATGATCGCCGCTATCGCTGCCGCCCATGCAGCGTTCTTCGCGCTGCGTGCGGTTCGCTTTGCCTCATCCCTGTCCGCGTCAGCCGCAAGGCGGGCGTCCTTTTCATGCTTGGCAAGCCACTCCTGCGCCCAAGAGTAATTCATCTTTCGCTCAAAGCCCGCGCCTTCTGGCGGCGGGCTTTGGCAGATCAGTCGAACGTGATCGACGCCCAGTTCGTCAAATTTTTTGAACGCAGCAGGTTTGCGGTCGTCTGGCATATTGCCCCCCTAGGCAGGGACATTAAGCGGCCTTAGCGGCGAGTCCAGCGCTTCCGGCGCTCGCCAATCTGACGTGGGATCTTCGCCAGCTTAGGCGGCGAGTTTATCAGTCCGCCGATAAGTGAGGCGACGACCGATGCCGCCCTTGAGGATCTCGTTGGCGCGTTCGGCGTCGTTCATATCGCGGGTGTTGTAGCGAAGATCGAACTCGGCGCAGTAGCGGCCAAGGTGCGCCTCGCTCATGTGGTGATAGGTGCCGATCACGCCGCGCTTGAAGATCGAGAAGAAGTTTTCGGCGGTGTTGGTGTGGTGGAACACGCCGCGCACATATTCCTTGGCGCTGTGGTTCACAGAGCCGTGATAGGAGAACTCTTTGCCCATCTTGACGTAGATGGGGCTTTCGTCGGTCAGCAGGGCGCTGGCGCGGTCGATATTCGTAACGACTAGGGCGCGAACGTCCTTGGCGTTGACGTTGGCAACGTGGAACGAACGGGCGCGGCCATCGCGCTCGACAAGGGCTACAACGGCTTTCTTCTTCGCAGGCTTGCGGGTCGAGCGGTTCTTGGCCTTACCGCCGACATAGGTTTCATCGGCTTCCACGGTGCTGTCAGGACCGCCGAGAGGGCCAGTAGGAGCAGCGCCCTCCATTGCCTCGCGGATGCGGTGGCAGAGGAACCAAGCGGTCTTGTAGGTGACGCCGATCATGCGGCCCATCTGCGCGGCGCTCATGCCCTTCTTGGAAGCGGCCATGAGGTGCGTTGCCAGAAGCCATTTATGCAGAGGAACGTGCGAGCGCTCCATCACGCTGCCGGTGCGGACGGTGAACTTGTCGCGGCAATCGTTGCAAAGGAACATACCGGCCTGCGTCTTGCCGCCCATGCGGGTGACATGAAGCGAACCACAGTGCGGGCAAACCGGCTCGCCGCCCCAACGCTGCGCCTCGATGTGCGCGGTGGCCTTGGCCTCGTCGTGAAAAATAGGGTTGGTGATGTCGATGTTCATGGCGGATGCCCTTAGGAATTTTGATCACAAAGATGCGACAAGCGCTGAATTTCAGCGCCTACTGCGTCTCGCGCTGCGCGAAGGATGGCTAGCTGAAGAAGAATGTAGTGCTCTGTTGGGTCTGGCTCTTGCCGGACGCGCACAGCAATTGCTTCGCCGCCTTCGGCTCCGTCCGAAAGTGTGAGTTCTGCGAACCCGCCTTCAAAGGCTGTTTTGCTGATTTCCATGGCTTGCCCTTTCGATAGGCATCTTATGCCAGATCGGGCCTGCTAAGTAAAGTATATAATTGCCTCAGCTTTTGACAGGTCGATTCCAGCCATCCGTTGCCAACTCGCGGCATCTACTTCATCGTAACGGATCGTGACATCGATGTCTGTCTCAAGGTTCCTGGCGATGTAGGTCGCCACGCCTTCCCATTCTCCATCCTTGTCATAGATCACATAATCTATCGCCTCCACTGGCTCACCGACACCTTCTTCTTCAAGATATCGAACCAGCCCCACGAGCTCGCTGGCCGGACCACCCCCAAAACTAATAACTCGCGCGTGGCTGTTGCCGAAGAGTGGCTGTCCATACGCCTCCCGATGCCGACGCAAGAACTGGCGAGTGTACTCGGCTCGTGCCGGAGCATAGGCGAAGACATAGACTGTTCGCGCGCTGAGCGAAATATATGGGATGGGATCACGATCCGTTTCGACGAGAGTGGCATAGGCGCCCTCCATCTCCGCCCGTCTCCGCTCAAGTATTTGAAACCATTGGTCACCGAAGCGTTTCTCACCAGCGTTGTGCAGCCGCTTCAGCGCAAACTCGAAATCGCTCAGCATTTTGTTCTCCCTATGTTCTAGTACGTGATCTGCCTTGCCTGATCAACAAGTCCTTTCTGATTTGACCACAAACGGCCTTCAATCCTCCGGTAAGTACAACCGCTCCCCCTTATCCCGGTAAACATTGCTCATCTCCTCCATCGGCTCGCGCGCTTCGGCGGAGGTCTCGCGCTTGATGTTCTCGCTCGTCAGATAGCTGTCCGAATTCTGCTTGGCCGCGAAGTCGCGCACTTCCTGCGTGATCTTCATCGAGCAGAACTTGGGCCCGCACATGGAGCAGAAATGCACGGTCTTGGCGCCTTCGGCGGGCAGCGTCTGGTCGTGATATTGCTCGGCGGTGTCGGGGTCGAGGCTGAGGTTGAACTGGTCGCGTCAGCGGAATTCGAAGAGCGCTTTCTACCAGCCCACCGTCACAACCGCGCCCCCCTCGCCCCTACCCCCGCCGCGCCGCATGGGCGCAGAGCGCGGTGGTCAGGGCGAGCGGGATCCAGGGCGGAAAGGTGAAGGGCGAGCCCGTCCGCGCCCAGGTGAAGCCCATGAACAGCGCGGTGAGGAGTCCGAAAGCCAGCGTGGCGAGCGCGGCGATCGCGCGTCGGGCCGGGCGCGACAGGCGCGGGGCGAGCAGCAGCGCGGCGCCGAGCACGCCGAGGATGGCGTTCAGCGCATACCAGTTGATCAGCACCACGGCGGAGAGCGGATTGCCGTCGAGAGCCGCAAGGATCGGCGCGAGGTCGTTGGCTGCGCCCGCGAGCGTGCGGATCGCCGCGACGCCGAGCGCGGCCAGGCCGGCGAGGATATGGGGCCAGGCGGGCCCGCGGCTGCGGCGATCAGCCATGGCGGTCCTGCTCCGCCGGCTCGCCGCCCGCCAGCCGCCGGTGCTCGTCCACGCTGCGCTTCATCTCGGTCGCCTGGAGGTGGAGCGCCTTGCCGCTCAGGCGGATCTCGCGGCTTTGCTGGAAGAAGCCGAGCACCAGCCACAGGAAGGCCAGCGGGCTCGACACGCCGCCGAGGAAATCGCCCAGCTCGTTGAGCCGCAGATCGGCGGGGTTCTGGCCCTGGACCACCAGATAGACCGTCACCCCGACGACATAGATCGCGGTCAGGACCAGCCCGATCAGCGGCAGGCGGCGGCGGGTGCGCCGGTCGTCCAGGATCGCGCCCGCATCGGTTTCGCCCATCGCCCTTCCCCTCGCTGCAACGGCCGGCAGACTATTGCGCCGGAGCGGCCTCGTCCACTTCCTCCTCGGGAAGATACAGCCGGTCGCCCTTTTCCTTGTAGCGGCGGGACATCTCTTCCATGCCCTGCTCGGCTTCATCCGCGGGCGCCGTCGCCGCCAGATAGCTTTCCGAATTCTGCTTCGCGGCGAAGTCGCGCACCTCCTGGGTGATCTTCATCGAGCAGAACTTGGGCCCGCACATCGAACAGAAATGCGCGGTCTTGGCGCCTTCCGCGGGGAGCGTCTGGTCGTGATACTGCTCGGCCGTGTCGGGATCGAGGCTGAGGTTGAACTGGTCGCGCCAGCGGAATTCGAAGCGCGCCTTGGTCAGCGCATCGTCGCGTACCTGCGCGGCCGGGTGGCCCTTGGCGAGATCGGCGGCATGGGCGGCGAGCTTGTAGGTGACCACGCCCACCTTCACGTCGTCGCGGTCGGGCAGGCCGAGATGCTCCTTGGGGGTGACGTAGCAGAGCATGGCGGTGCCGTACCAGCCGATCTGCGCCGCGCCGATGCCGCTGGTGATGTGGTCGTAGCCGGGCGCGATGTCGGTGACGAGCGGCCCGAGCGTGTAGAAGGGCGCCTCGCCGCAGGCCTCGAGCTGCTTGTCCATGTTCTCCTTGATCTTGTGCATCGGGACATGGCCGGGGCCCTCGATCATCACCTGGACGTCCTCGCGCCCAGGCGCGCTTGGTCAGCTCGCCCAGCGTGTAGAGCTCGGCGAATTGCGCCTCGTCGTTGGCGTCGGCGATGGAGCCGGGGCGCAGCCCGTCGCCCAGCGAATAGGCGATGTCATAGGCCTTCATGATCTCGGTGATCTCGTCGAAGCGCTCGTAGAGGAAGCTCTCCTTGTGGTGCGCGAGGCACCATTTGGCCATGATGCTGCCGCCGCGGCTGACGATGCCGGTGACGCGCCTGGCAGTCATCGGGACATAGGGCAGGCGCACGCCGGCGTGGATGGTGAAATAATCGACCCCCTGCTCGGCCTGCTCGATCAGCGTGTCGCGGAAGATCTCCCAGCTGAGGTCCTCGGCGATCCCGCCGACCTTCTCCAGCGCCTGATAGATCGGGACGGTGCCGATCGGGACCGGGCTGTTGCGGATGATCCATTCGCGGGTGTCGTGGATGTTGCGGCCGGTGGAGAGGTCCATCACCGTGTCGGCACCCCAGCGGATCGACCAGACCATCTTGTCGACCTCGGCGGCGACGTCGCTGGCGACCGCGCTATTGCCGATGTTGGCGTTGATCTTGACGAGGAAGTTGCGCCCGATCGCCATCGGCTCGGCCTCGGGGTGGTTGACGTTGGAGGGGATGA
The DNA here is from genome assembly GCA_963728515.1 of uncultured Alphaproteobacteria bacterium. GTDB lineage: Bacteria > Pseudomonadota > Alphaproteobacteria > Sphingomonadales > Sphingomonadaceae > Qipengyuania. Next base: position 409,315 of record CAVSKM010000004.1, on the reverse strand, counting down.
TCGCGCGGCCGCGCGCGACCTCCTCGCGGACGAATTCGGGCGTGACGTATTCGGGGATGGCGGCGCCCCAGGACTGGCCCTCGGGCTGCTGCGCGAGGCGCTCGCGGCCGAGATTCTCGCGCTCCGCGACATATTCCATCTCGGGGGTGACGATCCCGCGGCGGGCATAATGCATCTGGCTGAGGTTGGCGCCGGGCTTCGCGCGCAGCACCCGCCGGGCGACATTGGGAAAGGCGGGGACGCCGCCCGAGCGGTCGGGCCCCAGCTGGCCATTGTCCTCCGGCCGGATTTCGCGCGCCGCGTAATCCTCGACATCGCCGCGCTCGAGCTGCCACGGGCGGCGCAGCTGCGGCAGGCCGGCGCGGATGTCGATCTGCGCCGCCGGGTCGGTGTAGGGGCCGCTGGTGTCGTAGACCCGCACCGGCGCCTCGCCGCCCTCGAGGTCGATCTCGCGCATGGCGACCGCGCGGGTGCCGATGTGGATCTTGCGGCTGCCGCGGATCGGGCCGGTGGTGACGCCGATGTCGAATGTGCTGTTTACGTCGGCCATGCGCATGCTCTCCTCACGGGCGGAGCACGGACTGATGGCATGGTGCCGCCCGCTCCCTCCGCCGATGCTAATCGGTTCAGGTTCGACGGGTCGGACGCTGCCATGCGTCCCTCTCAGCCAGGCGGCTCCCCGGGGATGGCGGCGGTGTAGGCGCTGGCGGGCGGCGCGTAAAGCCGCAGGACGCCCTCGGGGGCACGCGACACGAGCGCCCGGTAACCATGCCTCGCCTACGGCTGCGCCCCGGCCGGACCGCTCGAATCCCCGAAAAATCCACATTTCATTGCGAGTTGGCTTAACCGCGGACTGCTACCTCATTCCCGTTCGCAACTCCCGCGCCACACCGGGAGAAGCGCTGCAGAAAGGCAGCCCGGGGCAACCGGCGCCGGTGAAATCGGGGGACAAGAATATGCGCATCACGACCGGCACGACGGGGCTTATGGCCGCCGCTTCCTTCATCGCGATCGCCGCGGGGGCGCTGGCGCCGCAGCAGGCGCTGGCGGAGGAATGCCTGCTCGACACCACCGACGACGGCAGCGCCACGGCGGCCGATACCGATGCCGGCGCGGACGGCTCGGGTGCCGACAGCCTCGCCTGCGGCGCGGGAGCGACGGCGTCTGGCGCGTACAGCGTGGCACTCGGTGCGGAAGCCTGGGCAACGCATACGGCCTCGACCGCCATCGGCGCAATTTCCAGCGCGGAGGGCAATTATGCGGTCGCAGTGGGCGCATTATCCATCGCCAGCGGCTCCTATGCCAACGCCATCGGCTATAGCGCGCAGGCCAGCGGCGCCGATGCGACGGCGATCGGCCACACTGCGATAGCGTCGGGCGTCGGCGCCCTTGCCCTCGGCTTCTCGACCACGTCCAGCGGTGACCTGAGCAGCGCCATAGGTCCCGCTTCCAAGGCGACCGGCAAATATCGCCAGCGACGGTTCGGACATAGCCGCAATGCCGCAGACATCGCGTCCAATTCATCGGCTATCGGCACCAATGCCGGGAACATCGCGACGAACGCTGCAGGCATCGCCACGAACGCGATCGACATAGCCGGCAATGCCTCCGCCATCGCCACCAACACGGCGGATATCTCCACCAACGCCAGTGCGATCGCCACCAATTCGACGCGGCATCGCGGCGCAGTCAACCGCCGACGAAGCACTGGCGGCGAGCGGGGTCAATGCCACCAGCCATCGGCAACGAACAGCCACGGCGATCGCCACGCTCGAGAGCGGCCAGGCGGCCCAGGACGCCACGCTCGCCTATGTCGCGATCAACTCCACCGGCACTCGCAGCGAGCGCCACGGGGACCGATGCGGTCGCGCTCGGCGCCGGCTCCGGCGCTGCGGATGACGACGCCACCGCCACTCGGCGCATCGGCGCCGGAGCGATCGGCGCCAATGCGACCGCCGTCGGCGCATCTGCCACTGGGAGAGCGACGATGCGGTCGCAATGCGGCGCATGGTCCATTGCCAGCGGTCTCCAAGCCAGACGCCATCGGCTATTCCGCGGGGCCAGCGGCGACAGATGCGATCGCGGTCGGCAACGTTGCGCTCGCGTCGGGCAGCGGCGCTCTGCGCCCTCGGCTTCCTGACCACCATCCAGCGGTCTGCTGAGCAGCGCCGTCAGCCCCTTTTCGCCAGGCGACCGGCGCAGTAATGCGACTGCGCTGGGTTCCGCCAGCAGCGCCCAAGGCTATCTCTACGCAGGCCAGCGATTACGGCCTCGGCCATCGGCAGCTAGGCTGGAGCACCGACGCCGGCGAGGGCGGCACGGCGGTCGGCTACGACAGCACCGCCTCGGGCGCCAACTCCACCGCGCTCGGCTATCAGGCGACCACCGTGCATGAGGGCTCGACCGCGATCGGCGCCAATGCCACCACCACCGCCGCCAATCAGTTGATGCTCGGCGCAAGCGGGACCAGCGTCGTGATCGCCGACCTCGATGCCAGCACCGCTGCGCAGAGCGGCCCGGTCGATGTGGTGACCGTCGATGCCAATGGCACGCTCGGCCGCCAGGACGTCGCCAGCGCTGCCTGGGTCGAAGCGATCCACACGAGCATGGAAAGCATCGCCGCGGTCACCGATGCGCAATTCGATGCGCTGAACGGCGAAGTCGCGCAACTGGCCGGACGGGTCAGCCTGCTCGGCGGCCGGGTCGATGCCCTCGAATTCGGGCTCGACGAGCTGGCGACGCAGACCAGTGGCGGGATCGCCGCCTCGATGGCCTTCGGCGGCACCATGGTCGTCCCCGACAGCACCTTCTCCATGTCGCTCAACGCCGCGACCTATAATGGACAGCAGGGATTCTCCGGCTCGCTCACGGCGCGGCTGTCGGAGAAGGTCTATGTCTCGGGCGGGATCGCCGGGTCGACCGCGAGGAACACCACCGGCGGCCGGGTCGGGGTGGCGTTCGGCTTCTGAGCGGGTGTGCGGCGCGCTGGCGGGACCTTCCATGGCCGGTGCCGGCGCGCCCTTCCCCTTCGGCCCGCGCGGGGCGCTACGGATGGCCCGTCAGTCGATCCCGAAATAGTTGAGCGAACCCCGCAGCATCGCCACCTGCTCTTCGCTCATCAGGCGATTGGCCCGGGCGATGCCGTCGACCGTCACATGCGGATGGGTGGTGCGCATGCGATCGACGATCCGCTGGGCCGCCTCGGTGTTACCCACCGCCAGATTGGTGCCGATCCCGGTGACCATCACCATCATGTCCGAATGCGGAAGCTCCTGCGCCTTATTGCCCCATTTGGCCGCCTCTTCCAGCTGACCCTGATAGTAATAGGCGACCGCCCTGGCGGCATAAAGCGAATGGGTCAGCGGATCGCGCGGGCTGAGGCTGTAGGCCATATCCGCATGTTCGAGCGCCAGTGCGGGCTCCACGAAGCACCGGGAAGCCGCCGACTGGCCGAATGCCCAGGCGTAATTGGGGCTGAGCGCCATTGCCCGGTCGTACCATTCGAGCCCGTCGCACCTGTTGCCGAGCAAACCGCGCGCGCGCCCCATGGCGAGGCAACTCGCGGCATCCTCGGGGTCGTGCTCGAAGGCGGCATCGGCGGATTGCTGCATCAGCCGGCACAATGTCCCGTCGTCGTCGAGCGTCCTCTGCAACGCCTCCCACCAATAGATGTAGGCGAGGCCGGCATGGGCGCGGGCGAAGCCGGGATCGATCTCGATCGCATCGCAGAGGAAGCCCCGCGCCTTTTCCATATTGCTCCGCCCGCGGAGAAACAGATTCGCCATGCCCGCGTGATAGGCCTGCCAGGCGGTCAACTGGCTCGGGCAGGACAGGCGAATGCGGTCGAATTCGCTGCTCGGGATCGTCTTCTCGATCGCATTGGCGATCAGCGAGACCAGGTCTTCGCGCTGCCTGTGGATCCCCGAGCAGGGAAGCGAAAAGCTCTCGCTCCAGACGATGGTTCCTTGCCGCGCATCGACGAGTTCGACGGTCAGGGCGAGCCGCCCGTTGTCGAACATGACCGTCCCGGTGACGGCATAGTCGGCGCCGAGGCCGGCGTTGACCGAAGCGAGATCGGACGTGCCGCGCGGAAAGACGAAGCTGGACGCACGGGATATGACGTGGAGCGACCGCAGTTGCGCCAGCGAAACGGTGATTTCGTCGGGGAGGCCGAGCGAGACGAACATGCTCTCGGCCGAATTGTCGCGAACTCCGAAGGTCAGGACCGCGACGCTCGGCTTGCGGCCCAGTCTCGAGCGTGCCTCCGCCCCCCCGCCCGCCGCCGGATCGACGCGCACCGGAGAAATCGTTTCGACATCGCAGACGATCCGAATGCCCTGGCCATGAACCGTATCGATGATGCGATGCGGCCTCGCCCGGTCGCCCAGGACGCGCCGCAGCGCCTTGACCTGGCTGGCCATGGCGCTTTCGGAGACGATCCGTCCGGGCCATATCCGGTCGTACAGGATCTCCTTGGTGACCAGCTTCTTGCCCGAACCGAGCAGCAGCAGCAGCAGCCGCATGGCCTTGGGCTGCAGGACGACGGGTCCGTCCGGACCGATCAGTTCGAAACGCTCGCTGTCGGCTGTGAAACGATCGAAGCGATAGATCATAGCAACGCGCCTCCCCCTGCCGCGAGGGGAAGGGCATCTGCGAGATGCCTGCGGATGGCATGCCCCGCAGCGAAAGGCCGGCCGCTCGAAGTCGGGGGTCTGAAATGTCGTGGGTTCGCCTTCATCGGAGGGCGACCGCTACGGTGTTTCACCGGACCTTTCCAGCATCGCGCAAGAGAACGGCCGGCACAAACCGCATAATCCATGAATCATCCATGGAAAGTACATTGGCGGGCAGTCCCGTGCTCGTGCCGACCACAAGCATTGGAACTAATATACTCTTGGAATTGTATATTTATGCGAGGTTTCGACTCGATTCGCAATTCGAATAGGCGGGGTTTGCATTGCAACCTTTCGAAGCCATCGCATTGCGCCTTGGGCTTTGCGATCGTTGCCCAGCTGCCCATCCGCAGCCGCGGACGCGCGAACCCCGGAGACGATTCGGGTCAGCCATGCGCGCCGAACTGGTTGGCGATCGCGGCCGAGATCCGCAGGCACAGCGCATAGGCCCGCTCGATCGGGTCGATGCAGTCGCGCCTGATCGCGGCATAGCCCTCGCCCTCGCCGCGCGGATAGTCGCCGGCCTCGTCGAGGGCGAAGTCCTCCTTGCGGGGAAAGCTCGTCGGGAAAGCACGGCGCAATTGCGCGAGCGCATCGTCGATCCGCAAGGTGAACACCATTTCGAGCACGTCGCTGCGACTGATGTCGTTCGCGCGGCTGAAGGCGGGAACCGATACCGCCTTGAGAAACATGTGCTGAAGCAGCGCAAGGCGAACCGCCTGGAGCACCCCGATCGAACGGCGGACATCCTCGCGCTCGGGATGCGGCTCCTCGTCGGGGACCAGCTCGAACAGACGGTGCAGCTTCAACGCATCGACCCGCAACCGCGAGGCGAAGCGGCGGAACACGCCGTTGCGGTCGTCCTTGATGAGATATTCGGCCAGCGCTTCGCAAGCGGGCGCCAGATGCGGCTCGGTGCCGCGATAGGGCCGGCTCGCCCAATAGGCCGAATTGAACAATTCGCCGAAGGCCGCGACCGTCTTGATGCTCGCGAGCGCATTGGAGGCGCGCACCAGCCGCATGATCTGGCGTCCGCGCGGGCTCTCGCCGAGCAGCGCGGCGACCTCCTCGATATTGCTCTCCGCCGCGCTCCCCACGCCCGCGATGATGTTCACCGGATAGCCGAGTTGCTGCAGGATGGCATTGTGCGGGATCGCGCGGATCTGCCGCAGGCTCATTTCGCGATCGGCGGACAGATCCGACTGACGGCGCGACCTGCGGCTGCCGGTCTGATCGAGCAGACCGAGCCCGAAGGCGGTGATGGCCCGCGAATAGGTGCGGCTCTCGAGATGGTCGCGCTGGTGTTCCTTGACCGCGCGATAGAAATCGAGGCTGAGATCGGTGCGGCGATAGAAGGGATCCGGCGGGGCGCTCTTATCGACGTGCGCGGGGCTGTGTTCGATCACGCTGGTGAGCGTGGCGAGGGCGATTTCGGGCGTCGCGAAGAAGAGATAGCCGTCGCCGCCCTGGAAGCTCGCTTCGGGTTCGAGGACGATGTCCGCGCGGGCGAAGCGCCGCTGGGCCCAGGGGCTCATCGGCCATTCGATGCGGTCCGCGAAGCTCGAGGGGTGCGCCCCACGGCCCATGCCCTCGCCATGGGTGTTGAAGACCAGGGCCGAGACGTCGGTCAGCCGGTTGGCGGCCATGGCTTCCGCCAACCGGCCCTGGAGGCGCTCGATGGCGAGGCTGGCGGCGACCTGTCCGACGAAGCGCCCGGCGTCGGAAAAGCCGGTCTGGATCGCGATGCGGCCGCGTTTCCGGGCGTAGATCTGATAGTCGGGTTCGGCGAGCAGCATGTCGAGAAAACGACCGCCGTGCTCGAGAGCGGTTTCGGTCTCGAACAGCGGCGAGACATCGACCTTGTCGGCGATGCCGAACAATTCGGCGAAATAGAGCGCCGCAAGCACGGTCGCGGGCTGTTCGCATTCCGCCACCAGCATGCGGATCGGCGCATCGGCGTCGATGTGCTTGAGGATCTGCGCCATAACCAGAAACTGCCGGACCGCGGTCGAACTCTCGACCGCGAGGCTGGCGAAATTGGCCCGGACCGGCTCCACGCGGGCAAGCAGTTCGCGCAACGCCGCCACCGCGCCGCGGCTGCCGAGATCGATACCCTGCGCCTCGCCGAGCCGCTGGCGGATCGCATTGTGCAATTGCTTGGCGTTCACCCGGAAATGGATCCAGCCCATCCCCAGCCCGTCGGCGCGCATCGCCGCGGTCAGCGTCCGCAGCGCGATCGCCCGTTCGCCATCGCAGCCGAGGGCCTCGTCCTCCAGTTCGGCGATCAGCGGGGCGAGGCTCAGCAGCTTGTCCTCGCCCTCTGCGGTGAGGCGGTTGGCGGCGGCCGAGAGCATCGCCGGATCCGAAAGGTCGCCGCCGAATTCCGCGGCGCTCGCGGCGGTCCGCGACTGCGCCGCACGGAGCGTCGCAAGCACGGGGTGCGCCCGGTCGATCTCCGCGAGCGACGCGGCGTAGCGCCCCAGCCGCTCGGCCTTTTCCGCAAGGCGGAAGGCGATCGAGGTATACCATTTGATGTCGGTGCGGCCGTCCATGTCATAGCCGACCCAGGTGGCGAAGCGGAACGGCAGCGGGTCGAGATCCTGCCAGCACTCGGGCCATTCGTCGCGGGCGCTGCGCAACGCCTCACCGACGATCCGGTCGCGCGCATCCTGTGCATTGGCAAGCGCGCGCATTGCGCATTCATGTTCGTAACCCAGCGTGATTTCGGGTTTTTCCACGCCCTCCAGCGCCGCGGATGGCGACCGCTCCTCGACCGCTGCGGCGACGCGCTCGCTCTGGCCGGGCGAGAGGAGGAAGGTCGGATGGGCGGTGAACACCGCATGCATGTGCGGCCGCTCCCAGCGGGCGCGGAAGGCCTCGAAAGTTCCGCCCGCTTCGACGCTCCTGGCCAGCCGCTGGTCCGCGCTCTGCGGCTCGAGCAGGCTCCGCAGCCGCCCGGCCCGCCGGTCCAGCGAATTGGCTTCGAGTTCGTCGATCAGGTCGGACAAGGCATCGAGCCCGATGTCGCCATTCTCGAGCGCGCGCGAAAGATCGAGCGAAAGCTGGAAAACCGGATTGAAGAGCGGGGTCTCGCGGGTCTGCCGGTGGAGGATGCGGAGTCTCTCGCTGAGGCTCGCAAGCGTCGGTTCGATCGTGCTGTCCGCCATCATCACTCCCTTCGCCGAAAGCCGCGCGAATCGTCGGGATTCGGGCCCCATGTCAAGCCGAAGCCGCCCTCGCGCCGCCTGAATACGGATGCGCGGAGCGCGCTTTCAGGCTGCTATAACGCCTCGCGGTAGAGGGCCAGCAGGCGATCCCAGGCGCGTTCGGCCTGCGCTTCGTCATAGGAGGGCGAGTCGGGAACGCACCAGCCGTGGTCGGCAGGATAGACTGCGATTTCGGCATCAATGTCGCCGGCTTCGACTGCATTGCGCAGTGCGGCGGCATCCTCGGGCGCCTTCGCGTGGTCGTTCTGGGCGATGGCGATCAGATAATGGGCATCGGGCCGGAGCATGGTGTGCGGGCTCGGCCCTTCCTCGCGCACGAGGCCGCCGCCGTGGAAGCTCGCCCCGGCTTGAATGTGGTCGTCGGATGCGGGGCCGAGCAGCCCGAAGCTGCCGGTCATGCAATAGCCCTGCGTCCCCATCCCGCGGTCGGTGGCGACGGCTGGCTGATCGTAGAGCCAGGAGGCGGCGGCGGCGGTATCGCTGCGGATCGTGTCGACGGTGAATTTCTCGCGCCAGGGCTTCACCGCCTGGAAACCGCCGGTGCCGGCGAAAGCGGCGAAATCGGCGAATTGCTGGCCGGCGACATCGCGATAATAGGGATTGGCGAGCAGGACCGCATAGCCTTGCGCCGCGAGCCGCCGCGCCATCTGCCGCTTGGCCGGCCTGATGCCGGCGATATCGGGCCAGAACACCACGCCGGGATGACGCCCTGCAGCGGGATGAAAGAATTCGCCATCCAGCGTCCCGGCGGGCGTCGCGAAGGCGACCGCGCTTGCGCGCAGCGGCGCGCGGGTTGCCGCATCCTCCTCCATCGGCGCGCAGGCCACCGCGCCCGCCGCGAGCGCCCCTGCCCCGAAGCTGCGGCGGGTCACCCCGCGCTCGCCCCAGCGGGCCAGATCCCCTTCCTCGCACATCGCCGCTTCTCCTTCATCGGCCATCCTAGAACGCATCGGGCGATGGACAAGCCCCCGCCGCCACGGCAGAAAGGTTTCACAGAGCGACGCAATGTCGCCGGGGAGAGGGACGATGCGAGGGATCGGTCTGGCGGCGCTTGCCGCGCTTGCGCTTTGTGGCTGCACCATGAAGGCTGCCGAAGCCGAAGAGCGGAAACTGGCGACCGCGGGCGTCACCGACGCCATGCTCACCGCTGCCGAGGGTGGCGAATGGCTGAGCTACGGCCGCGACTACGGCGAACAGCGCTTCTCTCCGCTCGACCAGATTACCGATGCCAATGTCGGCCAGCTGGGGCTGGCCTGGTCGGCCGATCTCGATTCCGCGCGGGGCCAGGAAGCGACTCCGCTGATGCACGACGGTACCCTCTACATCACCACCGCCTGGAGCATGGTGAAGGCCTATGACGCCAGAACCGGGGCGCTCAAATGGGAATACGATCCCGAAGTGCCGCGATCCAAGCTGGTCGAGGTGTGCTGCGACGCCGTGAATCGCGGCGTGGCGCTATATGGCGACAAGGCCTATGTCGCGACGCTCGACGGCAGACTGGTCGCGCTCGATCAGGATACCGGCAAGGTGGTGTGGTCGAAGCTGACCATACCCGAGGGATCGCAAATGGCGATCACCGGCGCGCCCCGCATCGTCAAGGGCATGGTGCTGATCGGATCGGCGGGTTCGGAATATTTCACCCGCGGCTATCTCGCGGCCTTCGATGCGCAGACGGGCAAGGAATTGTGGCGGTTCTACACGGTGCCGGGGGACCCCTCGAAGCCCCGGGAAGGCAAGCACCTCGAAGCGGCAGCCAAGACCTGGAGCGGCGATTTCTGGAAACGCGGCGGCGGTGGAACGGTGTGGGATTCGATCACCTACGATCCCGAGACCGACCTCGTCTATTTCGGCACAGCCAATGCCGAACCGTGGAATCCTGCCCATCGCAACACCGACGGCGCGGGCGACAGCCTTTACACCGCCTCGATCGTGGCCGTGAAGCCCGATACCGGCGAATACGTCTGGCACTTCCAGGAAACGCCGGAAGATCGTTGGGATTTCGATTCGAACCAGCAGATCACCGTCACCGACCTCACCATCGACGGCAAACAGCGCCACGTGGTGATGCATGCGCCAAAGAACGGCTTCTTCTACGTGCTCGATGCGAAGACCGGAAAATTCATCTCGGGCAAGCCCTTCGTCGACGGGATCAATTGGGCCAGCGGGCTCGATCCGGTCACGGGCAAGCCCAATGTCAATCCGGAAGCCAGATACGAGACGACCGGCAAGCCCTTCGTCGGCGTGCCGGGCGCGGTCGGCGCGCATAGCTGGTCGCCGATGAGCTACAGCCCGGAAACCGGGCTGGTCTACATTCCGACGAACAACACTCCGCAATATTACATGGGCGATCCCGATTGGGAGCCCGGCACGATCGGGTTCCAGATCGGTCTCGACGTTAGCGGCGGCAATTTCCCCGCCGACGTTGCGATGCGCAAGGCGATCAAGGAGGGTCTCAACGGCGCGCTCGTCGCGTTCGACCCCGTCGCCGGCGAAGTGCGCTGGAAGGTCCAGCAGTCGAGCCCGACCAACGGGGGCACGCTGGCGACCGCGGGCAATCTCGTATTCCAGGGTACGTCCACCGGCCGGTTCAAGGCCTATGCGGCGGATACCGGCAAGGAACTGTGGTCCTTCGCGACGCAGACCGGCGTACTCGCCGCGCCGATGACCTACGCCATCGACGGCGAGCAGTATGTCGCGGTGCTGGTCGGCTGGGGCGGCGTCTGGGACGTGTCCGCGGGCACGCTTGGCGGCGGGATCACGCCCAACGTCAGCCGCCTGCTGGTGTTCAAGCTGGGTGCGGATGGCAGTTTGCCCCCGTTGAAACCGACCCCGGCGCTCGTGCTCGATCCGCCGGCCCCGGCAGGCACGCCCAAGCAGATCGCGCTGGGCGAGAAACTCTACAGCAACAGCTGCAGCGTCTGCCATGGCGTCTCCGCGGTCGCCGGGGCGCTCAACCCCGACCTGCGGCACTCCTCCACGCTCGGCAAGAAGGACCTGTGGCAACAGGTCGTCCACGACGGGCTGCTGGCGGAAAACGGGATGGTCGCGTGGAAGGACCAGTTCAGCCGCGAGCAGATCGAGGCGATCCGGCTCTACGTCCTCAAGCGCGCGAACGAGGACAAGGCTCTCGAGAAGAAGTGACTCCCGGATGGTGGAGGACCCGACCGACATCCGGAACTGGCAACGGCGGTCCGACGGCGTCACTACTTCGGGCCGAACTCCAGGCCGACGATCCCGCACGCCTCGCCGCTATCGGAGTGCGCCACGTGATCAATCTGGCGCTCGACGACCATCCCGAAGCCCTGCCCGGCGAACCGGCCGCACTGGCCGCCCGGGGTCTCGGTTACACGCATCTCCCCGTGCCCTTCGACGCGCCTGCGCGGCATCACGTCGACGCCTTCAAGCAGGCGCTGTCCGGGGCCGAGCGGCCGGTTCACGTCCATTGTATCATGAACTACCGGGTGACGGCCTTCTTCTACCTGCTCGACCGCGAGGCAGGCATGTCCGAACCCGAAGCGCGGGCGCGCATGGCCGAAGTGTGGGACCCCCTCGCCAGCGACGACCCGCGGATCGAGCCGTGGAAGGCCCTGCTCAGCTCCGGAACACCACCGTTCGACCGCCATTGAGGAGCACCCGGTCCTCGAGATGCAGGCGGACCGCCTCGGCGAGCACGCGATTCTCGATTTCGCGGCCCTTGCGCACCAGTTCCTCGGGCGTGTCCGCATGGCTGATCGGCTCGGCATCCTGGTGGATGATCGGTCCCTCGTCGAGTTCGGGCGTCACGTAATGCGCGCTCGCGCCGATCATCTTGACCCCGCGCGCATGCGCCTGATGATAGGGCTTGGCCCCCTTGAAGCCAGGCAGGAAGCTGTGATGGATGTTGATGCAGCGGCCGGCGAAATGGGCCGCCTGCTCGTCCGAAAGGATCTGCATGTAGCGCGCCAGAACCACCAGTTCGGCCCCGGTCTCCGCCGCGATGGCGCGGACGCCGGCTTCCTGTTCGGCCTTGCCATCGCGCGTGACCGGCAGGTGGTGGAAGCGGATGTCGCCGAGATGTGCATGCTCGATCGCGGCCCGCGGATGGTTGGAGACGATCGCCACCGGATCCATCGCCAATTCGCCGATCCGCCAGCGATAGAGCAGATCGGCGAGACAATGGTCGAACTTGCTGACCAGGATGAGCACCCGCTGCGGGCGGTCGCGCAGCGACAGCTTCCAATCCATCGCATGGTCCTGCGCCAAGGGCAGGAACTGCGCGCGCAAGGCCTCGTACGCGCTCGGCCCGGGATCGAATTCCACGCGCATGAAGAAGGCATCGCTGGCGCGATCGTTGAACTGTTGCGCTTCGAGGATATTGCCGCCGCGTTCGAACAGGAAGGAGCTGACGCGCGCGGTGATCCCCGGGCGGTCGGCGCAGGACAGGGTCAGGACGAGCGGTTGGGCCATGCGCCTTCCTGTTCCGCGCGCCGCGGACGCACAAGCGCAATCGCGCTTGGTGGCACGAAACGCGACATTGCTCAGTCTATTTCGAAGATCACCTCGGCGATGCCGGTTTCGCGCAGCGCCGCCGCGATCACCGAACGGTCGCCATCGGCGAGATCGCCCTCGCACCCAACGACATGGGCGATCGGATGGCGGAGCGAAAAGGCCCCTTCGGCAAGGGTCTGCCGGATCGCCCGGACCAGCGTATCCTCGAGATAGCGCGGATTGGCGACGATCGAATCCTCCGAGGAAAAGGGGAATTCGGCCCGCTGATCGATGAACAGCTCGGTTCCGCGATGCCTGACCTGCACCCGGTCGCGATAGATCGCGACATCGAGATCGAGGCGGTGGATCGTCATCTCAACGGCGCGCGAGCGCCTCTTCGCTCTGCGCCATCAGCTTGGCGATGATCGCGGCCACCGGCTCTTCCTCCTTGAGCATGCCGACCGACTGGCCGGCCATGAGGCTGCCGTTCTCGATGTCGCCGTCGATCGCAGCGCGGCGCAGCGCACCCGCCCAGTAATGTTCGATCTGCAATTGCGCTTCGTTCATCGCGATTTCCTCACGGTCCAGAACGCCGGCGACCTCGATCTGTTTCCGGGTGAAGAGTTCGGTGCCCTTGTTCCTGAGCGCGCGCACCGGGATCACCGGGAGCCGCGGATCGACCTGGACGCTGGCGACCGCATCGCGCGCGGAGGCGCGGAAGAAGGCCTTCTTGAAATCGGGATGGGCGATGCTCTCGACCGCGCAGGCGAAGCGCGTGCCGAGCTGGACGCCGGCCGCGCCCATCTCAAGATAGCCGGCGATCGCCTGTCCGCGCCCGATGCCGCCGGCGACGAAGATCAGGTGATCCTCGGCCAGCTCGGGCAGCATTTCCTGCGCCAGCACGCTGGTCGAGACCGGGCCGATATGGCCGCCGGCCTCCATGCCCTCGATCACCAGCGCATCGGCGCCCGAGCGGAGGAGCTTCTTCGCCAGCGCCAGCGTCGGGGCGAAGCAGACCACCTTCGCCGGACTGGAGCCGCCCTTGATCGCCTCGACGCTGCCCTTGGGCGGAATGCCTCCGGCAAGCACGACATGGCCGACGCCATGCCGCTCGCAGACCGCGATCAGATCGAACAGATCGGGATGCATGGTGATGAGGTTCACGCCGAAGGGCCTGTCGGTGCGCTTGCGCGTCTCGGCGATCTCGGTGTCGAGCAGGTCCGGCGTCATCGCCCCGCAGGCGATCACGCCGAAGCCGCCGGCGTTGGAAATGGCGGATACGAGATTGCGCTCGGACACCCAGCTCATCGCGCCGCACAGGATCGCGGTCTCCGAACCGAGGAAGGCGGCGCCGCGCTGCATCAGGCGGGTGGTCTTGGGAAAATCGCTCATGGCCGGCGCGCTTACGGCGCTCCCGCCGCTACGGCAAGCGCGCGGGTTCAGTCGCCGTAGACGATCCGCACCCGGGCGGCCGCGGCACGCGCCCTGGCGCGGGCATCCTCGACGTCGCCCCCGGTTGCGAGCGCGACCCCCATGCGGCGATAGGGCCGGCTGGTCGGCTTGGCGAAGATCCGCAGGTCGGTGCCCGGCTCGGCCAGCGCTTCGGCAAGTCCCTCGTAGGAGAGGTCTTCGCTGTCGCGCTCGGCGAGGATGACGGCGCTGGCTGCAGGTCGCGCACGCAGCTCGGCGGGGATCGGAAGGCCCAGCACGGCGCGCGCATGGAGATCGAACTGGGTCAGTTTCTGGCTCACCAGCGTGACCATTCCGGTATCGTGCGGCCGGGGCGAAAGCTCGGAAAAGATCACCTCTTCGCCCTTCACGAAGAATTCGACGCCGTACAGGCCACGGCCACCGAGATCGTCGACGACCTTGCGCGCCATTTCCTGCGCCGCCGCGAGCGCCGCGGGCGACATCGGCGCCGGCTGCCAGCTTTCCTGATAGTCGCCGCGTTCCTGCCGATGGCCGATCGGCGGGCAGAAGGCGATCCCGTCGCTGTGCCGCACGGTCAGCAGGGTGATCTCGTAATCGAAGTCGACGAATTGCTCGACGATCACCCGCTGCCGGTCGCCGCGCATATTGGCGCAGGCATAGGCCCAGGCCGGTTCCAGCCCGGCCTCGTCATGGACCGTGCTCTGGCCCTTGCCGCTGGAGGACATGACCGGCTTGACCACGCAGGGATAGCCGATGTGCGCGGCGGCCGCGCGGACCTCCTCGAGGTTCTTGGCGTAGCGATAGGCCGAGGTCGCCAGACCCAGCTCCTGCGCCGCCATGTCGCGGATCGCATCGCGGTTCATCGTCAGCTGCGCGGCCCGCGCCGAGGGAACGACGGTGAAGCCTTCCTGTTCGAGCTCGGCGAGCACCGAGGTCCGGATCGCCTCGATCTCGGGGACGATATAGTCGGGCCGGTGCCGCTCGACCGCCTCGCGCAGCCGCTCGCCGTCGAGCATGGAAAAGACCTCGCGCGCATCGGCCAATTGCATGGCGGGCGCGTGATCGTAGGCATCGCAGGCGACGACCCAGGCGCCGAGCCGCTTGGCCGAGATGACGAATTCGCGCCCCAGTTCGCCCGCGCCGAGCAGGAGGATCCTGGCGGTGTGGCTCACACCGTTTCGTCCGCCGCATCGAGCCCGTAGGCGGTGTGCAGCACGCGCACCGCCAGCTCGGTCTCGTCCTCGTCGATCATCACGCTGACCTTGATCTCGCTGGTGGTGATCGCCTGGATGTTGATGCCGCGGTCGGCGAGCGCGCGAAACATCGTCGCGGCGACCCCGGCATGGCTCTTCATGCCCACCCCGACGACACTGATCTTGGCGATCTGGCTGTCGGTGATGATGCGGTTGAAGCCGATGTCGTCGCGCTTGTCCTCGAGCAGCGCCTGCGCGCGCGCCAGATCGGATTGCGGCACGGTGAAGGTGACGTCGGTCTCGCCCTTGTCGCGGCCGACGTTCTGGATGATCATGTCGACGTTGATCCCCGCCTTGGCCAACGGGTCGAAGATATGCGCCACCGCCCCCGGCTTGTCGGGGACGCGGGTGAGGATCACCTTGGCCTCGTTCTTGTCGTGCGCGATTCCGGTTACGTGCTGGCGTTCCATTTCGCCCTTCTCCACCAGGGTGTTCATTTCCTCTTCCGAGACGATCAGCGTGCCGGGCAGATCGTCCGCCGGAACCGCATCCTCGCCCACGAAGCTCGAGAGAACCTGCACCCGCACGCCCTCCTTCATCGCCAGCCCGACCGACCGCGTCTGGAGCACCTTGGCCCCGACGCTGGCGAGTTCGAGCATTTCCTCATAGGTCACCGCCTTGAGCTTGCGCGCCTTGGCGACGATCCGCGGATCGGTGGTGTAGACGCCATCGACATCGGTGTAGATGTCGCAGCGGTCGGCCCCCACCGCCGCCGCCACCGCCACCGCCGAAGTGTCCGAGCCTCCGCGGCCCATGGTGGTGATGCGGCCCAGTTCGGACACGCCCTGGAAGCCCGGAATCACCGCGATCTCGCCCGCTTCCATCGCCGCGACCAGCGCCTCGCCCTCGATGCTGTCGACGCGCGCCTTGGCGTGGCTCTCGATCGTCCGCATCGGCAATTGCCAGCCGAGCCAGCTCCGCGCCTTGCAGCCGAGCGCCTGCAGCGTCAGCGCGAGCAGCCCGCTGGTGACCTGTTCGCCGCTCGCCACCACCACGTCGTATTCGGCCGGATCGTAGAGCGGATTGGCCTCGCGGCAGAAATTGACCAGCCGGTCGGTCTCGCCCGCCATGGCGCTCACCACCACCGCGACCTCGTGCCCGCGCGCCTGCTGCTTGCGCACGATATTGGCGACGCGGCGGATGCGCTCGGTCCCCGCCATGGAGGTGCCGCCGAATTTCATCACGATGCGGGCCAAGCGGGGAAGTCTCCGTGCTGGAATGCGTGAGGCTAGGCTGCTAGCCAGAGCGCATGAGCGATGCAACATTCGAGGCCTCAAGCAATCCTATCGGCGGGCCAACGATCCGGCCCGGGGAAGCCGCGCATTTTGGCCGGCTGGCGGGGGACTGGTGGGACCCGAAGGGCTCGAGCGCGATGCTCCACCGGCTCAATCCGGTGCGGCTCGGCTTCCTGCGCGCGGCGATCGACCGGCACTGGACGGGCGATTTAGAAAGCCGCCAGCCGCTGGCGGGGAAGAGCGCGCTCGACGTCGGTTGCGGCGCGGGATTGCTCGCCGAGCCGCTGGCGCGGCTGGGGGCCGAGGTCACCGGGGTCGATGCCGCGCCCGAGAACGTCGCGGCGGCGGCGCTGCATGCCGAAGGCGCCGGGCTCGACATCCGCTACATGGCCGGCGAGCTGGGCGCGCTCGACATCGGCCGGTTCGACCTCGTCACCGCGATGGAGGTGATCGAGCATGTCGCCGACAAGCGGGCCTTCCTCCACCAGCTCGCCGATCGGCTCGCCCCCGGCGGGCTGATGGTGCTCTCGACCCCCAACCGCAGCCCGCAATCGCGCCTGCTGATGGTCGGGGCCGCGGAAACCCTCGGGCTGATCCCCAGGGGAACGCACGACTGGCACGATTTCGTCACCCCCGAAGAATTGCGCGATCTGCTGGCCGAGGCCGGGCTCGCCATGGGCGCCCCCCGCGGCATCGCCTTCTCGCCCGGCAAGGGGCTGCACCTCTCGGACAGCCTCGCGCTCGACTATCTGGTCACCGCGCGAGCGCTCTGACGACAATTCCCGGATCGTCGGTGAAAACCCCGTCGAGCCCGGCCCGTTGGGCGAGCGCGGCGAGCGCCGCGAGATCGCCCGGCGCGGCTTCCCCTTTCCCGCGCCGCAGCGCCACGGGGAGGAAGGCGTTTTCCTTGCGCAGGGTCCAGCCATGGACCTTCAGCCCCGCCGCCGCCGCCGCCGCTGGGACCGCCGTGGCCGATCCGTCGGGGGCGAGCAGCAGGCGGATGTCGGCCCCCACCGCATCGGCATAGGTGGCGATCCGCGCCAGCCCCGCCGGGGTGAGCATGTCGGCATAGCGCAGCGTCGGCTCGTCCGCCGGCCCGCCCTGCGCGGCGACGAGCTGGACCAGCGGCACTGCGACCATCGCATCGAGCCGCCGGAGCGGCGCCACTTCGAAGCTCTGGATGAAGACGGCATCCCCGGCATCGTCGAGATCCGCCTCGCGCAGCGCGGTGACGAGCAGGTCGACGCTGTCGATCCCCGCCTCCTGCAACAGGAAGGTCGGGTGCTTGAGCTCGGGATAGATGCCGATCACGCGCCCCGTCTCGATCTGCTTGGCGCGGACGAGCGCGAGAATCTCGGCGAAGGTCGGAACGGGATAGAGCCCGTCGAAGCGCGCATTGCCCGGCCGCAGTCCGGCTATCCTTTCGCGGGCGCGCAGAGTGCGCAGTTCGGCCAGGGTGAAATCCTCGGCGAACCAGCCGGTGACCAGCGTCCCGTCGACCGTCTTGCTGCGCCGGCGGTCGGCGAACTCCTCGTGCGCCGCGACATCGGTCGTGTCGGACAATTCGTTCTCGTGCCGCGCGACCAGCACCATGTCCCTGGTCGCCACGAGATCGGGCTCGATGTAATCGGCCCCCTGATCGATCGCGCGTTCATAGGCGGCCAGCGTGTGCTCGGGCCGATCGCCGCTGGCCCCGCGATGGGCGATCACCAGCATCCTCTCGGCAGCGAGGGGGCCTGCGGCAAGCGGCCCGGCAGCGGCGGGCGCGGCAGTCAGCGGCGCCGCCGCGAGCGCGAGGATCAGGAGAAGTGCGCGTCCCATTCATCTTCCTTGAAACCGATCAGCAAGGCCGCGCCGTGCTCGACGACGGGCCGCTTGATCATGGAGGGGTTGTCTTGCAGCAGCGTGACGGCCTTCGCCGCATCCATATCGGCCTTCTGCGCATCGGGCAGCTTGCGCCAGGTGGTTCCGCGCCGGTTGAGCACGGTGTCGAGGCCCCGCGTCTCGATCCACGCCGCGAGCTTGGCCGGATCCGCGCCTTCCTTGCGAAAATCGTGGAAGGTGTGGGGAATGTCGCGCGCCTCGAGCCATTTGCGCGCCTTCCTGACGGTGTCGCAATTGGGAATGCCGTATAGTTCCACCTTCGGCATGGATCACCAGCACCTTTCTATCTGCAACTTGCCCGGTTCGGCATGCCATAGGCCAACGGCTGCTCTGCGATCCAGTCCAGAAAAAGCTGTCATTCCGCTGACGACCCCATTGCGGACATTGTGTTAGGACCCAATTCGGAATGGTCTCTGCTAGGTGCAGAGTGATTCGGCTAAGTTCGAAATGGGACACCTGGCTGGAATTCGGCATCGCTTGAGGGCGATTTGCAAGATAGAGCACTTCGTGTTGATCTTCGTCCTTCTGCAAGCGTTGCATTTGGCCCTCAGGCCGAATTCGAAGTGTGCATCTGTTGAGGCGTGGGGCGCGAATTGTTGGAACTCTGTGGAGCTAATCTCTGGAAAGGAGGAGCTGAATATTCCCTATGAGCGGCCAAGGAAGCAACTGGGAGACATTCATGGATTTCTCAGCCCAAGCGGACTATGCGATATTTCCGAGCCAGTGGTTTATATAGGCATTAACTTTTCATGCGAGTAACGCCAGTCGAGCTGGAAGCTACGAGAGAAGATACGTGATTTTTACTGTCAAATAGGTCGGCGTAAGACATTTGGCACGCTGACCCTCGACCACTACTCTTGATGGGCAGCCGTCTTTGAAGACGCGCTCATTCGCCCAGATTCATATTGGCGCGATGTTTCTCGGTGCCCCCATTGCTATAACCGTTGGCAGCTAACCACCCAGTTTGCGACATCCGACCGCGTTCCGCGCTTTGCCGAAAGCGGCCAATCAGCCGGGTGTTTCGCCGGTAGCCCTTGCCGATTGCTCGCCCGCGGGGCTGCCGTACAGCTGCACTTTGCTCATCTATCCTTTTCCTCGTGGCAGGGATTGAGGGGATGCGGGCGCGGCTTCGAGGCGGGCGTAGCGGGATCGCATCGGCGGGCGAGCGACCGCGTGGCCGGAGTCTTCTCGTTCCCCCTGGGGGCGGCGGGTTGACGCCGACCGGGGGGTTGGAAAAAACTGCCGCCGGGGCGATTTGCCGGCTGGAACAAGGGCTTGCTTTGGAGAAGCCGATCCCGACCGTCACCTTCCGCGCGGGCCGGGCAGAGACCGCGGAGCGCCCCCACCCGCAGCGCGTCCGCCCGCCGGGTTCGCGGGTCCCCCGAGCGAGGTCGAGGACTGGCGGGCGACGGGAGAGGGAAAGGACCGGATCGCGCTTCATCGCCGCACCATGGCGCAAGGGCGGGGGTGTAGGAAAGCGCCGTGCGCGCGAAACCTCCCGACCGGCCTCCGCCGCAGACGGATGTCCGGCAGCGAGCCGCTTTGCGTCATCCGCGGCGGGCTGCGCGCCCGACGCTGACGCGAAGAAAGCCGCCGTCCCGCTTGCCCTCGAACGCGCGCGAGACGGGCGCATCCGCCCCTGCCCGCACCCTACAATTGCCGGAAATTGAACGTCGCATTGAGGAGGAATACCGCGAGCCCGGCGAACACCGAGACCACAATGCGGGCGACCAGATAGTTCATCGGCGTCCAGTGGGTCAGAACCCAGAACAGGCCCACCGTGACGACCAGGCCGACGACCGCATTGCCGAGGAAGAGCAGATAGCCGGTCGAGACCTTCCTGTCCGAACCGGCGAAGATCCACGTTCGCCCGAAGATGTAGTGGATGCTGTTGGCAATGAGGAAGCCGATCGCAGTGCCGGTCACGGGATCGACGCCCGCCTTCTCGACCATCAGCCACAGCACGCCCAGCCCGAGGAGAAACACGCCCGTGCTGACCGCCGTGTTGCGCCACAGCATCCCGCCGGCACGGCGTGTGAAGAAACGGGCGGGCAAGGCGGGGGCTCGCGTCGAGGCTTCAGCCAGGGGTCACGCGGGGCGCCGGGGCGCGCGGCACCGGGCCGGGATTGTCTTCGCCGGCATCGCGCCATTCGGTCCGCCGCGGCGCACCGAGCCAGACGAACAGCAGCGGCAGCTTGATGAAGAGCAGCTCGGAATGGATCATCCGGTCGATCCACCGCTCCCACGCATTGGGTTCGCGCCGCGCATTCTCGGCGAGCCATTTGTCATAGGGCCGGAAATGATCGGGCTCGTCGAGATGGACGATCCGGAAAATCCTGTGCAGCGCCTTGTCCTGCTTCACCAGCGGATGGTCGAGCAAGATCTCGACCTGCTTGAGCCCGCGCTTCTCGGTCAGCGAGATGACCCGGCAGAGCCGCTCGAACAGATCGTCGCTAGCGATGATCGCATCCGTATCGAGCCGGTCGATCGAGGTCCCGAAAGCGATTTCGATGAAGCGGTCGATATGGCCGAAGGTCCGGTCGAGCGCGATCGGCATCGCTCCGCGCAGCTCGAACCAGCGCTTGAACATGGTGTAGTGCTTCCGCTCGTCCGCGCGGTGCTTCTCGACTGCCGCGATCAACTCGGTCGCCTCGGGGTGCTTCGCTCTCACGGCCTCGAGGACCCGGTCGAGCGCGGTGTATCCGCGATGTTCGTTATAGATGTATATCGAGCCGAGCAGGTCGAGATAGCGGCGGGCAATCCATGCTTTCATCCCCTTGATCTACCATGCCGATTGTCGATGGTCACCCTGCAAGCACCCCGAGCGCAGCCCGGAACGGGCCGACCGGACCGCGGGCCCTCCATACCATCGGGCGCGGACTTCG
Organism: uncultured Alphaproteobacteria bacterium; assembly: GCA_963728515.1. Classification (GTDB taxonomy): domain Bacteria; phylum Pseudomonadota; class Alphaproteobacteria; order Sphingomonadales; family Sphingomonadaceae; genus Qipengyuania. Next base: position 388,260 of record CAVSKM010000004.1, on the reverse strand, counting down.
CCCCCCGCTGGCGCATTCCCCCGCACCCGTCCGGCGATTCGGCGCGCCGGAGCCCCGCCCGCGCAAGGACGACGCCTGTGTGGTGGCGGGAGGAACGCACCTAGCGGGCCGGGGCGAGATGGGCGTCGGCGATCGCCACCGCCAGCGCATCGGCGGCATCGGCGCCGGCGATCGCAGCGCCGGGCAGCAGCACCTTGAGCATCGCCTGGACCTGGTGCTTGTCGGCGGCGCCGGTGCCCACGACCGCCTTCTTGACCAGCCGCGCCGCATGTTCGTTGACCGCCAGCCCCGCCGCACCGCAGGCTGCCAGCACCGCGCCCCGCGCCTGCGCCAGCTTGAGCGTCGATTGCGGGTTCTTGTTGACGAAGATCTCTTCCGCCGCCGCACGGTCGGGGGAATGGAGGGCGAGAACCTCGGCCAGCGCGGCTTGCAGGGCGGCGAGCCGCTGCGCCATGGGCGCCTTGGCGGAGGTCGGGATCTGCCCGTTGGCGACATGCGCCAGGCGACTGCCCTCGGCCCGGATCACGCCCCAGCCGGTGCAGCTGAGCGAAGGGTCGAGGCCGAGGATCAGCATGCCATCCTCCCCCGCCGGGGGAGGCCGGGGATCACCCCAGTTTCTCCATCACTTCGTCGGAGATCTCGTAATTGCCCCAGACGGTCTGGACATCGTCGTCGTCGTCGAGCGCATCGACCAGCTTGAGCAGCGTGCCCGCCGGCCCCTCGTCCATCTCGACGGTGATCGACGGCTTCCACGCCAGCTTGACATTGTCCGCCTCGCCGAGCGTCTTCTCGAGATCGCTGGCGACCTGGTGGAGATCGTCGGCCGCAGTCCAGATCGTGTGGCCGTCTTCCGAGCTTTCGATATCCTCCGCGCCCGCTTCCATCGCGGCTTCCAGGACCTTTTCCTCGCCGCCGGCAGCGGCGGGATATTCGATCAGGCCGAGCCGCTCGAAGCCGTGCGCGACCGAGCCTTCGGTGCCGAGATTGCCGCCGTTCTTGCTGAAGGCGGTGCGGACATTCGTCGCGGTCCGGTTGCGGTTGTCGGTCAGCGCCTCGACGATCAGCGCCACGCCGCCGGGGCCGTAGCCCTCGTAGCGGACCTCCTCGTAATTGTCCTCGTCGCCGCCGCTGGCCTTGTCGATCGCGCGCTGGATGTTGTCCTTCGGCATCGACTGCGCCTTGGCGTTGTTGATCGCCAGCCGCAGGCGCGGGTTCATGTCCGGATCGGGCGCGCCCATCTTCGCGGCCACGGTGATCTCGCGGCTGAGCTTGGAAAACAGGTTCGAGCGCTTCTTGTCCTGCGCGCCCTTGCGATGCATGATATTCTTGAATTTGGAATGGCCGGCCATGGTTTCGCTTCGCGGATGTCTGTGGTTGGAATAGTTTCTCGCAAGAGAGTCTCGGGGATCGCCTTAGCCGCATGCATACTGCCACCACAAGTCCAGCCCCGGCGAATTCGCTGCGGGCCGAATGGGCCCGCTTCGCGGACTTCCTGAGGCGCCCGACGCTGCCCCGCAAGGCGAGACCGGCGCGGTTTTCGAGCCTGCTTCCGGTGGCGCGCCTGCTGGCGCTCGACATCCTCGTCATGGGCCTGTTGCTGGCCGCGGCCGGACTGGCGATGTCGGCCGGCATCGCGCTGCCCGAAACCGCGCTGGCGGGGGTCGAGCTCGGCCCGGCGATCGTCTTCGCGGTGGTGGTCGTCGCGCCGGTCGCCGAGGAAGTGCTGTTCCGCGGCTGGCTCTCGGGCCGGCCGGGTCACGTCCTTGCGATCCTCGCGCTGCTCGCCGGCGGGCTGGTCCTGTCGACCGATCTGACGCGCTCGGATGCGGCGCTCAATCTCGGCGCGATCGCGGTCGCCGTCGCGAGCCTCCTCGGCGCCCTGCTCGCGCTCGTCCTGCTGCGCCGGCGGGATGCGATGGGCTGGTTCCGGCGCGCCTTCCCGGTGCTCTTCTGGCTAAGCTGCGCGATCTTCGCGAGCGTTCACCTGCTCAATTTCGCCGAGGAGGAAGTGCTCCTGGTGGTGCCGCTGGTCCTGCCGCAATTCGCCGTGGCGACCATGCTCGGCTATCTCCGCGTGCGCTACGGGCTGTGGACCAGCATGCTGCTGCACATGCTCCACAATGGCGCTTTCGTCGGAATCGTGCTGCTGGCGAGCGAAGCCGCCTGAGTTAGACCTTGACCGCGGTCCCGCTGGCCGAGACCATCAGCATCGAGCCGGTATCGCCGATCACCTCGTAGTCGAGGTCGACGCCGACCACCGCATTGCCGCCCAGTGCCCCGCATTCGGCCTGGAGCTCCTGGATCGCCTGTTCGCGGGCATCGCGCAGGATCCGCTCGTAACTCCCCGAGCGCCCGCCGACGATGTCGCGGATATTGGCGAAGAGATCGCGGAACAGATTGGCGCCGACGATCACTTCGCCGGTGACGATCCCGAGATAGTCCTGGATCGGCCGGCCTTCCAGCGTCGGCGTGGTGGTCACGGTGATCCCGCGCGCGTCTTTCCAGGGTCCGGCCATCTTCGTCTCCTCTCGCATGGTGTGTTACCGGGATAGAGCGGCCGTCGAGGAATGCAACCGTGGGCATCGCCTCACCGGGCCGTCCCGGATCGGGGGCTCACCCCATGCCGAGTGCGGCCTTGTAGGTGTCGAGGATGGTTTCCTGTTCGCTGCGCTCGTCGGGCTTCATCTTCCGCAAGCGAATGATCTGCCGCATGATCTTGGTGTCGTAGCCGACCGCCTTGGATTCGGCGTAGACGTCGCGGATGTCGTCGGCGATGCCCTTCTTCTCTTCCTCGAGGCGTTCGATGCGCTCGATCAGCAGGCGCAGGCGGTCGTCGGTGGCTTCGGCCATTTCGGGAAAACTCCGGTGATGTGAGAATCGCCTTGCGGCGGATGGGGTGCGATAGCGGGCAGCCCGGCGCGGGTGAACCCGCTGCGCGGTCAATCCACGCGATTTTTCGCCACGCTCGCTGCCATCCGCGCGAGCTGTTCCTCACTCGCCGGACTTTGGCGGGTGGCTTTCCACTGCTCCTGCGGCATACCGTGGACGAGCTCGCGCGCGGCCGACTTGTCGCCTTCGAAGCCGGCATCGCGGATCCAGTCCGCGAGACAGTTGCGGCAGAAACCGGCCAGCCCCATCAGGTCGATGTTCTGCGCATCGTGGCGCTGGCGCAAGTGCCGGACCAGCCGGCGGAAGGCCTCGGCAGCGATCGGGTCGGGGAGCGTCTCGAGCGGGTCTGTATTCGTATCCATGCGTCACTTGTCCTTGAGTTGCCGCACGCCTGTGCCATAGGCGGGTTCCATGCAGAAGCCCGCCCCTTCCAAGGTCGATCAGGCCAAGTTCGATCCCCTGAAGTTCGATCCAAGGGGCCGGAAGGTCAAGATCCTCGCCACCGTCGGTCCCGCCAGCCGCTCTCCCGACATGCTGGCCCGGCTGTTCCGGGCCGGCGTCGACGCCTTTCGCGTCAATATGAGCCACGGCGAGCATGACACCCACGCCGAGACGATCCGCGCGATCCGCGCGCTCGAGAAGAAATTCATGCGCCCGATCGCGATCCTCGCCGATCTGCAGGGGCCGAAACTGCGGGTGGGCAAATTCGCCGAAGGCCAGGCGGTGATCCGCCATTCGGGGCACTTCACGCTCGACCGCAATCCCGAGCCGGGCGATGCGACGCGCGTCGAGCTGCCGCATCCCGAGCTCTTCGGCCTGCTCGAGAAGGGCCAGCGCCTGCTCATCAACGACGGCAAGATCAGGCTTCGCGTGATCAGCGCCGACGAGGACAAGATCCACTGCTCGGCCGAGGTCGGCGGGGTGATCTCCGACCGCAAGGGCGTCAATGTTCCCGATGCCGAAGTGCCCATCCCCGCGCTGACCGAGAAGGACCGCAAGGACCTCGCCTTCGCGGTTGCGCAAGGGGTCGACTGGATCGGCCTCAGCTTCGTCCAGCGGCCCGAGGATCTCGCCGAGGCGCGCCGGCTGATGGGCGGCCATGGCGCGCTTTGCGCCAAGATCGAGAAGCCGATGGCGGTCAGCCGGCTCGACGAGATCATCGAGGCCTCGGACGGAATCATGGTCGCCCGCGGCGATCTCGGGGTCGAGCTCGAACCGCAGGAAGTCCCGCCGCTGCAGAAGAAGATCGTCAACAAGGCGCGCACTGCGGGCAAGCCGGTGATCGTGGCGACGCAGATGCTCGAGAGCATGATCGAAAGCCCCGCCCCGACCCGCGCCGAAGTCTCCGACGTGGCCAATGCGGTCTATGACGGGGCCGATTGCGTCATGCTCAGCGCGGAGACCGCTGCGGGCGACTGGCCCGAGGAGGCAGTCACCATCATGCACCGCATCGCCCGGCAGGTGGAAAGCGACGAGGCCTATCTTGCGCGAGTGCGGTTTCTCGAAACGCCGCCCGACCACACCACCGCCGATGCGCTGGCGCATGCCTGCATGACCGTGGCCGACACCGTTCCGATCGGGGCGATCACGGTCTTCACCGGTTCGGGGAGCACGGCGCGGCGCGTGGCGCGCGAGCGACCGAGCGTGCCGATGCTGGTGCTCACCCCGAGCATGACGATCGCCCGCCGGCTCGGCCTGCTATGGGGCGCGCACGCCGTCGCGACCAAGGACATCGGCAGCTTCGAGGAGATGATCGCCAAGGGCAAGCGGATGGCCCTGCGCCACGGCTTCGGCGAGGCGGGCAGCAAGCTCATCGCACTGGCCGGCGTGCCCTTCGGAACCCCCGGATCGACCAATCTGCTGCATGTCGTGACGATCACCGGCGACGAGTTGAAGACGCACGACGAGCCCTGAACCGCTCCCCTCGCCCGCCGCCGCTGGCGGATGGCATGGGAAAGATCCCCCACGGCAGCCGTTACATCCTCGAACGCAATCTAGGAGTTCGTTCGATGGAAGGTTTTTGGGGCGTCGTGATCATCGTAGGGCCCATCCTGCTTCTGGCAGCGCTGATCTGGGGCTGGATGCGCAATCGCCGCGTGGACCGGAAAACCGAGGCACGATCCGACCGCGGAACGCACCGGCTGCGCGAGGACCTCGCCGAGGAGCAGGACCGGCCGGTCGATCTCTGACCGCTTGCCGAACTCAGCCCGCGCTCGCGGCGAGCAGCCGGGAGCGGGCCTCGCTCTCGCCGATCAGCGGCAGCAATTCGCCCATGTCGGGTCCGTGATCCATTCCGGTAAGCGCCTGGCGCAGCGGCAGGAACAGCGGCTTGCCCTTACGGCCGGTCGCCTCCTTCAGTGCCGTGGTGAGCGCCCGCCAGGGATCCTCGCCCCATTCGAGCAGCGCTTCCGCGTGGGCGAGAAAGGCGCGATCCTCTTCCGCCAGCCCGGGCGAGTCGATCGGGCCGGTGACGAGGCGCCACCAATCGCCCGCCTCGTCGAGCCGCGACAGATTGGGGCGGATCGCATGCCAGGCGGCCGGGTCCATGCCCGCGGGCAAGCGGTCGGCGACCTCCGCGAATTCCATTCCATGGAGCAGGGCGGCGTTGATCCGCTCCAGCTCGGCCTCGTCGAACCGGGCCGGAGCCCGGCCGAAGGTCGACAGATCGAAACCCGCGATCAGCGCAGGGCGATCGGCGATCGGTTCGACGGGCAGCGAGGTTCCGAGCCGCGCCAGCAGCGCCACCAGCGCGGCAGGCTCTATCCCGCGGCTGCGAAAGGCATCGCAGCCCAGCGATCCGAGCCGCTTCGACAGCTTGCCTTCGCGGCCCACCAGCAGCGCCTCATGGGCGAAACGGGGGATGGGCCGATCGGGATAGAGCGTCGCCTCGAGTGCGGCGAAGATCTGGATCTGGACGGCGGTATTGCTGACATGATCTTCGCCGCGCAGCACGTCGGTCACACCCATGGCGCAATCGTCGACCGCGCTCGGCAGCATGTACAGCCAGCTGCCGTCGGCGCGGCGGATCACCGGATCGGACAGCTGCGACGGATCGAATTTCTGCAATCCGCGGATGCCGTCGTCCCAGACGATGGGCTCGGCATGGTCGAGCTCGAAGCGCCAATGCGGGGCGATCCCTTCGGCTTCCTTCGCCGCGCGATCGCTGTCGCTCAGCGCCAGAGCGCCGCGGTCGTAGATCGGCGGCAGGCCGCGTCCGAGCTGGATCTTGCGCTTGAGCTCGAGTTCCTGCTGGCTTTCGTAGCAGGGATAGATCCGGCCCGCTTCGCGCAGGGCATCGAAAGCCGCCTCGTAGATCGACAGCCGCTCGGATTGGCGCTCTTCCCCGTCGGGCGCAAGTCCGAGCCAGGCGAGGTCCGACCGGATCGCCTCGACGAACTCCTCGCGGCTGCGCTGCGCATCGGTATCGTCGATCCGCAGCAGGAAGCGACCATCCGACTTCTTCGCCAGCATCCAGTTGTGGAGAGCGGTGCGGATATTGCCGACGTGGAGCCGGCCGGTCGGAGAGGGCGCGAAACGGGTGACGCTGGTCATGGACTGCCGATAGCCGAGGGCCGAAGCTATTGCGAGAACAGCGTGACCGAATGTCCGCCACCGGAAAACTCGAGCCCGTTGGCCGGAGTCCTGCGCACGGCTTCCGCGGCCGCAAAGGCGCGCGCCAGTGCGCGATATTCGGGCGGCACCGCCGGAAGGCAGCTCATCGCTCCGCCCCCGCTCCCGCGCTCGGGACCGCTGCCCGGATCGTCTGCCAGGGCGATCTCGCCGGCCCCGTAGCGATAGGTCCAGGCATAGCCGAGGCATTGCGGTTCGTAGGAGATCCGCCGCGCGTCGATCGAAACGGCGATCCCGAACGCGGTGTCGAGCGGTTCGCCGTCGATGCCGGCGACCCGGTATTCGCCGAGAATGGCGCGCGGCGGCGCGAGCTGCGGCATGGTGGAAGAGCGGGAGCTTTTGCCTTGTCCCGAGGGTGCGGCTGCAGCGGGAGCCGCTTCCCCGGAGTCATCGGCGCGATCGGCGGGCTGGCAGGCGGTCAGCGCGATCGACGCCATGACGGCGGCAGATCGCTTCACGCGACCCTGCCTTCGTCCCGCTTGCGCGCCAGCTGACGCGCTCTGCGATAGGCGACGACCCCGCCCGCGCGACCGGCCATCGCCGACCTGGCCGCTTCCGCGGTGACGAAGTTCTCGCCCGGAACGGGACGGCAGATCAGAAAGCCCTGCGCCTCGTGACAGCCGAGCTGACGCAGCAGATCGAGCTGTCCCTTGGATTCGATCCCTTCGGCGGTGGTGGCCATGCCCAGCGCTTCGGCGAGCCGGGTGATGCTGGAGACGATCGCGCGATTGTCGGCGCTCTCCTGGATGCCGTCGACGAAGTGCTTGTCGATCTTGAGGCGATCGAAGGGAAAGCGCCGCAGATAGCTGAGCGAGGAATAGCCGGTGCCGAAATCGTCGAGCGCGATGCACACGCCGAGCTCGCGCAGCTTGAGCAAATTGCCGTGGCTGGTGCCGCCTTCGTGCATCTTCACATGTTCGGTGATTTCGAATTCGACGCGCCCGGGCGTCACTCCATGCGCGTGGATCGCCTGCGCGACCACGGAAACGAGATGGGGGCTCTTCACCTGGGTCGGCGAAAGATTGATCGCGATGCGGAAATCGCCCTCCCACTGCGCCGTCTCGGCCAGCGCCTGACGAACCACCCATTCGCCGATCGGCACGATCATCCCGGTCTCTTCGGCCACATCGAGGAATTCGCCCGGAGTCATGATACCGCGCGTCGGATGGTACCAGCGCAGCAAGGCCTCGTAGCCGGCCACGGCCCCGCTCTCGAGCTCGATCACCGGCTGATAGTGGAGATGGAGCTCGCCCCGCGCGATCGCCTCGCGCAGGTCGGTCTCGATCTCGCGCCGCTCGCGGGCCGCCCGGTCGAGCGCCGGCTCGAACAGGGCGAGCGTGTCGCGGCCCTTCTTCTTGGCGGCGAACAGGGCGAGGTCCGCGCGCCGCATCAATTCCTCCGCGTCGCATTCGCCGGCGGCACAGGTCGCCACGCCGACGCTGCCCGAGACGCGATAGACCTGTCCGTCGATCTCATGCGCCTCGCGCACGACCGAGAGGAAGCGATGCGCCCGCTCGATCAGCATGCCGGCGCCGGCGCGGGCCTCGAGCAGCACCGCGAATTCGTCGCCTCCGAGCCGCGCGACCAGATCCTGCCCGCGCACCTCCTGCTCCAGCCGCGTTCCCACGGCGCGCAGCAGACGGTCTCCGACGAGATGGCCGCGGGTGTCGTTGACCGATTTGAAATCGTCGAGATCGAGATAGAACAGCGCGACATTGCCGACCCGCGCCGGATCGGGCTCGAGCGCGCTGCGCAGGCGTTCGTTGAACAGATAGCGATTGGCGAGGCCGGTCAGATTGTCGTAATGCGCCATGAAGGCGACGCGTTCCTCGATCAGCCGGTCGGCCGTCACGTCGCGGGCGACCCCGCTCAGGCGTCCGTCGCGCCGCGGGCGGGCCGCGAGCTTCCAGTGGCGCAACTCGCCATCGACCCGGAGCTTGAGGACGAGTTCGCGAAAGGCGCTGCGTTCGATCAGGTGCCGCGCGAGCCGGTCGCGTTCCTCGCTCGGGCTGAAGACCGAGATCAGCGGTTTCCCTTCGAGGTCCGCCTGCGCCTCGCCGGCCGCGCTGGCGAAACGCGGCGAAACCTCGCGCAGATTGCCGTGTGCATCGACGGTCCACAGCCAGTCGGACGAGTGCCGTTCGTAATCGTCGAGCAGCATGCGCACGGTTACATCGGCGTCGCGGCGCCTGATCTCGGCGCGCGCACCGCCGACCATCTGGCGTTCCTGCGAACGCGTCGATCCGACCAGCGCGACGACGAAGAAGCCGATCAGCACGACGATCGGGAGCGCCTGTTCGCCCGCAGCGATCCAGGCGCCGAGCGCCAGCGACACGGCCATGGCCGCGATATGGAAGAAGGCGGCCTGCGGCGCGGTTCGATGGACGAGCAGCACGCCGCTCATGACCGCCGTCCCGACGATCGCCAGGATCGCGAACTCCCGACCCTCGGCATGAAGCGCGAGATAGGGAATGATGACCGCCCACGCCACCGATCCGATCATTTGCAGCGCGAGGATGCGGCGCCAGTGGCGGGTTAGTTCCTCGGCAGTGGCGACCTCGCGGTCGCAGCTGCGGTCGAGCAGGACGAAGAGGACCAGCAGGAAGATCTGCAGGGCTGCCCAGAGACAGCAGCAGGGGGCGCGAAGCCTCGTCGAGGAAGGAGTATGCCAGCAGGAGAGTCGAGCCGAGCAAGGGCAGGACCGCGAGACGTGCGCCGAAGGTGAAATTGTGCAGACGCCGGGTGAGCAGGAGATGGTGGATGGCATCGGTGCCGGACGCCTCGGCCGCGGTGCCCGGGAGCGGTCCGGCGGAACCGGTTCCGGACTCGTGGGAAATCACCCGCTCTTTTTGGCTCGACACGATTTCATATCCTGCGCCCCTGTAGTCAATGCACCGTGCTCTTCTTGCGACTTGAGGTCAAGTTCAGCGGATCTGCGCCGATTTCTTGGGGCCACGGGCCGCAGGGACAAAAGAAAGGCCCCGCCGGATCGCTCCGGCGGGGCCCGATCTTTCGGTCGAGGCGAAGATTTTATTCGCCGTCCTTGGCATCGGCGTTGAGGTACTCGCCCGCATCGGCATCGGTGCCGTGGGTTTCGCCCTCCATCGCCGCCAGGGGATCGTCGCCGATCGCCGCTTCGGGGCCCTGGGCGAGTTCCGCCTCATGCTCCTGCTCGGCATTTTGCGCGGCGATGAGTGCCTCCTGCGCCTTCTTCCACTGAGCGCGCAAGGCAGCGTCGCGGCTCGAGGCGGTGATCCGCATCCGGTTCATGCCCGCGCCGGTGCCGGCAGGGATGAGACGGCCGACGATGACGTTCTCCTTGAGGCCGACCAGCGTGTCCTTCTTGCCCTCGACCGCAGCCTGGGTGAGCACGCGGGTGGTCTCCTGGAACGAGGCCGCCGAGATGAACGAACGCGTCTGCAGCGAGGCCTTGGTGATGCCCAGCAGGATCGGCGTGCCGGTCGCCGGCTGCTTGCCCTTGCCGAGCTTCGCATTGGTCTCGGTCAGCTCTTCGAGGTCGACCTGTTCGCCCGGCAGCAGCGTGGTATCGCCTCCGTCGGTGATCTCGACCTTCTGCAGCATCTGGCGGACGATCACCTCGATGTGCTTGTCGTTGATCTTCACGCCCTGCAGTCGATAGACCTCCTGGATCTCGTTGACGAGATATTCGGCCAGCGCTTCCACCCCGAGCACTTCGAGAATGTCGTGCGGGTTGGGCGAGCCCGAGATGAGCGTGTCGCCCTTCTTGACGAAGTCGCCTTCCTGGACGTCGATCACCTTGGTCTTGGGGATCAGATACTCGACCGGATCGCCCTCTTCCGGGATGATCGCGATCTTGCGCTTGGCCTTGTACTCGCGGACGAATTCGATCTTGCCCGAGATCTTGGCGATCACCGAATTGTCCTTCGGCAGGCGCGCCTCGAACAGTTCGGCCACCCGCGGCAGACCGCCGGTGATGTCGCGCGTCTTGGCAGCTTCGCGCGATGCACGGGCGAGGATGTCGCCCGCCTCGACCTGCTGTCCGTCGTCGACCGACAGCGCGGTGCCCGGCGCCAGCATGTAGCGCGCGGCCTCGCTCTCGTCGCCGGCATCGTTGAACAGCGTCAGACGCGGACGCAGATCCTCCTTGGTCTTGCGACCGGTGGTCTTCGTCTCGGTCACCACGCGCTGCGCGATACCGGTGGCATCGTCGACGCGCTCTTCCATCGTCGTGCCGTCGATCAGGTCCTGATATTTGGCCACGCCCGAGGTTTCGGTGATGATCGGCAGCGAGAACGGATCCCATTCCGCCAGACGATCGCCTTCCTTAACCTTGGCGCCATCCTTGTGCATCAGCACCGTACCATAGGGCACCTTGTGGATCTCGCGTTCGCGGCCCTCGGCATCGATGACCGCAAGTTCGCCGTTGCGGGCGAGCGAGAGGATCCGGCCCTTCTTGTCGGTGATCGTCGGCATGTCGCGATAGACGACCTTGCCGTCGGACACGGCTTCGAGATGGCTGGTCTCGTTGAGCTGCGCGGCGCCGCCGATGTGGAAGGTCCGCATGGTCAGCTGGGTGCCCGGTTCGCCGATCGACTGCGCGGCGATGACGCCCACCGCCTCGCCGATGTTGACCGGCGTGCCGCGTGCCAGATCGCGGCCGTAGCAGGTCGCGCAGACGCCCTGCTGGGCATCGCAGACCAGCGGCGAGCGGATCTTGGCGACCTGCACTTCGGCCTCCTCGATCTCCTTCACCATCGGTTCGTCGATCAGCGTTCCGGCGGGCACGATCACCTCGTCGGTCGCCACATTGACGATGTCCTCGGCCACGGTGCGCCCGAGGATCCGCTCGCCGAGCGAGGCGATCACCGAGCCGCCCTGCACGATTGCGCGCATCTCCAGCGCATTGTCGGTCTTGCAGTCCTCTTCGATGATGACGCAATCCTGCGACACGTCGACCAGGCGGCGGGTCAGATAGCCCGAGTTCGCCGTCTTCAACGCCGTATCCGCGAGACCCTTGCGGGCGCCGTGGGTCGAGTTGAAGTATTCGAGGACGTTGAGCCCCTCCTTGAAGTTCGAGATGATCGGGTTCTCGATGATCTCGCCCGAAGGCTTGGCCATCAGTCCGCGCATCCCGGCGAGCTGCTTCATCTGCGCGGGGCTGCCGCGGGCACCGGAGTGGCTCATCATGTAGATCGAGTTGATCTCGGCCTGCACGCCTTCCTTGTCGATCGGGCGCGAGCGGATCTTCTCCATCATCGCATCGGCCACCTGGTCGCCGCAGCGGCTCCAGGCGTCGATCACCTTATTGTACTTTTCCTGCTGCGTGATCAGGCCGTCCTGATACTGCTGCTCGTAATCGGCGACCAGCGTCTTGGTCGTCTCGACCATCCCTTCCTTCACTTCGGGGATGATCATGTCGTCCTTGCCGAAGGAGATGCCGGCCCGGAACGCGTGGCGGAAGCCCAGCGCCATGATGGCGTCGGCGAACAGCACCGTGTCCTTCTGACCGGTGTGGCGATAGACCTCGTCGATGACGTCGGCGATGTCCTTCTTGGTCAGCAGGCGATTGACGATGTCGAAGGGAACCTTGTGGTTCTTCGGCAGGCATTCGCCGATCAGCATGCGCCCGGCAGTCGTTTCGAAGCGCTGCATGCTGATGGCACCCTTCTCGTCGGCCTGCGGAACGCGCGCGAGAATCTTGGTGTGCAGCGAGACCGTGCGCGTTTCGAGCGCATGGTGCACTTCGGCCATGTCGGAGAACACCTGCAGCTTCTCGACCTTGTTGCCGTCGCCGTCCTCGATGAACTCGGGGGTCTTTTCCTGCCGCTCCATCGAGAGATAGTAGAGACCCAGCACCATGTCCTGCGACGGCACGATGATCGGCTTGCCGTTGGCGGGCGAGAGGATGTTGTTGGTGCTCATCATGAGCACGCGGGCTTCGAGCTGCGCCTCGAGGCTCAGCGGGACGTGGACCGCCATCTGGTCGCCGTCGAAGTCGGCGTTGAAGGCGGCGCAGACCAGCGGGTGGAGCTGGATCGCCTTGCCCTCGATCAGCACCGGCTCGAACGCCTGGATGCCGAGACGGTGGAGCGTCGGAGCGCGGTTCAGCAGCACCGGATGCTCGCGGATCACCTCGTCGAGGATGTCCCAGACTTCCTTGCGCTCCTTCTCGACCCACTTCTTCGCCTGCTTGAGCGTCATCGACAGACCCTTGGCGTCGAGCCGGGCGTAGATGAACGGCTTGAACAGCTCGAGCGCCATCTTCTTGGGCAGGCCGCACTGATGCAGCTTGAGCTCGGGACCGGTGACGATCACCGAACGGCCCGAATAGTCGACGCGCTTGCCGAGCAGGTTCTGCCGGAAGCGGCCCTGCTTGCCCTTGAGCATGTCGGAGAGCGACTTCAGCGGGCGCTTGTTGGCGCCGGTGATGACCCGGCCGCGACGACCGTTGTCGAACAGCGCATCGACCGCTTCCTGGAGCATGCGCTTTTCGTTGCGGACGATGATGTCGGGGGCGCGCAGTTCCATCAGCCGCTTCAGGCGGTTGTTCCGGTTGATCACGCGGCGATAGAGGTCGTTGAGGTCCGAGGTTGCGAATCGGCCGCCGTCGAGCGGCACCAGCGGACGCAATTCGGGCGGGATCACGGGGACGACCTCGAGGATCATCCATTCGGGGCGATTGCCGCTCTCGATGAAGCTCTCGACGACCTTCAGCCGCTTGATGATCTTGGCCGGCTTGAGCTTGGACTTGGTGGTCGCGAGCTCTTCCAGCAGGTCTTCCTTCTCCTGGTTGAGATCGAGATCCATGAGCATGATCTTGACCGCTTCGGCACCGATTCCGGCGGTGAAGCTGTCCTCGCCATATTCATCCTGCGCCTCGAGCAATTCGTCCTCGGTCAGGAGCTGGAATTTGTCGAGCGGAGTCAGGCCCGGCTCGGTGACGATATAGCTCTCGAAGTAGAGCACGCGCTCGAGCTGCTTGAGCTGCATGTCGAGCAGCAGGCCGATGCGGCTCGGGAGCGACTTGAGGAACCAGATGTGCGCGACCGGCGCGGCGAGCTCGATGTGGCCCATGCGCTCGCGGCGGACCTTGGTCACGGTCACCTCGACGCCGCACTTCTCGCAGACGACACCCTTGTACTTCATCCGCTTGTACTTGCCGCAAAGGCATTCGTAGTCCTTCACCGGACCGAAGATGCGCGCGCAGAACAGCCCGTCGCGTTCGGGCTTGAAGGTGCGGTAGTTGATCGTTTCGGGCTTCTTGATCTCGCCGAAGGACCACGAGCGGATGCGCTCGGGGCTGGCGATCCCGATCTGGATCTCGTCGAAGGTTTCCGGCTTGGCGAGCTGGTTGGTGAATTTGGTCAGTTCGTTCATGTTTCTGTCCTCTGATCCCTCGCCCCTTCGGGGGGAGAGGGTTGGGAGAGGGGGCCATAAGCCCCAAATTGCCTTTCCGGAGAGCAGGGTACTCCATTCCCGCTCACCGGCCCTCTCCCCCGCGGGGGAGAGGGAGATTGCTTACTCCGCCGCGATCGCGAGGCCGTCGTCGTCCTCGTCGTCGGCCAGCGACTTGAGCTCGACGTTGAGGCCGAGGCTGCGCATTTCCTTGACGAGCACGTTGAAGCTCTCGGGAATGCCCGCCTCGAAGGTATCGTCGCCCTTGACGATCGCTTCATAGACCTTGGTCCGGCCGATCACGTCGTCCGACTTCACGGTGAGGATCTCCTGCAGCGTGTAGGCGGCGCCATAGGCCTGGAGCGCCCAGACCTCCATTTCGCCGAACCGCTGACCGCCGAACTGCGCCTTGCCGCCCAGCGGCTGCTGGGTGACGAGGCTGTAGGGGCCGATCGAGCGCGCGTGGATCTTGTCGTCGACCAGATGGTGCAGCTTGAGCATGTACATATGCCCCACCGTGACCTTGCGATCGAAGGAATCGCCGGTCCGTCCGTCGAACAGCGTCACCTGGCCCGAACCGTCGAGTCCGGCGCGTTCGAGCATGCGGGTCACATCCGCTTCGCGCGCGCCGTCGAAGACCGGCGTGCCCATCGGAATGCCGGTGACGACATTGGACGCCATCTCGACGATCTCCTCGCTCGAACGGGCGGAGATCTCGTCGTGATATTCCTCGCCATAGACGTCCTTGAGCGTTTCCCGGACGGCTTCCGGAGGCTTGCCCGCCTGCGGATCGGGATTGGCCGCACGCCATTCCTCGAGGGCCGCGGCGACCTGGTGTCCCAGACCGCGAGCCGCCATGCCGAGGTGGGTCTCGAAGATCTGGCCCACATTCATGCGCGACGGAACGCCCAGCGGATTGAGGACCATGTCGACCGGCGTACCATCCTCCATGAACGGCATGTCCTCCTGCGGGAGGACCCGGCTGATGATGCCCTTGTTGCCGTGGCGCCCGGCCATCTTGTCGCCGGTCTGCAGCTTGCGCTTCACCGCGACGAAGACCTTGACCATCTTGAGCACGCCCGGGGCCAGTTCGTCGCCCCGCTCGAGCTTCTCGCGCCGATCCTCGAACTTGTCCTCGATGATCTTGACGGCCTCGTCGTATTGCGTCTTGACCGCCTCGATCTGCGCCTGGCGCCCGTCGTCCGCGACAGCGAACTTGAACCACTCGTGCCGATCGACCTCGTCGAGCACCTCCTCGGTGATCTCGACGCCCTTCTTCACGCCCTTGGGAGTCGCCGAAGCGGTCTGGCCCAGCAGCATGTCGCGCAGGCGGTTGTAGCTCGCGCGGTTGAGGATGCCCCGTTCGTCCTGCGCATCCTTGCGCAGACGCTCGATCTCCTCGTTCTGGATCGCACGGGTACGATCGTCGATTTCGATGCCGTGGCGGTTGAAGATGCGGACGTCGACGATGGTGCCGCTGGTGCCCGGGGGCAGCCGCAGGCTGGTGTCGCGCACATCGCTCGCCTTCTCGCCGAAGATCGCGCGGAGCAGCTTCTCTTCCGGCGTCATCGGGCTCTCGCCCTTCGGCGTGATCTTGCCGCACAGGATGTCACCGGCATGCACTTCGGCGCCGATATAGACGATGCCCGCCTCGTCGAGGTTGCGCAGCGCTTCCTCGCCGACATTGGGGATGTCGCGGGTGATGTCTTCGGGCCCGAGCTTGGTGTCGCGCGCCATGACCTCGAACTCCTCGATGTGGATCGAGGTGAAGACGTCGTCCTTCACGATGCGTTCGGAGATGAGGATGGAGTCCTCGTAATTGTAGCCGTTCCAGGGCATGAAGGCGACGAGCGTGTTGCGGCCCAGCGCCAGCTCGCCGAGATCGGTCGAAGGACCGTCGGCGATGATGTCGCCCGGCTCGACCGTATCGCCCACCGTGACCAGCGGGCGCTGGTTGATGCAGGTCGACTGGTTCGAGCGCTGGAACTTCTGCAGCGTGTAGATGTCGACTCCCGACTGGCCGGGCTCGACGTCGCCGATCGCCCGGATCACGATCCGCGTGGCATCGACCTGGTCGACGATGCCGCCGCGCGTGGCCGAGATCGCCGCGCCGCTGTCGCGTGCCACGGTTTCTTCCATGCCGGTCCCGACGAAGGGCGCCTCCGCCCTCACCAGCGGCACCGCCTGGCGCTGCATGTTCGAGCCCATCAGCGCGCGGTTGGCGTCGTCGTTCTCGAGGAACGGGATCAGCGAGGCGGCGACCGAGACCAGCTGCTTGGGCGAGACGTCCATCAGCGTGATCGTTTCGCGCGGCGCCATGAGGTTGTCGCCGTCGTGGCGGGCCGAGACCAGTTCCTCGACGAAGGATCCGTCCTCGGTCAGCTCGGCCGAGGCCTGGGCGACGGTGTGCTTCTGCTCTTCCATCGCCGAAAGATAGATCACCTCATCGGTGACCTTGCCGTCGGCGATCTTGCGATAGGGCGTTTCGATGAAGCCGTATTTGTTCACCCGGGCGAAGGTCGAGAGCGAGTTGATCAGCCCGATGTTCGGCCCCTCGGGGGTTTCGATGGGGCAGATGCGGCCATAGTGCGTCGGGTGGACGTCGCGCACTTCGAAGCCCGCGCGCTCGCGCGTGAGACCGCCTGGCCCAAGCGCCGAGACGCGGCGCTTGTGGGTCACTTCGGAGAGCGGGTTGGTCTGGTCCATGAACTGCGAGAGCTGCGACGATCCGAAGAACTCGCGCACCGCGGCGACCGCAGGCTTGGCGTTGATCAGATCGTTCGGCATCACGGTCGAGACGTCGACCGAGCTCATCCGCTCCTTGACCGCGCGCTCCATGCGCAGCAGCCCGACGCGATACTGGTTCTCGAGCAGCTCGCCGACCGAGCGGACGCGGCGGTTGCCGAGGTTGTCGATGTCGTCGACGACGCCCTTGCCGTCCTTGAGATCGACCAGTTCCTTGACCACCGCGAGGATGTCTTCCTTGCGCAGCGTGGTGACCGTGTCCTCGGCATCGAGTTCGAGGCGCATGTTGAGCTTGACCCGGCCCACCGCCGAGAGATCGTAGCGGTCGGCATCGAAGAACAGGCCTTCGAACAGCGCTTCCGCGGTCTCCTTGGTCGGCGGTTCGCCCGGGCGCATCACCTTGTAGATCGCCTCGAGACCCTCGTCGCGATTCTCCGCCTTGTCGACCTGCAGCGTGTTGCGGATCCACGGACCGGTGCTGACGTGGTCGATGTCGAGCAGGACCATCTCGTCGACGCCCGCCTTGTCGAGCACTTCGAGATTCTCGGCCGAGACCTCGTCGCCCGCCTCGATGTAGATGCGGCCGGTCTTTTCATCGATCATGTCGCGGCTGGCATAGCGACCGAAGATTTCCTCGGTCGGAAGCAACAGCGTGGCGAGCCCGTCCTTGGCTGCCTTGTTGGCGGCGCGGGGGCTGATCTTCTGGCCGGCGGGGAAGACCTCCTCGCCGGTCTTGCCGTCGATCAGCGGGAAGGCCGGCTTCTGACCGCGCCATTGTTCGGCGACGAAGGGAATTTCCCAGCCGTCCTTGGCGCGCCGCCACACGACGGTGTCGTAGAAGCGCTCGAGAATTTCCTCGCTGTCGAGGCCGAGCCCGTAGAGCAGCGAAGTGACCGGGAGCTTGCGCTTGCGGTCGATGCGGACGTTGACGATGTCCTTGGCATCGAATTCGAAGTCGAGCCAGCTGCCGCGATAGGGGATGATCCGGGCGGCGAACAGCAGCTTGCCCGAGGAATGGGTCTTGCCGCGATCGTGATCGAACAGCACGCCCGGCGAACGGTGCATCTGGCTGACGATCACGCGTTCGGTGCCGTTGATGACGAAGGTGCCGTTCCCGGTCATGAGCGGCATGTCGCCCATGTAGACGTCCTGCTCCTTGATATCGAGCACCGACCGGGTCTCGGTCTCCTGATCCACCTCGAAGACGATCAGGCGCAGCGTCACCTTCATCGGCGCCGCATAGGTGATGCCGCGCTGGCGGCATTCGACGATGTCGTATTTGGGCGGTTCGAGTTCGTAATGGACGAAGTCGAGTTCGGCGGTGCCGGCGAAGTCGCGAATCGGGAACACCGAGCGCAGCGTCTTCTCGAGGCCGGAGACGTAGCCCGTCTCCTTGTCCGAACGCAGGAACTGCTCGTAGCTTTCGCGCTGGACCTCGATCAGATTGGGCATGTCGACGACTTCGTGGATGTCGCCGAAGATCTTGCGGATCCGGCGCTTCGCCGTGCCCCGCGCATTTGCGCCCCGGTTCTTCCTGGGTGCCTTCGCCTGAGTAGCCATAAGGGGTAGATGCCTCTTCTCGTGTGCGCCCGTCCGTTTTCCGCCGCGAAGGGCGGGCCGGCCGGTAAATCGATGTCTCATGCGGTCGAGAGCCATTGCCGGGACGCGAAAAGGCCGCAGCGAGGGCACACCGTCCTGGTGGCTGCTGCAGCTTCTCGAGCGTCGCGATTATGGAAACGCCGCTTCCATCCTGTGCCCGATTCCCGCGCATGAATCGGACTCGCTCGAAGCGTGCGGTCGAAGGCCATGTAGGAAGCGTCGCGGCGCCGGTCAACCGGGGAATCTTTCCCGCGGGCTCGTGCGCGGCCCATCGGGCCCCCTCCTCGCGCCCCGGCAGGGCGGCTCGCGACCCCGAGAAGGCGAAGCCACCGGAGGCGGGCGGACCTTTTTTACAGGATCGTGACGATTTCATCTTCTCGCCAGCGGAAATGTGGCTATTTTAAGGCCGCGCCAATCCTGGCGCCAGGATAGATTACCATGAAGAAGATCGCTCTCGTTGCCGCACTTCCCTTCGCGCTGACGCTCGCCGCTTGTGGCGAACAGGCTGCCGAGGAAACGCCGGTCGAAGACACCACCGTCGTCGAGCCGATGGTCGAGGAAACCACCACCGTCGATCCGATGGCCGTGGAAACCCCGGCTGCGGACGCTGCCGCGACCGACGCGACCATGACCGAAGAAGCTCCGGCCGAAGAAGCTCCGGCCGCCGAGTAACCGGTTCGGCTCCGCGCTCCGGCGCGGGGATCGCTATACAGGAGAGGCCTGTCCCGCGCGGGACGGGCCTCTTTTGCATCGGCCGGGGGCCGAGGGCCCCTTTTGCATCGAAGCGGCGCCGCCACGCGCGCATGCACCGCTTTCGCTTGACTCGCGGCGCCCAGGCCTTAGAGGGCCACCTCCGAACGGCGGGTGTTTTTGCCCGCGGTTCATCCGTCCGAGACAGCTGGTGACCGGGATCTGCCGGTCTTAATGCCCAGCCTAGACGGGGACAGAGTTTCCTTCGGTGCCGCCTCGGCACCGTTTCGCGCCGCGCTCCTCTCGGGAAGGCGGCGTACTCCTTCCCCCTCAGCGGACTCGCCCGTGCCGATTCGTCGGCCCGGACAAACGTAGCCGGCCGTCCGGGAGCCATCCGGGACGGCCATAGTGCCTCCGCATGGCTCGTCCATGCGGCGGACAGTGAAGGAGTATGGCATGGATCGTTCGCAAAAAGCCGATTCGGTCGCCCAGCTCAGCGAAGTCTTCGCCCAGTCCGGCGTGGTGGTCGTCACCCGCAATCTGGGTCTCTCGGTCGCGCAATCGACCGATCTGCGTGCGAAGATGCGCGAAGCCGGTGCGTCCTACAAGGTTGCGAAGAACCGTCTCGCCAAGCTCGCCCTGACGGACACCGACTATGCAGGTCTCGACGAGTACCTGAGCGGTCCCACCGCCCTCGCTTTTTCCGAGGATCCGGTGGCCGCGGCCAAGGCCGTGGTCGAGTTCGCCAAGACCACCGACAGGATCGAAATCGTCGGCGGTTCGATGGGCGCGCAGAAGCTCGACGAAGCAGGGGTCAGGGCGCTCGCCTCGATGCCCAGCCTCGACGAACTTCGTGGCACGATCGTGGGCCTCCTCAACGCGCCGGCGACCAAGGTCGTCCGCACGATCAAGGAACCCACTTCGATGCTTGCCCGCGTCTTCGGTGCCTATGGCGCCAAGGAAGCGGCGTAAGCCAGGTTCATCGCATACAGCGACTTATTCATCGGGGCATTTTGCACACCCGCCCCGGCCTATTTATTGGAGTGAAACATCATGGCAGATATCGCCAAGCTTGTTGAAGAACTGTCGAAGCTGACCGTCATGGAAGCCGCCGAGCTTGCCAAGGCGCTCGAAGAAGAGTGGGGCGTTTCCGCCGCCGCTGCCGTTGCCGTTGCCGGCCCCGCCGCTGGCGGCGATGCACCGGCTGCCGAAGAGCAGACCGAATTCGACGTCATCCTTACCGGAGACGGCGGCAAGAAGATCCAGGTGATCAAGGAAGTCCGCGCCATCACCGGTCTGGGTCTTTCGGAAGCCAAGGCTCTCGTCGAAGGCGCGCCCAAGCCCGTCAAGGAAGGCGTCAACAAGGCGGAAGCCGAAGAGATCAAGGGCAAGATCGAAGCAGCCGGCGGCACCGTCGAGCTCAAGTAACTTCCCGGGGCTCGTACCCTCGCCATGGTCTTCCGCGTCAGCGGAATGTGCCCGGCCCGGGTCGCGAATCGCGAAACGGAAAGGCGGCGCCGCGTGGCGCCGCCTTTTTCGTATCGGCGGGCGGGTCCGCCGATGCTCGCCCCATGGCAGCGAACAGGCGATCGAACACGATCTGCCCATGAATTATCCAATAAATTTGCCATTTATCGAATTGCCGGAGGTCAACGGCCGCCCTATCCTTGAACATCGATCCGTTGCCGGACATTTGCCATGAACATGCTCGCGGGATGGATCCTCGGTTACATCGGAGTAACCTTCATCTCGTCGGCTTTCATGGTGCGCTTCGCACCAAAGCAATATAGCGCGCGCCAGATCCGCAAGCATTTGATCTTGTTCCTCGTCGCTCCGGTTCTGTATTTCGTCGACCTGGTCTGTCTGCTCGATACGCTGGCGATCTCGCTCGGGCGGTCTTCGCGCAGAGCGTTCGAATTCCTCTCGGGGCGGGGCTTCTACCGCCCGGTCAGTCTCTATTATCGCAATGGCGGGAAGCCCGTCGGCGGCTTGCACCTGCGAGCGGCCCGCAAATTCCGTTCGGCTGCACGCCGGCGGAAGCGCCGCGACACGGCGCCCTGAGGGTCCCACCCAGAAGGACGGTTCGCTGGCTGCCACCCTGCGCGTCGGATTCCGTCCTGTGGCGGAATGGGCGCATGGGTTCGCCGAATTCACGCCCCTGCTATGGCGCGGATTGAGCCGTCGGGCGCGCGCGCCTATCCGGGCCGGCTGCATGGCCCACCCCGGCACTTCCGCGCCCCTGCCGAGTGGCAGAGACGGCTGGCGTGACGAATTTCGCGCGACGCTCGGACTGAGCTGGCCGCTGGCGGCCGCGAACCTGCTGCAGATGCTGACCTATGCCGTGGATGTCATCTTCATCGCGCGGCTCGGCCAGGAACAGCTCGCCGCCTCGGCCCTCGCGATCTCGCTGTTCGGCCTCGTCATGTGGGCCCTTTCGGGACTGACCGGAGCGGTCGCCGCCGTCGCCTCGGCCGAGCTGGGGGAGCGCGCACCGGCGCTGCGCCCCGTCCGCCGCTCGGTGCGCATGGCGCTCTGGCTCGCGCTTGTCTCGGGCGTCGGCGGGATCGGCCTGTGCCTGCTGCTCGGGCCTCTGATGCGGGTCACCGGGCAGGAACCGCCGATCATCGCCATGGCGATCGAGTACAATACGCTGCTGGTGTTCTCGCTGGTGCCCTTCCTGTTCAACAATGTGCTGCGCAGCTTCGTCTCGACGCTCGGCCGCCCGATCTTCGCCACCGCGATCACGGCGGGAGGAATCTTCGTCAACGCGCTGGCCAATTACGCCTTCATTTTCGGCAATTTCGGCGCGCCCGAACTGGGCCTGACCGGAGCCGCAGTGGCGACGATCATCACCACGCTGACGACGCTGGGAGCCTATGTGATCGCCATCCGGCTCGACCGGCGGCTGCACCGCTACCGCATCTTCGGCCGCTGGTGGTCGCCCGATTGGGAGCGCTTCGCGCATATCGCCCGGGTCGGCGCGCCGATCGCCCTGACGATCACGGCCGAGGCCGGGATCTTCGGCGCGGCTGCTTTCATGATGGGGAATATCGGGGCGAGCCAGCTCGCCGCGCACACCGTTGCGCTGCAGATCGCCGCGCTTGCGTTCCAGGTGCCCTTCGGCGTGGGGCAGGCGGCCACGATCCGGGTCGGCTATTTCTACGGCGCGCGCGACCCCGAGGGGATGAAGCGCGCCGGCTGGGCCGCGATCCTGATCGGCACCGGTTTCATGGCGCTGACCGCGATCGCGATGATCACGATCCCACGACCGCTGATCGCGATATACATCGATCCCTGGGATCCGAAGAACGCCGTGCTGGTCGGATTCGCATTGCAATACATCGTCATCGCAGCGGCGTTTCAATTGTTCGACGGAATGCAGGCGGTGGCTGCCGGCGCCTTGCGCGGCCTGCAGGACACGCGCATCCCGATGTGGATCGCCGCCTTCGCCTATTGGGTCCCGGGCATCGGCGCCGCGCTGGTCCTCGGATTCGCCACCCCGCTCGAGGGGGTGGGGGTATGGATCGGCCTGGCCACCGGGCTGACCGTCGCGGCCGCACTGCTCGGCTGGCGCTGGCACCGGCGCGAGGATCTGGGCCTGACCCTGCGCCCCGTCGGCCGGTAGCTCAGGCCTGTGTCAGCGTGACGTCGCGCTGCGGGAAGGGGATCGAGATCCCGACTTCGTCGAAGCGCGCCTTCGCGGCTTCGGTCAGATCCCAGGAGAGGCCGAGGTAATCCCCTGTGGCGCACCACACGCGCAGGCCGATGCCGACCGAGCTGTCGTCGAGCGAAGCCACGAAGCTCACCGGCGCAGGTTCGGCGAGCACGCGCGCATCGGCCTCCGCCAGGGCCAGCAATTCGCCGCGCGCCTGCGCCATGGAGTCGGCATAGGCGATGCCCACGATCAGTTCGAAGCGGCGCGTCGGATGGCGGTTGAAATTGACGACGGGCTGGTTCCACAGCTCGGAATTGGGGATCATCACGAACAGCCCGTCGAACTGCTTCAGCTCGGTGGTGAACAGGCCGATGTTCTGGACCACCGCCGTGATCGAACCGACCGAGATCGCTTCGCCCACCCTGAACGGTTTCTGGACCAGGATCATCACGCCAGAGGCGACATTGCTGAGCGTGCCCTGCAGCGCCAGGCCGACGGCCAGCGCCATGCCGCCGAGCGCGGCGAGAATGCTGGTGGTCTCGACCCCGAACTGGGCGAGGACGGTCACGAGCACCAGCGCCCAGAGCGCGTATTTGACGACATTGGAGAGGAAATTCGCGACCGTCGGGTCGAAGCGCGGCGACCGCGTCAGCCCCCGCTCCACCCAGCGCGAGACCAGTCCGGCCACCGCCAGCCCGACGACCAGCACCGCGAAGGCGCCGGCGATCTCGACCATATTGAGCCGCAGCCACAGCCAGATCTGCTCGGGGATCGTCAATGCGGCCAGAGTCGTGTCGCTCGTCATGGAATGCCTTTCGTCCGGTGGGAGTCCCGGCGGCGCGATAGGGAAGCCGCCGCGCCTTGGCCAGCGCCGCGCCCGCCGCTCTCCCCGCGCGACAAATTTTTACCTGAACGCCCGTTGACTCGCCCCCGAGGCATTCACATATGCGCCCCGCTGGCACTCTCTATCGGGGAGTGCCAGCGACGCTATTCACTCTACTCGTAGAAAGGTCATAACCATGGCATTCCGTCCGTTGCACGACCGCGTTCTGGTGCGTCGCATCGAAGCCGACGAAAAGACCGCCGGCGGCATCATCATTCCCGACAGCGCCAAGGAAAAGCCGAGCGAGGGCGAAATCGTCGCCATCGGTTCGGGCGCCAAGGCCGAAGACGGCACGATCACCCCGCTCGACGTCAAGGCTGGCGACCGCGTCCTGTTCGGCAAATGGTCGGGCACCGAGGTCAAGCTCGACGGCGAAGACCTGCTGATCATGAAGGAAAGCGACATCATGGGGATCCTCGGCTGACAGCCGCCACCCGTCTGCACTTCTTCGACTAAACCCCCATTTCAGGAGAAATCAACATGGCTGCCAAGGACGTAAAGTTCGGCCGCGACGCGCGCGAAGGCATTCTGCGCGGCGTCGACACCCTCGCCAATGCCGTCAAGGTCACGCTCGGCCCCAAGGGCCGCAACGTCGTGCTCGACAAGAGCTTCGGCGCGCCGCGCATCACCAAGGACGGCGTCACCGTCGCCAAGGAAATCGAACTCAAGGACAAGTTCGAGAACATGGGCGCGCAGATGATCAAGGAAGTCGCTTCCAAGGCGAACGATTCCGCCGGTGACGGCACCACCACCGCCACCGTGCTCGCCCAGTCGATCGTGACCGAGGGCATGAAGTCGGTCGCCGCGGGCATGAACCCGATGGATCTCAAGCGCGGCATCGACATCGCCGTGACCAAGGTCGTCGAAGATCTCAAAGCCCGTTCGAAGGACGTTTCGGGCTCCAATGAGATCGCCCAGGTCGGGATCATCTCGGCCAATGGCGACCGCGAAGTCGGCGAGAAGATTGCCGAGGCGATGGACAAGGTCGGCAAGGAAGGCGTGATCACCGTCGACGAATCGAAAGGTCTCGAATTCGAGCTCGAAACCGTCGAGGGCATGCAGTTCGATCGCGGCTATCTCAGCCCCTATTTCATCACCAATCCGGAAAAGATGACGGTCGAACTCGAGAACCCGTACATCCTGATCCACGAGAAGAAGCTGTCGAACCTCCAGTCGATGCTGCCGGTGCTCGAAGCCGCGGTCCAGTCGGGCCGTCCGCTGCTGATCATCGCCGAGGACATCGAAGGCGAGGCGCTGGCCACGCTGGTGGTCAACAAGCTGCGCGGCGGCCTCAAGGTCGCGGCGGTCAAGGCACCGGGCTTCGGCGATCGCCGCAAGGCCATGCTGCAGGACATCGCCATCCTGACGAAGGGCGAGATGATCAGCGAGGATCTCGGCATCAAGCTCGAGAACGTCACGCTGGGCATGCTCGGCGAAGCCAAGAAGGTCACCATCGACAAGGACAACACGACCATCGTCGATGGTGCCGGTGACGAAGGCGACATCAAGGCCCGCGTCGGCGAGATTCGCACCCAGATCGACAACACTTCGAGCGATTACGACCGCGAGAAGCTGCAGGAACGTCTTGCCAAGCTCGCCGGCGGTGTCGCCGTGATCAAGGTCGGCGGCGCCACCGAGGTCGAGGTCAAGGAACGCAAGGACCGCGTCGACGATGCGCTCCATGCCACCCGCGCCGCGGTCGAGGAAGGGATCGTCCCCGGCGGCGGTACCGCGTTGCTCTATGCCACCCGGGCGCTCAACGACCTCGAGGGCGAAAACGACGACCAGACCCGCGGCATCGACATCGTTCGTCGTGCGCTGCAGGCCCCGGTTCGCCAGATCGCCCAGAACGCCGGCCATGACGGCGCGGTGGTCGCGGGCAAGCTGATGGATGCCAAGGACGACACGCTCGGCTTCAATGCGGCGACCGACGTCTACGAGAACCTCGTCAGCGCCGGGGTCATCGATCCGACCAAGGTCGTGCGCACGGCACTGCAGGATGCGGCATCGGTCGCCGGTCTGCTCATCACCACCGAGGCCGCCATCGTCGAGAAGCCGGACGACAAGCCGGCCGGCGGCGGCATGCCCGACATGGGCGGCATGGGCGGAATGGGCGGCATGGGCTTCTAGGCCCCGCCAGTCAGTCCGAACAGGAAGAGGCCCGGCGGAGCGATCCGCCGGGCCTTTTTCGTTGTCGCAAGGCTAGAGCGGCAGCCCCCCGGGCATCGGCGCGCGCGGCGAGTCCGCGAACATCCCGGGCTTGAGCCAGCTGCGGAGCGTGCGGACGAGTGCCGGTTCGCCCTCGACCAGCAGATCCCCGGCATCGATCGCCTCGCGATAGGTCCGGTCGCCCATCCAGACATCGTGCATCGTGCGCAGCGTGCAGGTGAGATAGACATCGACGTCGGCGCCCGGATCGGTGAGGCACAGATCGACGCTGCGATCCTTGACCAGAAGCCACCAGTCCTGCTGCTCCGACAGGTCGCGGAACTTGAACTGCACGATGTTCAGATCGCCCGGCATCATCGCGGGATCGACGCTCCGCTCGAGGTAGAGCATCAGCAATTCGACATCGAGATCGCGATCGACGATCGTGTGCCGCGCCCACAGCAGACCCCATTCGCCCAGAGCCGTGAGCGCGGGCAGCAGACCCTCGCAGGCCGGCGTGGGGTGATACTGGAAGCCACGCTGCCCCGGGATCCTCTTGCGCAGCACGATGCCCTGCCGTTCGAGAAACTTGAGACGCGTGGCGAGCAGAGCCGACGAAATGCCGCCCAGCCCGCGCTGTATCTCGTTGAACCTTCGGCCGCCCGAGAGAAGCTCGCGGACGATGAGGAAGGTCCATCGCTCGCCCAGAATTTCGCTCGCCTTGGCGATGGGACAAAACTGCCCGTAATGCATGCTGCATCTCCCGATGACCTGCATGCGACCCTGCCGGATGGCTTTGCATAGCAGGCTGCTTCAGAAATTGCAGCGCTTTGCTTCAGTCTCTGCACTCAACGCAGGGCGCCGGACGGAGCATATTCCCGACCGTCGCCGGAATGGTTCCGGCCGCTTGAAACAGAAGGGAATGGCACATGCCGCTGGTTACCATCGACGTCATCAAGGACGTCTTCACCGCCCAACAGAAGAAGGACATCATCAGCCAGGTGACCGAGACCATGGTCGCGATCGAGGGCGAGGCCCTGCGCCCGGT
Organism: uncultured Alphaproteobacteria bacterium; assembly: GCA_963728515.1. Lineage (GTDB taxonomy): Bacteria > Pseudomonadota > Alphaproteobacteria > Sphingomonadales > Sphingomonadaceae > Qipengyuania. Next base: position 361,596 of record CAVSKM010000004.1, on the reverse strand, counting down.
CACCTGGGTCCGCATCATGGAGGTCGAGCAGGGCGACTGGGGCATCGGCGGCCGGCTGCTCGGGGCATCCGACGTCCGGGCAATGGCGAAGCAGCCGGCACCCGCCTGAACTCTCGCCGGGGCAGCACCCACTGGAGGGGCAGTATCCATCAAGGAGACCGGAGATGTCCAACACCGCTTTCGCCGCCGCGCTGATCGGCTGGTTCACCGTGCAATTGACATTCGTCATGACGGCGCTGTCGCTGTTTCCCGAGGCTGCGACACGCATTGCCGTGTTCTGATCCTGCGATCGCAGGCTCTTCCTTCGGGATCCGCAGCTGCCCCATGGCCGGGCCCGGCGTAATGGCTACGCCGGGCCCGGTCTTCGTGTGACGTAGGCGGGAGAAGCTGCCCGCTACCCGCCCTTGCGGCTCGCCTCGGCGGCAGCGACGAGCTCCGCCGGCCAGGTCACCTGGGTCTGCGTCTGCGGGTTGAAGCGGCCGCCGGGATAGAGCGCCCCTTCGGCTGCGGCGATCTCGGCAGCGGTGAGGAACTCGCTCGGCTCGAGCGCGAAGACGTCGAGCCCGCGGCTGATCTCGGTCGCATAGATGCGGCCGTCGTACCAATAGGCGGACCAGTAGCCGCCGGTCACGAGCTGGTCCTCGTCGATCGGACCGCGATCGAAATAGGCGATTTCGAACGGATTGGCAGCGTCGGTGAAATCGATCACGCTGAGCCCGCCCTGATACCATGCCTGTACGAAGATATCGCGCCCCGGGACCGGAATGATCGAGCCATTGTGCGCGACGCAATTCTCCTTGTCGGTCTGCGGCGCGGGCAGCTTGAAGGTCCCGCGATAGACGAGTTCGCCATCCTCGAACGCGTAGAAGGCGTCGGCACCCCAGGCGGCGGGATCGCCCGCCTGGCAGCGCGGCCGGCCTCCGCCGCCCCATTCGTCGGTGAACAGCACCTTCGTGCCGTCGTTGTTGAAGGTCGCCGAATGCCAATAGGCGAAACCCTTGTCGGTAACGTCGTCGATCCGCACCGGCTTCAGCGGATCGCTGATGTCGAGAATGATGCCATTGCCCGAGCAGGCGCCGGCGGCGATGTTCTTCGCCGGGAAGACGGTGATGTCGTGGCACTGGTTGGTGTCGTTGGTATCCTGCGTGCCTTCGCCGTGGTCGCCGCCGCGCCACAGCCCCGCGATCTGGCCATCGCGCGCGAAGATGCGCGGCCGGTCGACGATCCGCGCCCTGGCCGGATCGGCGACCGGGATTTCGATCACGTCGATGCTGAACAGCGCGGTTTCATCGCCCGCGCTGTCGAAGCAGCCGGCCAGCTCCTCCTCCCCGCGGACATAGCTGGTGCCGGAATTGTAGACCACGATGCTGCGCTCGTCGGCGCGGACGACGGAATGCGTGTGGCTCCCGCGGCAGGTCTGGACGAGGCCCACCTGGCGCGGCCGGGCGATGTCGGAGATGTCGAAGATCCGCAATCCGCGGAACCGCTCCTCGCTGACGTCGCCGGTGACCCCCTCGAGGCCGCAGTCGATCCGCGCGCGGCTGTCCTGGACGCTCATCAGGAGCAGGTCGCCGACGATCGAGACATCGCCCTGCCCGCCGGGACAGACGGTCGAGCTGACCAGCCGGGGCACGCCGTCCTCGCCGAGGCGGTAGGCGTTGAATCCGTGATAGCTGCCGGCGACCATCAGATCGCCCGAGAACGCCAGATCGGTGTTGGCGAAGCTGAGCAGCGAGCCCCGCTTGCCGAATTCGGGCTCGCTGCCCTCGTCATCGTCGCCAGCCGCTTTCTTCTTCTTTGCCGGCTTCTCCTGCTCGTCCTCGTCCTTCTCGATCAGCGGCTGAAGCTGGGCCGGGTTCGCGGGATCGAAGAACCCGGCGGGTTTGGCTTGTGCGGCAACCAGCCGGAGGTTCGAGATCGCCTCGCCGGCATCGCGGAACCCCGCGGCGAGAGTGGCCCGCGGGTCGGTCGAGAGACCGGCAGCGACGCGGTTCATCCGGTCGATCTCGGCCTGCTGGTCGGACACCACATCATTGGTGAATTCGAACATCACCGGTTCGTAAGCGCTTCCCGGTGCCTCGTGCAGCTCTTCGACCATGTCGAGCGCACCTCTGTGGTGGGCGATCATCAATTGCAGGAACATGCGGTCGAATTCGGTCCCGCTCGCAGCCGCCAGAGCGGCCATCTGTTCGGGGCTCGCCATCCCCTTCATCATGGTGTGTCCGCCATGCATCGCATGCGCCTTCGCAAGCGGCTCGCCACGCGTCTCCAGCCAATCGCGCATGAAGGTCATCTCGTCGCTCTGCCCGGCTTCGATGCGTCCGGCCGTCTTGACGATCGCCGGATTGTTGGTCCGTTCCTCGACCAGGCGGGCCATGTCGAGCGCCTGCTGGTGGTGGGTGATCATGCCCTGCATGAAGGCCACGTCGGCCGGCGAATAGGCGGTGTCGGAGAGCGCGATCGCCTCGGCTTCCCCGATGACGCGCGGCTCCGCGCCGGGGGCGCCGGGCAGGACGATCGGTGCCTCCTGCGCCAGGGCTGCGGTGCAGGTGGTCAGAAGCAGGCCGGCGGCCAGCGTGCGCAGTGTTTTCGTCATGTTTCCAGTCCCCAAGAGTTCTTCGCGCAAAAGGCCCGGCCCGAGGGCCCGGGTCAAGAACGAATTCTGCGAACGCTCGAAGGGGCCGGTCAGGCGGCTGGGCTTTTCTCGCTCCGTGGTCCCAGATAGCCGAACAGGTAGGCGGCCACCTTGCGCATCTGGATCTCCTCCGCCCCCTCGGTGATGCGATAGCGGCGATGGTGGCGATAGATGTGCTCGAACGGCTTGTGCCGCGAATAGCCGATCCCGCCATGGACCTGCATCGCCCGGTCGGCGGCCTGACAGACCAGCCGGTTGGCCCAGTAATTGCACATGGAGATCTTGTCGGAGACGGTCTTCTCGATCTCCTCATGCGGCATGTTGTCCATCTCCCAGGCGGTCTTGTAGATCAGCAGGCGCAGCATCTCGCATTGGGTCGCAAGCTCGACCAGCGGGAACTGGATCGCCTGGTTCTTGGCCAGTTCCTCGCCGAAGGGTTTGCGCCTGCGGGCATAGTTGACGCTCTCCTCGACGCAGAATTGCGCCGCCCCGAGGCTCGAGGCCGCCTGACGGATGCGGTTCTGGTGAACGAAGCTCTGCGCGAGCGCGAGCCCGCGGCCCTCGCGTCCGAGGATCGCCTCCTCCGGCACCCAGACATTGGTCAGCGACAGGCGCGGATGGTCGGTGGGCATGTTGAAGGTCCACAGCCATTCCTCGATCTTGAGGCCGTCGGTGGGATTGGGGACGAGAAAGCAGGTGATCCCGCGTGCCTCGCCATCTTCGCCGGCGGTGCGCGCGAAGACCGCGCAATGCGTCGCGACATGCATGCCGGTGATCCACATCTTCTCGCCGTCGATCCGCCAGCCGGCGATGCCGTCGCGAGTTTCGCGCAGGGCGCGGGTTTCCATCCAGGTGGCATCGCTGCCGTGTTCGGGCTCGGTCAGGCCAAAGGCCACGCGGCGCGTCCCCTCGAAGCCGCCGGCGATGAACTCGCGCTTCTGATCCTCGGTACCGAAGGTCTCGAACATCGCGACGAAGGGGAAATTGCCGACGATCGAATGTTCGTTCTGCAGATCGTTGTGCAGACCCAGCCCGCGTTGGGCGAAGCGATCGCGGATCACCGCCATCCACAGGTTCGATCCATCCTGGCCGCCATATTTCTTCGGGGCGGAGAAGCGCCAGTGTCCGGCCTGGTCCGCCAGCTTTCGGCTCTCGCGAAGCAGCGCCTCCCACTCATGGCTGGGCAGGCCGCCGCGGTCCCAGTCGGTCCGCGCATCCTCGCGCCTATGGTCGAAGAAGCGGATGTTGTCGTCCCGCGCCATCAGCGGCTCGATCTCGGCCTCGATGAAGGCGACGAGTTCGGCGTAATATTCCTCCAGCGCGCGGGGAATGGTGAAATCCATCAATCCTCTCCAGTCCATTTGGCCCGCGCCATCGCAAGCATGGGATATTTCGGAACATCGGCAGCAAGCTTGTCGAGCGCGGAGCGTCGCAACAGGGCGAGCAGGCCCGGCGTCGCCAGCGAGGCGTCTCCGGCGAGCAGGTCCTGGGCCAGCAGCCCGTCCTCCGCTCCGCGCTCGATGGTGTCGCCGCGCGCGATCATGCCCAGCGCATTGCGCGCCACCGCGAGCTGGAAGCGATCGTGCCCCGCCACCCGGTCCTTGACCGTTGCCAGCCATTCGGCGATCGCCGTGGCGATCTCGCCCGCGCTGGCCTCGCCCAGCGGCTCGTCGATCTCATCGGGCGGAGCCAGGGCGCGCAGCTGTTCGTCCTCGGGAGCGTCCTCTTCGAGAAGGAGAAGGATGTCGAGTTCCTGCTCGCTGGTGCGCCGCGATATGACCACGCGCTCCAGCATGCGATCGCCGCCGCTGCGCCACATGCGCGCATTGCGCAGGCAGCCGAGCGCCCACCAGACGGTGCGGTAGACGAGCCAGAAGCGGAAGCGTGCCGCGTCGACCCGCGTCCCGCTGGCGGTCTCGTAGTCGGCGACATAGTCCTGCAGCGAGCCGAGGCCCAATGCCGGCCGGTCCACCCGGCCGAACCGCCAGACCGCCATGCAGCCGAAGGCGAGGTCTTCGTGGCGGTCGCCGAAATGGGCGATCTCCCAATCGAGCACGCCCGTGAGACGGGAGTCCTCGGCGAGCAGGTTTCCGAGCCGGTAGTCGCCGTGATTGAGCACGGGTTCGACCGGCTCGGGCAGATGGTCGCGCAGCCATGCCAGCCCGAGCGCGACGATCGGCCGATCGCCCCCCGCTTCTTCGAACTGGCTGGCCAGTTCCTCGACCGCCCGGGAATAGTCCATCTCCGGGATGCCGGCGGGAAGATCCTGCCGCCGGAGAGCGTGGATTCGTGCCAGATCATGGGCGATTTCGGCGAGGAGACCGCGCGGATTCTCCATCGCCAGGATCGCCCGCGGATCGGGAGTACCCGGGAGGGCACGCATGACGAACCCGCTGCCGATGCCGTCGGCGGCTTCGAGTTCGAGCACCACTTCGGGGGCAGACACCCCACCTGCATGTGCGGCACGGATCAGCGCTGCCTCGACATCGTGGCCGTAGGGGCGCCCCTCCATGAAGGCGAGGCTCGGCGCGCGGCGGAGCACGAAACCCTCGCCGCCGGCGGAGAAGCGCCAGCTCTCCATGGTCGCTCCGCCGGTCAGGCGATGCAGATCTTGCGGTGCGGGCATTCCGCTCCGCGCCAGCGCTCGTGCCAGTCCGCGCTCGAGCGCCTGCGCGCTGTCTTCCACTCCCATGCGGAGCAGAGTGCAGCGAAACCGTCCGCCGCTCAAGCCCGGACCCATAGCGGCCCTGCGCCGTTGTTTGCGAAAGACCCGAAACTCAAGGAGAGAAGGCGATGAAACTGCCCGCCAACGCCCATGTCGCAATCGTCGACGGAACCAAGTTCCTCGTGATGCGCAACGGCGGAAAGCTGTTCGAGCCCAAGCTGGAAAATCCCGAACAACCCGATCTCGATGCCACCAATTTCAGCGCCGGCGTCAAGCATCAGGACGAGGGAGGCCAGATTGCGGGGCGCACCGATCTCGAGGAGCTCGCTCATGGCGCGGCAGCAGCGCAATGGCTCAATTCCAAGGCGATCTCCGGGGAAATCACCGATGTTCTGGTCATCGCCGACCCCAAGACGCTGGGCGAGATGCGGCGCCATTACCATGGCGAATTGGAGAAGCGTCTCGTCGGTGAAATCGACAAGACCGTCACCGGCGAGCCGACGGAAAGGATCGAGCAGATCATCGCAGCCGCCTGACCCAGAAGACAGTATCGCCACCTGCGGGCATCCGAGTCTGTCCCGGCAGCGACACGATTCATCGTCTCGCCCTTGTCCGGCCACAAAGTCTTGGCATTAAACTTTGCCTAACCACGAAGGGGTAAGGCTTGGGAATGAGCACGAGGATATTCGGACGACTGCTGGCGATCGGGGCCATGGCGCTGGCCACTCCCGCACTGGCGCAAGGCGGCGCCAACTTCGAGGCGCAATTCGACACTGCCCTGGGGACCGAGGTTCGCGCACCGCACACCTATGAAGCGATCTATGAGAATGCGCTCGAGCAGACCATTGCCGAGCTCGCCGACGGATCGAACGGCCGCATCGGCATTGCCGCGGTCGACTTGTCGAGCGGGCAATATGTCGGAGTGCTCGGCGACCAGCGCTTCCCGATGGCGAGCACCAGCAAGATCGCCATCGCGGCGACCTTTCTCGAAGGCGTCGAGCGTGGCCGCTGGAGCCTGACGAGCGAGTTTCCCCTGCTCCTCCCCCGCCGTTCGACCGCTTTTTCGAGCAAGGTCGCGCCGGTCTACGAGGGCGAGCATTTTCAGGCGATCGACCTGATCGAAATGATGATCACGCGGTCGAACAATGCGGCGACCGATGGGCTGCTCCGCGTCGTCGGCGGTCCGGACAAGGTCAACGACTGGATGTATCGCCACGGGATGAAGGATTTCAGCATCGACCGCGATATCGCGACGCTGGTACGAGACGACGGCGAGTACGATCCCGCCAGCCACATCGATCTGCGCGATAGCGCGACGCCGAAGACGATGCTTCAGCTCCTGACCGGCCTCTATCAGGGCAAGATGCTGAGCGACGAGAGTCGCCGGGTCCTGCTTGGCGCGATGAGCCGCACGCGCACCGGCACCCGCCGGATCCCCGCGCTCATGCCCGCCGGAGTGCGCGTGAGCCACAAGACCGGATCGCTGCACAACACCTCGAGCGATATCGGCATTCTCGAGACAGCCGACGGGCGTGCGGTCGCCGTGGCGATCTATGTCACCGGCCAGGGCTCGCGCGGCAATCGCGAAGCCAAGATTGCCCAGATCGCCCGCGCATTGCACGACGGCTATGCGGCGCAGAGCAAGCGCGTCTGGGCGAAGGCCGATTACGGCGGCCAGTAGCACTTCGAGCGACCACGCAAAAAAGGGCGATGCCGCGAGGCACCGCCCTTTTTAGTTCCTCGCGGAGACTCCGCGAGAAAGCAAAGTCGATCAGTCGACAGCAGCTTCGGTCGTGGTCTCGTCCTGCACGTCGGCTTCGACTTCGGTGGCAGCCGCATCGGCTTCCATCGCCACGTCTTCGGCGCCGGCTTCCATGGTGTCGCCAGCGGCTTCCATGTTGGCTTCGGTGTCGGCGGCGGCGTTCTCGACGGTCGATTCAGCCGTATCTTCGGTGGCTTCCGAGCAAGCGGCGAGGGTCAGGGCAGCGGCCGAAGCAGCGGCGACAAGTGCGATCTTACGCATAGGTATAAATCCTTGAACTGTAAGTTTCAGAGCGAGACGGGCGACCGGGGCCGCTGCCCGCGCGAGACCCGATTGCGGCCTCACAGTGGCTAAATAGTGGCGAGAATGGGGCATCGCAAGCGAAAACCCCGTTTGCCGCCTTATTTCGGCCGCATTCCGACCTCGCGGGGCCGGATCACGCGCGGGCCGAGCCAGCCTGCGGAAAACCGGCTCCCCATACAGTCGGGGCGCTGCTAAGCCCCGCGCCATGGCTGAAAAAGCGCATCTCTATCTCGTCGACGGCTCCGCCTATATCTTCCGCGCCTATCATCGCTTGCCGCCGCTGACCGACCCCGCGGGAACGCCCGTGGGAGCGGTCTACGGATACACCACCATGCTGTGGAAGCTCGCCGACGATCTCGACAAGGCCGAAGGTCCCACGCATCTCGCGGTCATCCTCGACAAGGGTTCGACCAGTTTCCGGAACGAGATCTATTCCGAGTACAAGGCGCATCGCCCCGCCCCGCCCGAAGATCTGGTTCCGCAGTTTCCGCTGATCCGCGATGCCACGCGCGCATTCAGCCTGCCCTGCATCGAGGAAGCGGGCCTCGAGGCGGACGATCTTATCGCCTCCTACGCACGCGCTGCGACCCGCAAGGGTTGGGATGTGACGATCGTCTCCTCGGACAAGGATCTGATGCAACTGGTCGGGAAATGCGCCGATGGCGATGTCGAACCGGGCGTCGCCGAAGGCGGCTGCATCGACATGCTCGACACGATGAAGAATGCGCGTATCGGGCGCGACGAGGTGATCGAGAAGTTCGGTGTCCCGCCCGAACTGGTCGGCGACGTCCTCGCCCTTATGGGCGACAGCGTCGACAATGTGCCCGGCATATTCGGGATCGGTCCCAAGACCGCGAGCCGCCTGATCGACGAACATGGCTCGCTCGCCGCCGCGCTCGACGCCGCCCCGGGCATGAAGAAATCCAAACTGCAGGAACGGCTGCTCGAAGGGCGCGAAATGGCCGAGCTGAGCCGGGTGCTCGTGCAGTTGAAGGAAGATTGCGACCTTCCCCAGCCGCTCGAGGAATTCAAGCTCGAAGGCGTTCCCGAGGCGCCTTTGGCCGCCTTCCTCTCGAAACACGGCTTCACAAGCCTCCTCAAGCGTCTGGACGCCGGCAGCGGCAGTCCCTCGCGATCGACCGACCTCGATCCGGCCAGGCGCGATGTCGCGGGAGCGACTCCCGGCAGCGACGGCGGCGGCAATCGCCAAGCGCTGCTCGATATGCCCGCAGTCGATCGCAGCACCTATGAATGCGTCCAGACGATCGATCGGCTCGATGCATGGGTGGCGCGAGCCCGGTCCGCGCGTCTGGTGGCGGTCGATACCGAGACCAGTTCGATCGACTGCATGCTGTGCGATCTGGTGGGAGTCAGCCTCGCGGTCGGACCCAATGATGCATGCTACATTCCCCTCGGTCACGGTGGCAGCGACATGTTCGCCGAAGCGCCTCTCCAGATAGCCGCGGATACCGCGCTCTCGGCGCTCAAGCCGCTGCTCGAGAGCGATGCGGTGACGAAGGTCTTCCACAACGGGAAATTCGATATCAACGTGCTCGCGCGCCACGGGATCGAAGTCTCACCGATCGAGGACACGATGGTGATCAGCTTCGATCTCGATGCGGGGCGCAGCCTCGACGGGATCGGCGGCGGGCATGGGATGGACGAACTGGCTGCGCGCCATCTCGGTCACAGTTGCATCGCCTTCAAGGAGGTTTGCGGTACGGGCAAGAAGGCGATCCCCTTCGGCGAGGTGCCACTCGACAAGGCGACCGAATATGCGGCCGAGGATGCGGATGTGACCTGGCGCCTCTACCGGCATCTCAAGCCGCGGCTGACCACCGAGGGCGGAACGCGGGTCTATGAGCGCGTCGACCGGCCGCTGATACCGGTGGTGGCGTCGATGGAGCGGCACGGCATCTCGGTCGATCGGAGCAGGCTCGCGCGGCTATCGGAGGAATTCGCCCGCGAGATCGGCCGGCTGGAGGGAGAGATCCACACCCTGGCGGGGCAGGAATTCACCGTGGGCAGCCCCAAGCAGCTTGGTGACATTCTGTTCGACAAGCTCGGCTACAAGGGCGGCAGAAAGGGCAAGAGCGGGCAGTATTCGACCGATCAGGCGATCCTCGAACGGCTCTCTGCCGAAGGTGCGGCGATTGCCGACAAGGTGCTCGAGTGGCGGCAGCTCGCAAAGCTCAAATCGACCTATACGGATGCCTTGCAGCAGGCCATCAACGAACGGACGCGGCGCGTCCATACCAGCTACAGCCTGGTCGGCGCGCAGACCGGACGGCTGTCCTCGACCGATCCCAACCTGCAGAACATTCCTATCCGGACCGAGATCGGGCGCCAGATCCGCGAGGCTTTCGTCGCGGATCGCGGCAACGTCCTGCTGTCGGCGGACTATTCGCAGATCGAATTGCGCCTCGCCGCCCATATGGCCGATGTGCCCAGTCTGAAGGATGCTTTCGCCAAGGGCGAGGACATTCACGCGCGCACTGCGACGGAGATGTTCGGCGAAGTCACGCGCGACACCCGCGGCCGCGCCAAAACGATCAACTTCGCCATCCTCTACGGGATCTCGCGCTGGGGGCTCGCCGGCCGGCTCGGCGTCGGGGCCGAGGAGGCACAGGCGATGATCGACACCTATTTCCAGCGCTTCCCGGGTATCCAGCACTACATCCATGCGACGCTCGAGAGCGTCCGCGAATGCGGCTATTCGGAGACGCTGTTCGGACGCAAGACCTGGTTCCCGCGGATCAATTCGAAGAATCCGAACGAGCGCGCAGGGAGCGAGCGCGCGGCGATCAACGCCCCCATCCAGGGAACCAGCGCCGACATCATCAAGCGGGCGATGGCGCGTATGATGCCCGCGCTCGAGGATGCCGGCCTCGGCCACGTGCGCATGCTGTTGCAGGTCCATGACGAACTGGTGTTCGAACTGCCCGAAAGCGATGTGGATCGCGCCTCCGCGCTGATCGGAAGCGTCATGGCCGATGCGGCGACGCCTGCCGTGGAACTCAGCGTCCCGCTGGGGGTCGAGATCGGCACTGGCGCCAGTTGGGGGGCTGCGCATTGAGCCGCCTGGCCAAGTCCCTTGGCAGCGGGCCGCGTTTCCGGTGGGCCAATGTCACGCTGCTGGCCCTCGCCGGGGCGGCGATGCTGGCGCTTATCGGGCTGGTCTACAAGACGATCGAGGCCGAGCGCAGCCAGCGCACCCTTGTCACCGAGACCAGCGCAGTGCTCGAGGAGCTGCGGCACATCTACCGTGCGGTGCTCAACGGCGAAACCGGGCAGAGGGGCTATCTGATCACGCTCGATCGCCGCTACCTCGAGCCCTTCGCGGCGGGCAAGGAGCAGATCGACCCCTCGCTCGAGCGTCTGCGGCAGTTGCTCGGGGCCGAGGCTTCCCCGCGGCAGCTGGCCCTGCTCGACGAGATCGATGCGCTCGCCCGCTCGAAATATGTAGAGATGGGCGAAACCGTTTCGCTGCTCGAGAACGGCAGACTGCTCGACGCCCGGCGCGCCGTTCTGACCGACGAGGGCGTCGAGACGATGGAGCGGCTCCGCCGCGCGATCCGCGAAATGGAAGACATCGAATCGGATCAACTATCCGATGCCATTGCCGAGACTTCGCGCTCGGAGGGCCGCGTCCTGCCGCTTCTCGGTGGCTTGCTGGCGATGCTCGTGGTGGCGATGCTGGGCGCACTGCGGCTGGTTGGCCAGGCCGCGCGCGCCGAGGCGGAGGCGGCGCAAGCTGCGGTGGTAGGCGAGGCGCGCGACCGCGCCGACCTGCTCGCACGTGAGCTCAACCATCGCGTAAAGAACCTCTTCGCGGTGATACTGGCGATCGTCCAGATGAGCGCTCGCGACAAGCCCGAGGCCAAGGAGGTTACCGAAAGCATAGCGCAGCGCATCCGCGCGCTTCTCACCGCGCATGAGGTCAGCCAGGGCGAACTCGACCGGCAGGTGGCTTCGCTCCGGTCGCTGGTCGAGACCTCGCTGGCGCCCTATCGGTCGAGCAGACATGTCGCCACGATCGAGGGTCCCGAGGTGCTTCTGCCTGCCAAGCGCATCACGCCGCTCGGGCTGGTGCTCCACGAACTGACCACCAATGCGGTCAAATACGGGGCATGGAAGAATGACGGCACACTGGAGGTGTCGTGGAAGCGCGAGGGCGACATGGTCGAACTGACCTGGCGTGAAACCGGTGCCGATCTCGAGGACCTGCCCGAGCGCAAGGGCTTCGGCAGTCTGCTGATGACCAGCGCAGCGCGCCAGTTCGGAGGGAGTTTCGAGCGCCGTTTCACGCGCGACGGCATGACTGTCTGCATTGCAATGCCGGCGGAAGATTAGAACTGCCTGCAGCCTTGCATCGCTGCTCCGCTGTCCATAGGCGGGTTTGACGATGCTCGAGCGTTACGACCCCCGCAACTGGCCGATCTCCTACGAGGCTGCGGTGCAGACGCTGATCGCGCTGGGCGGCGCGGTGATCGCCGCTCTGCTGATACATCTCGCGATCTTCGGCGTGCTCCGCCGCATCGTCCGGCATTCGGAGAGCCCGATCGACGACATGGCGGTCGAGGCGGTGCGCAAACCCCTGCGCTGGGCGATGGTGGCTTTCGCCATCGCCGTTGCCGCGGAGGGCGATGCCTTGGTCGGTCGCGGATGGGACGTCCTGGCCGGCTTCCTGACGCCCGCCGTGGTGGGATGGCTCGCCTTTGCCGTCGTGGGAGGACTCGCCGCGGGCTATGAGGCGCAGATCGGAGTGGCGGAGGACCCGGTCGCGCAGCGCGGGCGCCTGACACGTATAGCGATCCTCTCGCGGACGGTGAGAGTGGCGATCATCATCATCACCATATCGCTGATCATGCTCAACATTCCCGGAGTGCGCGATGTCGGCACGACGATGCTGGCGTCCGCCGGCCTCGCCGCGCTGGCGGTCGGCGCGGCAGCGCAGCCCGCGCTGAAATCGTTAATCGCCGGGCTGCAGATGGCGTTGACCCAACCGCTGCGGATGGGCGACCTGGTCAAGGTCGACGGCCAGGTCGGTCGGGTCGAGGAAATCCGCATGAGCTTCGTCACCGTACGCACCTGGGATGAACGCGTCCTGGTGGTGCCGACCAGCCGGTTCCTCGACGAGAGCTTCGAGAACTGGTCGCGGATCAGCGAACAACTGACCGGGCCGGTCATGCTTCATCTCGATCCCATCGCCGACATCGAGCCGATCCGCGCGGAGTTCGAACGGTTCGTGAGAGCCCATGCCCTGTGGGACGGCCGCAACCTCGCTTTGTTGATGACCGAAGCCTATCCCGAAAGCATCGAGCTGCGGCTTTCGATGAGCGCGACGACGATCGGTGATCTCTGGACGCTGCGCTGCGCAGTGCGCGAACATATGCTGGCATGGCTGCGCGCCAACCAGCCGCAGGCCCTGATTCGCCATCGGCTCGAGGTCGAGGCCGCCAATCAGAGAGCAGCGGCAGGAAGCTAGCCTTCGCCATTCTCCGGCGTACCGTGCTTTGCGCCGCGAGTGCTTTCGACCATGCCTTCGTGGATGAAGCCGATCGGCTGCACTTCCGCGGCGCGCTTCTTGAGCTCGCCGCGAATTTTGCGGTACTCCTCCTCCATCTTCGCGGTGACGGTCGCCCGGCTATCCTGCAGCGCCTTGTCGAAATCGGCCCCGCTGACCGTCCGCACGTCGTGGCCCGCACGCTGCAACGCATTGAGGCCGGCACGGCGAACGACATCCTCGAGGTCGGCACCGGTGAAGCGCTCGGTCTTCTGGGCGATGCTCTCCAGCGCGACGTCCTCGGCCAGGGGCATGTTCGCCGTATGGATGGCGAGAATTTGCGCGCGCCCGCGCTTGTCGGGTGTACCGACATAGACCAGCTCGTCGAATCGACCGGGGCGGAGCAGGGCGGGATCGACCAGCGTGGGGCGATTGGTCGCGCCGATCACCACCACCGACTGCAAATCCTCGAGCCCGTCCATCTCGGCAAGGATGGTATTGACGACGCGGCCGGTGACCTGCGGCTCGCCCTGCCCGCTGCCCCGCGCCGGAACCAGGCTGTCGATCTCGTCGATGAATACCACGCAGGGCGCGACAGCCCGCGCCCGCTTGAACATGCGCGCGATCTGCTGTTCGCTTTCGCCATACCATTTGGACAGGAGGTCCGAACTCTTCATCGAGATGAAGTTGGCTTCGGCTTCCTTGGCCACCGCCTTGGCCAGCAGCGTCTTGCCGGTGCCAGGCGGGCCGTAGAGCAGGAAACCCTTCGCCGGTCGGATGCCGAGGCGATGGAACGCTTCGGCATTCTTCATCGGCAGCTCGATTCCTTCCTTGAGCTTGTCGATCGCATCGCCGACCCCGCCGATGTCGGACCAGCCGACGTTCGGAACCTGCACCATCACCTCGCGCATGGCGCTTGGCTGGATCCGCTTGAGCGCCGAGAGGAAATCCTCGCGGCTCACGAACAGATCGTCGAGCACCTCGGGCGGAATGGTGCGCTCGTCCAGATCCAGCTTGGGCATGATCCGGCGCACCGCATCGATGGCCGCTTCGCGGGCGAGCGCAGCGATATCGGCGCCGACGAAGCCATAGGTACCTTTGGCAAGTTCGTTCAAATCGACCTTGTCACCCAATGGCATGCCGCGCGTGTGGATACCCAGGATTTCGCGGCGGCCCTTTTCGTCGGGGACACCGATGACGATCTCGCGATCGAAGCGGCCGGGGCGGCGCAGCGCCTCGTCGATCGCTTCGGGGCGATTGGTCGCGGCGATGACGACCAAATTCGACCGCGCCTCGAGCCCGTCCATCAGCGTCAGCAATTGCGCCACGAGCCGCTTCTCGGCCTCGCCCGGGACCCGGTCGCGCTTGGGAGCGATCGAATCGATTTCGTCTATGAAAACGATCGCGGGCGCGGATTTGCCCGCCTCCTCGAACACTTCGCGCAGTCGCTTCTCGCTCTCGCCATAGCCCGAGCCCATGATCTCGGGGCCGTTTATGGCGAAAAAGGCGGCGTCGCTCTCATTGGCGACCGCCTGAGCGAGGCGTGTCTTGCCGGTCCCCGGCGGCCCGTGGAGCAGCACGCCCTTGGGCGGATCGACACCCAGCCGGGTGAACAGCTCGGGGTAACGCAGCGGCAGTTCGACCATCTCGCGCAACTGCTGGATGGTCTCGCCCATCCCCCCCACGTCGTCGTAATTGACCACCGCGCGCGCATCGCGAGGCGCCTCGAATTCGGCGCGCAATTCGACCTCGGTATTCTCGTCGATGTGGACGATCCCCTTGGGACTGGTCGAGAGGACGCTGAGACGGATCTGGGTCAGAGCATAGGCGGGCGCGTTGAACATCCGACGGACTTCGGGCGGCATGTTCTGAACCGGTTGCTGCCCGGTGGTGGCGACCAGATCGCCCGCGACGAGCGGTTTGCGGAAGAAATTGCGCTTCAGCGCCTGGGCCGGCCCCTGGAGCCGCATCTCGCGCGCGGCCGGAGCGAAAACCACGCGCGTGGCGGGCCGGGATTCCGCCGCAGCGATCTTGACGTGTTCGCCCGACCCACATTCGGCATTGCCGCGCTGAAGCCCGTCGAGGCGGACGACGTCGAGACTTTGATCCTCGTCATAGGCGGCCATGGCGATCGCCGCGGTCGAGCGCTTGCCGATCACTTCGACGAGGTCGCCCTCGGTGATGCCCAGCGCCTGGAATGCGGAGCGCGGCATGCGGGCAATACCCTGGCCGCTTTCCTCTTGCCGCGCGGCAGCGACCTGCAGCCGCACCGTCTTTTTATCTACCGTCGTTGCAGCATCCGCATCGGCCATGTGGCGAGGTTCCCTTGGTGCATTCCTAACCGGCCCAAACTGGTGTGCCGGCCTCGGTGATGCAATGGACGAGCGCGGCGGAGGGGTCCGAAACCGCACAGAAAAAAGCCCGGCCGGATCCATGAGGAGCCAACCGGGCTTGAAAGTCTTGGGAGAGGATGCCTGAAAGGCAGGGAGGGATATGCTGCCGCGACGCATCTTGTGCAAGTGCGAAAAGAACAAGGTTTGTTGCAAGGGGTGCAATCAAAGACGATGATCCTGTCGCGGAGTCTTTGACATATCAGGAAAATCCCCGTTCCGCCTTGGCATCCCTCATGCTGCATTGCAGCGAATATTGTTCGGTTTGCACTACCCGGATTCCGCTACGTGACAGGCGGAGCGGGAGCGGTTAAGCCGCGCTGCATGGACAAGCTCTACCCCGATGCCGCCGCCGCCCTCGACGGACTCCTGCACGACGACATGCTGATCGCCAGCGGGGGCTTCGGCCTCTGCGGAATTCCCGAAAGGCTGCTCACCGCGATCCGCGAATCCGGGGTTCGCAATCTCACCTTCGCGAGCAACAATGCCGGGATCGACAATGAAGGAATCGGAATGCTGTTGCGCACGCAGCAGGTGAAGAAGATGATCTCCAGCTACGTCGGCGAGAACAAGGAGTTCGAACGGCAGTTTCTCTCGGGCGAACTCGAGGTCGAATTCTGCCCGCAAGGCACATTGGCCGAGCGCATGCGGGCGGGCGGCGCCGGAATTCCCGGTTTCTACACCAGGACCGGGGTCGGCACGCAGGTCGCCGAGGGCAAGGAGGTGAAGCGCTTCGACGGGCCACAGGGGCCGGAGGATTACATTCTCGAACACGGCATCTTCGCCGACCTCGCCATCGTCAAGGCATGGAAGGCGGACGAGACCGGCAATCTGGTGTTCCGCAAGACCGCGCGCAATTTCAACCAGCCGGCCGCGACCTGCGGCAAGATCTGCGTCGTCGAGGTCGAGGAAGTCGTCCCGGCGGGGAGCCTCGATCCCGATTGCATCCACCTGCCCGGCGTCTACGTCCAGCGGATGATCGTCGGCAGCCCCTACGACAAGAAGATCGAGTTCGTCACGACCCGCGAACGGGAAACGGCGTGAGGGTCCCGAGCGCCAAAGGCCCGACCACGGCTGCGGCCGCGGTGCAGGCGCATGGAACGCAGGGGCCGGCAAGCTCACCAAGCGCCCGCGGGGGCGCTGCGGCGATCGACCGTCCTGTCACGAGATTGGCCGCAGGCGCCGCAGCGGCCCTGCTGCTTGCCGGCTGCGCGACCGCCCCGGCCCCTGGACCGGCGAGGGCGCAGCTGGCACTGGCGACCGGCGGAGAGGCTGCCGCTCCGGACACCATGCGCTGGCTCTATGGCTCGGGCGAAGCGGCGGCTGCCTCCATCCAGGTCTGGCGGCAATTGGCCGACTACGGGGTCTCAGTGTCGCGTCAGCGAAAACTGCCGCAGTCGGTACCGCTGGGCCTGCCCGACGTCCCCGGCGGAATCGCCGCCCCGAGCTGTGTGAATTCCGACAAATCGGTGAAGCCGCTGGCCGCAGTCTTCGATGTCGACGAAACCGTGCTGCTCAACACCGGCTATGAATATTGGCAGGCCTTCAGCGGCAAGGGCTTCGACGGCCGCGAATGGGCGCAATGGGCGAATGGCGGCGCCGGCATCGCCGCCCCTGTCCCCGGGGCGGTCACGGGCCTGCGTCGCTTGCGCGAGGCGGGGATAGCGGTGATCTTCAACACCAACCGCGAAGCCGACACGGCGGCAGGCACCGCCAAGGCGATCGAGGCGGCCGATGCGGGCCCTGCGGTCCACGGTGAAACGCTGTTCCTGCGCGGTGACGACGCCATGGGCAGCCGCAAGGACGGCCGGCGCGCGACCATTGCCGAGCGCTATTGCGTGATCGTGCTCGCAGGCGACAATCTCGGCGATTTCGCCGATGTCTTCAACGCGGGGGAGGACGACGTGCAGGCCCGCCGCGCCATGGCCGCCCGGGGCGCTTACGCGCAATTGTGGGGCAATGGGTGGTTCCTCGTGCCCAACCCGGTCTACGGCGCCTGGCAGAAGGGCAGTGTGGATGCGGTGTTTCCGTCCGATGCGCGCTGGAAACCCTCGGTCGGCGACGCCCCGACGACAATGAATGAAAGCAATTAGAATGAGCGATACCACACAGGCGATCGGCTGGGACCGCAATCAGATGGCGGCACGCGCCGCACAGGAGCTCGAGGATGGCTATTACGTCAATCTCGGCATCGGGATCCCGACGCTGGTCGCCAACCACATACCGGAGGGCATGCATGTCACGCTACAGAGCGAGAACGGCATGCTCGGCATCGGCCCGTTTCCCTATTCGGGAGAGGAAGATGCCGACCTGATCAATGCCGGAAAGCAGACGATCAGCGAACTGCCGCACAGCGCCTATTTCGACAGCGCGCAGAGTTTCGCCATGATCCGCGGCGGCCACATCGACCTCACCGTGCTCGGTGCGATGGAGGTGGCCGAGAACGGCGACATCGCCAATTGGATGATCCCCGGCAAGATGATCAAGGGCATGGGCGGCGCGATGGATCTCGTCGCCGGGGTCAAGAAGATCATCGTGGTTATGGATCACACCGCCAAGGACGGCAGCCCCAAGTTCATCCCGAGCTGCACCCTGCCGCTGACCGGGCAGAACGTCGTCGATATGATCGTCACCAATCTCGCCGTCTTCCGCCGGCCGGATCATGCAAGCCCGTTCCGGCTGGTCGAGCTGGCTCCGGGCGTCACCGCGGAGGACGTGGCCGCCAGGACCACCGCACATTACGAAGGTTGATCGCCCGGGTCGGCGATCATCCGGAGGGGGACAGACCGATGCCGATGAACCGCGTGTGCGAAATGACCGGGGCGGACTTCCCGCTGTTCGCCTTCAGCCACTGCCGCGATGTCGTCGCGGCGGTCAGCAAGGCGGGCGGCTTCGGGGTGCTCGGCGCGACACGGTTCACGCCCGAGCAGCTCGAGGAGGAACTCGCCTGGATCGATGCCGAGGTCGATGGCGCGCCCTATGGAGTCGACGTGCTGGTGCCCGAGGTGATCGATCCGCGGGTGCGCGCGCTGGCGGACAATGAAAGTCGCGCGGCTGCGATCGATTCCTCCTATCAGGACTTCGCCAATGCCGTGCTCGGGCGGTACGGCATCGCGCCCGAAGAGCGGATGCCTATCCTGCGCGAACGCATGGGAATCACGCCCGAAAACGGCCTCGCGCTGATGGAGGTGGCATTCCGCCACCCGATCCGGCTGATCGCCAATGCGCTGGGCATCGCCCCGGCTGCCATGATCGCCGAGGGCAAACGGCGGGGGGTGCCCGTCGCCGCACTGGTCGGAGCCAAGGAGCATGCACTCCGCCAGGCCGAGGCCGGGGTGGACATTCTCGTCGCCCAGGGGACCGAGGCTGGCGGACATTGCGGCGAGGTGTCGACGCTGGTGCTGATCCCCGAGGTGGTCCGTGCGCTCGACCGGGCGGGGCATTCCATCCCCGTTCTCGCGGCGGGCGGAATCATGACCGGCGGACAGATGGCGGGAATGATGGCGGCGGGTGCGCAGGGCGCCTGGACCGGATCCATATGGCTCGCAACACCCGAGGCCGAGACTTCCGAGACCTTTCGCGACAAGATGGTCGCCGCGCGCAGCCGTGATACGGTGCGTTCGAGAAGCCGCACGGGCAAGCCCGCGCGCCAGCTGCGCACCGCATGGCACGATGCCTGGGATGCCGAGGACGGTCCCGGCGCGCTGCCGATGCCACTGATGGGCATGGTCTCCGAACCCGCCTTCGCACGTATCGAACGCGATGCCGCAGCGGGCAATGCCGAAGCCCGCGAACTGGTCAGCTATTTCGTCGGTCAGGGCGTGGGCCTCGTCGAACAGATCCGCTCGGCCAGGCAGGTGGTGCAGGACTTCCGCGAGGAATTTGTCGAGGCAGTCGGCAGTCTCTCCGCCTGCATCTCCGCCGACTGATCGTCTCCCGGATCGCAGGACGGAAGGACGAAATTCGCATGTGGCTGGACGAACCGCGCAACCCGAACGCCCCGCTCGCCGGGCTCAAGGTCCTCGAACTGGCGCGCGTGCTCGCGGGGCCCTGGGCGGGCCAGATCCTCGCCGATCTCGGCGCCGACGTGATCAAGGTCGAGAGCCCCGAGGGCGACGGCACCCGCCAGTGGGGACCCCCGTGGATCGAACGCGAAGGCGATGACGGCAGTCCGGTCCGCGAGGCCGCCTATTACCACGCCGCCAACCGCGGCAAGCGCAGCATCGTCGCCGACTTCAGACGGGAGGACGATCTGGCGCGGGTACGCGAACTCGCCGCGCGCGCGGATGTGGTGGTGGAGAACTTCAAGACCGGGACGCTGGCGAAGTTCGGGCTCGATTATCCCGCTTTGTCGAAAGCCAATTCCGGCCTGGTCTTTTGTTCGATCACCGGCTTCGGCCAGACCGGTCCGCGCGCCCACGAGGCCGGTTACGATTTCGTCATCCAGGGGATGAGCGGTTTCATGGCGCTGACCGGCGAGCCGCAGGGCCAGCCGGTGAAGATGGGCATCTCGGTTTCCGACCTGACCTGCGGGCTCTATGCCGTGATCGGGATCCAGGCGGCGCTGGCCATGCGCGAGCGGACGGGGCGGGGTCAGCATGTCGATATGGCCCTGCTCGACTGTTCGGTCGGTTTGCTGGCGAGCCAAGCGATGCATTATTTCACCACCGGGCATAACCCGCCGCGAATGGGCAACGAACACGCTCAGGTCAGCGCCTATGGCGTGTTCCCGGCCCGCGATGGC
Organism: uncultured Alphaproteobacteria bacterium; assembly: GCA_963728515.1. Lineage (GTDB taxonomy): Bacteria > Pseudomonadota > Alphaproteobacteria > Sphingomonadales > Sphingomonadaceae > Qipengyuania. The sequence continues at coordinate 341,591 of CAVSKM010000004.1, read as the reverse complement.
GAAGTGGTCCTGGCCCCGGCCAATGACGGCCTGTTCCGCCGACTCCTGGCCGTGCTCGGCCGCGACGACCTGCTGGCGGACGAACGCTTTGCCTCGAACGAGAGCCGCCTCTCCAATCGCGAGGAGCTCGATGCCATCATCGCTCGCGAGACCTCTTCATGGACGCAGGCCGGCCTGATCGCGGCATGCGCCGAAAAGGGCATCCCGGCCGGGCCGATCAATCCGATCGACGCCGTATTCGCCGATTTGCAAGTGCTCGCCCGCGGCATGCGGATCGATCTCGACGGCATTCCCGGCGTCCGCAGCCCCTTCAGCTTCTCCGAAGCCGAGCTGGCGCTCGACCGGCCCTCGCCGCGCAAGGGGCAGGACCAGAAGGGCTAGGCCAGTGCAGCCTTGAGGTCGGTGACCAGATCGGTCCGTTCCCAGGGGAAATAGTCGCCCTCGGCATTGCGCCCGAAATGGCCGTAGGCCGCGGTCGTGCGATAGATAGGTTTGTTAAGTCCCAGATGGGTCCGGATGCCGCGTGGAGTCAACCCGCCGAGCTTCGCCATGCCGCGGATCGCATCCTCCAGCCGCTCCTCGCTCACGCCCTCGGCGCTGGTGCCATGCGTATCGACATAGAGCGAGAGCGGCTTCGACACGCCGATCGCATAGGACAGCTGGATCGTGCAGCGGGTGGCCAGTCCGGCGGCAACGATGTTCTTGGCGAGGTAGCGGGTGATATAGGCCGCCGAGCGATCGACCTTGGTCGGATCCTTGCCGCTGAAGGCGCCGCCGCCATGGGGGGCGGCACCGCCATAGGTATCGACGATGATCTTGCGGCCCGTGAGCCCGGCATCGCCGTCGGGTCCGCCGATCTCGAACGCCCCGGTCGGATTGATGTGCCATTCGGTGCTGTCGGTGATCCAGCCCGCGGGCAAGATCTCGTCCACGACGCGCTTCACATAGGCCTTGAGCTCGGCTTCGCGGTCGCCCTCGTCATAGCCCTTGGCGTGCTGGGTCGAAACGACCACGGCGGTGCATTCCACCGGCTTGCCGTTCTCGTAGCGCAAGGTCAGCTGGCTCTTGGCATCGGGTTCGAGGAACGGCGCAGCCCCGCTCTTGCGATCGGCCGCGAGGCGCTGGAGGATCTTGTGGCTGTAATCGAGCGTCGCCGGCATGAGGTCGGGCGTCTCGTCGCAGGCGAAACCGAACATGATGCCCTGATCGCCCGCCCCCTCGTCCTTGTTGCCATTGGCATCGACACCCTGGGCGATCTCGGGCGACTGACCGTGAAGATGGTTCTCGAAGGTCAGCGTCTGCCAGTGAAAGCCTTCCTGCGCATAGCCGATATCGCGCACGGTGCGGCGGACCGCCTTCTCGATCTCTTCCTTCGCGCCGGGAGCCCAGCCGCCGTTCTCGGCCCAGTCGGGGTTGTTGGCGTCGTACATCGGCTTGCAGCGGATCTCACCCGACAGAATGACACGCTGCGTGGTGGTCATGGTTTCGCAGGCAACCCGCGATTCGGGATCCTTCGACAGCATGAGATCGACGATCGCGTCGGAAATCTGGTCGGAAACCTTGTCCGGATGACCCTCCGAAACGCTTTCGGATGTGAACAGGTAGTTGGCGCGCATGAAGGGTCTCGATCGGCTATATAAAGAAAGCTTTATGTCTTTCGCGATAGGTAACGCCGGCCGAGGCCCATGGCAACCAGCGATCCACCCAGCATGACAATGCCCCAGAGCAGGGTGAGCCAATGTCCCATTCGTGCGAACCATGTCGCCGGCAGCGCCGGCGGCACCATGCCGTCGATGCGGCCCGCCACTTGGCGGCCGACGTGCTCGCGCACGATCCCGCGGGCATCGATGACCGCGCTTATCCCGGTGGTGGTCGAACGGAGCACGGGGAGCCCCTCCTCCGCAGCCCGCATACGCGCCTGGGCAAGATGTTGCGGCGGTCCCCAGGCACCGAACCAGCCGTCGTTCGACGGATTGAAGATGTATTCCGGCCGATCGCCCCGGTCCACGACCTCGCCGGAAAAGACGATTTCGTAACAGATCTGCATCCCCGCCTTGCCATAGGGACCGAGGTCGACGGTCTGCGCTCCCGGGCCAGGGATGAAATCGATGCTGCCGGCGACCAGCCGAGTGAGCCCCATTGGCTCGAGGAGGGCGCGCATCGGCAGATATTCGCCATAGGGAACCAGATGCGCCTTGGCATAGCGTTCGCCCAGCGCGCCCGACCCATCGATCGAACTGATCGCATTATAGGCCCCGACCGCGCGTTCACGCCCTTCGACCGAACCAATCTCGAGATCGACCAGTCCGGTCAGCAGGAGGCTGTTCTCGCCGATCACCCGACCGATGCGGGCGCGGGCGAATGCTGGATCCCCCCCCGCGGTCATCTGGTCGTAATAGCGCTGCGGATAACCCGGCCGCAGATAGTCGGGCACGCCGCTTTCGGGCCACAGAACGAGCCTGCGTTCCGCAGGGTCGTCAGGGAGGCTGAGCCGGGCGATGGTCGCGAACTGCGCTTCGAACTTCGAAGCGTCGTCGATTTCGTCCTGCTTCAGGTTCGGCTGCACGAGGGTGAAGGGGAGCGAGCCTTCGCGCTGCGGCGCGGCGGGCCAGATCATGACCGCGAGAATCGCCGCGAGGCCGGCAGCGAGCGCAGCCCAGCGGCGTGCGATGGCCAACCAGGCGAGGAGGATCGCCGCAGCGACGGCGAGGCCCGAGAGGGCATAGGTTCCGGTGAAGGGGAGGACGGCTGCGAAGCCGGGCCGGTCCCACGGGCCGACCAGCATCATCGAAAGCGGCCCCCAGCTATAGCCCGTGAAAACCCAGCTGCGGAGCCATTCCGCGGCGATCCAGAACCCGCCGAGAGCGAGAGCAAAAGCGAAGAGAGTGCCCTTGCGCGCGACCAGCCAGGCGGCGCAACAGGCCAGCGTAGGCCATACAGCGAGATAGAGCGACAGCAGCGGCACAGCCGCCCAGCCCAGCACGGCGGGCATTTCCGCCTGATAGGTGAAGGCGGTGGCGATCCAGTTGTTGGTTACGGTGAAATGGGCAAGGCCGAACAGCCAGCCGAGCAACAGGGCGCGCTGCCAGCGCGGCGCCCGCCACACCAGCCAGCCGAAGGTGGCGACGGCAAGCAGCCCCAGGGGCCACAAGTGGAGCGGCTGGAACCCGAAAGCGGAGAGCGCACCGAGGACCAGAGCCGACAGCTTGTCGTGCCGGCGGACGAAGCCGGCAGCCGCTTCCATCGGTCCGCCCCTCATGTCATGCATGCCCCGGACGAGCGCAGTCAGCCGGCCACGCTCATTTCGCTGTCGTCATCCTGTTTGCGGCGGCGGCGGCGCGGCGCAGGCTTGGCTTCTTCGGTGGCATCATTGGCACCGATCGATGGCGGCAGCACAGCTGCGTCGATCTCGCTGTCCTTTGCCTGCTTGCCGCTGTCGTCCTTCTTCGCCTTGCGCGGCGCGCGCCGCTTCTTGGGCTCCTCGCCCTGCTCTTCGTCGCGGCGGATGAAGGGATTCTCGGGCGGCTCGAACTCGGTCTGATCGTCGTCCTCGTCGCGCGGTCGACTGCGGCGATTGTCGTCCTGCTCGCGCTCGTCGCGGCGACTGCGCGGGCGACGGGCGTTCGACCGGCGGCGATCGTCGCCGTCGTCGTCCTCGTCCTCGTCGGAAGTGTCGCGATCATCCGGGCGTCTGCCCTTGGATTCGTCCTGCCGGGCCTTGTTGTCGGCGATCACCCGAAAATAGTGATCGGCGAACTGCAGATAGTATTCGGCCTGGACACGGTCGCCATTGTGCTGTGCGTCCTGCGCCAGCTTCTTGTACTTGTCGAGCAGCTGCGGAGCATTGCCGCGCGCCCGACTATCGATGCGGTTGGACTGATTGCCCCCGCCCTGGTTGCGATTGCTCCCGCGGCCGCGCCGCCGGTTGTTTCGATTGTTGTTGTTCAAGGGCTAATCGTCCTCATTCATGGCGCGGCGCGAACCCTCGGTCCGCCTATGGCCGCGTGACCCCTTGTGCGGCTGCGATCATCCGCAGCCCGCGTACTCCCCTCTGTGCATGGTATGCGGGGCACTAAGCCTCGCACCGGAGCTGCAATGTCGGAGCTGGAACCGACGGGACGACGCATGCCGCACACCGCTGGTCTAGGGTCAGAGGTAGAGGGTCCGATCCGCTTTGCCAAGCCCTAAGTGAGGATTAGGGCGCGAGGGCGCCCGCCGAGGTCGCGGCGCATCGTTATCGAGAAACCCGCGCCCGCCGCGATTTCGCTCACCGCCCTCTCTTGCGTCGAGCCGATCTCGATCACCGCGGCGCCCCCGGAACCGAGCAGCGCGCGCAATTGCGGGACGAGGATCCGATAGTCGTCCAGCCCCTCAGGGCCGGCGAAGAGCGCCGCACCGGGCTCGAAATCGCGGACGCTGCAGTCGAGCGCGGCGTCCTGTTCCACATAGGGCGGATTGCAGAGAATGAGATCGAAGCGGCCGAGGCCGGCAGCCCATCCGGCATCGCTCCAGTCGCGCCCGATCATGCGGACGCGCTGCTCCATGCCGAGCGCAACCGCATTCTCGCACGCCACGGCGAGCGCGCCGACGCTCGAGTCCACGCCAACGCCTGCAGCCTGGGGCCAGACCGACAGCGCCGCGAGCAGCAGCGCGCCGGTTCCGGTCCCCAGATCGAGGATCCGCCGGGGCGCCTGTTCGGCGAAGAACCGGCAAGCTGCCTCGATCAACACCTCGCTGTCGCCGCGCGGGATCAGCGTGTCGGGGGTCACCTTCAGGTGCAATCCGTAGAAGTCCTGCCGACCGAGGATATGCGCGACCGGCTCGCCCCTCGCCCGGCGCTCGACCAGCCCGCCGAATGCATCGGGGGCAGCGTCGCGCTGGTGCCGCAGCAGCAGATCCGATCGTCCGACGCCGAGCGCGTGGGCCATCAGCAGTTCGGCGTCGAGCCGCGCTGTGTCGCTCGATTTAGCGAGGCGCTCGGTCGCCCGCCGAATGGATTCGAAAACGAGCGCGCCGCGGACGGTCGATTGCCTCACTCGTTCAGCGCCGCCAGCCGCTTGGCCTCGTCCTCGGCGATCAGCGCATCCACCAGTTCGGCGAGGCCGGGCCCGGCGAGGATTTCGGGCAGCTTGTGCAGCGTCAGCCCGATGCGGTGGTCGGTCACCCGGCCCTGCGGAAAATTGTAGGTGCGGATGCGTTCGGAGCGGTCGCCGCTCCCGACCATCGCCTTTCTCGCGGCGGCTTCTTCGCCATGCACCTCCTCGCGCATCTTCTCGTAGAGCCGGGCGCGGAGCACCTGCATCGCCCTGGCGCGGTTCTTGTGCTGGCTGCGCTCATCCTGCTGGGTAACGACGATCCCGCTCGGCAGATGGGTGATGCGCACCGCACTGTCGGTGGTGTTGACGTGCTGGCCGCCGGCCCCCGACGCGCGGTAGATGTCGATCTTGAGATCCTTGTCCTCGATCTGCACCTCGACCTCGTCGGGTTCGGGAAGAATCGCTACGGTCGCTGCGCTGGTGTGGATCCGTCCGCCACTTTCGGTCTCGGGAACGCGCTGGACGCGATGCACGCCGCTTTCGAACTTGAGCTTGGCGAACACCCCCGTGCCGGCGACATTGGCGACGATCTCCTTGAAGCCGCCCACTTCGGACGCGTTCATGCTCACCGGTTCGACCCGCCAGCCCTGCTCGTTCGCGAAGCGTTCGTACATGCGGTACAAATCGCCGGCGAACAGCGCCGCCTCGTCGCCCCCGGTCCCCGCGCGGATCTCGAGCATGGCGGGCTTGCTGTCGGCGCTGTCGCGCGGCAGCAGGGCGACCGCGAGCGCACGCTCCGCTTCGGGCAGGCGCTTGCGCAGAGCGGCGAGCTCCTCCTCCGCCATCGCCTTCATCTCCGGATCCTCGAGCATGGCCTCGAGGCTCGCGATCTCGGCGCGCGCCGCCTTCACCTCGGCAGCGACCCGCGCGACCGGCTCGAGCTCGGCATAATCGCGGCTGGCACGCACGAATTCCTCGCCCTCGAGAGTGCCCGAAGCCATCCGCGCCTCGAGCTCGGCGAAGCGGTGGGTGATCTGGTCGAGGCGGTTCGCGGGTATCTGCAAGGTTCGGGCTCGGTTATCTGAACGGTGTTACAGGTGTTACACGGTTCAAGAGAGGAAAACGGACGGTTGCGGGAAGGAGCAGCTCACCAACTCCAAGGGGAAAAATCGAAGCTCATGGCGCAATGGTTAGCTGTTGTGACCCCGTGTAGGAAAGAACCAAACAGATCATCCGGCATGCGGAACCTGTTTCGGCATTCATCCCTCGGCCTGCGCCCGAGCCGACTGCGGCGAAAGCGACCCTGAAACAGGTTCAGGGTGACGGTAAAATCAGTGTTCGTGCAAAAGATGCCCGGTCACGCGGCGAAGTTCGGTCTGCGCCAAACGCCCACTCTGCTCCGATCTCACCGACAGCGTATCCGAACCGTCCCGCTCACCGATCGCAATCACCGCGAGTGCGCCGAGGCGCAGCGTCTTGTCGAACCGCTTCTTCGGATTTCCCGTCGCCACCAATTCGGTTGCGTAACCGGCATCCCGAAGTGCGGCTGCGTATCGGATCGCTAGCTCGTCGAAATTGCGATGTTCGGATACTACGGCAACCTCCGGCGGCTCGTCGCCGCGCGCACCCACCAGCATCGCCAGCCGCTCAATCCCCGCGGCCCAGCCGACCGCAGGCGTCGCCGGACCGCCCAGGCTTTCCAGCAGGCCGTCGTAGCGGCCGCCGCCGAGTATGGTGCTCTGGCTGCCGAGCCGGCTTGCGGCCTCGCTGCCCTCGTCCGGAATGAATTCGAAGGCGGTGTGGCGGTAGTAGTCGAGCCCGCGTACCAGACCCTCGGCGCGTTGCCATTTCACCCCCGCTGCATCGAGGCCGCCCGTGACCGCCTCGAAGAAGCCTCGCGCCTCGTCGGTAAGAAAGTGGTCGATCTTCGGCGCATCGGCGACGAAACGCTGGTCGCGGCGGTCCTTGCTGTCGAGAATGCGCAGCGGGTTCTTTTCGAGCCGTTCCTGCGAAGTTTCGGATAGTTCGTCCTTCACGGCGCGAAAGTGCTCGACCAGCGCGGCGCGCCAGGCTTCGCGGCTGTCGCCATCGCCAAGCGTGTTGAGATGCAACGTCACTCCCCCGGACTCCCCGGCGATGCCGAGCTCGCGCAGCAAATGGTCCGCCATGGCCAGCAATTCGACATCCGCCTGCGGCTCGCCCGCTCCGAGGATCTCCGCATCGAGCTGGTGGAACTGCCGGAAGCGGCCCTTCTGCGGGCGCTCGTAGCGGAACAGCGGCCCGTGCGTCGCCAGCTTCAGTGGCGCATGCTGCTGCCAGCCGTTGGTGAGATAGGCCCGCGCGATCCCGGCGGTGAATTCGGGCCGCAGCGTCAGGCTTTCACCGCCGCGATCCTCGAAAGAATACATCTCCTTCGAGACGATATCGGTCGTCTCGCCGATCGACCGGGCGAAGACTTCCGTCTTCTCGAACACGGGCATTTCCGCCCGCCGAAACCGGTAGAGCTTGCGCACGCGTTCGAAGGTCTCGACCACGAAGGCGAAGGCTTCGGCATCGGCGCCGAAGATATCCTGCGTTCCGCGTACGGCCTGGGGCGTCTTGAGAGGCGTTTTCGACATGCCGCGCGCTTAGGGGAGAGAGCGGCTTGCCGCAATATGGCGGGAGCGCTAGGGGCCACGCGGAATCCTCTGGGGAGAGGGGGTAGACCGCAACGAGAGACACCAGCGCATGCGCATCGACATGATCCCCGTGGGCGACAATCCGCCCGAGAGCCTCAACGTCATCATCGAAGTCCCGACCGGCGGCGAGCCGGTGAAATATGAATTCGACAAGAATTCCGGCGCCCTGTTCGTCGATCGAATCCTTCATACGCCGATGCGCTATCCCGCGAATTACGGCTTCGTGCCGCATACGCTTTCACCCGACGGCGATCCGCTCGACGCGCTGGTGATCGCCCGCTCGCCCTTCATCCCCGGCTGCGTGGTGCGCGCCCGCCCGATCGGCGTGCTCAACCTCGAAGACGAGCACGGCGGCGACGAGAAGCTCATCTGCGTTCCCGTGGACACCACCTTCCCCTATTATTCGGATGTGGGCGAAACCAAGGACCTGCCCTCGATCATCTTCCAGCAGATCGAGCACTTCTTCACCCATTACAAGGATCTCGAGGCAGAGAAGTGGGTCCGTATCGGCGCCTGGGGCGATGCCGCCGAGGCCCGGCGGATCGTGGTCGAATCGATCGAACGCTACGGCGCCACGAAGTAGTCCCTCACTCGACCGGGCGCGAGCGGTCGAGCAGGTCCTTTTCCTGCCCGCCGCCTGTCTGCCGCCGCTCTTCTTCCACCATTTCGCCGATCTCGTCCCGCGGGGCGACGTCTTCGGTGGAGGTCGGCAGAGGCGGCAGCGGCGCCGGCGAGGGCTTCGGCCCCCGCGCTTGCGGTAGCGCCTGCTGCGGCGGTGCGCTCCGATCGATGCTCTCGAACGGGAGCGGCTGGGTCCGCGGGTCGAAACGGAGCCGATAGATCGGCTCGGGGAGCGCGAAGCCGCCCGCCTCGAGCGCGGTCTTGACCGCTGCGATGGATTTCGTCCGCGCCTTCATGAAGTCCGTTTCGCGCTGATCGATCCAGCCGAGGAATTTGAGCAGGACATTGGAATCGCCCACCTCGACGATTTGCGCTTCGGGCGGAGGATCGGCGAGCACGAAGGGCAGACCGGCGAGCGTCTCGCGGCCCAGCGCACGCGCGGCATCGGAATCATCGTCGGCATCCACCCCGAGATCGAAATCGAAGCGCCGCTGCGGATTGCGCGTGTAGTTGAGGATCACCGCACGGAAAACCTGCCCGTTGGGGATGCGCAAATGGTTGCCGTCGAGCGTCATGAGCACCGTCGCGCGGCTGGTCAGACGGATGACGCGGCCTTCGCGGTCGTCGATCACGACATGGTCGTTGGCCCGGAAGGGTTGCCGCAGGCTGAGCATGAGCGAGGCGACGTAGTTCTCGATCGTCTCGCGCATGGCGAAGCCCAGGGCGATGCCGATCACCCCGGCGCCGCCGAGCACGGCGCCGAGCAGGGCGGTCGCACCGAGCATGTCGAGCGCCACCACCAGGCCGAGAATGGCAAAAACGAAGCGGATCGCACTCGCGATCAGCTCGGCGAGAAATGCGTTGGGCGCAACCCAGCGCCAGAAGGCCCCGAGGCCGGCGATGAGATAGCCAAGCAAGGCGATCACCAGCCAGACGCTGAGAGCAGCGGCGATCAGCGGAATGCTGCGCAGCAGCCCCTTCCAGCGGGCGGTCAGGCCCGCGATGCCCGCACTGTCGGCAGATAACGAAAGGTCGCGCTCGAGCCCGTTTTCCACCGTGACCACTCCGGCCACGCGCGACACGATCGCCTCGGCGCGAGCGATGTCCTCGGGCTTCGGCACCGTGCCGGCGAGCGAGACCACGCCTTCGCGTACCGATACGTCGACCGAGCGAAAGGCGGGCAGTTCGGAGAAGATCCCCCTGATCCGCTCCGAGATGCGCGCGTCGGTATTGGCATCCTGCGTCGCCTCGATCGTGGGGGCCGCCGTGACCGTCGCGACCGGCTCGGCGGGCGCTTCGATCTGCGCGGCTGCAGGCACGGCCCAGACGAGCGCGAGGACCGCCAGGAGCTGCCTCACTGGCCGGCCACCGACATGCCGTCGATGCGAAAGGTCGGCACATCGATCCCCCGCAGGAGATCGAGATCGTCGGCCGGGACAAGGGCGTGGAACATCTCGGGCAGCGTGCCCGCGATGGTGATTTCCGCCACCGGTTCCGCGAATTGGCCGCCGCGTATGCGCAGACCGCTGGCTCCGCGGCTGTAGTCGCCGGTGACCATGTTGACCCCTTGGCCGAACAGATCGGTCACGAAGAGGCCGTCGTCGATGTCGGCGATCAGTTCCGCAACCCCGATGGTGCCCGGGAGCAGGACCACATTGCTCGGCGCCACCCCGGGCGACCCGCCGCCGCCCCGCGCAGCATGGCCGGTCAGCGGCAGACCCAGCTGCGCGGCGGAGGCTGCATTCGTCAGCCATCCGGTCAGGCGCCCGTCTTCGATCAGCGGGCGGCGCCGACAGCCGACGCCTTCGCCATCGTAGAGGCGCGACCGCAGACCCCGCGGGCGCAGCGGCTCCTCGACGATCTGAATCGCCGGATCGAACAGCCGATCGCCGTCCCGCCCGAGCAGGAAGCTCGCCTTGCGCGCGATCGCCGGCGCCGACATGGCGCCGAGCAGGTGGCCGATCACTCCGCCGCCGACACGGGGATCGAACACCACCTGCATGCGGCGAGAGCCGAGCGAAGCGGGCCCGACCTTTCGCACTGCACGCTCGCCCGCCTCGCGCCCGATGTCGGCCGGGTCGGGCAGGTCGGCTCTGTGCCGTTGGATGCGATGGGCGTAATCGGTCTGTTTCTCCCCGCCTTCCCCCGCCACGACGCTGGCCGAGAGCGAGTGCGAGCTTCCGCCATGGCCGCGGGCGAAGCCGTGCGAGGTCACCAGGGCGAAGACCGAACGGGCGTAGGACGCGCTCGCTCCGTTCGAATTCGTGACGCCGTCCACGGCGCGCGCCGCATCCTCGGCAGCGAGCGCGGCTTCGCGGAGATCCGAGGGCCCGGGCTCGCCGCTATCGAGGAGGTCGAGATCGGGGGCCGGGCCCTGGAACAGCCGGCCGCCAGGCGCCAGGCCGGCGAAGCTGTCTTCCGGCGCGAGCCGCGCCATCTCGACCGCCCGTTCGGCCAGAAGGGCTAGGCTCTCGGGTGCGAAATCGCTGGTTTGGATCGACGCCGACCGCCGACCGACGAACACTCTGAGGCCGATCGCTTCGCTCTCCGACCGCTCCACCTCCTCGAGTTCGCCGAGCCTCACGCCGACGCTTTCCGACGAGGAACCCCGGGCGACCGCATCGGCGGCGTCGGCGCCCTTCTTCCGCGCCAGTTCGACCAGATCGTGGCAGCGCGCGATGGCCGCTTGGGTGTCGATCATGGAGTGGTCCGGAGCTGCGTCATCGTCATCGCCGGGGGGTAGGCCGGGCGAAGAGAGCTGGCAACCGCCGACCCGGTCAGGCGAAGATGAGCTCGAAAAATCCCGTCAGGGCGAAGGGCAATCCGATGGAGAGCGCCCAGAGCATGGCCTGGTCGCGCCGAAATCGCGACTTCATCCCGGGATCGGCCGCTTCCTCGTCCGACAGGCCCATCCAGCGCCGCTCGAACCAGCGACAGGCGGGGATGATGCCGGCCACGAGCACCACCAGCGCGAGATAGGGAAAGATCGAGGAAGAACCCTGCTTCATCGCGTGAACCGTCACGAAGATCTGCAGAGCGGTATAGACGAGCAGCGCGAGTGCGACATTGTCGCTCATCGCCTTTCGCCAGTCGCGCCCCCGCTGGACCCGATTGCCGGTCGAAATATCGCCTTCCTGCATCGCCTTCGGCATCTGCATCTCCCCGTTCCCCATCCGAATCGGAGTGTTTCAAAAATGTGGCGGATTGGCAAGTCTCGGCCGGCCGCCGCCCGCGGACCGAGCCGCAGCGGGACATGCACAAACCCTGCCAGCGAGGCGAAAGCGGTGCGAGGCAGGGGTTTCCACGCGCAGTTCGCATGCTATGTCGCGCGCCATGGCCGATATCGCGACGAGCCCGGACAATGATGCGGTTCACGATGCCGCTCCCCCGATCCCGCAGGGTGGGCTCGAAGTGGTCTCGATCGCCAAAAGCTACGACAAGCGGGCGGTCCTGACCGACATCTCTCTGTCGGTCGGCAAGGGAGAGGTGCTCGGCCTGCTCGGGCCCAATGGTGCGGGCAAGACCACATGCTTCTATTCCATCATGGGGCTCGTCCGCCCCGATGCCGGCCGTATCCTCATGGATGGCGAGGATGTCACCAATCTGCCGATGTACCGCCGCGCCATAATGGGCCTCGGCTATCTGCCGCAGGAAACCAGCATCTTCCGCGGCATGACCGTGGAGCAGAACATCAATTGCGTGCTCGAGATGGTCGAGCCGGACAAGAACACGCGCGAGCAGGAGCTCGAGCGATTGCTCGAGGAATTCGGCCTGCTGCAATTGCGTGCGAGCCCCGCGATGGCGCTGTCGGGGGGCGAGCGGCGACGGTGCGAAATCGCCCGGGCGCTGGCGGCGAAGCCGTCGATCATGCTGCTCGACGAGCCTTTCGCAGGGATCGATCCGCTGTCGATCAGCGACATCCGCGACCTGGTCAAGGATCTGAAGACGCGCGGCATCGGCGTCCTCATCACCGATCACAACGTTCGCGAGACGCTGGAAATCGTCGACCGTGCCTGCATCATCTACGGCGGCCAGGTCCTGTTCGCCGGTACGCCCGAGGCGCTGGTCGCGGACGAAAACGTCAAGCGCCTGTATCTCGGCGAGAATTTTTCGCTGTGACGCGGTCAGCTGCCGCGCGCCCCGATCGGCGGATCCGCCACCGGCCCGGCACGGGACCGCAATCCGCAGCCGATCGTGTCCAGTCCGGATCGGTCCAGGGCCGCGCTCCGGGCTGATCCTGCACATGGCCATCGGCCCTCGCCTCGACCTGCGCCAGTCGCAATCGCTGGTCATGACCCCGCAATTGCAGCAGGCGATCAAGCTGCTCGCGCTGTCGAACCTGGAAATCGAGAGCTTCCTGGCAGAAGCCGTCGAAGCGAACCCGCTGCTGGACATCGGCGAGACCCGGCGGGAGGAGAGCGAGGAAGGACCACCCGAGCGCGGCGAGCACGACAGCGCCCCCGATTTCGACGGCGAGAGCGCGCTCGATGTCGATGCCTCCGCGCTCGATCCCGAAGCCGCTCCGGCGGATAGCGGCGACTGGAGCCGGGCGGAGATCGGCAGCGGCGGCGGAGAAGAGCTGCCCGATCTCGAGAACCGCTCGCGCCAGGGCCCCGCGCTGAGCGAACATCTCGCCGAGCAGATCGGTGCGGTGGCCTCCGATTCGCGCGAAGCGCTGATTGCGCTGCGCATCATCGGCGAACTCGACGAGGCGGGCTATCTCCACAGCGAATTGCGGCTCATCGCCGAAGAAATGGGCGCGCCCCTGGCCGAAGTCGAGCGCGCGCTGGATCGCGTGCAATCGCTCGACCCCACGGGCGTCGGTGCGCGCTCGCTGTCGGAATGTCTCGCGCTGCAGGCGAAGGAGGCGGACCGCTACGATCCCTGCATGGCGCGGCTGATCGAGAATCTCCATCTCGTCGCGGCCGGCGATTTCGCCCGTCTCAAGCGCATGTGCGACGTGGATGACGAGGATTTCGCCGACATGCTCGCCGAACTCAGATCCTACGATCCCAAACCCGGCTGCCGCTACGGGGGCGAGGGCGAGGCCGCGATCGTGCCCGACGTCCTCGTCACGCCGCTGGCAGGAGGAGGGTGGGACATCCGGGTGAACGAGGCCAGCCTGCCGCAGCTGATCGTCAACCGCGACTATTACGTCGAGCTCAAGGCGGGTGCCCGCGACAAGGCTTCGCTCTCCTGGCTCAACGAGCAATTGGGGAACGCCGACTGGCTGATCCGCGCGCTCGACCAGCGGCAGAAGACCATCCTCAAGACCGCCGCCGAGGTCGTGAAGCGCCAGCAAGGCTTTTTCCGCGCCGGCGTCACCGCGATGCGCCCGCTGACCCTGCGCGAGGTCGCGGAGGGAATCGAGATGCACGAAAGCACGGTCAGCCGGGTTACCAGCAACAAATATCTGTCCTGCCCGCGCGGCACCTTCGAACTGAAGTACTTCTTCTCCAGCGGCGTCGCCGCGGCCGATGGCGAAGGCGCCAGCAGCGAAGCGATCAAGGCGCGGATCCGGGCGCTCTGCGATGCCGAAAACCCGAAGAAAGCCCTTTCCGACGAAGCACTTGCCACTCTCCTCAAGGCGGAGGGATTCGACCTAGCCCGGCGCACGGTGGCCAAGTACCGTGAGGCGATCGGGATCGGCTCGAGCGCGCAAAGGAGAAGGCAGAAGAAGCTTGCCGCGCTGTGAGCCGGGCCTGCACCACGGAAAAAAGTTAACGAATTTTACTTCGCGTTAACCTTTTCCGTTCAGACCTTCCGTGGTTATTAAGGGGGCGACACCCCTTGCCGGCACCACCGGCAAGCACTGTGGAACGAGACGGGGGACTTCCCATGCGTGTACTGTTGATCGAAGACGAGCCGACGACCGCCAAGGCCATCGAACTGATGCTGACTACAGAGGGGTTCAACGTCTACTCGACCGATCTGGGCGAGGAAGGCCTCGATCTGGGCAAGCTCTACGACTACGACATCATCCTGCTCGATCTCAACCTCCCCGACATGCACGGCTACGACGTGCTCAAGAAGCTTCGCGTGGCCAAGGTCCAGACGCCCGTGCTGATCCTCTCCGGGATCGCCGAGATGGATTCGAAGATCCGCAGCTTCGGCTTCGGCGCCGACGATTACGTCACCAAGCCCTTCCATCGCGAAGAGCTGGTTGCCCGCATCCACGCGGTGGTGCGCCGCTCGAAGGGCCACAGCCAATCGGTGATCCGGACCGGCAAGCTCGCGGTGAACCTCGATGCCAAGACGGTCGAAGTCGACGGCGCGCGGGTCCATCTGACCGGCAAGGAATACGCCATGCTTGAGCTGCTTTCGCTCCGCAAGGGCACCACGCTGACCAAGGAAATGTTCCTCAACCACCTCTATGGCGGGATGGACGAACCCGAACTCAAGATCATCGACGTGTTCATCTGCAAGCTGCGCAAGAAGCTCAGCCACGCCTGCGGCGGCGAGAACTACATCGAGACCGTCTGGGGCCGCGGCTATGTGCTGCGCGATGCCGATGCGGACGGCGAGGCGGAAGCCGCCTGATCCCCGCGCCCCTATCGTGAAAGAGGCCCGGACCCGCAGGGGTTCCGGGCCTCTTTCGTTGCTGGGCTGGCGGAAGAAATCGCATGCGGCAGAATGATTTTTCCCTATCGCCGCAGCGATCCGGGCACGGTAGGCACGCGTCGACTCACTAGCGAAAGGCGCAGCCCCGGATGGAGGTGTTCGGCATCGATCTGGGGCCCATCTTGCCCTTCATCCTGATCGGTTTTGCAGCACAGATGGTCGATGGGGCCCTGGGGATGGCTTTCGGGGTCGTCACCAACACGCTGATGGTCGGAGTGCTCGGCGTGCCCCCCGCGCTGGCCTCGCAGCGGGTCCATATCGTCGAATGCTTCACCACCGCCACATCGGCGGTCAGCCATCTGCTCCATGGCAATATCGACAGGCGGCTGTTCTTTCGGCTGCTCGTGCCCGGCGTGATCGGCGGGGTGGGCGGAACCTATCTGCTTACCTCGATCGACGGCGCAACGCTCAAGCCCTATGTCCTGACCTATCTGGCCGTGATCGGGCTGTGGCTGCTCGTCCGCGGCCTGCTCTATCCGCCCAAGCTGAGGGAGGCGAGGCATGTCGCCCCCCTCGGGCTCGTCGGGGGTTTTCTCGACGCAGCGGGCGGTGGCGGATGGGGCCCGGTGGTCACCTCGAACCTCCTCGTCCAGGGTGCCGAACCGCGCAAGGTGGTCGGCACCGTCAATTCGGTCGAATTCTTCCTCACGCTGAGCATTTCCGCGGCCTTCGTCTACCACCTCGGGATTTCGCACATTGCGGGAGCAACGCTCGGCCTGATCGTCGGTGGCATCGGCGCAGCTCCGTTCGGCGCTATGGCTGCAAAGCATTTCAGCCCGAAACTGATGCTGATCCTCGTCGGCGTCGTGCTCAGCGCGACGAGCGCCTACGGCGTCTGGACGGCCTGGGGGTAAGCTCGCTAACGGGCGCGCATGAGTGCATTCAAGGAAGGCGATCCGACCACCCTCAACCGGCTCTACGGCCGGAGCCAGGGCAAGCCGTTGCGCGAGCAGCAGCAGCATTTGGTCGACCATTTGCTGCCGCAGATCGCGGTCCCGAGAGAGGGCTGCGTCTCGGCCGAAAGCCTGTTCGGCTTCGATCGGCCGCTGCATTTCGAGATCGGCTTCGGCGGCGGCGAACACATGGCCGCGCGCGCCGATCTGCTTCCCGACCATGGCTTCATCGGCGCCGAACCCTTCCTGAACGGTGTCGCGCAGGCGCTCACCCATGTGCGCGACGGGAAGCTGCCGAATGTCCGGATCCATCACGGCGACGCGCTGGAGGTCCTGCGCCGGGTACCCGATGGCGCGCTGACCATGGTCTATTTGCTCCACCCCGATCCGTGGCCGAAGAACAAGCATGCCAAGCGGCGGATGATGAACGACGGGCCGGTGCGGATGATCGCCGACAAGCTCAGGCCGGGCGGCGAATTCCGCTTCGGCACCGACCATCCGGTCTATCTGCGCCATGCGCTGATGATCATGCGGCGCTTCGCCGAGGATTTCGAATGGGTGGTGGAAGGTCGTTCGGACTGGGAATGCCGCCCCTCGGGCTGGCCCGAGACCCGCTACGAGCACAAGGCGCGCACGGTCTACGGCCACGAGGTCTGGTACTTCCGCTTCCGCCGCAAATGAAAGGGAGCCGCCCCCTCGCCGGGGCGGCTCCCGTGAAGCGGGCAGGCTTCAGAAACGCAGTCCGAGGCCGGCGGTCACCTGATCGGTGGTCGCATCGCCGAAATCGGCATCGGCGATATTGTTGTATTGCGACCGGCGGTATTCGATCCGTCCCTCGAGCGGTCCGGGAAGCTGGACCTGAAGGCCGCCGCCGAAACGCAGCCCGTCGGTGTTGTCCTTCAGCTCATCGAGCGAGCCCGCCGAGGTGAACGCTTTGGTGTCGAGAGCGGTATAGCCGACCTTGCCATAGGCGGCGATCCCCGGGGTGATGGCGAAGCCGGCTCGCGCACCCAGATAATACTGGCCATTGGCCTCGAGCCCGTCGCGCGCACCGGCGAAGCTGCCCGGAAATTCGGTCGATCCACCGCTCGTCGAAATCTCGCCCTCTACGCCGACGAAGGCGCTGCCGAGCGAGAGGTCGTAGCCGGCGCTCACGCCATAGACCGCCGAATCGGCGTCGGCCGAAACGCTGCCGTCGTCCGATTCGACATCGAGCCCCTCATATCCGGCGAGCGCGCCGACATAGAAACCGCCGGGGGCGACGTTCTGCTGCGCCATTGCCGGAGTGGCCACCATGGCGGACCCGATTGCGACCAGTGCGATTGTCTTTTTCATTGTTCGTCCTTCTGCATGCGCTTGAGTGCACGGATGCAGCCTTCACACCATGGCCGCTTGCGCAGCGATGAACCGCGGGTCATCCTGATGACGATCGGGATGAGGCGCGCGGCGGACGGCGTGGAAGTGGGTTCGGAACGCCTTCGGTCCTGCAGCGCTGGAGTCGGGTAACGAAAGGACAACGAGCATGGCGGACAAGACGATTTTCATCCTCGGCGCATCGCGCGGCATCGGGCTCGGCCTGGTGCGCGAGTTCCTCGGTCGCGGCTGGAAGGTGATCGCGAGCGAACGGTCGCGCAGTGAAGAACTCCACGCGCTCGAGAACGACTCGCTGAGGATCGTCGCCTGCGATGTCACCGAACCGGAAAGCTACGCCGATCTCGGCCTCGGCGAGGGCGAGATCGATGCGCTGGTGATCAATGCCGGGATCACCGGCGCAGAGCATCAATCGAGCGAGCAGGCGACGCGCGAAGAGGTCGCGGAGGTGATGATGACCAATGCCTTCGGCCCGGCCCGCGCGGCGCAGGCGCTGCTGCCGAAGATCGCCGAGGGCGGCACGCTGGGTTTCATGTCCTCGCTGATGGGCTCGATCGAGGACAGCTCGGGCGGTTACGACCTCTACCGCACCAGCAAGGCCGCGCTCAACATGCTCGCCAAGGGGATTGCCGAACAGCAGGCCGGTCCGCGCGGGATCGCGACGCTCGCCCTCCATCCCGGCTGGGTCCAGACCGACATGGGCGGCCCCAACGCCAAGCTCGGTGTCGCCGAGAGCGTCGCGGGCCTCGCCGAGGTGATCGAAACTGCCGGTGGCGGGGGCTTCCGCTATGTCGACCATAGCGGCAAACAGCTGCCCTACTAGCCGACCACCCCCGCGCTTGCCAGGACCGCCAGCGTCAGCACGTCGGGCGCGATCGCGGTCATCGGGGCGATCTGGACCGGTTTTTCCATCCCGATCAGCATTGGCCCGACCGTCGTTTCGCCGGCCAGCTCGCGCAACAGTTTGGCCGAGAGATTGGCCGATTGCAGCCCGGGCATGATCAGCACATTGGCGGGGCCGGAGAGCCGGCTGAAGGGGTAAAGCTGCATGACCTTGGGGTTGAGCGCGGCATCGGGCGCCATCTCCCCTTCATATTCGAAGCCCGGATCTTCGGCATCGAGGATCGCGACCGCATCGCGGATGTTGTTGAGCCACTGGCCGCTCGGATTGCCGAAGGTCGAGAAGGACAGGAAGGCGACGCGCGGCTCGTGCCCCATCCGCCGCGCCACCGCCGCGGTTTCGCGCGCGATATGCGCCAGCTTCTCGGCGCTCGGCCGCTCGTTGATGGTGGTGTCGGCGAGGAACACGGTGGTGTTCTTGCCGATCATCATATGCACGCCGAACGCCACCGCGCCGGGCGCGGGATCGAGCACGCGACCGACCTCGCGGGCGGTCTGGCTGAAGGTCCGCGTGAGACCCGAGATCATCGCATCGCCATGGCCGAGCGCCACCAGCAGCGCGGCAAACACATTGCGCTCCTGATTGACCATCCGGGCGATGTCGCGCTCGGTATAGCCCCGGCGCTGGAGACGCTTGTAAAGGAAGTCGACCATCGCGGGGACCTTGTCGGAAACGGCCGAATTCTCGATGATCCAGTCATCGGGGTCGTCGACCGCCAGTTCGACCAGCTTTTCGCGCACCTTCTCGGTCCGGCCGACGAGGATCGGCTCGCCATAGCCGAAATCGCGGAACTGGATCGCCGCGCGCAGGATCACATCCTCCTCGGCTTCGGCGAAAACCATGCGCTTGGGATTGGCCCGGGCCTGTTCGTAGATGTTGGTGAGCGCGGCAGTGGTGGGATTGAGCCGCGATTTGAGCGCATGGCGATAGGCGTCGAAATCCTCGATCGGCGCCTGCGCCACGCCGGTTTCCATCGCAGCCTTGGCCACCGCGCTGGAGACCACTTCCATCAGCCGCGGATCGAATGGGGCGGGGATGATGTAATCCTCGCCGAACTGGTGGGTGACGCCATAGGCGGCGGCGACTTCCTCGGGCACGCGTTCGCGCGCGAGCTCGGCGATCGCGCGCGCCGCGGCGACCTTCATCTCTTCGTTGATGCCGGTCGCCTGCACGTCGAGCGCGCCGCGGAAGATGAAGGGAAAGCCCAGGACGTTGTTGACCTGATTGGGATAATCCGAGCGGCCGGTCGCGATGATCGCATCCGGGCGCACCGCCTTGGCGTCCTCGGGCATGACCTCGGGCACCGGATTGGCCATGGCGAAGATGATCGGCCTGGCAGCCATGCGATCGATCCATTCGGCCTTCAGCGCGCCCGCTGCCGACAGGCCGAGGAAGATATCCGCCCCCCTCAGCGCTTCTTCGAGACTGGTTGCCGAGGTTTCGACGGCATGTGCGCTCTTCCATTGATCGACATTGTCGCGCCCCGGCGTGATCGGGCCGGCGCGATCGCAGACGATGACGTTTTCATGGGGCACGCCGAGCGCCTTGATGAGCGCGGTGCAGGCAAGTGCGCTCGCCCCTGCGCCGTTCACCACCATGCGGACCTGCTTGAGATCCCTGCCGGTCAGGTGACAGGCATTGATCAGGCCCGCCGCGGCGATGATGGCGGTGCCGTGCTGGTCGTCGTGCATCACCGGAATGTTCATCCGCTCGCGCAGCGCCTGCTCGATGATGAAGCATTCGGGCGCGGCGATGTCCTCGAGGTTGATGCCGCCGAAGGTCGGCTCCATCAGCGCCACCGCCTCGATGAATTTGTCCGGGTCCTCGGTATCGAGTTCGATGTCGATCGCATCGACGTCGGCAAAGCGCTTGAACAGCACTGCCTTGCCTTCCATCACCGGCTTCGACGCGAGCGCGCCGAGATTGCCGAGGCCGAGGATCGCCGTTCCGTTGGAGATCACCGCGACGAGATTGGACCGCGCGGTATAGCGCGCTGCATCCTTGGGGTTTTTCGCAATCGCCTCGACCGGGGCCGCGACCCCGGGCGAATAGGCCAGGCTGAGGTCGCGCTGGCTGGCCATCGGCTTGCTGGCGATGATCTCGATCTTACCCGGACGAATGGTCTCGTGGTAGAACAGCGCCTCGCGGATGGTGAATGCGGATTTCTCGTCGGCCATGAATGTCCTCTGCAAGCTCGGCCCTGCCCTAACGTCACTTGCCGGGAAGGCATAGCGCGAAACGTGCCCCTTGCTCTTGACGCGCTCCGAGACGGCAATAGCACGCGGAGTTGATGCATGAGACCACCCGCGAATCAGAGGATTACGAAACCCGTCTGGCTGCGCTGGAAAAACGCGCGGAGAGGACCGACGGGACGCGCGAGAGTTCGAGCGTGCTGGCTCGCCTGTTGCGCTACCTCCCGCTGCTCGCTTTCGGCAATCTGCTGGTCGCGGCGCCGGCGCTGATCATTTCGGTGGCGGTCGCTTACTTCGCCTTCGAACAGGCCGAGGCGACGAAGAAGATGCAGATCGGGAGCGTCTGAACGAACATCAGCTACGATACCGGCAATCTCGACGCACAGGACGAGCCGCAGATCAATTTCAACGTCTCCAACCGGGGCGTGGGCCCCGCGCGGATCGGCGGGATGCAGCTCAGCCTCGACGGCAAGGCCTATCGTTCGATCCAGGAGCTCCTGCGCGACTGCTGCACCGAAAGGGGCGACCGGGTGGCGGTCGTCATGTCGAGCGTGAATGGCGAGGTTATCCCTGCGGGCGATGAAATCGCATTCGTGGGAATAGCGCCCGAAGGAGTCACTCCCGCGGCCTATCGGCGGATCGAGGGCATCCGCATGCGCCTGCGGGCGCAGATCTGCTTCTGCTCGGTCTTCGACGACTGCTGGATCGAGGATTCGCAGGCCACCGCCGTACAGCCGGTGGCGCAATGCCCTGCGGATTGGGTCCAATACGGTTTCCCCAGCGGCGTCAAACCCGGTGCGTGACGCCCCCGGGCGCAGAGGCTAGCTAGGCGGCCGATGTCCGCCAGACCCACCCCGATGATCGAGCAATACCTCGCGCTGAAGCGCGAGGCCGGCGATGCGCTGCTGTTCTACCGCATGGGCGATTTCTTCGAATTGTTCTTCGAGGATGCGCGGATCGCGGCGGGGGTGCTCGATATCGCCCTGACCAGCCGCGGCGAGCACGAGGGCGAACCCGTGCCGATGTGCGGCGTCCCGGTCCATGCGGCGGAAGGCTATCTCGCACGGCTGATCAAGGGCGGTTGCCGGGTGGCGATAGCCGAGCAGACCGAAACCCCCGAAGAGGCGAAACGGCGGGCTCGCGAAGAGGGGCGCGGATCGAAGGCACTGGTCGCCCGCGCCATCGTCCGCTTCGTGACGGCGGGCACGCTCACCGAGGAAGCCCTGCTCGAACCGCGGCGGGCGAACGTTCTGGCCGCCCTCGCCCCGCTGCGCGACGGGATCGGGCTGGCAGCCTGCGACATCTCCACCGGCCGCATGGAACTCGAGCAATGCGCGCCCGAGGCTCTCGACGCGGCATTGGCACGGATCGGCGCGAGCGAGATCGTCGCGCCGGAGGACTGGCCGAGCGAATCCGGCGCGCCCTCGGCCGAACTCATCCCTCGGCCCCGGGCGGACTTTCGCAGCGAGGAGGGCGAGGCCCGGTTGAAAGCGCTTCACGGTCTCGCGACGCTCGATGGGCTGGGTGCGTTCACCCGGCCCATGCTGGCCGCGGCCGCGGGGCTCATCGCCTATCTCGATCACGCCGGACGCGGCAAGCTCCCGCTCCTGCTGCCCCCGGTCGCCCGCGCCCATGGCGCCCATTTGGCGATGGATGCAGCGACGCGCGCGAGCCTCGAAATCCTCGAGGCGCAGGGCGGCGGGCGCGCCGGGGGCCTGTTCGCCTGCCTTGATCGCTGCGTCACGGGTGCGGGTGCGCGCCAGCTTGCCGAGGATCTCGCCGCCCCTCTGGCCGAGCGAAGCGGGATCGAAGCGCGTCTGGCGGCCGTGCACCATTTCCATGCCGATCCGCTGCTCAGGGCGGATATGCGCCATGCGCTGCGCCAGGCGCCGGACATCGGCCGGGCGCTCGGGCGGCTGGTGGCCGGCCGCGGGAGCCCGCGCGATCTCGGGCAGATTCGCGACGGGCTGGCCGGAGCGCGGCGGCTGCGCGACATGCTCTCGGCGAGTGCCGACCTGCCCGATCTGCTCGATCGCTCGCGACAGGCCCTCGGCGGGCACGGCGCTCTGGTCGATCATCTCGACCGGGCGCTCGTGCCCTCGCCCCCGACCGAGCGACAGCAGGGCGGGTTCATCGCGGCCGGCTACGACCACGCTCTCGACACCCTGCGCGAAACGAGCGGCAATGCCCGCCGGGCCATCGCTGCGCTCGAGGCGAAATATCGCGAGGACACGGGCACCCCCTCGCTCAGGATCAAGCACAATAAGGTGCTCGGCTATTTCATCGAAGTGCCTGCCCGGCACGGCGACAGGCTGATGGCTGCGGACAGCGGCTTCACCCATCGCCAGACCATGGCGGGCGCGGTCCGCTTCAATTCGCTCGGGCTGCATGAGGAAGCCACCCGGATCGCCGAGGCCGGTGCGCATGCGCTCGCTGCGGAGGAAGCGCATTTCGAGGCGCTGGTGGCCGAGACGATCGCCGCGCGCGAGGCGATCGCGGCGACTGCCGAGGCGCTGGCCCGGATCGATGTCTCTTCCGCGCTTGCCGAGCGCGCGGCGGAAGGCGACTGGGCGCGGCCTGCGCTGGCGGACGAGCCGTGTCTCGAGGTCGCGGGTGGACGGCATCCGGTGGTCGAGCAGGCGCTGGCCAAGGCGGGCGAGCGCTTCGTCGCCAACGACTGTTCGCTCGGCACCGACGACCGGCTGTGGCTGATCGGCGGTCCGAACATGGGCGGCAAGTCGACCTTCCTGCGACAGAACGCGGTGATCCTGCTGCTGGCCCAGGCTGGCAGCTTCGTCCCGGCAACGAGCGCGCGGATCGGCCTCGCCGATCGCCTGTTCAGCCGCGTCGGCGCATCCGACAATCTCGCCCGGGGACGCTCGACCTTCATGGTCGAGATGGTCGAGACAGCCGCCATCCTCTCGCAGGCAACCGAGCGCAGCTTCGTCATCCTCGACGAGGTCGGCCGCGGGACCTCGACCTATGACGGCATGGCGCTCGCCTGGGCGGTGGTCGAGGCAGTGCACGGTCAGCTGCGCTGTCGCTGTCTCTTCGCGACGCATTATCACGAGCTCTCGCGACTCGCCGAGACCTGCGATGCGCTCAGTCTGCATCATGTCCGGGCACGCGAATGGAAGGGCGAGCTGGTCCTGCTGCACGAGTTGGCACGGGGTGCCGCGGATCGAAGCTATGGCCTCGATGTGGCGCGGCTGGCAGGCGTACCGGCGCCGGTGCTGAAGCGCGCCCGCGCGGTGCTGGACAAGCTCGAGAAGGGTCGCGCCGACACGGGGGGGCTCGCGGCGGGACTGGGCGACCTGCCGCTGTTCGCGGTCAGCGCCAGGGCCGAGGAGGAGCAGTGCGACAGCCTTCGCGACGCGCTCGAACAGCTCGATGTCGATTCCCTCTCGCCGCGCGAAGCACTCGATAAGCTCTACGAACTCAAGGCCGAAGCGGGTCGAACGAACTCTTAACCGAATTCCGGATAGAACGCCGGAATCATGGAAGACGGCCCGTTCTCCGGTTACGGCAAGAAGCTGCTCCTGATCGGCCTGTTCCTATGGGGCGTGGCGGTGCTCGTCGGTGGCGAGGACGATCCCGGCCTGTTCGCGCAGATCGGCGAGGCGCGGCCTCCCGCGCCGGCTCCGGCACCGGCCCCGGCGGTGTCCCGACCTCCGCCAATGGCGCAGGAACTGCAGTCCCGATCGCCCCGGCGCGGTGGCTCCGACCCCGAGCTCGATGCATGGTATGCCGAGGCCGGGAAAATCCAGGAGTCGGCCCCGGCGCCGCTCGACGAAAGCCATCTCATCGACGATACCCGGCCGATCGTCACGACCGAACCGGTGGTCTAGACGAGGAACCCAAGGCGCGTCCGGTCTGTTGAAGCAATATGCCCCAGGATGAACCGCCCGAAGGCACGGATGGTGCCGACAAATCGACCGAATGGGCCGAATTGCGGACCGATCTTGCCGAGGACCGCAACATCATGGCGATGGAGCGGACCTTTGCGGGCTGGATGCGCACCGCCTTCGCGGCGATCGGCATCGGTCTCGCCTTCAAGGCGGTGTTCGGCGAGTTCCAGCCACCGTGGCTGGCCAAGGCCATCGCCACGCTCTTCATCCTGTCGGGAGGATTGCTCGCGCTGAGCGCCCAGCGCCGTGCCTGCAACACGCTCGAGAAGCTGAGCTCGCACCGGATGGAAACTCCGGCGATGCCCAATTTCCGCCTGCTCGCCTACGCCGTGGCCCTCGGCTCGACGATCCTCATCGCGGGCCTATGGGTGCTCCACGACGCATCGCTGGACCAGGGTTAGCTGCCGTCCGAGGGCAGATCGGGATCGACCTTGCTGGCCTTGCCGTATTTGTCTTCATTGTCGTCGTGGTTGTCCTCGCCGCGGTAGGCCGCCATGTCGATCCGGCCCGAGCTTTCCATGTCGCGCATGTGATCGACCGTATCCTGCGTCGAATCGTTCATCAGGCCCGACTTGTTGTCGCCCTTGACGCTTTCGGTCGGCGACCCGGTCTCGCGCGTCATCTCCTGAGCCTGTTCCGACACCTCCTGCGCCTGCGAACGATGATCGTCCTGTTCGTCATTGTGCGTTTCGGGGGCGAGGCCGGACTGGCGCATCTCCTGGCTTTCGGGCTTGCGGTCGGTCATGTGAATTCTCCTTTGCATGACCAACGGAGCCGCGGGCCCTGCGGTTCCTAGCGCGTCGGCTCGGGCTCCTCGCCCGAATAGTCGTAGAAGCCGCGTCCGGTCTTGCGGCCGAGCCAACCCGCCTCGACATATTTCACCAGCAGCGGCGCCGGGCGGTACTTGGCATCGCGGGTGGTCTTGTAGAGCACCATGATGATGTCGAGACAGGTGTCGAGCCCGACGAAATCGGCCAGTTGCAGCGGCCCCATCGGATGGTTGAGGCCGAGCCGGCAACCCTTGTCGATATCGGCGATGCCCGCGGTCGACTGGCCGAGCACGAAAATCGCCTCATTGATCATCGGCAGCAGGATGCGATTGACCACGAAGCCGGGCTCGTCCTGGCTGAGCACCACTTCCTTGCCCAGGTCCTCGGCGAAGGCGATGGTGCGATCGGTGGTCGCTTGCGCAGTGGCGAGGCCGGGAATGACCTCGATCAGCTTCATCAAGGGCACGGGATTGAAGAAGTGGAGCCCGATGAAACGCGCCGGATCGGGTGAGGAATTGGCCATGCGGGTGATCGGTATCGAGCTGGTGTTGGAAGCCATGATCGCATCGCCGGCCAGCACCGCGCCCGCCTTCTCGAAGATCGCCTGCTTGATCTCTTCCTTTTCGGTCGCCGCCTCGATGATGAATTCCGCATCTTTCATGGGAGCGTAATCGGCGACCGGCCGGATCCGCGCGAGCGCCGCCTCGGCTTCGGCGATCTCGATCTTGCCGCGGCCGACGAGCTTGCCGAGCGCCTTGTCGATCCTTGCATGCGCCGCCTGCGCCACTTCGAGCCCGACATCGGCCAGCAGGACATCCATGCCCCGGGCGGCCACCGCCTGGGCGATTCCCGAGCCCATCTGTCCAGCGCCGATGATGGCGATCGTCTTGCTCATCGAGAAATCCTTCGCATGTGCAGCAAAGCGCGCGGCTTAGCGAAGGCCGGGAGTGCTGGCTAGCGGTTAGCGCCGGGCACCCATTTCACATCCTCGCGACCGTCGCCATTGGCGACCCGGGCAAGGACGAAGAGGTAATCCGACAGGCGGTTGATATAGGCGAGCGCCTGTGGATTCGCCGGCATGGCCTGCGCCATCGCGGTCATCCGGCGTTCGGCGAGGCGCGCCGAGGCCCGGGCGACATGCAGCCGCGCCGCTGCCTCGGTTCCGCCCGGCAGGACGAAGCTGGTCAGCGGCTCGAGCCGCGCATTGGCTGCGTCGATCGCGCGTTCGAGCCATTCGACCTGCGCCGGGACGATGCGAAGGACCATCTCCGACGGGGCGAAATCCTCGCCCTCGCCCGCCGGCGTGGCGAGATCGGCGCCGAGATCGAACAGATCGTTCTGGACCCGATGAAGCCCCTGGGCGAATTCGCCCGGCCCCAGCGCGACGACGGCGAGGCCGAGCGCGGAATTGGCCTCGTCCACGGCACCGATCGCCTCCACCCGCGGGGCGTGCTTGGCGAGCCGCGAGCCATCGACGAGACCGGTCGTCCCGTCGTCGCCCGTGCGCGTGTAGATCTTGTTGAGCTTGACCACGCAGGCGCGATCAGTTGGCGATGGCGAGGATCACCGCCACCACCACCACCGCCATTGCCTGATATTTGATGCGGTTGAACATCATCTTGTTCTGGAGCAGCTGCATGTCGGTGGCATCGACCTGATCGCCGCTTTCGAGGTCGATCTTGGTGCTCTTGAGAAAGGCCACGATGCCACGCACCAGCGAAGCGACCACGAGGACCATGAGGATGACGAGGAGGATTGTGAGGAAGGTGGTCATGATGGCCCCAATCTAGGCACTCGCCAGCGTAATTCCAGCGGGGAATCGATGGGCCCGCAGCCGATCGGCGAGTTCGCCTCCGTCCGCCCCCGCCCGGCGGCGCTCGGCGAGGCCGAACCCCTCCACCCCCGAGCCGCGCCGCTTGGCGAGCTTTGTGCCACTTTCGTCCAGCAACAGGCCGTGGTGGTGCCAGTTCGGCACCGGCAAGGCCAGCAGCGCCTGCAACAGCCGATGAACCGGCGTGGCCGGAAACAGATCCGCGCCGCGGGTCACCAGCGTGACTCCGTCCGCCGCATCGTCGAGCGTGGCGGCGAGGTGATAGCTCGCCGGCGCATCCTTGCGCACGATCACCACGTCGCCCGCTTCGCGCGGATCGGCGGCCATCCGGCCCGCCACTTCGTCCTCCCAGTACAGCAAGCCGGTTTCGGCAAGCGCGCGGTCGATGTCGAGCCGGAGCGCGGCGGGTTTCTCGGGATCGGGCTGCGTCCCCTTGCAAGTGCCCGGATAGATCGCCCCTTCGGGCCCCATGCGCGGCTCCATCGCCTCGATCTCCGCCCGCGTGCAGGTGCAGGGATAGAGCAGTCCCCGATGAAGCAGGTCGCACGCAGCCTTCCCATAGCTGGCCAGCCGCGTGGATTGCTGCGGCACCTCGTCCCATTCGAGGCCCAGCCAGGCGAGGTCGTCGCGAAACTGGCGCGCGAGCTCGGGCCGCGAGCGGGCGCCGTCGATATCCTCGATCCGCAGCAGGAAGCGCCCGCCCCGCGCCTTCGCCAGATCGTGCGCGACGATCGCCGAATAGGCATGGCCGAGATGCAGCGGCCCGTTCGGGCTCGGCGCGAAGCGGGTGGTCACCATCGCTCTGCAATGCGACGAGCCGGGCGGAGAGGCAATCCGGGGCGCGAGATTTCGCAGCTCCCCGTCGCCGGTCCCCTTGGCCGGTCCCTTGGCCGGTCTACGCAGCTGCGCCGATCCGCACTGGTTGATGACAAGGGACAACGCTGTGGATAGGCTGTTTGTAACAGGCTTGACGCTTTATCTTGCAAGTGCATTTTCCGACCGGACGGGGAGGAGCGCGAAACGTGTTCAGAACCAATGTTTAGGGCCGAACTGCTGGAACGGGCCGCGAGGTTCCGAAGTACCGCCGAGGATCCGACGCGCAATCTGCAGTCGTGTCCCAGCCTCGTCCTCAATGCCGACTACACCCCGCTTTCCTATTATCCGCTGAGCCTCTGGCCCTGGCAGACCGCGATCAAGGCGATATTTCTCGACCGGGTCGACGTGATCGCGACCTACGACCGCGAGGTCCATTCGCCCTCCCTCGACATGAAGATCCCCAGCGTGATCGCGCTGAAGCAATATGTGAAGCCGAGCGAATTCCCGGCCTTCACCCGCTTCAACCTGTTCCTGCGCGATCGCTTCGCCTGCCAGTTCTGCGGCGACATGCGCAATCTCACCTTCGATCACGTCATTCCGCGCCGGATGGGCGGCAAGACCACTTGGGACAACATCGCCACCGCCTGCGCGCCCTGCAATCTGAAGAAGGGCGGGCGTACGCCGAAGCAGGCCGGCATGCATCTCTATGCCGATCCGATCCGGCCCACGCATTGGCAATTGCAGCAGCACGGCAAGATGTTCCCGCCGAACTACCTTCACGAGACCTGGCGCGACTGGCTGTACTGGGACATCGAACTGGAGGAGTGACCCTGCCGGGCCGCGCGGGTTTGGACCTCCGCCGGCGAAGTTCTACCCCGCCAGGGCCGCGATTGCCTGTGCCAGAGCGGCATCGTCGAAGGGCTTCGACAGGCGCGGCAAATCGCGTGCCGAGCCTTCGGGAAGATCGGCGTAGCCCGATGCGAGAATGACATTGAGGTCGGGATCGCGGGCTTTCGCCTGCTTGACCAATTCCGCCCCGGTCATTCCGGGCATGGCATAATCGGTGATCATCAGATCGACCTCCTCCTTGTCGAGGATCGCAAGTGCCGAGGTTCCCGAAGTCGCTTCGAACACCTTGTGCCCCATCTCTTCGAGCAGGGTCGCTGTATTGAGCAGGATGATCGCATCGTCATCGACGGCGAGGATCCGCAGCGGCCTGGTGGTGGCAGCGGGCTCGGAAGGTTCATCCTGGGCGGATGGCGCAGCCTGCTCCGCCACCTTGAGCCTGATCTCGGCAGTGGTACCGCGGCCGAGCTCGCTTTCGAGGGTGAACTGGCCGCCGCACTGTTCTACCATGCCCCGGACCATCGACAGCCCGAGCCCGGTCCCCTTGCCTATCCCCTTGGTCGTGAAGAACGGATCGACCGCCCGCGCCAGCGTATCCTCGTCCATGCCCTCTCCCTCGTCCTTCACCGAAAGGCGGATCATCGGCTCCTCGTCTCCGGGCCCCTCGACCAGTGCCGCCGCAATGACGATGCTGCCGCCTTCGGGCATGGCATCGCGGGCATTGACCACGAGATTCATGATGGCGAGTTCGAGCTGCGTCGCATCTGCCACGACTGGCGGCAGTTGCAGCGGAAAGTCGAGCCGGATCGTGACGCGCGGCCCGATCGTCCGCTGGAGCAGTTCGGCCATCGCGCGCATCGATGCCATCAGATCGACCGCTTCCAGCTCGAGTTCCTGCTTGCGCGCGAATGCCAGCATCCGCTGGGTCAGGATCGCGCCGCGATCGGCTGCCATGATCGCGTTTCCGATGAAACTGTCCGGATCCTCGTCGGCCGCGGCCCGCCTCCTGGCGATCCTCAGGCTGCTCAGGATCGCGGCCAGAATATTGTTGAAATCGTGGGCGACGCCGCCGGTGAGCTGACCGATCGCCTCCATCTTCTGCGATTGAAAGAATTGCTCGCGCGAGGCTTCGAGCGCTTCCTGGGCCAGCTTGCGTTCGGTCAGGTCGCGGGTGATCTTGGTGAAGCCGAGCAGGGTCCCCTCATCGCCGCGGATGGGATCGATGACGACGCTCGCCCAGAAACGGCTGCCATCCTTCCTTTGGCGCCAGCCTTCCGCTTCGAACCGGCCTTCGGACGAGGCAGTGGCGAGCGCCGTCTGGGGAATGCCTGCAGCAAGATCCTCGGCGGTATAGAAACGCGAGAAGTGTTCGCCGATGATTTCCTCGGCCCGGTAGCCCTTGAACCGTTCGGCACCGGCATTCCAGCTCGACACATATCCCTTCGGGTCGAGCATGTAGATCGCGTAGTCGGTCACCCCCTGCACCAGCAGCCGAAAGCGTTCCTCGCTCTCGCGCAGCGCTTCCTCGGCGGCCTTGCGCTCGGTGAGATCGCGCGTGATCTTGGCGAAACCGACGTGCTCGCCACGCTCGTCGCGGATCGGATCGATCACCACATTGGCCCAGAAGCGGGTGCCGTTCTTGCGCATCCGCCAGCCCTCGGCCTCGAACTTGCCTTCGGCGAGCGCGGTCTCGAGCGCATGCGCCGGCAGGCCTGCCGCGCGATCCTCCTCGGAGTAGAATTGCGAGAAGTGCCGCCCGATGATTTCCTCGGGGGAATAGCCCTTGAGCCGTGCGGCACCGGGATTCCAGCTGCTGACGATCCCCGCTGGATCCAGCATGTAGATCGCGTAATCGGTAATGCTCTGGATAAGGAGACCGGCGCGATCGGCCGAGGGCGAGTTCCCGTTCATATATTTCTTGTGCACTCCCAAAGGGCTCGAACATTTCAGTGCGTCACGGGTTCCCTGGGGCCGGTGAAACCGGCGTCACGTCACCGCCGCACGCTTCCGGAAGGCGTCCCGACGCCACTCCCGCTTTTCGATCACCTCCCCCAGATGCAGTGCGGCCTTGGCCATGTCCTCGAAGCGAAGATAGGCCGGGGCGAAGCCGAAACGGAGAATATCGGGATCGCGGAAGTCGCCGATCACACCGCGAGCGATCAGCGCCTGGCAGATCGCATAGGCCTCCGGATGGCGAAACGATAGCTGGCTCCCGCGCCGGTCGGGGTCGGTCGGGCTGACCAGCTCGAGTTCGATCCCGCCTTCCGCCAGGCAGCCACGGAAGAACTGGGACAGCGCCTTGGATTTCTCGTAGAGACGGTGGACGCCGATCTCCGCGATCAGTTCGACGCCCGTTTCGAGCGCAGCCAGACCGAGGATGGGGGGCGTGCCGCAGAGCATCCGCTCGACCCCCGCCGCCGGGACATAATCGTCGCTGAAGAGGAAGGGATCGGAATGCCCCATCCATCCGGTCAGCGGTTGTTCTACCCGCTCCAGGTGCTTCTCGGCGACAAAGGCAAAGGCCGGCGCACCGGGGCCTCCGTTGAAATACTTATAGCCGCAGCCAACCGCGAAATCGGCTTGGCAATCATTGAGTTGCACCGGCAGCGCGCCTGCGGAATGCGACAGGTCCCACAGCACCAGCGCACCCCGCTCATGTGCCGCCGCGGTCAAGGAGGCCATGTCGAACAGCGCACCGGTCTTGTAATGCGCATGGGTCAGCAGCAGCAGCGCGACATCTTCGTCGAGAGCCTCGGTCAACGCCTCCCGCGGCGCGAGCCGGCGCGTCGCAAGCCCCTGCTTCTCGAGCCCTTCCATCATGTAGAGGTCGGTCGGGAAATTGCCCGGTTCGCTCAGCACGACGGTGCGGCCCGGCCGCATGGCGAGCGCCGCAGCGATCAACTTGAACAGGTTCACGCTGGTGGAATCGCAGGCGATGACCTCGTGCCCCCGCGCTCCTATCAGCGGCGCGATCCTTGCCCCGACACGAGCCGGAAGTTCGATCCAGCCGGCAGCGTTCCAGCTTCGGATGAGACCCTGTCCCCATTGCTCGCGCACAAGCTGTTCGAGCCGCGCGGGCGTCGCTTTCGGTAGGCATCCCAGCGAATTGCCGTCGAGGTAGATCGCCCCCGGAGGCAGTCCGAAGCACTCGCGATAGTCCGCCAGCGGATCGCTCGCATCGAGCTGTCGCGCGCGTTCAAGCATCGGGCAACTCGCGCAGGATCGCGCGACACAAGCCGGCGTCGCCCCCGGCGATCTTGAGCGGCAGCGCGATCAATTCGTACCGTCCTGCCGGCACATCGTCGAGGACGAGCCCTTCGAGGATCCGCATGTCGTGTTCGAGTACCATCCGGTGGGCCTCCATGGTCTTGCTCTCCTGCGGATCGACGCTCGGCGCATCGGTTCCGATCAGCTTGACCCCCTGAAGGGCGAGCCATTCCACGGCTTCGGGCCGGATGGCGGTGAAGCTGCCGTCCCATCTATCATGCGGAAATCGCGCGAAGGTACGGAACAGCACCCGATCGGCGCTGTCGATATGGGGCAGATCGCCGACTCCGATCCGCTCTTCGACGCCGG
Source organism: uncultured Alphaproteobacteria bacterium (assembly GCA_963728515.1). Classification (GTDB taxonomy): domain Bacteria; phylum Pseudomonadota; class Alphaproteobacteria; order Sphingomonadales; family Sphingomonadaceae; genus Qipengyuania. The sequence goes on along the minus strand of CAVSKM010000004.1, from coordinate 309,531 downwards.
TCGCATCGACCACTAGGCATTCGCCGATGTAAGGGTCTAGCTCGAGACTCGCGATGTCCGCAGCACTCGCCGAATAATGCAATGGCGCATCCGCATGCGTACCCGAATGCGTGCTCATGGTCATGCGTCCGACATTGACGGGCGAGCCGTCTTCCATCCGCCAGCTCCGTTCGAAAGCGAAGCCCGTATCGCCGGGCCACACCGGAAGTCCGGGACGGAGCGTCTGAGAGATATCCCAGATCCGCCTTTCGCTGCGCCAATCGGTCATCGCATCGTCTTCATAGAGCAGTCCTCACAGAGCAGTCCTCACGCTGAGCAATTCGGGGAAGAAGGCGTTTTTGAGCACACCGGCGAGGTAGGGGACGCCCGGCGTGCCCCCGGTGCCCTTCTTGAAGCCGATGATCCGCTCGACCGTCTTGAGATGGCCGAAACGCCAACGCTGGAAATGATATTCGAGGTCGACCAGCTTTTCCGCCAGCTCGTAGAGGTCCCAATAGCGTTTCGGGTCGCGATAGATGCTCGCCCAAGCGGCCTCGACCGCGGGCGAGTGCTCCCACGGGCTGCCGTGTTCCCGTTCGAGTATTTCGGCGGGCAGATCGAATCCGCGGCGTGCGAGCAGATCGATGGCTTCGGCGTAGATGCTCTTGCGCTGCATCTCCTCGCGCAGCTCCTCGGCCACTGCGGGCACCGCCTCGTGCATGGTGATCATGTCCGGATTGCGTCCCCCGAGGAGGAATTCCATCATCCGGTACTGGGCGCTCTGGAATCCGCTCGATCCACCCAGAAACGGCCTGATGGTGGAATAGTCGTGCGGGGTCATGGTGCTGAGGACATCCCAGCTCTGGATCAGTTGACCCTGGGCGCGGGCCACCCGCGCAAGCATCTTGAAGGAAGGCCGCAGCCGGTCGTCGCGGATGCATTCGCGCGCCGCCTGAATTTCGTGCAGGCAGAGCTTGAGCCACAGCTCGCTCGCCTGGTGGACGATGATGAACAGCATCTCGTCATGCGCTTCGGAGGAGGGATGCTGCGCCGACAGGATGCGGTCGAGATCGAGATAGGACGAATAGGTCACGTCTTGCGTCATGGGGCGAAGCCCTAGCGCGCAATCGACGCGGACGGAACTACCCCTCGATCACGCGCGTGTCCGGGTGGTGCTTGTCGAGATGTCTGCGGATGATCCGGAGGTTGCGCGTGTTCGAGCGAAAGGCAAGATCGAAGGCATCGCCAACCAGCGGGACTGCCCCGACTGCGCTGTCGAAAGCGATATTGCCGGCCATGCGCCACAGCTTCCACTTCGGCAGGCCGAGATTGCGCGCCTCCCATACGATATAGGCGCCCATCGCCGCCGTCACCAGATCGCCCACGACCGGGATCAGACCGACGATCGAATCGAGGCCGACCGGAAAGCGCGTTCCCGGAATGACAAAGCTGCGTTCGAGGACGTGCTCCATCGCCTCGATACGCTTCCGGATCGAGGTCGGATCCGTCCCTATAGGGAGTTCGAAACCGAGCGGCTGCGGGCGGTTGGGCTCATCCATCGCCCGTCTAAATGGGTGCGTTGGAAAGCGGGAACAAGGGATGGACGCTCCATGGGTTCTCATGGAACGCCTCGATATCGGCGCGCACCAGCGACCAGCGGATCGGGGCGCCGAGCGGGATGTAGAGGTTGGAGGCCAGCAAGGCGGTTTCCGCTTCGGCGAGATAGGAGGCTTCCTCGGCCGCATCGCGGGCATCGAGCGCGAGCGAGACGAGATAGTCGGCATCGCTGTTGCACTGCGCCTTGGCGACGGTGCAGTTGAACTGATTGAGAAACCAGCGCGGCGAGGCATAGCGGGCAACGCGATCGCGCAGGACGAGATCCGCCGACTTCGCGTCCGCCGCTCGCGTTGCACTGACGCCGATGGCCGAGAAATCGCGCGCGAGCCCTTCGAACAGAATTTCGGACCCGGGTCCCGGGGGCAAGGCTATGCTCACAGCCGCGGGTCGGTTCGCGGCGGTCCACTGGGCGATGCGCCGACGCGCCTCGGCACGACGTTCCTCAAGCGAAAGACCTTGCCAGCGCTCCGTTGCCGGTTCGCCGGAAGCGGTAAGCGAGCCGGGGACGATGCGCGTGGAGGGAACCCACCCGCCGATGTTGAATGGCTCGATCAACCCGGGGCGATCGATCGCCATCGCGAGTGCCTCGCGGGTCTCCGGCAGCGCGAGAACCCCCTCCCTATGCGCGACATCGAGACCGAACAGGCCAACCGCCGCATCGAGCCTGATATTGCCCCGCGACAACGGCCCCGTGCTCGCCAGCGGGAGCGACGCGAGCCGTCCGCCGAGAACGAGATCGTAGGTATCGCGCGCAAAGCCTTCGGTCGCACCTTGTGCGCTATCGACATGGACCCGGACGTCGCGCGCGACCTCCTGCCACCCCGGTTGCGCGGGCAATCCGCGGGCTTCGGGCGGAATCGGCTCCAGCAGCAGCCCTTCCTCGGTCTGGCTTCGCTTCATCAGTGCGGCCGAGCGGTCTCCCAGTTCGATGCCCAGTTCGGGCTGCGCCACGAGCTGCAGGAAGTCGGGCATCGGGCTGGTCAGTCTGATTTCGACCACCCGCCCGGTCATGGCGCGGATGTCCCTGATTTTGGCGAGATCGAGACCGAGCGAGGTGCCCTGCAACTGACGCAGCCGCCGCTGCAGCGAATCGCGCACCTTCTGCGCGGTCAGCCGGGTGCCATCGGCGAAGTCGAACTCGCGGATGCGGAAGATGTAGCTCGCCCCGTCGTCGGTGACGATCCAGCGCTCGGCAACGCCCGGAACGACTTCGCCGGTAGCATCGATCCGGACCAGACCCTGCGATTGAGCTGCTCGCAGATGCTGGCCCGTGCTGCCGAGGCGAAGCCCTTCGGCCGCGAGATCTTCGGGCGCGGCAATGAAGGCGACCTCGATCACACCATCGTCGGCTTCCCCGCAGGCACCGAGAACCGTGAGCAGGATGGCGGCAAGCAAATGGCGCATAGCCGACGCCTAGCAGCGACGTCGCGGCCCGTCAGCCTCCGATTGAAAGGGCCGCTCGCCTCAGAGCTTGCGAAGCCGGCGCTCGTCCGGCGCATAGGGCTGCGAATCGACAGCGGGGCGCGTGTAGCGCGGCGCCCTGCCCCCGGCAGCGACCGGGTCACGCACCAGGATCGGGTCGATCTCTTCATCGAAGGCGATGCCGAACCGGGTGCCCTGCACCCAGGCCACGCTACCCTTGACATCTCCGACATTGCGCAGATTGACCCGCAGCCGGTCTCCGCTCGAGACGACGAGGCCGCTGCCGTCGGCCATCATCCCTCCGGCGGACAGGTTGCGCACCTTGACCTTCGCCCCTTCTGCCTGCCCGTCGACGACGAGTTCGGCGAAGAGGAACAGGCTGTCACGTGCGACATTGCGTGTGTCGACGGAAGACATGGCGTTCATTGCACTCCTGCGCACCCAGAATTCTTTTTATGGCCGGATTTCCCGGAGCAGGGGAAACCTAGGGGCAAGACCTAAAAATTTGGTAATCAGGTGAGCCGGCGCAGATCAATCGTCGCGCGAAATCTTTTCGCGGCGTTCGTGCGCCTCCTGCGCCTCGACGGTCATCGTCGCGACCGGTCGGGCGATGAGCCGCTTCAGTCCGATCGGATCGCCCGTCACTTCGCACCAGCCATATTCGCCATGGTCGAGCCGGCGGAGCGCGGCATCGATCTTGGCGATCAGCTTGCGCTGGCGATCCCGCGTCCGCAGTTCGATTCCCCAATCGGTCTCGGACGAGGCGCGGTCGTTGGGGTCGGGTTCGCGGATCGGGCCATCCTGCAGCGACTGCAGCGTCTGCCCCGCGGCATCGTGGATCGATTTCTTCCAGTCGAGCAGCAGCAGGCGAAAATATTCCTGCTGCCTGTCGTTCATATACTCTTCGTCGTCGCCAGGAACGTAACCGTTGCCGACCGCAGCTCGCGCCCTGGCCAGTTTTTCCTTGTCGCTTGCCGTAGAGGCCATTCGGACCCTCTCACCCTGGTAGAACGCGTTACCGGACCGTCGCTGCCCTGCCGGCCCGAATTGTTCCCGGTGCCGGATGGTCCGCTTTGGCGGGCCTATAAGTGACCGCCGGGGACGGCACAAGCAGCAATCCGCGGGCCTTCCCAAAGTGGGCGGTCGTCGGATCCGCGAAATCGAACCTCGTCTTAATTTGTCGCCGCATTAACCATTTATTGACCATGAGCGGCGAAATCTGAAGCGTCCGGCAGGGGGTGCCGGTCGCAACGGGGGAAAGACGATGCAGCTTTCGACGATCGATGGGGGCGGCGGCAGGATCATCCAGGGACCGGAGGCCGGGGCGATCATCGCCCGCTGCCTCGCCGCCTACGAAAATGGTTCCATAGATGCGCTATACGACCTCGGCGTCGCCTTCTCGACAGGCAGTCACGGCACGGTGTGCGATCTGATCGAGGCGCACAAATGGTTCAACATCGCGGCTTCCAAGGGCCATGAGGAAGCGGCCTGGTGCCGCGCGGACGTGTCCGACGAAATGACCGCCAGCGACATCGCCGAGGCCCAGCGTCGTGCGCGAGAGTGGCTCGCCACCGGTCGGCGCGACGCTGCCTGACTGCCCACGAAACCTGGTCACGAAACCTGGCCACGAAACCTGGCCACGACACCTGGCCCCAACACTTGGCGACGATCACCCTTTTCTGAAGGGCGTGCGCCTCCGAAGATAGTTGCGGTCCTGGGCAACGCCCGCGCGCTCCCGTTCGAGGAATTCGGCCACCGCCTCGCGAAATCCCGGATCGGCGATCCAATGCGCCGAGACCGTCTCGACAGGCTCGTAGCCGCGCGCGAGCTTGTGTCCGCCCTGCGCTCCGGCCTCGACCCGCGACAGACCCAGCGCGATCGCCGCATCTATCGCCTGATAGTAGCAAAGCTCGAAATGGAGGAACCGCACGTCGCGCGTGCAGCCCCAATAGCGTCCGTAGAGCGCCTCCCCCCCGATGAAGTTCAGCGCACCGGCGATCGCCTCGCCATCGGCGAGGGCGAGGATCAGGAGCATGCTCTCGCCCATCCGTTCGCCGAGCAGGTCGAAGGCCTCGCGGGTCAGATAGGGGCTGCCCCATTTGCGCGCACCAGTGTCCTGGTAGAAACGCCAGAAGGCGTCCCAATGACGGGGACGAATGTCGGACCCGCGCAACCGGACCACCTCGACCTGCGCCTGTGCCGCCGCGCGTTCCTTGCGTAGATCCTTGCGCTTGCGCGATGCCAGCGTCGCGAGGAAATCCTCGAAATCGCCATAGCCGCGGTTGTGCCAGTGGAACTGGATATCGCTGCGCAGCATCCAGCCGGCGGATTCGAACAGCTTCTGCTGCGGGGTTTCGACGAAAGTCGCATGGGCGGAGGAAAATCCGTTCTGCAGGCACAATTGCTCCGCTGCGGCGAGCAGCGGCGCGGCATAGCGCGCCTCCGACAGAAGCAGGCGCGGCCCCGTTGCCGGAGTGAACGGGGCCGCGATCTGGAGCTTCGGATAATAGCTTCCGCCCGCCCGCTCATAGGCGTCGGCCCAACCGTGATCGAAGACATATTCCCCCTGGCTGTGGCTCTTGAGATAGGCGGGCATGGCGGCCAGCAGAGGTCCGTCCTCTTCACCGATCACGATGGGTACCGGTTGCCATCCCGTGCCGGGGCCGACGCTGCCCGAATCCTCCAGCGCGGTGAGGAATTCATGACGAACGAAGGGGTTGTCCGGTCCTGCCAGCGCATTCCACTGCTCTCGATCGAAAGCGCCGACCGATCCGCCGACCCGGGCGGTGAGGCGAGCCTCGGTCATGGAACGCCCGCCGCTTCCGCGATCGGGGCGTCGGCATGGCGCCGCGCACGGTCGAGCAGTTCGGGCGTCGAAACCGTCCAGGCGAGGATCGGCATGCCGGCCGCGCGGAGGTTGGATACCATCGGCTCGGGCAGGGCCTCGACATGGTAGGCGAGAAATTCGGGACGCGCGAGCCACAGGGCAAGACGCCGCTGCCACGGCTTTTGCGTCATTCCGAGTTCGTCTTCGCGCATCACCAGGCCCTGAACCGTATCGGGCGCATGCCGACGAAACCAGCGCGAGACCCGCGGATCGAAGCTCATCACCGCATGGCGACCGTCATAATCCGCCAGAGTGTCGCACACTGCGCGGCAGCTCACCTCGACATCGTAGCGGCGGCGCGACTTGATCTCGATCAGGATCGGCACCCGCCCCCGAACGAGCGCGAGCAGGTCCTCGAGCCGGGCCAGAGTGTGCGCGCTGTCGAGAAAGGCGATCTTCGCCAATTCCTCCGCGCGATAGGCGGCGAGCGGTCCGCTGACGCCGGTCAGCCGTTCGAGCTCCCAATCGTGGACCAGCATCGCCGCGCCGTCGAGGCTGCGCTGGATGTCGCATTCGATACCCATGCCGCGTTCGAGCGCGCCGGCGAATGCGGCGAGCGAGTTTTCAGGCACGCCGGGTGGATGCAGCCCGCGGTGGGCATAGACCTGGTCACACAACCAGCCGGTCCGCGCGGGATCGGCCGATCGCGCGAGAAACCGATCAAACCTCGAGAGCAATGATCGCATCGACCTCGACCGCGGCATCGAGGGGAAGCACCGGAACGCCGACGGCGCTGCGGGCATGCCGCCCGGCCTCGCCGAACACCTCCGCCATCAAGTCGCTGCAGCCGTTGACCACCTTGGGCTGGTCCGAGAACCCGGGCACGCTGGCGACGAAGCCACCGAGCTTGACCACCTGGCGCACGCGTTCGAGCAACCCTGCCGCCTTGAGCTGGGCGAGGATCATCAATCCGCATGCCCGCGCCGCCTGCTGGCCTTGTTCGAGCCCCACCGTGTCGCCCAGCTTGCCGGTGACCAGCTGCCCGTCGACGAAGGGCAATTGCCCGGAAACGTAAGCCATCCCCCCGCTCACAACGAGCGGCTGATAGCTCGCTACGGGCGCCGCCGCTTTGGGCAGGGTAATTCCCAACTCGCCGAGTTTGCCTTCGATGTTCACGAGCTTTCCTTTTCCAGTTGATGCATCAGCCAGGGCAGTGCTTCGCTCCAGTCGTCGATACGCGCATCGGCATGACCCGACCTGTGCGCGCAATCGATCAGCGGCGCGAGCAATGGTTCTCCGCACAGATGAAGCGTGGTGATATCGCCGATCGTTTCGCGCGCCGAACGATGGTGCTGGGCCAGATCGTCGATGAAGATCGCTTTGGAGGGGCGATATTCGTCGAGGATGGCCTGCAGCGCCGGCCCCTTCGGCCCCTGATTGGTGAAGACCCGGGCATCGAGCCCGTGATCGGCGAGCTGCGCCGCACGCATCTGCTGGCGCTTGTCCACCAGATTGGTCAAAATCACGACATCGGCGTGCTCGGCGAGCGAGGAGATACCCTCGATCGCGCCGGAAATCGGCGACTGGCGATGCATCTCGGTATCGAAGAAGCCGCCGAGCTTGCTCCAGATCTCCTCCGGGGCCAGCACTTCGCCGCTGTCCTGCCAGCGCAGCGCCTGCGCGAAATCATTGCCGACCATGCGGAATTCGACGCCCTGCGTCTCGGCCAGCCAGTCGCGGAAGGGCGCGACCATGTGCAGCAGCACCTCGTCGCAATCGGAGACGATCAACGGACGGCTCATCGCGCCAGCTCCCTCGCAGCCGCCGCAAGCGCCTCGGGCGTGGTGCCCAGCGCATCAGCGGCGAGCACGAGATCGGGCTCGTGATTGGCGAGGAATTCAAGCACCGCGGCCTGAACCTGGCGATCCTCGATCCCGTGACGCAGCCGTTCGGGGGTGAGGCCGGTCAGCGACAGCAGCCGCTCGGCCCGCTTCTCGTCGGCGAGCGACCAGCCCAGCGCCTCGAGCGCGAGCACTTCGGGGGCGCGCTCCTCGCCCGCAGATTTCGTTCCGTCGCGAATAATTGTCATCGCTCCCGCTTTTCCATAAGGCCCCCCGCATTCGCATGGAGGCCTGGCCAAGTGGCAAAGAGAATCCTGGTTGTCGAGGACAACGATCTCAACCGGAAACTGTTCTGCGACGTGCTGAAGGCCAATGGCTATGAAGTGGTGCCCGTCGCCGACGGGCAGAACGTTCTGCCCACCGCCCGCAAGTTCACGCCCGAACTGGTGATCATGGACATCCAGCTTCCGAACATAAGCGGGATCGACCTGATCGCGCAATTGAAGGCCGAGGCGGCGCTGGCCGCGATTCCGGTGCTCGCGGTGACCGCCTATGCCGGCAAGGGCGACGAGGAGCGGATCCGCGATGCCGGGGCCGCGGATTATCTCGCGAAACCGGTATCGATCGGCCCCTTCATGGCGGCGGTGCGCGCGCTCTTGCCGGGCTAGCTGTTCGCCATCTCGAACAGGAACACGCCGAGCGTGACGAACAGGCCGGTCATGAACACCTTGTAGGCGAGCGCGAGGAAACGGTATTTCTTGCCCGCCAGCACCTGTCCGTTCTGGTACATGTCATGCGCCATGGTCTCGAACACCGTGCGATCGGTCTCGAGCCGCGCGAGCAGTTCCTCGGTCCATTCCTCCTCATCCATCCATGTGTAATGGCCGAAGAAGATGAGGTTGCGGTTCTTGATCTTGCCATCGGGCCGGCCGACCTTGGGCAGCACCGCCATCACCGCGCAGAGCGAGCTGGCGAAGGAGAAGCTCGCGAGGATCATCAGCGACACCGGCATCTGCCCGGTCAGCGCCCGGCTGACCGAGAGCGAGAAGACGAGAAAGGTCGCGCCGAGCAGGATCGAGGCCTTCTGATCGGCCATCTGCGAAAGCTTGAGCGTGCTCATCTGGGCAGTGCGCATCAGATGAATCGCGTGGTTCGAGTAGGTCGCCCCGGCCTTTGCGGGTGCCGGTATCCCGGTGGTCGGGGCCGAAGCCGGACCGGCTGGCGCGCCTGCAGAATCGCTCATCCGTTTTCCCCCGTTCGAACAGACGTTTGCGACCTTTTGCCGAGCTTGCCATTGCGGCCTGCGCTTGACAAGCGGGGGCACAAACCGCTTTGCCGCCGGATGCATCGCGCGCTGCACCCGACCGGGCCGGCGCCAGACAAGGATTGGAAAGACCCCCCATGGACCGAGCCGCAGTCGACGCGAGGATTCGCGAACTGGCCGAACCCTTCAACAAGAAGGGCGTGGCGATCACCGAGAATACGAGCTTCGCCAATGATCTGGAATTCGACAGTCTGACGGTGATGGATTTCGTCGCCGCGATCGAGGACGAATTCGACATCATCATCAGCATGAACCAGCAGGCCGAGATCGAGACCTACGGCCAGCTCGTTAGCGCGGTCACCAAGCTGCAGGCCGACTGATGAGCGAAGGCATTTCGCAGCCCGACAAGCCCGAAGCGATCGAAGGCGAAGGAAAGGACCTCTTCTCCAAGTTCGACGACATCATCGCCTTGCGCGAAGGTCTGCTCGCCAGCGGGCAGGAAGATCCCTTCAGCCTGGTGATGGAGAAGGTCCTCTCGCCGACCCGCGCCGTGTGCAACGGGCGCGACACGATCCTGCTCGGCACCTACAATTACATGGGCATGACCTTCGATCCCGACGTGGTCGAAGCGGGCAAGCAGGCGCTCGCCGACTTCGGTTCGGGCACCACCGGCAGCCGCGTGCTCAACGGAACCTATCAGGGTCACAAGGAGGTCGAGCAGGCTCTGGTGGATTTCTACGGCATGGATCATGCCATGGTCTTCTCGACCGGCTATCAGGCCAATCTCGGGATCATCTCGACCATCGCCGGAAAGGGCGATTACATCGTCCTCGACATCGACAGCCATGCCAGCATCTGGGACGGCTGTGCGCTGGGCAATGCCGAGGTCGTCCCCTTCAAGCACAACGACGTCGAGGCGATGGAGAAGCGCCTGCGGCGGATTCCCGAAGGGGCGGGCAAGCTGGTGGTGCTCGAGGGCGTCTATTCCATGCTCGGCGACATCGCGCCGCTCGAGGAAATGGTCGCGGTGGCGAAGCGCCATGGCGCCATGGTGCTGGTCGACGAGGCGCATTCGATGGGCTTCATCGGCGAGCACGGCCGCGGCGTGGTCGAGCAGGCGGGGGTGCTCGACGAGGTCGACTTCGTCATCGGCACCTTTTCCAAGAGTGTCGGCACGGTCGGCGGCTTCTGCGTCTCCAACCACCCGAAATTCGAGATCATGCGACTGGTCTGCCGGCCCTATGTGTTCACCGCGAGCCTTCCGCCGAGCGTCGTGGCGACCGCCGCGACCAGCATTCGCAAGCTGATGCAGGGTTCGAACAAGCGGGCGCATCTGTGGGAAAATTCCAAGGCGCTGCATCATGGCCTCAAGCAGCTCGGCTTCACGCTCGGCACCGAGGAGCCGCAGAGCGCGATCATCGCGGTGATCATGCCCGACCTCGAGCGCGGCGCGGCGATGTGGCAGGCGCTGATCCACGGCGGGCTCTACGTCAATCTGGCGCGCCCTCCGGCGACCCCGGCGAATATGACGCTGCTGCGCTGCTCGCTCTGCGCCGAGCATTCGCAGGAGGAGGTGGAAGAAATCCTCGCCATCTTCGAAAAGGCCGGCAAAGAGGTGGGAATCATCTGACGGACACATGGCGAGAAAGCGGCGGGTCCTGGGGGGAATGATGTTGCGCAAGAAGCGATGGGCGATGTGGCTGCCGGTCCTCTTCCCGGCGATCGCCACGCCGGGTCCGGCGCAATCGGCCGATCGGGCGCATACCCGCCCGGCCCCCGTTTCGGCGACGCCCGAAGCGGTGATCGACCGCCTGCTGCAGCCCGAATATCGCGATCTGCGCGAGGCGATCCTCCGCGCCCTGCAGGAGCCCGATCCGACCGACGGAATCCGCAAGATCGACCCCCTGCTCGCGCTGATCGAGACCGGGAGCCCGATCGCCACGCTGCTCACGAGCCGGAAAGCGGCGCTGACGGTTTCGGCAGGACGGACCCGCGAGGGCCGGATCGCATTCGAGAGATTGCTGGAGCGCCATCCCCGGGTTCATGCGATAAAGCTGATCGCGATCGACAGCCTCGCCTACACTGCGGAAGCCGATTTCGCGGCGCGTCAATGGATCGAGCTCGCCGCCCGTGCGCCGGTGGCCGCTCGCACGATCGGGGGTTACACTCTCGGTGCGCTGGTCGGCAATCTCGAGGCCGGGGGCGATATCGACGGTTTGGTCGCCCTGTGTCTGGCCCTCGAGCGGATCGGCTACGATCCGGGAAGCGTCGCCCTGCGCGACAGGATGCAACTGGCGATCTTTGTCAATGCCGCGAACGACAGCGGCCGCGAGCAGCAGGCCCGCACGGCGCTCGACAAGGTCGCCGATCCGGTCGAGCGCATCGCCATCGCAGCGCAGGCCCGCTTTCGCGACTACTGGCCGCGGATCGAGCTCGATCCAGCCGCTCTCGATGCTCTGGGAGCAAACTATCTGGAGCAACTCCGGCAGGATTTCCTCAGGGCCGACAATGGCACGGCCGCCGGAGCCTATCTCGGCGCGGCGGCTTCTCTCACCGAACCCCGCGCCACCGCGGGCGCATACACGCGTTTGCTCGACCGGCTCTTCGAAGTCTCGCCCGAAAGTCTCTACACCAGATACGATACGCCCTTCTGGGTGGCGCCCCTCGCCTCTGCCTGGACCGCTGCCGGATCGCCCGATGAAGCCGAAGAGCTGTTCGTAACCGCGCTGGACAGATATTCCGCGATCACCGGCACCAATCCGCTGAACATCACGGCGAATTACGCGCTCGACCTGCTCGAGAGGGACCGGCCGCGCGAAGCGCTGGCGCTGATCGAACCCGCGATCGCCGAACTCGCAGCGGCCGGACAGTCGCTCGGGGCCCTGGGAAAGATGCATGCCGTGAGGCTGCGCGCCTATCACCGATTGGGGCAGGCCGAGGTGGCGGCGGATTCACGCCGGCATCTGGAGGAGGCGCGGTCGACGCAGCTCGCCACTTACGCGAACACCATGCTCGCCCTCGGGGAAGACGAGGCTGCGAAGACCGTCTTGATCGCCAATCTGCGCTCGGCCGATCCGGAGCAGGGGATCCGCTATCTGCAGCACCCCGTCGTCGAGCTGCGGACCGCCAGTACGGCGGCAAACCAGGCGGACATCGACCGGATGCGACAGGATGGCGAGGTCATGGCGGCGCTGGATCGCGTCGGGCGGATCCTCGACAAGGTTTCGATCGGCGTGGCCGATTACGACCACGCGGCCGTGGCGCAGGCGTTTCCCCTTCGGCGCTAGAACCGGTGGGGGTCGCCCGATCCGCCGCATCGGGAACGTCTTGCCCGCTCGGCCCGTCTTAGGGCAAAGGGAGACCGCGGCGATGAAGACGACCAACACCGGCAGTGCGCGCTACGAGGGGCTGGGCAAGCAGGGCAAGGGCCGGGTCTCGACCGGCTCGGGCGCGCTCGCCGACCAGCCCTATGGCTTCAACACGCGGTTCGAGGATGCCCCGGGCACCAATCCCGAGGAACTGATCGCCGCGGCGCATGCGAGCTGCTTCACCATGGCCCTGTCGTTCAAGCTGGCCGAGGCCGGCCATGCCGAGGGCAGCGTGGAGACCGAGGCCGAGGTGACGCTGGAACGGCAGGACGGCGGCTTCGCCGTGACCCGCTCGGCGCTGAGCACCAGCGGCCGGGTGCCGGGGCTCGACCGCGCGACATTCGAACGGCTGGCGACCGATGCCAAGGAAAGCTGCCCGGTCTCGAGGCTGCTCGACACCGAGATCACGCTCGCGATCGCCTTCGAGGGCTGAGCGTCGCGCCCCCGGTCGGATCAGCCCGGTCGGATCAGCCCGGCCGGACCGTCTCGGCCCGGCTGCAAGCGTCCCCCGATCGCTCGGCGCTGCCGCCCATCTGCGTCAGCACCAGCACCCCGCCCACCACCAGCAGGACGAACAGGGTCGTCACCGTGCCGAGATAGCGGTCGATCACCCGCTTGATCGGCGCGCCGAAGACGCGGAACAACAGACCCACGGTCATGAAGATCAGCGCGCGGGCGACCAGGCTCGACAGAACGAAGGTGACCAGGTTCATCCCGATGAAGCCGGCGGTGATCGTCAGCAGCTTGAACGGCACCGGGGTCGCCCCCGCGATCAGGATCGCCTCGAAGTCGTATTCGCGCAAATGGCAGGCGGCGACGGGAAAGGCCTCGGTCAGGCCGAGCGCGCCGATCAGCCAGGCGCCGACCGTGTCGTAGAGCCCCCAGCCGATGGCATAGCCGAGCAGCGCCCCGGCGACCGAGGCGAGCGTGCAGACCAGCGCGAAGCGCACCGCCTTCTTCGGCTCGGCGAGGCACATCAGCCCGAGCAGCGGATGCGGCGGGATCGGGAAGAAGGAGGATTCCATGAAGCTGAACACCGCCAGCCAGCCGACCGCATGCGGATGCCCGGCCTTGGCCATCGTCCAATCGTAGAGACTGCGCAGCGGCTTCATGATCATGGCAGGAGCGTCCCGAAAACTCCGCCGCGCGTTAGGGCGAGTTGCGCGGGGGCGCAATTGGAGAGTGCGGGTGGCCGGGCAGGTCCGGCAGGGAGATGCATGAGGGCCTGGCGAGCGAAAATATGCGCGCGCTTCCGGCCGCAGGAAGTGCTTTCGCTTGCATTCGTACGTAAATTTGTACAATATCGCCAGCGAAAGGAGTCTGTCATGGATGTGATCACCTATTCGGATGCACGCGCCAATCTGAAGGGCACGATGGATCGCGTCGTGAAGGACCGTACGCAGGTGGTGGTGACGCGGCAGAAGGCGGAGTCGGTGGTGATGGTCTCGCTCGAGGACTGGAACGCGATCGAAGAGACCATGCACCTGCTGTCGAACCGCGCCAATGCCCGGCGGCTTCGGGAGTCGATCGAGCAGCTCGACGGCGACGGCGGGTCCCAGCGGGAACTGAGCGAGGCGTGAAGCTGGTCTTTTCGGACAATGCCTGGGAGGATTATCTTCACTGGCAGGAAAAGAACGGGACAACCCTCTCGCGCCTGAACGATCTGATCAGGGAATGCCGGCGGACACCGTTCAGCGGCACGGGCAAACCCGAACCGCTCCGTGGCTCGCTTGCCGGGTGGTGGTCGCGGCGGATCACGCGCGAGGACCGGCTGGTCTATCGGGTGTCGGGCAAGGACGAACAGCAGCAGCTCGAGATTGCGCAGTGCCGGTTCCACTATTGAGCAGGTGAGCCGCAGCTCGAAAACGCGCCCCCGCCATGTGTGTGGGGGGGGGCGGACACGGGCCAGGACCGGATCTGCCGAACGCCTCCCTGCGACGTTTCTAACCTATCTGGCACTTTTCGCTTGACAGCGTGACGCTCTTCGGTTAGATACAGCCAACATCGCGATAGTGCGACTCGCCAAGGGGCGGCCCGGTCTTCGGACCCGGCCGCCCTTTTGCGTTTCCGCGCGGGCGTTTTCGAGGAGCTATGGACATGCCGAGCAAGAGCGTCGGGCCTCTGGCCTGGGAGAAGCCTTTCCTGAAGGAGCTGGAGCGGCTGGGGGTGATCGTCAGGGCGGCGAAGGCCGTCGGCGTCGCGCCGGGATCGATCCATTCGCGCCGGTCGCGCAGGCCGGCCTTCGGCGCGCGGATGGCGCGAGCGCTGGCCGCGTTCGACGAACGGCAGGAGCGCCGGGCCGCAGCCGCTGCTGCCGCCGCTGCGGCCGCTGCCGCCGCTGCCGCCGCTGCCGCGGCACGGGGGGGATGCCGGCGGCGGGGCGGCAAGACGGAGCGGGCGCTGCGGCGCCCTTCCCGATCCACTGGAAGCGCGCCTTTCTCGAAATGCTGGCCGAGACCTCCAATGTGACGGCGGCTGCGGAGCGCGCCGGGGTGGCCACGCGCGAAGTCTATCGCCTGCGCCGCACCGACCGGGAATTCGCCGAGCGCTGGCGCGCCTCGCTGTGCGAGGGCTACCGCCGGCAGCATCGCGGCCGATGCCGGCGCCGGCTGGTCTCCAGCCGACCGCCTGCCCGCCACGACCAGCTTGCGCGTTTTCGAATTGGCCTGGGATGGCTCGGGTTCGAGCACGTCGGTGCGCCGCTATGCCGCTGTCGGCGCAGCTTCCGGGCGGTGGTCGGGGGCGACGCTCTATGCCGAGGCTGGCGGGACGCTCACGCCGATCGGGGCGGGTGCCGGCCGGCGGGCTGTCGGCGGAGTGCTGGCAGCGCCGCTCGGATCGAGCAGAGGTTTGCGTTTCGAAGCCGCAGCCACGTTAATGCTTGCGCTCGAGGACGAGGAAGCGGCGCTCGAACCCGCGCGGGTGGAGGCGATCGCGCTGGGCGCGAACCGCCTTCTGGTGGGCGGCGAATTGCTCCAGTTCGCGGCCGCGGAGCCGCTGGGCTACGGCCTATGGTCGCTCAAGGGCCTGCTCCGCGGTCGCGGCGGGACCGAAGCGGAGGCGATGAAGGGGCACCGTGCCGGAACGCCGGCGACGCTGCTCGACGACCGGCTCCTCGAGCTGCCGGAAAGCCTCTCGCTGCCCGAAGATGGGAAGATCGTAGCGATCGGGCCGGGCGACGAGACCCCCGTCGCTGCAGCGGTCGAACAGGTCGGCCTTTCGCGCAGGCCCTGGTTCCCGGTCCACGCCGTGGTGCGGCGCGAGCCCGACGGTGCGCTCGCGCTCGGCTGGACGCGGCGTGCGCGCGGCGGCTGGGCGTGGCTCGAAGAGGTCGAGCAGCCGCTGGTCGAGCAGGCCGAACGCTATGAGGTCGGGCTGGGCGATCCCGCCGCCCCATCCGCCCTCTGGAGCACCACCGCGCCCGCTCTCGCGCTCGACGCCGTGGAACTGGGCGCACTGGCCGCCGCCCATGCGGGCGAAGCCCTGTGGGTCCGGCAGAGAGGCAGCTTTGCGCTCTCGCATGCGCTCTTTCTCACTACTCTTTGAACCCACCCCCAATCGGAGGCCACCATGACCGACCCCCTCGATTTTTCCGCCCTCACGCCGCGGCACTCTCTGCCGCTGCTCGTGGCGGGCCAGGCCCAGCGCGAGCTCTTCGTCAATGAAGCGCTGGCGCGGATCGACCTGCTGCTGCATCCGGCCGTGGCGGGAGAGGCTGCCGATCCGCCGGGCGACCCCGCCGAAGGCGAAGGCTGGCTCGTCGCGGCGGCGGCCGGGGGCGAATGGGCCGGGCGCGACCACCAGCTCGCCGTGTGGGACGGCAGCGGCTGGACCTATTGCCCGCCGGTGGAGGGGATGATCGTGCACGACACCGCGACCGGGCAACGCCTGTCCTATGCCGATGGCTGGAGGCGCGCAGCCCGACCCGAGGCACCGAGCGGCGGGAGCGTGGTCGATGCCGAGGCGCGTATCGCCATAGCCGCGCTGATCGACATTCTTGCCACAGTTTCGCTGATTCCCTCCGCCTAGCGGGAACCGGACTTCGGAACTCTCGTTCGCTTGCCACGGGAGGGTCTCCGGACGAACCCTGCTCATGAATCGGGACGCGGCAATAATGCCACAGTTCCCGTCGATTGTTCTCTTGCCACCTCGGGGCATGAAAGTTAGATATGATGCAC
This sequence comes from uncultured Alphaproteobacteria bacterium, assembly GCA_963728515.1. Classification (GTDB taxonomy): domain Bacteria; phylum Pseudomonadota; class Alphaproteobacteria; order Sphingomonadales; family Sphingomonadaceae; genus Qipengyuania. The sequence continues at coordinate 293,035 of CAVSKM010000004.1, read as the reverse complement.
TCGGTGGCTCCAAATCGTAAAAAAGGGGAAACTATAATGCGGAAATTCGTCATAGGAATGGCGATGGCCTCTACGGCCCTAGCATCGCCTGCCTTGGCACGTGATGATAGCTGGTACGTCGGTGCCGAATTCGGGCCGATGCTTGTCGAAGATACTGATTTCAGCATCGACGACACTACTGGAGAACTCCAGGTCGATCACGATTACGGCTTCGATGGCGGCGGCTTCGTCGGTTACGATTTCGGTGCTTTCCGTCTGGAAGCCGAAGTCAGCTATCGCCAGGCCGATATCGACACCATCACGGTGGATAGCTCGGGCCTTTCGGTCGGCAGCGACAGCCTCGTTGCGGGCAGCTATGAGTCCGGTGGCGATGTCAACGTTCTGGCCTTCATGCTCAACGGCATGTTCGACTTCGGTCCGGACGATGGCCTGCAGGGTTATGCCGGCGGTGGTATCGGTGTCGCGCGCACCAGCTACGAAGTGACCCCCTTCTCGAACTTCTCGAGTGCGGTCGACGATTCGGACAGCGGTCTCGCATGGCAGATCCTCGCCGGCGTTCGCGCACCGCTGACCGACAATGTCGATGTTGGCCTGCGCTATCGCATGTTCACGGCGGAAGATGTCCGCCTCGTCGATCTCGGCGGTCGTGCGACCGAGGACAGCTTCCGCAGCCATTCGCTGATGGGCACGCTGACCTACAACTTCGGCGCTCCGGTGGCTCCGCCGCCCCCGCCGCCGCCGCCGCCGCCTCCGCCGCCTCCGCCGCCCCCGCCGCCTCCGCCGCCGCCTCCGGCAGCGGTCTGCGAGACCGGTCCGTACATCGTGTTCTTCAACTGGGACAAGTCGGAGATCACGCCCGAAGCGGCGACGATCCTCGACAATGCGGTGTCGGCCTACGCCAATTGCGGCACGGCCTCGGTCATGCTCGCCGGTCACACCGACCGCTCGGGTACGGCGCAGTACAACATGGGCCTCGCCGGGCGTCGCAACGCCTCGGTGCGCAGCTATCTCAGCTCGCGTGGCATTCCCGACGGCCGCATCTCCAGCGAAGCCTTCGGCGAATCGCAGCCCCGCGTTCCGACCGCCGACGGCGTTCGCGAACTCCAGAACCGTCGCGTGGAAATCACCTACGGTCCGGGTTCGGGCATGTAAGCCTCGGCCTCACGCCGAAAAGACCGAAAGGGGCCGGAGCAATCCGGCCCCTTTTTCGTTGGGCAAGGGTAATCACGCCGTAAGCAGGAGAGACCGATGATCCGCCAATTGTCCGCCACCGCCGCCACCGCCCTGATGCTCGGCGGCTGTTCGACCATTGCCGATCTGCCTACCGAAAGGGTCGGTCAGGCGACGCTGACCTTTGCTAATGGCAGACCGGCGGGCACGGTCCAGCTACTCAGCAACGGTCAGACCGTGACGGTCGCCGGTGCCGTCACCGGCATGGAACCCGGGCAGCATGGGTTTCACCTCCACACCACCGGCCGCTGCACAGCACCCGATTTCACCAGCGCCGGAGGTCACCTCAATCCGACCGGCAATGCGCATGGATCGCTGGCACCGGGTGGCAAGCACCTGGGCGACATGCCGAATCTCACTGTCGGCGCCAACGGCTCGGGATCGATCCAATATGAGATTGACCGTCCTGCTTCCGCAGCGCTCGATGCGATCTTCGATGCCGATGGGACCGCTGTCGTCGTCCATGCCGGAGCCGACGACTATCGAACCGATCCCTCGGGCGATGCCGGTTCGCGGGTTGCCTGCGGGGTGTTGCGCCGGATCTAAAGCCCCGGCTCGCCTGCCGCCCTCGCCGTCTCGCGCATATGCGCTGCCGCTTCGGGAACCAGCCTGATCGCAGCGATCAGGCAAGCGACGCCGAGCGGCACAGCCCACATGATGGTCCGAATGCCGAGCGATATGTCGCCCCCGTGCGTGGCCGAGACCCATCCGGCCAGGAACGGGCCGAGCGCGAGCCCCACCAGCGTCGTGGCGAGGAAGAAGGTCGCGGTCGCCACGCCGCGCATGCGCGGGAGCACGAGCGATTGGCTGGTTGCCGCCGCCGCGCCCAGTGCGCTGGCGGCAAGCAACTGGCCCAGCGCAGCGCCGATATAGAAGAGCGTGATGTCGTCGGTCGTATAGGTGATCCACAGCACCGGCACCGGGGCCAGCAGGCCGAACATCACCACGAACAGGCGCCCGGCCGGATAACGGACGAACAGCCAGTCGGCGATGCGGCCGCCGGCGATGACGCCCAGAAAGCCAGCTACCGCCGCGGGCGCGCCGAGCAGGAAGCCGATCTCGGCCGCGGCAATGCCGAACTTCACCTCGCCGAAGGGCGCGGCGAAGAACGACGCGGCATAGGAAAGGAAGGCGACGATGCCATAGCCGAGAATGGTGGTCATGAAGGCGGGCGATCCCCAGGTCAGCCGAAAGGTCGGCAAATCGCGCGACCGCAGTGAACTGGCCCAACTGAACACCGCGTAATAGCCGATCGCGAGAAACAGCCACTGGTCCGAAACGGCGGTCACGAAGGTCCCGGGCCCAGCATAGACCCAGCGCGTGAGCAACACTGCCGCGAGCGCGAAGCCGATCGCCCCGGCAATATTGATCAGCAGCGCGCCCACGCCTCGACGCAGCGCCCCGAGGAGGGTGAACGGCGGAATGATCTGGACCAGTTCGTCGAAGAAGCCGCGGAACGGGGCTGGATCCTCCCGGGTCGGAATGCCGTCGATCGCCCCGCGCACCGGCTCGCGCAGCGTGAGCACCCAGGCGGCGAGCAGCAAGCCCGGGATGCCGACACTGACGAAGGCCGCCTGCCAGCCGACCAGTCCGAGCGGGCCCCCGCCGGGATAGGCATCGTTCCAGCCGTCCTTGATCATCCCGCCGATCAGCAGCGAGATGCCACCTCCGAAATAGAGCCCCGAAGAATAGATCGCCAGCGCCGTGGCCCTGAGCCGCGCGGGAAACCAGTCAGAAATCAGGGAATAGGCCGACGGGCTGGCCGTCGCTTCGCCCACTCCGACCCCGATCCGGGCGAAGGTCAGTGTCGTTCCACTGCGGGCGAAGCCCGACAGGGCGGTCATCAGCGACCACAGCGAGAGTCCGATGCTCATCAGCCGGACCCGCTTCCAGCTGTCGGCCAGCTTGCCGAGCGGAATCCCGAACAGCGCGTAGAAGATCGCGAAAGCCGTCCCGTAGAGAAAGCCGAGGAAGGCGTCATCGACGCCGAGATCGGCCTTGATGTCGTTCGCGAGGATCGAAAGGATCTGCCGGTCGATGAAATTGAGGACATAGACGAGCACCAGCACGCTGAGCGCGTACCAGCTGTAAGCGGGAACCTTGTCGTCCACTTCGCGCGCTGCAGGTGACAGTTCGGCAGCGGCTTCGGTCGGCTCGGTCAAATCCTTACTCCGTCATTTCAGAGGCATCCCCGGAATAGGGGGTCGTATCGACAAGCCCTGCTTCGGCAAAGCCTTTTCGCCGCAAACGGCAGGAATTGCAGGCCCCGCAGGCCAGACCCTCGGGAGTGGGGTCGTAACACGACCAGCTCCACGCCGGGTCGAGCCCCAGACGGACGCATTCGCGGGCGATATCGGCCTTGGACATGTGCTGGAGCGGCGCGTGGATGGCGAAGGGTGCGCCCTCCACCCCCTGCCTCGTCCCGAGCCTGGCGGTTTCGGCGAAGCTGGCGATGAATTCGGGGCGGCAGTCGGGGTAGCCCGAATAATCGAGCGCATTGACGCCGATGAAGATGTCGCGCGAAGCCGAGGTCTCTGCAAAGGCCGTGGTCAGCGCGAGGAAGACGAGATTGCGTGCGGGAACATAGGTCACGGGAATATCCTCCGCCACGCCCGACTTCGGCACGGCGATATCGGCGGTCAGTGCCGAGCCTCCGAAGCACCGCAGGTCGAGCGGGAGAAGGATGTGCCGTTCCACGCCGAGCCTGCGGGCGATGGCGCGGGCCGACTCCAGCTCGCGCTGGTGGCGCTGGCCGTAATCGATCGTGAGCGCGTGAAGGTCGTGGCCCCGCTCGCGAGCGAGCGCGGCAACGACCATGGAATCGAGTCCGCCCGATAGCAGAACGACTGCGGGGCCCGGGTTGTCGGTGGGGGTCATCCGCCTCCGCTAGGGCGGATCGCGGGCGCCCGCAACCGCCTCAGCGGCAGGCTCCGGTGCGGCGTGCCTCGGCGGAGAACTGGAACGGTTTGCCCCCGGCGATGCCCTGGCTCTCGATCTGTACCAGCCCGGGGCTTTCCTTGCGGATGCTGGTCCGGCCATAGCCGTTGCCGCGGCAGGTATACTGCACCGTCACCGCCTGGGCGCCGTCCTCCACCACGAAGCGGTTGCATCCGCTGTCCGCGTGGCGCAGCTGGATCAGCTCGCGTCCCGATCGCACGCAGACCTTGCGCGCTTCGCTGCCATCGCGGAAGCGCACCTCCCATCCGCCGCGGTCGAGACCCTCGAGCATCGCCAGCGACGCCTGCGCAAGCGCCACCGCCGACGGCAGCGCAAAGGGGGCGATCAGCACCGCAACTATCAAAGCCGCTCTACGAGCCATGGCTGCTCCACCCTCGCTTGCTCCGCGCCTGCGCAGAGACGATTCGGCCTTCCTACACCAGAACCGCGCCCAGGCGTTGTATGCCGACGACAGGCGGTTCATACCTCGATCTCGAAGCGCTTCGAGCAAAAGGCGCAATCGACCGGAACGATTTCCGCATCATTGCGCATTTCGGCGAGATCTTCTTCCGGAAAGCGCGCCAGCACCTGCCGGTAATGCTCCACCGAGCAGCGGCAGCCCTGCCCGATCTCGGCACCACGCTGGATCCGCACCTCTTCCTCTTCGTGGAACAGACGCCAGGCGATCGCCTCGAGCGACAGACCGGGATCGAGCAGCTCGTCGAAGCGCAGCGAGCCGGCGAGCACCGCGACATGCTCCCATTCCGGATGGTCGAGCTTGGCATGGAGCCGTTCGCGGCCCTCTTCCCCCTCGGCCAGATGTTGCACCAGCAGCCCCGCCGCGCGGCAGCCGTTCTCGTCGATGCGGACGGCGCAGCGGATCAGCGTGGGGACCTGTTCGGATCGATAGAAATAGCGTTCGCAGGCTTCCGCCAGGCTGTCCCCTTCGAGCGGCACAATGCCCTGATAGCGGCCCTTGCCCCCGGTTACGTCGAAGGTAATCGCGAGATAGCCCTTGCCGAACAGCGCATAGAGCGATGGGTTGGCCCCCAGCTCCGCCAGCCGTGCGGCATCGAAATCGACATAGCCGCGCAACTCCCCGCCCTTGTAGTCGCACACCAGCAGCTTGACCGCGCCGGCCTCTGTCTGGGCCTGCATCGTCACCTGCGAACCGTCGTTCTTGAGCAGCCCGCCCATCAGCGTGGCGACGACCAGCGCCTCGGCCAAGAGATGCGCGATCGGCGCGGGATAGGCATGCGCTGACAGAATGGTGTCGAGCGTGCTGTCGAGGCGGACCACCCTTCCCCGCGCCGAGCGCGACGGAATGGTGAAGGCCAGCAGGCGACCCGAATAGGTCTCCTCGGAAGTGTCGGAAGGTGCGTGCATGCGCGGCATATGGGGCCTGCGCCGCCGATTGTTAGGGGGGCGGAGGCCGGATCAGAGCCGACCGAAGCACCACAGCAGCACCGACTTCTGGGCGTGGATGCGGTTTTCCGCCTCGTCGAACACCACCGACTGACTGCCTTCGAAGATCTGTTCCGTCACTTCCTCACCGACATGGGCGGGAAGGCAATGGAGGAATTTGGCATCGGGTTTCGCGGCTGCCATCAGCGCCCCATCCACCTGGAACGGAGCCATGGCGGCAAGCTTCTCGCGGGCGTGATCCTGTCCCATCGAGACCCAAGTGTCGGTGACAACGATGTCGGCGCCCGCGACGGCCTCCTGAGCCTCGCCCGTCAGCGTCACCTTCGCACCACCCGCACGCGCCATGGCGACGAATTCCGCTGCGGGCTCGTAGCCGCGCGGAGTGCCCATGCGGACGTTGAAGCCGAAGATCCCCGCTGCCTCGAGAATCGAGTGGAGCACGTTGTTGCCATCGCCGAGCCAGGCGAGCTCCAGGCCGGGCAAGGCCTTGCCGTGCTCGACGATGGTCAGCAGGTCGGCCACGATCTGGCACGGGTGCGATCGGTCGGTCAGCCCGTTGATCACCGGCACATGCGCATGATGCGCCAGTTCCTCGGCCTTGGAATGATCATCGGTCCGGATCATGATCGCATCGACCATGCGGCTGAGGACGCGCGCGGTGTCGGCGATGCTCTCGCCGCGGCCGAGCTGGCTGGTGCCCGAATCGAGGATCAGCGCCGAGCCGCCGAGCTGGCGCATGGCGATGTCGAAGCTCACCCGTGTGCGGGTCGAGTTCTTCTCGAAGATCATGCCGAGGACATGGCCGGCGAGCGGCGCGTCGGCATCGGTCCGGCCCCTCGGCCAGCCGGCCCGCGCGGCCTTGCGATCCTGCGCATCGCCCAGCATGGCGGCGAGCGCATCGCCTCCGGCATCGGAGAGATCGAGGAAGTTCCTCGCCGCCGGAGCGAGTTCCAGCGGACTGCCCCCGACCGTCACGCGGCCGTCGGCTCATAGCTCGCGGCGCCGGCCGAGAGTTTGTCGAAGAATTCGTCGAATTCGGCATCGCCGGCCACCAGCGGGGGGAGCACCCGCAGCGTGTTGTCGCCCGCCGCGACGGTCAGCAGCTGGTGATTGTCGCGCAGGTGAACGAAGAACGGCCGGCTCTCGACCTTCATCTTGACGCCGAGCATGAGACCCTTGCCGCGGACGAGCTCGAACAGCTCGGGGTAGTTGCCGATGAACTGCTCGAGCCGGCTCCGCAGGCGCTCGCCCTTCTCGGTCACTTCGGCGAGGAATTCATCATTCGCGACGGCATCCATCACCGCCGTTCCGGCCGCCATGGCCAGCGGATTGCCGCCATAGGTCGAGCCATGCGCGCCGAAGCCCATCCCGCGCGCGGCGTTTTCGGTTGCGAGACAGGCGCCAAGCGGAAAGCCGCCGCCGATGCCCTTGGCAGTCGCCATGATGTCGGGTTCCACGCCGTAGTGCTCATAGGCATAGAGCTTGCCGGTCCGGGCGACGCCGCACTGGACCTCGTCGAACACCAGCATCATGTCGTGTTCGTCGCAGAGGGCGCGCAGCCCGCGGATGAAGGCATCCGAGGCCGGGCGAATGCCGCCTTCGCCCTGGATCGGCTCGACCAGGAAGCCCGCGGTCTTGTCGCTGACCAGCGCCTTCGCGCTGTCGAGATCGTCGAATTCGGCATAGCGGAACCCGGCGAGCAGCGGCAGGAAGCCCTTGTGCATCTTCTCCTGATTGGAGGCGCTGATCGTCGCCATCGTCCGCCCGTGGAAGGCGCTGCTGAAGGTGATCAGCTCGGTCCGATTCGGATCGCCCTGCTCGTGCTGGTGATAGGAGCGCGCGGTCTTGATCGCGCATTCGACCGCCTCGGCGCCCGAATTGGTGAAGAACACCGTATCCGCGAAAGTCTCGTCGACGAGCCGCTGCGCCAGCGCCTCTCCCTGCGGACTGCCATAGAGGTTCGAAACATGCATCAGCGTTTCGGCCTGGCGCTGGATCGCCCCGATCAGGCCCGCATGGCTGTGGCCGAGCAGATTGACCGCGATGCCGCTGGCGAAGTCGAGGTAGCGGGTCCCGTCCTCGTCGATCAGATGACAATGATCGCCCGCGACGGGGCGAACGCCGCAGCGGGGATAGACGGGCATCAACGGACTAATCGACATCGGGGCCTCCGGCGGGTCAGGTCAAAGACAAATGGCGGCTCCAACGGAACCGCCATTTGCGTGATTGCCAGCGATCTATTGCGTCTCGCGCGCGGGGTCAAATCCGATCGCGCGGGCCGCGACCTCAATCCTGGGCAGGAACGAGGTTGACCGCCGAGTGCTTGCCGCGTCGGTCGACCTCGAGGTCGAACTCATAGCGTTCGCCCTCGTTGATGCCAGCGAGGCCGGAGCGTTCGACAGCGCTGATGTGGACGAAGGCATCGGGCTGTCCATCGTCGCGGGTGAGGAAGCCGAAGCCCTTCATCGAATTGAAGAACTTAACCGTGCCCGTGGCCTTTTCCCCGGTCAGCTCGCGGCGCGGCGCGCCGCCCGCATCACCGCCGCCGCCGGGCGCAGCGCCGCCGCTGCGCTGCTGCACGGGGATCACATCGCCGACGACCTGGAGATCCTGCGCCGAAACCTTGCCGCCGCGATCCACCAGATTGAATTCGAGTTCCTGGCCTTCAGCCAGACCTTCGAGACCCGCACGCTCGACTGCGCTGATGTGGACGAACACATCCTCACCGCCGCCATCCTGCTGGATGAAGCCGAAGCCCTTCTGGCCATTGAAGAATTTCACCGTCCCCTTGCCGGTGCCGACGACCTGGGCGGGCATGCGGTTGAAGCCGCCACCGCCACCGCCACCGCCGCCGCCGCCAGCGCCGCGATTGCCGCCACCGAAGCCGCCGCCACCGCCGCCGCGATTGCCGCCGCCGAAACCGCCGCGGTCACCGCCACCGAAACCGCCGCCGCGGTCGTTGCCGCCGAAGCGGTCGTTGCCAAAGGCGTTGTGCGGCGCGAAATCGCCGGGAGGGCCACCGAAATTGTCGAAGCCTTCTTCGCCGATGCCGTCGCGCTTGTCCCGTCCGCGACGGCGTCCTCTGTCGTAACCCATAACTCGAACAATACCTTGTCGTTGCAGCTCTCTCGGTCTGTGCACCGACGCGGAAAGCTGCGTTCCGCGACAGTGCGGGCAGGTACGTTTACGGACGCATCCACCCGTGATCTCGCCCCGTCATAGCGCGGATAAGCGCCATAGGCGAACGATTTAGTATTCGTGCTCCGTGAAGCACAGCAATGTGACGTTTTCGAATAGAATGCCGACATCATTGTGCGCTTGAATCGCCCGGGCAAAAATTGCAGGGCGTGCTCATGGATATTCTCGGGCTCTTGCAGGATCCGGCGGCGTGGCTCGCCCTGCTCACTCTGATCGCACTCGAGGTCGTTCTCGGGGTCGACAACCTTATCTTCATCGCGATCCTTTCGAACAAGCTGCCCGAGCACCAGCAGCAGCGGGCGCGGCGAATCGGTCTGGCACTGGCTCTGGTCATGCGGATCGGCCTGCTGATGCTGATCGGCTGGCTGGTGACGCTGCAGACCCCGCTGTTCGACCTCGGCCTCTTCGGCGCCCCCAATGATTACGGCGAACCGAGCTTCGAAACCGCCTTTTCGGGCCGCGACCTGATCCTGCTCGTGGGCGGACTGTTCCTGCTGTGGAAGGCGACCAAGGAAATCCATCACTCGATGGAGCCGCAGGACGATTCGGGCGACCTGCTCGACAAGACGCCGGGGACCGGAGAGGCCGTCAAGGCCACCTTCGGCGCGGTCATCGCGCAGATCGTCGCGATCGATCTCGTCTTTTCGGTCGATTCGATCCTCACCGCGGTCGGCATGACCGACGTCATTCCGATCATGGTCACCGCGGTGGTGATCACGGTCGGGATCATGATGGTCGCCGCCGATCCCCTGGCCCGGTTCATCGAGCACAATCCCACGCTGGTCATGCTGGCGCTCGCCTTCCTCGTGATGATCGGCCTCGTCCTCATCGCCGACGGCTTCGGCTTCCACGTGCCCAAGGGCTACATCTATGCCGCAATGGGCTTTTCGGTGGGGGTCGAACTGCTCAACATTCTCCAGCGCAATCGCCGGGCGGCAAGGGCGAAGGCCGGCGCATGACCGAATTCCGGCACCTGACCGAAAGCTTTCTCGCCTCCGGGCAGATCGAGCCCGCCACCATGGCCGCCGCGAAGGAGCAGGGTGTCGGCCTGATCGTCAACAACCGCCCCGACGGGGAGGCGCCCGGACAGCCGGCGGGGGTGGAGATCGAACGGGCGGCGCAGGCGGCCGGGATCGCCTATCGCAGTATCCCCGTCGGCCCGGGCGGCTTCGGCCCGCCGCAGGTAGAGGCGATGATCGAAGCGCTCGACACGGCTCAGGGCAAGGTGCTGGCCTTCTGCCGCACCGGTACCCGCTCCACCCTGCTCTGGGCGCTGGCCCAGGCGCGGTGCGGGGGCGACCCCGGCGAGATCGCCGAGATTGCGGCGCAGGCCGGCTATGACGTCGCTCCCGTCCGGCCGGCAATGGAAAGCCTGGCCGACCGGACGGGCGGCTGACTACCGGCGGTAGTCGAGCGGGGGCTGACGGTCTCCGAGGAGCGAGCGATAGACGTAGCCCTCGCCGCGCGCCTGCTCGAACTCGGCTTTCGCCGCCTTGCGCAAGTCCGGATTGGTGAACAGTTCCGCCGCCATCAGCGTCAGCGTCTTGGCGGCGAGCTGCGCCCCCTTGTAGCCGATCGAACGGCCGCTGGCCGCAACCGCCTGCCAGCTGTGCGCGCTGGTGCCGGGAACCCAGGTGGCAGTGCGAACGCCGACCGTCGGAGTGGCCCAGGACACGTCGCCGACATCGGTCGAACCATAGCCGAGGCTGGTGTCATAGGGCTGCACCTGCGCGGCTTGCCCGAGCGGGACGGCATTCTCGCCGAAGCTGGCTGAGATCTCCTCCGCCCAGGCGCGTTCCTCCGGCGTGTAGGCGATCCCACCGAGGCTGCGTAGCTTGGCATCCATCACCCGGGCCAGTGTCTCATTGACCAGCAGCGGGTTGTTGCCGTGAATGATCTCCCAATCGACCTCGGTTCCGGTGCCCATGGCCGCGCCCTTCGCGGCGGCTTCGAGCCGCGTCCACAGCGCCCGGACCTCGTCGGCACGCGAATGGCGGACGTAATAGAAGACCTCGGCGAAGTCGGGCACGACATTGGGAGCCTCCCCGCCCTCGGTGATCACGTAATGGATACGCGTATCCATGTCGGTGTGCTCGCGCATCATGTTCACCATCATGTTCATCGCCTCGACCCCGTCGAGCGCGCTGCGGCCGCGCTCGGGCGCGGCCGCGGCATGGGCCGAGGTTCCCCTGAACCGGAACTTGGCCGAGCGGTTGGCGAGGCTGGTCCGCGCCGCGGCGCTGTTCTCGTCGTCGGCATGCCAGTGAAGCGCGACATCGACATCCTCGAACAGACCCGCGCGGGCCATGTAGACCTTGCCCGAACCGCCTTCCTCGGCGGGCGTCCCGTACAGCCGGATCCGCCCCGGCGTGCCGCTCTTTTCGAGCCAGCGCTTGGTCGCGATCGCAGCGGAGAGCGATCCGGCGCCGAACAGATTGTGCCCGCAGGCGTGCCCGGCGTGCTTGTCCGCCAGCGGGTCGCGCGAGGCCGAAGTCGATTGGGTGATCCCCGGCAGGGCATCCATTTCGGCGAGGATGGCGATCACCGGGCCACCGGTGCCCCATTCGGCGACGAAGGCGGTGGGAATGCCCGCGACGCCGGCCTCGACCGCGAAGCCTTCCTGTTCGAGCTCCTCCTGCAGCAGCGCGGTGCTGCGGGTCTCGCGATAGCCGAGCTCGGCCCAGTCCCATAGCTGGCCCGCGATCCGCGCCGTGCGCTCCTCCTGCGCCTCGGCCTCTGCCAGGGGATCGGGCGCCTGGGCCGCCAGCGGCGTCGCAGCGATGGCGATGGCAATGCAGAAAACGGCGTTGAATTTCATATCTGTCTCCCCTGTTCCGCATCGGCTTGCCGGAAAGCGCGGCGCATGCCAATCCGCTGCAGGATGAATTTGCCGCCCGCCCTGGTCCAGTTTCTGGCTTCGCTCCTCGCCATCCTCGCGCTGGCGGGCGTGGCGCGGTGGCTCGGGCTGGGGCCCGCGCCGCAGCTGGTGGATGAGAGGGCCGCCCGCGAAGCGGCTGAAGCGGCGATCGGCGGCTATCGCCCCGTCGCGGTGGCGCTCGATCGGGACGGCAAGGGCGCGCTCCTGCGCGATGCGGGCGAGCGCATCCTCCTGTTGCGGCCGCATGGTTCGCATTTCGCCGGGCGCCTGCTCGGTCCCGCGGCCTCGGCCTGGATCGACCGCGGAGGAAGCAGCCCGGTGCTGGTCGTCTCGAGCGGGGAGCGGCGTTTCGGCGATGCCAGGCTCGATCTCGACGATCCGCAGTTCTGGGTCGAGCGGATCGGTGCTATGGGGGGCGCACGCCATGCCTGATTTTTCCCCCACCGAGCTGGCCGTGCCGGGCTTCGTCGCGCTGGTCCTGATCGAGATGGTCTGGGCGTGGCGCAAGCGGCCGCATGGCTACGAGCCGCGCGACACGCTAACCAGCCTCGCCTTCGGCCTCGGCAGCACGGTCGCGGGCATCCTCTCGGGCGGCGCCTTTCTCGCGCTTTTCCTTTGGGTCTGGCAGTTCCGCCTGTTCGAGGTGCCGTGGGTCTGGTGGGCGTGGATCGCCTGCTTCGTGCTCGACGATCTGGCCTATTACTGGGTCCATCGCTTCGGCCATCGGGTGCGCTGGTTCTGGGCCAGCCACGTCAACCATCATTCGAGCCAGCATTACAATCTCAGCACCGCGCTGCGCCAGAGCTGGACCGGCTTTCTCACGCTCGGCTTCCTGTTCAGGCTGCCGTTGCTGCTCATCGGTTTCCATCCGGGGATGATCGCGATCTGCGCGGGCTTCAATCTGATCTACCAGTTCTGGATCCACACCGAGGCGATCGACCGGATGCCGCGCTGGTTCGAGGCGGTGATGAATACGCCGAGCCACCACCGCGTCCATCACGCGACCAATCCGCGCTATCTCGATCGCAATTACGCCGGCGTCTTCATCGTCTGGGACCGGCTGTTCGGGAGCTTCGAACCCGAGCGCCGCCCTGCGGAAGGCGGCGAGACGATCCGCTACGGCATTGTCCGGCAGCTGGGCAGTTTCAACCTGCTGTGGGCGGTGTTCCATGAATGGATCGGCATCGCGCAGGACATGTGGCGCGCGCCGTGGAAGCACAAGGCGTCCTATCTGCTGCGCGAGCCGGGCTGGTCGCACGACGGCAGCCGCGAGACCTCGGACATGATCCGCGCACGCTGGCAGGAGCGGCAGGGAAATCGGGTTGCCGATGAAAACCCGATTGCGGGCGAGGCCGAGGCTGCCTAACCTCCTCCACGGAGAGGAGATATCATGGACGAATTCGACGTCATCGTCATCGGGGGCGGCAGCGGGGGCAGCGCAGCGGCGGGGCGCCTCGCCGAAGCGGGCCAGCAGGTCTGCCTGCTCGAGGCGGGGCCGCGCAACAACGGAGTGCTGATCCGTACGCCGGGTTTCATGCCCTTCCTACGCAACGCCTCGAACTATCGCTTCGAAACGGTTCCGCAAAAGGGGCTCGGCGGCCGCACCGGCTATCAGCCGCGGGGCCGCGGACTGGGCGGATCCTCGGCGATCAACGCCATGATCTACATCCGCGGCAACCGCTGGGATTACGACAATTGGGCGGAGCTCGGCTGTACCGGCTGGGGTTACGAGGACGTTCTCCCCTATTTCAAGCGCGCCGAGCACAATGTGCGCGGCGCCGACGACTTTCACGGCGCCAGCGGTCCGCTCTGGGTCAGCGACCAGAACTGGGCCAATCCGGGCAGCCTCGCCTTCGTCGAGGCGGCGGCGCAGTTGCAGCTCCCGCGCAACGCCGATTTCAATGGGGCGAAGCAGGAGGGGTTCGGGCTCTATCAGGTCACGCAGAAGGACGGCGAACGCTGGTCGGCCGCGCGGGCCTACATCGAGCCGAAGCGCGGCTCGCGCAATCTCGACGTCCGCATCGGTGTCGATGTCCAGCGGCTCGAGATCGAGCAGGGGCGCGTGACCGGCGTCAGCTATACGGTCGGAAACAAGGAGCGGAGCGTGCGCGCCCGCGGTGCCGTCATCCTGGCGGCCGGGGCCTTCAATTCGCCCCAATTGCTGATGCTCTCGGGGATCGGACCGGGCAGCCATCTGCAGGAGCACGGGATCGATGTGGTGCTCGACAAGCCTGCCGTGGGATCGGACCTGCAGGACCACATCGATTACGTGTCGAGCTGGCAGACCGAAAGCCGGGACTTCCTCGGCGACAGCCTCGCGGGGACGGCGAAGATGGCGAAGGCGATCATCGAGCACCGCCGCAAGCGCACCGGGGCGATGACCACGCCCTATGCCGAGGCGGGCGGGTTCTGGTCGGTGATGCCCGATGCGCCCGCGCCCGACGTGCAATGGCACTTCGTCCCCGCCATGCTCGAGGATCACGGCCGCACCCGGGTCAAGGGTCATGGCTTCTCGCTGCACGCCTGCGTGCTGCGGCCGGAAAGCCGCGGAACGGTGAGGCTGAACGGGCGCGACGCGCGTCTCGCCCCGGCGATCGATCCCAATTTCCTCGACGACGACCGCGACATGGCGACGTTGCGGGCGGGCGTCCGGCTGTCGCATCGCATCGCCACATCGCCCAGCCTGGCACGCTACGAACCGCAGGATCGCTATCCGGTCGATCTCGAGGACGATGCCGAACTCGATGCGCTGATCCGCAGCCGCGCCGACACGGTCTACCATCCGGTCGGCACCTGCCGGATGGGCGGCCACGCGGATGCGGTGGTCGATCCGACGCTCAAGGCGCGCGGTGTCGAGGGGCTCTACATCGCCGATGCCAGCGTGATGCCGCGGCTCGTCAGCGGCAACACCAATGCGCCGAGCATCATGATCGGCGAGCGCTGCGCGGAGTTCGTCCGGGAGGCCCTGGCTGGTTGAGCTCAAGGCCTGGGCGCGCGCGCTGAAACGCGACGTGCTCGCGCTCTATGTCGCCGCGCGCGACCGGCGGACGCCACGGGCTGCGAAGCTGGTCGCCGCGGCGACCGCCGCCTATGCGCTCTCGCCGCTCGACCTGATCCCGGACTTCATCCCGGTCCTCGGCCTGCTCGACGATCTGCTGCTGGTTCCGGCGGGAATCTGGCTGGCCTTGCGGCTGATCCCGCCCCCACTGATGGCGGAGTATCGCCGCGCGGCAGCCGCCATGGCCGGCCGCCCCGTCTCGCGCTCCGGAATGCTCGCGGTGATCCTGCTGTGGCTGCTCGCCGTCGCGGGATCGGCGCTGTGGCTGCTGGCATGAAAAAAGGGGCCGGAGATCGCTCTCCGGCCCGGTCAAGTCGGTGTTCGCAGGAGGAACAGGGGGAGGCGGGGGCACCGGAGGAGAGGAGAGAGGCGCCCCCGCCAAACGGATGATCAATTGTAGGCGCGCTCCCCATGCTCGCCGATGTCGAGGCCGTCGACTTCGGTTTCGGTGGAGACCCTGAGGCCGATGAGCGCCTTGACGAGCAGGCCCGCGGCCAGCGTCCCGACACCCGCCCAGACGATGGTGACGAGGACCGAGAAGACCTGCACGCCGAGCTGCGCGCCGAGCGCGACCGAGCCGTCGCCCGGACCGCCGAGGAAGGGCTGGTAGACGACCGCCGTGCCGATGGCGCCGACGATCCCCCCCACGCCGTGGATGCCGAAGGCGTCGAGCGAATCGTCGTAGCCGAAGCGCGCCTTGACCTTGGCCACCGCGAGATAGCAGATCGCCGAGGCGAGGATGCCGAGCAGGATCGCGCCGAAGGGGCCGCTATTGCCCGCCGCGGGGGTGACCGCGACCAGCCCCGCGATCACGCCCGAACAGAAGCCGAGCGCGCTGCCCTTGTGGCCGGCGAGCCGTTCGAGAACCATCCAGGTGAGCGCGGCGGCAGCGGTGGCGACGAAGGTGTTGATCATCGCCAGACCCGCGGATCCGTCGGCCTCGAGCGCCGATCCGGCGTTGAAGCCGAACCAGCCGACCCACAGCAGCCCGGTGCCGACCATCGTCAGCGTCATGCTGTGCGGCGGCATGGGCTCGGCCGGATAGCCGCGGCGCTTGCCGAGCAGATAGGCCAGCACCAGCCCCGAGACGCCGGCGTTGATGTGGACCACCGTGCCGCCGGCGAAGTCGAGCGCGCCGTCCTCGAACAGCAGGCCGCCGCCCGCCCACACCATATGGGCGATGGGGAAATAGACGATCGTCAGCCAGATCGGCACGAACAGCATGACCGCGTTGAACTTCATCCGCTCGGCCGTCGCCCCCAGGATCAGCCCGGCGGTGATCGCCGCGAAGGTCATCTGGAAGCAGACGAAGACATATTTGCTGATCACCGCATCGGTGAAGGTCGCCGCCGTGCTCGAGGCGTCCATTCCGGCGAGGAAATAGCTGCCCCCGCTGACGAACAGGCCCCAGTTGCCTTCGTAGACGGTGTCGCCGAAGGCGAGCGAATAGCCCCACATCACCCAGACGAGCATCGCCAGCGCGGCGGTCGCGCCGATCTGCGTCATCGTCGAGAGCATGTTCTTGGCGCGGGTGAGCCCGCCGTAGAACAGCGCCAGCCCCGGCAGGATCATCAGCAGGACCAGCACGGTGGCGGTCATCATCCATGCGTTGTTGCCCGGGTCGGGCACCGGCACCGCCGCTGCGGCGCCGTCCTGCGCGCGGGCGATGGCGGGGGCGATGGCGGAGGCGAGCAGCGCGGAGCCGGCGGCGCCTGTGCGAACGAGGGTTCGATACATCATGGATCCCATCCTGTCGGTCAAAGGGCGGTGTCGCCGGTCTCGCCGGTGCGAATGCGCAGGGCGGAGGCGAGGTCGAGTACGAAGATCTTGCCATCGCCGATCGCATCGGTGCTGGCGGCGTGGCGGATCGTCTCGACGACCTGCGGCGCAAGATCGTCGGCGGCGGCGATCTCGAGCTTCACCTTGGGCAGCATGTTGGTCGAATATTCGGCGCCACGGTAGATTTCGGTCTGGCCCTTCTGCCGCCCGAAGCCCTTGACCTCGGTGACGGTCATTCCCGCGACCCCGATGTCGCCGAGCGCCTCGCGCACCTCGTCGAGCTTGAACGGCTTGATGACTGCGATGATGAATTTCACGCCGCACCCCCTGATGGTCCGCCGGTCCCGTTACCGGCCTTCGCATATGCAGCAAAAGCCGTGCCAACCGCGCGACAGGGGGGTTTCCGCGGGGTTTTCCGGCAGCCCGGGCGCGGTGCTGCTTAAATTACAGGCAGGTGCCTATTTTTTGGCTAGGGACAGCGTCGCCTTGACGGGCAAATGGTCGGAAGCCACCGCCGACAGCCCGGTGTGGTGGACTTCGGCCTCGACACAGTCCCAGTGGGTGCTTGCGACGATCCGGTCGAGCGCCGCGACCGGCTGCCGGCTGGGATAGCTTCGCCCGGGGGTGAGGATCTGCCAGTCGCGATCGAATTCGCGCATCGCGCCGGTCTGCCGTCCCCATTGGTTGAAATCGCCCATGATCACCGTCGGATGATCCCCTGCACAGCCCCGGACGAAGCGCAGCAGGGCCCGGATCTGGTCGCGCCGTCGCAGCCCCGACAGATCGAGATGGGTGCCGATGATGCGCAGCCGGTGTCCCTCGATGCCGATCTCGCCGCAGGCCGCACCGCGCGGCTCGAGAGTCGGCAGCTCGAGCGCATCGCAGGTGTGGATGTCGTATTCACGGCGCACCAGCAGAGCATTGCCGTGCCAGCCGATGCTGCGCGGTCGGCGGGCGACCTCGACCACACGCCACGGCGAATCGTCGATCTCGGCGCGCGGCAGGACGGTGGCGCGCTCGCCCGTCCGGCGGTCGGCCTCCTGCAGCGCGATCACATCGGCATCGATCTCGTGGAGCACGCGCAGGATCCGCTCGGGGTCGCGCTTGCGGTCGAGACCGACGGCCTTGTGGATGTTGTAGCTGGCGAAGGTGAGGTGCACGCCGGCCCTATCCGCCGGTGCCGGCGAAGCCGGCCGATCGCTTCGCCGGGCCGGCGCCATCGCCCCCCTCCGGACTGGCGGGGAAGGCGGCCATCTAGAGAAAGTCCGCCAGAGTGGCCATGAAACGGTCGAACTGGTCGTGGTGGAGCCAGTGCCCGGCGTCTTCGAATTCGATCACCTGCGCCTGGGCGAAATGGTCGAGCCGCCCGTCGCCCTGCGGGTTGGAGGCCCAGCTGTTCGCCCCGTAGAGCAGCAATGTCGGCGCGGTGATCGCCGCCCAGGTCTGCTGGATGAATTCGTCGGCCACGTCCTCGATCGGCCAGACGTTGAGATGCGGATCGAACTTCCAGCTATAGGTGCCGTCCTCGTTGCGGTTGACCCCGTGGATGGTGAGGTGCCGCGCCTGCTCTTCCGTGAGGTAGGAATTCTCCTCGATCATCCGGGCGAAGGCGGCCTCGATGCTGTCGTATTTGCGCGGCGTGCGGCCAGAAGCGGCGCGTTTCTTGCCGATCCATTCGGCATGGCGCTGGGGATAGGGCTTGTCGCGCATCTCCGCCTGCCGCTTCGGGCTCGGGCCGAGCCCTTCGATGGCGACGATCCGCCGCACCATTTCGGGGAAGGTCCCGGCATAGCGCAGCGCGACGTTCCCGCCCATCGAATGGCTGACGATCGTCACCGGCCCGACGCCGAGCTGGTGGATCAGCTGCGCCAGATCGTAGACCATGTCGCTGGTGGAATAGTTTCCGTCCGACACCCAGTCCGAATCGCCGTGCCCGCGGTGATCCATCGCCACCACATGCCAGTCGGCAGACAGTCGCTCGGCCACCCAGTCCCAGCTGCGGGCATGATCGCGCCCCCCATGGACCAGCACCAGCGGCGGCTTTCCGCGATTCCCCCAGTCGAGATAATGCAGCCGCAGCCTTTGCGAGATGAAGGTCTGCGAGGTCGGGCCGGCGTGGAGCGTCATGCGGTCCCAATGCCGCGAAGCCGTCCGCCCCGCAAGCCTACCGCTCCTTGGTGGCGGAGAAGGTCAGGTCGGGATTCCTTTCCTGCTGGTAATTCACGTCCCACGGGCTCTTGGCCATGAAGACGAGATCGCCGTCGCGATCCTTGGCGAGATTGGTGAGGTTGAACTTCTCGAATTCGGCGAGCGCCCTGTCCTCGCCCCGGATCCAGCGCGCCGTGGCGAAGGGCGAGGCCTCGAGCCGCGCCTCGACCTTGTATTCGGCCGAGAGCCGCGAGACGAGCACGTCGAGCTGGAGCTGACCAACCACCCCGACGATCCACTGCCCGCCCAGCTCGGGGTAGAACACCTGGATCACGCCTTCCTCGGACAGATCGTCGAGCGCCTTGCGCAACTGCTTGGTCTTGGTCGGATCGACCAGCGCGACGCGGCGCAGGATCTCGGGCGCGAAATTGGGCAGGCCGGTGAAGCGGATGACGTTCTTCTCGGACAGCGTGTCGCCGACGCGCAGCGTGCCGTGGTTGGGAATGCCGATGATGTCGCCCGGCTCGGCGGTGTCGGCCACTTCGCGATCCTGCGCGAAGAACAGGATCGGCGAATGCACCGCGACCGGCTTGCCGAGACCCGAGGGCGTCAGCTTCATGCCCCGCCTGAAGGTGCCGGAAACCTGCCGCATGAAGGCGATCCGGTCGCGATGGTTGGGGTCCATATTGGCCTGGACCTTGAAGATGAAGCCGGTGACCTCCTCGCGGCCGGGGTCGATCTGTTCGTCGCCCGCGGGTTGCGGCCGCGGCGGCGGGGCACGCTCGGCGATCGCCTCGATCAGCTCGGTGACGCCGAAGTTCTTGAGCGCCGAACCGAAATAGACCGGTGTGAGATCGCCGGCGCGGTAGGCCTCGAGATCGAATTCGGGATAGCCGATCTTCGCCAGCTCGATCTCCTCGGCGAAACGGGCGGGGATCGCCGGGTCGCAATCGCGGGTGCCGGTGAATTCCTTCGACGGGCCTTCGGGCCGCGCGACGCAGCCGCTGGCGAAGTCGAGCACGCCCTCGAATTCGCCCCCCATCCCGACCGGATAGGCCTGCGGGCTGACGTCGAGTGCGAGCATGTCGGCGATCTCGTCGAGCAGCTCGAACACCGGCCGCCCCTCGCGGTCGACCTTGTTGACGAAGGTGATGATCGGCACGTTGCGCAGCCGGCAGACCTCGAACAGCTTGCGCGTCTGCGGCTCGATCCCCTTGGCGGCATCGATCACCATGATCGCCGAATTGACCGCGGTCAGCGTGCGATAGGTATCCTCGGAAAAATCCTCGTGGCCCGGCGTGTCGAGCAGGTTGAAGGTGATCCCCTCGCGCTCGAAGGTCATCACGCTCGAGGTCACCGATATGCCGCGCTGCTGCTCGATCTTCATCCAGTCCGAACGCGCGCGGCGTGCCTGGCCGCGCGCCTTGACCTCGCCCGCGAGATGGATCGCGCCGCCGGTCAGCAGCAGCTTCTCGGTCAGCGTGGTCTTGCCCGCGTCGGGATGCGAGATGATCGCGAAGGTTCGCCTGGAGCTTGTCGGGTTGGAGGTCATTGTCATTCCTGGATTGTCACTGTCGGGATCCCGGCGAGAACCGGGATCGGGCGCAACCCGGTCGAACGTCGCCATCGGCCGGACCGGCCTCCGCCGGGATGGCGGCTAGTGTTCCCGGCGCGCCACCCGGAAGCCGGCGAAATCCTGGTTCACCGGCATCAGCTCGAGACGGTTGATGTTGAGATGCGGGGGCAATTCGGCGATCCAGAGGATGGTGTCGGCGATGTCCTGCCCGGTCATCGGATCGGTGCCGCGATAGAGATCGTCCGACGCCTCCTGGCTGCCGGTGCGGACCAGCGTGAATTCGGTCTCGACCATGCCCGGCTCGATGCTGGTCACGCGCACACCGGTGCCGTGGAGGTCGGCGCGCAGGGCGAGGGTGAAGTGGTTGGCGAAGGCCTTCGAGCCCGCATAGACGTTGCCGTTGGGATAGATATAGCTCCCCGCGACCGAACCCAGCGTGATGATCGCGCCCTTGCGGGCGATCAGCCCCGGCAGGAGCTTGCGCGTCAGCCGCACCATGGCGGTGACATTGGTGTCGATCATCGTCTGCCAATTGGCGAGATCCGCCTCCTGCGCAGGGGTCAGTCCCTGGGCGAGGCCGGCATTGTTCACCAGCAGATCGATCTGCGCGAAATCGCCGGGAAGCGCGGCGATCGCCGCATCCATCGCCGCCTCGTCGCGCACGTCGAACGCCGCCGGATGGACCTTGTCGGCCCCCAGCTCCGTCACCAGCGCCTCGAGCCGCTCCGCCCGCCGCCCGGTCGCGACGCAGCGCCAGCCGCTCGCCACCAGCGTGCGGACGGTGGCTTCGCCGATCCCGGCGGTGGCTCCGGTTACGAAAGCGGTCCTGGTCATCCTCGCAACTCCGCGCCCTGCTTCGCCGCCGCGGCGACGATCGATTCCGATGCGGCCTTGATCTCGGCCTCGGTGAAACTTTTCTCGCCCGGCTGAAGCACTACCTCGACCGCCATCGACTTGCGGCCCTCGGGCACGCCCTGGCCCTGGAACACGTCGAACACACGCGCCGCGACGATCGCCCGCTTGTCCGCTCCCTTCACCGCGCGCACCAGATCCTGTGCCGCCAGATCGGCGGGGACGAGGAAGGCGAAATCGCGGGTGATCGCCTGCAATGCGGGCGGGGCATAGGCCGCACGGGCGAAATCGCCGCCGCCCTTCCGCGCCGGAATCGCATCGAGGAAGATCTCGGCGGCCATGACCGGGCCCTCCACGTCGAACGCCTTGAGCGTCCGGGGATGGAGCGCACCGAAACGCGCGAGGATGTTTTTGGGCCCGAGGCGGAGCGTCGCCGACTGGCCGGGGTGGAACTGCTCGCCCGCCTCGCCCATCACCATCAGATTGTCGACCGGCGCTCCGGCAATCTCGAGCAGCGCCAGCGCTTCGGCCTTGGCGTCGAAGGGATCGAAGGCGCGCGACTTGCCATCCGCCCAGTCGCGCGCTGCACGCTCGCCCGCCAGCACCACGCCGAGCGTCGGTCGTTCGTCGCTCGCCCCGGCCGGGCCGCGAAAATAGCGGCGGCCGATCTCGAACAGCCGCGATCCCGCTGCGCCGCGATCGGCGTTGCGCTTCGCCGCTGCCAGCAGACCGGGAATAAGCGAGGGGCGCATCGCCTTCATGTCCTCGCTGATCGGGTTGTCGAGCACCCACAGCTCGGCGCCATCGGCGAAATGCCCGGCTTGCGCGGGAGGGAGGAAGGACCAGGTCACCGCCTCGTCGAGCCCGCGCGCGGCGGCAGCCCGGCGGAGCTTGCGCTCGACCCGCTGCATCGGCGTCGCGGTCGGCCTGGCGACCCCTTCGGCGCGCGGCAAGGGCACGCTTGCGACCCGGTCGAGACCATGGATGCGGACCACTTCCTCGACCAGATCGGCGGGGCCTTCGATATCGTGGCGGCGCGGGGGACAGGTCACCTGCCAGTTCTCGCCGACCGCGAAATCGAGCGATTCGAGGATCCGGCGCTGCTCCGCTTCGGGCACGGCGACCCCGCCGAGGCGGGCGGTCAGCGAAGGATCGAAATCGATCAGCTGCGGTGTCAGCGGAGGCTCCCCGGCGCGCACGATCTCGCTCGCCTCGCCGCCGCAGATCTGCTGAATCAGCCCGGTCAGCAGCGCCAGCCCGTCCTCGAGAAACGCCGGATCGACCCCCCGCTCGAACCGCGTCCGCGCATCCGAGGCAAGCCCTAGCCGGCGGCCGCTGACGCCGATCCGCTCGGGATCGAAATAGGCGATCTCGAGCAGGACGTCGGTGGTCGTCTCGGTCACGGAGGAGTGCTCGCCGCCCATGATGCCGGCTATGTCATGCACCCCATTGGTGTCGGCGACGACCGTGATGGTGTCGAGCAGGGTGTAAACCTTGCCGTTCAGGGCCTCGACCCTCTCGCCCTCTCGCGCCCGCCGCGCGACCACCGGACCGCTCAATTTTTCAAGGTCATAGGCATGCGCGGGGCGGCCGAAGGCGAGCATCACATAATTGGTGATGTCGACGATCGCCGAGATCGGCCGCTGGCCCGCGGCGATCAGCCGGCGCTGCATCCAGGCCGGGCTCGCGCCATTGGACACCCCGCGGATGACGCGGCCGAAGAAGGCGGGACAGCCCTCGGGATCCTCGGTGCGGATGTCCACCGGGCAGGGGAAACTACCTTCGATTTCCGGTACTTCCACCGGCTTGAAGCGCCCGATGCCGGCGGCTGCGAGATCCCGCGCAATCCCCATCACGCCCATGCAGTCGGGCCGGTTCGGGGTGATCGCGACATCGAACACGGGAGAGGCGGAGGTGTATTCGGCAAAGGACGATCCGACCGGCGCATCCTCGGGCAGCTCGATGATCCCGTCGTGCTCGTCACCCAGCTCGAGCTCGCGCACCGAGCACATCATGCCGCAGGATTCGACCCCGCGAATGGCGCTTTTGCGCAGTTCCATGCCATTGGCCGGGACCACCGCTCCGGGCAGTCCGAGCACGCCCTTCATCCCCGCCCGCGCATTGGGCGCGCCGCAGACGATCTGCAGCGGTTCGCCCTCCCCGGTCGAGACGGTGAGCACTTGCAGCTTGTCGGCATCGGGATGCGGCGCGGCCGTCAGCACCTCGCCCACGCGAAAGCCCGCGAGCCTCTCCGCCGGATCCTCGATCCCCTCGACCTCGATGCCGATCGCATTGAGTTTCGCGGCTATTTCTGACGCCGTCGCATCGGTGTCGAGGAAATGACCCAGCCATTCGAGCGAGAACTTCATGCGCGCGCTCCCACACCGGCGGACAGGGTCGGCTGGTCGAAGGCGGAGAAGCCGTAATGACCGAGCCAGCGCTGGTCGCCATCGAAGAAGGCCCGCAGATCGTCCATCCCATATTTGAGCATGGCGAGGCGATCGACCCCGACGCCGAAGGCGAAGCCCTGCCATTCATCGGGATCGAGGCCGGCGAATTCGAGCACCCGCCGGTTGACCATGCCGCTGCCGAGCAGTTCCATCCAGCCATGGCCGGGCGCATCGCCATCGCCGCCGAGCACGCGTCTCCCGCCGAGATCCTGCCAGCCGACATCGACCTCGACCGAGGGCTCGGTGAAGGGGAAATAGCTCGGTCGCAGACGGAGGACGATATCGTCGCGCTCGAAGAAGGCCTTGAGGAAGGTTTCGAGCGTCCATTTGAGATGACCCAGATGGATGCCGCGGTCGATCACCAGCCCCTCGACCTGGTGGAACATCGGCGTATGCGTGGCATCGCTGTCCGAGCGGTAGACCCGGCCCGGCGCGATGATCCGCAAGGGCGCTCCCTGTTCGACCATGCTGCGGATCTGCACCGGAGAGGTATGCGTGCGCAGCAGCATCCGCCGCCCCTGACCATCCACATCCGGGAAATAGAAGGTGTCGTGCATGGCGCGCGCGGGATGCGCTTCGGCCATGTTGAGCGCGGTGAAATTGTGCCAGTCGTCCTCGATCTCGGGGCCGGTGGCGACCGAAAAGCCGAGGTCGGCGAAGATCTCAGCCAATTCGTCCATCACCTGGCTGACGGGATGGACCGTTCCCTTGGCGCGGGCGCGCGCGGGCAGCGTGAGATCGAGCGTCTCGCGCGACAGCCGCGTCTCGAGCTCTGCCTCCTCGAGCTGTTGCTTGCGCCCGGCAAGCGCATCGGCGACGCTGGTCCTCAGCCCCTGGATCCTTGGCGCCTCGGCCTTCCGCTGCTCGGCGCTCATCGCCCCGAGGGTCTTCATCAACCCCGAGATCGATCCCTGCTTGCCGAGCAGTTCGACACGCAGCGCTTCGAGTGCAGCGGCATCCGCGGCACCAGCTATCCGGGCGAGCGCGTCGTTTTCAAGGGTGTCGATATCGGTCATGCGAATTGGTCTGGATCGTCCGGAGTGAATGCCCCGCGCCCTCTAGCCGCTTGCGCCGCTTGGCCCAAGCCCTGATTCGCCAGCCCGATCCGACCTGCGCGGCGCTTCCGGGCGCTCTAACGCGGCCTGTCGAGCGTCTGCACCGGAGAACCCCAGATCCGCTCGCGCTCCGCCATGAAGGCTGCGAGAATCGGATGCGGCTGCGAGGCGTAATCGCTCGGGCTCATGCCCATGAAGGCATGAAACTCATGCACGAAATGCGATTGGTCGTGATAATGACGGTCGATCACCGCCGACCAATTGGCGCGCTTCGCCAGCATGAAGGCAGCGATGGTCCGCATCATCCGCTGACGGCGCAGCAGCAAGCGTGGTGCAAAGCCGAAATGCTTGGCGCAGACCCGCTCGAGCGTCCGCTTGGAAAGCCCGCTGCGCCGGGCGAGCTCTTCGACTTGCACGATATAGGGGTCGACCAGTTCCGCATGGATGCGCTGGATGCGCTTAGCGTCGGCCGGTGGCCCCGCGAGGCCGCGAAAGAAGGCGATCAGAGCGTCGAACTGCTCTTCGTCGGTCGCCTCGCGGGTGCACAACACGTCGCACAGCGCCGCGAAACGCGAGAAGACGGGACTCGTCTCGCCATCGACCAGCGTGTTGGCGCTGCAGCTCGCATCCATGCCGATGAACCGCGCCCATCCGAGCGGGAACAGGCCGACGCCCCACATGCGGGTCTGTCCGAGCACGAAATGGGTGGGCCGCGAACTGGGTCCCGTCGCCTGGAAGCGGACGCGCCCGATTGCCTCGCCTCCCTCGATCCGGGGCAAGGGCGGATTATCCGAAAAGAAGCGCAGATTGGCCCACTCCGGATGAAGGCAGTCTTCGACCTCGACCCCGTCGGGCACGTCTACTTCCAGCCGGTAGAAGGTGGTGAAACAGGGCGCGAGATCCTCGGGCGGTGCGAAGAATCTCACATCAAGCTGGCATGTATCAGTCAAGCGCCCCACTCCGACTGGATCGGGGGGATCATACCAGCTTGTAGGTTGGCGACAAGTTGAGGCGGATTCAAAAAGGGCGCCCACATCGGGGCGCCCTTCGAAAAGTCTCGGCCGGCCGGAAAATTACGCGGGAAGCGCCTTCCGGGCCTGGTCGATGATCGCCTTGAAGGCTGCGCCCTCGTTCATCGCGAGATCGGCCATGACCTTGCGGTCGAGTTCGATGCCGGCAAGCTTGGTGCCGTGCATGAATTGCGAATAGGTCAGGCCTTCGGCGCGGACCGCCGCATTGATGCGCTGGATCCACAAGGCGCGGAAGTTGCGCTTCTTAACCTTGCGGTCGCGATAAGCGTATTGGCCGGCCTTCTCGACCGCCTGACGGGCGATGCGGATGGTGTTCTTGCGACGGCCGCGATAGCCCTTCGCCTGATCGAGGATCCGCTTGTGCTTCTGGCGCGTGGTGACGCCGCGTTTGATGCGAGGCATAGTCTATTCTCCTGGAAAGTCGCTGGCTCAGTCGAGGCCGTAAGGCGCCCACTTCTTCACCGTCCTGCTGTCCGCTTCGGACAGCACGGTGGTGCCGCGGTTCTGGCGAATATACTTCGCATTGTGGCTGATCAGGCGGTGGCGCTTGCCGGCGACACCATGCTTGACCTTGCCGGTGGCGGTGATCTTGAAGCGTTTCTTCACGCCGCTCTTGGTCTTCAGCTTGGGCATTTTCATCTCCTTGGCAGAGACACGTCCGAACCGGCCCTGGCAGCCCTTTCGGCCAGGCAGGCTGTGAATCACGTGTCAGTGAAGGCGCGCGAAATAGCGATTCTTCGCGAAAACGCAAGCCGCTTCCTCGTTCGGGACGCAATCAGAAATGGGTCAGATAGCCGCCATCGACCGCCAGCGTGTGCCCGGTGACATAGCTCGCTTCGGGAGAGACGAGATAGGCGACGGCGCCCGCAATCTCGGCGGGTTCGCCCCACCGCCCCAGCGAGGTGCGGCGGGCGAGATGTTCGGCGATGGCGGGATCGGACACCATTTCCGCATTGGCCTCGGTGGCGAAATAGCCGGGGGCCACCGCATTCACCGTAATCCCCGCCGGACCGAGCTCGGCCGCGAGCGCGCGGGTGAGGGCCGCGAGGCCGCCCTTGCTCGCGGTATAGAGAACATCGCCGCGCGCGATGTCCGCAGCGATCGAGGTGACATTGACGATCCGGCCGTAGCCGCGCCGGCGCATGAGCGGCACGGCGCGCCGGGCGAGGTCGAAGGGCGCGACGAGATTCGTGGCCAGCAAATCGGCCATGGCGCTTCTGTCGAGAAGGTCGAGCGGCCGCCGGTCGCGCGCACCGGCATTGTTGACGAGGATGTCGAGGCCGTCCTGCGCGAGACGGGAGAAGGCCGCTTCGGTCGCCGCATCCTCGGTTATGTCGAAGGGCAGCACGCGCGCGTCCGGACCGATCCTCCCCGCGGCCGCGGCCAGCGCGGCGCGGTCGCGCCCGGCGAGCCAGACTTTCGCTCCCCGCTCCGCAAGCCGTTGTGCGATTGCGAATCCCAGCCCCCGCGCCGCTCCGGTCACCAGAGCGACCCTGCCCTCGAGCCGGGAGTCCTCCGCCATCCGATCAGGGCCCCGGCCGGGCATCGGAAAGCCCCATTGCTTCGAGCACATCCTCGAGACGCGCCGAGTCCCCGAGCGCGATCACGCGGCCGTCGCTGGCGGCATCGAGCGGGTTGCCCTGCCAGTCGCTCATGACGCCCCCCGCACCCTCGACCACCGGCACCAGAGCGGCGAAATCGTAGAGCTTCAGCCCCGCCTCGACCACCAGATCGACATGGCCCGAGGCGACCAGGCCGTAATTGTAGCAGTCGCCGCCGTAGATGATCTTTCGCTCGGCGACGGATTTCGCAACGCCCATGAAGGCATCGACATCGGAGCCGGCAAAGAGATGCGGGCTGGTGGTGCCAAGCACGGCATCGTCCAGATTCGGGCATGCGGCGCAGCGCATCTGCCTCCCGTTGAAAGTGGTTCCTTCTCCGATACGCCCGACCCAGCGTTCGCGCGCGATCGGCTGATCGATCACCCCGAGCACGGGCCAGCCGCCCTCGACCAAGGCGACGAGAGTCCCGAAAATCGGCCGCCCCGCGATGAAGCTGGTGGTGCCGTCGATCGGGTCGAGCACCCATTGGCGGCCGGCCCCCTCGTTGCGCGTTCCATATTCCTCGCCGATGATGCCATCCTCCGGCACTTCGGATTCGAGGAGGCGGCGCATCGCGGCCTCGGCCGCACGGTCGGCTTCGGTCACGAAGCTATGATCGGGCTTGCGCTCTTGCGCCCATTCGCCGCGGAATAGCGGGCGGATGGCGTTCCCCGCCGCATCCGCGAGACGATTGGCCATGGCGAGATCGGAACTGCTGGGCATGGGCGCGCATTTGCCTCATATGATCGCCGGGTCAAGCACACCGGCACAGCCCGCCCCTTCGGGTCGCATCGAAGGGAGAATACCGATACCACGGGGCGCCAATGGAAAATCCGATCCTTCGGATGCCCGGGAATCGGGAGCTGCCGACACGCCCAGTATCCGTTCGCTCACGGGCTCGACGCGGAAGGGAGGGCCGCTGGCGGTCTCGCGGCGGCCTTCGGCCGATATCGCGCCCTGGTTCCCCTGGATCAGCCTGGCCGAGGGTCAGCTGGCTTCCGATGCCACTGTGCGCTGCCGGATGCTCGGCGACCAGCCCTGTCTGCGGCTGTTGTGGGGCGGCAGCTGGACCGCGGAAACCGCCGACGGGCCGCGCATCTTCGAACCGGGAGAGGATGGAATGACGCTCTATTTCGGCCCGCAGACGCGGAGCATGCCGATCAGCGTCACCGGATCCTATCGCACGATCACCATCAATCTCGTGACCGGGGCTCCCTCGGTGCTCGGCGGCCCTCCGCCCGGTGCCACGAGCGACCGGATCCTCCTGCACGAGGATCTGGCCGGTCACGGCAAGTTGACGCGCAAGATCCCGACCGGGAGCGGATACGACCGATGGATCGAGACGCTCGAGCACGAGTTGCGCAAATTTCTGGATTCGACCGACCGGCGCCTGCCCGAAGCCCTCTCTTCCGCCTTCGACCGCGAATGCCTCGCTGCGCCCGACTTTGCCGTGTCCGACTTCGCCCGCGCGCAAGGCGTTTCCCCTCGGACGCTCGAGCGGGTGGTCAGTCGCGATTTCGGGGCGAGCCCGAAGCTCGTGCAACGGCGCGCGCGCGCGCTCGACATGGCGGCGACGCTGCTCGGCGTGGCCCGCAGCGAGGAGGAACCCGAGATGCGGCTGCGCTATTTCGATCAGTCGCATCTGATCCGCGAGATGCGCCTGTTTTTCGGGCTTTCGCCATCGGAGCTCGCCAAGGGCGCGCATCCGCTGCTGCGGTTGAATGTCGAGATCCGTCAGCACAGGCGCCGGCGCGCGCTCGAGGAGATCGAGGCGCTGGAAGAAACCGGAGCCGCGATGCCGTGGCGCGACCCCGAGGCCGAGCCCGACGTCCGTAGCGACTAGCCCGCCCGCAGTGGGTCAGTCGAACAGCGAACTGACCGAGCTCTCGTCGGCGATGCGGCGCACGGCTTCGCCGATCAGGGGCGCGATGGTGAGGATGCGGATCTTGTCCGAGTCCAGGGTCGCATCGGTCGGGCGGATCGAATCGGTGATGACCAGTTCCTTGAGTGCCGAGCCGTCGACCCGGGCCACCGCGCCGCCGGTGAGCACGCCATGGGTGATATAGGCGGCGACCGAAGCGGCGCCCTCGTCGAGCAGGGCCTGCGCGGCGTTGCACAGCGTTCCGCCCGAATCGACGATATCGTCGATCAGAATACAATGGCGGCCCTTCACCTCGCCGATGATGTTCATCACTTCGCTTTCGCCCGGCCGGTCGCGGCGCTTATCGACGATCGCCAGCGGGGCGTTGTCGAGCCGCTTGGCCAGCGCGCGGGCGCGGACGACGCCGCCGACGTCGGGAGAGACGACCATCAGGTCCTGATCGCCGTAGCGGGCCTGGACATCGGCAGCCATGACCGGTGCCGCGAAGAGATTGTCGGTCGGAATGTCGAAGAAGCCCTGGATCTGGCCCGCGTGCAGATCGACCGCAAGCACGCGGTCGGCACCGGCCTCGGTGATCAGATTGGCAACGAGCTTGGCCGAGATCGGCGTGCGCGGCCCCGGCTTGCGATCCTGCCGGGCATAGCCGAAATAGGGGACGACCGCCGTGATCCGTCGTGCCGAGGCGCGCTTGAGCGCATCGATACAGATCAGCAGTTCCATCAGATTGTCGTTCGCCGGATAGCTGGTCGACTGGACCACGAAGACGTCCTCGCCGCGCACGTTCTCGTGGATCTCGACGAAGATTTCCTCGTCGGCGAAGCGACGCACCTGCGCATCCACCAGCGGCATTTCGAGATAGCCGGAAATCGCCCGGGCGAGCGGCAGGTTCGAGTTGGCGGCCATGATCTTCATGCGGCGAATCCCCGTGGGCTGGCAGAGCGTCCCGCCTAGCCGAGCGTCATTCTATTGCAACATGGGGAGAGACTCATTTCCCCGCCGGCGGGCTATTTCACGCGGTGCTCGCCCCTGATCCAGCGGACGGTGCCGCTGCTGGCGCGCATCACCACGCTCTCGGTGGTCATCTTGCCGTCGCGCCGGTACTTCACCCCTTCGAGCAGCGACCCCGAGGTCACGCCCGTCGCAGCGAAAATGCAATCGCCTTTCACCAGGTCGTCGCGCGTGTAGATGCGGTCGAGGTCCTCGATCCCCCATTTGCGCGCCCGCGCCTTCTCGTCCTCGTTGCGAAAGACGAGGCGGCCGTTGAACTGACCGCCCACGCAGCGCAGCGCCGCCGCGGCCAGCACTCCCTCGGGGGCTCCCCCCTGGCCCATATACATGTCGATCGTCGTGTCCTCGTCGGTTACCGCGATGACACCCGCCACATCGCCATCGCCGATCAGCACGACCCCGCAGCCGAGGCTCCGCAATTCGGCGATCAGATCGGCGTGCCGCGGGCGGTCCAGCACGCAGACGATGATGTCCGAGGGATCGACACCCTTGGCCTCGGCGACGGCGCGAACGTTTGCGGTCGGCGAGTTCGCGAGATCGATGATCCCCTCGGGATAGCCGGGTCCGACCGCCAGCTTGTCCATGTAGACGTCGGGCGCGTTGAGCAGGCAACCCTCGGCCGATGCCGCCAGCACCGCCAGCGAGTTGGGGCCGGCCTTGGCGGTGATGGTGGTGCCTTCGAGCGGGTCGAGCGCGATGTCGATCTTGGGACCGCGCCCCGCCGCGCCGCCCACTTTCTCGCCGATGTAGAGCATCGGTGCCTCGTCGCGTTCGCCTTCGCCGATGACCACCGTTCCGTCGATCTCGAGCGTATCGAAGGCCTTGCGCATGGCTTCGACCGCAGCGGCATCGGCAGCCTTCTCGTCCCCCCGTCCGATGAGCTTGGAGGCGGCCACGGCGGCAGCTTCGGTCACGCGGACCATTTCGAGCACGAGCACGCGGTCGAGCGGGTTTTCGGCAGGCGAGTTCATAATGGGTTCAGTCCCTGGCGTGAGGTTGGGCTTCGCAAGCGTGTCGTAGAAATTCCTATTGCGCGGCGCCGATAGACGCAGGAGTGGGACGTTGTCGAGACGCTGGTGGTTCGGAGCGCTGGGTCTGGTGAGCGCGACTGTGGCGACGACGCCGCTCGCGGCTCAGGATGGCAAACCTCCCGAGCAAATAGACATTCTCGTTCCTCCGGAGGATTATGCGGGCCCGCTGGAGGACTGCAGCGAGGAACAGGAGGCTGCCTCGATCTCGGGCGAAATCGTGGTGTGCCGCCGGCGTCCGGATTCGCGTCGATACGGCTATGACAAGGAAAGCGCCGAAGCGCGCTACGCCCGCGAAACGATGCACAAGGGTGATCCTCAGGCGCCCGACGTGGCCGGCCCGGGCATTTTCCGCGGCCCTGCCACGATCGGAGGATTGTGCATCCCGGGCCTCCAGAGTTGCCCGCCCCCGCCGGCCTATTTCGTCGACTTCGACGCTCTGCCCGAGGCGCCTCCGGGCTCCGACGCAGACCGCATCGCGCGGGGACTGGCTCCACGTGGGCGCGACGCGGCGCTTCCGGCTCCGGAGACGCGCGAGGACGCTCTCGGCCTGCCCCCGCCGCTCGAATCCGCCAGCGAGGTCAGTCCTTCAGGATCGGCATCACCAGCGGAGGAGCCGTCAGGCTAGGCGAGCCCTCGAGCAGGGCCAGCGCATCGGCAACGCAGCGCTCGGGTCCGTCGTGCGTGACCATGGCGACCAGCACTTCGCCGCCATCGTGATCGCGGCCGCGCTGGATCAGGCTTTCGATCGACACCCCTGCATCGCGCGTCGCGGCGGTGATCTCGGCGAGAACGCCGGGACGGTCGGTGACGGTGAAGCGGATATAGTCCCGGCCGGTTCTATTACCCGGATCGGCGGGCGCGAAGCTTTCGAGCTGTTCGACCGGAACCGAGAAGGGAGCGCCGCTGTCGCCGCGCGCGATATCGATGAGATCCGCGACCACCGCGCTCGCCGTCGGTCCCGCGCCGGCGCCGGCGCCTTGGAATAGCAGGCGCCCGGAAAAATTGCCTTCCGCGACGACCGCATTGGTCGGGCCGGTCACCGCCGCGAGCGGGTGGCCGCGCGCGACCAGACAGGGGCGGACACGTTGCAGCAGCGCTGGCCGATCCCCTTCCATGTCGAGCGATGCGACGCCCACCAGCCGGACGACGTAGCCCAAGGCAGCGGCCTGGACGATGTCCGCGGAGCGCACTTCGCCGATCCCGGTGGTCGCGACCGCGCCGAAATCGACCCGTGTGCCGAAGCCGATCGCCGCCAAGATGGCGAGTTTATGCGCCGCATCGACGCCTTCGATGTCGAAAGTCGGATCGGCTTCCGCATAGCCCTGGGCCTGCGCGGCGCGCAGCATGTCGCCGAAATCGGCGCCGGTGCGTTCCATTTCCGACAGGATATAATTGCAGGTCCCGTTGAGGATGCCGTAGATCCGTTCGATCCGATTGGCCGCCGCGCCTTCGCGCAAACCCTTGACCACCGGAATACCGCCCGCCACCGCCGCTTCGAACTTGAGCGGCGCCTGACGCAATGCGGCGAGCTCGGCCAGTGCGAGCCCATGATGGGCGATCATCGCCTTATTGGCAGTGACGAAACCCTTCCCGGCATCGAGCGCCGCACGCGCGAGAGTGAGTGCCGGTCCGTCCGATCCGCCGATCAGCTCGACGACCACGTCGATGTCCTCCCGCTGCGCCATCGCCTGCATGTCGTCGACCCAGGTAAAGGGAGTGAGATCGATCCCGCGATCGCGCGAGCGGTCGCGGGCATTCACGGCGACGACCTCGAGCTTGCGTCCTGCGCGGCTTTCGATCGTCGTCCGATTGGTCTCGATCAGCCGGACGACGCCGACGCCCACCGTACCGAGCCCGGCCAGAGCGATCCTGAGCGGTTCAGCCATGCTCTGCACCCACGGCAGGGAAGCCGCCTGCGGCGCGGGTCCGGGCGGTTGCCTCGGCGGGTGGATGCTCTTCGGAATACCGGGTGCGAAGGAGGTGGCGAAACGGCTGCATGCCGAGCGCCTAGCGCAGGCGGCCCCGGCGATGGAACCAATTTGTCTTGCCGCCCGCCAAGCCGCGCCTGTCAGTCGCGGGTTCTCCTGCAGGGCCCCAGACGATCGAGTACGAAAGCGTAATCGGCGGCGGCGAGCGCCCGCGCGCGCGGGTCGCGCGAGAGATTGGCGTCGCCGGGAAGCTCACGGGGGAGTGAACATGCCAGTCGATACCATTCGAGCGTATCTCTGCGCGGCGGACGAGCGGCCTGGTCGACGATCTCGGTCCAGGAGACGCCCCACACGGGCGCCTGCCCCGGCCGGCGCACGATCGTGAGCGAGACGGGACCATCGTTTTCGGTGTCGAGGAACAGCTGGGTCTCCGATTCCCCGACGAGCGTACCGGGCACGGCGAGCGCGTCGCTGACCCCGATAATCCGCGGCGGCGCATCCTTCGCCACCAGTTCGGAAAGGATCGGACGCAGGCGCTGCTCGAGCTGCGGATCGTAGGCCAGTTGCGCGGTCGGCTCGACGAGCTGGATCTGCGACGGATGACCCGGAACCGGGCGGGCGAAGAGGATCACCTCCTGCTTCTTGAGCTTGGGCGCCTTGCCTTTGGCCGTCAGCGGGACATCGACGAGATAGCGCAGGGATTCGCCGACGGGTGCGGTCCCCGCGATCAGGGCCGACGTCCGCGCCTCGACATAGAGGCGGACGAAGCCGGGAGCGAGGCCGGGAGACCGCTCGGGTTCGACCACTGCCTGGTCCTTGATCCGCGCACGCAGGACCAAAGGCGCGCCGTCGGAGAGGCCGGCCAGATCGGCATAGGTCGGCTCCGGCGCGGCCACCACGACATCCGGCTGGGCTGCCGAGGCCGGCGCCATCGTCAGCGGGGCACAGGCAAGCAGCAGCGAAGCTATCGTGAGACGGATGACCATGGATTACCAATCGGTTGCGGAAAGAATAGCAGTGTAACCCGACAACTCGCCGAGGCAGGGGCACGTTCCTCGCCCACTGGCACTGAATCGGCGGTTAACCGATAAAGCGTTTGCGGTGGCTTTGCTTCATAGCTAAGGATCGGGCCGGACCCGAGTGCATGATACAATATTGCTTGGGGAGAGGCGTCCGGGTTTCAATCAGGAACTTTCGGCCGCTTGCGCCGCTAAGCTCTCCGGAGCCGATGCGGCGCGACTGCGTTAACGACGCCCAGAGGTCGCGCCACTCCGGCGGGTCGCATCTGGGTGTCCCAAAGGCCCCGGGAAACCGGGGCGACCGATGGAGTGATGCAACCGAATGGCTTATGCTGACCAACAGATGAGCGGCAATCGCGTCGTCGCGATCATCATTGTTGCCCTCATCCATATCGCTCTCGGCTATGCCCTCATCACCGGTCTTGCCTACGAAGCGGCGACCAAGGTGATCGAGCGCGTGACCACGATCGATATCGAGGAACCACCGCCGCCCGAGCCGGAGGACGAACCGCCCCCGCCCGAGCCGCAACCCGACATGGCCCCGCCGCCGCCCGTGGCACCGCCTCCGCCGATCAATATCGCGCCGGCACCCCCGCCGATCCGGACGCAGACGACGATCCCCCCGCCCGCACCGCCGGCGCTGAGGATCCCCCCGCCTGCGCCGCCGGCCCCGCCGCCGCCGCCGCCGCCGCCCTCCAAGGCGCGCGGAGCGACGCCCAAGGGGCAATCGGGTTGGGCCCGCCGTATCCAGGACAACTATCCTCGCCGTGCAGAGCGTGAGGGTATCGAAGGCAATGTCGGCGTCAACGTGACGATCGGAACCGACGGACGCGTGGCGGCATGCCGCGTGACTAGTTCGAGCGGATCGAGCGATCTCGACAGTGCAGCTTGCGACGGCATGACCCGCTATGCGCGGTTCAATCCGGCGCAGGATACGGCTGGCAACCCGATTCAGGACAGCTATTCGACACAGATCGTTTACCGCCTCAACTAAACCCATTCGCGCCGAGACACGCAAAGACCGGCGGAAAAAGACGTACAAAAAGGACCACTCGCTATGACCTTTGAAATCCTTGCTGCCGCAGCCGAGGCGGCCCCGCAGAACCAGTTCGGCTTCCTGGAAGCCATGGAGCAGGGCGGCATCATCGCATGGTCGATTTTCGCCGTGCTCGCGATCATGTCGGTCGGCTCGTTCTACATTCTCTTCACCAAACTGTTCGAACAGCGCAAGGTGATGAACCAGTACAAGGCCGTGCGCACCAGCTTCTGGAAGGCCAACACCCTTCGCGAAGGCGCGCCGAAGCTCGACAAGAACAGCGCCTGGCGCCAGCTCGTCGAAGATGCGCTCGCCGCCGAAGACCAGCACGCCAAGATGACCGACAAGATGGAAGCGCATGACTGGCTGCACGGTTCGCTGGCCCGTTCGGAAGACTCGATCAACGCGAAGCTCGCTGGCGGCCTGCCGTTCCTCGCCACGGTGGGTGCGACCGCACCCTTCGTCGGCCTGCTCGGCACCGTTATCGGCATTTATCGCGCCCTGATCAACATCGGCCTGGCCGGTTCGGCCTCGATCGACAAGGTCGCGGGTCCGGTCGGTGAAGCGCTGATCATGACCGCCATCGGCCTGCTCGTCGCGGTGCCCGCGGTGTTCGCCTACAACTGGCTGCAGAGCCGCAACCGCCGGATCGCCGAAATGCTCAATGCATTCTCGACCGACCTGCTCGCGAACATCAACTCGAACGGCACCGTGAAGCCGTCGCTGATGACCGCGACCTCGACCCAGCAGGCGGGCAAGACTGCGCGCACTGCTCCGGCTGCCGGCGCCACCACGACCACCACCACCACGGTGAAGAAGTAATCGATGTCCGGGCGGGGGAGCGGCCCGATCGCTCCCCCGCCTCGTACCATCGAGCCCAAGAATTCGAACGATAGGATTTGAACCATGGCGATTTCGACAGGAGGTGGCGCAGACACGCCGATGTCGGACATCAATACCACGCCTCTGGTGGACGTGATGCTGGTGCTCCTCATCATCTTCCTTATCGCGGTTCCGGTCGCGATTCAGACGATCGAAAAACTGCAGATCCCGGTATTCGAATCGGTCCAATCGAAGGATAAGGTAGAGAACCTCCTCCTGACCGTGAGCACGACCGATGCTTCCGGCCGTAGCGCGGGCGAGCCCGGCTTCGACGGTGCGGTCCGTTCGGGCGAGTGCCGCGTGTACTTCAACAACACGACGCCCGTCACTTCGGAAGAACTCTACGATCAGGCCTTTGAGCGCCTCGATGCCATCGTGCAGCGCGCCGGCGGTCCCGAAGCGATCATGGACGATCCCGAGCAGATCCCGCAGGTGCACATCCGCGGTGACGTGAACGCCCCCTGGTCCTGCGTGGCCGGTGCGATCTACAACGTACAGGCGGCCGGCTATCCGACCGTCGGCTTTATCTCGAACCCGGTCGATCCCAACGCGTGATCGCCCGGTTCGGTACAGAAGATTAGGGAGTAACCCACCATGGCAATGTCAGGCGGCAAGGACGATGGCGCCCCGATGATGGAAATGAACATGACGCCGTTGATCGACGTCCTGCTCGTTCTCCTCATCATGTTCATCATCACCATCCCGGTTGCGACTCACGCGGTCAATATCGACCTGCCCCAGCCCAATCCCACCCCGCCCGACGTGATCGTCGAGCCGGACAAGAACAAGCTGGTGCTGACCGCGGCGGACGAGATCCTCTGGAACGGGGAAACGATCGATCAGGGCCAGCTGGTCACGCTTCTCCAGCAGTCGAGAGCGATCGATCCCGAACCCGAGCTGCAGTTCGAGCCGGAACCGCTCGCCAGCTACGATCTCTCGGCCAAGGTGCTGCAGATCATCAAGGCGAGCGGCGTGACCAAATTCGGGTTCGTCGGCAACGAGCGCTACAGGACTTTCGGCAAGGCCGGATAGGTCGGCGAGCGACACAAGCGAATTCGAAAGGGGCGGAGCAATCCGCCCCTTTTTTGTGGCCGCCCGGCACACTGCAGCCGGCGCAGATCGATTGGCGGATCGTCGAACGCGCTCGGCTACTCGTCCTCCTCGGGCCGTTCATCGACGCGCATCGCCGCTCCCGCGAGGCTTTCGGCTTCGAGCAACAGTTCGTCGTCGACCGAGCCTTGCGGCGTTGCCTCGCGTCCGATCATCACCATCACCGGCACTGCCAGCGGGCTGACGCGATCGAGCTCGACGTGAATCACTTGTTCGGCCGAACGGTCAAGCAGATCGCCGAGCCGTCCGACGTCGGTCATCCGCGTTCGCGCATCCGCCCAGGCGGCCTCGAGCAGCAGATGATCGGGCTCGTATTTGCGGAGCACGTCATAGATGAGATCGGTCGAAAAGGTGACCTGCTTGCCGGTCTTGCGCTTGCCCGGATGCTGGCGTTCCACCAGCCCCCCGATCACGGCGACTTCGCGAAAGGCGCGCCGCAGCAGGTGCGAATTCTGCACCCACTCGATGAACTCGTCCTGCAGGATATCGGGTGAAAGCAGCGGCCGGGGGTCCACGACCGGCTTCAGCCCCCAGACGGCGAGACTGTAGTCGTTGGCCACGAAACCTCCCGGCAGCAGGCCGAGATCCTCCATCCGCCGCGTGATCAGCATGCCCAGGCTCTGGTTCGCGTTCCAGCCTTCGAAGGTGTAATAGACGCTGTAGAACCGCCTCGCATGCGGGAAGCTTTCGACCAGCAATTGCCCAGGCCCCGGCATGCGCGACCGCCAGTCCTGCATTTCCAGCCATTCGCGCACATCGTCCGGAAAGCCCGCCCAGCAGGCGCGGTCGACCAGCATCTTGCGCACACGGTCGGCGAGATGGGTGGTGAGCGGCAACCGCTGCCCGCCATAGCTGGGGATCATCGCCGAGGTCTTTGCCGCCTTCACCACGACCTCGAGATCCTGCAGTTTGACCACCTCGAGGCTCATGCCCGCGAAGGCGAAGGTATCGCCCGGGCTGAGCGAAGCGGCGAAGCGCTCTTCCACCTTGCCGAGGCTGCGGCCGCCCCGCCCGCGCCCGGCGTTGATACGCACCTCGAGCATTTCGGAATCGACGATGATTCCGGCGTTCATCCGATGCCGCTGCGCCTGCTCCGGATGCGCCAGTCGCCACACGCCGGTCCGATCGCGAACGATCCGCTTGAACCTGTCGTAGGCCTTGAGCGCGTAGCCGCCGGTCTCCACGAAGGTCAGGACGCGGCGCCAAACCTGCTCGTCCAGCCAGGCATAGGCGAGGCTCGAGCGAATCTCAGCGAGCAGTTCGGCTTCCGCAAAGGGGGCGGCGCAGGCACAGGCCATCACATGCTGCGCCAGGACGTCGAGACCCCCGGGGCGGAAATCCTCTCCGTCGCGTTGTCCTTCGTCGACCGCCTGCTTGGCCGCAGTAGCCTCGAGGAATTCGAACCGATTGCCGGGGACCAGCAGGGCGCGGCTGGGCTGATCGAGCCTGTGGTTGGCGCGACCGATCCGCTGGAGCAGGCGGCTGGAGCCCTTGGGGGCCCCCATCTGGACCACGAGATCGATGTCCCCCCAGTCGACACCGAGGTCGAGGCTCGCAGTCGCCACGAGAGCGCGCAGTTCACCCTGGGCCATCGCCCCCTCGACCTTTCTGCGCGCCTCCTTCGAGAGCGAACCGTGATGGACTCCGATGGGCAGCTTGTCCTCGTTCACATCCCACAGGTTCTGGAAGATGTATTCGGCGAGAAACCGCGTGTTGGTGAAGATCAGCGTCGTGTTGTTCCGCCGGATTTCCTCGTAGAGTTGTGGAACCGCCCAGGTCGCCGCATGGCCGCCCCAAGGCACCCGTTCCTCCTCGGGCAAGAGGATCTCGACCTCCGCCGGAGCGCCTCGCTCTCCCTCGACCAGCTCGACCGTGTCGACCTCGCCCCAAGGGGCAAGCCACTCCCGAAACGCGTCCGGGCTGGCCACGGTGGCGGAAAGAGCAGCGCGCTGCATCATCGGCGCGATAGCCTGCAGCCGCGCGAGAGTAAGCGCCAGAAGGTCCCCCCGCTTGCCGGTGGCGAAGGCATGGATTTCGTCGATCACCACCCGCTTCAGTCCCCCGAACAATTCGAAGCTGTCGGAGTAGGACAGCAGCAGCGAAAGGCTCTCGGGCGTCGTCAGCAGGACGTGCGGCGGCTTGATCCTCTGGCGCTTCTTGCGATCGGAGGGAGTATCGCCGCTGCGCGTCTCGACGCGGATCGGCAGACCCATTTCCGCGACCGGCGTCAGCAGATTGCGCTGAACGTCATGCGCCAGCGCCTTGAGCGGCGATACGTAGAGCGTGTGCAGCCCTTCGGGTGGATCGTTC
Organism: uncultured Alphaproteobacteria bacterium; assembly: GCA_963728515.1. GTDB lineage: Bacteria > Pseudomonadota > Alphaproteobacteria > Sphingomonadales > Sphingomonadaceae > Qipengyuania. The sequence continues at coordinate 253,611 of CAVSKM010000004.1, read as the reverse complement.
CCGCCGAGCCGCGAAGGCGTGAAATCGGCCAGCGTCGGGAGAAATCCCGCCAGCGTCTTGCCTGCGCCCGTGTCCGCCACGAGCAGCGCATGCCTGCCCGCCTCGCTCGCCCTCAGCATTTCGAACTGATGCCGCCTCACCCGCCATCCGCGACGATCGAACCATTCGGCGATTTCGGGAGGGAGGCTCGGTGCGGTCATTCAGAACCAGAACCGGCAAGGGACGCAATGCCCCGTTCCCCTGTCGCCGCGGACGAAGGCATCTTCGCCATTCGTGGCAACGATCAGTGCTTGCCCTGTGGGCCGCGTTCGAGCCCTGACAGGGCCAGTTGCTCGTCGATCTGGGCCATCAGCCGCTCCAGACCTTCCGTGCTGTCGCTTTCCGCGCGCGCAACAAGAACGTCCTGCGTGTTCGAGGCGCGCAGCAGCCACCAGCCGTCCTCGGTCGTGACGCGCACACCGTCGGTGGTATCGGCAACCGCATCACTCGTGGCGATGCGGTCCGCGATCTCCTCGATCGCTCCGAATTTGCGTGTCTCGTCGACCTGAAAACGCATCTCGGGGGTGTTGATCATCGGCGGCATGGCTCCACGAATGTCGGTCACCGATCGCCCCAGCCGAGCCGCAGCGGCGATCAGCCGGACCCCTGCATAGAGTGCGTCGTCATAGCCGTAATAGTCGTCGGCGAAGAAGACATGGCCGCTCATCTCGCCCGCCAGCGGTGCCCCGGTCTCCTTCATCTTGGACTTGATCAGCGAATGGCCGGTCTTCCACATGACCGGCTCGCCGCCATGCGCCGCAACGCAGTCGAACAGCGCCCGGCTCGCCTTAACGTCTGCGATGACCGTCGCGCCCTTGCGTCGGGCCAGCAGGTCTTCGGCATAGATCATCAGAAGCTGATCGCCCCAGATCACCCGCCCCTGGCCGTCGATCGCGCCGATACGGTCGCCGTCCCCGTCGAAGGCAATGCCGAAATCGAGCGACTCGCTCGCCACGAGGTGGCGCAGATCCTCGAGATTGGCCTCGACCGTCGGGTCGGGATGATGGTTCGGGAAATTGCCGTCCACCTCGGTGTAGAGCAGGCAGTGTTCGCCGGGCAGCCGCGCAGCCAGCTTCTCGAGCGCCGGTCCGGCGGCGCCGTTTCCGGCGTCCCATCCAACCCGCATTCCCTGGAGCGATGCCGTATCGATGCCGTCGAGGGCACGCGCCAACCTGTCGACATAGGCGTCGAGTATGTCGCGCCGCTCGACCTCGCCCGCACCGTCGAGCCAGTCCGCCGCGGCGCTGCGGCGGCCCAATTCCTGTATGTCCGCACCGAAAAATGGCCGCCCCTGGAAGACCATCTTGAAACCGTTGTAATTGGCCGGATTGTGGCTGCCGGTGATCTGGATTCCGCCGTCGATGTCCTCGTCCGAAGCCTCGGCGTAATAGAGCATCGGGGTCGGACCCATGCCGATCCGGACAACGTCGCAGCCCGATGCGGTCAGGCCCTCGACAAGCGCGTGTTCGAGAATGGGCGAGGAGACCCGCCCGTCATAACCCACCGCGACCGTCCGCCCGCCCGCTTCGCGCAACATCGACCCGAAGGTCCGACCGATCGCCCGCGCATCATCGGGGCCGAGGGTTTCGCCGATGATCCCGCGCACGTCGTATTCGCGCAGAACGGAAGGATCGAAATCATGGCTCATTCGGGATGCTCCGGCTGTTGGGACAAGTCTTGAAGAAGAATGTCTCGCGCGGCGTTGAGGTCCTGCATATCGGCATGGTTTCCGCCCCTGTCCGGATGAATGCGCGCTGTCATGCGACGATGCGCCTCGCGGATCTCGCCCGGCCCCGCTCCCGCCGCGACGCCCAGCAGTCTGCGCGCTCGCGCAAGGCCGGGCCGCTGCGCCGGTCTCGCCTGCAGATATTCCCACGGCCATTTGCCGAAGATCCAGCGACAGGCGACCGAGAGAAGCACCAGCAGGGCGAGCAGGCGGATCATTCGGCAGCGTCCCCGACCTGCTCGGGGTTGCTGCCCGGGAGGCGCAGATTGGCGACGAGACCGCGCAGTTCCTGGCGCGCGACCAGATGGCTGGTCCCCAGATCGCCCAATTGTCCCTTGTCGAGCAGCGTCAGGCCCGAAGGGAACAGCTCGCGGTAGATGACGCGTTCGGAGAGGCCGCGTGCGACCCGGAAGCCTACCCGCTTCGACATTTCGGCCAGCGCCTTCTCGATCCGCGCCATGTTGCGCGCCTCGGTATGTCCGGTGCGGTTGCGAACCACCACCCAATCCATCTGCGGACGGTTGCTCTCGATCGTGGTGCGGCTGCGTTTGATGCGCGCTTCCCAGATCAGCTCGGCATAGAAGGACAGCTTCTTGACCCGAAAACTTTCGCCCTCGACCTGACCGATGAGATCGAAATCGACGAAGCTGTCGTTCATCGGCGTGACCAGCGTATCGCAGGTGGTCGCCGCATGGCGCGCCAGGGGATCGTCGCGGCCGGGGGTGTCGACGAGCACGAAGTCGGCCGCTTCGCCTTCTTCGCGGAGCAGCGCCTCGAACTGGCTTTCATCCATGCCCTCCACCGTGTGGCACTCGGGGGTCGGGAGGTCTATTCCTCGCTTTTGCGCGGTTTCCTCGCGATTTTCGAAATAGCGGCACATGGTACGCTGGCGGTGATCGAGGTCGAACGCGACCACGCGGGCGCCGCGATAGGCCAGCGCCACCGCGACATGGACCGCAGTGGTCGATTTGCCGGTTCCGCCTTTTTCATTCGCGAAAACGATACGATGGGGGCCGATTGCCATTTTATCCGATTGTCCGACACATTGCGGCTGAGTCCCTATCCACTCGGCTGCATGGCGGCAATGCAGCTTGAAGTGCCGGACCGTTTATCGGCGCTCCTGTCGCAAGCCTACTAGCGCAAGGCGGATCATCTGATATTCTGGCGTCACCTGGGTCGCGATCCGTCGACGCCGCACGGCAACTGCCGGAACGTCGCGAAACGATCTTCCGAGGGGACCCCGGGTGATGAAAAAGACATTCTTCACGATGCTTGCCGTGCTTTCGATGGCCGGCGTGACGGCGGAGCCGCTGCTCGCGCAGGACCGTTCCTCCGGCCGCGAGGCCCAGGACCGCGCGACCATGGACATACCGCGATGCACCCGCAACCTCGGCACGCTTGCCGTGGTGGAGCCCGACGACAAGTGGTGGCGCGAACTCAATCTCGGGAGCCCGGAGCAGATTATCCGGGTCTTCGTCCAGAAGTCGGGATGCTTCACGCTGGTCAGCCGTGGCCGAGCGCTGCAAAGCCGCGCCATGGAGCGTGCCTTGCAGGAGCAGGGGGAACTGCAGGAGGGGCAGAACGTCGGTCTCGGGCAGGTGGTGACGGCGGATTACTTCCTCCAGCCGGACATCGTCAGCGCAAACAACAATTCGGGAGGCAGCGGCGGCGCCGTGGGCGCGGTGGTTGGAGGCCTGTTCGGCCGGACGGCTGGCGCGCTTGCAGGCGGCATCCAGGTCAAGAAGGGCGATGCAAACGTCGTCCTCTCGCTCGTGAATGCGCGGACCACGGTCGAGGAGGCGCTGGTCGAAGGCTATTTTCAGAAAAAGGATCTCGGCTGGGCTGCGGGCGGTGGTCTGTTCGGCGGAGGCGGCGGCGGTGCCGCAGGCTTCGGCGGCTATGAAAACACCGCGATCGGACAGATCATCGTGCTCGCCTATCTCAATGCCTACATCGATCTCGTGGAGCAGATGGGGGGCTTGCCGACGGATGCCGCGGCAGCGGCGCCCGAAGCACGCTGACGCGCGCTCTTGCAACCCGGAGAGCGGGGCGGCACAGCACGCCTCGCCCATTTTCGTGGACGGAGTGGAACGCTGCAAACCCTTACGGCTCTCGCCCCCTTGCGCCGCGCTGTCCGCCGGCTACGGGAAACCGGAACCCTTGCTTTGGTCCCGACGATGGGAGCGCTTCACGAAGGCCATCTGACGCTTGTTCGCAGAGCCCGGGAGAACGCCGATCACACCGCTGTTTCGATCTTCGTCAATCCCCGTCAGTTCGGTGCCGGGGAAGACCTGGAGAGCTACCCGCGCCAGTTGGCGCGCGACAGCGAATTGCTCGAGCGCGAGGGCGTGGCACTGCTGTGGGCTCCGCCTGCGGAGGAGGTCTATCCCCCCGGCTATGCCACCACCGTCTCGGTTGCCGGCACTGGAGAGGGGCTGTGCGGGGCCGACCGGCCGGGCCATTTCGACGGCGTCGCCACGGTAGTCTGCAAGCTGTTCAATCAGGTCGGTCCCGACCTGGCGTTCTTCGGCGAGAAGGACTGGCAGCAGCTCGCTGTGATCCGGCGCATGGCGCGCGATCTCGATTTCGCCCGACCGCATTTCGAGGACATCCACGGCGTGCCGATCGTGCGCGAGGAAGACGGCCTCGCGATGAGCAGCCGGAATGCCTATCTATCAAGCGAGCAGCGCCGGATCGCGTCCGCGCTGCCGCGCGAATTGCGGCGGGCGATCGCCAAGCTCCGCGCTGGAGCGCTGACGGGGGCCGCGCTCTCGGATCTTCGTGATGCTTTGCTTCACGCCGGGTTCGACAGCATCGATTACGCCGATCTGCGCAACGGCTCCAGCCTGGCCCGCAGCGATGCCATCGACCGCGAGAGCCGGCTCTTCGTGGCGGCCCGGATCGGCGGAACCCGGCTCATCGACAACATGCCGGTAGTCTGATCGACGCGAGCGCCGCATTCATCCGGCCTCTGGACCAGCGACTGAGAGGAGTGGAGCGGGTAAGGGGAATCGAACCCCTCTAGCCAGCTTGGAAGGCTGGAGCATTACCACTATGCTATACCCGCACACTGCGCTGCGCCATGCCGCGCCTGCTGCGTGGGCGCCAATGCCACCGAAGCGGCGCGCCCGTCAACTGGGGACTCGCTGCGGCTAGTCCGAAGGCGTTTGTCCGACATCCTCGGGCGCGGGCGAAGCGAGCGATTCGGCGAGCGTGGGCTCGTCGGCCTGCTCGACGGCGGACGGCGAAGCGACCGAGATCTCGACGCGGCGGTTGGCCGCCCGGCCCTCTTCGTCGGGCGTTCCGTCGGGCAAGGCGTTGGGCGCGATCGGGTTCTGCTCGCCGAATGCCACCACCGTGATCCTCTGCTCGTCAACGCCGTTCTCGACCAGCCAGTCGCGCACTGCCTCGGCGCGCAGGCGCGAGGCACGCAAATTGCCGGCGTCGTCGCCACCCGAATCGCTGTGGCCGCCCAATGTGATCGCGCCACCCCGCTTGACTTGCTGCGAGGCGACAACGGTGGCGAGCTCGGCAGTCGCTTCCTCGGTCAGTTCGACGCCTTCCGGGAACTCGACTCGCGTCTCGAGCGGCGGGACGGCGGGAGCGACGCTCTCGATCGGTTCCACCTGGAATTCCGGCCGGAATATCGAGCGCTTGGCGCCCTCGTCTTCCTGCGCGGGTTCCGGAGGCGGTGGCGGGTCCCCGCCGCGGTCGCAGGCCGCGAGTGCAAGCGCTCCACATCCGAGCGCAATCCAGCCCCTGCGGGTTTTTGACGAGATCATCCTGATGCCCCCTGTTCGACTGTCTTGGCCTTGGCGCGCTTCTTGTCGCGTTTCGCGGCGGCCTCCTCTGCCGTCCTTTCCTGCGGCGGTGAAAAGCTCACGATCACGTCCCCGGCCCGTGGTTCGGGGCGCGCCGCGTGGGTGAAAAATCGAATCACGCCGTTTTCGCGCAAGAGAAGCAGCATATTGGCAGCTTCGGGCAACCGTTGCTGCGCCGCTTCGAAGTCGAATTCATCCGACAGCTTGGTCTTGCGAAAGACCCAGCCCTGCGCGAGCCGCTCGTTCACGTCCTCCACGCCGAAACCCGATTCGAACAAGGCCCTCCCCCGGATGCCGACGGGAAGTGTGTGACGATCCTCCTCGTCGCCTGCTTCACCGAGCTGGAACACCTTGTCGCGCCCAATCTCATAAGCGAATTCGTTGCACACCAGAGCGTTGTAGGCCTCGTTTTCGGTCGCGGCGACGAGGACCGCATAGGGCGACAGATCGAGGTTGTGCTCGGTCGATTCGTTGAGGATCTCGCCATGGTAGAAGGGTAGCCCCTTCTGACGGGCGAGGGCGAGCCGCTGCCAGCTTGGATCGACCACCAGCACCGGAGATTTCATCTCCTGCAGTATGACCGCCAGCGATATGCTCCAGGGGGTACTCCCGATGAGGAGAACGCCCGGGCGGTTGCTTCCCTTGAGCCCGAGAAGGCGTGCGACCAGGTCGATCGTGAAGCCGTGCGCAACGATGGTGACCACCACCACTGCGAAGCTCAGACCGATCAGCGCCGTGCCGTCATATCCGATGTCCGCCAGCCGCAGCGCGAAGAGGCCGGAGATGGCGACCAGCACGATGCCGCGCGGGGCAATCCAGGCCAGGAACAGGCGTTCGTTCCACGGTACCGAACTGCCCAGCAGACTGATCAAAATGGTTGCCGGCCGCACGAGGAAAAGCAGGGCGAGCAGGAAAAGGCCGAAATTCCAGTTGAGATAGGCCAGTTCCTCGAACTCGAGGCTGGCCGAAAGCAGGATGAAGATCCCCGAAATCAGCAGGACGGCGATGTTCTGCTTGAACGGGTGAATGCTGCGCAGCGACGAAACATTCATATTGGCGAGCGCGATGCCCATGACGGTCACGGCGACCAGCCCCGCCTCATGCTCGATCTGGTTGGTGAAGACGAACACCACGATCACCGTCGTCAACAGCACGGGGACCTTGAGGAATTCGGGAACTGCCCCGCGCGGGAACGCCCAGGCGAGGGCTGCCGCGGCGACGTATCCGACCAGGCCGGCGATGATCGCGGCGAAGATCAGCGGAGGGACCACCTCGAACAGAGTCGCGCCGGGAAATTCGGCGACGCGGCGGAAATATTCATAGGCAATGACGGCGCACAGGGCGCCGATCGGATCGTTGACGATGGCCTCCCATTTCAGGATCGCGGCCGGCCGAGGCTTGACCGAGGACTGGCGCAACAAGGGCATCACGACCGTGGGCCCCGTCACCACCAGAATGCCTGCGAAAAGGATCGCCACGGGCCATTCGAGTCCGCCGATCGAATGCGCGGCGACCGACCCGAAGATCCAGGCCAGGGGCACGCCGAAGATCACCAGCCGCCAGACCCCGTCGCCGGCATGGCGCAATTCCCGGAAATCGAGGCTCAGCCCGCCTTCGAACAGGATCAGCGCGACTCCGATGGCGATCATCGGATCGAGCAGCGGTCCGAAGGCGTGCTCGGGATCGAACAGGCCGAGGATCGGTCCCGCGAGGAAACCGGCTGCGAGCATGAGCACCAGCGCCGGCCAGCCGGTCCGCCATGCGAGCCACTGGGCGCCGATGCCGAGCATGCCGACCATCGCTATGACTAATGTCTGTTCCATGCCCCTCGCGAGTTTTGGCAACGCCAGCCGTCCGGCCGCGTTGGATGCGCCATCTGGTCAATGCCCGAGCTCGGGTAATTATCCGCCCAGGCCGAAGATATCGTCAGTCGCCGGCGAAATCCATCAATGCGTGAACCGCTATACCGGTCTCGGCAAGGCGGCTCCGGCCACCCAGATCGGGAAGCTCGACCACGAATGCCGCGTGCTCCACCCGCGCGCGCGCCAGTCGCAGGAGTTCGGCTGCCGCAAGTGCGGTTCCGCCCGTTGCCAGCAGGTCGTCGACGATAGCGATGTTCTGGCCCGACGACACGGTAGCCGGATCCATCTCGAGCCGGTCGAGGCCGTATTCGAGCTCGTAATCGACGCCGATCACGTCGCAGGGCAATTTGCCGGCCTTCCGGATCGGCAGGAAGGGCAAGTGCATATGGGCCGCCACCGCGGCACCGAAGATGAAGCCGCGGGCCTCCATCCCCGCAATGGCATCGGCGCCCGCCACTCTCTGCGCGAGCCAGTGGACCGTCGCCGCGAAGCCTGCGCCATTGCCAATCAGCGTGGTGACGTCGCGAAACTGGATCCCGGCCCTCGGGAAATCGGGAATCGTACGCACCATCGCCTTGAGCTGCGCGGGAGTCATGGTCTTTTTGCCCGATACGAAAGCGCCCCTCGCATCGCCAGGATGGAGGGGCGCCTATTCGAGGCGTTGCGCCTTGCGATCAGTCGCGCTTCCGGGGCTTCACCGCGGCCCAGATCTGCTTCTTCGACAGATAGGCGAGGACGGTGGCGAAGAGCAGGAAGATGAGCACCGGCCACCCGGTCTGCTTGCGCTTCACCAGCGTCGGCTCGGCAGTCCAGGTCAGGAAAGCCGCGACGTCTTCCGACATCTGCTCGATCGTCGCCTCGGTGCCATCGTCGTAGGTCACCTGACCCGCTGTCGTCAGCGGCGGCGGCATCGCGAGCCCCAGATTGGCGAAATAGGGGTTGTAGTAGCCGGTCGGCGAGAGCGCGAAGTCGGGGAATTCCGCCTTCAACTCGGCCGGCACCTCCTGGTAGCCGGTGAGGAGCGAAGCGACGTAGTTCGCACCGTCGTGCCGGGCCTTGTTCATCAGCGAGAGGTCGGGCGGGATCGCATTGTTGTTGGCCGCCGCCGCGGCGACCGCATTCGGATAGGGCGAGGGGAAATAGTCGGTCGGGAGGCCGGGACGCGTCGTCGCTTCGCCGGTCGCGGGATCGATCCCCGGAACCTGCTTCGACGCCGCGAAGGCCTTGACCTGGCTCTCGTCGTAGCCGAGCGCCTCGAGATCGCGGAAGGCGACGAATTTGAGGCTATGGCAGGCCGAACAGACCTCGTTGTAGACCTTGAAACCGCGCTGCAACTGCTGCGTGTCCCATTTGCCGAACGGCCCATCGAACGAAAACGCATAGTCGTTGGGATGCTTGTGGAACTCGTGCTCGGCGGATGCCGGCTTGAGTTCCCCCTCGGAAATCACCGCTGCAGCCCCGTTTGCGAAGGCCCACAGAACGGCCACGACGAACCCGATGCCGACGAGGATTGCGACGAGGCGGACGCTGAGAAGTTTGCTCATGACGACTAGATCTTTCTCGTATCGCTTAGACGGCCGGCGAAGTGTTTTCGCCCAGCACCGCCTTCTTGTCCGAGCCGAGCACGGCCTCGGTAATCGAATAGGGCAGCGGCTCCGGCTTCTCGATCTGCGAGACGATCGGCAGGATCACCAGGAAGTGAAGGAAGTAATAGGCGGTGGCGATCTGGCTGAGCATCACGAACGGTTCTTCGGCCGGCGCGCCGCCGCAATAGAACAGCACCGCCATCGCCGGGATCAGGCCGAACCAGAAGAACTTGCGGAACAACGGGCGGTAATGTCCGCTGCGCACGGGCGATTTGTCGAGCCAGGGCAGAAAGAACCACAGCAGGATCGCGCTGAACATGGCGAGCACGCCCATCAGCTTGGCCGGAATGAAGAAGAAATCCGCGGTGAAGGCGCGCAGGATCGCGTAGAACGGCCAGAAATACCATTCCGGGACGATGTGCGCCGGCGTCGAGAGCGGGTTCGCCTCGATGTAATTGTCCGGGTGGCCGAGATAGTTCGGCAGGAAGAACACCAGCACGAAATAGAGCAGCAAGGCCACGCCCAGGCCGAAGCCGTCCTTCGCGGTGTAATAGGGGTGGAAGGGGAGCGTGTCGCTCTCGTCCTTGACCTCGACGCCCGTCGGGTTCGACGACCCGGGGATGTGCAGCGCCCAGATGTGCAGGATCACGACCCCGGCGATCACGAAGGGCAGCAGGAAGTGGAGGCTGAAGAAGCGGTTCAAGGCGGCATTGTCGGGCGCATAACCGCCAAGCAGCCAGATCTGGATCGGCTCGCCGATCACGGGGATCGCGCCGAACAGACCGGTGATCACCTTCGCACCCCAGAAGCTCATCTGCCCCCACGGGAGCACGTAGCCCATGAAGGCCGTGGCCATCATAAGCAGGAAGATGACCACGCCGAGCAGCCAGATCATCTCGCGGGGAGCCTTGTACGAGCTGTAGAAGAGCCCGCGGAAGATGTGCAGATAGACGACGATAAAGAAGAAGCTGGCGCCGTTGGCATGGGCATAGCGCATGAGCCAGCCCCAGTTGACGTCGCGCATGACGTGCTCGACGGTGGCGAAGGCGACCTGGGCATTGGCGGCATAATGCATCGCCAGCACGACACCGGTGACGATCTGCAGCACGAGGAAGAAGCCGGCGAGAACACCGAAATTCCACATGTAGTTGAGATTGCGCGGCACCGGATAGCCAGCGCCGATCGCATTGTAGACCAGGCGCGGCAGCGGCAGCTTCTCGTCCATGAAGCGCATGAACGGATTGGTCGGGGTATATTCCTTGGCCCAGGGAAAGCTCATGGGATTTCTCTCTCGTCTCTCAGGCTCAGCCGACTTGGATCACAGTGTCGGAAGTGAATGTATATTCCGGCACTTCGAGATTGGCTGGCGCGGGACCTTTGCGGATCCGGGCCGCGGTATCGTAGGACGAGCCGTGACACGGGCAGAAGTACCCGCCGAACTCGCCCTTGACCTCGCCTTCGGCCGCACCCAGCGGCACGCAGCCGAGGTGGGTGCACACACCCATGGTGACGAGCAAGTCCAAGTGACCTTCCTTGGTCCGTTCGGCGAGCGTTTGCGGATCGCGCAGCGAGCTGATGTCGACCTGGTTGGCCTGATCGATCTCGGCCTGCGTCAGACGGCGCACGAAGAGCGGCTGCTTGCGGAACACCGCCTTGATCGACTGGCCCGGCTCGATCGAGGACACATCGACCTCGGTCGAACTCGCAGCCAACACGTCTTCCGACGGCGCCATCTGGCTGATTAGCGGATAGACCACCGCCAGCCCGCCGATCCCGGCGGCGCTGATCGCGGCGATGTCGAGGAAGTCCCGGCGACGAAGACCGTCATCGGTCGTCTCCGTCGTTGCCGGAGTTGCGGTTGCAGCGGTGTCTGCCATCAGCGCCTTGCCTTGCCTGCCTTTTATTATGCCTCATGCCCGGGCGGGCCGATGCAGTATGCGAATTCCGATACGAACTCCAGCAACCCACGGCGCGGCATCGAAAAAGCGTGCGCGAAAGCCCCCGGTGTGCCGGTTTCGTCGGGCCTCTAGCGGCTCTGCAACAGGTTGCCAACCGCCATTTTGGCCTGCCCGGTGGACATGCGTGCAATCGTCAGCACAGCCCGAGGAAGCTGATTTGCCGCCCTCCGGTGGCTTCGCCGCGATGAGTTGCCCGGCGAAAGGAGTAGAAGCTGTGCGGCTGCGCATATGTGTCCCGGGCGAGATCGTCTATCCGCTCGACGCCGGCAGCGCGCAGCCGATGCGCGACATAGGCGGGAAGATCGAAGTGCCAATGGCCCGGGCTGCTCCCGTCGAAGAAGCGGCCGTCTTCGGCGGTGAAACGCGCGCGAAAGGGTTCGTCGACTTCGTAGCTGGACCTCGCGATGGTCGGCCCGATCGCCGCGCAAATGCGCCCGGGTTCGGCACCCAGCTCGCGCATCGCGCCGACGGTTTTCTCGAGCACTCCGCCGAGCGCCCCCCGCCATCCGGCATGGGCGGCTCCGACGACGCCGGCGGCCGGGTCGGCAAGCAGGACAGGCGCGCAATCTGCCGTGACGATGGCGAGCAGCAGGCCGGTGCGATCGGTGACCGCCGCATCGGCCCGCGGCCGGTCGGCACATGGGTCGGCAATCGGCACGACCGCGGCCGAATGAATCTGGTCGAGGTACACGGCCTCCGCTCCTTCCAGAACCTCGGCAGGAGCAAGCCCGGCGCGCGTCGAGAAGCCGTGCGGCACGCCGTCGAGCAAGGATGAACGGAGGATCTCAGCCAAGCGAGCGGGTGACCTGTTCGTAGGTGTCGCGCGACAACCGCGGCGCAGCAGCGATCCGCTCGAGCTGCTCGCGCATCAGCTTCGCGCGGCTATCCTCGATCCTGCGCCAGCGGCCGAGCGAGGGGACGAAGCGGGCGGCGGTCTGGGCATTGATCGGATCGAGCGCGAGAACGAGGTCCGCGATCATCCGGTAGCCTTCTCCGTCAGCGGCATGAAAGGCCTGCGGATTGCCGGCAAAGGCCATGTAGAGCGCACGCACCCGATTGGGGTTCCTCAGCGTGAAGTCCTCGTGCTCGCGCAAGGCCTCGACATGGGCGCGCGCCTGCGGATGGAGCGATGAAGCCTGCAACGCGAACCATTTGTCGATCACCAGTGCGTTGTGGCGGTAGCGATCGTAGAAATCGAGCAGCCGGTCGGAGCGCGCGGGATCCTCAAGTCCTGCGAGCACCATCAGCGCCCCCTGTCGGTCGGTCATGTTGTCCGCCCGGTCGTATTGATGCGCCGCCAGCTCGGCGGCCTTGTCCGGATCGCCGGCGGCAGCATAGGTCAACACCAGCGACTTCACCTTCCGCGCCCCCTTGGCGCGGCTGTCGAGCGAAAAGGGTATCGCTTCGGCGCGGTCGTAAAGGCGGTGCATCTCCTCCGCCAGACGAACCCCGAGATCGGCCTTGAGCGCCTCGCGCTCCGCGTGGATGCGGCCGGGGTCGGCGAGCAGCATCTGTTCGGCGATATAGGGGTGGCTGGGCATGATCATCAGCTCGCCGCGCATCAGATCGTCGAGTACCTCGTCTTCGATGATCGCCTTCAGCGCCTGCGCGATATCGGCCCGCCCCGCCTCGCGATCGTTGGCCCCCGGACCGCCCGATACGGCCGCCACGAGATGGCCGGTCACGAGCTCCTGCATGGCTTCGTAGCGCGCGAAGGGATCGTCGTCTCTTGCGGCGAGGAATACGAGATCCTCGCGCGGAACCTCACGCTCGATCGTCACAGGCGCCGAAAAGCCCCGATTGATCGACAACACCGGTCGCCTCGCGAGCCCGTCGAAGGTGAATTCCGCCTCGGGCGTGTCGAACACGACCAATTTCTCGCCCGAATGCGTTCCGCTGTCGCGGTCGAACAGGGCGAGTCTCAGCGGGATCGGCATCGGCTGCTTGTCGGGTTCACCGGGCGTCGGGTCGGTGTGCTGAGTCAGTCGGACCGTCGCGCTGTCGCCTTCATGCGCAAGCACGACACCGACGCGGGGCGTCCCCGCCTGCGAATACCAGCGACGGAACCGACCGAGATCCAGGCCGGCGCCTTCCTCGATCGCCGCGACGAAATCCTCGCAGGTCGCCGCTTCGCCATCGTGGCGCTCGAAGTAGAGATCGGCTCCCTGGCGGAATCGCTCCTCGCCCGCCAGCGTCCGCATCATGCGGATCACCTCGGCGCCCTTATTGTAGACCGTCGCGGTGTAGAAATTGCTGATCTCGCGATAGGAATCGGGCCGGATCGGATGCGCCAGCGGCCCCGAGTCTTCGGGGAACTGGATTCCGCGCAGCACGCGGACGTCCTCGATCCGCTTGACCGGCGCGCTTCCCATGTCCTGGCTGAAGAGCTGGTCGCGCAGCACGGTGAAGCCTTCCTTGAGGCTCAGCTGGAACCAGTCGCGGCAGGTCACGCGATTGCCCGACCAATTGTGGAAATATTCGTGTCCGATGACGCCCTCGACCGCGTCGAAATCGCCATCGGTGGCGGTCTCGCGGTCGGCGAGGACGTATTTCGTGTTGAAGATGTTGAGGCCCTTGTTCTCCATCGCGCCCATGTTGAAGTCGGACACGGCGACCACGTTGAACAGGTCGAGATCGTATTCGCGCCCGAACGTCTCCTCGTCCCATTTCATCGCCCGCTTGAGGCTTTCCATGGCATGTTCGGTGCGGTCGAGACTTCCGCCCTCGCCGTCCTGCGCCCGGACCCAGACATTCAGCTCGACTTCGCGCCCGCCGATCGTGGTGAAACGGTCGCTCCGCGCCACCAGATCGCCCGCCACCAGCGCGAAGAGATAGGACGGCTTGGGCCAGGGATCGTGCCATTCGGCCCAATGCACCGCGCCCTCGTCGCCCTGGTCGATGCGGTTGCCATTGCACAGCAGGACCGGGAACTGCGCCTTCGCGCCGCTCATCCGGACGGTATAGGTGCTGAGCACGTCGGGCCGGTCGGGGAAGAAGGTGATCCGGCGGAAGCCTTCCGCCTCGCATTGGGTGCACAGCATGCCGTTCGAGGCATAGAGGCCCATCAGCTGCGAATTGTCGCTCGGGTCGATTTCGGTGACGACGGTCAGCCGGTGCGTCTCGCCCGGCAGGGTGACGATGAGGTCGTCGCCATCCATCATGTGCCCCTCGCAAGCGGCGCCGTCGCATTCCAGCGACACCAGCGCGAGCCCGTCGCCGTTGAGGCGCAGCGCCGGCAAGGGCTCGGCTGCGGGGTTGCGAACGACATCGAGCGTCGCGGTGATGCGCGTCTTCTCCAGACCGAGCTCGAATTCGAGCCGTGTGGTCGGGACGAGCCAGGCGGAGGGGGTGTAATCCTCCCGCCGGATGACGCGGGGATGCGCCGGCTCGACGGCGGCATCGGCCATTTCGGGGTTGCCGTCGGGCGTGGCGGGCGTGCGGGCGATATCCATGGAAATCCTGTGAATCGGAGAGACATCGGCTACTACGCTCCGATGGCTCGAATGTTCATCTTCGGTCTGGGCTACACCGCCGGACGAATTGCGCAAGCGCTGGGCGAGAGCGGCTGGAGGATCGAAGCAACCGGAAGCGCGGGAACCGTCGCCTTCGACGATCGCGCCGAGGTCGAGGCAGCGCTCGGCCGGGCGACGCACATCCTCAGCTCGGTTCCCCCCTCTGGCGGGGCCGACCCGGTGCTCGAGGCCTATGCCCCAGTGCTGGACGGCAAATGGCTCGGCTATCTGTCCTCGACCGGCGTCTACGGCGATGTCGGCGGGGCCTGGGTCGACGAGCGATCGCCTGCCGGCGGCGGCCGACGGCGCGCGCGGGCGCTATGCGATGCGCAATGGCTCGGCCTTGGCGCGCGGGTGTTCCGCCTGCCGGGGATCTACGGTCCGGGGAGAAACCCGCTCGAACGGGTGCGCGCGGGCACGGCGCACCGCATCGATCTGCCCGGGCAGGTGTTCAGCCGCATCCATGTCGACGACATCGTCGCGGGGGTCGCGGCCGCGCTCGCTCGCGATGCGCCCGGCGGAGCCTATAATCTCGCCGACGATTTGCCGACCAGCCAGAATGCGGTGATCGCGGAAGCCTGCCGCCTGCTCGGCCGCGATCCGCCGCCGCTTCAGACGCTCGAGGAGGCCGGCCTGTCGGCCATGGCGCGCGGTTTCTATGCCGAGAACCGGCGGGTGGCGAATGGCAAGGCGAAGCGCATGCTCGGCTGGCGCCCGCGCCATGCCACCTACCGCGAGGGTCTCGCTGCGCTCATGGTTCTGGAGTGGCGCGGCGCGGAGGCGGGACGGCGCGACCGCGCATCGCCACCGCCATGCCCGACAGGGTGACGACTGCGCCCAGCGCCGGAAGCCAGCCCCAGCGGTAGCCTTCGAAGACGGTCGAGAGCGCCATCGCCACCACCGGCACCACGACGCTGGAATAGGCCGCCTGGCCCGCGCCGACCTTGCGCACGAGGCCGTAATAGAGCGGGAAGGTGACGACCGATCCCATCAGCCCGAGATAGAGGATACCGAGCGAATAGGACGGTCGGGGATCGAAGACCGGAGGACCCGCCGTGGCGAAGGCGAGCACGGCGTTGATCGCCACGCCGACCAGCATCGACCAGGCCAGCAGGGTGAGGAAGGGCAGGCGCTTCGCCCCTTCCATCGCCTGCACGATGTTGGCCGCGCTGGCGGAGAGGATGCCGCCGACGGTCAGCCCGGCCCCGAGCAGGACCTCGCCCAGCGTCGCCGGCGAGGCGCGCCATTCCTGCGCGAAGAGCAGCGCGACGCCCACGGCGGCGATCGCCGAACCGACCACGAAGCTGCGGGTGATCCGCTGGCCCAGGATCAGCCTTCCGAACACTGCATTGGGCACCACCAGCAGCGCGAACATCACAGCCACCAGCCCCGAGGTGATGAAGCCCTCGGCATGATAGACGAAGGTGAAGTTGAGCGTGAACTGGAACAGGCCGAGCAGGCCGGCCCATGTCCAGCCGGCCTTCGGCAGCCGCAAGGGCTCGCGGCGGAGCAGGACGAGGGCGAACATGCCCAGCGCGGCGACGAGAAAGCGATAGGTGATCGACCAGCTCGCCGGGACGGCGGCGATCTGGTCGCGGATGACCAGCCAGGTCCCGCCCCAGATCGCGCTGACTAGGAGGAAGGCCGCGAAATTGCGCGGCGCGAATAGGCTCTCGCCCCCGGTTCCGGCGGTCATAGCGCGGCAATCGCCCGGGCGAGCGCGGTGGCATCCTCGTCGCGCGTGTTCCAGGCGGTGACGAAGCGCGCCGCATCCAGGCCCCAGTCGTAGAAGCCGAAGCCGCGGTCGCGCAGGGACTCTCGCTCGGCAGCGGTGCAGCGCAGGAAGATCTCATTGGCTTCGACCGGATGCAGCAACCGGTCGCCGCAGGCCCGGGCGATTTCCTGCGCCGCGGCATTGGCCTGCCGCGCATTGGCGAGCCACAGATCGTCCGCGAGCATGGCGCGCAGCTGCGCCGCGAGGAAGCGGCCCTTGGATTGCAGATGCCCCGCCCGCTTGCGGCGATAGCGCGCGACATCGGCCAAAGCGGAATCGAAGAAGACGATCGCTTCGGCGCTCATCCCGCCGTTCTTGACGCAGCCGAAGCTGAGCGCGTCGACCGGTCCCGCTGCCGCGCCCGGTGCGCAGCCGAGAAACGCCACGGCATTGGCGAAGCGGGCGCCGTCCATATGCAGCCCGAGGCCCCTCTCGCGGGCGAGGTCGGCAATGGCCGCGACCTCTGCGGGACGATAGCTGCAGCCATATTCGCTCGCCTGCGTGATCGAGATGGCATGCGGCTGGACCTGATGGACGTCGTCGCGGATCGGGTCGATCGTCGCGCGGATCGCGGCGGGATCGAGCTTGGCCGAGTCTCCCGCGGCGAGGAGCAGCTTGGCGCCATGGAGATAGAAGCCGGGCGCGCCGCCTTCGTCCATCTCGATATGCGCCTCGCGATGGCACACCACCCCGCCGTGCGGCGCGACCATGGTGGCCAGTGCCAGACAATTGGCCGCAGTCCCGGTCGCCACCCAAAGGGCGGTGCATTCGCGCCCGAACAGGGCGGAGAATTCGGCGTCGAGCGCGCTGCTCAGCGCATCGCCATCATAGGGCGAATCGGCACTATCGGCGGCGCGCAGGGCATCCCAGACGGCGGGGTGGACCGAGGCGGCATTGTCGGACAGGAACTGCATCGGAACGCCATTAGCGGCGGCTGCGTTGATTGCACAGGAAGGAAACGAACCATCATGGCGACTGCGGACATCGACATCGAACGGCGCGACCGCGTGCGGCACGGCGAATATATCGCCCATGTCGAGGGCGCTTCGGGCAAGGGCAAGCTCACCTGGACGCTGCGCGACGGCGCACGCCACGCCGAGCACACCTTCGTCCCCGACGAAATGCGCGGAAAAGGGGTCGCCGCGGAACTGGTCGAGGCGCTGGTTCGCGATGCCCGCCGCGAGGGTTTCAGGATCGTTCCGGCCTGTTCCTACGTCGAGGCCGCTTTCGACCGTCACCCCGAATGGAAGGATCTGCGCGGCTGAACGATCCGCCCCGATTGGCTTCAGCGATCTGCGCGCCGTGCAATGGTGACGCTCCTTCGGGTTCTAACAGTCTGCGGCTTTCGGTCTAAAACCTTGAAATAACACGCTTTCTCGCGTGTAGCGCAGCCCCCGGCCGTGGCTTTCGGCTATCCGCTGCGCAAGCCGGCGGCCCATGACATAGAGAGGATTTTCGCGGGGGCCGGACAGCGATCATGGCGTCCGGTCTGCCAGAAGACCCTCGTGTAGGAAAATGCTTCCTGCCGCAGCAGGACATGGCCTCACCCGGCAGGCGAAGACCCGCTTTCCATCGTCGCGGCGAAATCGCTTCGCGCCATGCTGGCGAGCACCGCCTCGCGGATATCGCGGGCATGGGCGAGTGGCAATTTGCGCATCCGCAGGCGCCCTCCGGCGAGGCCGAAGCGCAGATCGGCATAGCCGCGCCACCGGGCGACCGGCCCCTGCACCAGTTCGACCGACTGGAGTTTGACGCGCGATCCGATCGCCAAGCTCGGAGCGAGCCAGCCATGGCGGGCATAGAGCTGCGCCGGATCGAGCCCATGCCGATCGAAGCGCCACAGAAACGCCTCGCGCAGGACCAGCACCGCGCCGGTCAGGAACGGCAGGAGCGCCGCCCACCGCAGCGGCGAGACCAGCGCGACCGCAGCGGTTGCGGCGAAGAAGACGAGGCCGATCGCCAGCGCCGCATCGCAATGCGCCTTCGCGCTCGGCCGGTGCCAGGCGAGATCCGCCGGGGGCAGCGAAAAGCCGGTTTCGCGCACGACCGGCGCGATCTCCTCCATCCGCGCGAAGGGCACGGCATCGTGGTTCGACGAACCGCTGTCGCTCGCCAGGCTGACCACCTTCAGCGAGTGCCAGCCGAACCGCCTCCGGACGAGGCCCGTTCCGATCCGGAGAGCCTGGATCCGATGGACCGGCATGACCAGATCGGTCCGCGTCAGCAGCCCGCGGCGGCGGCGCAGCCCCTTGTCGCCGCGTTCCAGCCGGAAGTCCCAATCGCGCAGGACGGTGCGGATCAGCCCCGTGGTCACGCCGATGAGCAGGAGCGTTCCGATTGCGAAGACTCCTCCGGCGATCTGCCCCGCCACGCCGAGCCCGGACAGCCAGTGCCCCGGCCCGACCAGCCGTTGCTGCCAGCTGTCGACGTCCCACGGATCGAATGGCAGGAGAAAGTCGAATTGCTGCGCGGCACCCGCGACCGCAGCCACGATGGCGAGCGAGAATTCGAACAGGCCGAAGGTGACCACGCGCCGCGGAGTCATGGCGAAGAGGGTCTGCGGCGCGGGCTCCGCCGTTGCGATTTCCGGCGCCCGGTCGATCGCGCCGCCGTCGCGGCGGGCGCGGACGAGACCCCGCAGCCGCTCGCCCTCCTCCTCGGCGAGATAGGCAAGCTTGAGATCGTCGCCTCCGCCCGCCCCGGTTTCGAAGCCGACCTCGACCAGGCCGAACAGCCGCGCGACCAGCTTCTGTTCGAGGCTGACATCCTGGATGCGATCATAGGGGATCGACCGCGCCGAGCGCGACAGCACGCCGCTTTCGACACGGATGTCCTCGGGACCCACCACATAGGTCAGACGCGACCACTGGAGATAGGCCACGAGGATATTGGCGCCGATCGCGAAGACCACCAACGGCAG
The DNA here is from genome assembly GCA_963728515.1 of uncultured Alphaproteobacteria bacterium. Lineage (GTDB taxonomy): Bacteria > Pseudomonadota > Alphaproteobacteria > Sphingomonadales > Sphingomonadaceae > Qipengyuania. The sequence goes on along the minus strand of CAVSKM010000004.1, from coordinate 234,413 downwards.
AAAATAGGCGAGCAGATCGGCGAGCTCGCCCTTGTCGAGGATGGCATAGCCGCCGACCAGGATCGGCAGCACCAATTGCGATGCGAGCGTGATCGCCCGCACCGCGAAGCTGCGCGGATCGGTTCGCCGCGGCTCTCGATTGGCGGCTTCGGTCATCGGCGGTCGCGGCCGGTCACCGCACGCGCGATCTCCGCCCGGATATCCTCGCGCATGGCCAGCGCATCCGCGTGCCGCAGACCCGGAAGCGAGACCGAGGCATTGTGCGTGCCTGCCGTATGCACCGTCAGCGTCGCCAGCCCATAGGCGCGTTCGAGCGGTCCCTGGCCGACGTCGATGTGCTGGACCCGGCCGAAGGGCACCACGGTGTCGGCGCGAAAGAGCACGCCGCGCACCACCCGCAGCCGCGCCCCGGCAAGCGAATAGCCGCGCGCGTGATAGCGTCGCAGCGGCAGCCGCAGCAGGACATAGGCGGCGAGCGCCAGCACCGGCGTCCAGACCACGCCGGTCCAGCCGGGGATGACGATTTCGGCGACGGTGGCCGCGGCGAGCAGCACCACGGCGAGCACCCCGAGCTGGAGCCGCAGCATCGCCTTATAGGCGGGGTCGAGCGGAGTGAGATCCTCGGTGTCGTCCATGGCGTTGTAGCTACGCAATACAGCGATGCGATTCAACGCGGTTTCGCCCCGCGCGGGCCGACAGGGCGCCCGGCCCATGTAGAGAGGGGAAAATGGTGCTGCTGGGGAGGATTGAACTCCCGGCCTCACCCTTACCAAGGGTGCGCTCTACCACTGAGCTACAGCAGCACGGATCCATCGCGCCAAGCGCGCGGGGTGGAGGCGCGCGCTATTGGCAGGGCGGGCACGAAAGTCAACCTTAGGTTGAGTCTCGCGAAGAAATTGGCGAAGGCTGGTCCGATGTCCACACCCACCGACCGAACGAGCCGCGAAGACCGCCTTGCCGCGAAGCTGCGCGAGAATTTGCGCCGCCGCAAGTCGCAGGGCCGGGAATTGCGCGAATCGGAAGCGGACGGGGTTTCCAAGCCGCCCGAGCCCCGCTAACGCGCGGTGCTCCTAGGGAAATCGGGAGTGTCCATGTCAAAGCTGATCCTCGTCCGCCATGGCCAGAGCGAATGGAACCTCGCCAATCGCTTCACCGGCTGGTGGGATGTCGACCTGACCGAACAGGGCGAGGCCGAAGCGCGCGCGGCGGGCGAATTGATGAAGGCGCGGGACGTGCTCCCGACCGTGGGCTTCACCAGCGTCCAGAAACGCGCGATCAGGACGCTCAACATCGCGCTCGACGCCTGCGACCGGTCGTGGATCCCGGTGACGCGCGACTGGCATCTCAACGAGCGCCACTATGGCGGGCTGACCGGCCTCGACAAGCAGCAGACGCGCGAGAAGCACGGCGACGAACGGGTCCATGTCTGGCGCCGCAGCTTCGACGTTCCCCCGCCCGATCTCGAGCCCGGGAGCGAATTCGACCTGTCGGACGACCCGCGCTACGCCGGGGTCGAGGTGCCGCGGAGCGAAAGCCTCAAGCTCACCATCGAACGCGTCCTGCCCTATTGGGAAAGCGCGATCCTGCCGCAACTCGGCCGCGGCGAGACGGTGATCGTCTCGGCCCACGGCAATTCGCTGCGTGCGCTGGTCAAGCATCTCTCGAACATCTCCGACGAGGACATCACCGGTCTCGAGATCCCGACCGGGCAGCCGATCGTCTACGATTTCGACGGCACGCGGGTCGCCGGGGAGCGCACCTATCTGAAGGATGCCCAGGGATGACCGAAAAATCCGCTCCCCGCGTGGCGATCGTGATGGGCAGCCAGTCCGACTGGAGCACCATGATCTGCGCCGCCGAAGTGCTCGAGGAACTCGGCGTCGAGACCGATGTGCGGATCGTCTCGGCGCATCGCACCCCCGACCGCATGTATGACTTCGCCCGCGGCGCCGCCGATGCCGGCCTGGAGGTGATCATCGCCGGCGCCGGCGGTGCGGCGCATCTGCCGGGCATGATCGCCGCGCTGACCCACGTCCCCGTGCTCGGCGTGCCGGTCCAGTCGAAAGCCCTGTCGGGCGAGGACAGCCTGCTGTCGATCGTCCAGATGCCCGCCGGGATCCCGGTCGGCACGCTCGCCATCGGCAAGCCGGGCGCGACCAATGCCGGGCTGCTCGCGGCGGCGATCCTCGCCACCCGCGACCCCGCCCTGTCGCAGCGGCTGCAGGACTGGCGCGCAGCGCGCAGCGCGGCCGTGGCCGAGCGTCCCGCCGGCTGATGCTCGAACGCGGGGACACGATCGGGATACTCGGCGGCGGCCAGCTGGGGCGGATGATGGCGCTCGCCGCGGCGCAGCTCGGCTATCGCTGCATCGGCTATGCGCCCGAGGGCGACAATGTGGCTGCGGCCCTGTGCGAGGATTTCTTCGCCTGCGGCTGGAACGACCGCGCGGCGCTGGCGGCCTTCGCCGCGCAATGCGATGCGGTAACCTGGGAATTCGAGAACGTCCCCGTGGCGACGGCGGCGGCGATGCCGCAGGACCGGATCTTTCCCCGGCCCGCCGCGCTCGAGACCGCGCAGGACCGCCTCGCCGAGAAACGCTTCGTCGAGCGGCTCGGCGGACGCCCGGCGGGCTATCTGCGCGTCGATACCCCTGCCGAGCTCGAGGCTGCGATCGATCGGCTGGGCACGCCGGGCATCCTCAAGACCCGCCGCGACGGCTATGACGGCAAGGGCCAGTGGCGGCTCGGCTCGGCGCGCGACGCCGAGGCCCTGAAGCTGCCCGGCAGCGGGCTGATCTATGAGGCCTTCGTCGCCTTCGAGGCCGAATTCTCGGTGATCCTGGTGCGCGGACAGGATGGCGAGATCCGCTTCTGGGATTCGCCGCGCAATCGCCACGAGGGCGGCATTCTCGCGACCTCCGCGCTGCCGGCGGGCGCGGCGGTCGAGGGCCAGGTCGAGGAAGCGCGCGCGCTGGCGAGCCGTGTCGCGGAGGCGCTCGACTATGTCGGCGTGCTGACGCTCGAATTCTTCGCCACGCGCGAAGGTCCGGTGTTCAACGAGATGGCGCCGCGCGTCCACAATTCGGGCCATTGGACGATCGAGGGTGCGGTCACCAGCCAGTTCGAGAACCACATCCGTGCGGTGGCCGGCCTGCCGCTCGGCGATACCGCGACGATCGCCCGCGCGGTGACGATGACCAATATCATCGGCAAGTCGATCGCCGCTGCGCGCGAGCGGCTGACGGAGCACGACCTGCATCTGCACGATTACGGAAAGCGCCCGGCCCGCGAAGGGCGCAAGATGGGCCACTTCACCCGGCTCGAGCGCTGATGGACCTGTTCCTGATCTATGCGCGCGCGGCCAATGGCTGCATCGGCAGGGAGGGGACGCTGCCCTGGCACCTGCCCGCCGACCTTCGGCGGTTCAAGACGCTGACCATGGGCAAGCCGATGATCATGGGGCGCAAGACCTTCGAGAGCCTGCCGGGCCTGTTGCCCGGTCGCCGCCATATCGTTCTGACGCGGCGCGAACGCTGGGATTCGACCGGAGCCGAGGTGGTCCGCTCGGTCGATGCGGCGCTGGCCGCCGCGGGCGCGGGAGAGGTCGCGGTGATCGGCGGGGCAGCGATCTTCGATGTCTTCATGGAGCACGCCGCGCGGATCGAGCTGACCGAAATCCATGCCGATTTCGAAGGTGACACCTTCATGCCCGCACCGGGCCCCGAATGGGAGGTGGTGGCCCGCGAGGACCATGCCGCGGAAGCCGGACGACCCGGCTACAGCTTCGTCACGCTGGAGCGGCGCGCATGACGCGCCGCCTGCTGCTTTCCCTGGTGGGCCTGCTCCTGCTCGCGACAGTGGCGTTCTTCGTCGTCGCCCCGGGCATGGTCGAGCGGAGCATGAACCGGATCGACGGCGAGGCGCCGATCCCCGTTTCCGACGAGGCCCGCGCGCTCCACGCCAGCCTCGCCATCGTCGATCTCCATTCGGATACGCTGATGTGGAAGCGCGATCCGCTCGAACGCTCCGACCGCGGACACATGGACCTGCCCCGGCTCGAAGAGGGCAATGTCGCGCTGCAGGTCTTCTCCAGCGTCACCAAGACGCCGAAGGGCCAGAATTACGATGCCAACGACGCCGATAGCGACAATATCACCGGGCTGGTGATCGCCCAGTTGCAGCCGTGGCGGACCTGGAGCAGCCTGCTCGAACGGTCGCTGTGGCATGCGACCAGGCTCGACCGCGCGGCAGCGGCTGCACCCGACCGGCTGGTAAAGGTGACCGGGCCGGCCGAACTCGATGCGCTGCTCGCGGCGCGCGAGGGCGGGCACGGGCCGGTCGGCGCGTTGCTCAGCGTCGAGGGGCTGCAGAATCTCGAAGGCGATCTCGCCAATCTCGACCGGCTCTATGCCGCCGGCTTCCGCATGGCCGGACCGGTGCATTTCTTCGACAATCAGCTCGCCGGCTCGATGCACGGTCTCGAAAAGGGCGGTCTGACCGGGATGGGACGGCGCGCGATCCGGCGGATGGAAGAGCTCGGCATGGTGGTCGATATCGCGCATTGCAGCCACGCCTGCGTCGCCGACATCCTCGCCATGGCACGGCGTCCCGTGGTCTCGAGCCATGGCGGGGTGCAGGCCACCTGCCGGGTCAACCGCAACCTCACCGACGAGGAAATCCGCGGGGTCGCCGCCACCGGCGGGGTGGTCGGCATCGGCTATTGGGACGGCGCGATCTGCAGCACCGATCCGCACGCCGCCGCCCGGGCGATGAAGCATGTCCGCGACCTCGTGGGGGTCGAGCATGTCGCGCTCGGCAGCGATTACGACGGCGCCACCACGGTCCGCTTCGACACGTCGGAGCTGGTTCAGGTGACGCAGGCGCTGCTCGAGGAAGGCTTTACCCCCGACGAGATCCGCGCCGTGATGGGGGGCAATGCCCTGCGGGTGCTGCGCGCCGGGCTCGTTCCGCGGTGAGGTTCCTCGACCACCGCGACCCGCTGCCCGGGAGCCTGCGCGGCGCGATCGTCGCGCTGGGCAATTTCGACGGCTTCCACCTCGGCCACCAGGCGGTTGCGGGCGAGGCGATCCGCTGGGCGCGGGCCGAGGGCAGGCCGAGCATCATCGCAACCTTCGACCCGCATCCGGTGCGCCATTTCCGGCCCGAGGTCCCGCCCTTCCGCCTGACCACGCTCGAACAGCGGCAGGAGCTCTATCTCGCCGCCGGAGCCACCGCGATGCTGGTGTTCCACTTCGACGAGGAGCTGGCGAACACCACGGCCGAGGATTTCGTGCGTGTGCTGCTCGCCGGACACCTCGGCGTGGCGGGAGTGTTGACGGGCGAGGACTTCACCTTCGGCAAGGCCCGCGGCGGCACTTTCGCCCGACTGGCGGAGCTGGGCGAGGAGGTGGGGATCGCGGCGCGCGCGGTTGCGCCGGTCATGGACCACGGCCAGCCCGTTTCCTCGAGCCGGATCCGCGACGCGCTGCGCCAAGGCGAGCCGCAGGAAGCTGCTCGGCTGCTCACCCGTCCCTTCGCCATTCGCGGGATCGTCGAGCATGGCGACAAGCGCGGGCGGACCATCGGCTATCCCACCGCCAACCTGTCGATCGAGCAATATCTGCGGCCGCGCTACGGGATCTACGCCGTCACCGGGCGCATCCTCGCGACCGGGCAGCAACTCGAGGGCGCCGCCAACATCGGCGTCCGCCCGCAATTCGACCCGCCCAAGGAGCTGCTCGAGCCGCATTTCTTCGATTACTCGGGCGATCTTTACGGCCAGGAAGTCGAAGTCGCCTTCCACCACTTCCTCCGCGGCGAAGCGAAATTCGACACGCTCGACGCTCTGGTCGCGCAAATGGAGAAGGATTGCGACCAGGCGCGGCAATTGCTGGGATAGCTCGGGCTTTCGGCTTCGCGCGGAGAAGCGCAGAATCGCGGAGTGGGTGGCGCAGCCACAGGATCTGCTCACACGAAGACACGCAAAGGGCACTGTCCTGCCGCGAATGGTGGGGCATCTTCATGGCTTCGTGTGAACAGGAGGCCGCGACGCGGGCGCGCTGCTTGCCTTGCGCCTCCGCACGCCGCACCCGTTGCCGGGAAGCGAAACACTTTCCACCGCGCGGCAATTCGGTTAGCGGCGCACGTCTATGTCCGAGAAGCGCGATTACAGAGACACGGTCTTCCTGCCGAAGACCGATTTCCCGATGAAGGCCGGCCTCCCGCAGAAGGAGCCGGGGATCGCCGCGCGCTGGGAGGACGAGGGGCTCTACCGCCAGCTGCGCGAGGCGCGCGAAGGGCGCGAGAAGTTCATCCTCCACGATGGCCCGCCCTATGCCAATGGCGACATGCACATCGGCCATGCACTCAACCACACGCTCAAGGACATGGTCTGCCGGACGCAGAACCTGCTCGGCAAGGATGCGCCCTACGTTCCCGGCTGGGACTGCCACGGCCTGCCGATCGAATGGAAGGTGGAGGAGCAGTACCGCAAGAAGAAGCGCGACAAGAACGAGGTCCCGGCAAAGGAATTCCGCGCCGAATGCCGCGCCTATGCCCAGCATTGGGTGGACGTCCAGCGCGACCAGCTGAAGCGCCTCGGAATCATGGGCGACTGGGACAATCCCTATCTGACGATGGATTTCGCGGCCGAGGCGACGATCGTCGGCGAGCTGATGAAATTCGCCGAAGCGGGCAACCTCTATCGCGGATCGAAGCCGGTGATGTGGAGCCCGGTCGAGGAAACCGCACTCGCCGAGGCGGAGGTCGAATACGAGGACATCGTCTCGACCCAGATCGACGTGGCCTTCGAGATCACCGAGAGTCCGATCGAGGAACTGGTCGGTGCGCATGCCGTCATCTGGACGACGACGCCATGGACGATTCCGGTGAACCAGGCTTTGGCTTATGGACCTTCGGTAAGCTATGAGCTGCTGAATACCAATCGCGGCAAATTTCTGATCGCCTTCGAACTTTCGCAGGAGTTCCTCGCGAGAACTGGTTTGTCCCTTCTCGACGAGCCAGACATGCCCGACAACGCGCAAGCGCTCGCTGATTGGAAAGCGGATCATATGTGGACGGGTGAGCAGCTCGCCGGCACCGTCGCCCGCCACCCGATGCATCATCTCGGCGGCTTCTACGCCCGCCCCCGCCCCTTCCTGCCGGGCGATTTCGTCACCACCGACAGCGGCACCGGCCTCGTCCATATGGCGCCCGACCATGGCGAGGACGATTTCCTGCTGTGCCGGGCCAATGGGCTCGAGCCGCAATTCGCGGTGATGGGCGACGGGCGCTATCGCGACGACTGGCCGTGGCTGGGCGGAGACGACGAGCGCCGCCGCAGCGTTATCAACAAGCCCTTCAACGCGCCCGACGGGCCGATCTGCACCGATCTGCGCGAAGCGGGAGCGCTGCTCGCCGCAAGCGAGGACTACCAGCACTCCTATCCGCACAGCTGGCGCAGCAAGGCCAAGGTCATCTTCCGCTGCACCCCGCAATGGTTCGTGCCGATGGACAGGCCGCTGGACGCTGAATCAGAGAAAGCCGGGTCGACGTTGAGGGAACGCGCGCTCGCCGCCATCGCCGACACCCGCTTCATCCCCGAAAAGGGCCGCCGCCGCATCGGCAGCATGGTCGAGGGGCGCCCCGACTGGGTTCTCAGCCGCCAGCGCGCCTGGGGCGTGCCGATCACCCTGTTCGTCAGGGCCGGCACGGGCGATTACCTACAGGATCCCGCGGTCAATGCGCGCGTCGTCGCGGCGATCCGCGAGGAAGGCGTCGATGCCTGGGATGCGGACCGGAAGGCCGAGTTTCTCGGCCCCGACCACGATCCCGAGACCTATGAGATGGTCACCGACATCCTCGACGTCTGGTTCGATTCGGGTTCGACCCATGCCTTCGTCCTGGACAGCGGGCGCTGGCCCGATCTGCGATGGCCCGCCGACCTCTATCTCGAAGGCTCGGACCAGCATCGCGGCTGGTTCCAGTCCTCGCTGCTCGAAAGCTGCGCCACCCGCGGCCGGGCCCCCTTCGACCAGATCCTGACCCATGGATTCACCATGGCCAGCGACGGACGCAAGATGTCGAAGAGCCTCGGCAATACGATCGATCCGCTCAAGGTCATGGAGACCTATGGCGCGGACATCATCCGCCTGTGGGCGCTGTCGGTCGACTTCACCGAGGACCACCGCATCGGCGACGAGATCCTCAAGGGCGTCGCCGACCAATATCGCAAGCTGCGCAACACCTTCCGCTATCTGCTGGGCGCACTCGACGGCTTCGTCGGCGACATGGGCGATGCGGGCGAGATCCCCGAGCTCGAGCGCTATGTCCTCGCGCTGCTCGCCGAACTCGACGGCAAGTTGCGACAGGCGGTCGCGGATTACGACTTCAACGCCTACACCCGCCTGCTGGTCGATTTCTGCAACGAGGACCTGTCGGCCTTCTATTTCGACATCCGCAAGGACAGCCTCTATTGCGACGGGCCCGACAGCGTGACGCGCAACGCCTATCGCACCGTGCTCGACCTGCTGTTCCACGCGCTGGTGCGCTATGCTGCGCCGGTGCTCGTGTTCACCGCCGAGGAAGTGTGGTCGACACGCTATCCGGAGGGCGGATCGGTCCACCTGCTCGAATGGCCCGCCGTTCCGGGCGTGGCCGCGGACGGTGCGAAATGGGAGGCCTTGCGGGCCTTGCGCGAACGCGTGATGGAAGCGATCGAGCCGCTCCGGCGCGAGAAGCGAATCCGCTCGGGGCTCGAGGCCGATGTCGTGGTCCCGGCCGCTGCGGTGCCCGAGGGCTTCGACGATGCCGATCTGGCCGAACTGTTCATCACCGCGTCAGTCTCGCGCGGCGATAGCGACGCCGTGACGGTGAGCCGGACATCCGAGGACAAATGCGGGCGCTGCTGGCGGCTGTTGCCGAGCGTGCCCGAGGACGGCGCGCTGTGCGATCGCTGCGAGAGCGTCGTCGCGCAACTGGATCCCGTCGCGTGACCCCGGTGCTCCGCAACCGCCTGATCGGCTGCTTCGCGGCGCTGCTGATCTTCGCTGTCGATCAGTGGAGCAAATGGTATGTGACCGGCCCGCTCGACATCGACCGCGTGGGCGATGCGATGGAGCTGCTGCCCTTCTTCGACCTCCGCTTCACACGCAATTTCGGCGTCTCGCTCGGCATGTTCGAGGCGACGAGCCCCGAAATGCGCTGGATTCTGGTGCTGGTAACGGGGGTCATCGCGCTGGTGGTGACCGTGTGGATGATGCGCGAGAAGCTGCTCGGCGACATCCTCGCTCTGGCGCTGATCCTCGGCGGAGCCCTGGGCAATATCCGCGACCGCTACGACCTCGGCTATGTGGTCGATTTCGCCGACTTCCATATCGGCGAATTCCGGCCCTTTCTCATCTTCAACGTCGCCGATGCGGCTATCACCATCGGCGTCCTCATCGTCCTTGCGCGTGCCTTCTTCATGCGCGACAAGGAAGTCGACGATCTCATGAACAGCAAGCCGGCCGACGCCGCGGAGAGCAACTGATGACCCATTTCGCCCGTATCGCCCTTATCGGCGGCCTTGCCGCGATGACCGCGGCCTGCGGCAGCGGCGGCATGCTCAACCGCGAGCGGCCCGATGAATTCGCCGTGCAGCGTCAGGCACCGCTGGTGGTGCCGCCCGATTTCAATCTGGTTCCTCCGCAGCCCGGCAGCCCACGTCCGACCGACGGCGGTGCTGCGCAGCAAACGCTGGAGACGCTGTTCGGCGGCCCGGCCAAGCGCAGCGGCGTGGAAACCAGCGTGCTCGACCGCGCCGGGGCGGCTGAACCGGGGATTCGCAGCGCGGTAGGCGATCCGCAGACCGCCACCGTGGCCAAGGGGACGGTGACCCGCGACATCATCGCCGCCCCCGAGGGCGACGGCGCCAGCGCTTCGGCGGTGATCCCCGGCTGAGGGCCTGACGCAGCGCCGGCGGGTCCAGCCGCCGCCCACTCAGACTTCGGACGGCTTTCCGTTCATCTGCTCGACCAGCAGCTTGTCGATCCGCCGTCCGTCCATGTCGACGATCTCGAAATGCCAGCCCTGCGCGGTGAAGGATTCGCCTTCCGCCGGCAGCCGCTTCATCACGTGAAGCGCAAAGCCCGCCGCGGTTCCGAATTCGCGGTCCTCGCCATATTCGATCCCCAGCCGGTCGGCGAGCACATCGGCGGATAGCGATCCGGCGATCAGCAGGCTGCCATCCTCGCGCTCGACCACGCCGGGCGAATCGCCAGGGTCCTGATCGCTGACGAAATCGCCCACCAGCGCCGTCAGCAGGTCGACCGGCGTGACGATGCCGTCGAGATGGCCGTATTCGTCGTGGACCATGGCCATGGCGACGTCGGCCTGCTGGAGCACGCGCAGCGCATCGACCGCATCGAGCTGGTCGGGCACGACTTCGGCCTTTGCCATCAGCGCCGCCAGATCGACCGGCGCTCCGGTGACCAGCAGGGTGAGGATGTCGCGCGTCTTGACCACGCCCAGCACGCGGTCGGGCGTCCCCTCGGCCACGGGGAGCAGCGAATGCGGGCTCTCGTCGATCGTCGCGCGGATCGCCGCATCGTCCGCAGCGATGTCGATCCAGTCGACCTCGGTGCGCGGCGTCATCAGCTCGCGGACGGGCCGCTGGGCGAGGCGGACCACGCCCTGCAGCATCTGGTGCTGTTCGTGCTCGATCACCCCGCTGCGCGTGGCTTCGGCGAAGAGCATGTGCAGTTCTTCCGCAGTGACCGCGCTCTGGCCTGCCGGGCGGACGCCGAGCAGGCGGATCAGCAGGCTCGAGGAGGCATCGAGCAGCCACACCAGCGGGGCGGCCACCTTTGCCAGCAGCGCCATCGGCCGCGCCATGGCGATCGCGATCGGCGCAGCGGCACGCAACGCGACCTGCTTGGGCACCAGTTCGCCGACCACGAGGCTGAGATAGGTGGTCAGCGCGATCACCGTCGCGAAGCCGGCCTCGTCTGCCCAGCTCTCGGAGACCCCGAGCGCGGCAAGCCGCTCGCCCACCGGGCCGCCGAGGCTGGCCCCCGAATAGGCACCGGCGATGATCCCGATCAGCGTGATGCCGATCTGTACGGTGGAGAGGAATTTGCCCGGCTCCGCCGCCAGGACCAGCGCCACCTGGGCACCGCCATTCCCCTTCTGCGCCGCCGCACGCAACCGGGCGGTGCGGGCGGAGACGATCGCCAGTTCGCTCATCGCGAAGACGCCGTTGAGGACGATCAGTCCGGCGATGATCAGCAGGTCGGTCCAGGGGAAGGGTGTCACGCTGCCTCCGCTAGCACAAAAGCGGGGCTCTGCCAGCGTCCTGCGCAACTTCTCTGCCGTGACGCAGGAACGGCCCGGCTTCTAGCGGGTTGTGAGCGAGAGGCGCGGGTGGGCGCGTCGAAACGCATGAGCCCGGATTCAGCCGGGTCCCTCAACGGAGGAATATCTATGATGAAGTCGCGCATTCTCACGGCGAGCCTGGCCGCCGTTTCCCTGATGACCGTTTCCGCTTGCGTCACGGACCCCAATACGGGCGAGCGCAAGGTCTCGCGCACCGTTCTCGGCACTGCCGGCGGCGCGCTTGCCGGCGGTCTCCTGGGCGGCGTAATCGGAGGAAAGACCGGCCGCATCGTGGGCGCGGCTGCAGGCGGGGTCGCGGGCGGCGTCGTCGGCTACAAGATGGACCAGCAGATCAAGGAGCTGAAGGAGCAGACTGCCGGCTCGGGCGTCGATGTCACGCAGGTCGATGGCGGCGACGCGATCCTCGTCAACCTGCCCGACGGCGTGACCTTCGCCACCGGCAGCTACACGATTTCGCCGGGGTTCCGCGATCTGCTTGACCGTGTCGCGTCGAGCCTGACGCAATATCCCAACAGCCTCGTCGACGTCTACGGCTATACCGATACGGTGGGTTCCTCCGCAGCGAACCAGCGCCTGTCCGAACAGCGCGCGCAGGCCGTGGCCAACTATCTCATCTCGAAGGGTGTGAGTTCCTCGCGCATCCGCTGGATGGGCTTCGGCGAATCGCAGCTCAAGGTCGCTACCGGCGACAACGTCAACGAGCCGATGAACCGCCGCGTCGAGATCAAGATCATCCCGTTCGACCAGCAGGATGTCCAGGCAGCCCAGTCGCAGGGATATTGAGCCGGGTCCCAGCTCTTCGCACAGTGGCCAGGGCTTTGGGGGTCGGTCTTCGGACCGGCCCCCTTTCTACGAGGCCCCGGCCGCGCGCAGGGCGAGCCGTTCGATCGCGTCGTCATGGATGGCGGGCGAACTGACGAGGACGCCATAGGCGCGCGGATCGCGCTTGTTGTAGGCGAGCGTGCGACCGAAGGCATCGGTCACCCGGGCCCCGGCCTCGCGCGCAATCATTCCCGCCGCCGCGATGTCCCACTCGAAACCCCAGCGCAGCGTGGCGACCAGATCGGCCTCGTCGGCCGCGACCATGGCGATGCGCAGGGCGATCGAATTGGGCTGGTCCACCGGGACGAGGTCCGAATCGGTCTTCGGCAGGGCCTGCGCGGGGACCCGCGATCCGGCGAAGCTGCTGCGGCCGGATGCGGAGAGGGGCGTGCCGTTGCGCTGCGCGCCCCGCCCGGCGACCGCCTGCCACGTCTCGCCGCGGGCGGGCGCGGACAGCATGGCGATGAGCGGGCGACCGTCGCTGATCAGGGCGACCGATACCGCCCAGCCGCTGCGGCCGCGGATGAAGTCTCGCGTCCCGTCGACCGGATCGACCAGCCAGATCAGATCCCGGTCGAGCCGCGACGGATCGTCGGCGGTCTCTTCCGACAGCCAACCCGCCGAAGGGAGCAGCGCACCGAGTTCGCGCTTGAGGAAGGCATCGACCGCGAGATCGGCTTCGCAGACCGGGTCGCCGGGCTTCTTTTCCCACGATTGCAGCGCGTTGCCCGCGCCCGGCCACAGACGGTGCGCGATTCGTCCCGCTTCGGAGACGATCGATTCGAGACGCTCGCTGTCGATCATGGCTGCGGCCCAGCGCACTGCACCCGAATGGATGCCTTTTCAAGCGGGCCCAGACATGCTTATGCGGCCCGCGAATCCCGAACCCCTTTCAAGCATCCGCGCCAAGGACGACCAGCCGCATGAACATTCACGAATATCAGGCCAAGGAACTGCTCGCGAAATACGGCATCGCCGTACCGGCAGGCCACGCTGCGCTCACGGTCGAGGAAGCGGTCGAGGGCGCGAAGCAGCTTCCCGGCCCGCTCTATGTCGTGAAGGCGCAGATCCACGCCGGCGGGCGCGGCAAGGGCACGTTCAAGGAACTCGGCCCGGATGCGAAGGGCGGCGTCCGCCTCTCCAAGTCGATCGAGGAAGTCGAGTCCAACGCGAAGGACATGCTCGGCAATACGCTCGTCACGGTCCAGACCGGCAATTCGGGCAAGCAGGTCAATCGTCTCTACGTCACGGACGGGGTCGACATCGCCTCCGAATATTACCTGTCCATGCTGGTCGACCGGGCCAGCGGCCGGGTCGCGATGATCGTCTCGACCGAGGGTGGCATGGACATCGAGGAGGTGGCGCATTCGACGCCCGAGAGAATCACCACCATCACGATCGATCCGGCGCAGGGTTTCATGCCGCACCATGGTCGTGCCGTGGCCTTCGCGCTCAATCTCAAGGGCGAGCTCAACAAGCAGGCGCAGAAGCTCGCGAAGCAGCTCTACACGGCGTTCCTGGATCTCGACTGCGAAATGCTCGAGATCAATCCGCTGGTGGAGACCGATGATGGCAATCTGATCGTCCTCGACACCAAGATGAGCTTCGACGGCAATGCCCTGTTCCGGCACAAGGACGTCGAAGCGCTCCGCGACGTGACCGAGGAAGACCCCGCCGAGGTCGAGGCGAGCGAATACGACCTCGCCTACATCAAGCTCGACGGGAACATCGGCTGCATGGTCAATGGCGCGGGCCTGGCCATGGCGACGATGGACATCATCAAGCTGAATGGCGCCTTCCCGGCCAATTTCCTCGATGTCGGCGGCGGCGCCACCACCGAGAAGGTCACCGCGGCCTTCAAGATCATCCTCAAGGATCCGGCGGTCGAGGGCATCCTCGTCAACATCTTCGGCGGGATCATGAAGTGCGACGTGATCGCAAATGGCATCGTTCAGGCGGCAAAAGACGTGAATCTCTCCGTGCCGCTGGTGGTTCGTCTCGAAGGCACGAATGTCGAGAAGGGCAAGGAGATCCTCGACGGTTCGGGGCTGGCGATCGTCAGTGCCGACGATCTCGGCGACGCCGCGAAAAAGATCGTGGCCGAGGTGAAGAAGGCGGCCTGAATTTGCCCTCCGGCCGATTTCGAACGTTGCAAAGGCGGGTCCTCCGGGCCCGCCTTTTGTTTTGAAGTGGGGACCGGCAGCGCATTCGCGGACCCGGTCCGACCAGAGCGGGCTCGCTTGACGTTTACGTAAACGCAAGTTAGGCGGGCGCCAAAGCAATCGAGAGGAAGGATATCCGATGAAAATCCTCGTGCCCGTCAAACGGGTGATCGACTATAACGTCAAACCGCGGGTCAAAGCCGACGGCAGCGGCGTCGACCTCGCCAATGTCAAGATGAGCATGAACCCCTTCGACGAAATCGCCGTCGAGGAAGCGATTCGCATCAAGGAATCGGGCAAGGCGGAGGAAATCGTCGCGGTTTCGATCGGCCCGGCGAAGGCGCAGGAAACATTGCGCACCGCGCTCGCCATGGGCGCCGATCGCGCCATTCTGGTCGAGACCGAGGATACGGTCGAGCCGCTGGCCGTCGCCAAGATCCTCAAGGGGATCGCAGAAGAGGAACAGCCCGGTCTGATCCTTCTCGGCAAGCAGGCGATCGACGACGATTCGAACCAGACCGGCCAGATGCTCGGAGCACTGATGGGGCGCCCGCAGGGAACCTTCGCCAACACGGTCGAGATCGACGGCGACAGCGTCACGGTCAAGCGTGAGGTCGATGGCGGGCTCGAAACGGTCAAGCTCACGCTGCCGGCCATCGTGACGACCGATTTGCGCTTGAACGAGCCGCGCTACGCTTCGCTGCCCAACATCATGAAGGCGAAGAAGAAGCCGCTCGATACCAAGGCTCCGGCCGATTACGGCGTCGATACGACGCCGCGTCTGAAGACCACCCATGTCGCCGAGCCGCCCGTTCGCCAGGCGGGCGTCAAAGTCGAGGACGTCGATGCCCTGGTCGCCAAGATCAAGGCTCTCGGCATCGCCTGATCCCGGACAAGGAAGGATAGATTAATGAAAACTCTCGTCTGGGTCGAACACGACAACGCCCATATGAAAGACGCCACGCTCGCCGCGGTGACTGCCGCCTCGCAACTTGGCGAAGTGCATCTGCTGGTCGCGGGCTCGGCCTGCCGCGCGGTGGCCGAAGAGGCCGCGAAGATTGCGGGGGTGGGCAAGGTCCACCTCGCCGACGACGCCGCCTATGAGCATGCGCTGGCCGAGAACGTCGCCCCGCTGGTGGCCGACCTCATGGGTCACCATGACGCCTTCGTCGCCCCCGCGACCACCACCGGCAAGAATATTGCGCCCCGCGTCGCCGCGCTGCTCGATGTGATGCAGGTATCGGACATCCTTTCGGTCGAGGGCGAAAAGACCTTCACCCGCCCGATCTACGCGGGTAATGCCATCGCGACGGTCGAGAGCTCGGATGCGAAACTGGTCGTCACCGTTCGCGGCACGGCGTTCGACAAGGCCGAGGCCGCGGGCGGTTCGGCCGAGATCGAACAGGTTTCGGGCGCCGGCGATGCCGGGCTCTCGAGCTTCGTTTCGGCCGAAATCGCCGAGAGCGAACGCCCCGAGCTCACGAGCGCCAAGGTGATCGTTTCGGGCGGCCGCGCGCTCAAGGATGCCGAGACCTTCGAGCAGGTGATCACTCCGCTCGCCGACAAGCTCGGCGCCGGGATCGGTGCCAGCCGCGCGGCTGTCGATGCGGGCTATGTCCCGAACGATTATCAGGTCGGCCAGACCGGCAAGATCGTCGCGCCGGAGGTCTATATCGCCATCGGCATTTCGGGCGCGATCCAGCATCTGGCCGGGATGAAGGATTCCAAGACCATCATCGCCATCAACAAGGACGAGGATGCGCCGATCTTCCAGGTCGCCGACATCGGCCTGGTGGCGGATTTGTTCAAGGCGGTGCCCGAACTTACCGAGAAGCTCTGATCCGTCCAAAGGATTGAAAATCGGCCCCTTCCGGTCCAGACGGCGACCGGGAGGGGTTTTGCTTATGTCGTCTCGAATGGTCTTGGCTCTTGCAGCGGTTTCGTGGCTGACGCTTGCTCCCGCAGGAGCGGCCCATGCGAGCGAGGCGGATCCCGCGCTTCTGCGGCCGATGGGCCACTGGCAGCTCGACATGGCCGAGAACAAATGTCGCATCGCGCGCTCCTTCGGCAGCGAGGACAATCGCCATGTCTTCTACCTCGAACAGTGGAGCCCATCGGACGAGGCGGACTGGGCGGTGGCCGGTCCCGCGGTCGGGAAATATCGGGCAGGCCGCAAGGTGGACTTTGCATTCGGCCCGGGAGGCGATGCGGCTAGCGTGGATTTCGTGGAAACCTCGCTCGGTGCGATCGGCCGGGTGGTGGGCGCCCGATCGACCGTCGTCTGGTCCGCAAATCGGCGGGCTGCGCTTGAGCGAGGTGAGGAATTCGGCGAGAGCGCCGGTCCGCGCGGCTTGCCGCTGCTCGACAGCGCCGGAGCAGCCGGCATCGAGACACTGACCTTGTCGCAGAAGGGACGCGATCCGGTGAGGCTGGACCTCGGTTCGCTGGATGCGCCGGTCGCGGCGATGAATCGCTGCATGGAGGACTTGGTCGAGCATTGGGGCTTCGATCTCGAAAGACAGAGGCAGATCGTCACGCCACCCGAGATCCTCAACGCGGAAATGGTGGCGCGATACGTAAGCCAGGAATATCCTCGCGACGCACTGCGGGCAGGGGCGCAGGCCAATTTCTTCCTGCGCCTGACCATCGACGAGATGGGCGAGATCGAAGACTGCAAGCTGGTCAACCAGACCCTCGCCAAGGATTTCGACATGGCCCGGCATCCCTGCACCATGTTCACGCGGCACGCCAGGATCGAACCCGCTCGCGATGCAACCGGGCAGGCAATGCGGACCTATTATACGACCCGCATCATCTATCGCATCTCGGCCTGGTAGAATTTATCACAGCAACTGGGTGCCGGCGTGGATCGTCAGCCCCACCAGCCCTCCGACCATGGTGCCATTGATGCGGATGAACTGGAGGTCGCGGCCGACTGCGCTTTCCATGCGGTCGGTAATCGTACGCGCGTCCCACCGGCGGACCGTTTCCGACACCAATTGGACGATCTGGTCGCCATAGCGCGTCGCCACGCCCACGGCGGTGCGGCGCACGAAGCGGTTGACCTGCCGCTGCAGCCGCGCGTCGTCGCGCAAGGCCCCGCCGAGCTCCGCCAGCGTCTCGCCGAAATAGCCGCCTGCTGCGCCACCCGATTTGCGGATCGATTCGATCAGGCCGCTGCGGAGGCGTTCCCACACCCCCTGCCACCAGTCGCCGATCGCCGGATTGGCGAGCAGCTCGCGCTTCATCCGCTCCACCCGTTCCTGCATCTCGGGATCCTCGCGCAGACCGCGCGCGAGTTCATGGAGGCCCTCTTCGATCTTGTCGCGCAACGGATGCCGGGGATCGACGAGAACTTCGGCCAGCAGCTTGTACAGGCCGTCGAGCACCGAATTGGCGAGCCGTTCGTCGAGGCCGGTGAAGCGCAGCACCGCATTGGCGCGCTTGTGGACCATATCGCGGACCAAAGCTTCATTGTCTTCAAGCACCAGGCCGGCCCAGCGAACGATCTTGTCGATCAGCGGCTTGTGCCGTCCGTCGGCAATCATCGCCTCAAGCATATTGCCGATGAGCGGAGCGATCTCGAACTTCTCGAGCT
Organism: uncultured Alphaproteobacteria bacterium; assembly: GCA_963728515.1. GTDB lineage: Bacteria > Pseudomonadota > Alphaproteobacteria > Sphingomonadales > Sphingomonadaceae > Qipengyuania. Next base: position 216,459 of record CAVSKM010000004.1, on the reverse strand, counting down.
GACTCCTGATGCCGCTGCGGACCTGGCCTCCCAATCGTTCGGGATCGAGCGATTCGAGCACTTCCACGGCCAGTTCGCTCGCCCCCGCGCCGATTTGCGAATCGCGCAAGGCCTTGGGATCGGCGAGATAGCTTCCCGCGGCCCGGGCCAGATTCATCGCGCCCATCCGCCGCCCGACGACGGTCGGAGTCAGGAAGTTGTCGCGCAGGAAGCCCGCCATCGTATCGGCGATGCGATCCTTGTTTTCCGGGATGATCGCGGTGTGCGGTATCGGGAGGCCCAGGGGACGGCGGAACAGCGCTGTGACCGCGAACCAATCCGCCAAGCCGCCGACCATCGCCGCTTCCGCGAAGGCGTGGAGATATCCCCAGAGCGCATGCCGATCGAGGAAGTGGCCCGACACCAGGAAGACTCCGGCCATCAGCACGATCAGACCGGTCGCGGTACGGCGCATGGTGCGTGCGCGGTCGGGCGGGACGGGCGAGGCAACCGCCGCCCCGCTGGCGGCTGAAGATCTGCTCCTCACTCCGCCGGCTCGACCCCCGGGCGTCCGTCGCCGATGATCCCGCGCTTGTCATCGCCCGGTCGGTAGGTGAGCACGCGACTGCGAAGCCACGGGCCCGCGCGCTTCTCGAAGCCGTCGGCCAGACTGAATCCGGCCGGGACGATCAGGAGCGTGAGCATGGTCGAGAGCAGGAGACCGCCGATCACCACGGTTCCCATCGGCGCGCGCCAGGCTCCGTCGCCGGATCCCATGACGCCCGACAGCGCCGTCGGGACCATGCCGGCGGTCATGGCCACCGTGGTCATGACGATCGGCTGCGCGCGCTTGTGCCCGGCGTCGATGATCGCGTGGAGCTTGCGCGTGCCCTTGTCCATTTCCTCGATCGCGAAATCGATCAGCAGAATCGAGTTCTTCGACACGATCCCCAGCAGCAGCAACACCCCGATGTAGACCGGCATGGACTGCGGCTGGCCGAACAGCCAGACCAGCAAGATGCCCCCGAGCGGCGCCAGCGCGAGCGAGGTCATGTTGACCAGCGGGCTCATGAGACGCTTGTACAGCAGCACCAGCACGGCGAAGACGAGGAGCACGCCCGAGATGATGGCGATGATCAGGCTGGAAATCAGCTCCTGCTGCCATTCCTCTTCGCCCACGACGTCGCGGATCACGCCCTGAGGAAGGTCCTGGAGGACCGGCAGGGCGTCGATCTTCTGCTGCGCTTCGCCCTTGACCACGCCCTGCGCAAGATCGGCGCCGACGAGCACGCGGCGGTTCTGGTTATAGCGCTGGATGGTGGTCGGACCCGAGCCGAAGGATATTTCCGCGACGCGCGAAAGCGGAACCGATCCGCCGCTGGCGGTGGGCACGGGCAGATTGCGAATCGTTTCGAGGTCCTCGCGCGATTGGGCGGACAGCTTGACCCGGATCGGGATCTGCCGGTCCGAGAGCGAGAACTTGGCCGCATTTTGTTCAATTTCGCCCATAGTCGCGATGCGGATCGCCTGGCTCAGCGCGACGGTGGTCACACCCAGTTCCGCCGCCAGATCCTCGCGCGGCTCGACGAGAATTTCGGGCCGGTTGATGTCGGCGCTGATGCGGGGCGCCACCAGCGTGTCGATTCCCTTCATCTGCTCGACCAGTTTCGCCGCGGTCTGGTTGAGCAATTCCGGGTTCGATCCGGCGAGCATCACCGTCATGTCGCGGCCCGATCCGAAACCGCCCGATTGCGAAGCAAAGCGTACCCGCGCATCGGCGATTTGGGCGAAGGTGGGCGCGAGGCCGCGCTCGAACTCGATCGAGGTTCGTTCACGGTCGGGCTTCAGCGTGATGTAGATCGTCGCCTGGCCCTCGCGGACCCGCTCCAGAGCGCGTTCGACCTCCTGTTGCTCGTAGAGGATCGCAGCGACCTGATCGGCGACGCGTTCGGTCGTTTCGAGCGTGGTTCCAGGCACCATTTCGATCTCGACCCGGCTGTTCTCGTCGTCGATCACCGGCTGGAACTGCGCGGGAACGATGCCGAACAGAAGGACCGTCAGCAGGAGCGAGAAATAGCCGATACCCAGCATCCAGATCCGGTGGTCGAGGAAGCGGGCGTGGAGATAGCGCCAGGCCTGCCGCATGTGCTCGCCGAACAGGCGAACCACCAGGCCGATCAGCCCGAGAAAGGCGAGAGCGGCCGCGAAACCGGCGCCGAGCGCGAGGACGAGCTGGACCATTGCCACCAGCTTGGCCAGGATCAGGACAAAGAGGTTTTCGGATTCGCCGGTAATCCGGTCCGGCAGGCCGAGCCCCTCGATCGCCCCCGAAACCTGGAAAGTCGCGATGGCGGAAACGACGAGGACGCCGAGCACCGTCAGCAGCAGCGATAGGATATAGAGCCAGCGACGACGCGGAGGCTCGACCGATTCACGCCGGGCAATCATCTTGCCGCGATTGAGCGACCAGCGCAGGATGTCCATGTAGCGGTCCATCAGCGGACCTTCGCCATGCGCGGCCTGACCGTGCGCCTTGAGGAAATAGGCCGCCAGCATCGGGGTTATCATGCGGGCGACCGCCAGCGACATGAGCACGGCGACCACCACGGTAAAGCCGAAGTTCTTGAAGAACTGCCCCGAGATCCCCGGCATCGCGCCGACGGGGAAGAACACGGCGACGATGCAGAAACTGGTGGCGACCACGGGTAGGCCGATTTCGTCCGCCGCATCGATCGAGGCCTGATAGGCGGTCTTGCCCATTCGCATGTGCCGGACGATGTTCTCGATCTCGACGATCGCATCGTCGACCAGCACCCCCGCGACCAGCGCCAGGGCGAGCAGCGACAGCTGGTTCAGGTTGAAGCCGAGCAGATCCATGAACCAGAAGGTGGGAATCGCCGAGAGCGGGATCGCCACGGCCGAAATCGCCGTCGCGCGCCAGTCGCGCAGGAAGAAGAAGACGACCACGACGGCGAGGATCGCGCCCTCGATCATGGCGGCCATGGCCGATTCATACTGGTTCTTGGTGTATTTGACCGTGTTGAACAGCGGGATGAACTTGATGCCCGGGGTCTCCGCCTCCATCTCGGCGATCTTCTCGAGCGCTTCCTCGTAGACGGTCACGTCCGAGGCGCCCTTTGCGCGGCTCATGGCGAAGTTGACGACTTCCTTGTCGCGCACCTTGCTGATCGAGGTTCGTTCCGAATAGCCATCGCGCACCGTCGCCACATCGGCCAGCTTCACCGTGCGCCCGCCGCCGAGCTGGATCTGCCGCTGGCTCAGCTGATAGGCGTCGGCATTGTTGCCGAGGACCCGCACCGATTGGCGGGTGCCGCCGACTTCGGCCATGCCCCCGGCGGTATCGAGATTGTTCTGGCGCAGGACCCCGTTGATCTGGCTGGCGGTGACGCCCAGCGCCTGCATCCGCTGGAGGTCGAGAATGACCTCGATCTCGCGGTCGACGCCGCCGAAGCGGTTGACCTCGGCCATTCCTTCCACGCTCAGCAGGCGCTTCGCCACCGAATTGTCGATGAACCAGCTGAGCTGTTCGATCGTCATGTCGTCGGCTTCGACCGCATAGATAGCGAGGAAGCCGCCCGAGATCTCTTCCTTGGTGATGCGCGGCTCGAGAATCCCGTCGGGCAGGCTGCCCCGGACCGTATCGATCGCGTTCTTCACTTCGGCGGTTGCATCGTTCGGATCGATCCCGATCTCGAATTCGATGAAGGTGTTCGAACTTCCTTCGCGCGCGGTGGAATTGATCGAACTGACGCCGTTGATCGCGCGCACCGCCGATTCGACCCGCTGGGTAATCTGATTCTCGATCTCGGTCGGGGCGGCGCCCGGCTGCGAGATCGAGACGTTGACCGCGGGGAATTCGATGTCGGGATTGTTGACCACATCCATCCGCGCGAAGCTGATCAGGCCCGCCAGCAGCAGGGCGGTAAAGGCAACCAGCGGAACCACTGGATTGCGGATCGACCAGGCGGAGATGTTGCGGAAGTTCATGGTCCGGGTGCCTTACTTGCGCTGCGCCAGCTGCGGATTGACCGTTTCCCCCTCGGTGAGGAAACCGCCCGCACGCAGCACGACCCGTTCGCCCCCGGACAGCCCGTCGGTGACGACGATGCCCTTGGAGGTGACCGTGCCGGTCGTGACGGCGCGGCGCTGCGCCGTGTTCTCGCGATCGATGATCAGCACATAGGCGCCCTCCCGGTCGGAGAGCACCGCGCTTTCGGGCAGGATGGGCGCCACGATCGTGCCGCTCTTGATCGTCGCGGTCGCGAAACCGCCCGGACGAAGCTGTGGAGCATAGGGGAGCGCAACGCGTGCCGTGCCCTGCCGGTCTTCGGCGCTGATGGTCGGCGAAACCTGCCACACCTGTCCGGTGAAGGTCCTGTCGGTACCCACCGGGCGGACGGTCGCCCGGGTCCCGACGGAGATTTTTGCCAGCGCATCCTCGTTGAGCTTGGCAAGCAGCTCCATCTGACCGCCGCTGGCGATCGTGAAGAGCGGCTGCGCGCCTCCGCTGACGGTCTGTCCCACCTCGACATTGCGTTCCAGAACCAGCCCCGAAGCCGGCGCGAGCACATTGAGGCGCGCGTTCCGGGCGCGCAGTTCGCGCAATTGGGCCTGCGCCACCCGGACCCGGGCGACCGCGGCATCGCGAGTCGCCGTGAGCCGGTCGACATCCGCCTCCGAGACGAAGCCACGCTCGACCAGCTGCAAGGCACGGTCGAGATTGGCCTGCGCGAGATTGGCGTCGGCCTGCGCCACCTGGACCTGCGCGGCTGCGCTTTGCGCCTGCTGCGACTGGACCGAGCGATCGATGCTGGCGAGCACCTGGCCCTGCCGGACCCAGTCGCCGGCATCGACGGGAACGGTCACGACCCGACCGCCCTCTCCGACCACGCCGACCGGCATTTCGCGTCGGGCGGACAAGGTCCCGGTTGCGGTTATCTCGCCTTCGACCGTGGTTTGCCCGGGGGTGATGACCGTGACCGTCGGAGCCTGCGACTGCTCCTCACCCGCAGGGGTCGCCGTTCCCTCGCCGCGCATCAGGAAATAAGCGCCGATCGCCAGGGCGAGGACGATCAGCGCAGCGATGATCACCATCCGGCGCCCGCGCCGCCCTTCCGTCCCGGCCTCGACCGTGTCGTCCTCGAGCCCGACCGTGATCGGCTCGCCCTTTTCAGCCATTGCTCCAGACTCGTAATTCATGTCCACTCATGCCCCAGATGCACCGGTCGGACCAGTGTATTATCTCGCTATGTCACTTAGCGCAAGATTTTCGCACCAGGCGCGATAGACGGCGGGCGCGCATTGGGCAATCGGAGGTTCGACCGGGGTCGCCTGCAGCGGGACGAACGTCGCCCCGGTGTGGCGGCGGGACCCGGTACGAAGCGGGGCGAGGCACCAGAGATGCCCCGCCCCGCGGCCTGTCAGAATGCGACTTGTGTTAGCGGACGCGCCCGCGCTGGACCATATTGACGATCCCCAGCAGAACGATCGCACCGAGCAGCGACATGAGCAGACCCGGGATGCTGAATTCGGTAAGCGTGGAACCCACGCCGATGAGCGAGCCGATGAAGCGGCCGATGAACGACCCGACGATGCCGACGATGATGTTCCAGAAAATGCCCATCGAGGCGTCGCGGTTCATCACGAGGCTGGCCAGCCAGCCGATGATGCCACCGACGATAATTGCGATAATCCAACCCATAGCAGGTCCTCCTGTTGTATCCCTCCGACCCTGTGCCCCCTCAACGGAGGGCGATATCGGCGGTTCCCCGGGCCGGGGACTCAGGTGGAGCGGTTGGACTGTGCTTTGGTTCCCGAGGGGCCGTGGCGGTGGCGCGTCAGTATTTGAGCTGGCGTTCGTAGAGATCGCGGTAATGCTGGATCCGGGTGACGCGCAGCCCCTGCATGCCCGATCGGTCGACCGCGCGCTGCCACGAGGCGAATTCCTCGAGGCTGAGAGAATAGCGCTCGAGCACTTCGTCGATCGTCAGCAGCCCGCCATTGACCGCCGCCACGACCTCCGCCTTCCGACGCACCACCCAGCGCTTGGTGCCGGGCGACGGAAGATCGTCGATCGTCAGCGGCTCGCCGAGTGGGCCGATCACTTGGGCAGGGCGGACGTCCTGGTTCTCGATCATTCTTTCTCTCTATCGCCTTGCTCCGCACGACCTGCGGCTCGACCAAGGCTTACGCCCGCGATTTTGCCATGGCTTAAAGCATCATGGTTAACAGCCGGTTTACTTTCTCCGCTCGATTCGCGGCGCGCATCGGCGAAGGCGTTGAACCCGCCCTCGACCCGAGCGAGCTCGTCGCGCAATTCGCGAGTCGCGGCCAGTTTCGCGACCAGATCGGTCCAGCGAAAACTATGCAGGGCCGGGCTTTCGCGCGGCTCACCTGCATCCGATCTGTTGATATGCCCCTCAAACATGAAGAGTGGCTCTAAGCCTACATGGTAAAGACTCTGTGAAACATCGCAGCGCACGCCTCCGTGGTTCCGCTGGTGGCTGGCTCCAAAGCCATGTATGATGGCTTCATGCCCGCAACTCATACGCTTTCGCCGGATCAGGCAGCCCATTTGTTCGACTTGCCGCGCCCCGCCCGCGACTGCCGCATCGTGGTCGCCATGTCGGGGGGCGTGGACAGCTCGGTCGTGGCCGCGCTTGCGGCCCGCAGCGGCGCGGAAACGATCGGAATCACGCTCCAGCTCTACGACTATGGTGCCGCCACCGGTCGCAAGGGGGCATGCTGTGCCGGAGACGACATCCGCGATGCCCGCGCCGTCTCCGAGAGGCTCGGCATCGCGCATTACATACACGATCACGAGACCGCCTTCCGCGAAGAGGTGGTCGAGACGTTCGCCGACGATTATCTCGCCGGCCGCACCCCGGTCCCCTGCATCCGCTGCAACATGGGGCCCAAATTCACCGATCTGCTGCGCATGGCCCGCGAGCTGGATGCGGATTGCCTCGCCACCGGTCACTACGTGCGCAGGAAGATGGGTCCTGCCGGAGCCGAGCTCCATCGCGCGGCCGACCCGGCGCGCGACCAGTCCTATTTCCTCTATGCCACGACCGAGCAGCAGCTCGATTACCTGCGCTTCCCCCTGGGCGGCATGCCGAAACCGGCAGTGCGCGAGCTGGCCGAGGCCCAGGGGCTGCGCACTGCGGCGAAGCCCGACAGTCAGGACATCTGTTTCGTGCCCGACGGAGATTACGCGAAGATCGTCAAGGCGATGCGGCCCGAAGGTGCCCGGCCGGGTGCGATCGTCCATGCCGCCACGGGCGAAACGCTCGGCCGTCATCAGGGCGTCATCCACTTCACGGTCGGACAGCGCCGCGGGCTCGAGATTGGCGGACAGCCCGAGCCGCTTTACGTCGTCGCGCTCGACGCGGCCGAGGCGCTCGTGATGGTCGGGCCGAGAGCGATGCTCGCGGTCGGGGCGGCGAAGCTGATCGACACCAACCGGATCGGCCCGCTCCCCGATGTTCCGCTGACGGCCAAGGTCCGCAGCCTCGCCAGGCCCGTCCCGGTCGTGCTCGACGGATCGCTCGGCGATGGAAACGCCGCGTGGATACGCTTCGCCGCTCCGGAACTGGGGGTGGCCCCGGGGCAGGCGGCGGTGCTCTATGCGGGGGATCGCGTGGTCGGAGGCGGGTGGATCGCCGCCACCCGATGACCGCGGGGCTCTCCGGCTAATCCTGCCATTTTTCGAGCATGCAGCCGTAGCCTTCGCGATAGCTGGCGGTGTCGGTCGCGATCAGGGGAATGGTGGCAGTGACGCTCCGCGCCTGCGGATCCTCGCTGAACCGCACCAGCTCCATCCCCTCCAGCTTGTCCTTGGCGCAATCCTCGAGGCTGCGACCGGCGACGAAGCGGCAAGAACAGGCGACTCGCGCACCGTAAGCCGTGCCCGCAGCGCCGGTGCGTCGGAGACCTTCGCCCCAGACCACCCACGCGAAGCCGAGCAGCACGGCCAGGAGCGCTGCGGCCAGGAACCAGAGCCGCGTCTTGCGGGAGTGTGCTTTGGCCGTTGCCAATGGGGATTCCTTCGTGCGAGTGACGCCGCATGTCACTGCGGCCCAACCCCCTTATCGCGCTTCTTCTCGCGGCTTCAAGCCTTGCATCCTGTGGCTCGCCCGGGCCTGCCGAAGAGCCTCCCCTGAGCCGGGAAGCCCTCGCCGCGGTGACAGCCGATCCGGGGGCGCCGGCCAAGGCGCTGGCGCGCGCGGTCGACGATCTCTTCACCGGCGAAGGCCTGGGCGAGACGCGCGCCCTGCTGGTCATGCACGGGGGAAAGCTCGCGGCCGAGCGCTATGCTCCGGGCTATGACGAGAAGACGCGCTTCGTCAGCTGGTCGATGGCCAAGACGGTGACCGCGGTGATGATCGGGATGCTGGTCGCCGACGGGCGGCTGCGCCTCGACGAACCCGCCCCGGTTCCGCGCTGGCAGCGCACCGGCGATCCGCGCGCCGAGATCACCTTGCGCCAATTGCTCCAGATGCGCAGCGGACTCGATCATACCGAGGCGGGCGACCCGCCCTATGAGAGCAGCGAGGTGCGCATGCTGTTCCTCGACGGACGCGACGACATGGCCGATTATGCCACCGCTCAGCCGCTCGAAGCGGAACCGGGCGCCAAGTTCGAATATTCGTCGAACACCACGGTCATTCTCGCCGACATCGCTGCGCGGACGCTGACCGACAGCCGCGACCCCGATGTTCGGCGAAAGGCGGTTTCCGATTATCTCCAGGCGCGCCTGTTCGCCCCCCTCGGAATGGATTCGATCGTCCCCGAATTCGACCGGGCGGGCACGCTGGTGGGCGGCAGCCTGATGCACGCCACTGCGCGCGACTGGGCGAAATTCGGCGAACTGCTGCGCAACAAGGGTTCCTATCGTGGAGAACAGCTGGTGCCGCGCGCCTGGGTCGAAGCGATGACGACGCCCAGCCCGAAGAGTCCGCAATACGGACTGCAGACCTGGCTCAACCGGCCGACCGGCGAGGAGGAGCACCCGCTGTTTCCCGATCGGGCGCCGCATTCCGCGTTTTCGCTGATCGGCCATATGGGCCAGTATGTCTTCGTCTCGCCGGAGCAGAGACTCACCGTCGTTCGTCTCGGCCATTCGAACGCGCCCGAGCGGAAGGCGATGCTGCAGCAGCTGGCCGATGTGGTGGAGCTTTACCCCAAGCAATGACCGTCCGGCCGGAGCCGGGCGCGGGTCGGATCAGCCGAGGTGGAAGCTGCCTTCGACCACCGTCACGCATGCGCCCGACAGCACCGCCTGTTCGCCCTCGCGACGGCAGGTTGCGCGGCCTCCGCGCGAGGAGGCCTGGAACGCGGTGAAGCTGTCGCGGCCCAGCTCCTCGCTCCAGTAATAGGTCAATGCGGCATGGGCCGAGCCGGTGAAGCTGTCTTCGTCGACCCCGCCTCCGGGGACGAAGACGCGGCTGACCACATCGGTCTCGGTTCCGGGCGCGGTGCAGATGAACTGGTCGTTCCCCAATGCGCCCAGACCGCGCAGATCGGGATCGAGCGCGCGCACCTGTTCTTCGCTCGCGAACCGGTAGATACCGTAGCCGTCGGGGCTGAGCCGGGTCTCGACCGGCTCGGCACCGAGCAGGGCGACCGCCGCATCCCACCGGCCGGGTTCGGTCGGGATCAGCGGGAGAGCGAGCTCATAGCCGCCGTCGACGCTCGCGACGCTCAGCAGCCCGGCATGGCGCGTACGAAACGTCACCCGCCGGCCACCATCGCGGGCCAGTAGAACATGGCCGCTGGCGAGCGTCGCATGGCCGCACAGCCGCACCTCCTCCGCGGGCGTGAACCAGCGCAATTGCCAATCGGCCGCACCGCTGTCGTCGCGGACCAGAAAGGCGGTCTCGGCAAAGTTGTTCTCCTCCGCGATGCCGAGCAGGGTGGCATCGTCGAACCATGTCTCGAGCGGCATCACCGCCGCCTGATTGCCCGCAAACGGACGATCGGCGAAGGCATCGACATGCCAGTAGGGCAGCTTCTGGCTCATAAGTCCTTCTCCAGCTTCGCGAATTCATCTTCCTCGACCAGCGGGTTGCCGGGTTCGTCGACATGCCCCTCGGGATCGATATGGATCAAGAGTTCCATGCCGGGGAACTGGCCGCACAGATCCTCTTCCACGCGTTCGATGATGTCATGCGCTTCGGCGACGGTCATCCCCGGCGGCATGTCGACGTGGAACTGGACGAAATCGCGATCCCCCGAGCGGCGGGTGCGCAGATCGTGCAGATTGGACAGCTCGGGGTGCCGCGCCGCCGCCTCGACGAAGGCCAGCCGCTTCTCCTCGGGCCACTCCCGGTCCATCAGATCGTCGACCGCCTCGCCCGCCGCGCGCCACGCGCCGAATGCCAGCCAGCCGGCGATGGCAAGACCGAACAGCGGATCCGCCAGCGCCATGCCGGCATATTGATCGAGCGCGAGCGCGGCGATGACCGCGAGGTTGAGCAAGAGGTCGGATTTGTAATGGAGGTGATCGGTCGCGACAGCCAGCGACCGGGTGCGCGCGATGACGAACCGCTGCCAGCCGAGCAGGGCAAGCGTCAGGACGATCGCGATGGTCGAAACTGCAATGCCTTCCCCCGCGGCTGCAGTGGTCGCTTCGCCGGTGAGCTGCGCGATCGCCCGGACACCGATGCCGAAGGCCGACAGCGTGATCAGCATGACCTGGAAAACCGCCGCCAGCGCTTCCGCCTTGCCGTGCCCGAAGCGATGATCTTCGTCGGCTGGCATGGCGGCGATCCATACGCCCGCCAGAGTGGCGAGGCTGGCGATCAGATCGAGCGCCGAATTGGCGAGGCTGCCCAGCATGGCGGTCGACCCCGTCCGCCAGCTGGCATAGGTCTTGAGCAGGACCAGGACGAATGCCACTGCGATCGAGGCAAGCGCAGCCGAGCGGGCGAGCATCGGACGACCGGTCATGGATAGAGCAGCGTGTTCGTCCACGCATCGCCTTCGCTTTCGCGGGTGAAAACGCGGCGATCGTGCAGGCGGAACTCGCGATCGTGCCAGAATTCGATCGCGCGGGGCCGCAGGCGGAAGCCGGTCCAATGCGACGGTCGCGGGATATCGCCGTCGGGATAACGGTCCTCCAGCGCCGCAACGCGATCGAGGTAGATCTGCCGATCGGGCAAGGGGCGCGACTGGTCCGATGCCGCCGAACCGATCTGTGCCGCGCGCGCGCGCGAGTGGAAATAGGCATCCGCCTCGGCGGCGTCCACTTCCTCGAGCGGGCCTTCGATGCGAATCTGTCGGCGCAGGCTCTTCCAGTGGAACAGCAGCGCAGCGCGCATGGTCGCGCGAATGTGCTCCCCCTTGCGGCTTTCGGCATTGGTGTAGAATACGAAGCCTTCCGGCCCATGACCCTTGAGCAGGACCATGCGCGCCGAAGGGTGCCCTTCCCCGCTCGCCGTGGCCAAAGCCATTGCGTTGGCATCGTTCGGCTCGCTCGCGCGCGCTTCGGCAAACCAGACTTCGAACAGCGCGAAGGGATCGGTCTCGGGGATGGCGCTTTGTTCAGCTTGCATGGTGCGACCTCAGGAACGGACCGGTCGCAACACTGTCCGGAAACAGAATGTCGCGCTCCGTTCCGCGGGACCGGATGGTGCGGAACTCCACCGACGGGAGGAAGGTTCGGATGAACATGCTGCATCCACTAGCCGTGCCATCGATCGTAGGAAAGCCTCGGCGCTTGCGCACCGAAGCTGTTGCACCTAGCTAACACGCGATGGCCGATCCCTATTCCACCCTTGGCATCCAGCGCAACGCGTCCGAAAAGGACATCAAGAGCGCCTATCGCACGCTTGCCAAGGAGCTTCACCCCGACCGCAACAAGGATAATCCGAAAGCGGCCGAGCGTTTTTCCGACGTCACTAAGGCCTATGACCTCCTGTCCGACAAGGGCAAGCGCGCGCAATTCGACCGGGGGGAGATCGATGGCGAGGGCAATCCCGCCAATCCTTTCGCGGGCATGGGCGGGGGCGGAGGCTTCGGCGGTGGCTTCCGGCCGAACGGTGGCCAGCGCGGGTTCCGCGCCGAGGAATTCCAGGGATTCGGCGGGGAGGAAGTCGATATCGGCGATATCTTCGAAGGTTTGTTCGGCAACCGCGGTGCCCGCGGCGGCAGCCCCTTCGAAGGAGCGCAACAGCAGCGCAGGCCGCCGCCGCGCAAGGGCTCCGACATCGCCTATCGGCTTCGCGTACCGTTCACCGATGCCGCGACTCTGGCGGACCAGCGCATCACGCTGGCGGATGGCAAGACGATCGATCTCAAGCTGCCCAAGGGTGTCGAGGACGGCACCCAGATGCGGCTCAAGGGAAAGGGCGAACCCGGACCCGCTGGTGCCGGGGATGGCATCGTGACGATCGAGATCGACCGGCACAGGCTGTACCGCCGCGATGGCGACGACGTTCGCTTCGCCCTGCCGATCACGCTCGACGAAGCGGTGAACGGGGGCAAGGTTCGCGTGCCGACCGTCGATGGCCCGGTTATGATGACGATCGAGCCGGGAACCGATGGCGGTACCGTGCTGCGGCTGAAAGGCAAGGGCTTCACGAAGAAGAGTGGCGGCCGCGGCGATCAGCTCGTGACGCTCGAGATCCAGTTGCCGGAGTCGCTCGACACGCTTGCCAAGCGGCTCGAAGGCTGGAAGGACGACAGCGATCCGCGCAGCAAGCTCGGGGTTTAGCCTTTGTCGCAACACATCCTGCCCGAAGCCGAGGAGCGCGAGATTCGCTCGCTCTCGCCCGAGCAGCGACGGCAGGAAGCCCGCGATTTCAGGGAGCGCATCGAAGACAGCGTGGGTCCGGGGACCCGCGCCTGGGCGGTGGCCAAGCGCACGCTGGTGGGCACCTATAACGACGGCTTCATTCATGCCGGAAATCTCGCCTATCTGGCGATGCTGGCAATCTTTCCCTTCTTCATCCTCGGCGCAGCGGTGTTTTCGCTGTTCGGCGAAGAGAGCGAGCGGGCAGCGACGATCAATGCGGTGCTCTATGCGCTCCCGCCGATGGTCGGCAACGTCATCGAGCCGGTCGCGCGCGACGTGATCGAGGCGCGCAGCGGCTGGCTGCTGTGGGCTGGCGGCTTCGTGGCCTTGTGGACGGTGGGCAGTCTCGTCGAGACGATCCGCGACATCCTCCGCCGCGCCTATGGCACGCATGCCACGCATGCGTTCTGGAAATACCGTCTGCTCTCCTCCGGCGTGATCCTCGGCGCGGTGCTGCTGCTGATGTTGTCGCTGATCGCCCAATTCCTGATCGGCGCCGCGCAGGAGATCATCCAGGCCTATTTTCCGGAGCTGGTCGGCCGGGTCTCCGACCTGCGCCTCAGCCGCATCGTTCCCGCCTTCGGCCTGTTCGGTTCGCTCTATCTCATCTTCTATTCGCTGACGCCCTCGAAATACCGCAGGCGGCGCTATCCCAAATGGCCGGGCGTGCTGCTGACGACCGTCTGGTGGATCGCGGTCACCACGCTGATGCCGCCGGTTCTGCGCAGCTTTTTCACCTATGACCTGACCTATGGCGGTCTGGCCGGGGTGATGATCGTGCTGTTCTTTTTCTGGCTTGTCGGTCTGGGGGTGGTCATCGGTGCCGAGCTCAACGCAGCGGTTGCCGAGACGCCCGAAGAGGAAATGTGCGCGGTCGCCCAGACCGATGAAGAGCGCGTGGCCGCGCTCGAACGCGAAATGAAAGAAGAAGAGGACGCAGCATGAGCGGATTGATGGCAGGCAAGCGGGGCCTCGTCATGGGGCTGGCCAATGACAAGTCGCTGGCGTGGGGCATAGCGAAGCGGCTGAGCGAGCACGGGGCCGAACTCGCCTTCTCCTATCAGGGCGAGGCGCTGAAGAAGCGCGTCGGCCCGCTTGCCGAACAACTCGGGAGCGATTTTCTGTTCGAGTGCGACGTATCGGACATGGCCGCGCTCGACCGCGCATTCGAGGCGCTGCGCGACCGCTGGGAGACGATCGACTTCGTGGTCCATGCGATCGGCTTCTCGGACAAGAGCGAATTGCGCGGGAAATACGTCGACACCAGCCTCGACAACTTCCTGATGACCCTGAACATTTCGGCGTACTCGCTGGTCGCCGTCGCGAAACGCGCGCGCGCCATGATGCCGCAGGGCGGATCGATCCTGACGCTGACCTATTATGGTGCCGAAAAGGTCATTCCGCATTACAATGTCATGGGCGTGGCCAAGGCCGCGCTCGAGACGAGCGTCCAATATCTCGCCAACGACCTCGGTCCAGAGAACATTCGCGTCAACGCGATCAGCGCGGGTCCGATCAAGACACTGGCAGCCAGCGGGATCGGCGATTTCCGTTACATCCTCAAATGGAACGAGCTCAATTCGCCGCTGCGGCGCAATGTGACGATCGAGGATGTCGGCGGGTCGGGGCTCTATTTCCTCTCCGATCTCTCCTCGGGCGTGACCGGGGAGACGCATCACGTCGACGCCGGCTATCATGTGGTCGGAATGAAGCAGGAAGATGCGCCCGACATCGGCCTTGTCTGACCGCCTTGTTCGCCCTACGTTCCGTCAGAGCGGATCGGAGGCGAGTCGATGGCGAGCGGTGGATGTCAATGCGGCGCGGTGCGTTACGAGGTCACCGGCGAAGCGGCGCATCATGCGCTGTGCCATTGTACGGCTTGCCGGGCATCCTCGGGCGCTCCGGCAACCGCCTGGATGGCCTTCAAGGCCGAGGATTTCCGCATCGTCCGGGGTGAGCCGAAAGCCTTCAACTCGTCCGGCGCGTCATGGCGTCATTTCTGCGCCAGCTGCGGCACCGGAATGTATTTCATCAATGAAGAGATGTTGCCCGGGATCGTCGACATCCAGTCGTCCACGCTCGACGATGCGGCAGATCACGCGCCGTCGGCTCATATCCAGACCGCGGAACGCCTGCCCTATATGGCCGACCTCGGGACGCTGCCCGAATTCGAGCGTTACCCGGGCGGCTAGGGACAATCAGCCCACATCGGGCCAGATGCCGCGCGTGTCGTAGACTGCCTTGCCGGCCCGCTCGTCGGGCGGGATGACCTTGAACACATCGTGGTCGACCAGCGGGATGAGGACGCCGCAATCCTCGAGCGCCGCATCGATATCGACGAGCTGCGCGCCGGTGCCCTCGAATTCCCGCGGGAGCTCGCCGGCATAGGGCTCGACCACCTGCACGCGGGAACCGAAAGCCCGCGCCAGGCTGGCGGCAATGTAGCGCGCCGGACTTTCGCGAAAATCGTCGATATTGGCTTTGAAGGCCAGGCCGAGGCAGGCGATCTTCTCGTCCGGATGCGCCTCCGCCAGCGCCTTCGCCCGGGTCAGCACGTGATGCATCTTGGCATCGTTCGTTTCGCGCGCCTGGCGGATGAGCCTGGCGTCCTCGGGGGCGCCGTGGACGATGAACCAAGGGTCGACCGCGATGCAATGGCCGCCCACGCCCGGCCCCGGCTGGAGGATGTTCACGCGCGGATGCCGGTTGGCCAGGCGGATCACTTCCCAGACGTCGAGCCCCTGCCGGTCGGCGATCATCGAGAGCTCGTTGGCGAAGGCGATGTTGACGTCGCGAAAGGCGTTCTCGACCAGCTTGGTCATCTCGGCGCTGCGGGCATCGGTGGTGACGCATTCGCCCTTCACGAAGCGCTTGTAGAAGGCCAGTGCCTTGCGCGCGCACCGCGGCGTGATCCCGCCGATCGAGCGGTCATTGTGCGTCAGCTCCTCGAGAATCCGCCCCGGCAGGAACTCGTTCGGGGCAATAGGCGATGCTCACGTCGGGCCGGCCGTCGCACAGCCCCGGCAGAGCGAGGTCGGACCGGATCGCGGCAATCGCATCGCGCATCGCTTCGGTCGTGCCGACGGGCGAGGTCGATTCGAGAATCACGACATCGCCGGGCTTGAGCACATGAGCCACTTTTTGCGCGGCGGCCATGACGTGCGACGTGTCGGGCGTATGATTGCCGTCCCTGGCGAAGGGCGTCGGGACTGCGATCACGAAGACATCGGCCGGCGCGACCGCAGTCGAGGCCTCGAGCAGGCCGCGCTGGACCACGGCCTGGACGAGACCGTCGAGGTCGACCTCCTCGATATGGATTTCGCCGCGATTGATCGTATCGACGACTGCTTGCGAGAGGTCCACTCCGCGCACCGGACACCCCGCACGCGCGATGATCGCAGCGGTAGGCAGGCCGATATAGCCGAGACCGATGACGCAGACGCCGGGCTTGGTATCACCACGCATGCATGTGTTCCCTGAACTTGCCGGAAGCGCCCTAGCGCCGGCCGGTTAAATGTTACTGTAGCGCGGGATCGGTCGCGGCCAACAGCTCCGCGATCCGCGCTGCCGAGCGTCCGTCGCCGAACGGATTGTGGGCGCGGGCCATCGCGGCATAGGCATCGGCGTCGTCGAGCAGGCGCGCGGTCTCGCGGACGATGGTGTCGGCATCGCTGCCCACCAGCTTCGCCGTTCCCGCGTCCACGCCTTCGGGCCGTTCGGTCGTCTCGCGCATCACCAGGACCGGCTTGCCCAATGCGGGCGCCTCTTCCTGCACGCCGCCGCTGTCGGTCAGCACCAGATGCGCAAGGTCGAGCAGCCGCGCGAAATGCGGATAGTCGAGCGGTTCGATCAGCGCGACATTGTCGAGACCTGCGAGTTCCTCGTTCATCACGGCGCGCACATTCGGGTTGAGATGGACGGGGAAGACCACCGCGACGTCGGTCCGTTCCGCGATCCGCCGGACCGCCGCGGCGATATTCCGCATCCCGGTGCCGAAGTTCTCGCGCCGATGACTGGTCACTGCGACGATCCTCCGGTCCGAGAAACGCTCTTCGATGGCGAGGAGTCCGGATGCCAACGCCGGTTCGCTCGCGATCCGCCGGGTCACCCACTGCAAGGCATCGACGACCGTATTGCCGGTGACGTGGACAGCGGCCGGGTCGACGTTCTCGCGCAGCAAGGCATCGCGCGCGGTCTGCGTCGGCGCGCAATGGAGCGTGGCAAAACTCCCGACTACGCGGCGGTTGACTTCCTCGGGCCAGGGATGGTGGATGTTGCCGCTGCGCAGGCCCGCCTCGACGTGGCAGACCGGAATCCTGCGGTAATAGGCTGCGATCGCCCCGGCCATGACCGTCGTGGTGTCGCCTTGCACCACCACCCAGTCGGGCCGCTCGACATCGAGCACCTGGCCGATCTCGACCAGGGCACGCGCCGTGAGCGCATCGAGCGTCTGTCCTTCGGTCATCAGGTCGAGGTCATGGTCGGGCACGATCCCGGCGATCGCGAGTACCTGGTCGAGCATGGTGCGATGCTGCGCCGAAACGCAGACCCTGCTCTCGAACCGATCGTCCGCCGCAAGCGCGTGGAGCAGGGGAAACAGCTTGATCGCTTCGGGTCGGGTACCGAAAACGGTCATGATCTTGCGCGGTGCAGCCATGATCGCGGTAGTAACCGGAAATGGTTAAGCGGCGATAGAGCCTTCCTACTCGGGCTCGGAGGCGCCTTCCGGCTGCGGCAGAGCCTCGTCGGTCGACGTGCCGGCATCGCGTTCGCGCTCGAGCCGCTCCATATAGTCGCGTTCGATCATTTCGACCCGTTCCTGCTCTGCGGCGGCTTCGGCATCGAGCGTGGAAAGTCGCTCGGCACGCGCCTCGGCGACGAGCTGGCCGAAGCGGACGCCTGCGGCGTTTTCCTTGTCGGCATAGGCCTTGGCGAGCATTTCCTGCGTGCAGCCGGTAAAGCCTCCCACTCCCACGGGCGAACAGGACATCGTTCCGAAATCGCCGACCATTTCGAGCTGCTCGACCCGCTGCGCCCAGGACTGGTTGGCCGGGTCGTCGGAAAGACGCAGCGGTTCGGGAATGCGGAAGCGTTCGTTTTCCGCCTTGCGCGCGCAAACGACGATCTGTTCCGCGGTGCTCTGCGGGCATTCGTCGTCGCCATAGACGATGACCATGTTGTAGCTGTCGTCCCCCGTATCCACCGCATCCTGCGCCTGAGCGGCGCTGGAGAAAGCCGCGACGGCGGTCGCGAGGGCAAGGGCAGGCAGCAATCTCGACATGGTCGTCCTCGTTGCAGTTGGCGGCTGAACAATGAGCGCCAGCCGGCGTGAACACTCTATGAAGCGATCGCGCAAGCCCGACGGTTCCCGTCAGATGCGCTCGGAAATTCGAATCGCCGCACGGCAGCCGAGACGGATAAGGCCCGACAGCAGCGGGTAGGCAGGCGCGCGTTCCGCGCCCGCGGCCATCGCTGCATCGCGATGCGCGCGCTCATCCTCGCGGAATTCCTCGATCATACCGGACAGCTCCGGGTCTTCGCCGGACTGGAGCAACCGGTCGAGCTGGCGCGAATAATGCTCGTCGATCTCGGTCTCGATCGCGGCCGTGCAGGCCATGGCGGCTTCGGGACCGATCAAGGCCGTGGCTGCACCGAGTGCGAAACCGGCGCGATCCCAAAAGGGCCGCAGCGCGGTCGGCCGGACGCCGCGCCGGACCATCAGGGCATCGAACCGGGCCCGGTGTCCGGCCTCCTGTTCCGCCATGCCGGCGATCTCGGCAGAATCGCGGGCGCGATCGCCCATCACCGCGAGCTGACCCGCATAGATCCGCGTGGCGCCGAACTCGCCCGCCTGGTCGACCCGGATCATTCGGGCGATATGGTCGGGAACCCGGCTCATGCGCGACCACGGCGCAGCAGCACCAGAACGGCGATCCCCGCTGCGGTCGAAATGAGGAAATTGAAGCCTGCGAGACTGATGCCGAGCAGCGTCCAGGCCGGTTCGTCGCAGCGCACCAGCGGCGTGTTCATGATGTTGTCGAGCGCAGTGCCACTGCCTCCGGAAACGATGGCGGCGCAGGAAGTGACCCCGTCCCACCAGCCGTATTCGACGCCCGCGTGGAACAGGCCGATCGCTCCGGACAGAAGAATGCAGAACGCTGCGAGAGCGATCCAGAGACGCGGCGGCGGCGCGACATAGGCGACCAGGGCGAGCCCGACGGCGGCGAAATGCGGCCAGCGCTGCCACCAGCACATCTCGCACGGATACAGTCCGAAGCCATATTGCGAAAGATAGGCTCCACCCAGCAGCAAGGCCGGAACGGCCAGCGCCAGCACGCGTGCGAGGCGAGATGTCTGCGACAGGATCATGTTCCCGCCGTCTAGACTATTTCATCCGAGCGGCAATGCTCTTGGGCGAACTCCGCCGAAGCGTTTCGAGGGCGTAGTGAAGCTGGAAATCCTCGATTCCCTGCTCCTCGAGCTGTTCTGCGGTGAGCTGGAAGCGCGGATCCTCGCGGGCATCCTTTTCCAGCGCATCGTCCTCGAGATCGACTTCGTTGATCAGATGGCCGCGCAGGTCCGACTCGCGCATCTGGAATTTGGCTCGCTTCGCCAGATCGGGGTCGCTCAATTGCGGCACCAGAATGTCTGGCTTGATCCCGCCTTCCTGCACCGAATGGCCCGAGGGCGTGTAATAGCGCGCCGTGGTCAGCTTGAGCGCCGCGTCCCGGCCGAGCGGGAGGAGCGACTGGACGCTGCCCTTGCCGAAGCTGCGCTGCCCCATCACCACTGCGCGGCGGTGATCCTGCAAGGCACCCGCGACGATTTCGCTGGCCGAGGCGGAGCCGGCATCGATCAGCACCACGATCGGCAGACCCTCGGCGATATCGCCGCGGAAGACGGTCTCCGAATTATAGGCGATATTCTCGCCGCGCGCGCGGCCGCGCTGCGAAACGATCCTCCCTTCGGAAAGGAACAGGTCGGACAGTGCCACAGCCTCGTCGAGCGAGCCGCCGGGGTTGGACCGCAGGTCGAGCACGAGACCGTTGAGGGGGCCGGTGGCCTCGGTCTTGAGGTCTTCCCACGCCGAGAACACGTCGCTGCCGACGTCGCGAGAGAATTCATTGATCATGATGTGGCCGATATTGCCCGGCTTCAGCTCCCAGGTAACGGGCTCCAGATCGATCATCCCGCGCGTGACGGTGACGTCGAAGGGCTCGTCCCGACCGGGCCGGAAGATCGTCAGGCCGATCGACGTGCCCTCCTCGCCCCGCATCCGCGACACTGCCTCGTCGAGCGACTGGCCAACGATCAGCTTGCCATCGAGATGGGTGATGAAATCGCCTGCCTTGATCCCGGCCTTGTCGGCGGGACTGCCGCGGAACGGAGAAATGACCTTGACCGCGCCGTCCTCCATCACGACCGAGAGGCCGAGGCCCGAGTAATTTCCGTCGATCATGGTTTCGAGGCGTTGCAGATCGCTCCCGTCGAGATAGCTCGAATGCGGGTCGAGCGCGGAAAGCATTCCGTCGATCATCCCGCGAAGCAGCAACTCGTCCTCGACCGGCTCGACATAGCTCGCCTTGATCCGCTGATAGACCGCCAGGACTTTCGCGAATTCGGGCCCCGAGCGGCCATCCACCTGGGCGAGGCCGACGGTGGTAGCGGGTATGAGCGCCACGGCGGTGACGAGAGCTGCCGAACGGGCGAGGGCGGCGAATTTCATGCTGAAGTAAACTCCTATGCGCGCGGCCAATCTATCGGCTCTCGGCGCTGAATGCCAGATGAGCGCGAAGACCCCGGAGGGGCGAGCGATTTTCGACCGGCATCCTACCGCAGATGGTCGAGCGGATTGACCGGCTCGCCCTCGTGCCGCAGCTCGAGGGTGACCTCGCGCCCGTCCGGCGTGGCGAGGCCGATCGGCGAACCGGCGGTCACCGCTTGTCCGACGGCGATATCGAGCCGGTCGAGCCCGGTCACGAGACTGGTCCAGCCATGGGCATGTTCGATGATGACGATTCGGCCGTATCCTCGGTAAGGTCCCGCAAAGACGATCCGCCCCGCACCCGGAGAGACGATCTGCCCGCCGCCGCGCGGCGCCAGTGCGAGGCCAGCCTGCCGCTGCCCGGCACCGCCAGCCTCGCCGAAGCCGGCGACGATCTCTCCGTCGACGGGCAATTGGTAGCGCGCCGGCGGCGTCGTCGCCGTCGGACCGGGGCGGGGGGTGGCGGAGACTTCGGCCGCAGTGGGAACCGCGGGGCGCGGAACCGGGCCCGGCAGCCTCGCCAGCCGTTCGCGCAAGGCGGCGGCGGACTCCAGTTCGCCGGCGAGCTGATCCAGATCGATCGCCTGTTCGGCAAGCACCAGCGCCCGTTGCGCCTCGCGATCCGCTCCCCCCGAGGCGCGACGCGCCTTCAGCCTCTGCTCGACCGCAAGGGCGACCAGCGCGCTGCGTCGCCGGACCAGCGCCTGCTCGCTCTCCCGGCGATCGGCGAGGGCGTTTTCCGTATCGCTTTCCAGCGCCCGGGCGCGGGCGAGATCGTTGCGCAGGTCCACGGTACGCGAGCGCACCAGCGGGATCGTGCTGGCAAGGACGGCGCGCGTGTGGACCAGATCGCGCAGACTGCCCGGTTGCAGCGCCGACAGCGCCAGCGGCCGCCGCGACATCGATTGCAGCGCGGCGGTCAGGCGCACCAGCGGCGTTCGCTGCCGGGCAAGCTTGCGGTCGAGGGCGCGCCGCTCGCGATTGACCAGCGCCAGCCGCGCCTCGGCAGCGGCAATAGCGGCTTCGGCCTGCTGAACGCGCGCCGCGAGCGCCGCCGCGCGTTGTACCGCCGAGTCGGCTGCTCCGCGGGCTTGCGCTGCCTGGCGCTCGAGCCGCTCGCCACGAGCGCGCGCCTGGCGCTGTTGCAAGCGCGCGGAATTGAGAGCGGCACGCGCGTCGGCAGCGGTTTCGAAAGCGCCCCCGGACTGTGCGATCGACGGCGCACCGGCCACGCCGAGTGTCGCGAGCGCGATGACCCCTGCGAGGCCGGCGGCGAGTTGGGCGATCATGCTGGCAGTGCGGAGAGCATCACCCGCTCCGATGGTAGGGATGGCCGGCGAGGATGGCGGTCGCGCGGTAAAGCTGCTCGGCGAGCATGGCGCGCGCAAGGAGATGCGGCCAGGTCGCCTTGCCGAAGGCGAGCAGCAGGTCGGCCCCGCGTCGTTCTTCGTCGGAATGCCCGTCCGCCGCACCGAGAACGAAGCGACATTCGCGCATGCCCTCGTCGCGCCAGGCCCCGAGCAGCGCTGCGAATTTTTCGGAGGGAAGGTTGTCGCCCTGCTCGTCGAGAAGCACGGTCCGAAACGGACTCTGGGCCGCGGGGATCCTGCCGCCCGTCTCCGGCAGCTCGGTCAGTTTCACCGGCCAGCCGATGCGCTTTTCATAGCGGGCGACGAGATCGGCTTCGGGAGAGCGGGCGATCTTGCCGCGAGCGATGACGTGGAGAAGCATTATCGGTCTCGCCTGGAGCGTCGAACCCTGCGGCAGCCGCCCCGACCCCGGCGCCCGAGCGGGTTCAAGCCGATCGAGGGCAGTCGCGGCGAAGACTCACGCCGTGCCGGCAACCGGTGGCGCATCGCCGAACGCCCACATGCGTTCGAGGTTGTAGAAGCTGCGCACTTCCGGACGGAACAGATGGACCACGACATCGCCCGCGTCGAGGAGGACCCAATCGGCCGCCGGCAGCCCTTCGAGCTTGACCGGGCCATGGCCGGCCTGCTTGACCTTCTCGGCAAGCTTCTGCGCCATCGCGGCGACCTGCCGCGTCGAGCGCCCCGATGCGATCACCATGTGATCGGCGATCGAGCTCTTTCCTTCGAGGTCGATGGTGACGACGTCTTGCGCCTGATCGTCGTCGAGCTGCTGCAGGACGAGCGCGAGCAGGGGATCGGAATCAGCTTCGGCCAAGCGAATCACCCTTGCCGAAGCGGGGCCGGACGGAGCCGGGCTGGTATGCGCCTGAGTCATAGGCGGTTGCGATACTCCTGAATGAAAGGGCGAGGGTCATGGGATGGACAATGCGCGTCATGGCGCGGTGGTTTCCGCCGCCGACGGTATCCTGCGGCAGGTCAGTTGGTCCAAGGGAGCCGGCCCGGCATAGCGCAAGGCCCAATCGGGGTCGGCGCGGCGTATAGCCGTGGCCGAACTCGAATCCGGATCGAAACGCAATTTCACCAGCGCCGGTGCGCTCCATACGCCCCTGTTCACGAAGCTGGTCAGGGGGACCGAATAGCGCCCCAGCCAGGCCATCGCGGGGCTTGCGACGGCAGCGGCATCATAGCCGGGTCGCGCGATCACCGCAATCGGCATCGTCCGGGCGATGGTTCTCCAGTCGCGCCAGCGGTGGAATTGCGCGAGATTGTCCGAGCCCATGAGCCAGATGAAGTCGCGTTTGGGAAAGCGTCGCCGGAGTGCGCGCAGCGTATCGACGGTGTAGCGCGTTCCGAGTTCGCGTTCGATTGCGGTGACCCGGATGGGCGCATGGCGCGCCGCGGCCATCGCCGAGCGCATCCGAACTGCCAGCGGTGCCATTCCGGCGCTCGGCTTGAGCGGGTTTCCGGGCGAAACCAGCCACCAGATCTCGTCCAGTGCCAGCGCCCGCAAGGCGAAAAGCGAGATTCGGCGGTGGCCCCGATGCGCCGGGTTGAAACTGCCGCCGAGCAGGCCGACTCGCCTGGAATAGGTCAATGGCAGCGCCCCTCGCCTAAAATGTCGCATTTATACAATGCTTTGTGACTGAGGAAGCACCCGAATCGCAAGGCTTTGGTAAACCACGACTTAATCTTTGGTTCCCGTTTGCGACCGAAGATTTCGCCAGGTTGAAACGACTCATCGCAGCGATCCTTCGACTCGTGGATTCCACGGGAACCGCGATTCGATTTCATCGGAAACCTTTGATAGCGATCTTCCTACGGGACATAGACCATAAGGGACGGGTCGTTTTGAGCAATATACTTGCCACGCGCGGCTGGGGGAGCCGCTTGCGTCGCTGGTTTCCGGATCGTGAATTCTTCATGCGGTCCGAAGGCCAGGTGCGCTTCATCACCATTTCTTCGAAGCTCCAGATGACCGCTGCAGCGATCGTGCTGGTGTCGCTGCTGGTCTGGGCGCTGTCGCTCGCCGCAGCGGGCTGGACGCAATATCGCGCCACCGCCGATCGCTTGTCGCTGCTCGACCGCGAGGCCCGGGTGGCGACCGCCACCGAGCGGGTCGATGCCTATCGCGACGATCTGGACGCGGTCGCGACCGATCTCACCAAGCGGCAGGACTTCATCGAGGACATGGTCGCCTCCTTGCCCGAGGATGTGAAATCCGCCGACACCGTCAGCAATTCCACCGGAGAGGCCGCGCGAACCGTCGACAAGGTGAGCGCAGCCATCCCCGAAGCCTCGGAACTGGCCCGCATCGAGGCGCGCCAGATCGCCTTCGTGGAAAACCTCACCCGCTATGCCGACAAGCGTGCCACTCGCGCCGCCGCGGCACTCAAGCAGCTCGGCCTCAATCCCGAGAACATGCTGCGCAGCGCCGACCGGACGGCGATGGGCGGTCCGCTCGAAGAGCTTTCGACCGATAGCGACGGCAATATCGATCCGCGGTTCGAGCGACTCGGCCTGTCGATTGCCCGGATGGATGCGCTCGAGCGCGGTCTCAGCAGCGTGCCGCAGGTCCTCCCCGCGCGGGTCAAGATGATCTCCTCGAGCTTCGGCTATCGGCGCGATCCGTTCACCGGCGCTGCCGCCATGCACAAGGGCCTCGACTTTCGCGGGCCCAAGGGCGCGCCGATCTATGCGGCCGCCCAGGGGCGGGTCAGCTTCGTCGGCCGCAAGTCGGGTTACGGCAATGTCGTCGAGATCAGCCACGGCAACGGCCTCATGACCCGCTACGCCCATATGTCGAAATTCATCGCCAAGCGCGGGCAGACCGTCACCGCCGGGCAGACCATCGGCGCGATCGGTTCGACCGGCCGCTCGACGGGCCCGCATCTCCATTTCGAAGTCCGCATCAACAATCGCGCGGTCAATCCGCGCATCTTCCTGGAGGAAGCGCCGCATGTTCTCGAAGAAATCCGGCGAGCTTCCCAGCTCGCCCGCAACGACTAATCCGGGAAAAGAGCGCATGGCCAGCAAGGGAAGTTCGACCTTTTCGGTCCTCGGTTCGGATCTGTCGATCATCGGCGACATCACCGCCTCCGCCGATCTCCATGTCGACGGATCGGTCGAGGGCGACATCGCCTGCTCGAGCCTCGTCCAGGGTGAAACCAGCACGATCTGCGGTGCCGTCAAGGCCGAAGCGGCGCGACTGGCCGGGACGGTCAAAGGATCGATCACCGCGCGCGAACTGGTCATACTCAAGAGCGCCAGGATCGAGGGCGACGTATTCTACGATGCGCTGACCATCGAACAGGGAGCGCAGGTCCAAGGCCAGTTCGCGCATCGCGACACGAAGAAGCCGGCGCAGACGACTGCCGCGCCGCTCGCCGCCAAGCCCGAGCTCGCCGTCGCCCGCTGAGCCGGCAGAATAGACCGCCGGGAGCGAAGATGCCGTCGGCCTCTCCGTTCCCCGGCGGTTCGTTCTAGCCGAAGATTTCCGCGCGCAACGCCTTGCGATCGAGCTTGCCGATCATGGTTCTGGGCAGCTCGGCACGGATCACCACCTCCTCGACCCGCTCGTGCTTGCCGACCCGCGCGTTGAGCCAGTCCTTGAGCTCGGCACCCGTTGCGCCCGCGCCGGAAGCGAGCGTCACATAGGCCACCGGATGTTCGCCGCGATAGGCGTCGGGGTGCCCGATCACGAGCGCCTCCTTGACCGCCTCGTTCTCGAGCAGCACCGCCTCCACCTGACTGGGAAACACCTTGAACCCGCCGACCGCGATCATGTCCTTGATCCGGTCGACGATGGTCAGGAAGCCGTCCTCGTCGATCGTCGCAACATCGCCGGTGCGCAGCCAGCGCTCGCCATTGTGCTCGGCGAAGGCGCTGGCGGCGGTGTCCGGTCGGTTCCAGTAGCCCTGCATCACCTGCGGCCCCCGGACGGCCAGTTCGCCCGCTTCGTCATCGGGTGCGAGGCGATCCGGGTCTTCCTTGTCGAGCAGGAGGATCTGCGTCGCGGGGAGCGGCTGGCCGATCGTGCCCGGCTTACGCGGGCCCCTGTAGGGATTGGTCGAGACGACTCCCGAACTTTCGGTGAGGCCATATCCCTCGACCAGCCGCACGCCGGTGCGGTTCTCGAACTTCTCCCGCACCGGGGCGGGCAGCGGCGCACCTCCCGATATGCAGATCTCGAGGCTCGTCCAGTCGGTCCGGTCGAAGTCCGCATGGTCGAGCAGCGCCTGGAACATCGTCGGCACGCCGGGAAAGGCGATGGGCTGCGTGCGGGTGATGGTCTTGAGAACCTGGCCCGCCTCGAAGCGCGGAAGCATGACCATTGTCCCGCCTCGCACCACCGTGCGGTTGAGAACGCAGGTGTTGGCGAAGACATGGAACAGCGGCAATGCGCCGAGCACGACATCCCCGGCATCGCGCTCGAACGGATCGATCAGATCCACCTGGATCGCATTCGACGACAGGTTCGCATGGGTCAGCATGGCGCCCTTCGGCGTTCCCGTAGTGCCCCCGGTGTATTGCAGCAGGGCGAGATCGGCGACCGCGACATGCGGGAGGCGCGATTCGCGGTCGCAGGAGACGTCGCTCCACCACGACACGTCGGCGCGCGCAGGCGGCCGGGCGATCTGCTTGCGGCCGAGCGTGCGCAGGGCGAGCGATTTGACCCGCGGCAACATGCTCGCCAGGCGCGAGACGACCAGCCGCTCGAGCGAGGAGCCGTCGAGCACCGCGAGTGCGGTCGGAAGCAGCGCCGGCGAATCGAGCGTAACGAGCATTCGGGTGCCCGAATCCTCGACCTGCTGCGCCAGTTCGGCGACAGTGTAGAGCGGCGAGAAATTGACCACCACCGCTCCGGCCATCATCGCGCCGTAATAGGCCGCGGCATAGCTGGGCACGTTGGGCAGGAACAGGCCGATGCGGTCGCCCCGGGCGATGCCCTGTTCGATCAGGCCCCAGGCAAAGCGGCGGGCTTCGGCATGGACTTCGCCATAGCTGAATGTGCGCCCGAGAAATTCGACCAACGCGGCCTCGGGGCGGGCCTCGGCCTGTCTCGCGAAGAGCGCGTGAAGCGGCTCGGGCCGCACGCTCGTGTTCCAGGGCGTGGGATGTCCGTAGGATAAGGGTGCCGGAGGGAAGCGCTTATTGACAGCCATGTCAGCGACATGGCGCGTCCCCCGTCAAAACCCAAGCGAAAAGGCCGCGGAGTCTTTTTCGGCCGGCGCGCGCGGGCGGGATTGCCGTGCTGCGAAGACCTGCCGGCGCCTCGATGGCTCGGCGCAGCCGCCGAAAGGGGATGCTCGTTCGGGTTCTAACGGGTCTGGGCCCGCCGCCTTTCCCGTTCTCTGCCAAAGGCTTGCCGGGATCTTGCAGGATCCGCTTGTGGCCTTCGCCGGTTCGCGCGCCTGGCCGGCGGAAATCCGACAGCAGCCGACCGGGGAGGCCGGAAGGCGGCGCATGGCGGATGGCGAAGCGAAAGCATGCCGCGACCCTAGCGGTGCATAGCCGTGTAGGAAAATGCTTTCCGGCTCGCGCCCCGCCGCGCCAGGACAGCCGAGCGTTTCGGCGATCCGTCGGCTCGCTTATTCGGCCTGGCCCAGCTCTTCCGAGGCCCGCTTGGCCTCGAGCCATGCCGCGGCTTCGGCTTCCTGCGCCGCTTCGGCAGCGGCCTTTTCGTTGGCATCGCGTTCGGCACGCAATTCCTCGATCAGCCTTTCGCGATCATTGCCGCTCTCGACCGGAACGGCGGTATCCTCGATCCCGGCCTTCTTCGCCGCCTTGGCAACCACCGCATCGAGTTCGCGCTGCGAACACAGGCCCAGCGTCACCGGGTCCTTGGGCTGGATGTTCTGGATGTTCCAGTGGCTGCGCTCGCGGATCGCGGTGATCGTGTTGCGCGTGGTGCCGATCAGCTTGGAAATCTGCGCATCCGATATTTCGGCATGGTTGCGCAGCAGCCAGGCGATGCCGTCGGGCTTGTCCTGCCGCTTCGAGACCGGGGTGTAGCGGGGCCCCTTGGTGCGGCTGACCGCGACCGGCGCGCGCTGCATCTTGAGCCGGTACTCGCTGTCGGCCTGGCCCTTCTCGATTTCCTGCTGGTTCAGCTCGCCGGCATGGACCGGGTCGCGGCCGGTGTATTTGCTGCTGGCGAGATCGTCGGCCATCGCCTGCACTTCGAGAATGTGAAGACCGCAGAATTCGGCGATCTGTTCGAAGGACAGGCCGGTGTTGTCGACCAGCCAGGTGGCGGTCGCATGGGGCATGAGGGGCTTGGGTTGATCGGCCATTTGGCACGCCTTTTATCGGAACCGAAAATAGAAGGCCGCCCCTCGCGGGACGGCCATAGGCCCCCGATGTAGGCGAGCGGTGCGGTTTGGGCAAGCGAATCCCGGCCCCGCCGTCAGGCGGCGGGCAGTTCCTCGTTCGCGAGGGCGGCAAGCCCCTGGAGGAACTGACGCGTTGCCGCATCCCAGCTGTAGCCCGTCGCATAATCGGCGCAGCGCCTGCGGTCGCAGAACAGCGCGGCGCCGATGGCGCGATCGATGTCCTCGCTCAGCGCGCCGACCTCGTCGGTGACGATATCGATCGGACCGGCCACCGGGAAGGCCGCCACGGGCGTGCCGCAGGCCAGGGCCTCGATCATCACCAGTCCGAAGGTATCGGTCCGGCTCGGAAAGACGAAAACATCCGCTCCGGCGTAGCACCCCGCCAGTTCGCGACCGCTCCGGCGCCCGAGGAAATGGGCGTCGGGATATTTCGCGCGCAGCCGCGCGAGGGCGGGACCGTCGCCGACGACCACGCGCGTTCCGGGATAGCTGCCGGATAGAAACGGCTCGAGGTTCTTCTCGACCGCGACCCGCCCGACATAGAGCTGGATCGGGCGCTCCATCGCGGCGAATTCCGCGGGCGCAGCGGCATCGGGAGAGAAGCAGGCAAGATCGACCCCGCGGCTCCAGCGCTGGAGCCGGTCGAGGCCCTGCGCGCGCAATTCCTTTCCGATGCTCTCGGTCGAGACGAGCACACGCCTTGCCGGAGCGTGAAACCAGCGGATGTAGCGCCAGAACCACGCGCTCGGCAGATGCGTCCGATGCGCGAGATAATCGGGAAACTGCGTATGATAGGCGGTGGTGAAGCGGATGTTGCGCTTGGTGCAATAGCGCCGTGCCGAGAAGCCCAGCGGCCCTTCCGTGGCCACGTGGATGGCGTGGGGAGCGAAGTCGCGCAAGCGCCGCGCGACCGCGCCGGGGGGCGAAAGCGCCAGCCTGATCTCCGGATAGGTCGGGCATGGAAGGCTGGCGAACTGGTCGGGGGACACCACCAGCACCTCGTGCCCCTGCCGGCGAAGAATGTCGCAGGTCGTCGTCAGCGTGCGCACCACACCGTTCGTCTGGGGCAGCCAGGCATCGGTGACGATCGCAATGCGCTTTGGAAGGTCTCCGATCGGGCTTGCGTCGCCCGAGAGGAGCGACGTCATGCCGCCACCGGCATCGACTTGGGGGAAGCGGCGTCGCGCCGCGCGACTTCCGCCGGCCAGTCGAGGATTTCCATGCGCCCGTCGAAATGCTCGACCAGCGCGTTGCAGCCCTCGACCCAATCGCCGTCGTTCCAATATTCGACCGTCGTACCCTCGTGGACGAAGCGGCGGGAATCGGCGGTGTGGATGTGGCCGCAGACGACGCCGTCGAGCCCGCGCTCGGCGGCTGCACGCGCGACCACCTCCTCGTATTTCGAGATGAACTCGACCGCGTTCTTGACCTTGTGCTTGGCAGCCCGGGAGATCGACCAATAGGGGAGGCCCAGCCGTCGGCGGGTCGCGGCAACCCAATTGTTGAGCTTCATCATCAGATGGTAGGCCGCGTCTCCGACGAAGGCGAGCCAGCGGTGCGCGAGCATGATCGTGTCGAACTCGTCGCCATGGAGCACCATCAGCCGGCGTCCGTCCGCGGTGGTGTGGAAGGCGGCGCGTTCGATCTCCACGCCGCCGAAATTCATCCCGGCGAAGGGACGCACCATCTCGTCGTGATTGCCCGGAATATAGACGATCCTGGTGCCGCGCTTGGCCCGCTTGAGGATGCGCCAGACGATGTCATTGTGTTCGGCGGGCCAGTAGAACTTCTTGCGCAGCCTCCAGCCGTCGATGATGTCCCCGACGAGATACATCGTCTCGCTGTCGGTATGGTCGAGGAAGTCGATCAGCAGTTCGTGGTTGCAGCCCTTCGTGCCGAGATGGATATCGCTGATCCAGATGGTGCGGAAGCGGCGCCGCTCGCCGCGGGTCTGCTCGGGAACCTTGGGGCGGACCGAGGCGAAACGGGCCACCCTGTGTGCGGCGTCGAACTGGCTGGAAAGGTCGTTCATGGGCGTTCCCCCCTTCACGTGCGGGTACAGCCATGGCGCAGGATTGTTACAGCCGATTCACGATTGCGTTACGGAAGCGCGTCATTGCGACGGTTCGGCGTCAGTGCGGATCCACCGCGAGCACGATCTTGCCGATGTGATCCCCCGCCTCCATCCGCGCATGCGCTGCCCCCGCCTCCGCCAGCGGGAAGGTGCGGTCCATCACCGGGCGGATCTCGCCATTCTCGAACAGGGGCCAGGCGTGCTTGTAAATCTCGTCCGCGAGCAGCGCCTTGAATTCGTCCGAGCGCGGGCGCAGCGTCGAACCCGTCAGCGTCAGGCGCTTGCGCATCACGGTGGCCATGTTGATCTGCGCCTTGAGCCCGCCGAGAACGGCGATCGTCACATGGCGTCCGTCCTCGGCCAGGCAGTCGAGATTGCGCGCGACGTAATCGCCCGAGACCATGTCCAGCACGACATCGACCCCGGCACCGCCGGTGAAGCGCTTCACCTCCTCGACGAAGTCCTGCTCCTTGTAATTGATCGTGAGGTCGGCACCGAGCTCGCCTGCGGCCGCGCATTTCTCCTCGCTCCCGGCCGTGGCGATCACCGTCAGACCGAAGGCCTTCGCGAGCATGATCGCCATGGTCCCGATCCCGCTGGTGCCGCCATGGACCAGCAAACGGTCCCCGTCGCTGGCCCAGCCGCGCTCGAACACATTGTGCCAGACGGTGAAGAGGGTCTCGGGGATCGCGGCCGCCACATCGCAATCCATGTCGCGCGGGAGATCGAGGCAATGGCTGGCATGGGCGAGGCAATATTCCGCATAGCCACCGCCGCCGACCAGCGCGCAGACGCGCCGGTTGAGCATTTCGGGCGCGGCTTGCCCGCCGACCGCGACGACCGTGCCCGACACTTCGAGCCCCGGTATCGGAGAAGCACCCGGCGGTGGCGGGTAGAAGCCCTGGCGCTGGATGACATCGGGCCGGTTGACCCCCGCGTGGCTGACGCGGATCAGCACCTGGTTTTCGCCCGGCCGGGGCACGGGAAGCGTTTCGGGACGCAAGACCTCGGGGCCGCCGGGGTCGTCGAACCCCATGGCCGTCATCGTTTCGGGCACATCTGCTGGCACTCGCGCTTCCCCCTCTACGCGCTTGTCTTCGACGTGGCCCGCAGGCCACGCCCCGGTGCAATACCGCGCACCCCCGTTGACAGCAACCGGTGAGAATTGCGAGATTAAGCAGCGATGGAAGACGACGACCGTCCGCGCCCGCGGGGCGACGCTGCGAGCAAGCTCGCGAGCGAGGATCTGGGCCCCTATTCCCAGGACGAACTGCACCATCGCATCGTCCTGCTGGAAGCGGAGATCGCCCGCGTCGAGAAGCACCGCCTTTCGGCCGCCGCGCATCGCGATGCAGCCGAAGCGCTGTTCGGTCGAAAGGCCTGACCGATGGGTCGGGGGGCTGAAATCCTGCGTCCCCCACCCATATCGGAAGCCTATACAGCTTTGGCTAACCTTCCGGCCATAGGCTGCCCCAAGCTCGCGGTGTGCGAGTCCGCAAGAAAGACCCTCTGATGCCCAGCTTTGCCGCCAACCTCGAGAAGACCCTCCATGCAGCGCTCACCGATGCAGGCACGCGCCGGCATGAATATGCCACGCTGGAGCACCTGCTGCTCGCCCTGATCGAGGATGAGGATGCCGCCCAGGTGATGACCGCATGCGGCGTCGATCTCGACGAACTCGCAGCGGTCGTGAAGCAGTATCTCGAGCAGGAATACCAGTCGCTCAAATCGGACGACACGGCCGATCCGCAACCGACGGCCGGCTTCCAGCGCGTCATCCAGCGCGCGATCCTGCATGTCCAGTCGAGCGGCAAGGATACCGTCTCGGGCGCCAATGTCCTCGTCGCGCTGTTCTCCGAGCGGGACAGCTACGCGGTCTATTTCCTGCAGCAGCAGGACATGAGCCGGCTCGATGCGGTGAGCTTCATCAGCCACGGGATCGGCAAGGGCGGCAAGCAGGTCGAGAGCCGTTCCCCGCAGGGCGTCGAGGAAGCGCAGACGGAGGGCGAAGAGAAGGCCGATGCCAAGGGCAAGAAGGAAACCGCGCTCGATCAGTTCACGGTCAATCTCAACAAGAAGGCCGAAAACGGCAAGGTCGATCCGCTGATCGGTCGGGGCCCCGAGGTCGACCGCACCATCCAGATCCTCTGCCGCCGGAGCAAGAACAACCCGCTCTATGTGGGCGATCCGGGCGTCGGCAAGACCGCGATCGCGGAAGGCCTCGCGCGCAAGATCGTCGAGGGCGAGGTCCCGGACGTGCTCAAGGAAGCGGTGATCTATTCGCTCGACATGGGCGCGCTGCTCGCGGGAACGCGCTATCGCGGCGATTTCGAGGAGCGGCTGAAGCAGGTCGTCAACGAGCTCGAGGGGATGCCCGAAGCGATCCTGTTCATCGACGAGATCCACACGGTGATCGGCGCGGGTGCCACCAGCGGCGGGGCGATGGATGCCAGCAATCTGCTCAAGCCGGCGCTGTCGAGCGGTGCGATCCGCTGCATCGGCTCGACCACCTACAAGGAATTCCGCAACCATTTCGAGAAGGACCGCGCCCTGCTGCGCCGGTTCCAGAAGATCGACGTCAACGAGCCGACGGTCGAGGACACGATCAAGATCCTCAAGGGCCTCAAGAGCGCCTTCGAAGGGCACCACAAGGTGACCTATACGCAGGATGCGCTCAAGACCGCGGTCGAGCTTTCGGCGCGCTACATCAACGACCGCAAGCTGCCCGACAAGGCGATCGACGTGATCGACGAGGTCGGCGCGATGCAGATGCTGGTCCCGCCGAGCCGGCGCAAGAAGAAGATCACCGCCCGCGAGATCGAGGCGGTCATCGCGACCATGGCGCGGATCCCGCCGAAGACGGTCTCGAGCGACGACAAGAAGGCGCTGGAGAACCTCGAGCGCGATCTCCGGCACGTGGTCTTCGGACAGGACGCGGCCGTGCACAGGCTGTCGACCGCGATGAAGCTCAGCCGCGCCGGACTGCGCGATCCGGACAAGCCGATCGGCTCGTTCCTGTTCTCGGGCCCGACCGGCGTCGGCAAGACCGAGGTCGCGCGCCAGCTCGCCAGCATCATGGGCATCGAACTGAAGCGCTTCGACATGTCCGAATATATGGAGCGCCATTCGGTCAGCCGCCTGATCGGCGCGCCTCCGGGCTATGTCGGCTACGACCAGGGCGGGCTGCTGACCGATGCGGTCGACCAGAACCCGCATTGCGTGCTGCTGCTCGACGAGATCGAGAAGGCGCATCCCGACCTGTTCAACATCCTGCTGCAGGTGATGGATAACGGCCGCCTGACCGACCATCACGGCAAGACCGTCGATTTCCGCAATGTGGTGCTGATCATGACCACCAATGCCGGGGCCGCCGACATGGCGCGGCAGGGCATCGGCTTCGGCGACGTGAGCAAGGAAGACGCGAGCGAGGAAGCGGTGAAGCGCATGTTCACCCCCGAGTTCCGCAACCGGCTCGATGCGATCGTGCCCTTCGCCTATCTCGGCAAGGATACGGTGGCCCGCGTGGTCGACAAGTTCATCCTCCAGCTCGAACTGCAGCTCGCCGAACAGAACGTCGACATCCAGTTCGACAAGGACTCGCGGGCATGGCTGGCGGACAAGGGCTACGACCGGCTCTATGGCGCCCGTCCGATGGGCCGCCTGATCCAGGAGAAGATCAAGCAGCCGCTGGCCGAGGAGCTGCTGTTCGGCAAGCTCTCCGACGGCGGCGAGGTCCAGGTGAACATCAAGGACGGCAAGCCGGCTTTCGAACTCACCCCCGCCCCTCCGAAGGCGAAGCCCAAGCGCAAGAAGGCGCCGGCGGGAAAGAAACCGGCGGCGAAGAAGCCCGAAGCTGGCGCCAGCGAGGGCAAGGACGAAGGCAAGGGCTGACCGGCCGCTTCCCTGAAAGACACCGCGAAGGGGACGCCCGCCGTCGTCCCCTCGCGGGCGTTCGCCGGTGCCCCGTTGAGCGCCGCGCGCCGCTCCGCTAGGACGCCGACAAGGGTTCGGAAAAGGGGTCGCCGAATGTCGGTTCTGCACATCGATCGTCTGACGAAGCGCTTCGGCGATGTCCTCGCGGTGGACGATCTGTCGTTCTCGGTGCGCGAAGGCGAAATCTACGGCTTTCTCGGCGGCAATGGCGCGGGCAAGACGACGACACTGCGGATGGTGCTCGACATCATCCGCCCGAGCTCGGGCACGATCGCAGTGCTGGGCGCGCCGCCCGACCGCCGCAAGTCCGCCGCCATCGGCTTCCTCCCCGAGGAACGCGGACTCTACGCCCATATGACCGCGATCGAGACCATCGTCTATTTCGGCCGGCTCAAGCGGATGACGGCCGAGGATGCCAGACGGCACGGCATGCAGCTGCTCGAGCGCTTCGATCTCGCCGACCGCGCCAAAAGCAAGATCGGCGACATGTCCAAGGGCATGGCGCAGAAGGTCCAGCTCGCCTGCGCGCTGGTCAACCGGCCCGAACTGCTGATCCTCGACGAGCCCTTCTCGGGGCTCGATCCGGTCAATCAGGGGCTGCTCGAGGACGAGATCCTCCGCGCGGCCGGGCGCGGTGCCGCAGTGATATTCTCGACCCATGTCATGCAGCACGCCGAGCGTTTGTGCGACCGCATGCTGCTGCTGCGCAAGGGCCGCAAACGTTTCGAGGGCACTCTGGAGGAGGCGCGCGCCGAACTGCCGGCACGCATCTCGGCCATAGCGACCCCGGCGATCGCGCGGATCGAGGGGATTTGCGAAGCGAGCGAACGCGAGACGCTCGGCGACGGCTGGACCAGCTACGATCTTCGGCTCGATCCCGCGACCGCGCCCGAGGAGGTGCTCGAGCGGTGCAGCGCCGCCAGACTTCCGCTCCGACGCTTCGAGGCGCGCAGGCCATCGCTCCACGACGTCTTCGTCCATCTCGTCGGCGACGACCGCGAGGGAGCCGGCCGATGACCAATATCCTGCTCGTCGCCCGGCGTGAATTTCGCCAGATCGCAGCGATGAAGAGTTTCTGGCTGACCCTGTTGCTGCTCCCGGCGGCGCTTGCGCTGGGGCCGCTGATCGGCAGCGCGCTCGAGGAAGAGGAGGCGGTCGAAGTGGTCGTGCTCGATCGCGCCGGCGGGAGCGCCCGCCAGGCGATCGAAACGCGGTTCCGGCTCGAGGAGGACCGCCGCCAGCTGCGCGAGCTGTCGCGCTACGTGCGGCGCTACGGCCTCGAGCAGGCCGAGCCTGGAGCACCCTGGGCCCAGTTCGACCGCTGGTACACCGACGCCGATGTCCTCGCCTTCCGGCGCTCGGGCGGAATCGATGCCGCGCTCGGCCGGATCGATGCGGTGCGCGACCCGGATACCCCCGCCTTCGAAGCGGTCCCGCCGGCCTATGCCTTCGCCGATGCTCCCGCCGCGCTGGCCGGAGCGAGTGGCGCCGAACTGCAGGACCGTGTGGATGCGCTCCTCGGCGCGGAAAAGGGAACCGCAGACGGTCCATCCGCGGATGTCGTCCTGCTGATCGACGAGGCCTACCCGCAGAACCCGAGGATCCGCCTGTGGTCGAACGAGCAGCCGGGCACGGTGTTCGTCTCCACCCTGCAGGAGGTGCTGACCACCGATCTGCGCCAGCGCTTGCTGACCGCCCAGGGGCTTTCGCGGGAGACGGCAGCGGCGATCCAGACGGTCGCGCCCGCCATAGAGGTGAGCACACCGCCCCCTGGCGGCGGCATGCGCGAATCGATGCTGATCCGCTCGATCGTCCCGCTGGCACTGGCCTATGTGCTGATGATGAGCCTGATGCTGTCGGGCAGCTGGATGCTGCAGGGCTCGGTCGAGGAGCGATCGAACAAGCTGCTCGAATCGCTGCTCGCCTGCATCCGGCCCGAGGAGCTCATGTATGGCAAGCTGCTCGGCGCGCTTGCGGTCGGACTGTCGATGATCACCGTATGGATCGGCTGCGCCGCGGTTGCGACCTTCTTCACCCATGGCGCGATCGCCGATATGATCCGGCCCGCGCTTGCACCGCTCACGACGCCGGGCGCGATCCTCGCGATGATCTATTTCTTCATCGCCGGTTACGTCGCGATTTCGATCCTGTTCGTCGCGATCGGTGCCCTCGCCGATTCGATGAGCGAAGCGCAGGGCTATCTGATGCCGGTGCTGCTCGGTATCCTTCTGCCCATCACCTTCCTCATCAGTGCCGTTCTCGCCGGGAGCGAGGGAGTGCTCGTCCACCTCCTCACCTGGGTCCCGTTGTGGACGCCCTTTGCGGTGCTGGCGCGTCTGGGGCTGGGCATAGAATGGTGGGAGCTCGTCGGATCGGGGCTGCTGCTGGCGATCTTTGTCGCACTCGAGGTGGTGCTGCTGGGCCGGCTGTTCCGCGCGAGCCTCCTCGCCACCGGGCAGAAGCCGGGACTGCGGCAGATGATCGAACGGCTTCGTCCGGTGCGCGAATAGCGCCGCGGGCGGGAACGCTTGCCGTCGCCTGCACTTGAACGGACATGGCAGCGCCCTTCTCATGGATCCGGCCCGAACCGCACGGCATCCATGTGGTTCCGGCCGGTTGCTGGGTCGATCCTTCGCGGGCGGTCGACCAGGCGCTTGTCACCCACGGCCATGCCGACCACGCGCGGGGCGGCCACGGGCAGACCGTGGCGACCCCGGAAACGCTCGCGATCATGGAGTTGCGCTACGCAACTAGGGAGGGCGCCACTCCGGCAGCCTACGGCGAGACGATCCGCCTTCCGGGCGGTGTCGAGGCGACCTACCTCCCTGCCGGTCACGTCTTGGGAAGTGCCCAGATCCTGCTCGAACACGCCGGCGAACGGGTGATCGTCACAGGCGATTACAAGCGGCGCCCCGATCCGACCTGCCCGCCGTTCGAGGTCACCGCTTGCGACATCTTCATCACCGAGGCGACCTTCGGACTGCCCGTCTTCTGTCATCCGCCGATCGAAGAGGAGATGGCCAAGCTGCTCGATCGCCTCGCCGCGCATCCCGACCGCTGCATCCTCGTGGGGGCCTATGCGCTGGGCAAGGCCCAACGCGTGATTGCCGAACTCCGCCGCGCGGGACACGCCGAACCGATCTATCTCCACGGCGCGATGGAGAGAATGTGCCGTCTCTATGAGGAGCACGGTATCGACCTGGGCGAATTGCGGCTCGTTTCCGACCATTCGCGCGAGGATATGCGCGGGTCGATCGTGGTGTGCCCGCCTTCGGCACTCAACGACCGCTGGTCGCGCCGGCTGCCCGAGCCGATCACCGCCATGGCGAGCGGATGGATGCGCATCCGTCAGCGGGCCCGCCAGCGCAATGTCGAACTGCCGCTGGTGATTTCCGACCACGCCGACTGGGGCGAACTGACCCGCACCATCGAGGAGGTCGGCGCACAGGAGAACTGGATCACCCACGGACGCGAGGACGCTCTGTTGCGCTGGTGCCAGCTGCACCAGCGCCGCGCGCGGGCCCTGGCGCTGGTGGGATATGAGGACGAGGACGACTGAGGCGTGGAGGAATTCGCCGCCCTGATCGACGCCCTTGTCTATACGCGCAGCCGCAACGAGAAACTGCGGCTGATTGCCGACTATCTGCGCGCGACGCCCGATCCCGATCGCGGCTGGGCACTGGCGGCGCTATCCGACGGCCTCGATTTCCCCGCCGTCAAAAGCTCGACCGTTCGCAACCTGCTTCAGGACCGGGTCGATCCGGTGTTGTGGACGCTGAGCCGCGATTTCGTGGGGGATACGGCTGAAACCGCAAGCCTGCTGTGGCCGCAGCCCGATGAGCCGCCCTCCGCGCCGGGCATGACCGAAGCGGTCGCAATGCTTTCGGAGATGAACCGCAAGAGCGTTTCCGCCGAATTGCCGCGCCTGCTCGATCGGCTGGACGCCTCGGGCCGCTACGCCCTGCTCAAGCTGGCGACAGGGGGCATGCGGATCGGCGTCTCGAGCCGCCTCGCCAAGACCGCCTTCGCCCAGGCGTTCGAAGTCTCGGTCGAGGACGTCGAGGAATATTGGCACGGTCTCGCCCCGCCTTTCGAC
Organism: uncultured Alphaproteobacteria bacterium; assembly: GCA_963728515.1. Taxonomy (GTDB): domain Bacteria; phylum Pseudomonadota; class Alphaproteobacteria; order Sphingomonadales; family Sphingomonadaceae; genus Qipengyuania. Next base: position 178,090 of record CAVSKM010000004.1, on the reverse strand, counting down.
GCCCTGTTCGGCTGGGCCGCGAGCGGCGAGCCGCCGCCGGACGTCGAGAACCTCCCCACGTTCCGGCCATTCATGCTCGCGCATCCGCTGGACGAAACGGTCGTCGACCTCGCCGATTATGCCGCGGAGTGGAAGTGGGACGGCATTCGCGTCCAGCTCGTCCGCGCGGGTGGCGAGACGCGGGTCTATTCGCGTTCGGGCGACGACATTTCGGCCACCTTCCCCGAGCTTCTCGACGTGCTGCCGATGAACGCCGTGCTCGACGGCGAATTGCTGGTGAGGGGGGCGCATCAGGGCGGCGAAGAGGGCGGCGCGGCAAGCTTCAACGCGCTGCAACAGCGGCTCGGGCGCAAGACCGTGTCGAAAAAGATGCTGGCCGACTATCCGGCTTTCGTCCGCCTCTACGATATCCTGATCCTCGAGGGAGAGGATCTGCGCGAGCTGCCATGGGCCGAACGGCGGTCGCGCCTCGAAGCGCTCGTGCCGCAGCTACCGGCCGATTACTTCGACATCAGCAAGATCGTCGAAGCCCGCGACTTCGAGCACCTCGGCACGATCCGCGAAGGCAGCCGCGACGAAGCGATCGAGGGGCTGATGCTCAAACGCCGCGACAGTCCCTATATCGCGGGCCGGCGCGTGGGTCATTGGTACAAATGGAAACGCGACCCGCTCCTCGTCGATTGCGTGCTGATGTACGCCCAGCGCGGGAGCGGCAAACGGTCGAGCTTCTATTCGGACTACACCTTCGGCTGCTGGGACGGCGATCCCGATGCCGGGGCCGAACTGCTGCCGGTGGGCAAGGCCTATTCGGGATTCACCGACGAGGAGCTGAAAAAGATCGACCGGCACGTCCGCCGGAAAACCGTCAACCGCTTCGGACCGGTACGAGAAACCGACAAGAGCCTGGTGTTCGAAGTCGCCTTCGACAGCGTGCACGAAAGCCGGCGCCACAAATCGGGCCTCGCCATGCGCTTTCCACGCATCCACCGCATCCGCTGGGACAAGCCTCCGCACGAGGCGGATCGGATCGAGGCTCTGCGGGCGCTGATCCGCGATTGAATTTTCGCCCCGCACCGTCATTGATGCCGGATGCACCGCTATGATCGGGATCGCCAGAAGCTCGCACTCGGCCTCGCCTTTCTCGCGGGACAGGTCGATGCCACGGGATATGTGATCGCAGGCGGCTATTTCAGCTCCTTCATGTCGGGAAACACCACGCGCATGGGGGTCGATGCGATCGCCGAGCCGGTTCTCGCCCTGCTGCCCCTCGCGGTCATCGGCTCCTTCTTCGCCGGCGTCGTTGCCGGAGCGCTGGTCGCCAGGCGCTGGCAGGGCAGGCACAAGCGCATTCTGCTGGCCATCGTCGCGCTGCTGCTCGGATCGGCCGCGCTGGTCCATGGTCTTGCGGGTGGCAGCTCCTTCCTGCTCCTCGCTGCCATGGCGATGGGACTCTCGAACAACGTCTTTTCGCGCGATGGCGAGGTCACCGTGGGGGTGACCTACATGACCGGGGCGCTGGTGCGGGCCGGCCAGGGGCTGGCGGGGCGCATCGCCGGGCGTCCGGGCGTCTCCACGCGCGGCTACGGGCAGCTCTGGGTGGCGCTCGCCGCGGGTGCCGGGTTCGGTGCATGGCTCCACCATCGCGCCCCGCTCCCCGGCATCTGGTTCGCCGCGGCAATGGCGGCGGGGCTGTGCCTCTACGCCACATCGATCGAGCGCCGCCGCAGCTAGGGTTCGATCACGAGACGCTTGTCTCGCGAAGCCGCGCCGCGGAGGATCCGGCAGCGTGACGTCGGAACCCCAAGAGCGCGCGCCACCAGCCTCTCGACCGCCGCATTCGCTGCGCCGTCCTGCGGCCTGGCGCGCACCTTCACCAGGACCCGCCCCTCCTCGATCGCAAGCGCTTCGCTACGGCAGCCGGGAGTGACGCGAACGAAGAGCTCGGAAGCAGGCGAAAGAAGCGCCCGCAAGGCGCCCGGCTCGGGAAGGTCAGCTTTCGGACGCGGCATCGACGGCGGCGGCATGCGCCTTCGCGTTTTCGGCGTAATGGGCGACGCCCATCCGCATTGCGGCCACTGCCGCATCGTCGAGGTCGCGCATCTTGCGCGCAGGCCGACCGCCCCACAGTTCGCGCGGGGCCATGACCTTGCCTTCGGTCAGCATGGCGCCGGCGGCCAACATCGCGTCCGAGCCGATGACCGCCTTGTTCATCGCGATCGCTCCGAGCCCGACGAAGCCGCGATCCTCGATCGTGCAGCCGTGGACCATCGCCATATGGCCGATCAGAACGTCGTCGCCGATGAGCAGGGGCGAGCCCCCGGGATCGCCCGGCCGCTCGGGATCGCAATGGCAGACGCTGCCATCCTGGATGTTGCTCCGTTCGCCGACGACGATCCGGCTGACGTCGGCGCGCAACACGCAATTGTACCAGATCGAGCTGTCGGCGCCGATCTCGACATTGCCGATGATCGTGCAGCCGGGGGCGACGAAGGCGCTGTCGTGGATCCTCGGCGTGTGCCCGTGGATCGGAATGATGGTGACGCCGGGGCGGCTCGCGGTCATCGGGTTTTCTCCCATTGGTCTCGAGACAGGCTGTAGAGGATCGTCGTCCGATCCTCGGGCGGATAGGCCGGATCCTCGAAGTCGAGATCCCTGCGCCGCACCATGCCGAGCTTTTCCATCAGTTTCCAGCTTCCGACATTGGCATGGCTGGTCAGCGCCACGACATGCGGGGCGCCGACGCGGGCGAAGGCCCAATCGAGCACCGCGCGCATGGCCTCTTCGGCATAGCCGCGCCGCCAGCGATCCTCGCGCACGAGCCAGCCGACCTCGTGATCGCCGAGGTTCTTCGCCAGCGGATTGTCGACCCGCTTGATCCCGCAATGGCCGACCATTTCGCCGGTCGCCTTCTCGATCATGAACAGGAAGCTGAAGCCCTCGCGCGCATAGAGCTGCATCGAGCGGGCATGCTTGGCCTCGATCTCGTGCAGTTCCTTCACTCCGCCGAGACGCGCCATGACCGCCGGCGTGTTGAGCAGGCGGTGCTGCTCGGCCGCATCGCCTTCCTCGATCGTGCGCAGGACCAGCCGCTCGGTCTCGGCGACAATGTCAGCCATCGCGGCCTTCCCAGCTGCGTCGGTCGATCGAATAGACGATGATGAGCGGGTCGTCGGGGTCGAAATCGGCGCTTTCGAAGTCGAGGTCCGCGCGCCGCCGCATGCCGAGCCGCTCCATCAGCCTCCAGCTGGCGCGATTGCCGCGGACGGTCATCGCGATGACCTCCTCCGCCGCAAAGCGTCCGAAGGCGAGATCGAGAGAGGCGGAGGCGGCTTCCCTGGCGTAGCCATTGCCCCATGCATCCTCGCGCAAGCGCCAGCCGATTTCCATCATCCCCATCGGTCCGCCCGCCTGGTTCGACCGCTTGAGGCCGCAAAATCCAAGGATTTCGCCGTCCTCGCGGCGCTCGACCGCCCAGAAGGTATGGCCATATTCCTGCGCATAGCCGAGCAGTCGCTCCTGCGCCGCGCGGCGCTTGTCCGCTGCGCAGACGCCGCCGAGCCAGCGCATCACCGCGGGGGTGTTCGTGGCACCCCAGAAGCGCGGCCAGTCCTCGGCGCGCCAGTCGCGCAGGATCAGCCGGTCGGTCTGCTGCCGGAAATCAGCCATTCAGCAGCTGCGCGGCGCGCGGCGCATGATAGGTCAGCACGCCGGTGCAGCCGGCGCGCTTGAACGCCAGCAGTTTCTCCATCAGCAGCGCATCGCGGTCGCCCACGCCCGCTGCCGCGCCGGCTTCGATCAATGCATATTCGCCGCTCACCTGATAGGCGAAGACCGGGACGTTGAAGCGCTCCTTCGCGCGCCAGACGATGTCGAGATAGGCGAGGCCCGGCTTGATCATCACGCTGTCCGCGCCTTCGGCGATGTCCAGGGCAATCTCGCGCATTGCCTCGTCGCCATTCGCCGGATCCATCTGATAGCTCGCCTTGTCGCCCTTGAGCAGGCCTCCCGATCCCACTGCGTCGCGAAAGGGGCCATAGAAGGCGCTGGCATATTTCGCCGAATAGGCCATGATCTGGACATTGACATGGCCGTTCATCTCGAGCGCCATGCGGATCGCCCTGACCCGACCGTCCATCATGTCCGAAGGGGCAACGATATCGGCGCCCGCGGCGGCCTGATTGACGGCCTGGTCGACCAGCACCGCCACCGTGTCGTCGTTGGTCACATATCCGCTTTCGTCGAGCAGCCCGTCCTGTCCGTGGCTCGTATAGGGATCGAGCGCCACATCCGTGAGAATCCCGACATCGCTTCCGCAGGCATCGCGGATCGCCTTGATTGCGCGGCATATGAGATTGTCGGGGTCGAGCGCCTCGGCGGCGTCCTCGCTGCGCTTGGCGGCCGGCGTGTTGGGGAACAGCGCCACACAGGGAATGCCCAGTGCAACCGCCTCGCGCGCGCGTTCGGCAATTCGGTCGACCGACCAGCGCGAGACACCCGGAAGGCTGGCGACCGGCTGTTCGATGCCGCTGCCATCGGTCACGAAGAGCGGCCAGATCAAATCCGCCGGGGTAAGCACCGTCTCGCGATGCATGCGGCGGCTCCAGCCGCTGGCGCGGGTGCGACGCAGACGCGCCGAGGGATAGGATGCGTCACTCATGGAACGATGCTCTGCCGCAAGCTGCGGCGCGGTGCAATCTCAGCGCTGTCGCGGAACGTCGAGCTTGTCGATTTCGCGCGCCGGCGTTTCGGCAGCGACCTCGGCCTCGGTCGGCTCGAGCTGGGTCAGGGCTGCGCCGGGCTCGACCGTCTTGAGCCCGGCCAGCCGCTCCTTGAAGCGCTGCAAGTCGGCTCCGCTCAACTGTGCGCGCGTGACATATTTGACCGAAGCCGGATCGACGGCACGCCCGTTGCGGTACATTTCATAGTGCAGATGCGCGCCGGTCGAGAGGCCGGTCGAGCCGACATAGCCGATGACCTGACCGCGCCGGACGCTTTGTCCGCGATCCACCGCAATCCGGCTCATGTGGCAATAGCGCGTATCGATCCCTCCGCCGTGACGCAGCTTGACCGCGTTCCCGCAACCGCCGGCCCGCCCCGCCGAAAGCACGCGGCCGTCGGTGACCGCGACGATCGGCTGGCCGTAGCCGGCCTTGAAATCGAGTCCCGAATGCATCCTCTTGTAGCCGAGGATCGGATGGCGGCGCATGCCGAAACGCGAGGACATGCGACCGGGAACCGGCGCCATGAGTCCGCCGCGCTGTTCGCCGACCCCTGACGCTTCGTAGAACTCTCCGTCCTTGCCCCAACGCATGAGCTGGACGCGCGGAGTCTCGCCCCGGTCGAGGCCGGCATAAAGCAATTGCCCCGCCTGGCGCTCTCCCGTCGCGGCGCGACGATGCGCGACGATGAAATCGAAGGTATCGCCCGAGGAAATCTCGCGATCGAGATCGAGGTGCTGTCCGAGCGTCTTGAGATAGGCCTGGACCGCGCTGGCGGGCGCGCCGGCGGCGCGGGCCGAGCGGTAGAGGCTCGACCCGACGGTGCCGCGAATGCGCAACGGCGTCTCGTCGACGCGGATGACCTTGCGCGAAAGCGCGAGAGCGGCCCCCTCCTCGAAGCGCCCGATCTCGAGTTCGAGATCGAAGCGGGCCCGGAAGGCGAGCGCCTCCAGCGGGCGCGGCTCCCCCGGCGCGGTGCGGCGGCCGAGGGTGATGTCGAACTGTGTGCCCGATTCGATGTCGGAAAGCGGGAGGGTCGCGGCGACGAGATCGGCGACCGAGCGTGTGTCGCCCGCACCCACGCCGGCGCGGCGGAGCATACGCTCGAAGCTGTCTCCCTGTGCCAGCGTCGCGATCATTTCGAGCTGCGGCCGTTCGGGCGCGGAAGCGAGCGGCCGAACGAGACCCGTCGCGCCCATGTGCCTGCCGCTGTCTCCTCCCAGCGCGAGCGGGAGAATCATCTGGCTACGATATTCGTCGCGCACGGCGTCGTCGATATGTGCAGAAGAGGCCGCTTCGAGCGGCGCGAAGTCGGGCCAGAAGGCCAGGGCGACCGCCGAGAGGCCGACGAATGTGCCGAGACCGCGAAACCAGCGTTTGCTGCCGATCTGCGCGCCGAGATCGGGCGCGAGATCGAGTGCCGCCATCCGTCGGGCGATCGCGTCCCATCGCCCCGGTTGTTCCGAATTCGCGGGAGAGGAAGGTTCGATCCGGCCGTGGCGCGGCGTCGCGGCGCGACGCCTGCGGCCGCCCGTCGTTGCATCGTTGTGCTGGATGTCCTCGCAGGACCTATACACGCCGCTCTCCGACATGGCCGATCCCTGCGTGATGGGATGTGGCCCGACCCGCCTCGGGCCATGCCCGCTTTCTCTGCCCAATCAAAGTAAACAGCAGCTTAATTTGCGGTCACGCGAGTCCGATCTGCGGCGAATCGATCGCTCGAAGGGGCGGGCGGTTGCGGTCGCGCGGCTGCGCTGCCACCTAGGCGCAGTGAACAATGCCTCGATCAAGGCGGTCCTGGGACCCACGAATACCGGCAAGACCCATCTGGCGATCGAGCGCATGTGCGCCCATTCGAGTGGCTGCATGGGCTTCCCGCTGCGCTTGCTGGCGCGCGAGGTCTACGATCGCGTTCGCGCAATCAAGGGCGGGGCCCAGGTTGCGCTGATTACGGGCGAGGAGCGGATCGAGCCGCCCGCCGCCCGCTATTTGTGCTGCACGGTCGAAGCGATGCCGCGCAATGGGGCCGACGCCGCCTTCGTTGCGCTCGACGAGGCCCAGCTCTCGGCCGACCGCGAGCGCGGCCATATCTTCACCGACCATCTGCTCCATACGCGCGGGCGCGAGGAAACCATGCTGCTCGGTTCGGCGACGATCGAGCCGCTGGTGCGCCACTTGATTCCCGGTGCGGAAATCTCCGACCGGCCGCGATTCTCGACCCTGACCCATATCGGCCCGCGGAAGCTTTCGCGCTTGCCTCCACGCAGTGCGATCGTCGCCTTCAGCGCCGAGCAGGTTTACGCCGTGGCCGAGATGCTGCGTCGCTTCCGGGGCGGCGCGGCGGTGGTGATGGGCGCGCTGAGCCCCGCCACGCGCAACAAGCAGGTCGCGCTGTTCCAGAACGGCGAGGTCGATTACATCGTCGCCACCGATGCAATCGGCATGGGCCTCAACCTCGACGTCGCCCATGTCGCCTTTGCCGGACTGACCAAATTCGACGGTGTCCGCATGCGGCGCCTCTTGCCCTCCGAAATGGCCCAGATCGCCGGGCGCGCCGGGCGGCACCAGCGCGACGGAACATTCGGCACGCTGGCGGGGACCGGCCAGCGGGGTGCGGTCCCCGAGTTCACCGAGGAAGAGATCTACGCCATCGAAGAGCACCGCTTCGCGCCGCTCACCCACCTCTTCTGGCGCGAACCCGAGCCGCGGTTCGAAACGCTCGACATTCTGATTTCCGATCTCGAAGCGGCACCCGCAGACCCGGTCCTGCGGCTCGCGCCCGAAGCCATCGATCTGGCGACGCTCAAGCGCCTCGCCGAGGAGCCCTTCGCCGCAAATCTCCGTAGTCCGGGCATGATCAGGCGCTTCTGGGAGGCCTGCTCGCTCCCGGATTTTCGCAAGCGCGGCCCCGATGTCCATGCGCGCTTCGTCGCACGGCTGTGGCAGGATCTCGGCGAAGGCTACCTCGGGGCCGATTACGTCGCCGCCCGGATCAGCGAACTCGACAATATGGCCGGCGACATCGATACGCTGCAGGGGCGGATCGCGGCGATTCGCAGCTGGGCCTATATCTGCCAGCGCCCGGACTGGGTGTTGGCGCGCGATGAAATGGCGGCGCGGGCACGGGCCGTCGAGGCCCGCCTGTCGGACGCGCTCCATGCGCGGCTGACCGAACGATTCGTCAACCGGAGGACGGCAATCCTGATGAAATCACTGGGCCAGGATGCGAATATGCTGCCGATCGCAGTGGATGCGGAGGGTATCGTCGATGTCGAGGGCGAGCACCTCGGCCGAATCGAAGGCTTCCGCTTCATCGTCGATCCTTCCGCGCGGCACGAGGACCGGCGGATGATGCTCGCCGCAGCCGAGAAGGCTTTGCCCCGTCTGTTGGGCGAAAGGGCGGAAACGCTGGCGGCGTCGGACCTTGCCGGGATCGAGCTGGCGCAGGGTGCGATCCGCTGGAACCGGCAGGAACTGGCCCGCCTCGATCAGCGCGAGGGCAGCGTCGCACCGCTGCTGGTGCCGTCGCGCGAGGTCGCCGCGCTGCCCGAGGCCCCCCGCACGCGACTGCTCGCCGCGCTCGAACGATGGCTGATGCAGAAGCTCGAGCCGCTCGCGCCGCTCGAGGCGCTCCAGAAGGCGGCGATCGATCCGCAGGCGGGGTCGCAGGCGCGCGCGCTTCTCCTGACGCTGATCGGGGGTCATGGCTACGTCAGCCGCGAGCGGGCCGGGATCGAGCACTTGCCCAAGGAGATGCGCCCCTTCTTGCGCAGGATCGGAGTGATCTTCGGCGCGCTCGACATCTTCGCGCCGGCTCTGCTCAAGCCTGCGCCGCGGCATTTGCTCCACGCCCTCGGGATCGACCGGCGCCCGCTGCAGGAGGCGATGCTTCCGGTTCTCTCCGAAGCGAAGAACCTCCCATCGGGCTACCGTCATGCCGGATCGCAGGCGATCCGGATCGACCTCGCCGAAAAGATCCTCCGCGCAGCGCACGAGACGCGCGCGCGGGTTCAGGCAAAGGACCGCAGGCGCAAATTCGTGCTGTCGAATGCCCTGCCGATTTCGATCGGGCTGGCGGAAGACAACATTCCCCGCCTGCTCGGCAATGCAGGGTTCCGCGTGCAGAAGGCGCGGCCCCTGGCCCCGGGTGCATTCGGGCCGCCGCGTCCCGATTTGTGGGACTGGCGCCCCGCGCGCCGCAAGCCGCGCCCGCCGGCCCCGACGCAGCCGCGCGAGGGCGGTGCCTTTGCCGCGCTCGCCGATCTGGTGCGCTGAGATGGATGACGCATGAGGATCGATCGGCTGCTCTGCCAGCTGCGCTTCGTGCGCACGCGCGGCGCAGCCCAGCGATTGATCGATGAAGGTCACCTGCGCCGCAATGGGGAACGCGTGATGCGCCAGTCGCTGGACGTGCAGCCCGGCGATGTTCTCACCCTGCCGCTGGGCCGGGCGATCCGGCTGATCGAAATCCTCGCTTTGCCGGAGCGCCGCGGCCCGCCACGCGAGGCGCAAGCCTGCTATCGCGAGCTTGACCCGCGCGGATAATCCGCCTTAGCAGCGCGTGCACATATACACTCTACGAGGGAATACGCCGCCCATGACCTATGTCGTCACCGACGCCTGCATCAAATGCAAATATACCGATTGCGTCGAGGTCTGCCCCGTCGATTGTTTCTACGAGGGCGACAACATGCTCGTCATCAATCCGAGCGAGTGCATCGATTGCGGCGTATGCGAACCCGAGTGCCCCGCCGAGGCGATCCTCCCCGACACCGAGGACAATCTCGAGAAATGGCTCGAGCTCAACACCAAATTCTCCGCCGAATGGCCCAACATCACGCAGAGCAAGGAACCGCCTGCGGATGCGGACGAGCACAAGGGCGAGGAAGACAAGTTCGAGAAATACTTCTCCGAAGAGCCGGGCGAGGGCGACTGATCGGGCCCGTGCCGGCGCGGCTGCCGGCATTCGAGCCAAGGTGAATTGCGATTCGCAATTTTTGCGCGGCTGTGCTATATAACGCAACAACTGCGCCGGCCCGTTCCCGCGCAGGTTGAAGAACTGAAAGGGCACGCCGCCTCCAGCAACGTCACTTTCCAGGACCGCCTGCGCTCCCGCGGAGTTGCAGCCAGTATCCTCGTGACGCTGCCCCCTCCCCTCGGTGCTGCCCGACGAAAGGATGGAATGCATGGCTACCAAGGCTGATGCCTTCGACGTTGGCGATTACGTTGTCTACCCCAAGCACGGCGTCGGCCGTGTCATCGAACTGCAAAGCGAAGAAATCGCCGGCATGCAGCTCGATCTCTATGTTCTCCGCTTCGAGAAGGAACGCATGACCCTGCGCGTCCCGGTGAACAAGGTCGAATCGATCGGCATGCGCAAGCTGTCGAGCGACAAGACTCTCAAGGAAGCGATGGAAACGCTCAAGGGCAAGCCCAAGGTCAAGCGGACCATGTGGAGCCGCCGGGCGCAGGAATATGAAGCCAAGATCAATTCGGGCGATCTCGTGTCGATCGCCGAGGTGACCCGCGATCTGTTCCGCCCCGACGATCAGCCCGAGCAAAGCTATTCGGAACGGCAGATCTTCGAAGCGGCCTCGAGCCGTCTCGCGCGCGAACTCGCGGCGATGGAGAAGACCGACGAACCCGCCGCGCTCGACAAAATCCTCGACGTGCTGCGCGAGCATGCGCCGCAATATTACGAGAACGCCGAAGAAGCCTGACGGCGGCTTCCCGACGACGACGACGACCGAAGGGGGCGCCTTGCGGCGCCCCTTTTTCGTCTTTTCCATCAACTCCGGTCTTGTATCGACAAGTGTAGTCGACAGGCGCGCCTCGCTCCGGCAATCTGCGGTGATTGCCAAGGAGGAACCCATGCGCCCACTTCTCGCCGCCCTCTCGCTCCGCTTCGCCGCCGTCGCGGTCGCAATGAGCGGTCCCGCCCTCGCCAGTCATCCCCAGCGCTCGCAGCTGGACGACGGACAGCCCATTCATGCCGACTGGACTGCCACGCAGAGTTTCGATGCGGTGACTCTGTCCGGCAGCGACGATGTCTTCGTCGCTCGCGGCGAAAACTGGCGAATCCGCGCGACGGGTCGCCCTGAGTTGCTGGCCGAATTGCGTTTTGTAGTCGAGGACGGCGACCTCGTCATCGGCAGGCGAACGACCGACCGGGCGATCCCTGGCACGGCGCGGATCGAGGTGACCGCCCCCGCTGTCGAAGGCGCAACGCTTGCCGGTTCGGGCTCGCTCGCCATCGACGAAATGCGCGGAACGAAGATCGGAACCACCCTTGCCGGATCGGGCATGATCGAAGTCGGCCGGGTGGAAGCCCGCGAACTCGCGGCGACCGTCGCGGGATCGGGCGACCTCCGCCTGGCGGGACGTGCGGGCGAGAGCCGCATTTCCATCGCCGGAAGCGGCAATCTCGACGCGACCGAGCTGCGGGTAGGCAACGCCAGAGTCTCGGTCGCAGGATCGGGCGACGCGGCCTTCCACGCCGACGGCAGCGTGTCGGCGAGCATCATCGGCAGCGGCGAGGTGGCTGTTACGGGGACCACCGACTGCAGCCAGTCGCGCATGGGCTCGGGCCGCCTCCGCTGTTCGCGCTAAGCCCGCAGGTCCTGCGACAAACGCCCGCGCGACGGTCTTGCCCCTGGGGCTTCCCATGAGGACATTGCTGTATTATATCGGCAATACGGACTGCCGAAGCGAAAGGAAATCCGGACGATGATCCACAAGATGCTCAAGGGCCTGGCCCCTGTCCTCGCGCTCGCAGCCAGCGCGTTGGTGGCGGGCTGCGACAATGTGAACGTGACTTTTGGCGATTCCGAGGGCGTCCCCCTCGCCGAGCTCGACATGAGCGGGGAAGCGCCGACGGAGCTGGTTCTCGCCGGACCGGACCGGGTGATCGTATCCCCGGGAGACGCGCTCGATATCGACGTCACCGGCGACGAACGCGCTGTCGAATCGCTGCGGTTCTCCCTCGACGACGGATCGCTCGCGATCATGCGCGAGAAGAAGGGCTGGAAAGATCGTGGCATGGCCACCATCCGCGTCACACTGCCGAGCCTGAGCGAGATCGTTCTGGCCGGTTCGGGCGAGATCGAGGCCGCCACGCTGTCCGGACAGGCCGAAGTCACGGTAGCGGGTTCGGGCAAGGTCGCTGTCGACGAGGTTGCTGCGGAGACGCTCGACATCAATGTCGTCGGTTCGGGGAGGCTAAGGGCGGCCGGGCGCGCCGAGCGACTGGACCTCAACATCGCCGGATCGGGCAGCAGCGACATGGCTGGCCTCAAGGTCGATCGCGCCGACGTTACCGTGGCCGGATCGGGCGATGCCGAATTCGCTTCGGACGGAAAGGTCGAAGCGAACATCATGGGCTCGGGATCGGTGTCGGTCATCGGCCGGGCCGACTGCACCATCAGTTCGATGGGATCGGGCACGCTGCGTTGCCGCGAGGCACGCGCGACCGATGGCCCGCGTCCCGCGTCCGAACAGAAAGCTCCTCCCGAGGCTCCCGAGAGCTGAGTTCATCGACGGTTCGACAATCCTGGGCTAGGCGAGGCGACGAAAGGATTTCGTCATGCGTCGCCTAGCCCTTCTCGTCCTCCTGCCCGCCTGCACGATGCTGCCCGCTTGTCTCGCCAAGACTGCGCTCGATATCGCGACGGCGCCCGTCAAGGTCGTGGGCAAGGGTGTCGATCTTGCCACCACGAGCCAATCGGAAGCCGATGAAAAGCGGGGCCGCGAGATCCGCCGGCGCGAAGCGCAGCTGGCGAAGCTCGAGCGCCGCTACCAGGAGCAACTCGACGAATGCGAGGAAGGCAGCCGCAGGGCCTGCAGCGATGCGCGCGACACCTATGCCGAGATGCAGCAGATCATCCCGACGATTCCGGTCGAACCCGGCAATTAATCGGCTGGAGTGGCGGCGCGGCGCAGGCGGTCGTTGATCGCAATGCCGATCCCCGCCTCCTCGATCGGCGCTACCGCGATGCGCGGTTTGTCCGAAGCTGCGCCCTCGTGGAGGCAGGCATAGAGGCGTGACGCCGCTTCCTCGAGATCGCCCGCAGCAGACAGCGTGCAATCGCCGCCGAGCGGACCGAAGCCGATCCAGAACTCGTCTGGCGCAACTTCTTTGGCCTTCAGGCGAACCGGCTTGCCCGGAGCATAGTGGCTGGCAAGCTGCCCCGGTGCCTCGATCCGCGCATCCCGCGACGCGTCACCGAGAAAGAGCGGCCCGGGGCGCAGGACCTCGAGCTGCCCGTCTCCCCGGACAGCGACGATCGTCGATTCGAGCCCGGCCGCGCAGGGACCCGCATCGAGGATTGCATCGATCCGTCCCGCCAGAGAAATCCGGACGTGGCCCGCAGTGGTCGGGCTGATGAAACCGCTGCGGTTCGCCGAAGGCGCCGCTATCGGAAAACCGGTCGCTTCAAGCAGCTCGCGCATGTGCGCATGCGCAGGCATGCGGATCGCGACCGTGTCGAGCCCTGCCGTCGCTGCGGGCGCCAGCTCGGCCTCGGGGCGGCGCGGCAGGACCAGCGTGAGAGGTCCCGGCCAATGCGCCGCGGCCAACCGCTCCGCCTGACTGTCGAACCGGGCCAGCCGTTTCGCCGCTTCCATCGTGCCGACATGAACGATCAGCGGGTTGAAGCTCGGCCGGCCCTTGGCTGCGAAGATCCGCGCGACGGCGGCCTCGCTATCGGCCCGCGCAGCGAGGCCGTAGACCGTCTCGGTCGGGACAGCCACGAGGCCGCCGCCGCTCAGAATATCCGCGGCCCGGGCAATCCCGCGCGCATCTGCCGGTAGCGTTTCCGTAGCGTAGTTGCCGGTCATGCCCGCGCGCTATATCTGCTGCGGCGCAAAGCCAAGAGGATTACCCGTGACCTATACCCCTGCCACCGAAGACCAGTTGCTCGCCATCCGTGTGAATGCCGGCATCGAGGAGCTGGCCCAGGCGGAGCGATTTGCAGCAGCCGAACCCGACATGGTCGAGGCCATCGTTGCAGGCATCGGCGACTTTGCCGCAGGCGAGTGGGCACCGCTCAACCGGGCGGGCGATGTGGAGGGCGCGCAATTCGAAAATGGCGTCGTGCGCCTGCCCGAGGGATTTGCCGAGGCCTATGCGGACTACGTCGAGCAGGGCTGGAACGCAGTTGCCGGTCCCGTCGGTTTCGGCGGACAGGGCCTGCCCTTCACGCTGGCCTGCAATGTGCTCGAGAATCTCGGCACCGCGAACATGGCGTTCAGTCTGCTGCCGATGCTGAGCGTGGGAGCGATCGAGGCGCTCGAGCATCACGGTTCGGATGGGCTGCAACGCAAATATCTGCCGAAGCTGGTCAGCGGCGAATGGTCGGGGACGATGAACCTCACCGAACCGCAGGCCGGCTCCGACGTGGGTGCCCTGCGAACCACCGCCACTCCGATCGAGGAGGGCGAGCATGCCGGCAAGTACCGGATCGCGGGACAGAAGATCTACATCACCTGGGGCGAGCACCAGCTGGCTTCGAACATCATCCATCTGGTCCTCGCCCGCCTGCCCGATGCGCCCGAGGGAAGTCGCGGCATCTCGCTGTTCGCCGTGCCGAAGTTTCACGTCCGTGACGATGGCACGCCCGGGGAGCGGAACGATCTTCGTTGCGTCAGCATCGAGCACAAGCTCGGCATCAATGCCTCACCGACCTGCGTGATGAGCTACGGCGACAACGGCCAGTGTATCGGCGAGCTTATCGGTGCGCCGCACCGGGGGCTCGCCGCCATGTTCACGATGATGAACAATGCGCGGATCAACGTCGGCAATCAGGGGGTACAGATCGGGGAGAGAGCAACCCAGCAGGCCCTGAACTACGCTCGGGAGCGCATCCAGTCACCCCGCGCGGGAGCATCCGACAGGGCCGCAGTGGCGATCATGGACCATCCCGACGTCCGACGCATGCTGCTGCGGATGAAAGCTCTGACCGAGGGTGTGCGAGCGCTGCTCTATTACACTGCCGGACAGGTCGACCGCGGCACGCTGGGCGATGCGTCGGCGCGGGCCCGGGCCGAAGTACTGACTCCACTGATCAAGGCGTGGGGGACCGATGCGGGGATCGAGATCGCCAGCCTCGGCGTACAGGTTCATGGCGGGATGGGCTTCATCGAGGAAACCGGCGCCGCGCAGCATTGGCGCGATTCGCGAATCGCGCCCATCTACGAAGGCACCAATGGAATCCAGGCGGCCGATCTGGTGACCCGCAAGCTCGGCCTCGACGGCGGCGAGGCGCTGACCGGTCTGATCGCGGATATCGCCCGGGACGCGGCAGAGGAGCCTGCGCTGGCGAGATTGGCCGGTCGGTGCGAGGGGGTGGCATGCTGGATGCGCGAGAAGGCAAGCCTCGACGACCGGTTGGCCGGCTCGGTTCCCTTCTGCACCATGGTCGCCGTCGCGGTCGCGGGCTGGCAATTGCTGCGGCAATTGCGCGCGGTCGAAGACGGCGCGACTCCCGAACGCGTGTCGGGAAAGCGGGCCACGGTGCGTTTCTTCCTCGACCGGGTCGTGCCCGAGGCTGCCGGGCTCGAAGCCTCCGCGACCGCGGGCGCCGAAGCGCTCTACGCGGCCGGAACCGCGCAATGGGGCTGATCTATTCGGCGGTCACGCTTCGGGCGTAGTCGTCGGCGCCGAAGGTCGCTTCCTGGCCGCGCAATTCACGCTGGGGCGGGAGACGTTCCCCGGTGATTCGCTCGATCGCAGGCTGCGGCCCGGCATCGGGGTCGACCACCCGCCAAATCACTCCGGCGGTATCGTCGCTGACCAGAAGGGCGCCATCCTGCGCCCATTCGACCCAGGTCGGGCGGCCGCGGGTGGTGCCGTTTCCGGTCAGGAAGCCGGTCAGGACCGGTACCGGCGCACCATTCGGGTTGCCCCGCTCATCGAAGGGGACATAGACCACATTGTAACCCGAAGGCGGCTTGCGGTTCCACGAACCGTGCTGCGCGACGAAGGCCCCGCTCGAGAAGCGCTCACCCATGCGTGCGCCCTCCTCGCTGAAGACGAAGCCGAGCGCAGCGACATGCGGACCGAGCGCATATTCCGGGCTCCGGACATAGCTGATCACCTGCGGGATGGGATATTTCACCCGACGGTCGAAATTGTCGCCGTAATAGACCCAGGGCCAGCCGTAATTCGCTCCCACCGGGACATTGGTCAGATAGTCGGGGACGAGATCGGAACCGAGCATGTCGCGTTCGTTGACCGTCGTCCACAATTCGCCCGACCAGGGGCTGAAATCGAGGCCGTTCGGATTGCGCAGCCCGGCGCCGAAGATCCGCCGGCGGCCGCTTGCCAGATCCACCTCCCAGATCAGGGCGCGCCCTTCTTCCGCAGCGATCCCCCTGTCGGCAATATTGGTCGCCGAACCCACGGCGACATACAGTCTTTCGCCGTCGGGGCTCAGTGCGAGATTGCGCATCCAGTGGCCGCCGCCGCCTGCCAGATCGGTAATTTTCCGGGGTGCGCCCGAGACGCTTGCCGCGCCCAGTTCGTAGGGATAGGCGAGGACCGCATCATGGTTCGCGACATAAAGCGTCCCGTCGTTCCAGGCGAGGCCCGATGGCGAAGCGAGCCCGTCGATCAGGACCTGCCGGATCTCGGCGCGCCCGTCCCCGTCGTCATCGCGCAGGAGCACCACCTGATCCGGTGAAGGGCCCGTGGCTCCTGCCCGATCCATCAGCAGGCCTTCGACCCAGCCGGTGATCTTCGCCATGAGACCGCCGTCGCTCTCGCCCGTCCGTGCCGGCGCCCGGGTCAGGGAGACGAGGACGTCGCCATTGGGCAGAGTCTGGAGCGTACGCGGATGATCGAGACCGTCGGCGAAGCGCGTGACCGCCAGCCCCTCGGCCGCGACCGGCGCCTCGCTTTCGCCCCAGCCGATCGGTTCGGCGATCGCCACGGTGGGAATGCTCTCGGCATCCGCCTCTTCGAGCGTCGGATCGGTCCCGACGACCTCGTCCCACGGAACCGTGGCGGTGTCGCCGCGGGTGAAGAAATAGGCAGCGGCCGCCAGGGCCAGCAAGACGACGACGAGGCCCAGGGCCAGCTTCTTGGACGTGCTCATGGCCTTGCGGATAGGCGAGGCTGCGATATGCGGCAATGGCCCTTGCAGTGGCGGCGGGCCGCGCTACATCCGCGCGATGTTCGACTTCCGCCCCGCTCCCGACTGCCCCAAGCCCGAAACCTATCGCCAATTGGGCGATGCGGCCGAGGCGCTGACCGCCGGCGAAGAGGATGCGGTCGCCAATATGGCCAATGTCGCGGCGCTGCTGTGGGACTTCCTTCCCGATCTCAACTGGGCGGGGTTCTACCGCAAGATCGGGGACGAGCTGGTGCTCGGTCCGTTCATGGGGCGCCCGGCCTGCATTCGCATTCCCATGGGATCAGGCGTCTGCGGCACGGCGGCCCGGGATGGAACGACGCAACTCGTGGCGGACGTTGCGGCCTTTCCCGGCCATATCGCCTGCGATGCCGGGACCCGCTCGGAACTCGTGGTGCCGGTCATCCGAGAGGGCGAGACCGTTGCGGTGATCGATCTCGACAGCCCCCGGTCCGCGCGGTTCGACGCCGAGGATGCCGCCGGGATCGAAGCGCTGGCGCGGATGCTCGCTTCGCGCATCTGAGCGGACCTGCCCCGTGGCGGCACAGCCCGGGCGCGCGCTTTGTCCTCGCATCGGTAGCTGATACCATGGACGCCACCCATAGCGGCCCGCCCTCTGCCGAGTCGTTCGAAGGAGCACGTGCCATGACGAACCGCACCACCCCCGCCCTTTCCGCTGCCGTCCTTTCCGCTGCCGCCCTTTCCCTCGCTGCGCCGCCGGTGCTGGCGCAGCAGACCATTCCCTATGAGGCCGGGGAGTATGAATACGCACAGCCCGATCCCCAGCTCGACGACGATGTCGTGACCGAGACGCTTCCCGAGGCCGTGACGGCCGAGAAGGGCGCGGCGCGCGTCATTCCGATGCGGCGGGCGGGGACCCCTCCGGTCTACATTCGCAAGCCGGTGGTGCAGCCCATCGCAACCACGGGCATGACCGCGGTCGAGCAGCCCGCGATCCCGGGGACGGTCGGCTCACCGGCGGTGGCCGCTGCGCCCGGTTTGGCGGCGACGCCACCCGCCGCGCCCGTCGTCTACGCCTCGCCGGCGAATCCCGGCTCGGTGCCCGTGCTCTATGCCTATCCGGCACCCGCGCGGCCCGCGCAGGCGCCGGGCGGTGCGGCGCGAGCGATCTATCGCGATGCGGCTCCGCAGTCCGCCCCGCCCGAATATGCCAATGGCTCCGCCTATGGGGCCGCGCCCACCTATCTGCCTGCCGGGGCACAGATCGTTTCCTTCGACCGCGGAACCTGGCTCGAGGAATGCCGTGCGCGGCTCGACACCTATGAGGATGACGGCGATCGCGGCCGGGCGATCGGCGCGCTGATCGGGGCAGCGGGTGGGGCGGTGATCGGCAACCGTGTAGCGGGCAGCGGCAATCGCACCGCAGGCACATTGATCGGTGGAGGCGCGGGGGCGCTCGCCGGAATGGCCGTCGGGGATGCCCTCGGCGACGGCGATCGCGGCGCCCCTGACAGCTATGGGCAATGCCAGGCCTATCTCGACGACTATATGGCGGAGGCCGGCGCGAGCGTAGGCAGGATGCAATATACGCAGCCGGGGCAGTATATGCTGATTCCGGTCACCGTGATGGTACCGCAACGCGCAGTCTACCGCGACGGAACCCCGGCCAATTGAGATGCGCGGCCGCAGCGCTGCCGTTCAGATTTCTCCGCCCGTAAGTCTCTGGCAAATAAGGTCTAATTGGTCCAACGTGCGATAACGCACGGTCACACTCCCGGTGTTGGGACTGGTGTCGGTGGTGATCCTGACCGACATTCCGAGGAATTCCTCGAGGTGCCCCTGGACTGCCGCGATGTCCGCGTTGCCTTCCGCCGGATGCGCGCTCTGCGGCCGCTTGCGGCCCGCTGCCGACTCGGGTTTGGCGCGGGTCAGCGCCTCCATCTCGCGGACCGAGAGCTTCTCGGCGACGGCTCGTCGCGCGAGCTCCTCGGCCCGATCGCGGCCGATCAACGCCCGCGCATGGCCCATCGACAGCGCGCCCTCCGCCACCAGCGCTAGGACGCTATCGGGCAATGCGAGAAGACGCTGGAAATTGGCCACATGGCTGCGCGATTTGTCGACCAGCCGGGCAATCTCCGCCTGGGTCATGCCGTCCTCCTCGGAAAGCCGCTGGTAGGCGCGCGCCTCTTCGACCGGATTGAGATCCTCGCGTTGCAGATTCTCGATCAAGGCGAGCGCCATGACCTCGCGCGGATCGAGTTCGCGGACCAAAGCGGGAATTTCGTGGAGCCGCGCCTTTTGCGCGGCGCGCCACCGGCGCTCGCCCGCCACGAGGCGATACTTTCCCCCACCCAGCGGAGACACGATGATCGGCTGGATTACCCCGCGTGCAGCGATCGAGGAAGCTAGCGATTCCAGCGCCGCTTCGTCGAATTGGGTCCGCGGCTGCCCCGGAAGCGGCTCGATGGCGGACACCGGGATCGAAGCGAGGCCCTGAGCCCCCTCGCCCATCGGCTGATCTGGAGTGTCGGATCGGTCTCCCCTGTTACTATCTCGCCGGACGAGTGGCTCTTCGCGGCGGGTCTCGCCGAGAAGTGCCCCCAGGCCCCGCCCCAGCTTTTTCTTGCGATCGACCGGACGGGCCGCTGCGGTGCTGTTCTGGCCGGTGGTGTCGCTCATGCTGCTTTCCTGTTCTCGGGGAGACGGCCGATCAATTCCCGGGCGAGTCCGATATAGGCCCGGCTTCCCGCGCAATTGTGGTCGTAGACGAGGGCCGGCATGCCGTGGCTGGGCGCCTCCGAAAGCCGCACGTTGCGCGGAATCACGCTCTCGAAGACGAGGGGTCCCAGACAATCGCGGACGTCGTCCGAAACCTGGTCGGTCAGGCGGTTGCGTCGGTCGAACATGGTCAGGACGACGCCGACGATCCCCAGCTCGGGGTTGAACCCCTGCTGGACGCGCTCGACGGTCTGCAGCAGCTGGCTGAGGCCTTCCAGCGCAAAGAATTCGCATTGCAGGGGCACGAGGAGGGTGTTGGCGGCGCAAAGGGCATTCAGTGTCAGCAGGCCCAGCGAAGGGGGACAATCGATGAAGCAGATGTCGTAACCGGCGAAACTACCTCGTTCCCGGGACGACAGCGCTGCCTTGAGGCGCGCCGTCCGGTCTTCGACCGAAACCAGCTCGACCTCGGCTCCGGAGAGATCCTGCGTCGCCGGGACGATGTCGAGCCCCGGGATGTCGGTCGGCTGCGCCGCTTCGGCGAGACTCACCTGATCGAGAAGCAGATCGTAGCTGGTGTTCTCGCGGGCATCGCTGGCAATGCCGAGGCCGGTCGAGGCGTTGCCTTGCGGATCGAGATCGATCAGCAGCGTCTTCCATCCGGTGGCGGCCATAGCCGTGGCGATATTGATCGCCGTGGTCGTTTTCCCGACCCCGCCCTTTTGATTTGCGATCGCGACTGTGATCATGCCTTGTGGCTCCATTGGCCCCTGCCCACGACGATACCCGCGTCCCGCTGGGTGCGCGACTGTTCCACGTGAAACATCGACCGCGCCCTCTTCGGAAGCTTGTGCACTTCTTGCGCCGCGGAGCGCCCCTTGGGCAACAGCCAGCGCGTGTCGCCTGTGGAGAAGCGGCCGGAGCGTTCGAGGAGCCGGTCGAGGGGAGCGAAGGCACGCGCAGAAATCACCGCAGCGGGAAAGGTCTCGACCTGTTCGAGCCGGCGGCCTTCGATGCGGCACTGCGCCAGGCCAAGCTCGCCCGTCATGCGCCTGAGCCAGTCGATCCGCCGTTTGCGCGATTCGACCAGAATCACGCGGCGCTTCGGACGCAGGATCGCCACGACCAGCCCGGGAAAACCGGCCCCACTGCCGAGATCGAGCCACTCGCCTTGCCCCGGATCATCCAGCTCGAGAAGTTGCGCCGAATCGGCGATATGTCGCTGCCAGACGACGGGAAGACTGTCCTCGGCGACGAGGTTCTGCATCCCGTTCTCGACCTCGAGAGATGCGATGAGCCGCGCCAGCCGCGCGAGCGCTTCACCGTCGCCCATTTCCGCGACATAGGAACGCGCCTCTTCCTCGCTCCCGATCATGCTGCGACCCGCTCCAGCTTGCGCGCATGGACCAGAACGGCGGCCAGCGCCGCAGGGGTGATTCCCCGAACCCGCGATGCCGCAGCGATCGATTCGGGACGCGCAAGCGTGAGCCGCTCGATCATCTCATTGGAAAGTCCGGGGACGCTGGCGAAAGGGAAGTCGCCGGAGAGCCCATGCGCCTCGTTTGCGCGCAAATCGGCAAGTTCAGCCTCCTGCCGCGCGAGATAGGGGGCATAGAATGCATCTTCGGCCATTTCGACCGCCAGATCGTCGGAGGTATCGACACCCTCGAGCCAGGGCCCGAGTTCACCGAGGTCGGCATGGCCCGCACAAATCCACTCCGCGATGGGCTTGACGCCTGCATCGCGTTTCACGGGGAACCCCGCCTCCGCGAGGTCGCGGGCGTGAACCGGCCTGCCGAACGCTTCGGCATAGCCCGCCCGCCGTTCCTCACGCGCCTCGAACCAGCGCTTGCGCTCCTCTCCGACCAGACCGGAGGCGATCCCGGCGGGAGTCAGCCGGCTATCCGCATTGCTGGCCCGCAGCCGCAACCGGTACTCGGCGCGCGAGGTCAGCATACGATAGGGCTCGCTGATCCCCTGCAAGGTCAGATCGTCGAGCATGACGCCGATATAGGAGTTGGTGCGATCGAGTACGGCCGGTTCGCGCCCCAGCACCCGCGCCCCCGCCTGCATCCCCGCTACCAGGCCCTGTGCAGCCGCCTCTTCATATCCGGTGGTGCCATTGATCTGTCCCGCACAATAGAGCCCGGGAATGGCATGCAATTCGAGCGTCGAGCGCAGCGCGCGCGGATCGATGTGATCGTATTCGACCGCATAGCCGGGGACCGCCATGGCGACCTGCGAGAGCCCCTCCATGCTCCGCAACATCGCCAGTTGCACATCGACCGGCAGTGACGTCGAAATCCCGTTTGGGTAGACCACAGCGCTATCGAGCCCCTCGGGCTCGAGAAACACCTGATGGCCGTCGCGATCGCCGAAGCGATGGATCTTGTCCTCGATCGAGGGACAATAGCGCGGGCCCGCGGCATCGATCGCACCGGAAAACAGCGGCGACCGGTGGAGATTGGCCCGGATGATGTCGTGCGAACGGCGATTGGTGCGCGTGACCGCACAGAAGACCTGCGGCACGCCACGACCGGACGACAGCGCCGACATGGTCCATCGCTCGCCGTCGGAAGGCTGCTCCTCCAGCGCGGCCCAGTCGATGGTCCGTCCATCGAGACGCGGCGGCGTCCCGGTCTTGAGCCGCCCCATGGGGAGCTTCGCCTCGCGCAGTTGCACGGCCAGGCGCTCGGCTGCGCCTTCGCCGATCCGACCCCCCGCGAACCGTTCCTCTCCGCGAAAGAGCACGCCGCCCAGAAAGGTTCCGGTGCAGAGCACGACTGCAGGGGCCTCGAGTGCGCTGCCGTCCGCCAGCACCAGACCCGTCACGCGGCCCCCGTCCAGGCGCAGCGCAGCCGCTTCGCCCGCGATCGGCGTGAGCCTCTCCTGCGACCCGACATGGCGCTGGACCGCCGCGAGGAACAGACTGCGATCCGCCTGCACACGCGGTCCCCAGACCGCGCTCCCCTTCGAGCGATTGAGCATTCGATAGTGGATTGCCGCAGCATCTGCAGCGCGCGCGATCACGCCGTCGAGCGCATCGACCTCGCGAACGAGATGGCCCTTGCCCAACCCGCCGATCGCCGGATTGCAGCTCATCGCTCCGATCTTACCGAGGTCGAGGCTCAACAATGCGGTGCGCGCGCCCATTCGCGCCGCAGCGCAGGCGGCCTCTACTCCGGCGTGGCCGCCGCCGACTACGAGGACATCGAACTGGCTCATCTGCGCGCGCCCTTAGCCCGCCTGACCGGCAGGGTCAAAGCCGGTGTTTCACGTGAAACATCATTTGCCGATGCAGAACCGCCCGAACAGCGCGTCGAGCATCTCTTCGGTCGAATCGCGACCGGTGAGCCGGTCCAGCGCCGATCGGGCACTCCGCAGATTTTCCGCCGTCACGAGCGCATCGAACCCGTGCGCAGTCTGCCGGAGAGCGGACGCAGCCTCGAGTGCCGCACGTCTTTGTCGCCGGTTGAACATCATCGAATTGACAGGCGGGAGAAGGCCCCTCGCCCGCTCGACCAGCGCCCTGGTCAGCTCGGCAAGTCCGGCCCCCGTCACGGCGGAAACGGAAAGCGCATCCGAAACCGGTCCAACATCCAGATCCGCCTTGGACCGGACCTTGAGCGCACCCGCCGGCGCATCATCCCCTCGCCCCAGCCAGAGCACGACATCGGCACGGTCGATCTGGTCGCGCGCCCGGAGGATGCCGATCGCCTCGATCTCCCCCGCATCGCCGCCCCGGAGACCTGCGGTATCGACGAACACGAAAGGGACCCCCTCGATCGCCACCGGCCGTTCGATCGCATCGCGGGTGGTTCCCGCCTCGGCCGAGACAATGGCCGCGCTGTCTTCGAGTAACGCATTGAAGAGAGACGATTTTCCGGCGTTCGGCGGCCCGGCGAAGATGACCCGCACCCCGTCTCTCAGTCGTTCCGCAGCGGGCCGGCCGGCAATCTCGTCGATCTCCTCGGCAAGCGCCTCGACCTCGCCACGGAAGTTTTCGGGCAGATCGGAGACCTCGTCTTCCTCGGCGAAGTCGATGGCCGCCTCGACGCGTGCGGCGTACATCAGGATGCGTTCGCGCCACGCCTCGATCCGGCGGGAGAGCGCCCCGCCCGCGGCGACCAACGCACCCCGGCGCTGCAATTCGGTTTCGGATGAAAGCAGATCGGCCAAGCCCTCGGCTTCGGCAAGATCGATACGGCCATTGGCGAAAGCGCGGCGCGTGAATTCTCCCGCCTCGGCTTCGCGCGTGTTCCGCAATTCGCCCAGAGCGGCGAGGATCGCCGCCACCACCGCACGGCCGCCATGGCAGTGGATCTCGGCCAGATCTTCCCCCGTGGCGGTTCGCGGACCGGGAAACCACGTCACAAGAGCCCGGTCCAGATGCGCCCCGTCGCGGCCGCGAAGCGTCCTCACGCGGGGCGAGCGCGGCGGCGGCAGGGACCCCGCCAGGGCCGCCAGCGCTTCTTCCGCCCCCGGGCCGCTGATCCGGATGACGCCGATCGCAGCGGGCGGCGCCCCGCTCGACAGCGCGAAGATCGTCTCGTCCATCGGGCGGGTGTAGCCTCAGTCTTCCTTCTTCGACGCAGCCGCCGAGGTGCGGGCCGCATTGGCCCCTTCCATGAAACTCTGGAACAGCTTGAAGCCGGCCTGCCCCATCGGCGCCAATTGCTTGGCATATTCCTGCAGCTGCTCGGTGTTCGAGACACCCTTCATCGCCTTGGACATCATCTCTACGTAGACGTCGTTGGCCTTGCCGACATCGGGCAGTCCCATGAAGGTCCGCGCCTCTTCGGGCGAGCAGTCGATTTCGATATGGACCTTCATGCGTGCTTCTCCGTTGTCCCGATGGATGCCCTATCTGGGTTTGGCAGGCCTTCGCTGCAAGCGCTAGGTTCATGCCTGCGAGAGCGACGCAAGAGGAGAAACACCGCATGAGCGAGACCGTCACGATAAACGCCCTCTCGGACGACGAGCACTTCGGGGGCTATCTCGCGCGGCCGGCCTCGGCTCCGCGCGCGGCGATCGTCGTCATCCAGGAAATCTTCGGGGTCAATGCCGGCATCCGGCGCAAATGCGACCGGCTGGCGGAAGCGGGCTATCTGGCCCTCGCCCCCGACCTCTTCTGGCGGCTCGAGCCGGAGATCGAGCTCGACCCCGACGTCGAACCCGAATTCGAGCGGGCGCTCGAGCTGATGGGCCGGTTCGACCAGGATCAGGGCATTCGCGACATCGAGGCGACGATCCACCATCTCCGCCGCGCGGAAGGCATCGCCAGGGTCGGTTGCGTCGGTTACTGCCTCGGCGGCCGTCTCGCCTACATGACCGCGGCCCGGACCGATGTGAACGCCTCGGTCGGCTATTATGCGGTGGGGATCGACGGGCTCCTGCGCGAGAAGCAGGCGATCGCCCACCCGCTCATGCTCCATATCCCGACCGCCGACGGCTTCGTCGACAAGGCCACGCAGAAGGCGATGCACGACGGCCTCGACGACCATCCCAAGGTCACGCTGCACGATTACGAAGGGCTCGACCACGGCTTCGCCACCGAATTCGGCAAGCGCCGCTCGGAGGATGCAGCGCAGCTCGCCGACCGGCGGACGATGGAGTTCTTCGCGGAGCACCTTTCCTGATGCGCAATCTGGCGCAAATGCGCGAATCCTCCGAACTGTTCATGCGCTATGGCCCGACGCTGGTGGTGGTGCTGCTGACGGTGCTGTTCGCCATCGTCGAGCCGCTGCGCTGGGGACTGGTGTTCACCCTCCCGCTGATCGGCCTGGCGATCTACGACTTCTTCCAGCGCCGCCACACGCTGTGGCGCAATTACCCGCTGCTGGCGCATGTCCGCTGGATGATGGAGGATCTGCGCCCCTATCTGCGCGCCTATATCGTCGAGGGCGATCTCGAGGGCCGCCCGTTCAACCACGACCAGCGGGCGCTGGTCTATGCCCGCGCCAAGGGCCAGCTCGATTCGCACCCCTTCGGCACCGAACTCGACGTCTATTCGGACGAATATGAGTGGCTGGCCCATTCGATCGTCCCGAACGCCGATGCTCCGGCCGAATGGCGTGTCGAGGTCGGCACGAAACAGTGCAGCCAGCCCTATTCGAGCGCACTCCTGAACATTTCGGCGATGAGCTTCGGCTCGCTCTCCGCCAATGCCATCCTCGCGCTCAACAAGGGTGCGGCCGCCGGCAATTTCTATCACGACACCGGCGAGGGGGGGATTTCGCGCTATCACCGCTCGCACGGCGGCGATCTCGTCTGGGAAATCGGCAGCGGCTATTTCGGATGCCGCGACGATTGGGGCGAGTTCGATCCCGAGCGCTTCGCCGAGAACGCGCGCGAAGACCAGGTCAAGATGGTCGAGATCAAGCTCAGCCAGGGCGCGAAGCCGGGTCACGGCGGAGTCCTGCCGGGGGCTAAGGTGAGCGAGGAAATCGCTGCGACCCGGGGCATTCCGGTCGGCAAGGACTGCATCAGCCCGCCCGCCCATTCGACTTTCTCCACCCCCATCGGACTGCTCGAATGGGCCGCACGGCTGCGCGACCTGTCGGGCGGCAAGCCCGTCGGCGTCAAGCTGTGCATCGGCAAGCCGCATGAAGTCTTCGCCCTGATGAAGGCCATGCGCGAGACGGGGATCACGCTCGATTACATCGTCGTCGATGGTGCCGAGGGCGGCACGGGCGCGGCACCGGTCGAATTCTCCAACCGCGTGGGCATGCCGATGCGCGAAGGCCTGATCCTGATGCGCAATGCGCTGGTCGGTTCGGGCTATGCGGGCGAGATCAAGCTCGCCGCGGCGGGCATGGTCCATTCGGGGGCCGGCATGGCGATGAACTTCGGGCTCGGTGCCGACTGGTGCAATGCCGGGCGTGCCTTCATGTTCGCGCTCGGCTGCGTCCAGTCGATGAAATGCCATACCGACACCTGTCCCACCGGTGTCGCCACGCAGGACGCCACCCGGCAACGGGGGCTGGTGCCGATGGACAAGGCCGAACGCGTCACCCGCTTCCAGCGCCACACGCTGCATTCGCTGCGCGAAATGGTCGTCGCCATGGGGCTCGACACGCCCTGGCAGATCGAACCCTGCCACGTCTCAGAGCGCTGGAATGCGGCGCGGTCGGACACGATCGATCACATCTATGAATTCCTCGAGCCCGGTCAGCTTCTCGACGCGCCCGACACCACGCGATATGCCGAATATTGGGCAGCCGCCCAGGCGCACACATTCGGGGAAGCGACATGTCGGCAGTAGAGGGCCTGAAACGCTGGCATGCGGTGGTCGCGGAAGGCAGCGCAGCCGAGGATCTCGCCGCCATCATACACGAGGATGCGGTGTTCCATTCGCCGGTGGTCCATCGCCCTCAGCTCGGGCGGGCGATCGTGGTCGCCTATCTGTCCGCCGCGGGGCAGACGCTCGGCAATGCAAGCTTCGAATATGTCCGCGAACTCGTCGACGGCGAGAATGCGATGCTCGAATTCACCACCGAGATCGATGGAATTCACGTCAATGGGATCGACCTGATCCGCTTCGACGCCGATGGCCTGATCGTGGACTTCAAGGTCATGGTGCGGCCGCTCAAGGCGGTCAACAAGGTCTGGGAGAGCATGGCCGCGCAATTGGCGAACGCACAGGCGCCGCGCGGCTGAGCGCGATCAGGCGCGCACCCGAGGGGTGAAGATCCCCCGCACGCGCTCCGCCGCAGTACGCGAAATGCCGGCCTTCGCCAGATAGGACATCAGCGCGGAACAATCCTCCCCGCGCACCGCGAGACGCTCCATCCGCCAATTGGGGAAGCTGCGCCCCACGATGGTGTTGCGTTCGAGGATCACCAGCCCCTGGTGCCGCGGATCGCCATGGAGTTCCTCGAGCAGATCGTCGAGCGCGCCGGCCGGACCTTCGACCAGCTGCACGAAACTGTCATGCGCGAAGGCGAGAAAGCCGGTGACGCCGCGCGTCGGATTGTTGCGCGCCGACGTCTCGATGATCCGGAACACCTCGCCCGAATCGAAATCGGGAGTGGCGCGCGAGGTGTAGAGTATGTGCTGCATCGACGAGTCTCCTGGCCGCAAACCCTTGCCACCAGGACACCTAACATCGCGTTAAGCTTACCGAATTTCGGCGAGCCTACTGATTCATCGTGGCGAAGAAGTCCTCGTTGGTCTTCGAATCCTTCATCTTGTCGAGCAGGAATTCCATCGCATCGATCGTGCCCATCTGCATCAGGATGCGGCGCAGCACCCACATCTTCGACAGCGTGTCCTTCTCGACCAGCAGCTCCTCCTTGCGGGTGCCGCTCTTGCCCACGTCGAGCGCAGGGAAGATGCGCTTGTCGGCGACCTTGCGGTCGAGAACGATCTCGGAATTGCCGGTGCCCTTGAATTCCTCGAAGATCACCTCGTCCATGCGGCTGCCGGTGTCGATCAGCGCGGTGGCGATGATCGACAGGCTTCCGCCCTCCTCGATGTTGCGCGCGGCGCCGAAGAAGCGCTTGGGGCGCTGCAGGGCGTTGGCGTCGACACCGCCGGTCAGCACCTTGCCCGAGCTCGGAACGACGGTGTTGTAGGCGCGGCCGAGGCGGGTGATCGAATCGAGCAGGATCACCACGTCGCGCTTGTGTTCGACCAGCCGCTTGGCCTTCTCGATCACCATTTCGGCGACCTGGACGTGGCGGTTGGCGGGCTCGTCGAAGGTCGAGGAGATGACCTCGCCCTTCACGCTGCGCTGCATGTCGGTGACTTCCTCGGGCCGCTCGTCGACCAGCAGGACCAGCAGGAACACCTCGGGGTGATTGTCGGTGATCGCCTTGGCGATGTTCTGCAGCAGCACGGTCTTGCCGGTGCGCGGCGGCGCGACGATCAGCGCGCGCTGGCCCTTGCCCTGCGGGCTGATGATGTCGATCACCCGGGCGGACTTGTCCTTGACCGTCGGGTCGAGCGAATCGAGCGACAGCTTCTCGTCCGGATAGAGCGGTGTGAGATTGTCGAAATTGGTCCGGTGGCGGACTGCATCGGGGTCGTCGAAATTGACCTTGGAGAGCGTCGTCAGCGCGAAATAGCGCTCGCCTTCGCGCGGGGCGCGGATCTCGCCCTCGACCGTGTCGCCCGTGCGCAGGCCCCATTTGCGGACCTGGTTCGGCGAGACGTAGATATCGTCCGGGCCGGCGAGGTAATTGGCCTCGGGGCTGCGCAGGAAGCCGAAGCCGTCCTGCAGCACCTCGATGGTGCCGATCCCCATGATCTTTTCTTCGTATTCCTCATCCTCGGCGAGTTCGCGCAGGATGCAGAACATGAGGTCCTGACGCCGCATGGTCGAGGCACCCTCGACGCCCAGCTCTTCGGCCATCGACACCAGATCGGCCGGGGCTTTCTGCTTTAATTCCTTGAGATGCATATCTTTTTACTCGGTACTCGGGTTTGGATGGCCGGCGGGCGTTCTGGGCTTGGGGAAAGCAGACCCGGTCCCTTCGAAGACGAGGGACCCGAAGCCGGGTGACTGCGGGGTTACGAGCGCGCCGCGAAGCCGTCAATCGCCAAAACGACGGAGCGAGAGGTCAGAAGGGTTTGACCACCACCAGAACGACGATGATCGCCAGCGCGATTCCTGGGACTTCGCCGAGGATGCGCAGGCGCTTTTCGCTCAAGGGCCGCTCACCCGCAGCCATCTTCTTCGATTGCGCGACCATATAGCCGTGAAAGCCGGTCAGCAGCACCACGACCAGCAATTTGGCATGGAGCCATGGCTGGTCCCAGGCCCCGATGCTCGCGGCGAGCAGCAGGCCGAGCACCCAGACCACCAGCAGGCTCGGCGTCAGGATCACCTTGCGCAGCAGCCCCATCCGTCGGCTCCAGAGGTCGGATTCCGCCGATCCCCCAGCGGCCGAATGGAGATAGATCATCTGGCGCGGCAGCATGAACAGGCCGGCCATCCAGAAGACCATGAAGATGATGTGCCCGGCCTTGAGCCAGAGATAGGTCATTGCGAGAACATCCTGCATAGGGGGATCATGTAAGGGTCCGCGGGTGCCGCGTCACCCCTCGAAATGGCGGATTTCGGCGATCAGCCGCTCGACATGGGCGATCGGCGTGCGGCGGTCGATCCCATGGCCGAGATTGAAGACATGCGGGCGCTCCGAAAAAGCCCTCAGGATCGTTCGGATGCGGGTCTCGAGGGCCGGACTGCCGGCCAGCAGCAGAAGCGGGTCCAGATTGCCCTGTACGGGCATTCCAGCGGGCAAGGCGCGATGAACCCAGTCCGGGTCGAGCGTCTCGTCCACGCCCACGGCATCGACGCCCGTCTCGCGCGCATAGGCCGGCAGCTTTTCGCCCGCGCCCTTGGGAAAGCCGATGACCGGGGTGTCGGGGTGGGTCTCCTTCAGCGCCGCCACGATCGCCGCATTGGGCGCGATCACCCAGCGTTCGAATTCGTCGGGCGCGAGGCTGCCCGCCCAGCTGTCGAACAGTTGCACCGCTTCGGCCCCGGCCTCGATCTGGCCCCGCAGATAGGCGATCGTCTGGTCGGTGACCGCTCCGAGGATGCCGGCCAGCCGGGCTGGATCGCGATAGGCCAGCGCACGCGCCTCGTGCTGGTCGCGGCTGCCCTCGCCCGCGATCATATAGGTTGCCACCGTCCAGGGGCTGCCGGCGAAGCCGAGCATGGTCACATCGGGGTCCAGCCGCTTCCGGCACAGCCTGACGGTCTCGTAGATCGGCTCGTAGCGCGACGGGTCGGCCACCAGTCCGCCGAGGTCGCTGTCGACCAGCGGCGGCGACAGCCGGGGGCCCTCGCCCGCCAGGAATTCGAGCTGCTGGCCCATCGCATGGGGGACTATGAGGATGTCGGAAAACAGGATCGCGCCGTCGAAACCGAAGCGGTCGATCGGCTGAAGCGTGATCTCGCAGGCTGCCGCGCTGTCGTAGGCCATGGCGAGAAAGCCGCCTTTTTCCTCTCGCAGCGCGCGATATTCGGGGAGATAGCGCCCCGCCTGGCGCATGAGCCAGAGCGGTACGCGCGAACCGCGCTTGCCGTTCAGCGTATCGAGAAGAAGACCGGGCATCGGAGAGTCCAATCCAATAAATAAGTATATTTATAGAAGGGTTGAAGGAGTTTGTTGGGCCTGTGGATTTCAGGGATAAGCCGCCCCTGCCCGATTTCTCCCGCGCTGCAAAGGGCCGAGCGGGGCATGCAACTCGCTGCCCGGCATGAGTTGAGTCAAACTTATCCCGCCTGTCCCCAGCCTGCGCAAAAATCGCGTTTGGCGTGCAGGAATCGCCTCGTGAAGGACTCGTTGCGGGGAGAGAATTCTCTCCCGAACTTGTCGTCAGCCTTCTCCCGTGATTTATGCCGGGCGTTCTCCACAGGCCAGAGCGAGCCCTCCATCTCCCAGCGCATGCACCTCCATCTGCTCTCGGATTCGACCGGCGAGACGCTCGAAATGCTCGCCAAGGCCGCGCTCGCGCAATTCGAGAACGTCGATGTCGTGCGCCATTTCTGGCCGATGGTCCGCTCGCGCCAGCATCTCGACCGCATCGTGCCCGAACTCAAGGCCAATCCCGGACTGGTCCTGTTCACCCTCGTCAATCCCGACACACGCGCGGCGCTGGAAGCGGCCTGCAGTCAGCTCGGCCTCCCCGCGGTGCCGATCCTCGACCATGTGACCCAGGCGCTCGAGCGGGCGCTGGGACAGGAGGCGCATGGCCGCCCCGGTCGCCAGCACGCGATGGACCAGGCCTATTTCGAGCGGGTCGAGGCGATCCAGTTCACCATCGCCCATGACGACGGCATCGGCTGGGAAAACTGGGAAGAGGCCGACATATTGCTCGCCGGCGTCTCGCGCAGCTCGAAGACTCCGACCAGCATCTATCTCGCCAATCGCGGCTACAAGGTCGCCAATATTCCGCTGGTGGTCGAGAGCCCGCCGCCGCCCAAGCTGTTCACGCTGCGCCACCCGATGGTCGTCGGGCTGACCACCGCGCCCGAACGGCTGGTCCAGATCCGCCGCAACCGCCTGCTCAGCCTGAACGAGGCGGCGCGGACCGATTACGCCGATCAGGAGAAGGTCAAGGAAGAGCTGACCTTCGCCCGGCGCATGTTCGCCGCGAACGGCTGGGCCGTGATCGATGTCACGCGCCGCTCGATCGAGGAAACCGCCGCCGCCGTGATCCGGCTCTACAACGAACGCGAAGCGCGGGGCGGATCGCAGGGAGCCAAACCGATATGAAGGGACTTTCCGGCAGCGGCATCGTGCTTGCCTCGAACAGCGCATCGAGGAAGGCGATGCTCGAGGCGGCGGGTGTCGCTTTCGAGACCGAAGCTGCCGACATCGACGAAAGAGCTGTCGAGGGCGAGATGAAAGGTGCCGAGCCTGTCGAGATCGCCCAAGCGCTTGCCGCAGCCAAGGCAGCGAGCGTCTCGGCGCGGCGGAATGCAGCGCTCGTGCTCGGCTCGGATTCGCTGGTCGAGGTCGAAGGCCGACGCTTCGACAAGCCCGCCAGCCGTGCCGAAGCCATGGAGCATTTGCGCTTTTTCTCGGGCAGGATCATGACCTTGCACAGCGCCGCGGCGCTGGCGCAAGGCGGACGCATCCGCTGGATCGGAGCGGATTTCGCGCGGCTCCGGCTTCGCCAGCTGAGCGAGGATTTCATCCTCCACTACCTCGATGCCGAATGGCCGGCCGTCTCGCATTGCGTCGGCGTGTTCCGGATCGAGGGACCCGGCGTGCAGCTGTTCGAGTCCATCGCCGGCGATCAGTTCACCGTTCTCGGCATGCCGCTGCTGCAAGTGCTCGCCGCGCTGCGCGACGAAGGCGCGCTTCCCGCGTGACGCCCTATGCCGAAGTGATCGGCGACCCGATCGCCCAGTCGAAGTCCCCGGCGATTCACCGTTTCTGGATCGAACGGCTCGGGCTCGATGCCGACTATCGCGCAACGCGGGTCGGCCATGCCGAACTGGCCGCCTATTTCGCCGAACGGAGACACGATCCCGCCTGGCGGGGCTGCAATGTGACCATGCCGCACAAGCAGGCGGTGCTAGCGGCACTCGACCGCAGCGAGCCCCTCGCGAGGCGGATCGGAGCGGTGAACACGGTCGTGCGAGCCGGAGACGGATCGCTGGTCGGGCGGAACACCGATGTCGGAGGCTTCCTCGAGCCGCTGCGCAAGGAACTGGAGCAGCAGCATTATTTCCGGATGGCACGGATCATCGGAACCGGCGGCGCGGCACGGGCGATCGTCGCCGCACTGGCGAAGGAGGGCTTCACCATCGTCCTTGCGGGTCGCGATCCCGAGAAGGCGCGCAATCTGCTCGACGAACTCGATCCGGGCGGAGAGCACCACGTCGCCCGGCTCGCGGATTTCGCCCGCCCGACCGACTTCGCCTTCGACGACCGCAAGGGCTGCTGCGACCTGATCGTCAACGCTTCGCCGCTGGGCATGCGCGGGCAACCGCCGCTGGTCTTCGACTGGAGCCACGCCCCGCCCGGCTCGATCGCCTACGACATCGTCACCGACCCGGTCCGGACCGCATTTCTCGGCCAGGCCGGCGCAGCGGGATTTCGCACGATCGACGGCCTTGCGATGCTGATCGGCCAGGCAGCGGCGGCATTCGCGCATTTCTTCGGCCGGTCGCCCCCGCGGGAATACGACGGCGAGTTGCGCAAGCGACTGACCGCATGACCCGTCCGTTGATCGTCGGTCTGACCGGGTCCATCGGCATGGGCAAATCCACCGTCGCCGCCATGTTCGAAGCGGCCGGCGTGCCCGTGTTCGATGCCGATGCCGAAGTGCGCGCGATGCAGGGGCCCGGTGGAGAACTGCTCCCCGCAATCGAGCGCACCTTCCCCGGATCCACCGGCCCGCAGGGCGTCTCGCGCGAGGCTCTGGGAGAACGGGTGTTCGGCGATGCCGAGCAGCTCGCCCGGCTCGAGGCGATCGTCCACCCCGCCGTGGCCCGAAGGCGCGAGGCGTTTCTGGTCGAGCATGCCGGCGCGCCGATCGTGGTGTTCGACATTCCCCTGCTGTACGAGAAAGGCGGCGCGGAGAGGGTCGACCGCGTGGTGGTGGTTTCCGCCCCGGCGCATGTCCAGCGCAGCCGCGTCCTGGCACGGCCGGGCATGACCGCCGAGAAATTCGCGCATATCCTGGCGTTGCAGACGCCCGATGGCGAAAAACGCGCCCGCGCCGATCACGTCATCGACACCGGCACATCGATCGAAGAGACCGAGCGCGAAGTCGGCGCGCTCGTCGCCCGGTTGCGCGCGCGATAGACGCGCCAAGGCCCTTGTAATCCGGCGATGCGAGTCCGATAGAGAGAGGGATGATACGCGAAATCGTGTTCGATACAGAGACCACCGGGCTCGACCCCAGGACCGGGGACCGGATGGTTGAAATCGGATGCGTCGAACTGGTCAATCTCGTGCCGACCGGCACGAGCTATCACGCCTATTTCAATCCCGAGCGAGATATGCCGGCCGGAGCGGAAGCGGTTCACGGCCTTTCCGCCGCCTTCCTGTCGGACAAGCCCTTCTTCCGCGACCGGGCTCAGGAATTGATCGATTTCATCGGCGATTCCCCGCTGATCGCGCACAATGCCGGCTTCGACTTCGGATTTCTCAATGCGGAGCTGACTCTCTGCGCCAGGGAAGTGGTCTGCCTCAGCCGCATGATCGACACGGTTGCGATCGCCCGCAAGCGCCACCCCGGCGCCAAGCTGTCGCTCGATGCGCTGTGCACCCGCTACGGGATCGATCGCAGCCACCGGGTCAAGCACGGGGCGCTGCTCGATGCCGAACTGCTCGCGCAGGTCTATGTCGAGTTGAAGGGCGGGCGCCAGATCGGGCTCGAACTGGTCGGCGATGCCGCACCGGCCCCGCAGACCACGGTCGTGCAGTTTGCCGCGATGCGCAAGAGCCCCGAGAGGCCGCGGCGCGAGCCGCGCGCGCATGGGCCCAGCGCGGCCGAACTCGCGCGGCACAGAGCCTTCATGGCCGGGATCGAAAGCCCTCTCTGGGGGTATTGACCGGCACTGCCCGCGGGACGCAACGGGCGAGGGATCGGATGGGGACGATAAAGGAGAAAACGACAAGATGGATATTCGCGTCTCTGGTCACCAGATCGATACCGGCTCAGCGCTGCAGGAACATGTCGGCGAGCGGTTGAACACCATCGTCGACAAATATTTCAGCCGGGCGATCTCCTCGCATGTGACCTTCGGCAAGGGGCCGGGCGGCGCCTTCACCTCCGACATCGTGACGCATGTGATGCAGGGCCTGATCCTGAAAGGCCATGCCGAGGCGCACGATGTCCATCAGGCTTTCGACCAGGCGGCGGGCAAGATCGAAAAGCAGCTCCGCCGCTACAAGCGCAGGCTCCAGGACCGCCACGCCCAGACCGCCCATTCGCTGCGCGAGGCCGAGGGCGACTATACGATCCTCGGTGCGCCCGAAGCCGACAATGACGAGGAACTGACGGCCGAGAGCCCGCCGGTGATTGCCGAAACCAAGGCGATCATTCCCGAATGCAGCGTCGCCGATGCGGTGATGATGCTCGATCTGCAGAACGCCAACGCCCTGCTGTTCAAGAATGCGGGGAGCGAGAGGCACAATATGGTCTATCGCCGCCACGACGGTTCGATCGGCTGGGTCGAGCCGCGCTAGGGAGGCGGATCCGCGATGACCGGACCCGCATCCAGCGGGGCGGAGCGCCATTTCCGGGCGCTCGAGAGCCTCTACGCATCGGCGCCGGTCAACGCCCTGTTCGCCTCGGATCTCGAAATCCTGGGCGAAGGGCGCGCTCGAATCACCTTCGATGTCACCGAGGATTGCTACCATGCGGCGGGCGCGGCGCATGGTACGATCTACTTCAAGATGCTCGACGATGCAGCCTTCTATGCCGCCAACACGCTGGTGACGGACCGGTTTCTGCTGACCACCTCCTTCAATCTGCATTTCACCAAGCCGGTGCGGATCGGCCGGGTCGTGGCGGAGGGGCACTGGGTCAGCGGGCGCAAGCGCGTGTTCGTGGCGGAGTCGCGACTGGTCGATTCCGACGGTGACGAAATCGGCCGCGGGACCGGCACCTTCATGCGCTCGCGCATCGCCCTGTCGAGCCTCCCCGGCTATCTCGAGCAGCGCTGACGCGACGTGGACGCACGACTCCCCGCCCATATCGAGGTTTCCGGCCTGCTTCGCGCGGTCGAGGCTGCCGGGGGCTTTGCCATGGTCCTGCGCAAGGGGGAAAAGGATGCCGGCACGCTGTTGATAGTAACCACGTTTCGCGGCGGAAATACGCGATTGTGGGAGCGGATGCCGCAGCTCGACGGGTCGCGTGCCTATGTTTGCACGCGTGAGCAAGATCCTGAAAATAAGCAAGATTTTAGCGAATACCTCGACCGGAGACTGGCGAGTGACCGGGATTGCTGGCTGATCGAGCTGGATGTCGAAAACGCGGAACGCTTCATCGCAGGAGGTGCGCGTTAACTTGACTTGATTTCATTTGCCACTATTTGGCCGCGAACTTCGATGCGCAGGCGGCTTGGACGGCAATGGGGTCGGCAGGCTAGCGCGCAGACGGGGGGTGGCCGGCAGGCCCCTTACCGGATCCGACCGAACAGCGCCGCAACGCGCCGTGGATCCCGGCCTGCGTCAGTCCGCCAACCGCCCAAGAATTTGGGATCATGATTCGCAAGACTACCGGTTTCACCGCGATTTTCGCGGCAATTGCGCTTACTATCCTTGCCGGGGCGGAAAGTTCCGGCGCCAACGCTCAGGTCGCTGCGCATGCGGCCGACACCGTTCCCGCCGAGGATTCGCTGACCGAAGAGCGTCTGCCGGTCTTCGTCGCCGGGGAAGTGGTCCAGGCGCTTCCCGCAGCCGAGGAAGCACCTTCCCCCAGCGTCGAGGGAATCGCTTCGGAAGCGGACAGCCTGCCCGAGCTGGTCGCCGCCATGCCGGCGCCATCCGCGCTGTCCGAGGAGCTCCAATGTCTCGCCGGCGCCGTCTATTTCGAATCGCGCGGTGAACCCCTGGCCGGCCAGCTGGCGGTCGCGCAGGTGATCGTCAACCGCGCCGAGGACCGCCGATTCCCCTCCAGCTATTGCGGCGTCGTCTACCAGCGGTCGCAATTCTCCTTCGTACGCGGCGGCAGCATGCCGCGCATTCCTACGGCTTCGGCGGCCTGGGCGCGCGCCCAGGCGATCGCGCGCATCGCGCATCGCGGGCTGTGGGACAGCGAGGCCGGCGATGCCCTGTTCTTCCATGCCAATTACGTGCGGCCGAGCTGGAGCCGCAAGAAGATCGCCACGGCCACCATCCAGACGCACGTCTTCTACAAATAGGCGCGGATCGCGCGGGCCGGGGTCAGTCGCGCAATTCGACCCAGACCGGTGCGTGGTCGCTCGCCTTCTCGCGACCGCGATGGTCCTTGTCGACGCCCGCCGCGACCATCCGGTCGGCCAGTTCGGGCGAAAGCAGCAGATGGTCGATACGGAATCCGTGATCGCGCTGCCAGGCGCCGGCCTGATAGTCCCAGAAGGTCCACACCCCGCCGCGCGGATTGAGTGTGTCGATCGCATCGGTCCAGCCATCGCCGCGTATCCGGGCATAGGCGTCGCGCGATTCGGGCTGCATCAGCGCGTCGCTGGCCATGGCGCGGACCGACCACACATCCTTGTCCTCGGGAATGACATTGTAGTCGCCGACCAGCGCGGTCGGGATCTCCTGCGCCCATAGCGATGCCGCATGCGCCCGCAATCGCTCCATCCAGCGGAGCTTGTAGTCGAATTTGGGCCCGGGCTGGGGATTGCCGTTGGGCAGATAGATGCAGCCTATGCGAACGCCCCCGACATCGGCTTCGAGATAGCGCGCGTGATCGTCCTCTTCCTCGCCCGGCAGTCCGCGCCGGGTTTCCAGCGGCTCGATGCCGTCGGCGAGGATGGCGACCCCGTTGAAGCTCTTCTGCCCGTGCCAGATCGCCCGATAGCCGATGCTTTCGAATTCCTCGGCGGGAAATCCCTCATCCATCGTCTTGATTTCCTGCAGGCAGGCCACCGCGGGACGGGTTTCCTCGAGCCATTCCTTCAGGCGCGGCAGGCGGGCCTTGATACCGTTGATGTTGAAGCTGGCAATACGCATGGCGGGCGTGATGCCCGAAGTCGTGCCGCGGGTCTAATTCAAATCCCGAAGCTCGAGCCGCAACCGCAGCCGGCTGCCGCCAGCGGGTTCTCGACCTTGAACGCCGCACCGCCCAGCGATTCGACGAAATCGACCGTGCTTCCCGCGACGAGGTCGAGGCTGACCGGATCGATGACGAGCATGACCTCGCCGGTCCGGCTCGCCAGATCGTCGCTTTCCGCAGCCTCGGCAAGGTCGAAGCGATACTGGAAGCCCGAACATCCCCCGCCATCCACGGAGAGGCGCAGGATCGCGGGTCTCGCCTGCTTCGCGGCGATGGCGGCGACGCGCGCGGCGGCCGCTTCGGTCAGGATGGGCGCTGTGCTCATGGTTCCGATGTAGGGTGCCCGGGGCGCGGTCTCAAGCGGTCTGGATATAGGCGCGCATCGCCTCGGCCTCATGCTCGATCTGGTCGAGCCGCGCCTTCACGAGGTCGCCGATCGAGATGAAGCCGCACATCGTTCCCGCATCGACCACCGGAAGATGCCGGATGCGCCGGCGGGTCATCAGGGCGAGCGCTTCGATCAGGTCGCAGGACCGCTCCACGGTAATCGCCGGGGAAGTCATCACCTCGCCCACCGGTCGCGCAAGGCAGGCATCGCCCTCCTCGGCCAGGCGGTAAATGACGTCCCGCTCGGAAAAAATGCCCGCGACTCTGCCCATCTCCATCACCGGCAGGGCGCCGATCCTGCGCGATGCGAGCAGACCGATGGCCTCGCGCACCGGCAAGTCCACATCGCAGGATACGATCTCCGAACTCGCCCGGCTTTCGATCATGCGGCTGATATCCATCGCGATCTCCTCACATGCGGGTGGGAAGAATGCCACTTCCGGCCGCGAAAAGCGAATCGCGCCCCGCTTGGCGGTTGAAAGCGCACGATCGAGCCGCCATTCCCCATGTGATGGCACGCAAGTCCCCGCTCGACGATCCGCACCAGGCGGCCCACGCCTGGGCCCGCTACCGGCGGCTGATGCGCTTCATGTTGCTGCTCACGCTGGGCCTCGTCGGAATCGCGCTGGCATTGCTCTATAAATACGGCAGCGATGCGGTCTCGGTCCACTATTACATCGCGATTGCGCTGGGGATCGGCTTCACCATGCTGCTGACCAGCGCTCTCATGGGGCTCGTCTTTCTGTCCTCGGGGACCGGCCACGACGAGGCGATCGAGGATCGGGCGTCGGACGACCGGAAGGAAGACAGCCGCTAGAGAGCAGGCCGCAGCCGGAATTCCTCGACCGGGACACCGCCGATCAGATGGTGCTGGATGATCGCCTCGAGCACGTCTGGGTTGCAGGAATGGTACCAGACATTGTCGGGCCAAACGACCGCGATCGGGCCCGCATGGCAGATCTGGAGGCAATCGGCCTTGGTCCGCTGGACCGGGCCGCCGGGGCCCACGAGACCGAGTTGCTTCAGTCGCTTCTTGAGAAAGCTCCACGCGGCCCGGCCCTCTTCGCGCCGGCAGCACTTCTGCTTCTCCGACACGGCACAGAGGAATATCTGCCGTTCGACCGTGGCGCCGCCGATCTTCGCCAGCGCTTCCTCGGCCTTGCGCAACGGCCTCTCGGCAGAGGTCAAGCGACGGCCTGCCGCATCAGCTGCGCTTTCCGGCGATCCGCGCGATCTCGGCTTTCACCAGTTCCTCGACCATGGGCGGGAGGTTGTCGTCGAGCCACTGCGCCAGCATCGGGCGCAGCATTTCGCGCACCAATCCTTCGAGCGAGGTCTCGCCGGAGCGGACGATCTGCGGCTGTCTGCCGGGCTTGGCCAGCATGGCCAAAGCGGCGAAGTTCTGGCGCATCGCTTCGCGGGTGTCGCCGCGGGTCAGCGGATCCTCGGGTCCCGTATCGGCACCGTCCTCCTCCTCGGCGGAGCAGGATTCGTCGAGAGCGCTTTCGGTTTGAAGCTCGAGCACTTCCTCCGCTTCTTCGGCGTCCGCCGGTTCGGCCGGTTCCCCGGTTCCTGCGCGCCCGCTGCGGCGACGGCGATCGAGGATGGCGCCCTCGCGATTGTCGCGCGCGATGACCTTCTTGATCGAGTCGAGAATCTCCTCGACCGACGGCTCACCGGGTTGCTGCATGCTGTTCTAGCCCCTGTTGCGAATCGGCCCGTCCCGATTCGGTACAGCCTCAATAGCCCGTTTCGGCGCCGGTTTCATCCTCGACCGGATAGCTCGCATCGGGAGCGGGGACATCGACGGTCCGCGTCGACTCGGCCACCGGATCGGGATCCCGGTCCCAATCCCAGATCCGGCCGCGCACGCGCTCGTAATTGTCCATGGGATCGTAGAGCATTCCCTCTCCCAGCAGCCCCAGGTCGCGGGCTTCGGCGCGGCCCATGGCTGCGAGCAGGGAGAACCCGGCGACATAGGCGTTGCGCCGCGCAGTCACCAGTTCCACGCGCGCGTTGAGCAATTCCTGCTCGGCATTGAGGACATCGAGAATGGTCCGGTTGCCGATCGAGTTTTCCGCCCGCACGCCTTCGAGGCTGAGGTCGGCAGCCGATACCGCCACCTGGCTGCTCTCGATCACCGCGAGCGAGGCCTGCCAGCTCGACCAGGCAGCACGGACCTGCGCAATGACGTCGCGTTCGGCCGCGATCACCTGTTCGAGGGCTGCGGTCTCGCGCGCCTGCGCCTGCCGTTGCCGAGCTGCGGGCAGCCCTCCCTGGAAGATCGGGATGCTCAATCTGACGCCGGCATTGGCGGTGGTCTCGCTCTGCGAAACGCCCGCCACACCGCCGCCGAGCGTGCCGAAGTAGTCGGTGTATCCGCCGCTCGCGAAGACCGCGACGCTGGGCAGGCGCCCCGAACCGGCCACTTCGGTGTCGAATCCGGCAGCGCGGGCGAGTTCCTTCGCCGCGATCAGATCGGGGTTGTTCTGCAATGCGACAGCAACGGCAGTCTCGACGTCGGACGGCAATCCCGGCAGCGGAGGCGGGCGCTGCAGGTCCTCGGGGGCTTCGCCGACGAGCGCGATATAGGTTTCGCGCGCATTGATCAGATTTGCCTGGGCATCGCGGAAATTGCCCTCCGCCAGGGCCAGCCGGGCCTGCGACTGGGCCACGTCGGTGCGCGTGAGATCGCCGATCTCGAAGCGGTCGCTCGTGGCGCGCAGATTGACCGACAGGACTTCGACCTGATTGGCGGCCAGCGAGGCCAGCGCCTGCCCCCGCAAAACATCCATATAGGCCGCGACCACCCTGCTGAAGAGCGCGCTTTCGGTCGCGCGCAGGTCGGCCTGTCCCGCATCGACCCGCTGGCGTGCCGCGCGGATCGAATTCTTGATCGCACCTCCGCTGTAGATCGGCACGACCAGATCGGGCCCGACGTCGAGGATCCGGTCGGGCGAGGTGAAGCTGTTGGTCGATTTCTTGAGGAATTCGGTATAGGTCGCCGTCGCATCGACGCTCGGCAGACCCTGCGCGCGCTGGATCTGCACGTTTTCGTCGACGGCACGCTGGCTGGCTTGTGCCGCAGCCAGGGTGGGATTGTAGAGATAGGCCTGGGTCAGTGCCTCCTGCAGCGTATCCGCCCGTGCGGGCGCGCCGAGCGCCAGCGCCGCGACGCTCGCCCCCCAAACCAACGATTTGGCAATTCCTTCGCCCGGCATTCAGAAACTCCAGCTTTGCGGTCGATCGAAGGCGCCGAGCCGGGGTACGCCCATTTCGGCGAGCGGCAGCAGGGCGAGCGACTTGCCCGATCTGCGTCCGGTCGCGAGACGGGTGACGCCCCGTTCCACCACGCCGGTGACGATCCGGCCCCCTTCGGCGACCAGTCTTGCGAGCGCGGCGGGGACATGCTCGATCGCACCATCGACGAGCACCAGCGAATACGTGCCCTTTTTGCCCCCGTTCGCGGCCTGTTCGGGTGTGACCACATCGATCTTTCCGACCAGCGGCTCCACCAGGGCGGCCAGATAGCCACTGCCCCCGTCGATCACCAGCACGCGGTCTTCGCGCGCGGGGCGCGCCTCGGCCAGCATCGCACCATGAAACAGGGGAGCAGGGAGGAAGCCGCCGTCGCCGAGGCGGATGGCCCGATCCATATAAGCAGTCGCCCTCGCGCCCTCGGGCACGAATTCTTCCCTCGGGACCGCTGCCATGCGCTCGAGCACGAAGGGT
Organism: uncultured Alphaproteobacteria bacterium; assembly: GCA_963728515.1. Classification (GTDB taxonomy): domain Bacteria; phylum Pseudomonadota; class Alphaproteobacteria; order Sphingomonadales; family Sphingomonadaceae; genus Qipengyuania. The sequence continues at coordinate 136,266 of CAVSKM010000004.1, read as the reverse complement.
TCGTTGACCCCGCTGGTGCGGAGCTGGCTGTCGATCATCGCCTTGCGCGCGGCGGCGAAATCGGGTGGATTCTGAGTGATCGTGGACATGAAATGAACTCTGTAGACGGCAAGCTGTATTGCAACAATAATACGCTAGTGCAAGCTCCCGTTGCTTTAGGGGCAAGGCCTCCTGCGGCCAAGCGCTTTGACCGATGACCACAATCGCGCCTATCGGGCAGCGCAATTCTGCAACATGGGATCTTGCGGCGATGAGCGACATGACCGTCATCAAGGAAGAGGATCTGATCGAGAGCGTGGCCGATGCTCTCCAGTACATTTCCTATTATCACCCGATGGACTATATCCGCGCGCTGGGCGAAGCCCATGAGGCGGAAAAAGGGCCGGCCGCAAAGGATGCGATCGCGCAGATCCTGACCAACAGCCGGATGTGCGCCGAGGGTCACCGGCCGATCTGCCAGGACACCGGTATCGTCAACGTCTTCGTCCGCTGGGGGATGGACTGCCGCCTCGAGGCGCAGCGGAGCCTGCAGGAGGTCGTCGACGAGGGGGTGCGGCGGGCCTACACCCACCCGGACAACAAGCTGCGGGCCTCGATCCTCGCGGACCCTGCCTTCACCCGCCGCAACACCCGCGACAACACGCCCTGCGTCCTGTCGGTCGAGATGGTGCCCGGCGGCGAGGTGTCGATCGACGTGGCGGCCAAGGGCGGCGGCAGCGAGAACAAGTCGAAGTTCAAGATGATGAACCCGTCGGACAATATCGTCGATTGGGTGCTCGAACAGATCCCGTCCATGGGTGCCGGCTGGTGCCCGCCGGGGATGCTCGGCATCGGCATCGGCGGGACTGCCGAACATTGCATGAAGCTCGCCAAGCTGAGCCTGATGGAGCCCATCGACATGGGCCAGCTGAAGGCGCGCGGCCCGCAAACCGACATCGAGCGGTTGCGGATCGCCATCTTCGATGCGGTCAATGCCACCGGCGTGGGCGCGCAGGGACTGGGGGGCCTGTCGACGGTGCTCGACGTCAAGATCCTCGACGCACCCTGCCATGCCGCCGGCAAGCCGATTGCGATGATCCCCAATTGCGCCGCGACGCGCCATGCGCATTTCACGCTCGACGGTTCGGGGCCCGCCTATCTCGAGCCGCCGAGGCTGGACGATTATCCGCAGGTGACTTGGCAGCCCGACGCGGCTGCGAAGCGGGTCGATCTCGACTCTCTGACGCCGGCCGAAGTGGCCGGCTGGAACCATGGCGACCGGCTGCTGCTCTCGGGCCGGATGCTGACCGGCCGCGATGCCGCGCACAAGCGGATCCGCGACATGCTGGAAGCGGGGGAGGAGCTGCCGGTCGATTTCACCGGACGGGCGATCTACTATGTCGGTCCGGTGGATCCGGTGATGGGCGAGGTGGTCGGTCCGGCCGGCCCGACCACCGCCACCCGCATGGACGAATTTACCGAAATGATGCTCGATCGGGGCCTTCTGGCGATGATCGGCAAGGCCGAACGCGGGCATGACGCGGTCGAGGTGATCAGCCGCTTCAGGACCGCCTATCTGATGGCCACCGGCGGCGCGGCCTATCTCGTCAGCCGCGCGATCAAGGGCGCGCGGGTGGTGGCGTTCGAGGATCTCGGCATGGAGGCGATCTACGAATTCGAGGTGCAGGACATGCCGGTGACGGTGGCGGTCGATGCGCAGGGCAACAGCGTTCACCAGCTGGCGCCCGCGGAATGGCGCCGCCGGATCGCCCAAGGAGAGCTGGAACCCGCCGAATAGCGCAACGCTCGACCAACGGCACAGCCACCTCGACCGCGGCGCTGGCATTTGCCGCTGCAAGTGGGCAGTCCGCAAGCGTGTCATCCGAAGAATCTCCCCTCGGCCCGGACGATCCCCGGTTGCCGTTCAAGGTCGTCCTCGCCTCCATGGTGGGACTGTGGCTGTGCTATTTCCTCCTCATCACCCTGCGCGGTGCGGTGGTCGGGCTCGAATTCCAGGACGAATTGCTGTGGCGGCGCGCCTTCGTCTGCATCGTCGGGGTGGGGATCACGCTGCTGCTGTGGCTGGCCCTGCGCGCGGCCGAACAGCGGGCGCTCGGGATTCAGATCGCGGTGGCGCTGATCGCGGCCATGCCGGGCGCTCTGATGATCGCGCAGGTCAACCGATGGGTGTTCGATTCGGTCGAGGCGCGCGTCGAGGAGCAGATGGGCAAGGAGCGAGGGATTGCGCTGCGTCGCGACGATGCGGGCAATCTCCTGGTCGACATCCCGCGCACGCGCATGGACGAGGACGTCGACGAGGCCGAGGAAGCGGTTCCGCAAAGCGTCGTGATCGCTCCGGCACCGACCCAGCTCGATCAATGGCGGCTGACCTTCGATCTCGCGATCGGTCGCTATTTCCTGCTGCTCGCCTGGGCCGCCCTGTTCCTGGCGCTTCTGGCGGGGGCGAAGGCGCGCGCGGCGGAGCGGCGTGGCGAGAGGTTCCGCAGTGCGGCCAAGGCGGCCGAGCTGCAATCGCTGCGCTATCAGGTCAATCCGCACTTCCTGTTCAACACGCTCAATTCGCTGAGCGCGCTGGTCATGACCGGCAAGGCGGAGCGGGCCGAGCAGATGATCCAGACGATCTCGCGCTTCTACCGCCACAGCCTCGCCGAGGATCCGACCGGCGACGTCACGCTCGAGGACGAGATCGACCTGCAGGAACACTATCTCGACATCGAATCGGTCCGCTTCCCCGAACGGCTCCGCGTGAAGGTCGATCTGCCACCCGAACTGGCGGGTTATGAGGTGCCCGGAATGATCCTCCAGCCGCTCGTGGAAAACTCGGTCAAATACGGTGTCTCTGCGCTTTCCCGCCCGGTGACGGTGACGATCTCCGCGCGCGAGGAATATGGCCGGCTCGTCCTGACCGTCGGCGACGACGGCCCCGGAACCGCGAAACAGACGAAACGGACCGGCTTCGGCATCGGCCTCGCCAATGTGCGCGACCGACTCGAGGCGCGCTTCGGCAATGCTGCGACGATCGTGTCGGGACCCTCGCTGACCGGCTATGAAACCGAATTGCGCCTCCCTATGGTCAAGCATGGCTGACGAAACCGAGGAAACCCTGCGCACGCTGATCGTCGACGACGAACCGCTTGCGGTGGAACGCATGCAGGTGATCTGCTCCAGGCTCGAGTCGATCCGCGTGGTGGGGACGGCCAGCGACGGTGCCCAGGCGCTGCGGCTGATCGAGGCGCTCCAGCCCGATCTCGTCCTGCTCGACATGACCATGCCCGAAATCGACGGCATCTCGGTCGCGAAGGCGCTCTCGCGCAAGGCCGAGCGGCCCGCTGTGGTCTTCGTCACCGCCCATGACAATTACGCCGTCGAAGCCTTCGATCTGGATGCGGTCGATTACGTCCTGAAACCGGTCAAGCCCGAGCGCCTCGAACGCGCGGTCGCGCGGGCCTTCGCCCGTCGGGGCGAAGGCGAACGCAGCGACAGCGGCTGGCTCGAGGAATTGTGGATCCCGCACCGTTCGGAACTGATCCGCATCGCCACCTCCGAAGTGGCCCGGATCGATGCCGAACGCGACTATGTCCGGCTGCACGTCGGCAGCGGGGACGAATCGCGCACCTATCTCCTCCTCCAGACGATAGCCGGGCTCGAGAAACGGCTCGATCCTTCCAAGTTCATCCGCATCCATCGATCGACGATCCTGCGCAAGGATCGCATTACCGGCTTGCGGCACGATGGCCTGGGGGTCTGGTCCGTGGAACTGGGCGAGGACGAGGCGCTGCGGATCGGGCGCACCTATCTGCCCAAGGTCAAGGCGATGGCCGGCCGCTGAAACCCGCCGGCTGGCCTCGATCGGTCACGAGCCGGTCTGCCGCCTCGGCTACTGACGGCAAAGGACCCCGGCCGGGGGACTGCATCCGGCCGGGGTCCAAGGCGGAAGACCTGGAATGTCAGCCGCCTTTTGCCGTCTCCCGCGTGAGCTGCGCGAACTGTGCATGGGCTTGCGCCCGGGCCGTTTCGAAGCATTCACGCGCAGCCCTGTCGCGCAAGCGGGTGCCGGTCTCCTGGCGGGTTACGCCGCAAACCGCGCGAGCCGCCTTGTCGATCCGGTGCTGCAGCACCTTCTGACCTCCGGGCGAGTTGAGGTTCAAATCGTCGTGGGTCACGGTGATCTGGTCGGCATGGGCGGCGGTGGCTCCGAATGCCAGTCCGGCCGCGGCCAGCAATGCGAGTGTCGATTTCATATCTGCTCTCCATCGGCGGCCAGTACGGGGGGGAAGAACCTGCCGCCGCACACTGTATTGCATGGCTACAACCGTAGGCGCTACGCTCCGTCGACCGAGGGCGCGACTTCTGTACCGGCTGCGCGAAACCGCCGATCAATGGCGTTTGGCAATCGGCAGACGACCAGCCTATGTCGTTTGCGAAATGCCTCTGGTCCTTCTTTTTCTCTTCGGCGCGATCAATTTCGCGACTCACAAGGCGGTTCTCGAAAGCGGACATCGCCTGGTGCGGAGGGTCCCCGCCGTGATGCGGGCGCATGGGGGCAGGCTGTCGCTGCTCCTCGAATACCTCCTTCTGCTGTGCGCCATGCTCACGGCCGCAGCCGGTTCGCAGGGCGCCGTCTGGGTTTATGCGATCTATACGGCCTGCAACGCGATCCTCGGCTGGCTGGTGCTCGGCCGGCGCATCTGAGCGGCGGGAACCGGGGCACCGCTGTTTCGCTATGCCAGCATGGAGCCACTCACCACATGGCTGATCGTCAATTCTCGCAGCGGCAGCAACAGCCAGGCCGCCGTCATCGCGATCGAGGAAGCGCTCGAAGAACGGGGCCTCTCGGCCTGCGTGAAACGGGCGTTTCCGGATGAAGATCTGCCCGACGCCACCGCGCTCGCGCGCGCCGGGGTGGACCGCCTGATCGTTTTCACCGGCGACGGAACGCTGAACGCCGTGATCGATGCCAGTGCGGGCTGGGATGGCGAGGTGCTCGTCCTGCCGGGGGGAACGATGAATCTCCTCAACCTCAGGCTCCATGGCGAGGAGGCCACGGTCGAGAGCATTCTGGATGCAGTCGCGCGGGGTGCCTATCGCCGGGTCCGCCCGCTGATGGCATGCTGCGAGGCTGGCCGGGCGCATGCCGGCGTTCTCGTGGGGCCCGGCACCGCCTGGGCCGAGGTGCGCGAGGCGATGCGCGATTTCGACGTTGCCGGGCTTGCGCAGGGCACCGGCGAGGCACTCGCCGAAACCACGGGAGGGGCGCGGGTGCGTCTGTTCGAGCCCGCGATCGGTCACGAGGACGGCTATCCGCTCATCGAACTGACGCCGAGCCATCGGGGGATCCAGGTCGATGGCTACCGTTCGGAGGGGCCCGGCGACCTCCTCCAGCATGGCTGGGCGCTCCTGCGCAGGCGTTTCCGCCAGGGTCCGCACGAACGGCTGGGCCTGCTCGACAGGCTGACCATCGAGAGCGAGACCGGAGAGCCGCTCGAGGTGCTGCTCGACGGCGAGCCGGCGGAGCTCGCCTCGCCCGCCACTTTCACGGTGGCCCCGTGCGAGGTCGATCTGCTAGCGACCTCGCATGGCTTCTGAAAAACGCCGCATCTTCCATCTCTCCGACATCCATTTCGGATTGGAGAACAATCGCGCTCTCGACTGGGTCAAGCAGGAAATCTCCGAGAATCGCCCGGACGCCGTGGCGATCACCGGCGATCTGACCATGCGGGCGAGGCACCGCGAATTCGCGGCGGCGACCCGCTGGATCAATTCGCTCGACGCCCCGGTCACGGTCGAGGTGGGCAATCACGACATGCCCTATTTCAACCCGGTCGAACGCTTTTTCGCTCCCTATCGGCGGTTCCGCGGAATGGAGGAGAAGGTGGAGCGCGAAATCGATCTCGGCAGTCTCGCGATCGTGCCGCTCAAGACCGCGGTCCGCATGCAGCCGCGCTTCAACTGGTCTAAGGGCTGGGTGACGCGGCGGGCGCTGGACAAGTGTCTTCGGGCGATCGACGGATTGCCGCAAGGGACGCGGGTCCTCGTGGCGGTTCACCATCCCCTGCGCGAGGTCGGAACGGCGGGCACGGCCCTGACCCGGCATGGCGGCAAGGCCCTGCGCGAACTTGCCCGGCGCCCGGTCGAGGCGGTCCTTTCGGGCCATGTGCACGACGCCTTCGACATCCTCGAGGAAACATCGGCCGGGCCGATCCGAATGATCGGAGCGGGTACCCTGTCCAAGCGGACCCGGTCGACTCCGCCCAGTTTCAACGAAATCGAATGGGACGGCGAGACGCTGCAGGTCTGCGTCCGCAATCTCGAAGACGTCGAAACCGCGGCCATGCAGATCGACGACGTCCCCGAGAACGCGCTTCCGCCCCGCCGCGACGGCGATCCGGTCGCTCCCGTCCACCAGGTCCCGCGGGTCGATCCACCGGTCCGCTAGCCGTCGACCGGCCCTCGCCTCCGCGAGAGGCACTGCAGCAAAGGAAAAAGGGCGGCTCCTCGCGGAGCCGCCCTTTCGCGTTGACTGTCGGATCCGGGTGGATCAGCGCTTGGAGAACTGGAAGCTCCGGCGGGCCTTGGCACGACCGTACTTCTTGCGTTCCACCACGCGGCTGTCGCGGGTCAGGAAACCTGCCGCCTTGATCGTGCCGCGCAGCGCGGGCTCGAACTTGGCGAGCGCCTGGCTGATGCCGTGCTTGACCGCACCGGCCTGGCCGGAGAGGCCGCCGCCCTTGACCGTCGCGACGACGTCGTACTGCGCCTGCCGCTCGGTAATGGCAAAGGGCTGGTCGATGATCAGGCGCAACGTCGGACGCGCGAAATAGACTTCCTGGTCGCGGCCGTTGACGGTGACCTTGCCGCTGCCCGGCTTGAGCCAGACCCGGGCCGTGGCGTCCTTGCGGCGGCCGGTGGCATAGGCACGGCCCTGCGCATCGAGCTCCTGCTCGCGCAGCGGGACATCGGCAGTGCGCGCGATGTCGGCAGCATCGCCCTCGGGCGCATCGGAAGCGATGTCCTTTAGATCGGCGAGATCGGTCACGGTTTCGTTCTTGCTTTCGTCAGCCATCACGCGACTACCTTGTTCTTGCGGTTCATCGAGGCAACGTCGAGCTTCTCGGGCTTCTGGCCGTCATAGGGATGCTCGGTGCCGGCAAATACGTGCAGCGCGCGCATCTGCGCCCGGCCGAGCGGGCCGCGCGGGATCATGCGCTCCACCGCCTTCTCGAGAACACGCTCGGGGAACCGTCCGCCCAGCACCTTGGCGGGGGTGGTTTCCTTGATGCCGCCCGGATGGCCGGTGTGCTTGTAATAGATCTTGTCGGTCATCTTCTTGCCGGTGAATTTCACCTTGTCGGCATTGACGATGATGACGTGATCGCCGCAATCGACGTGCGGGGTGTAGCTCGGCTTGTGCTTGCCGCGGAGGTGGTTGGCGACGATCGCCGCGAGACGGCCGACGACGAGCCCCTCGGCGTCGACGATGTGCCACTGCTTTTCGACCTCGGCCGGTTTGATCGACCGGGTGATCTTGGTGAGAGCCTTCATGGCTGGTTTATCCGTTCCTAGTGTTCCTGCCGCGGCTTGCGGGCTGCGGCGCCATCGTGCGAATCCTTCGAAGGACCCGCGAAGCGCGCGGCAAATGGCGTGTGATCGCCTTTAGGTCAAGCAAATCCGCGCGTCTCCGGCGCGGTAAAATACCACCCCAGGAGAACTGCCGCTGCTCTAGTCGCCGGACAATTCGCCCAGCCAGCGCTCGGTCGCCGAGCCGACACTGTCGCATCGCCAGCCCATGATCGCGGGCGCGTCATAGGGGTGCAGGGCCTCGAGCCGGCGGACCGCCGCGTCGAGCAGTGCGGCATGGGACTTGAACAGGGCGGGCACTTCGCTGCCCGAGCCTTCCTCACCGCTCCACACGAAGAGCGCCTCGATCGCCGAGCCGATATTGACGCAGGCGACCAGCTTCTCGGCCAGCAGGCGGCGGGCCACCGCCGCGGCTGTGCCCGCATCGGGAAAGGGGCAATAGATCAGCGCGCTCACGAACGCCGCCCCAGAACATGCGCCCCCCAGGCGAATGTCGCCACCAGCAGCGCTCCGACCAATTGGTGCGCCACCGCGACCCACAACGCGACCCCCGTCCAGACCGTGGCGATGCCGAGCAGGATCTGCGTCCCGAAAGCCGTGTGAATCGCGATCGATGTCCGGCGCTCGATCGGCTTGACGCGCCGTGCCATCACGATCAGCGCGGCGACCACCACCCAGGCCCACCAGCGATGCAGGAAGTGGACCAGGAAGGGATCGTGCGTCGCCGCCCAAGCGAGGCCGCGCGACCCGTCGAATTCGGGTACGAGGCGCCCCTGCATCAGCGGCCATGTGTCCGATGCGTGTCCGGCATTCATCCCGGCGACCCAGGCGCCGAGGAGAAGCTGGACGAACAGGATCGCCGCCACCCAGCTCGCCGTCCCGGTCCAGCGGGCCGGTCCGCTGCCCTGCCGCGCCAGCCGCCGCAGGTCGAGCGCGGTCCATACCAGGCCGGCCAGCGTGACCAGCGCAGTCAGCAGGTGGATCGACAGCCAGAAATGGCTGACGTCGGTCATCGTCCCCGACAGACCGCTCCGGACCATGAACCAGCCGAATACGCCCTGCAGGCCGCCGAGCGCGAGCAGGGCCACCAGCCGCGCCTTGTAGCCGGGCGGGATCGCGCCGCGCAGCCAGAACCACGCCAGCGGCAGGGCAAATGCGAGCCCGATGATCCTGCCGAGCAGGCGATGCGTCCACTCCCAGAAATAGATGAACTGGAAGGCGGCCAGGTCCATTCCCGCCGGGCCGGTCACCATGCGGTATTCGCCGGTCTCGCGGTAGAGCGCGAACTCGGCCTGCCAGTCGGTCTGCGACAAGGGCGGCAGGGCACCGCTGATCGGTTTCCACTGGGTGATCGAAAGCCCGCTCTCGGTCAGCCGCGTGATTCCGCCCACGGCCACCATGGCGACGACCAGTGCAGCGACGAACCACAGCCATTTGGAGAGGGCGGAGGGGCGGAGGGGGGAGGAGGTCATGGCCGGTATCTCTGGGTCGCGTCGCGCGGAACCGCAAGGGGAAATGGCCTTGGTCGATCCGACGGCCGGCACCGCTCAGCGCGACAAATGCACCGCGCCCGCATGTCCGCTCTTGATTAACGATACACTATCACATAACTCGGGCGAATGCTCCATCGCGCCGTCTCGCCGATTTGCCGAAGGCTCGATCGCGCCGGGATTCTTCTTTCCGGGGCCTGCGCAGTGCATTGCCTGCTTTCGATCGTGCTCGTCTCGGGCCTGGGAGTGGGCGGCGAACTGTTCCTGTCGCCCGACATCCATCGCTTCGGCCTCGTTCTCGCGACGCTGATCGCGGCGGTCGCGATCGGCTGGGGCGCATTGCGGCACCGCATGGCGCTGCCCTTCGTCGTGGCAATGACCGGGCTCACCTTCATGGGCGGTGCGCTTGCCGTTCCGCACGGCTACCGGGAGGCCGTCCTGACGATCCTCGGCGTTGCGCTGGTATCGCTCGGTCACATCCTCAACATGCGCCATGTGCATTCCGCTGCTTGCAAGGAGCGCTGCGGGGATTAAGTCGGGCCGCATGATTGCCCTGACCGTCAACGGCGAGAGCCGCCGCACCGCTTCCTCCACCGTCGCCGAACTGGTCCGCGAACTCGGGCTCGAACCGGCGAAGGTCGCGGTCGAGCACAATGGCACGATCGCCCCCCGCAGCGAGCTGGGCGAGCGTCCGATCGCCGAGGGGGACGTGCTCGAGATCGTCCATTTCGTGGGCGGAGGCGACGGCCTTGCCGGCGAACCCGATAGCTGGTCGGTCGCGGGACGAACCTTCACCAGCCGCCTTATCGTCGGCACGGGTAAATATAGAGATTTTGCGCAAAATGCCGCCGCGCTCGAAGCCTCCGGCGCGGAGATCGTCACGGTCGCGGTGCGGAGGGTCAATGTCAGCGATCCCAAGGCGCCGATGCTGACCGACTACATCGATCCCAAGCGGGTAACCTATCTGCCCAATACCGCCGGATGCTTTACGGCGGAGGATGCGATCCGGACCCTGCGGCTCGCGCGGGAGGCGGGCGGCTGGGATCTCGTCAAGCTGGAGGTCCTGGGCGAGGCGCGGACGCTCTACCCCGACATGCGCGAGACGCTCAAGGCGACCGAAGTGCTGGCGAAGGACGGCTTCCAGCCGATGGTCTATTGCGCGGACGATCCGATCGCGGCGAAGCAGCTCGAAGATGCCGGGGCGGTGGCGGTGATGCCGCTCGGCGCGCCGATCGGCTCGGGCCTCGGGATCCAGAACCGCGTCACCATCCGCCTCATCGTCGAGGGTGCCAAGGTGCCGGTCCTCGTCGATGCCGGCGTTGGGACGGCGAGCGATGCTGCGGTGGCGATGGAACTGGGCTGCGACGGCGTGCTGATGAACACCGCCATCGCCGAAGCGAAGGACCCCATCCGCATGGCACGTGCAATGCGGCTCGGGGTCGAGGCGGGCCGCGAAGCCTATCTCGCCGGACGCATGGCGACACGCAAATATGCCGATCCGTCGAGCCCGCTCGCAGGGCTGATCTGACCCGGCTTACGGATAATTAACCATCTTCGGCGACATTCGCTCTCCAACAGGGGAGTGTCGATCATGGCCGTCAAGAGTGCCGCATCGCTGACCATCGCCGAGATGCGCGAATTCGCCGGCTTCACCGCCGCCGAACAGCGCTACATCCGCCGCAGCCTCGACATCGGTCTGGGCCGCTGCGATGCCTTCCGCATCTGGGGGCGCAATGCTGCAGAGAATGCCGCGATCCGCAGCCAGTATGTCGCCTATCAGGAACTCAAGGCGCTGCGTCGGTCGGTCCCATGCGAATCGGGCTTCGACATGATCGAAGGCTTTCTCGGCAAGCTCGCCCGGGTGGCTGCCTTCGATCTAGCGCAGGAGCGGATCGACAGCTTCTCCGCCTTCCGCTTTCTCTACGAGCGTCTGGTCTCCGCCGGGGCCCGTCCCTGGCTGCCGAGCGCCTTTTGCGCTGCCGCCGCACTCCCGCACATCCGGCCCGCACGGCGCAAGATGCTGCTCCAGTCGCTCAGCGAAGCCGCCGCAACCGCTCCGGGCTGGTCGGATCGTGCGCCAAGCTTCTATCCCGAATTCATCGAGGAAGTTGCCGCCTAGCTCCGATACAATCCGTCCAGCCGCGCGCCGTAGCGGTCCTTGATCTTGTGGCGCCGGATTTTCATCGAGGGAGTCATCTCCTCGTTCTCGATGGTGAAGGGCTGATCGGCGAAGGCGAACTGGCGGATCCTCTCCACGACCGACAGTTCCTTGTTCACCCGATCGACCGCAGTGCGTATCGCATTGCGGAATTCCGGCAGCTCCTGCACCTCGCGACAGTCGAATTTCTTGCCTTGCGAGCGGCACCATTCGAGCGTCCATTCGGCATCGGGAACGATCAGCCCCACGACATAGGGCCGCTTGTCGCCTGCCACCATCGCCTGTCCGATCTCTGGCTGCAGTGTCAGCATGCCCTCCAGCTTCTGCGGCGCGATGTTGTCGCCCTTGTCATTGACGATCATATCCTTCTTGCGGTCGGTGATGACGACGCGCCCGGCCTCGTCGATGTGCCCGATATCGCCAGTATGCAGCCAGCCGTCCCGGATCGTGCGCGCGGTCTCGGATGCATTCTGCCAATAGCCGAGCATCACCAATTCGCCGCGCACCAGGATCTCGCCGTCCTCGGCAATCCTGAGCTCCACGCCACGCATCGGTGGCCCGACCGAATGCATCGCTATCCCCGCCCTGGGGCGGTTGCAGGCCACCACCGGTCCGGCCTCGGTCTGGCCATATCCCTGGAGCAGGGTGAGGCCCATGGCCTCGAAGAAGATGCCGACTTCCGGATTGAGCGGCGCTCCGCCCGAAACCATCGCCTTGATGCGCCCGCCGAACCGCTGGCGGATCTTCGGCTGGAGCAGTCGCTCGACCGCGAACTGCCTGACCTCGTCGCCGAATTGCGGCGCGCCCGCTGCGCGGCGTTCGCCCACCTCCAGCGCCGTCTTCATCAGCTTCTCGGCCAGTCCGCCCTGCTTCTCGATCTGCTTCATGATGCGCGTGCGCAGAACCTCGAACAGGCGCGGAACGACGACCATGATCGTGGGCTTGGTTTCCTCGATATTGGAAGCGAGCTTCTCGAGCCCTTCGGCATAATAGATCTGCGCGCCCACGCCGATCGGCAGGAACTGCCCGCCGGTATGCTCATAGGCGTGGCTCAGCGGGAGAAAGGACAGGAAGCGTTCCTCGTCGCTGATGCCGAAATCCTCGACCAGGATCGTGCCCGCGCCGGCAATGTTGCACAGGATCGCCCCGTGGTGCTGCAGCACTCCGCGCGGCGCTCCGCCGGTGCCGCTGGTATAGATGATGCAGGCGGTATCGCCGCGCCCGATCATCGCGATCCGGGCTTCGACAGCTTCGCGTGCGGCATCCGCATCGCCCACCAGCATCTGCGACCAGGGGTGACAGGCAATATTGCCGCCCTGATAGGCGCGCACGCCATCGATCGGGATGATGTGATCGGCGATGCCGGTGCGGAAGATCGCAGGGATCAGCGGGTCCGAGAGCTTCTCGGTCGAGACTACCACCGCCTTCGCACCCGAATTGTCGAGGATGTGGACGTGGTCGCGCTCGGTATTGGTCACATAGGCGGGCACGGTGATGCAGCCCGCAGCCATGATTGCGAGATCGGCGATACACCACTCGGGCCGGTTCTCCGAGACGAGGCAGACGCGGTCGCCATCCTCCAGGCCCAGACCGCGCAGGTTCTCCGCCATGACGCAGACCCGCCGTGCGGCCTCGCGCCAACTGATCGTCTGCCACTGCCCGTTGCGCTTTGCCCCCAGGAAGGGACGGTCGCCTCCCGCGTCGGCACGTTTGAGGAAGAGTTCGACGAGATTGTTGGCGGAATCGATGTCCGACAGCACGGCAGGCTCCTCGCGGCGTTGGGTTTTTTGCGATGCAATTGCGCGGCGGGCTTAAGCCGACATGGGCGCCACGGCAATATGCACCCGCTGCGTTAGGGGACGGCGATCTGCCCCTCGAGGCGCGGATCGCGGGCGCTGACCCAGCCGGCGTCGCCACGAAGCACCGCCCCGCCCTTCACCGGCGCCTCGCGCACGACCAGTTCGCCGTGACCGAGCGCGCGGAAGGCTTCGGCCCGCGCCTCGAGCCACGTTCCCTTCTCGAGCAGGAGGCTGTCGCCTAGGCTCATGATGAAGGGCAGGGCCAGGATCTCCTCGGCCCCCAGTCCGAAGTCGATCGCTCCGACGATGCTGCGCGCGGTCTGCACGGGGATCGTGCTTCCCCCGGCCGCTCCCACCGCGAGGAAGGGACGCCCCTGCGGATCGTAGACCAGCGTCGGCGCCATCGAGCTGCGCGGGCGTTTGCCGGCTTCGACCCGATTGGCGACGCGCTTGCCATGGACCACGGGCGCACGGCTGAAATCGGTGAGTTCGTTGTTGAGATAGAAGCCGCCGGCCATCAGGCCCGAGCCGAATGCCCCCTCGATCGTCGACGTGTAGCTGACGAGGGTGCGGTCCTTGTCGACGACGGCGATATGGGAGGTTCCCTTCTCTTCGGGTTCGTCGCCATCGGCGAGCGCTTCGGAGACCCCGCTCGGGCGGCCGGGCCGGGGATCCGCGATCGTCCGCGCGGGATCGATCAAAGCGCTGCGCCGGGCCAGATAGGCGGGATCGACCAGTCCTGCGACCGGCACCTGCACGAAATCGCTATCGGCCAGATACAGTTCGCGATCGGCGTAGGCGAGCCGCTGCGATTCGACGAACAGATGCCAGGTGACCGGATTATCTCGCCCCATTGCGGCGAGATCGAAGCGTTCGAGCTGGCCCAGGATCTGGATCACCGCGATGCCGCCCGAGGTCGGCGGGCCCATCGAGCAGATACGATAGCGGCGGTAGCTGCCGCACACAGCCGCGCGCTCCTTCGCTTCATAGCCGGCGATGTCGGTCTTCGTCATCGCCCCCTCGCGCGGTGTGTCCGCAGCGACCGTTTGCGCTATCTCCTGCGCCAGCGGCCCGTCGTAGAAAGCCGAGGGACCGGCTGCAGCGATGGTTTCGAAGGTCTGCGCGAGCGCCTCGTTGATGACGATGTGCCCGACCGGGAGCGGCTTGCCGTCGGCTCCGAAAAACAGCGCGCGACCGGATTGCGAATGGGCCGATCGGTTTCTTGCCGCTTCCAGCGCCCCGTGAAGGCGCGGATTGATCGCGAAACCGTTGCGGGCGAGCGCGATCGCGGGTTCGAACAAGGTCGACCAGGGGAGGACGCCGTGCTCCGCATGCGCCCGCGCAGCCAATGCGATATTGCCAGGCACACCGACCGACAGACCGCTGCGGACGGAGTCCATGAACGGCGGGACTTTCCCTTGCGGATCGAGAAACCATTGCGGCGTCGCGCCGGACGGGGCGGTTTCGCGCCCGTCGAACGTCTCCACCATGCCGCCGGCTTCGCCGCGCACCATGAAGCCGCCGCCCCCGATTCCCGAGCTTTGGGGCTCGACGACGTTCAGGGCCAGCATGACTGCAATCGCCGCATCGGTGGAACTGCCGCCCCGGCGGAGCATCTCCAGGCCCGCCTCTTGCGCCCGCGGGTCGGCTGCACTGACGGCGCCGCGGAATTCGGTGGGCGCGGCCGGGGCGATCGGCGAGACGGGCGGGGAGGCGGCGCAGCCGGTGAGGGCGACGGCGAGGAGCGAGGCGAGCAGGTTACGAAGCATGGGGGGCTGCTATTCGCTTCCGACCGCTTCTGCAATCGAGGAGAAACCCTCACGCCGCATGAGATTCTCCATGCCGCGCAGGATGCGCCGCGGCAGGCCGGGGCCCTCGAAGACGAGGGCGGTGTAGAGCTGGACTAGGCTCGCACCCGCGCGGATGCGGGCCCAGGCATCTTCGGCGGTGGCAATCCCGCCGACCCCGATCAGCGGTATCGCCCCGCCCGTGGCAGCGCGGAAATCGCGCAGCCGCTGCTGGGCGAGGTCCCGCAGCGGCGCACCTGAGAGGCCGCCCGCTTCCCGCGCCTGGCTGGAACGCAGGCCCGGACGGGCAATCGTGGTGTTCGACACGATCAGCGCGCCGAGCTTCCGCTCGAGCGCGATTCGCGCGATCGCGTCGATATCGGCGCTGGCGAGGTCGGGCGCGAGTTTGAGGAACACCGGCGGGCCCGCCTCGCCGCGCGCCTCGAGCACCGCATCGAGCAGGCCGGTGAGCGCCGCTTCATCCTGCAGCGCACGCAGGCCGGGCGTGTTGGGACTGGAGATGTTGACGGCAAGATAGCTCGCCAGCGGCGCCATGATCCGGGTCATGGCGGGATAATCGGCGATGCGATCGCCGCTGTCCTTGTTCGCCCCGATGTTGACGCCGACGATCCCCGGCCGCTTTCGCCTGTCCTGCAGCCGCCGCCTGGCCCGTTCGGCTCCGCCATTGTTGAAGCCCATGCGATTGATGACCGCGCGGTCTTCGACGAGGCGGAACAGCCGCGGTCGCGGATTTCCGGCCTGCGCGAGCGGGGTAACCGAACCGATCTCGACGAATCCGAACCCGAGGCCGAGCATCCGATCGGGCACCTCGGCGTCCTTGTCGAAGCCCGCAGCCAGCCCCAGCGGATTGGGGAATCGCAGACCCGCTACCTCGGTCGCGAGCGGTCCGGCGGGGGGCGGGGTTCGCAGCGGCGAAAGGGCGAGCGAGCGCACCGTCAGGCGGTGCGCCCGTTCCGGGTCGAGCGCGAACAGGAGCGGGCGGAGAAGATCGAACAGCATTCGCGCTCCATGGCGCGCGCAAGATGCGCTGTCGAGGCGGGCAGGCGCTGAACCGGGCGCAGCGTGGGATCTCGAAAGCACGGGCGATGTTCGCGACATCTCTGCAAAACTCTGTCGCATGTATACAATCATTTGTAACAGAATCGGGCTAGCTAGGGGATGCGACCCGAAGGGCTCGGGGCAGTATTGCAACGAGTTCTCGACTTCAGGGGGCGGCCTTCGCGGTCGCCCCTTTTTTATTGTGGCCGGAGCTCCGCCACCCTGCGCCGATATGCCGATTGCGCAGGTGGTCTTCGTGGCGTAATTATACAATTCCGGGGAGCAGCAGTCGAAGCGGGGCGAAATTGACGGAAACGAACGCCGCGCACGGCCCCCGCGCCTTCGAATTCGTGCCCGCGCCGCGGGATCTGTCGCCCCATCTCAACTCGCTCTATGTCTGGCGTGCGGAAGAAGCCGAAGTGGCCGATATCCTCCCTGCCTATTCGGGTCAGATGGTCATCTTCGCGCACGGCACCGGCCGCATGCAATTCGACGGGGGCGAAATCGGCGAGACCAGCGGAGCGTTTTTTCTGGCGCCTCTATCCCGCGCACGCAGCTTTCAGGTGCGGGGCCCCGCGCTCGTTTTCGGCGTGTCTCTCAATTTCCGTGGCTGGGCCGCGCTGTCGGGACTTTCGGTCCAGGATCATCACGATCGCACGCTCGATCCCGTAACGGTGCTCGGGGATCGGCTCGGCAAGGAGTTCGAGGCTCTGCCGCCGCGCTGGCGTGCGCGCGAGCTGGAGGAATGCGGGCTGCTCGATGCGATGGCGGATATCGTGCGTCGGGGTCTGGCCGAGCTTCCGCCCGCGCATCTGGAGGTGATCGATCGCACACTCGATTGGCTGTCGAGCTCGTTCAGGCCCGAACTCGCCGATCTCTATGCCCGATTGCCCTATTCCACGCGTCAGTCGCAGCGGCTGGTGGCGCGATTCTTCGGGCAATCTCCCGTCCGGCTTGTGCGGCGATATCGGGCGGTCCGCGCCGCCACGCTGCTATCCTTGCCGGAACTGCCCGCAGCGATCGAAGCCGACATCCGCGACGCGTTCTACGACCAGGCCCATCTGATCAAGGAATTGCGCTTTTTTACCGGCCGCACCCCGCGGCGCCTGCTGCCCGCTTCGGGGTCTCCGATTACCGGGATGCTCGGGCCCGAGGGCTATGGCTCGGTGGATCTGTTCGGGTCGGGCGAGGCCCGTCAACTTGGCAAGGATCCGATCGTCGCGGACTAGCTGCTAACGACTCGCAACAGTTCGATTCCCGTTGAATTGCCACCTTCGGCGCCTTAGCTCGCCAATCGGAACGAATTGGTCCGATTAGATATGCGCCTGTCAAACCTCGCCGATTACGCTGTCGTCACGATGAGCCAGGCCGCCCGCCACTGCGGCGGGGGGCGGACCAGTGCGGCGGAGCTGGCGGCGGAGACCGGATTGCCCGTCCCGACGGTGCAGAAGCTGGTGAGCAAGCTGAGCGCTGCCGGCCTGCTCCGTGCGACGCGGGGCAGCGGCGGCGGCCTGCAACTGGCCCGCCCTGCCGCCGCGATCACGCTGGCGGACATCGTCGAGGCAGTGGAAGGTCCGATCGCGCTGACCGCCTGCAGCGATGGCGGCGATTGCGCGGTCGATCACGATTGCCGCGTCAAGCCGCATTGGCCGCTGATCAACGAGGCGCTGCGCGGCGCGCTCGCCGGAATAACGCTCGTCCAATTGACGCGCGAGAGAGAGATTGCATGAGTGAAGACATGGACACTCGGGTGAGACCCGAAATGGACGCCGAAGCGCGCGAGGCCGCCGCGAAGGCCGCCGAATACGAGCATGGCTGGGCGAGCGATATCGAGCAGGAGTTCGCTCCGAAGGGACTGAACGAGGACACCGTCCGCTTCATCAGCGCGAAGAAGAGCGAACCCGAATGGATGCTCGACTGGCGGCTGAAGGCCTTCCGCCTGTGGCAGGACATGGCCGAGCCCGACTGGGCCAAGGTCGGCTATCCGGCGATCGACTATCAGAACGCCTATTACTACGCCGAACCGAAAAAGAAGCCGACGCTCGAATCGCTCGACGAGCTCGATCCCGAAATCAAGGCGGTGTACGACAAGCTCGGCATTCCGATCGCCGAGCAGGAAGTGCTCGCGGGGGTCGAAGGCGCGCGCAAGGTGGCGGTCGATGCCGTGTTCGACAGCGTCTCGGTGGCGACGACCTTCCGCGAGGAGTTGAAGAAGGCGGGCGTCATCTTCCTCTCGATCAGCGAGGCAATTCGCGACTATCCGGAGCTGGTGAAAAAGTGGCTCGGCAAGGTCGTGCCGCAGCACGACAACTACTTCGCCACGCTCAATTCCGCGGTCTTTTCGGACGGGACCTTCGTCTATATCCCCGAGGGCGTTCGCTGTCCGATGGAGCTGTCGACCTATTTCCGCATCAATGCGGAAAACACCGGCCAGTTCGAACGCACGCTGATCGTCGCCGAAAAGGGCAGCTATGTCAGCTATCTCGAAGGCTGCACCGCGCCGATGCGCGACGAGAACCAGCTCCATGCCGCAGTGGTCGAGCTGGTTGCGCTCGAGGATGCCGAGATCAAATATTCGACCGTGCAGAACTGGTACCCGGGCAATGCCGAGGGCAAGGGCGGGATCTACAATTTCGTCACCAAGCGCGGGCTGTGCCAGGGTGCGCGCAGCAAGATCAGCTGGACCCAGGTCGAGACCGGCAGCGCGGTCACCTGGAAATATCCGTCCTGCGTGCTGAATGGCGAGGACAGCGTGGGCGAGTTCTACTCGGTCGCGGTGACCAACAATTTCCAGCAGGCCGACACCGGCACCAAGATGATCCACAACGGCAAGGGAAGCCGCAGCACGATCATCTCCAAGGGGATCAGCGCCGGCAAGTCGAACAACACCTATCGCGGGCTGGTCCGCGTCGCCGCCAATGCCGATGGCGTGCGCAATTTCACCCAATGCGATTCGTTGCTGCTCGGCGACCGCTGCGGCGCCCACACCGTGCCCTATATCGAGGTCAAGAACCCCTCGGCGCAGATCGAGCACGAGGCGACCACCAGCAAGATATCGGACGACCAGCTGTTCTACGCCATGCAGCGCGGGCTCGGCGAGGAAGAGGCGGTCGCGCTGATCGTCAACGGCTTCGCCAAGGACGTGATGAAGCAATTGCCGATGGAGTTCGCGGTCGAGGCGCAGAAGCTGCTGGCAATTTCGCTCGAAGGGAGCGTCGGGTGATCGCCCTCGCCCTGCTGCTGGCCTCCGCGCTTCCGGCGTCGCCTTTCGCTGCGGCGCCGCTCGATGAACCTGCGCGGGCGGAAAAGCAGCTGCGTAGCTGCCTGCTTGGCGGTTCGGTCAATGGTTCGCACGCCGGGCTGAGCGAAGCGGTGGTGGCCATTCGATCGCTCTGCACGCGAGAAATCGAAACCATGCGGTCGCTGCGTGTCCGGCAGGCGAGGCAGGCCCTGACCGAGCCGTCCGCAAGCCGGGCGGAGGATCGGGCGGTTCGCGAACTCAATCACGAGATCGTCGTCGCCATTGCAAATTTCACGGGTCTGACATCATGAACGGCGAGACGAAGGACAGAAAGACGCTGGGCTTGCGCGATCCGTCGGAGCGGGCCGACTCCGCCCCCGCGATCAGGAAGAAGGGCCGCGGGTGGGAAATCTCGGAAAAACGGCTCGATGCGATTCACGAACGCGCCCGCGATATGCGCCGTCATCCGGGCGAGGCGCATAAGGCACTCGCGGCACGGCTCGCGAAGGAAGACTTCGGCAAGTTCAAATTCGGCCGGCATGTCGTGATCGGCTCCGCGATCGTCGATTTCGCCTCGCATGCGCTGGGTCTCGCCATCGCGATCGACGAGGAGGGACAGAACGACACGCTGGCCAGGCGCCGCGACAAGAGCCTCTCCGAAGTCGGCGTCGAAGTGCTGCGAGTCCCGGCCTCGTCGATCCTCGAAGACGTCGAGGCCGCGATGCAGACCGTCTTCGCCGCCATGAACGCGCGCTATCGCGAAAAGGAAGGCGCGCGCCGTACGCATCAATCGAAATATGGATCGACCCCGAAGCGCCGCACTGCGCCGCGCCGGGACAACAGGAAATGACATGCTGAAAATCGACAATCTCCACGCCGAAATCGGCGGCACGAAAATACTCGACGGCCTCTCGCTCGAGGTGAAGGCGGGCGAGATTCACGCGATCATGGGGCCGAACGGGGCCGGCAAGTCGACGCTTGCCTATGTCCTCGGCGGGCGCCCGGGCTATGAGGTCACGCAGGGCTCGGTCGAGTTCCTGGGTCAGGATCTCCTGGCGATGGATCCGCACGAGCGTGCCGCCGCCGGTCTGTTCCTGGGCTTCCAGTACCCGGTCGAGATCCCCGGCGTGTCCAACCTCCAGTTTCTGCGCGAAGCGCTCAACGCGCAGCGCAAGGCGCGCGGCGAAGAACCGCTGTCGGGCGGCGATTTCCTGAAGCTCGCCAAGGAGAAGGCGGCGCTGCTGCGGCTCGATCCCGAGATGCTCAAGCGCCATGTCAATGTCGGTTTCTCGGGCGGCGAGAAGAAGCGCGCAGAGATGGTCCAGATGGGAATCCTCGACCCCCGTTTCGCGGTGCTCGACGAAACCGACAGCGGTCTGGATATCGACGCCCTGCGGGTGGTCGGCGACGGGATCAACGCGATCATGCGCCACCCTGAGCGGGGCGCGCTGCTGATCACCCACTATCAGCGCCTGCTCGAGGTGGTGAAGCCGGACCGGGTCTCGATCCTTTCGCGCGGCAGGATCGCCAGGACCGGGGGGCCGGAACTCGCGGTGGACCTCGAGAAGGAAGGCTATGATGCGGTGATGGCCGATGCATGACATTGCCGAACTTCCCACCCGGCGCGAGGAAGCCTGGCGCTATTCGGCGGTCGAACGGCTGCAAGGCATTCCCCTCGACGTCTGGCGGACGATCGACGTCGCGAAGGGCGAGACGTTTCGCGACAGGCTGGTCGTCGCCGACGCGGCGGATACGCGACCGACCGAGCTCCACCGCTGGCGCATCACGGTCGGCGAAGGCGCGCGCTGCGAGCTCTTCGCAGTCCTCGCCTCGGCGGAATTCGCCCGCCTCGAGATCGAGGTGACGCTCGCCCGCGGGGCCCATTTCGAAATGGGCGGGATCACCGTGGGCGGCCGCGATACGGTGCGCGAATTCGTCACCCGCGTAGTCCACGCCGAACCCGGCGGGACGAGCAATCAGATCGTGCGCAGCGTCCACTGGGGCCACGGCACGGGCAATTTCCTCGGCAATATCGATGTCGTGCGCGATGCGCAGAAGACCGATGCCGCGCAGGACTTCAAGGGGTTGCTGCTCGAGAAGGGCGCCAGCGTCAACGCCGTTCCGCAGCTCGAGATCTTCGCCGACGACGTGAAATGCGAGCATGGTGCAAGCGTCGGGCAGATGGACGAGAATGCCCGTTTCTACATGGCAGCGCGCGGTCTCTCGCCCGAACTCGCGCGGCGTCTGCTGGTCCAGGCCTTCCTCGGCGATGCTCTGGTGGCGATCGAGGATGGGCAGGAGCGTGATCGGCTGATGGATGTGGCGCTCGCCAAGGTGGACAAATATCTGTGAGCGACGCGGCTCTTCTCTCGCGCAAGGCGGATTTTCCGGGTCTGACGACCGCCGACGGAAACCCGTGGCACTATCTCGACACCGCCGCCTCGGCGCAGAAGCCGCAGGCCGTGATCGACGCGATGGCGCATGCGCTGGGCAGAGACTACGCAACGGTCCACCGCGGCGTCTACGGACGCAGCGCCCAGATGACACTCGGTTACGAAGCGGCTCGGCGCCGGGTGGCCGAGTTCATCGGTGCCGGGGACGAAGGCGAGGTGGTGTTCGTCCGCGGCGCGACCGAGGCGATCAATCTCGTCGCCTCGAGCTGGGGCATGACCCGGCTGGGCGAGGGCGACCGCATCGTCCTGTCTACGCTCGAGCATCACTCGAATATCGTTCCCTGGCAGATGGTCGCCGAGCGGACCGGCGCGCAGATCGACGTCTGCCCGCTGGCCGCGGACGGTCGGATCGATCTCGGCGCGCTCGAGGCGCTGCTCACTCCGCGCACGAAGCTCGTCGCGCTGGCGCATGTCTCCAATGTGCTCGGCAGCGTGCTCGATGGCCGCGCGGCTGCCGATCTCGCCCATTCGGTAGGGGCCAGGCTGCTGCTCGACGGGTGCCAGGCGGCGCCCCGCATGGCGCTCGACATGGGTGCGCTCGGTTGCGACTTCTACGCGTTTTCGGGACACAAGCTCTACGGCCCGACCGGGATCGGCGTGCTCTGGGCGCGCGCGGACATTCTCGATGCCATGCCGCCCTGGCAAGGCGGCGGGGCGATGATCGAACGGGTGACCTTCGAGAACACGACCTATGCCCCGCCCCCGCAGCGCTTCGAGGCGGGGACGCCCATGATCACCGAGGCGATCGCCTTGCATGCCGCGATCGACTACGTCGATGCGATGGGGCCCGACCGGCTGTTCGCGCATGAAGCGGAACTGGCCAGGCAACTCCGCAGCGCGTTGCGCGATCTCAATTCGGTCACTCTGTTCGGCCCCGAAGAGAGCGCGGGGATCGTGTCTTTCGCGCTCGAGGGGGTTCATCCGCACGACCTCGGCACCATATTGGACGAAGAGAATGTCGCGATCCGGGCCGGCCACCATTGTGCGCAGCCCCTGATGGACCATCTCGGCGTTCCGGCCACCGCCCGTGCGAGCTTCGGCCTCTATTCGGACGAGAGCGACATTGCCGCCCTGTTGCGCGGCATCGAACGAACCCAGAGGATCTTTGGATGAACGACGACCAGAAACAGGATTTCATCGCGGCCCCGTCGCCCGCGGACTCGGTCATCGGCAAGCCCCCGCGCGCTCGCGTCGAGGATGCCGTCGACAGCGAGGAAACGCCGCGCGAGAGGATGGGGCGCAAGCGCGATTACCTGGAGGGTTTCCTGCAGAAAAAGCCCGAAGGCCTTCCCGGCAGCGCGCCCGGCGGTGATCTCTACGAGGCCGTGGTCGCGGCTTTGAAGGAAATCTACGACCCTGAAATCCCGGTCAATATCTACGATCTGGGGCTGATCTACGGGGTCGACGTGTCCGCAGACAGCGATGTGGTGGTGACCATGACCCTGACCACGCCGCACTGTCCGGTCGCCGAATCCATGCCCGGAGAGGTCGAGTTGCGCGCCGCGAGCGTGCCCGGCGTGCGCGATGCCGAGGTCAATCTCGTGTGGGATCCGCCATGGGGTCCGGAGAAGATGACCGACGAGGCGCGCCTCGAACTGGGGATGCTGTGATGAATGATGTGCGAAGCCGGGCTGCTCCCAAGGCGGCGGTAGTGCTCACTCCGCGCGCCGAGCAGCGCATTGCCGACCTCATGGCGAAGGCGCCCGAGGATGCGATCGGCGTCAAGCTTTCGAACTCCGCGCCGCGGGTGTTCGGGGCTCGCCTATTCGGTCGATTACGTGACCGAGGAAGCCGGCTTCGACGAGAAGATCGAGACATCGGGCGGGGTCTTCTACATCGACGGCGCGAGCGTGCTCTATCTCGTGGGGAGTACGATGGACTGGGTGGAGGACGACTTCACTGCGGGCTTCGTGTTCGAAAATCCCAACGCCAAGGGCGCCTGTGGCTGCGGCGAGAGCTTCATGGTATAAAGGGGCCGTGGACCCTTATCGACGCCTGCTCGTGAACTGCGCCCGCCGCCTGGTCCAAAGCGGCATCGATGCTCGCCGGAAGCGGGAGAGGGTGGAGCACATCGTCGCAGCCGCGCGGAAGCGGCGCCCGCCGCGCCGCAAGCCGCCCGAAGCCGGTCTTGCCGTTCCGGCGGTTCCTCCGAGGGGGCCCTTGCCTCTGCAAGGGGGGGCCGAAGCCCCGCTCACCTTCGACTGATCAGCGACGCAGCGCGCGAACGCAAGCTGCGCGATCGACTTCGGCCGCATCGCTCGCCCTGCGCGCTTCGACGTGGGTCGCGCTCGGCTCCTGGCGCGGCGCGAGGGGATAGAGATAGACGTCGAGCACGCAGGCCGGGCCGACGAATTGCAGCTTTCTCGCATCGCCCTCCTTCACCGCCAGCCGCGGGGGCCCGAAAAGATTGGCCAGCGCCGTCTCGTTCTTGCCGATCACGCCTTCGAGACCGGGGAGGTTCATCACTCGCGGGGCGCGGAACGCCTGCGACGAGGGGAACGGCCGGGCCTGCTGGGGCGGGGGTGCCGCGCCGACCGGCCGCGCCGGCGCGGGAGCCGTCGGGGCCACTGCCGGTACGCACGCCGCCAGCAAGGGGAGCAGCAGGAGGATCGTCTTACGCATAGAGTCCTTCCTTCCGGCCCCGATGGACCAGATGGGTCGCGCTTGCCGCGCCGAGCACGGGCGCGAGGAGGTTCAAAAAAGGGACCGCGAGCAAGGCGACCGTGATTCCGCCGAGCAGGAATCGCGTCGGTCCGTTCAGAGGGGCGATTTCGCGTGCGTCGGCGCGATGGCGCAGCCAGACCATGTCCTGCAGCTCGCGACCGAGCAGATGGGCGTTGACCGCCCAGAAGACGACAGCGGGCCCCACTCCGGTCGCAGCGAGCGCCGCGGCCACGGGAAGCGCGAGCGCATTATATGCCAGCGTCCGCCCCAGTGCGCGCAGGGCGGTACGCAGCTCATCGGAAAAAGCGAGATCGCGCACGCATTCGGCTGCAGCGGGGTAGTGCCGTGCCTCCACCGCACGCACGATATCCTCGGCGAAGAATTGCAGCACGAATAGCGCGAGGATGCGGAATAGCAGCCAGGCCGCGATCACGACCAGCAGGGTCGCGAGCAAGGAAGCGAAACCCGGATCCGCTCCGCCGATGAACCGCGCATAGGCGGCTCCCAGCCCGAAGCGCAGGCCGAAGCCCAAAGCGACGAAGATCGCCAGGGTGATCAGCGCGGTCTTTATCAGCACCCTGAGGACGGCCGGATCGCCAAGCTGGCTGACGGACAGGGCAAGGGCGCGGGCGAGCGAAGTCATTGGCGCCCGGATTGCGCGGGCCGCGAGCCCAAGTCAACGCCGCCCTTGGCCTTCCAGCTGCGAAAGGCTAACGGCGCCCGACGCACCGCATCCCCTATCGGAGAAACCATGACCGAGCCCCGCTACGACGTGATCGCCATCGGCAATGCCATCGTCGATGTGATGTCACCCTGCGACGACGATCTCATCGCCGAGCTGGGCCTCAACCGCGGGGGCATGACGCTGGTCGATGCCGACCGCGCGAAGGAGCTGTACGCCGCCATGGGCCCGGCACGGGAAATCTCGGGGGGCTCGGCAGCGAATACGCTGGCCGGCATGTCCGCGCTCGGCGCCCAATGCGCATTCATCGGACAGGTCGCGGGCGACCAGCTTGGCGAGGTCTTCAGCCACGACATTCGCGCGGTCGGCATCGATTTCGACACGCCCGCGCGCGGCAGCGAACCACCCACTGCCCGGTGTCTGATCTTCGTCACTCCAGACGGCGAGCGGACGATGAACACGTTCCTGGGGGCAAGTCAGTACCTGCCTCCGGTTGCCCTCGACGACGAATTGATCGCCAGTGCGTCGATCCTCTACCTCGAGGGCTACCTGTGGGATCCCGAAGAGCCGCGTCGCGCGATGCGGCGCGCGATCGAAGTGGCGCGCGCGGCGGGTCGCAAGGTCGCCTTCACCGCCAGCGAGAGCTTCGTCATCGACCGCCATGGCGACGATTTCCGCGCCCTGATCGACGAGGGCCAGATCGACATTCTCTTCGTCAACGAACATGAACTGGCAAGCCTGACCGGCGTCGAGGATTTCGAGAGCGGTCTCGCCATGCTCGAGGACAGGGTTCCCGTTCTCGTCGCAACGCGCAGTGCCCGGGGCGCGGTCGGTCTTGCCGCCGGTGAGCGCGTCGACATCGCCGCCGAGCCGGTCGCCCGGGTCGTCGATACCACTGGCGCGGGCGATCTTTTCGCGGCCGGGTTTCTCACCGGCCACGCTCGCGGCGAAGCGCTCGAAACCTGCCTTCGCATGGGTGCCGTCTGTGCCGCCGAGATCATCGGTCACTATGGCGCACGCAGCGAGGCCGACCTCAGGGCGCTCGTCGCCGCCAGGCTGGCCTAGCCTCCGTCCCTCGAGCGAGCGGCCCGGGGGTCGGCCCGGGGGTCGGAGTGCTCCCGGCGCACCTCGCGCTGGCCGATGTCGCGGCGGCAGAAACCATCCGCGAAAGCGATCGCATCGACCGCGGCGTAGGCGTTGCGCTGTGCTTCGCTCGCTGTCCGGCCTGTGGCGGTGACGTTGAGCACACGCCCGCCTTGGGCGACCAGCTGCCCTGCGCGCAAGGCCGTGCCCGCGTGGAATACCTTTGCCCCCGATGCTTCGGCGTCGCCCAGCAGGATCGCCCCCCCGGCTTTCGCAGTCCCGGGATAGCCCTCTGCGGCCATGACCACGGTGAGGGCGAAATCCGGCGACAGGCTCGGCGGTGCAACGTCGGCGAGGCGGCCCTCGGCGCAGGCGTGCATCACCTCGACCAGATCGCTTTCGAGCCGCATCATCAGGACCTGGCACTCCGGATCTCCGAAGCGGACGTTGTATTCGATCAGCTGGGGCCCGCTATCGGTCAGCATGAGGCCGGCGTAGAGCACGCCCGAATAGGGTATGCCTTCGGCGCTCAGCGTCCGGACCGTCGGTTCGATGATCTCGCGCAACGCTTGCTCCTCGAGCTCCCGGGTGAGCACCGGAGCGGGCGAATAGGCGCCCATGCCACCCGTATTCGGTCCGGTATCGCCTTCGCCCACGCGCTTGTGGTCCTGCGCGCTGCCCAGGGGGACGATCGTTTTGCCGTCGGTCACGGCGAAATAGCTCGCTTCCTCGCCGCGGAGAAACTGTTCGATGACGACCTCGCTGCCGGCGCTGCCGAACTTCCCGTCGAACATCTCGCCCAGGGCGTGCTGCGCCTCCTCGCGCGTTTCGGCAATCACCACGCCCTTGCCCGCCGCGAGACCGTCGGCCTTGAGGACGAAGGGCGGGTCGAAGCGCTTGAGCGCACCCCAGGCCTGCTCGAGCGAGGCGCAGCGTTCGAAGCGGGCGGTGGGGATCCCGGCACGATCGCACAATTCCTTGGTAAAGCCCTTGCTGCCTTCGAGCTGCGCGGCAGCCTTCGAGGGGCCGAACACGGCGATCCCGGCGCCCCGCAAGCCGTCGGCGAGGCCCTCCACGAGCGGCGTCTCCGGTCCGACCACCACCAGACCCACGTCGTTTTCGCGGCAGAAATCGACGATGGCGGGGTGATCGCTCGCATCGAGTGCGATACATTCCGCCTCCGCGGCGATGCCCGGATTGCCCGGGCTGGCCCACAGCTTGTCGCAGGCCGGCGATTGCGCCAGTTTCCAGGCCAGCGCATGTTCCCGGCCGCCGCCACCCAGCAAGAGGATATTCATGCCCGACAATTTCCCGTTCGATGCAGAAGAGGAGGGCTTGGTAGCGAAGGGCCGGGCCGGGGACAACGCCGTCCCGCTGTCGGTTTCGGAAATCTCGCAATTGCTCAAACGCACGGTCGAGGACCGATTCGGTTTCGTGCGGCTGCGGGGCGAACTGTCGGGCGTGAAACGCGCGGCGAGCGGACATCTCTATTGCGCGCTGAAGGATGAAAAGGCGGTGATCGACGGGGTGATGTGGCGCACCAGCACGCCGGGTCTGCCCTTCCTTCCCGAAGACGGCCTCGAAGTGGTCGCGAGCGGCAGGCTGACGACCTTTCCGGGCCGGTCCAAATACCAGATCGTCATCGAGCGGATGGAACTGGCGGGCGAGGGCGCGCTGCTGGCCCTGCTCGAGAAAACCAAGGCACGGCTCGCAGCCGAGGGGCTGTTCGATATTTCGCGCAAGCGGGAACTGCCCTTCCTGCCGCGGACCATCGGCGTGGTGACCTCGCCCACGGGCGCGGTGATCCGCGATATCCTCCATCGGCTCGAGGATCGCTTTCCAAGCCGGGTGATCGTCTGGCCGGTGCTGGTGCAGGGAACGGCGGCAGCGCAGCAGATCGCGGATGCGATCCGCGGATTCTCGACGCTCGCCGAAGACCACCCCTCGCGGCCGGACTTGATCATCGTCGCTCGCGGCGGAGGCTCGATCGAAGACCTGTGGAGTTTCAACGAGGAAATCGTCGTCCGGGCGATCGCCGAATGTTCGATCCCGACGATCAGCGCGGTCGGCCACGAAACCGACACCACGCTGGCCGATCATGCCGCCGATCGCCGCGCCCCGACTCCGACCGCCGCCGCCGAGATTGCGGTCCCGGTCCGGAGCGAACTGGCTGCGACCCTCGCCGACCTCCTCCATCGCCAGCGCCGTTGCGCCCTGCGCCCGATCGAACTGGGGCGCGAGCGACTCGATGCGCGCGCCGAACGACTGCCGCGGCCCGCTGCGCTCCTGCAGCCGCAGGCGCAGAAGCTCGACGATCTGGCGGAGCGTCTGCGCCGCGGGCTACGCGACCGCGCGGCTCAGGGGCGCGAGCGACTCGGGCAGCTGAGGCTTTCCCCCGCAGCGCTCGAGCGCACTCTGCGCGAAGCCCGAGTGGCGCTCCGGACCGCGACGCCGACGCCGGGGCTGGTCGAGCGGCCGCTCTCCGAACGGCGCGAGAGGCTGGCGGCGTTGGCCCGGCTGGCGCAGCAGCTCCATCCGGACCGGCCCTTGGCGCGCGGCTACGTCCGGGTGACCGACCGCGATGGACGCACGCTCACCGACAAGGCGGCGGCGGCGAAGCAGTCCGCGCTCACGCTCCGCTTTCGTGACGGGGAGCTCGATGTTTCGACCGGCGCCTCGCGCACCGTCGCCCGCCGCGCCCGTCCCTCGGGAACGGCTGCGGAGCAGGACGATTTGTTCGAATAGCCCGCGCCTGCTAGGACCCATGCCATGCTGATGAACAAGAATGCCGGCCCGCCGCGCGGGGAAGCCAAGCTGCATTACGGACCCAGTGGATTTCGCATCCTGCGTCCCGGTCAGCACGTGGTCTGCGCCGTGAGCGGCGTCCCGATTCGACTGGACGAGCTGCGCTATTGGTCGGTCGAGCACCAGGAGCCCTATGCGAGCGCGGAGCTGGCAAGCGAGCGCCTGCTGCCGTGACGTTGTCCCGGGTCGCGCCGCTCTCCCTTCTTCCGCTTCTCCTCGCCGGCTGCGTTCCGGAGCCGGCTCCGGAAGTCCGGCCGCCGGCGCCGGCCGCGATCGTGCAACCCGTCCGCGAAAGCCCCGCGCCCGCGCCCGCGGCAGCGCCGATCCAGAGGCCCGCGATCTTCACCTTTGCGGGCGCGCTCGAGCAGGGGGGCTGGATTCGCGGCGAGGTCCCCGCCGGCACGGTCGAGGCGCGGCTCGGCGAAACCCCGCTGTCGGTGGACGATGAGGGGCGGTTCTTCGCCGCCTTCGATCGCGACGCCGGCGCCACCGCCACGCTGACCGCCATCCTGTCGGACGGCCGGACGATAGAAAGCCCCGTCGGGATCGCACCGCGCGACTGGGATATCGAGCACATCGATGCAGCCCGCAGGCCGGGCGGGGCGTCGGAGGCATTCATGCGCATCCGCCGGCCCGAACTGGAAGCCATCTGGAACGCGCGGCTGGAAGAGACCGGGGCGCAGGGCTGGCGCCAGGATTTCATCTGGCCCGTCACGGGACGGATCTCGGGCCGCTTCGGCTCGCAGCGCATCTATCGGGGCGAGGCCGGAAGCTATCATTCGGGGATCGACATCACCACCGGCACGGCCGGCACGCCCTATGTCGCCCCCGCCGACGGAGTTGTGGTTCTGGCGGCCGAGGATTTCAGTCTCGAAGGCATGCTGCTGATCATCGACCACGGCCAGGGGCTCAACAGTGCTTTCCTGCATTCCTCCCGGCTCTACGTGCACGAAGGCGATCGGGTGAAGCAGGGTCAGCACATCGGCGACATCGGATCGAGCGGCAGGGCGACCGGGCCGCATCTACACTGGAGTCTGAAATGGCGCGATGCACGGCTCGACCCGCTGTTGTTTACCGGGCCGATGCGCTGATCGCTTCGACCATGTGCAAGACCGTCTGAACAGGCGCTCGATGCGGCCCTATCGCCTCGTTCTGGGCTGCCTCGCGGCGCTCGCCCTCGCTCCGGGCACGCTGGTGCGCGAGACGCCGGGGCCGCCGGTCGCCAAAGCGCCGGTCCATGTCGTGCCGCTTGCGACGGAGCGGGGCAGCCTCGGCCCCTTCCGTGTCGAAGGCGCCTGGAGCATCGTCAGCGAGAACGACTGGCACGGCGGCTATTCGGCGCTGATCGCGACAGGCCCCCGGGCGCTGTTGGCGGCAAGCGACACCGGCCACTTCCTCACCCTCGACATATCGGCGAAGACCCCGCGCGCGAACGATGCCGGCATTGCCAGGGATCTTCCGCGCGGGGGCTCGGTGGCCAAGCGTGCGCGCGACATCGAATCGCTGACCTTCGATGCTTCGAGCGGAACGATCTGGGCGGGGCTGGAGATGAGCAACCGGATCGAACGCTATGACCGGGAGCTGGCCTATTCGGCCGGCGTCGCGCCGGCGGCCATGCGCCGATGGGGCGCGAACAGCGGACCCGAAGCCTTCGTGCGGCTGGCCGACGGGCGCTTCTTCGCCATCGAAGAGCGTGCGTCGGGATGGCGCAGCGACCGGCACCGGGCCGTCATCTTCGCGGGGGATCCGGTGGCGGGCGCACGCCAGCAGCGGCTCCAGTTCGTCGCCCCGCGGGGGTATCGCCCGGTCGATCTCGCCCCCCTCGAGGGCGGACGGGCGGTGGTCCTCTATCGCAAGCTGACTTTCACTCCCCTTCCCTGGTTCGCCACCGCTCTGGGCATCGTCGATGTGGACGATCGCGCCCCGGACGGCACCGTTAGATCGCGTCTGCTGGCCGAATTCGACGGCCGAGTACCCGAGGACAATTACGAGGGGGTGGCGGTGACGCATGCGGGCGGCGTCCGCCATCTCTGGCTGATCGCCGACGACAATTTCATGACCTATCAGCGCAGCCTGCTGCTCAAGCTGCGCTGGGACCAACGCGATAAGGCGCCCGAGTTGCCTCGCGCGCCCAATCGCCGACGGGAATGAAGATGCGCCCGAGCGCGGCGGCTCAGGCCGCTTCGGCGCTCGACTTCCTCAGCTCGCGCTTCACCTTGAGTGCGCGTGCCGAGAGCTTCTCGTCGCTGGTCTTGAGCAGCCAGTTGTCGAGCCCGCCATTGTGCTCGACCGAACGGAGACCCTGGGTCGATACGCGGAACTTGAAGCTGCGATCGAGCTTCTCGCTCATCAGCGTGACGTTCTGCAGGTTCGGCAAGAAGACCTTCTTGGTCTTGTTGTTGGCATGGCTCACATTGTGGCCGACCTGGCGGCCCTTGCCGGTGAGTTCGCAAATGCGCGACATGATCCGTCTCTCGTTCGAATGGCTGGGCGAGTTCCCTTGGCCGCGATGCGGGCAGGGGCTCGATTTGTCCCGGAAAGCGGCGCGCATAGCTGCGAGGGTGCGAATCGTCAAGCACGTTGCGCCGTGGCGCAGAGGCGGGTAGCGCCGGACCGACATGACCGGCTGGACCCTTCCCCGACCCATGCAGCGCGCGCTCGAACTGGCCGAAACATCGGCCGAGTCGGACGCGGTGCCGGTCGGCGCAGTGGTCGTGCGTGACGGGACCATCATCGCCGAAGCGCACAATGCTCCGCAGGGCGAGTGCGATCCCACCGCTCATGCCGAGATCCTGGCCATCCGCCGGGCGGCAGTAGCGCTGGGGCAGGATCGCCTCGCCGATTGCGAGCTGTGGGTCACGCTCGAACCCTGCGCCATGTGCGCCGGAGCTATCGTCCACGCGCGGATCGGCAAGCTCTATTATGCGGCGGGCGATCCCAAGGGCGGTGCCGTGGAGCACGGCGCGCGCGTTTTCGATCAGCCGCAATGCCTTCATCGGCCGGAGATCTATACCGGTCTGGGCGAAATGCGAGCGGCGGATTTGCTCCGGCGGTTCTTCCGCGAGCGGCGGTAATTCGGGTTCTGCCGAAGACAGGAGCGGAGCGCATGGAGCGAAGCTGCTTCCGGCCACACGATCCGTGCGCGACCGGAAGGTCACAGGGTTCGATGGCTTCAGCGCATCTCTCTTGGCGTCTCCCTGGGCATCATAAACCCCGCCAGATCCGGACCGCCGCCCCGTCGCTCGCGCCAAAGCGCCGTTTGTCGCACCGCGCCGGCATGAAATCCTTGCCATAGCAGAGCCGCACTTCCTCGAGCCATCCGCGCCGGTTCAGGTGTATGCCGACCGTTTCGCGGGACCATTCGCGATTGGCATCGATGAAGCGGGTCCGGATGGTGCCGGCGGTCAGCGGTTCCTCGCGGGAGACCCGATCGAGATCGGGCAGGCGCAGGCCCCCCGTGAGGATGCGGATGAGCTTGTAGTAGATCGCGGGGTGGCGGGTCATGCAGCTGCCATGCTTGGCCCATTGCGCGGCAAGCAGCGCGGCCGAGGGCGAGAGGCACATGTTGGGCGCCAGCTCGGCTGCCGTGGGCGCGCGTTCGGCAGGGCACCATTGCGGCCAGCTATTCCCGCTCTCGGGCCACAGACCGTGGACCACCAGGCCGAAGCGGCCCGCCTTCCCGCCGCATTGACGACGATCCCGGGCCGCCTCCGCGCGCGGCTTGCAGAATTCGGGACTCCAGCTCAGCGCCAGCGTGTAGCCGGTCACCGGCAGAGTGCGCGCCGGCCCGTCGGGCGCGATCCGGGGCACCTCCACGCGCTCGGGAACGCGGCATTGATAGGCTTGTGCCGACGCCGCGACCGGGAGGGCAACGCCGGCCGCCGCCACCAGGAGCATGAACGGCCTAATCGGGATCGCGTCCTTCCGTGCCATCCCACTCGCCCTCCACGCCATCGCCGGATGCCCGCGCGGCGAACCACGCTTCGGCATCGGCGCGGAAGAGATAGGACACCGCCACGATGCTCATCAGCGTGCTGGCGAGCCCGCAGACCAGTGCCAGGTCGAAGGTGCCTGCGAGCGCCCCGAACGACGTGTAGACCGACCAGGCGATCAGCGCGATCAGGATCCATTTGACGAAGCCGATCCGCATGACCGAGATGGTGAACCACAAGGCCAGGCTGATGCCGATGCCGATGGCGAGGCCCGCGATGACCACCCCCATCCCCAGTCCCGCGGCACCCTGCGCCGTCATCTGGGCCTCGACCTGCGCGCTCATGGCCCGATAGCCGAACAGGATGCCCACCAGACCGACCGCGATCGAGCCGAGATAGAGCCAGTCGAATTTCCTGATCGAATCGGGTTTCACCGCATTCCTCCCTCGGACATGATGCCGAGAATGGCGCGCGATCACAGCGGCGTAAAGTCGAGCCCGATATCGGCCGCTGGTGCGCTCTGCGTCAGGCGGCCGACCGAGACGTAGTCGACGCCGGTGGCGGCCTTGGCCGCGATCGTGCCGAGGGTGATCCCGCCGCTCGCCTCGGTCGGGACGCGACCCGCGACCAGCGCCACCGCCTTGCGCAGCAGCGGCGGGTCCATATTGTCGAGCAGCAGGCGAGTCGCCCCCGCCTCGAGCGCGGGTTCGATCTGGTCGATCCGGTCGATCTCGCAGATGATCTCGGTCACCCCGGCAGCGACCGCACGGCGCACCGCTTCCGCGACTCCGCCGGCCACGAGGACGTGGTTGTCCTTGATCATGGCGGCGTCCCACAGCCCCATGCGGTGGTTCGCCGCGCCGCCCATGCGGACTGCGTATTTTTCGAGCATGCGGAGGCCCGGAATGGTCTTGCGCGTGTCGAGCAGCGTGCACGCCGGATTGCCCATCGCGGCGACATATTCCGCCACCATGGTGGCGATGCCGGAGAGATGCTGCACGGTGTTGAGCGCGCTGCGTTCGGCGGTCAGCAGCGCGCGGGCATTGCCCTCGATCCGCATGAGATCGCATCCCGCGGAGACCCTCGCACCTTCCTCGACCAGAATCTCGATCTTCGCTCCGGCGTCGAGCGCGCGGAAGAAGTCCGCGGCGAGCGGCAGTCCGGCAACGGTGATCGGATCGCGGCTGTCCATGACCCCGCCAAAGCGCGCTTCGGCCGGGATCACGCTCTCGCTGGTGACATCGCGGCCGCCGCCGGGGAGCCCTTTGCCGAGATCCTCCGCCAGCGTCTCGCGGACGAAGCGGTCGCTGTCGAAGCCGTCGAGGCGGAACCCCATCAGTGGACGAAACGCGCCACGACGTCGCGGTAGCTGCGGCTGACTTTGACCTCGGCCCCGCTGTCGAGCACGAGGAAACATTCGCCGTTGGTATGGGGCTTTACCTGCCGAACCTGGTCGAGATTGACGATGGTCGACCGGTGGACGCGCTGGAATCTGCGCGGATCGAGCCGGCGTTCCAGATCCTTCATCGTCTCGCGCAGGATCAGCGAATTGTCGCCGGTGTAGATGCACATGTAGTCGCCCGCTGCCTCGATATGCTCGATCGTCTCGACCTCGACGCGGAAGATCTGGCCGCGATCCTTGATATTGATCAGCTTTTCATACCGTCCGGCAGCTTCCGCATCTTCGCCGGCGAGCCCCTCGGCAGCCTCGGGGGCCACCTCGGAAAGGACGCTCATGAGCTTCTCGGCTTCCTCGGAGGACTTCTTTTCTGCCAGGCGCTGGCGAACGCGTTCGATCGTGTCGGCGAGCTTGTCCTCGTCGACCGGCTTCATCAGATAGTTGACCGCATTGGCTTCGAAGGCGCGGATCGCGTGCTCCTGGAAGGCGGTGACGAAGACGAACAGCGGCGGATCGATCTCCATGACCCCCTGGACGACCGAAAACCCGTCGAAGCCGGGCATCTGGATGTCGAGGAAGACGAGATCGGGTTTCTGCGTCTTGATCGCGCGGATCGCTTCGCGCCCATTCTGGCAGGTCTCGATGATTTCGACGTCGTCGAAAGGCTCCAGACGAAGCTGGAGGCCCTGGATGGCGAGCTTCTCGTCGTCGACGAGGATGGTTCGGATGGTCATGAGATCTGGGTTGCTTTCCGGGGAGGCTGCGGGGGAGGAACGGGTGAGGGCGAAGCTGGTTTCGGAATGGCAGCGTTTTGCGCGGCCCTTGCTGGCGCTGTGCTTAACGCCTCGGCCGCTTCGTCGGATTCATAGGGCAGTTCGATGAGAACGGAAAATCCACCGCTTTCGGGCGAGCGGATTTCGAAGCGATGCTCCTCGCCATAGGCCTGCGCCAGCCGGTCGCGGATATTGGCGAGCCCGACGCCGGTGGAATCGCGCCGGGCATAGGTGGGTCGCACCGCCGGCAGGCCTTCCTCGGCGTGGTTCATCGTCATTCCGGGGCCGGTGTCGGACACGGTCACGCGCAGCCGCGGTCCGACGATCTGCGCGACCACGCTGATCTCGGCGCCTTCCTCCTGCGGGCTCACGCCATATTTGATCGCGTTCTCGACGAGCGGCTGAAGCAGCATGGCGGGGAGCCGTGCTCCGGCCGCCTCGCGGTCGATGCGGAAATGGGTGCGGAGCCGTTCCTCGAAGCGCATGCGCTCGATGTCGAGGTAGAGCTTGAGCGTATCCACCTCCTGGGCGACGGTCACCTTTCCGCCCGGCTGGGTCACCAGCGTATGGCGCAGGAAGCTCGACAGACGGGTGAGCATCGCATTGGCGGTCTCGCTCTGCTTCAGAAGCACGAGAGTGCTGATCGAGTTCAGCGTGTTGAACAGAAAATGCGGATTGAGCTGATAGCGCAGCATGGCCAGTTGTGCGCTCGTCGCCTGCGCTTCCAGGCGTTCGAGCCGGTCGGCCTGCTCCTCGATCTGGAGGAAGAAATTGATTGCATAGTACAGCGCGGACCAGGCTCCGAGCAAGGTCAGATCGAAGAAGAAGATCCCGACGAAGAGGCTGGCGAAATTGCCGGTGGTGGCACCGCCGGCCACTTCGAGCACCCAGCTGTCGATGAAGGCATAGGCGCCGGTCGCGAAGACCAGGGCCACCGGGGTGATGCCCCAGGTGATCAGCGGACGCTGCCTGATCAGCCGGCCATAGATCACCGCCAGAATCAGGCTGAGCGAAAAGCCCGTGATCGTTGCGATCAGTATGATGACCAGGCGATCGTGTGGCTGGCCATTGGCCACTGCGGACATTGCGCGCAGCAGCGTCGCCCCGCCCCAGCCGGCCAGCTGGAGGTTCCAGAACGCCTGGTTCTTGTTCGCGAAGAAGGGCGTCGGGCGGATGGGCAACACGGCCATACGGACTTCCTCTAGCGCAATTGCCGCGCGCTGCGCCAGCCGCTAAGGTCGCGGCGACGGGCGAAACGAGGGAGAGCCGCGATGGGCGTGCAGGAGAATATCGATCACGCCGTGTCCGAACGGGCAGGGTTCCGCGAGATGAAGGAAGGCACGGCCGAGGACTGGGCGATCATCGGCGGCGAATATCGCGCCTTCGCCAAGGGATTGCCCGACCGGGTCCTCGACCATCTCAAGCTGCTCGACGGCGACTTCGGCGGATTTCCCGTCTGCCGGCTCGAGCATTCCTTGCAGACCGCGACGCGAGCCCACCGCGACGGGCGAAACGAACAATATGTGGTGATGGCGCTGCTGCACGACATCGGCGACACGCTCGGCAGCTACAATCATCCGGAAGTCGCTGCCTCGATCATCAAGCCGTTCGTGACCGATGAAATCCACTGGATCTGCCAGAATCATGGTGCCTTCCAGGGCTATTACTACTTCCACTTTCTGGGAATGGATCGGGATGCGCGCGAGCAGTTCCGCGATCATCCGCATTTCGAGGCCTGCCGCGAGTTCTGCGAGAAATACGACCAGTCGGCCTTCGATCCCGAATATGACAGCGAATCGCTCGAATTCTTCGAGCCCATGGTGCGCCGGGTTATGGCCCGTCCGCTCGCTTCGCTCTACACCAAGGCCATCGCGGAGGAGTAGGCGCTACCCCTCTACGCCGAGCGCTTCTGCAAGACGCTCGAAGGGAACGAAGCCCTCGATCACTTCGTCGCCCGCGATCCAGCTTGGCGTACCGGTGAATTGCAGGCTGCGCGCATAGGCCATGTTCCTGGCCAGTTCGCCGGTTGCCGCATCGGATTGCGCGAAGGCGCGGGCGGCCTCCATGTCGAGCCCGGCGGCCCGGCTCGCACGGGCGACCGTCGCCTCGCTCGGGGGCCCCTGCTCGAACATCGCATGGTAGAAGGCTGCGTATCGCCCCTGCTTCGCGGCCGCCAGCGCCATCCGCGCCGCCTGCTCGCTGCCATCGAAGATCGGCCATTCGCGGACGACCACCTTGAGCTCGGGATCGGCGGCGATCATTTTGTCGACTTCGGCGATGCTCTGGCGGCAATAGGTGCAGCCGTAGTCGGTGAATTTGACCAGCACCTTGCTGCCCCGGGGATTACCGAGCACGGCGCCGGGAAAGGGTTCGGCAACCGCGCCGGACACTTGCGCCAGCCGGTCCTTCGTCTGGCTCTGCTGGTAGGCTTCCGCGAGTGCGGGCAGGATCTCGGGATGCGCGAGCAGATAGCTGCGCGTCTGGCCGTGGCCCAAACCGCTCAGCGACCACAGGCCGGCCCCGGCAAATCCGAAGACCAGCGCGATCAGCGCGGTCAGCAAGTGATTCTTCATCGTGTCCCCGAATGTCCTCAACCGGGCGTGCAATTGCGCCCGCGATCCATCTCGCACTGCCGCTCGATCAGTGCGCGCGCCTGCATGCCGATATCCTGCGCCCGAATCCAGTCGGGCGATCCCGTGTCGAGCCCCGCCTCGGCGGCTTGGGCGCTGCGCAGCGCCAGTGCATATTCGCCGCTCATCACCTGCTGTTCCGCACTCGCGAGCCGCGCACGCGGCATGTCTCCACGCGCAGCATAGACCACGCCGAGCTGATACCAGGCGAAGGGGTTGCGCCGGTCTCGCCCGACGGCGGCGCGAAGGACGCGCTCCGCCTCCTCGAAGTTCGCTTCCTTTTCGGTCGCGATCAGCGCATGGCCGAAGAGACCGGCGATGAGCGGTTCCGCCTGTGTCAGCTCGGTCGCGCTGCGGAGCGGCGCCAGCGCATCCTCGGGGCGCCCCGATTCGAGCAGCACCTGCCCCTTGAGTTCGAGGAAGTAAGGATCATCGGGTTCCTTCGCGAGCAGAGCGTCGGCTGCCTCCAGCGCCCGGTCGACCCGCGCGTTCTTGTGATAGGCGTAGGCGCGCGCATAGAGAGCGGGAACGGTCATGTCGGTTTCGGGATAGTCGCGCAGGGTCTCGGCAGGCTTGGCCAGATAGCCGGTCAGCTTCGCCTTGATACGCTCGAAGTTCGCCTGATTGCGGGCGTCGGCCGGCTTTTCCCATGCGGGATCGGCCTCGTAGGTGCCGCGCAGGCTGGCGATGCGGTCGCCCGAAAGGGGGTGGGTGCGATAGAAGCCGGCCTCGTCGCTCTGGCTGTAGCCATAGCGGTATTCCTGATTGAGCAGCTTGCCGAAGAAGGCCAGCGATCCCCGGCCCGAAATGCCGGCTTTGGACAGATATTGTGCGCCCGCCGCATCGGCCGAGGATTCCTGCGTCCGGCTGAAGGCGAGGAATTTGCCCATTGCGGCCTGTTGCCCCGCCATCATGATCCCCATTGCGGCATCGCCGGCGCCGGCAAGCGCAGCGCCGAGGCCGGCGATCATGGAAAGGATCGAGATCTTGGTCGCATCGGCGACGCCCTCGCCGTAGCGCAGGACGTGGCCACCGGTGATGTGACCTAGTTCGTGCGCGATTACGCCCTGCACCTCTTCGGCGCTGTCGGCCGCATCGATCAACCCGCTATGAATATAGACCGCCTGGCCGCCAGCGACGAAGGCATTGATCGAGGGATCGTTGAGCAGGACGATGTCGACATTGCCGGGCTGCAATCCGGCTGCTTCCACCAGCGGGGCGGAGATTTCATCGAGAAAGCGCTCGGTCTCGGCGTCGCGGAGGATGCCCTGCGCGGCGGCGGGCTGCGCTGCGAGCATGAGCGCGGCGAGGACGGCGAACAGGTGGGAGAGGAAGCGCATCGAGGCCTGTCTAGGGCTTTGCGGCCTGAACGGAAACTGAAACCGACGCTTCGGAGACACAGCCCGGGCCTCGACCCTGCCGAAGGACGCGGCCGCCAACGGTCCAAACCTCAATCGGATGCGGCAGCGTCGACAGCCTCGACGATCGCCCTGGTTTGTTCGTCGCCGAGCAGACCGATCGAGGCCAGAAAATCATGCCCCGTGTGATAACTGTCGCCGAGCCAGAGAGGGATGTGCGCGGCGGCAATGCTCGCCTGTGCCGTTGCCTCTTCCGGGGTCATGGCCTCGCCGAGTCTGCGGATGAAGATCGCCCGGACCCGCCCCGGATTGTTTTTTGCGACCGCCGCGAAGGCCATCAGATCGCCCTGGCTGTCGTCGCCGATCAGCGCGAATTTCAGCTCGGGATAGAGGGCGAGGATGCGGCTGATGGCTTCCCGCTTGTGCGCCCCGTGGCTGGAAGAGCCGAAGGTGGCGCGATCGAGTCCCCAGTCGCGCAGGGCGATGGGACCCAGCGGAAGGCCGCGACTGCGGATGTAGGCCACGAGATAGCCGAACAGGTTCCACGGGCTCGACGAAACATAGAAGAAGGGGCGCTGCGTCGCCGGCTGGGCGTTTCCCGCCTGGCCCGCGCCCCCCTCTAGCGCCGCGCCGCCGCCGAGCGCGTTGTAGAAGACCTCGGCACCGGGCACGAGGATCCGGTCATCGGGCATTTCGACCAGGACCCTGCGCCAATTGCGCAAGACTGCGCGAAGGCCGCCCGTGATGCCGGTCTCGACGATGGTGTCGTCGATATCCGAGATCACCGCCAGGCTGGTTTCGCGACCGGGTGCGAGGACATGTCCCTCCGCACTTTGCTCCTCCGCCCCGTCGAACCAGTGCAAAACCACCGTCTCCCATTTCGGATGATCGGCATAGTCGCATTGGGGATCGAGGCGGATGTCGAAATGGACGAAGCCCTCGGCGTCGGTGACTCCCTGGTGACGACGGCTGGCTCCGGGAGGGCCTGCGATCTCCAGTTCCACCGGGAAATCGGCTACTTCGTGGCTGGCGAATTGCGCGAGCATGGTCCGGATGGCGCGCAACCTGCCGCGCCGCTCGAAGCTGCCTGCGCGCGAACGCAATGCCCGGGCGGAAATCAGCAGCCGGTCGCGATTGCGATATCCGAAATAGGGCTGGATGCGAATGGCAGGGGTCGGCAGGAACGGCATCGTCGCCGCGCTAGCCGCTGCGGCGCGAAGGCGACAAGCGCTTTGTCGGCCCGCGCCTAATCCAGCAATTTGCGCGCGGTGCGTTCGATCAGCCCGACATCCTCGGGCAGCTCGCCGAGTATCTGCACTTCGCCTTCGGGAGTGCGGCGGATCATCACCAATGCGAATTCGGCGCCCTCTCCCTCGAGCTCGTCGAACGGCAGGGGTTCGAGCTGGCGCAGCTTCGCGGCAAGCGCGGGCCGGATCGTCTTGTCCTCCGCCAGCGGCTTGCCCTGCTCTTCCTTGCGGGCGCGGCGCTCGGCCTGGACAACGCCCTTCAGCCCGCCATCGGCATCGCGCAGGAAGGCGGAGAGCGAGCCGCGCTCGATCCCCACGCGGTGCGCATGCATCAAGACGGCGGCATATTCGGTGAGGCGGGTCTTGTCGTAATCGGCGCCGAAAACGAGCTTGACGACCGGGGTCATCGGCGCCCGATCCTGGACGCTCAGCCCGTTCTCGACCAGCAATTCGTCGTAGTCGGCAGGCTTCGCCCGCGCTTCGAGGCTGAAATCATAGGCGCGCCCGACCGCTGCGTAGAGCGCCTTGCGGCTGCGGTCCTCGGTGCTCGACGCGGTCAGCGCCATTTCCCGCGCGGCGGCGAGGCAGTCGTAGAGGCCTTCGGCAGGGTCCGTCTCATGCTCGACGACATCGCCGCCGGATTCGGCTGGATCGGCGCCATCCTCGGCGGGGCCCCCTGTCGGGACGTCGGGTTCGTCAGCCCATGCGAGAGGATCGTCCGCCCCCTCGTAGCCGAGCCCGTCGGCCCCATCGCCGGAATCGTCGAAATCCTCGCCGGAAGCGGGGGACGGTGCGAGGGAGTTGGCGGCGTCGAAAGCAGGCGATCCGTTTTCGCCCTCATAGGCCCGGGGGATGGGCGCGGCAGGCTCGGACCGCGAGAGGTCGACGCTCTTCTTGGCGCGGTTGCCGCGGCTGACCAGCGAGATCAGGCTGCTCGAGGTCTCCTCGTCGGCCAGCGGATCGACCACGCCGTCGACATCGTCTTCCTCCGCATCCTCCTCCTCGTCCCAATCGGGCAGACCGTAATCCGCGGCGGTCTTGATGGTGCCGTCGAAATCCTCCTCGCCTTCCGCAGCCTCGGAGGACGCAAGCCCGCCGATCGGATTGCCGAGCGCATCGACCGAGCGACCACTGCGCGGGGCAGGGACGCGATTTGCCTGCTCCTCGTCCTCATCCTCCTCGTTTCCGGACAGGCCGAAGGCCGGGAGGGGCAGCGAATGCGGCGGGGAATGGTCCATCATGTCTTCGTTTCCGAGTTCGAGTATGTCGCCGCCGCTCCTCGATTCGCCGTGCGAATCGCCGACCGGCAGGCTGCCGGCGAGCATCTCGGCCGTTTCGAGCGCCGGCCAGGCGGTCTCTCGGCCTTCGTCGCCGGGGGCGGCCAGCGCCTGGTCGATCTCCAGCAGCAGCGCATCGGCGGTCCGCTGGTCGGCCATTTCCTTCCAGTTGATCACGCCCAGGATGAAGTCGATCGACTCATTGTCCGAGGAATAGGGCAGCAGGATTCCGCGATAGAGCACCGCGACCGCCTGATCGTTGACGAATTCCGCCTCGAAGCCGATCGGCGCCTGATTGGCGAGGATCTGCATGTAATGATCGGTGATCCGGCTGAGCACCGAACGGCCGGGCACATCGGACAGAGTGCGGAGGGCGCCGGCGGGCCGGCATTCCGCGGCCAGTTCGGCGCCGATGAAGGCGATCTGCGGATCCTCCACGCCCGCGCTGAAGTCGAGCAGGACCGAATGCGGGCCGAAGTCGTCGAGCCGCTCGGGCTCGAGATCGGCGATGTTGGGGAAATTGAGGTCGCCCAGCAGGCTCGCCCAATGGTTGTAGGCGCGGACCTGCATCCGACGCTCGTCCTGGCCCACGCAAGGCGGCGGCGGTTCGAGATCGGCATCGTCCTCCCCGACGAAATCCTCGTCGAGATGGTCCTCCGCATCGCCCGGTCCGAAGAAGCCGCCTAGCCTGTCCATCAGTAGCTGTGTCCCCGAAGAAATCTGCCTATTCCCGGGAGGTATGGCCGAGGCGCGGTAAAGATATGGTAAAGGAAATTAACCATGCGCCGGGCGGGCGGCGCCCGTCACAGCATATAGCGCATCCGGATCGTCAGCGTGCGGTCCTCGGCGGCGACATCGAAGGCGGCGTCGGCGAAGCTCGGCGGTCCCATGTGCACCTTCGCATCGCGCGAGAAGCCGAAGCCTTCGCGCGGCATCATCCCCAGGGCGCGATCGGCCTTGCCATTGGCGTTCTCGTCATGGAGCAGCGCGATCGCATAGCGCCCCGGCTTCACGTCGTGGAAAGCGAAGGAGATGCTCCCCGCATGCGCCGACATCGTCTCGCCATGCGCGCCGGCGACGCCGCGGCACTTGGGAAAGTGGCTCTCGGCGGTGGTCATGCAGGCGCGCACCACCCCTTCGCCATTGCGCAGCCCGGTGGCGGTGACCGTCACGGTGGCTCCGGCGGAAGCCCCGGCGGAAGCTCCGGCGGCGGGCGCGGGCGAGACGGCGCCCGCAGCCGCGCAGACGGGGAGCAGCGCGAGTGCCGTTGCGCGCCTCAGGCGCCGGGGCTGAGCCCGCGATCGGTCCCGCACAGCCGATCCCAGAAGCGGAAATAGAGACCGTAATTGCATGTATACTCTTCATGATGACGCTGGTGGTGGCTGGCGGTTATCAGCCAGCCGCCTAATGCGGAATGAACCAGACGGCGAGGAAACATCTCCCAGCCCATGTGATTGGTGACTCCCATCACCGTCATGATCGCCAGCACCAGCCCGAGCATGGCGGCGTGGATCGGGATGAGGAAGACCAGCGCGGGAATCACCACCGCCCCGGTAATCGCCTCCCATGGGTGGAAGCTCATCGCTGCCCAGGCGGTCGGCGGGCGGCTCGCATGGTGGACCCTGTGCATCGCCCGGAACCAGGCCGGCCGGTGCATCAGCCGGTGGGTCCAGTAGAACCAGCTGTCGTGCGCGAACAGATAGAGCAGCGGCGCCAGCGGGAGATACCATAGGGGATGGTCCCCGACAGCGGTATAGATCCGCGTCCAGCCTCGTTCCTGCCAGCCCCATGCGACCACCCCCGCGGGGATGCCGTAGATCGCCGCCGAGGCGAGCGACCAGCCGATCTCGCGGCGGATCTGCGGGCCCATGCGGGCGTGGTAGCCCGGCCGCACGCGATCGGTAACGAGCGCGAAGAGCCCGCTCGAAGCGACATAGCGCAGCGCCACGATCGCGGTCATGGCAAGTGCGGAAAGGAGGATGGCGGCCCACATGGCGACCGCTTATGCCGCAGCAGCGCGCGGGAATACAGCGGCTTCGGCTATTCCGCCATGCCCCAGGGCGCGCAATGCGGGTCCCCGGCCACGGTCGAGCGCCGGAGCGCGGCGCGGGCGAGCCGTTCGACCTCCACCTTGCGGCGGGCGGCAGCGAGCGGGTGCAGCGGCGCCGGACGGACGATTTCCCCGTCATAGCCGTCGGCGACGATGATCCCGCAGCAATCGGGCCTGTATCCCTCGCCCTCGAGCGGGGCGCGGTCGAGACCGGGCGGCACTCCCCAGAAGAAGCGGTCGCAATAATCGAGATAGTCGGGCCATTTGCCGTCGCCGAGCAGATCGCCGCGCTGCACCTTGATCTCGACGATGACGATCCGGCCCTTGGGGTCGAGCCCCATCAGATCGGCCCGCCGCCCGTTGCGCAGCGGCATTTCGGCAAGGCACCAGATGTCGTTGCGCGCGAGCAGCCGGGCGATTCCCCGCGCCACCGCTGCGGCCGTCTCCACCTCTGCAAGCGATTCCGTCATGCAGGGAAAATAGGAACATAGAGCGAACACGGTCAAGCACAAACTGCGCCGCGCCGGCAATCGGCCGCGATCCGCCTCCGCCCCCGGCTTCGTTCCGGCCCGGCGGCGGGGCTCGGCGGGGGCGCCCGGCGGTGGGGCCCGGTGTCAGGCGGCGTCGACGAGCTCGAGGATGGCGGCGCGCGCGCTGTGGAATTCGCGCCACAGCGTCAGCGCGGCGACGGTGGTGTCGCTGCCCTGCGCGGTCAGCGCCAGCAGCGCCCGCAATCCGGGCTGCATGATCGCGGCGAGATCCTCGATTCCGCGTGCGGCCATTTCGAAATGCCAGCCGCCCATCTCGGCAGCCCGCCGCGGCAGCGCGAGCAGCGCCGCATCGGCGGATCCGGATTCCAGTTGTGCCAGGCCGGCCACTGCGGCCGCGGCCTCGTGAACCGCCTCCCATTGCTCGGTCAGCATGCCCACCTCGGGCAACGGGCGCGGCCCGGTCGGTGCCGGCGGCAGCATGGTGGCCTGGCTCAGGTCGAACTCATGGGACATCGCGCTCATGGGGCGAGGATTACGGAGCCA
Organism: uncultured Alphaproteobacteria bacterium; assembly: GCA_963728515.1. Lineage (GTDB taxonomy): Bacteria > Pseudomonadota > Alphaproteobacteria > Sphingomonadales > Sphingomonadaceae > Qipengyuania. Next base: position 91,767 of record CAVSKM010000004.1, on the reverse strand, counting down.
GTCTTGCCAAATGCCTAACGCCCTCGCGCAGAGGCATCGCTTTTGGGCTGGCGAGGTCGCCCCCGCTTTGCTAAGCGCCCGGCTCGCCGCGAGGCCGGAATGCACCCGTAGCTCAGCTGGATAGAGCGCTGCCCTCCGAAGGCAGAGGCCACAGGTTCGAATCCTGTCGGGTGCACCATTATTTCAATGGGTTACCGAATTGGCGAATGCACAGCATGCAATGCGTATGCAAAACGGGGGCGCGGCCGATTAGGGCTTCTCGACGTCCTCGCGATGCTCCGGCAGAACCCAGGTTGGATATTCTACCCATTTTGCAGCCTTCTTAAGCCGCTTTCTGGCGCCTCCTGTAAGTCGAGGAAAAATCTCACAATGATTAAGATTGCCGACCAGCGGACGTCGCGCAATTATCGCACCTTCTTCTCGCAGTTGATCCGCCGTCACGCATATGACACCAAAATCCGCGTGGGAGCGCAGAAGATCGTCACGATCGCCTTGATCAAGCCAAAGCGTCATCGACAGACCGCAGCCAGCTTCCCTTTCGTCAAATACGCTTGATTCGACCGCTCCGGAGTGCACTAAGAACTCGGGCACACGACGCAGCAGTCTGAGCTGACCCACAATGGCGGGATCGTCCACAACCCAAGGGGGTTGATCGGCCACAGCCCCCTCAGATGTAAGTTTCGATCAGCTCTGGAGCATCCTCAGCGTTCTCTGCTGTCAGCTCGTGAATCTCACCAGTCTCCAATTCTTCGACGGTGATCTCAACAATACCACTGGGCCGTAAATCGAGATCGATCTCAGCTTTGGCAGTCTCCATACGCAGCCCCAGGCCCCCGTCGGTCAAAGGCGTGACACGAGTAGCGCACCCGCGATTATGAGCAGCAAGTATCAAGCTGAGAGCGGGTCTGATCAGATTAACATCGGCCGTCCTGCCGCCGTAGCTATCCCAATTCTCTTCAAGATCGTAGATTTGATAAAGCCGGGAAATTGCCGCGAGCACTCCCTCCGGAAATTCTCGTCCATCAGGCGTCCAATTTATCTGCACACCCAAGACGTTTAGCGGCACAGGCTTCACAACCTCCCATGTGACGAAAGCGTCATTGAAAGGGCGCAACGCACTGTTCGCCTGCATGTAGGGCGGGGCGGATTGGGTCTGTTCTGGCTGGTCCCAATATTCATCTAGCTGGGCTGGGTTACTCGCCATGTATCACTCCCCATTTTTCCTTCATCGTGTCTGTCACCGAAGCCATGAACGCACTGTTTATGGCGTCTCTGGCAATTTCGAAGAATTTGAGACATTCTTGGACAGAACGAATATTTGGTGCACTTCGCGCCGTAAGTTCGAAGCGATATGCTTCAGAGTTATCTATATTTGATACGACCGGGACGACTGCCATGTGAAGCCGGCCTATCGGTTCTCCATCTTCACCAAGAATCCGCAATTGTCTCGAGCGTTCCACCGCTTCAGCCTGCAAAAAGGGAATCTCAAAGTCGATCGGATCGATCTGAAGGGCTTTAGAGAGGTCCGCATAGGACCTCCCAAAATCAGAGACAGGCAAAACGTTGAGATTTGTCAATTCACACTGCTGAAGCCGCAGCGCTCCCAAATCCTGCCTTTCAACATAGGCGCCGAACTGCTCCAAGAGATGACAAAAACGGGCCATCAGCGGTTCAGACCGAGGGTAGGGTTGATCTTCGACCTTCGCCCAGTTGAAGCCAAATCTATCTTTTTGAATCTGGATCAGCTCACCGTTGGCTGGATTGCGGAACATCGCCCGCGGCAGCGGCAGGGCGCGATGGAATTGAAGAGAGGCATCCTTTGGTTTCGCGCCACCAAATCGCTCATGAACCGGCTCAAGAGGGGCCTCTGTTGCGACCTCTGGAAAATCCGATGAGATCTCCTGCCAAAACAAACCATAATCAACAATACGAAAGCCATTGATTGGCTCAAAACCGACAGAGATGGCCTGCTCTACGAGAGGAGGGTGTTTGAAATTTGGCCTGCTGAGCTTCACCTGAGATCCTAAAGGACGGCCTCTTGGAGTCACAAGACGGCGCTAGGGGGAACCCGCGCCGTCGAAACGCCGCTTGTTGACTCGTAAATATAGGAACTGTCAACTGAGTCTCAAATGTCACAGATCGGGTGATCAGGCTGATGCCCCTAGCGCTGGGACAGGAGGGCGGCCAGTGCTTTTGTTTTCTTACTGTTAGCGCCGTGCTTCCAAGCATTGCGGTTGCCGTGCGGGGGACCGGGGTTTTTCCCGCCGTGCATCCTGCATCGCTTCCGATCCTTCGCCGCTCGAGATCGGCGCTCCGTTCCCGAACGGGCCTGCGCGAGGCAACGGGATTCGCTGAGCGATAGCGAATGCCCGACACCAAATCTTTTGGTGCGCCACCTACCAAAGCGACAACCGCGCAGCTGCTGTGCATCTCGGGTTGGGAGTTGCATCGCGCGCAGAATCACTTAGGCTCGCCAATCCACAGGGCTTTTTATTGGCAGTGTCCGCTTTGCTTCCTCGTATTGGTCTGTCCGCGAGCATCGCTTTCTTTTTAGCTTCGAGTGTCCTCGCTGATGATGTTCCGCAGGATCGGCAGTTCGATCTGTTATGCCAAGTTCAAAGTTTTCGAACTCCAGTGGACTCGCTGCGCGGAACCGAATTTCAGGGCGAGCAGCGCTTTCGGATCGACCTGGCGAAGCGGCGTTGGTGCGTGGAAGAATGTAATACAACAGAGGTGCTGATCGGCTCTACGCGCGAGCTGATCGTCCTGAAGAACGACAAATGGGATGGAGGTGGGGACCAGCTCTCAATCAGTCGAGAGAGTGGTCGTTTGACCGCCTCTGGATATGATCGGAACGATCTGTGGGGTTCTAGCGGAAACTGCGAGAAAAAGACGTTCACAGGCTTCCCTACTCCGAAATTTTGAAGCCAACCTTTCAGGCGGCAATTCGTCATTGCCGCACGGCGCGCGCAATCTCACTCAGGTACCGAGCCGCCGTCATGCCTGAACCGATCGCGCCCCGTGCTTCCATGCGTTTCGGTCCCCCTTGGGCGCTCCCGCAATCGCCCCGCCGTGCATCCGGCACTGCTCTCCCCGCGTACCGCTGGTGATTGGCACTCCGCTTCCGAGCAGGCCCGGTGGGCTCAGGATGCTACGGGCCCATGTTACCTTCATGAGCTGTTTTATTGATTCACCATTTCTCTCAGGATCCTTTCATGAGACTATCGCTAGACGTGTCTCTGCAGAGAGGAAAAATAATGGTTTTACAGGCATACCCGCTTCGGCTGCTATTTCATGTAGCGTTCCTGGGATCGCTGCTTGTTTCGGTTCCGACAAACGCCCAGACCGTCACAGCCTTTAAGGCGGGCGAATATCAAACGGGAATGACCAAGCAGTGCTTTTACAACGCGCTTGGCAGCACTCATACACTAACGGTGAGTTCGGTTTCTCTCTGCCCTCTTTCTGTCCAGGTTCCTGCCGCGCCCAGCTACAACTCATCTGGAGCGACGCCTCAACGGCAAGGGACGACTGCATTCAAATCCGGCGAGCAGACTACCGGCATGACCAAGCAGTGCTTTTACAATGCGCTTGGCAACACCTACACTCGAACGGTGAGTTCTATCTCACTTTGCCCCCTCTCGATCACGGTACCCTAGAAGCGGTAAGCGACTGAGAGAGCTAGGTCTCGTCGGGCAAGTCGAGTTTTGAGATGGCTCGCAGCCATTGCGCGGTCGCTTCCGCCTCCGATGACCGCGCTCCGTGCTTCCATGCGTTCCGATTGCCCTTAGGCGGGCCGGGATTGGTCCCCCCGTGCATCCGGCATCGCTTCCGCCCCTTCACCGCTGGTGATTGGCACTCCGTTCCCTTGCGGGTCAGGGCATGGCAACGGGTCGCATTTGCCAGCGCCTCCGGTTGCATGGGATTATTCGTCAGATTTGGCATTTTCTACCTCCCGGGTGTGATTGTGAAAATGGCCAGCCGCCCTCAGGTCCCTCGCCTGGGCATGACTAATCAGCTGAATTGTACGCAATAGCTCATCATGCAATACGGCCCATGGCAGGCGACATTTTGCGCCTGCTAAAAATGGGGGAATCATATGAAATTGAGAAATTGCGGCGCGACGCTGATCTTGGGTTTGGCTCTTTCAGGATGCTCTGTTCCGGCATTAAATTTTACGCCAGCGAGCCTCCCTGAAACAGTACAGCGCCAAGACGCTGCTTTGGTTTCAACGAACGTCACTGTGGCGTCCAAGGAAGAAGCAACCGGCAAACTGAACACTGCTGGTGCAGAAGCTGACGTCGCAGCTCTCTGGAAAAGTACGCTCGAAGATGCTCTCATTCGAATGGCAGTCTTTAAAGATGATTCGCCCAGAAAACTCTCGCTGATCGTCAAGATCTTGGAATTGGACCTTCGCAGCTTGGGTTTCAACGCAAGAACGACTGCTCGCTATCAGCTTGTGGACCGCAATACCGGGGAAGTGGTCTATTCGACTGACATTGAGACACAGGAAGGTGCGTCCGATTACGTCGGAGTAAACAGGGCTCGAAAGTCAGCAAATAGATCGGTTCAAGCCAACATAGAGAAGTTCCTCGCGCAGATCGCGAGCGCTGATTTTTAAGTAAGGCCTTTGCGATCCTTCGCGGCTGGCGATTGACGCATTGCCTCTACGCTAGGCAGTAAAGCGCGTTCGCCAGCCGCTCTGGTTGCATGGGATAGTTCGTTCGTCTCGGCGTTTGCTTTGCCCCCCGGATGGTTGTGGAAGTGATCAGCCACGACAGCCTGTCCGCCCTCATTGACGTGCACATGCCGCACCGTTTGCTCGCGCGGCTGGTGGAGCTTGGCCAGCGCCTCCAGAGTTGTCCGGCAGTTGGCTTGCGCGCGGAGTGCCAGCCGCCCATATCGCTCCGAGGCGTCCATATATTCGCCCATGTTAGATGCAGCGCGGCGCGCTAGTTCCGCAAACATGCTATCAAGCGCCACGGCTTGGGCAGCAAGGATTCGGCTCGCCATGGCTAGCTCGCCTTTCGCTGCCTCGTTTGCAATCTGTTGCACATGCAGGGCGTAGTCGCTGATGCCCGGCGCCTCGATCTCGTTTCCGATCATCCGGCCGGTGAAAGCGGACGCTGCCACTGCGTTTTTCAATGTCGGCTGAAGCAACTTGCGGGCAACGGCTTGCGCTCCCGTTTCGTCGGGCGATTGCTCCACGTGCAATGCGTTGTCGGGCTGCATCGGGTCGGTCGCCTTCGCCTTGTCTTTCAGTGCCATAGTTTAGTTCCTTTCTCACGCGTGCGCGGAATGGGCAAATCCAGCCGCCTCGCGTCTCGCTTTCCGGTTGATGTTCTGGGAGGCACTGCATCGCTTGCCGATCACACGCCCGCCCGGCTCCAGCCGCTCCAGGCCAAATTGTGACGCGGCCTCCCGGCTTGCTCCTTTGGCTAGATAGGACAGCGCCGCAGTGACGTTTGCTGCGTGCAGTTCCGGGTTTCCAACCTCCAGCCCCAGCCTCCCTCCAATAGGCTTGCTATGGATAACGCGCGAGCGATACGGCCTCCCGGTGATCGAGTGCAGCCAGCGCCGTTGATGCGCCGTAAGAGCTGCCACAAGGTCGGCTGGCACATGCGCAAGCATGTGACAGTGCCCGCCCTTGTTCTCGCCGTTCTCCATCACCCAGAGCCAAGCCGAGCGGCTGCCATGCCGCGCAAGCAACTTGCTTAAGAGGTCGGTAAACCGCCCAGTCGCTTTCACCATGCCCGACAAGGGCACTCCAGCGGTCTCCCAGTGAATTGTGATCATCCGGGTGAAGGGCAGGCCGATCCGGACAGAATGGCGCTCAGCGGCCCTCAGATTTGCGATCTGTGGCGCTGTAAGTGCGTGGCTTTCACGATTGCTGCGTATGCGCGCTCCGCCACGACCGCTTCTCTGAGGTAAATCGGCTGGAACACCTAGAGTTAAACTATCTACTGCAGGGAGCGTGCCACCCGCGCTGTAGGTCAGTTTTCTGCCGTTTTCTATCGGTGGCCGCGCCAATGAAACTTCACCGTTTCCGCGTTTCGGTGAAGTTTCAAAGGCGCCGCCATGGCTATGGCAGTAACGCTGCTCAACCATGGCGGCGGACTTCATTTGGCGACCCAGACTATCGCGAGCTTGCCAGAGTTGTTTGGTCTGCGCTGCCCGCTGTCGCGGATCAGTCCCTTGCGCTTCAGTTCACTGGTTCGCGGCTGGATCGAATAGCGGTCCATCTCCAGCCAGTCTGCCAATTCGTCGGCAGTGTGTCCTAGCCATCCTGCTTCCTTGATTGCACACAAAGCCATGCTTTGAAGCCGTCCCAGCTTCGGTGCGAGAGCCTCTGAGGCTGCAATTGAGGTCCCCACACCTCGATGGCCCGGTGCATTTGGATAAGTGCTCATTACGTCCCCCCTATCGCCAGTGGGGGCAAGCCTGCCTTCTCAAGCAGCTTGTCGAGCCAATCTGACTGCGCCTCGCTGAGTGCGGTAGGATCGACTACGATCTGTCCGAGGAATTGGCCTGCCTTTCGGGAAAGCGGTGTGCCTTCATTAAGGAGGGCCAACGCTGCCGAGCGATGATCAGGGAAAGGCCGATCAATCATTTGCGGCCTCCCCGAAACAGAGCTTCGCCATGTCCTGAGCAAGCGAGCGCGAAAGACGGTAGCGGCTGGCAAACAATTGCGCTTGCCGATCAGACGCTGTTTGAGAGTGTTGCAACCAGCGGCCAAGTTGATTGCGCGAAGCCGGGGCGATACCAGCGCCCCGGCTTTTCTCTGCCTGTCGCATCATTCAACCCTCCGTCTTGTAGGCGGGGAGATTGGCGAGATATGCTTCCAGATCTTTCGCCAAGATCAGCGTGCGCTTGCCAGCCTTCCGAGCCGGTAAACCTTCACGGAATGCCTCATAGATTGCGGTACGTGAGAGGCCAGAGACCCTCACGGCTTCGGGGATACTCAAAGCAAACGGATTCATGTCCGTTCCTTTCGCGTGATTACATTGCCCGAAGCGCCAACGGGGCCACGAGCGTTTTGATTGTAAGTGCGGATTGGAGGGGGTATGAGGTCCGTGCGAATGACCTTCCAAGTTATCGCGCGGAGCCTCGCCCCTTGGGCGGGGCTTCGTCTTTATGGGCTCACTGAACTTCCTCCTTTCGGCGTTCTCGCTCTTGGCGGCTCCTCAGCCGCTCATCTTCATATAGCTCGCGAGCGCGTTCCAACCGCTCTGGCCAGAGGCACGCCACTAGTTTGGAAACGGGGATATAGAATGCGGCATCGGGGCCTTCGCCAGATTCCAAGAGCCAAGCGTTAGCGTTTTCGATACGAGGGGTATATTCCTCGTCGAGCCAGGCTACCCAGCGAAGGCTGTCGGCGCTCGAATGGGTAAGATGCGAAGGATCGATAAGCAGGCGTGCCCAGTACAGGGAACGACCTTGAGCTGGCGAAAGGGATCGCGAGAATGCGGCGACTTCGGCGCAAGCTCCATCTTGGCGATCACTGGCCATCCAACTGCGAACTACGTCATCGGGACTCTCCGCAATTTCCTCCTCTTCCGGACCACGGGCGAGATCGAAAATCTTGACGCGCTGTCCACTATGGAACCGATCCAGGCTGTCTACTAATCCGGCCGCCGCGAACAGAGCATGGCCATCGAACTGGCTTTCATGAATGAGCCTGAACCCTTCTTGGAGCGCGTCTGAGAACTTTCTTAGCACTCCGATATTCGCCCCTAAGGATCGCATCGAGTTAATGACGGCGGCTACATGCAGCTGCTCAAATGAAAAACGCCGGTGGGCCCGCGGTTCGGCAGGAAGTGGCAAGAGTATTCCCTGCTTGATCCAAAAGGCCAGAACATCATCCGATATGCCGGTGCGTTCGTGTACTTGCTGCCGCGAGAACCTCTCGCGAATCGGATAATAGCTGTTGGGTTCATTCAACATAGGTCCATAAGACCCGTTTGCATGCCTTGCGTCAATAAGTGCATCGCACCTGTTTGAGGATAAGTCCTAGAAAGCTAGAATCTTCGGACCTATCGCCACCTCTACAAGCTCAATTTGTCGAGCGCCTTAACCGCAGCGTCGCTGGCTAGGTGGCCGTAGTGGCGTTCGATCATCTCGGCGCTTGTGCCGCTGATCTGAGCAATCGTGAGCAACGGAAGTCCGGCGCTCACAAGGTCAGTGATCGTGCTGTGCCGTAACGTATATGCTGTGGCACCATTGGGCAGGTCCGCCCCCACCACTGCAGCCGCGATGGGCAGCTTCCAGCTATTCTTGTCCCAAGGATTGCCGTTGCTGCGCATGAACAACGGCGCGCCCGGCAGCTTGTCCTTGGCCTGCGCTGCAAACAGCTTGGCCGCTTCGGCTGGCAATTGAATGCGCCTCGGCTTGCCTGTCTTGTCTTTGCCGATGGTTAGTTCGGAAGTGCGCTTGTCGAAGTCGCCAGCCGTAAGCGCCGCCATTGCACCGGGCCGAAGCGGCAACAGGCAGAGCGCCCGAACAAACGGCGCGGCTTCGTTATCGATCGCCTGCAGCAATTTCCTGCGCTGGCTGCGGTCAAGGTAGAGAGTGCGCCGCCCGTTGGCATTGGCGGCGGACTTAAGCGCCTCCTGCCATGCCGCTTCGCTATTCGGCGCGCCGGGGGAGAGCACCTTGGCCAGCGCCGCCCGCAAGACGGCCATATCGCGGTTGACTGTCGAAGGCGCGCGGGTGCGAGTGCGCTTCTCGCCCTCTTTGTTGCGGCTCACCAGCGAAGGCGTTTCCTCCAGCCGCTTGCGCCATTCGGCCACATGGCGGCGGCGCAGCTTATCCAGCTTAACCTTGCCGAGCGGGTCGCCATAGACATACCGCTTGAAGCGCGACTCTGCTTCCGGGCGGCTACCGGCATAGGCTCGGCAGGCATCGCCCACGGTTTCCACCTTTGCACGAATCTCGCCGCCTGCCTCTACCAGTTCGGCCAGCGCCTCGGCCTCCTTTTTCGCCGCTGTAAACATCGCGTTGCCCGGCAAGGTGCCGAAGTCGCCAAGGGACTTCACGCGATACTTGCCATTGTCCTCGTCATAGACGCGGGCGATCCACGTTCCCTTGCCGCCGCGCTTAGATGGCCGGAAGCCGAGAAAACAGCCTGCACGAAGGCGCTGCCAATGCGGCTCCCGCCTTGCCTTTAGCCGTTCGCGCTCTCCAACTTTGCTCAAGTCCGTTGCCATTGCCAGCCGCCCATTTCCACTACGTATGTAATGCGTATGAGATACAATGCCGGATGAAACGGGACGGCGCAAGGCTGCAAACCTAGGCTTCATGCGGCTCACAATGTCCAAGATTGTCCGGGACTATGGCGTTACCCTGCACTCCGAAGGCAGAGGCCACAGGTTCGAATCCTGTCGGGTGCACCATGGCGGAAAGGCGGCCCGGGACGAGACGGGCCGCGCGCGGGTGCAGCCGGCCTGCCCTACTGTTACAATTTGGTGCAATTGTTCCTAGGTATGGGCGCCGCGGATGGTTAAGGCTGAGCTCGCATGGATCGTGTCATCTACAATTTCGAGGCGCAGGCGCTCCGCAGCAGTCCCCCGCCCGCGCGGTCGCGTGGGTCGGCCCGGCGCGCACCGCCGCGCGGACAGCCGCGCATCGGGGTAATCTACAATCCGCGCAGCCACCGCAACCGCGGGCAGGACCTCGCCACGGCCCGGCGCGACGGGATCGCCGTGGCCCAGCCGCGCCGGCGCGAGGATATCGCCGAGGCACTGGCAGGCTTCGCGCGCGACGGGATCGACTATCTGATCATCAATGGCGGCGACGGGACCGTGCGCGACGTGCTGACCATGGGCCAGGGCGTCTTCGGGACGCGCTGGCCGGCCATCGCCGTGCTGCCCAAGGGCAAGACCAATGCGCTCAATGTCGATCTCGGCGCTTCGGCGGACTGGTCGCTCGAGCAGGCCGTCGCAGCGTGGTCGACCGGGCGGCGCATCACGCGGCGCCCGCTCTCGGTCGTCCGCGGGGATGGCGCAGCCCACGGCGAGGGCGGCGGCGAGGATCCGCCCATGCTCGGCTTCATCTTCGGGGCCGGGGTCTTCACGCTGGGGATCGAAGCCGGGCAGGATGCGCATGCGCTGGGTTTCTTCAACAGCCTCGCGGTCGTCGCGACGGGGGCCTGGGGGGTCCTCCAGGCGCTGTTCGGGAGCGATCGCAATCGCTGGCGCCGGGGAACCGAGATGGAGCTCGCCTACCTTCCCTCGGGCGATCCCGTCCCGCGCTCGCGCCACGGCGATCCGCGTCGCAGGATGATGATGCTCGCCTCGACGCTCGAGCGCATGCCGATGGGGCTCGAAGTGTTCGGGGTTCCGCGGAGCGGTCTCAAGCTCGCTCTGATAGACGGGCCGCGCCGGCGAATCCTCGCCGCGCTGCCGGCGATCATGTTCGGCTGGAGGCCGCGATGGCTGGCCGAGGCCGGGTTCCACCAGCTCGATGCACAGGCGCTCTCGGTGGATGTGGCGGAGCCGGCGATCCTCGACGGCGAGGCCTTCCCGCCGGGGCGCTATCGCGTCGAACAGGGGCCCGAGCTGACCTTCGTCAGCGCGTGAACGCGTGACCGGGACGCTGGCGCAACGGATCGGCGCGGGGGTCGACCGCACGCTGCAGCCCGGTGTGTCCGCCTTCGCCCGGCTGCTCGGCGAAGAGGCCGGCGCGCGCGCAGTGCTGTTCTACGGGTCGAATCTGCGTACCGGCTCGCTCGAGGGGGTGCTCGACTTCTACGTCCTGCTGCCCGGCCCGCAGCGCGAGCGGATCTGGCCGCGGGTGAGCTATCGCGAAGCATGCCTCGGCGGAAGCCGGCTGCGGGCCAAGATCGCGACCCTGTCGCTGGAGCAGTTCGCCCGCGCCGCCGCCGGCGCTTCGCGCGACACCACCATCTGGGCGCGCTTCGTCCAGCCGGCGGCCCTGGCCTGGCAGGCCGACGAAGCGGCGCGAGCGGAAGTCACCGAGGCGCTGTGCGCCGCGGCGACGACTGCCGGGCGGCTGGCTGCGGCGGTCGGGCCGCGCGCCGGTCCGGCGGCAGAGTTCTGGCGTGCGCTGTTCCGGGCCACCTACCGGGCCGAATTCCGGATCGAGAAGCCCGGGCGCGAGAACGATATACTGGCGGTCAATGCCGGGCACTTCGAGGGCCTGCTGCCGCTCGCCTGGGACGCGGCCGGGATCGCATGGCAGCGCGAGGGCAGCGAGCTCGTCCCGCGGCTGGCGAAGGCTGAGCGCAGGCGGATCCTCGGCTGGTGGACCCGCCGCGCGCGCTACGGCAAGACGCTCAACCTGCTGCGGCTGGCCAAGGCGACCACTACCTTCGAAGGCGCTGCGGACTATGCCGCCTGGAAGCTCCAGCGGCACACCGGAATCGCCCTTGAGGTCACGCCCTTCCGTGCCCGGCACCCGCTGCTGGCGGCGCCCGGCGCTCTGGTCGAATTGTGGCGCAAGCGGCGCGCTCAGCGATAGCGCATGGTCACGCTGATCGCCTCGACCCCCGGGCCGACGCGGAAGGCGGTCTTCTTGTAGCTCGGCTTGCCGAGATTGAAGATGTTGATGCTGGGATTGTTCGACATCGCGCCGCCGTCGGAGAAGATGTCGGTATCGCCATTGCCGTTGATGTCGTGGCGCACCGCGATGCCGTAGACGCCGGGGGCCGGGAGCGGCATGCAGAACTGCATCGTGCCGGCCTTGGCAGGGGCTTCCATGCGATAGATCCAGCGGCCCTTCTCGAGCCAGTCTTCCTTGGTCCCGCGATAGCTCTGGACCCGCATCGTGCCGCGGCTTTCCTTGATCCCATTGACCGTGACGCGGACGGCCGGCCCGCCGCCGGCGCCGCACCTGGATGCGTCATTGGCGATTTTCTGGCGATATTGGGCCGCTGCCGGTGCAGCGGTCGAAAGCCCTGCGAGCGCGAGTGCGGCGAGGCCGGTGGTGGCGAAAATGGTGCGTGTCATGAAAGTTCCGTTGCGACTGTCCGGGATCGGGCGCGCGGGGGCGCTGCCTGCGATGGGCCTGTGCCCCTGCCATTGGCTGCCAAGCATAGCGCCCGGCGCTGAATTGCCGATGAATTTCCCACCGCGCCCTGCCGTGCCCGGAGCCTGAGCGCGCCATGTGGAAAAGCGACGGTGGCCAGCTTGTTAACCCTCGCTCCGCGCGCGTAGGGCAGGGCAGGCTCCCGTCACAAGGCCCCTTGCGCGCATGACCGTACCGCTGATTTCCCCTTCGATCCTCTCGGCCGACTTCGCCCGGCTCGGTGAGGAAATTCGCGCGGTGGACGAGGCCGGGGCCGATTGGATCCATGTCGATGTGATGGACGGGCATTACGTGCCCAACATCACCATCGGCCCGGCAGTGGTCAAGGCGCTCCGCCCGCACAGCGACAAACCCTTCGACGTCCATCTGATGATCGCCCCGATCGACCGCTATCTCGAGGATTTCGCCGAGGCGGGCGCGGACATCATCACCGTCCATCCCGAGGCGGGGCCGCACATCCACAGGACGCTGCAGGCGATCTCCGCGCTCGGCAAGAAGGCCGGGGTGGTGCTCAATCCGGGCACGCCGGTGGAGGCGCTCGACTATGTGCTCGAGGATGCCGATCTGGTGCTGGTGATGAGCGTCAACCCCGGCTTCGGCGGGCAGAGCTTCATCCATTCGCAGCTCCGCAAGGTCGAGGCGATCCGTAAGCGCATCGATGCTCTGGGCAAGCCGATCCATCTCGAGGTCGATGGCGGGGTCAATGCCGAAACCGCGCGGCTGTGCGTCGAGGCCGGGGCCGATGTGCTGGTCGCCGGCTCGGCCACCTTCAAGGGCGGTGCCGCGCGCTATGCCGCCAATATCGCCGCACTGAAGGGCGGATGATGAGCGAAAGCGCCGGCCTTCTCCTGCGTCCCGAAGCCGTCGGCGAGACCGGCGAGACCGGCGGAACTGGCGAGGCGGATCTGGACAGGGCGCTGCCGCTCGGCGGGGGCGAGGAATTGCTGGTCGAGCGGGGGGCGGATGCCCTTCCCGGCAGCGTCCGCATCGAACCCTCGCGCGCGCTGGCGCTGAGCGATCTGCAGCCGCCGCCGGCGGGGCCGGTCGAAAGCCTGCTCCGCTGGGCCTATCGCCTCGGAGTGCCGGGATCGGTGCTGGCGGCGCCGCTGCGCAAGCCCGCTGCGCCGCGCCTGCTCGCCACGGTTTCCACCCCGCTGGCGGGCGACCGGGCGGCGGGCGTGGCGCTGCGCGCGGGGCAGTTCCTCGTCCACGGGCTCAAGGCCCCCGTGGGCCGGGTCGATTTCGCCAGCAACACGCCGCTCACCCCGCCGCTGCAGCGAACCGTGCACGGCTTCACCTGGCTTCGCGACCTCGCCGCCTGCGCCCCGCGCGAGGAATGCGCCGAGGTCGGCGAGCCATTGCTGGCGAAATGGCTCAAGGCCAATCCGCAACCGGCCAGGGGCCCCGCCTGGACCGTCGAGCATGCGGGGCTGCGTCTGCTCTCCTGGCTGACGCACGCACCGCTGATCCTCGGCGGCGAGGCCCGGCTGCGCAGCCGCACGCTCGAGGCGATCGAGACGACCGCGCGCTGGCTCGACCGGCAGGTCGCGCGGGCCGAGGACGGGCTCGGCCAGCTCGCGGGCTGGTGCGCCATCGTCGCCGCCGGCCTGCTGCTCCCCGACGGGCGCCCGCGCCGGCTGTTCGGCGAAGCCGGGCTGCTGCGCGCGCTGGGCGAGCTGGTGTCGGACGATGGCGGGGTGCTGTCGCGCAGCCCGCTCGCGCAGATGGAGGCGATCGCGCTGCTGGTCGATCTGCGCGCCTGCTATGCGGCGGTCGATCGCGACCCGCCGGCCGCGCTCGAAACCATGCTTGCGCTGCTCGTCCCGCCGCTGCTCGCCCTGCGGATGGGCGATCGCGGGCTCGGCAGCTGGCAGGGCGGCGCGGCGACTGCCGCTGCCCGCCTCGACGCGTTGATCGAAGCGAGCGCGATCCGGACGCGCCCGGGCAAGGACCTGCCGCATTGGGGCTACCACCGCGTCGATGCGGGCCGCAGCGTGCTCGTGCTCGATGCGGCGCCACCGCCGCGCGCGCGCCATGCGCGATTCGGCTGCGCCTCGACGCTGGCCTTCGAACTGTCGCATCGCGAGCAGCGGATCGTGGTCAATTGCGGCGGTGCGGGCCTCGCCGGCGGGCTGGTGCCTGTGCGCATCGAGCAGGGGCTGCGCGGCAGCGCGGCGCATTCGACTTTGGTGCTCGACGATGCCAATTCGACCGCCATCCTGATCAAGGGACAGATCGGCAAGGGGGTCGAGGAAGTCGAGGTCGCCCGCAGCACGGTCAGGCAGCGCGGCCGCGACGCGACCCGGCTCGAGGCGTCGCACAACGGCTATGCCGCGCGCTACGGGCTGATCCACCGGCGCATCCTGCTGATGAGCGCCGATGGCGAGGAATTGCGCGGCGAAGACCTGCTCGAGCCCTCGGGACGCCAGGGCAAGCGCGGCAAGATCGCTTTCGCGATCCCCTTTCACCTCGGCCAGGGAATCGAACCGGGCCTGTCGGAGGACTGCCGCGGCGCGGGGCTCGCCCTGCCCGATGGAAGCTACTGGCAATTCCGCCTCGGAGGCGATAGCGGCGAAGCGCAAATCGCGATCGAGGACAGCCTCTGGGTCGACGGGCAGGGCCGCCCGCGCGCCACCAAGCAGCTTGTCGTCGAAGGGCTGACATCGCGCAGCGGGGGGCGCTTCCCCTGGCTGCTCAAACGCATGGGGTGATTTCAAGTGGCTGACGTGGCGATCAAGCGGGCCCTGCTTTCGGTGTCCGACAAGAGCGGCCTGGTGGAGCTCGGCCGGGCGCTGGCGGATCGCGGCGTCGAGCTGGTCTCGACCGGCGGCACCGCGAGGGCGCTGCGCGAGGCGGGGCTCGACGTGCGCGATGTCGCTGAACTGACCGGCTTTCCCGAGATGATGGACGGGCGGGTCAAGACCCTCCACCCGATGGTCCATGGCGGCCTGCTCGCCGTGCGCGACAATCCCGAGCATGCCGCGGCGATGGACAGCCATGGCATCGGCGCGATCGATCTGGTGGTGGTCAACCTCTATCCCTTCGAGGCGACGGTGATGCGCGGCGCGGAGCGCGAGGAGATCATCGAGAACATCGATATCGGCGGGCCCAGCATGGTCCGCTCGGCAGCCAAGAACCACCGTTTCGTCACCATCGTGACCGATCCCGCGGACTATCCGACGCTGCTCGCCGAGCTCGAGGGCGCGGGGGCGACCTCGCTCGACTTCCGCCGGAAGCTCGCGGCCAAGGCCTTCGCCGCCACCGCCGCCTATGACGCGATGATCAGCCAGTGGTTCGCCTTCGCCGACCAGCAGCAGCTCTTCCCCGACATGCTGGCGGTCAACGGGACGGCGCCGGTGCCCCTGCGCTATGGCGAGAACCCGCACCAGCAGGCGGCGCTCTACACTCCCGCGGGGCCGCATGGCCGGGGCATCGCCCAGGCCGAACAGCTCCAGGGCAAGGAGCTGAGCTACAACAATTACAACGATGCCGATGCCGCGCTCGAGCTATGTGCGGAATTCCGGACCGGCGATCCGGCGGTGGTGATCGTGAAGCACGCCAATCCCTGCGGCGTGGCGCAGGCCGCCACGCTGATCGAGGCATGGAGCGAGGCGCTGGCCTGCGACAGCGTTTCCGCCTTCGGTGGCATCGTCGCGGTGAATCGCGAACTCGACGGCGAAACCGCGCGGGCGATCTGCGAGATCTTCACAGAGGTGGTGATCGCCCCTTCGGTGAGCGCGGAGGCGCGCGAGGCTTTCGCCAGGAAGAAGAACCTGCGGCTGCTGGTGACCGGGGAGCTGCCCGATCCGCGCCGCAGCGGGCTGACGGTCAAGCCGATAACCGGCGGGCTGCTGGTCCAGACGCGCGACAATGGCGCGATTTCGGAAGCCGACCTGAGGGTCGTCACGCAGCGCCAGCCGACCGAGCGGGAACTGCAGGACTGCCTGTTCGCCTGGACCGTGGCGCGCCACGTCAAGTCCAACGCCATCGTCTATGCCCGCGACGGCGCGAGCGCCGGGATCGGCGCGGGGCAGATGAACCGCCGCGATTCCTCGCGGATCGCCGCGATGAAGGCAGCCGAAGCAGCGGAAAAATACGGCTGGGACAGCCCCCGCACCGTCGGCAGCGCGGTCGCTTCCGATGCTTTCTTCCCCTTCGCGGACGGGCTCCTCGCCGCTGCCGAAGCGGGGGCGACGGCGGTGATCCAGCCGGGCGGATCGATCCGCGACGAGGAGGTCATCGCCGCCGCGGACGAGCAGGGCCTGGCGATGGTCTTCACCGGAATGCGCCACTTCCGCCACTGATCGCGCCGCTCCCGGCCGCCGCCATCGCGCGGCGGCGGCGCCCGCTGGCGGACCCCCGGCAATCGACCAACGAAGCTGAACGTCCGACGACGGATGCATTCAGAGCTTCGCAACCGGTGCTCCGGTACCCATGTCGGCAAGATCGACGAAGGACCAGACATGAAACTCTTCACCAGCGACCTCTATCGCAATTTCGGTATCGGCTTCGGCGCCGGCGCCGTCGCCGTCGTCCTCGCCAATGGCGGGGCTTTCCTGGAGGTCGTGCCGCAGCTGGTCGCCGCGGTCCTGTGATGCGGTTGCGCGCCGCAGGCGCTATCGCTGCCCTCGCTCTGGGCGCTTCCGCCTGCCAGCAGCCCGCCTCGGCGGCCGAAGCGGCGGTCGAAGCGCCCGCCGCCAAGCGGGTGGCCCACGAGAAAGGTCTCCGGACGGCGATCTTCGCGGGTGGCTGCTTCTGGGGCGTCGAGGCGGTCTTCAGCCATGTGAAGGGCGTCAAGAGCGCGGTTGCGGGCTATCACGGCGGCACCGAACGGCAGGCGAGCTACACCCTCGTTTCGAGCGGCGTTACCGACCATGCCGAAGCCGTGAAGGTCACTTACGACCCCTCGGTCATCCGCTACGACCAATTGCTGCGCATCTATTTCTCGGTCGTCGCCGATCCCACCTTGCGCAATCGCCAGGGTCCCGACCGCGGCGTGCAATACCGTTCCGCCCTGGTGCCGATGTCGGCGGAACAGAGTGCCGTCGCCAGGGCCTATGTCGCGCAGCTCGAAGGCGCCGGCCTGTGGAACAAGCCGATCGTCACGGCGATCGAACGCGCCCAGGCTTTCTATCCGGCCGAGGACCACCACCAGGACTTCATGGCCAAGAACCCGAGGCACGGCTATATCCAGCGCTGGGATGCGCCCAAGGTCGCCGCGCTGAAGGCGCTCTATCCCGGTGTCTATTCCGCCCGCTTCCAGCGCAACTAGCTTGAACGCGCCGCCTGCGCGGCCTACCTTCGCCCGCATGGCAGGACAGGCGCATGCGCATCGCGAACATTCGGGCAACGACCTCCTCGATGCGGCGCGCGTCAGGCTGACCGACAGCGGCGAACAATGGACCGGCATGCGCCAGTCGGTGTTCGAGGAGCTCGCCCGCCACGAACGGCCCGCGAGCGCTTACGACATCGCAGACAATCTCTCGGCCGCGCGCGGCAAGCGCGTCGCGCCCAACAGCGTCTACCGCATCCTCGACCTGTTCGTGCGCACCAATCTCGCCAATCGGATCGAAAGCGCCAACGCCTATCTGGTCAACACCCACCCCGGGTGCCGCCACGATTGCATTTTCCTGATCTGCGACGATTGCGGCAAGGCGACGCATATCGACGACGATCGCGTATCCGGCGCCCTGCGCGAGGCGGGACGGGATGCCGGCTTCACCGATGTCCGTCCGGTGGTCGAGCTGCGCGGCTTGTGCGACGACTGCGCCCGCTGACGGAACTTGCCAAACCGTTCATTTTCATGGGCAAAGCGTTCATCGACAGTTTGCGTGCACAAGTGTAAAGCGGCTTCCCATGACATCCCGCCTTCAGACGCCACTGCTCGATACGGTCAAACTTCCCGCGGATCTTCGCAAGCTCGACAAGAGCCAGCTTCGCCAGCTGGCCGACGAATTGCGCGCCGAAGTGATCGATGCGGTTGGAACGACCGGTGGCCACCTCGGATCGGGCCTCGGCGTGGTCGAGCTGACCGCGGCGATCCATTACGTCTTCGAGACGCCCGAGGACAAGCTCGTGTGGGACGTCGGCCACCAGTGCTATCCGCACAAGATCCTCACCGGGCGGCGCGACCGTATCCGCACCTTGCGCCAGGGCGGCGGCCTCAGCGGCTTCACCAAGCGCGCCGAGAGCGAATACGATCCGTTCGGCGCGGCGCATAGTTCGACCTCGATCAGCGCGGCGCTGGGCTTCGCCATGGCCAACAAGCTGCAGGGCAAGCCGGGCCGCGGGATCGCGGTCATCGGTGACGGCGCAATGAGCGCGGGCATGGCCTATGAGGCGATGAACAATGCCGAGCAGGCGGGCAATCGCCTGGTCGTGATCCTCAACGACAACGACATGTCGATCGCGCCGCCGGTGGGCGGGCTGAGCGCCTATCTCGCGCGGATGGTGTCGAGCAGCGAATATCTCGGCCTTCGGTCGATGGCCTCGAAGATCGCCAAGAAGCTCGGCCGCCGGGTGTGGGGCGGGCTCGAAAAGGCGGAGGAATACACCCGCGGCATGGTCACCGGCGGGACGCTGTTCGAGGAACTGGGCTTCTATTACGTCGGGCCGATCGACGGCCACAACCTCGACCACCTCATTCCCGTGCTCGAAAACGTCCGCGACAGCGAACAGGGTCCGGTGCTGATCCATGTGGTGACGACCAAGGGCAAGGGCTATGCGCCGGCCGAAAGCAGTGCCGACAAATACCATGGCGTCGCCAAATTCGACGTCGTCACCGGCGAACAGAAGAAGAGTGCAGGCGGCCCGCCGGCCTATCAGAACGTCTTCGGCGACACGCTGGCGAAGCTCGCGGAAGCCGACCCGCGGATCTGCGCCATCACCGCCGCCATGCCCAGCGGGACCGGCGTCGATCGCTTCGCCAAAGCGCATCCCGACCGCGCCTTCGACGTCGGCATCGCCGAACAGCATGGGGTGACCTTCGCCGCGGGGCTTGCCGCGCAGGGGATGCGTCCCTTCGCCGCGATCTATTCGACCTTTCTCCAGCGCGCCTACGATCAGGTGGTGCACGATGTGGCGATCCAGAACCTGCCCGTGCGCTTCGCCATCGATCGCGCGGGGCTGGTCGGCGCGGACGGCTGCACCCATGCCGGCAGCTTCGACATCACCTATCTCGCCACCCTGCCCAATTTCGTGGTGATGGCGGCCGCCGACGAGGCCGAGCTGGCGCATATGACCTATACCGCCGCCGAACATGACGCGGGTCCGATCGCGCTGCGCTATCCGCGCGGCAGTGGCACCGGCGTGGCGATACCGGAGAAACTGGAAAAGCTCGAGATCGGCAAGGGCCGGGTCCTGCGCGAAGGCTCGAAGGTCGCGATACTGTCCCTGGGGACGCGGCTCGAAGAGGCGCAGAAAGCCGCCGAGCAACTCGAGGCCAAGGGCCTCTCGACCACCGTCGCCGACCTCCGCTTCGCCAAGCCGCTCGACACCGCGCTGATCGAGAGGGTGATGCGCAGCCATGAAGTGGTGGTGACGGTCGAGGAGGGTGCGATCGGCGGCCTCGGCGCCCATGTGCTGACCTTCGCCAGCGACGAGGGTCTGACCGACGGCGGTCTGAAGGTGCGAACCATGCGCCTGCCCGATGTGTTCCAGGACCAGGACGACCCGGCGAAGCAATATGACGAAGCCGCGCTCAACGCGCCGCATATCGTCGATACGGTGCTTGCCGCGCTACGCCACAATTCGGCCGGGATGAACGAGGCGAGGGCCTGAGTTGTTCGCGACGGTCTAGCGGTAGATCTCCCGCCGGTGACCGATGGCGATGACCACGATCACCATCCGCCCATCCTCGATCCGCGCGATCACGCGATATTCGCCGATCCGATAGCGCCAGTGCCGGCATATTTCCCCGCCATCGCCCGGCCTTTCAGTCGTGGGTTGTCGGTGGATGAGATACGTTGCAGCGAAGCGAATATCCGCTGTCCGACCGGTTTCGGCAGCTTGCCAAGCTGCCGTTCCGCAGCCCTTTCAATCTCAAGAGTCCAGGCCAAGTTCGCGCACCACGTCTGCCAAGGGGCGGGTTTTGCCCGCATCGGGGTCGCGCAGCGCCTCTTCGAGCAGGGCGATGTCCTCGAGTTCCTCGATCTTCTCGATCAGGGCTTCACGCACGTAATGGCTCTTGCTCCGCCCGGTACGCTTGGCCACGGCGGAGAGACGGTCTTCGAGATCCTTGTCGAGTCGCACGGCGAGCATGGTTGAGTCTCCTTGTAATACATGTATGACACAGGGCGTGATCGAGCAAGGGGAATGGCCGTGGCGCTTCTGAACATCGAGACAGTTGGGCACGTCAGCACATTGACGCTCAACCGCCCCGAGACGATGAATCCGCTCGGCGCCGCCGGCGACGGCGATGCCTTCGCGGCGGCCTGCGATGCGATCAACGCCGATCTGGAGATTCGCTGCGTCATTCTCACCGGGGCCGGCCGGGCATTCAGCGCCGGGGGCGATATCAAGGCGATGAAGGAACGGAGCGGGACTTTCGGCGGCACCGCGCCGGAGATCTCCGACGGCTATCGCAACAACATCCACAAGGTCCTGCGCGCGCTCTATGGCCTGCGCGTGCCGCTGATCGCCGCGGTCAACGGGCCCGCGATCGGGCTGGGGTGCGATATCGCCTGCCTCGCCGACATGCGCCTTGCCGCGGAACGGGCGAAATTCGGCGTGACCTTTCTCAAGCTCGGCATCATTCCCGGGGATGGCGGCACATGGATCCTGCCGCGCATCGTGGGTGAGGCGCGGGCGGCGGAACTGTTCTATACCGGCGAGGTGATCGATGCGCAGACGGCGCTCGACTGGGGCCTCGTCAGCCGCGTGGTGGAGGATGCGGCGCTGGTCGACGAAGCGCAGGCGCTCGCCGCCAGGGTCGCCGCCATGCCTCCGCATGCGCTGCGGCAAGCGAAGACCCTAATGCGGCAGGGCCGCTCGATCGGCTACGACACCGCGCTCGAGATGGCCGCCAATGCGCAGGCGCTGATGCACCTGACGCAGGACCATATGGAGGGGATCGATGCGCTGCTCGAGAAGCGACCTGCGGTGTTCACCGGCGACTGACTAGAGCCAGCGCCACAGCCCGGCCGGTATGCCGGCGGCAGGCATATGCCACCAGGTGATCCCGAGCCATGCGGCGAACGCGACGAGCCAGAGGATCATCCCCGCCCCCGGGAGCCGGCCCCATCGCGGCCAATAGCTCGTCCGCTCTTCCCAGCCCGTCCAGTTCGCCCCCATCAGCGCTTCCTTCTTGCGATCCTGAAGCCGCGCCCCGACGAGCGCGAGCACGAGGATCGCCAGCGCGACGATCGTCGTCCGCGAACTCCACCACAGGACCAGATGCGACAGCGCCCAGAGCGCGAAGCCCCACATCATGGGGTGGCGCGTGACGGCGAAGACGCCCGCGGGCTCCTGCGCTGCAAGCGCCTCGGCACCCGGCGCCGGGAGCGCGGGATTGTTCCTCAGAGAGCCGAGGAAGAGCACCAGTGCGGGGAGGGTCAGGACCGTTGCGATCACCCAGCCGATGGCGCCGCTTCCGCCCAGATCGCCGGGTGGCGCAGCGGTGAAAGCGACATACATCCAGACCAGACAAGCGATGGCGACGAGGCTGTAGAACGCCATGAAGCCGGTCGGCCCGAGCCCCCGCGCGAGCGGCGCGCGCAGCGGGTGGGACAGGGCGAAATGGGTGCCGATCAGGGCAAGCGAAGCGGCAAGAAGCGATACGAGTGCCTGATCCATCGCCAACTCCATGTGCACGGCGTCAACATGGGTAGCAGGATCGGCTGCCTCTGCAAGCCTTTCGCGCCGGCTCCCTCAGCCGGCGGGCTCGATGCCGAGGAGCTTCACCTTGAACAGCAGCGTCGCCCCGCCCGGGATCGGACCCTTGCCAGCGGCGCCATAGGCGAGGTCGGCGGGAGCGGCGATCTCGATCGTATCGCCCACGCCCATCTCGGGGATCGCCATCTGCCACGCCTTGATCAGCCGGCCGAGCGGGAAGGTCGCCGGCTCACCGCGGTCGAAGGAGGAATCGAAGGTCTCGCCATCGATGAAGGTCCCGGCGTAATGGACCGTAACCGTATCCTCCACCGTGGGCCGATCCCCGCTCCCGGCATATTCGACATAGCGCCAGCGCAGTCCGCCGGGCATGACCCGCCAGCCGTCCTCCGCGCCGAGCGCGGTGAGATAGGACTGCTGCGCATTCATCCAGGCGAGATCCTGCGAGCGGTCGGGCGGCGCATCCTGCGCCGAAACCGCATGGAAGCCGACAGCCGCAGCCGCGGCGGCGAGCGCCAGCAACGCCGTTCGCATCTCTCTCACCGCCTCACCAGTCGTAGGCCTTGGGAAGATCGCTTTCGTCGAGATCGCGATAGCGCTCCCTGAGGCGGCTCTGATGGTTGTCGAGCGGCTGTTCGACACCGTCTATGAAGACCCTGACGGGGACCGAGCCCACCTCGAGCGGGTCGCCGTCCCAGACCACCAGATCGCCCAGCGCCCCGGGCGCGAGCACGCCGGCGCGCCCGCCATAGCCGCTGATCTGGGCCGGAACCGAGCTGATCGCGGCGAAGGCCTGTCCCCAGCTCAGCCCATCGGCCCCGGGCACGCGGGTCAGGCCGACCAGATTGCCGGCGTACTGGTTGAGATTGCGGGGATTCTCCATCGCATTGGCATTGATCGCGACGGTGACGCCCGCCTTGACCATTCGCCCGATATTGCTCTGTGTGGCAGCAAGTTCCTCGAAATTCTCCGGCAGATCGTCGAGCCCGTCGGCGATCACCGGGATGCCCGCCGCGGCGATCTCGCGCGCCACAAGCCAGCCTTCGCTCGCCCCGACGAGAACGAGATCGAGACGCGGGAACTCCTGCTTGAGAGCAAGCACGCTGCGGATGTCCGAAGCGCGTTCGACTTCGACGTAGAGCGGCTGCTCGCCGCGCACGACGGGCACCAGCGCCGCCGCATCGAAACGGGTCAGCAGCACATCGCCCTCGCGCTCGCTCGCCTCGCCGGTCAGGCGCGGGTCGACCGGAATGTCGTCGCCGGTTCCGACATCGGGCTCGCGCGAGGAACGACCGGGGATCCGGGCGTCCTCGCCCAGCCTGGTCGCTTCGCGCAGGGCGTTGCGGAACAGGGCATGCGCGCTCGCCCGGCTGCCTCCGGCGCGGCGGGCCCCGCCTTCGCCGAGCTCGACCACCTGAAAGGCACGCGGTCGCATCACTGTCCGGGCATCTGCCCCGAGATCGATGATCGCACCCTGGCCGCCGAAGATCGAGGCCGAAGGCGGCATCATCGTCGCCGCGCGGGTGATCCCGGCGGCGCGATGGACGAGGATGTGCTGCGAGTTGGGATTGACGATCGGGGCAACGTCGAGCGCGGCGCTGAACGGCGAATCGGGCGCCCGCGTGTCGTTGGATTCGCTCACCGCCCCGACGTCCCACAGCCCCAGAGAGGTGACCGTGGCGAAAATCCCCGGCGTGACCCATGTGCCGCTGCCGTCGAGGACGTCCACTCCGGCCGGTACTGCGACGTTGCGGCCGGCGGCCACGACCTTGCCGCCACGCACCACGACCGTGGCGCCGGTGACCGGATCGCCACCGTCCCCGGTCGCGACGGTGGCGTTGGTAATGGCGACGTCCTGCGCGGCGGCGGGAACGGCGGCGGCACAGGCGAGCAGGCCCGCCGCAAAAATCAGTGCGCGCTTCACTTCACATCTCCTTCGCCGGGCTGGCCGAGTTCGAAATCGCTCACCGGCCGGCGCGACCTGTCCATCGCATCGAACAACAAGGCCCCGTCGATCCAGACCTTCTCGGGGCGAGAATAGACCGACAACGGATCGCCGTTCCAGAGCACGACATCGGCCATCTTGCCGGGCTCGAGGCTGCCGGTCATGGCATCGATTCCCATGGCCTTGGCAGGGTTGAGCGTGAGCCAGCGAATGACTTCGGCGTCGGGAATGTCGATCCCCATGCGGAGCCCCGCAGCCTGAGCCTTGGCGGCTTCCTGATTGAGTCGCTGGATGCCGTTGGCGTCGTCGGAATGGATGACCACGCAGGCGCCTTCCTTGAACAGGAGGGCGGCATTTTCGGGAATCCCGTCATAGGCTTCCATCTTGAAGCCGTACCAATCGGCCCAGATCGCGCTGCAGATGTCGTTCTCGCGCAGCAGATCGCCGATCTTGTACGATTCCACCGCATGGTGGAATGCGGCGACCTTATAGCCCATCTCCTTGGCCATATCGATCACCAGCGCCATTTCGTCGGCGCGGTAGCAGTGGTTGTGGACGAGGATGTCGCCGTCGAGCACGCCCTTGAGCGTTTCCTTGCCCAGATCGCGCTTCTCGCCGTCATAGGCCTTGGCATCGAGCCAGGTCTGGCGATTGACCGCGAAATTTCCCATGCGGGTGGAAGGCATGCGACCCTTGCTGCCGTAGACGCGCTTGGGATTCTCGCCGCAGGCCATCTTGAAGCCATAAGGCGCACCCGGGAACTTCATACCCTGGACGGTGCGGCTGGGCACGTTCTTGAGGGTGGCCGAGCGGCCGCCCATCAGATTGGCCGAACCGGGGAGGATCTGCAGGCTGGTCACCCCGCCATTGGCGAGCGCACGTGTAAAGCCCGGATCCTGCGGCCAGATCGAATGCTCCACCCAGACCTCGGGGGTGGTCGGCGAAGTGGCTTCGTTGCCGTCCTCGTGGGCCTGGACCGCGGGGGTCGGATAGTCGCCGAGATGCGAATGGATGTCGATCACGCCCGGAGTGACGAATTTGCCGCTGCCGTCGATCCGGTCATAGCCTTCGGTCGACAGCCCGGCGTCGCCCACGGCAACCACCTCGCCGTTGCGGAAGAGGACGGTCCCGTTGTCGATCCGTCCGCCCTTGCCGTCGTAGACCGTCGCGCCGACCAGCGCGGTCGGGCGGCCCGGATAGCGCTCATAGGTCGAGGGGAAGGGCGTATCGGTCGTCGTCTGCGACGTCCGGGCGCTCGCCCGAGCGTCCTGTCCCGTGGTCGCGCAGGCGGAAAGCGCGGCGGCCAGAAGGCCGATCGCAAGGTTCTTGGCGGTGTGCTTCATGGTCCCCTCATCGCCCGCTTCACGGGCATTGTCTCGAGGAGGCGCGGCTCGCGCCGCGCCCCTCCGGATCGCGTTTTCAGCCGTGCGGCCGGGTGGTCGGGTGGAGGCCCGCTTCCTGGTTCTCGAGGCCGGCTTCGGACTGGCCTTCGAGATCGTCGCCGACATCGTCGTCGCGCAGCGTGTCGAGATGCATGAGCTTCTTGACCAGCGGCGATACGATTATGACGAACACACCGACGCCGATCGCGACCAGACCCATGGTCCAGTAGATGCCCAGCGCCGCCTCCCGCGTCATGTCGCCGCCTTCGCCCTCGCCCATCAGCGAGCCGAGGAAGCCCGCGACGTAATTGCCGCCGGCCGTGCCGAAGAAGAACGCCGCCATCATCAGGCTCGCCATATGCCGCGCCGAGAGCCGGTTCATTGCCGAAAGCCCGACCGGGGAGAGGCAAAGCTCGCCGGTGGTCGAAAGCAGATAGAAGAGGAAGATGAACAGGACCGGCAGCAGCACCACGCCGGCATCGCCCGCCGAACTGAAATTGTTCGCGCCCCATACGAGGACGACGAAGGCCAGACCCATCTGGACGATGCCGAGGCCCATCTTCGCCGGGGTCGACGGTTCCCATCCACGCCGGGCGAGCCATTGCCACAGGCCGGCGAAGACCGGTCCGAGCAGGATGATGTAGATCGGATTGATCGACTGGAACAGCGAGGTCGGAACCCCCTGGCGGTCGACATAGCGGTCGGTGAAAAGATTCACCGATCCGCCCGCCTGCTCGAACAGGCCCCAGAACACCGGCATCAGCAGGATGAGGAAGATCATCGCAAAGACCCGGTCGCGCGCTTCATGGTCGAGCTTGAAGGCTTCCTTGAGGACGTAGAGCAGGAGCGCCGCGCCCGAAGCCAGCAATATCCAGCCGACCGCTTCCTGGAACTGGATCAGCGCCCAGATGACCCCGACGCCGGCCACGCCGACAAGGTAGAGAAGCCATTCCAGCCTGATGCCCGCGACCGACTGCTTGAGCTTGGCCGGTACGGGCGGTTCGCCGCGGCCGAGCAGCAGGGGCTTGCCGATGACGAAGACGACGAGGCCGACCAGCATGCCGATGCCCGCGGCACCGAAGCCATAGGCCCAGCCGATCGTCTCGCCGAGATAGCCGGCGATGATCGTGCCTGCAGCGGCGCCGAGGTTAATCCCCATATAGAAGATGGTGTAGGCGGAATCGCGGCGGATGTCGGTGCGCGGATAGAGCTGCCCGACGATGACCGATATGTTCGCCTTGAGGAAGCCCGAACCGACGATGATCAGCGCCAGGGCGAGCCAGAATACGTTGAGCGTGGGATCGCTGGCATGACCGCTTCCGTCGCCTTCGAAGGCCATGAAGAAGTGGCCGAAGGTGAGCAGAACCGCCCCGAAGGCAACCGCCTTGCGCTGGCCGAGATAGCGGTCCGCGAGCCACCCGCCGAGCACCGGCGTGATGTAGACGAGGCTGGTATAGGCGCCGTAGATGAGATTGGCGCTTCCATCCGAATAGAGCCAGTGCTTGACCAGATAGAGCGTCAGCAGGGCGCGCATGCCATAGTAGGAGAAGCGCTCCCACATCTCGGCGAAGAACAGCACGAAGAGACCCTTGGGATGGCCGAGCACTTCGGGTTTGGGACGGGTCACCGCCCATGCCCCGACGCCGAGGAAGCCGGCGAGAATTATCGAGGCGATGACGACGATCCAGTCAGCCTCGCCCCACAGTGCCATGTCCTTCATTCTAGCTCTTTCCCCGAAACTGTTTTTCTTTGCGACCTGTCCGGCCCGTCAGCGGCGCACCCTAGCGTCTTGAGCGATCATGTGAAGCATTAGTTACAGGCGAGACCGGCTCGCGCGGGCGGGGGCCATTCGGGAACCTTGCGCGCCGCGCTGTATTATGGCACTGAAGCAGTCTTGCCGGGGAGCCACGATGTCGAACCAGTCGAAACCGGTCTATCTCAAGCTGCGCGACATGATCGCGGCGGCGATCATGGACGGCGTTTATGCGGAAGGGGACATGCTGCCCTCGGTACGCGCGCTCGCGGCGGAGCAGGGGGCCAATCCGCTCACCGTCGCCAAGGCCTATCAGCAATTCCAGAACGACGGGCTGGTCGAGGTCCAGCGCGGAGTGGGCATGTATGTCGTCGAAGGCGCCGCCGAACGGTTGCGGCGAACCGAACGAGAGGCTTTCCTGCGCAGCGAATGGCCCGAGATCCGCATGCGGATGAAGCGTCTCGGCCTGTCGGCCCGGCAATTGCTGGCGGACGCGTGACCGCGCGCGGGTGGCCGGTATCTACAATTGCCGTCTTGCGGCTGCGAAACCGATCTGGCACAAGCGAATGGTAGGGCCCGCAGGTTCGCGCGTCTCGCAAGGACGCTCGCCCCAGACCATCACCGGGAGCCGGTCATTCGAGCCGGCCGGGAGACCCGTATGATCCGATCCGAACTTCTCGCCGCCCTCACGCAGGACAATCCCGAACTCCGTCCCGAGGAAGTCGAACAGGTGGTCGATATCTTCTTCGAAGAGATCGCCGGACGGCTGGCGGAAGGTGGCAGGGTCGAATTGCGCGGCTTCGGGGCGTTTTCGACGCGCGAGCGCGAAGCCCGCAAGGGCCGCAACCCGCGCACCGGCGAAGCGGTCGATGTCCCCGCCAAGCGCGTCCCCTATTTCAAGCCGGGCAAGGACATGCGCCGCCGCCTCAACGAAGGCTGATCGCACCGCGAAGATTGCGCGCCAGGCACTCCGCTTCTATCGCTGGCCCGTGCGCGGGTGTGGCGGAATGGTAGACGCCGGGGACTTAAAATCCCCTGTCCTTTGGACGTGCGGGTTCGAGTCCCGCCACCCGCACCACATGGCCCCGCGCCGCCGAGGGCCCGCGGCGGCCCGTCGGGCGTAGGGCCGACGAAAATTTCCCGCTTCGTTTATCGGGATGTTAACCTGAAGCAACTTATCAAGTATATATACAGGGTACTGGCCCCGATCTCGCTGCAGCCCTCGGGCTAACGCGCACTTGGGGATTTGAGATAATGGATTTCACGAGCGCAGCCGGACACGACCACAGGGATCCGGAGGGCGGTGCCGATCAACGCGGTGCGCCCCGTTTCACCTCACTCATTCGCGCGGCCAAGCTGGTCTGCGGGCAGGGCGAATTCGTCTGCGTGATCCGCGATGTATCGGCGACCGGCATCGGGGTACGGACCTTCCATCGCCTGCCCACCGACCGGGCGCTCGCGCTCGAGCTCCAGAACGGCGACAGCTACGAGCTCGAGCTGGTCCGCCACGCCGGGTTCGACGCCAGCTATCGCTTCGTCTCGCCGGTCGCGGTCGAGCAATTGATCCGCGAAGACTGGAAGTTTCCCAAGCGCCGCCTGCGCCTCAACATCGTCGTGCCGATGACGCTGTCGGCGCTGACCGGCCGCGCCGAGGCGGTGGCGCTCAATCTTTCGCAACAGGGTGCGCGGGTCGAATGCGACCACGTCTTCGCGATCGATCAGCGGGTGACGATTTCGAGCGCGGAATTTCCCGACATCCGCTGCAAGGTGCGCTGGCGCAAGGACAGCAATTACGGCCTCGTCTTCGAGGATACCTTCACCCTGCGCGATTTCGCGATGCTCGCGGTCAAGGTGCAATGCCCGATCCTGCTCGAGGAAAAAGGCTGACCGTTCGGTCGCGGGGGCGATGCAACGGTGGGTCCGCCTCGGGCCTGGCCGCAAGGCCTAGGCCGGGCGGAAATCCATCGCCGCGCCATTGATGCAGTGACGCTTGCCCGTGGGCTTGGGGCCGTCGTTGAAGATATGGCCCAGATGGCCCCCGCAGTCGGCGCAATGGACCTCGGTCCGGGGATAGCCGATCTTGAAGTCCCTGCTGGTCCCGACTGCGCCCCGATCGATCGCGGCCCAGAAGCTGGGCCAGCCGGTCCCCGATTCGAACTTCGTCTTCGAGGAATAGAGCGCATTGCCGCAGCCCGCACAGACGAAGGTGCCGGGGCGCTTTTCCCGATCGAGCGGCGAGGAATGGGGCCGCTCGGTTCCTGCCTCGCGCAGGATGGCGAATTCCTCCCTGCTCAGCCTTGCGCGCCATTGGGCCTCGCTCAAGGAGACGGGGTAGGATTTCGCTTCCGCCCGGCCGGAGCCGCAGGCGGAGAGCGCGGCAAAGCTCGCCGACGCACCCAGCCAGCGCAGGAGCCGGCGGCGGTCGCAGGCGGTTCCGGACGAATTCGATCGGTTCATGAACCGGTTCATATCCGATCCGGCCTGAACCCAGGGTTGCGCGCGACGGGCCCCGCACCCATCAGAATTCGGTGATCTCGACCTCGAGCTTGCGGAAGCCATGGACGAAATTCGCCCGCACCCGCTCGACATCGCCGGCGACATGGACGCGCATCCGCCGCTTGTGCATCTCCTCGAGCAATATGCGCAACTGCAGTTCGGCAAGCCGCGCGCCGACGCAACGATGGATGCCGTAGCCGAAGGACAGCTGGCGCCGCGCATTCTCGCGGGTGATGTCGAGCTTGTCGGGGTTCTCGAACTGCTCCTCGTCGCGGTTGGCGGAGATGTACCACAGGATCAGCTTGTCGCCCTTGCTGATCTTCTGCCCGAACTGCTCGGTATCCTCGGTGCAGGTGCGGCGCATATGCGCCAGCGGGGTCTGGTAGCGGAGGCATTCCTGCACCGCATTGGGAATGAGGTCGGGGTTCTCCTCGAACAGCTTGCGCTGGTCGGGGAACTTGTCGAAGGCATGGATGATGCCGCTCATGGTGTTGCGCGTGGTGTCGTTGCCGCCGACGATCAGCAGCACCAGATTGCCCATGAATTCCTCGGGGCTCATCTGGTTCATGGCGGGCGAGCGGATCATCATCGAGATGAGGTCGTCGCCCGGTTCCTTGTCCTGCGTGCGCTCGATCCACAGCGACTGGAAATAGGCGCCCATCTCGCGCAATATCCCCTGCCGCATCTCGTCGAGATCGCGGACGGTGGCCAGCTCGGTATCGCCTGCCCAGTCGGACCAATAGGTCAGCAGGCGGCGGTCCTCCCAGGGGAAGCCGAACAGGATCGCGAGCATGCCCGTGGTCAGCTCGATCGAGACCGTGTCGACCCAGTCGAATACCTTCCCCCGCGGTAGCGTATCGAGCAGTTCGCCGGTCCGGGCCCGGATCTCGGTCTCCATGTCGGACATCGCGCTGGGGGTGAATTTCGGCGCCACGGTGCGCCGCTGGCCGGTATGCTGGGGCCGGTCCATGGCGATGAACATCGGCAGTTCGAAGCGTTCGCGGCCCTGTTCGGCGAGCTGTTCGTCGCTCAGGCGCTCGAGAATGGTGATCCCGCCATGCTCCCAGCTGCTCGAGAAGAGCTCGGGCAAGGCCTCGATATGCTGGATCGCCTTGTACTGGACCACCGCCCAATAAGGGCCGAAGGGGCTCTCGGGAATATAGTGCAGCGGACCGGCCTCGCGCATCTCCTTGAAGATCGGCTGCCAGCTGTCGTTGTAGAAGATGTCGCTCCGGCTGACGTCCCAGTCGTGCTTGTGCGTGAGCCGCTCGTCGGGATGCTCGGTCAGATGCTGCTTCAGCGCCGCATAGGCGGTCGGCGCGGTGCGGCATTGCGGGCGGGTCATTGCGGCGGTGGCCATGGCTCTCTCCTCCGGGAGCGACTCCACTGGCCGCTTCCCATTTTCTCCGGGCGCATCCTGCTCTAATTGACACAGCTGTCAATAGTGCGTTTCAAAACGCTACCGAACCCGGCGCGTGCCTTCCCCGCCGGGCCGGTCAGGCTGCGCCTGTGCTCGCGACGCGGTTCTTCACCGCGCGTCCCGCCCGGCCCGATTTCATGGCCCGGCGGCGGAAGATCCCCGCACCGATCCGGACGAACAGGATCACGCAAAGACCCTGCCATGCCAGCGCGAGCGCATGCGGCCACAGCGCTTCGGATTGCGCGGCGCGCGCGAGCATGGCGAAGGGCGAGGAGAGCGGGAAAACCGCCGCGCCCAGCTCCATCGGCGATCCGGGGCGGGTGATCGCCGAGGCCGCCAGGAAGAACACCAGCAATTGCATCATCGTGACCGGCATCGACAGCGTCTGGACCTCGCGCACCGTCGAGGCGAGCCCGCCGATGGTCAGGAACAGCGAGCCGAGGAGGAGATAGCCGAGCGCGAAGTAGAGGATCCCGAGCAGGATGAAGAGCGGCCAGCCGAGTGCCGGCTCGGGCAGATGCGGCAGTCGCTCGCCCGCGAGCGCCGCGATCGCGCCGCCGAAGCCCGCCCAGACCGCGATCCCGACGAGGCTGACGCCGAGCATGGCGACCAGCTTGCCGAGGAAGACCGCATCCATCGGGATCGCCGCGGCGAGCACCTCGATCACCTTGTTGGCCTTTTCCTCGACCAGGTTGGACAGCACCATGCCGGCGAGCAGCATCATCAACAGGAACAGCAGCAACTGACCTGCCTGGGCGGTGCGGATCCGATCGGTTCGCGCGGCGGCCGCGCTGGTGGCGACCGGATCGCTCTCGATCGAGGGGAAGGTGCTGGGCGAGGATCCGTCGGCGGTCGCGGCGACCAGCGCAAGCGGCCCGGCGAAGCGCTCGATCTGCTCTGCGGGAGCGGTGAGGCGCGGTGCCGCGAGCGTTCCGGAGACCACCGCGGCAAAGCCCCGACCCTTCCGCGCGAGGATCTCCGCCGGCGGCGCATCGCCCGCCACGGGCACGAATTCGGGCAGGGCGTAGCCGATCCGCCCGGCCAGTGTCTCGCGCGCCGCCATCAGCGCGGCGCCATCCTCTCCGTCCATCGCCACGGCGACCACATTGCTGGTCGCCTCGCGCTGGACCTGTCCGCCGATGCCGCCCGCCAGCGCTCCGATCAGGATCGGGAACAGCGGGCCGAGCAGGAAGAAGAAGAACGCCCGGCTGAACAGGATGGCGTGGAAATCGCGCCGGGCGACCACGCGCGCGGCGTCGAACAGCGACAGGCGGGTGGCATCGCTCATCGCCCGCTCTCCGCGTCCTGGTTCTCGGCCAGCGCGCGCGCCGCCGCCTCGCCCGCGATCTCGACGAAGGCATCGTGCAGCCCCGCCCGCTCGATCGACAGCGAGAGAATGCCGGCCTCGCCGTGGATCAGCCGCTTGAGCAGCGCCTCGATGCCTCCTTCGGGCAGAGGGAAATACCAGAAATGACCGCTCTCGGACCTGGCATCGTGGCGGGCGTCCGGCGGCAGCGCCTCGCGCCAGGCGCCGTCGCAGCTGCGCGTCTCGAGCCGGACCTGCGCGGGAATCCGGTCGCGCGCCGCATCGACCGAGCCGGCATAGGGCACCTTGCCCCCGGCGATGATCGCGACCTCGTCGCACAGCCGCTCGGCATGGTGGATGACATGGGTCGAGAAGATCACCGTCGTCCCGCCACGCGCCAGTTCGCGGATCATCGTCTCGAGCTTGCCCTGGTTGATCGCGTCGAGCCCGCTGAAGGGCTCGTCGAACACCACCAGCCGCGGGCGGTGGACCAGCGTGCCGAGCAGCTGGACCGTCTGCGCCATGCCTTTCGACAATTGGCGGATCTGCCGCTCGACCGCATGGCCGAGCCCATGGCGCTCGAGCAATTCGCGCCCGCGCCGCCGGCCCTCGGCGAGCGGGAGCCCGCGCAGCGCCCCCATGAAGGCGATCGCTTCGTCGCATTTCATCGCGGGGTAGAGACCGCGCTCCTCGGGCAGGTAGCCGATCAGGCGGGCGACCTGGTGCGGCCGGTCGTGGCCGAAGACGCGGCGCACGCCGGCGTCGGGATCGATGATCCCCAGCAGCATCCGCAGCGTCGTCGTCTTGCCTGCCCCATTGGGACCGAGAATGCCGTAGATCGCGCCTTCGGGCACGGCTATGTCGATGCCATCCACCGCCAAGGTCCCGTCGAAGCGCTTTACCAGTCCGCGCGCCTCGATGGCGAGTGGCGTCGGGGCCGCGGCCGAGACCGGCGGGGCGGGCGCAGGCGAAGGTCGCGTCATCGATCCGGTGTCGGTAAGCATGCCCGCATCCCTAGCGGCGGGCAATGAACGGGAGCACACGCAAGCATGGTTAACGCGCGCTCAATGGACGACCTCCAGTCCGCGCTGCGGGCAGAGGCAGCGCGGCTCGGCTTCGTCGCCTGCGGCTTCGCCGGAGCGGGGCACGATCCGCTGCGCGCCCGGCGGCTCGAACACTGGCTCGGCGAGGGGCGCCACGGGACGATGGAGTGGATGGAAGCGCGCAAGCAGCAGCGCGCCTCTCCGCAGGGGCTGTGGCCCGAGGCGCGAAGCGTGATCGCCCTAGGCATGAGCTATGCTCCCGACGGCGATCCGCTGGCGCTGGGAGCCGAGCCGGACAAGGCACGCATCTCGGTCTATGCGCAGGGCCGCGACTATCACGATGTCGTCAAGAAGGCGCTCAAGGCGCTGGCCCGCTGGCTGATCGCGCGCGAACCCGCGAGCGAGCTCAAGGTTTTCGTCGATACCGCGCCGGTGATGGAGAAGCCGCTCGGAGAAGCGGCCGGGATCGGCTGGCAGGGCAAGCACACCAATCTGGTCAGCCGCGCCCATGGCAGCTGGCTGTTCCTCGGCGCGATCTATTCGACGCTGGAGTTTGCGCCCGATCCGCCCGGACGCGACCTGTGCGGCAGCTGCGACGCCTGTCAGCAGGCCTGCCCGACCGACGCGTTCCTGGCCCCCTACCGGCTCGATGCGCGGCGCTGCATCTCCTACCTCACCATCGAGCACAAGGGGCCGATCCTCGAGGAATTCCGCTCCGCGCTGGGCAATCGCATCTATGGCTGCGACGATTGCCTCGCGGCCTGCCCGTGGAACAAGTTCGCGCAATCGGCGCATCGCCACCTCAAGCTCGCCCCGCGCGAGGAGTTGCGCGCGCCCGATCTCGCCACCTTCCTGCGCATGGACGATGCCGGCTTCCGGCAGTTCTTCTCGGGTTCGCCGATCAAGCGCATCGGTCGCGACCGCTTCGTGCGCAACTGCCTCTATGCCGCGGGCAACAGCGGTTCGGCTGCGCTAGGCCCCCTGGTGCAGCGCTTGTGCTCCGACGAGCAACCGGTCGTGGCGGAGGCCGCGCGCTGGGCGTTAGCGCGGCTCAACCCATCTCCTTGAGCGGAACGTCGGCGTCGGCGAGCAGCGCAGGATCGATCTCCGCCCGCTCCATCACCAGCCGCCGCCCCTGGACGTAATCCCTCGTGTTGTTGACGCAATCCAGCGCGATGACGTGGCCCTCCTTCAGATAGACCACGCTGAACTTGTTCTGCGCCGGATCGCCGCGCAGCACGCTCGCATCGTGGCCCATCGACAGGCCGACCGTCTGCAGCCGCAGATCGTACTGGTTGGACCAGAACCAGGGCACCGCATCATAGTCCTGCTTGTCGCCCATGATCGCCCGCGCGGCGCAGCTGGCCATGTCATTGGCATTCTGCACCGATTCCAGGCGGATGACCGCATTGCCGGCGTAGGGATTGGCGTGGCTCGCGCAATCGCCGATGGCATAGATGTCGTCGAGCGAGGTGCGGCAGAAATTGTCGACGTCGACCCCGTTCGATCCCGCGGCCCCGGCCGCGATCAGCGGCCCGACCGAAGCGACGATACCGATTCCGGCGATCACCACATCGCAGGCGATGCGTTCGCCGCTATCGGTCACCACGCCGGTCACCCGGCCCGCGCTGCCCTCGATCGTCTCGACGCCGGTCGACAGCCGCAGATCGACTCCTTGCGCGCGGTGATAGGCGGCGTAGAAATCCGACAGCTCCTCGCCCGCCACCCGCGCGAGCACGCGGTCGAGCTTCTCCACCACCGTCACGCTGCATCCGCGCTTGCGCAGCACCGCGGCAGCCTCGAGCCCGATATAGCCCGCGCCCACGATGACCGCGCGGTCCGCTCCGGCATCGAGTTCGCCGCGCAGCGCATCGACGTCGCGCCGACTGCGGATGTAATGGATGCCGGCAAGGTCGCTGCCCGGGCAGGACAGGCGCCGCGCATCGCCCCCCGCGGCCCAGATCAGCTTGCGATAGCTCACTCTGGTGCCGTCCGAGAGCGCCAGTTCGTGGGCCGTCGCATCGACCGCATCGACATTGCAGCCGAGCCGCAAATCTACGCCCTTGTCGGCCCAGAACTGCTCGGGGCGGAGCCGGATACGCTCGAAGGGTTTCTCGCCCGCGAGATATTCCTTCGACAGCGGCGGGCGCTCGTAGGGCGGATTGCGGTCGCGGCTGACCATCAGGATCGGGTCCGCATGGCCGTTCTGGCGCAAGGCGATTGCCGCCTGCGCCCCACCATGTCCCGACCCGACTATGACGACATCGAAATGCTCCATCGTCGCGCTGGCTGGAGCCAAATCGGCGCGCGGTCAAGCATTGCGGCGCCTCGTCTCAGCGTCCCAGC
This sequence comes from uncultured Alphaproteobacteria bacterium, assembly GCA_963728515.1. Lineage (GTDB taxonomy): Bacteria > Pseudomonadota > Alphaproteobacteria > Sphingomonadales > Sphingomonadaceae > Qipengyuania. Next base: position 56,206 of record CAVSKM010000004.1, on the reverse strand, counting down.
AGATTGCGCGCCATGCTCGCGACCTGCGCCAGCATGGCGGGAGCGACCGGAGATTGCGCCTGGGCCCGGGCGATCATCGAACGGAAGTTGCGCACCGCCACATCCTGTTCCTCGGCCCATTTGGCGACTATCGCGGAGAGATCCTTCTTCGCGTCCTTGCGCCGCGCGAGACGCCGCAGCAGAGCGAGCCGCATCTGCTGGAAGTCGCGCGCGAGGCCCGACACCAGCAGCCGCTCCCACACATCCGAGGGGCTCATCAGCGCGGCGGTCGACTGGGCCCAGTCGAGGCCGAGCCGCTTGCCGATCTCGGTGAAGGCGGCCGCGAGATCCACCGGCTTGATCCCGCTTTCGCTGGCCAGCCGGGCGATGCCGGCTCCGCCGTCGAGATCGTAGAGATGGCCGACCCGTCCGGCGAGGTCCTCGGGCGCTCCGGCTTCGACCAGCTGATTGCGCAGCCGCGCCGATTGCTGCAGCGATTCGGGCGAGAGGAGGTCGCCGCTCGCCTTCGCGAGGAGCGCGATCCCCTTGCCGAGATCGCCGACGAGCGCGCTCGGATCGACGGTGCCCGAAGCACTGCGGAGCACGTCCGACATCAGATTGCCGACCGCCGCGGCGAGCCGGTCGAACAGCATCAGCCGGGCCGATTCCGGCATGGCGGTGCGGTCGATCGCATCCCACAGTTCGCGCAGGTCGAACAGCCTGTCCGCCGCGACGAAGGCCGCCGCGACCTCGCTCAGCTCGACGCCCTCTTCCTCGGCCAGCTCGAACGGGTGGATCGTTCCGATCCGGTTGACGATCCGGTTCGCGAGCTTGGTGGCGACGATCTGGCGGCGGAGGCGATGGCCGGCGATCTGCGGCGCGAACTTCTTGCGCATCGGTTCGGGAAAGGCGGCGAACAGCGTTTCCTCGAGCAGGGCATCGTCGGGGAGATCGCTCTTCTCGATCGCATCCTGCAGCACGAGCTTGCTCGAGGACAGCAGGACCGCCAGCTCGGGCCGGGTCAGCCCCTGGCCGTCGGCGGATCGCCGTTGCAAGGTCTGATCGTCGGCCAGGCCCTCGGTGCGGCGGTCGAGATTGCCGCCCGCCTCGAGCGTGTCGACAAGGTGGCGCTGCGAGGCCATCGCCCGCGCCCCGCCGACTTCGGCAATCGACAGAGCCAGCGCCTGGAGGCGGTTGTCCTCGAGCACGATCGCGGCGACTTCATCGGTCATCGATGCGAGCAGCGCGACGCGCTTGGGCTCCGTTAGCCTGCCGGCGCGCTTCGCTGCGGCGAGCGCGATCTTGATGTTCACCTCATTGTCCGAACAGTCGACCCCGGCCGAATTGTCGATGAAATCGGTGTTCGACCGTCCTCCGACATTGGCGAATTCGATGCGCCCGGCCTGGGTGATGCCGAGGTTGGCGCCTTCGCCGATCACCCTGGCGCGCACTTCCTTGCCGTCGACGCGCAAGGCGTCGTTGGCGGGATCGCCGACCTGGACGTTGTTCTCGGTCGAAGCCTTGATGTAGGTCCCGATCCCGCCGAACCAGATGAGATCGACCGGCGCCCTGAGGATTGCGGAGATCAGCGCTTCGGGCTCGATCTCGCGCTCGTCGATACCGAGCCTGGCCTGGACCGCCTTGGACAGCTTGATGCTCTTGGCATCGCGGGGATAGACGCCGCCGCCGCGCGAGATGAGACTGGCATCGTAGTCTTCCCAGCTCGACCGCGGCAGGTCGAACAGCCGCTTGCGCTCCTTCCAGCTCGCCGCCGGATCGGGATCGGGATCGAGGAAGATGTGGCGGTGGTCGAAGGCCGCGACCAGCCTGATCGCCTGCGACAGGAGCATGCCATTGCCGAACACGTCGCCCGACATGTCGCCGCAGCCGACCACCTCGACCGGCTCGCTCTGCACGTCGACGCCCATTTCGAGGAAGTGCCGCTGGACCGAGACCCAGGCGCCCTTGGCGGTGATGCCCATCGCCTTGTGGTCGTAGCCCTTCGACCCGCCGCTGGCGAAGGCGTCGTCGAGCCAGAAGCCGCGCTCCTCGGCGATCGCATTGGCGATGTCGGAAAAGGTCGCCGTGCCCTTGTCGGCGGCGACCACGAAATAGGGGTCCTCGCCGTCGGTGATCACGACGTCCCGCGGGTGAACGACCTTGCTTTCGACGATGTTGTCGGTGATCGACAGCAGCGTGCGGATGAAGACTTCGTAGCTCGCGCGCCCCTCGAGCGACCAGCCTTCGCGATCTATGGCCGGGCTGGGCAATTGCTTGGGGTAGAAGCCGCCCTTCGCGCCGGTCGGCACGATCACCGCATTCTTGACCCGCTGCGCCTTCATCAGGCCGAGGATTTCGGTGCGGAAGTCGTCGCGGCGGTCGGACCAGCGCAGGCCACCGCGCGCGACCGGGCCGGCCCGCAGATGGATCCCTTCGACCCGGCGCGAATAGACGAACACCTCGCGCCAGGGAATCGGCTTGGGCAGATTGGGAACGAGCGCGGAATCGATCTTGAACGCGAGTGCTTCCTGCGCCGCCGGGGCGAAGGCATTGGTGCGCAGGATCGCGTCGATCAGCGAGTTGTAGAGCCGCAGCAGGCGATCGTCGTTGATCGCCTTGATCCGGGCCAGCCCGCGCTTGATCGTGGCGCGCGCCTCCTCGACCGCCTTGTCGCGGTTCGTGGAGAATTGCGGATCGTGACGGGCGGTGAACAGCGCCACCAGCGCGCGCGTGACCTCGGGGGCCGCCGCGAGGGCATCGACGACGGTGTAGATGGTGAAGCCCATCCCCGCCTGGCGCAGATAGCGATAGAAGGCGCGCAGCCAGTCGGCTTCGCGCGCGGACAGCCCCGCTTCGGGCACCAGCCGGTTGAACGGATCGTTCTCCGCCTCGCCGTTCAGCACCGCGGCAATGGCTTCCTCGATCGGCGCGGCGCGCTCGATCAGCGCGCCCGGCTCGGCGCCGGGCTTCAGGTCGAGGCGGAAATCATGGATCGTTCCCAGCCGCCCCTCGTCGAGCACGGTGGGCATTTCGGAGCGGACGTAGAAACCGAAATTCTCGAGCGCGGGGACGCCCTCGGACAGCGGCAGGCTGCCCTCCGACTGGTAGAGCTTCAGCCGCAGGCAGCCGGGCACGTCGCGCTCGCAATAATACATGCGTGCGCCGCGGACGACCTCCTCGTTCTCGGTGCTCGCGCCGAGATCGTGGAGGCGGGCGATGTCGAGCGCCGCCTCGCGCGGCCCGAACCGCCCGCGAAAGCCGGTCGGGAAGAATTCGGCGAAGCGCATCGCCAGACCTGCGGCGCGCGAAGCGCCCCCGATGGTGGCCAGTTCGGCCTCGACCGCCTCGCTCCAGCCGCGCAGCAGCGTCTGCATCTGCTCCTCCAGCTGGTCTTCCGAGGGCGCTTCATCGCCGTCGCGAATGTCGAAGACGAAGCGGATCGTGGCGAGATTGCCGCCTTCGACCTCGAGGCTCCAGTCGAGCAGGCGCGCGGCGGCGGCCTGTTCGAGGAGGGCCTGGATCTCCAGCCGCACCTGCGTCGCGACCATGTCGCGCGGCAGCCAGACGAAGGCGAAGAGGTGGCGCGACAGCGGGGCCTCCACCAGCGCGAGCCGCGGCCGCGGACGGTCGACCAGGCTCATCATGGTGGTCGCGACGCGCTCGACATCCTCTTCCGAGAAGCTGATCAGCAGATCGTGCGGCAAGGTGGTCAGGGCGTGGACGAGCGCCTTGCCGGCGTGGCCGGTGTCGTCGAAGCCGTGGCGGGTGCGGAGCGAATCGAGCTGACCGCGCAGCCGCGGCACGCTGCGCGGCGGCGCGGCGAGGGCGGCGCTGGTCCAGACCCCGGCATGGACCGACAAGGCGACCACCTTGCCGCCATCTTCGACCGGCACGATGAACAGGTCGAGCGGGACCCGCCGATGGACGTTGCTCAGGTGGTTGGCCTTGATGATCAGCGGCATGCGCTTGTCGCTGGCGGCCTCGAACCAGGCGAAGGCGCGGTCGAAGGACGCATCGGCGAGCAGTTCGCGGGTGCTCTGGCGGCAGATGCCGAAAATGTCTTCCTGGCTGCCGTCCGGACGGCGGGTGACATGGCCGAGCTGCGTCAGCATCCCCGAATTGAGCCATTCGAGCAGTTCGGCGCCTTCGGCGTCCTGCGCGGCGATCCGGGCCGCATCCGCTTCCATCAGCGCCTGCAGCTCGGGCCAGTCCTCGACCGCGGCGCGCACGTCGCCGAGCGTCTGCTTGAGCCGGTCCTGCAGCCGCCGACGGGTCCTGGCGTCGACGCGCGCAGCCTCGATATAGATCATCGATTCCCAATAGGCGTCATCGGGATCGCCTTCGGGAATCGCGACGAGCCGACCGGCCTTGTCGCGCTCCACCGGGATTACCGGATGGACCAGCCGGTCGATCGAGAGGCCGAGATCGGCGATCGTCGCAGCGACCGAATCGACCAGGAAAGGCATGTCGTCATTGACGATCGCGACCCGCGTCAGCCGACGCTCGTCGCTGATGCTCTCGATCGCGATCGCCGATTTGCCGAGCGTCCGCTGCGCGGCGAGATCGCCGATGAACTGCGCCGCATCGTCGAGCCGCTCGGTTTCGAAGGGCGTGTCGCCGCGGAGCAGCGACTGGCGCATCCGTTCGGTTATCGCGGCCAGCAATTTGCGGGAAGGGACGGAAGATTTCGCCGTGGCGGCTTTGGTCGAACCCATGGGGGCCTCTCGTCTGACGGCGCATTATCGTTTCCGCGCCGCGAAATAACCGAGTCGTGTGCGCCACGACCTGCGCGCCGCGCCTAGGCCTGTTGGCGCTGCCCCGCAAGGTCCTGCGGCGCAGATTTCGCGCCGCCGGCGCTAGCGCCGGCACCGCGCCCCCGTCCGGCGAACGCTACGGCATGCTCAGGCGCGCAGCGCCTCCATGGCGAGGCGCAGCGAACGGATCCGCGCATCGGGATCGAAGGTGCTGCCGGCGAAGATCACCTCGTCCGCCTGCGTCCGCGCGACGAACTCGCGCACCGCCCGGGCAGCGCTCTCGGGCGTGCCGATCGCACTTGCCTGTGCGATATGGGCGAGCATCGCCTGCGTCGAAGGCGGCAGGCTCGCGAGATAGCCGTCGAGCGGCGGCGGCAGCCTGCCGGGGCGTCCGATGCGGAGCGCGACGAAGGCCTGCAATTGCGAGCTGGCGAGGCGCTGCGCCTCCTCCTCGCTCTCGCCGACGAACAGATTCATCGCGACCATCACACGCGGCTCGGGGCACTCGGGCGAGGGCCGGAAATCGCGCCGGTACTGCGCCAGGGCGGCATCGAGGTGGTCGGGCGCGAAATGGCTCGCAAAGGCATAGGGGAGGCCCAGCCGCGCGGCGAGCTGCGCGCCGAACAGGCTCGAGCCCAGCATCCACATCTCGGGCCGCGCGCCGAGGCCGGGCGTCGGATGGACCGCGGTCTCCCCGCTCATCAGCGCCCGCAGTTCGACCACGTCCTGCGGAAACATCTCGGCGGCGCGGTGCAGGTCCTTGCGCAGCGCGCGCTGGAGCTCGGGACCCGCTCCCGGGGCGCGGCCGAGGCCGAGATCCACCCGCCCCGGAAACAGGGCATCGAGCGTCCCGAACTGCTCGGCAATGTGGAACGGCGTGTGGTTGGGCAGCATGATGCCCCCCGAACCCACGCGGATGGTCGAGGTGGCATTGCCGAGATGCGCCAGCACCACCGCGGTGGCGCCGCCCGCGATCCCCTCCATCGCATGGTGTTCGGCGACCCAGAAGCGCTTGCACCCCGCCTCCTCGGCGGCGCGGGCGAGGCGCGTCGCCGCCGCCAGCGCCTCGCTCACCGTGCCGCCCTCGCGAACGGGGACGAGGTCGAGGATCGAATAATCGGTCATTGCGTCAACTGCTCCAGATAGGCCTGCGCGCGTTTCGCCTCGGGGCTCCCGGGGGCGACCAGCAGCACCGATTCGAAACTCCTGCGCGCATCCTCCGCCCGCCCGGCCAGCGCGGCGATCACGCCGGCCTCGAGGCCGACGGCGGGGTCGCGCGGGGCCAGCGTCGCGGCATGTTCGATCTGCCGCTGCGCCTCGCCGAGCCGCTCGAGCCGCCGCGAGAGCGTGGCCGAGAGCAGCCAGGCCCGCGCATTGTCGGGGTCCGAGCTCCGCGCCAGCGACAGCGCCGCCACCGCATCCTCGTTCCGCTCGAGCGCGACCAGCGCGCGCGCCCGGTCGACCGCGAGGCTGGCGGAGAGCCGCGCATCGGCGGCAGCGGCGGCGAAGTCGATCGCGCGGGCGAAGGCGAGCTCGGCCAGCGCCGGCTGGTCCTGCGCCATCGCGGCATTGCCCGCCATCGCCGACAGCCGCGCCCGATAGGCGGGCGCCCCCTCGGGCACTTCGCTGCTCGCCAGTTCGAAGGCGCGCTGCGCTCCGGCGAAATCCTCCAGCCGGACGAGCGCCAGGCCGAGACAATGCGCCGATTGCGCCAGGTCGAGCGGGCCGTCCGCGGTCGCGCGCCAGTTCTGCGCGAAATCCGTCGCCGCCTCGGCCTCTTCCGCGGCCAGTGCGAGGCATTGGGCGAGCTTGCCGCTCGCGGGGACCGCGACCGCTTCCGGCGCCGCCTGCTCGCGCGGCGGGCGGTCGCGCAATTCCTCGGGAACGCCGGGGATCGCGCCGCTCGCCGGATTGGGGCCGACCTGGAGGATCATCAGGGCGAGGGCGGAGGAAACCATGCGCGGCCTTTCGAAAGCGTTGCGACGGTGCGCAGGAGCAGGTCGATGTCCTGCTCGCGCGAGAGGCGGTGGTCGCCGTCCTTTACCAGCGTCACCTGTACATCGTCCGAACGCAGCGCCTCGGCAAGCCGCAGGCTGATCGCGAAGGGCACCTCGGCATCGCGCTCGCCATGGAGCAGGCGCACCGGGGCATCGATCGCGACGACCCCCGCGAGCCGCCGCCGGTCCTGCCCGTCGGCGAAGAAGGCGGGGTGCATCGGGGTCGGCTCGGGGCCGTAGGGATTTTCCTCGAGCACCGTCTCGCCCGCCCGCAGCCGCGCCTTCTCGTCCTCCGACCGGCCCCAGTCGGTGAAATCGGGTGCCGCCGCGATCCCCACGAGCCCCGCCAGCCGCTCGCCCAGCGCTTCGCCCACGAGCAGCATCAGCCAGCCGCCCATCGAGGATCCGACGACGACCAGCCCGCCCTCGGTCTTCGCCGCGATCAGCGCGAGCACCTCCTCGCGCCAGCGCGAGAGCGTCCCTTCGGCGAAATCGCCCCCGCTCGCGCCGCAACCCGAATAGTCGAGCAGCAGGCAGGTCTGCCCGCGCGCCCTGGCCCATTCGAACAGCGCGGTCGCCTTGCTCCCCGCCATGTCGGACATATAGCCGGGCAGGAAGACCAGCGTCGGCGCGTGCCCCGCCGCATGGCGGAAAGCGATCCGCCGGCCGTCGGGCATGGTGTGGAACTGCAGGTCGGTCATGGCGCCGCACTTCGCCATGGCGCGCGGAGATTGCAAGGGCGGGGGGCGGTCCGCTCGCTCGCGCGGCAGTCAGTCGCGCTGGAAGATCTCCTCGATCGGCATGCCGAAAAGATCGGCGATGCGGAAGGCGAGCGGGAGCGAGGGATCGTAGCGCCCGGTCTCGATGGCGTTGACGCTCTGCCGGCTGACCGCGAGCTGCTCGGCGAGGGTCTGCTGGCTCCAGCCGCGTTCGGCGCGGAGCAGCCTGAGGCGGTTGTTCATGGTCAGCCCCGCCCCTGCCACAATTGGCCGAGCGCCATGCCGAGCGCCCAGATCGGGACCGCCCACCAGCCGGGCACATGCGGGACCAGTTCGAAGGTTTCGAGAAAGCCCCAGAAGCTGCCCGCCGCGAGCACCGCCGCCAGCCCCACCAGCGAGGCCATGATCGCCCGGTGCCGCAGATATTCGTCGCTTTCCTCGGCGATATAGCGGCCCATGACATAGATCATCGCCAGGATCGGCACGATCGGCAGCATGGCGAGCAGCCAGGTGAGCGGCGTCGAGACCGCCATATTGCGCCAGATCCACAGCGCCGCGCCGAGCCCGGTCATATAGGCGAGCGCGCTTGCCAGCATGCCCTTGGTATAGCGCCGCATCGCCGGGCTGCCGGCACCGGGTCCCGTATTCGAGCGCAGAGCGCCGCGGACATAGGCGACCATCAGCGCGACCGGGATCACGGCGAGGATGTAGCCGGTGGAGGAATCGATCGCGCCGCCGAGCCGCAGGCCGAGGATCGCCGCGGCGGTTCCCAGCATCAGTCCGCCGAGCAGGCCCGGGCGCTGCGGCTTGTCGGCCGTCCCGGCGTTCACGCCCCCGCGCTCCGGCAGGCGCCGCACCCGCGCCGCGCATAGAGCGCGACTACGGCCAGCGCGGGCAGCACGATGACGAGCGTCCCGGCAGTATCCTCGGGCATCAGCCCGACGCGCCCGGCGAATGCGACCGCGAGGATGACCCCAGCCCAGAGCAATGCGGATTTCCAAATGTTCATGACAAGTCTCCTTTCTAGAATGTAAAGGGAGGTTGTCACAGACGAGAGACGTTGTCAAGCGAGGTGGACATTGTATACTTGACAAAGCAGAACGAAGATGGAACAAAGCGAATCGCGTGACAGGCCGGTGCGAGTCATCGAAGAGATGGCCTACGAGATACGTCTATGGGATAGTGACAGGGGGGTGAGTGCGGAGAAGCTCGCGGAGAACCTCTTCGATCTCGCCACTGGGCGCGTCTCGATGATTGTTTCCGATTAGGATCCACACGCGGGGACCGAGGAAGCGACCGAATTCCCCGATTTCCTTCAGAATGTCGCAAAGCTCATTATTGTGAAAATCGCGGATTTTTACCCTCGCATTCGGGCCGTCATAGAGGACGCGTTGACTACGCCAGATAAGGGAAGTGCCTTGGCGTCGAATAACGCCATGGGTGATTTCGTGTCTCTCATCACCTAGCCGTTTGGCGGTTATGCGGGTTTGGCGAAAAAACTCTCTTGTTCCCCAAGGGAGGCGTCGATCGCGCTGCATGGTTCGTTTGAGGTATTCGAGTTTTTTGGACAGGCTACGAGGGTGTTCTTGAGAGAGGTCGGTGAATTGCTGCTGGTGGAACGCAATCAATTCGTCGAGCAGCCTCTCAACGCCAGCCCACGCCACGGTCATTGTCCCGATGATACCGAGAATGGATTGGTTGTATTCCCACCGCTGTTGAGCGCGCCTCTGACGTTCCTGGTGGGCATGTGCTAGGAGGGCCGCACGAGCTGGCGGAAGCTTACGCAGGAGCCTTTGAATGGGCGAGAATGCCATGACAGACCCCGATCACAAAGAGGATGAGGTTCTAAAGCGCATGCTGAAGACCCCGCCGAAGAAGAACGAGCCGACTACCCCGTTGGGTAAGCGTCGGCGGAAGGATCGAGAAGATGAAGCTGACTGAGCGTCGAGGCGAATACCTTATCACGCCAGACACATCACGTGAAATGGCGGCCCTTGAGAAGCTCGCGGGCCGCCAGATCGAAGTTAGAAAGTCAGGTTCTCATCTAGCCAATCATTCACTTTTTTTGGGCCGAACCCAGAGTATGGCTTCCGCAGCGGAATGACATACAGGTTGTCGTTGTCGTCGATCATTGGCTTCAACTTGGCATAGATCGTTTCTGCATCAGCGCCATTCACAACGTAGGACGATTCCGAAAGGCGTGCCCAGTTGAAATTCTTATCGATAGCGCCTGTGATGTTCGGCCTAACGGCCTCGCGGTTGAGGTCGTATGTAATGAGAAAAACAGCCATGTTTATACCCTTGTGCATGTGCAGGAAGGGTTGACCATGACGCCCTTTAAATGCATTTAGGCGTTGAGATCACGGACCACCCTTCCACGGTGGTTGATGATAGGCCCGGTTCGGCGTTGGAGCGCCTTGCCGGGCCGATTTGTGTGGAGCACAGAGCAGGAACAAAAGCGAGTCCGCGCAAGGGTTTATCCCCGGCGCGTCCAGCGTTTGCGGCGTTCTCCAATGTGGCGGGGCAGCTTTGGCCTATCGGGCGGCGGCGAGTCCACCAATCCGCCGATAGGTAAGGCGCTTGCCCGCAATGCCCTTCAGAGCAATATCGGCGCGTTCGGTATCGTTGATGCCGAGGCCCGAACGGTTGGTGTAGCGGAAATCGAACTCGGCAAGGTAGCGCGCAAGGTGCTGCTGGCCACAATGCTGGTAGATCCCGCGCATACCGCGCTTAAAGATGCCGAAGAAGCCTTCGATGGTGTTGGTGTGGTTCGTCGGATCGGTGCGGCTGACGTATTCGCCCTTGAAGTGATTGACGCTGCCATGGGCGCGGTAATGCTGGCCGACCGGCTTGTAGACATGCGCTTCGTCGGTGAGCAGGCGGGCCTTGCGATCAAGGCGCTCGAAGAGGAATGTTTTAACGTCGTCTTGGGCGAAAGAGCCGTTGAACACGATGCTGGTGGCGCGGCCTGTGTTGCGCTCCACAAGCGAGACGATGCGGTTCATGTTGCGGATGGCCATGCGGCTCTTGGGAGCAGCCTTGTTCTTGCCGTAGTAGGTTTCATCAACCTCTACGTCGCCACCGTCGCCGCCCATGGGACCGTTGTCGGTCGGCGTCATGGCTTCGCGGATGCGATGGGCCATGAACCACGCGGTTTTGTATGTCACCCCTAGGGTGCGGTGCAGCTGGTGGGCGCTGATGCCCTTCTTGCTGGACACGATCAGATGATTGGCGAGCAGCCATTTATGGAGAGGAACCTTCGAGGACTCGAAGACAGTCCCGACCGTTACGGTGAACTGCTTGCGGCAGAGATTGCACTGGACAACGCCCCTGCGCAGCATCCCTTCGGGATGCGCCTTGGTCTTGCGTCCACGCTGCGGGGGAAGCCGCTTTGCATTACCACTGCCACAGTGAGGGCAGACAGGGCCATGGGGCCAGTGGAGCGCCTCAAGGTGCTCGCGGGCTGCGTCTTCGTTCTGAAAGCGAGGGGCGTAGATGTTTGTCATGTCCTCACCCTACGTTTCTGCGCTGCTTTGTCAAGTATATAATGTCCAGCGAGGTTTACATGGGGGGCGAGGAAGAAGGAATCCGCGCCATCAGCAAGCTGCATGACACGCCCGCTGCTCCATCTGTGCTGAAGCGAAATAGCCATCACTTGGGCGAACACGAAGAGGGCCGTCTCTCAAGTCGACAGTGGCCGATGCATGCGAGCGGGAGATTTCCTGAAGCGGAAGCACCGTGTATCAATCAGAAAAACGGGTCGATTTCTCGGCTCCGCTAGAATTTGCTAGAGAAGAGCGAAGAAAAGGATAGCGGCGGCACAAGACCTCGCGCTACTCCCGATCCTCCCGGGGAGGAACGGATGGTTGAAATTCCGAATGATGTTAAGCCCGTAGTCGATCTCTGCATCCAGATGGTCGTCGGCGCGGTCGTGTTCATGATCATCGGCCTGGTGGCTTTCGGACTGTCGATGTTCGTTGAGTGGCTCGGGTCTATGGGTGCTCCGCATTGGCTTGTTACGTCCACTCACTACCTCGAGCTGGGTGTCTATGGGATCGACGTTCTGTGTTTTTCGTTGTTTCTCGTGAACGAGCTGCGTAAGTTCGTCCGTAAGCTGGATTGGAGCTGAGCATGGCAGAGAATGCGAAGAAGGTGGGGCGGAACTCCCGCACCGGACGCTTTGCCATCACCTCTGGATATGTTCGCGGCGAAGCGGCAGAGGCGGTCCGGACGTTTGTCGCTCCTCTGGCAGGCGCTGCGCGGGCTTTCCAGAAGGCGGGTCGCCCTGCCGAGCCCAAGGCTCCTGCAAAGGCGGGCTAGCTTTTTCGTGCGACTGCGCAGGACGCGCAGAATCTCCTCTTGGGCACGAGGAACTCCGGCAGATCTGCGGCAGGCAGGATCGACCGCCGATTCAACCGCGACATCGGCAAGCCTCACCTATCCGCACTTCCTTCGGAGCGACGCTCGGTCGGCGGTCGGGTGGCTTGCCCTTGATGCGTCGTGAAGCCGGGATTGGGATGGTCCAGCTTGGCGGATGGGAGTGGTCCAGGAATACGCTCTCGTCCAGGCACGCGCTGCCGGGCGGCGGCGCATCCGGTGGATCCGGCCATGTTGCCCAAGCTTCGTTCCTCCCCTGACCCCCTGCGGTTTTCGCGGGGCTGCTCACTCTCCGATCTCTCTTCTCGACATCGCGATTTCCCTTGTCACTTTCCTGTCATCGGGGGCAGGCAGGGACTGCCCGAGGAGAACCCGCAATGATCGCGACCGAACCGCCTGCCGCACCCCGCCTGCCCTCGCTCGACCGCCGGGCCCTGCTGAAGGGCGGCGCGCTGGGGCTCGGCCTCGCGGGGATGCCGCTGGCGGCGCAGGCGCCGGGTCGCGGCTTTACCCATGGGGTCGCCAGCGGCGAACCCGGGCCGACGCGGGTGCTGTTGTGGACCCGCTTTGCCGGCGAACAGGACACGCCGCTCCGGTTCGAACTCGGCGAGACGATGGATTTCGCCCGTCCGGCCGCCGGGGGCACTGTTACCGCCGGCGCCGCGAACGACTGGTGCTGCAAGGCCTTCGCCGAGGGGCTCGAACCGGGCCGCTGGTATTACTATCGCTTCGTCGCGCCCGATGGCAGCATGTCGGAGACCGGCCGCACCAGAACGCTCCCGGTTGGCGCGACCGAGCGCTTCCGCATGGCGGTGTTCTCCTGCTCGAACATCGGCTTCGGCTGGTTCAACGCTTATGCCCATGCCGCCGAGGACGGGCGCTTCGACTGCGCGCTCCACCTCGGCGACTACTTCTACGAATATCCGCCGGGGACCTATCCCTCGACCGCCGAAACCGCGGCGGGACGCACGGTCTGGCCGCCACGCGAACTCGTGGCGCTGGCCGATTACCGCCAGCGCTATGCCGCCTATCGCCGCGATTCCGACCTGCGCCGGCTGCACCAGCTCTTCCCGATGATCTCGGTGTGGGACGATCACGAAAGCGCGAATGATTCATGGCAGGGCGGAGCGGAGAACCACCAGCCCGAGACCGAGGGGCCGTGGGCGGCGCGCAAGGCCGCTGCGGTCAAGGCCTATCGAGAATGGATGCCGGTTTCGGACGAGCCCTGGGCGGCCTATGAGATCGGCGATCTGGCGACGCTCTTCCGGCTCGAGACCCGGCTCACGGCGCGCGACAAGCCGTTCAGCCTGTCGGAGGTTCTGCGCCGCGGCGAAGGATCGCCCGCAGAGGCCAAGGCCGCGCTGATCGCCTTCCGCGACGGCGCCTATGCCGATCCCGCGCGCGAACTACTCGGCGCCGCGCAGCAGGACTGGCTCGCGCAGGGCTTCCGCCGGTCGCGCGGCGCGGGCAAGCAATGGCAGGTGCTGGTCCAGCAGGTGCTGATGGGCAATCTCCTCTCCTCGCCCTCGCTCGCCGCGGCGCTGCCCCCCGACGCGCCCGATTTCATCCGCCAGCGCGTGCTCGCCGGCGCCATGGCCGGGGCCGAGGGCGTGCCCTTCAGCATGGATGCGTGGGACGGCTATCCGGCGGCACGGACGCGGCTGTTCGAGGCGGCTCTGGCAGCCGATGCCAATCTGATCAGCCTTGCCGGCGATTCGCACAATGCCTGGGCCTTCGACCTCGATCTCGCGGGGGCGCCCGTGGGGGTCGAATTCGGCGGCCATTCGGTGACCTCGCCGGGCATCGAAAGCTATCTTCCGCAGATCGCGCCCGATGCCTTCGCGCGCGACACGGTGGCCAACAATCCTCAGCTCGCATGGATGGATGCCGCGCACCGCGGCTATATGGCGGTCGAGCTGACCCCCGCCAGCGCGACCAGCGAATACCGCTTCCTCTCGAGCGTGCGCGACAAGGGCGCCGGGGTCGCCGCCACGAAGCGGGTCGCCACCCTCGCCGGGAGCCGGACGCTCGCCACTTGAGAATATTCGCCGGCGGCTCTATCTTTCGCGCCATGAGGCCGATGCGCTGCACCGCGACCGCCACCACGACCCCCGCTGGCCGGGGGCGGTCGGTCGCGCGCTGAGCGGACCGCCGCCGCCCGGTTTCGGGCGGTGGGCGTTTCCTCCCGAAATCGCAGCTTCCTCCAAACGCCGCTTCAAGCGCGCGCTCTCCTGTGCCATGGCCGCGCCAAAGCGAACGGATGAGACGATGACGGAATTGCTCAAGATCAGCCTGCCCGACGGATCGGTGCGCGAGATGGAACCCGGCGCCACGCCCGCCGATGTCGCCGCCGCGATCGGCCCGGGGCTCGCCAAGGCGGCGATCGCCGCGCGCGTCGACGGCGAGCTGCGCGACATCACCCGGCCCTTCGAGGGCGATGCCGAACTGGCGCTGGTCACCAGCCGCGACGAGGTGGAGGCGCTCGAGCTTGCGCGGCACGATTTCGCCCATGTCCTCGCCGAGGCCATCCAGGCGCTGTGGCCGGGGACGCAGATCACCTTCGGTCCGGCGACCGAGGACGGCTTCTACTACGATGTGAAGGCGCCCGCGAACCGCGAGCCGTTCTCGATGGACGATCTGCCCGCGATCGAGGAGAAGATGCGCGAGATCATCCGCGCCGACAAGCCGCTCCACCGCGAGGTCTGGAGCCGCGAACGGCTGATCGCGAAATGGGAGGCCGAAGGCGAGAGTTTCAAGGCCGAATGGGCGCAGGAGCTTCCCGAGGACGAGGTGCTGACGGTCTATTGGAGCGGCGCCCCCGGCGAACAGGGGTCCTGGCTCGACATGTGCCGCGGCCCGCATCTCGCCAGCACCGGCAAGCTCGATCCGCAGGCGTTCAAGCTGATGCGCGTCGCCGGAGCCTATTGGCGCGGCGACCAGCGGAATGCGCAGCTCACGCGGATCTACGGCACCGGCTGGCTCAACAAGAAGCAGCTCGACGCCCATCTCCACCGGCTCGAGGAAGCGGCCAAGCGCGACCACCGCAAGCTCGGCCGCGAGATGGATCTCTTCCACCTCCAGGAAGAGGCCCATGGGTCGGTCTTCTGGCACCCCAAGGGCTATCGCATCTGGCGCGAGCTCGAGGCCTATATGCGCCGCCGGATGGATCGTGCCGGCTATCGCGAGATCAAGACCCCGCAGCTGATGGACGTGCGCCAGTGGCAGCAGTCGGGCCATTGGGGCAAATATGCCGAAAACATGTTCGCCGTGCCCGATATCGTGCCCGACATCGCCGAGGACGGCGCCGAAGGTGCCGAGCATGGCGAAAAAGGTGTCGCCCCGGCGATCGCCGATGACGCATCGTGGATGGCGATCAAGCCGATGAACTGTCCCGCGCATGTTCTCGTGTTCAAACAGGGGATTACTTCCTATCGCGAGCTGCCGATCCGGCTCGGCGAGATGGGCTGCTGCCACCGCAACGAGCCGCATGGCGCGCTCCACGGCCTGATGCGCGTGCGCCAGTTCACGCAGGACGATGCGCATATCTTCTGCACCGAGGAGCAGGTGGTCGAGGAAGTCCGGGCCTTCTGCAAACTGGCCGATGCGGTCTATCGCGACTTCGGTTTTTCCTACCACGTCAAGCTCGCCCTGCGCCCCGAGAAGCGCTTCGGCAGCGAGTCCGACTGGGACAAGGCGGAGCAGGAATTGCGCGATGCCGTGGCCGAGGCGGGCATGGCCAACGCCGAATATGGCTGGGAGGAACTGCCCGGCGAGGGCGCCTTCTACGCCCCCAAGCTCGAATGGCATCTGACCGATGCGATCGGCCGCACCTGGCAGGTGGGGACCATCCAGGGAGACCGCGTCCTGCCCGAACGGCTCGATGCCACCTATGTCGGCGAGGATGGCGAGAAGCACCGGCCGGTTATGCTGCATCGGGCGATTTTCGGCAGTTACGAGCGCTTCATCGGCATTTTGATCGAACATTTCGCCGGACGGCTGCCGCTGTGGCTGGCGCCGGTGCAGGCAGTGGTCGCGACCATCGTCTCGGATGCCGACGGCTATGCCGAAGAGGTCGTGGCGCAGCTCGAAGCCGCGGGCATCCGCGTGGAAAGCGACCTTCGCAACGAGAAGATCAACTACAAGGTGCGCGAACACAGCCACGCCAAGGTCCCGCATCTGCTGGTGGTCGGCAAACGCGAGGCGGAGGAGGGCACGGTGGCGGTCCGCACGCTCGGCGAACAGCACCAGAAGGTGATGGGGCTCGCCGAAGCCGTCGCCATGCTGACCGAGGCTGCGACTCCGCCCGACCTGCGCTGAGGCCGGACGCAGACCGATGGATCCGATCGCGGGCTTCGAAGCCTGGCAGGCGGCAGTCGCGCTGACTGCCGCGCTCGGCTCGGCCTTCGTCCGTGGCCTGACCGGCTTCGGCATGGCGATCCTGCTGGTCCCGATCCTGGCCTTGGCGCTTCCCCCGCTCGAGGCGGTTCTGCTGGCCAATTTCCTGTCGCTTCTCATCGGCCTGTTCGAGCTCCGCCAGCTCGTCCGCGGCGCCGAAAGAACCGCCTGGACGATTGCGGCGCTGGTGATCGTGACCACGCCGCTGGGGTTGCTGGCGCTCGCCGCGACCGCGGCCGACCTGGCGCGCTTCGTCATCGCGCTGGTCGCGCTTTCGGCCTTTTTCGCGATCATGCTGCCGCGCCGCGCGGGCGCCGTGCCCGGCCGTCTCGCGACCGGCAGCGTCGGAATCCTGAGCGGCCTGATGACCGGCTATGCGGGCATGCCCGGCCCTCCGGTGGTGCCCTATTACGTCGGGCGCGACATTCCGCGCGCCACCGCCAAGGCTTCGATGATGCTGATCTTCACCATCGCATCCGCTGCCGGCCTGGTGTCGGGCGCTGCGATGGGGGTGCTGGAATGGTCGCTGCCGCTCCTCGCGCTGATGCTCCTGCCCGCGGTCCTGCTCGGCAACTGGCTCGGCAGCCATGCCTCGGGGCGGATCGGCGAAAGGCTCTGGCGCAGCGTGGTCGGCGCGATCCTGGGCGGAGCGGCGGCCGCGGCCCTCCTGCGTCTGCTCTAGTCGGAATCAGAAAGGATAGGCGGGCCCGGCGAAGACCAGCGCGAAGCCGCACAGGCCCACGATGGATGCCCGGATGGTCTCGGCCAGCGGAAGCGGGGCGACATGCGTGCGGGCGAGAGCGATAGCCTTGGCCATGGCGCCCATTCTCGGCGCAATCGTCTAATGAATTGTTAAGGCGCGCTCCCGGAGGCGGGCATTTGTTGGCTCGCGCAATGGAACCCGCCGCCCCCGGCGAGCACCGCATCCGCGGGCAGGCCGATCGTCGCGCGGTCGGGGAAGAGGTCGGCGATCGCGGCCACGCCTTCCTCGTCGTGCGGGCTCCCGAAGGTCGGCACCACGACCAGCTGGCTGGTGATCGCGAAATTGACGTAGCTGGCAGGCTCGATCCGGTCGCCGCTCGAGACCAGGCCCGGCGAGGGCACCTCCCTGACCGCCACTCCGGACTCCTCCGCACGGCGCCGGGCA
Source organism: uncultured Alphaproteobacteria bacterium (assembly GCA_963728515.1). Lineage (GTDB taxonomy): Bacteria > Pseudomonadota > Alphaproteobacteria > Sphingomonadales > Sphingomonadaceae > Qipengyuania. The sequence continues at coordinate 38,838 of CAVSKM010000004.1, read as the reverse complement.
TCGGCATAGATGGCGGCGTTGGGATCCCCGGCGCCGGTCGCTCGCGGCAGGCAGAGCGTATTGGGAGCGACGAAGCGCGCGAGGTTGTCGACATGGCCGTCGGTGTGATCGTTGACCAGCCCCTCGCCCAGCCACAGCACGCGGGCGAAGCCGAGCTCGTCCAGCAGACGCTGCTCGATCTCGCCGCGCGACAGCTGCGGGTTGCGGTTGGGATCGAGCAGGCATTGCTCCGTCGTCACCACCAGGCCCTGGCCGTCGCCGTCGATCGCTCCGCCTTCGAGCACCCAGTCGCTCACCGCCAGCGGCAGCTGCGCATCCCGCGCCAGTTCCGCGCCGACGGTCTGGTCGCCCTCCATGAGATATTTGCCGCCCCATCCGTTGAAGCCGAAGCGCCGCGCCATGCGCCGTCCCCGGCTGTCGCGCAGCACCAGAGGGCCGGTGTCGCGCAGCCACACGTCGCCGTAGATCCGGCGCTCGAGCTTTACCGCTCCCGAAACCAGCCCGCGCGCCCGCGCCTCGTTTGCGTCGTCGCGCACCAGCAGGCGGACCTCCTGCCCGCTCTCGGCGACCGCATTGGCGAATGCGGCGATCTGTTCCTGCGCGCGGGGCAGGACCGCGGGCCATTCCTCCGCATCATGCGGGAAACCGATCCACAGCCAGTCCTGCGGCGCCCATTCGGGCGGCATGGTGAAGCGCATGGGCGGTCCTGCCGGCTTCGCTTTCGTCAGACCCCGCAGCCGGCACCTTCGCCGGCGCAGGATTCATCGCGGGTGGCGCGGAATTCGTCGCCCTCGTTCCAGTTGGGCCAGCTGTCGCTGTCGCCGAGCATCCGGCCGATGCGGTAGAACAGCCGCAGATCGGCCATCACTCCCGACCAGTCCCATGCGGGATCATATTCGTCCTTCGGTCCGTGATAGCGGTTGGCGCGATAATCGCTCGCGAGGGCGGCGCCGGCTTCGCGGCCGCCTTCGATCAGATCCTCGCCGCCGTCGAGATAGAGCATCGGCACGCCGCGCTTGGCGAAGGCGAAATGGTCCGAACGGTAGTAATAGCCGGCTTCGGGGTTGGGGTTGGGGGTGGCGACCCGGTCCTCGCTCTCGAGCGCCTTGTCGAGAAAGGCGTCGAGCTTCGACTTGCCCGGGCCGACCACGGTCACGTCGCGCGCCGGTCCGGCGATCAGGAAGGCGTCCATGTTGATCCCCCCAACCGTGCGGTTGAGCGGGAAGACCGGATTGGCAGCGTAGTAATCGGCACCGAGAAGCCCCGATTCCTCGGCGGTGACCGCGAGGAAGACGAGGCTGCGTTCCGTCGGCCCGGCCTGTGCATGGGCCTCCGCCAGCGCGACCAGCGCCGCGGTGCCGGTGGCATTGTCGACCGCGCCGTTGCAGATGTCGTCCCCGTCGGGTGCGGGGGTGCAGCGGCCGAGGTGGTCCCAATGCGCGGTGTGCATGACATATTCGTCGGGGCGCTCGCGGCCGGGCAGCACTCCGATCACGTTCCTCGAAGCGAACGTCCTGATGTCGTTCGAGAATTCGGTCGAGGCAGTGAGGCCGAGCGGCACCGGCTTGAAGCCCTTCCGGCGCGCCGCCGCGGACATCTCGCCGAGGCTCTTGCCGGCCGCGGTGAAGATCTTCTCGGCGACCGGTTTCTGCACCCAGCCATTGAGTTTGGTCATCGGCGGCGCGTCGTCTCCGCGCGCGGCATAGGCCTGCGGGCCCGACCAGCTGCTCTCGACCACGTTCCAGCCATAGGCCGCCGGTGCGGTGTCGTGGATGATGATCGCCCCGGCCGCGCCCTGCCGGCCCGCTTCCTCGTATTTGTACGTCCAGCGGCCGTAATAGGTCATGGCCTTGCCGTTGAACGGACCCTCGAGACTTTCGGTGCCGAAGTCGGGATCGTTGACCAGGATCACGGCGGTCTTGCCGGCCATGTCGATCCCGGCATAGTCGTTCCAGCCCTTTTCGGGGGCATTGATGCCATAGCCGACGAACACCAGCTCGCTGTCGTCGAGGCTGGTCGCGCGATCCTCGCGATAGGTCACGCCGACCCAGTCCTCGCCATAGTCGAGCGCCATCGCGCCGCCCGATCCGCCGGCGATGGTCAGCGGGGCGAAGTTCCTGCCGGTGATCTCGACCAGCGGAACCTGCTGCACCCAGCTGCCGTCATTGCCCGGTTCGAGACCCGCCCGCTCGAATTCCTCGATCAGATAGGCGACGGTCTTGTCCTCGCCGGGAGTGCCGACGCCGCGGCCCTCGAATTCGTCCGAGGCGAGCCTCTGGGTCACGCGCTTCATCGTCGCTTCGGACAGGATTCCGTCGGCCACCTCGGGCAGGTCGAGCGTCGCATCCGCAGTGGTGTCGACCTCGCCCGGCATGGTGCAGGCGGACAGCGTCAGCGCGGCGGTTGTGGCCAGTGCCAGAATTCTCATCGAAAGCCTCTCTCTCTGATATTTCGGGTGCTTTTTGCAGGCCGAGGCCCTCAGGGCAAGCTTGCTTGCAGCGCCGGGCACCGGCAGGAAGAGTGCCGATGGACGCCGACTGGACCTTCGCACTCGACCGCGCCCGCGAGAACGCGCCCTTCCTCCGGCAGGCGCTCGACCGCCGGCCCGAGCTCGCCGAACTGCTCGCCGCGGGGAGGGGCGAGGAGGCCTTGCGCGCCGCCAAGCGGACGCAGGACGCAGAGGTCGCCACCGCGCTGCGGCGCGAGCGGCTGGGCCTGGCTCTGGTCCTCGCGGTGGGCGATCTCGCCGGGGCCTTCGCGCTCGACAAGGTCATGCGCGAGCTTTCCACCTTCGCCGACCGCGCGCTCCATTCGGCCATCCTCGCCGCGCTGGCCCGGCGCGTGCCCGATGCCGAGCCGCAGGGCATGATCGGGCTCGCGCTGGGCAAGCATGGCGCGGGCGAGCTCAACTATTCCTCGGACATCGACCCGATCCTGCTCTACGATCCCGATACTCTCCCGCGCCGCGAGCGCGACGAGCCGGGGGAGGCAGCGCAACGCTATGCCCGCGAGATCGTCCGCCTGCTGTCGCAGGTCACCAGCGAGGGCTACGTCTTCCGCGTCGACCTGCGGCTGCGCCCCTCCGCCGAAGTCAGCCCGCTGGCCCTGTCGCTCGACGCCGCCACCGCGCATTACGAGAGCTCGGCGCTGGCGTGGGAACGCGCCGCCTTCATCCGCGCGCGCGCCTGCGCCGGCGACATTGCGGCGGGGGAGGCCTTCCTCGATCACATCCGTCCCTTCGTCTGGCGCCGCAGCCTCGATTTCGGAGCGATCGACGAGGTGCGCCGGCTGACCCATCGCATCCGCGACCAGCAGAGCGGCCCGCGCGAGCCCGCGCCGGGGTTCAATCTCAAGCTCGGCCGCGGCGGCATTCGCGAGATCGAATTTTTCGCCCAGACGCATCAGCTGATCCATGGCGGCCGCGACCGCAGCCTGCGGTCGCGCGGAACGCGCGCCGCGCTCGATGCGCTCGCGGAGACGGGGCGCATCTCGCGCGAGGATGCGGAGCAGCTCGGCACGAGCTACGATGCCCTTGCGGACGATCGAGCACCGCTTGCAGATGGTCGGCGACCAGCAGACCCACAGCCTGCCCTCGGGCGATGCGCTCGACCGGGTCGCCCGGCTGCACGGCCTGCCCGATGGTCCGGCGCTGCTCGCCTTTCTGGGCGAGCAGGTCGCGCCGGTGGCGCAGCGTTTCGATGCGCTGCTCGACGAGGACCGGCTCTCGGTTCCGACCAGCGCACCGCATGTGCTCGCGGCCGACCATGCGGGCCGCGAGCCATCCGCCGCGCTGATCGAGCGGGTGGCGGGCTGGACCGACGGCAAGTACCCGGCCCTGCGCAGTTCGGCCGCGCTCGGCGCGTTCGAGACCATCCGGCCCGAACTGCTCGCCTCGATCGCCTCCTCGCCCGATCCGGACGCCGCGCTGATCCGCTGGGAAATGCTGATCTCGCGCCTGCCCAGCGCGGTCAATCTGTTCCGGCTGCTCGAGGCGCGGCCAGGTCTCTTCGCCCTGCTTGCCGATTGCCTGACGCTCGCTCCTCCGCTGGCCGAGGAGCTGGCGCGGCGCCCCGATCTGCTCGATGCGCTGATCGACCGCACCGCTCTCGACCTGCCGGGGGAGGTCGAGGATCTGGCGCGCCGGATGCGGCGGGTCGAGCGGGGCGACCCCTACGAGCGCCGGCTCGACCGGATCCGCATCGTCGTGGGCGAGACGCGTTTCGCGCTGGGCGTCCAGCTGATCGAGGCGGTGCACGATCCGCTCGACATCGCCGCGGCGCTGTCGCGCACCGCCGAAGCCGCGCTGGTGGTCGCCCTCGAGGCTGCAGAGGAGGAATTCGCCGCCCGCCACGGGAGGATAGAAGGCAGCGAGTTGATCGTTCTGGGCCTCGGGCGCCTGGGCGGGGGCGCGCTCACCCATGCCTCCGATCTCGACATCATCTATCTCTACACCGGCTCGCACGAGGGCGAATCCGATGGCGAACGCCCGCTCGGCGCCACGCTCTATTTCAATCGTCTCGCCCAGCGTGTGACCGCGGCGCTGAGCGTGCCCACTGCGCAGGGGGCGCTCTACGAGGTCGACACGCGGCTGCGGCCGCAGGGGAATCAGGGCCCGCTTGCCGCGAGCGTGGCGAGCTTCGCCCGCTACCAGCAGGAGGATGCCTGGACCTGGGAGCATATGGCGCTCGAACGGGCCCGCGTGCTCGTCGCGAGCCCGGCGGCGAGATCGGCGGTCGATGCGGCGATCGCAGCGGTCCTGCGCAAGCGCCGCGATCCATCCGGTCTGCGCGCGGCCGTGCTCGCGATGCGCGAGGACATGGCGCGGCACAAGCCGGCGCAGGGGCCGCTCGATGCCAAGCTGCTGCGCGGGGGACTGGTCGATCTCGAATTCCTCGTCCATTTCCTCCAGCTCTCGCTCGGCGAAGCGCTCACGCCGAACCTGCCGGAGGCCATCGCCACGCTTGCCGAAATGGGCCGGCTCGGCCCGGAAATCGGCGCGGCGCACGACTTGATGAGCCGCCTGCTTGTCGGTACCCGCCTTCTCGCACCCGATCTGATGCGCCCCGACGCGGCGGCTGCAGCGATTCTCGCGCGGCAGAGCGGATGCGAGAATTACGATGCGCTGGTGCGGCGCTTCGCCGGCGCGCGCGACGACGTGGCCGCCGCATGGCAAGCCGTCTTCGCAGTGGAATTGGAGAGGAATCGATGACCGATCAGCGACCCGGCGTGGGCGATGCAATGCCCGATATCGCGATGGAGACGCCCGAGGGCGGCACCATCCGCCCGTCCGACTTCGGCGGCCGCAAGGCGGTGATCTTCTTCTATCCGCGGGACAACACGCCGGGCTGCACCACCGAAGCGAAGGATTTCTCCGCGCTCGAGGGCGAATTCGCAGAGGCCGGCGTCGCGCTGCTCGGGGTCAGCAAGGACTCACCGCAGAAACACCGCAACTTCATCGCCAAGCACGGGCTGACGGTGGCCCTCGCCACCGATGCGGCGGAAGGCGGCCTGTCCGATGCGCTGGGCGTGTGGGGCGAGAAGAAGAATTACGGGCGCAGCTACATGGGCATGATCCGCTCGACCTATCTGCTCGACGAGGGCGGAAGGATCCTCCGCATCTGGCCCCGGGTGCGCGTCAAGGGGCATGCCGAAGAGGTGCTCGAAGCCGCGCGCGGGGCGTGACCGCGCCGGACGTGGCGGTGGCGGGCGATCGCGGCGGGGAAGGGCTGGCAGCGCGGCGGGCCGAAATCATTTTCCTACACGCCGGAATTCTGCTCCATCCTGCGCGATGACGCCCGCTCCGCCACCCTCACCCCCGCCCCTGGCCCCGCCCCCGGCCCCGCGCCCGGCCCCACCGCCGCCCGCCGCGCCGCGTTCGCGGCGGCGGATCCCCGCCTTCCATCCCGTGCCCGTCGCCCCCCGCGCCGATGGCTGGACGCCCGCGCGCCAGGCGGCCTTCATCGGCTATCTCGCGCAGACGCGGTCGGTGGCAGCCGCGGCGCGCATGGTGTCGATGGGGCGGGAGAGTGCCTATCGCCTGCGCCAGCGGCCGGGCGCAGCCGGCTTTGCCGCCGCCTGGGACATCGCGATCGGCATTCCGGACCGCGCCATCGACACGGCTCTGGCGAAGTCCACGGGTCTTTGCGCCCATTACCGCCTCGCCACGGGGCTGGCGCAGGTCATCATGCACGACGGGCGCTATGTCGCAACACGCTGGAAAGCCGACAACAATGCCCTGCTCCAGCTCTGCGGACAGCTCGATCGCACCCGCCGCGGCCTGCTGCGGGACCTTCAAAGACACGGCGCTTAGAACCCGAAGGAGCGTCCCCTTTGGCCTCTCCCGCCCGCCGCTTGCACTCGGCGCGGCGTGACCTGCACGCCTTATCCTTTGCCTCGGTCCGCGCCGCTCGCTAAGCCGCGGCGGATGAGCACCGCACCCGATCTCGCCGACATCCGGTTCAAGGCCGAAACGCTGATCGAGGCGCTGCCCTATTTCCAGCGCTACGCCGGGCGCAGCTTCGTGGTGAAATATGGCGGCAATGCGATGGGCGACGACCGCGCGGCGCGCGAATTCGCCGAGGATGTGGTGCTGTTGAAGGCGGTCGGCATCAATCCGGTCGTGGTCCATGGCGGTGGGCCGCAGATCGGCGCCATGCTCGAGAAGCTCGGCGTCGAGACGCGCTTCGTCGACGGCTTGCGGGTGACCGACAAGCAGACTGCCGAGATCGCCGAAATGGTGCTATCGGGCGCGATCAACAAGGCGATCGTCGGCTCGATCGCGCGCGCCGGAGGCAGGGCGATCGGCATCTCGGGCAAGGATGGCGGCCTCGTCACCGCGACCAAGCTGACGCGGACGGTGAAGGATCCCGGCAGCAATATCGAACAGGCGCTCGACCTCGGCTTCGTCGGCGAACCCTCGAAGGTCGATACGACGGTGCTCGAGACCGCCACCGCGGCGGGCATGATTCCGGTGGTCGCCCCGATCGGCGTCGGCGAGGATGGGGAGACCTACAACATCAATGCCGATACCATGGCCGGCGCGCTCGCCGCTGCGCTGGGCGCCGCGCGGCTGCTGCTGCTGACCGACGTGCCCGGCGTGCTCGACCGCGGCGGCAATCTTCTCACCGCCCTCGCCCCGGCGGATGTCCGCCGCCTGCGCGACGAGGGCACGATCACCGGCGGGATGATTCCCAAGCTCGAGACCTGCGTTGCGGCGGTCGAATTGGGCTGCGAAGCCGCGGTCGTTCTCGACGGGCGGGTACCGCATGCCATGCTGCTCGAATTCTTCACCGAGCGAGGCGCGGGGACGCTGGTCAGCCGCGGGGCGTAAGCGCGCGGAGGGGGTGGCGCGGGCCGCGGCCCTCTAGTAGGACGCAGCGAAACCACCAGAGACGGGAACGCCAATCGCAATGCAGGCCCTCGCCACCATCTACCAGATCATCGCCATGCTCACCAACGTGCTGGTGATGCTGATCATCATCCAGTTCATCATCGGGCTGCTGTTCGCCTTCAATGTGGTGAACAACCGCAATGAATTCCTGTCCAGCTTCTATATGGCGATCAACCGCTTCCTCGAGCCGGTCCTGCGGCCGATCCGCAATCTGCTGCCAAGCACGGGAGCGATCGACTTTTCCCCGCTGGTGCTGATCATATTGCTCAACATCGTGCTGATCGTGCTCGGCAATGTGATCTACGGCTAATGGCGGCCGAAGTGATCGACGGGAAGGCCTTCGCCGCGCGCCTGCGCGAGACAGTCGGCCGCCATGCCGCGCGGTTCGAAGAGCAGGCGGGCCGCAAGCCGGGCCTCGCCGTGGTGTTGGTGGGGGAAGACTCGGCGAGCCAGGTCTATGTTCGCTCGAAGGGCAAGGCCACGCTCGCGGCCAATATGGAGAGCTTCGAGCACCGCCTGCCCGGCGATACGTCCGAGGCCGATCTGCTGGCGCTGGTCGAGCGACTCAACGCCGATCCGGCGGTCGACGGGATCCTCGTGCAACTGCCGCTGCCCGATCATGTCGACGCGCAGCTGGTGATCGCCGCGATCGATCCGGACAAGGACGTCGACGGTTTCCACGTGATCAACGCCGGGCGGCTGGCGGTCGGGCAACCGGGTTTCGTGCCGTGCACGCCGCTGGGCTGCATGATGCTGTTGCGCGACCGGCTGGGCGATCTGTCGGGCCTCCAGGCGGTGATCATCGGCCGCTCGAACATCGTCGGCAAGCCGATGGCGCAATTGCTGCTCGATGCCAATGCGACGGTGACCATCGCGCATAGCCGGACGCGCGATCTGCCCGCCGTGGTGCGCCGGGCGGACATCGTCGTGGCTGCGGTCGGCCGCGCGGAAATGGTCGGACCCGACTGGCTCAAGCCCGGCGCCACGGTGATCGATGTCGGGATCAACCGCCTCCCTCCCGCCGCGGGCGAGGACAAGGGACGGCTGGTCGGCGACGTCGATTTCGCCGGCGCATGCGAGGTCGCCTCGGCGATCACGCCGGTACCCGGCGGCGTCGGCCCGATGACCATCGCCGTGCTGCTGCGCAACACGCTGGTCGCGGCCTATCGTAACGAGGCGCTCGCTCTGCCGGAGGAGGCGCTGTGAGAGCCGCGGTCCTCCTGCTCGCCGCGCTGCTGGCCGCTTGCAGCACCGGCGCGAACGATCGCTATGCGCGGCTGCTCACGCCTACCGCCAATCCCTCGCGCGTCGTCGCCGCCGAACTCGCTTTCGCCCGCGCGGCGCAGGAGGACGGGCAATGGACCGCCTTCCGCGACTATGCCGCCGAGGATGCGGTCATGTTCGTGCCCGCTCCGGTTAATGCGCGCGAGTGGCTGCCGAAGCAGGCCGATCCGGCGCAGGCGGTCCGCTGGCAACCGCACCATGTCTGGTCCAGCTGCGACGGATCGCTGGCGATGACGCGCGGCGCATGGCAGCGGCCCGACGGCACGGTGGGCTATTTCACCACCGTCTGGCAGCGCCGGAACAACGGCGACTATCGCTGGGTGCTCGACCAGGGCGACACGCTCGCCACTCCGCTCGAGGCGCCGGCCTTCATCGGCACCGATGTCGCCGATTGTCCCGCTCCCGGCAGCGGCCCCGCGCTGCGCGCGCAGGCGGAGCAGTCGCGGCCGGTCGGCGGCGGCACCTATTTCGACCAGGTATCGGCGGACAGCAGCCTGTTCCTGACCTTCGTCGTCTCGCCCGATCTGTCGCGGCACTGGAAGCTCATGATGCTGAAGGACGGACGGATGGTCGATGCAACGGCCGGCCAGGTCGGCCCGCCGCCGAGCGAACAGCCATGATCGAACTCTTCGTCTCCGCCTTCATCACTCTGTTCGTGGTAATCGATCCGCCCGGATGCGCGCCGATCTATGCCGGGCTGACGAAGGGCGCGACCGCAGCGGAGCGGCGCAATATGGCGCTCAGGGCCACGGCGATCGCGGGCATCATTCTCGTCGTCTTCGCGCTGTTCGGCGAGGATCTGCTCGGAGCCCTGCACATCGAGCTCGACAGCTTTCGTATCGCCGGCGGGATCATGCTGTTCGTGATCGCCATGGAGATGGTGTTCGAGAAGCGCACCCAGCGGCGCGAGGACCGGGCAGAGAAGGTCGCCGCCACGCCAGAGGTGGAGGATGTCTCGGTATTTCCCATGGCGATGCCGATGCTCGCCGGGCCCGGCGCCATCGCCGCGATCATGCTTCTCACCAACGAAGCCAGCGGGACCGAACAGACGCTGGTCGTGCTCGGTGCGCTCGCCGCGGTGCTCCTGCTCACGGCACTGGCGCTGGTCGCTGCCGGGCCCTTGATCCGCGTCCTCGGCGACCGGGTGGAAGCGGTCATCACCCGGCTGCTCGGCGTGCTGCTCGCCGCGCTTGCTGCGCAATATGTGATCGACGGGCTGAAGAACAGCTTCGCGCTCTAGGGCGAAGGCGCGCCCGCTACTGCAGCGTGACGATCTCGTCGCCATCGTCGCGCAGCGCGAAGAACTGCATCAGCTGGATCATCAGCTCGCAGCGCTCGGACAGGTCGGCGGTTTCGAGCAGCGCCTGCTTCGAGGCGCCGTCGAAGGGCGCGATCTGCGCCACTCCGTTGATCAGCGTCTCGTCGTCGAGCCGCTCGACCGAATCCCAGTCGACCGAATAGCCCTGCAGATCGGCGAAGCGGCGGGCCTCCAGTTCGAAGCCGGCCCGCTCGACGCTCGACAGGACTTCGCCTTCGGGATCGTCGATCAGCTCGGCTTCGACCTGGCGGAAGGCCGTCGTCACCTCGAGTTCGCGCAGGACGCGGAAGCGCGCCTCGCCGTCGAGCACGATGTTGTAGCGGCCATCCTCCAGCGCCTCGACGTCGCTGATCCTGCCCGTGCAGCCGATCGAATAGAGCGGCGCACCCTCCTTCGAGCGCTGCGGCTGGATCATGCCGATCAGGCGGTTCTTGGCCAGCGCGCTGCCGACGAGGTCGCGATAGCGCGGCTCGAAGATGTGCAGCGGAAGCTGGAGGCCGGGAAACAGGATCGCGCCGGGCAGGGGAAAGATCGGGAGGCGAAGGGTCACGCCGAGCCTATCCGAACAGCAGCTTCGACAGCCGCCTTCGCGTCGCGACGACCCAGGGATCCTCGAGCCCGGTGGCCTCGAAGATCTGCAGCAACTTGGCCTTCGCGGCGCCCTCGTTCCACTCGCGATCGGTCTCGATCATGGCGAGGAGCTCGTCCGCAGCCGCATCGCGCTGGCCCGCAGCGAAGGCCGCTTCGGCATAATCGTAGCGTGCCTGCATGTCTGCCGGATCGGCCTGCGCCTTGTCGTGCAAGGCTGCCAGTTCGGCATCGTCCACCTTGTTGCCGGCCAGATCGAGCGCGCTTCTGGCCTGGGCCAGTTGCGGATCCTCGGCGATCGCGGGGTTGACCTCGGCAGCGGATAGAACCGCCTGCGCCTCCTCGACCCGGCCCGTCTGGACCAGAGCGCGGACCAGTCCTGCTTGCGCCGCGGCATTGTCCGGCGCCATCTCCGCGACCTGGCCGAAGATGCCTGCCGCACGTTCGGCATCGCCTTCCGCCAGCACCTGTTCGGCCATGGCGATGAACTGCGACACGTCCTGCTGCGGCTGTGCGCCGCCGGCGCCCTGCTCCGCCCCGGGCTGGATCGGAAGCTGCGCTAGTATCTGGTCGAGCGTCTGCTTGAGCTGGCTTTCGCTGCGCGCATTGGTCAGGTCGGCGACCGGCTGGCCCTGGAACATCGCATAGACCGTCGGGATCGACTGGACCTGGAATTGCGCGGCGATGAACTGTTCCTTGTCGACGTCGATCTTGCGCAGTTCGACGCCCTTCTCGGCATAGTCGGCCGCGACCTTCTCGAGCATCGGCGCGAGCGCCTTGCAGGGGCCGCACCATTCGGCGTGGAAATCGAGGATCACCAGCCTGGTCATCGACGGTTCGACGATCTCCGACTTGAAGCGTTCGACCGCCTTCTGCTCGTCGATGCTGAGACCCATGCTCGCCACTGGAACCACCTTTCGTCGCTGAATTGTATTGCGCCCCATGTGGGCGTTCGCGGACGAATGTGAAGGACTGCGGCGCCGCTCGCAAGACCGGCGCGGATTTGCCGTTTTGGGGCTTGCGGGATGCCGGGCACGCTGCTAGTTGGCCGCCTCCCACCGGGGCCTTGCGGCTCCGGAGCGCCAGTGAGCGGGCGTAGCTCAGGGGTAGAGCACAACCTTGCCAAGGTTGGGGTCGGGCGTTCGAATCGCCTCGCCCGCTCCATTTCACCCGTCCAAATTTCTGCAGCCGATGACAAATCCGTCGGTTTCGATGTGCCGCCACCTTGCGGGCGCGGTGTTTCTGTCCGAATCCCCTTGGGCAGGGTAGCCACGGCGCCTCTTCGGTGCGGCCGGCAAGCAGAGGAGGACGCGGAATGTCTTCGCCGTCGATTGGTGCGCTCGCGAGCTTTCGCGAGATCATGAACTGTGGGTCGGCTACCCAGGCGGGCAAGCGCCTCGGCCTGACGCAGTCCGCAGTCAGCCGCCAGATCGCCCAGCTCGAAGACAAGCTCGGACTCACGCTGTTCTATCGCGAGGGCGGGCGTCTGCTGGCGACGACGGATGCGAAGATGCTGGTGGAAGAAGATGCTGGTGGAAGACGTCGTACTGGCACTGAAGATGCTCGAGCGGGTCGAGGAATCTGCCCAGGAAATACGCGAACTCCGGCGCGCCCGGCTCGAGATCGTCGCACCGCCGACCTTCGTCGAATCGGTTTTGTCAGACGTGGTGGCGGCCTTCCTTCGCGATCATCCCGATGTCGATCTGACGGTTGATTCGCGCGACCAGCGGACTGCCGCCGAAATGGTCGCCCTGCGCTCCTTCGACTGCGGCTTCGTCAAGAGCGGCGTCTGGACCAGGGATCTCGACGTCGAGCCTCTCATCGATTGCGGCACAGTATGCGTGGTTCCGGCCGAAAGCCCGCTGGCAGGAGCCGAATTCCTGAGCCCGCGCGAACTCGACGGTCACCGGTTGATCCTGCTAGGAAAGGGCGCGGATTTCCGCTGGGAGGTCGAGCAAGCTTTTCAGCGCGCCGCCGTTCCGATGGGGCCTCTCACCGAAACCCATGCCGTCGGCGCTTCCTGCGCGCTCGCCGCGCAGGGGGTCGGAATCGCCATCGTCAATGCGATTCTCACGCGGCACTACCGGCATGCCGATGTCCGCTTCATTCCCTTCGAACCGGATATCCGCCACAAATATTGCATGGTGACGCCGGCCGGGAAACCGCTGTCCCGGCCGGCTGAACTGTTCCTGCGCTATGCTCGTGAAAGGCTGGCACGATAGCGGTGCGCGGCTGGGCGGCTAGAACCGCCCGCGGAAGCCGACGGAAAAGCGCCGGCCCAGGACGTCGTAGGTACCCGCGTCGGTGTTGAAGTTGCCCCGCGAAGCATCGCCGATCAGCGGCGGGTCCCGGTCGAAGAGATTGTCAACCGTGGCATAGAGGTCCACTCCTTCGGTTGCTTCGAAGTTCAGCGTCAGATCGACGTAATGGCGCTCGTCGATATAGGGGATGAAGAGATCTTCGGGAGCCGCGCTCCCGAGCGCCACCCGTTCGTCGGTCACCGGACCGATATAGCGATAGCGCAGCGATGCGGTAATCGGCCCCTGCGCCAGCGTGGCGCGGCCGGTGAGGCGCCATTTCGGGTTGGCCCTGCCACAGATGGTCCGTACCCCGACCGCGCCCAGACAGTCGTTCTCGTCGGCCGCCGGCCCCGCCTGCGTCGTGAGTTTGAGAAGCCGCGTTCCGCTCATCTGCAAGCCCAGCTGCACGCCGCGGACGTCGAATTTGTAGGATGCGGCGAAGTCGATCCCCCGCGTCTTGCGGGAAGCGATGTTCTGATTGAGCAACTCCACCTTGGACAGCGGACCATCCGCCTCGCGTGCGGTAAGCGCCTGACAGAAGACGTCGTCGAGACTCAGGACCTTGGCACATGCATCGATGGTGGACTGCAGCCCGCCCCCGAAGACGTCGATCGCATTGTCGATCTCGATGCTGTAGAGATCGATGGAGGCGAACAGGTTGGGGACGGAGGACGGCGTATAGACGGCCCCGATCGACCAGGTATCCGAAGTCTCCTGGAAAAGCTCTGGGTTCCCGCCGACGATCGTTTCTATCTGGATATTGTCCTGCGTGTAGCTGTCGACGACCGCTTCGGGCACGCCCAGTTCGACGCAGAAGTCGCGCTGCTCGGCGGTTCGCGAAGGATTGCGAACGCTGTCGCAGAAATCGACTGCCGAGGGGAAGGTGTTCGAAAGCCCGAGATACAGTTCCAGAATGTTGGGGGCGCGGACCGCACGTTGGTAGAGGCCGCGGACCTTGAGCGCCTCGAACGGGCGCCACTCGCCGCCAAGCTTGTAGCTCCAAACGCTTCCCGCAGTCGAATAATCGGAAAAGCGGGCTCCCAGCTCGAGACCGAAGTAGTCGGCCCCGGGCAAGCCCGAAAGCAGCGGCACGATGGCTTCGGCGTAGCCTTCCAGCACATCGAAACTGCCTGCCGTATTCTCTCCTCCGGAGAATCCGTCGACATCCCCGTCGCGCAGGACCTGGTCGTTGATGGTCTCCGCTTCTTCCTTCCGGTATTCGGCGCCTATGGCTATCCCCAGGGGACCTGCGGGGAGGTCCACGACGTTGCCCGCGAGATTGGCGCCCGCTTGCTGTTGCTGGACGCTGGTCTGGTTGAAGGCATCCACGACCAGGAAATCGACCATCTCCTGGCTCAGCGAGTTCTCGCCGAAGGGGTTGAGCACGACGCAGCCGTCCGAGGGGTCGGCACACTGGTCCGGATTGGCGGGATCGACCAGCAGACCTTGCTGGAATCGCGAAATCGAGATGTTTCCGTTGAGCTGCTGGCTTTCCTCCGAGCGGCCGAAATTGTAGAACGCCTCCCATTCCATGTCGCCAAAGGCTCTGCCCGAGAGACCGGCGACGAACCGGTACATGTCACGCTCGTCGACCTGGATCCGCGGCCCCGTCTCCGTGACGCGACGGCGAATTCCGCTCGTGACGATTCCATCGCCATCCGTGTCCATCTGCGAGAAGACATCCCGAACCGCGGCAGGCATGAGCGGATTGTCGAGCGAGAAGCGGAAGCCGGCCTCGGAAAACGGGGTCGAGGCAAGCTGTCGGTTTATGACGCTATGCGTATAGAGGGCCTCCGCGAAAAACTCGATTCCGGTCGCCAGTTCGTAATTTGCAGTTCCAGAGACGCTCCACCGCTCGAGCGGGAGTTGCAAAGCGTTGTCGGGGGCGAAATTTGTAGCGGTCTTCGGGATCGCGGTAGGCCGCGACCTGCTGGCTCGCATCGACCAGGACGCCGAGCGAGCCGATCGGATTGCCGTAGCTGTCGAGAATTCCCAGATCGTCCAGAGTGTTACTGTTGAACCGGCCTTCGGCTATGGTCGTCGAGCCGCCCTCGACGAAGATCGGATTGCCGTCGGCATCGGTGTCCTCAGCATATTGCGTTGCGGAGAATTCGCGCTGGGATGCGTCGGTCTGATCGCGTTTGAAATAGCCTCCGCTCAGAGTGACATTGCCGCGACCGTCGGCGAAATTCGTGCCGAAAGTGGCATCGGCGCTGAGCCGGCGTGAATCACCGCGTTCGGTGATTCCGGCCTGTCCCGAGAATGCGACGCCCTGGAAATCCCGCTTGGTGATGAAGTTGACCACGCCGGCCATCGCATCCGAGCCGTAAACTGCCGAGGCACCGCCGGTGACGACTTCGATCCGCTCGATCAGTGCGGGCGGAATGTTGTTGAGGTCGACCACGCCCGAAGCGCCGCTCCCGACCATCCGCCGCCCGTTGAGCAGGACGAGCGTCCTCTCGGGGCCGAGGTTGCGCAGATCGACCGTGGCCGTTCCGCTCCCGGGGTTGTTCGTCGACGGGCCGTTGCTCCCCACCGTTTGCGGGAGTGCGTCGAGCAGCCGGTCCACCTCGACCGCGGCGGAAAGACGGATTTCCTCCTGACTGACGACATTGACCGGACTGTTGGCGACCACATCGGCGCGGGGCACACGCGATCCGGTGACGACGATCTGTTCGGAGCTGGCGCTTTCGCTGGCCGACTCCACGGCTGCCGAGCTTTCGGACAGCCGCGCTTTGCGCTGCCGCGGTCTGCGCGCAGAGCAGGGCGGGCAGCATCGCAGTGCTGCCGAGCACAAGACCGCGAAGGGCCGCGCACCGCGACGTGCGTTCGGGGCCGATGAATTTCCACATGTCCACTCGTTTCATGATACTCCCCCGAAATGTTCCGGCTTCTATTGGCCAGCCTCGGCTCGTTCGGCCCGAGGGCTCGACGAAGCGCGGCCCCGACGTGGCTGCGCGGTTTCGACGGGGCATGCAACGGCATGACCACATCGCACGCGTACATTCCAAAAACGCATGGAGAATCGTCCGTCAGCGGCGCCGCATGAAAACCGGGAATGCCCTGGTTCCGCAAGTGCATGGTCTTTTGCGGCCTCGCGGGTCGCAGTATCCGATGCGCTCTCTTCTACGAGGAAGGAGTGCTGGTGGAGACGACGACGAGGTCTGCAATTCCGGAAGCGAATGAATGGTCGACGCCGGATGGAGGCGTCGTGCGGAAGACCTTCATGGTGCCCGCAGACGACGGCATTCTTCTCGCCACGGATGTCTACCTGCCTGTGGGAGGCTCGGGTCCGTGGCCGGCGGTGCTCGAGCGTACCCCCTATGGCCGCAGGGCGTTGAGCAGATGGGACTATGAGGATCCATTCGCTTCCGAACCGATGAGCCGGGAAGAGATTGGCGTGGCGATCGCCCGCCGCGGTTATGCAGTCGTGTTTCAGGATTGCCGCGGACGCCATGATTCGGGCGGGCGCTTCATCAAATACGTCCATGAAGCAGACGACGGGCGCTCCACCCTGGCTTGGCTGGTAGCCCAGGATTTCTGTTCGGGGCGGGTCGGCACCATGGGGATGTCCTATGCCGCACATGTGCAAACGGCCCTGGCGGCGCTGCAGCCGCCCGGGCTGGTGTGCATGATCCTGGATTCGGGCGGGTTCTGGAATGCCTTTCGCGAAGGCATTCGACAGGGCGGCGCCTTCGAGCTGAAGCAGGCGGTCTGGGCCCACCGCAACGGGATGCGCCAGGCCCGGTCGATCGGTGACCGGGCCACCGAGGCCCGTCTCGCCGCTGTCGATCTGGCGGACTGGTTGTCACGAATGCCGTGGGAGAGGGGCGCGTCCCCTCTGAGCGCCTCGCCCGAATACGAGGACTATCTTCTCTTTCAGTGGGAGAGTGTCGAATATTCCGAGTACTGGGCGGCTCCCGCCCTCTGCGCGGCCCGTCACTACGACCGGTTCCGGCACATACCGACGTTTGTTCTGGGGAGCTGGTATGACGCCTATGTGCGATCCGCGATCCGGCATTTCGAGGCGCTCGGTCCCGGCAATGGGGGCACGCGGCTGGTCATGGGCCCGTGGACGCATGGCGCTCGCGCGTTCGGCTATGCGGGCGAAGCCGATTTCGGTCCCGAGGCACCTTTCGCTGCCGGAATGGGTGCCGGCTATCTCGAGGCGCGAATCCGCTGGTTCGATCGCTGGCTCAAGGACATACCCCCGCCGTGCGACGAGCCCGCCGTCAAACTGTTCGTCATGGGCGGTGGGGAGGGGGGCCATGACGAGGAAGGGAGATTGCAGCACGGCGGATGCTGGCGCGATTTCCCGTCCTGGCCGATCGCCCGTTCCGCGATTCGTAAATTGTTTCTGCGGGCAAATGGCGACCTCGCGTCAGACCGGGATCCAGCCAGCCGAGGCTGGCGAGATCTGAGTGCCGATCCGCACCGGCCGGTCCCCAGCCTCGGCGGAACGATCACCTCCGGCGAGCCGCTCATGGAAGGAGGGGCTTTCGACCAGCGCGAGATCCTGCGTCGTTCCAGTGCTCCCATCTCCTCGCCAGCGGCGGACGTCCTGTGCTTTACCTCCGCCGTCCTTGATGATCCCGTCACGCTGGTGGGGGAGACGAAACTTGTGCTGGCGTTCGAATGCGATTGTCCCGATGCGGATATTCACGTCCGCCTCCTCGACATTTACCCCGGCGCATCCGGAGACGAGCCGGGCCCGATGCTCAACGTCGCGCAAGGCGTGCTACGTCTCGGTTTTCGAAATGACTGGCAGCACTCTGAGCCGCTCGAGCCCGGAGCGCGCCACACCGTGCAGATCGAGCTCACGCCGACTGCGAACCGCTTCTGTGCGGGGCATCGCATCGGCATTCTCATCACCGGGAGCAGCTTTCCCCAGTTCGACGTAAATCCGAACAGCGGAGACGGGGGATGGCAGGACGCGCGAGTTGCCAGGACGCGGTTCTATTGCGACGGCACCTCCTGGGTCGAACTGCCGATGATCGAAGCGGCCGGGCTGGGCGGGAAGGATAGCGGATGACGGATATCCGGATGCACTCGAACGATGCCGATCCAGCTGGTGGCGCGAACGCTCGGACCAAGCGCGGCGATGCGATTCATCCGCTCGTACTGCTTCTCGCGATTCTGGCAGTGGTCACACTGCTGACCTATGTGGTTCCGTCGGGAAGCTATGCCCGCGAGGGGCGCCTGGTCGTGCCGGGCAGCTTCGAAGTGCTCGACAAGGCGCAAGGCTGGGAGGCATTCTTCGCGGCCACGGGCAACGGGCCCGCGGGGGAGGCCTCGCCGGTCGGGCTGGCTGGGATGCTCATGGCGATCCCCGCAGGACTGGAACGCGGCGCCGGCTTGATCTTCATGGTGCTGGTCATCGGCGGGATGTTCGGCATTCTGTCGGATTCGGGAGCGATTGCCCGCGGGCTCGACCGTTTGCTCGGCGCGGTGAGAGGCAACATCTATATCCTCGCTGCGAGCCTGATCGTCGTCCTTTCGGCCGGCAGCACCTTTCTTGGTCTCGCTTCCGAATATCTGATCGTCATCCCGGTTGTCGTGACCCTGGCGAACCGCTTCGGCATGACCAATCTCATGGGTCTGGCAATCGTGACGGTGGCGACCAAGATCGGCTATCTCGCTTCGGTCACCAATCCGCTTCCCCTCACGGTCGCTCAACCGCTCCTTGGATTGCCGATCTTCAGCGGCGCTCTCCTCCGGCTCGCCTTCTATCTGGTCTTCCTCCTGGTCGGCATCGCCTTCATGATGGCGATGATCAGACGTGCACGGCCAAGCCCGGGAACCGCCACGATGCATTCGGCGGCAAGGCTCTCGCGGCGCCACCTGTCGATGCTCGCGATCCTCGCGCTCGGAATAGGTGCCCTCGTCGTGGGATCGAGCCGCTGGCACTGGGATCATGTGGCTTTCAGCGCGTTCTACATCGGCCTCAGCATAGTGCTCGCCGGTATCAGCGGATTGGGCGCGAACAAGGCTGCAGCAGCCTTCGTCGGGGGAATGAAGAACGTCCTGATGGCGAGCTTCCTCATCGGAATCGCGACTGCGATTTCCATCGTCCTCGAGGAAGGGCTGATCCTCGACACTTTCGTCCATGCTCTGACCGCGCTCGTCGATGGCGGAGGTCCCGTGCTCGCCGTGCATGGAATGTTCGTCTCGCAGCTCTTGCTCGATTTCCTGATCCCTTCGACTTCGGGACAGGCGGCGGTGAGCATGCCGATACTCGCGCCGATGGGTCAGATAGCCGGCGTCGGGGAGCAGGCCACATTGCTGGCCTTTCTCTTCGGCAACAGCCTGACCAATATGATCACCCCCACCTCGGGGACCTTGCTGGCCTATCTCGCGACGGCGCGTGTGAACTGGCTCGACTGGGCGCGCTTCATCCTGCCGTTGTGGCTTGTCTTCGCGGCGATCTCGCTCGGCCTGCTGGCACTGACGGTTCTCTTCGAACTGGGCTGACGCTCGGAGCGGGAATAGCACTTGCTGCGCTTTTTCGGGTCCCGGGCGCGCGCCGTGCGGCGTCCGGACACCATTGATCGAGCGGCCGGAGCACTCTGGCATTATTCGCTTGTATCAGCGGCGGAGATCGTTATCTGGCTCGCGTTATGATGTATCATCCTTCGCCTCGAGCCCTTCTTTCCCTCTCGCTTTCGAGCCTCGCGCTGGTCGCCTCTTTTCCAGCTTTGGCCCAGCAGGAACCGGACAGTTCCGAGCCTTCGCAGCAGACGTCCACGGGCGAGGCCGCCGCAGATGGGGCCGACGATCTCCACGACCGCCGTGTCTCGACCCAGGGGCAACCGATCGTCGTAACCGGCACCGGGCTCCGCCAGCTCGACGTCCTGTCGGGGACCTCGGTCATCGAAGGCGACGAGCTTCAGCGCAACTCGAACGGCCAGATCGGTGAAGTGCTCGCTTCCACCCCGGGGGTCTCCGCGACCAGCTTCTCTCCCGGTGCCTCGCGTCCCGTGCTTCGGGGCTTTTCCGGTGAGCGGGTCAAGGTCCTGATCGACGGGATCGGCGCGATCGACGTCTCGAACACCTCGCCCGATCATGCGGTGTCGATCGATCCCCTCACTGCGGAGCGGGTCGAAGTCCTGCGGGGACCTGCGGTGTTGCTGTACGGAAGCCAGGCGATTGGCGGGGCGGTCAATGTGATCGACAAGCGGATCCCTCTTCGCCGTCCCAATGAACCGTTCCATCTCGATGCGCTCGCGGGGGCGGACACTGCATCCGATCTCCGCGAGGCGGGGGCGTCGCTCGACGTGCCGGTCGGAGAGGGCTTCGTCGTCCATGTCGACGGTTCCTACCGCCAGACCGACGATCTGGAGATTGCCGGCTTCGTCGTGGCACCCGAATTGCGTGCGGATCTGCTGGCGGATGCGAACGAAGAGCAGGAGGTTGGCCATGGCGACGAAGCGGAAGAATTGCGCGAACTCGCCGGACAGCGGGATGTTCTGCCCAATAGCGCGACCGAAACCTGGAGCGCCAACGCCGGATTTGCCTTCTTCGAGGGAGACAGCAGCCTCGGTGCCTCCTTCGGTGTCTACGACACCGCCTATGGCGTGCCGCTCCGCCCCGGCTCCGGCCATGCCCATGGCGAAGAAGGGGATGGCGCAGGAACCGAGGGAGATGGAGCCGCGCAAGGTGAGGAATCGGTCAGCATAGGGCTGAGGCAATACCGCGCCGACATGCGCGGTCGCCTCGATCTCGGTGACGGGCTGTTTTCCTCGCTCAACACGCGGGTCGGTTTCAGCGATTACACCCATACCGAATTCGAAGGCGACGCAGTCGGAACCGTTTTCGACGTGAAAGGCATCGAGGGTCGCGCGGTCCTCGAGCAGAACGAGCGCAGCGGATGGACCGGGTCGAGCGGGATCCAGTACTATTTCCGCGACTTCGATGCCCGGGGCGCAGAGGCCTATGTGCCCAGGAACCGGACCGATCAGTTTGCTGTGTTCACCCTGCAGGAGATCGAGTTCGATCCGGTCCAGCTCGAATTTGCAGGCCGGTTCGAAACCACCGATGTCGAATCCCAGCCTGCCGGCCTCTATCGCTCGTTCAAGACTTATTCGGGAGCGGTCGGTCTCATCTACGAGACCGACTCGGACCTGCGGATAGGGCTTACCGGCAGCCGCGCCGAGCGCGCGCCGAGCGCGGAAGAGCTTCTGTCGAACGGTCCGCATATCGCCAGCCAGGCGTTCGAACTGGGCGATCGCAACCTCGAGGTCGAGGGCGCCTGGGGTATGGAAGCCTTTCTCCGCGGAGCCGTCGGCGAGGGGACCGTCAACGTGGCCGTCTATCGCAACTGGTTCGACAACTACATCTATCTGTCCGAAACCGGACTGGAAGAAGACGGCCTTCCGGTCTTCCAGTATCTGCAGACCGACGCAACTTACACGGGCGTCGAGGGTCAGCTCATATACCCGGTCTATCGCGGCGGCGATTTCACCCTTACCGCGGATTTGCGTGGCGACTACATCCGTGCCGAGCTCGACGACGGCAGCCCGGTCCCACGGATCCCGCCGCTGCGCCTGTCGGGCGCTCTCGAAGCCGAAACGGGCGCCTTCAAGGCCCGCGGCGAGGTCGAATGGTTTGCCGATCAGGATCGCATCGCCCCGTTCGAGACCGCGACCGACGGCTTTACCCACGTCAATGCGTCGCTTGCCTGGAAACCCTTGCAGGGCGATGACAATGTCACCCTCCTGCTTCAGGCGACCAATATCTTCGACGTCGAAGGCCGTCGCCACGCCAGCCTGACCAAGGACTTCGTTCCGCTCGCCGGGCGCAACTTCAAACTGAGTCTGCGAACGAGCTTCTGATCACAGGGGCCGATCGGGATGGCCGTCGCCGTCGCGATCGGCCGGAGGGCGCACCGGTGATGTTGCCAGGCCCTCGGCTCTGCCATCGGCGCGAGCGGCCCTGACCTCGGCATCGTGGGCGCGATCGCGTTCCCGCCAGAGGTCCGCCGTGCCGCGCAGCTGGCCATAGGCGAAGACCATCAGCAGGCCACCGATGATGGCGAGGTTCTTGAGCGCCATCGCAGCCTGCATCTGATCGGTGACCTGTTCGTGGAAGAATATTGTCACGACCACCGTGAAGCCGACCAGAACGAGGCTGGCGATCCGGGTCATGAAGCCGCTGGCGAGGATCAGGCCGAGGACGATCTCGAAGACTCCCACGCCCAATGCCCAGCTGCCCGGGAAGGGAGATTCGGCATCCATGTAAGCTGCCGTCCCGCTCGCATCCAGGACCTTGCCGAAGCCCGAAAACACGAACAGCGCGCCCAACAATATGCGCCCGATGATTGCCGCGATCATTGCCATAGCTCTCTCCCCTGTGCGAAATGCGTAACCGCCGGGGCCGCGCCGCGGTTCCTCAATCCTCGACGGCGAAGGCAATCGCGGCATGGTCGCGCAGCCGCTCGACCAGCCTCTCGCCGAGGAAGGCGCCAGGAGTGCCTATACCGCCGGGGGAATCGCATCCGAGCAGCGCTATTCCCGTTTCGGCGAGCATGCGGCTGGTCGAGCCGTAGCCCGGATCGTATTTCCCCTTGACCCCCAGGCGCAGCCGTCTGCCGTCGGGCCATTCGCCGATGAAGAGCAGATCGTAGAACCCTTTCTCCCGCTCTTCCCGGCTGGGCCCTTCACCCGGCCTGGGCGGCTTTGCGCCAAAGGGATTCTTGAGCAATTCGACCACCGCATTCGCTGCGGCCTTTCCCGCATCGCCGGGGCTGGTGAGCATCATCTCGTCGTAGCGAAAGTCCTCGCCATAGGGGAATCCGAGCAGAAAATTCGTCCGGTGGACATTCTTGGTGTTGATCGTCGCCATGATGAAGGGGGCGGCCCATTTGCCCAGATCCTCCTCGTAATGCGGAACCAGCCCACCCGGCTGGGCCGGGCCCGCGAAGCCCGGGGTCAGACCGAAGGGGTCGTTGAGGACCTTGATGATCGATGGGTGCTTCGCCGCTGCTTTCATCGTCGCGGTCAGGCTCGCGGCCGTTCCGCCCGAGAAGGTCCCTTGCATGGCGCGTACCCGCCCCTTGACCCGGGGCGCCGGCGAGCCGTGGCGTGCGGTCGCTTCCTTCTGCAGCATCAGCACGCCGAGATCGAAGGGAATCGAATCGAAGCCGCTCGAGAAGCTGATCCGCGCGCCGCTTGCTTTCGCCGTCGCCTGATGGAGGTCGATCTGCTCGCGCATCCAGGCCGGCTCGCCGCACAGATCGGCATAGTCGGTGCCGGTCTTCGCGCAGGCCGCGACGAGCGCATCGCCATAGAGCTGATAGGGCCCGACCGTCGTCAGGATCACTCTGGTCCGGAGACACAGGGCTTCGAGCGCGGCCGGGTCGTTGGCGTCGGCGACGAGGAGGGGGGTCGATTTCGGTGCGCCGATCTCGTCCCGGACCGATTCGAGCTTTTCCGCGCTGCGCCCCGCCATGGCCCATGCGGGCCCCCCGTCCATGCGTCCGTATTCGCGGACGAAGTGCTCGGCGACGAGGCGTCCGGTATAGCCGGTCGCTCCATAGACGATGATGTCGAATTCCCTGTCGGCCATCCACGCTCTCCCTTCGTCCTCGCGAAAGCAGGGAGCGCTTTTCGCGGGCAAGGACGAATGCGGCGAGAGTGCCAGCAGTAACCCGCCGGACGCAAGCGCTTACAGCCGCGGCAGCGTCACTCCGCGCTGGCCCATATATTTGCCCGCGCGATCCTTGTAGCTCGTCTCGCACCGCTCGTTCCCCTGGAGGAACAGGAACTGGCACGCGCCTTCATTGGCGTAGATCTTCGCCGGCAGCGGAGTGGTGTTGGAGAATTCCAGCGTGACATGCCCCTCCCAGCCGGGCTCGAGCGGAGTGACGTTCACGATGATGCCGCAGCGGGCATAGGTGCTCTTGCCGAGGCAGATCACCAGCACGTCTTCGGGCACCCGGAAGTATTCGACCGTGCGCGCCAGCGCGAAGCTGTTGGGCGGGATCACGCAGATCTCGGTCTCGCGGTCGACGAAGCTGTTGGAAGCGAAGTCCTTCGGATCGACCACCGCCGAATCGACATTGGTGAAGATCTTGAATTCGGGGGCGACGCGGGCGTCATAGCCGTAGCTCGACAGGCCGTAGCTGATCACCCCTTCGCGCCGTTGCGCTTCGACGAAGGGCTCGATCATGCCTTCGCTCGTCGCCTTGTCGCGGATCCATTTGTCGGAGAGAATAGCCATGGCGTAGGGATTCCCGATTGCTCGCGCGCCGGCAAGCCGGGCGCGCGAGTTACCCGCAAGCGAATTGCTCCGCTCCCGACCGGTCGGCTGCGCAGCACGATCCGGTTACGTCGCGCAGGGCTTCTGGCGGGATCGCCGCGCCGGCGGGAAATCCGCTAGAGGGCTGCCAGAAGCGTCGCATTCCCCCCGGCGGCAGTCGTGTCGATACAGACGACCCGTTCGGTGGCGAAGCGCGCCACATAGTTCGGTCCGCCCGCCTTCGGTCCCGTGCCGGACATGCCTTCGCCGCCGAAGGGCTGGCTTTCGACGACCGCGCCGATCTGGTTGCGGTTGACGTAGAAATTGCCAACCCGCGCCCGGCTTTCGACGAAGGCGCGGGTGTCGTCGTTGCGGCTGTGAAGGCCGAGCGTGAGGCCGTAGCCGGTGGCGCTGATGTCCTCCAGGACCCGGCCCAACTCGGATGCGCGATAGCGCACGACGTGCAGGATCGGTCCGAAGTTCTCGCGCCGCAGGTCGAGGATCGAATTCATCTCGATGATCGTCGGGGCAACGAAGCAGCCGAGCGAGGCGCCACGATGCAGACGCCGCCGCCAGACCTGCTGGCCGCCCTTCTTGCGGCGCGCGACATGGCGTTCGAGAGCCGCCTTGGCGTCCGGATCGATGACCGGGCCGACATCGGTGGCAAGCAGTTCGGGATCGCCGAGATGCAGTGCCTCGAAGGCGCCGCGGATCATCCGCAGCATCTCGTAGTAGACATCGTCCTGGATGTAGAGCACGCGCAGCGCCGAACAGCGCTGACCGGCGCTCTGGAAAGCGCTGGCGACGACGTCGCGCGTCACCTGTTCGGGCAGAGCGGTCGAATCGACGATCATCGCATTCTGCCCGCCGGTTTCGGCGATGAAGGTCGCGATCGGACCGTCGCGGGCCGCGAGGCTGCGGTTGATCGCTTGCGCGGTCTGCGTCGAGCCGGTGAAGGCAACGCCCGCCAGACGCGGATCCGAGGTAATGTATTCGCCCACCTCGCCAGCGCCGGGGAGGAGCTGGAACGCCGCCTCGGGTATGCCCGCCTCGTGGCACAGCCTGACCGCGAGCGCGGCGATCAATGGGGTCTGCTCGGCGGGTTTGGCGACGACCGTGTTCCCTGCCGCAAGCGCAGCGGCGGGCGGACCGATGAAGATCGCCAGCGGGAAGTTCCACGGGCTGATGCAGGCGAAGACGCCGCGGCCGGCCATGGTGAGCCGGTTCTCTTCGCCGGTCGGGCCGGGAAGGGGAATCGGACCGGTGAACAGGCGGCGAGCCTCCCGCGCGTAGAAGCGAAGAAAATCGACCGCCTCGCGCAATTCGAGCACGGCATCGAGCAGCGTCTTGCCCGCCTCGCGCTGGCACAGGCTGAGGAATTCGTCGGTATGCTCCTCGAACAGGTCGGCGGCCGCTTCGAGCAGCAGCGCGCGTCTTTCTCCGCCGAGCGCGTTCCATCCGGGCTGGATCGCTTCGGCGCGGGTGATCGCCTCCTCGACCTCGAAGTCGAGCGCGTCGCGGCGCGTGCCAACCTCCGCGCCGAGATCGTGCGGCTTGTTGATCGGGGCGACTTCGCCCTCCGCGCTCGACACGAAGGTCGGCTCGGCGAGCCAGTGCTTCGCGTCGAGCCGCTCGAGCCGCTCCACCAGAGGCTCGCGGACCAGCGGATCGGAGAGATCTATGCCTGCCGAATTCACCCGGCCGGGGAAAATGTCCGCGGGCAGCGGGATCGTCGGATTGCGGTAGGATTCGAGCGCGGCCATGTCGGCGACGGGGTCGGTGACCAGCTCGCTCACCGCCACTTCGGCATCGGCCATCCGATTGACGAAGCTGGAGTTCGCGCCGTTCTCGAGCAGGCGGCGCACGAGATAGGCCAGCAAATCCTTATGCGTTCCGGTCGGCGCGTAGATCCTCACATGGGTGCGCGCATTCCCTTCGACCTGGGCGAGCGCGCCATAAACGTCCTCACCCATGCCGTGGAGGCGCTGGAACTCGAATGGCTTGGACCCGGCGATCGCCTTCACCGCGCCGATCGTATAGGCGTTGTGCGTCGCAAAGGCGGGATAGATCACATCGCTTGCCTCGAGCAATCTGTCGGCACAGGCGAGATAGCTGACATCGGTCCCGAGCTTGCGGGTGAAAACCGGAAAGTCGGAAAGTCCCCCCACCTGGCTGAGCTTGATCTCGGTGTCCCAATAGGCGCCTTTGACCAGGCGAACGAAGAACCTGCGGTCGTAGCGCCGCGCGAGGCGGGCGACCCATTCGCACATCGGCAGGCCACGCTTCTGATAAGCCTGGATCGCAAGGCCGAAACCTTCCCAGCGGCTTCCGTCCGGGCGGGTGAAGAGGCTGTCGTCGCGCGCCAGGGCTTCGATGATATCCATCGAGAGTTCCAGCCGGTCGGCTTCCTCGGCATCGATCGTGAAATGAATGTTGGCGTCGCGCGCCTTGGCCGCAAGATGATGGACCACCGGCAGGAGGTCGGCAATCACCAGATCGGCGTGGAGATAGGTATACTTCGGATGGAGCGCCGACAGCTTGACCGAAATACCGGGCGAACCGGCCACGCCGTGGCCTGCCTCCTTCACCAACCGCTCGATCGCCTGTTCGTAATTGGCTCGATAGCGTTCGGCATCGTCGTAGGTCATTGCCGCTTCGCCGAGCATGTCGAAGCTGTGGGTGAGCCCCCTTGCCCGCTCGGGGGCCGCGCGCTTCAGCGACTCCGCGATCGTGCGGCCGTAGACGAACTGCCCGCCGAGAATGCGCATCGCCTGCAGGGTGGCCTTGCGGATGACCGGCTCGCCGAGCCGGGTGACGGTCCGTTTGAGCGTCTTGCCCATGCCGCGTTGCGCCTCTTCCGGCCGGACGAGGACCTCGCCGGTGAGCATCAGCGAAAATGTCGCCGCATTGACGAAGGTCGAGGAGCTCTCGCCAATGTGTTCCGACCAGTCGATATCGCCGATCTTGTCGCGGATCAGGGCATCGGCGGTGGCTGCATCGGGCACCCGCAGAAGCGCTTCGGCGAGGCACATCAGCGCGATGCCTTCCTCGGTCGCGAGGCCATATTGCTGGAGGAAGGCGTCCAGCCCGCTCGCCTTGCGGGCTCGTGCGCCTTCGATCAGGCGCGCCGCCAGCGCCGCGGCCTCGTCGTGTTTCTGCGACACGCGCGATGCCTGCTCCATGCGCTCGGCGACGCAGGCGTTCTCTTCGGCGCGATAGGCCTCGCGCAGGAGTTGGCGGGAAATCGGTTTGTGAGATGGATCCATCAGGGCCATGCAACTCGTCGTGTTGGGGCAGAGGAAAGGCGCCCCTTGGACCGGGCTTGCGGGGCAATCAAGCGAAGTCGGGCGTCAGCGTGGGGCGTTTGCCGCCATCCACTCTTCGACCCTCGCAATCGCCGCAGGGGGCAGGTGGAGGCCCAGCTTGCTCCTTCGCCACAGCACGTCCTCTCCGGTCCTCGCGAATTCATGCCCGATCAGATAGCGGAGCTCGGCTTCATAGAGCGTCCCCCCGAAGTGCTCGCCCAGATCGCCCAGGCTGCGGCAATCGGTGAGCAGAGCGTCGAGCCGGGTCCCGTAGGCGCGAACCAGCCGAAGCAGCATCTCCGGCAGGATCCAGTCGTAGCGCTCGCTCGCTTGCCACAGGAAGGCGGCGAAATCGCCATCTTCGAAATCGCCACCGGGGAGCGGCGCCGATTCGGTCCAGGGCTCCCCCGGAATGTCCACGGCCCGGGCGAGCCTATCGAGGGCTTGTTCGGCGAGTCTGCGGTAGGTGGTCAGCTTGCCGCCATAGACCGACAGGATCGGCGCTCCTGCCGAAGCATCGAGTGCGAGGACGTAGTCGCGCGTCACGGTGGAGTTTCTGGTGGCGTTATCCTCGTAGAGCGGCCGGACCCCGGCATAGGTCGAGACGATTTCCTCCTCCGTGACCGCGCTCGCGAAATAGCGCGAGGCGGCTTCGCGAAGGTAGAGTGTCTCTTCGGGCGAGATGGCGACCGCATCGAGATCGCCTTCGAAAAGAAGGTCGGTCGTTCCGATCAGGGTGAAATCGCGCTCGTAGGGAATGGCGAAGACGATGCGCCTGTCGGGCTGCTGCAAGAGATAGGCGTGATCGCCGGGATATCGCCGGGAAACGATGACGTGACTGCCCTTGACCAGGCGCAAATGCGGGGCGGTGCCGGTTCCGAGCGCGATCCGCGCCACGCGATCGACGAAGGGACCAGCCGCGTTCGCGACGGCCTTGGCGCGCACCTGCCTCGTCCCCGTGCCATCCCGGAGGGTCGCCTTCCAGATCCCGCTCGTGCGGTCGAGAGCCGTGCATTCGGTGCGCGTGAGAACGGTCGCACCACGCGCTGCGGCATCCATCGCGGCCAGGGCAACCAGGCGCGAGTCCTCGACCCAGCAGTCGGAATATTCGAACCCCGATCTGAGCCGTTCCTGCAGCACTCCGCGATGGGGCGGCTGGCGCAGGTCGATGCTGCGGCTCCTGGGCAGCGATCGTCTCCCACCGAGGCGGTCATAGAGCGCAAGGCCGGCGCGCAGCATCCACTTCGGCCGCATCGCCGGCACATGCGGCATGACGAAGCGCAGCGGCCAGATGATGTGCGGCGCATTGCGCAGCAGAACTTCGCGTTCGCGCAGGCTCTCGGCGACGAGCCGGAATTCGAACTGTTCGAGGTAGCGCAGCCCACCATGGACCAGCTTGGTGCTCGCCGAGGAGGTGTGCGACGCGAGGTCGTCCTTCTCGACGAGCAGCACGCGCAACCCGCGGCCGGCCGCATCGCGGGCGATGCCGACGCCGTTGATGCCGCCCCCGATGACCAGCAGGTCGTATGGCTCGCTCATTCGGTGCGAAGCAGCCGACCGGCCACCGCATCCAGTTTGGCCACCAGTCTGCTGTCGTGCTTGTCGGGCGCGGTTATCACTGCATCGTCGAGCGCGCGGTCGATCGGGGACGGGGCACGCTTCTTCGGCAGGGTCTTGCAGAAGATCTCGATCGCGGCGCGTGCGAGTCCGGCGTTGCGGCCCATCCGTGCGACGATCTCGGCCACATCGACCGCGGCTTCCCCGTCGCGCCAGCTGTCCCAGTCGGTCACCATGGCCAGAAGGGCATAGGGAAGTTCGGCCTCCCGCGCGAGTTTGGCTTCGGGCATGCCGGTCATGCCGACGACCTCCGCGCCCCAATGGCGGTAGAGCCTGCTTTCCGCGCGCGTCGAGAATTGGGGCCCCTCCATGGCGAGATAGGTGGCCCCTTCGGCACATTGGCCGCCGGCCTTCGCGACCGCTTTGGCGGCGTGGCTCGAAAGCCGCGGGCAGACCGGATCGGCCATCGAGACATGTGCGACGAAACCGTCGCCGAAAAAGCTCGACGGTCTGCCCCTGCTGTTGTCGATGAACTGATCGACCGTGACAAAGCGGCCCGGCGGCAACTCCTCGCTGAGCGACCCGACGGCGCTGATCGCCAGTATGTCCGTGCAGCCGGCCCGCTTCAGCGCGTCGATATTGGCGCGCGCGTCGATGGTGGAGGGGGCGATGCAATGTCCGCGACCGTGACGCGGAAGGAACCGCAGGCGCACATGGCCGATCCTCCCGCACAGAATATCGTCGGACGGCTTGCCCCAGGGGGAGTTGACCGAGATCCACTGCGCGTCTTCGAGCATATCGATCGCATAGAGGCCCGATCCCCCGACGATACCGATGGTCCAGTCGCTCATGTCATCCCTTTGCTGCCGCCGTGCAACGCTTCCGAACACCGGCGATTCCACGATCTGCGGAGGGCGGCTCGATGCGATGTGAGTGACGGTTGAAGCGGGATCTGTCCAGCCCTGCCGCCCTGCGGCAGGCGTGGTCATCCGCTGCTTGGGAGGCGAAGCCGCGGAACAGCACATCGCCCACGCAGACCCCGGCGAGTTTACCTCCGATATGAACCCTTTTTTGGCGTGCTTTGCCCCATCCTGTCGAAAATCGGGGACTGTTTCGGGATTCCGGACTTCGCCGGACTACGGATGCGGCCGGCTTGCGGATTTCAGACGAGACGAATGATTTGCGCTCTTCTATCCGAACAATCTATTTCGGAATGGACCAACCTCTTCTCTTTAAGACGGTCGAGGGCGAGGTAAAAGCCCCGGTA
Source organism: uncultured Alphaproteobacteria bacterium (assembly GCA_963728515.1). Lineage (GTDB taxonomy): Bacteria > Pseudomonadota > Alphaproteobacteria > Sphingomonadales > Sphingomonadaceae > Qipengyuania. The sequence continues at coordinate 8,594 of CAVSKM010000004.1, read as the reverse complement.
GGATGAACCGGAAGCAAGCATCAATTCCTTTATGCGAGATTGCCCGTTCATCAGGAGGTGGAGGAGAATTCGCCCCTCTATAGTTAACAGCTCCACACCTTTGCTGGTGTATATCGAATTCAACTCATTTATTTTAAGAGAATTTTCCTGCATAATAGCCGCAACCCTCTAGACTCTATAATTAAGAAGAAAAGAAAGTCGCCCCAACCGATTGGGATTGCTGAAAATGCTTAAGATGGCAAGCTTCGCCGGCGTAGTATGTCTCTATTACATATAGATCGAACATAGAAGAGCGCAGGCAATATGACGGATGATAGTTAACTTCGAAGCTGGGCAAGGCTGGCGGGCGAATGATGTCCTCTCACAAGGTGTCGACCTTCGCCAGCCTGCGCGGAGGATGCTTCGGCCAGGAAGCGGATCCGAAGTCCGATCGGTCGGGGGGCCTGCCAGCGCGGCCGCGGCCAAACGCAACCCGCGCGGCTCAGCCGCTGACGGTCTCCGCGAACCGACCATGCTTGCGGTATCGGATCATCCATCGATCGAGGAACAGATCGAGCGGCTTGGGAGCTATTCCCAGTTCGGAAAATCCGGGTAGACGTCCGGATGGCGTGCTTCCCTGTTTGAGCAAGAGCCACTGATCACTCGACATGGGCGTGCCGGGCAGGGCCGCGAACAGGCCGGTCACGCCATCGGGCATCGGAAGGAAGATGCGCCGGCGGTGTTGGGCGGCCGCAATCGCCCGGTTCAGCTCGAGCATTGTGATGGTGTCCGGGCCAGCGAGCTCATAGATCTTGCCCGCCCGCTTCGCCGGGTCCTCGAGCGCGCGGACCACTGCCTCTGCGACATCGTCGACATAGGTTGGCTGCAGCCTCGCCTCGGGCCCGAACACGGGCAGCACGGGCAGCATCGCGATCAGGCCCGCGAAGAGGTTGATGAAATGATCGTTCTTGCCGAAAAGGACCGATGGACGAATGATCGTCGATGCGGCGTGTTCGTTGCGAACGCGCTCCTCGCCGAGACGCTTGGCCGCGGCATAGCCGGACTGCTCGCCCTCGGCCGCTTCCGGCACGATCGCGCTGACATGGACGAACGCCGCCGCGCCTTCGCGGGCGGCCGCCGAAGCCATCCATCCCGGTGCCGCGCCCATCAGCCGGTCGAGGTCACCCGTGAAGCTTCCGACCAGATTGACCGCTGCATCCGCGCCGGCCATGCAGCGATCCACGCTGGCGCGGTCGCTCACATCGCAGCGGGCGAACTGGATCTGACCGAGATTGGCGAGCGGCTTGAGGTGGAATGCGCGCTCGGGGTTGCGGCTGGCGATGCGCAGGCGCGCCCCCCTGTCCAGGAGCGCCTGTGCCACATAATTGCCGAGGAAGCCGCTGCCCCCCAGCAAAACCACGAGTTTTCCGTTCAGAATTCCGCGTTGTGCCATGCGATCAGCCTGTGTTCTCACGAGGAAAAATATCGCTGCGCCCCTAGACGCAACATGCCTGCAGTCGCAAGCGCCCGTGTGCCTGGCGAAAGGCTTGACAGAACTCGTCTCGCTTCGCTAGTGGCGCGCCCTACCCATGGCCCGGGCACCCAATGCCCGCGACCGATCTGTGTGCCCAGATGGCGGAATTGGTAGACGCACCGTCTTCAGGTGGCGGCGGGGGCAACCCCGTGGAGGTTCGAGTCCTCTTCTGGGCACCATTTGTTCTTCTCACGTTCTCCCAAATAATCTATAAAACCCGCAGAAATCCTAGGGATTTGGCCCTTGGATCGTTCCGGATCGTCCCGCCTGTTCTCGGGGGTTCCAGACATTTTTGTGGGCCTTTTGAGGCCGTTTCGCAAAGGCCCAGATGAAAAGGCCCCCACATGCCTCTGACAGATACTCGCCTCCGCGCACTCAAGCCCAAGGATAAGCCGTACAAGGTAACCGATGAGCGCGGCCTATATGTCGAGGTCACGCCGACCGGCAGCAAGCTTTGGCGATTCCGATACCGGATCGGCGGTGCGCAAAAGAAGCTCTGCATCGGCAGCTATCCCGACATCAGCCTCAAGCAAGCGCGAGACGCGGCCTACGAGGCGCGACGAGCAGTTGCTTCTGGGGGCGACCCTGCCTTTGAGAAGCGGAAGCAGAAAATCCGCGCCGAGTTCCTTTCTGCTCAGACGTTCGAGGCAGTCGCACGTGAGTATATCGAGCAGATGATGGTCCAGAATGGCCGTGCCGATGGCACGATCGTCAAGGCCAATTATTTCCTCGACAAGCTTGCGCCTGCCATCGGGAACCGACCCATCAACGAGATCGAGCCGTTCGAAGTCCTGGCTCCCCTCAAACGACTGGAAGCCACTGGCAAGCACGAGACTGCGAAGAAATGCCGGTCGTTCGCAGGTCGCGTGTTTCGCTACGGTGTCGCAACAACCCGTTGCAAATCCGATCCGACCAGTATGCTGAAGGGTGCTCTCGTAACGCCGCGAGCCACGCATTATGCAGCAATCCTCGAGCCCGCAGAGCTAGGCGGACTGCTCCGCGCAATCGACGACTTCACTGGCTACATGGTGACGAAGCTGGCTTTGCAAATCGCGCCGCATGTGTTCGTTCGCCCCGGCGAACTCCGGCACGCTGAATGGCACGAGATCGACCTTGTCGATGGGGTCTGGAAGATCCCTGCCGGTAAAATGAAAGCGCGCCGAGCGCATGCCGTCCCGCTTTCCAAGCAGGTTAGAGGCTATCTCACTGATCTGGCCGAGATGCTCGGCCGCGAAGGATATGTTTTCCCATCTGCGCGCAGCTCCAAGCGTCCCATGAGTGAAAACACGCTCAATGCCGCATTCCGTCGCATGGGATACTCGAAGGAAGAAGTCACCGCGCATGGACTCCGGGCGACAGCATCGACATTCCTGAACGAATCGGGCCTTTGGAATCCTGATGCAATCGAGCGAGCCCTGGCACATGGCGACAGCAATGTTGTGCGTGGCATCTACCATCGCGGCAAACATTGGGACGAGCGTGTGCGGATGGCTCAATGGTGGAGCGACTACCTGGATGAGCTCCGGACTGGAGGAAAGGTCATCATGGGAAAGTTTGCGAAGGGTTGATCGGGAGATCGAATTTCTTCTCAGCCAATGCAGGATTGGAGGCTCAGGATCAGCCCCGCCAGGGACACTGACGCTAGCAAGGCGAACTCAATTCTGATGCCCCAGATTCGAAGCCAATTCCGCATCGTGTCGAGCCTCAGTTCGTAGAGCTTTGGCAGCTAAGCTGATCGAAGCGCTCAGCAACAGTTTTCCACGTTGCTATGCCTGCCTCGTCCCCTTCGTTGGATAGCCGCTGGATTTGCTGCGCGATATACGCGGTTCCCTCTTCGCCATGGTTCTTTTCAACCCAGAGCGCGACGGCCCACAATTCCTGGTCGCGATTCAGCACCATGGTTCACGTCTCCCGGTCCAGGTCCGCGCCAGCCCTTCGCTGACCAGCTGATCGCCAAGCGAGCGGCCGCCGCGCGTTACGACCCGCAGTTTACGACCGTACTGATCCTCATCTCTGCTACCGATTGTCCTCAGTTCGAAGGGTCCGCCATTGAGCAGTTCGACAAGGCGACGCGTCGCGCGCATGCCGAGTTGGTATTCATAGTCGCAACGAGGCTCGCTGATCTCGGGAGTGTCGATGTCGGCAATGCGGATCTTTACGCCATCAAGCCAGAAAGTATCTCCATCCACGACGCATGTGCGCCGGATGGATCCGCAGATGTCGAATTGTGGGGAACTCACTTGCTGGAATAATGCCTGAGGCTGCTGATCGTCGTCAGCAAGGCTGGCATCATGGACTGGCCAGTTGAGTGCCAGCATCCCTCCAGCAAATACGATCGCGAATGCTCCCAAACTCAACACGATCTCCTTCCTCAGCTTCCGGCGCTTCTGTGCCTTCAACGCCTTGCGAAAGTCGAACGGCTCACCGGGGGTCTCATTCACTAGCGTTGTCCGTCTTCATTCCGGCACATGGTTTCAGACAATAGCCGGAAAAATCAGGCAGTTTCGTCAATTGTACGTACCAATTGCTTGCCAACGTCCCAACACAGACCGGACATATTGCGGCGTTTCACCATTGTTGGGAATGCCGCGTGATCGGGAGACGGCACCTGGGCCCGCATTGTAAGCAGCTAAGGCCAGGTGGACCGCGTCGAACCGGTTCAACATATCGCGAAGATACCGGGCGCCACCGTCGATCGATGCAAGAGGGTCATGACGGTTCCGGACGCCCAGTTCTCGCGCCGTGGCCGGCATAAGCTGAGCAAGTCCGGCAGCGCCCGCTGGACTCACAGCCATCGGATTGAAGCGGGATTCAGCCCAGATAAGGGCACGAAGCAGGTTGGTCGGAAGCCCGTACCGGCGCTCGGCCTCGGCTATTGCCGCCATATACAGGCCTTCCCGGTAAGAAACGTCTGCTGGCCCGGCTTGGTAGATTGCAGGAAGATATTGCCTTGCTTGTTGCGGCTCTGGCGTCGGCGGAACGATCGCGTGCTCGAACAAGGTGAAATCCTGGGCGCGGACTTGCTGTGAGGAAGTTGCGATCATCCCCAGACAGGCGACCGCTATCGCGGTCAGACGATTGACGCAGGTCATCTCGATTGGTGCTCCATTGATTCGAATCGCTGGAGAACATAAGTAGAACATATGCCTGTAGGAAATCGGGAACTGGATTTTCGAGCTCCCGACCAAGCAAAAAGCCACATTGGAGGTTGCGCTGACCGGGATTCGCGCAGCCTGATCGCGCGGAAGCGCCGACTGTGCCGGCTTCTGCGCGAAGCGTGCCGCGATACGCGCGCACGCGACCGGAATTCGCGCGAATCATCGAAGGAAGCTGATTCTCTCCTTCCTCTATGTTCTCTAAATGTTCTTTTCGTTTTCCTACAGGCTTCCTTCGCGGTTAGCCAGCGAGTCGATCACCTCTAGAGATAAGGATTCGTCGATGACCAATATGGCGCTCTTTGCCGAACACCAGGTTCGCGCCGACCTCGCCCGGCTGCTTTTGGCCGCCGTCGAAGCCAGCGGCCGGGCCCGCTGCGACATCGCGCGCGACGCGCAGATCCATAAGGATGCCTTGCGCCGCGTCCTTGCCGGCGAGAGATCGGCCAGTCTCGGCGAAGCCTTGCGCATTCTTGCCGCGAGCGGGGTCGCGCCGCATGCGCACCTACTTCTGTTTCTCGTCAGTGGCGGCGATCACGCGATCGCGTGGCTCCAATCGGACCTCGCGCAATTCTTCGAGGACTTTTCGGGTGAGCTGCCGTCAGCGCTCGAACGAGTACTTGGCAATCAGGTACACGACGTGAAGCCGCGCTGGGCCAAGGGCACCGCGCACCGTGTCGCCCGCCTGCTCTCCGACCATATCGACGAGCTCGAGCGCAAGGACGCACTGCTCGGCGACGTCTTCGCCGGTGCCGAGGGAGGCCATCGTGGGTGAGGAAATCGACAAGGGAGCGACAGAAACCCGCCGGGTTACCCGCCTTATTCGCCTGCCCGAGGTGCAGCACCGCGTCGGGCTTGGTCGCTCAACGATCTACCGCTGGATGGCCGAGGGCAAGTTTCCGAAGCCGGTGCAATTGGGCGGCTACACCGTGGCATGGTCGGAGGAGGAGGTTGATGCCTGGATTTCTGGTAGATTGGCATGATGGCCATTGAGACGGTGACGGACCGCAGTGAACTGCTCCGCGGGGTAAGCGATCACAAATGGGTGATCGACACCAGGCAACCAGGGTTGGCGTCGGTCACTTCAACCGTGGCCGAGAGCTGCGCGGCCAGGGCGTTCACTATGCCCATGCCGAGGCCTGGCTTGCCGGTTGCGTAAGGACCATAAATCCCGGCCCCGTCGTCGGCCACCGTCAGCTTCCATCCATCGTCCACGCTATGGAACCCGATCCTGATTGCGCCTTTCGCGTCAGCGCCAGTGTAGGCATGTTTGAGCGAATTGATCACGAGTTCGGTGACTATCAGGCCCATGCTCACCGATTTGTCGGGGGTTGTGGCGCTCTCGTCGGCTTCAACTGTCAGCGTCAGCATGGCCGGGTTGGCAACCATCGATGCGCTGATGCTCGCGCATAGTTCGGTAAAATAGGAGCGCAGGAAAACCTCGCCAGTGGCGGTGGAAGCGAGCTGGCGCTGCAGAGTGGCAATCGACATGACCCGGTGATGCGCATCGCGCAGATAGGTCCGCGTCTCTTCGGACTGCGCGCTGCGTACACGCTGCATAAGCACGCTGGCGATGATCTGGAGGCTGTTGGCTACGCGGTGGTTCAGCTCCTGAAGCAACACGCGCTTTTCCTCGACGAGCGCCTCATTGGCGCGCCGGTCATGACGCGCTTCGGTCACGTCCGTAATAGCCACCACGAGGCGTAGGGCTTCGTCGTCGCGGTGATCGAGCACGTGGGCATTGATAACCAGGCGACGGGCCGGATCCTTGCGTCGCTGAAAGTCGATCTCGTAAGCCTCAATGGCGGCGTTTCCACTAGCCGTTGCGGCCAGCAGAGATCGCAAATGCGGGATGTTCCACTCCCCGTCGCCCAGCGCGAACAGTTCCTTGCCGACCACGCTGCTGCAGTCGATCGAGAAGCTGCGACAGAAAGAGCCGCTGGCGGCTGTTACCAGAAGCTGCTCGTCAAGCAGTATCAGGGGGGTGCTCGATGACATGACGAGCGCCATCCCTAGGCTGCTGGAGGATTCGGGTCGCAAGGGCGTAATGAATTCCATGGCCGAAGCCTTCGGAAGCCGGAGGCTCGCGGTGGTGAAAGCCTTTCCCGGCGCCCACTCGATGTCGAAAATCTCACGGCGAGCACGAAAGAGCTGCAACGTTACCACAGTTGAGCAGACCAACTAAGGCAATTCGGTGCAGCTGCTTGCCTTGCCCGAGACGGCTTGTTGCTCTCGGTGAAACTGCACAGTTCACGCTTTGACTTAACTGATTTTCGGGGAGGGCCCGTGAACTTTGATAGCCAAAAAGCTACCCCGTTGGTTTTACGGCTGCTTTAGTCGCCTTTTGAAATCTCAAGTGCTGATTCGCGAGGCCCGCTGATAAGCCCGTACGGTTTTCTCTCGTTCTCATCGAACGCGGATTATACAACGTGAGCGGCGCCTGTTCAGCATTTGGCAATTCCTCCACGGGGATGGCGTTTCTTCGCCGCACTTTGCGCTGCGATAATTTTGGGAAATGAGATGCGGCGCACGATTCCGATTTTTGTGTTCATGGTTGTCTGGAGCGCGCCAGCCTTGGCTCAGCCCGAGCAGCCTCCCGCGGCAGCTTCTGGTCGTCCCACGACCGATGAGGGATGGTCGGTGACAATCGGCGCGGCGCCTGTCGTGAGCCCCGCGTGGCAAGGATCGAAAGACTACGTTTTGTCCGTATATCCTGATCTGCGGGTAAATTACGGAGACACGGTTTTCGCGTCGATTCCCGACGGAATTGGCTGGAACGCGGTCAATTCAGGCGGATGGAAGGCAGGTCCGATTGCCAAACTTCGGTTTGGCCGGGACGAGGACGGCAGCGGTTCACCGTTCGCAGTCACCGGCGGCAGCGATGCGCTGGTTGGTCTCGGAGATATCGGCGCGACCGCCGAAATTGGCGGTTTTGTGGAAAAGCGGTTCGGCCAACGCCAGCAATGGCGGGGACGTATAGAGGCCCGGCGCGGATTTGGCGGACATGAGGGCACAGTGGGCGATGTGTCGCTGTCCTACCAGTTGCGCAGCGGCCGGACGATTGTGAACATCGGGCCTCGCGCTACCGTGGCGAGCAGTGGTTTCACGCAGACGTATTTCGGTATCGATAGCGAGCAATCGGTGCGATCCGAACTCGCGGTTTACAGGCCGAATGGCGGTCTGGTCTCGTATGGTGTCGGTGGATCGCTCGTTCGGCCGCTCGATCGTCGGAGCGCTATTACTGCCTTCTCGAGTCTCGAGCGCCTGGGCGGAGTGGCGAAGAATTCTCCGCTCGTTATCGAGCGAGGACGGGCCACGCAATTTACGCTGGGGGTCGGCTACGGTTACCGGTTCTGAGCGTCCGGAGATCCCAGCCATGTACCGGACTGAGCGCGCTTTAGTCCGGCAATGAGCCCCGCAATGACCAGCAAGCCCGAGGCCCCGGTAGCAACAGCGACGATACCGGCTTGTTGTCCGCCCGCGGCGTAGATTCCAGCCAGAGCCCACAGGAATACCAGAGCATATGGTGGGTTCCCGCGTCCGCGTGCGACCGCGAGGGCCGCGATAATGCCGCCGATGATCACAATTCCGGCGCTAATTGCAGCCGCAGCATCACCGCCCTCAATTCCGTGATACCGCAGCGATGCCGCGATGTTCACGATCGTTGCGGCCGTGAGCCAGGCTGCGAGAGCGCTGAGGGGTAGCACCACAAGCCAGCGCTGTATCCGCGTAAATGCGATTTCCCACTCGGCGAACACCCGGTACGCCCAAAGCAGACAGGCCAGCGTGAAAATAATGATCGCGGCCGAGATCGCCGAAAGACCAAAGGACTGCGTGTACAAGGCCCATACGGCGTTACCCATGAAGGCTCCTGCCGCCGGCCAACGCAGTCGTGCGAGCAACGGGTCATCGCGTTTTCGCGGCAG
>CAVSKM010000003.1:0-913230 GCA_963728515.1 uncultured Alphaproteobacteria bacterium | reverse complement strand
GTGGGCGCGACAGGGATTGAACCTGTGACCCCACCCGTGTGAAGGGTGTGCTCTACCGCTGAGCTACGCGCCCGCCCTTCGCCTGCTGCGTGGGGCAGGGGCGCGCCTTTAAGGCGCGAATCGCGCCGAGGCAAGCGTTCTAACCGAACAGCAGTGCCGCCATTCGCGCAAACCAGCCGTCGGCGCGCGGGGGAGAGGCGCTGGCGCCGGCCGGCACCGGGCAGGCGAGGCAGTAGGCCTGGGCGCCGCGCGCATCCAGCAAGCGTTCGGCATCGCTCGCGATCCGGGCGAGGAAACCAGCCTGGCCGCGTGCGATCCGCGCGAAGACATCGCCGCCGCCGGCCTCTTCGCTGTCGCCGATCAGCCAGCTGCGCAAAAGCGTGTCGTAAGTCGAAGGCGGTGTGCCGAGATAGCGGACATGCCAGTCGTCGCCCAGTTCGGCCTGCGCCGCGGTCCAGGCGAGGGCTTCCTCCATCCCGCCATATTCATCGACCAGTCGCAGCTGGCGCGCGGTGCCGCCGTCCCACACGCGGCCCTGGGCGATGCGATCGACCTGATCGCGCGTCATGCCGCGCGACCGGGCGACGCGGTCGAGGAAGTCCTCGTAGCCGTTTTCGATGAAGGCCTGCATCAGGGCATCGGTCTCGGGCGTGAAGCCGCCGACGAGGTCGGGCTGCCCCGAAAGCGGCGTGGTGCGCACGCCGTCGCTGGTCACGCCGATGCTCGCCGCAGTCTGCTCGAACGTCGGGACGACGGCGAAAATGCCGATCGAGCCGGTGATCGTCTCCGGTTCCGCGAAGATCCGGTCGGCGGGGGTGGAGACCCAATAGCCGCCGCTCGCCGCGACATTGGCCATCGACACGGCGATCGGGATATCGCGCGCCTTGTGACGCAGGACGGCCTCGCGGATCGCCTCGCTGGCGAGAACCGATCCGCCCGGCGAATCGACCCGGACCACCAGCCCCGCGAGATCGTCTTCGAGTGCTTCGTCGAGCAGGTCGGCGATCCGGTCGCCCCCGGCGGTCCCGGGACCGGCATCGCCATCGACGATTTCGCCCGCCACCGTGACCACGCCGATCGGCTTGCCCGAGGTGTCGAGCGGCTTGTCGGCCAGCCAGGCGGCGAGTTCGGTGTGCGGATAGGCGTTGGGTCCGTTGCCCCATTTGTCCTCGCCGACCAGCTCGACCACGCGCGCTTCGAAATCGGCCCGGCTGCCGAGCCGGTCCACGAGACCCGCCTGCTTCGCCGCGCTCGCGAGGTCGCCCTGCGCGGCGGCGATCCATTCGACCGGGCGGGTGGTGATCCGGTCGATTTCCGCGCCGGGGCGTGCCTTCTTGAAATTGGCGCGGTATTCGTCCCACAGCGTATCGACCAGAGCGCGGGCGTTTTCGCGCGCCGGTTCGGACATGCCGGTCCGGCTATAGGGTTCGACCGCGCTCTTGTACTCGCCGACCTTGTAAACCCTGGCGTTGACCTTCAAGCGGTCGAGCAGGCCGGCATAATAGAGGTGCTGGCCGCCGGGGCCCGCGACGACCGCGCCGCCGAGCGGATTGACCCAGATCTCGCTGGCATGCGCGGCCAGGAGCATGGCGTCGTCGGTATAGGCGGTGGCGTAGGACAGCACCGGCTTTTCCGACGCGCGGACGCGGTCGAGCGCTTCGCCGATCTCCTGCAGATGGACCTGTCCTCCGCCGAGAAAGCGGTCGAGGTCGAGCACCACGGCGGTGATCCGGTCGTCCTTCGCCGCTTCGTCGAGGGCATGGACGAGATCGCGGGCCTGGTACTCGCCGACCGGAGCCTCGCCCGAGAGCAAGGCTTCGATCGGGTCGATGCGGCTGCGTTCCTCCACCACGGACCCGCGCAGATCGAGCAGAAGAGCCCCGTCGCGGACCGCCGCCGGGCTCGGCCGGGCGGTGAGGATGGCGAACAGCGCGAAAAAGAACAGCAGCATGAAGACGAGCACCAGCCCATCCTTGATGCCCACCAGCAGGCGCCAGACTTTCCCCGCGAAATGCATGTGTAATTCTCCAGTCGGATCCGGATTAGGGAAGCGCGCCGGCTTTGCCAATGGAAAGCGCTTGAGCGTCCCACGCGGCTCGACTAAGGGCGTGGCTTCAATGGCATCCTCGGAAACCTCGCCCCATGCGGCCCGCTATCCCGCGGGCGCGCAGGCATTCCCCCACCGCGATCTGATCGGCATCGGTCGGCTCGAGCGGCACGAGATCCTCTTCCTGCTCGACGAGGCCGAACAATGGGTGGCGCTCAACCGGCGGGCGGCCAAGCACGAGAACCTGCTGTCGGGCCTGACGGTCATCAATGCCTTCTTCGAGAATTCCACCCGTACGCTGCTGAGCTTCGAGATCGCCGGCAAGCGGCTGGGGGCCGATGTCGTCAACATGCATGCGGCGCAGTCGAGCGTGAAGAAGGGGGAGACGCTGATCGACACGGCGATCACCCTCAATGCCATGCATGCCGATGCGATCGTGATCCGCCATGGGTCGAGCGGGGCGACGCAATTGATCGCGGACAAGGTCGATTGCCCGGTCCTCAACGCCGGGGATGGGCAGCACGAACATCCGACGCAGGCGCTGCTCGATGCGCTGGCCCTGCGCCATGCCCTGCGCGAGCGGGGCGAGCCGGCCGAGGATTTCACCGGGCGCACCGTCGTGATCTGCGGCGATATCCGGCACAGCCGCGTGGCGCGCTCCAACCTGCTCGCGCTGCAGGCGCTCGGCGCCTCGGTGCGGCTCTGCGCCCCTCCCGCGCTGATGCCGGCGGGGATCGAAGCGATGGGGGCGGAAGCGTACAGCGATTTCGATGCCGCGCTCGAGGGGGCCGATGTGGTGATGATGCTGCGGCTCCAGACCGAGCGGATGAGCGGACAGTTCATTCCTTCGGAGCGCGAATACCATCATCTCTACGGACTCACCGCGGGGCGCCTGAAGAAGGCTGCGGCGGGTGCCCTGGTGATGCATCCGGGGCCGATGAACCGCGGCGTGGAGATCGACAGCGAGGTCGCCGACATGCTCGATCGCTCGATCATAACGCGTCAGGTCGAGATGGGCGTGGCGATCCGGATGGCGGCACTCGACGTGCTCACCCGCCGCGCGCGCGGCGTCGAGGGATGGGGGCGGCCGGCATGAAGCAAGTGCGACCTCTGACGATCCGCGGCGGTCGGCTGGTCACCCCCGCGGGCGTGCGCGAGGGATCGGTGCGGCTGGTCGACGGGCATATCGCGGCGGTCGGCGAGGTCGAACCGCATGAAGGCGACGAAATCCTCGAGGCGAAAGGCCGGCTGGTCGCGCCCGGTCTCGTCGATCTCGGGGTCTTCGCCGTCGACAAGCCGGCTTTCCACTTCGGCGGCATCACCCGCGCGGCTTTGATGCCCGACCAGTCGCCCGCACTCGATCTGCCCAGCCGGGTGTCCTACATCGCCAAGAGCGGCAAGCCCGATCTGTGGGTGCATCCGCTTGCTGCCGCGACGCGCGGGCTCGAGGGGTGCCAGATCGCCGAACTCGCGCTGATGCGCGACGCCGGTGCGCGCGGAGTGGCGACCGGCCGGCGCTGGGTGGCGGATTCGGGCGTCATGCTGCGGCTGCTGCAATATTGCGCCATGCTCGATCTTCCCCTGATCGCCCATGCCGAAGATGCCGGGCTCCTCGGCGATGCGGTCGCCACGGCAGGCGAGGTCGCCACCCGCCGCGGTCTGCCGAGTGCGCCCGGCGAAGCCGAGGCGATCGCGCTCGCGCGGGACATTGCGCTCGCCGAGCTGGCCGCAGCACGAATCCATTTCCGCCAGGTCACTACGCGCAAAGGGCTGGAGATCGTCAGCCAGGCCAAGGCCCGGGGGGCGCGGGTGACATGCGGCGTCACACCGGCGCATTTCATGCTCTCCGACCTTGCCACCGTCGAGTTCCGGACCTTCGCCCGGCTTTCGCCGCCGCTGCGGTCGGAAGACGACCGGCAGGCCGTGCGCGCGGCCATTGCCGACGGAACGATCGACGTGATCGCGAGCGGTCACGATCCGCGCGGACCGGAGGACAAGCGACGCCCCTTCGCGGATGCGGAGCCGGGAATGGCAGGTGCCGAGACGCTGCTGGCCATGACATTGGCGCTGGTCCGCGATGGCCTGATCGACCTTGCCAGGGCATTCGATCTGGTCGCGACCGCACCGGCGCGTTTGCTCGGCATCGGTGCGGGCGAGCTCGCCGAGGGAGCCGAAGCCGACATCGCGCTGATCGATCCGGACAAGCCTTGGGTCATCCAGAGCGCCAGGATGGAAGCTGCCGCGGGCAACACGCCCTTCGACGGTCAGCCGACGCAGGGCCGGGTGACCGCGCTCTACAAGGGCGGTGTCGCGATCGCCATGTGAGGCGGAAAGCCCGTCCGGTTTTCGCCGGTCGGCAGGACTGCTGCGTTCAGCGCGCCGCGACCCGGACGCCCGTATCGACCACATCGATCGCGCCCGGCAGCGGACGGCTCGAGGCATAGGCGATGCAGCCGCCGCCCCGGCCCTTGACCGAGCGGCAGAGCGACTGCGCCGAAGCCCTGGCGTAATTCGCGGCGGCCACCCGGTAGTAGATCTTGCCGTTGACCCGCGCCTTGGTGATCACGCGCTCGGCATCGCCCAGTTCGGGATAGCGCCTGGTAAAATACTTCCAGGCCTCCTGCGCATCGGACATGGAGAAATAGGAGCCGAGCTGGATATTGTAGTCGCCGCTCGCCAAGAGCGAGGGCTGCGGGGCATCAGAAGCGGCAGCGCGCGGAGCGGAGCCCGCAATGCGTGGAGCAACCCTTTTGGCCTGGGCTGGGACCTGCTGCACCGTTTCCTTCGCGACATAGCGAATGGCGCCGAAGTCCTCCGCCATCGCGGCATCGGCCAGCGCAGCCTCACCGGCATCGTCGAATGCGGCAAGGGTTCCCGTAGCGGGCAGTTCTGCCGCATGGGCGAAGCCGCTCGATGAGGGAACGGCTGCGGGTTCGGGCGAGCCAACCTCCTGCGCGGCGAGCATGTCGACGCTGGGGTGATTGGCGAGGGCGAGCATTCGCGGCTGGCCGGCATCGGCCTGCGCCGCGACTCCCAGAAGGCTGGCGATGCGCTGAGTGTAGGCCTGCGGCTGCATCATCGCGGCCCACTGCGCCAGGCGGTCACCGACTTCCCCGGCGGGCACGTCCTCTGCAGCCATCAGACGCGCGGCGCGCCAATTGCCTTGCAAGGCATAGGCATAAGCGAGATTCTGGCGAACCTTGGCGGTGTTCTGACCCGAGCGGATGGCGTTTCCGAGCACGTGGACCCCGCGTTCGGGCCGCCCCGCCAGTGCGATGGCGAGTCCGAAATCGGCCGGGTCCAGCGTCGCTTCGAAACGCTCGAGCGTGGCCAGAGCGCCGGGCTGATCGCCGATCGCGATCTGCGCCAGAACCTGGCTGACGACGGTCCGCGGTGCGGTGTCGCCCAATGCGATCGCATCGGCGAAGGTCGTATTCGCAGAGACGAACCGGCCGTCTTCGAGATAGGCATTGCCCAAGAGCGTGCGCGTAGAGGCGTCGCGCGGGCTGGCCAGGACCGCGGCTTCGGCGTGCTGAACCGCCTTGGAGGCCTTGCCCTTGGCGAGCGCCGCCGCGGCATGTTCTGCGGAATACGCGTGGGTCGGCGCGACCTTTCCGGTGCAGCCGGTGAGCGCGGTGGTCGCCAGCGCCGTCGTGACGGCGAACTGGACGAGCCGCTTGTTCCTGGCTTTGGTCTCGGTGCTCATGTCTTTCCCCTTCAAACCGTTCCGACCTGTGCGACGGTCAGGATTCGCGACGCTGCACTTGTGCGGCGAGGCTTGCAATTTCAGGCATTTCGTCGAGCAGGGCGTCCAGAGCATCGGTCACCAGCTGCTGCGCGCTGCGCCCCCGGACCGTGCAGGCCAGCCGCAGCATCAGGTGACGTTCCTGGTCGAGCCGCAGCGTGAACGCGGCGCGCTTGCCCTGCGTCGCGGCAGGCTGGCGCGGCATCGGCCGGGACGCTGCGGGCCGTTCGAGCCGCGCCTGGATCTTGTCGAGCGATTCGCGCACGAGATTCGGCGCATCGCTCTGCGAAAGACGCGGTTTCATCGCGACGATCTTTTCCGGCTTCGACTGGAGCAGAACAGGCTCTTCGTCGCCCATGTCGTTCCAGCCGAGATCCTCGAGATTGGCTGCCGCCTGCTTTCCGTCGACCGGGCCGGCGATGCCCGTCTGCGGGCGCATGGCAGGCTTGGCGCCGCCCTTGCGTGCCAGCAGGGTCGAGGACAGCGAAGCGAAATTGGCGTCAGACATCGGGCAGTCCCCGCCTTCCAGAGATTACTGGGCCACCCGGCGGCCGAAGCCGCCAGCGGGGCGATGGGAGCCGATCATGGCTGATTGCGAATGCGGCGCGGCGAAGACGGTGCGGCGGAAGTTCTTCTCCAGCCGATCGGCGATATACTTCCACAGCGCAGTGACCTCGGCGGCCGAGCGGCTTTCGGGATCGACCTCCATCACGGTGCGGCCATCGATCATCGATGCGGCGAAGTCGGTGCGGTGATGAAGCGTGATCGGAGCGACCGTGCCGTGCTGCGACAGCGCGACGGCGGCCTCGGAGGTGATCTTGGCCTTGGGCGTGGCGGCATTGACCACGAACACCAGCGGCTTGCCGGCACGCTCGCACAGATCGACGGTGGCACCGACCGCGCGCAGATCGTGCGGACTGGGGCGCGTCGGAACGACGATCAGCTCGGCCACCGAGATAACCGACTGGATCGCCATGGTGATCGCCGGCGGCGTGTCCAGAACGGCGAGTTTGAAGCCCTGTTGGCGCAGTACAGCGAGATCGCTGGCGAGACGAGCGACCGTGGTCTGGGCGAAAGCGGGATATTCGTCTTCGCGCTCGTTCCACCAATCGGCCAGCGAGCCCTGCGGGTCGATGTCGATCAGGACCACCGGTCCGGCGCCTGCGCGCTGGGCCTGAACGGCCAGATGTCCGGAGAGCGTGGTCTTGCCCGACCCCCCCTTCTGCGATGCCAATGCCAGTACACGCAAGACTTGGTCCCCCTGGTTTGCGCCTGTATCGAATTCGGTTTCTGCCGTTCGAAGCAAACGGCGGTCTTGGCATGGCAATCGCAGACTACCCCTAATTTAGGGTTAAACCCTGCTGGCAAAGCTGCGCGGCGGACGACGGCGACGACAGCAACATTTTGCTAACCGTCGATTCACTATAAGATGCACCGAACGGGCGCACTTCGATGCGTCGCCGAACGAAGGGATGGAGCGATGGGGCGACTTTCAAGAGGGGTGATGATGACGGGCCTGGCGCTTTGCGCTTCGCTTGCGGCCAGTCCGGCACTGGCGGACGTCAAGGCCGGGGTCGATGCATGGACCCGCGGCGATTTCGCTGCCGCGGTGCGCGAATGGGCCGTGCCCGCTGCGGAGGGCGATCCCGACGCGCAGTTCAACCTGGCGCAGGCCTACCGGCTCGGACGCGGAGTCGAGATCGATGCCGAGCAGGCGGAAGCGCTGTATGCGCTGGCGGCGGCACAAGGCCATGTGCGGGCAGCCGACAATTACGGTCTGCTGCTGTTCCAGCGCGGCGCGCGCGAAGAGGCGATGCCCTATATCGTGGCTGCAGCGTCGCGCGGCGATCCGCGGGCGCAATATCTGCTCGGCATCGCGCATTTCAACGGCGACCTCGCCGAGAAGGACTGGCGGCGCGCCTATGCGCTCCTGACGCTCGCCAATGCGACGGGACTGCCGCAAGCGCGCGGTGCGATCGCCCAGATGGACGAGCACATCCCGCTGGCGGACCGCGAGGCTGCGCAGGTTCTGGCGGCTTCGCTCAGGGCCGAGGCGGAGGCTGCACGGGCGCGCGACCTTGCCGCGATCGATCTTGCCCTGGCGAGCGATACGCCGACCGGGCCGGTTCTGTCCGCCCCGGCAAAGCCGGTCGTCGCGCCGCGCGTGGTCGCCACGGCCGAACGCCCAAGCGCCGGAGCCGATTTTACGCTCCCGCCACCGCCACCGGCGGCCCCCGCGAGAAAGGATCAAGCCCCGCCCGCAGCGGCGACGGTCGCGGTCGCACCCGCCGCACCGGTCCCCAAAGCGGCGGCGCCTGCGCCCGCTTCCAAGCCGACTGTCGCTGCGAAGACCGGACCGTGGAAGGTCCAGCTCGGCGCCTTCGGCGTGCCCGGCAATGCCGACCGGCTGTGGACAAAGCTCTCCTCGCGTAAAGAAATCGCCGGCCACGCCAGGTTGCTCGAACCCGAAGGACGGCTGACCAAGCTGCTGGCGGGCGGCTATGCGACTCACAGCGAGGCGCAGTCGGCCTGTGCCTCGCTCGAGCGTAGCGGCCAGGAATGCCTCGTCGTGCGTTAGGCTAGCGGGCGTTTCCCTCGGCGCGAAAGCTGATAGGCGGGGCGCGGGATCGCAGGGGAAAGCGAATGGCGGATGATTTGAGGGCCGGGACACCGGACCAGCCCGAGCCTGGCGCAGGCCCGGGCGGTCGCATCGCCAGCCTCGATTTCATTCGCGGTATTGCGGTGATGGGCATTCTTGCCGCCAACATCATTGGCTTCGGGCAGCCGATGACGGCCTATATGTATCCGGACGCTTTCACCGTCCCTCACAGCGCCATCGAGGACTGGATGTGGGTGGCGCAGTTCATCCTCATCGACGGAAAGATGCGGGGCCTGTTCTCCTTGCTGTTCGGAGCCGGGATTCTGCTGTTCCTCGACAAGGCTTGGGCGAAGGGCCGGACGCGCTGGCTCCAGGTGCGCCGGCTGTTGTGGCTCGGCCTCTTCGGCCTGCTGCACTACTTCCTGATATGGCGGGGGGACATCCTGTTCCTCTATGCCTGTGCGGGGCTGGCGGCGCTGCTTTTCGTTGCCCTCCCGCGGCGCAACATGCTCGTCCTCGGTCTGTTGGGCTACGTGGGCGGCGCGCTCCTATATGTCGGCATGCTCGGTTTTCTGCCGGTGGCTGCCGATGCCCACGGAGAAACCAGTCCCGCAATGGCCGAAATGGCTCGGGGGCTCGAGACCGGAAAACGCGAGGACCTCGCCGATGGAGTGCTGGAAACCGGGCTGATCTCGCAGGGTCGCTACGGGGCGTGGGTCGAGCACAATGTCGTGGTCCATGGACCGGGCCTGCCATTTGCTCTGCTGCTGTCGTGGTTCGAGACGCTGCCGCTGATGCTCATAGGCATGGCGCTTTATCGCTATGGGTTGTTCGAAGGGGCACTCGAGCCGGGCGGGCAGCGCAGGTGGGGCTGGATCATGCTTGCGACCGGCCTCGCCACGACAGTACCGATCGCGCTCTGGGTCAAGGATGGCGGCTTCAGCTATTACGGCACGCTGGCGGCAATGGCGGCCTGGAGCATGCTGCCGCGGCTGTTGACGATCATGGGGCTGGCGTTCCTGCTCGCGCTGTGGGGCGCGGGGGTCCGGGGCTGGCTTGCCGAACGGATCAGCGCCGCCGGCCGTGCGGCCTTCACGAATTACCTGGGCACGTCCTTGCTGATGCTGCTGGTTTTCCACGGTTGGGCAGGGGGACTGTTCGGTCTCCTCGGCCGGACGGAACTGTATCTGGTGATGCTCGCCACGTGGCTGGTGATGCTGGCGTGGTCCAGGCCCTGGCTCGAGCGATATCGCTTCGGCCCACTCGAATGGCTCTGGCGGTGCCTGACCTATTGGCGGTGCCTTCCCCTGCGACGCTGAATCCGGGGTTGCTATTGCGAACCCTTCGCACTATCTCTGCTCCTGCGAGTCAATCGCAGGAGTGAACTGTGTACGTCTGCATCTGCAATGCCATCAGGGAGAGCGAGCTGCGCCGCGCGGCCCGCCACGTATCTGGCGATGCCGAGGCCTGCTACGCCGCTCTCGGCAAGCGACCCAGTTGCGGCTCCTGCCTCGACGACGCCGAAGACATCCTTTTCGAAGAACGCGAACTAGGCTTGCTGCCCGCCGCAGCGGCCTGAGGCCACGCTACTGACACGCGCTCGCAATGCGCGGGTTTCCGCGGCTTCTTCGCTCCGACCCCTTGCCTGCACCCCGAGCATGAGCGCATAAAGCCTTGTATGACATGACAGGAGGCCAAGCCGTGCAGGGCGATCCGAAGATCATCGAATTCCTCAATCAGGCGCTCACCAACGAGCTGACCGCGATCAACCAATATTGGCTGCATTATCGTGTGCTCGCCGATTGGGGGGTGACCCGGCTCGCCGAATATGAGCGACACGAATCGATCGACGAGATGAAGCATGCGGACTTGCTGGCCGAGCGCATCCTGTTTCTCAACGGCCTCCCCAATTTCCAGGCGATCCACAAGCTGAAGGTGGGTGAGACGGTCGAGGAGATCCTCAAGGCCGACCTGGCGGTCGAGATGGAGGCGATTCCGCTGCTCAAGGAAGCTGCAGCATACTGCCAGGAGGTCCGCGACTACACTTCGGGGCAGCTCTTCGAGGATATTCTGGCGAGCGAGGAAGACCACGTCGATTTCCTCGAGACGCAGTTCGACATGATCGCCCGGATGGGGCTGGAGAACTACGTCCAGCTCAACAGCAAACCCGCGGGCGACAGCGAATAGCGACCGCCGGACGGCGGCGTAACGCGAGTTAGCCCGGCGCGATTTCCCAGAAGGTCGCGTGGGGGCCCCCGTGTTTGATCACCTCGCCCAGGCGCCGTTCTCCATCCCAGATCTCGCCGCCTCCGCGTCCGACATTGATGTCGAGAATCGTCAGGGCCAACGACACATCGAGCGCTTCGAGCGCGATGTCGCGCTGGTCGGGCGCAGTGGCGGAAGGAATGTAAACGCGCAGTCTGCTCATCGAATGGTCGCTCCTGCCCTCGGCCTCGGCGATTGTGGCAGGCGATTATGAACCCGAGCCGGTGAATCCGCCCCATTCGTCCCGCATAACCTCTCCGTCCGCCGCAAATACGAAGCTGATTCAGCGGACCCCGGAGTCCCTGCGCTTGCGCATTCGCTCCCGGTTCCGACGCGCTGCGGTCTGCGTCTCCATCAGGAACGAGCCCAGGCCGGCGACGAGCAGCCCCATGGTCACGATCCAGGCCAGCGCCACCAGCGTTCCGAGCGGCGTACGGACGAAGGCGCTGACGAACAGAAGCCCGATGACGATGCTGATGGTGAGCGCCGCCGCCGTACTCAGCATGACTGCGCGCTGGGCATGGATCCGCCGCCTCTCGAGCGCCGGCAGCTCTTCGCGCAAGGTCGCGATCGCACCTTCCTCGCCCGCCTCTATGATGCGTTCGATCTTGTTGGCGACCCAGATCAGCCGGTTGGTCATGACATTCATGACCGCGCCGATGGCCGCGAGGAGAAAGGCGGGGGCGAGGCTCAACTGGACGACATGCTGCACCCGCGCGGTCGAGCTCGTCCGCTCGATCAGATCGATTGCCATGATGCCGGAAAGAACGTCGAACACCACTTGTCTCAGCCTTTGTCGAACGGGTTCTTGGGGCTTTTGAGCACGACGCGCACCGGCACGGCTTCGAAACCGAGCTTGGCGCGGATCCCGTTGACGAGGTAGCGCTCGTAGCTCTTGGGCAACATGTCGAGCCGCGTGCCAAAGACGACGAAGCGGGGAGGGCGCGTGCTCGCCTGGGTGATGTAGCGCAGCTTGATCCGTTTGCCCTTCGGCGCCGGCGGAGGGTTGGCCTCCAGCGCATCGTCGAACCAGCGGTTGAGCGCGGCGGTGGGAACCCGGCGGCTCCACGCCTCGCGCAGATCGAAGGCGGCGCCGAGCATCTGTTCGAGGCCCTTGCCGGTCCTTGCGCTGACGGCGATCAGCGGCAATCCGCGCACCTGTGCGAGGCCTTCATCGAGCGCGCCGCGAATACCATTGAACAAGGCCGAAGCCTCTTCCGCCACGTCCCATTTGTTGATCGCGATCATCAGCGCACGGCCTTCCTCGAGTACCATGCTGGCGATCTTGAGGTCCTGCGCCTCGAGCCCGCGGGTGGCATCGAGCAGCAGGACCACGACTTCCGCGAAATCGACTGCGCGGCGGGCATCGGCGACCGAAAGTCGCTCCAGCTTGTCGACGACCTGTGCTTTCTTGCGCATTCCGGCCGTGTCGATGAGCCGGATCTCGCGCGCCTCTCCGCTTTTCGGATCGGTCCATGTCCAATCGACAGCGATCGAATCGCGGGTGATGCCGGCTTCGGGACCGGTGAGTAGCCGGTCTTCGCCAAGCAGACGGTTGATGAGCGTCGATTTCCCGGCGTTGGGGCGGCCCACGATGGCCAGCTTGAGCGGTCCGCTGAGGATGTCGTCTTCGGTTTCGCCGACCTCCGCACCGATTTCGTCCGTCTCTTCGGATTTCGCACCGATGATCGGCCACAGGCGGTCGAACAGATCGGCTATGCCCTCGCCATGTTCGGCCGAAAGCGCAGCCGGTTCGCCGAAGCCGAGCGCGAAGCTCTCGTAGATGCCCGCATCGCCCTGGCTCCCCTCGGCCTTGTTCGCGACCAGGACCACCGGCACTTTCTGCCCCCGCAGCCAGCGCGCGATTTCCTCGTCCAGCGGGGTCAGGCCGGCCCGCGAATCGAACACGAACATGGCCGCGTCGGCGCCTTCGAGACTGATTTCGGTCTGATGGCGCATACGGCCGGGGAGGCTGTCGGGATCGTCGTCCTCCCAGCCCGCCGTGTCGACCACCTGAAATTCGAGCCCGGCGATCTCGGCATCGCCGAAGCGGCGATCGCGTGTCACTCCGGGCTGATCGTCGACCAGCGCCAGGCGCTTGCCGACGAGGCGGTTGAACAGCGTCGACTTGCCGACATTGGGCCGGCCGATGATGATCACCGTCGGTTTGGCTTGGGAAACGGGCATGATAGGCGGCCAAGTGGCGCTTTGCACCGGCCATTGCAAGCGGCGAGCGCGCGGTATGCGCGTCGGTGTCCTGCTGCCGTCAGTCGGCCTTCGCGAGCGGTGCGTCTTCGCCGAGATCCTCGAACCAGGCTTCGACAGGTCCGTTGAGCTTGAGCGTCAGCGGATTGCCCTTGCGGTCGACGGTCTTTCCGGCCTGCACGCGCACCCAGCCTTGAGAAATCGAATATTCCTCGATGTCGGTACGCTGCGTGCCCTTGAACCGGATGCCGACGCCGCGCTGCAGCGCGTCCATATCGAAGTGCTCGCTCTTCGGATTGACCGAGAGTCGATCCGGCGGCGTCTGGGGCTTGCTGTCTTCGCTCATGGTGTGCGCCGATACTGCGCAGCCGCGCACCGGGCAAGATCAATCGGACGAAATCAATCCGGTGGTGGCGGGGTTTCGACAGGGCCACGGTCCGGGTCGTCAAAATCCGGCTGTGGCGGCTCGAAACCCGGGGGGTCTTCCATCGGCGCCTCCTCGGGAGGCCCGCCGGGCGGCATCTCGTCGGGTGCGCCGGGCTCGATGGTGTCGGGGTCGGGGTCGGGTTGCGTGGCCATGGCAGACCTCCTCAATCGGGCGGCAGGAGCGTTTCGGATTCCATCGAATCGAGCCGGTCCTCTCCCGCGCCGTCCGCCCCGCCCTCCTGGGCCGGGCGCATGGCGCGCTTGGCGGCCATGTCCTCATTCGCCTCGGTAGCCTCGCTCTTGCGGGCCTCCCTGGCGATCGCGGTCGGCGTGTCCTCGGGCGTGTCCGGTGTTTTGTAGTCTTTCATGAAATGGCAACGTCCGGTTGCGCTCCTGCGTTCCCTCGGCTGTCGCCGCGCTTGCGCATTCGATCGCATCCGACTAGAGGCTCGCGCCTACACGCGGTGGGCTGGCGTCCTTCGCGCAGCTTCGTTCGGGCTAGCGGGCGTGGCGGAACTGGTAGACGCGCTGGTTTTAGGTACCAGTATCGAAAGATGTGGGGGTTCGAGTCCCTTCGCCCGCACCAGTGCCGCCGCCGCGCGATGTCCTTCGCACATTGTCGCATATGGAAAGTCACGAGTTTCAGCCCATGCAGATCAAAGAGACCGCCAAAGAAGGCCTCAAGCGCGCCTATACCGTCACCATCCCCGCCAAGGAGATCGACGAGCGTGTTGCCGGCGAAGTGAAGAAGATCGCTCCGCAGGTGCGGATGCCCGGCTTCCGCCCCGGCAAGGTGCCCGCCAATCTCGTGCGCAAGATGCACGGCGAACAGCTCCATGCCCAGACCGTCAACGATATCATCCGCGAGTCGGTCGACAAGGTGATGGCCGAGAACAAGCTGCGTCCTGCGATGCAGCCCAAGATCGAACTCGACGACGGCTATGAGGAGGGCAAGGACGCTTCGCTCTCGGTCGAGCTCGAAGTTCTGCCCGAGGTCGCGGCCCCGGACATCGAGGGCCTCAAGCTGGAACGCCTGACGGTGCCCGTGACCGACGAGCAGGTGATGGAGGCGGTCGGCAAGATCGCGGCCAGCAACAAGAGCTACAAGGACGCCGCCAAGAGCAAGAAAGCGGGCGAGGGCGACCAGCTCATCATCGATTTCACCGGCCGCGTCGACGGCGAGGAATTCGAGGGCGGCAAGGCCGAGAACACCCCGCTGGTGATCGGTTCGGGCCAGTTCATTCCCGGCTTCGAAGAGCAGTTGACCGGAAGCAAGACCGGCGACGAAAAGACCATCACGGTCACCTTTCCCGAGGACTATCCTGCCGAGCATCTCGCCGGCAAGCAGGCCGAGTTCGATGTAACCGTGCGCCAGGTCAAGGTGCCGGGAGAGACGGAAGTCGATGATGAATTCGCCAAGAACCTGGGGCTTGAGAGCCTCGACAAGCTGAAGGAACTGCTGCGCGGACAGCTCGAGCAGGAGACTGCCGGACTGACCCGCACGCAGATGAAGCGCCAGCTGCTCGATACGCTCGCGGCGGGCCACGATTTCCCCGTGCCGCAGGGCATGGTCGATGCCGAGTTCGACCAGATCTGGGCCCAGCTCCAGCAGGAAGCGGCCCGGTCGGAGGATTCCGAGGCGATGCTCAAGGAAATGGAGGAAGAGAAGGACGACTATCGCAATATCGCGGAACGTCGCGTCCGGCTCGGCCTGCTGCTCTCGGAGATCGGCCAGAAGAACGGCGTCGAGGTCACCGGCAACGAGATGAACATGCTGATCCAGCAGGCGGCGCAGCAATATCGCGCCGAGGATCGCGAGCGGTTCATGCAATATGTCCAGCAGGAACCGATGGCCGCCGCCCAGCTGCGCGCCCCGCTCTACGAGGACAAGGTCGTCGATTTCCTCTTCGACAAGGCCGAGATCGCCGACCGTGAAGTGACCCGCGAAGAACTCGAAGCGGCGATCGAGGCCGACGAGGCCGCGGCCGAGGAGAAGCCGAAGAAGGCCCCCGCCAAGAAGAAGGCACCGGCCAAGAAGGCCGCGACCGGCAAGTCGGCCGAGGAGGCGCCCGCCAAGAAGGCTCCGGCCAAGAAGGCACCGGCCAAGAAGGCCGCAGCCAAGAAGGATGATTCCGAAGCTGAGCCGGCGGCGAAGGCGGCTGCCAAGAAGCCTGCTGCCAAGAAGGCTCCAGCCAAGAAAGCCGCCGCCAAGAAGTAGGCGGACGGCCCGAGATATCGAAAGAGGGGCGGCGGAGCGATTCGGCGCCCCTTTTTTGGTCTGGCCTAGGCCGCTTCGTCCGGGTCCCCCACGGCGACCGGTTTCCCGGAAGGACTGAGCGCGAGCATCGTCTCGTCCTCACCGGCATGGATATGGGCGCGGTGCCGTTCGGCGAAGCTTAGCGCCGGGCCCGAGACGATCCCGTGGACGACGATCGAGGCCAGTATGGCGAAGCTTACAGTCGCCCATAAGACGTCGACTTGCCCGAAGGCAGCGTGGTTCTGGCCGTAAGCGAGATAGTAGATCGAGCCCATGCCGCGTACGCCGAGGAAGGCGATCGCAAGCGTGCCGATCATCGGCAGATCGGATCTGTATTCGGCCAGAAGTCCGGCGAGCGGGCGGATCACGAAGATCAGGGCGAGCGCGACGAGCGCCGACCTCCAGGTCAGCGCATCGAGGACACCGCTCGCCAGCATTGCGCCGAATCCGAACAGAACCGCGACGAGCACGATCTGTTCGATCTGATCGATGAAGTGATGGCTGATCTTGTGATAGCGGCTGCGATTCTCGCGCTGGCGCGCCGTCACGGCGCCGACGAAGACCGCGAGGAAGCCATAGCCTTCGGCCAGTTCGGCGAGTCCATAGGCGAGCAGCAGCGTGCCGAGGACGATCAGACCTTCGCTGGTCGAATATCTGGGGGTGCCGGTGCTTTCGTCTTCGATTTCCCCCAGCGGTGCATCCGCTTCGCGCTCGAACACATACCAGGCGCCTACGCGACCCACCCCCCAGCCCACCGCGCAGCCGGCGGCGATCCGCCACACGAGATCGAGCGCAGCCCATTCGAGCGTCCAGCCGCCCAGCGCCGTCATTCCCACCGCAGCGATAGCGAGATGGGTGAAGGGGAAGGCCAGACCGTCGTTGAGACCTGCCTCGACCGTCAGGCTGAAGCGGACGTCGTGCCGCTTGCTCTCTCCGGGTGGGCCGACCTGGACGCTGCGCGCGAGCACGGGGTCGGTCGGCGCCAGCGCGGCACCGAGCAGAAGAGCGGAGGCCGGAGCAAGGCCCAGCGCCCACCATCCCAGGAGGGCGACCGCAGCGATGGTCAGCGGCATCGCCACTGCCAGGAGCGGCCATATCTGGCGCCAATTCGTCCAGCTGACCGGCCGGTCGATAGCGATTCCTGCAGCCATGAGAGAGGCGATGACGATGAATTCGGTGGCGTATTCGAGCGTCTTGGCATCGAAACCGTCCACTGTCGGATTGAAATGCGGCAGGCCGATCGGGAGCGACCAGATCACGTAGCCCGCTGCCACATAGACGATCGGCAGAGACAGCCAGACCCGCGCCAGCAGACGTTCGATCGTGACGGTCAGCATCAGGCCGATGCCGAAAAGGACGAACATCAATATGCGGGGATCGAACTCCATCCCCCCCTAGTCCTCGGGGAGTGCCTCGGGTTCCCAGCGGAGGAAGTTCGGCCGGGGCAGAGCGGCGCTTCGCACCCGCTCATAGGCTGCGCCGATTTCCAGGATGCGGCGGTCGCGCCACTTGCCGCCCATGAAGCTGATGCCCACGGGAAGCCGCTCGACCGCGCCCATCGGGACGGTAAGATGTGGATAGCCGGCGATCGCAGCAAGAGAGCCGGCTCCGATGCTGCCGTCGTAGTTGTCGCCATTCACCAGATCGCTGGTCCAGGCCGGCCCGCGGGTGGGTGCGACCAGCGCTTCGACCTCGTGTTCGCGCAGGAGGCGATCGATACCTTCCTCGCCCGCGAGCCTCAGAGAGGTGGTACGCGCCTCGCGATAGGCCGCTTCGTCGGTCGTCTCGGCCGCCTGCTCGAACAGCGACTGTCCGAACCAGCGCATTTCAGTGTCGGCGTGCCGGCGGTTGAACGCGATCAGATCGGCGAGAGAGCGCGGCAGACCCTGTCCCGGCAGCGATGCGAGATAGGCATCCATGCCGGTTCGCAACTCATGGAGCAGCACGGTAAGCTCGGCCGAATACATTTCGCCTTGCGGTTCGTATTCGATTTCGACCAGTTCGGCCCCCGCGGCGGCGAGATCTGCGCGGGCCCGGTCGAAGATCGCGCGGACATCGTCGCGGTTGCCGATCTGGTTGACGAGCACGCCGATGCGCACGCCTTCGAGCGAGGTTTGGCCGAGCGGTCGGGCCAGATCCGCGCGATGCATGTCCGCCTCTGCCGTGGCTTGATCCTCGGGATCGCTGCCTGCCATCGCGGCGAGCAGCAATGCGGCATCCGCGACGCTCCGCGCCATCGGTCCCGCGGTGTCCTGCGAATGGCTTATCGGCACGACGCGGCTGCGGCTTACGAGGCCGACGGTCGGCTTGAAGCCCACCACGCCATTGATGCTGGCGGGGCAGGTGATCGAACCATCGGTCTCGGTCCCGATGGCGGCCCAGGCGAGTTCCGCCGCCACTGCCGCGCCGCTGCCCGAGGAGGAGCCACAACTGTTGCGGTCGATCGCATGCGGATTGCGCGTGAGGCCGCCGATCGCGCTCCAGCCGCTGGTCGAATTGCCATCGCGGATATTGGCCCATTCGGACAGATTGGTTTTGCCCAGCACCACGCCACCGGCCGCGCGGAGCCGCGCGATCAGCGGCGCGTCGCGACCGGTGCGATTGTGGGCGAGGGCGAGACTGCCTGCAGTCGTTGCCAGTTCGCGCGTTTCGATGTTGTCCTTCACCAGCACGGTCCGCCCGGCAAGCGGCAGCCCCTCGGCTTGGAACCGCGCCGCCGCGGCAGGTGCATCCGGATTGATCGCGATGACGGCGTTCAGTTCGGGTCCCCCATCGTCGAGTCGCTCGATGCGTTCGAGGTAGCTACGCGCATCGACTTCGGCCTGTTGCGCGGCGAGGGGGGTAGCCAGGGCGAGCGCCGCCAGCGGCAAGTGCTTGATGGACATCCTTGCACAGTGCCAGCCCAGCGGGGATTGGCAAGCCTTGGCGCCGCAATGGCTGGTCAGAAATCTCCGCTTACGATGAAGCGGAATATCGGGCCGATCCGGCGATCGGCATATTCGTGGAACAGCACGTCACCGTTTTCCCGCGAGCCATCGAAGACCGTGCGACGGTAGTAGTTGCGTCCGCCGAGCAGATTGCCCGCCCGCGCCTGCACGGTGAGTCCGAGGACATCCTTGTGTTCGACGAAAAGGGTGCCGAAGAACGGGCCCTCCCATTCGCGGCCCTCCTCGTAGCGGCGCGCATAGGGAGCGTTGTCGAAATGGCTGAGATCGGCGCCCCACGCCCAGTCGCTTGCGGGAATGTCATGGCGGAAGGCGACCTCCAACGCGCCCTCCTGATCGTAGGAAAAACCGCGGTCGATGCCGGTGAACGGATCGGTGACGTGCATGAACCGCTTGACCGCCTGAATATCGAAGCGCGCGCCTTTCCAGCCAATCGGATCCATGTTGATCGTCGCGTTCGCTTCGAGATGGAGGCGCCTGGCATCGCCGATATTGCCGCGCGCCTCGCCCCCGTTCTCGAGCGGGAACCAGTCGATGAAATCCTCGAACCAGGCCTGCCTGGCCTCGAGCTTGATCGAGCCCCAGGGCCCGAACCGCTTGTTTGCCTCGATTTCCACGTTCCAGCTCTGATAGGGCACGAGTTCATTGTTGCCGCCGTTTTCATTGTCGTCGTTCAGCGAAACGCTGGCGAGGAAATCTCCGAAGGACAGCTGGCTCACGCGCCGGGCGAGGGTGACCGAGAGATCGAACCCGTCCGCAGGTTTCCAGGTCGCGGCGAAGGATCCCTTCGGGCGCTTGAAGCTGCGCGAATTCGCGCCGGTCCCGGTCTGCTCGATCCTGGAGAATTCCACCGCCCCGATCGCCTGGATCGAGAGCGTCCGCGCAAGCTGGCGCGAGAAGCTGAGGCTGGCCTCGTAGCGATCCTCGGTGACGCCGCCGGTTCCCTCGGGAAAATCGAGCGCGACGAAATCGCCGTCGGGCGCCAGTTCGAACAGCGCCGAGACGCGGTCGAGGCGGTTGAAGGCGGCTTCGCCCGAGAGCTGCCAATCCGCCTGCCATAGCTTCCACCCGTATTCGAAGCGTCCGATCCGTTCGCCCGCGCCATTGGTCTGATCGAACCGATAGCCGGTCGCATCGCTGTCACCAGCGAAACTGTCGACCAGCGTGGCGGTGTAATTGTCGCGCTCGTATCGTTCGAGACCGATCAGTTTCATCGTCCCCGGACCAAGCGGGAACTGGATGTCGCCGCCGATCTCGTATTCGGGACCGTCTTCATGGACGCGCGAGGATCGGGTGCGGACGGGACCGATCACCGGATAGCCGATCTCCGGTTCGTCGCGATAGTAGAAGTCCTCGCCGTAGCTGAGGTTCGCATTGGCGAGGACGCCGCCGCCGAAGTCATATCCGAAGATCGTGGCGAGCTTGGGGTTGTCGGACTTGCCGGAGAACTTCGTGTCCTGCCGCTCGATGAGAGCACCGCTGCCATCGGTCAGGATGACCGGCCCGTCGGCGCCGAAGCGGTCGTTGTCGTTGGAGAGCGAGACGGTATAATCGAGCCGGCCGCTGCTGCCGGTCAGCGAGGCTTCGCCGCCGTAGAGTTGCGCCTCGGTATTGTGCGGGCGAAATCCGGCGTTCCAGCGGAACTGGCCCGAGACGCCGTTGCTCTTGTAGATCACATTGGCGACCAGCCCGGTGAGGCCGGGGATGTCCAGCGTATTGCCGTCCACCAGTTCGATGCGCACCACGTCGGTGGCGGAGATCCGGCGCAATTGCTCCTCCACGCTTTCCGACTTGCTCGAGAAACGCTCGCCATTGACGATCACGTTCTGCGTCGCCTGGCCGAGACCGCGCTGTCCCTGATTGTTGCCGCCAGAGATCGTGAAGCCCGGAATCCGCGTAAC
Source organism: uncultured Alphaproteobacteria bacterium (assembly GCA_963728515.1). Lineage (GTDB taxonomy): Bacteria > Pseudomonadota > Alphaproteobacteria > Sphingomonadales > Sphingomonadaceae > Qipengyuania. The sequence goes on along the minus strand of CAVSKM010000003.1, from coordinate 892,840 downwards.
CATGTCGAGGGCATTGCGCGGGGCGAATTGAGCGAAATGGCTAGGCTCGTAGACGCGCGCTCCCGCAGCCGGTGCAGCCGCCGCGGGGACCTCTTCGCTGCCTGCCGGCGGGGTTTGTGCCTGGACGGGCGCGGCGGCCGCGGCAAGGGCGAAGGCGGGGACGGCGGGGACAAATATGCGCGAAACCATGGGTTTGTCGTTCTTCCGGTCGTTGATCCGGCCCGTCGTCTACGCTTGTAGGCGGAAAACCCAATGGTGCCTCGACCGGTGGCCAATCGCGCCCGACCAACGGATTCGCCAGCGGTTCCCGGCCATGCGGGGGCGACTTCCGTCGCAATCCTGACGATTCAACGGCGAAGCCCCTTGAACAACGCGCCGCCCGAGGCGACATAGGCGGCCACTTGACCCGAGGAGAGGACCCTTCATGATCGACCTGTTCGGCAGCAATGCCCATTCCAGCCAGGGCCAGTTCACCCATGACCCGGTGACGGGCGCGCTGGTCCCGGTGGTGGTCGAGCAGACCAGCCGGGGCGAACGCAGCTTCGACATCTTCAGCCGCCTGCTGCGCGAGCGTATCGTCTTCGTCACCGGTCAGGTGGAAGATAACATGGCCTCGCTGATCACCGCCCAATTGCTGTTCCTCGAGAGCGAAAATCCGAGCAAGCCGATCAGCATGTACATCAATTCGCCGGGCGGGGTGGTCACTGCGGGCATGGCGATTCACGACACGATGCAGTACATCAAGCCGCGCGTCTCGACCGTCTGCATCGGCCAGGCCGCATCGATGGGCAGCTTCCTGCTGGCAGCCGGCGAACCGGGGATGCGCATCGCACTGCCGAACGCGCGGATCATGGTGCACCAGCCATCGGGCGGTGCCCGCGGGATGGCTTCGGACATCGAGATCCAGGCCCGCGAAATCCTGCGGATCCGCCAGCGGATGAACGATCTGTATGTGAAATATACCGGTCAGACCCTGTCCGACATCGAAAAGGCCATGGACCGCGACACCTTCCTCGAAGCGGACGAGGCGATGAAGTTCGGGATCGTCGACAAGGTCTTCGAGACGAGGCCCGAGAACGAGGGCGGCGACGCCGAGGGTTCGGGCGGGGCGCCCGAGTAGGGGCGTGGAAAGCCGCAGCGGGACCCGATCCCACGGGGACTGTTGCAAGATTGTCGTAGGAATTGAGCAACCCTGCCGCTTCAGCTTATGGCAAGGGCGGCATGCTACCTATGATATTGACCCAAATCCTGTGCGCCCTACAGTCGGGATACTTCCGATTGGGGCGCGGGGAAGACGTTAGGATATGACCAAGTTGAGCGGAACCGACAGCAAGTCCACCCTCTATTGCAGCTTTTGCGGCAAGTCGCAGCACGAGGTGAGGAAACTCATCGCGGGTCCCACGGTGTTCATCTGCGACGAATGCGTCGAACTGTGCAATGACATCATTCGCGAAGAGACCAAGGCCGGCATTTCGGGCAAGAAAGAGGGCGACGTTCCCTCGCCGTCCGAGATCTTCGCGACGCTCAGCGATTATGTCATCGGCCAGGATCGGGCCAAGCGCGTCCTTTCGGTGGCGGTACATAACCACTACAAGCGGTTGAAACACAGCGGCAAGGCGGGCGACGTCGAACTGGCGAAGTCGAACATCCTGCTGGTCGGCCCGACCGGCTCGGGCAAGACGCTGCTGGCGCAGACGCTCGCGCGGACCTTCGACGTGCCCTTCACCATGGCCGATGCGACCACGCTGACCGAAGCCGGCTATGTCGGCGAAGACGTCGAGAACATCATCCTCAAACTGCTCCAGTCGAGCGACTACAACGTCGAGAAGGCGCAGCACGGCATCGTCTATATCGACGAGATCGACAAGATCACCCGCAAGGCCGAAAACCCTTCGATCACCCGCGACGTGTCGGGCGAGGGCGTGCAGCAGGCGCTGCTCAAGCTGATGGAAGGCACCACCGCCAGCGTCCCGCCGCAGGGCGGCCGCAAGCATCCGCAGCAGGAATTCCTCCAGGTCGACACGACCAACATCCTGTTCATCTGCGGCGGCGCCTTCGCCGGGCTCGAGAAGATCATCGCCGACCGCTTGCAGAAGCGCTCGATCGGCTTCGGCGCGCATGTCGCCGATCCGGACAAGCGCCGCGTCGGCGAACTGCTCGAGAAGGGCGAACCCGAGGATTTGCTGAAGTTCGGGCTGATCCCCGAATTCGTCGGCCGGCTGCCGGTCATCGCCACCCTGCGCGACCTCGATGTCGAGGCGCTGGTGACGATCCTGACCGAGCCCAAGAACGCGCTCGTGAAGCAATATGCCAAGCTGTTCGAGCTCGAGGACGTCGAGCTGAGCTTCACCGAGGATGCGCTCAAGGAAATCGCCGAGAAGGCGATCAAGCGCAAGACCGGCGCGCGCGGCCTGCGCTCGATCGTCGAGGGCATGCTGCTCGACACCATGTTCGATCTGCCCGACATGGATGGGGTGACCGAGATCGTGATCGACAAGGACGTCGTCGACGGCAAGAAAGAGCCGATCCAGGTCCATGGCGGCAAGAAGGATGCGAAGGAAGAGGCGGCCTGATTGCACTGCCGCCTGCTTCGCGCGATGCGGGGTCCGGCGAAGCCTGTAACCACGTCGTCGCCACGGTTCCAAGCGATTCAATTGCCGGGTTGCACGCGCAGGACGGGGCGCAATGGCGCTCCGCTCAGCAAGCTCCTTCGCAGGCTCCGCGGGTGGTCTCGACCTGAATCGTCGCGTGAACGATCCGATGCCGATGCTCCAGTCCCTGCTGGATCGCCGCCAGGAATTCGTCGCCCGGATGACCACCGGGCATGACGAGGTGCGCGGTGAGGGCGGTTTCGGTCGTGCTCATCGGCCAGATATGCAGATCGTGCACGGCTTCGACTCCGGGGAGCGCTGACAGGTAGTCGCGCACGGCGCTCTCCGAGATGTTCTTGGGCACGGCGAGCAGGCTCATGGCGACGCTGTCCTTGAGCAGCCCCCATGTGCCCCAAGCGATCACCGCGACGATGACGAGACTGACCGCCGGATCGATCCAGCGCTCTCCGGTCCAGATGATCGCGAGGCCGGCGAGCACGACGCCCAGGCTCACCAGCGCATCGGCGGCCATGTGCAGGAAGGCGCCGCGAATGTTGATGTCGTGGTGCCTTCCGCGCAGGAACAGCAATGCGGTGCCGGTGTTGACGAGGATGCCGATCCCGGCGACCACCGCCATCGTCTCCCCCTGCACGAGGGGAGGTTCGGCGATGCGGTGAAGCGTCTCGAACAGGATCGCCCCGATGGCGACGAGAAGCAGCCCGGCATTGGCCAGGGCGGCGAGAATGGTCGAGCTCTTGTAGCCATAGGTGAAGCGTTCGGACGCCGCTTTCCTGGCGGCCACGCTGGCGCCCCATGCGAGGAGGAGACTGAGCACGTCGGAGAGATTGTGGCCCGCATCGGCGATCAGGGCCATCGACCCGGAGATCCAGCCGTAGATCGCCTCGATCGCGACGAAGGCGGTGTTGAGAACGACGCCGATCAGAAAGGCGCGGCCGAAATCCGTCGGGGCATGGCTATGGCCGGCCCCATGCCCATGCCCGTGATCGGCTGCGTGGCTGTGACCGGCCTGCATGAAATCTACCGATATACGCAGGCATCGAGGCCGTCACGGCCGACGACATTTATGCGTGCCGAAATCGTGTTGCCATGGCGCCGCAGCCAGCCGCCGGGGTTCTTGACCGACCGTTCCTTGGGCAGGGGCAGTGCGGCAGCCATGCGTGCGGCTTCGCGGGGCGTGAGGCTTGCCGCCGATTTGCCGAAATAGCGCTGCGCCCCGGCCTCCACTCCATAGGTTCCGATCCCCGTTTCGGCGATGTTGAGATAGACTTCCATGATCCGCCTTTTGCCCCACAGTTTCTCGATCAGCACGGTGAACCACGCTTCGAGACCCTTGCGAAGGTAGCCGCCGCCCTGCCACAGGAAGACGTTCTTGGCGGTCTGCTGGCTGATCGTCGAGCCACCGCGAATGCGTCCGCCACGGGCGTTCTGCTCCGCTGCCTTGGCGATCGCCTCGGTGTCGAACCCCTCGTGGCTGCAGAACTTACCGTCTTCGCTGGCGATCACCGCACGAACCATGGTCCGGTCGATGTCGGAAAGCGGTTCCCAGTCCTTGGTGATCCCGTTCGCATCCATCAGCATCGTGGCGGTCACTGGGACCGGGACGAATTTGAACAGCACGACCAGCGCCAGGCTGAGGCCGAGGAAGCCGATCAGGACCTTGAAGAGGAAACGGATGAGCCAACCCATCGGCTGCAGGTAACCGTCTGCGGTGCGAGGTGCAATGCGGCTGCTTGTCGCTCGGGGCCGGGCATGCTTATTTCCGCCGAGGGCCGATCGGGGCCGAAGGGGAAAATGTATGCGATTCGGGTATCTTGCAACCATCTGTTCGGCCGTGGCCATGGCGAGCGCGCCAGCCGCAGCCCAACCGGCCGGAGGGGCGGCAGCGGTCGCCAATGCGGTCGAACGCGATTACGAGGAGCACCTCGGCGATCTGTTCCGCCACTTCCACGCCAATCCGGAACTCTCCTTCCTCGAAACCCGCACGGCCGCGCGGATGGCCGAGGAATTGCGGGCGGCGGGGCTCGAGGTCACGGAAGGCGTCGGCGGGACCGGGGTGGTGGGCATCGCCCGCAACGGACCGGGCCCGCTGCTCCTGCTCCGCGCCGACATGGACGGTCTCCCGCTGCCCGAGAAGACGGGCCTCGAATATGCTTCCACCGCCGTCCAGACCGGGTTGGACGGAAAGGAATATCCGGTCATGCACGCCTGCGGCCACGATGTGCACATCACCTCCATGGTCGGTACGGCGCGGGCCCTGATGGCGTTGAAGGACCGCTGGGCGGGCACGCTGATGTTCGTCGTCCAGCCCGCCGAAGAGCGGGTCGGCGGGGCGAGGGCGATGCTCGAGGACGGCCTCTACGACCGCTTCGGCAAGCCCGACTACGCGCTCGCCTTCCACGTCGCCTCGATCCTGCCGACCGGCACGGTGTCGGCCTCCGAAGGAATCCAGTATTCGAGCGCCGATTCTGTCGACATCATGGTGCCCGGCGTCGGCGCACATGGCGCCAGCCCCCATGCCGGCCGCGATCCGGTGTATATTGCTTCGCAGATCGTCACTGCGCTCCAGTCGATCGTCAGCCGCGAGGTCATGCCACTGTCTCCGGCGGTCATCACCGTCGGCGCTTTCCATGCGGGGACCAAGCACAACATCATTTCGGACCGTGCCGACCTGCAACTGACCGTTCGCGCCAACGACGAACAGACGCGGGCGCAACTGCTTGCCGCGATCGAGCGCATCGCGGTCAACATCGGCAAGGCACACGGCCTGCCCGACGAGCTTCCGGTGAAGGTCAGCGTGAGCGAGGGGACTCCGGTCACGAGCAACGATCCGGCTCTCGCGCGGCGCCTCAATGCTGTCATGCGACACGATCTCGGAGAAGAGGCCTTCGTCCCGTTCGAGCAGCGGGGCATGGGTGCCGAGGACTTCTCCTATTTCGTGACCGAGGATCTCGGCGTCCCGGGCTATTACTTCGCGGTCGGCGGCACTCCGCCCGAAGCGTTCGAGGCCGAGGCCGAAGGCGGCCCGCCCGTGCCGTCGCATCATTCCCCGCTGTTCAGGATCGACCCGCATCCGTCGGTGACGCTGGGCACCCGCGCGATGATCGCAGCGGTGCTCGAACTCGCACCGTCGACCTGACCCGCCGCAACGAAAACCGCCGCGGAGCCCAGCGGGCGCGCGGCGGTCTTGCGTTCGGTGTCGAGTCCGTCAGGCGATGCCCGGCAGCAGCCTGTCGCCGGCGATCGCCTTCATCGCCTTCTGCAGTTTCTCGAAGGCGCGGACCTCGATCTGGCGAATGCGCTCGCGGCTGACATTGTAGACCTGGCTCAGTTCCTCGAGCGTCTGCGGATCGTCGGTCAGCCGCCGCTCGGTGAGGATGTGCTTTTCGCGCTCGTTGAGATTGCCCATCGCCTCGATCAGCATGTCGTGGCGCACCTCGGCCTCCTCGGCATCGGCGACCGTCTCGTCCTGCAGCGGACGGTCGTCGGTCAGCCAGTCCATCCACTCGCCCGAACCTTCTTCGCCGTTGCGCATGGGCACGTTGAGCGAGCCGTCGCCGCCCATCATCATCCGGCGGTTCATGTTGACGACTTCCTGCTCCGGAACGCCGAGATCGGTAGCGATCTTGGTCACGTCCTCGGGGCTGAGGTCGGTGTCCTCATAGGCTTCGAGCTGCTTCTTCATCCGGCGGAGGTTGAAGAAGAGCTTCTTCTGCGCGGCGGTGGTGCCCATCTTGACGAGGCTCCAGCTGCGCAGGATGAACTCCTGAATGCTCGCCTTGATCCACCACATGGCATAGGTGGCGAGGCGGAAGCCGCGATCGGCTTCGAATTTCTTGACGCCCTGCATCAGGCCGACATTGCCTTCGGAGATGAGATCGCTGACCGGCAGGCCGTAGCCGCGGTATCCCATGGCGATCTTCGCCACCAGCCGCAGGTGCGAGGTGACGAGCTGCGCTGCGGCATCGGGATCGTCATGTTCCTCATAGCGCTTGGCGAGCATGTATTCCTGCTCCGCCGTCAGCACCGGGAATTTCTTGATTTCGGAAAGATAGCGGTTGAGGCTCTGCTCTCCGCCGAGCGCCGGGACGCTCAAAGACTTGTTGTTGCTCACTTTACCCTGACCTTTCTCGCGTCGACCTCTGGCGCCGGACCCCTGCTGGGCATCCGACTTTCGGGCCACTGTCGTTACCTATAGCTGGACGCGGCCGAAAAAGCACTCGCGTTTCATCGATTTCAACGAGCGGTTTCGTCGATGAGTTCCCGCATATCCGGGGGCAGTTCAGCCCGAAAATCCAAGCTTTCGCCGCTGATGGGATGGAGGAAACCGAGCCGCGCGGCATGCAGTGCCTGGCGCCGGAATTCGAGCCCGTCGAGCAGCGTGCGAAGCGATTTCGGAGTGCGTCCATAGACCGGATCCCCCAATAGCGGATGACCGATTGACGCACAGTGAACGCGCACCTGGTGCGTGCGGCCGGTTTCGAGCCGGCATTCGAGCAGGGTGGCGTGGCCGAGGCGGCGGATGGTCTCGTAATGCGTCACCGCATGCTTGCCGCGCGTCGCGCCCTCTGCGAGCACCGCCATCTTCTTGCGGTCGCGGTCCGAACGGCCGAGCCGCCCCGAAATGGTGCCGGCCGACGGATTCGGATGGCCGGCGCAGACCGCCAGATAGCGGCGGACGATCGAGTGATCGGCGAACTGCCGCGCGAGCCCATCATGCGCCGCATCGCTCTTGGCGACCACCAGTAGGCCGCTCGTGTCCTTGTCGATGCGGTGAACGATACCCGGCCGTGCGACCCCGTTGATGCCCGAGAGTCTTCCCGCGCAATGGTGGAGCAGGGCGTTGACGAGGGTGCCGTCGACATTGCCTGCCGCCGGGTGAACGACCATTCCTGCCGGCTTGTTCACCACCACCAGGTGATCGTCCTCGAACACGATGGCGAGCGGAATGTCCTGCGGTTCGGCGGAAAGCGGCGCGGGCGGCGGCAGGGCGATCGTGAAATCGCAGGCGGCCTCGAGCTTCGTCGAGCCGCTCGTGACGACAGATCCGCCGATCTCGACCGATCCCTCGGCGATGAGCGTCTTGATCCGCTCGCGCGACAACCCGCTTGCCTCGGCCAGCGTCTTGTCTATGCGACCCGGCCCGGCGAGCGTTCCGGTGATGATCTTGCGCTCCGTCATGCTAGGGCCATGCGCGATGCCCATCGAAGTCTCAAGCGCGGCGATCGCCGGAATGCTCGCCGAGGCCGAGCGGGCGGATCCCTGCGAATGTTGCGGGATACTGCTGGGCGAGGGCGATGCGATCGCGGAGATCCTGCCGGCCCGCAATGTCCATTCCGATCCGCGATCCCATTTCGAGATCGACCCGCAGGTGCTTGTCGATTGCCACCGCGCGGCGCGGACGGGTGGGCTGCAGGTGCTCGGCTACTATCACTCGCATCCCAACGGGCTGGCCGAACCCTCGGCCACGGACCGGGCCATGGCGGCCTCCGACGGGGCGATCTGGGCCGTGATTGCGACGGGGCGGGTGACGCTATGGCGTTCGGGGGATGCGGGGTTCGAACCGCTTCCCTATGCGAGGGCACGCCGCTAAGGCCGTAACCCAAAATCACTAACGGGAACTTCATGGACGACCGCCAATCGATCGACCTCGCCGCGATGCTCTGCTCGCGCCTCTGCCACGACCTGCTCAGCCCTGTCGGTGCCCTCTCCAACGGTCTCGAGCTGCTCGGGATGGAGACCGATACCGAAATGCGCGCCAATGTGATGCAACTGCTCGAGCAGAGTGCATCGATCAGCACCAACAAGCTCAAGTTCTTCCGCCTCGCCTTCGGCGCTGCTGGCGGCTTCGGCGAGCGGGTCGACGTCAACGAACCCATGGCGCTGATCGAAGCGCTGATCGCCGACAAGCCCAAGGTCGCGATCAACTGGGCGCTGGCCGAGCGGACGCTGGGCAAGCCGGCGGTGAAGGTCCTGCTCAACTTCGGGCAGCTCGGGATCGACGCCCTGGTTCGCGGCGGCACGCTCGATATCGGCGCGGAGGTCCGCGACGGCGCCTGCGAGATCGTGGTCCGTGCAGCGGGGCCGAAGATCGCGTTCGACGAGACCATCGGCAAGGCGCTCGACGGCACGCTCGACCGGGGCGAGCTCACCAGCCGCACCGCGGCGGCGCATATGATCCACCTGCTCGCCGCCGAATGCGGTGGAGGTCTGCAATACGCCCGCACGAACGATGCGCTGGTGCTCGGCGCGGTGCTTCCCGAAGGCGAAGGGCTGATCGGGTGAGCTCGGACTTCGGCCGGCTGGGCGAGAAGCTCCCCGTCAGCAAGGACGAGCTGGTCGATCGCGAGGTGCTGTCGCCCAACCACGACGAGCGGCTTCACCCTATCTCCATGGTGGTGATCCACTACACCGAGATGGAGGACAAGGGCTTCGCGATCGAGCGGCTGTGCGATCCCGAGGCCAAGGTCTCGGCGCATTACCTGATCGGCGAGCAAGGCGAGGTCGTCCGGCTGGTGCCGGAGGAGAAGCGTGCCTGGCATGCGGGCGTGTCCTACTGGCGCGGGCACAAGGACGTGAATTCGGTGAGCGTCGGGATCGAACTCGACCATCCGGGCCACAAATACGGCTATCGCGAATTCAACGAGGCGCAGTTCGAGGCGCTGGTCCCGCTGGTGGCGCGAATCGTGAAGCGTTACGACATCCCCCGCGCCAATGTCGTCGGCCATTCGGACGTCGCACCGGCGCGCAAGATCGATCCGGGCGAACTGTTCCCATGGGACCGGCTCGCGGAATACGGCCTGTGCCTGCCGCGCCCGGAGAAGCTCGAGCGCGGGGATCCCTTCGACAATGACGCCGCCTTCTATCTCGCGCTCGAGCGGTTCGGCTACGATGTGACCGACGGCCATTGCGCGGTCGAGGCGTTCCAGCGGCGCTGGCGGCCGGAACTGATCAATGGCGAGATCGACGGCGAGGTGCGTGCGATCCTGTTCCAGCTGCTGCTCGACCGGGACCGGGGCATGACCCGCTGATCCGTCGGGCCGTGGTTACGCTCCAGCGATTCGAGAAAATCGTCGCCTGGTGAAATGAGGCAGAAAAATCCGCTGTTTGCGAGCGGATCGTGGAGGGGATGTGTGACCTTTCGCAAAGCGCTCCTGTGACCTTTCCGAACCTGTGCCTCCGCCCCGGACGGCGGTGGACCGGCCGCAGGATTCGAATAGCCGCGCGCCATCGTAGCGGTCGGCGCCGCTGTAGGAAAACGATTGGTGCGGGGAGCGCAGCAGTTCGGCATCGCTGCCGAAACGCCGGTCGGACTCAGCCGGACGGGTGCTTTCTCGCACCACCCGTCAGCCTGCGCATCCAGTGCTGCAGGATCAGCCGAAGCCCCTGTTCCTCGGGCATCGCCTCGAGCTCCTGGACGGGTTCCGGGTCGGGCTGTTCGAGGCCGAGCGCAATCGCGGTCTGGCGCGCCAGCGGCCGTTCGAATTGCAGCCCCACCATCGGAAGCGCCACCCAGACCACCTGGCAGGCGATCGCGCGCGCACCGGGCACCTCGAGCATCGCGGTTCCCCCGAGCACCGGCTGGCTGCCCTTGATTTCGAGACGGCATCCGCTCTGCGATACGTCGCGCACCACGGCGGAGCAGGGAGTCGCCGGTATCCGGCAGAGCAGATGGACCGTCGTGCCAAGCCGCGGGCTCCTCCGGCGGTCTGCGACAGTCGCTTCTGCATGCTCCATGAACATTGTAAGCCCGATCCCTGATAGTCGTCCCTCTGCGACCCTAGCGGGCGAATAGTTAAAAACTCCATTCCGCGGCCAGGCGTGGCGCGGCCATTGCGCTTGGCGAATGCGCTTCGGCGTTCTATCTACGCTCCGCCAGGGGGCCGGGCAGCCGCGGCGCGCAAGTGCCGAGGAAAGTCCGGGCTCCACGAAGCAAGGGTGGCGGGTAACGCCCGCCGTGGGCAACCACAGGGAAAGTGCCACAGAGAGCATACCGCCGATGGCCTCCACGGAGGATCAGGCAAGGGTGAAAGGGTGCGGTAAGAGCGCACCGGGGCTTCGGCAACGCGGCCCGCATGGCAAACCCCACCCGGAGCAAGGCCGAATAGGGGCGGCGCGCCCCCGCGCGAGCGGGGGCAGGGGTGTTTCGTCCCGACCGCCCGGGTTGGCTGCTCGAGCCATGGAGCGATCCATGGCCCAGACGAATGGCTGCCACCGCGCGGCTGGTGTGCAAGCATACCGCGCGCGGGACAGAACCCGGCTTACAGGCCCCCTGGCAAATTTCTCCCCGCACTTTCTTCTGGACTCGCACGGCAAAGCTTTGGAAAGCGGCGGCGAATTCGAGGAGAGATCGATATGGGCCGACACCGTTTCCACGCATCCACTGCAGCGCTCGCCTTGGCGCTGGTCCCCGCCGCTGCGCAGGCCGACGAAGGAATGTGGACCCTCGACAACTTCCCCGCCGAGCGGATGACCCAGGCCTATGGCTGGGCGCCCGACCAGGCCTGGCTCGACCGGGTGCAGGCGGCCTCGGTCCGGCTGACCGGCGGATGTTCGGCCAGTTTCGTTTCGGACCAGGGCCTGATCCTCACCAACCACCATTGCGTCGCCAGCTGCCTGTTCGACAATTCGGACGGGCAGACCGACTATCTGCTCAACGGCTATGTCGCCGACCGCCGCGAGCGCGAGCTGAAGTGTCCCGGCCAGCAGGCCGAAGTCGTGACCATGATCACCGACGTCACCGACGAAGTCACCGGAGTGTTCGGCGATCTGTCCGGCGAAGCGCTGACCAAGGCGCGCGATGCCCGGATCGCCGAGCTCGAATCCTCCGGCTGCCCCGACACCGAAACGACCCGTTGCCAGGTGGTCACCCTGTTCGGCGGCGGGCAGTACAAGCTCTACACATACCGCAAATATTCCGACATCCGCCTGGCCTGGGCGCCCGAGGACCGCGCCGCGACCTTCGGCGGCGATCCCGACAATTTCAATTTCCCCCGCTATTCGCTCGATGCCAGCTTCCTGCGCGCCTATGAGGACGGCAAGCCGGTGGCCACGCCGAACCATCTCGCCTGGAACCCGCGCGCGCCGCAGGAAGGCGAAGTCACCTTCGTGGTCGGCAACCCGGGTTCGACCAGCCGGCTCTACACGCAGAGCCAGCTCGCCTTCGAACGCGAGGTGCGGCTGCCGGTCACGCTGGCGACGCTGTCCGAATTGCGCGGCCGGCTGATCCGCGCGATGCAGGAAAGCCCCGAGCGCGAACGCGAAGGCGGCGACATGCTGAGCGGGGTCGAGAACAGCCTCAAGGTCTATATCGGCCGCACCAAGGCGCTGAACGATCCCGGCTTCACCAATTCGCTGGCCGAGGCCGAAGCCGAACTGCGCGCGAAGAGCGCCGGCAATGCGGCGGTCGGCGATCCGTGGGACGATGTGAGCGATGCAGTGCAGGCCTATCGCTCGCTCTATCTGCCCTATCGCTTCACCGAGCCCTCGGGCGATCTCTACAATTACGCGCAGACGCTGGTGTTCGCGGCGCAGGAACGGGCCAAGCCCAATCGCGAGCGCCTGCCGGGCTACACCGATAGCGCGCTGCCGCTGACGAAGAAGCGCCTGCTCGACGAGCGCCCGGTCTATCCCTGGCTCGACGAACTGATGATGAGCTGGAGCCTGTCGAAGGCGCGCGAATATCTCGGCGTCGACGATCCCGACAGCAAACTGCTGCTGGGCAAGGAAAGCCCCGAGCAACTGGCCGAGCGGCTGGTCACGGGAAGCCGGTTGGCCGATGCCGAATACCGGCAGCGGCTGTGGGACGGCGGCCTCGCCGCGATCGAGGCCTCGGACGATCCGATGATCCGCTATGCGCTGCGTCTGGCCGACCGCCAGCGCCAGCTCGAGGCGCAGGTCGACGAGGCCTATTCGGGGCCGCTCGCGATCGCCGGAGGCAAGCTCGCCGATGCGCGTTTCGCGGCCTATGGCGACACGCTCTATCCCGATGCGACCTTCACGCTCCGCATCAGCTACGGCCAGGTGAAGGGCTGGGAAGAACGCGGCCAGCAGGTTCCGATCGCCACCGCCATCGGGGGAACCTTCGACCGCGCGACCGGCAATGCCCCGTTCGACCTCGCCCCGGCCTTCGTCGCCAATCAAGCGGAGATCGACAAATCGACGACCTTCGATTTCGTCACCACCAACGACATCATCGGGGGCAACTCCGGCTCGCCCGTGATCGATCGTGCGGGGACGGTGATCGGCGCTGCCTTCGACGGCAACATCCATTCGCTCGGCGGCAATTACGGCTATGACGGCACGCTCAACCGGACCGTGGTGGTGTCCACCGATGCGGTGCAGGAAGCGCTGGAATCGATCTATCCGGCGCCTGCGCTGGTGAAGGAACTGGCCGCCCGATAGAGCCGCCGGCCCGGAGAAGGAGCCGCCGCCCGCGAACGGCGGCGCTTCCTGCCGGCGAAGGACCGGGTCAGAAGGGGAGGTGCTCGATGGCGAGGACGCCGTCGGTCTCCTGCGCCTGGATCAGGCGCCGGTCCTCGCCCTCGAGCACCAGCGCGGTGAGTTGCCCGGTCCGGAATGCGCCGGTATCGATGCCGATGCGGTGCTCGGTGGTCTCGACCTCCTCGAAGATCGTGTGCCCGTGGACGACCACATGGCTGAAGGGCTCGCGATGGTTGAGGAACCGGTCGCGGATCCAGCGCAGATCCGATTGCTTCTGGTCGTCGATGGGGCGCCGGGGATTGATCCCGGCGTGGACGAAGACATAGTCACCGGCGACGATCATGTCCTCGAATTCGCCCAGGAATGTGCGATGCTCCTCGGGCACCAGCACGTGCAGTTCGTCCTGCATCTCGTCCAGCGACAGCTCCTTGTAGCGCCTGCGCTCGATACCGTAGCTGAGAATCGTCTCCCTGCCGCCATGTTTGAGGAAGTGGCGCAGCATCTCCTTGTCGCCGAAACTCTCGAGGAACATTTCCTCGTGATTGCCGGCGATGCAGCGAACCGGACGGCGACGGCACCAGTCGCGCGCATGGCCGATCACGCCCGCGCTGTCGGGGCCGCGGTCGACCAGATCGCCCAGCAGGATGACCGTCGACCGGACCGGGCCCGCGGTGCCGTCGTCCTCCTCGATCGCCTCCGAGAGCGCCTCGAACAGATCGCATCTCCCGTGGATGTCGCCGATCACATAGAAACGCTCGCCTTCGGGCACCCGCGGGAGCGGACGTGGCGGGGGCGGCTTTCTGAAGAGGTTGGCAAGCATGCGCATGGATTGCGTGATTGAGTCCGTGTTTCGGTTGGGGGGATGGGTGCGCAGATAGGCGCGCGAACCTTGCCCGGCAATGAGCGGCGGCGGTCCCGGGGCCGGATCCTCCTCTTCGCAGTTGCGAAAAGGGCACAGGTCTTGCCGCAGTTGCGAAAAGAGATCGACATGATCTTGCTTCGGCAGCGGGTCCGGGGCAGGAATATACCAGTTTCGCAAGAGGCGCCGAAAGAACCGGCCCCGGCGCAACCGCAGGTGGGACGAAGCGACACTCGTACAGGAGTTTGTTATGCGCACGTCCTTTCGCGGCCCGATGGCCGCTTCGCTCGCCGCGGCGGGTCTCTTTCTTTCTGCCCCGGCGCACGCCGAGGATGCCGCGGAAACAGCGGGTCCGATCGCAGTTTCGGCCAATGTCGCGGTGGTCTCCGACTATCGCTTTCGCGGGGTCTCCCTCTCCGATGGCGACCCGGCGCTGCAGGGCGGGATCGACGTCGCCCATGAAAGCGGCTTCTATGTCGGCACCTGGGGATCGACCATTTCGGGCGGAAGTCCCTATGGAGAGCTCGAACTCGACATCTACGGCGGCTGGGGCGGCGAGGTGGCCGAGGGCGTCTCGGTCGATGTTGGACTGCTCTATTATGTCTATCCGACCGAGAATGAAGTGGCCGACGCCCTGGGCGTCGATACCGACTATTTCGAACCCTACGCCTCGGTATCGACCACGCTGGGGCCGGTCGGGGCGACGCTCGGCGTGGCCTATGCCTTCGACCAGAATGCGCTGGGAGACGAGGACAACCTCTATCTCTACACCGATTTCGAGGCAGGCATTCCCAACACGCCGGTCACGCTGACCGCCCATCTGGGCTATACCGACGGCGTTTTCGCGACCGATCTCGACGGGCTCGGCAATCCGTCCAATTCCTTCGATTGGGGTCTCGGGGCCAGCTATGCGATCACCGACAGCCTCAGCATCGGGGTGAACTACGTCGATACCGAAGGGCCCTCGATCGAGGACTTCACCGATGCCGGGATCTTCTTCACTCTGGGCTATTCGATGTAGCCGGATGCTCCCGCCCCGGACCGGCCAGGACGGGGCGGGCGGCGCTCAATCGAGCGCGAAATCCACCGTGGTGACGACGCGGACCTTCTTGTAGGGCGTGTCGCCGATGCCCCAGCCGCCGGCCTCGCCATCGCGCGCATCGATCGAGAAATAGCCCTGCATCGCCTGGCGGATCCCGCC
Source organism: uncultured Alphaproteobacteria bacterium (assembly GCA_963728515.1). Lineage (GTDB taxonomy): Bacteria > Pseudomonadota > Alphaproteobacteria > Sphingomonadales > Sphingomonadaceae > Qipengyuania. The sequence continues at coordinate 877,728 of CAVSKM010000003.1, read as the reverse complement.
CACATCGGCGCCGCTGTCCTCGGCGAACTGCTCGGCCGAGGCGCGGGCGTCGCGGGTCGCTTCGGCGACCATGGCGGGCTTGATCGCATTCAATCCGGTGAAGGTATAGGCGATTCCCGAGCCGTCCTCGAGCACGACCCCGCGCCGGACCAGTTCGACCTGCCGCCGGGCAGCGGCCTCGACCCGGTCGATGTCCTTCGTGCGGAGGACCATGCGCTGGCGTACCGTATAGCGGGTGATCCCATCGTCGATGTAGCTCGAGACATTGACCCCGGCGGGGGTCAGGGCCTCGCCCGGAAAGCCCAGTTCGGCGAAGAAGGCGGCGATCGAGGCGGTGTCGCGATCGACATTCGCCTGCGCGCTCTGCAGATCGGTCTCGGTGGCGGAATAGGAGATCGTCCAGGTCGCGAGATCGGCGACGACCTCCCGCTCGGCCAGCCCGCGGACGGTGACGCTGCGCTCGGCCGCCTTCATCCGCACCAGCCCGTCGCCGAGGACGAAACCGCCCAGGACGAGACCGATCGCAAGGATCCCGGCACTGGCGAGCCAGCGGCGCGTGCTTGCATCCCCGCGCGCGGTCGTGGCACGTTCGGCTTGGCGATCGGTTTCATCGGGCATGGGGCGTTCCTTCGGGGCTGCGACGCCGGATCCCGAAGTGCGCGCCCGTCGATGAATAGTGCTTTAATGGAGACGAATGGAGCGAGTGGTGGTCGAATTTCTACACAGCATGATCCGGGTGACCGACCCGCAGGCGACGGTCGATTTCTTCAAGCTCATCGGCCTCGAGGAGGTGCGCCGCTTCGACGTGGAGCAGGGCCGCTTCACGCTGATCTTCCTGGCCGCGCCGGGGCAGGAGGGGGTGGCCGAGGTCGAACTGACCTACAATTGGCCGGCCGAGGACGGCAGCGAGCCCGAGGCCTATGGCAGCGGGCGCAACTTCGGCCATCTCGCCTATCGGGTGGAGGATATCTACGCCACCTGCCAGCGGATCAGGGATGCAGGGCATACGATCCATCGGCCGCCGCGCGACGGGCACATGGCCTTCGTCAAGACGCCCGACGGGATCTCGGTCGAACTGCTGCAGGACGGCCATCTCGAACCGCAGGAACCCTGGGCGAGCATGGAGAACAGCGGGAGCTGGTAGCTGCTAGCGCTGCTCGCCCATATAGGGCGAGCGCACGTCCTCGGGGTGCGAGGTCGTCAATCTCAGTATGGTGAAACCGACGATAGCCGAGAGCAGCGAGCCGAGCAGCGTGCCGATCTTCGCCTCGTCGATCAGCTCGCGGGTCCCGGGGAATGCCAGTTCGCCGATGAAGAGCGACATGGTGAAGCCGATTCCGCAGAGAATCGTGACGCCCCAGACCTCGGGCCAGTTGGCTCCGTCGGGCCGCTGGGCGAAGCCGCTCTTCTCCGAAAGCCAGATCGCGCTGAAGATGCCGATCTGCTTGCCGAGGAAGAGGCCGGCTCCGATCGCGAGGGGAAGCGGGGCGAGGATCCCGTCGAGCCCCATGGTGGAGAAATCGACGCCGGCATTGGCGAAGCCGAACACCGGCACGATCAGATAGGCGCTCCACGGCGCGAGCGAATGCTCCATGCGTTCGACCATGGTCTGGTCGTCGGGTCCGGTCATCGGGATGGCGAGCGCCGCGACCACGCCGGCTATGGTGGCGTGGATGCCCGAGTTGAGAACCAGGAACCACAGCACGATCGCCATGACGATGAAGGGCCAGAACCGCGCCACCTTCATCCGGTTCATGGCGAACATGATTGCCACCACCACCGCTGCCGCGGCGAGATAGCCGAGCTTGAGGTTGGCGGTGTAGAACAGGGCGATCACCAGCACCGCCCCGATGTCGTCGACGATCGCCACGGTCAGCAGGAACAGCCGCAGGGAGGCCGGGACGCGATTGCCGAGCAATCCCAGCACCCCCATCGCGAAGGCGATGTCGGTCGCTGCGGGAATCGCCCATCCGCGCATCAGTTCGGGCGACCCTTCGGACTGCACGAACAGGACGTAGATCAGCGCGGGCGCGGCCATGCCGGCCACCGCCGCGAGGACCGGAAGGCGCCGCTGGTCGCCCGAGGACAATTGCCCTTCGATCCACTCGCGCTTCACCTCAAGGCCGACCACGAAGAAGAAGATCGCCATCAGCGCGTCGTTGATCCACAGGTGCAGCGTGTTCAGTTTGAACAGATCGGCGCTGAACCACGCGCCGTGGAACAGCTCGTGATATTCCTCGTGGAACGGCGAATTGGCGGCCAGCATGGCCGCCGCCGCGACGAAGATCAGCAGGATGCCCGCCGATGCGTCGCTGACGAACAGCGCGCGGACCGGGGCGAAGACGAGGCGGATGGGAGAAGGCCGTTGGGTCATTTCGGCTTGCTCTCTTTCGCAAAGCGCCTTGCGTTGCAAGTCCCCTCCGCTCCGGCTACGGAGAATGCACGGGCGGGAAGGGGAGCGTTTGTCCAGCGGGTCGTTTTCGCCGGAGCAGTGGCTCCAGCTCTTTCAGCACGAGTTGCTTCTTTTCGCAGCCGCCTTCTTCGCCCTCGGCATCCTCGACGAATTCGCACTCGACTGCAGCTACGCCTGGCTGCGAATGACCGGGCGCATCCGTACCGCGCAGATCGAGGACAGCGCCTTCGCGGAGCGGCCGCTCCGCGGGCGGGCCGCCGTCTTCGTCGCCGTCTGGCAGGAGGCCGAGGTCATCGGCCCCACGCTGACCCACATGCTCGATGCCTGGCCCTACCGCGACCTCTCCGTCTACGTCGGCTGCTACCGCAACGACCCGGCCACCACTGCATCGGTCGTCGCAGCGGCTCGGGGCGACCCGCGGGTGAGGCTGGTGATCAACGGTCGCGACGGGCCGACTTCTAAGGCGGAATGCCTCAATCGCCTCTATCGCGCGCTGATCGAGGACGAGCGGCGATCGGGCATGCGCAGAAGGATGGTGGTGCTCCACGATGCCGAAGACATGGTCGATCCCGCTGCGCTTGCCGTGCTCGATCGCGCGATCGGCCCGGCCCAATTCGTGCAATTGCCGGTTCTCGCCCTGCCGCAGCGCGCCTCTCGCTGGATCGGCTCGCATTATTCGGATGAATTCGCCGAGGCGCATGGCAAGGCCCTGGTGGTGCGCGACGCGCTGGGCGCCGCGATCCCCGGGGCCGGCGTGGGCTGCGCGATCGCGCGGGCCGCGCTCGAGCGGCTGGCCGAGGCGGGCGCCGGCAAGCCCTTCGCCGACAACTCGCTGACCGAGGATTACGAGCTCGGCCTGAGGGTCGCCAAGGCGGGCGGACGGGGGCGGTTCCTTCGCGTGCGCGCCGGAGACGGAAGGCTGATCGCCACGCGCGCCTTCTTTCCGCCGGACATCGACCAGGCCGTTCGCCAAAAGACCCGCTGGATGCACGGCGTCGCCCTGCAGGGCTGGGATCGGCTCGGCTGGGACAAGAGGCCGGCCGACCTGTGGATGCAATTGCGCGACCGGCGCGGACCGCTCGCAGCGATGCTGCTCGCGCTCGCCTATGCGCTCGTCGTTCTGAACTGTGCGGCCTGGGGGCTCGAACGGCTGGGATGGAGCAGGATGCCGCCGCTTTCCCCGCTGCTCGAGACCCTGCTGGCAATCAACATGGCGGGGCTCCTCTGCCGGTTCGCGGTGCGCGCCCTGTTCACGACGCGCGAATACGGCTGGCGTCAGGGCATGCTCGCGGTACCGCGCACCTTCGTGTCGAACATCGTCGGGATCATGGCGGGGCGACGGGCGCTGCTCGCATATTTGGGGACTCTTCGCGGCGCGCCCCTGGTGTGGGACAAGACCGAGCATCGCGACCATCCCGCGCTCTGGCCCCGCGGAGGAGCCGGAGCGTGATCGATCCGGTCGCCCGCCGGCAGGGACAGCCGGTGCTATTTCTCCTCCTGTTGCTGACCGGCTGGCTCCTGCTGCGTATCGTCACATGGGAGAGCCCGTGGAGCGCGGCGATCGTCAAACCGGCTGTGCTCTCGCTGACCGAAGCGAAGAGCTCGCGTGACGCAGTGGCGAGTGCCGGGGAGCAGGCGGGCCAGGTGGAGGACCAACGGCCCTCCTCCCTCGCCGGCGGACCGGCCATGGCCAGGGCAAAGCCGGACCCGACATCGCGTCCTGCGACCGCTCCTTCGAGGGGCGCACTCGACCGGGGACCCGATGGGTCCCTTGCCACCCAGCCGGAAAGAAGACGCCAAGCCATTGCCGATGCAGGCGCCACACCGATGGCGGCCCCGGTCGGAAAGCCGGGTGGCCGCGAATTGGCAGCCGAGGCGCCGGGCCCGCCTCGCGGCGGCGAAGCACTCCACCCCGCATCCTCGCCATGGCGCTTCGACGGCTGGCTGCTCCTGCGCGAAGGGTCGATCCGGCCGGCCGCGAGCGGCGCGAGCGTCGCCGGCTATGGCGGCAGCCAGGCGGGCGCCATATTGTCATACGCGCTTGCTCCCGACGCGCCGCGCGCGCCGGCGGTCTTCGTCCGTGCGAGCCGCGCGCTCGGCGCTGGAGGCGAGACCGAAGGAGCTTTCGGCTTGCGAGCACGACCGTTCCCCCGGTTTCCGGTCGCTGCTCACGTCGAAATCCGCGCGACCGACCGGTCGACCGGCACCGAACTCCGTCCGGCGGCCTATGTCGCGGGGGGCTTCGAGCCTGAACCGCTTGTCGCGGGGCTGAGGGCAAGCGGCTATGCGCAGGCCGGCTATGTCGGGGGGCGTTTCGCCACGGCGTTCGTCGACGGCAGGGTGACGGCGGTGCGCGAGGTGGTTCGCGTCGCTACAGCAAGCATCGCGGCCGGTGGCGGCGTGTGGGGCGGAGCGCAGCAGGGGGCAGCACGGCTCGATGTGGGACCCGGCCTGCAGATCGATTTCCGTCTCGGCGATCGCCCGGTCCGTCTGGCGGTGGACCACCGGCTGCGTGTCGCAGGCAATGCGGCGCCCCGTTCGAGCCAGGTCCTCACGCTTTCGACAGGCTTCTGACACGGTTCGGCTTTAATCAAGCTGGGGCCTGCGATAGGGCGGATCAATGGACGTATACCTCCCCATCGCGAACCTGTCCGTCAACGGGCTATGGATCGTCGCCCTGGGAGGATTGACGGGTATTCTTTCGGGTCTGTTCGGGGTCGGCGGCGGCTTCCTCACGACGCCGTTGCTGATCTTCTATGGCATCCCTCCGACCGTCGCCGCAGCCTCCGCATCGACCCAGGTCACGGGGGCCAGCGTCACGGGCGTCCTCGCCCACGGCGGCCGCGGGGGTGTCGACTATCGCATGGGTGCGGTCATGGTCGGGGGCGGCGTCATCGGATCGGGCATCGGCGCGCTGCTGTTCCGCTTCTTCCGCTCTATCGGTCAGATCGATGTCGTCATCAGTGCCCTCTATGTCGTGCTTCTCGGCACGATCGGGCTGCTGATGGCGCGCGAGGCGGTGCAGACGCTGCGCGGATCGGGCAGCGGCCAGGCGGCACGCAGGCGGCACCACCCGCTCGTCGCCAGCCTGCCGATGCGCTGGCGCTTCTACCGCTCGGGCCTGTATATCTCGCCGCTCGCGCCGCTGATCGTCGGCGTCGCCGTGGGCACGCTGACCATGCTGATGGGCGTCGGCGGCGGCTTCATCCTCGTTCCCGCCATGCTCTATATCCTCGGTATGAACGCCAATGTCGTGGTCGGCACGAGCCTGTTCAACATCCTCTTCGTGACCATGGCCACCACCATGATGCACTCGCTGACCACCAAGGCGGTCGATATCGTGCTGGTGTTCTTCCTCCTGGTCGGATCGGTGACCGGCGCACAGATCGGTTCGCAGATCGCGGTCAAGGCCAAGCCCGAAGCGCTGCGCCTGATCCTGGCTGCGATCGTCCTGGCGATCGCCTTCCGCATGTTCCTCGGCCTGTTCTACCGGCCCGACGAGATCTACACGGTCTATCCCCTATGAGGGCGCTCTGGCTCCTCGCCTTCGCGGTCCTGCTGATGGGGCAGCGCGACCCGATCCTCGTGCCCGAGGTCAGCCAGCACGAAATCCAGGTGCGGCAGGGCTTCACCGGGACCGAGCTGTTGCTGTTCGGCGCGGTGCTCGATCCGCAGGGGCGCGCGGCGGGGGACGATTACGAGGTCGTGGTGGTTCTCAAGGGACCCTCCGAACCCGTCCGGCTGCGCGAGAAGGAGCGCTTCGCGGGGGTCTGGGTCAATGCGGCGAGCAGCGATTTCCGCTCGGTACCCTCGTTCTTCGCCGTCGCGTCCTCGCAGCCGATCAGCGAGATCGTCGACGAGAAAACCGCGGCGATCTACGAATTCGGAACCTCCTACATCCAGCTCAGCCCGAGCGGGGCGATCGATCCCGAGGAGCAGGCGCGCTTCGTCAGCGGACTGGTCGATCTCAAGACCCGACAGGATCTCTACAGCGAGGACTTCGACGGTGTGAAGATCAGCGAGCAGGTGCTCTACCAGGCGCGGATCACGCTCCCCTCCAACGTCACCACCGGGACCTATACGGCCGAGACCTTCGCCGTGCGCGAAGGGCGGGTGATCGCTTCGGCCCAGGCGGAGGTCGAGGTGCAGAAGGTGGGATTCGAGCGGATCGTCGCGGATTACTCGCAGGAGCGCTCCTTGCTCTACGGCCTCCTCGCCGTGGCGCTCTCGGTCGGAATGGGGTGGGCTGCGGGACGGCTTTTCGCGCTCATGTGACCTGCCCTCGCTCGCCCCGTTGACCACATCTTAATCGCTTTCGGGCAGTCCCACAGGGTGCGCGAACCGCGCATGCTGCGCGAGGCCGAGCCAGACAGATGACCGACATGGGCGACCAGAATTTCCGTACCTTCGACCCGGCACAGGAAGCCGGCGCCGAACCGCCCCAGCCGCGCGGAAACAGCCTGCGCGACCGGATCCGGCGCAGTGCGGAAGGGTCCGCAGGGACGCCGCCCGTTTCGCCCTCGGGCTACGTCCACCGGCCGGCGCCCGCTCCTCGGCCGGCGACCGAAGCCGACCGCCCCGCTCCGCAGCAGATGCCTTCGCGGCCCGAGCCGACGGCGGAAGCCGCACCGACGCCGCAGCCGCCGTCCGCTTCGCCTCCGCAGCGCGAGGCTCCGGAACCGTCCACAAGCCAGGCACCCGCGGCACCCCCGAGCGAGAACGGCCTGCAGCCGATCGGCGTGGTGCTCGAAATCGCCGGTTCGGGCTCGATGATCGCGATCGACCTGGAGCGGCTGAACGATTGCGCGGAGGATTCCGATCCCTCGATCGCCATGGCCGGTCAGGTTGGATCGCAGATCAAGATCCGCGTCGGCAACAGCTGGCTGCTCGCCAGCGTCCGGAACCAGCGGCAGGACCGCAAGCCGGGGTCGATCCTCGCCAATATCGACTTCCTCGGCGAGGGGATCGAGGAAAAGCTCACCGGCAAGCTGCACGGCTTCCGCCGCGGCGTGACGCGCTATCCGATCCCGGGCGCGCTGGTCTTCCCGGCGACGACGCAGGATCTGAAGCAGGTCTATGCCAGCGATGGCCGCAGCGCGGTGACCATCGGCAAGGTCTATCCGACCAAGGACATTCGCGCGGGGATCTATGTCGATGCCATGCTGGGCAAGCATTTCGCCCTGCTCGGATCCACCGGGACGGGCAAGTCGACCAGCGCCGCGCTGATCCTGCACCGGATCTGCGAAGCCGCGCCCGACGGGCATATCGTGATGGTCGATCCGCATGGCGAATATTCGGCCGCCTTCCGCAACACCGGCGTGATCCTCGACGTCTCGAATCTGCAGATGCCCTATTGGATCATGAATTTCGAAGAGCATTGCGAAGTGCTGCTGAGCAGCAATGGCAACGATCGCCAGATCGATGCCGACATTCTCGCGCGGTGCCTGCTGCAGGCGCGCCAGAAGAGCCGGCTGGCCGAAAGCATGGGCAAGATCACGGTCGATTCGCCGATTCCCTATCTGCTCTCGGACCTCTCCAACGCGCTCCAGGATGCGATGGGCAAGCTCGACAAGGCGACCAATTCGGCGCCCTATATGCGGATCAAGAACAAGCTCGACGAATTGAAGGGCGATCCGCGCTATCAGTTCATGTTCTCGGGCATGCTCGTGGCCGACACGATGGCGAACTTCATCGCCAAGATCTTCCGCATGCCCTCGAACGGCAAGCCGATCTCGATCATCGACGTGTCCGGCGTGCCGTCGGACATCACCTCCACCGTGGTCGCGGTGCTCAGCCGGCTGGTGTTCGACTTCGCCATCTGGGGGCGGGAGGAACGCACTTCGCCGATCCTGCTGGTGTGCGAGGAAGCGCATCGGTATGTCCCGAGCGAGAAGAACGCCGACGGCAATTCGGTCGGCAAGATCCTCAGCCGGATCGCCAAGGAGGGCCGCAAATACGGCATCAGCCTGGGGTTGATCACGCAGCGGCCGTCCGACCTCGCCGAGGGCGTGCTGTCGCAATGCGGCACGATCATCTCGATGCGCCTCAACAACGACCGCGACCAGGAATTCGTCCGCGCCGCCATGCCCGAGGGCGCGCGCGGCTTTCTCGACGCCATACCCGCCCTGCGCAACCGCGAATGCATCATCTGCGGAGAGGGCGTCGCGATCCCGATCCGCGTCGCCTTCGACACGCTCGAGGAAGCCAGGCGGCCCGCTTCGGAGGACCCGAGTTTCATCGAGTTGTGGAACCGGACGGGCGGCGAGGAGGAAATCGTCGAGCGGACCGTCCAGCGGTGGCGGTCGCAGGGCTGAAGCCGAGGATTCAGGTCCCGCGCGTATCGCCGAAGAGGTGGATGTGCAGCCGATCGCTCAGGCGGAAACCATGTTCGAGGCAGAGCGGAGCGAGCCATCTTTCGCGCTGCCGCAGCGTTTCGCTGTCGGTGCCTTCGGGCATCAGGAAGACGTGGCCCGGGCGCAAGCGATGGCGCGCGCGCAGCGCCAGCACCTCCTCGACATCCGCCGGCGTGGCAATCACGAATTTGAAGAAGGCGCGAGGGTCGGCGGCATAGGCGTCGAGCCGCTCGGGTAGCAGCGCCAGCTCGGCGGAATTGCCCGAATGGGCGAGTTTCGGGCTGACGTTGAACTGCGCGATCCGCTCGTCGAGCGCGGGGGGTGCCCGGGTCGTGCCATTGGTTTCGACCTCGACCGTGGCCTCGGGAAGGAGCGCCAGCAGGCGGATCAGCGCTGGTGCCTGGAGCAGAGGCTCGCCGCCGGTGATCACCAGCCGCTCCTGGCCCAGCGCGAGGATGCGCCGTGCCACCTCGGCTTCGGGCAGCGCGATCTGATTGGCCTTGCGGTCGTAGCGCGTTCCCGACCGGTGCGGGCGGTCGTCGCCCTCGAAATGCCAGGTATAAGCCGTGTCGCACCACACGCAGGCGAGATTGCAGCGCGACAGCCGCAGGAAGGCGACTGGCACGCCCATGCTCGGCCCCTCGCCCTGAACCGAAGCGAAGATCTCCGGCCCCCCCGCATCGTCGGTGGCGAGGATCAGCGGCATGGCGTGGATTCGGTCATGATCGGTCCGTCGATGGCAGGCAACGCTTCGGCGCAGACATGGACCGGGTGTTACACAGTCCTGACGAAGAAAAACTCCGGGTCCCCGCAAGGAGGAAACTGCCGCGAACCGGCCGACCGGGCGGGAAGGGGGGAATCATCGCCATGGCCGCGCCTTGCCACAAAGCGGGAGTGTAGGAAAATTCTCCGCAGTCGGTGGACGCGCCGCGGGGCCCTACCGGCCGGGCGTCGCCTGCGCTCGGCGACAAGCCGCGCGTTTGACCCGACTGCCTTTGGCATCGCGGAAGACCAGGGCAGAACGGCATATTGCGCCAGGCCCTATCCCAGCCGCTCCAGCGCCGCCTGCAACCGCTCGGCCTCGGCGCGGTGATGCGCGTGGTCGGACCGGGCTTTCTCGACCGCTTCGGGGGCGGCGCGCTCGACGAAATTCGCGTTCGACAGACGGCCCTCGAGCGACTTCGCTTCCCTGGCCGAGGCTTCGAGCGCCTTTGCGAGGCGCGCCTTTTCGGTTGCGATGTCGATCACGCCTTCGAGTGGAATGACGAAGGCATCCTCGCCAGCCGCGATCTGCATGGCCGCGCCGGTCGGCGCCTCGCGGAAATGGATCGGGGTCAGCCGCGCGAGGCGCTCGATCGCGGGTGCATTGGCCTCGACCACACGTCTCCCCAGCGCACTCGGCGCGGGACACCAGGCCTCCAGCTTGGCGCCCGGCGCGATGCCGAGCTCGTTCTTCGCCGTGCGCACGGCGCTGGTCAGCGCGATCAGCCAGTCGACCTCGGCTTTCGCTTCGGCATCGACCTCGGCCTGCGGTTCTGGCCATTTCGCGGTGATCAGCGGATGGTCGGGCCGATCGCCCTGCTTCGACCACAGCTCTTCGGTGATGAAGGGCATGAAGGGGTGGAGCATGACGAGGATCTGGTCGAGCGCCCAGCCGGCGACGGCCCGCGTTTCCGCGTCGATCTCGGCCCCCGAACCGGGCTTGATCAGTTCGAGATACCAGTCGCAGAAGCGATCCCAGACGAAATGGTAGATGGTGTTGGCTGCCGCGTCGAAGCGCAGATCGGCGAGCGCGCGGTCGAGCGCGTCTTGCGTTTCGACCACTTCGCCGATGATCCATTTGTTGACCGCCTGGCTGGCCGCGGGGGCGGCAAGGCCGGTCGAGGCCCCGATGCCATTGGCCTGGCAGAACCGCGTGGCGTTCCACAGCTTGGTGGCGAAGTTGCGATAGCCCTCGACCCGCTTCTCATCCATCTTGATGTCGCGGCCCTGGCTCTCCATCGCCGCCATGAAGAAGCGCAGCGCATCGGCGCCGTAGCGGTCGATCAGGCCGAGCGGATCGACGACATTGCCCTTGGACTTGGACATCTTCTGTCCATCCGCCGCGCGCACGAGGCCGTGGAGATAAAGCCGCGGCCAGGGCGCCTTGCCGGTCAGATGCATCCCCTGCATCATCATCCGCGCATCCCAGAAGAACAGGATATCGAACCCCGAGATCAGCAGATCGTTGGGATAGTGCCGGGCGAGTAACGATGCCCTCTCCCCTTGCGGGAGAGGGTTGGGAGAGGGGTCCGCCGCTTCAGCGGCGATTGGCGCCGCCGCCCCCTCTCCCTCCGCGCCTTTCGGCGCTCCTCCCTCTCCCGCAAGGGGAGAGGGGGTGCTGTTGTCCGGCCAGCCGAGGGTGGCGAAGGGCCACAGGGCGCTGGAGAACCAGGTGTCGAGCACGTCCTCGTCGCGGCTCAGCTCGCGACCGCCGGCCTGCGCCCGGGCTTCTTCCTCGGTCAGGGCGACGAAGACTTCGCCATCCTCGGCATACCACGCCGGGATCCGGTGGCCCCACCACAGCTGGCGGCTGACGCACCACGGCTGGATGTTCTCCATCCAGTTGAAGAAGGTCTTTTCCCAGCTTTTCGGGACGATCTCGATAGCGCCGGTCCTGACCGCCTCGAGCGGGGCCTGCGCGAGCTTTTCGGCATCGACATACCATTGATCGGTCAGCCACGGCTCGACCACCACGCCGCCGCGGTCACCGAAGGGGGTGGCGATGGTGCGCGGTTCCGCATCGTGCTCGACCGTCTCGCCATCCTTGTCGCGGACCGTGTGCGGGATGAGAAAGCCGAGTTCCTTCATCCGCGCGACCACCAGCTCGCGCGCACCGTCCACTCCGTCATTGCGGAAGCGGTGCAGACCGAGGAATTCCTCGGGTACCAGCCCATCGGCGGTCTGGCACACATCGCCATTCGCATCGAGCATGTTGAGCATCTCGCCAGGCTTCATGCCGGCGCGCTTGCCGACTTCGAAGTCGTTGAAATCGTGCCCCGGCGTGATCTTGACGCAGCCGCTGCCGAGCGCGGGGTCGGCGTGTTCGTCGGCCACCACCCGGAAGCGGCGCCCGGTGATCGGCTGGACGATCTCTTTGCCCACGACGGAGCTGTAGCGCTCGTCCTCGGGGTGCACCGCCACCGCCATGTCGGCGAGCATGGTCTCGGGCCGGGTGGTGGCGACGACGAGGTGATCCTCGCCTTCCGACGTCGTGACGCCATCGGCGAGCGGATAGCGGAAATGCCAGAAGCCGCCCTTGACCTCGCGCGTCTCGACCTCGAGGTCGGAGATCGCGGTCCTGAGCTTGACGTCCCAATTCACCAGCCGCTTGTCGCGATAGATCAGCCCTTCGTTGTAAAGGTCGACGAAGACCTTCATCACCGCATCGCTGAAATGCTCGTCCATGGTGAACTGCTCGCGGCTCCAGTCCATCGAGCAGCCGAGCCGGCGGAGCTGGCGCGTGATCGTGCCGCCGCTCTCCTCCTTCCACTCCCACACCTTGGCGACGAAATCCTCGCGGCTGTAATTGGTGCGCTTGTCCTGCCGCTGCTCGAGCTGGCGCTCGACCACCATCTGCGTCGCGATACCGGCGTGATCGGTTCCGACCACCCACAGCGCATCCTTGCCGCGCAGCCGCTCGTAGCGGATCATCACATCCTGCAGCGTGTTGTCGAGCGCATGGCCGATATGCAGGCTGCCGGTGACGTTGGGCGGCGGATTCACGATGGTGTAGGGCTGCGCCTCGGGGCGGTCGGGGCGGAACAGGCCGTGTTCTTCCCAATGCGCATACCAGCGCGCCTCGATGTCGGCGGGGTCGAAGGTCTTGGGCAATTCTGAATTCATGCGGATGCCTTTGCCAGCGGCCATGCTGCGATGCAACGGAGAAGCGGGTGGGGCGGATAGCCGCTTGGCAAGTGGCGGAATTCCTCACATACCCGCGGCAGATGAGTGGTTACGCCGAATATGAACTGAAGCGGGACGATGCGGGGGGCGCGGTGCTGGCGCTCTCGGGCCCCTTTCTCGTGTCCACGATCGGCGCCATAGACGGGGATCTGCGCGAACTCGAAGGCCCGATCGACAGGATCGACCTCTCCGCAGTGGATGAAATCGACACTGTCGGGGCGTGGGTCGCGAGCCATGTCGCGCGCAAGCACGGCGCCACCATCGAGGGCGCCAGCGACCGCGCCCGGCGACTGCTCGGAGCGATCGAGACGAGCGACTCCGAAGCGGAAGTGGCCGCTCCCCGAATGCCCCTCTGGGAACGCGTACCCGAAGGCCTTGGCGGCAAGGTCTACAACGCCCGTCGCGGTGCGGTCGGGGTGATCGGCTTCCTCGGAGCGCTGGTTTCGGCCAGTCTCAGCCTCCTCCGCCACCCGCGGAGGTTCCGCATTCTCGCGCTCGTCCGCCAGCTCGAGCTGGTCGGCGTCTCCGCCCTCCCCATCATCGGCCTGATGAGCTTTCTCATCGGCATCGTCATCGCGCAGCAGGGCGCGGTGCAACTGGCGCAGTTCGGGGCCGAGACGCTGACGGTGAACCTCGTCGGACGGATCACCCTGCGCGAACTGGGCGTGCTGATGACCGCGATCATGGTCGCGGGTCGCTCGGGGAGCGCCTTCGCCGCGCAGATCGGGACGATGCGGCTGACCGAAGAGGTCGATGCGATGAAGACGATCGGCATTTCGCCGATGGAGGCGCTGGTGGTTCCGCGCATCCTCGCCGCAGTGCTGATGATGCCCCTGCTCGGCTTCTATGCCTCGGCCGTGGCCATCATCGGCGGAGCGACCGTCGGCCAACTGTCGCTCGGCATTCCCTTCTGGTCGTTTCTCGTCCGGGTGCAGGACGTCGTGCCGCTCTACGATCTGTGGGTGGGGCTGGTGAAGGCCCCGGTCTTCGGCCTCATCGTGGCGCTCGCCGGCTGCTACCACGGCATGCAGGTCAAGGGCGATTCCGAGCAGGTCGGGCTGCGGACCACGATGGCAGTGGTCACCGGCATCTTCGCCGTGATCGTGATCGACGCCTTCTTCGCGGTCTTCTTCACCAAGATCGGGTGGGGCTGATGGCGCAGGACGAAGAGGGCCGCACGCTCGGCCAGCACGAACGCTATCGCGGCGAGTTTCCGATCGTCGTCGAGGGCCTCACCAACCGCTTCGGCGAGCAGACGGTCCATGAGGATCTCGATCTCAAGGTGCGGCGGGGCGAGATCCTCGGGGTCGTCGGCGGCTCGGGCACCGGGAAGAGCGTGCTGATGCGCTCGATCATCGGACTGCAAACACCGGCGGAAGGCGAAATCGAGGTATTCGGCCGCTCGATCCTCGGCACCGATCCCGAGGACGACATCGGCATCCGCAATCGCTGGGGGGTGCTGTTCCAGGGCGGGGCACTGTTTTCGACGCTGACCGTGGGCGAGAACGTCGAGGTCCCGCTCAAGCAGTTCTATCCCGACCTCGGCAAGCAATTGCTGAACGAGATCGCGCGCTACAAGACCGTGCTTTCGGGTCTGCCGGGCGAAGCGGTGGGCAAATATCCGTCGGAACTGTCGGGCGGGATGAAGAAGCGCGCGGGCCTCGCCCGGGCGCTGGCACTCGACCCCGAGCTGCTGTTCCTCGACGAACCGACCGCGGGGCTCGATCCGATCGGGGCTTCGGCCTTCGACCGGCTGACGCTCGAACTCAAGGAAACGCTTGGCCTGACGGTGTTTCTCATCACCCACGATCTCGATACGCTGCACGAGATCTGCGACCGGGTGGCGGTGCTCGCCGACAAGCGCGTGATCGCGGTCGATACGGTGCCCAATCTGATGGAACTCGACCATCCCTGGATCCAGGAATATTTCAACGGCCCGCGTGGGCGCGCCGCGCTGACCGCGCAGGCGCTCGACGAATTGCGGCGGCATATGGACGAGCCGGTCGCCGCCCATGCGGTCAAAGCGTTGGACAAAGCACAAGCTAGGAAGGATAAGGCCTAACGCATGGAGACGCGGGCAAATCACGTTTGGGTGGGGGCGGTGACGCTGTTGATCCTCGGGGCGCTGGCGCTGTTCATCGTCTGGCTGGCGCGGCTCGGAGACGGCGCGCGCAACGAATACGACATCTTCTTCAAGCAGTCGGTCGCGGGTCTCGCCAATGGCAGCCAGGTCAGCTTCGCCGGCGTGCCCGTCGGGCAGGTGAGCGACATCGTGCTGTGGGAGAAGGATCCCGAATTCGTCCGGGTGCGGATCAAGGTGAAGGAGGATGTTCCGATCCTCGTCGGCACCACCGCGACCATCCAGGGCAGCTTCACCGGCGTCTCGACCATCATGCTCGACGGTGCCCGCAGCGGGGCTCCGCGGATTTCCTGCGAGACCACCGCCTGCACCGAAGGCGCGCCGATCATTCCCCCGGCGGCGGGCGGCTTCAACGAAATCCTCGCCAACGCCCCGCTGCTGCTCGAGCGGCTGGCGACGCTGACCGAGCGGCTGACGATGCTGCTGTCCGACAGGAACCAGGAAGAGATCTCGCAGATCCTTGCCAACACCAATCAGGCGACTGCCGCGCTCGCCGATGCGGCGCCGCAGGTCGAGCGGACCATGGCCGAGTTCCAGGTGACCCTGCGCGAAGCGAGCGAGACTCTCGACCAGTTCGAGAAAGTGACCGCCTCGACCGACCGCCTGCTCAACCAGGAAGGCGCGCAACTGGCGCAGCAATTGCGCGCGACGCTCAAATCCGCGAGCGGAGCAGCCGAGCAGCTCGAACAGACGCTCGCCGAGGCGCGGCCGGCGGCGAGGCAATTGACCGAAAGCACGCTCCCTGCCGCGGATGCGACGCTCAGGGACTTGCGCGCGACCAGCAAGGCGCTGCGCGAGGTGACCGAGAAGATCGATGAGAAGGGTGCGGGCGCGCTGCTGTCGAGCCAGCCTTTGCCCGACTACGAGCCGTGAGGGGCATGCGCATGAATAGTTTGGTGAAACTGGCCGGGCTCGGGCCGCTCCTGCTGCTCGGCGGCTGTCTCAGCTTCGGCGAGGATCCGCCCGAAAGCCTGCTGACGCTGACCGCCACGGCAACGGCACCCGCGGGGGCCGGTGCGCAGGGCACGCAGGACAGCGCCCTGGCGCTGGTCGAGTTCGAAGCTCCGCAGGCGCTCGCCGTGACCCGCGTGCCGGTGCAGATGAGCGACACCGAACTCGCCTATCTCAAGGATGCGGTGTGGGTCGAGCGGCCCGCCCGCCTGTTCCGGCGGCTGGTCGCGGAAACGATCCGCGCCCGCTCCGGCAGGGTGGTCGTCGATGGCGACGATCCGGGCGTGAGCGCGGACGCGCAACTGCAGGGCACCTTGCGCGCCTTCGGTTACGATGCGCGCACCTCCTCCGCAGTGGTGGTCTTCGATGCCGTCCGCAGCGGCTCCGGATCGCAAGTCGCCACGCGCCGCTTCGAGGCCCGCGTTCCCGGCGTGCTTCCCGAAGCGGCATCGGTCGGACCGGCACTCAACCAGGCTGCCAACGAGGTCGCCGGCCAGGTCGCCGAGTGGATCGGATAGGCTAGCTCCGCGCCAGCCGCGCGAAGTCCATCGCCTTGAGAAATTCGCCGCGCCGCTTCGCGCGCCGCGCAGCCGCCTCCTCGTCGGCGCCCCACCGTTCGACCTGCCAGTCCTCCTCGAGATTGGCAGCGTCCCACAGCGCCTCGCCATCGGCATCCTCCTCGAGCCCGGCGAGGCCGATGCACAGCGAGGCGGCGAGCGATGCGAGCTGTTCGAGGGCGGCCAGTTCGAAATCCTGGAGATCATCGAGACGCGCGGCCAATCGCTTGCGCGCCGCGGCGTTCAGCGGACGGGGGAGGATTCCGCTCACCCGTTCCAGCCGCACGCCCTCGCGCGCCTCCAGTGCGCCGACCAGCGGATCCCACACCTCGCGCTGACGGTGCCACAGGGGTTCGTCCGGATCGGCCCGGTAGCAGAGCGTATCGGTCTCTGCATAGCCGAGCAGCTTCTCGAGCAGGGATTCGCGCAAGGCGGGCACCACGTCGAGCGCGTAATCGGTCATGTCGCGAAAGCCGAAGCCGGCGGGATCGATGGTCTCACCCTGCGCTTCCCATTCGTCGGCAAGCGCCTCCGCCAGCCGCGGGGAGGCGACGAGCTGGAGCTGCCCGCCCTGCGTCTTCACCGGTCGACCGTCGAGCAGGACGTGGAAGCCGAGCGGGCTCTCCGCAACCGTGGCCTTGTCGTAGAACCGCTTCATCCCCCGCTCTTCCACCGTTTCGCAAGATGATGCGGGAGAGCGAAGAACCCTGCTGCGCCGAGCACGAAGAGCACAACGCCGAGCGGTTGCGGCCACGCCAGCTTTCCGGCGAGGATCAGCGCTCCGAGCAGGGCCATCACCGCGCCCGACAGCCGCAGCAGTTGCAAGGTCCAGAAACGCCTCGCGGCCGGATCATGCTGTTCCACGGATCAACTCTCCCAATTGCCCGACCGTCCCGGCCACTGCGCTGGCACCGGCATCGACCAGCTCCCGCGGCTCGTGATAGCCCCAGGCGACGCCGATCGCGCGGATTCCTGCGGCTCGGGCCATCTCCATGTCGAAGCTCGTGTCGCCGACCATTACCGCATCCTCGGGCTGCACTGCCGCTTCTGCGAGCGCCGCGCGGAGCATGGCGGGATGTGGCTTGGACGGGTGCCCGTCGGCGGTCTGGAGAGTGACGAAGTGGTGTCTTATTCCATGCGTATCGAGGCATGCTTCGAGACCGCGCGTGCTCTTGCCCGTGGCAACCCCGATCAGCCAGCCCTCCGCGACCAATTGCTCGACCAGCAGGGCGATCCCGTCGAACAGCGGTTCGTGCAGGGCGCCTGCGTTGCGCAACTCCCGGTAGCCGGTCTTATAGGCGTCGAGCGCCACTGCATGCTGTTCGTCACTCGCATCGGGGGCCAGCCGGCGAAGCGCGAAAGGCAGGCTCAAACCGACCATCCGGCGGACATGATTGCGGTCGGGCACGGGCAGGGAAGCCGCCGCGAAAGCCCGCTCCATCGTGTCGCAGATCGCTGCCTGCCCGTCGACGAGCGTGCCGTCGCAGTCGAACACCGCCAGGCGGGTCACGCGCCAACCTCGCGGATCGCGGTGGCGAGGGCTGCATTTCCGTTCGCTTCGAGCCCGGCGGCGATGACGCCCCGCTCCGGTGCGGACCGATTTTGCGAAAGTTTCCAGGTCGGTCGAAGCTCATGGATCTCGAGCTCGAAGCCGAGGATGCCCCCGAAAAGGCTGCTCCACCGTGCCTCGCCGGTTTCCGTCGCCATCCACGGCGGCCCCGGGATCCGCGCTTCGTGTTTCTCGATCAGTCTGTGGAGCAGCGTTTCGAGTTCGGCCTTCGCGAGCCGCCTGACCGGACCCTGCATTTCGACTGCGATGTAATCCCAGGTCGGAACCGTCGCGCGGTCGGCGTACCAGCGCGGCGAGATATAGCCGTGCGGGCCGTCGACCGCCACCAGCGCTTCGGCGCCGGCGAGACAGCTCGACAGCGCATTGTGGCGGGCGAGATGGAATTGCAGGCGTCCCTCCCCGACGTGGTCCAGCGGAGTGCGCGCGGCTCGGGGCCCGTCCGGGGTGGTCAGGAAGACGGTGCCGAAACCGATTTGCTCACCCAGCGCTTCGATCGCGGCGCGGTCGTCGCAGCGGAAGAGCGGGTTGGGGTGCATCAGCGCTTGCCCCGCGGCCCGGCTGCCGGCTTGCCTCCGGCGGGGCCGCGTGCGCGGCGTTCGCCTTTGCGGGCCTTGCGATATTGCTTGGCGTGCTGGCGCGCCGCCTGCTTCTTTTCCTCGCGGCTCCTGGGCGGCGGATCGTCGCGCATGGGGGTGGCATCGCTGACGGTCGTATCGAAACCCAATTGCTCCATGCTCGCGGCGAAGTGCTCCGGCAGGGGTGCGGTGACGTCGATCTTGCCGCCGTCGGGGCTGTCGATGATCAGCCGCCGGGCATGAAGATGCATCTTGCGGCTGATGGCGCCGGTCAGAAAGGCGTCCTTGCCGCCATATTTGCCGTCGCCGACGATGGGATTCCCCATGGCGGCGCAATGGACGCGCAATTGGTGCGTCCGCCCGGTGAGGGGCTGGAGTTCCAGCCATGCGGCTTTCTTGCCCGCCGCATCGACCACGCGGTATTTGGTCTTGGCGGCCTGGCCGCCCTCGTGATCGACGTGCATCTTCTCGCCGCCCGAACCCGGTTGCTTGGCCAGCGGCGCTTCGATCACGCCTTCCTTGACCTCGGGCACGCCGACCACCAGCGCCCAGTAGATCTTCTTCGCGCTGCGACCCGAAAAGCGCCTGGAAAAGAACGCCGCGCTGCCGGGCGTGCGGGCGACGAGCAGAACTCCGCTGGTGTCCTTGTCGAGCCGGTGGACGAGCCGCGGCCGCGGCGTGTCCTCCCCCGGAGCATAGGCATCGAGCAGACCGTCGACGTGATTGAAAGTGTTGGTGCCGCCCTGCGTCGCCAGGCCGGGCGGCTTGTTGAGCGCCAGCGCGCCCTGCGTCTTCTCGATGACCATGGCTTCGGCCTGCTCGACTTCGGCGGGCGTCAGCTCGCGCTTCGTCCTGGGTTTCCGCTCGGGCGCGTCGCCCCCGGGCGGGACGCGCAACTGCTGTCCGGAGGCCAGCCTGTCCTCGGGCTTCGCGCGCTTGCCATCGACCCGGATCTGCCCGGTGCGCGCCCATTTGCTGACCGTGCCGAAGCCGACCTGCGGCAAGTGACGCTTGAACCAGCGGTCGAGCCGAACGCCATCGTCGTCGGGTGCGACGGTAAAGGTGCGCACTTCGTCGGATGTCTTCACGCTGCCATCCTCATCACCGCAAGACCTGCCATCAGTCCCGTAATGCCGAGCGCGAAGGAGAGCACGGCATAGAGCGCCGCGAGAGTGTATTGTCCGCGCTCGACCAGCAGCACCATTTCGAGGCTGAAGGCGCTGAAGGTGGTGAAACCGCCGAGCAGGCCGACGCCGAGCAGGAGCCGCATCTGGTCGCCCTGGGCACCGCCGTGGCGGGCCAGCCATCCCGCCAGCATGCCCATCAGCAGGCTGCCGAGCGCATTGACCGCGAGAGTGGCCCAGGGGAAGGTGGACACCGCCTGAACCCCCATCCATTGGGTCATGGCACGACCGAGCTGGTGGCGCAGCACTGCGCCAGCGCCGCCGCCGATAAAGACGTGCAGTGCCGCGACGAGAGGGGATAGCGAAGCCATTCGGTGCCCCTAGCGCGTCGTCAGCATGCTGAAAAGCCGCCAAAGCGCTTGCCTTTTTCCGCCCGAATCCGTAAATGCGCGCCGTTCGAGCCGGTCCGGAACGGATTCGGCGCGTTTTTCGTTGATTCGGCGAAACCGTTTTCAGGAGGCAAACCCGCGTGGCGGGCTCTGGCCCGCTTAGTGAGGTGTTTGAATTTATGCAGATCATCGTTCGCGATAACAATGTCGACCAGGCCCTGCGTGCGCTCAAGAAGAAGCTGCAGCGCGAAGGGGTGTATCGCGAAATGAAGCTGCGCCGCCATTACGAGAAGCCGAGCGAAAAGCGCGCCCGCGAAAAGGCCGCTGCCGTGCGCCGCGCGCGCAAGCTCGAGCGCAAGCGGATGGAGCGCGACGGCGCCAAGTAAGCCGTTGCCAGCACCCATCAGCTAAGCCATGAGGGCGCGGAGAAATCCGCGCCCTTTGCGTATCGCAGATAGAGATCCCCATGACCGAAGTGACTCGCGTTCCCCTTCAGCCCATCGCCAGAGGCTCGCTCGCCAAGCTATGGGTCGGCGTGATCCTCGCCGTGCTGCTCGGTGCCGGCCTCGCATGGGCGGCAATGCCGAAGGGCCTCGATGTCGAGACGCTGACCGAAGGAACGGGCGCCTCGCCCGAAATCGGCGATGTGGTCTTCGTCCGCTATGTCGGCAAACTCGCCGATGGGACCGAATTCGACCGCTCGCAGCCTTTGCCGGTTCCGCCGGGCCTGTTTCCCGAGGGCAATCCCCTGCTGCTCGAGGAAGGCGCGATCATCGACGGCTTCATCCAGGGACTGCAGCAGATGCAGAAGGGCGGCGAATATATTCTCACCATTCCTGCCGACCAGGCCTATGGCGCCGAACCGCCGCCGGGCTCGCCGATCCCGCCCGATGCCGATCTCGTGTTCGAGATCGAGGTGGTCGATTTCATGAGCCGCGACGATTTCCAGGCGCGCGCCGCCGCACTGCAGCAGATGATGCAGCAGCAGCAGGGACAGAATGGTCCTGCGGGTCAGGCGCCGCAGGGGCCTGTCCCGACCGAATAGGCGCGCGATCGCTGATTCCTCAGCTTTTGCTCATGCCGACGATGGCCTGATGCGGTAGCACCGCTATCGTATCCGACCGGGAGTTTGCGATGAGCGAAGCACGAACCGTTCCGGCGCCCGATTGGCCGCTGCGCCCCTGGATCCTCGCGGCCCTGCTGGGACTCGCAGGCCTCGCGCTATGGCTCGCCTCGCACGGCTTCGAGTCCGATCTTCAGCCGTGGCGCGCCGCTGTCGCGGCACTGGTCTTCTTCGGTCCGCTCGCCGCCGCCTTCGCGCTCGACCGCGACACATGGCGGGAGCCGACAGTCTTCGCCGTGATCGTCGGCGCGGTGATGGCGGGCATCGCCTGGCGGGTTGCCAGTGCCGATCGCCATTACGATTCGGCCGGCTTCTGGCTGGCGGCAGGCGTGGTGGCCTGCGCACTCGCGCTGCCGCTGTTCCAGGCGGGGTTCCACCGGAATCGCTGGGCGACTTCCTATCGCGATACCCATTACCACGTCTGGACAGACGCAATCACCGCGGGTGGCGCGCTTGCCTTCACGGGTCTCTCGTGGCTCGTGCTCGTTCTTCTGTCCGAGCTGTTCCACATCATCCGCATCGACTTGCTTCGCGACGCGATGGGCAAAGGCTGGTTCGGCTGGCTGTTCTCGGGGCTCGCCTTCGGGGCTGCACTGGGCACGCTGCGCAACCAGCTGAAGGTTATCGGTACGCTGCAGAACGTCGTATTGCTGGTGTTCTCGCTGATCGCCGTGCCACTGGCTGCCGCATTGGTGCTGTTCCTCGTCGCCGTGCTGCTGAGCGGGATCGACGTCCTGTGGGAGGCAACGCGGAGCGCGACGCCGCTGCTGCTGGCGATGGCTTCGGGCAGCTTCGTCCTGGTCAATGCAGTGGTCCGCGACAGTGCGGAGGAGGCGAGCGAGTCGCGTGCGATGCGGCTGGCTGCACTGGTGCTGGCGCTGGGCATATTGCCGCTGTCGATTCTCGCCACGATTTCGATGGGGACCCGCATCGGCCAGCACGGCCTCAGTCCGGAGCGCATCTGGGCGCTGATCGCGATCGCGGTCGCGGTTTCCTTCGGGATCGGATATTTCGTGGCTGCATTGCGCAGCCGGAAGCACGGTTGGGAAGCGCTGCGGCAGGCGAATCTCCATCTCGCGGTCGCGACCTGCGCCCTTGCGCTCCTGCTCGCCATGCCGGTGCTCGACTTCGGCGCTCTCGCGGCGCGCAACCAGATTGCGCGGCTGGACGCGGGCAAGGTCGCGCCCGAAGCCTTCGACTACGATGCGCTGCGCTGGGACTTCGGCGAGGCGGGGCGCGAGGCGCTCGCCCGGCTGGCCGGGCGCGGCGGCAGCGTCGGCAGGCTTGCCCGCTCGGCGCTGGAACGACGATCGCGTCCCCTCGAGACGCGGTTCGAGGCGGGTGTCTGGCCCGACGGAAATCCGCCGCTGCGGTTCGATTTCGCCGATCCGCGCCTGCGGGGCTGGGTCGATGACTATGTGAGAGCCAATCCGTGGCAATGCAGCGACGCCTGCATGGCGATCGATCTCGGCGATGACGGCACCGGCAGACACGTAGCCATGCTCGGGCAGCGCGGCGTGGAGCACCTGTTCTTCGGCAGCGACGGCCTTGTAAAGCCGCCTCCGCCCCCCGCAGCGACCCTCGCGCCGCCTGCGATCGGCGAGCTTGGTCCGGGTGCGGTCGAAGTTCGTACGCGCACGCGGCGGCAGATCTATGTGAACGGAATACCGGTGGGTGAAGCCTTCGATTGATGCTGCAATGCCGCATGACCGCTTGAAGCGCGCTCGCGGCGCGGCTAACGCGCGCTCATGTCCGTAACACGCGAAGAAGTGGCCAGGATCGCCTCGCTGGCCCGTATCGAAATGGCCGGCGCCGAGCTCGACCGCATGGTGCCCGAGCTCAACAACATCCTCGCCTGGGTGGAACAGCTCGGCGAAGTGGACACGAGCGGCGTCGAGCCGATGACGGCGGTCATCCCCAATGCCCTCCGCCTCCGCGAGGATGTCGTCGATGCGATTCCCGAGACGGCGGGCGGGCGGCGCGAGGACGTGCTGGCGAATGCCCCGGCTGCCGAACACGGCTTCTTCGGCGTACCCAAGGTGATCGAATAATGACCGAACTGACCACTCTCGGCGTCAAGGCGATCCGCGACGGGGTTGCCGCGGGCGACTTTACCGCCCGCGAAGTCGCCGAAAGCTTCAATGCCGCCGTGGCCGATGCTTCCGAACTCAACGCCTTCATCGTCACCACCCCGGATCATGCGCTGGCCGCTGCGGAGGCGGTCGACAGCAGGCGTGCCAAGGGCGAGGATCTGGGGGCGATGGGCGGCGTGCCGATCGGGATGAAGGACCTGTTCGCGACCGAGGGGGTTCAGACCACTGCCGCCTCGCACATCCTCGAAGGCTTCGCCCCGCCGTATGAGAGCACGGTCTCGCGCAGGCTGTGGGAGGCGGGTGCGGGCATGCTCGGCAAGCTCAATCTCGACCAGTTCGCCATGGGCTCCTCGAACGAGACCTCCTATTTCGGCAAGGTCGTCTCGCCCTGGCGCAGGAACGGCGGGGCCAACACCGACATGTCGCCCGGTGGCTCCTCGGGCGGCTCCTCCTCGGCGGTCGCCGCGCGCATCGCTCCGGCTGCGACCGGAACCGACACCGGCGGTTCGATCCGCCAGCCCGCCGCCTTCGCGGGGATCTGCGGGATCAAGCCGACCTATGGCCGCTGCAGCCGCTGGGGCGTGGTCGCCTTCGCCTCGAGCCTCGACCAGGCCGGCCCGATGGCCCGCAGCGTCGAGGATTGCGCGATCATGCTCGAGGCGATGGCCGGCTTCGATCCGAAGGATTCGACCAGCCTGCAGAGCGAGGTGCCGAACTGGGAAGCCGGCCTCTCCGCCGAGCTCAAGGGCAAGCGCATCGGGATTCCACGCGAATACCGCATGGATGGCACCGACCAGGAAATTCTCGACAGTTGGGAGCAGGGCAAGCAGTGGCTGCGCGATGCCGGCGCCGAGATCGTCGACGTGTCGCTGCCGCACACCCAATACGCGCTCCCTGCCTATTACATCATCGCCCCCGCCGAGGCCTCGAGCAATCTCGCGCGCTACGACGGCGTGCGTTACGGGTTGCGCGAACTGCCGGAGAAGGCCGGGCTGCAGGACATGTATGCCGCCACTCGCGCCGCGGGCTTCGGCGACGAGGTCAAGCGCCGCATCCTGATCGGCACCTATGTGCTCAGCGCAGGCTTCTACGACGCCTATTACACCCAGGCGCAGAAGATCCGGGCGCTGGTGGCGCGCGATTTCGAACAGGCGTGGAGCCAGTGCGACGCGATCCTCGCGCCGACCACGCCGACCGCCAGCTTCCCGCTGGGCTCGCTGAGCGACGATCCGCTGACGATGTATCTCAACGACGTCTTCGCCGTGCCCGCATCGCTCGCGGGCCTGCCCGCGATGAGCGTGCCCGCCATGCTCAACGCCGAGGGCCTGCCGCTCGGGCTGCAGATCGTCGGCAAGCCCTTCGACGAACAGGGCGTGCTCAATGCCGGGCTGGCGATCCAGCAGCGCGCAGGGTTCGATGCCAAGCCGGAGAAGTGGTGGTGAGTAGCGGAACGATCGCAGAACCGGGCTCGCCAGCGATTGCCCGACTGCGCGCCAGCCCCCTGTCTGAGTCAATCGTCATCCCAGCGGAAGCTGGGATCTCCGGCCGCCGGGCCTTGTCTAGCTGAGAAAGATCCCAGCTTTCGCTGGGATGACGTGAGTGGAAATGAGCACCTACTGCATCCAGGGCGCAACGGGCGAATGGGAGGTCGTGATCGGCCTCGAGGTCCATGCGCAGGTCACCTCCCACGCCAAGCTGTTCAGCGGCGCTTCGACCGCTTTCGGGGCGGAGCCGAACACGCAGGTCAGCCTCGTCGATGCGGCGATGCCGGGCATGCTCCCGGTGCCCAATCGCGAATGCATCCGCCAGGCGGTGCGCACCGGCATGGCGATCGAGGCGGAGATCAACCGCTGGAGCCGCTTCGACCGCAAGAACTACTTCTACGCCGACCTGCCGCAGGGCTATCAGATCAGCCAGTTGTACCATCCGCTGGTGGGCGAGGGACGCTTGCTGATCGAGGCCGACGAAAAGGCCGGCATCGGCGAGGACAAGGTGATCGGGATCGAGCGCATCCATGTCGAGCAGGACGCCGGCAAGTTGATGCACGACCAGCATCCGACCATGTCCTACGTCGATCTCAATCGCTGCGGCGTGGCGCTGATGGAGATCGTTTCGCGCCCCGACATGCGCTCGCCCGCCGAGGCCGGGGCCTATGTCCGCAAGCTGCGCGCGATCCTGCGCTATGTCGGTTCGTGCGACGGCAATATGGAGGAAGGCTCGATGCGCGCCGACGTGAACGTCTCGGTGCGCAGGCCGGGCGAGGATCTCGGGACGCGGACCGAAACCAAGAACGTCAATTCGGTGCGCTTCGTGATGCAGGTCATCGAATATGAAGCGAACCGCCAGGTCGAGGTGATCGAGAACGGCGGAACGGTCGATCAGGAAACGCGCCTGTTCGACCCCGGCACGGGGACCACGCGGACCATGCGCAGCAAGGAAGATGCGCATGATTATCGCTATTTCCCCGATCCCGACCTGCTCCCGCTGGAGCTCGAGGAAGCCTTCCTCGAGGAGTGTCGCGCATCGCTGCCCGAGCTGCCCGATGCGAAGCGTGCGCGCTATGAAGGCGAGCTCGGGCTGACGCCCTACAACGCACGCGAACTCACCGCCGAGGTCGAGACCTTCGCGCGCTTCGAAACGCTGCTGGCCGAGACTTCCGCGGCAATCGGCAAGCCACAGGCGAAACTCGCCACGCAGGTCGCCAATTGGGCGCTTTCGGTCGCCCCCGGGGTGATGAAGTCGCTCGGCGAGGAAGCCGATCCCGCCAACGCCACCGCGCAGGCGCAGGCAGCGATCCTGGCGATGCAGGACAGGGGCGAGATTTCGGGCGGCCAGGCCAAGGAAATCTACGAAATCGTGCTGAAGACCGGCCGCGATCCGGCCGAGATCGCCGCGACCGAGGGCCTCAAGCAGGTGAGCGACACCGGCGCGATCGAGGCCGTGATCGACGAGGTCCTCGCCGCCAATTCCGAGAAGGTCGACGAATACCGCGGCGGGAAGGACAAGCTGTTCGGCTTCTTCGTCGGCCAGACGATGAAGGCGCTCCAGGGCAAGGGCAATCCTGCTGTGGTAAACCAGCTGTTGAAAGACAAGCTGGATACATAATCAGCCCGAATGCCGGATACTCGTCGGCGGTTTCGTCCGCAGGGCCTTTTCTGCATCAGCTGTGGCCGGGATACTCGTGATGGGAACGGGCAATCGGCCGATTCGTTTGACCTCTTCCAATGGGTTCGCCGGAGAAGACCGTGACCGGGAAGAGGGCCGCGAGTTCGAACAGGGAATATGCTCGAGGTCTCGCCCGCGCCGCCGCCGGTGCGATGATCTTCGCTTTCCCGCTGCTGATGACGATGGAGATGTGGTGGCTGGGCTTCTATCTTCCTCCGCTGCGCCTGTTTCTGTTTCTCCTGCTCACTCTGATCCTCCTCGTGCCGCTGTCGCGGTTCGTCGGCTTCGAGCGGACCGACACGCTGCTCGACGACGTACTCGACGGTCTTGTGGTCTTCGCGATCGGCGCGATCATTTCGGCGCTGCTGCTCGCCATATTCGGGATCATCACCGTGTCGATGCCGGCGAGCGAGATCATCGGCAAGATCGCGGTTCAGACGGCGCCCGCGAGCATTGGGGCGGCTCTGGCGAGGGGGCAGTTCGGCGGGGGGGATTCAGCCGGGGAGGAGGACAAAAAGGCTGGATCTTACCACGAGGAGCTCTTCCTCATGCTGGTCGGAGCGCTCTTCCTGGCCTTCAACGTCGCACCGACGGAGGAGATGATCCTGATCGCCTTCAAGATGACGCCGTGGCATGCGTTGGCCCTGATCTTCCTCTCGATCCTCGTGCTGCACGCATTCGTCTATGCGCTCGGGTTCCGCGGTCAGGAGCCGGCGCCCGAGGGTAGCAGCATCATGCAATGCGTGATCAATTTCAGCATCGTCGGCTATGGGATCGCCCTGCTCGTCAGCCTTTACGTGCTATGGACCTTCGGTCGCACCGACGGCGCGTCGCTGTCGCAGATCGCGATGATGACCGTGGTTCTCGGATTTCCCTCGGCGCTCGGTGCAGCGAGCGCGCGGCTCATCGTCTGAAGGAGCAGGATATGGCGGACGGCAGCGACAAGCAAAGCGGCAATCCGGCTCTCGAGTGGATCGCAGCCGCGATCGGTCTGGTCATGACGCTGGCCCTTCTCGGTTACGTCGGTTGGCAGGCAGCAAGCGATTCCGAAGAGCCGCCGCCGCAGATCGTTGTCGCGACCGGCGCGACGACACCGTTTCGAGGAGGCTGGGTGGTCGAGGTCGAGGCACGCAATCTCTCGTCCAGCACTGCCTCGTCAGTAGAGGTCGAGGGCACGCTTCGCGCGGGCGGCGCGGAGACGAAGGCGAAGACGACGTTCGGCTACGTACCCGGGCATTCGACCCGCAGGGGTGGTCTCTTCCTGCCGGAGGATCCGAATGCAGGCAGCTTGGAGGTCCGGGCGTCGGGTTACGCCGATCCCTGATCGTCGCACCGCATGGATCATGGGCGCACCGGCCATTCCCGGGCGGATACCGGGCAAGAAAAAGGCGCCGGGATTGCTCCCGGCGCCTTTTCGATCCTGCAGCAGACAATCAGCCCTGACGCTGACCCGTCAGCGGCATGTCGCCGAAGGCACCCGCATTGACCGTGCCCGTAAGCTGATCGCCGTCGACCGTGGCGGTGCAGTTGAGCGTCATCGGCATCGGAACCGTCATGTTCATCTTCCAGTTCAGCGTATTGCCGTCGAGCGTTCCGTCCTGAACATCCATCGAGCCCATGCCGCCGGCCATGCTTCCGGTGAAGGTCTTGTCGTCGTCACCGGGGACCACGGTGAAAGTGCCCTTCTGATCGCCCATCGGGCTCTTGACGACGGTGTCATAGGTACCGGCTACGGACATGGGAATTCCTCTCTTCGCTTGCGAAAAACTGTGGTCGATCAATCGTCGGTACTGACATCCATGTCAACATCGAGATAGCTTATCGGGAGACCGAGCTTCGCGAGCTGGCTATCGATTTCCTTGCGATCGCCGACCACCACGATGGTGAGATCGTCGGGACCGAGATAGCGCCGTGCCGCGGCATCGATCGCAGTCTTGTCGATGGCGCGATAGCGTGCGGGCAGGGTGGTGTAATAATCGTCGGGCCGGCCAAGGTCGTCGTTCTCGACGATTGCCCCGAGGACCTGGCCATTGGTCTCGAAACGGTTCGGCAGGCCGCGGATGTTTCCGTCGGTCACCCGGGTGAATTCGGTCTCGTCCACGGTGCGCGTTCCCTCGGAGAATTCGCGTGCCGTCTCCAGGATCAGCGCGATCGAATCCGCCGTCCGGTCGGCCTGGACCGAGGTGCTGATCGAGAACAGCCTCGGGCCAGCAGGTGAATCGACGCCGCTGCGGGCGCCATAGCTCCAGCCCTTCTCTTCGCGGATGATCATGTTGATCCGGCTGAGGAAGCCATTGCCGAGGACCTCGTTCGCAAGGTCGAGTGCCTCGAGCCCGGGCGTCGGGCCCGTCAGCGGGAGGACACGCCCGGCATAGATCACCGATTGCGGCGAATTCGGCCGGTCGAGCACCACCAGCCGCGTCTGCGGATCGGGCATGGCGCCGTCGAGGACCTTGGCGGGGGCGGCGGGGCCACTCCCTTGCCAGTCGCCGAAGCTCGCCTCGAGCAGCGGCTTGACCTGCGCCATGGCAACGTCGCCGACGATGTAGATCTCGGCGTTCTCGGGCCGGATCCAGCGATCGTGCTCGCGCTCCAGTGTCGCGGGTTCGATCGCCTGCACGACCGGAATCGAGCCGAGCCCGCCGACGCTTCCATAGGGATGGCTCTCGCCGAATATCAGCGGGCGCAGCGTCCGGCTCGCGAGCCCGCCCGGCGAGGAAACCTGTTGCGCGATGGCCGCCAGTCGCTGGTCGCGGACCCGCTGGACTTCGGTCGCGGCGAATGCGGGGTTGCGGACGATATCCGCCATCAAGGCCAGCGACGGTGCGAGATTCGAGGTCAGCGCATTCATCGTGACCGAGCTGGAATCGAGCGAACTGCCAGTGCCGATCGAGGCGCCGAGCCGCTCCTGCTCTTCGGCGATCTGCACCGCACTGCGGGTTTCGGTGCCTTCCTCGAGCAGATCCATCATCAGCGACTGGGTGCCCGCGCGATTCGCACCATCGGCGGCGTATCCGGCATCGAACCGAACGCTGATCACAGCCTTCGGGACGGCCGTGCGTCGCGCCAGCGTGACCGCTATGCCGTTGGAGAGAGTTGTGCGCTCGACCGCGGGGAAGGTCAGCGGACCCACCGGTTCGGGCGCGGGCAGTTCGCGCGGGGGGCCGGTGCGGACGACTTCGACCGGCGCCTTCGCGTCGGGCGCAGGCGCGGGCACGCTGCCCTCGTCGCCCCAGCCGCCCATGGTCGCTCCACTCTCGCTGCGCTCGCCCGGAACGACGGTGAAGCGGTAGACCGGCCGGTCCATCCAGCGCTGCATCGCGCTCTGCACCTCGGCGGGTGCCAGTTCGGCCATCCGCGCGAGAGCGGTCCGATAATAGGCCGGGTCGCCAGAATAGAGCAGCCCTTCGGCGAGCGTACTGCCCTTGCCGCCGAAACCGCCGACCCGCTCGAGCCCGTCGATCTCGCTCGAGACCAGGCTGGTCGAGGCACGCTGCAGCTCGTCGGCGGTCGGACCCTCTTCGACGATGCCGGCGATCACTTCGTCGAGCCGGCGCTCCGCCGTGGCGCGATCGACGCCCGGCTTGACGTCCATCTGCGCGACCAGCAGCGAAACCTGTTCCGATTGCCAGTTGAAGGCGCTGACGGAAGTGGCGAGTTGCTCGTCGCGCACCAGAGCATTGTCGAGCCGCGAGCTCGCCAGACCGCCGAGAACGCTCATGCCCAGCGTCAGGGGAATGGCATCCGCCTGGTTGAGGCCGGGACCGCTCCAGACGCGATAAACCCGCGTCTGGGGCACCTGATCGATCATCTCGCGGTCTTTCCGAGCCGGCAAGGTGACGGGCGCGGCCTGAACGGGAGTGACTTCGGGTCCGCGGGGGATCGCGCCGAACCAGCGCTCCACCATCGGCCGGGCGGTCTCGGCATCGATATCGCCGGTCAGCGACAGGACGACGTTATTGGGACCGTAATTATCGACGAACCACTGGCGCACATCGGTAAGGCTTGCGGCGTCGAGATCGGCCATCGAGCCGATGGTCGAATGGCGGTAGGGATGACCGACGGGGAAGATCCCTTCGAGCAGCGCATAGAAGGTGAGGCCATAGGGCTGGTTGTCGCCCTGCCGCTTCTCGTTCTGGACCACCCCACGCTGCTTATCGAGCTTCTCCTGACTGATCGCGCCGAGCAGATAGCCCATGCGATCGCTTTCCATCATCAGCGCCAGGTCGAGCGCGCCGGTCGGCACCACCTCGACGTAATTGGTACGGTCGAAATTGGTCGAGCCATTGGTGCTGGTCGACCCCGCAGCCTCCAGCGGGATGTCGAAGTTCTCGACGTTCTCGCTGCCGCCGAACATGAGGTGTTCGAACAAATGGGCAAAGCCCGTTCGGCCGCGCGGTTCGTGCTTCGAACCGACGCGATAATAGGTGGTCACGCCGACGATCGGCGCCTTGCGATCGGTATGGACCAGGACCGTCAGACCGTTCTCGAGCGTGAATTGCTCATAGGGAATATCGACCTGGTCGA
Source organism: uncultured Alphaproteobacteria bacterium (assembly GCA_963728515.1). Classification (GTDB taxonomy): domain Bacteria; phylum Pseudomonadota; class Alphaproteobacteria; order Sphingomonadales; family Sphingomonadaceae; genus Qipengyuania. The sequence continues at coordinate 846,803 of CAVSKM010000003.1, read as the reverse complement.
CGAGCGCGGCAAGCGACGGCGTTTCCGGTGCCGGGATGGCGGCGAGGGGGGTGTTGGCGGGGGCGGTGGCGCAACCCGCCAGAGCGACCGCGGCAATCCCGCTCAGCAAATGTCGACGCATGCTCATTTCTCCTGGCGCGATACGGTGTGGCGGACGGTATAGCGGTGCTCGGCATTGGCAAGCACGTCCTCGCGCCAGAAATGCACCGGTTTCAACCGGTGCTGGACGAACAGCGCTGCCTGATCGGCATAATGCGGGGAATCGGGGCGAGTGGTTGCAGCACCATAAGGCTGTACCGATTCCGACCTTACCCGCTCGCCCGGCTCCCATTCGACGAACTGGATGAAGCTGTCCCCGTGCTTGACCGAGAGCCGTCCGTCCTCGTCCACATCCCAACTGGTCGCGGCCCGCAGCGTGTCGGAACCGCCGTCTAGCGGCAGATCGACCGCACCCTGACGCAGCCGCAGGAGCTCGCTCATCGGCGGATCGATGCGGCCGAAGTGCTGTTGCAGATGGCCGACCGCCCATTCGAGCTGCTTCCGAACGTCGGGTGCGGGCTTGTTCTGATAGGAGGCGGACATGAAGTCCTTGATCATCAGCAGCGCCAGAGCATCGCCGCGCCCCTTGTTGTCGGCGGTGAAGTCCCAGTCGAGCAGCAGCTTGCGCGCGCGGCCGAGATCGCCGTCGGCAGGCAGGTCCAGCTTCGCCAGATTATCCCACAGATCGGCGATATATCCCGTTCGGTCGTAGCCCGTGTCGTATTTGATCTTCTCCAGACGCTCGCGGCCGATGGGGCCGGGCTCGCTCATCAGTCTCCAGGCGCGGTGCGAGCGATTGGTCTGCTTCAGTTCGATTCCCAGCTCGGGCGCGAAATCCTCGGGTGCCAGATCGCTGTCGCGTCCGGCGGCGGTGAAGGGCGAATTGTTCGAATTGTAGAGCCAGCCGCTCGCCGGGTTCACATATTTCGGCAGCGCCTCGTAAGAGACGGGTCCGCTCCAGATCGCCTTCGGATCGTCTCCGGGCAGGACCTTGCGCCAGTCGTAGCCCCTGGCCCGGTCGGGCAGAGCGGCGTTGTAGATATAGGCGATATTGCCGTCCTCGTCGCCGTAGATGAAATTGGTCGAGGGAATGTCCATCCGCGCCAGGATCGATTGCCATTGTTCGAGGTTTTCGGCCTTGTTGAGGCGGTAATAGGCGTCGAGCTGGCCGAGTTCGTCGATCCCGCCGTAACGGATCGCGAAAGTCCCCTTGTCGTTTCGGATCACCGGTCCGTGCACGCTGCGCAGGACCGTCCGGCGGATTGGCAGGACCACCGGGCCGATGCGGACCGGCAGGGTCACGGTTTCCTCTTCAAGGTCGAACCAGCGGTCCCCGACGCGGTATTGCGTGCCGGAATCGTTCATCACCAGCCGGTAGACATCGACCATGTCGGGCGTGTTGACCGTGTTGGTCCAGCCGAGATGCTCGTTATGACCGAGGAAGGGATAGGGGCTGCCGGGGAAATTGGCCCCGGCGAAATGCCAGCCTTCGCCACTTTCGACGGTGAGTTCGTACCACGCCACTCCGCCGCGCCACGGCTGATGGCTGTTCGACACGAGGCGGGTGACGCCGTCGCCGGATTTCTCGGGTGCGATGGCGAAGGCGTTCGAGCCCGACAACGCACCATCCTCGCCCCAGGCCAGCGGCGCGGCGCGGGCCTGGTCGCCCGGGTCTTGGCGGATCACCTGGGTGGGCTCGGCCTGCCGGTCCCGCTGGTTCGCCGAGGCGGGGATCGGCGGACCGTAGTCGGGGCGCAGCTCCTCCCCCTTGACGAGAGGTTCGATCACGCCGTTGAGCCCGAAGAAGAACGGTTGGCGCAAGGCGAATCCGGCCGCCACATCCAGTCCATCGACGGGGAAGAGCTTGGCCAGCTTGATCTCGCCCGGATGCGCCTCGGCATAGTCGTTGAGCCCGGCAGCATAGGCTTCGAACAGCGCGCGCGTGTCGGCCGGCAGATCGGGATAGTGCCGCTCGGCCGTGCCGCGGGCATCGAGCAGATGGTAGACGTAGTCGATCGCGGCTCCGTCCTCGCCCGCGATCGCGCCATACCGTCCGCGGCTCATCGCCACCACGTCCTGCAGCGTTGCGAAATCGTCCTCGGAATGCGCGACCGCCACGCCATAGGCGACATCGGCGTCGGTTTCGCCCCAGATGTGCGGCACGCCGTATTCGTCGCGGGTGATCTGCGCCGCATAGGCGCGATCGGAAGCCCTCACATCGGTGCGTGCGGCCCAGAACGGCTCCCACACGGCCAGCGCGACGAACGCCGCAAGCAGCACCACGAGCAGCCCGAAGCCGAGCCGCACAAACCATTTCCTCATGAAAATCCGTCCTCTCTTGCAACCGACGTAGCGAGAGCGAGCCCAAGTCGCAATCGGATTGGGCAAAACCGTGCGGCCACTGTTTCGTTAACGGCCTGCGGCTGTCTACCCCCGGCTGCGTGACTGCCCGCATTACCATCGGCCATGATTCGTCCGCCAAGCCGGTCGAATTCGATATCGAGGAACTCCTCGCCACCCGACTGCTCGTCCAGGGCAATTCGGGCAGCGGCAAGTCGCACCTGCTGCGCCGCCTGCTCGAGGAAAGCGCCAGGATGGTCCAGCAGGTGGTGATCGATCCGGAGGGCGATTTCGTGACCCTGGCCGAGCCCTTCGGCCATATCGTGATCGATGGCGCGGCCTATTCGCCGCCCGAGATCGAAGCGCTGGCGCGGCGGATCCGCGAACACCGTGCTTCGGTCGTGCTGGCGCTGGAGGGGCTCGAGGTCGAGCAGCAGATCCGCTGCGCCGCGCAATTCCTCACCGCGCTCTTCGATGCTCCGCGCGAGCATTGGTACCCGGCGCTGGTGGTCGTCGACGAAGCGCAGATGTTCGCCCCCGCCGTCGCGGGCGAAATCGCCGAGGATACGCGGCGGATGACGCTCTCGGCGATGACCAACCTCATGTGCCGCGGGCGCAAGCGCGGGCTGGCCGGCGTCGTCGCGACGCAGCGGCTGGCCAAGCTGGCCAAGAATGTTGCCGCCGAAGCATCCAACTTCCTGATGGGCCGCACCTTTCTCGACATCGACATGGTGCGTGCAGCCGACCTGCTGGGCATGGAGCGGCGGCAGGCCGAACGCATCCGCGAGCTCGAACGTGGCCACTTCCTCGCGCTGGGTCCGGCGATCACGCGATTGCCGCTGGCGGTGAAGATCGGACCGGTGCAGTCCGGGCTCAAGGCGCGCGCCGAAGGGCTGATGGCGATGCCCGACACGGCGCCCGAGGATATGGAAGCGCTGCTGACCAGAGACCTTGCAGGCGAAGTCGCCAAGGCGCCGCCGCCTCCTCCGGCTTCTCCCGCTCCGCCCGTCGAGCAGATCGAGCACAGCATCGCTCGCGCGGAAGAGACGCAATCGGGCCCTTCGGAGCCGGGTCACGAAGCCGGCGCGGTCGCGGCTCGCATCGCCGCCATCATCGACGAGCTCGCCGCCGAGGAGGGGATCGCCTTTCAATCGGCGAGCGCGCAGTTCCAGACCTTCCTCACGCGCTGCCGCCGCGAACGCCTGATCGGGCCGATGCCCGACATGCGTGCCTTCCGCCGCCGCTTCGCGATCGCGGCCGCGGGTCTCGACCGGCTGGACGACGCCACCCGCGAGCGCATCCTGCAACTCGCCTCCGCAGTCGAGGAAGACCTGCTCGCGCCATTCCTCGTCATCGCGCGCGCCGCGCATGCGGGCGAGACCGAGGTCGACGAAGAGGATCTCGCCCGCGCCTATGGCACCAGCTCGCCGGGCCGCATCCGCCGATTGCTCGACCATCTGGAACGGCAGGGTCTTGTGGTGGTGCGCGAGGAATTCGGCGGCGGCAGGACCATCATGGTGCCCGGCCTCGAGGGCGCGCCCACGGGCTAGGTCACGTTCTCGCGCGGGTATTTTCCTGCGCTCCCCTCTCGCTCTCGTGCATCGCCCCCCATATTCGGCTAAGCCGGTCGACGAAACTTGCGAGTGGCACTTGTGTTGCTTTTGCGCAACACCATATTCGGGCAGCAATTCCAGCAGGGGATGACTGAATGAATCTCGAGAAATTCACGGATCGCGCGAAGGGTTTCCTGCAGAGCGCGCAAACCGTGGCGATCCGCATGAACCATCAGCGGATCAGCCCCACGCATATCCTCAAGGCGCTGCTCGAGGACGACCAGGGCATGGCGGCGCAGCTGATCCAGCGCGCCGGCGGCAATCCCGGCGTGGCGATCACCGAGGTGGATAATGCTTTGGCCAAGCTGCCCGCCGTATCGGGCGGCGGGGCGCAGGCGACGCCGGGGCTCGACAACGATGCCGTGCGCATGCTCGACCAGGCCGAGCAGCTGGCGCAGAAGGCGGGCGACAGCTTCGTGCCCGTCCAGCGGCTGCTGCAGGCGCTCGCGCTGGCTTCGAACAGTCCTTCGGGCAAGGCGCTCGAGGCGGCCAATGTCGATGCCAAGGCGCTGGAGGAAGCCATCCAGGAAGTCACCGGGGGCCGGGCCGCGCACAGTGCCGGGGCCGAGGAGAGCTACGACGCGCTGAAGAAATATGCGCGCGACCTCACCCAGGCGGCGCGCGACGGCAAGCTCGATCCGGTGATCGGTCGAGACGAGGAAATTCGCCGCACCGTTCAGATCCTCGCCCGCAGGACCAAGAACAATCCGGCGCTGATCGGCGAGCCGGGAACCGGCAAGACCGCCATCGCCGAGGGACTCGCGCTGCGCATCGCCAATGGCGACGTGCCCGACAGCCTCAAGGGCCGCACGCTGATGGCGCTCGACATGGGTGCGCTGATCGCCGGCGCGAAATATCGCGGCGAGTTCGAGGAGCGGCTCAAGGCCGTCCTCGACGAGGTCAAGGGTGCAGAGGGTCAGATCATCCTGTTCATCGACGAGATGCACACGCTGATCGGGGCCGGAGCCTCGGAAGGCTCGATGGATGCCTCGAACCTGCTCAAGCCGGCCCTGAGCCGTGGCGAACTGCATTGCATCGGCGCCACCACGCTCGACGAATATCAGAAATACGTCGAGAAGGACCCCGCACTGCAGCGGCGCTTCCAGTCGGTCTATATCGACGAGCCGAGCGTCGAGGACACGATCTCGATCCTGCGCGGGATCAAGGACAAATACGAGCTGCACCACGGCGTGCGCATTACCGATGGTGCGATCGTCGCCGCCGCACAGCTATCGAACCGCTACATCCAGAACCGTTTCCTGCCCGACAAGGCAATCGACCTGATGGACGAGGCGGCGAGCCGGATCCGCATGGAGGTCGAGAGCAAGCCCGAGGAGATCGAGGGGCTCGACCGCAGGATCATTCAGCTCCGGATCGAAGAGCAGGCGCTGCAGAAGGAAAGCGACAAGGCATCGAAGGACCGGCTCGAGGCCCTGCGCAAGGAATTGTCCGAACTCGAGCAGCAGTCTTCGGAACTGACCACGCGCTGGCAGAACGAGCGCGACAAGATCCATGCCGAGGCGCGGCTCAAGGAAGCGCTCGACCAGGCCAGGCTCGAGCTCGAGCAGGCGCAGCGCGCCGGCGACCTCGCGAAGGCGGGCGAGCTCTCCTACGGGCGAATCCCCGAGCTCGAGAAGAAACTCGCCGAAGCCAGCGGTCACACCGAAAACGCCCTGCTGCGCGAGGAGGTGACCGAGGACGACATCGCCGGCGTGGTCAGCCGCTGGACCGGGATTCCGGTCGACCGGATGATGGAGGGCGAGCGCGAGAAGCTGCTCGAGATGGAAGAGATCCTGTCGAAGCGCGTGATCGGACAGCGCCAGGCGATCGACGCCGTGTCCAAGGCGGTGCGCCGGGCGCGGGCGGGGTTGCAGGACCCCAACCGGCCGCTCGGCAGCTTCCTCTTCCTCGGCCCGACCGGGGTCGGCAAGACCGAGCTGACCAAGGCGCTCGCCGGCTTCCTGTTCGACGACGATCAGGCACTGGTCCGGATCGACATGAGCGAATTCATGGAAAAACACGCCGTTGCGCGGCTGATCGGTGCGCCCCCCGGCTATGTCGGCTACGAGGAAGGTGGCGTGCTGACCGAGGCGGTCCGCCGCAGGCCCTATCAGGTCGTCTTGTTCGACGAAGTCGAGAAGGCCCATTCCGACGTCTTCAACGTGCTCCTCCAGGTGCTCGACGACGGCCGCCTGACCGACGGGCAGGGCCGTGTCGTCGACTTCACCAACACGCTGATCATCCTGACCAGCAACCTCGGCAGCCAGTTCCTCACCCAGATCGAGGACGGCAAGGATGTCGACAGCGTCGAGCCTCAGGTGATGGACGTGGTGCGCGGGCATTTCCGGCCCGAATTCCTCAACCGCCTCGACGAGATCATCCTGTTCCACCGCCTGGCACAGGAACATATGGCACCGATCGTCGATATCCAGGTGGCGCGGGTCGAGAAGCTGCTGCGGGACCGCAAGATCGAACTCGACCTCAGCGAAGGCGCACGAAAATGGCTCGGCCGGGTCGGCTACGATCCGGTCTATGGCGCCCGACCGCTCAAGCGCGCCGTGCAGCGCTACCTCCAGGACCCGCTGGCCGACCTCATCCTGCGTGGCCAGGTGCCCGACGGTTCGAAGGTTCGCATCGACGAGGGCGATGGCGCGCTGGAGATGACGGTTTCCTGACGGAGTCGAGTTCGTGAGGGAATCGAATACGCCCCGTGCGCGGCGACGATCGGGCGGCCAGGGCCCACTGAAAAGGAGAGGCACGACCTCCCGGTAACAATCGGCACGCCGCCCGTGCCTTTTTGCAACTAAAGTTACTCGGCTTCCATGGTCGTTTGCGGCCTGTGTCAATTAATGTGTGATTTTCGCCACATAGGCAGGTCAAAGGGCCAAAGCGCGGCTCCCCGTCTTTGACAAGCCCGCGTCGCTTTCGCAAAACCGACACATTCGGGGCTGCCGCTTTCGGGCGAGGGGTATTGGGCTGGCGCGCATTCAAGGGGGCGTGCCGGGACGTCGTCCGGCAGTGGATTACAGTTCCAGTTCACGCAACTGGAGTTCAAAATGCGAAAAATTCACCACAATACGATCAAGGGACTGGCGTTTTCCGTGTCCGCCATGGCGCTCGTCGCGGGCAGCCAGGCCATGGCGCAGGATGCCGATCTCGACTGCCCGGCCGGTCAGGAACTGGTCGATGACGAATGCGTCATCCAGAGCGACGGCCCCGACGGTGTCACCAACAATAACGCCAGCGCGGACGATGTCGTCGACGTCACCGACACCGGCGCGATGGGCCAGCAGACCCAGGGCGCCATCGTTGTGACCGGCTCGCGCATCAAGCGCGACACCTATAGCAGCATCTCGCCTCTCCAGGTCCTGACGACGGAAGCGGCTCAGGACACGGGCGTGTTCGACCCGGCGCAAATTCTGCAGCAGTCCGAATCGGCCGCTGGCACGCAGATCGACGCGACCTTCCAGGGCTTCGTGCTCGACAACGGCCCCGGATCGCAGACCCTCAATCTCCGCGGCCTTGGTGCCGATCGCACCCTTCTGCTCATCAACGGTCGCCGCATGGCGCCCGCGGGTGTGGAAGGCGCGCCGACGCAGCCTTCGATCAACCTGCTGCCGAGCTCGCTGATCGATCGTTACGACCTGCTGCTCGACGGCGCGTCGTCGATTTACGGCTCGGATGCTGTCGCCGGTGTCGGTAATATCGTGCTTCGTAAGGATTTCGACGGACTCGAGCTCTTCGCTTCGGGCGACGTCAACCCCGGGGGTGGCGGTAACGATTACCAGGTCAGCGGTGCCTGGGGCTATAACGACGACCGTTCGTTCTTCGGTATCGGCGCAGAATATTCGGTTCGCGACGAAGTGAAGATCAGCGACCGGGATTTTCTATCGGGCTGCGATACGCACTATGAAGTTACGCAGGACGGCTCGATCCGGACTGTCGATATCGGGCTCGATGCGTTCTATCGCGAATTGAGCAACGGCGCCGTCGGCACCCGTACCGACAGCTCCTGCAAGATTACCAGTCAGGTCGGGCGCATTATCTCGCCCTACCAGACCTATGGTTCGGTTTATTATACCGACGGGCCCGGCAACTCGGGGATTCCGAATTTCAACGAGTCTTCTGCCGGCGGTATCCCGGTCGACGCCGACGGCGATGGCCTTCAGGACGTCGATTTCTTCGCCATCGACAGAAACGGCTCGCAGCCTGATCAGACGTTCATCAGCGAGCAGAAGCTGTACAACGTCATGGCTTACGGTGAGACCACGCTGCCGGGGGCGATGAATCTGACGCCGTTCTTCGAAGCGCTGTATTCGAAAGCGGACATTCGCGCGCGCAATTCGGGCGTTCCGCAGCTTTTCCCGAACGTCCCCGATCTGAACCCGTTCAATCCGTGTAACTTTGACACGAATCCCAATGGCGTCGATTGCGCCGCCGCCGAAGTGACGCTCCTGGGTCGGCCGGGTGCCAATAGCGGCCTCTCGCTGCCTACCCAGCCGGTGGTCGCAGTCCGGGGTGACCGCACGAACTACGAGGTCAATCAGGAAAACTTCCGCGTCGTCGGCGGTTTGAAGGGCGATCTGCCGTTCATCGGGTCGAGCTGGACCTTCGAACTCGCCTCGACCTGGTCGCGCTCCGAGGGTCGGTCGGTCCGCGCCGGTATCCGTGAAGACAAGCTGGCCTTTGCTCTGGGCATCGACCCGACGGCCGACTTCGACGGCGACGGCATCGTCGACAACAACGGCAACGGTGTCGCCGACGACTACATCAACACGCCGGCAGTCCTGTTCGGACAATTCGGCGATCCGCAGGTCATCACGCCCTGCGATGCCTCGGCACTGGCCAATCCCGAGCTCGCAACGCCCGACCTCCTTCAGGGCTGCGTTCCGGTCAATCTGTTCGCGCCGAGCCTGCTCGGGCAGCCGATCGGCGACTTCGCCACCCAGGCCGAAAGGGACTACGTCTTCGGGATCCGCGACTTCGACACGACCTATGAGCAGATTACCTTGGGCGGCTTCGTCACCGGCGATCTCTTCTCCCTTCCTGCCGGCAACGTCGCTGGCGTGTTCGGTGTCGAGTGGCGTGAAGACCGGCTCAATTCGGATCCGGGCCTCGTCGCTTCGGATGGCCTGTTCTTCGGCTACTTCTCCGATCAGGGCGCCGTGGGGCAGAAATGGATCCGCGAGGCCTATGGCGAACTCGACATACCGCTCCAGGCCAACAAGCCCTGGGTCCGCGAGCTTAACCTGAACCTCTCGGGACGCTTGACCGATGAAGAGTTCTACGGAACCGCTGGAACCTACTCGATCAAGGCGGGTTGGCGTCCGATCGATCCGTTGCTGCTCAAGTTCTCCTACGGTACGTCGTTCCGCGCGCCGAACCTGCGCGAGAACTTCCTCCGCGGCCAGTCCGGGTTCCTTACCCTGACCGACCCCTGTGCTGTGCCAGAAGACGCGATCATCGGTGGCGTTTACAACCCCGCCCAGGATCGCCGTATCCCCGAGATCCTTTCCAACTGCCGCCGCGAAGGTCGCGATCCGACCCTCGTCGGTTACGATCCCGTGGTCGACACGGTGCGCAACACCAACAGCGTCGAAATCACGAGCGGCGGTAGCCTCGATCTCAATGAAGAAACGTCGCGGTCGATCACTACAGGTTTCGCTTTCGAGGAAACCTTCGGCGACGGGTTCGATGTCTCGCTCGGCTTCAACTATTACGATATCAAGATCAAAGGGGCCATCATCGAGCCTTCGTCGCAGTTCATCATCAATGACTGCTTCACCAGGCAGGACGATATCCGTAGTCAGTTCTGCGATCGTATCGTCACCGGAGGCTCTGATCAGGATTTCCTGATCACCAACGTCAATTCGGGCTTCATCAACCTCAACCAGGAGAGCGTCCGCGGTATCGACATCAACGGCTTCCTGGGCAAGGAGGTTAGTGCCTTCGGATCGCTGATCGATCTCGGCCTCAACGTCCGCGCCAACCATCTGATGGAGCGTAGCACGGTGTTCATCGACGATGCGGGCAATTCCGACATCGACGAGGTCGCTGGAGAGTTCGGCTTCCCCTCATGGACCGGGCGGGCGATCTTCACCGCCGATTACGACAATTGGCGCCTGACCTGGCAGACCCGCTGGATCGGTTCGGTCGACAATCCCGACTTCCTCGATCCGCTCAGCGATGCCTTTGGCTACGGTCCCGACGGCGAATACACCGGCATTTTCACGGACACCTGCCTCGGCGGTGGTTCGCGTGACGCCGATGGGACGCCCAATGGGGTCGTCGCGGGTGACGGCGTCTATTGCCGGAACGTCAATTCGGCGGATGATTACTTCGAGCACACGATTTCGCTCCGTTACCGGGCCGATACCTGGGAGGTTCGCGCTGGCGTGACCAACCTGTTCGACGAGGCTCCGCCGCTGGTCGATACCTCGGCTGTCTTCGGTGTCTCGAACACGCCGATCGGCAATGGCTACAACCTCGATGGTCGGGAATTCTTCCTGGCAGTCGAGAAGCGCTTCTGAGCCGTCGAGCGAGGCAGTAGGAATGGGCGGCCTCATATCTCGGTATGGGGCCGCCTTTTTCGTCAGTAATGGAATTCGAAAAGTCTGTGGGATGAGATCATGAACAGGTTCAAGTCGATTTTAATGTCCGCCATTGCGGGGTCACTCTCTCTTGCGCTGGTGCCGACACCTGCCGCGGCGCAGCAGGGCACAGGTCGGCCGACGGTTCCTATCGAGGTCTGGGCGCTGCGCGACGTGATCAATGCGGTCGAGCTCTCACCCGACGGCAAGCACGTCCTGGTCCACAAGCTCGAAAGCAAGGAAGGGGACTATCTCCTCGAGATCTACAAGACCGAGGACATGTCCAAGCCGTTTCGCAGGCTCAACGCGGATCCCATGGAAATCATTCAGGTCCAGTGGGTCAGCGACGATTACATCTTCGGTACCGCCTGGCAGCAGAATCGCAGCAAGGTTAATGGTCAGGAAGAGAGCAGCTACGATTACAAGGCGTTCTCCTACGATCTGAAGACCAACAAATTCGCCGAACTGCCGGGTAATTTCGGCCTTGCGAACAAGCTGCCAAATGATCCCGATCACATTCTGGTGTCGACGGGCAACGCCGTGGCAGATGCCACCGGCGTCGATCCCTTCGCGGCCTTCCGCCCGCGCTCTTACTACCGGTTCAATCTCAAGACCGGATCGCGCGAGCTCGTCCTCAAGGGCAATGAGAAATATCCCGAAGCGGTGTTCGACAATGAGGGCAATCCTCGGTGGACCGAAGGCTACGATCCGGGAAGCAAGGAACAGATCACCTATTACCGCAAGATCGGCGACAGTTCGTGGAAGGAATTCCAGCGCTTCGATCAGAACAAGCACGACAATCTCTATCGCGTGCTCGGCGGGTTCATGGGCCTGAAGGGCTTCGATCCCGAGAATCCCAACATCGGCTACGTCGTCGACAACCGTGGTGAGGACAAGGCCGCACTGTGGGAGTTCAATTTCGAGACCGGCCGGTTCGGCGAGAAGCTCGCCGGGACCGACCAGGCCGACATCATGGGAATTCAGACGCACTCGATTCCGGGCAACGACACTCTGGTAGCGGCGCGTTATCCCTGGGCCAAACGCGAGCGGGTGTGGTTCGACGCCGAGGAAAAGGCGCTCTACGAGGCACTCGAGTCGCAGATCCCCAATTCGCATGCGCTCTCTATCAGCAGCCGTTCGCGCGATGGGAACACGATGGTCGTCTACAACAGCGGCCCGCACGATCCCGGTTCCTACTGGCTGATCCGGGACGGACGCATGTCGAAGCTCGGCAGCCGCAACCCGCTCCTCCAGCCGGAACAGCTCTCGGACGTCGAGTTCATCCGCTATCCGGCGCGCGACGGGAAGATGCTCTCGGGATATGTGACCAAGCCCAAGGGCGAGGGACCGTTCCCGCTGGTGGTCCTGCCGCATGGCGGACCCCATGTGAACGAAGTCGTCGGTTATGACGAATGGGGCCAGTTGCTTGCCAATGCCGGCTATATGGTTCTGCAGCCGGAATACCGCATGTCGGTCGGCTGGGGTCAGGAACTGTTCGATTCCGCCTATGGGCAACACGGTTTGGCCATGCAGGACGACAAGGACGACGGCGCGAAATATCTGATCGATCAGGGCCTCGTGGATCCCGACCGGGTCGCGATGTTCGGCTGGTCCTATGGCGGCTACGCGGCGCTGGTGGCTGCGTCGCGCGAGCCGAACATGTACCAGTGCGTCATTGCCGGCGCTGCGGTTGCGGATCCGGAGAAGGTCTATAAGCTCGGCCACAATCCTTCGACGCCGAAGGCGATCGACGATTGGGCTCAGCGCCGCGGCATGATCGGCATCAATCCGATCAAGGAAGTGTCCAAGGTCAACGTACCCATTCTCATGGTTCACGGTGACGTCGACTCGCGCGTGCTCTACTTCAACTTCGAGGATTACCGGAAGGCGTTGCAGCAGGCGGGCAAAACCGATGCCCAGTTCCTGACGCTGAAGGGGGCGGACCACTTCTACAACACGCTGATGTACGAACACCAGGAGCAGTTCTATACCAAGATGCTCGACTTCCTGGCCAATGATTGCGGCCCGGGCGGCCTCTGAGCTCCCGGCACAACAAGAAAGGCCCGGCGTTCGTGCGCCGGGCCTTTTTCGAGGGTCTTTCGAAGGCGCAATGATCGCGGATGCCTGAGCCGAGCCGGCCATGCGCCGAACGCCTGGTGGATCGGCGAGGGCATCCGCGCTGCAAGCCGTCGATCAGACCAAAGTCTGCTTGATCGGCATTTCGAGATCGAGTTGGCGCGCGATCGCTTCGAGCCACTGGCGCACCTGCGCCGTCTCTTCGGCGAGGAGCGGATCTTCCCGGCGGGCGGGGCTTGCCTCTGCGTCCTGCCGGTAGCTCCCGCCGAGCTTCGCATGCGTCGCAAAAACCGGTCCGACCGCCGCTTCCGCTGCCTGCTCGTTCGAAATCGGGACCCCCGCCAGAGCCAGAGCAGCCTGGATCACTGCCGCGCGATCCCGATTGAAGCGGTCCCCGTCGAGCACGCGCATGCGCTCTCCCATACGACCGCTCGCAAGCTGGCGAAACAGGTTCTGGTTGAGCAGCCATGCAAGGCCGGCGGCCTGCATGTCGGTCATCGCGAAGGTCTCTCGGGGGGACATCTGGAAGTCGATGCCGGCGTAGCCCTGCATCTCGAGATACAGTTCGCGCCCCCAGCGCCGGCCCATCAGGCCCCTCCGATGCACGCTCCCCAGGAACGCCGACAGGTCGTTGGTCATGAGGATCGCCTTTGCGTCCGGGATCGCCTCCATAAGGCTCGGGATCAGCCTGTTGGCGTGATTGGTCGGCTTGGCGAATACGACTCTTTCATCCGCTCGCGCCCTTCCGAGCAGGGCGAGGACCGGGCGCAGCACGGGCTGTGCCGCCGGCCCCGCGTTGGTCAGAGAAGCGAAAATCCCGGGTTCGCTCAGGCCGGCGGAGACCCCCGGAAGATTGAGCGCCCGCGCGAGCAGGGTCGAGCGACAGAAGGCGGAATGAAAGATGAAGTGCAGCGGAACGGTCGTCGGCCGCATGGCGACGACGTCTGCGAACGAAATCCAGCACCGATCGGAATCGTCCCGAGGCTGGAATTCAAACAGGAAACCGGGGCGCGAAAGCTGACTGGACGGCACGCGCAGGAATTCGACCGCCTGCTTCCGAGGGTCGATCGCATGGGGCATCCATTCGGGATTGCTCTCGATCTCGGAAGCGTGGGTCATGGCCGCTGAAAACTCGAAGCTGATGGAGGGGGTCTTCGCCGTCCGGGACAGCCGCTATTCGACGCGCCGCCCCTTCACGCCGATCTGGCCATCGACGCGGACCCAGTAGGACCCCATCGCCGCGCGCTCGAATTCGACCGGCGCACCCACGCGCGGCTTGAACCCGCGATGCGCATCGGACACCTGCCACACGCTGCCTTCCGCAATGGCGATCCGCCAGCTGTCGCTGTCGAGCCTTTGCACGCCCGTGATCTCCGATTGCATCGTCTTCTCGAGCCGTTCCCCCTCATCGTCGTTGCTGCCGAAAATTCCCAGCTTGGGGAGCGAGAAACCGAACAGGCTGCGACGAGTCTCGCGAACGGCCTCGCGGTCGACGATCTGCACTTCGCCGGTGTCGGCCGCTGCCAGGATCGCAGCCGCCGCCTCGTCGAAACAGGCGAGGCGGGCCGACGGCTCCGCGACCGCACGGCATTGCTTGAGGCCGCCGAGATAGTCGGCGGCCGCTGCGTCTTGGCTGACCTGTGCGGCGGAAGGCGAGGCTCCGGCCACAAGGGCGGCGCCGGCGATCAGCGCCAGGGCGAACGATGCCCGGCAAGGCGAGTGCGTTGCTCGGGGGAATGGGCGGTGGAACGGCATGTGAATTGTAGCTCCCGTGGATCGCGCCCGTCCTATCCTGTTTGCGCGACGGCGGGAAGATGGAGACATCTGTAACCGGAATGTCACACCCGCGCGCTTCCGCGACTTTAACATTTAACATCCATTGCGGTGGTCCCTCGCGTTGCATTAGATGCGCACCATTCGGACAGAGGTCTGAATCCATTTTCTATGCGGGTGCCAGCGACGGCGCCCAATACAGAGGGGATCTAAATGTCTAATCGCTTCACCAAGGCCTCGCTGCTCACCGGGACGATCATGGCCTCCGCCATGATGGTCGCGCCGGCACATGCGCAAGTCGACGATCAGGTCAACGAGCCGGCCACCGAGCCCGGCGCCGCCGAAATGGGCGCGCCCATCGTCGTCACCGGTTCGCGCATCGCGCGCCGCAACGTCGAAACCGCTGCTCCGGTCGCGGTCGTTCAGGACGAGGAATTCGAACTTTCGGGTACCGTCAACGTCGAGAACGTCGTCAACACGCTGCCGCAGGTTGTTCCCGGCACCACCTCTTTCTCGAACAATCCCGGCAACGGCACCGCCACGCTGAACCTTCGCGGTCTCGGCGCTGCTCGCACGCTGGTCCTCGTCAACGGTCGCCGCTGGCTGTCCTACGACACCGCGCAGATCGTCGATCTGAACACGATCCCGTCTTTCCTGCTCGACTCGGTCGACGTGGTGACCGGCGGTGCTTCGGCGGTTTACGGTTCGGACGCGCTTGCCGGCGTTGTCAACTTCCGTCTGCGCGATGTCGACGGCATCGAGGTCGGTGGCCAGTACTCGCTCACCGAGCGCGGTGACGGCGCCCGCTACGAACTCCATGGCGCGATCGGCACCAGCTTCGCCGACGGTCGCGGTAGCGCTACGGTTTTCGCCGAATACTACAACCGCCAGTCGATCTTCCAGGGCGACCGCGCCTTCTCGAACTTCGCACTGGGCGGTGAAACCTCGGATGCTCCGCTGCAGCAGTTCGGTTCGTCGACTCTGCCCCAGGGTGTTATCCGTTACTTCGGTGACAGCGACACGACCGGAACCGACTTCGACGCCAACGGCGCCGTCGTATTCAACTCGCCGGGTAACTTCCGCACCCGTCAGGGCGATCTGTACAACTACGCTCCGGCCAACTACCTCCAGCTTCCGCAAGAGCGCTATCTGCTTGGCGGCTATGCCGACTATGACATCGGTGGCGGTCACACGGCGTATACGGAAGTTGCCTACGTCAACAACCGCGTGGCGACCGAGCTCGCCGCGACGCCTGTCACGGGTGACTTCGACGTCTCGCTCGGTGCCGTGCAGGGGTTTCTTGACCCGGCCGACTTTGCGCAGCTCCAGCAGCTCGAAGCTCAGGAAGGCGATGCCGACGACATCATCAACCTGTTCATCCAGCGTCGCACGGTAGAGACCGGCTCGCGGAACAGCCTCGACGAGCGCAACGCCTTCCGCGTTCTCGGTGGTCTTCGTGGTCCGATCAACGACTACCTTAGCTACGACGCCTATTACATGTACTCCCGTACGCGTAATGCGAACGTCCAGAACGGGAACATCTCGGCCTCCGCGTTCCAGCGTGGCCTCGATGGTACGGATCCGACGATCAACATCTTCGGACCGAACACCCTGACGCCGGCCATGGTCGACCAGATTTCGATCCTCGCGCAGAATGGCGATGTCTCGACCCAGCAGATCGCCAACGCAGCCATCTCGGGTACGTTCGGCGATTTCGCTCTCGGTGCAAATTCGGAACCGGTCGCATTCGCGCTGGGTACGGAGTACCGCAAGGTCGCTTCGGAATTCATTCCCGACACGGCTCTGGCCTCGGGTGACGTGATCGGCTTCAACGCCGGCCAGGCAACCGAAGGCGGCTACGACGTGAAGGAGGTCTTCGCCGAGATCAACGTTCCGATCGAATTCGGTCGGGCTCGCGTCGAACTGACTGGTGCCGGTCGCTACTCCGACTACTCGCTCGATGCGGTCGGTGGTGTCTGGACCTACGCCGGCGGGATCGAATTCGCTCCCATTCCCGACATCACGCTCCGCGGGCAGTATCAGCGCGCGGTCCGTGCACCGAACGTCGGCGAGCTGTTCGGCGGTCAGGCGATCGGTTTCCCGGGCGCGACCGATCCCTGCTCGACGGCGGGGGCAACCTCGGGTGGCCTGCGTGACATCTGTCTTGCAAACGGCGTTCCCGCGGGAAGCCTCGGCGATTCCGCAATCCAGCTGAACACGCAAATTCCGGCGACCTTCGGCGGAAATCCGAGCTTGCAGGAAGAAACTTCGACCAGCTGGACCGCGGGTGTGGTTCTTCAGCCGTCGTTCTTCCCCGGCTTCACGATGACGGCGGACTACTTCGACATCGAGATCGAGGACGCGATCAGCACGATCACGTTGCAGCAGACTTTCGACCTCTGCTTCAAGCAGGTCCAGGACGCCAACGCCGCGATCTGTGCGCCGTTCTTCCCTGCCGATGGCTCGTCGATCCGCAACAGCGCTGGCGTCATCACGACGGCGAACCCGCCGGCGCTTGGTGGTCAGAACATCGCGACGCTGAACGTCTCGGGCGTCGACCTTCAGATGGCCTACAGCACGGTGCTGCCGTTCTCGCTGCTGACGGATACGGGTGAGCAGGACTTCAACATCTCGTTCCTCGGAACGTGGACCGAAGAAGCCAGCTTCCTCGCCTTCCCTGGTGCGGATCTGCTCGATTGCGCCGGAGTGTTTGGGCTGAGCTGTGGTGAGCCCACGCCGACGTTCAAGTGGACCACGCGTGCGTCGTTCATCGACGGGCCGCTGACCACCTCGGTTCGCTGGCGTCACCTTTCGGCGGTCGATGATGACGAAGACACGGTGGACTTCTCGGAGTTCAACGGTTCCGAACGCATTCCGGCCTACGACCTGTTCGACCTGACCTTCTCGTATATGGCGAACGAGGCGATGACCTTCACCTTCGGCGTGAACAACATCCTCGACAATCTGCCGCAGACGCCGACCTTCGACGGGATCATCGTCTCCAACCAGAACGACGGTACGCTGCTGGGCGACAATCAGGAGCAGGCCAACACCTATCCGAGCACCTACGACGTGCTGGGTCGCGACTTCTTCGTTTCGGTGGACTTCAAGTTCTAAAGAAACGCTGGAACAGCGAACAGAATGGGGCGGCGGACTTCGGTCCGTCGCCCTTTTTTGTGCCGTGTAGAAACGTGCCGGACGAAGAGCGCGACGGTCCCGGCCGAGCCGGCGAGTTGCGGCGGTCGCGGACTAGCGTAGCAGGATGAAGTCGGCGAAGGCGCGACCCGATTGTTCGCGCACCGCTTCGCAGGATTGCTGCTCGAGCCCCTGTCCTCCGAAAGCCGCACGCAGCGCTTCGCGATCGTCGGCGGCCCGGCACGCCTGCTCGAGCGAGGAGATCCGCACCATCTCGTTCCGGGCCTGCGCCTCGATCGCCGAGAAGGTATCGAGCATGTAACGGGCTCCGGCGCGGGCGCCCGCCGCCAGGGTGCGCCGCGCCGCCTCGGCGATCTCCCATGCCGGTGACGATTGGCCGAATTGGGAAGCCGCTTCTCGGGCTACTGCCGAGACGCGCGCGAGCGCCGTCTGGACATTGCCCGCACCCAGCGTCACGGCCACGCGCGCTTGCCCCAGCACGTCCTGTTCCTCCACGGCCCAGGCGATCTGGTCGCGTCGGGCGAGATTGTGCGCCAGTATCGGCCCGTCGCCGCGGTGGACCAGCAGAGCGACGCTACCGGAGGGTTTCAGAACCCTGGCGATCTCGCGCGCAGCTCCGGCGATATCTCCATATTCGAGCCCGAACTGGCTGGTCACAGCGTCGAAGCGGTGATCGGGGAAGGGCAGATGCTCCATCGCCACACCGCCCTTCGTCCGGCATCCCGATGGCGGAGGAGGAAGCGTGGGCGCAAGGTCCACCCCCGTGAGCTTGAGGTCCCGCCGCCTGCCCAGCATCCACTTGAGCACGCACCCGTCGCCGGTCGCAAGGTCGAGAACCCGCGCATTGCGCGGTAGCTTCGCGGCGAAACCGATCCAGGCGCTCTTCTGCGCTTCCTCGATGATCGCATGGCCCTGCGGCAGGCAGCCGCCACCATTGGCCGCCTTGGGCGACCGGGCTTTGCTCGCCCAGAAATCCTTCCAGGCAGTATCGGCCGGTGAAGCCTCCCCCATGCCCTCTTATTGCACGGGAACCACATCGAAGGCCACCGTCATGCGTTCCGCATCTCCGAAGGGCCGCGTGCCGTGATAGAGCGTGCTGGGAAACAGCGCGAGGAAGCCGGGGCGCGGCTCGATCGTCCGCAGCGGCGGCAGGTCGAGCCGAAGGTCCGGCGGCGGACGTCCGACTTCGAGCCAGCCATGTTGATCCGGCCCGGCCGCATCGGGGGGCACGACCAGATAGAGCGCCGAGGACAGCACGCCCTGCGGATGGATGTGCGCGGTGTGATAATCGCCGCCGCCGGTGAGCCGCACCGACCAGGACCCCGCCAGGCGCATGCGGCTGGCGCGATGGCGGAGGAGCGGGTGGGTTTCGTCCCGCGGCGGGAGCCCGGTCCGATATCCGCCGATCGTCTCCATTATGGCGGCCTTCAGCTCCGCGAGCAGGGGCTCTGCGCGATCGAACAGGATGCCACGCGTCTGCGTGCCCCCGCGCAGCGACTGGCCGAGGGGAAGCGGGCAATGGGCGTGGAGCGCGCGGAGAAACTCCACTGCCCGCGCGACCAGATCCTCCGCGCCGCACAGCGGGAGGCTGCGGACCAGTCCCGCCTGTTCGTGGAGCCATTGTGCGCGGGGGTCCCCGGCGAGCCGCCAGAGGATCCCGCGCAGCGCCCAGGCCGAAATGCTCCACGGATCCTGCGCCAGCACCTGCGCAAGCAGACCTTCCGCCAGATCCACTTCTCCCCGCCGCATGCGGTGGCGGGATTCATGGAGCCACCGGTCGGGCGTCGCGAGCTGCAGCGTTGCGAAGATCGCCTCCGCCCGGTCGTCCTCTCCCGAGGACCCGGCGTGGACGGCTTCGAGCAGGCCGAAGACCGGCCTGTCGGGAAAGCGTCCGCGCGCCCGCGCTGCGACCTCGGCAGCTGCGGCGGCGTGGTCGAGGCCGGCCAGAGTCTCGGCATGGGCGATGGCGATCGCCGGGTCCCCGGGCCGCTGCCGTTCGGCCTCCGCATAGGGGCTGGCGAAATCCGCCTCGCCCGCCGCAAGCCGGAGCTGGGCGAGGAATTTGAGACCGTCGAGCCACTGCGGCGCCCGGGGGACGATCTGCTCGAGGATTGCGCGCGCCTCGGTCGCCCGGCCGTCGACGTCCAGTGCCTGCGCCTTGCCCAGCCACAGATCGGCCTCGCCGGGATTGGCCGCGAGCGCGGCATCGAAGCGCGCGAGTGCATCGGGCGCACCCCTCTCGAGCGCGACGCGCGCCCGCCCGTGGCGCCCCCTGACATGGTTCGGTTCGAGGGCGAGGCAGCGGTCGTAGCTGCGCTCCGCATCGCCCAGCCGGCCCGCGCTGCGCTCGGCAGCAGCCCTGACCGACCAGTAACGCGCGGTTCCCGCCGCTTCCCCCTCGCGTCGGGACAAGATTTGCACCGCCTCCTCATGGCGCCCAAGTCGGTCCAGCGCGATCGCGCGGTTGATGGCAAATTCGAGAGTGCCCGGAGCCAGCTCGAGAGCGCGGGCGAAATGCCGCTCGGCCTCGGTGGCCTGGCCGGCCCGCATGGCGGTGGAACCGGCGGCGTTGCAGAGCTGCGGGTCGCGCGGATGCGCTTCCAGCGCCTGCGCCATGATCGCGCGTGCCCCCGCCATGTCGCCGGCCTGTTCCGCAGCCGAAGCGCGTTCATGCCATTGGCGCGGGGTCGCGGTGTTCACCGGTCGCGAAACCAGCCGGTGATCGCGATCCGGCCCATCGGGGCGAAGGGTGGAACGTAGGACACCATGTGAGTGGTCGGCACGGCGAAGAGGTTGAGCGCGTTGAAGCGCGGGCGAAAGCCCTCGACCACGTCGCCGTCCTCGTCGAGGAACAGCAGATAGCCTCCCCAGTCGGGATGCCAGTCGTCGCGCGCGAAATTGAGGACATAGGCGAAGCGCCAGCCTTCGGCGACATGGCTGTCGATATGCCGCCCCAGATAATGGTTCGGGGCGAACATCGATGCCTGCCCATCGGCCTTGTGCAAGCCCGGCGTGGCAGTGATTTCCCGCACGAGATCGAGGAAATCGGGGGCATTGATGTGCTCGAGGATCAATTCATGCGGTCCGCCCGGATCCCAGCCTTCCTGCACGGCGGTAAGGATCGGATATTGGGCGAAGCGAAAGGCGTAATCCCCCTGCGCGGAAGCGCGATGAGCGGCCATGGCGGCGGCGTCGACACGTTCGGCACCGCCCGATGCCCGGATCTCCTCCTGCCGGAAACTTTGCGGGCCGGTGCCGGGTCCATCCCCCGCCTGAACCGCCATTCCCCAGTTGGTGCCACGTGCGAGGATCATCTGGATCTCGCGCGCGGTCTCCTCGGTCAGGATATCGCGCACCTGGACGCGTCCCCGTTCGGCGAAGCGCTTCGCCAATGCCCCTCGGTCGAGGTCGGGGTTGATTTCGAACAGCTTCTTCGAGTCCATGGCGACCGGCTTTACGATGCGCCCCCGCTGCTCGCAAGTTCGGGGCGGACCGCATTGGCAGGCTCCACTTGACGTAAACGGAAAGCACCCATAGGTCCGTCGCAAATCGAAACGCAAAAGGACTCCATCCGATGCCCGAAGCCTATCTCGTCGAAGCCGTTCGAACCGCCGGTGGCCGTCGCGGAGGGCGTCTTGCGGGCGTCCATCCGGTCGACCTCGCCGCCCGCACGCTCGATGCGCTCATGGAACGGTCGGGGCTCGAGGCGAAGGCGGTCGACGACGTCGTGATGGGCTGCGTCAGCCAGGGCGGCGAGCAGGCGATGCAGGTCGGGCGCAATGCCGTCCTCGCTGCGAAGCACCTCGGCGAAGGGGTTCCGGCGGTCACCATCGATCGGCAGTGCGGCTCGAGCCAGCAGGCGATCCAGTTCGCCGCCCAGGCGGTGATGAGCGGCACGCAGGATGTGGTGATCGCTTCCGGCGTCGAAAGCATGAGCCGCGTGCCGATGGGCTCGACCGCCATGTTCCACATGAAGGAAGGTCTGGGGAATTACAAATCGCCCGGGCTCGAGGAGAAATACCCCGGCATCCAGTGGTCGCAGTTCATGGGCGCCGAGATGATCGTCAAGAAGCACGGCTTCACCAAGGACGATCTCGACCGCTTCGCGCTATCGAGCCATCTCAAGGCGATCGAGGCGACCAAGTCGGGCGCTTTCGCAGCCGAGATCGTCCCGATCGAGATCGAGACGGCCGAGGGCACCGAAATGCACACCGTCGACGAGGGCATCCGCTTCGATGCGACGCTGGAGAGCATCCAGTCGGTCAAGCTGCTCAGCCCCGAAGGCACGATCACGGCGGCCTCGAGCAGCCAGATCTGCGACGGGTCGAGCGCGGCGCTGATCGTTTCCGAGAAGGCGCTGAAGGAATACGGCCTCACTCCGCTGGCACGGATCCACAATCTCACCGTCACGGCCGGCGATCCGGTGATCATGCTCGAGGAACCGCTCTTTGCGACCGATCGCGCGCTGCAGCGCGCCGGAATGAAGATCGAGGATATCGACCTCTACGAGGTCAACGAGGCCTTCGCGCCCGTGCCGCTCGCCTGGCTCAAGCATACCGGCGCGGACCCGGAGCGGCTCAATGTCAATGGCGGGGCGATCGCTCTCGGTCATCCGCTCGGCGCTTCGGGCACCAAGCTGATGGCCACGCTGGTTCACGCGCTGAAGGCGCGCGGCAAGAAGTACGGCCTGCAGACGATGTGCGAAGGCGGCGGCGTCGCCAATGTGACGATCGTCGAGGCGCTTTGACGTGGTGCGTCATCCCAGCGAAAGCTGGGATCTCGTGCAGCGACGTCGTAATTATCCGAAACAGATCCCAGCTTTCGCTGGGATGACGAGGTGAGAGGAAATTCAATGGAAATCAGCAGCAAGACCCCGGCCATCGTCACCGGCGGGGCCTCGGGCCTCGGCGAAGCCACCGCTCGCGCACTCGCCGCCAAAGGTGCCAAGGTCGCGCTCTTCGACATGAACGAGGAGAAGGGCGAAGCGGTCGCCAAGGACATCGGCGGCATTTTCTGCAAGGTCAATGTGACGAGCGAGGAAGAGGTCGATGCCGGCTTCGCCAAGGCGCGCGAGGCACATGGCCAGGAACGCATCCTGGTCAATTGCGCCGGGATCGGCAATGCGATCAAGACCGCCAGCCGCGACAAGCAGTCGGGCGAGATCAAGCATTTCCCGCTGCAGGCCTTCGAATTCGTGATCCAGGTGAATTTGATCGGCACCTTCCGCTGCATCGCCAAATCGGCGGCCGGGATGATGACGCTCGATCCCTTGACCGACGAGGGCGACCGGGGGGCGATCGTCAACACGGCCTCGGTCGCCGCCGAGGACGGGCAGATGGGCCAGGCCGCCTATTCGGCGTCCAAGGGTGGCGTGGTCGGCATGACCCTGCCGATCGCACGCGACCTGATGCGCGAAGGCATCCGCGTGAACACCATCCTCCCCGGCATCTTCAACACGCCGCTGATGAATGCCGCGCCGCCGCAGGTGAAGGAAGCGCTGGCCGCCAGCGTCCCGTTCCCCAAGCGTCTCGGCAATCCCGAGGAATATGCCAGGCTCGCGCTGTGCATGATCGAGACCGGCTATTTCAACGGCGAGGACGTCCGTCTCGACGGCGCCATCCGCATGGCCCCGCGGTGATGCGCGGCAGCCGCTTTCCTACAGCGCGCTTCCTGCGCTAGGACCGGCGGCATGATGATTTCGAGCGCCTCCTTCCTCCCGTTCCGACGCGAAAAGGAGGCGCTCGTTTTTCTGCTCCTGGACTGTGTAACACCCGGTCCATGTCCAACACGCTCTGACGGGCGGATCGGAGTTGCGCGATGACCGAATTCACCCAGATCAAGCTCGCCATTGCGGATGGCATCGCCACCGTGACCCTGGACCGCCCCGACAAGATGAACGCCTTCACCCGCGTGATGATGCAGGAGTTCATCCACGCGATCGACATCACCGATGGCGATGACGCGGTGCGTGCGGTGATCGTGACCGGCGAGGGGGATCGCGCCTTCTGCGCGGGGGCGGATCTGACCCCCCCGAAAAACGAGGATGGGAGCGGCGGCCATGTGTTCTCCGATCCCGAACCGGTCGCGGATCTGTCCGACGAGCGCGTCCGCGACGGCGGGGGCCGGCTGACACTGCGGCTGTTCAATTCGAAGAAGCCGCTGATCGGGGCCTGCAACGGCGTCGCCGTCGGGGTGGGAGCGACGATGCAGCTGCCCTTCGACATGCGGCTGTGCTCGGACAATGCGCGGTTCGGTTTCGTCTTCGCACGACGCGGGATCACCCCCGAAGCGGCATCGAGCTGGTTCCTGCCGCGGCTGGTCGGAATGCAGACGGCGCTCGAATGGTGCATGACCGGGCGGATCTTCGATGCGCGCGAAGCGCTCGACCGGGGGCTGGTGCGCTCGGTCCATCCGCAGCAGGACCTCATGCCGGCGGCGATGGGGCTGGCACGCGAGATCGCCGACAACACCTCGGCCGTCTCGGTGGCGATGACCCGGGCGATGCTCTGGCGGCTCGGGGCGGCGGGCCATCCGATGGATGCGCACCGGATCGACAGCCGCTCGATCTATCGCCTCAGCCGGAGCGCCGATGCCCGGGAGGGAGTCGCCAGCTTCCTCGAGAAGCGCGCGCCGCGCTATCCCGACACGGTCGGCGACAACATGCCCGACTTCTACCCCTGGTGGGACGAGCCGGGTTACGAATAGGGCGCCGGCCTGGTCACAGATGCAACGGCCTTGCCAAGTCGCCCGTGGTTTCTAAGGGTAGAACCATGCCCTCTCGCCAGCTTTCCCCGCGCCTCGCCGAATTCCTGCCCTATCAGCTCTCGATCGCCTCGAATGCCGTCTCGGCCCGGATCGCCGAGCAGTATCGCAAGCGCTTCGCGCTCAAGACCACCGAATGGCGGATCATGGCGGTGCTCGGCGATCACGGGGCGATGACCCAGCGCGAGCTTTCGCAACAGACGCTGATGGACAAGGTCCCGGTCAACCGCGCCTGCCGGAAGCTGGAGGATCGGGGCCTGGTGCAGCGATCGCCCAACGCCAGCGACGGCCGCTCGCATCTGCTCGAGCTGACGACCGAGGGGAGGGCGGTCCACGGCGGGATCATGCCGCTGGCGATGAAGATCGAGCGCGAGCTGTTCTCCGTCCTCAGCGAGGAGGAGCGCGGCTCGCTCCACGAAATGCTCGGCCGGATCCGCGATCAGGCGGGCGAGTTCGACCCCGAGAGCCTGACCGACTAGGCGCGGCCTAGCCGATCCCGCCGCTGAAGGCGTCGGCGATCGAACAGGCTGCCGGACCGAGGATGACGATGAACAGGACCGGCAGGATGAACATGATCAGCGGCACGGTCATGATGGCGGGCAGGCGGGCGGCCTTTTCCTCGGCCCGCATCATCCGCTCGTTGCGGAACTCGGCCGACAGCACGCGCAGGGCCGATGCCAGCGGCGTGCCGTAGCGTTCGGTCTGGATCATGGTGGTGACCACGCCCTTCACCGCATCGAGGTCGACGCGGTAGGCGAGATTGTCGAAGGCCTTCTTGCGTTCGTTGAGGAAGGACAGCTCGATCGCGGTGAGCGCGAATTCGTCGCCCAGTTCGGGATAGGCACGACCCAGTTCCTTGGCGACGCGGTTGAAGGCGGCGTCGACCGTCAGGCCGGCCTCGGCGCAGATGACCAGCAGGTCGAGCGCGTCGGGCAGGCCCTTGCGGATGGCGTCCGACCGCTTCTTGGCGATATTGCCGATATAGAGCTCGGGGCCCTTGTAGCCGACGAAGACCGCGAAGGCGAGCGCGGCCACACGCTTCATCTGCCAGTCGGGATAGACCTCGACCAGATAGAGCATGACGAAGGCGAAACCGCCGAGCAGGATCGGCAGGACGGCGCGCAGGCCGATCACGAGCACCGCCAGCTCCTTGTTGCGGATGCCGGCGTGGGCAAGTTTCTTCTGGACGATATCGACCTGGCTCTGCTGCAGGACCTTGAGATTGCCGAGCGTGTCCTTGATCCGCTCGGTCGTGTCGGTCTTGCGCACCAGGCTCTGCCGCTTCTTCGCGGTCGAGGTCACCAGGCCCATCTTGAGCTCTTCGCGGCGGCCTTCCAGCGCCCTGACGCGCTTGGCCATCGGATCCTTGATGGTGATCGCGGTATAGATCGCGACGACCACCGCGAGCGCGGCGATCCCGGCGAGGATCGATCCGACGAGGATGACGTCGAAGCCGAGGAGGGTGGGGCCAGTGCCGGGTTCCATGGGTTTCTACTCTTCCCTGCTCAGATTTCGAAGCTGACCATCTTGGCCATGATGAAGCCGCCGATGGACATCCAGACGAGGCCGCCGAGGCCGGTGACGATCAGCCGATCGTCCTCGAAGAAGCTGCCGATATAGGTCGGATTGATCCACCAGATCAGCGTGAAGACGATGAAGGGCAGGGCCCCGACGATATAGGCGGAGGCCTTCGATTCGGAGCTCATCGCCTTGATCTTGAGCTTCATCTGCGCGCGCTTGCGGAGGACGTCGGCGAGGTTCGACAGGGTCTCGGCCAGATTGCCGCCCGTCTCGCGCTGGATCGCCAGAGTGATGCAGAAGAAGTTGAATTCGGAAATGCCGAGGCGATCGGCGGTTTCCTGGAGCGATTCCTCCATCGTGCGGCCGATCTTGATCCGCTCGACGATGGATTTGAATTCCACGCCCACCGGACCCGCGACTTCCTGCGCGACCACGGCCAGCGTCTCGGACACGGGCAGGCCCGATCGCAGGCCGCGAACCAGCAATTCGATCGCATCGGGGAACTTCGCATTGAACTGCTTGGTGCGCTTCTTGATCGCACGGCCGACGATGAAATGCGGTACGCCCGCACCGAAGAGCACGCCGACGCCGAGCGACAGACCCAGCGAGCCGCTGCGCAGGAACATCAGCAGCGCGATGGCCACACCGATGCCCAGCGAACCATAGGCGTACTGGCTCAGAGTCCAGCCCTTGCCGGTCCGGTCGAGCCGCACCGCGAGAGCCTGGATGCGCGATTGCGAACCGGCGGTACGGTGCAGCTTGGGCTTGCGCGCCGCGATCGCCTTCTTGAGCTGCGATTCGACCTTCGTATCGGTGCTTTCCGAGTGCCGGTAGCGAAGCTGCTGCAGCCGCCGCTGGCTGGATTTGGCCGGATTCGGACCGGAGAGCAGCGTGTAGCCGATCGCCAGCAAGGCAAGGACTCCGACAGCCACCAGCATCAGCTGGATGATGTTCATGCGCGCTCTCCGTCCATCCTATCCACGGCTCGGGGATCGTTTCCGACCGTCCGTCACTCCGCCGGTTCGCGAACCGGCGCGTCTTTCTTCTTCGCCAGCAGGCTCTTGATATCGAGGCTGCCGAGCAGCGATTTCTTCGCTCCGGTTTCCGCCGCCTCTTCGCCGTCTTCCTCGCTCGCCCCGAGGACCCGGGCGGCAAGCTGCTTGATCGCGCCGGTTGCTTTCGAGCCCCCATTGGCATCGACGAAGGTCTTGCCCAGCTTGGCTGCATTGGCAGCTGCCTTCTGGTCGAAGGGGATGGCGACATCGATCTTGCGTTCGATCGAGGCCTCGAAGTCGGCTCGGCTGATCTCCGCCACGCCCGGCTGGACCTTATTGGCAACGATCAGAACCTGCGCATGCGGCGCGTTGACCTTCAGCCATGACAGGATCCGGATCGTGTCGCGGGCCGAGGCGAGCGACATTTCCGTCGCCAGGACGATCACGTTCACATTGGCGAGCAGGTGCGGGAAATTGATCATCATGCTTCGCGGCATGTCGACCACGGTCGCCTCGAAGGCGTGACGGAACTCTTCCTGCAATTGCAGGAAGGCGGCGCCGTCGGTCATCAACGGAGAGCTGATGGGCGCCTCTGCCGAAAGGATGGCGAGATTGTCGTTGGCGCGGATCATCGCCCGCTCGATGAACAGCCCGTCGATGCGGCTGGGGTTATCGATCGCATCGGTCAGCCCGCGGCCCGGCTCGAGATCGAGCGTCAGCGCACCGGTGCCGAAATGCACGTCGAGATCGAGCAGGGCGGTCGCCATGCGCGATTCGCCGGCGAACAGCCAAGCGAGCGAAGTGGAGAGGGTCGAGGATCCGACCCCGCCGCGCGTGCCGATGACGGCGGTCGAGACATGGCGCTTGACCCCTTCGTCCTCGCCGCCGCGCGGAGCCATGAACACTGCCTGCGCCTGATTGAGCAAATCGCGGAGCATGTTGGCCGACAGCGGCTTGAGCAGGTAGTCATGGATGCCGCTGGCGAGGAGATCGCGATAGAGGCGCACGTCGTTGACCTGACCGATCGCGATCACCACCGTGCCGGGTTCGCAGACCTCGGCCAGCGCGTTGATGTCGTTCAGCGGATCGCCGCTTTCGGACAGGTCGACCATCAAGATGTTCGGGCTGGCCGAGACCGACAGCGACTGGATGGCGTTGCGCAGGCCTCCCTTGTTGCATTTCTCGGGCTGCCAGCCGAGTTCGATCACCACCGGACGCAGCACGTCGAGAGCATTCTCGTCGCAGATATAGGCCGCGAAGGCGTCGCGATTGCCGGTCGAACTGGGTTTGAGTGAAGCGCTCATGACGTGTCAGCCTCCTTCGTTGCTGGCGACTTCGGGCAGGCCGCCCGCACCCGTGGGGGCTTGTTCGCGATAGGATTTGATCGCCTTGGTCGAAGTCGTGACCACGGTTTCGCCCGTGCCCTTCTTCCCGTGGATCAGGTCTTCCGGATCGGCGACCATGGCAGCCAAATTGCCATTGATGGCGCAGCCATAGCCGGGATAGGTCGCATTGAGCTCGTTCGCCTCGTTGTTGGCGGACCAGTCGGGGCATCCCGGAACATGCGCGGTGGAACGAGTCACGACGATCCGGGCCTGGCCCGGATCGACATAGCCCTGGGTCACCGGCGTGCCCTCGCTGACCATCAGCCCGTAACGGCCCGCCAGCGCTGCAAGATCTTCCCTCACCGCGGGACTCGCGCCGGGATCGTCGAGCGAGATGCGGTCGCCGTAGCCGAGGTCCATCGCCTCGAACCAGCCGGCCACGCGCTGCTGCTCGCTCACGGCCAGGCCGTCGCCGCCGACATTCACGTCGAGGGTGAAATTGCTGCGTTCCACGACCGGCTGACGGGTGCTGTAGATCGACCGGTTTTCGGACGGAAAGCCGCCGCAACCGGCGAGGGCGAGGCTGAGCGAGATTGCCAGCGGAGCGACGAGCGCGCGATTGAATGCCTTAGCCATTGTACTCGTCTCCCTTATTCGAAGCTGAAGCCGGGTTCGGCCGCCGCAGTGCGTTCTTCGCGGCGCACCTCGCTCGGCCCGGCGGCCCTGCGGGCGCCGCCGCTGTCGGATTCCCCGTAGGAAATTCGCGGGTCGGCAGGGTCGGCCGGAACGGCGCTCGGCTTGGGACGGTCCGCCCCGCTCACGCCGTCGCTCTGCTGATAGCCCAACAGGCGCTGATATTCGGTCGGCTTGCGGAACCCGTCGGTCGGGAGCTTGATGTCGTTCGCATCGATCGGCTCCACCAGATAGGGGGTGACGACGATGACGAGCTCGGTCTCGCCCTTGCGATAGGTGGTCGAGCGGAACAGATTGCCCAGGATCGGCACGTCGCCGAGCCCTGGAGCCTTGTCGATCGAGTTCTGCGCATTGTTCGACAGCAGGCCCGCGATCATGAAACTCTGGCCCGAGCCCAGTTCGACGGTGGTTTCCGCGCGGCGGGTGATCAGCGCCGGAACCTGGAAGCCGTTGAGCGTGATCGCCCCCTGGCTCGACAGCTCGGACACTTCGGGACGCACGCGCAAGGAAATCCGGCCATTGGCGAGCACGGTCGGCGAATAGGCGAGGCTGACGCCGTAATTCTTGTATTCGATCGTGGTCGTGCCGAGACCCTGGCTGAGCGGGATCGGGAATTCGCCGCCGGCAAGGAATTCGGCGGTCTCGCCCGAAAGCGCCGTCAGATTGGGCTGCGAAAGAGTTGTGACGAGGCCCTCGGTCTCGGCGAGATCGAGCGCGGCGCCCACATCGAGGCCGAGGAACTTTCCGAAGGCGCCAAGCGTCGTGCCGGGCGAGATCGAGGCGATCGCCGACCCGGTCTGGAGAATGAATTCCCCGGGGTTGTTCGGGTCGGGGACGTAATATTCGGGAAGGCCGTTCGCTCCCAGCGGCGCTCCCGGACGGAAGTCGGGAATGGCGCCGGTGCGGCCCTGGCCGACCCCGAACTTGAACCCGCTGGAGCTGTCCATCGATGCCAGATTGACCCCCAGCGCGCGGACGAAGCTGCGGCTCACCTCGGCGATACGGACCTGCAGATTGACCTGCAGCGGCGTCGCCATGCGCAGCCGGCTGATGACATTGGCATCCTCGCCGACGAAGGCCTGGACGAGGTCCTGCGCCTCGGCCGCATCCTCGGGGGCCGCGACCGTTCCCGTCAACAGCACGATATTGCTGCCCATGGTGGCGACCGAGATCTTGGCTTCGGGCATGGCGAGCGCCAGCATCTGGTCGATGCTGCCGATGTTCGATCCGACGCGGACATTGGCCGACCAGATGATGTCGCCTGCCGCATTGCTGGCATAGACGGTGGTCTCGCCGCCGGACTTGCCGAACACGTAGAGCTGCCGTTGCGATTTCACCTGAACGTCGGCGATCTGGTCGTTGGCGATGAACACATCGGCCATCGACCCGGGCACGTTGATCAGTTCGCCGCGGCCGATCGAAAGCACGATTTCCGAAGTCGGGCGGACGACCGACTGGGCCGTCGCAACGGTCGTCGGGGCGGCTGCCAGCGGCGCGACGGCGAGGCCGGCGAGCAGCAATTTGGTGGTTAGACGACGCTTCATGGAATGGCCCCCTGAATGGCTTTCCTGTTTCTCGATCCGGTTCACTTGATCATCACCGCCTGCGCGACGGGCACGGTCCTGCCCGCCTGCGCCACGCCCTGGGCCTGGCTGCCGACCATCGCTTTCGCCGCGGCGGAAATGCGGTCCTTGCCCACGGAGACCTCTTCGACTTCCTTGCCGCGGGTCACCCGGACGCTGGGGCCCTTGCGGACCGGCTCGCCCCCGGCAGATGGTGCATATCCGCTCGGGGCCGCCGCGATGCCGGCCGGCTGAGCCGTGCCTTGCGGCGGAGCCGAGCGGCGCTGGAAGCGCGACACGTCTGCGCCGGTCACAAAGGTGCTCCTGCTGTCGTCGGGACGGGCCAGCGCATCGCGCAGAAGCCTTTCTTCCTCTTCCGGCGTGGCATCGTCGGGGATGGCGACATTGCCCGAGGCAATGGCGCGTTCGAGCTCGTTCTGATTGTCGGCCAGCGAGCGCAGCGACAGGCTGAGCGTGCCGATGGTCTGTGCCACTGCGACCTTTTCGGCGATGACCGGAGTGACTTCGAGCGTCACGGTGCGGAAGGCCTTGACGACGGTCGAGCCGTCCTCGGCCTTTTCCGACTGGGTCGACTGATCGGTGGCGAGCACGCGAAGGTTACGCAGGATGGTTTCCGACGCCTTCAGTTCGGTACCGTCGTTGCCGTTTACGGTCTGCGTCAGCACCATGTCGACCCGATCGCCCGGGAAGACGAAACCGGCGACACCCGACTGGGCCGAAACCGGCACCGTGATCGCGCGCATGCCGGGCGTGAGCGCCGCGGCGAGGAAGCCGCGATCTCCCGGCGCGACGAGCGAGCCCTGAGTGACCGGCTCGCCGGCCGTGATCGGGTGGCGAACGACGGTGCCCAGCAATTTGGTCATGTCGGCTTCGCCGTCGAGGAAATAGGCATCCTGGACGAGCTCTTCGGGCCACAGCTGGAAACCGATCGCATCGGCGGTGATGATCGTTCCCACCGGCAGCGCACGCTGGGCGACGAGCACCTTCGGCCCCTGCGGCTCGACCACTGCGGCAGCTTCGGCCTGCGGAGCGGCGGCCCCGGCAAACATGCTTCGTGCGACCAGCGCCGTGCCGATCGCGACGATCAGCGCACCCACCAGCAGAACCAGCTTCTTCCTATCCATGGCTGTCTAGCCCCTTCGTTCGGCCCGCACGAAATCCCATCGCGGGCAAGTATGGTTTCACGCTCTACCGGCGGACTGGTTAAAATCGGGTTGTCAGCCGACAGCCGCCGTCGCAGCGCCCGCGAAGAGCTGTCCGCTGGCGACGATCCAGATCCCGGCGAGCGAAATTGCGGGTCCGTAGGGAACCCAGACGTCTCGATCGTGGCGACGAATGATGCGAATCGAACCGAGCGTGACGACCAGCAGAATCGCCAGCGGCAGAAGCAGCAGCGCCACCCCGGCCAAGGCGTTGTCCGGTGCCGCATCGACCAGGCCCTGTGGCAGGGGGAGCTTCGGCCCCCCGAGCACGGCGCTGGCGAACAGCGCTGCGACGATCGTCCCGGCGACCAGGAACAGCGCGTCGCGCGCAGGTCTGGTCCTGATGGTGGTGGAATGGGCGACCCGCCAGGCGCCGACCGCCATCGTCAGCACCCAGCCGAGCATCGCCATCGCCACCAGCAGCAGGGTGAATTGCGAAGGGGGAATCCACAGGGCGAGCGCCGCGAGCAGCTTGACGTCGCCACCGCCCATCTGGCGCATGGCGAACAGCGCGCAGCAGATGGCGAAAACCACCACTGCCAGAGCGAGTTGGCCGGCCACGCCGGGCCACAGCGGGAGGCCGATCGCGAGCCAGTAGAGCGGAGCGCCCGCAGCGACGGACAGCGTCAGCCTGTTGCTGATGGTCCGGCTCTTGAGGTCGGTCACGATCACCGCGAGCAGCGCGATTGCCAAGCCGCCGAGCAATACGTAGGTGAAAATCTGGTGCTGCATGTCGTCCCCGGGGTGCTTTCGCCGCCAGGATAACGCGACATGCTTACCAAGAAGTAACCATAGGAGGGCGGCCATCACCGCACAGCAGGGCCAGGCAGGGAGGATCGACCGCCGGGCGATTCCGGCTGCGGCACGCGAATCGCATTTCATCCTGCCCGACGGCCACCGGATCCGGCGGATCGACTGGCCCGGTGCGCAAGCGTCGCCGCGGGGCTCGCTGCTGTTCCTCCCCGGACGCGGCGATTTCTACGAGAAATATCTCGAAACGCTGGAGGAATGGCACCGCGCAGGCTGGCAGGTGACCGCGGCCGACTGGAGGGGCCAGGCCGGGTCGGGCAGGCTCGGGACCGATCCGCTCACCGGTCACATCGGCGACTTCGGCGACTGGGTCGATGATCTTGCGGCGCTGTGGTCCGACTGGCGTGCCGGGACGCCGGGGCCGCATGTCATCGTCGGTCATTCGATGGGCGGTCATCTGGTGATGCGCGCGCTGGTCGATGGGCGGATCGATCCCGCGGCCGCCGTGCTCAGCGCCCCCATGCTCGGCATGGCCGGGCCGCCGCTGCCGCTGGCGCTGCTGCAGGCCGTGGCCAGGCTGATGACGCGGATAGGCGCGCCCAGCCGCCCGGCCTGGAAGTGGAGCGAGAAGCCGGGTGAAATGCCCGCCGACCGACACGATCTGCTGACCCATGACGCCGCCCGCTATGCCGACGAATTGTGGTGGCGCGAGCACCGGCCGGAGCTGGCGATGGGGCCGGGCAGCTGGGGCTGGGTGGAGCGTGCCTATGCGTCGATCCGCCGCCTCGAGGCGCGCGGCGCACTGGAGGCGGTCGCGGTTCCGGTGCTGATCGTTTCGACCTCTGCCGACCGTCTCGTCAGCCATGACCGCGCCCGGCGCGCTGCGGAACGCCTGCCCGCCGGCGAACTCGTCGCCTTCGGGCAGGAGGCGCGTCACGAAATCCTGCGCGAGACCGATCCGGTGCGCGAACGGGCCCTGTCCGCCATCGCCGGGTTCCTCGACCGGGTCGCGCCGCCGCAAGCCGGGTGAGCCTCTACGATTTCGCCATTGCCGGCGCGGGTATCGCGGGAGCCAGCCTCGCTGCCGAGCTGGCGGCGGCGGGCGCGCGGGTGATCGTGCTCGAGGGCGAGGATCGGCCCGGCTATCATGCCACCGGCCGGTCGGCGGCATTCTGGGAAGAATGCTACGGCGGGCGCCGGATCGTTCCGCTGACGCTCGCCTCGGGTCCGTGGCTGCGCGAGCATGGCTTCCTTGCGCCGCGCGGCGCGCTGTATATCGGGCGGGAGCGCGACGCGACCGAACTCGACGGCTTTCTCGAGCGCTTCCGCCCCATGGGGGCCACGCTCGAGCGTCTCGGAAGCGACGAGCTGGCGCGCCGCGTGCCCGGCCTGCGGCCGGAATGGAGCGATGCGGTGTGGGAGCCTGCCTGCGCCGATATCGATGTCGCGGCGCTGCACGCGCATTTTCTCAGCCGGGCGCGGGAAGGCGGCGCGAAGCTGACGTGCCGCGCGCGGATCGTCGGCATGGCGCGGACCGCGGGTGCCTGGCGGATCGAGACCGCGCGGGGCGAGAGCGTCCGCGCCGGCGTGGTCGTCGATGCGGCCGGGGCCTGGGCGGACGAGCTGGCCGGGCTGGCCGGCGCTGCGCCGCTGGCGATCCAGCCGCTGAGGCGAACGGTGATCCAGCTCCGCATCGAGCCGCCGGTTCCCGACCGGCTCCCGCTCGTGCTCGACATCGGCGGACGCTTCTACTTCAAGCCCGAATCGGGGCGCCTCTGGCTCAGCCCGCACGACGAGGTGCCGAGCCCGCCCTGCGATGCCGCGCCCGAGGATCTCGCAGTCGCCGAAGCGATCGACCGGCTGCAGCGCGTGGTCGACTGGCGGGTCGCGGCGGTCGAGCACAAATGGGCCGGCCTGCGCAGCTTCGCGCCCGACCGGCTGCCGGTCTATGGCTGGGATCCGCATGTGGAGGGGTTCTTCTGGTTCGCGGGGCAGGGCGGCTTCGGCATCCAGACCTCGCCCGCGGCGGCGCGGCTCGCGGCGCAGCTGCTGCTGGGGCAGGGCCGCGATGCGATGACCCGCGATCTCGACGCGGCGCTCTATTCGCCCGCCAGATTCGCCTGACCGCCGGCCGCGATCCGCTCGGCCGCAGCGCTCGCCAGACTGTCGACACGGTCGTTCTCGGGGTGGCCCGAATGGCCCTTGACCCAGTGCCAGGCGACGCGGTGATGCGCGGTGAGGTCGATCAGTTCGTGCCACAGTTCGGCATTGCGGACCGGCTTCTTGCTGGCGTTGATCCAGCCGCGCTTCTTCCAGCCGTGGACCCATTTGGTGATCCCGTCGACGAGGTATTTGCTGTCGGTATAGAGATCGACGTCGCACGGCTCGATCAGCGCGCGCAGCCCGCGGATCGCGGCGGTCATCTCCATCCGGTTGTTGGTCGTGTCGGGTTCGCCGCCCGAGAGCTCCTTCTCGTGCCGGCCCATGCGCAGCAGGGCGCCCCAGCCGCCGGGGCCGGGATTGCCCTTGCAGGCTCCGTCGGTGAACAGCTCGACATGCTTCATGCGAAGGCGCTTTCGCCGGTCTCGCGGTAGAATTCCAGCCGCCTGACGAAGTCCATCGGATCCTTGCGCCGGACCAGCGCATCGGCGGGGGTGTCGAGCCAGTCCTGCGCCCGGCTGGCGACGAAGCGCAGGCACGCACCCTGGGCGAGCAGCGGCAGCGCCGCGCGTTCGCCGCGCTCGAGCGGGCGGGCGGATTTATACCCTTCGACCAGCGCATGGCCGAGCGCGGCATCGAAACGCGCGCCGGATTCGTCGAAGCACCATGCCGCATGGGTCACGGCGAGATCGTAGGCCATCATGTCCTCGCAGGCGAAATAGAAGTCGATCATCCCGGTCACCCGATCGCCCAGCATCAGGACATTGTCGGGGAAGAGGTCCGAATGGATGGTCGAGCGGGGCAGATCCTCGGGCCATGCCTGCACGATCGCGAGATTGTCGTCGCAGATGCCCGCCAGTGGGCGCGCGATGGCCGCGAGCGCATCTTCGCCGCAGGCGCGCAGCATCGTCAGCGCATGTCCGGGGGTCAGTTCGTTCGCCCTGTGCATGGCGAAGGCATGCGCCCGGTCGTGCATCTGCGCCAGCGCCTTGCCCGTCGAGCGCGCCTGCGCCGGTGTCGGCCGTCCGGGCGACACGCCGGGGAGGAACTCGATCAGCGCCACCGCCTTGCCCTCCATCTCGCGCCAGGCAGCCCCGTGGCGGTCGTGGATCGTCCGGGGAACCGGGCAGCCGCCGGCCGACAGATGGTCGAGCAGGCCGAGAAAGAAGGGCAGATCGCGTGTTTCGATCCGGCGCTCGTACATGGTCAGCACGAAGCGCCCGCCGGTGGTCTCGATCAGCCAGTTCGAATTGGACACGCCCTCGGCGATCCCTTTCGCCGATTTCAACGTGCCCACGTCATAGGCGAGGATCAGCTCGGCCAATTGCTCGGCGCCCAGATGGGTATAGACGGCCACCGTCAGTCGGTGAGCTGGCGGGGCAGCTTGAACACCATGTTCTCTTCGGTCGTGAGGATCACTTCCTCGGTGACGGCGCGCCATTCGGACAGCCGGTCGACCACTTCGCGGACGAGCTTCTCGGGCGCCGAGGCGCCGGCGGTGAGGCCGACCGTGCCCACCCCGTCGAGCCACTCCGGATCGATTTCCGCGGCGCGCTGGATCAGCCGCGCATCGGTACCCATGCGCTCGGCCACCTCGACCAGCCGCACCGAGTTCGAGGAATTGGGGGCGCCGATGACCAGCACGAGGTCGCTTCCGCTGGCGATTTGCTTGACCGCCGCCTGGCGGTTGCTCGTGGCATAGCAGATGTCGTCCGCCTTGGGTGCGACGATTTGCGGAAAACGGGCCTTCAGCGCTTCGACGATCTCGTGCGTATCGTCGACCGAAAGCGTGGTCTGCGAAAGAAAGGACAGATCGTCGGCTGCGGAAAACGGCAGCGCGGCGACGTCTTCGACGGTCTCGACCAGGGTGATCCGCCCCTCGGGCACCTGGCCCATCGTGCCGATGACCTCGGGGTGGCCGGCATGGCCGATGAACAGGATGTGCTGCCCCTTTTCGATCTGGCGTTCGGCCTGGCGGTGGACCTTGCTGACGAGCGGGCAGGTCGCGTCGACATAGAGCAGATTGCGCCGCTGCGCTTCGGCGGGGACCGCCTTGGGCACGCCATGGGCGCTGAACACGACGGGAGCATCGTCGGGAACCTCGTCGAGCTCCTCGACGAATACGGCCCCCTTGGCCTTGAGCGCATCGACCACATAGCGGTTGTGGACGATCTCGTGCCGGACGTAGACCGGGGCGCCATATTTGCCGAGCGCGCGTTCGACGATCTCGATCGCGCGGTCGACACCGGCGCAGAATCCCCGCGGAGCGGCGATCAGCAATTGCAGGGGCACACGCGGATCGTGGCTCGCCCCGGCGGAGGCGGATGGAAAGGGGGCATTCATATGGCGCCCTCTAGCGCTTTCATCCGACCCAAGCTAGGGCGTCTGCCATGCCCGCGGGGCACCCGAATACTATCGTACGCAAAAGGGATCTTAGCCGCATGACCATCCGCACCCGCCTGCTCCCCGTGCTCGCCCTCGGGCTCGCCCTGGCCGGATGCGCCAAAGAAGGCGATCTGGTGGTCGATCAGGGCGTCGGGATCACGGCCGTGCGCACCGCCTGCCCGGCGGTCGGAATTCCCGACTATACCGGCGACATCACCACCTTCCGGTCGCCCGGGTCGACGACCCAGGCGGATCTCGATGTCACTGCGGCAATCACCAATCTGCGTTCGACCTGCAATGAAGCGACCGGTGAGCGCGTCTATACCGAAGCCAGCTTCGACGTCGTCGCCCGCCGCGCCGATGCGCGCGGCGCACGGACGGTGGCGCTGCCCTATTTCGTGACCGTCCTGCGGGGCGGCTCGGCCGTCGTCACCAAGCGGGTCGGCACGGTCACGCTGCAATTCGCCGATGGGCAGGAACGCGCGCAGGGGCGGGGAACCGCCGCCGCCTATGTCGATCGCGCCCAGGCCACATTGCCCGAGGAAGTCCGTCAGCAGATCACCCGCAAGCGCAAGGCGGGCGATCCCGACGCCGCGCTCGATCCGCTGGCAGATCCTGCGGTCAAGGCGGCGGTCGACCGGGCGACGTTCGAATTGCTCGTCGGTTTCCAGCTCTCCCAGGAACAGCTGGCCTACAACGTCACGCGCTAGGCGCCTGCCGCGCCGACCGCGCTGCGCATCTTGTCATTTCGCGCCGATAGGCTAGGCGCGCGCCATGGCTGACATGCAGACTCTTCACGCCGCCTTCGCGGCCCGGATCGACGCCGTTCTGGGCGCGCTCGAGATGGAGGGCGCCCTTCCGCCCGGGACCGCCCGCGACCAGGTCGCGGTCGAGCCGCCGCGCGATCCCGCGCATGGCGATCTCGCCACCAATGCGGCCATGGTGCTGGCGAAGCAGGCGGGCACCAATCCGCGGGCACTGGCCGAAAGGATCGTCGACCATCTGCGGCGCGAGCCCGACATCGAGAGCGCGGATATCGCCGGGCCCGGCTTCATCAATCTGCGGCTGGCTCCCGAGGCCTGGCGGCGCGAGCTCTCCGCCATCGCGGCGCTCGGCGGCGACTACGGCCGCTCGGCAATGGGCGAGGGGCGGACGGTCAACATCGAATATGTCTCGGCCAATCCCACCGGGCCGATGCACATGGGCCATTGCCGCGGAGCGGTCGTGGGCGATGCACTGGCGGGCCTGCTCGAATGGGCGGGACATCGGGTCATCCGCGAATATTACGTCAACGATGCCGGCGGTCAGGTCGATGTGCTCGCGCGCTCGGCGCATCTGCGCTATCGCGAGGCGCTCGGCGACGACATCGGCGAGATCCCCGAAGGCCTCTATCCGGGCGATTATCTGATACCCGTCGGAAAGGCGCTCGCGCAGGAATTCGGAGCGTCCTTTCGCGATGCCCCCGAAGCGGACTGGCTGGCGCCGTTCCGCCAGCGCGCGGTCGCGGCGATGATGGAGATGATCCGCGCCGATCTCGCACTGCTCGGGATCCACCACGATTTGTTCGCTTCCGAAGCCGAACTGCAGGCCGCCAGAAAGCCCGAGGCGGCCGAGGAATGGCTGCGGGCGAAGGATCTCGTCTACGATGGGGTGCTCGAAGCGCCCAAAGGCAAGGCGCCGCCCGAGGATTGGGAGCCGGTCGAGCTGCCGCTGTTCCGTTCGACCCGTTTCGGCGACGATCAGGACCGGCCGATCCGCAAGAGCGACGGCTCCTGGACCTATTTCGGCGCCGATCTCGCCTATCACTTCCAGAAGGCCGAAAAGGCCGATGCGCTGATCGACATCTGGGGCGCCGATCACGCCGGCACGGTCAAGCGGATCAAGGCCGCCGTCGCGGCGCTGACGCAGGGTGCGGGGCGCGACGTCCCGTTCGACGTCAAGCTGGTCCAGATGGTCAAGCTGCTGCGCGGCGGCGAACCGGTGAAGATGTCCAAGCGCAGCGGAACCTTCGTGACCCTGGCAGAGGTGGTCGAGGAGGTCGGCAAGGATGTGGTGCGCTTCACCATGCTCACCCGCAAGCCCGATGCCCAGATGGAATTCGATTTCGCCAGGGTGGTCGAGGCGTCGAAGGACAATCCGGTCTTCTACGTCCAATATGCGCATGCCCGCATCCATTCCTCGCTGCGCAAGGCAGGCGTGGCGCCGAGCGACGCAAAGCTCGACCTCCTCGGGGCCGAGGAGCTTGCGCTGGTGCGCGAAGCGGCCCAGTTCCCGCGGGTGGTCGAAAGCGCGGCCAGGGTTCGCGAGCCGCATCGGATCGCCTTTTTCCTCGGCGATCTGGCTGCTGCCTTCCACAGCTTCTGGAATGCGGGTAATGACGATCCGGCAAAGCGGATCATCCGCGAGGACGATGCCGATCTCACCGGCGCGCGGCTGTTCCTCGCGGCGCAGGTCGCTCAGGTGCTGCGCAACGGGCTCGCCATTCTGGGAGTCGAAGCGGTGGAGGAGATGTAGACATGGCGGCTTCGACCTCATTCGATCGCGAGCAGGACTGGGAGGCGGAAGACCAGCTCGACCTGGCCGACGACGAACGTCTGCCCTGGCTCGACGCGGGCGAGGACGAGGACGAGGTGGCGCGCTTCGATTCCTCGCGGCTGATGATGCTCGGCGTGCTCGCCCTCGTGATGCTGTCGATCGTCGTCGGCGGTATCTGGTTTCTCGCCAACCAGGTCTCGGATGAACCCGAACCCGACGGCAGCATCATCGCGGCGCCCGCCGAGCCGTTCAAGGTGCGGCCGGACGAGCCGGGCGGCAAGACCTTCGCCGGCACCGGAGACACGAGCTTTGCCGTCGGCGAAGGCCAGACCCGCGTCGGCCGGCTTGCCGAACCGACCACGGCACCCACCCCCGAAGCGCCCGCGAGCGCGGCTGCGGGCCCGTCGATCGCCTCCACCCTGAACGAGGATTCGCCTTCCGAACAGGCCAGCGGAGTGGCGGTCCAGGTCGGCGCCTATCCGCACCGTGCCGATGCCGAGGCGGCTTGGGAACGGCTGATTCGCCAGTCCGAGGCGCTCGGCGGCGTCCGCCACCGGGTGGTCGAGGCGCAGGTCGATATCGGACGCGTCTACCGCCTGCAGGCGATGGCCGGCGATCGTGCGGCGGCGAACCGTCTGTGCGGCGCGCTGCAGAATGACGGCCTCGCCTGCTTCGTCAAATAGGGCGTCGGCGGATCCGGTTTCCACACCTGGGGAAGCGGGGAAACTTGCGGGTTCCGGGCGAAACTCCCACCTTCCCCGCATGACGCCCGCCATATTCGGCATTGCCGGTCTCGAACTGACTGCAGAGGAACGCGCCTTCTTCAAGGACGCGGATCCCGCGGGCTACATCCTGTTCGCGCGCAATTGTGCCGACCGGGCGCAATTGCGTCGCCTGACCGACGATCTGCGCGCCATCCATGGGCGCGAGCGGCTGATCGTGTCGATCGACCAGGAAGGCGGCCGGGTCGCGCGGATGAAGCCGCCCGAATGGCGGCGCTACCCCGCGGGGGAGGCCTTCGCCGACCTTTATGCCCTGGCCCCGGCCTCGGCGATCGAGGCCGCGCGGGCGAATGCCGAAGCCAT
Source organism: uncultured Alphaproteobacteria bacterium (assembly GCA_963728515.1). Taxonomy (GTDB): domain Bacteria; phylum Pseudomonadota; class Alphaproteobacteria; order Sphingomonadales; family Sphingomonadaceae; genus Qipengyuania. The sequence goes on along the minus strand of CAVSKM010000003.1, from coordinate 806,220 downwards.
GGCCCGCGAGCTTGCCGAAGTCGGTGTCAGCGTGGATTTCCACGCGCCGTTCGACGTCCGCCGTCCTGAAACCGACGCAGTCATCGGCGATCGCGCGCTGGGCAGCGAACCGATGCAGGTCGCGGCGCTCGGCCGGGCGATCCTCGACGGCATGGCCCGCGGGGGTGTCGTCGGCTGCCTCAAGCACATGCCCGGCCATGGCCGCGCGACCTGCGACACGCACCACCATTTGCCGCTCGTCGAGGCGACCGAGGAAGAGCTCGAGACCGACATCCAGCCTTTTCGCACGCTCTCCTCGCACCCGCTCGGAATGAGCGCGCATATCGTCTTCACGGCCTGGGATGCGGACAATCCGGCGACGCTCTCTCCGAAGGTCGTCGACGAGGTCATTCGCGGCACGATCGGCTTCGACGGCCTCCTGCTGTCCGACGACATCGACATGCAGGCGCTCTCGGGCGCGATCCCCGATCGCTCGCGCCGCGCGCTGGCGGCCGGCTGCGATATCGTGCTCAACTGCTGGGCGAAGATGGACGACCAGATCGCCATCGCCGAAAGCTGCGGGGCCATGTCCGCCGATAGCCGCGACCGGCTCGAGCGGGTGCACGATGCCATGGGGCCCCCGCGCGACGGCGAGCCGGTCGAAGAGCTGCTGGCGAAGCGCGATGCACTGCTCGCCCTCGCCGAGAAGCGCGAGGCATGAGCGCCGACGGCCTGCTCTTCGCCGAGCCCGCCGAGAACGGGAAAGACGAGTGGGAAGGGGCCGCGGCCCGGGGCTCCGACGGCGGCGCGGCGCTCTATCTCGAACTCGACGGCTGGGAGGGTCCGCTCGACCTGCTGCTCGACCTCGCCCGCCGTCAGAAGGTCGATCTGCGGGCGATCTCGATCCTGTCGCTGGTCGATCAATATCTCGACTATATCGAACAGGCCGAGGCGCTGAAGCTCGAGCTCGCCGCCGACTATCTCGTGATGGCGGCGTGGCTCGCCTATCTCAAATCGGCCATGCTCCTGCCGCGCGACGAGCAGGAGGATCCGAGCCCGGAGGAACTGGCGCTCAAGCTGCAATTGCGGCTTCAGCGGCTCGGTGCGATGCGCGAAGCCGCGGCGCGGCTGCTCGGCGGCGACCGGATCGGCCGCGACGTCTTCCTGCGTGGCAATCCCGAAGGGCTCGAGATCGCGCGCAAGACCTTGTGGCGCAGCGACCAATATTCGCTGATCCAGGCCTATGGGCGGGTCAAGGCGCGCACCGCACCGGCGATCCACATGGTCCGCGAACGCCCGGTGATGACGCTCGAATCGGCGCTCGACCGGGTCTCCAGCATGCTCGGCGTCACGCTCGACTGGATGGAGCTGCGCGACTTCCTCCCCCCGCATGCCGAACCGCGGCTGCGCAAGTCGGCGCTCGCCTCGAGCTTCGTGGCGGCACTCGAACTGGCCCGGCTGGGGAAGGCGGAACTGCGGCAGGAGGCCATCTTCGGTCCGCTGCAGCTGCGTCGGGTGCCCGCCCGATGAACGAGCTTGCCCGCGCCGTGGAAGCCGCCCTGTTCGCCGCCGAGGAGCCGATGACGGCCGAAGCCCTGGCGGGCTTTCTCGGCGATGTCGCGGCCGGCGAGATCCGCGAGGCCCTGCGGAGCGTCGCGGAAGACTATGCACCGCGCGGAGTCCATCTGGTCGAGCGCGGCAAGCGCTGGCATTTCGAAACCGCTCCCGATCTTGCCCACCTGCTCCGCCGCGAGAAGGAACAGCTCCGCCGGCTCAGCCGGGCGGCGACCGAAGTCCTCGCGATCATCGCCTATCACGAACCGGTCAGCCGGGCCGAGATCGAATCGATTCGCGGCGTGCAGACTTCGGGCGGCACGCTCGACGTCCTGATGGAAGCCGGCTGGGTCGGGATCGCCGGCCGGCGCGAGGTTCCGGGGCGGCCGACGATCTATGCGACCACTCCCGAATTTCTCGACCATTTCGGTCTGTCGAGCCGCCGCGATCTTCCGGGTATTGCCGAATTGCGTGCCACCGGCCTGCTCGACCCCGTCGAAGATGCCTATGACGAGCTGATCGGTGTCGATGGTGGAGACGAAGGTGACGACAATGGCGGCGAAGGTGCCGCGCATGGGAGAGACGTCGCCGACGATCGCTGACTGGCGCTCGCCCTCGCGCTATCCTATATCGGGGGTCTCGTTACGGAAAAGGTTTCATCATGTCGCTCGGCCCCTGGCAGCTCATCATCATCGCCATCGTCATCCTCGTCCTGTTCGGGCGCGGCCGCATCTCGGAAATGATGGGCGATTTCGGCAAGGGGATCAAAAGCTTCAAGCAGGGCATGAACGAGGAAGATGCCCCGCCGACGAAGCGGATCGGCCATGAGGCAAAGCCCGCCGACGAAGGGCTGACCGGCAGTCAGGTCAAGTCGAACAGCGACAGCAAGTGATCCGCTAGCGGGCGGAGGCGCATATGTTCGATATCGGCGCCAGCGAATTGCTGGTGATCCTGGTGGTGGCGATTCTGGTGATCGGCCCCAAGGAAATGCCGCGCGCGATGCGCACCGCAGGCCGCTGGATCGGCAAGATGCGCCGCCTGTCCAACCACTTCCGCGCCGGCGTCGACGAGATGGTCCGCCAGGCCGAGATCGAGGAAATGGAGGAGAAATGGGCCAGGCGGAACAAGGAGATCATGGCCAAACATCCCGACGGCTCCACTGCCGAAGGCGGGGCACCCGGGGCACCGGACAACCTCTTGCCCGCCGAGATGGAGCCGCTGTCTTCCAGCGGTAAGGTGCCCGACGCCGATGCCGCCGCCGAAGCGGCGATACGGCGCGCACGTCCGGTCGAAGAGGCAGATGGCACCGACGAGCCTGCGCTGCCGCTCGATCCGCCGCCCGCGCCGGAGGACCGCTGACATGGTGGCGATCAAGGACATCGACGAAACGCAGGCGCCGCTGCTCGATCACCTGATCGAATTGCGCGCGCGGCTGGTGCGCTGCGTGCTGGCGCTGGTGGTGGCCTTCGCCATCTGCCTGTATTTCGCCGATCCGATCCTCGGTTTCCTCATCCAGCCGCTCAAATCGGCCTTCCCCGAAGGGCAGGGGCAGCTGATCTTCACCAAGCTCTACGAAGTCTTCTTCGTCGAGCTCAAGGTCGCGCTCTTCGCGGGCTTCTGCCTCAGCTTTCCGGTTATCGCTAACCAGCTGTGGGCCTTCGTGGCGCCGGGGCTCTATGCCCGCGAGAAGAAGGCCTTCCTGCCCTTCCTGCTGGCCACGCCGATCCTGTTCACGGCCGGCGCGGCGCTGGCCTATTACGTGGTCATGCCGACCGCATTCGAATGGTTTCTCGGCTTCGAGGGCACGGCCGGCGGGCTCGAGATCCAGGCGCTGCCCACCGCGAACGAATATCTCGGGCTGGTGATGCAGTTCATCCTGGCCTTCGGAATGAGCTTTCTTCTGCCCGTTCTCTTGCTGCTGCTGCACCGCGCGGGAATCGTGACGCGCGCGCAGCTCGCCGGAGCACGGCGCTACGTCGTGGTGCTGGTGGTCGCCGTCGCTGCGATCATCACGCCGCCCGACCCAGGATCGCAATTGCTGCTGGCGATCCCTCTGCTGCTGCTGTTCGAGGGGGCGCTGCTGCTGATGCGCCTGACCGAGAACAAGGACCGGCGCGCCGAGGAGGCCTCGGGCGGGGCGGACGACACTCAGTCCGCATCATAGACTTTGCGTCCGCCGACCCAGGTCTCGTAAACCTTGGTCGCGCGCAATTCCGCCGGTGTGGCGAGCAGGGGATCGCGGTCGATCAGCACGAAATCGGCCCTTTCGCCGGGCACGAGCCGACCGAAGCGTCCCTCGGCGAAGCCGGCATAGGCCGCTTCGCTGGTGAAACCCGCCAGCGCCTGTTCGCGAGACACCCGTTCCTGCGGACGCCAGCCGCCGAAAGGCTCTCCGGCAGCGTCGGTACGGGTAATCGCCGCCGCCAGGCCGGCGAAGGGGTCGGGCGCCTCCACCGGGGCGTCGGAGCCGAAGGCAAGCCGGCCACCCTGTTGCAGGATCGAATTCCACGCATAGGCGCCTTCGAGCCGGTCGGTGCCGAGCCGGGTTTCGGCCATCAGCCGGTCGCTGGTCTGATGAACCGGCTGCATCGAGGCGATGATTCCGTGCTTTCCGAACCGCGGCAGGTCGGCGGGATCGACGATCTGTGCATGCTCGATCCGCCAGCGACGATCGCCGGGAAAGCTCTCGGCGATCTCGCCGATGGCATCGAGCGCTTCGGCATTGGCGGCATCGCCGATCGCGTGGATCGCCGGCTGGAACTGGCCCTGTGCCGCGCGAACCAGGATGTTGCGCAGCTTCGCCGACCCGGTCAGCGGCAGTCCGGTGTTGCCCGGATCGTCGGAATAGGGCCGTTTGAGCCACGCTCCGCGGCTGCCGAGCGCACCGTCGAGATAGAGCTTCACCCCGTTCATCCGCAGCTTGTCGTGGTACAGCCACGGGGTCGGGCGCGATCCGGCGATCAGCTCCATATTCTCCGGACCCGCGGCATAGGACATGATCCGCAGCGTCAGCGCATCGCGGTCGCCGGCTCGGCGGAAGGCCTGCCAGTCCTCGATCGTGGTGCCCATGTCGGCCACGGCGGTGATGCCTGCGCGATGCAGCACCTTCTGCGCCTCGGCAAAGGCGAGGTCGCGCTCCTTGGGCCGCGGCGCGGGAATGGCCGCCGCCATCAAGTCCTCGGCACCGTCGACGAAGACGCCCGAGGGCTCGCGCGAGCCCGGCAGCCGTTCGACCCGTCCCCCGGCGGGATCGGCGGTCCCGGCGGTGATGCCGGCCACCTCCATCGCCAGGGAGTTGGCCCAGCCGGCATGACCGTCGACGCGCTGGAGGTAGACGGGCCGGTCTGGGACGGCGCTGTCGAGCTCGGCCGCGGTGGGAAACCGGCCGAGGCCCCATTTCTCCTGGTTCCAGCCGCGCCCGAGGATCCACGGACGGCTCTCGTTCTCGGCAGCGAAGCGGCGGATCTTGTCGAGCGCTTCGGCCAGCGAATTGGTGTCCGACAGGTCGAGCGTGAGCGCCCCGATCCCCACCCCCATGACGTGCACATGCGCATCGATCAGGCCGGGAATCATGACCCGGCCCTTGCCGTCTTCGCGATAGTCGGTCTGCGGCTTCTTGTCCTTCGCCTGCAGCAGTCTGGCGACCTTGCCGTCGTCGTCGATCACCATGGCGGCGAAGCGCTCGACCTTGCCTTCCTCGTCGATCGTCAGCCCTTCGACATTGTCGACGAGGACGTCGGCGAGGCCCGGCGTGGCGAATGAGAGCGCGAGGGCGGAGAGGAGGAAATTGCGATTTCATTTCAGGCGATCCTTGGCAAGCGGCGCTCGCGATAAGGCATAGCTTGCTGTGCGCAAACCCTTTCCGCGATTGCGCGCCATCCCCGCGCGCCGTAGGGGCACAACGATGACACAAGGCTCGACCGCGCGCTCTGCCACCAAGGCCACCGATCTTCTCACGCTCGAGGATGTGCGCGCCGCCGCCGCGCGGATCGAGGGCGCAGTGGTCAGGACGCCGATGATGCGCTCGCAGACGCTTTCGGAGATCGCCGGCGCCGAGATCTGGCTGAAGTTCGAGAACCATCAGTTTACCGCCGCCTACAAGGAACGCGGCGCACTCAACGCCTTGCTGCATCTCACCGACGAACAGAAGCGGCGCGGCGTGATTGCGGCCTCGGCGGGCAATCACAGCCAGGGCCTCAGCTATCACGGCCGCCGGCTCGGGGTTCCCGTCACCATCGTCATGCCCCAGACCACCCCCAGCGTGAAGGTGATGCAGACCGAGAGCGTCGGCGGCAATGTCGTCCTCCATGGCGAGACCTTCGACGAAGCCTATGCCCATGCGCGGGAACTGGAAACGCAGCGCGGCCTGACCTTCGTTCACCCTTTCGACGACCCGCTGGTCGCCGCGGGGCAGGGGACGGTGGCGCTCGAGATGCTCGAGCAGAAGGATGATTTCGATTGTCTTGTCGTCCCGATCGGTGGAGGCGGGTTGATGAGCGGCATGGCAACCGTCGCCAAGGCGCTGAAGCCCGACATCCGCATGGTCGGCGTGCAGGCGAAGCTCTATCCCTCGATGTACAGTGCGGTCACGGGCGATCAGATGCCCTGCGGCGGCGACACTCTGGCCGAAGGGATCGCGGTCAAGGCGCCGGGCCAATTCACGCGCCAGATCATCGGCGAACTGGTCGACGAGGTGCTGCTGGTCGAGGAAGCGGCGCTCGAGCATGCCGTGGCGTTGCTGTTGCAGATCGAGAAGACGGTGGTCGAAGGAGCCGGCGCCGCAGGTCTCGCAGCGGTGCTTTCCTTCCCGGAGAAGTTCGCCGGCAAGACCGTGGGGCTGGTGCTATGCGGCGGCAACATCGACACCCGGCTGCTGGCCAACGTCCTGCTGCGCGACCTGGCCCGTTCGGGACGCCTCGCGCGTCTGCGGATCACGCTGCAGGACCGACCCGGCGCGCTCTACAAGGTCATGCGCGAATTCAACGCGCACAACGTCAACATCATCGAGATCTACCATCAGCGCATCTTCACCACGCTTCCGGCGAAGGGGCTGATCACCGAGATCGAATGCGAGGCCCGCGACGGCGAACAGATCGACCGGCTGATCGAGGGCCTCGAGGCCAAGGGCTACAGCGTCGAACTCGCCGAACTCGCCTGACAAGGCGAACGCAGGACAGCACCGGCCCGTCGCGGATTAACCATCCGTCTCGTGCTGCTGGACGGACGAGCTGTGCTTTTCATGGTTAAGGGACTTTTAACGCGGGACCCGCTCTGGCATTGATGCGTCTATCGAAGGTAACCCCCGGTTAACCGAAAGGACGCACATCGCCGTGACGGCCCCGATCCGCTTCCCCCGCTTTTTCGTGACCAGCCCCGCGCCGTGTCCGTACCTGCCGGGCAAGAGCGAGCGGAAGGTCTTCACCGAATTGCGCGGCGACAATGCCGACGAGCTGAACGAGGCGCTGGGCCGGATCGGCTTCCGCCGCAGCCAGACGGTCGCCTACCGACCCTCCTGCCTCGACTGCCAGGCCTGCGTCTCGGTCCGCGTGGTGGCGCAGGAATTCAGGCCGTCCTCGACCCAGAAGCGGGCGCTCAAGGCCCATGACGACCTCGTCGCCACCGAATGCCGCCCCTGGGCTACCGCCGAGCAGTTCGAACTGCTGCAGAAATATCTCGCTGTGAGACATCCCGGTGGCGGGATGACGCAGATGGAGGAGTTGGATTTCGCCGACATGGTGGAACATACTTCCGTCTCAAGCTATGTGGTTGAATATAGGGAGCCGGGAGTCGGCGCCGAGCCAGGTCGTCTGGTCGGTGCCTGTCTCACGGACTACCAGGGTGACGGGCTGTCGATGATTTACAGCTTCTACGACCCTGAGCATGAGGATCGCGCAGGGCTTGGGAACTATATCATCCTCGATCACATCCGCCGGGCGGCCGATCGGGGGCTGCCCTACGTCTACCTCGGCTATTGGGTCGAAGGGGCGGAGCGGATGCAGTACAAGGTCCGCTACCGGCCGCTCGAACGGCTCGCGCGTGGCGGGTGGGAGCGCATGCCCGAAGCCGAGCAACGGCGCCTCATCGCTTCCGCCACCGCGCCGCGGGGCAAGCGCGGCGACGATCCTCTTCCCGCCAAAGACGGCCGCGCCGCGGAATACCGGATCGCCGACTGAGCGTCCGCGCCTTGCGCCGGCTGCCTGCCTCGTGGCGCTTGCGCTGGCATTGGCGGGTCAGTCGCTCGCGGCACAGGATATCGACACCTCGGCTGCTCTCGAAGAGCTGATTCCCGATCGCGCGGTCGAAAACCCTGAAGAATGGGCCGACCAGGGCGCGGACGAGCCCACGCTCGAGGATCCCGAGGAACCGAGCGAGATCGGAGCCGACACTCCGATCGCCGAGCTGCCGGACATGACCATCGCCTGGCCCGAGGAGGTCGAGGTGGAGCCGCTCGAACCGCTCGAGCCCGAGGAAGACATCGAGTTCGCGCAATTGCTCGAGGCGACCCCGCAGGTGGCCTTTGCCGATGCCGATCTGGAAGAGCTGTCGGACACGCTCGTGCTGGGCTTCCCGCAGAAGGAGCCTCCGTTCAGCGAGCGCGAGGATTTCGTCGACCGGTTCGAGGCGCTATCGACCATCGAGGAACTCGGAGAGGGCGAGGAAAGTGTCGCCCAGCTGGCGGCGCGGGCGCGCGAAGACCAGGAACTGCTCGGCACGCTGCTGCGCGTCTATGGCTATTACGACGGCGAAATCCTTCGGACGATCGGCACCCGGACGGCCGGCGAGGATAGCGCGACCCCCAGTCCCCGCGTCCGCTTCGACGTCATCCCGGGTCCACGATATACCTATGGAGCGATCGATCTCGGCCAGCTCGACACCGCGGCGGATGCCGAGGAACTGCGCTCTGCATTCGAGATCGCGACCGGCGATTATCTCCAGTCCGATGTGATCCAGCAGGAACGGTTCGATCTCGACCTTGCGCTGGGGGAGAGCGGCTATGCGTTCGCCGAAATCGACGAACCCGAGCTGCTGATCGACCATGCGCGGGTCGAGGGCGATCTCACCATGCCGGTGCGCCCGAACGGGAAATACGTCTTCGGCGAAGTCGTCAGCGACGACGATCGGTTCCTCTCGGGCCGTCATCTCGCCGACATCGCGCGCTTCGAGCCGGGCGACGTCTATCAGCGCAGTCTGGAACTCGACCTGCGGCGGGCGATCACCGCGACCGGCCTTGTGTCGAGCGTCTCGGTCACGCCGCGCGAGGTTGCGCCGCCCGAGGGAGGCGAGCCAGGCGTGGTCGCGATGGACGTCGACATCGAGCGGGCCAAGCTGCGGACCATAGCGGGTGCGATCGGCTATGGGTCCGAAGAGGGCTTCCGGATCCAGGCGAGCTGGGAACATCGCAATCTGTTCCCGCCGGAGGGGTCGCTCCGCGTCCGGGGCATTCTGGGAACGCAGGAACAGCTTGCGGGAGTGACCTTCCGCAAGAACAACTTCGGCGGCCGCGACAAGGTCCTGACGCTCGACGCCTATGCCTCGACGGTGGATACCGACGCCTATGATGCGCGCACGGTCGCGCTCTCGGGGATCTACGAGCGGACCTCGACGCTGCTGTTCCAGAAGCCGCTCGCCTGGGGGCTGGGCGCGGAGATCCTCGCCACCGACGAGCGGAACCGTATCGTCGACGGGGTGGCGCGTCCGCGGCAGACCTATTTCATCGCTTCGGTCTTCGGCCGTGCGACGATCGATACCAGCGACTCGCTGCTCGATCCGACGCAGGGCTTCCGCGTGACGGGCTTCCTCGCACCCGAAACCTCGCGCACCGAAGGGCAGCAGTTCTACTATCTGCGCAACCGGGTCGATGCCGCCTATTACCAATCCGTCGGCGAGCGGACGGTGCTGGCCGGGCGGGTCGCCTTCGCCAGCATCCAGGGCGCGGATCTGGTCGGGATCGCACCGTCGCGCAGGCTCTATGCCGGTGGCGGTGGCTCGGTTCGCGGCTACGGCTATCAGTCGATCGGGCCGAAGAACGAATTCATGGAGCCGATCGGCGGGCGCAGCCTCGTCGAAGCCTCGATCGAGGCGCGTATCGGAACCGGCTTTCTCGACGGGGCGGTGTCGGTGGTGCCCTTCTTCGATCTCGGCAGCGTCTCGACTTCGACCACCCCCGATTTCGGCGAGATCAAGATGGGGGCGGGGCTGGGCCTGCGGTACACGACCGGTTTCGGGCCGATCCGTCTCGACGTCGGTGTTCCGCTCAACCCCGAACCCGAAGACGCCTCGGTGGCGGTTTACGTCTCGCTCGGGCAAGCCTTCTGATGGTGGAAGTGGAGACCGCTTCGGAAGCACCGGCAGCGTCGCGTCCTTCGCGGGTCGGGCGCGCGGGCAAATGGCTGCTGGGCATTGCGGCGGGCTTCGTGCTGCTGGTGGTGGGCGCCTTGGTGCTGCTCAACACACCGCTCGGCGAGCGGTTTCTGGCGAGCAAGATCGCCGAACGCACCTTTCCCAACGGTCTCAACATCGACATCGGCCGGATCGAGGGCAACCTCTATGGCGCGGCAGTGCTGCACGATGTCCGCCTGTCCGATCCGCAGGGCGTGTTCCTCACAATTCCCCGCGCCGAAGTGGACTGGAACCCCGGCGCCTGGCTGTCGAACCGCCTCGAGATCGACAGTTTCGCCGCGCGCCGAGCCACGCTGCGCCGCCTGCCCGAATTCATCCCGAGCGAGGAGGATACCCCCGTCCTGCCCGGTTTCGACATCTCGATCGACCGGCTCGAGATCGACAATCTCACCCTGGCGCCGGGGATTGCCGGGGACCGGGCCCAGCGGGTCGATCTCGTTGGCGAGGTGCAGGTCGAGGACCGGCGGCTGATGGCCGACCTCGACGGAAAGCTGGGGCGGAGCGATCGCCTGTCGCTGCTCCTCGACGCCGAGCCCGACGGGGATGATTTCGACCTCGAACTCGCCATCGATGCGGCCGAGGACGGGCCGCTGGTCGCGCTCGCCGGGCTCGATGCCGCCTATACCGTGCGCGCCAGCGGCGACGGCACGTGGTCGCGCTGGAGCGGCGGCCTGCTGGTGCGGCGCGAGGATGAGCGCGTCGCGGCGCTGCGGATCACCAATCGCACCGGGCGTTTCGGTGTGCTCGGCAAGCTCGATCCGTCCGATTTCCTGTCCGGCTTGCCCGAGCGCGCGCTGGGCGAGGACGTCGCGATCAAGGCCGAGATCGGCATCGAGAGCCGCGTTTTCGACCTCGCGCGGGCGACGCTGATCGGGCGGGGGCTGCGGCTCGAAGCCGAGGGGCTCGTCGATCTGGCGGAGAACCGCGTCGAGGATCTCGAACTCGCCGCGGTCCTGCGCGATCCGGCGCTGTTCGGTCCCGACCTCACGCTGACCGATGCGCGGCTGACCGCGACCATCGACGGCTCCTTCGACGACCTCGCCATCGTCCACGACGCGCGTGTGGGCGAGCTCGATGCCGGCGGGACCATCCTCGCGGATCTGCGCCAGCAGGGTACCGCGCGCTACGACGGCACCCGCTGGACGCTGCCGCTCGACCTCGCGGTCGGCCGGGTGAGGAGCGGCAATGCCTGGCTCGATCCGCGTCTGGTGGACGGCACCGCCCGCGGGACGCTGGTGCTGTCGGGATCGAAGCTGCTGGCCGACGACCTGCGGCTCGCCTTCCCCGGCGCCTCGGCCAATCTCGCGCTGCGCGGCGATCTGTCGAGCGGGCGCTACGACATTCGCGGCCCGGTTCGCGCGGAGCGACTGGCGCTCGACAATGTCGGGACCGCCGGCGGTACGGCGGTCGTCGATCTCGCGCTGGTGCCGGGTGCCCCCTGGCGGCTGACCGCCGATGTGGATGCGCGGATCGCTCCGGTGACCAATGCCACGCTCGCCAATCTCGCGGGTTCGCCGATCCGCATCCGCGGCGGCATCGCGGCCGGGGGCGATGCGCCGATCGCCTTCGACGGCCTGCGGATCGAGGCGAGCAAGCTGCGCATGGCGCTCGACGGCAGCGTCGCCCAAGGGACCACGCGGATCGCCGGATCGGGCAGCCATGTCGACTATGGCGACTTCACCGTCGAGGCGACGATCGCCGAGGACGGCCCGCGGGCGGTGCTCGTCTTCGACCGCCCCTTCACCGGGCTCGAGGACGTCCGGCTGGCCATCGCGCCGAGCGCGGACGGCTTCGCCATCGATGCCAGCGGCGGGTCGGTGCTCGGCCCGTTCGAGGGGCAGTTCGGCCTGGTCGCCCCGGCCGGGGGGCCCACCCGGATCGCCATCGACACTCTCACCGTCTCCGACACCGAAGTCACCGGCGATCTGACGCTGGTGGAGGGCGGCGCCCGCGGCGAACTGCTCTTCGCAGGCGGCGGCCTCGACGGCACGATTGCGCTGGCTCCGCGCGGCGGTGGCCAAGGGGTCGAGGTCTCGCTCCAGGCGCGCAACGCCCGCTTCGGTGGTGACACCCCGCTGCGCATCGCCCGCGCCGATATCGAGGCGAGCGGGCTGATCCGCGAGGGACAGACCAGCTTCAGCGGCTCGGGCACTGCGGCGGGCCTGTCCTACGGCACGCTGTTCATCTCGCGCCTGGCCGCGCAGGGCGAGGTCGAGAACGGCGTCGGCCACGTGGATGCCTCGCTGGCGGGGCGGCGCAGCGGCCGTTTCGTGCTCGACCTCAATGCGCAGATCCGCCCCGACCGGATCGCTCTGGCGGCGCAGGGCGAATTCGCCGGGCGCTCGATTTCCATGCCGCGCCGGGCGGTGCTGACCAGCCTCGAGGGTGGCGGATGGCAGCTTGCGCCGACGCAGGTTTCCTACGGCGAAGGCGCCATGATCGCCTCGGGCCAGTTCGGCAACGACGATCTGGTCTTCACTTTCAAGCTCGCCGACATGCCGCTGTCGCTCATCGACATCGTCAGCCCCGACATGGGGCTCGGCGGCACGATTTCGGGAACGGTCGAATACGGGCTCGGCGAGTTCCGCCTGCCGGTCGGCGTCGCCAAGGTGAAGATCGACGATCTGACCCGTTCGGGCCTCGTGCTGACCTCGCGCCCCGTCGACGTCTCGCTCCTCGCCCGCCTGACCGAGCAGGATCTCGAGGCGCGGGCGGTGCTGCGCAACGAGGATATCCAGCGCGGGCGGCTTCAGGCGCAGATCACGCGCCTGCCGCAATCGGGGATGCTGCTCGAGCGGCTTCGCGCCGGCTCGCTGTTCGGCCAGCTGCGCTATCGCGGCGCGGCGGAGAGCCTGTGGCGGCTCGTCGCGCTGGAAACCTTCGATGTCACCGGTCCGGTCGCGATCGCCGCCGATGCGACCGGCTCGCTGGCCGATCCGAGGGTCCGCGGGTCTGTCGCCAGCGACGGCCTGCGCATCCGCAGTTCGCTCTCGGGCACCGACATCCGCGACGTCACGCTGCGCAGCCGTTTCCGGGGATCGCGACTGCAGATCACGAACTTCGCCGGGACCACCGCGAACGGAGGCAGCGTCAGCGGCAGCGGCATCGTCGATCTGCGCACCCTCGGCGAGCGGGTCGAAGGCCGGGTGCTCGAGGTCCGCGGACCGATCATCGACCTGCGCGCCGCAGCGAAGAACGCCAGGCTGCTCGACGCCCGCGGGCTCAGCGCCACCCTGACCGGGCCGCTGCGCATCGTTTCGGACGGGCTCGGCGGGACGATCGCGGGACGGGTGCGCGTCGATCAGGCGAGCTGGCGCCTCGGCACGGCGGCGGACGACCTGCGCCTGCCGCAGATCCCCACGCGCGAGATCAACGCACCCGCCACGCGGGCGCCGCGCGTCGCGCCGGGACGGCCATGGCGCTATCTGGTCGATGCCACTGCAAACAGCCGCATCGATGTCGACGGCATGGGTCTCGACAGCGAATGGGGTGCGGACATCATCCTGCGCGGAACCACCGACGATCCGCGGATCGGCGGAAGCGCGCGCGTGGTGCGGGGCGACTACACCTTCGCCGGGACCAGCTTCGAGCTCACGCGCGGCGAGATCGATTTCGACGAGAACCAGCCGATCGACCCACAGCTCGACATCCGCGCCGAGACCGAGACCAGCGACATCACCGTGGTGGTGACGGTGAGCGGCAGCGCGACCCAACCCGAGATCGCCTTCAGCTCCAATCCCGCTTTGCCCGAGGAAGAGATCCTCGCGAGGCTGCTGTTCGGCGGCTCGATCACCGGCCTCTCGGCCACCGATGCGCTGCAGCTCGGCGCAGCGGTCGCCAGCCTGCGCGGCGGCGGGGGGATGGATCCCATCAACCAGCTGCGCAGCGCGATCGGGCTCGACCGGCTGCGGATCGTCAGCGCCGACCCGGCCCTCGGCCGCGGGACCGGCGTCGCCCTGGGCAAGAACTTCGGCCGCAGGTTCTATGCGGAGATCATCACCGACGGGCGCGGCTATAGCGCAACCCAGCTCGAATTCCGCGTCACCAGCTGGCTCTCGCTGCTCGCATCGGTCTCGACGGTCGGGCGCGAGAGCGTGGTCGCCGAGATCAGCCGCGACTACTGAGCGGCGGCTCCGCTTCCGCGCCGCGGGAGAAGCACCGCATCGACCGGCAGCAGCACGCCATTGTTGGCGGCGACCGCCGTGCCCACCAGCGCGGCTTCGGGGCCTCCTTCGCTCGAGGCGGCGACGATCCGGTCGCCGCGACGCGAAAACCGGACCGTTCCTCCGCCGAGCGTGGTCATGGTGACCGGGCCGCCCCGTGCGGCGATCGCCTGCGCGATGGCCTTGGGGGTGAGGTGCCCGGGAAGGAGGTGATCGCGCAGAATTCCGACCAGCAACGGACGCTGCTCGTCCTGCAGCAGCCGGTCGCCCGTGTCGCCGAGAGCGGCGAAGGCGGAGTTCCTGGGGGCGAGCAGCGTATAGCTCGCCGGGCCGTCGAGCACGCCCGACAGCTCGGCATCGCCGAACGCCGTCTGCAGCGTCGACAGCTCCTCTTCCTCGCCCAGAACCGCTGCCAGCGTCCGCGTGCCGTCGTCCTCGATCGCGAGAGGCGGCGGGCTTTCCTCGGCCTCGCTGCAGCCCCCGCCCAGCGCCAGCAGGGCCAGCGTGGCACAGGCCAGGCGGGCGCATTGGCGGAAGGCGATGGCGCGGCTCCTCATGCGAGCAATTCGATCGCCGCGGCGACGATCTGCGTTTCGGGATCGATCCGGTACAGATAGCCGTCCGAATAACGATATTGTGCCGCGGGCGTGTCGAAGTAGGTGTCGCGGTAGGAATAGGGGACATTGTAGATGTCGTAACCCGGGGGCAGCTTCTGCCCCACGGTGATGTCGTCTCCGGTCAGAAGCGCGGCGATCGAGGTAATCGCGGCCCGTTCGGGGTCGACGCGATAGATCACATTGTCGGCAAAGCGGTAGGAGCCGGGCAGACCGAGGCCGTAGTAATCGGCGTAATATTCGGGAACGGCGGCGCTCCGATAGGCCCGGGGCCAGCGGTGGCCGACCGACAGAGCGCCCCCCAGCAGAGGGATGTAGCCGGCGATCCCGCCATTGCTGCCGAGTTGCATGAGATAGCCGCCTTCGTAGACATAGCGCCCGGCGCCGTAGGTCGAGAGGCCGAACAGCTTCGGTCCGTAACCGTAACCGAGGAATCCCCCGGCCTGCTGCCGCGCGAGGCCGGCCGGAATGCAGCCGGCGGTCTTCTTCGCGCGTCCGAAGGGGCAGCCGGCGATCGGGCTGCGTCTGCGGTCGCGGTCGAAGGTCTCGCGGTGCTGGCGAAATCCCTCCTCGGCGACCACGCGCCGCACCGGCCGGGCATTGCTGCGGGGTCCGCCGCGCCCGGCCTCGCCCCGGACCGCCTGCCAATTCTCTCCGGGACCGTCCGAATCCTCGGCAGGTCCTTGCTCGCGGCGCTCGGCCTCGCCCGGCCGCTCGGGGGAGGCGGCAGGCCCGGGAGCATTGTCCGCTTCACGAGGAGCGGCGTCGGCGGGGCCTTTCGGAAGCTTGCCCTGCGCAGCCGGCTGCGGAGCCGATTCGGCCCTTCCGGGCTTGTCGGCAGCGCCGGCCTGCTCGGCCTTCTTCCGGTTCGGGCTCTCATGCGGATGCGCGACAGCGGCGGCGTCGGGCTTGCCGGCCGGGTCTCCCCCCTTCTTGTCCGCCTGGGCCTGGGCTCCGCCTGCGGCCAGTGCGAGAGCTGCCGCACTTGCCAGAAAGATGCGCATGGGGAGACTCCTTCGCCCAAGCAACGGAGGCGAACCATGGCGGTTCCGTCTCATTCTCCGTCTCATTCTCCGTCACCTTCGACCGACCGGTAGAGCCGGGCCTCGGCAGCGCGCCGGCGAACGAGCCCGGCGAGCACGCGATCCCCGGCGCGGTTCCATCGCGCGAATTCCTCCGCGGCCGCGGCGAAATCGCCCGCCCGGTGCCTGCGCGTCAGCGTGGCCCGGCCGATCGCCCCGGTGTTGTAGTGGAAGCTGACCAGCGCATCGAACTGCGCCTGCGTGGTCGGCGCGCCGCCCAGCGCCGCCGTCACTTCGCGCGCATGGCGAGCGAGGTCGTCTTCGAGCCGCGCATCGCATGCGCCCTGCGTCCACACCGTGCCCGGCCCGATGCCCGGTCCCGTGGCGCCCCAGCCGATGGTCCAGGGGTCGCCTCCCGACCCCGGGTCGGGATAGGCTTCGACCAGCCCGTCGCTGCGCCGCCGGGCGCATCCCTCGAAGCGCCTGACCAGCCGGAGACCGGCAGGGCCGATCCTGCGACAGGGACCGCCTGGACCGCAGTCCGGAGGATAGATTCTCCGCGGAGGCCTGCGAGCGGTCGAGCGCCGCATCGAGCGCGCGGACTTCGGACGCGCGGAACCCGCGACCGAGCATGACGCGGACGCAGTCGAAGACGATCTTTCTGTCCATGGGAGACCTCGCTGACGGTGAGGCCTCCGCATCATGCAGAAATTTCGCGTGTAGGAAAATGGAATCTGCCGGAATGTGCGCGGCTCTCGCGCCTGACAAGACTTCTTGACAGACAAGAACTCTTTACTGTAAAGAGCTCTTTACAGGAGGGGTTGGTGGAAAATCGCTTGAAGCACCATCGCGAACGGGCCGGCTGGAGCCAGGGCGAACTTGCCCGAAGGCTGGGCGTCTCGCGTCAGACGATCAATGCGGTCGAAACCGACAAATACGACCCCTCGCTACCGCTGGCGCTGCGGATCGCGAAGCTTTTCGCCGTTGCAGTACGCGACATCTTCATCGATCACTGGGAGCCACAAGAATGACCGCCACCGACCCGCCGAGGGCCAACTGGAAGAAGCTGGCCCTGCCGCTGACCGTGGGCGGGGTCTCGGGCTTCCTTGCCTCGCTGGCCTTCCTTCGCCTGAGCGATCTGGGCCCGGGACCCTCGCTCGGCGTGTCGCGCGAGATCGGAGGCCTGGTTGGCGTCCTCTACGTACTTATCGGGCTGATAGTGCTCTTCGGCGTGCTCCGGCCCGATGCCGGCGCTCGGCTTCTCAATGTGGAGGATGCCGAAGAATTGCGCGAGCAGCGTAGGCAGCTGACCTACAGCGCCTTCGCCAGCATGGCGTTCGGTTCCGCGCTGGCGCTGCTGGCGACATCGGGCGCGGGCCTGTGGATCGGTGCGTCCACAGGGACGTTGCTGGCCGCAGTACTCGTTGCAACTGCCTGCGCGCTATCCGTCGCCATGACCCGCCACGCCGACGAGTTGCAGCGCACCTTGTCGAAAGATGCCACGGGTTCGGCCTTCAACCTGTTGTTCTTCGTCGGAGGCGGTTGGGCCTTGCTGGCGCATAGCCGCTTGCTCGCCGCCCCGGAGCCGATCGACTGGCTGACCATGTTCGCCGCAGCATTGCTGCTCGGCGCGCTGTGGCAGGTGGCCCGGCGCGGTATGCTGCTACGCGGCCCGAACTGACCCGACAGCGAAAGGGCGCCCGGATCGCTCCGGACGCCCCCCTCGGTGATGGCATGCGCTGTAATCGCAAAAGGTTAAGCGCTGTAATACATGTCGAATTCCGCCGGGCAAGGGGTGGTTTCGACGCGCAGGACCTCGTCCCATTTCAGTTCGACATAGGCGTCGATCTGGTCCTTGGTGAAGACGTCGCCCTTGAGCAGGAAATCGTGGTCGGCCTCGAGCGATTCGAGCGCCTCGCGCAGCGATCCGCAGACCGTCGGCACATCGGCCAGTTCGGCGGGCGGCAGGTCGTAGAGGTTCTTGTCCATCGCCTCGCCGGGGTGGATCTTGTTCTGGATCCCGTCGAGCCCGGCCATCAGCAGCGCCGCATAGGCGAGATAGGGATTGGCCATGGCGTCGGGGAAGCGGAACTCGACCCGCTTGGCCTTGTCGCCCGCGCCATAGGGGATGCGGCAGGAGGCGGAGCGGTTGCGCGCCGAATAGGCCAGCAGGACCGGCGCCTCGAACCCGGGCACCAGCCGCTTGTAGCTGTTGGTGGTCGGGTTGGTGAAGGCATTGAGCGCCTTGGCGTGCTTGATCACGCCGCCGATGAAAAACAGGCAGTTCTCGCTCAGCCCGCCATATTGATTGCCGGCGAAGGTCGGCTTGCCGCCCTCCCAGATCGACATGTGCGTGTGCATGCCCGAGCCGTTGTCGTCCTTGATCGGCTTGGGCATGAAGGTCGCGGTCTTGCCGTAGATATGCGCCACCTGATGGACGACATATTTGTAGATCTGCATGTTGTCGGCGGTTTCCACCAGCGTGCCGAAGGTCAGGCCGAGCTCGTGCTGCGCGGCGGCGACCTCGTGGTGGTGCTTGTCGCAATTGAGGCCCATCTCGATCATGGTCGAGACCATCTCGCCGCGGATGTCGACCGCGCTGTCGACCGGGGCGACGGGGAAATAGCCGCCCTTGGCGCGCGGCCGGTGGGCGAGATTGCCGCTTTCATATTCGCGGCCGCTGTTGGTCGGCAGCTCGATATCGTCGAGGGTGAAGCCCGACGCGGCATAGCTGTCTTCGAAGCGGACGTCGTCGAACATGAAGAATTCGGCCTCGGGGCCGACGTAGATGGTGTCGCCGATCCCGGTCGATTTGAGGAAGGCTTCGGCGCGCTTGGCGGTGGTCCGCGGGTCGCGGGCATACCATTCGCCGGTCGAAGGCTCGACGATGTCGCAGAACACGATCATCATCGGTTCGGCGCTGAACGGATCGACGAAGACCCGCTCGAGATCGGGCTTGAGGATCATGTCGCTCTCGTTGATCACCTTCCAGCCGGCGATCGAGGAGCCGTCGAACATCAGCCCGTCCTCGAGCTCGTCCTCGCCGAGGATCTTGGCGACCATGGTCAGATGGTGCCATTTGCCCTTGGGATCGGTGAAGCGCAGATCGACCCACTCGATGCCTTCGTCTTCGATCCGCTTGAGGACATCGCTTGCAGTGCTCATCTGGTGTCGTTCCTTTGTCTGTCGCATTCCCGCCGCGGCGGGGTGCTGGGTGGTGGTAAGCGGCGGTGGAACTCGGCTCCACGCACCGGCCCTCCCGATCGGGGAGGGGCTGTGTCAGATCGCGTCGCCGTCCCTTTCGCCGGTCCGGATGCGCAGCGCGCTCTCGATCGTGGAGACGAAGATCTTGCCGTCGCCGATCCGCCCGGTCTGCGCGGCGGCGGCGATCGCCTCGACCGTGCGGTCGGCGATGTCGTCGGACACCACGACCTCGAGCTTCACCTTGGGCAGAAAGTCGACCACATATTCGGCCCCGCGGTAGAGTTCGGTGTGCCCCTTCTGCCGTCCGAAGCCCTTGGCTTCGGTGACGGTGATGCCGGAGACGCCGATCTCGTGGAGCGCCTCCTTCACCTCGTCGAGCTTGAAGGGCTTGATGATCGCTTCGATCTTTTTCACGTGGTCCTGACCCCGATGCAGTCTGCAGGCGGCCGTCTCCGCCCGTGGTAACGAAAGTTCCCCTGGCGAGGATCGTTCCATGCGCGGAGCGTTCCAAGAATCGTGCCAAGGGGGTGCGGTTGGGGACTAGCCGAAGAATCGGGTCGCACCAAATGCCGCCGGCGCAATTTTCGGATCGATCCCTTGGCGAATCGCGCAATCGCACCGCTCGGACTGCGTAAGCAGTGCCCAAGCGACGATCAGCGAATGCCTAAAATTCAGGCAGCGGGCAGCCGCAGGCCGGCAGTCTCGGGCAGGCCGCACATGAGATTGAGATTCTGGACCGCAGCGCCGCTCGCCCCCTTGCCGAGATTGTCGAGCCGGGCGATCAGCCGCGCCTGCGTTCCGTCCGCGCTGCCGAAGACGAACAGTTCGCAATCGTCGCGCGGTTCGGCCGCGGCTTCGAGGATGATCTCCTCGGCCTGCGGGATTTCACCGTGAACGCGGACGACGACCGATCCGGCGTAGAAGCTTTTCAGGGCGTCGCGCAGCGCGAACGGGCCGGCGGCGGCCTCGATGCTGCCGAGCATGAGCGGAACCTCGACGACCATGCCGCGAAAGGTGTCGACAACTGCCGGCGAGAACAACGGCGCCCGCGCGAGCCCGGCGTGGTGCTGCATTTCCCCGACATGCTTGTGCCCCATGCCGAGCGCATAGGCGCGGAAAGCGGGCCGGTCGCCGCCCTCGAACCGCTGGATCAGAGCCTTTCCGCCCCCCGAGTAACCGCTCACGGCATGGACGCTATAGGCCCGGTCGGCGGGCAGCAGCCCCTCGCGCACGAGCGGGGCGACGAGAGCGAGGAAGCCGGTGGGATAGCAGCCCGGATTGCTCACCCGCCGGGCCTCGGCGACCCGCTCGCGCCCGACGATTTCGGGGAATCCGTAGCACCAGCCTTCGCTGGTCCGATGGGCGCTGGAGGCGTCGATCAGGCGCGTTCCCGAAGCGGGATCGACCAGCGCGACCGCATCGCGGGCAGCCTCGTCGGGCAGGCACAGGATGGCGACGTCGGCTTCGTTGAGCGCCTCGCGCCGCGACCCTTCGTCCTTCCGCCTGGACTCGTCGAGCGCGATCACCTCGAATTCCTCGCGCCCGGTGAGCCGCTCGGCGATCTCGAGACCGGTGGTCCCGGCGGCGCCGTCGATGAAGACCTTATGCGTCACTGTCGGGCGCGAGCCTGTCGAGCCGGACATAGCCGCTCGGCCCTTCGGGTCCGCAGGCGATCCAGGCCCAGTCGCCGGCGGTGTCGAGCAGCTCCACCGAACTTCCGGCGGCAAGCGTGGCGCCCTCCTCGGCATCCTCGCTCGTGGCGAGCCGGAGCGCAGTCGGCGCATCGCCGATCCTGCGGCACAGGGGAACGACGTAATGCGCAGCGAGATACTGCCCGGCCAGCGCGATATGCGCCAGATCGCCGCGCAGGGGCAGCGTACCCGGCGCAGGCTTGGCGACCGGCCCCTTCAGGCCGACGGTGTCTTCGGGGAGGGGATAGCTGGCTTGCGCGCTCACGCTGCTGGTCGATCCGGATGTTGAGGTTTGCGCGCGCTTAACCCCGCGCGGCGCTTACCGCAAGCAGGCGCCCCCTCACGCTCCACCGAAACGGCCACGGAGCATGTGCCAGGCCGCGCGGAGACCATAGGCATCGCCGCCCTTGGGCCGTCCGGGCTTGGCCGTCGGGCGCCATGCGAAAGTGTCGAAATGGGCCCAGTCGAGCCCTTCGCCGACGAATTTGTCGAGGAACAGGCCCGCCACACTGGCTCCGGCGAAGGAATTGCCATGGGCGTTGTTGGTGTCCGCAATGTCGGAGGACAGCCATTCCTTGTAGGCGTCGGGCAGGGGCAGCCGCCAGGGCTCGTCGTCATGCGCCCGGCCGGCCGCAATCAGCGCATTGGCGGTTGCATCCTCGCGCGCCATCAACGCCGGATATTCGGGGCCGAGGGCGACGCGCGCCGCCCCGGTGAGGGTGGCGAAGTCGAGGATCAGCGCGGGGCTTTCCTCGCTCGCCCGCTGCAGCGCGTCGGCCAGGATGAGCCTGCCCTCGGCGTCCGTATTGCCGATCTCCACCGTCAGGCCCTTGCGGCTCTTGAGCACATCGCCGGGACGGAAGCTGTTGCTGCTGATCGCGTTTTCGACCGCGGGCACCAGCAGATGCAGCCGCACGGCAAGGCCGGCGCGCATGATCAGTGTGGCCAGCGCGATCGCATGCGCCGCGCCGCCCATGTCCTTCTTCATCAACAGCATGCCGGTCGAACTCTTGACGTCCAGGCCGCCCGAATCGAAGCACACCCCCTTGCCGACCACCGCCAGGACCGGGTCGGCATCCTTTCCCCAGGTCAGATGCAGGAGGCGGGGCGCGTGGTGGCGGGCGGCTGCCCGGCCGACCGCATGGACCATCGGATAATCTCGCTCGAGCGCATCGCCCCTGGTCACCGTAACCTGGGCCGAGTGCTCCTTGGCCAGCCTGTGAAACTGCTCTTCCAGCGCCTCGGGCCCCATATCCTCGGCGGGCGTGTTGACGAGATCGCGGACCAGGCAGACCGCCTGCGCTTCGGCGACCGCAGCCTCGATCGCTCCCGCGTTCTTCGTCAGCAGGACGCGCCGGCCAACGGGACGCTCGGGCTTGCGGTAGCGGTCGAAGACATATTGCGCGGTCTGCCAGCCGTGCAGCGCGGGGCCCGGTTCGCCTGTCGCGCGGCGATATGTCCCTTCGGGCAGGGCTTCGGCCAGCTTGGCCATGCACCAGCTCGACAGCTCGTCGGGGTCGGCCACGCCCCCTACCGCGAACCAGCCGTCGCCATCGGGTACGATCCCGACCTGATATCCGCTGCCGTCGAATTTCTGCGCCGTCAGCGCTGCCCGCTGCCCGGCGGACAAGCTCTTGGCCCAGTCGGGAAATCCGTCGCGGTTGACGAGGTGGATCGAAATCGCATCCTGCCCGCGGTCGGGCTGGATAAGCGGGTTGCTGTCGGCCATATTAGGGTGCCCCTGTGATCGTGCTCTGTAAGGATACCGCGATGCGTGCGCCCCTGTTCCTGATTTCGCTCGCACTGTCGAGCGCAGCCTGCTCCGATCGGACCGACTATGCCGAGAGGGGTGGTGTCGCGACCACCGCGGCTCCCTCCGCCCGGGGAGAGGCCGCCGCCGAGACCAAGGCCGAGGCGCGCAGCATCGAGGCGGAAACCGAACGCTTCGCCTTTTCCTATTCCTGGCCCGCCGAAGTTTCGGCGATCCCGGAGCTGGCGGCACAGATGGAGGACCGGGCGGAACGCATGAAAGCCGCCCTCGTCGCCGAGGCGAATGCCGACTGGGACGGGGCCGCGGGCGCCGAATGGGAACCGCGCCAGCACAGCGCGTCGGAGGAATGGAAGACCGTCGCCGAACTGCCCGACTGGATCAGTCTGTCGGGCCATCTCGCAAGCTATTCGGGTGGTGCGCACGGCATGTATGGGATGGAATCGCTGGTCTGGGACAAGCGCGCGAAGGCCGCCACCGAGGGGATCGACATGTTCGCTTCGCCCGTCGCGCTCGAACAGGCGCTGGGGACCAGACTCTGCTCCGCGCTCGACCGCGCACGGGCGGAGCGTCGCGGAGCTCCGGTCGAGGAAGACAGCGACGCCACCTTCGACCAGTGCCCCGGGCTGCACGAGGCGACGGTGCTGATAGGATCTTCGGACGGGAAGCATTTCGACCGCCTCACGGTGTACTTTGGCCCCTATGTCGCCGGTGCCTATGCCGAAGGCGCTTACGAACTCGATTTCCCCGTCACGGCTTCGGTGATCGATGCGGTCAAGCCGCGCTACGCCGAGGCGTTTCGTTTCAAGCGTTGAGAGCCTCGCAATTCGGCCGCTTCATCGCTATGTGGCGCCCATGACAGAATATCAGGTGATCGACAGCGAGCAGACCGTCTACCGTGACGGGACCATCAAGCTTCACGGGCCCGAGGGCTTCGAGGGCATGCGCAAGGCGGGCCGGCTCGCCGCGGACATTCTCGACGAGCTGACCACTTTCGTGGCGCCCGGCGTGACGACCGGGCAGATCGACGATTTCGTGCGCGGGATGATGCTCGATGCCGGCTCGGTTCCCGCGACGCTGGGCTACAGGGGCTATGCACACAGCTGCTGCACATCGATCAACCATGTGATCTGCCACGGCATTCCTTCGGACAAGGCTTTGAAGGAAGGCGACATCGTCAACATCGACGTCACGCCGCTGCTCGACGGCTGGCATGGCGATACCAGTCGCATGTATTTCGCCGGCGAGCCCTCGATAAAGGCGCGCAAGCTGGTCGATGTGACCTATGAGTGCCTGATGCTCGGCATCGATGCGGCTGCGAAGCCAGGGGCGCGGCTGGGCGACATCGGCGCGGCGATCGAAGCGCATGCGCGCCAGTTTCGCTACGGCGTGGTGCAGGAATTCTGCGGTCACGGCCTCGGGCGCCTGTTTCACGATGCGCCAGAGGTGATCCACGCGGCCCGCGCGGGAACCGGGCCCGAGCTGAAGCCGGGCATGTTCTTCACCATCGAACCGATGATCAACGCCGGCCGCGCGCATGCCAAGGTGCTTTCCGATGGCTGGACAGCGGTCACTCGCGACAAGAGCCTGAGCGCCCAGTTCGAGCATTCGATCGGCATTACCGAGGATGGGCTGGAGATCTTCACCGAAAGCTCCAGGGGCTTGCACAAGCCGCCCTACTGACGCTTTGCGCTGAGGAATCTAGCCGTCCCGCGCGGCTCGGATCGCGGCGCCCGCCGCGAATGGGGCGAGGGCGCATAAGGCAAGGCTGATCGCTCCGGCGAACAGCAGGGCGCCGGGGTCGGGACGGACTAGGGATCCGGCGCCGAAGATCAGGATCGGAACGCTGAGCGGGATCACCATGAGTCCGGCAAGCGCCGCGCCGCCGCGCAGGCTTGCGGTGAGCGCGGCGACGGCCAGGCCGACGGCTGCGAGACCGGGGGTGCCGGCCAACAGGCCCAGCAGCACCCTGTGCATGGTCTCCTGCGGCAGGCCGAGGAGCGCCGCGGCAGGCAGGGTGGCAAGCAGCAGCAAGGGGGCGAAGGCCAGCCAGTGCGCGAGCAGCCTTACGGCCATCGCCAGCTCCTCGGATACGCCGCGCAGGTGCAATTGGTCGAACACGCCGGCCTCGAGGTCGCCGGAGACGAGCTTCTCCAGCGGCAGGATCGCCGCGAGCAGGGCCGCGACCCAGATCACGCCTCCCCCGGTGCGGGCGAGCAATTGTCCATCGGGTCCGACGGCGAAGGGATAGAGCATCGCGACGGCGAGGAAGAACAGGAGCGGCAGTGCCCCCCCGCCGCTCCGTCCCCCGGGCAACAGCAACCCCAGATCACGCCGCAGCAGGGCGACGACGGCGGTCACGGGGCGTAATCCGCCAGCTCGAGGCGCATTTCGCGTGGGAGCGCGATCGGCTGGTGCGACGCGATCACCGCGATCCCGCCCCCCTGGCAATGCAGCGTCACCAGCGTTTCGACTGTCCGCTGCGCCTGCGCGTCCAGCCCGTTCAGCGGCTCGTCGAGCAACCAGATCGGCGGCGCCGCATTGAGCAGCCGCGCCAGCGCCGCACGCTTCCTCTGACCCGTCGAAAGGAAGCGGACCGGTATGTCCATCAGGCGGTCGAGCTGGAGCACTTCGCGCGCCCGACCGGAATCATGCACGCCGTCCAGCCGCTCCCAGAAAGCCAGAGCCTGCCCGAGCGGAAGGTTGTGGTCGAGCGCCAGCCGCTCGTCGACGAGCCCGGTGGCCCCGGCGCGCCCGACCTTTCCCGAATATGGCCGCGCAAGGCCGGCGAGGATGCGGATGAGGCTCGACTTGCCGATCCCATTGGCTCCCGCGACATACAGGCAATCGCCCGGTCGACAGTCGAACGCCACGCCGCGGAACAAGAGACGCTCGCCGCGGCGGCAGGCGAGGTCGGTCGCGGCGAGACGGGCTTGCATGGCGCGCAGCGATAGGCAAAAGCGCGCGAGGCCACAAGCAAGGGAGCGCGGCGATGACGGTGGAAAAGCTCAGCGACGAGGAGTGCAAATCCTGGCTCAGCGCCTTGCCCCGCTGGTCTACGGCGCGCGATGGCGGTGCGATCGAACGCAGCTTCGAATTCGCCGATTTCTCCGAGGCGTTCGCCTTCATGACGAGGGTGGCGATGATTGCCGAGACGCGCGATCATCACCCCGAATGGTCCAATGTCTACAATCGGGTCGACGTCACGCTGACCACGCATGACGCCGGTGGCCTGTCGTTGCGCGACGTCAAGATGGCGCGCAAGATCGACGCTTTGCTGGGCTAGATCGACCGGACTATCGTCCGAGCGGGCGAGCGAGGCCGCGCGAACGCTTGCGGACCCGGCCGGGCAGCCACTTGGCGCCGAACGCGATCTGGCGAGCGGTCTTGCCGACGAGCCAGTGCAGTTTGTCGCCGTGGACGGCGTCCCAGACCGCCTTCGCCACCTCTTCCGCGCTGGTCAGCTCGAGCCCGGCTTCGGCCACTCTCTGACGGATCGACTCGTTGCTGCCTTGGTTGGGTGCATGGTCGAGCAGGGGCGTTTCGATGAAGCTCGGGCAGATCGAGGCGACCTTGATCCCGAATTCGGACCATTCGGCATCGAGGCTTTCGGTCATGCCTCGCACGCCGAATTTGGTCGCCGAATAGACCGAAGCGCCGCCGGTCCCGTAGATCCCCGCCGCGCTCGCGGTGTTGATCAGCGCGCTTCCGGGGGCGCTTTTCTTCAGGTGCGGCAGGGCGGCCTGCGCGCCCCAGAACACGCCCTTCAGATTGATGTCGAGGCAGCGTTCGATCTCTTCGGGGGAATTCTCCGAAAGCGATCCGCCGAGGGGAATTCCGGCGTTGTTGGCGAGCACGTCGATCCGTCCCCCCGCCGCGGTAGAGAAGGCCTCGAGCGCTTCGTCCCAGGCGGCCCGGTCGCGCACGTCGAACTTATGCGAATAGACGAAGCCATTGGCGATCGACTCCTCGGTCGATCGCATGCCGGCCGTGTCGATGTCTCCGAGACCGACGAACCAGCCCTCTTTGGCGAATTTGAGGGCAATGGCGCGGCCGATGCCCGAACCGCCCCCGGTTACGAAAATGGCTTTGCGGTGGCTCATGTCTCTCCCTCCTCGCGGCCCGGTCTAGAGCGCGGCATTGTTGTAGGTGTGCCAGGTGAAGATGGCCATTGCCCCGCGATGGGGGCGCCATTTCTCTCCCAGCACACGGGTTTCCTTTTCGCCGGGGCGGTCCGGCAGGCCGAGCAGGCGTCCCACCGCCTCCTGCACCGCAAGATCGCCCGCAGGCCAGATATCGGGCCGGCCCTCGGCGAACAGCAGGTAGATCTCGGCCGACCACCGACCGATGCCCTTGATGCGGGTCAGTTCGCCGATCGCCTCCTCATCCTCCGCCGGCAGGCTGTCGAAGCGGATCTCCCCATTCGCCACGAGTTCGCAGAGCGAGCGGGCGTAACCCTGCTTCTGGCGCGACAGTCCGCAGGCGCGGAGCGTGTCGAAATCGCGGGCGAGCAGCGCCTCCGCCGCCATGTCCTCCCCCAGTTCCGCTTCGAGCTTGCTCCACACCGAGGCCGCTGCAGCGACGCTGACCTGCTGGCCGACGATGGTGCGCAACAGGGTGCGGTAGCCGGTGGGCCGAAGGCGTTCCTCGGGATAACCGCAGCGAACGAGCGCCCCGGCGACGACCGGGTCGGCCGCGGCGACGGCATCGAGGTGTTCGCGCAATTGTGCGTTCGTCAGACCCATGCGCTGGCGCTTGCCTTCCCTGCCGTGATTGAATAGCAGCCCCCCGCATAGGGCGCGGCGACCCGCGCAGGCAAGACAGGAACCATTCGATGCCCCAGCTGACCGTCACCACCCGCGAAGGCGAAACGCGCGAGATCGACGTCGCGGATGGCCTCACCGTGATGGAAGCGATCCGCGACAACGGCTTCGACGAATTGCTCGCACTGTGCGGGGGCTGCTGTTCCTGCGCCACCTGTCATGTGCATGTCGACCCGGCCTTTCTCGACCGGCTCCCGCCGATGAGCGAGGACGAGGACGACCTGCTCGAATCCACCGACCACCGGCAGGACAATTCGCGCTTGTCCTGTCAGATCCCGTTCTCGGGCGATCTCAATGGGCTGAAGGTAACTATCGCGCCTGAAGACTGATGTTGTTTGCCCGTTGACGGCTGCGCTCCTATTGCGCCTCTCATGACTGCAATTCCCGTTCGCGAGCACACGCTCGACCTGATCGGCAACACTCCGCTGGTCCGCCTCGAAGGCCCCAGCGCCGAAGCCGGCTGCGACATTTTCGGCAAATGCGAATTCGCCAATCCCGGCGCCAGCGTGAAGGACCGGGCGGCGCTCTATATCATTCGCGACGCCGAAGCGCGGGGCGAACTGGCGCCGGGCGGTACGGTGGTCGAGGGCACGGCGGGCAATACCGGTATCGGCATCGCCCTGGTCGCCAATGCGCTGGGCTATCGCACGATCATCGTCATGCCCGACAACCAGTCGCACGAAAAGATGGATACGATCCGTGCCCTCGGCGCGGAGCTGGTTACCGTTCCACCGACGAAATATGCCGATTCCAATCACTTCCAGCATGTCTCGCGGCGGATGGCGGAAGAGATCGAGGGCGCGATCTGGGCTGGCCAGTTCGACAACACCGCCAATCGCAAGGCCCATATCGAGGGCACCGCGCGCGAGCTCTGGGAGCAGCTGGACGGCCGGATCGACGGCTTTACCTGCGCCGCCGGGACGGGCGGTACGATCGCCGGCGTGGGCATGGGCCTCAAGCAATTCGACGATGACGTGGTGATCGCCTTGACCGATCCGCACGGTGCGGCGCTGTACAACTATTTTGCCCATGGAGAACTCAGGGCCGAAGGAAGCTCCGTCGCAGAGGGAATTGGCCAGGGTCGCATCACCGGCAACCTCGAGGGCGCTCCGATCGACACGCAATTCCGCGTGTCGGACGAGGAAGGGCTCGAATGGGTCGGCCGGTTGCTGCGCGAAGAGGGGTTGTGCCTCGGCCTGTCGAGCGGGATCAACGTGGCTGGTGCCATTGCGCTGGGCAAGCGTCTTGTCGCCGAAGGGCGGGAAAATCCGCGGGTCGCCACCGTGCTCTGCGATACCGGCTTTCGCTACCTTTCGACGCTGTACAATTCCCGATGGCTCGCCGCCAAGGGGCTGCCGGTCTTCGATTGGTTGCAAGCGGACGATTGACTGGGCGCCGGAGGACCACCTAGGCTTATGCGCGTGCCGCAGTTTTTCGACATGAGCCGCAAGCCGCCGGTGGGCGAACTACCCGACGTGTCCGGTGGAGGAGCCCGTCGCGAACGGACGCTCCAGCGATTGCAGATCGGCATCACGGGCGTGGTGCTGATGATATTGCTGGTCGGCCTCGCGAGCGTCGTCCAGGACCGCGCGGTTCAGTCGGACGCCACCACCGTGCCCCAGGCGGCACCCACCACCGAGCCGACCAAGCCGGCTTCGCAAAGCGATCCCTTGGCCGAGGCCGGCGTCGTCCCCGACATGCCGGACGAACCCGCGAAGTCGCCGGCGCCGGTACCCGGCGGCGGCGGCGATGGAACGACCGACGATGCGCTTCTTCCGGGAAATTAGCCGGACGATCGGATTGCTCGCGCTCGCCCTGGGCGCCTGCGCGCAGCTCTCGCCCGCAGAGGGGGACGACACGAGACCACGCGTCGGTCTGTTTACCACCCTGCCGATCTTCTGGGGGGAGGGGGATATCAGCAGCCTGATCGAGGGTTCGGGCGAGCCCGACTGGGTGCGCACGGAACTGGAGAAACGGTTCCAGCTCGTCCCGCTGGACACCCTCGAGCCCGAGGCGCTCGCCGATCTCGACAGGGTGATCCTTGCCCAGCCCCGGCCTTTGGCCCCTTCCGAAAACGTCTCCTTCGACAATTGGGTCGCGAACGGCGGCACGGCCCTTATCCTCGCCGATCCGATGCTGACTCGGCATTCGGCATATCCCCTGGGCGACAAGCGCCGACCGCAGGACGTGGTACTCCTTTCGCCCATTCTCGCGCGTTGGGGACTCGCAATGGTGTTCGACGAGCACCAGCGCGCGGGCGAGCATGAGATCTCCAGTCGGGGCCAGGTCTTTCCGGTGAACCGCGCAGGGCGTTTCGAGCACGCCGACGCGGACGCGGTCGCCAATTGCACGATCCGCAGCGAACCGGTGTTCGCGCAATGCAGCAGGGGAGCCGGACGAGCCTTCCTGTTCGCGGATGCTGCGATCCTCGACGGGGACGAGGACGGGATCCTCGCGGACAGCCGCAAAGAGGCGCTCAGCCACCTCATCGACCCCCTCGCGCAGTAGGGGATTTCACGGGACCAGTCGGGGACTGTCCGGGGCGCCTTGCCGCGACTCCGCAGAATCGCGTGACTTTGCAAAAACCTCATTAGGAATCTGATAAGGAATAGGATCGCCTGTCCGGCAATATACTCGTTGTAAATCAGTTATTTAACGGCTTTTCCCGTGAAATCCCGCAGTTTTCCCTTTCATCCCTCGCGGTCTCGCGATAAAACTCCCTGACATCGGACAAGCACTGTCTACTCGCCCTCCGCTCCGCGCTGGGCGGCTCGCCCGCGAACGCAGGCGGGTCGGGGGAAAGTCTTGTCGGATGTGAGGTGCGAACGCCAATTCGGGGTACGGGGCAGGTGTCTTTCGGAGGATATAGCGGACAAGCCTATTCGCCTGCAGGCGATAAGGGCCGGTTTGTTCTTCCGCCCCTGTTCCGCAAGGCAGTCAAGGACAGCAGCGATGGTCGGATCCTGTGCCTGATGAAGCACCCCAGCTGGAACTGCCTCGTCGGCTTCGGCCTTTCGCGCAAGGACGAGCTGCATGCCCAGCTCGATCGCGAGGAAGAGATGGCGATCCGTCTCGGCAGAGAATTCGACCGCGATACGCGTGCCAGCCAGTTGTTCGGCTTTCAGGAACTGCCCTTCGACGACAGCGGCCGGTTCGTCATGCCCGATCACCTGCGCGCATTGGGCGGCATCGAGGAAGGGCTGTATTTCCAGGGCGGCGGGCGGTTCTTCACGCTCTGGAACCCTGACGAACTCGCCAAGATGGGCGACGATTGGGCCAGCGCGAAGGCCGCGTGCGAGAGCTTCCTCGCCGACGCAAAGGCAAAGGGCAAATGACCGCGGCGCACATCCCCGTGCTCCTCGACGAGGTCGTCGCGGCGCTCGATCCGCAGCCGGGTGACGTCCTCATCGACGCGACCTTCGGCGCGGGCGGCTATACACGCGCGCTGCTCGAACGGGGCGCGATCGTTCATGCATTCGACCGGGATCCCGATGCCCTAGCATCGGGTCGCACATGGCGCGAGGCGGAGGAAAATCCCCCGCGCCTCCTACTCCATCCCCACCGTTTCTCCGAAATGGTCGACGTCATGACGTCGGCCGGCATCGACCGGGTCGACGGCGTGGTGATGGATATCGGCGTGTCGTCGATGCAGCTGGATCAGGCGCATCGCGGGTTCGCCTTCTCGTCGGATGGTCCGCTCGACATGCGCATGAGCCAGGAAGGGGCGAGCGCTGCGGATTTCCTCAATAGCGCCGACGAGAAGGCGATCGCCGATGTGCTCTATACCTATGGCGAGGAGCGTCAGTCGCGCCGCGTGGCCCGGGCGATCGTCGCTGCCCGACCGCTGGAGACCACGGGTGACCTTGCCCGCGTCGTCCGCAAGGCGCTCGGCTATCGTCCGAACGATATGCGCAAGGGGGCCCCTAAGGACCCCGCAACGCGCAGCTTCCAGGCCATCCGCATTCACGTGAACGGCGAACTCGACGAACTGTCCCAAGGGCTGTCGGCCGCCGAACGCCTGCTGTGCGAAGGGGGCCGCCTCGCGGTGGTCAGCTTCCACAGTCTCGAAGACCGGATCGTCAAGCGCTTCCTGCGCGAGGCATCCTCAACCCCGAACGCCTCGCGTCATGTCCCTTTGGCGGCGAAG
This sequence comes from uncultured Alphaproteobacteria bacterium, assembly GCA_963728515.1. Lineage (GTDB taxonomy): Bacteria > Pseudomonadota > Alphaproteobacteria > Sphingomonadales > Sphingomonadaceae > Qipengyuania. The sequence goes on along the minus strand of CAVSKM010000003.1, from coordinate 774,855 downwards.
GATGATCCGGTCTTTTCGCAGGTCAGCAAGGCGATCAAGCCCGGCGAGGCCGAAATCGCCCGCAATCCGCGCGCGCGGTCTTCGGTACTGCGCTATGCTACCCGGACCGCTGCCCCGGCGCGGGAGGCCGCGTGATGGTCGGCGGATCGCGCCTGCGACAGATTGGCTGGGCTCTGATATTGGGCACCTGCTTCGCATTGCTCCTCGCGCTGACCTTCAAAGTGAATGCGGTGAAAAGCGACGTACGCCTGACCGAACGGCGGATCATCGCAGAGCAGCAGGCCAAGATGATGCTCGAGACAGAATTCGAAACACGCGCCAGCCAGCAGCAGCTGTCCGACTGGAACGCGGTCGAATTCGGCTATAGCGCTCCGCGCGCCGATCAATATCTCGAGAACGAGCGCCAGCTCGCCGCACTCGGCTCTCCGCGCGGGATCGGGGCGCCCGCTCCGGTGCGCCTCGCGCTCAATCGGCCGGAAGTCGAAGACCGGAGCCTCATCGCCGAATGGCTGGCGGACACCGGCGAAGAGAGCGGCATCGAGATTTCGCAGGGACGCCGGGAACTCGCCGCGACCGGGCTCGCCCAGCGCCTCGCCAGCCCCGCCATGCCCGTCGCCAGCGTGGCGGAGGTCGCTCAGTGAACGCCTATGCCGGCTTCGGCCCCGCAATCGCTGCAGGAAAGTGCGGACATGGGGCAGTAAGCATGGCTGTGGCCTCGGGCCGCGTTCAACTCGTCACCATCCGGCAGCAGTCGCTCACCCTGGCGCGCTGGCGCGTTTTGTGGATCGCTCTCGCCTTTGCCTTCGTCACGCTGCTGGCGCTGGTGCGCGTCGCCTATCTGGGTATGGCTGACCATGGATCGCGGGCCACCTCGCTCGAAGAAGCACTGTTGCCGCCGCGCGGTGAAATCACCGATCGCAATGGCGAGCCCTTGGCGCGGGCGTTTCCCGCCTATGCCCTGTGGTTCAATCCCGAGGCCTTGGGGGAGAATGGCAGTCCGCTGATCGGCAATCCCGCAGATGTGGCAACGAAGCTCAAGGCCATCTTTCCGGATCTCGATCGGGATGCGGTGGCAGCGCAGCTCGCCTCAGGAAAAGCGGGTTACATCCGCCGCCGCGTGCTCCCCGAGGAAGCCAATCGCGTGCAGGAAATCGGCGAGCTCGGTCTCGAAATGCCCATGGAGAACGACCGCCACTATCCGCAAGGAGCGATGGCGGCGCATGTCCTCGGCTATGTCGCAGCCGACGGCAAGGGAAGGGTGGGCATGGAGCAGGTGCTCGATGCGCGTTTGAGCGATCCCGCCACTCGCGGCACGCCGATACCGCTGTCGATCGACATGCGCGTCCAGGGCGCCCTCGAGGACGAGCTTCGCCGCGGCATGAAGCTGGTTGCAGCGCAGGGTGCGGCCGGCATCGTTCTCGACGTCGATACGGGAGAGGTGCTGGCGCTCGCCTCCTTGCCCGAGTTCGATCCGAACAAGATCGACGCCCGAGGCGAAAGCCTGATGTTCAACCGCGTAACCAACCAGGTCTACGAATTGGGTTCGACCTTCAAGCCTCTGTCCATTGCTGCCGCGATCGACGCCGGGGTGGTGCGCGATTTCGGGCGCCGATGGGATGCCACGCCCGTGAAGGTCGGGCGGTTTTCGATCAAGGACAGCCACGCCATGGGTGCCGACCTCAATGTGGTCGAAACCCTCATCCACTCCTCGAACACCGTGACTGCGCGCATTGCCGACGAACTCGGTCCGGAACGTATGCGCCAGTATATGATCGACATGGGCATGAACGAGCGTCCCTTCATCGAGCTTCCGGCCAAGGGATTTCCGATCTGGCCGGGCGAAAAATGGCCGCGCCTCCGCAGCATGACCGTTAGCTACGGCCATGGTATCGCAGTGACGCCGCTGCACCTGGCGAGCGCATACGCCGCCCTGGTCAACGGCGGAATCTGGCGCCCCGCCACCTTGCGGAAGCTGGGTCCGGGCGAGGCACCGAAGGGGCGTCGCGTGTTCAAGGCTTCCACCTCGAGCCGCATGCGCCAGCTCCTGCGCGCGATCGCGGTCTATGGCACCGGCAGGAACGCCAATGCCGAAGGCTACCGGGTAGGCGGCAAGACCGGTTCTGCGGAAAAGCCCGGGGCAGGGGGCTACAAGCGTTCGTCGCTGGTCTCGACCTTCGCCGCAGCCTTCCCGATGGATCGCCCGCGCTATGTCGTGATCGCCATGCTCGACGAGCCGCGCGGAACTCTCGCCAGCTCCTATCAGCGGACGGCTGCGTGGAACGCGGCACCGATCGTCGGACGGCTCGTTCCGCGCATCGGCCCGCTGATCGGAGTGCGCCCGGACATGACCCGCGACGTCGATATCTCGGACATCAAGCCGCTGATTCCGGAGGCCCGGTGATGAATCTGGCGCAACTCTGTGCGAGAGCGGGGCTGGCAGGCGTCAGCGGCGATGCCACGGTTACGGGTTTTGCGATCGACCATCGGAAGGTCGCGCCGGGGACGATTTTCGGGGCCTTTCAGGGCACCCAGGTCAATGGCGAGGACTACATTCCCGCTGCAGTCGAAAGCGGCGCAATCGCGATCGTCGCACGTCCCGAAGCTACCGTCGAGGGCGCGGTCCACATCGCGGAAGCCGTCCCGCGCAGGGTTTTCGCCGCCCTGGCCGCGCAGTTCTTCACGCCGGTGCCCGAACATATCGTTGCCGTGACCGGCACCAATGGCAAGACCTCGACGGTCGAGATGACCCGCCAGATCTGGCGCATGGCGGGCGAGCGTGCAGCCAGCATCGGCACTCTCGGCGTGACCACGCCCGACCAGAGCGTTTCAACCGGGCTGACCACGCCCGACATCGTGACGTTCCTCTCCAACCTCAGCGGACTTGCGCGCGAAGGCGTGACGCATCTTGCCTACGAGGCTTCGAGCCATGGTCTTTCGCAGTATCGCAACGAAGGTGTGCCGGTCGAGGCTGTGGCATTCACCAATTTCAGTCGCGATCATCTCGATTACCATGCGGATATGGAAGACTATTTCGCCGCCAAGATGCGCCTGTTCGACGAAGTGGCATCGGACGGCGCCACGGCGGTGATCTGGATGGGCGCGGGCGACAGCGGCTGGAATCTCCGCGCCGCCGAACATGCAAGTGCGCGCGGCCTTGCTGTCCTCACTGTCGGCGAACAGGGTTCGGACATCCGGCTGACTCACCGCGAGCCGACGCAGCTGGGGCAGATGCTCACGATCGAGCACGCCGGTCGGGAACACAGGATCGACCTGCCCCTGATCGGGGCCTATCAGGTGTCGAATGCCCTGACGGCGGCAGGGCTGGCCCTGGCAACGGGCACCGATGCCGGGCTGGTGTGGGATGCGGTCGCGCGATTGCAGCCGGTGCGGGGCCGGCTCGAGCGCGCGGTCATCGCCCCGGGCGGAGCCCCCGTCTACATCGATTACGCTCATACGCCCGATGCTCTCGAGGCAGCGATCGCCGCGCTCAGGCCGCATGTTGGCGGACGGCTGATCACGGTCTTCGGAGCCGGCGGCGACCGCGATCACGGCAAGCGTGGTCCGATGGGCGAGGCCGCCTCGAAGGCGAGCGACCTCGTGATCGTAACCGACGACAATCCCCGTGGAGAAGAAGCTGCGGACATCCGCCGCCAGGTGCTTGAAGGAGCGCGGTCGAATGGGAGAAAGGAGGCGGTGCGCGAAATCGGCGGACGTCGCGAAGCCATTCGCGCCGCCATCGCGGACGCCGGCCCCGACGACATCGTGCTGGTCGCGGGCAAGGGACATGAAACGGGTCAGATCATCGGATCGGGAGACAACATGAAGGTGCTGCCCTTCGACGACGTCGAGGTCGCGCGCGAATGCGCGGCAGAAATCGCCGGTGGCGACGCATGAGCGCTGCTATCCTCCGCCATCCGGCCTATGTCGACTGGCCCGCCGACCCGCGCGATCGGCTGCCGCTCACGCTGTGGGATTCGCGAGCCATCGCCGCTGCGGTGGGTGGCACTGCCAGCCATGCGTTCCAGGTCGCCGGGGTCGAGATGGACAGCCGCGACGTCGTCAACGGCGATCTCTTCGTCGCGCTCAAGGGCGAGGCGATGGACGGCCATCGCTTCCTCGACAAGGCCTTCGCCAATGGTGCGGCAGGCGCCCTGGTCGATCGTCCGGTCGACTGGCCGCATATTCTCGTCGACGACACCACCGAAGCGCTACGCGCGCTGGCCCGTGCGGCGCGCGAGCGGACGCAGGCGAAGATCATCGGCGTGACCGGATCGGTCGGCAAGACGGGGGTCAAGGAAGCGATCTTCGCCAGCCTCGAGCGCGCCAGCAGGGGAGCGGCGCACCGCTCCACCCGCAGTTACAACAATCATGTCGGCGTCCCGCTCAGCCTCGCCCGCATGCCTGCGCGCAGCCGTTTTGGCGTGTTCGAGATGGGCATGAACCATGCGGGCGAGATTGCGGGCCTGACGACGCAGGTCCGCCCGCACGTTGCAGTGATCACCACCATCGCGCCCGCGCACATCGAGAACCTCGGCTCGATGGAGGCCATCGCCGACGCCAAGGCCGAGATATTCGCGGGGCTCGAGCGCGGCGGTGTCGCGGTCATTCCCGCCGACAGCGAACATTACGACCGGCTCAAACACGCGGCCGAGCAGGCCGGCGCCAATGTGGTCAGCTTTGGCCGCGCGCGTTCTGCCGACGTCCGGCTGCTCGACGCCATCCCCAGCGCCAATGGCGGAAGTCTCGTCACCTGCGAGTTTCCCGGTGGACGGCTGTGCTATACCGTGGCCGAGCCCGGGGAGCACTGGGTCCTCAACTCGCTAGCCGTCATGGCCGCGGTTCGCGCTGCGGGCGGCGACATGGCGGCGGCGGGCCTGGCGCTCGCCGAGATGGGCGGACTGAAGGGCCGGGGCGCGCGGCACGGGATCGAGGCGCCCGGTGGCAAAGCGCTGCTGATCGACGAAAGCTACAACGCCAATCCTGCGAGCATGCGCGCCACTCTGGCGCAACTCGGCCAGACGCCCTCGGCACGCCGCATCGCCGTCCTGGGTGCGATGAAGGAACTGGGCGACTTCGGTCCGCAGTTCCATGCAGCGCTGAGCGAGCCCCTGCTGGCCGCAGATGTCGATTATGCGGTGCTGGTGGGCGACGAGATGCGCGCTCTGGCGCGGGAATTGGGGAAACCGCAGGGCAGCGCGCTTGGCAAGCCGCTCGCCTACGCGCATTGCAACACCGCCGAAGAGGCGGTCGAACTGCTCGAAAGCTTTGGCATCGTTGCGGGCGACGCCGTGCTGGTCAAAGGTTCCAATTCGGTCGGGCTCGGTCGGCTCGTGGATCACTTCACCCGCGCGCATTAGGCGCGAAAGAGGCTCGATTGCTCTATCATCTCGCCGAATGGTTGAATTTCGAAGGCGTGTTCAACCTCGTGCGCTACCAGACCTTCCGCGCCGGTGCGACGCTGATCACCGCGCTGATCATCGGATTGGTGATCGGACCGCGGTTCATCGCGATGCTCCGCGTGCGCCAGGGCAAAGGCCAACCCATTCGCGAGGATGGCCCGCAGACTCACCTCGCCAAGCGCGGTACCCCGACCATGGGGGGGCTGATGATCCTCATCGCCCTCTCGCTGGCGGTGCTGATCTGGATGGATCTGAGAAATCCGTTCATCTGGGCGTGCCTCGCCGTCACGCTGGGTTTCGGGCTGATCGGTTTCCTCGACGATTACGACAAGGTATCCAAGGCGAGCCACAAGGGCGTTTCCGGCCGGGTCCGCCTGCTGATGGAATTCCTCGTCGCCGGCGTGGCGAGCTACATCGTCGTGAGCCAGATCAACACTTTCCTCTATGTCCCCTTCGTCAATGATTTCGGGATCGAGCTCGATCTTCTCTATTATGCCTTTGCGGCGATCGTGATCGTCGGCGCGGGCAATGCAGTGAATCTGACCGACGGGCTCGACGGGCTCGCGACCATGCCGGTGATCATCGCTGCGGGCACTTTCGCAGTGATCGCCTATCTCGTCGGTCGCGTCGATTATTCGGCCTATCTCGGAATTCCCTATGTCGAAGGGGCGGGCGAGCTGGCGATATTCTGCGCCGCCATCATGGGTGCGGGGCTCGCCTTCCTCTGGTTCAATGCTCCACCGGCGGCAGTGTTCATGGGCGATACCGGAAGTCTCGCGCTGGGCGGGGCGCTCGGCGCGATCGCGGTGGCAACGCACCACGAAATCGTGCTGGCGATCGTCGGCGGTCTGTTCGTCTTCGAGGCGCTCTCGGTCATCATTCAGGTCTTCTGGTTCAAGCGCACCGGCAGACGCGTATTCCGCATGGCGCCGATCCACCATCACTTCGAACAGCTCGGCTGGTCCGAAAGCAAGGTCGTGATCCGCTTCTGGATCGTCGCGATCATCCTGGCCTTGATGGGGCTCGCGACGCTCAAGCTGCGATGATCACCTCGCCCGCCTGGAAGGACAAGAAGTACGCCGTCCTCGGAATGGCGCGGTCGGGCCGGGCGACGGTCGAGGCGCTGCTGGCGAGCGGCGCGGAAGTGGTCGCCTGGGACAGCAGCGAGGAGGCGCGCGGGAAATTCGCGGGCCGGGTGGAACTGGCGGACCCCGTGGGGATCGATCTTTCCGAGTTCGCCGGCGTGGTCGTCAGTCCAGGCGTCCCGCTCAACACCCATCCGGTAAAGCCGCATGCCGACCGCTTCGACGTCCCCGTGATCGGCGACATCGAGCTGTTCGCGCAGGCGCGGCCGAGTCTCCCCGCGCACAAGGTCGTCGGCATCACCGGGACCAACGGGAAATCGACCACCACCGCCCTGATCCACCACATTCTGCAAAGCGCCGGCGTGCCGAGCAGCATGGGCGGCAACATCGGCCTCCCGATCCTCGAACAGGACCCCCTGCCGAAAGGCGGCGTCTATGTGCTGGAGCTGTCGAGCTATCAGATCGACCTCACCCAAGGCCTCGATTGCGATGTGGCAGTGCTGCTCAATGTGACGCCGGACCATCTTGACCGCTACGCGAGCTTCGCAGCGTATAGGTCTGCGAAGCTTCGCCTTCTGGAGATGCAATCGGGGGAGCACCTCAACTTCGTCGGCGACGACGTCCTTGATGGGCTCGACGCGCGCATCGGCGCCAATCCGATCCCTCCGGTCGATCCCGAGCGGCAGCAGAAATGGCCCGCGCTCGCCGGTCCGCACAATGCCCAGAACGCCTCGGCGGCTATCCAGGTGTGCACCGAACTGGATCTGACTCCGATGGAGATTGAGCGAGGCCTGGAGACCTATCGCGGCCTCCCCCATCGGATGGAGCGCGTGGCCGAAATCTCGGGCATCGCCTTCGTCAACGACAGCAAGGGGACCAACACCGCCGCCTCCGCCCCCGCGCTGGCGGCCTTCGAGAACATCCACTGGATCCTCGGCGGCCTGGCCAAGGAAGCCGGACTGGGCGAGTGCGAGGCGCAGCTCGGCCATATCAAGGCCGCCTATACGATCGGCGAGGCCGGACCCGCCTTCGCCGCGCTGCTGCAAGACCATGTTCCGGTGGAGCAATGCGCAACCCTCGATCGCGCAGTCGGTAGCGCCGCAGCACGGGCCGAAGCGGGCGACACCGTCCTCCTCAGCCCGGCCTGTGCCAGCTTCGATCAATACCGCGATTTCGAAGCCCGAGGAGACCATTTTCGCGATCTGGTGGAGGCGCTCCGATGAACAGGATGCAGCCCTATGTTCCCGGCAAGCGCCAGCCGATGCATCTGCCGCGCCAGAAGCTGTCGCGCTGGTCCGAGCTCAAGATCTGGTGGCGCGAGATCGACCGCGTGCTGTTGCTGCTGATCCTGCTTCTGATGAGCTTCGGCACGATCGCGGTCGCTGCCGCATCTCCCGCGAGCGCCGAGAGGCTGTCGACCGCGAACGAAACGCTGGATCCGCTGTATTTCTTCTATCGTCACGTCGCATGGCAGATCCTGGCGCTCGTCATTATGCTGGGCATCTCGATGTTCGGTCGGGAGAATTCACGACGCCTGGGGATCGTGCTGGCGGCAACCATGACCGGCCTGCTGTTCCTCACGCCGCTGATCGGAGTGGAGATCAACGGCGCGCGCCGCTGGATCAATCTCGGCATGCAGTTCCAGCCGTCGGAATTCCTCAAGCCGGGCTTTGCCATAGCGATGGCCTGGATCCTCGGATGGCGGATGCGCGATCCCAATCTTCCCGTGCTCGGTATCGCCACCGCCTACGTCGGACTGATCGCGGCGCTGATGATGCTCCAGCCGGATTTCGGCGGCACCATATTGTTCGGCGGGGTCTGGTTCGTCATGGTCGTGCTTTGCGGCGTGGATCTCAAGCGGATCGGGGGGTTGCTGGGCGGCGGACTGGTGGGCCTCACGGCGGCCTATTTCCTTTACGACAACGCGCGCCACCGGATCGATTCCTTCCTCGGAGGGGGAACGGCTTTCGACCAGGTCGATCTTGCGAGCCGGACGCTCCTGGCGGGAGGCTGGACCGGTGCCGGATACGGGCTGGGCATCCGCAAGATGAGCCTGCCGGAAGCCCACACGGACTACATCTTCAGCGTGATCGGAGAGGAATTCGGCCTGATCGCCTGCGCGATGATCGTCCTGCTCTATCTCGCCATCGTCCTGCGCGTCCTCATGCGCCTGATCGACGAGGACGATCTCTTCGCCCTGCTTGCCGGGGCCGGACTGATCGCCTTGTTCGGGGGGCAGGCCTTCATCAATATCCTCGTCAATCTGCAGCTCTTTCCTTCGAAGGGCATGACTTTGCCCCTCGTGAGCTACGGTGGTTCTTCGACCATTGCGGTCTGCACCACGGTGGGACTGCTGCTGGCCGTGACCCGGCGCAACCCATTCCTGAAAAGCCGGACCAAGGGGCTTGGCGACCGGTTCGGATTCGGGCAGGCGGCCCCGATGACTGAACGCAAGGGCGCCGCAGGCCGCGAGATCCACACATGACCGGGTCGAGCCGGCACTATGTTCTCGCCGCGGGCGGAACTGGCGGGCATCTGCTCCCCGCCTTCGCGCTCGCGACCGAGCTCGACCGGCGCGGCCATCATGTCGCGCTGATCACCGATGCGCGCGGAGCCGAGATCCCGGGCAAACCCGATTTCATGCCGGCGCATGTCCTGCCCGCCGGGCGCTTCGGCAGGAATCCGCTGTCCTGGTTCAAGGGGCTTTCGGCCGTTCTCGAAGGTCGGCGCATGGCTCTGCGCCTGTTCGACAGCTTCGCGCCCAGCGCGGTGGTGGGCTTCGGAGGATATCCCTCGCTTCCGGCGATCCTCGCTTCGACCCACGCGGATGTGCCCACCATCGTGCATGAACAAAACGCGGTATTGGGCAGGGTGAATCGCCTTCTCGCGCGCCGGGTCCAGGCGATCGCGACCGCCTATCCGCAGGTCGATCGGCTCGACCGCAGGCACCTCGACAAGGTTCATCTCGTCGGCAATCCCGTCCGTGCGGGTGTCCTCTCGCTGCGCGATCAGCCATTTCCGCCTTTCTCCGAGGATGGACTGCTGCGGGTGCTTGTGACCGGTGGCAGCCAGGGTGCCCGCGTGCTGTCGGAAGTCGTGCCCGATGGGCTCGCCATGCTTCCGCCGGCGCTCCGCCAGCGGTTGCAGGTGACACAGCAGTGCCGGGCCGAAGACGTCGATGCCGTCCGCGAACGCTATCGCAGCCATGGCATTCCGGCCGAGCTGGCGACCTATTTCGAGGACATGGCGACGCGGCTTGCGGATGCGCATCTGTTCATCGGGCGCGCAGGCGCTTCGACGATCGCCGAGCTGACCGCGGTCGGCCGCCCGGCCATATTGGTCCCCTTGGCGATTGCGACCGATGACCACCAGGCGGCGAATACGCGCGAAATGGCACGGGCGGGTGGCGCGCGAATGATCCGCCAGGAGCGCTTTGCCGCCAAGGAGCTCGCCAAGCAGATCATGGCGCTGGCGGACGATCCGCAAGGTCTGGCGAATGCCGCTCATGCCGCCTGGAACTGCGGCCGTCCGAGGGCGGCACAAGATCTCGCCGATCTCGTCGAAGGCTTCGGTGGCGCCGACATGATGGACGTCATCAGGGTCGGCGGAGAGAAGAACCGGGGATCCTCGCAGGGCGTCGCTGCAGGCCGGGGTGCGGCCAGGGAGATGACCGAATGAGGGGGGTTCCGACCGACATCGGCACTATTCACTTCGTGGGCATCGGTGGCATCGGCATGTCCGGCATCGCCGAAGTGATGGCCAATCTCGGCTATGCCGTGCAAGGCTCCGACCTCAAGGAAAGTCCCGTCGTCCAGCGGCTGCGCAGCCGCGGGGTGACGGTGGCGATCGGCCATGCGCAGGAGAATGTCGAAGGGGCGGCGGTTGTCGTCACTTCGACGGCGGTCAAGCGCACCAATCCCGAGGTCGCTTATGCGCTCGAGAACCGCATCCCGGTGGTGCGGAGGGCGGAAATGCTGGCCGAATTGATGCGGTTGCGGTCGACGATCGCGGTCGCGGGGACTCACGGCAAGACGACCACCACCAGCATGATCGCCGCTCTGCTCGATCACGGAAATATCGACCCGACGGTCATAAACGGCGGAATTATCGAGCAATATGGCTCGAATGCGCGGCTCGGCGACTCCGACTGGATGGTCGTCGAGGCCGATGAGAGCGACGGCAGCTTTTTGCGCCTGGACGGCACCATTGCGGTCGTCACCAACATAGATCCCGAACATCTCGACCACTATGGCGACTTCGAAGGGGTGAAAGACGCCTTCGTCGAGTTCATCCACAACGTGCCCTTCTACGGCGCTGCGGTGCTGTGCATCGACCATCCCGAAGTGCAGGCGGTGATCGGCAAGGTCCGCGACCGCAATGTCGTCACCTACGGTTTCAATCTCCAGGCGGATATCTGCGGCGTCAACGTGCGACCCGATGCGGGCGGCAATTGCTTCGACGTGATCGTTCGCCGGCGGGGGCAGGAGGATCGCAGGATCGAGGGCGTCCGGCTGCCGATGCCCGGCCGCCACAATGTCCAGAATGCGCTCGCCGCCATCGCTGTGGCCGTCGAAATGGGCTGTTCGGACGAAGTCGTGATCGGAGGATTTTCGAATTTCGGCGGAGTGCGGCGGCGCTTCACCAAGGTCGGCGAAGTCGACGGGACCACGATCATCGATGATTACGGCCATCACCCGGTCGAGATCAGGGCCGTGCTCGGCGCGGCGCGCGAGGCCAGCGACGGCCGCGTCATCGCCGTGGTGCAGCCGCACCGTTTCACCCGCCTGCGCGATCTGATGGAAGATTTCCAGAGCGCCTTCAACGAAGCCGATCAGGTCTATGTGACCCCGGTCTATGCGGCGGGCGAGGACCCGATCGAAGGCGTCGATGCCGAAGCGCTGGTCGCGGGTCTGAAGTCGCGCGGGCACCGTTCGGCCGCGACCGTGGCCGACGAAGAGGATCTGGCGAAGACGCTGGCGGAATCGGTCGAACCGGGCGACCTGGTCGTCTGCCTCGGGGCGGGGGACATCACCCGCTGGGCGGCCGAACTGGCCGATGCGGTCCGCCAGGAGCGCGGCGCATGACCCGGCAGCCCGGCGACGTCTGGAATTCCGACAGTGGCATGGCGCCCGATTGCGAGGTCGAAGGCGGCGTCGCGGCGCCGGTCGCCGAGGAGGGGCTGCGCGGCAGGCTGACGCAGGACGCGCCGCTGGCCAAGCTCGTCTGGTTCAAGGCGGGAGGCAAGGCGGACTGGCTGTTCGAGCCCGCCGATACCGAGGATCTCAAGCTGTTTCTCGAGCGGCTCGACGGCGCTCTGCCGATCATGGCGCTGGGGCTCGGCTCCAATCTGATCGTGCGCGACGGCGGCGTTCCCGGCGTCGTGATCAAGCTGGGCAAGCCCTTTGCCGATGTCGAGATCGACGATGAAAGCTGCATCGTTTCCTGCGGTGCGGGCGCACATGGCATATTGGTCGCTTCCGCCGCGCGCGACACGGGCGTCGCCGGGCTCGAGTTCATGCGCGGCATTCCCGGCACCGTCGGCGGCTTCGTGCGGATGAACGGCGGGGCCTATGGCCGCGAGGTGGGCGATGTGCTGATCGACTGCGATGTCGTGATGCCCGACGGGCGCTGCCACAGGGTGCCCGCACGCGATCTGCGCTATAGCTACCGCCATTCCGAACTGCCGGCCGGCGCGGTGGTTGTCGGCGCGCGGTTCCAGGGCGAGCCGGGCGACCCCGAGACGATCGGCGCCGAAATGGATCGCATCGCCCAGGCCCGCGAGGATTCGCAGCCGCTGCGCACCAAGACCGGCGGTTCGACCTTCAAGAACCCACCCGGGAAGAAGGCGTGGGAGCTGGTCGATGCAGCCGGCTGCCGCGGAATGTCCAAGGGGGGCGCGCAGGTGAGCGAGAAGCACACCAACTTCCTCATCAACACCGGCGAAGCCACCAGCGCCGACATCGAAGGGCTCGGCGAAGAGGTGAAGCAGAAGGTCTATGCCCAGTCGGGCGTCGAGCTCGAATGGGAAATCCAGCGGGTGGGGCGGCCGTGACGGCGAGTGCAGACATCCTCCGCCTTCCCCTGCCGGGGAGGACGCCGTGACGCTCCCCAAGCTCCATATCGCGGTGCTCATGGGCGGCTGGGCGAACGAGCGCCCGGTCTCGCTGATGTCGGGCGAAGGCATCGCGAAAGCCCTCGAGGAGAGGGGGCACCGCGTCACCCGCATCGACATGGACCGGCAGGTCGCCGCTCGCATCGCCGAGGCCGCGCCCGACGTCGTGTTCAACGCGCTGCACGGCGTTCCGGGCGAAGACGGCAGCGTGCAGGGCATGCTCGACCTCATGGGCGTGCCCTATACCCATTCCGGCCTCGCCACTTCGGTGATCGCGATCGACAAGCAACTGACCAAGCAGGCGCTGTTGCCGCATGGCATCCCCATGCCCGGGGGCCGCATCGTCAAGAGCGCCGAGCTGTTCCTGCGCGATCCGCTTCCGCGCCCCTATGTGCTCAAGCCCGTGAACGAGGGCAGCTCGGTGGGCGTGGCGATCGTCACGGAGGACGGCAATTACGGCAAGCCGATCGCGCCGGATTCCGAAGGGCCGTGGCAGACATTCGCCGAATTGCTGGCGGAGCCCTATATCAGGGGCCGCGAACTGACTGCCGCAGTGCTCGATTTCGAGGATGGTCCGCGCGCTCTTGCGGTGACCGAACTCAAGCCCAGGAGCGGGTTCTACGATTTCGACGCCAAATACACCGACGGGATGACCGATCACGTCTGCCCGGCCGCAATTCCCGAAACGATCCGCGACCTGTGTCTCGAATATGCCTTGCGCGCGCACAGAGTGCTCGGCTGCCGCGGAACCAGCCGCACCGATTTTCGCTGGGACGACGAACGGGGCGAGGACGGCCTGTTCGTGCTCGAGACCAACACGCAGCCGGGCATGACGCCGCTCAGCCTGGTCCCGGAGCAGGCCAAACAGGCCGGGATCGAATATGGCGAGCTGTGCGAACTGATCGTCGCCGCTGCGCTGAGAGATCGCCCCCGAGCCCAGGATCGGGGTCATGGCTAAGGTCGGGCGCAAACCGCAGGGGGTTCGCCGCTCGGCCGCTGCGCGCAGCCGCAGTCAGAAGGCGCATGCCGCGCGCAAGCACACCAGCGGCGTGCTCGATCAGGCGATGGCGGCGCTGCCCTTTACCGAACGCCAGTGGCACAGCTTCTTCCTGTTCCTGATACTCGCTGCCGGGCTCGGCCTTGCCTGGACCATCGCGAGCTATGCGGGAGTGCCCGAACTGGCACGGGTCGAGCTGGCGAAATCGGCTGCCCGGTCGGGCTTCGAAGTGCGCCGGGTGCGGGTCTCGGGCGTCGAGCGGATGAACGAGCAGCTGGTCTACGAACGCGTGCTGGCCGAGCGCGACAGGCCGATGCCGCTGGTGGATCTGGCCGATGTGCGCGAGCGGCTGCTCGACCTGCCATGGGTCGCCGATGCGCGGGTATCGCGCCAGCTTCCCGACACGCTCAAGGTCGATGTGGTGGAGCGGGTCCCGCGTGCGGTCCTGCGCAAGCCCGACCGGCTGGTGCTGATCGATGGGCGCGGCAACGAACTCGAGCCCATCGGCGCTGCCGAAGCCAAGGGCAAATTGCTCATCGAAGGTCCCGGCGCCGCGCGGCAGGTGGCGGAACTCGGCCGCCTGCTCGATGCGGCACCCGCACTGAGGCCGCAGATCGCATCTGCCGAATGGGTCGGCAACCGCCGCTGGAACCTGACCTTCAGGACCGGCCAGCTGCTCGCCCTGCCCGAAGGCGAAGCGGGAGCCCCGGCGCTGGTCAAGTTCGCCCGGCTCGACGGCATGCACCGCCTGATCGGCGGCGCGCCGATCGCCATCGACATGCGCGTGCCCGACCGCGCCTATCTGCGCTGCAAGGACGGTCCATGTCCGCGCGGCATGGCTCGCGACGGGAGTGCCGAATAGTGGCAGCGCCGACCCCGCGCATCACCCGGGTCTTCGGGGCGGTCAATATCGGGTCCTTCCGCATTTCCGCGATGATCATGGGCCAGGCCGAAGGCGGCGCCATGGTCGTTCTCGGATCGAGCCACCGGGCGAGCGAGGGTATCAAGCGCGGCTATGTCACCGACATGCGCGCGGCGAGCCACGCCATCCGGACAGCGGTCGAGAAAGCCGAGGCCAATGCCAATACGTCGATTTCGAGCGTGTGGATCGGTTGTGCCGGAGCGGGGCTGTCGAGCAAGATTTCCAGCGTCGAGATCGCGATCGGCGGGCGCCGGATCGAGGAAGACGACATCGAGCATCTGCTCTATGCGGCGCGCGACCATCTGCATCCAGACGGCTGCATGGTGCTGCATGCGCAGCCCGCCCATTACACGCTCGACGGGGCGCACGGCGTGGCCAATCCGAAGGGATTGCATGCCGAGGCGCTGGGCGTCGACATCCATGTGACGCTGGCCGAAGGGGCGCCCGTCCGCAATCTGATCGAGGCGGTCCAGACGGCGCATCTCGATGTCGAGGGGGTGGTCGCGAGTCCGCTTGCCGCGGCCTATGCCTGTCTCAGCCCCGAAGAGCGCGACCTCGGCGTGGCCCTGGTCGAGATCGGCGCCCAGGTCACCAATGTCTCGGTTCACGCTGCGGGAATGCTGCTCGGTCTCAAGTCGATTCCGATCGGGTCCAACGATATCACCGATGCGGTCGCCTCCTCGCTGGGAATCCGCAGGAGCCAGGCGGAAAGGCTCAAATGCGTGGCGGGATCGGCCATCGCCACCCCGACCGACCACCGCGAGATGATCCCCGTCAACGGCCCCGGAGAAGATCCGGGCGGCCGGCTGGCGCGCGGCGCGGACGAGCACAATCGGATCGCGCGGGCCGAACTCGTCTCGATCGTGACCGACCGGCTCGGAATCCTCACGGGTGAGACCGGCAAGGCTCTGAAGGCGATGGGCTTCACCGGCGCCCAGGGCGGGCAGGTGGTATTGACGGGCGGCGGCGCGGAACTGCACGGCATCGCCGAATTCATGCAGGGTGCGCTGGGCCGCCCGGTGCGGATCGGCAAGCCTCCCGTGCTGACGGGTCTCCCCGAGGCGCATGCGACTCCCGGTTTCGCGACCCTCGCGGGGCTGTGCCTCTATGCCGCAGAGGGTCCGGTGGACATCCGTTCGGTGGGCATGCGCTACCAGCCCACCCGGCGCTATCGCGGGATGGGCCTGATAAACCGTGTATTCCAAGCGGTGCGCGAATATTTCTAGGGCTTGAAGGAGGCTGCAAAGCCGCCTTTAGCGGCTTGTGGATAAGGACATATTCCCTTTCACCTGCGATTCGCTTTGTGCCAAGGATGTGACATAGTGAAAACGCGCGCTTTTTGAATTCCCGGGGGACCCCAATGAGTATCAATATCGGGCCTGCTTCTGACGACGACCTTCGCCCCAAGATCATGGTCGTGGGTGTGGGCGGTGCAGGCGGAAATGCCATCGCCAACATGATGGAAGCCCAGATCGAGGGCGTCGATTTCATCGTCGCCAACACCGATGCGCAGGCGCTGTCGACCTCGCCATCGGACAAACGCATCCAGCTGGGTCCCGACATAACGGGCGGCCTGGGCGCAGGCGCCCGGCCCGAGGTCGGCAAGGCTGCCGCGGAAGAGACCGTCGAGGACATCGAGGATGCGCTCGATGGCGTGAACATGGTCTTCATCGCCGCCGGCATGGGTGGCGGCACGGGCACCGGCGCAGCGCCGGTCATCGCCGAAGCGGCTCGCAAGAAAGGCGTTCTGACCGTCGGCGTGGTCACCAAGCCCTTCCTCTTCGAGGGCACGCGCCGCATGCGCGCGGCCGAGGCGGGCATCGACGAACTGCAGAAGCACGTCGATACGCTGATCGTCATTCCCAACCAGAACCTGTTTCTGGTCGCCAAGGCCGAGACCACCTTCAAGGAGGCCTTCATGCTGGCCGACGAGGTGCTTCAGCAAGGCGTCCGGTCGATCACCGATCTGATGGTCATGCCCGGCCTGATCAACCTCGACTTCGCCGACGTCCGCTCGGTGATGAGCGAAATGGGCAAGGCGATGATGGGCACCGGCGAGGGCGAGGGCGACAATCGCGCGCTCGAAGCCGCCGAACGCGCGATCGCCAATCCGCTGCTCGACGGCGTCAGCATGGCCGGCGCCAAGGGGGTGATCATTTCGATCATCGGTGGCGAGGACATGAAGCTGCTCGAGGTCGACGAGGCAGCGAACCACATTCGCGAACTGGTCGACGAAGATGCCAACATCATCTGGGGCTCGGCCTTCAACCCCGACCTCGATGGCAAGATCCGCGTCTCGGTGGTGGCCACGGGGATCGAGCATGATCCGTCCACGTCGGCGGCCCCCGTCCGGTCCTTCTCGCTGCGCGAAAGCGGCGCGCCGAAGCGGCCGGTACTCGATCTGCCGAGCGAGAGTGTGGCCGAAGAGGAACCCTTCGAGCTCAGCGAAGGGCTCTCCGCGGAACCCGATGGCTATTCCGATGCCGGCGGCTTCGGCGGGTCGGAGGATCGGTCGCAGCCTGCCGAGGCGCGCGATCGGGATTTCGACCGCGAGGATGACGAAGATCGGGCGGAGCCGGGTTCCCACGCGGGCTTCGACGACGAGGACGAAGGGGTGAAGCCGCAGGGTCTCAGCCCGGCGACCGCGGGTTCCTACGAGGACGACGACTATGACGATGTCGACGGAATAGTCGATCCGCTTGCCGGCCTGCGCAACGAGCACACCGAGGATTTCGAGGACGAGGACGAGCCGGGGGTTCCGTCACCGGCCGACGATTCCGGATTCGGCTCCGCTCCTGCGGACGATGGCTGGGCCGATCGGCGATCCACGCTCGACCTGTCGGATCGGGCCGGCGATGCTTCGGAAGGGCCGCAGGACGAATTCGAACTGGGTGACGAGCATCTCGCCGGTCAGGACAGTCCCCTTGCCACCAAGCCCGGGCGCAAGCGTCCGCTGGTGCCCGGGGGTGCCGCGGACGAGGGCGGCGCCGGCGCCGGCGGCGGCAAAAGCGGCTCCGGCGGTGCGGCGGGTTCGCTTCCGGGCAATACGCTGTTCGAACGCATGGCGAATCTGTCGCGTGGCGCAAACCGTCCGGGCGACAGCGAAGACGAGGATGACGACGACGAGGGCGGCAGCGGCGCACTCAATATCCCGCGCTTCCTCGGACGCCAGAACAATCAGTGATCCTGCCGCGTCGGCGCGGGTTCACGCCAGCGCTGCGAGGAAAATGACATGACTTCGAATGTGCGGTTCGTAACGGCGGTCGCGCTGCTGGTTCTGGCGGCGCGACCGGTCGACGCCTCCGCCCAGCGGGCGATCGTCCAGCCGCTTCCCCCTCCCGGAGCGGAGGCGCTCAACGATGCGCTTTCGCGGCTGGCCCGCAATTCGACCGACACCGACGCGCTGCTCGATGCGGGCGAGGCCGCGCTCGAGCTCGGCGATGTGGAGGCTGCGATCGGCTTCTTCGGACGGGCCAAGGAGCTCTCTCCGGACCTTTCGCGCGTCGCCCTCGGTCTGGCGAGGGCCTATGTCCGTTCGCGCCGCCCGATCGAGGCCTTGCGCCTCTTCGCGGAGGCCGAGCGGGCGGGCGTTTCCAACCTCCGCATGGCCGAGGATCGCGGGCTCGCCTTCGATCTCGTGGGCGATTCGGCCAGCGCGCAGCAACTCTATCGGCTGGCGATCGCGAACGGTGCCGGGCCCGCGGTCGTCCAGCGGCTCGCGCTCAGCCAGGCGATCTCGGGGGACCGCGCCGGCTTCGAGGCGACTCTCCTGCCGCTGCTCGAGGCGAAGGACCTTACCGCTTTCCGCACGCGCGCCTTCGGGCTGGCCATTCTCGGCGATGCGAAGGAGGCGAAGGCGATCGCCGAGACCGTCCTGCCCCAGGGCATGGGCGCGCGGATGGCAGCCTATTTCGACTATATGCCGCGCCTGACCGGGGCACAGCAGGCGGCGGCGGGGAATTTCGGCATCTTCCCCCGTGCGGCCAATATCGGGACCGACGATGCGGAGATCGCCGGATATTCCGGCGCGGGCGTCCGGCTGGCGGGTGCGACGGATGCGCGGTCCGCGCCGGCTACCGGCAGCGCGGCGGTCGCCGGTCCGCGAGCGCAGCAGGTCCGCCGCCGCCCCGACCGCACCGGCAGCCGCGAGGAGCAGGCCCGCCCAACTTCGGCGCCATCGCCATCGCCATCGCCATCGCCGGCTCCGAGTCCGCCGCCGCCACCGCCACCTGCGCCGGAGCGCGCGTCGCAAACCGCGGCCGCGCCTCCCGCAGCGCAGGAGGAGGATCTGTCCGTTGCCGATGCCTTCGCGAGCTTCTCGCTTCCGCCGGGCGATCCCGCACCGGGGGCCGAGGGGGCGGTCGACATCACGCGCATCGCCATCCCGCGCGAAAAGCACGAGCCCAAGCCGCCTCCGCCTCCCCCGCCGCCCGAGCATCCCTCGCGCCACTGGGTCCAGGTGGCGACCGGGAAGGACAAGGATGCGCTCGGCTACGACTGGCGCCGGATCGCGCGCAAGGCCGAAGGGTTGCTCGAGGGGAAGGGACCCTTCGTGACCCGCTGGGGCGAAGCCAACCGACTGCTCTCGGGCCCCTATGACAGTGCGGCCAAGGCCAAGGAAATGGTCGAGGAGCTCAAGGAACTGGGCCTGGACAGCTTCACCTTCACCAGCGCCGAGGGTGAAGCGATCGCGAAGCTGAAATAGCGCCCGCCGCGGCACGGCGGGGTTTGTGCACAGGCTTTGCACAACCCTTGCCGGTTCTCCCCAGCCGCGCGGACCATGCGGATTGCCAAGCCACCCCGGCTGTCTGCATCCAGCGATCCATGATGCGGACGGGACGAAATCGATGATGCCGGCGGAAGAACGCTATGCGGCCGAGGAGGGCGCGGCGCCGCTGGAAATGCTGGTGGCGCTGTTCGAGGCGCGCGGGTGGCCCTGCGAATCCAGCCGCAACGAGATGAGCGGCGAGATCCAGGCGAGCTGGACGACCTATCAGCTGCGCGGCATCTGGCGGCCCGAGGACATGGTGCTGCAGATCCTCTGCCTCCCCGACATCCGCATATCGAAGGACAAGCGCGCGCAGGGGCACGAGCTCGTCTCCATGGTCAACGAACAGATGTGGCTCGGCCATTTCGACGTCTGGTCGAACGGCGGCGTGCTGCTCTATCGCAACGCCACCATGCTCGGCGACGACGGCCTTCTGAGCCTCGCCCAGGCCCAGGCGCTGGTCGAGATCGCAGTGGACGAATGCGACCGTTTCTATCCCGCTTTCCAGTTCGTGCTGTGGGGCGACAAGAGCCCTGCCGAAGCGCTCGACGCAGCCATGGTCGATGCCGCCGGCGAAGCCTGACACCCCCGCGGCGCCAGCGTCCGGTTTCGCTTGAAATCGAGAGCGCGATTGCCGATATTGGCGCAAGAAGCAGGGCGAGATGGCCCCTGCACACGGGAGTTTTGAAACAATGGCCGATTGGAACGACACGGACCGGAGACAGGGCTTCGGCTCGGTACCGCGCTCTGGCGACGCCGTTGCCCGGCGCGAGAGCTTCGATGCGGGCCTCCGGGCCCATATGCTCAAGATCTACAACTACATGGCCTCGGGCATTCTGCTCACCGGCGTGATCGCGCTACTGACCGCGCGCAGCGGGCTTGCGGCGACCTTCGCCAGCGGACCGCTGATGTGGATCGTGGCGCTGTCGCCGCTGGCGATCGTCTTCGCGATGAGTTTCGGTGCCAACAAGTTCAGCCAGGGCACGCTGCAGTTGCTGTTCTGGGGCTTCGCCGCGCTGATGGGCCTGTCGCTGTCGACGATCTTCCTCGTCTACACCGGCGAAAGCATTGCCGCGACCTTCTTCGCCACCGCGGGCGCCTTCGCCGGGCTGAGCCTGTTCGGCTACACCACCAAGAAGGATCTGTCGGGAATGGGCACCTTCCTGATCATGGGGCTGATCGGCCTGCTGATCGCCATGGTGATCAACATCTTCCTGCAGTCGAGCACGCTGGCGCTGGCCGTGAGCTTCCTCGGCGTGCTGATCTTCGCGGGCCTGACGGCCTACGATACACAGCGGCTGAAGCGCGAATACGACTATCTCCGCGGCACTGAATTCGCCGGCAAGGCGGTGATCATGGGCGCGCTGAGCCTCTATCTCGACTTCATCAACATGTTCCTGTTCCTGCTGCGCTTCATGGGCAACCGCCAGTAAGCGGCACGACCCGTCGCAGATGGGACTCGCCTGATCGTGCCCGGGGTGCAATGCGCGCTCCGGGCATTTTCTTTGGCTGCGCAACCCGCTAGGAGGAAAGCCTTCATCCCCCGTCAAGGCACGGCGGCGCAGGATGAACGACGGATTTCCAGAGGAGGGTCGCGCGCCATGAGCCGCGTAACAGCACATACCATACGTCTTGCGGCGCTTGCCGTCGGTCTCGCGGCGCTCGGCGCCTGTGCGACGCCCCCGCCGCCGCCACCCCCGCCGCCGCCACCGCCGCCGCCGCCGGTGGTGATCCCGCCCCGGCCGACGCCGCCGCAGGGCGCGGCCATGGCGATGACGATCCCGATGCTCGGCTCGGATGGCGTGCGCCAGACGGTCAACGCCAATCTCACCCCGGCGCAGACCACCTGGAACCTGCGTTCGGCGCTGAATGTCGCGGCGCTCAATTGCCTCGATGCCGAGCACGCCGGAATTCTCCCGGCCTACAAGAACTTCCTCGACACCCATGCGCGCAAGCTGTCGGCGACCAATCGCGCGCTGCAGAGCGAGTTCCGTTCGAAATACGGGCCCGGCTTCCGCGACGTGCAGGACGGCTACATGACGCAGGTCTACAATTACTTCGCATTGCCGCCCGCGCTCGACGAATTCTGCGATGTCGCGCTTCAGGTCAGTCTCGAATTGCCGCAGACCCCGCAGGAGGATCTCGACACCTTCGCCGCCACGGCGATGCCGCGGATCGAGGGCGTGTTCGAGGATTTCTTCCGCGCCTACGAACAATATCGCGTCGATCTCGCCGCCTGGCATTCGGAATATGGCCCGCCGACGGTCACCACCACGGTGCAGGGCTACACCAATCCGCTTGCCCCCGGCGTCACCGTGCCCGCCGGTGCGACGGTGGTGGGATCCATGCCAGCCGGCGATGGCGCGCGCATGGCCGGCCCCGACCAGGCCCCGATAGAGATCCCCCCGGCCGTGCGCGAGACCCCGACCGCGATCGGCACGGCCACCGTTCCAGCCTCCAGCGCAGCGCCCGCGATCACTCTCCCCACCGAAGGTCCGATCTTCCGTTCGGGCGAGCTGGTGCAGGGCGGGGCCGCATCCCCCGGATCGGCCGAAGCGGCAGACGACCGGCCCGACCCGCAAGGCTGATCGGGCCGCCCCCGCTGGCAGCTCCGCATCGCCGCAGGGGCGAGCGGTCCTGCCTGCGCAATCCCTCTCGCGAACACGAGAAGATCGCGGAAATCCACGAAAAATCCACAAACTTTGGCGAGTTTGCATAACCGCGGGCTGCTAGGTCAATCGCCTTAGACCTCCGCTCGAATCGCGGAGCGGTCGGGCGCGGGGCGGCCCCCGACCCTGACGGGGATGACCATGCGTACCACTCACTTCGCCACCGGCCTGCTGACGGCCGCTTGCCTCTCCGCCATCGCCGCCTCCGTGCTCGCGCCGCGCGAGGCAGGGGCCGAGGATTGTCTACTCGACACCAATGATGATGGCGATGCCGATAGCGGCGTCGACACCGACATGGGTGCCGATTCGGGCGGTTACGACGATCGGCTCGCCTGCGGACAGAACGCCTCCGCTAACGCAGCGGGCGCCATCGCGATCGGCAGCGCCGCCAGCGCGGGCGGCACCGATTCCGTTGCGATAGGTGAGGAAGCGCAAGCGACCGGGACCAACGCCTTGGCGATCGGCGCCGGTGCCATTGCCTCGGGCACCCGGTCCCTGGCCTTTGGAGGTTCCGCAAGCGCCGACCTAGTGCAGGCCATCGCCATCGGCGAATGGGCGAGCGCCAGCGGCTCTTATTCAGTGGCGCTCGGCTCGAGAGCGAATGCCGCGGGCTCAGGTGCGCTTGCACTCGGGTACTATGCGGAAGCGTCGGGGGCGGGTGCTGTGGCTGTTGGTCTCTACGCGAGGGGTACGGCCGATTACGCCACTGCGATCGGCCTTGGAAGCCTCGCCTCGGGAACGGGATCGGTCGCCCTCGGTAGCGATTCCCTGGCCGATGAAGCCTATACGATCTCGGTTGGAACGGAAGACAACAAGCGCCGGATCGTGAATGTTGCCTCGGGCAGCATAGTTTCGGGTGGCACCGATGCGGCGACCACCGGCCAACTCTACGAGACCAACGAGCGGGTTGGACGTGCCGAAACCGACATTGTAGCGTTGGAGGCGGCGACGACCACAAGCACGGCAAAGCTCGCCTATTTCGCAGTCAACGGCACCGGCACCGGTGCGAGTGCCACCGGCACGAATGCAACTGCGCTGGGGTCGACCGCCAACGCCGGGGGAGCCTCGTCCGTCGCGCTGGGCGCCGGTGCTTATGCGGAGTCCACGTCATCGCTCGCGCTCGGTTCCTACGCCGATGCAGTCAGCGCCTCCTCGATCGCCATCGGCAGCGATACCGTCGCCGGTAAACAGGGCAGTCTCGCGATTGGCGACAGCGCCAACAGCAATGGAAAGCAGGCGATCGCCATCGGCTACAACAGCTATAATGGCGGCGACAATACGGTCGTGCTCGGCCCCAATGCGATCGTCAACGGCTACACTGCGCTCTATAACGTCGACGACAGCATCGCGATCGGCAATACCGCCATTGCCCGCGGGGCGCACAGCGTGGTGCTGGGGTCGGGGGCGACCGCCGACGAGCAATATGATGCGGCGACCGACAGCTATCTCGGCACCGATTATGCCACCGTGGTGGGCGACGGCGCCCTGGCGAGCGCGGACTATGCGGCACGCCTTCGGCAATATGGCGAGCGTGAGCGGCCTCTATGCCGCCGCCTTCGGCACCGGCTCCAACGCTGCGGCCGCCTATCGCCACGCTGGAGCACACGGCGCGAACAGCGCCACGCTCGCCTATGTCGCGGTCAATTCGACGATTCGGCCAGCGCGACGGGAGCGGCTTCGCCATGGGCGTCGGGGAAGGCGGGCAGCGCGGAAGCGGTCGGCTCGCGCCAATGCCAGCGCCGGCGATGCGGTGGCCATCGGCACGGGCAGCCTGGCCATGTCCACCAATGCGGTGGCGCTGGGCACCGGCGCGCAGGCGCAGGCGCTCGACAGCGTGGCCATCGGGACCGGAGCGGTCGCGGTGCGCCAGGGCTCGCTGGCGCTGGGCAGCGGAGCGCTGGCGAGCGAATATGGCACCGCCATCGGCACCAATGCCAGCGTCACGGGCGCGGGCTCGATCTCCTTCGGCAGCAATGCGAGCGCCGGCTTCCTCACCACCGCGATCGGCCGCGCCGCGATCGGCACGAGCAAGGCCGCCCTGCTCGGCTGGAGCACCTATGCCGGCGAGTGCGGCACCGCGATCGGCTATGACGCCACCGCGCTGGGCACCAACTCCACCGCGCTCGGCTATCAGGCGACCACCGTGCATGAGGGCTCGACCGCGATCGGCGCCAATGCCACCACCACCGCCGCCAATCAGCTGATGCTCGGCGCGAGCGGGACCAGCGTGGTGATCGCCGATCTCGATGCCTCGACCGATGCGCAGAGCGGCCCGGTCGATGTGGTGACGGTCGATGCCAATGGCATGCTCGGCCGCCAGGCGGTCGCCACCACCGCCTCGGTCGATGCGGTGCGCAGCAGCGTCGATGCCATCGCCGCGGTCAGCGATGCGCAATTCGATGCGCTCGCCGGGCGGGTGGGGACGCTGGAGCAGGGACTGCTCGACACCAATTACCGCATCGACGCGCTGACCGACGAGGCCCGCGCGGGCATCGCTGCCGCCATGGCGCAGGCCGAGCCGCCCTTCCCGCCGGAGGCGGGGCAGACCGGCTATGCGATGCGCGGGGCGACCTTTCGCGGCCAGTTCGGCTTCAGCCTCGGCCTCAGCCACCGGCTCGCCACCGAAGCGCCGATCACGCTGACCGCCAGCATCAGCCACGCCGGCGACAGCAACACGGGGGGGACGGTGGGGATCGCCGGGATCTTCTGACCGCATCGCTCCCGGCCATGCCCGCGCCCCTTCCCGCGCCGGCCCGCTTCGCGATTTTCCCTTTGCAGGGCTCGGCCGGTTCGCTAAGCCGCGCCCTCGCTTCGCTGCGGCGAAGCCGACGACCTGGAACGGGGCCGTAGCTCAGATGGGAGAGCGCGTCGTTCGCAATGACGAGGTCAGGGGTTCGATCCCCCTCGGCTCCACCAGGTTCCCCGCCCTGTGACGATCACCGCGCACCGAAGGTCCAGCCTTCGGTTCGGGCTATCTGCCGAGTCAGGCCAGGCGGATTCCAGCGATCCGGATCCTCCGCCACCCGGCGCAACCAGGCGGCGGCGAGCAGCGCATCGGAGGCGTGGTCGTCGACCGGGCCCTCGGCGGCGACCGCAGGCGAGCCCAGCACGGTGAGCGCCCGGTTGAGTTCGGAATAGCTGCGCATCTTCGCCCTGCCGGCGCTGCGACCTGCCTCGATCGCGGCGAGGCTGGTGTAGATCTCGACCACCACCGAGCCGCCAGCGGGCAGCGGATCGACCGGCCATACCGGCAGATGCCCGCGCAGGCGATTCAGCAGGCGCATGCCGGTGAGACTCGATTTGCCGACCTGCGCCGCACCGACGAGGTTGAAGTTCGAATAGGGCTTGCAGCCCTGCCGTGCCTGGGCGAGTT
The DNA here is from genome assembly GCA_963728515.1 of uncultured Alphaproteobacteria bacterium. Lineage (GTDB taxonomy): Bacteria > Pseudomonadota > Alphaproteobacteria > Sphingomonadales > Sphingomonadaceae > Qipengyuania. The sequence continues at coordinate 749,530 of CAVSKM010000003.1, read as the reverse complement.
CGGTCGCGCGAAAGCGGCCGCGCCCGTGCTCCGCGCCGTCGCAGCGGAATCGTTCGCCGGTCTCGGTTCCGTCGCGGAAATAGCGGCGTAGCGCGGCATGGCCGAGGATTGCGTTCGCCCCGAGATGGGGGTCCTCTGCCGCGATGCGGTCGACCAGACGCCACAGCCCGGGCGCATCGGACGGAGAACGCTCCCACCCGGGAAAATAGGCCCCGCAATCGGCAAAGGGCAGGGCGATGCCGAGATCGAGCCCGACCAGCGTGTCGGAGGGCAGCGAATCGCGCAGCACCGCCAACACGTCGTCGCGGCTCCAGCGATGGCGCACCAGCACCGGCGGGCCGCCTCTGGCGTCGGCGAGAGCCATGGCGATGCCCTTCTGCCACGGCCCCTTGGCGCCCGACCAGTCGAGCGCGACGAAATGGCGAAACCTCGTCACGCGCGGGCGCCGAAGCCGCGAAGCCGCCTTGCCGACGTTCCCCACCTTCCCGGAAGCTCAGCCAGGGCGACGCTCCCGCCGCAGCCTGTCCCAATAGTCGAGCCGTTTGGCCACCTCGCGTTCGAAGCCGCGGTCGACCGGCGCATAGAAGCTCTGCGGCTCCATTTCCTCGGGCCAGTAATCGTCGCCCGAGAACCCCTCCTCGGCATCGTGATCATAGCTGTAGCCCGATCCGTAGCCGATATCCTTCATCAGCTTGGTCGGCGCATTGAGGATGTTCTGCGGTGGCATCAGGCTGCCGGTCTCCCTGGCACTGCGATAGGCAGCCTTCTGCGCCTTGTAGACCGCGTTCGACTTGGGCGCGGTGGCGAGATAGATGCAGGACTGCACCAGCGCCAGCTCGCCCTCGGGACTGCCGAGGAATTCATAGGCGTCCTTTGCCGCCATGCATTGCACCAGCGCCTGCGGGTCGGCCATGCCGATGTCTTCCACTGCCATGCGGACCAGCCGCCGGGCCAGGAAGCGCGGCTCCTCGCCCGCGGTGAGCATGCGCGCGAGATAGTAGAGCGAAGCCTGGACGTCGCTCCCGCGCACCGATTTGTGCAAGGCGGAAATGAGGTTGTAATGGCCCTCGCGATCCTTGTCGTAGACTGCGACGCGTCGCTGGAGGAAGGCGCCGAGCGCGGCCGGGTCGAGCGGCGCGTCGATCCTCGCATTGTACAGTGTTTCGGCCTGGTTGAGCAGGAAGCGCCCGTCTCCGTCGGCGCTGGCGATCAGCGCATCGCGCGCCTCGGGGACAAGCGGCAGGGCTCCCTCGAGGTCCTCGGCGCGGTCGAGCAGGGCACCGAGCGCCGCGCGGTCGAGCCGCTGGAGGATCAGCACCTGCGCCCGGCTGAGAAGCGCGGCATTGAGCGCGAAACTCGGGTTTTCGGTGGTCGCCCCGACCAGCGTCACCGTGCCGCGTTCGACGAAGGGCAGGAAGCCGTCCTGCTGCGCCCGATTGAAGCGGTGGATCTCGTCGACGAACAGCAGCGTTCGCTGTCCTGCCTCACCGGCCTTGTCGGCGGCGGTGAACGCCTTCTTGAGATCGGCCACCCCGCTGAAGACGGCGCTGACGCTCTCGAACCGCATACCCACGCTGTCGGCGAGCAGTCGGGCAATGGTCGTCTTGCCCGTCCCGGGCGGTCCCCACAGGATCATGCTCGACAGTCGCCCCGCGGCGACCATCCGGCCGATCGCGCCTTCGGGTCCCGTCAGATGCTCCTGGCCGATCACTGCGTCGAGCTTGGCCGGGCGCAGACGATCGGCCAGCGGCGCATCGTCGCGCGGCGCCGAGGGTGCGGCTGGAGCGGGAAGGCTGTCGGGAAAGAGGTCTGCCATCGCCCCCAGATAGCGATCCCGCCAGGAAATTTGCAGACCCCTCTTGTGCAACGCAGTTTACGATATATCTTAGACCGATCTTGGCACTATCAGGAGGTGAAGGATGCACAAGGCTCATGGATGGCGCAGAATGGGTCGGATGGGTGGCTGGCCCTTCGTCGCGGCGATGATGGGGGACCCGGACTGCCGAGCGGACCTCGGCGCATCGGCTCGCTTCGGCGGACCCGGCTGGAGTTTCGATTTCGGACCCCGCGGCGGCGGCGGACGGCGGCGGCGGATGTTCGGCTCGGGTGAGTTGCGGCTCGTCCTGCTCAAGCTGATCGCCGACGAGGCCCGGCACGGCTATGAACTGATCAAGGCGATCGAGGAGCTGACCGGCGGCAGCTATGCGCCCAGTCCGGGGACGATCTATCCCACGCTCTCGCTGCTCGAGGACGAGGGCGCGATCACTCAGACCGCGGGGGAGGAACCGCGCAAGGCCTATGAGGCGACGCAAGCCGGCCGGAGCGAACTCGAGGAGCGCGCCGAGGAGGTCGCGGCCCTGTTCGACCGCCTCGAAGGCCATGGCGAGCACCGCCGCGCCTATGCGACCCCTGAGATGTTCCGCGCCGTCGGCAATCTCGCCACCGTGCTCAAGAACCGCGCCCGCAGGGGTCGGCTCGACGAAAAGACGATCCATGAAATCGTCGATCTGGTCGACGAACTGGCCAAGAAGATCGAGCGGCTTTGACCGGCGCAGGATAGGTGGTATCTTCCCGCCCGGGTTGCCATTCGGGGAGAGACTTGATGAGTGACACCATCGTATCGCCGGCCGTCGAAGGCTTCGCCACACCGACCGAGCGCCGGGCACCCTGGCATCTCTGGGCGGTGGGTGTCGTCTCATTGCTGTGGAACGCATTCGGCGCCAACGACTATCTCCAGTCGCAGCTCGGCAATCGCGACTATCTCGGCGGCATGTCGGAGAGCATGGGCGTCACCGCAGACGAGATGATCGTCTATATCGACAGCTTCCCCGCCTGGGTCGTCGCCTTCTGGGCGCTGGGAGTCTGGGGCGCGCTGATCGGCTCGGTTCTGCTGCTGTTGCGTTCGCGCTATGCCGTCTGGGCCTTCGCGGTCTCGCTTCTGGGCCTGGCCGGATCGACGATCTATCAGCTGGCGACCCCGCAGCCCGACTGGACGGGCGGAGGGATGGCGACGATCATGAACATCGTGATCTGGTCGATCGCCACCTTCCTGCTGATCTATGCGGTCAGCATGAAGAACAAGGGCGTGCTCCGCTAGACCGATCAGGCGGCGGCGCGCCGGGCGTGCAGCCGGAGATAGGTGTCGGCCACGGCCTTGTTGATCGCGTCCCATGAATAGGCGCGGCTGGCCTGTTCGCCCGCCGCGCCATGGGCGTGGCGCAGCGCATCCTCGGTGCAATAGGCGGCCAGGGCTTCGGCGCAGCCGCGTGCAAAGCCCGCATCCCTGGAAGGCAGGACCAGCCGGCCGGTTTCGCCGTCGCGGACGAGGCTCGCGGCACCGGTCGCGCCGGCCGCGACCACCGGGAGCCCGCAGGCCATCGCTTCGAGCGTGACATTGCCGAAGGTCTCGGTAATCGACGGGTTGAAGAAGATGTCCCCGCTGGCGAGCGCGCGGCCGAGATCCTTGCCCGTCTGGAACCCCACGAAGATGCCTCCGGGCAGGGTCTTCTCGAACCAGCTCCGCGCTGGCCCGTCGCCGATCACCAGCACCTTGTGCGGGATCTGGCGCCGGCGCAGCTCGACGACCGTCTCGGCAAAGACGTCGAGACCCTTCTCCATGACCAGCCGTCCGAGAAAGACGATGGCCACGTCGTCATCCGCCAGCCCGTGCTCCCGGCGCCAGGCGAGGTCGCGGCTCGAAGGATCGAAGACCGTCCGGTCGACGCCCCGCGACCAGATCGAGATGTCCTCGTGCATGCCCTGCGCCCGGAGTTCCGCGATCTGGCTTTGCGAAGGCGCGACCAGCGCATCGCAGCGGCGGTAGAACCGGCGCAGAAGCGCTTCCACGGCGGGTTCGAGGAACCCCATCTTGTAATAGCGCGGATAGGTCTCGAATCGGGTGTGGACCGAGCCGAGCACGGGAATGTCGTGCGCACGCGCCCATTTCAGCGCCGCATGGCCCGACGGATCCGGGGCCGAGAGGTGAACCATGTTCGGCCCGAAAGCCTCGAGGTCGGCCCGGACCGCTTTGCCCAGGCCGAGAGTGAGCCGGTATTCGCCGCGTCCCGGAACCGGCATGCGGATATTGGGGACATCGATCAGGTCGCCCGTGGGGGGAAAATCGGGATCCGCCACGACCGGCGCGTAGACACGCAGGGCCGCCCCGTGCCGCAGGAGATAGTCGGCCAGGCGGTTCAGCGCCTGATTGCAGCCGTCGCGGGTATAATTGTAGTTCCCGCTGAACAGCGCGATGCGAAGATCGGTCAAATCCATCGGGCGCGGCCATAGATGCGCGGACGCCCTTTGGCGAGAGATAGCCGAATGGTCGGCCCATCGTGTCGCAGCTACGCTTTGCCGAGGCATAGCTGTTTCGCATTGACTCGCCGCTGCGCAACATTAGTGCAGCCGACGGGCCACGCGGTCCCAACGCCGCGCGAGCTCTCTGCAAGGAGAGAATACATGACTGAACCAAAGCTCAAGCCTGAGCGCCCCTTCTTTTCATCCGGTCCCACGGCCAAGCACCCCGGCTGGGATATCTCCAGACTTAAGACCGAATCGCTCGGCCGCTCGCATCGCAGCGCGCTCGGCAAGTCGCGGCTCAAACATGCCATCGACCTGTCGAAGGAGATGCTCGGCGTGCCCGAGGATTATCTCGTCGGGATCATGCCCGCCTCCGATACCGGTGCGCTCGAATGCGCGATGTGGACGATGCTGCGCCCCGACCGGCCGGCGACCGTGGCGGCCTGGGAAAGCTTCGGCAATGTCTGGATCCAGGATGCGGTGAAGCAGCTCAAGCTGCCGAAGCTGACCACGCTCGATGCCGATTACGGCAAGATCCCCGACCTCGCCGCCATTCCGCAGGACAATGACGTCGTCTTCACCTGGAACGGCACGACCTCGGGCGCGAAGATTCCCGATACCGACTGGCTCGCGCCGGGCCGCGAAGGCGTGACGATCAACGATGCCACCAGCGCCGTCTTCGCGATGGAGATGGACTGGCCGAGGCTCGATGCGACGACCTACAGCTGGCAGAAGGTGATGGGCTCTGAAGCGCAGCACGGCATGCTGATCCTGTCGCCCAAGGCGGTGCAGCGGATCGAGGAGTACGATCCCGAATGGCCGCTGCCCAAGCTGTTCCGGCTGAAGAAGGGCGGCAAGATCAATCGTGCCATTTTCGAGGGCGCGACGATCAACACGCCGTCCATGCTGGCGACGGAGGATTACATCGATGCGCTCGAATGGGCGCAGGCGCTCGGCGGGCGCAAGGCGATGTTCGAACGCGCCGATGCCAATGCGAAGATCGTGCTCGACTGGATCGAAGCGACGCCCTGGCTGCGCAATATGGTGCCCGATCCGGCACAGCGGACGAACACCGGCGTATGCTTCGTCTTCCAGGGCGACTGGTACGAAAGCCTCTCCGCCGAGGACCAGGCCGCGGTGCCGAAGAAGATCGCCAACATGCTCGAGGAACGCCACGTCGGCTATGATTTCAACGGCTATCGCGACGCGCCGCCGAGCCTGCGCATCTGGTGCGGTGGCACGGTCGAGCAGGAGGATCTCAAGCGCCTGCTGCCATGGATCGAATGGGCCTACGAGCAAGTGAGGAACGGATAGTTCGCGTCGTCCCGGCGCAGGCCGGGACCGCAATCCGCACACTTTGTGCCTTTCCTGTAGCGATTCCGGCTTCCGCTGGGATGACGAAAGAAATATCATGACCAAACCCAGAGTCCTCATCAGCGACAAGATGGATCCCAATGCCGCCCGCATCTTTGCCGAGCGCGGCTGCGAGGTCGATGTGAAGCCCGGCATGACGCCCGACGAACTGAAGGGCGTGATCGGCGAATACGACGGTCTCGCGATCCGCAGCGCGACCAAGGTGACCGCAGAGATCCTGGCTGCGGCCGAAAATCTCAAGGTCGTCGGTCGCGCCGGGATCGGGGTCGACAATGTCGATATTCCCGCCGCCTCGGCCAAGGGCGTGGTGGTGATGAACACGCCTTTCGGCAATTCGATCACGACCGCCGAGCACGCCATTGCCATGATCATGGCGCTGGCCCGGCAGATTCCCGCCGCCGACCGCCGCACCCAGGCGGGCGAATGGCCGAAGAACGATTTCATGGGGATCGAGGTGACGGGCAAGACGCTCGGCCTGATCGGCGCCGGGAACATCGGCTCGATCGTCGCCTCGCGGGCGCAGGGCCTCAAGATGAAGGTGATCGGCTACGACCCCTTCCTGACGCCCGAACGCGCGGTCGAGCTCGGGATCGAAAAGGTCGATCTCGACACGCTCCTCGCGCGGGCGGACTTCATCACGCTGCACACTCCGCTGACCGACGAAACGCGCAACATCCTGTCGCAGGACAATCTGGCCAAGACCAAGCGCGGGGTCCGGATCGTCAATTGCGCGCGCGGCGGTCTGATCGACGAGGCGGCGCTGGCCGAGGCGCTCGACAGCGGCCAGGTCGCAGGGGCGGCGCTCGACGTCTTCCAGACCGAGCCGGCCAAGGACAGCCCGCTGTTCGGCAAGCCCAATTTCATCTGCACCCCGCATCTCGGCGCCAGCACCACCGAAGCACAGGTCAATGTCGCGCTTCAGGTGGCCGAACAGATGGCGGACTATCTGGTCCATGGCGGCGTCACCAACGCGCTCAACATGCCCAGCCTCAGTGCCGAGGAAGCGCCCAAGCTGCGCCCCTATATGGGTCTTGCGGAAAGTCTCGGCAGCCTCGTCGGCCAGCTGGCGCACGGCAATCTGACCAAGATCAGCATCGAACGCGAAGGCGCCGCCGCCGAGCTTTCGGGCAAGCCGATCGAAGGGGCGGTGCTCGCCGGTCTCATGCGCTGCTATTCGGATACGGTGAATATGGTCAACGCCCCCTATCTGGCCAGGGAGCGCGGGCTCGACATCCGCTCGATCCGGCATGAGAAGGAAGGCGTCTACAACACCTTGCTCCGCGTAACCGTGGGCACCGAGCAGGGCGACCGGTCGGTGGCGGGAACGCTGTTCGGCGCCGATGCGCCGCGGCTGGTCGAGATCTTCGGCGTCCGCATCGAAGCCGAACTCGAGGGCCATATGCTCTATATCGTCAACGAGGACGCGCCCGGCTTCATCGGCAGGATCGGCTCGCTGCTGGGCGAGAACGGCATCAACATCGGCACCTTCCACCTCGGTCGGCGGCAGACCGGCGGGGAAGCGACGCTGCTGCTGAGCGTCGACCAGCCGATCCCGCAGGAGGTCGTCCGCAAAGCCAGCGCGCTGGAGGGCGTGAAGACCGTGATGCCGCTGGCGTTCTGACGAACGATAGGGCAGGGGGCGCGGCGTCATGACGCAACAAGACGACCTCCTGCCCGTCGGCCTCGAAGACGCGCTGCCCGTGCGCGCCCGGGCGATCACCGAAGCCATGCGCGCCGTCCTCGATGCGATGGATGCGCATGGCTACGACCGCGTCCGGCCGCCGCTGGTCGAGTTCGAGAAATCGCTCGCCGGGCGAATGGAGGGCGTGGCGACGCGCCGGATGGTGCGCTTTACCGATCCGCATAGCCTGCGCACTCTGGCGCTGCGTTCGGACATGACGGTACAGGTGGGCCGCATCGCCGCCACCGGCATGGCCGATGCCGCGCGGCCGCTGCGGCTCTGTTATGCGGGCGATATCGCACTGCTCAGCGCCGACCAGCTCGACCCGTCGCGGCAGCGCCTCCAGCTCGGCGCCGAACTGGTCGGAGCCGACAGCGTCGCGGCAGCGAGCGAGATCGTCTGCGTCGCGATCGATGCGCTGCGGGCCGCCGGCGTCGACGGCATCTCGATCGACCTGACGCTGCCCGATCTCGTCGATACGCTGGCGGGAGCGGCGCTGCCGCTCGACCGCGGCCGGCGCGAGGCGGTGCGCCGCGAACTCGACATGAAGGATGCCGGCGGGCTCAGGGAAGCCGGGGGCGAGGCCTATCTTCCGCTGCTCTATGCGACCGGTCGCTTCGAGGACGCAATCGAGAAGCTCGCCGCGATCGATGCCGGCGGTGCTCTCGCCAGCCGTATCCAGGGCTTGCGCGCCGTCGCGGCGGCAGTGGGCCCGCGGGCGCAGATCACGCTCGACCCGACCGAGCGCCACGGTTTCGAATATCAGAGCTGGTTCGGCTTCACCCTCTACGGTGCGGGAGCCCGTGGGGCGCTCGGCCGCGGCGGGACCTATACGATCAAGGGGAGCGAGGAACCCGCGACCGGCTTCTCGCTCTACATGGAGCCCCTGCTCGACGCCCTCGGCCGATGCGACGCAGGATCGCGCAAGGCGCTGTTCCTGCCGCTGGGCCACGATCGCGGCATTGCCGAGCGGCTGCGCGCGATCGGCTGGCGCACGGTGGCGGCGATCGAGGGCGCGGATGAGGCGAGGGCGCTCGGCTGCACGCATGTGCTCGAGAGCGGCGAACCGCGCGCGCTCTAGCTGCCCGCCCGCCATTGCGGATGCTTCGTCATGATCTGCGCGAACAGGGCCGAGCCGGTGAGGCCGTCGAGCCATTTGCGCACATGCGCCAGATCCTGCGCAGCGAACCAGTCGCGGTCCGCGTTGGCGAACTGGCGGACGAAGGGGAAGGTCGCGATATCGGCGAAGCCGCGGACGTCGCCACAAAGATAGGCCGAGACCGCGAGGCGGTCGTCCAGCTTGCGAAGGTGCGCGAGACAGGCGGTCCGGTGCTCCACGGGATCGACGTCCTCGTACCGCGTCGCATATTTGTAACGGTCGAGGTGATGCTTGAACGGGCCGTCATTCGCGTCGAGCAAGGCCGGATCGTCGTGCCCGGTCCAGTTCTCGGGATCGTTCCGTGCCAGCGCCCAGCGCATGATCTCGAGACTTTCCTCGATCACCCGCTCGCCGGCGACCAGCACCGGAACGGTTGCCTTGGGCGAGGCTTCGAGCAGTTCGGGCGGCTTGTCGCGGAGCACCACTTCGCGGTGCTCATGGTCGCTGCCGCTGACCGCCAGCGCCATGCGCGCGCGCATGGCATAGGGGCAGCGGCGAAAGCTGTAGAGGATCGCGTCAGCCATCCGCAGCGGAACCGTCCGTCCTGCCGACGTGCTCGATCCCGCGCGCTTCGGCGAGTTCTTCCTGGCGCTGTCGCTCGGCATAGCGTGCGCGCTGCTCTTCGGTGCGCTCGCCGTGGCAATGGGGGCAGCTCACCCCTTCGACATACAGATCCGATGCCATCGCCGCCGCATCGAGCGGGCGACGGCAGGCGCGGCACAGTGCGTGGCTGCCGGGAGCGAGGCCATGAGCCACGCTCACCCGCTCGTCGAAGACGAAGCATTCGCCGTGCCAGCGGCTTTCGCTTTCGTCGATCCGCTCGAGGTAGGACAGGATGCCGCCCTTGAGATGATAGACCTCCTCGAGTCCCTCGGCCTTCACGAAGGCGGTCGCCTTCTCGCAGCGGATCCCGCCGGTGCAGAACATGGCGATCCTCGGCCGGCGTCCCGCGGCCTCGAAGGCCTCCCGCCGCGCGCGGAACCAGGCGGGAAAGTCGCGGAAACTCCGTGTCTGCGGATCGATCGCGCCCGCAAAGCTTCCGATCTGCACCTCATAGTCGTTGCGCGTATCGATCACGATCGTGTCGGGGTCGGCGATCAGCGCGTTCCAGTCCTCGGGCGCGACATAGGTGCCGACGCCTTCGACCGGGTCGAGATCGGGCTCGCCCATGGTGACGATCTCGCGCTTGAGCCGGACCTTGGTGCGATGGAAGGGCATGGCTGCGGAGCGCGACTCCTTGACCTCTATCGCGCTGCATCCGGGCAGGGCGCGGATATGGTCGAGCACCGCCTCGACGCCTTCGTCGCTTCCCGCGATGGTGCCGTTGATGCCCTCCCGCGCGAGCAGGAGCGTTCCTCTTACGCCGTTGCCTTGCGCGCAGGCGAGCAGCGCCGAACGCAACGCCGCGGGTTCTTCGAACCGGGTGAAATGGTAGAGCGCGGCGATCCGGACGGGCGGTGGAGCGAAGGGTGTGGTCACGCGCGGATCCCTAGCAGGGCCGTGCGAGCATGGCATCCCTCGCATGCATCAATCGAAATCGGCGGGGTCGGGCCCGATGCGGCCGTCGCTTTCGTCCAGCGCATCGATGCGCTCCATCTGGCCGGCCGAGAGTTCGAACGAAAGCGCGACGGCATTCGCCTCCATATGTGCGCGGCTCGATGCCTTGGGGATCGGGCAGAGGCCGTGCTGCAGGTGCCAGCGCAGGATGACGGAACTGGCGGGCCGGCCGGTCTCCTCCGCGATCGCGGCGACGGTCTCTTCCTCGAGTTCCGCCCCCTGACCGAGCGGGGACCAGCATTGCGTGACCACGCCCAGCCGGTCGTGGAGGTCGCGCAGCCGGCGCTGCTGGAAGCGCGGATGGAGCTCGATCTGGTTGAGCGCCGGGACCACGCCGGTCTCCTCGACGATCCGCTCGAGGTCCTGTTCGCGGAAGTTCGACACGCCGATCGACTTCGCCATGCCCCTCTCGCGCAGTTCGATCAGCGCCTTCCAGCTCTCGACGAACAGGTCCTTGCCGGGGCAGGGCCAATGGATCAGCAGCATGTCGACCCGATCGCGGCCGAGGCGCTCGAGGCACTTGCCGGCTGCCGCGAGAGTGCGGTCGTAGCCCTGGCTCTCGTTCCAGATCTTGGTCTGGAGGAAGACGTCGGACCGATCGCGCAGGCCTTCGCCGACTCCGCGCTCGTTCTGATAGACCGCTGCGGTGTCGACCAGCGAATAGCCGACGTCGACCGCGGTCCGCACCGCCTCCGCCGCAGCGTCCTCGGCGATCTTGTAGGTCCCGAAGCCCAATTGCGGAATGCGGCGGCCGTCGTTGAGGGCGAGAGTGGGCTGGTCGGTCATAAGGTCTCCTTCATTCCCTCAATGGAGAAGTCGGGCCAAGTATCCGGCGAAGCGCCTTGCCCCGTGTCCGACATGCGCCTAACGCCCGCCGCGTTTGTTCATCCGACATTGCGAGAGAGCTGAATGGCCAACGTCACCGTGATCGGCGCCCAATGGGGCGATGAGGGCAAGGGCAAGATCGTCGACTGGCTCGCCAGCCGCGCCGATGCCGTCGTCCGCTTCCAGGGTGGGCACAATGCCGGCCATACGCTGGTCATCGACGGGACCACCTACAAGCTCTCGCTGCTGCCCTCGGGCATCGTCTCGGGCACGCTCTCGATCATCGGCAATGGCGTCGTCCTCGACCCCTGGGCGTTGAAGGCCGAGGTCGAGAAGCTCGAAGGGCAGGGCGTCAGGATCACTGCCGACAATCTCGCCGTGGCCGACAATTGTCCGCTCATCCTGCCGATCCACCGCGACCTCGACGGCCTGCGCGAAACGGCTGCGGGATCGGGCAAGATCGGGACCACCGGACGCGGCATCGGCCCCGCCTATGAGGACAAGGTCGGTCGCCGCGCGATCCGCGTGTGCGACCTCGCGCATCTCGACCACCTCGAGCCGCAGCTCGACCGCCTGTGTGCCCATCACGACGCCCTGCGCGCCGGTTTCGACCAGCCGCCCGTGGACCGCGAGGCACTGCTCGCCGAACTCCGCGAAATCGCCTCCTTCGTCCTCCAATATGCGCAGCCGGTGTGGAAGCGCTTGAAGAAGGTGCGCAAGGCGGGGGCGAAGATCCTGTTCGAGGGCGCGCAGGGCGTGCTGCTCGACATCGATCACGGCACCTATCCCTTCGTCACCAGCTCGAACACCGTCAGCGGCACGGCAGCGGCCGGCAGCGGGCTCGGCCCCAATTCGACCGGCTTCGTGCTCGGGATCGTCAAGGCCTATACCACCCGCGTCGGCAGCGGTCCCTTCCCGACCGAGCTCGAGGACGATATCGGCAAGGGCATCGGCGAGCGGGGGCATGAATTCGGCACCGTCACCGGCCGCCAGCGCCGCGTCGGCTGGTTCGATGCCGTGATCGTTCGCCAGACCTGCGCCATCAGCGGCGTCACCGGGATCGCGCTGACCAAGATCGACGTGCTCGACGGGCTCGACGAGGTCAGGATCTGCACCGGATACCGGCTGCGCGGTCAGGTCTATGACTATCTCCCCAGCCATGCCGCCGATCAGGCCGCGGTCGAGCCGATCTACGAGACCATGGAAGGGTGGAGCCAGAGCACGGCCGGCGCACGCAGCTTCGCCGACCTGCCCGCCAATGCGGTGAAATACATCCAGCGGGTGCAGGAACTGATCGAGACGCCGGTGGCGCTGGTCTCTACCAGCCCCGAGCGCGACGACACGATCCTGATGCGCGATCCCTTCATGGACTGATCCGCCCCGGGGACGAGACGAATTGCGAAAATCGCGCTAGGGAGATCGCCATGCGCGCGCCCCTCGTCTCGCTCCTGGTGCTCTTCGCCCTGATCCCCGCAACGGCGGTCGAGGCCCAGCAGGCGCGGCCGGGCGAACGGGCGGATTTCGTCCTGATCGACAAATCCGAGCGCAGGCTGTGGGTCTATCAGGACGGGCAGGCGATCCGCAGCTACGGGGGCTTGCAATATGGCGATGCGCCGATCGGCCACAAGCGTTTCCAAGGCGACGAGCGGACCCCCGAGGGGCGCTATACGATCGCCTACGGCAATGACCGGTCGAGCTATTACCTCAGCCTCTATATCGACTATCCCAACGCTGCCGACCGCGCCTATGCGGGCGCGCGGGGGCGCAGCCCTGGCGGGCTGATCTTCCTTCATGGACAGCCCAACGGCCTGCCCTTCGATGCGCGTGTGCCGGGCGACTGGACCGATGGCTGCATCGCGCTCTCGAACGAACAGATCGCCGAACTGTGGAGTCTGGTCCCCGACGGGACGCCGATCGAGATCAGGCCCTAGCTCGGCTTCACCGAAGCATTCCGCGCGGTTCTGCGACCGCTGCGCCACGCGGTGATCTTGACAGGATCCGGTTTTGTTCTCATTCTGTTCGCGGCGACGGCAAGGAGAGCGAATTGATGCAGGAGGACTTTTCCTATGAGCCGGTCTGCGATGCCGCAGGGTGCCAGCTCGGCGTGACCGTGCTCGCCGATCGGGCGCATGTTCGCGCCCAGTTGCGCGACGATGCCGAGGCGGCGGGCTTCCGCATTCTCACCAGCGCTTCGTTGCAGGACTATGCGGCGGGCCCGATGACGGCGCTGGGCGATCTCGTGCTGATCGACTGCGCCGAAGACTGCGCCGCGACGCTCGCCCTGCTCGCCCGGCTCGACATGCGCGCGGGCAAGGCGGGGGCTCAGCTGGTCGTCTCGACGACGCTCGGGGCGCTCGATGCGGTGTTCGGCTGCTTTTCCTTCTCGGCGCCGCAGATCCTGATCGATCCCTGCCGGTCCGAGCGTGTGATCGCGATCGGTCGCGTTCTGGCGCATGTGCCCAATCTGCGTTTGCGCGAAATGGGCGAGGAAGACCGACTGATGCTGCTGCGCCTGACCGAACAGGTCGCACGCATCGCCGAGCGGCTGGAACGGCTTGCGCCTGCCCAGCGCCAAGGTGGCGGGGCCTTCCGGTTCGAATCGCCGAACCGCGGCTGGCGCGGCGAGGGAGAAGAGGATGCCGCCGGCCGCGCGGGCGCCCCGCGGGCGCGGCTTCCCGATGCTGCGGTGATCCGGCGGCTGATCAAGGCCCGCCAGATGCGTGCGCAATTCTTCGATGCAGCCCTGTTCGCCGACCCGGCGTGGGACATATTGCTCGACCTGTCCGCCGCGCGGGCCGAGCAGCGCCAGGTCTCGGTCACCTCGCTGTGCATTGCTGCCGGCGTCCCGGCGACCACCGCGCTGCGATGGATCGGTCAGATGGTCGATTCGGGGCTGTTGCTGCGCCTCTCCGATCCGCACGACCGGCGTCGCGCCTATATCGCGCTGGCCGAGGAGACGGCGCAGGCGATGGCGCGTTACTTCGCCGCCGCCGGGGTCGGGCAACCCGCGGTCGCCTAGCGGCTTTCGGTCCCGGCCCGGCGCAGGATCACGGTCAGGCCGGTCTCCGGCGCTTCGGCCGGGAGCGTCCTGCGGACTGCATCGGCGCGCGCGCGGACCAGGATCGCTGCGGAAATGCCGTCCTCGTGGAGCACTGCATCGGCCATGCCCAGCGCACGCGCCTGGCGCAAGGTGAGATCCTCGGGATCATCGCTGGCGAGGGTGAATTCCACCACTTCGGATCGTGCAACCGCACGGTTCCCGGCGAGCCAATCCTCCACCCGCCCGGCACTGGCCGGGTCCAGCGGATCGAGCATTCCGCCTTCGGCAAGTGCCGAATCTATGGCAGCGCGGCGATCGTCCGCCTGCGGGTAGCGGGTGCGGAGCGTCTCACGCCCCGCGAACAGCGCCCGCGCCAGACCGCCCAGCGATTGCGGCAGGACCGCCTCGAGCCGCAGCCGCAGATGCTTGGCGAGGCCGGCCGAGGCGCCGCCGGTGCTCACCGCCACCAGCACAGGATCGCGGTCGAGCAGGCTCGGCAGGGTGAAATCGCACAGCTCCGGGCGGTCCGCCACATTGACCAGCAGACCGGCGCGCTTCAGCCGCAGCGCTGCCGCCTCGGCCGCGCGGCCCTCTTCCAGCGCGACGAAGGCGAGCCGCGCATGATGCGCCTCGGTCTCGGCGCAGGGCACCCCACCCGCGCGCACCACCAGCCGCCGCTTGGCTTCGGCCATCGCGCCGTCGCCCACCACCACCACGCGGGTCCCGGCGATCCGGTGGAACAGCGGCAGCGAATGCATCATTCGAGCCACTCGGGCACGCGCTCGGCATCCATGATCGCGCCGGCAGCGATCCGGTCGGCGACCACCGCATGGCGATCGCCATCGACCAGCACCTCGGCGACGAAGCCGCGCGAATTGTAGCTGCTCGCCATGGTCGCGCCATAGGCGCCCGCGGTGCGGAACACGGCGAGATCGCCCGCGACCAGCGCATCGCAATCGCGGTCCATCGCGAAGGTGTCGCCGGTCTCGCAGATCGGACCGACGATATGTGCGGTCATCCGTTCGCCGCTGGGTTCGACCGCATCGAAATCGTGCCACGCGCCATACATCGCCGGGCGGGCGAGATCGTTCATCGCGGCATCGACCACCACGAAGGGCGGCCCGTTGCCGCTGCGCTTCGACCGGATCACCCGGGTCAGCAACACGCCGGCATTGCCCGCGATCACGCGCCCCGGTTCGAACATCAGCCGGACGTCCCAGTCGCGGGTGACGCGGGCCACCATCGCGCCGTATTCCGCCGGCTCGGGGAGCACTTCGCCCGCCTTGTAGGGCACGCCGAGGCCCCCGCCGAGATCGGCATGGGTGACGCGGCAGCCGGCGGCGCGCAGTTCGGCGATCAGCGCGCCGAGCTTGCCGAAAGCGGTCTCGAGCGGCTCGAGATCGCTCAGCTGGCTGCCGATATGCACCGCCACGCCGCGCATATCGAGCCCGTCCTCTTCCGCGAGGGCCGCATAGATCGCGCCGGCCCGGTCGAGCGGCACACCGAACTTGTTCTCGCGCTTGCCGGTCGAGATCTTCTCATGCGTCCGCGCATCGACATCGGGGTTGACCCGCAGCGCGCAGGCGGCGCGCTTGCCCAGCCGCCGGGCGATGGCCGCGAGTTCGTACCCCTCCTCCTCGCTCTCGATGTTGAACTGGCCGATATCGGCCTCGAGGCCCTGGACCAGCTCGGCATGCGTCTTGCCCACGCCCGAAAAGACGATGTCGCGCGGCTTCATCCCGGCCGCCAGCGCCCGCGCCAGTTCGCCGCCCGAAACCACATCGGCGCCATAGCCCTCGTTCGCCAGCACCTTCAGCACGGCGAGGTTGGGATTGGCCTTGACCGCGAAGGCGATATGCGGATCGTCGAGGCCCGACAGCGCCTCGCGAAACACGCGCGCATGCCGCGTCAGCGTGGCACGCGAATAGACGTAGACCGGCGTCCCGACCTCTTCCGCGATCCGGGGGAGGGGCACATCCTCGGCATGGAGAATGCCGTCGCGCAGCTGAAAATGGTCCATCGGCGCCGCCTAGCCGGAGGTCGTCGGGCGAGTCGAGCAAGCGTTGCTTTGCCGAACGAAAACGGGCGTGGAGACCGGCGAGTCCCGGAGTGGCCTATGGGAGGGGAACTGCCCGCTTCGTGTCTTCGTGTGAATCCATTGCCCCACCTGCTGGTGCTTCGTCGAGCTGATCGCATGCTTCGAGCGCCCCGATTTGCTCTCTCGAAGACAAGCTCACACGAAGACACGAAGAGGGCATGCCCCGGCCGAGAATACCAGCCATCTTCTCCGACTCATTGCGAGGCGCCGCAGGCGACGAGGCCAACCCCGGGGCTGCTGTTCGGGCGAGCCTATTCGGGCGGCAGGTCGAAGGGGTCGTCCTCGCGCTCCTCGGAGCGGGTGCGCAATTCGACGCTCCGGTCGGGCGCAGCCTGCGGATCGAGCGCGAGCAGGTCCTCCGCGCTGGGCTGCACTTCGGCGCCATAGGGCGCTGGCGGCAGCGAAGCGCCCGGCGCCGGTTCGAGGTCCGACTTCTGTCCGCATGCAGCGAGCAGCGCCAGCGCGGCGAGGGCAATGGGAAAGCGCATCAATCCTCCGGACCGAGACGCTGCTTCGCCTCGGCTATCTGTTCCCTTACCCGGACGGGAGCGGTTCCGCCATAGGATGCGCGCGCCGCCACCGAAGCATCGACCGAGAGCGCATCGAAGACCCGCGCATCGATCCGCGCATCGATCGCCTGAAGATCCTCGAGCGACAGGCCGTCGAGCGCGACGCCCCGTTCGTCCGCGCGCCTCACCGCGGCACCGGTGATGTGATGCGCCTCGCGGAAGGGGATGTCGGCCTGCCGCACCAGCCAGTCGGCGAGGTCGGTCGCAGTGGCATGGCCGGCCTCGGCAGCCTGTCGCATGCGCGCGGTATCGAAACGGCTGTCCGCCACCATTCCCGCCATCGCCGCGAGGCTCAGATCGAGCAGCCCGGCAGCCTCGAACACCGGCGGCTTGTCGTCCTGCATGTCCTTCGAATAGGCCAGCGGCAGGCCCTTCATCGTGACCATCAGGCTGGTGGTGCAGCCGATCACCCGCCCGGCATGACCGCGCACCAGCTCGGCCGCATCGGGATTGCGCTTCTGCGGCATGATCGAGCTGCCGGTGGACAGCGTGTCGGGCAGCTTGACGAAGCCGAAGGGCTGGCTCGCCCAGATGATGAATTCCTCCGCCAGGCGGCTGAGGTGGAGAGCGCACTGGCTTGCCGCCATCAGATAGTCGAGCGCGAAGTCGCGGTCCGACACCGCATCGAGGCTGTTGCGCGTCGGCCGCGCGAAGCCGAGGGCCGCGGCGGTCATCGACCGGTCGAGATCGAAGCCGGTGCCGGCCAGCGCCGCGGAGCCGAGCGGGCATTCATCCATCCGTGCCAGGGCATCGGAAAGGCGCGAGCGGTCGCGCATCAGCATCTCGAAATAGGCGAGCAAATGGTGGCCCAGCGTGACCGGCTGCGCGGTCTGCAGATGGGTGAAGCCGGGCATGATGCTGTCGGCATGCTCCTCGGCCCGGCCGATCAGCGCCTGCAGCAGAGCCTCGATGCCGGCGATCGCCCGGCGGTTCGCTTCGCGTACCCACAGGCGAAAATCGGTCGCCACCTGATCGTTGCGGCTGCGCGCGGTGTGGAGCCTTCCGGCGGCGGGGCCGACCAATTCGGTGAGCCGCGCCTCGACGGTCATGTGGATGTCCTCGAGGTCCCAGTCCTCGGGCACGCCGTCGCGTTCGTATTCTGCCGCGATCCGCTGAAGCCCCTCGTCGATCGAGCGGGCGTCGCCGTCGCTGACGATGCCTTGCTTCGCCAGCATTGCGACATGCGCGCGCGAACCGGCGATGTCCTCGCGCCACAACGCCTTGTCGAAGGGTATCGAGGCGTTGATTTCCCGCATGATCGCGCTAGGCCCTTCGGCGAATCTGCCGCCCCACATGCTGTTGGAGTTTCCGGTGTCCCGCTTTTCGCTCACGATCGTTATCGTCCTCGGTCTGGCTCTTGCCGGTTGCGATAGGGGGGCACCCGAGGCGGCGCAAGAAAGCAGCGCTACCTCGGCACCAACCGGCAAGATCGACCGCAGCCAGGCCGGTGCCCTGATGCCCGCTCCCAATGTCCGCGATCCGGCGGGCGGCGTGCTCAACCTCGGCGCGCTGCAGGGCACGCCGGTGCTGCTCAACCTGTGGGCCACCTGGTGCGCGCCCTGCGTCAAGGAAATGCCGCTGCTCGACGATCTGGCGGGCGAATATGGCGACGATCTGCACGTCGTCACCGTCAGCCAGGACCTGCAGGGCGCCGAGGTGGTCGAACCCTTCTTCGCCCGGGCGGGTTACGACAACCTCCGGCCGTGGCTCGATCCCGACACCGAGCTGAGCTTCGCCATCGGCGGCGGAGTCCTGCCGACCACCGTGCTCTACGACGGGCTCGGCCGCGAGCTCTGGCGGGTGCAAGGGGATTTCGACTGGTCGAGCGAGGCGGCCCGCGCGGCGATCGAGGAGGCGCTGGGCGAATGAGCCCGCAACCGGAGGCATTCTCCGGCGCGGCTGGTGGGCGCTGACGGGCTCGAACCGCCGACCCTCTCGGTGTAAACGAGATGCTCTACCAACTGAGCTAAGCGCCCCCGACCATCCACGGGGTTTGGCGCACATAGCGGGTGATCCTTGAAAATCAATTGCCGATGCGCCTGCCGCACGGCTAGGCGTCGGCGCATGCGGACCAGGCTTACCGTTCTTGCCACCGGCGGCACCATCGCCGGGATTGCCGGCTCGGCGATCGCGCAGGATTATCGTGCGGGCGAGATCGGGATCGAGGACTATCTCGAAAAGGTCGGCGGGCTGGGGCTCGAGGCCGAGCTGTCGGGACGGCAGATCGCCAATATCGATTCGGCCGACATGGGGCCGGCGGTGTGGAATGCCCTGCACCCGGCGATCCTCGCGGCGCTGGCGGAGCGCGATTGCCATGGCGCGATCGTCACCCATGGCACCGACACGCTCGAAGAGACCGCTTTCCTGCTCGACCTGACTCTGCCCGCGGCCAAGCCGGTGGTGGTCGTCGGCGCGATGCGCCCGGCCGATGCGGTGGGCTACGACGGGCTGCGGAATTTCGCCAATGCGGTGCGCGTGGCGAGCGATCCCGGTGCGGCGGGGCGCGGCGTGCTGGTGGTGATGGGCGACCGCATCTTCGCCGCGCGCGACGTGCGCAAGGTCCGCACTCGCGGAACCGAGGCGTTCCGCGGCTTCCCGCGCGAATCGGTGGGGCTGGTCACGCCCGGCTCGCTCGACTGGTTCGGCGCGCCCTGGCGCATCGGTGGCGGTGCTGCATTCGGCTGGCACGAGGATCTCCCCGAGGTGGCGGTGGTCCATGCCTATGCCGGGATCGGCCCGGAAGCCGTGCAGCGCCAGATCGCCGACACCACGCGCGGTGTGGTGATCGCCGGGGTCGGCGAGGGCAATATGCCCGCAGCGGTGCGGCGCGTGCTGGCGGAGCTGGCCGCGCGCGGCCTGGCGGTGGTCCGTGCCAGCCGGACCGACGAGGGGCTGGTCGACCGCGAACCCGAGGACGATGCCAATCGCTTCGTCGCGGCGCGCGCGCTCAATCCGCAGAAGGCGCGGATCTTGCTCCAATTGCTGCTGGCAAGCGGGACCACCGATCCCGCCGCCATCCAGAGCGCCTTCGACGGGCGCTAGGGCCTGGTCCCTTTCGACCCTTCGCAACGGCCCGCAGCGAGGCGCTAGCCCTTGGGGACGACCAGATATTTCTCGCCCGTCTTCATCCGGCGATAGTCGAGGATCGCCTCTTTCGTGAGCATGCCCTCGAGATCCACCTTCGTCTTGTAATGGCTGGCGAAGGTGGTCGTGAGATTGTCGAGCACGCGTTTGCGCATCCGCACCACGGTTTCCATTCCGGCAGTCTGCAGGAACGGCGTCAGCAGCCAGCCCGAAAGCGTCCAGCCGAAGCCGTAGCTGGGGGTCAGCGTGGTCGGGCCGAAATCGAGCCGACCGTAGATGAACATCCGCTTCTGCTGGTTCGAGCCATAGCGCGAATATTCGGTCATCTTCGCCACTGCGACCTGTTCCATCGCCTTGAAGCAGGTGTCGACCATCTGACCGCCGCCGATCGGATCGAAGCCGTAATAGGCGCCGGTCTCGTCGATGGCCGATTTGAGCTGCGCCATGAAATCGCCGTCGGACGAATTCACCACATGGCTCGCGCCCTGGTTCCGCAGCAGTTCCGCCTGCTCGGCCTTGCGGACGATGTTCACCAGCCCCATGCCGTCCTCGCGGCAGATGCGGTCGAGCATCAGCCCGAGGTTCGAGGCGCCGACGGTGTGCAGGATCGCCTTCTGGCCATCCATTCGTGCATTCTCGACGAAGCCCAGCGCCGTCATCGGATTGACGAAGCTGCTGGCCCCCTGTTCCGCGCTGTGATCTCCGAGCGGCAGGCACATGGTCGCATCGGCGAGGGCATATTCGGCATAGGCGCTGCCGGGGACGCAGGCGACGCGCTGGCCCATCAGCGCCTTGGCCATGTCGCTGTCGCCCGTGGCGACGACGGTGCCCGCGCCTTCATTGCCCGCCGGAAGGCGTTGACCGTGGCGTGCCTTCTGCCCCGAATTGAACGGTTCGGGCATCTTCGCCACCACCTTGCCCGGCGAATAGTCGGCGTCCTCGAAATCCGCCGCGCCGGTGAGGATGGCGAGGTCCGAAGGGTTGATCGGCGCCGCCTCCATCTCGACCAGCACCTGATTGCCGCTGGGGGCGGGGAAGGTCGTCTCGGCGATCTCGAGAGTCAGCGTGCCATCGCTCTCGAGCGTGGTGAAAAGCTGCTTGCCGGTGGTGGTCATTCGAGTGGCTCCTTGGTTTCGGCTTTCGATTCGGATTTGTGGCGCGGAATCAGTTCCACAAGCAGGACCATCCCGGTCCAGACCGCCAGAGTGGGCCGGAGCTGCGGAATGGCGGGCCCGTCGATCAGTCGATCGAGTATCCAGGGAAGCAGCCCTACCAGGCCGATGGTCGTGACTGCATAGAAAAGCTTGTAGGGGCTGGAACTCAGGTAGAGAATCGAGACCACCGCGCTGGCGCTCGCAAGCAGGAGAATCGCGAAATCCTTCGCCGGCAGCCCGTTCGCACTCGCCAGGACGAAACCCAGAACCGCTCCGAAGACGATGTTCATCCCGTCGAGGTTCGCGCGATATTCCGCATCGCTCATCTTCAGCGACGGTGGGATTGCGTACCATTTGGTCACTGCCACTCTCCCCTCTACGCACCTTCGTCCGGATAGATTGCCGCGACGAAATACAGCCCGTCGGGCGGGGCGTTCAAGCCAAGTTCGCGTCTGTCGCGCGCCGAGAGCGCTTGCGCAAGCTGTTCCTCGCGCCAGCGGCCCATGCCGACCAGCGCGAGGCAGCCGACCATGCTGCGCACCTGATGGTGGAGGAAACTACGTGCCGCGGCGTGGATTCGCACCTCCTCGCCGACCCGCTCCACGTCGAGCCGGTCGAGCGTCTTGACCGGGCTGTCCGACTGGCAATGGACCGAGCGGAAGGTGGTGAAATCGTGCAGCCCGACCAGCGCCTGCGCGGCGCGGTGCATCGCTTCGTGGTCGAGTTCCTGCGGCACCTGCCATGCGCGATGGCGCTCCAGCGTCAGCGGCGCGCGGCGGTTCGCGACGCGATAGACGTAGCTTCGCCCGATGCAGGAAAAGCGTGCATGCCAGTCCCCGGGCACGATTGCGCAATGCGTCACCGCGATCGGGTCGGGCCGCAGATGCGCGTTGAGCGCCTCCATCAGGCGGAACGGCGCGATGTCCTTGGCGATGTCGATGTGGCTGCGCATGGCGAGCGCATGGACGCCGGCATCGGTTCGCCCGGCGCTGTGCAGCCGCGCATCCTCGCCGGTGACCCGCAGCGCGGCCTCTTCGACCGCCTGCTGCACGCTCGGCCCGGTCGCCTGCCGCTGGAGGCCGACGAAGGGCGTGCCGTCGAATTCGAGCGTGAGCGCGAAGCGGGTCACGCCAGAACGATGCCCGGTTCCACCGGATGGCCGCGCAGGAAGGCGTCGAGATCCATGCGCGGCTTGCCGGCCCGCTGCAGCTCGACCGGGCGGATCGCGCCCGTGCCGCAGCCGATCGCCAGCCGCGCGTCGAGCACTTCGCCCGCTGCCCCCGAACCCTCCGCCGGTTCCGCCCGCAACAGCTTGACCCGCTCGCCCCCGACCTCGCACCAGGCGCCGGGGAAGGGCGAGAGGCCATGGATCTGCCGCACGACCTCCTCGGCGGGTCGCGCCCAGTCGATCCGCGCCTCGGCTTTGTCGATCTTGGCGGCATAGGTCGCATCGCCCTCGTCCTGATCGACGGGGACGTGAATCGTCAGGTCGCGGAGCGTGCCGACCATCAATTGCGCGCCGAGCTCGGCCAGTTCGTCGGTCAGCTCGCCGGTGGTCCTGTCCGCGATCGGCGTGCGCGCCATCGCCAGCATCGGGCCGGTGTCGAGCCCGGCCTCCATCTGCATGATCGTCACCCCCGTGACCGTGTCTCCCGCCATGACCGCGCGGTGGATCGGCGCCGCGCCGCGCCAGCGCGGCAGGAGCGAGGCGTGGATGTTTAGGCAGCCGTGCCGCGGCGCATCGAGCACCGGCTGCGGCAGGATCAGCCCATAGGCTGCGACCACCGCCACATCGGCCCCGAGCGCGGCGAATGCTTCCCGCTCCTCGGCCGGTCTGAGCGATTTCGGGTGCCGGACCTCGATCCCCAATTGCTCCGCGCGGCGGTGGACCGGGGTCGGCGTCAGCTCGCGGCCGCGCCGCCCGCCGGGGCGCGGCGGCTGGGTGTAGACGCACACCACCTCATGCGCGGCATCGACCAGCGCCTGCAGCGCCGGCACCGCGAAATCGGGCGTTCCCATGAAGATGATGCGCATGAAGGGGGTGTCCGGGCTTTCTCTGTTCCTCTCCGGCCCCTATCTGTCGCCCCATGGCATCGCAAGAGATCGACACGCTCGCATCGGCGCTCGCCCGCCTCCCCGGCCTCGGCCCCCGCAGCGCGCGGCGCGCGGTGCTGTGGCTGGTCAAGCGCCGCGAGACTGCGCTCCCCGCGCTGATCGAGGCGCTGGCGAAGGTCGGCGAGGCGCTGGTCGAATGCCGGATCTGCGGCAATGTCGATACGCGCGACCCCTGCGGCATCTGCGCCGATCCGCGCCGCGACCCCAAGAGCCTGTGCGTGGTCGAGGACGTCGCCGATCTCTGGGCGCTCGACCGGGCGCGGCTGTTCACGGGGAAATACCACGTTCTGGGCGGCAAGCTGTCCGCGCTCGACGGCGTGCGGCCCGAGGACCTCAACATTGCGGCGCTGCTCGCGCGGGTCGAGGCGGGCGGGGTCGACGAGGTGGTCCTCGCCATGAATGCCACGCTCGAGGGCCAGACCACGGCGCATTATCTCGCCGAACGGCTCGAGGATCTCCCCGTCCGCATCACCCAGCTCGCCCACGGCCTGCCGGTCGGTGGCGAGCTCGACTATCTCGACGAAGGCACGCTCGCCCAGGCCCTGCGGGCGCGGCGGCCGGTGGGCTGATCGCTCTCGCTTGAGATGAAATGAGTCAGTTGAAGCAGGGGCATTCCGCGCCTATCTGGCCTCCATGGCCATCCGTGAAATCCTCGAAGTGCCGGATCCCCGGCTCAAGACCGTGTCCGAACCCGTGACCGAGTTCGACGATGCTCTGAAAGAACTCGTCGCCGACATGTTCGAGACCATGTATGCCGCGCCCGGCATCGGCCTCGCCGCGATCCAGGTCGGCGTGCCCAGCCGTGTGCTGGTGATCGACCTCCAGCCCGAGGACGAGGACGCCGAGCCCGAGGCCTGCAACCACGGCGGGCACGAACACGTCCATTACCCGACCCGGAACGAGCCGCGCGTCTTCGTGAACCCCGAGATCCTCGATCCGGCGGACGATCTCGCGACCTATCAGGAAGGCTGCCTCTCGGTTCCCGAGATCTTCGCCGACGTCGATCGCCCGGCGACCTGCCGCGTGCGCTACCAGGATCTCGAGGGCGAGACCCATGAGGAAGATCTCGACGGGCTGATGGCGACCTGCCTCCAGCACGAGATGGACCACCTCGAGGGCATCCTCTTCATCGACCATCTCAGCCGGCTCAAGCGCAATATGGCGCTCAAGAAGCTGCGGAAGCTGCGCGAGGCGGCCTGACCGCTGGATCGGCGGAAGATGGCGGGACGCTTGTGGGTAGAAACCCGCGGAGGCTGGCGTTCCCTCTCCGTTCCGCCTAGCGTGGCGGAATGGACACGACATTCTTCATCCTCGCCGCCGTGGTCGCCATTGCCGGCGTCGCGCTCGGTTATTTTCTCGGTCACCGCTCGGGCTCGGTGCCCGCATCCGAATGGAAGGCGCGCCATGGCGAACGCGATGCCGAGGCGCGCGAGCTGGACGAGAAGTTCCGCAAGGCCATCGTCGAGCTCGAGAACGCCACCGTCCGCGCAGCGCGGGCGGACGAGCTGACCGCCGAATTGCGCGAGACGCGCTCGCTCCACGAGAGTGCGATGGAGGACTTGCGCGGGACCAATGCGGCGCTGTCCGCCGAACTGGCGACGCTCAGGGAAAAGACCGCCAATTTCGACGAGCAGAAGCGCCTGCTGGTCGAGGCGCGCGAGGAATTGCTCAAGGAGTTCCAGAACACCGGCTCGGCGGTGCTGTCGAAGGCGCAGGAGGCGTTTCTCGAACGCGCGACCGAGCGCTTCGGCCATTCGGAGAAGACCTCGGAGGAGAAGCTGCGCGCGCTGCTCGACCCGGTCGGCAAGCGGCTCGAGGCCTATGAGAAACAGGTCGCGGACCTGGAGGAAAAGCGCACCGATGCCTTCGGGCGGCTGCACCAGCAGATCACCGAAATGCAGCGCGGGCAGGAAGAGGTCCGGCGCGAGGCGCAGCGGCTCGGCAATTCGCTGACCAACGCCCCCAAGGCGCGCGGGCGCTGGGGCGAGCGCGCGCTGCAGAACGTGCTCGAGCAATGCGGCCTGTCGGAACACACCGACTTCCAGCTCGAGCATTCGATCGACACCGAGGAGGGGCGGCTGCGGCCCGACGCGATCGTCCACGTCCCCGGCCAGAAGCGGCTGGTGATCGATGCCAAGGTCTCGCTCAACGCCTATCAGGCGGCGTTCGAGGCGGATGACGACGGCGAGCGTCTCCGCCACCTCGATCTCCACGCCAAATCGATGCGCAATCATGTCCAGACGCTGGGTTCGAAGGGCTATCAGAGCCAGTTCGACGACACGCCCGACTATGTCGTGATGTTCGTGCCGGGCGAGCATTTCGTCGCCGCCGCGCTCGAGCACGATCCCGAGCTGTGGGATTTCGCCTTCCGCAACAAGGTGCTGCTGGCGACCCCGACCAATCTCGTCGCGATCGCCCGGACGGTGGCGCAGGTCTGGCGGCAGGACACGATCGCGCGCGAGGCGGTCGAGATCGGCAAGGCCGGCGCCGAACTCTACGACCGGCTCGCGGTCGCCGCCGAGCACATGAAGCGCGTCGGCGGCGGGCTCGAGACGGCGGTCAACAATTACAACAAGTTCGTCGGGAGCTTCGAGCGCAACGTCCTGTCGGCCGGCCGCCGGCTGCACGACAAGGGTATCGAGATCGGCAAGCGCGAGATCGACGAGGTCCCGCTGGTCGAGGCGACCCCGCGCTACAATGCCGAGGATGCGGCGGCGATCGAGGATGGCGGGGCTGCGGAGCGCGAAGCGGCGGAATAGGCCGCGGCGCCACCCGCGGGATCAGGACTCGGGCGCTGGCGCCGCGGAAATCTCCAGCCGCTCCAGAACCGCGTCGCTGCCGTCCAGCCCGACGTCGAGCGGATCGGCCACGCCGACGATCCCGTCGGTCGCGAGCGTGTCGTCGACGACCACCTCCTCCGGCTCGATCCATTCGCCGTCGCGGATCGCATAGAAGGCAAGCACGCGGGTCTTGTCGTTCGGGCGCGCCGGTTCGAGGACCAGCCCGATGCGGTTGCTGCGCAGCCGGACCAGCATGTGCGGCGGAAACAGGCCGAGGCTCTGCATGAAGGTGAACAGCAGGTCGCGGTCGAAATGGCCGTCCCAGCTCCACATCGCCGCAAGCGCCTGCGTCGGCGCCCACGCCGCCTTATAGGCCCGGTGCGAGGTCAGCGCATCGTAGACGTCGCAAATCGCGCCGAGCCGCGCGACCGGCGAAATGCCCTCCTCGGACAGGCCGAAGGGATAGCCGCTGCCGTCGATCTTCTCGTGATGATGGCGGCAGACGTCGAGCGCCGTCTCGGGCACGTCGTCCGAGCCGGCCAGGATCCGGTAGCCATATTCGGAATGCTGGCGGACCTTGCCGAACTCCTCCTCGGTCAGCGGGCCCTCCTTGTCGAGAATGGCGTCGGAAATGCCCATCTTGCCGACATCGTGGAGCAGGCCCGCGAGCCCGTAATCGCGGATCTCGGCGCGCCCCTTGCCCATGTGGATCGCCGCATTGACCATCAGCGTGCAGACCGAGACCGAGTGGAGATAGGTGTATTCGTTCTTCTTCTTGAGCCGCAGCACCTTCAGCAGCGCACGGGGATTCTGGTCGATGCTGGACACGATCTCGTCGACGACCGGCGCAACCTCCGCCACCTGGATCGCCTGGCCGAGTCGGGCCTCGGCAAAGACCTTGCGGACGATCTTCTTCGATCGCGAGAGCAGCGCAAGCGCCTTCTCGCGATCGGATCTGGCGCGCGCGCGCTCGATATCCTCCCATCCCGTGGTCCGGCGATGCGCTGCCGAGGGCCGGTTGCGCGGGCGCTCCTTCGCGGCGACCATGGAGGCGACGCTGCGGACCGGTGCGGCTTCGACCGGGCCGATCCCGAGAACATCGTCGATCACGACATAGTCGACCGTCGAACAGCGGAGCCGCTCGAGGTCGCGCGAGGAGGTCAGAACAAAACGCGCGCGCCAGAACGGATGCGCAAACCACGAACCGGCGAAGCCTTTGACATACATGCCGATCCGCGCCTCTTGGGGACGAATTCGAAGCTCCATTCTTCCTCCATCGCGCAGTCGCCACCGCGGCGGACAGGCACAGCCTGCAAAGGAGACCCCTACGCCAAGAGGCTTAACAAACGGCAAATTCGGGGGATAAGTCGGCGGTGCTGTCGGAGTCGCGGCACCGAGCCGGCCGCGCTGCGACGTGCCTTCGGTAACCGCTTGCTAAGGCGTTGCCTCCCATGAAGCGGCAATGCTCGCCTATGCGCTCTGCTGGATGTTCGTGGTCAATCTGTTGACCGTGCTGCGCTTCCGGCAGGACAAGCGGAATGCCATTGCGGGACGGCGCAGAATCCCCGAGGCCGATCTGCTCGGTCTGGCGCTGATCGGAGGCTCCCCGGGAGCCTTGGCGGCGCGCCATCTGTTCCGTCACAAGACTCGCAAGGAGCCGTTCTCAACCCGCTTGCAGGTCATCGCGGTCTGCCAGATCGGGGCGGGCGGAACGCTGCTGCTGTCCTGAGCCCGGAGGCGACCGCGGATGGATCGCCACTGCCCCTCATCGACGTCGTTTTTCGCGCCCGCATCTTACCGGGGCGCCGGTCTCGAGGGAGCTTGGTTGGCGAAACCCTTCGCCTCAATGCTTCCGGAAAAGGTGCCACAGCAGGCCGCCCTCATGATCCATCGGCTGGATCGGTCCGTGCTTCATCAACCGCAGACTCGCATCGCTGTAGGGGCGAGGCGTGGACCAGCTATCGGGACGACTTCCGTGAAAACGAGGAACCGACATTCTCACCTCCCATGACGACGAAGCGTTGCCTGCATAAGACGACTTGAGAGGTGAACGCCGGTTGAACGGGTGTGCGAATCCGCCGATCCGGCGACACAGACCGCACTCGCAAAGACGTTCGAGAGTGCGGGGAGTAGGACCTCCGCTGCGCTCGCAATGACATCGGAGAATTCGGGGGTGATGCCTCGGGAGGGGTGGGTGAGCGGGGGCGGGACGGGCCATCCGACACCTCCCCTCCTCCCGTCATTGCGAGGAGCCGGAGGCGACGCGGCAATCCACCGCGCCGTGCTGGCGGAGAGCGGTGCGCCGTGGTGGATTGCTTCGCAGCACATGCAGACGCAGACCGCGCTGCGCGGTCTTGCGATAGATATGGCTGGCGCGCCCACCGGGCCGGTCGGTTGAACCGTCACCCCCTTGCGGTCCTCCGGTGCGCCCGGCCCGGGCCTGCAGGCGCCGAGCGAGAGAAGGGCGAGGGTCAGCCGAACGCCGAAAACCTTCATCCGCAAGTCCTGCTCGAGGCGGCATCCCCGACAAGCCCGCGCCTGCCCGCCGGGCACCGAGCCGCCATGGGCCGATTTCCGCGACGCTGCTCCGGGGAGGGGGGCGGGAGCGGGAGCGGCGGCGGCCCCTCCCGCCATGCGACCAAGCGCCGATTTGACCGGCTTCCTTACTGCTGTATGATATCGGCAACACACCCGGAGGATTTCATGAAACTACGCGCCGCGATCGCCGCTCTGCTCTGCCTGGGGTCCGCCGTTCACGCCCCGGCATCGGCCCGCCAGGCCGCCGCCGAGACGGCCGCCAAGCCCACTGCCGACCCGGCCGCGATCGCCGGCTTCGAAGAATTCCTCGCCGATTTTCGAAAGGAAAACCGCATCCCCGCGCTCTCGGCAGCGATTTTGCGCGATGGCGAGATCCTGTGGGAGAAGGCCTATGGCTGGTCCGACGACGAAGGCGAGACCGCCAGCACGATGGACACGACCTTCTCGATAGCCTCGGTGACCAAGCCGATCGTGGCCACCGCGATCGTCGCCGAGGCGATCGAGGGCGGTCTCGATCTCGCTATGCCCATGGCCGCCGATGCGGGCTGGGCGGACACCTGCGCGTGGCTCTCGGCCAGTCCGATCCTGTTCGGCAGCGGCGGCGAGGAGGAGGACGGCACACCGGTCCCGGCGATGGATTGCGCGCGCGCGGTGGCGCTACGCGACATGCTCAACATGCGGGCCAATGGCGACGGCAGCGCCTTCGTCTACAATCCGATCGGATATGCCCGGATCGACCGCGCGATCTCGGGTGCGGGGGGAAGGGATCTGCGCGAGATCGTCCGCGAGCGGGTGATGGATCGGGCGGATATCCACGACATCGCCTTGGGCTGGCGCGATCCCGAGGGCGGCTCGGCGCTGCGCCTTCTCGCGCTGCCGTTCATGGTGAAGGACGGCGAGCGCAGGCGAACCAGCATGTCCGACGACGATTTCCGCGCCTCGGCCGGGATCAAGGCCAGCGTCCGGCACCTGGCGCAATTCGACAGGGCGCTCGACGACGGGACGCTGCTGCCGCCCGCCTGGCGGGATCGCATCTTCGAAGCGCCGCTCGCGGACGAGGCGGGCGACTACCGCTGGGGGTGGTTCGTCGAGGACTGGAAGGGGCACCGGCTGGTGTGGCATTCGGGCTGGGACCCGGACCGCTATTCGGCGCTCTATCTGAAGCTCCCCCGCGAGCAGCTGACCCTGATCGTGCTGGCGAACACCGAAGCGGTCTGGTGGCACAACAGCCTCGTTCGCGCCGAAATCGAAAAGAGCCCGATCGCCGCGAGGTTTCTGGCGGAGTTCGTGGACTAGCTCTCCCGACGCCCCGCCCCCAGGGCCGGAAAGCCGAAGCGGCAGACATTCGCTTTCCTACAGGCGCGAATTCTGCCTTATACTCGCGGATGCCGAAGCCACCCGCCCATCGCTGCCGCCGTCGCCCGCCCTTCTTCCATCCGGTGCCCCTGCGGGCGCGCGACGACGGCTGGAGCGCGGAGCGGCAGTGCGGTTTCCTCGCGCAGCTCTACGTCACGGGTTCGGTCGGCGCGGCGGCGCGCAGCGTCGGCATGGCGCGGACGAGCGCCTATCGGCTGCGGCAGCGGGCAGGGGCGGAGAGCTTCGCGCACGCCTGGAACACGGTCTTGCTCGCACCCGGCGCGGGCCATTGCCGCCCGGCGCGGCGCGACTGGCGGAAGGTGACGGACCAGGAGCTTGCGCAGCGGGTCGAAACCGGATTGCTCCGGCCGGTTCTCTACCGCGGAGCGATGGTCGGGATCCGCCGCAAATCCGATCATTCCGCGCTTCTCAGGCTGATGCGCCGCTTCGATGCGCGCCTGCCGCGGACGGCGGCGAATGGGCTGGAGCGATGAGGATGGAGTTTTTTTCGAAGGCCGGTTCGCTGTCAACCGCCAGCCTCGCCCGCGCCAGCGTCGCCCGCGCCGGATTGGCCTCCGCCGAGCGCCGCCAGAACCTCATAGCCGAGCACCGCTGCCGCCACTGCCGCATTGAGGCTGTCGGCGCGGCCCCGCATCGGCAGGGTGACGCGCAAATCGCAGGCCATCTCATAGTCCTCGGGAAGCCCGCGCGATTCATTGCCGACCATGACGAAGCAGGGTGCGGCATAGGCTGCCCCGCGATAGGGGCTGGCATCGCGCAGGCTCGCCGCGACCAGCTGGCCGCCGCCGCCGCGCAGCCATGGCTCGAACTCCTCCCAGCGCGCCTGCGCGATTCGCTGGGTGAAGACCGCGCCCATGCTCGCGCGGACCGCCTCGACCGAGAAGGGGTCGGCGCAATCGTCGAGCAGGATCAGCCCGCCCGCGCCGATCGCATCGCCGGTGCGCAGCATGGTGCCGAGATTGCCGGGATCGCGCAACGCCTGCGCCACCAGCCAGATATCGGCGCGCGACCGGTCGAGCGCGGAAAGCGCGGTGTCGAATTCGGCGAACACCCCCGCGACCGCCTGCGGATTGTCCTTGCCGGTGATCTTGGAGAGGATGTCGGGCGTCGTCTCGATCACCTCGCCACCCGCGGCAGCGACCGCATCCTCCAGCGCGGCGAGCAGCGGATGCGGTTCGCGTCCCGCCGCGAGCACGAGGGTTCGGGGCACATGGCCGCAGGCGCGCGCATCGGTCAGCAGCCGCAACCCTTCGGCGAGGAACTGCCCCTCGCGCTTGCGGTGCTTCTTGTCGCGCAGCTGGCGCAGCGCCTTGACGGTGGGATTGGAAAAGCCGGTGATCACCCGGCGCCGGCTCGGCTCGGCAGCGGCCATGTCAGGGTTCCCCGAAGCCGTCCTCGACCATGGCCGAGAGCTGGCCCAGCACGGTCTCGGCCTGGCTTCCGGCGACGATGATCTCGATCGTGTCGCCCTTGGCCGCGCCGAGCATCATCAGCCCGAGGATCGAGCCGCCGGAAGCGCGGTTCTCGCCCTTGGCGACATGGACCGTGCAATCGCCGGGCAATTCGGCGACGGCATTGACGAATTTCGCGCTTGCCCGCGCATGCAGGCCGCGCTGGTTGACGACGGTGAGTGTCTTGCGGCGCTCGCTCAAGAGGCCTGCCGTGCGCTGGCCAGGTCCTGGCCGAGGAACTCGCTGGCCACGGTGATGTAATTGCGCCCCGCGGTCTGCGCGGCGTGGACCGCATCGACCACGTTCATCGACTTGCGCGCGCCGGCGAGGCGGATCAGCATGGGCAGGTTGATGCCGGCGATCACCTCGATGTGGCCCGTGTCGAGCAGCGAAATGGCGAGGTTCGAAGGGGTCCCGCCGAACAGATCGGTAAGGATGATCGCACCCTGGCCGGTGTCGACCACGGCGATGGCATCGGCGATGTCCTGGCGGCGCTGCTCCATATCGTCGTTGGGCCCGATGCAGATCGTCGCGACCTGCTCCTGCTGGCCCACCACATGCTCCATCGCGTCGATGAAATGCTCGGCCAGTCTACCATGTGTGACGAGGATCATGCCGATCATGCAGCTTTTCCGATTGCGTACGCCGAAGGTGGAATAATGCCGATTAACAAACCATTGCCTCGACGTCAGCGGCGTTCGAGCGGATCTGCAGGACGGCTGCCGAGGTTACGGTGGATGACCGTGGGCGAAAATCCCGCATCGCGCAAGACCTCCGCCGCGCGTTCGGCGGCGAAGACCGAACGGTGTCTCCCTCCGGTACAGCCGAAGGCGATGTTGAGATAGCTGCGCCCTTGCGCGGCATAGCGCGGCATGAGCTCGCGCAGCAGATCGGCGATCCGCGCGAAGGCGGGTTCGAAGCCCGGGTCGGCGAGGATGTGGTCGCCCACCGCCGGATCGAGTCCGGTCTGGCCGCGCAACTCGGGGATCCAGTGGGGATTGTCGAGGAAGCGCATGTCGAACATGAGATCGGCCAGCGGCGGCATGCCCCGGGCGAAGCCGAAGCTCGAGACGGTCACCGTCATCGGCTGCCCGGTCCGGTCGGCATAGCGCTCGCGCATGACCTGTTGCAGCTGGTTGGTCGAATAGTTCGAGGTATCGACCACGCTGTCGGCCCAGCTTCGCAGCGGCTCGAGAAGCTCGCGTTCCGCCTTGATCCCGTCGAGAGCGGGGCGGCCCCGCGCCATGGGATGCGGCCGGCGGGTCTCGTTGTAGCGCCGCTCCAGCTCGCCGCTGGCGCAATCGATGAACAGCGTAGTCAGCTCGACATCGCTGCGCGCATCGAGCGTCCGGCACAGCTTGATGATCTCGGTCGGCACGAAACCGCGGGTGCGCGAGTTGATGCCGATCGCCATGGGCGCGCGCTCCTCGCCGGCGCCGACCAGCCGCGAGAGCAGACGCAGCGGGAAATTGTCGATCGCCTCCCAGCCGAGATCCTCGAGCACCTGCAGCGCGGTGGTCTTGCCCGCGCCCGACAGGCCGGTGACGAGGAGGATGCGTTGCGGAAGCGGCGATTCGTCAGTCATCGCCTGCGTCCATCGCGCTTTCGCCAGCAGGGGGAAAGGGCAAGCCGTATCTTTCGAGGGCATATTCGGCGCGCAGCGCCTGCACGGCATCGCCCGGGGCGAAGCGCAGCAGCGGAATCCGCACACCCAGAAGCGACCGTGCTTCCGGCTCGAGCGGATAGCGCGGGGCGGCGGGATCGAGCGCGAGCAGCAGCGCCACGGGGCCGCTGGTGGCATTCAGCGGGACGATCCCGACATTGCGGATCTCGAACAGCCCGCCGGTACTGGGCGGAGGCGAAGCGACCAATCGGTCGCCCGTGCGGGTCAGGCTCACGCCATCGTCGCCGACCAGGCGGGCGCCCCGATCGATCAGCGCCAGCGCCAGCGACGACTTGCCCGATCCGGACGGACCTTCGATCAGCATCACCCGCCCGTCGATGGCGATGGCCCCGACATTGGCGAGGACGGTGGTGTTCATCGCCGCAGGGGCAAGGTCAGGCGCAGGCAGGCACCCGGCGCTCCATCGGCGCGCGCGGTGGCGATCAGCACCCCCTCATGCGCCTCGGCGATGGTCCGCGCGATCGCCAGGCCGAGACCCGAGTGATTCCCGAAATCCTCGCCTTCCGGGCGGTCGGAATGAAAGCGCTGGAAGACCTTCTCGCGCTTCTCCTCGGGGATGCCCGGTCCCTCGTCGCAGATCGTCAGCGTGATCCGGTCGTCGGCGCGGGTCAAAGTGGCTTCGATGGTCCCTTCGGGGGGCGAGAAGGACACCGCATTGTCGAGCAGGTTCTGGATGATCCGTTCGAGCCGCTCGGGAACGCCCGAGACCGGAGCGGCTCTCTCCACGCCCACGAGCGCCAGGCTGCGGCCGGCATTCTCGTCGCGCTCCTCGCGACCTGCGGCGATGGTCGAGAGCAGCGCGGCGAGATCGACCCGCTCGAATTCCGTTCGCGACATTTCCGCATCGATCCGGCTGGCGTCGGAGATCTCGGTCACCAGCCGATCGATCCGCCGCACATCGTGCCGGGCGATGTCGAGCAATTGCGCCCGCAGCGCGGGGTCTTCCACCTTGCCGAGCGATTCGGTCGCGCTGCGCAGCGAGGCGAGCGGGTTCTTGATCTCATGCGCGACATCGGCCGCGAAGTGATCGACCGCATCGATGCGCTGGCGAAGCGCGGCGGTCATGTCGGAGATCGAGCGCGCCAGCATGCCGATCTCGTCGCGCCGCTGCGGCAGCCGCGGCACTTCGACCTGGCGGTCGCGCCCCTGGCGGACGCGGATCGCGGCCTGGACGAGCTGGCGCAGGGGGCGGACGATCGTCTGGGCGAGAAACAGCGAGAGCAGAGTCGAGACGAACAGCGCCAGCAGGACCACCACCGCCACGGTCGACCGGGCCTCGCGCACGCGCACCGTGATGTCGACGGGATTGCGGGTCAGCAGCAGCGTGTCGCCGTCGAGCCCGACCGGTGCGGCGGCATTGATCACATGGGTGCCGTCGGGCGCGTCGCGCAGCACGATCTGCGTCAGGCTTTCCTCGCGCGCCCGGATCAGCTCGGGCCAGTCCTGCACGTCGTCGGCCTCGGGCTCGCGATAGTCGGGCAGCGCGGGGGCGCCGACCAGCCGGTCGAACAGGCGGTCCAGCCGCAGCGCGAGATCGCCCTGATCCACGTCTTCCGCGCGCGGGAGGGCGAAGCTGGGCGGGGCGAGGGCGAAGCTGTCGGCCTCCAGCTCGCCCTCGGGGTTGTAGACGCGCAGCCGCAGGCGCTGCTCCTTGCCGATCTGGATCAGCAGCGCCTCCTGCCGCTGCAGCGTCGCCCCGGCCAGCGCCTCGGCGGTGATCTGGGCCTCGACCAGCGCGAGCTTGAAGCGTTCGCCGAGCAATTGCTTGCGATAGGCGTCGACGTAGATCAGCCCGCCGCCGAGCAGCACCAGGGGAAGCACGTTGACGAACAGGATGCGGCTGGTGAGCGACAGGCGGCGCGACCAGCGCAGCTTGTCGAGGCGGGGATCTCCCTGAAGAACGCTACCGGTTTCGGCCATTGCAACCCGTTCTGCCCCGCATCAGCTCTCGTTGAAGCTGTAGCCGGCGCCATACAGCGTCTCGATGGCGGAAAAGCCGCCGTCGACACTGCGGAACTTGCGCCGCATCCGCTTGATATGGCTGTCGACCGTGCGGTCATCGACAAAGACGTCGTCCGGATAGGCCGCATCCATCAACTGGTTGCGGCTCTTGATCACACCCGGTCGCGCGGCGAGCGCCTCGAGCAGCAGGAATTCGGTGACCGTGAGCGACACGGGCTGACCGCTCCAGCTCACATAGTGCCGCGCCGGGTCCATGTGGAGCCGGCCGCGTTCGATGATTTCGCCCGGCTGTTCCTCGTGCTGTTCGTCCGGCACCAGCGGACGGCGGGCTTCGTTGCGCCGCAGGATCGCGCGAATGCGGGCGAGCAGCAGCCGCAGGCTGAACGGCTTGGCGATGTAGTCGTCCGCGCCCATCTCCAGGCCGGCTTCCTCGTCGCGTTCCTCGTCCTTGCTGGTCAGGAAGATGACCGGCAGAGGCGATCGCTCCCGCAGCCGACGGAGCAGCTCCATCCCGTCCATCTTGGGCATTTTGATGTCGAAGATCGCGAGATCGGGCGGGTTCTGCAGCAGCGCGCCGAGCGCGGCTTCGCCATCGGAGTATACGCGCGTCGCGAAGCCTTCGGCCTGCAGCGCGATCGAAACGGTGGTCAGGATGTTGCGATCGTCGTCGACCAGCGCGATGACCGTGCGGTCGTCCTCGCCCTGACGGTTCGCATCTTCGGTCGGATTTTCCATCCTCCGCTGCCTAGCCGCAACGGCAGGGCAAAACAACGCGGGCTGTGGTCCCCTACAGCACATGTTGCCGCCCCGGCGTTTGACGGAACGGCACCGCGGGACTATGCGAAAAGGATGGCCGCGCATTCGTATGCGCAGCCGATTCCGGACGAATCCGCTCACATGCGCTGGAGATTTCAGTGACTTTCTCGCTTTCGCATTCGCTTGCCGCGCAGGGCATCGAGACCAATGCCACGATCCATCCGAACCTCAGCTCCGAAGAGCTCACCGCTGCCGCGCTCGAGCGGGGCGAGGGCCGCCGGGCGAAGCACGGTCCGCTGGTGGTGGAGACCGGCAAGCACACCGGGCGCAGCGCGAAGGACAAGTTCATCGTCCGCGATGCCGAGACCGAGGACACCGTCTGGTGGGACAACAATGCCTCGATGACGCCTGCCCATTTCGCGGCGCTCAAGGAAGACTTCATGGCTGCCGTCGCGAAGAGGAGCGAGCTGTTCGTCGCCGATCTGTTCGGCGGTTCGCAACCCGAATACCGCGTCAATGTCCGCGTCATCAACGAGCTTGCCTGGCACAACCAGTTCATCCGCACGCTGCTGGTCCGCCCGACCGAGGCCGAGCTCGACGGCTTCGTGCCCGAATATACGATCATCGACCTGCCCAGCTTCCAGGCCGATCCGGAGCGCCACGGCACCCGCAGCGAGACCGTGATCGCGGTCAATCTGAGCGAAAAGCTGATCCTGATCGGCGGCACCCGCTATGCCGGCGAGATGAAGAAGAGCGTGTTCGGCATTCTCAACTATCTGCTGCCGGCCCAGGGCGTGATGCCGATGCATTGCAGCGCCAACATCGGTCCCGACGGCAAGAGCGCGGTCTTCTTCGGCCTTTCGGGAACCGGCAAGACCACGCTTTCGGCCGATGCCAGCCGCACGCTGATCGGCGACGACGAACACGGCTGGTCGGACACCGCCGTGTTCAACTTCGAAGGCGGCTGCTACGCCAAGATGATCCGCCTCAACCCCGAGGCCGAGCCCGAGATCTACGCCACCACGAGGATGGAAGGCACGGTGCTCGAGAATGTCGTGATGGACGCCGACGGCGAGATCGATCTCGACGACAACAGCCTGGCCGAAAACACCCGCGGCGCCTATCCGCTCAGCTCGATCCCGAATACTTCGGAAGAGAACATGGGTCCGCCGCCCTCGAATGTGATCATGCTCACCGCCGATGCCTTCGGCGTGCTGCCCCCGATCGCGCGGCTCACGCCCGATCAGGCGATGTATCACTTCCTCTCGGGCTACACCGCCAAGGTCGCTGGCACCGAGATCGGCGTGACCGAGCCCGAGGCGACCTTCAGCACCTGCTTCGGCGCTCCCTTCATGCCGCGCCACCCCAGCGTCTACGGCAATCTGCTCAAGAAGCGCATCGCGGAAGGCGGGGTGCAGTGCTGGCTGGTCAATACCGGCTGGACCGGCGGCAAATACGGCACCGGGCACCGCATGCCGATCAAGGCCACGCGCGCGCTGCTCAACGCCGCGCTCGACGGCAGTCTCAACCAGGCCGAATTCCGCAAGGATCCGCATTTCGGCTTCGAGGTCCCTGTCGGCGTCGCGAGCCTCGACGAGGCCGGTATCGATGACGCGATCCTCGATCCGCGCTCGACCTGGGCGGACCAGGACGAATACGATCGCACCGCCGAGAAGCTCGTTCGGCTGTTCGTGGACAATTTCGAACCCTTCGCGGCGCATGTCGATCAGGGCGTGCGCGATGCGGCGCCGACGGCGGCCGTCGCCGCCTGATCCGTTTCGCTCCCCGTCCGGGAGCGCGTCGGTTGGAGAGGAGAGCCCCCGGCCGGGAAACCGCGCCCGGGGCTCTTCTATGTCTGGACGCGGCTTATATAGCGGCCGACGTTCTTCGCCATGACGTCTAGCGGCGCATTGCCGCCCAGCACCACCGCATCGTTGAACGCCTTGAAATCATAGGCATCGCCCAGCGCCGCCTGTGCACGAGCGCGCTGGCGCAGGATTTCGCTGTGGCCCAGCTTGTAGCCGCAGGCCTGGCCCGGCCAGCTGCAATAGCGATCGACTTCGCTGCGCACGTCCTCGGCGTTGGAGCCATTGCGCTGGACGAAGAAGTCGACCCCCTGCTGGCGGGTCCAGCGCTTGTGGTGCAGCCCCGTGTCGACCACCAGCCGGCAGGCACGGAAGGCGAGACTCTGCAGATAGCCAAGCCGGCCGACCTTGAACTCGTCATAGGCGCCCAGTTCGTCGGCGATCTGTTCGGCGTAGAGCCCCCATCCTTCGCTAAAGGCGCTGAAGGCGAGAATCGAGCGGATCAGCGGCAGGCGGTTCGCATATTCGCCCTCCCACACATGGCCCGGGATGGTCTCGTGGAAGGTCAGATCGGGCAGATCGTATTTCCGATGGAGGTCGGTGGTCCTGAGGTTGATCCACATCCTTCCGGGAATGGTTCCGTCCTTGCTTCCCGCCCCGCCATAGGCACCAGGCGCGCCCGGCTCTTCTTCCGGCGGCAGACGGCGGATCTCCATGTTGGGATCGACCAGCGTGTTGAAGGCGCGCGGCATCTGCGCCTTGATCCATGCGACGCGCTCTTCGATGAACGCCATGATCTCGGCGCGGCCGGGATCGCCTTCGGCGAATTTGTAGCGCGGGTCCTCGGCGAGCTGCTGCATCCGTTCGCCAACCGAGCCCGACCTGTATCCGATTTCGCGCAGGATCGGGTCCATCCGCCCATGAAGCGCGTCGAGTTCCTCGAGCCCGATCTCATGGATCTCGTCGGGCGACAGCGAAGTGGTCGTCGCGGCACGCAGGGCCCAGGCGTAATATTCGTCGCCGCGCGGCTGGCTCCACATGCCCGGATCGCCGTCGGCAAGAGCGCGCTCGGCGAGCAGTTCGCCGAGCTGGCGCTCGAGCGCCGCGGCGATCGGCCCGGTCTCGAGCGAGGCAGCGCGGCGGGCGTGGCTTTCCTGCATGCCCTTCGCGACCAGCTTGGTGCGCAGCGGCTCGGCGAAGAGTTCGCCCCGTTTCGCCCGCGCGATCGTGCCGCGCATCTGTTCTATGGCCTTGTCGAGCAGGAAATCGGGCGGCACCATTCCCATCGCCCGTGCGGCTTCGCAGCGCTCGCGCTCGCCGTCGAAATAGGCCGGCATCGCTTCCATTCGGGCGATGAAGGCATCGGCATCGTCGCCATCCTCGAGCGGGTGGGTCGATTCCATGAATCGTGGCAGGTCGAGGTAGCCGCCGACGTTCTGGATCACGACATAGGGCGAATTGCGCCAGCTTCCCACGGCGACGTCGCCATAGGGCAGGGCGAAGCCGTCGAGCGCGGTGGCATAGGCGCTCTCGACCACTTCGAAGCTGGTCAGCAGGTCGGGATCGAGCCCGTCCTTCGGAAAGGCGCGGACGCGGGCGAGATCTTCGCGCAG
Organism: uncultured Alphaproteobacteria bacterium; assembly: GCA_963728515.1. Taxonomy (GTDB): domain Bacteria; phylum Pseudomonadota; class Alphaproteobacteria; order Sphingomonadales; family Sphingomonadaceae; genus Qipengyuania. Next base: position 710,609 of record CAVSKM010000003.1, on the reverse strand, counting down.
CGTCGCGGCATAGGCGTTCTGGCCTGCCGGGCTCTGGTTTTCCAGCTGATACCGCAGGGCAGCATGGCGCCCGGTATCCACGCCGAGGCTGGTGGCGCGATCGGGTTCGTGCTCGAGCAGGTTGTATCCGACCACCTCGAGCAGCCGTTCGGCACCGATCGATTGGGCCCGGGAAATCGCCTCGGGCCGGGCGGTGGCGGCGCAGCCGGTCAGCGCGAGAACGGAGGTGGCGCCGAGCCCCGCGAGGGTCTGGCGGCGGGTGACCGCATAGGATTGATGATTCATGGTTGCGGTGTGCTCTGCGCAGCCAAGCCTGTCAAATCAGGCGATAATATCGCGCTGGGCCGACGCGGCGGGGGAGCGTGACATGCTCCGCGCCCTTGCGCCCGGGTAGCGGCACGCTAGGTAGCGGAGATGCTCGATGCCGTCCTCGCGCTCACCGTGCTCGCAGCCGTCCTGCTGTTGCTGGGCGCCTTCGCCTTGTGGCGGCGCACGGGCGAGGCTCGCCAACCCCTGCTGATGGTGCTGCTGGCGGCGATCGCCCTGATCAACGTGGCGATCTGGACCTTGCCCGATGCGGGTGGCGAGGCCCCGCTCGACCGGGTCGAGCAGGGCGCCCGCTAGTCTCGCCTATTCGGGCAACACCCATCGCACCGCGCTCGAATAGCTGCCGGCGACCGCTTCCCCGTTCGCGCCGCGCGCCGGTTCGAAACGCGCCCTCCTGGCGACGAGAGCACAGGTCGCCGCATCGAGTTCGGGATGGCCGGTCGATCCGGTGATGGTGCAGGCGCTGACCGTGCCGTCTGCACCGATCTCGAGGCGAAATTGCGCCAGACCGGTCAGTTCGCGCCGCGCCCAGCCGGGCCGATAGTCGCGGTCGCTCAGCCAGCGCGAGGGATCGTTGCGGGGCCTGGCTGCCGCCGGATCGAAGTTCGGCCCGGGCGATGGTAGCGGGCGATCCAGGCCGGCGCCTGGCCGTGGCAGCGCAATCGTCAACTCCGGGAGCTGCGTCGTCGTGGTCAAAGTTGGTTCGATGGGGCCCAAATCGAGCGGCGGATTCGGCGCATGAACAGGTGGCTGCGCCACATCCGCTGGAGCCGTTTGCGCCGGATCGGCGGGCGCCGGGGGCGGTGGCGGCGGAGGCTCGATGGGAATGTTCGAGGCATCGAGATCGTTGATGATCTCGGGCAGGGTTCCGCTGACCGTCAGGCCCGCGATCAGGGCCGCACCGATCGCTGCATGAACCCCGATTACCGCCGCCATGCTGGCCGGCGACGGACCCTGCGACTGCTCGACGTAGGACATAGGCTTGCTCCTCTTCCGTGCGGGAGGCGGTTTCGTCCGCCCTCCTCGCCCTAGAAATGCTACAACGTAACGCGTACGAGAGCAAGCGCAGCAGACCGGCCGGGGCCGCACGCGGAAGAGCCGCCGGCATGGGGGGATGAGAAGCGTCTAGATCTGGGCCTGCCCGGTGGCGGGCGGCCTCACTTGATCGGGCAGGCCGGATCGAGCCGGAAGTCGAGGTAATTGTCGACCGCGCCCATCAGTTCGGCCTGTTCGGTCTCGAAGAAATGGTTGGCGCGGGGAATTTCCTCGTGATGCACGGTGATGTGCTTCTGCGTGCGCAGCTTCTCGACCAGCTTCGTTACCGAATTGGGCTGGACCACGGTGTCCTGAGCGCCATGGATGAAGATGCCGCTGGCGGGGCAGGGCGCGAGGAAGGAGAAGTCGTACATGCTCGCGGGGGCGCCGATCGAGATCCAGCCGCGGATCTCGGGGCGGCGCATCAGCAATTGCATCCCGATCAGCGCACCGAAGCTGACGCCGGCGACCCAGGTCACCTGCGCTTCGGGATGGATCTGCTGCACCCAGTCGAGCGCCGATGCGGCATCGGACAGTTCGCCCACGCCATTGTCGAAGCTGCCCTGGCTGCGCCCGACGCCGCGAAAATTGAAGCGCAGCGTGGCGAAGCCGCGGTTGACGAATGTCTTGTAGAGCCGCTGCGTGATCTGCTCGTTCATCGTTCCGCCGCCTTGGGGGTGCGGGTGGAGGATCATCGCCACCGGAGCGCGCGGACGGGGGGCAGGGGAATAACGGCCTTCGAGGCGGCCTTCGGGGCCGGGAAAGATCACGGTCGGCATGGGGAGGGTTACCCTGTCGGAAATTGTGGAGACGCATCACCGATGAGGGCTTGCGCGAGGTCGCGCGCTATATAGGGTTTCACGACCAAATCGCAATCATTTCGAGCACGTCCCGTTCCGACACCAGTCAATCTCGATCATGCCGCCACCACCGCGCTGCGCCCCGAAGCGCGGACGGCGATGGAACAGGGCTTCGCGCATTGGGCCAATCCCAGCAGCCCGCATTCCGCGGGTCGCAAGGCGCGCAGCCTGATCGAGGAGGCGCGCGAGCGGATCAGGGCCTCGCTCGCCTGGGAGGGCGAGGTGATCTTCACCTCGGGCGCGAGCGAGGCCGCGGCGCTGGCGCTGGACCATGCGCAGGCCGGGGCGCGGCTGGTGAGCGTTTTCGAACACGACTGCCTCCACCAGGCTGCGTCCGCTGCGGAGCGCCTGCCGGTCCGTCCCGACGGGGCGCTCGATCTCGAGAGCCTCGCGCAAGCGGTGCAGCGTGAACGCCCCCTTGTGGCGGTCCAGCAGATCAATTCCGAAACCGGCAATCGCCAGGACCTTGCTGCCATCGCGGCGCTCGTCCGCGAGGCGGGCGGTCTGCTTCTGGCCGATTGCGCGCAAGGCGCCGGCAAGTTTCCGCTGCCCGATTGCGACATGGCCATCGTCTCGGCGCATAAGTTCGGCGGCCCGGTCGGGGTCGGCGCCCTGCTGGTGAAGGACCATGCCATGCTCGCACCCACCGGCGGGCAGGAGCGCGGCTACCGGCGCGGGACCGAGAACCTCCCCGGCGTGCTCGGCATGGCATCGGCGCTCGAAGCCGCGGAGACGCCCTATGTCGCCCCCGCCGTGCTTCAACCGCTCGATGGGCTGTCGGAGGCATGCCGTGCGCTCGGCGGCACCTGGCTGTCCGACCGCCTCTCCGACCCGACCCCCTATATCCGCGCCGTCGCCATGCCGCAGATGAGTGCGACGGCTCAGGTCATGCGCTTCGACATGGCCGGGATCGCGGTCTCGCAGGGCAGCGCCTGCTCGAGCGGGACGATGAAGACCAGCCGCGTGCTTGCGGCGATGCAGGTCGAGCCCGAGATCGCCGCCAACACCATCCGCGTTTCGCTGGGCTGGACGACCACGCGCGAAGAGGTGGAACGCTTTTGCGAGGTCTGGCTTGACCTGGCAGGGGCCTAGTCTTTCCGGTCATCGCGAGGAGCCGCAAGCGAGCCGGCGCTTCACGCGCCATGGGCGGTTTCGGCTGGTGCGCATCGACCGTATGGGAACGCTATGATCTATCTCGACTACCAGGCCACTACCCCGCTCGCACCCGAGGCGCGCGATGCCATGCTGCGCTGGCTCGACGGGCCCGGCGGAACCGGCTTCGGCAATCCGCACAGCGCCCATCGCATGGGGCGGCAGGCCAAGGCAGCCGTGGAGATGGCGCGCGACCAGGTGGCGGCGCTGCTTCCCCCGGGCGGGCAGGTCGTCTTCACCTCGGGCGCGACCGAGGCGATCAATCTCGCCATTCGCGGCTCGGGGAAGGGCGGGACCGTCTCGGTCTCCGCGATCGAGCATGCCGCGGTTTTGGACACGGCGCACAGCGCCGCCAATTGCCACATCCTCAATGTCGCCAGGGATGGGCAGTGCAACACCAGGCAGGATCTGCCCAACGACACGCGCCTCGTCTGCCTGATGCAGGTGAACAATGAGATCGGGACGATTCAGCCGACCGTCGAATGGCACCGCAAGGCGAAAGAGAACAACGCCTTGTATTTTTGCGATGCGGTGCAGGCCTACGGCCGGATCGAAGTCACCGGGGCCGATATGATCGCGCTCTCGGCGCACAAGTTTCACGGTCCCAAGGGCGTCGGTGCGCTATGGGTCCGCGACGGACTCGAACTGACCGAAGTGCAGACCGGCGGCGGCCAGGAAGCGGGCCTGCGGTCGGGCACGCTCAGCCCGGCGCTGATCGCCGGAATGGGCGCGGCAGCGGCCGAAGCGAAGGACCGGATGGAGCAGGATGCGGAGCATGTCGAGACGCTGTGGGCGCGGGCGCGCGAACTGTTCGAGGACTGGACGCTCAACGGCAGCGCAGAGGCGCGCTGGCACGGCAATCTCAACATCCGCCGCAAGGGGCTCGACGTCGGCCGGCTGATGAGCGACGTGCGCGATGTCATGTTTTCCGCCGGCTCCGCCTGTGCCAGCGGCTCGGGACGGCCGAGCCATGTGCTGAAGGCGATCGGCCTGTCGGACAAGCAGGCGAAGAGCTCGATCCGCCTCGGCTTCGGCCGTTACACGACGCTGGAGGAAATCGAACAGGCGGCAGCGAAGATCAATGCCGCGGCGAAGGCGCAGGGTTCGTGAAGATCGGCTTCCGCACCCATCGCGGCGAGACGGTGGTGACCGACGGGACGCCGGGCGACAGCCTTCTGCGCCTGGCGCAGGCGGCGGGCCTGCCGCTGGAAGGCACGTGCGAGGGGCAGATGGCCTGTTCGACCTGCCATGTCGTCGTGGCGCCCGAATGGTTCGACCGGCTTCCGCAGGCCAGCGAGGAGGAAGAAGACATGCTCGACCTCGCGGCCGGGGTCGCCCGCACCAGCCGCCTCGCTTGCCAGATCGTGCTGACCGAGGCGCTCGACGGTCTGGAAGTCTCCATCCCCGCCGAAAGCCACGACATGCGACGGCTTTAGGGCCCCGCCGCAGGTTTGCAACGGGGCCCCAGCCGTTTGAATTGGTGTTGAAGGTCAGGCTGCTTCGAGTTCGTCTGCTTCGACCCGCACGCCGAGTTTCTCGATCAGCGCCTTGCTGAAGGCCGGAATGTCGTCCGGGTTCCTGCTGGTGATGAGGTTGCCGTCCTGCGCGACTTCCTGATCGACCACCTTGGCACCCGCATTCTTCAGATCGGTGCGGATCGAATGGTAGCTCGTCGCGGTCTTGCCCTCGACGATACCCGCTTCGATCAGCATCCACGGCGCGTGGCAGATCGCTGCGATCGGCTTGCCGGCGGAGTCGAATTCGCGAACGATCGCGACCGCGCGCTGGTTCACGCGGAGAAGGTCGGGGTTGATCTGGCCGCCGGGGATCAGCAGGGCATCGTAGCCCTCGCAGTCCGAGACCTGATCGACCGTCTTGTCGACCTTGACGCTCTCGCCCCAATCGTCCTTGTTCCAGCCCTTGATCGAGCCGCTTTCGAGACTGACGACTTCGGTTGCGATACCGGCCTTTTCGAGATTGGCCTTGGGCTTCAGAAGCTCCGATTGCTCGAACCCGTCGGTGGCGAGGATCATCACGCGTTTGCTGGTCTGTGTCATGTGTAACTCCTTGAATTGCTGTTACTCATGCAACGTGTGGGGAAAGGCCGCCGTTCCGTTCTGTTAGCCGGGCCGTGGCGGTGATAGGGCAGGGCGCATGGCCATCCTGGAAGACGAACAAGACCCCTTCGACGCGATCGTCGACGCGCCCTTCGATTCCGCCCTGTCGGAGCGTTATCTCGTCTATGCGCTGAGCACGATCACCGCGCGTTCGCTGCCCGATCTGCGCGATGGGCTGAAGCCGGTCCACCGCCGCCTGCTGTGGGCGATGCGCCAGTTGAAGCTCGATCCGGGCAGCGCCTTCAAGAAATCGGCGCGCGTGGTCGGCGATGTCATCGGCAAATACCATCCGCACGGCGATGCGAGCGTCTACGATGCCATGGTCCGCCTCGCGCAGGATTTCGCGCTGCGCTACCCGCTGGTCGAGGGACAGGGCAATTTCGGCAATATCGACGGCGATAACGCCGCTGCCTATCGCTATACCGAGGCCCGGCTGACCAAGACCGCGCTGCGGCTGATGGAGGGGCTCGACGAAGGAACGGTCGAATTCATCCCGACCTACAATGGCGAGGAGCAGGAGCCGGAGATCTTTCCGGGCCTGTTCCCCAACCTCCTCGCCAATGGGTCGAGCGGGATCGCGGTCGGCATGGCGACCAACATACCGAGCCACAACGTGGCAGAGATCGTCGATGCGACGCTCGAACTGATCGACAATCCGCATGTCGAGCATGCGCGGCTGATGGAGCTGTTCAAGGGGCCCGATTTCGCCACCGGCGGGATCGTCGCCGAGAGCGCCGAGACGATCGCCGCAGCCTACGCCTCGGGCCGCGGATCCTTCCGCGTGCGCGGACGCTTCCATGCCGCCGAGGCGGACAAGCCCGAGGACCGCGCGGCCGGGATCGAGCGGCTCGGCGGCGGTCAGTGGCAGCTCGTCATAAGCGAGATCCCCTATCAGGTGCAGAAGGGCAAGCTGATCGAACAGATCGCCCAGGCGATCGCCGATCGCAAGCTGCCGATCCTCGAGGATGTGCGCGACGAGAGCGACGAGGCGATCCGCCTCGTGCTGGTCCCGCGCAGCCGCAACGTCGATCCCGAACTGCTCAAGGAAAGCCTCTACAAGCTCACCGATCTCGAGACCCGCTTCGGCCTCAATCTCAACGTCCTCGACGCGCATCGCACGCCGATGGTGATGGGGTTGAAGGAGCTGCTCAACAATTGGGTCGCCAGCCAGATCGACATCCTCCAGCGGCGCAGCCGCCACCGGCTCGACCAGATCGCCCGCCGGATGGAGCTGGTCGAGGGCTATATCGTCGCCTTTCTCAATCTCGACCGGGTGATCGAGATCATCCGCTACGAGGACGATCCCAAGGCGGTGATGATGGCCGAGTTCGCGCTCACCGACCGCCAGGCCGAGGCGATCCTCAACATGCGGCTCCGCTCGCTGCGCAAGCTGGAAGAGATGCAGCTGCGGCAGGAGAAGGAGACCCTGCTCAAGGAGCAGGACGAGCTCGAGAAGCTGCTCGGCTCGCCGGCTCGCCAGCGGACCCGGCTCAAGCGCGATCTCGGCGCCCTGCGCAGGGAATATGCCGAGGACACCGCGCTGGGACGGCGCCGGACGCTGATCGCCGAGGCCGCCCCCGCGGTGGAATTCAGCATGGATGCGATGATCGAGAAGGAGCCGGTCACCGTCATCCTGTCGCAGAAGGGCTGGGTGCGAGGAGCCAGGGGCCACCTCCCGCTGGATCAGGAGTTCAAATACAAGGAAGGCGACGCGCCGGCCTTCGTCCTCCATGCGCAGACCACCGACAAATTGCTGCTGGCGGCGGACGACGGGCGTTTCTTCACGCTCGGTGCCGACAAGCTGCCCGGCGCGCGCGGCTTCGGCGAACCCGTCCGCAACACGCTCGATATCGATGCCAGCGCCAATATCGTTGCCGTCATCGTCCATCGGCCGGGGCAGCGTTTGCTGCTTGCCGCCGATACCGGCAAGGGCTTCGGCACGACCACCGAGGATTTGCTCGCCGAGACCCGCAAGGGGCGTCAGGTCGTCAATCTGAAGGGCGGGGCGAAACTCGCCGTCGCCCGGACGATCGCCGAGGGCCACGACCACGTTGCCGTGGTCGGCGACAACCGCAAGCTGGTGGTGTTCAATCTCGAGGAATTGCCGGCGCTCTCCCGCGGCCAGGGCGTCGCGCTACAGCGTTATCGCGACGGCGGTCTGAGCGATGCCACGACCTTCCGGCTCGAGGAAGGCCTCAGCTGGACCATGGGCGGCAAGGAAGGCCGCACGCGGACCGAACAGGACATGTGGCAGTGGAAGGTCGCCCGTGGCGGCGCGGGACGGATGCCGCCGCAGGGCTTTCCGCGCGACAACCGCTTCGGCTGACGCGCGCCATCGAATGAGAAAGGCCGGAAGCGGTCTCCCGCTCCCGGCCTTTCGTGCGACCCTGAAAAGGGGCTCAGGGCATCGTTATCCTATTCGCCCGCGCCTTCGGCGGCCGGAGCGGACTGCGCCATGGCAGCGTCGATCTGCGCATTGGTGAGCAGCGCCATCAGGCCGTGCTCGCCGCCGACGAAATGCTCGCGCAGGAGGGTGATCTTGTTGGCCTCGTCGCCGCCACGCGCGATGATGACGTTGTCGCCATTGATCTCGATCACGGTGCCCAGCGGGGCGTGATTGGCGGTCATGGCTTGCGCGCCGACGACCAGCGCGGCATCGCGTGCGGCGATCGCCTGCTGCTTGGCCTGCTGCAGCATGCCGACGATCTGCGCCTTGGTGGCGTTGAGCGAAGTGCCCTTCTCGCCCGCGCCGAATGCGGCGGTCGGGACCGGGGCCTTCATACCGTCGACCACCAGGATCGCGGTTTCGCCATCGACCTTCTCGATGGTGCCGATAGCGACGCCGTCATTGCCATAGACGGTGGCGCCAGCGGTTGCGGCGACAGCGGCGTCCTGCGCGACCGCAACGGTCGGAGCGATGGCAGCGGTGGTGGTGAGGGCGAGGGCGGCAACCGCCAGCTTTGCGAACTTCATACGATAACTCCGAGTCTTGTCATTCAACATACGGCTCCTCCCGACGCAGATGCGCGTGGAAGCCGTCCAAAATGGAAGAGCGGGCGAGAATGAAAATCCGCCACCCACAGCGTTCCCCCTCCGAGGGAGCGGGCATTCTATTCCACGGGTCGCCGCGCTTGGCAACCTTGCGTCCCTTATGCCGCAGTGCACATGAAGCTGAGCTGAAGTCCCGTGGAAGGCCCGCTTCAGCGATCTTGCAGCGCAGCATCGAGGAGCTGTTCGACCCGGATACGCGACGGAAATTCCTCGGCGATCCAGCGTCTTTCGACCGCTTGCAGGATCCGCGCGACTTCGGGACCCCTGGCGACTCCGCGCGCCACGATCTCTCCGCCCTTGAGCGGAAAGGTGGGGCTCTCCCAGCCAATGAGCGGTGCCGGATCGGCCCCCGTCAGCAGCAGCCGGTCGAGCGCGCAGTCCTCTCCCACCTCATAGGCGAGCGCGCGCGGAGCGTGGCCGTCGCGCAGGTCGCGCCGCGCAGCGCAGGCCAGCCGGTCGCGTTGGCGGCGCGACAGGCGCAGGCGCGCGGCGACCGCTTCGGCCACCGGGACGATCGGGGGCAGGAGCGCGGCGAGACGGCGCATGGGGTCGGGAGCGATCCCGGCAGCCGCTTCGGCCGCGAGGAGTTCGGCGACCTTCGCCACTTCGCGCCTCCCGGCTTCGGGGAGCACCACGGGCAAGACGCCGGTCTCGCGCATCTTGGCGAGGGTGGCGGAAGGATCGGGCAGGGCGAGCAGGTTCTGCAATTCCCAACCGACCCGTTCGCGGCTGAGGCCCTTGAGCGTCGGCGCGAGCGCGCTGCAGGCGGCGATCGCGTCGCCGTCCCACCCGTCGGCGAAGCGCGTGGCGAAACGGAAATAGCGCAGGATCCGCAGATGGTCCTCGCGGATGCGCGTTTCCGGATCGCCGATGAACCGCACCCGATTCGCTGCAAGATCGTCGACCCCGCCGAAATAGTCGTCGATCTCCAGCGTGACCGGGTGGGCGTAGAGTGCGTTGATGGTGAAGTCGCGCCGCGCGGCATCGTCTTTCCAGTCCTCGCTGAAGGCGATCGTCGCGCGGCGCCCGTCGGTCGCGACGTCGCGGCGCAGCGTCGTGATCTCGACATTGCCCTCGCCGAAGATCGCGGTGACGGTGCCATGGTCGATCCCGGTCGGCACGGTGCGAATCCCGGCCTGCTTGCAGCGATCGATCACTGCCGCGGGCAGATGCCGGGTGGCGGCATCGATGTCGTTGGCGGCCAGGCCGAGAAGGCTGTCGCGCACGCAGCCGCCGACCCAGCGGATGTCCTCGGGACCGAGCGCTTCGACCAGCCGCGCGAGGCTCTCGCGCCCGGTCCAGTCGGCGCTTGCGGGCAGGCGCTCAGCCATCGCTCGGCTCGATCCATTCGATCCGCCGCGACAAATTCCAGCAGATCGCCGCCGTCACTCCCCAGATCCGATAGCCCGCATGGTCCATTTCGAGATATTCGCGCATCGCGCCCTTCCAGAACACCGAATTGCGGCTCCATTGCGATGCATCCATCAGCCTGTCGAGCGGGCATTCGAACCAGCTTTCGACCTCGCGCGGGTCGGGACGGACGGCAATGTCGGACGGCACGGTGGCGAGCACCGGGGTGATGTCGAAACCGGTTCCGGTCAAATACCGGTCGGTGGTCCCGATCACGCGCACTTGCTCGCGCGGGATGTGCAGTTCCTCCCAGGCTTCGCGCAGTGCCGCCTCGACCGCGTCCTCGCCCGGATCGAGCTTGCCGCCGGGGAAGGCGACCTGGCCCGGATGGTCGCGCATGGTCCGCGGACGCTGGGTCAGCAGCACCGTCGGCCGCGCCCGTTCGGTGACCGCGATCAGCACGGCGGCATCGGCGGTGCGTTCGGCGTCGGCGAAGCGCGCATCGGACATCAACTCGCCGGCCTCGCGCGCATGGCCCCGTTCGAACAGCTGGACGAGGCGGTCGAAGATCGCGCTCATGCGGGGAGCAGCGAGAAGGTCGCCCCGGCGCTCGCCACCGTCCAGTCGTCCCCGCGGTCGAGTGCGATCCGCGCCAGTTGTTCGTAGGTCGAGCGGTTGAGCCGCGCCTCGCAGCCGCGCCGGACATGGACGTAGAGCGCCGGCGCCTCGGGGTCGCCCACCGCGCGGATCGGATGATCGGGGCCGGCGACGACCAGCTCGTCGGTGTTGAGCCGAAAGGCGATGTCGCCCTCGGTCAGGCTGACGTCGGTGGCGATGAAGCAGGCATCCTCGACCGCGATCCGCAGCTTCTGATAGGGCACCACCAGCCAGTAGCTGCCATCCTCCTCGCGCTTGAGCAGGCCGGCGAAGGCCCGCACCATGCCCGGACGCGCGATCGGCGCGCCTTCGTGATACCAGCGTCCGTCGGCGGCGATGCGCATATGGCTTTCCCCGACCGCATCGGGAGACCAGCTCTCCACCGGGGGGAGCTGGCGCGCAGCCACGGCCTCGGCGATCTGCGCGAGCGACAGTCCGGCGAGTTCGGGAGGCGGTTCGTAGGGCACGCAGGCGCGATGCCAGATGTGCGCAGCCTACTCAATCCTCCGCCGAGGCGAGCGCGAGCGGATCAGCGGTCCCACGGCCCCAGCATGCCCTCGGCCGGGAGGATGGCGGGATTTCCGCTGCGCACCAGCAGCCGGTGCTTCTCGAACGGGCCGGGGCAGTGCCAGCCGCCGGTGGGCGCGGCCGCGAAACCCCAGCGGCCGTAATAGTCGGGATCGCCGATCATCACCTGCGGCAGCGGCGCCGCGCCCTCCTCGAAGCCCGCATCCACCGCGCCCAGGCTCGCCGCCATCAGCGCCTTGCCGAAGCCTTCTCCCTGGCGTCCCGGCATGACCGCCACCGGGCCGACCATCACCAGCGGATGCGGCCGCCCCTGCGGATCGGTCAGGGCCACCGGCCACAGCTGGATCGAACCGGCGAGATAGTCCTCGTCGTCGAGCGCGGCGAAGCTGGCGCCTTCGAGCCAGTCGACGCCCGCGCGGATGCGATAGGCGGTGCGCGCGTGACGGGCTTCGCCGAAGGCGACATCGAGCAATTGCTCGATCAGCGCGGGGTCGATCGCGGACAGAGGGACGATGGTCGCCATGGGCCGCGCCGATTAGGGCCGCCGGACCGTCACGTCGATCAATTTTGCCTTATCGGGGACGAAGTTCGAGCAGTCGCCCGCCCTCGCCGTCCTCGAGCACCCAGAGCGCACCCTCGGGGCCTTCGATCACCGAGCGGATCCGCTCGTCCATCGGATAGCGGGCGGCTTCGCGCGCTTCGGTTCCCTCGAATTCGACGCGGATCAGCGCTTCCGGCTTGAGCCCGGCGATCAGCAGGTCTCCCTCCCAGCCGGGAAACAGCGAGCCCGAATAGAAGGTCATGTCGCCCGGGGCGATGACCGGGGTCCAGTTCACCGAGGGATGTTCGAAACCGTCACCTTCGGCATGTGCGGGGATCGGCGCGCCGTCGTAATGCACTCCGCCCGAGCGGAGCGGCCAGCCGTAATTCGCCCCCTTCTGCACCCGATTGAGCTCGTCGCCGCCCTTGGGGCCGTGCTCCACCTCCCACAACCGCCCCTGCGCATCGAAGTCGAGCCCGAGGATGTTGCGGTGGCCCCACGACCAGATCTCGTCCGACGGGCTGCCCCGGTCGGCCAGCGGATTGCCCGCGGCGGGCCTGCCGTCGAGGTCGAGCCGGACGATCGTCCCGAGCGTGTTGGAGACATCCTGCGCGGGCTGCATCTTCTGGCGTTCGCCGCTGGCGACGAACAGATGGCGCTCGTCGGGGCCGACGGCGATCCGGTGCGAGAAATGGCCGCGTCCGGTAACCTTCGGGGACTGCCGCCAGATCACCTCGAGTCCCCCGATGGCGCAGGCATCGGCCGTTTCGCAGCTGAGGGTGCCGCGGCCCACGACCGCGCCGCGCGTGTCGTTTCCGCCGGCTTCGACCCAGCTCAGATAGATCGTCCGCTGCTCTACGCCGGCGGCGCTCTGCGAGGGCAGGAAGGCCACGTCGCCGAGCCCGCCCTGGCCGCCGTAATCGACCCGCGGAAGCCCGCTCACCGGGATCGTCCGATCGCTGGCGGTATCCACGATCCTGGCGGTGCCCGGCTTTTCGGTCACGAACAGCAGCGAAGTGCCGGGGATGAACGCCGCAGCCCAGGGCTCGTCGAAGCTGCCGTGCTCGGTGATCGCGAAGCCTTCGACCGCGCCGGCGGCAGGGGTCGAGGTCGCCTCGGTTTCCACGGTCGCGGCACTGCCGCAGCTTGAAGCGAGCAGCGATGCGGGTAGGATGGCGGCAAGGATCGGATAGCGTCGCATGTATTCCTCAACACCCTTCAACGGACTCGGTGCCGCGCCTCTGGTGATCGGCGTGGACGAAGCGGGCCGCGGCCCGCTCGCCGGGCCGGTTGTGGCGGCGGCGGTCGTGCTGTGCAAGCCCTGTCCGCGCGGGCTCGACGATTCGAAGAAGCTCAGCCGCGAGAAGCGTGCGCTGCTCGAACCGCGGATACGCAGCCGCTGCGCCTGGGGCATCGGCGTGGTCGCGGTCGAGGAGATCGACCGGTTGAACATCTTCGGGGCCACCATGCTGGCGATGACGCTGGCGGTGCTGCGCCTGGTCGAAGCGCTGGACTGCGAGCCCGAGGCGGTGCTGGTCGACGGCAATCTCACCCCGCATGGCCGGCATCCGGACTGGCGCTGGCCGGCCCGCGCCATCGTCGGCGGCGACGGCCGCGAAAAGAGCATCGGCGCCGCCTCGATCCTGGCCAAGGAACACCGCGACCGGATGATGCGCGAGGCGGCCAGCGACCACCCGCATTACGGCTGGGACCGCAATGTCGGCTATGGCACCCCCGAACACCTCGAGGCGCTCCGCCTCCATGGCCCGACACCGCTCCACCGCCGCAGCTTCGCCCCGGTCGCGCAAATGGCGCTGCTCTAGTCCCTGCCGTTTCGGGGAGAATGAGTCCCCGGCGCCACACCGCAGCATGTTGAGTCCACAGATTCCGAGGCAACTCAATATCTTGTTGCGGACACCTTCTGTTCTCTCCGATCAACCCGCTGGTAACCATATCCGCCTATCGCTTTCGGCTTGACGGCGAGTCCGCTTGGACTCACCCTGTGGATAAATACGGACAGGGGAAACCGGATGGGGGTCATAGAGGCCACTAGGATTGGCGCGAAAGCGCTTGAAAATGCAGTCGAACTTCCGCTCGGCCGGATCTTCGAGGGCGATTGCATCGAGGCGATGCGCGCGATTCCGACCGCTTCGGTCGATCTCGTCTTCGCCGATCCGCCCTACAACCTCCAGCTCGGGGGCGACCTCAACCGGCCCGACGGCAGCCATGTCGATGCGGTAACCGACGAATGGGACCGTTTCGACAGCTTCGCCAGTTACGATGCCTTCACCCGCGCCTGGCTGACCGAGGCGAAGCGCGTGCTCAAGCCCGATGGCGCGCTGTGGGTGATCGGCAGCTATCACAACATCTATCGCGTCGGCGCGATCCTGCAGGATCTCGGCTTCTGGATCCTCAACGACATCGTCTGGCGCAAATCCAATCCGATGCCCAATTTCCGCGGCACGCGCTTCACCAATGCCCATGAGACGCTGATCTGGGCGAGCCAGGGCGAAAAGGCGAAATACCACTTCAACTATCGCGCGATGAAGACGCTCAACGACGAATTGCAGATGCGCAGCGACTGGGTCCTGCCGATCTGCTCGGGCGGCGAGCGGCTGAAGGAGGGCGGGACCAAGGTCCATCCGACGCAGAAACCCGAAGCGCTGCTCTACCGCGTGCTGCTGGCGACGACCGAACGCGGCGACGTCGTGCTCGATCCCTTCTTCGGCACGGGCACCACCGGCGCGGTGGCCAAGCGGCTGGGCCGCGAATGGATCGGCTGCGAGCGCGAGGGGACCTATCGCAAGGCCGCTCTGGCGCGGATCGAGAAGGAACTGCCGCTCGACGAGAGCGCGCTCACCACCATGCAGAGCCGCAGGAACGCGCCCAAGGTCGCCTTCGGCGCACTGGTCGAGAACGGCTTCATCGCGCCCGGCACCGAAGTGTTCGACAAGAAGCACCGCTGGACCGCGACGGTGCGGGCCGACGGTTCGCTGGCCTGCGGCAGGCAGACCGGCAGCATCCACGGCCTCGGCAAGGAGCTGCAGGGTGCGCCGAGCTGCAATGGCTGGACCTTCTGGCACTTCCGGAACGGCGGCGAGGTGGCCCCGCTCGATGCCGCGCGGCAGCTCTATCTGCTGGCGGTGGAGGATTGAGGCTCCACCTCGAACGCCGGGGATGGATGTAGCGGGCTCGGCTTTCGCCGCTCCGGCGGTGTCCGCGCCGGAGTGAAGCGGACGGTCGGGGCGCTACCGCCGGACCGGCGGTTCTTCCCCGCTGGACGGACCCGGCTTCTCTCCATAGAGACCGCAGCCGATGGCCCTGATCCCCCGCATTCCGAAAAAGCTGGCCGAGCAGATGGCCGATGTGCGGGTGAGCGCCGATCAGTGGCATCGGCGGCTGGCAGCGCTGGTGGCGGCGGTGTTGATCGGGCTCGCGGCCCTGCTCTTCGCCAAGCTCGGCGATCGTGCACAAACGGCCTTCGATGCGCTGCGCGAAACGAACGGATATCTGCCGCTCGTGCTGACCCCGCTGACCTTCCTCGGGGTGGCCTGGCTCACCCGTCGCATCGCCTCCGAAGCGCGCGGTTCGGGTATTCCGCAGGTGATGGCGGCCAGCCGCGCTCCGAACGGGCCCACCGCCCGCGCGCTGCTTTCGCTGCGGGCGGCCTCGGCCAAGACCGTGCTGACGCTGGTCGGCCTGCTCGGCGGGGCATCGGTCGGCCGCGAGGGGCCGACGGTGCAGCTGGCCGGGGCAATCATGGTCCAGGTCCACCGCCTGTTCCGCGTCAGCATCACCTCGGGCGTGGTGATCGCGGGCGGTGCCGCCGGCGTGGCGGCGGCGTTCAACACGCCGCTCGCCGGTATCGCCTTCGCGATCGAGGAACTGGCGGTCGCCTACGAGCAGCGCGTGGCCGTGCTGGTCATGGGTGCGGTGATGATCGCCGGCCTCACCGCGCAGGGGCTGGCGGGGGACTATGTCTATTTCGGCCTGCTGAAAGGCAGTCTGCCGATCTCCAGCGTGCTCGTCGCAGCACCGCTCGCGGGCCTCTTCGGCGGCCTTCTTGGCGGTCTGTTCGCGCGTGCGGTCCTCGCGCTGCGCGGGCCGGGGGGGCAGTGGGCGGGCCTGTTGGGACGGCGCCCGCTGGCGACCGCGCTGGTCTGCGGCGCAGTGGTCGGGCTCCTCATCTATCTGACCGGCGGGGCCGTGGCGGGCACCGGCTACGAGCCGACCACCGCGCTGCTCGAAGGGAGGTCGGGCGATTACTGGTTCGGCCCCGCGAAATTCGTCGCCGCGCTGGCGACCAGCATCTCGGGTGTGCCCGGCGGGATCTTCGCGCCCTCGCTTGCGGTCGGCGCGGGGTTCGGCGAATTGCTGACGCCGCTCTTTGCTCCCGAGCAGGCGGGGGTCATCGTGCTGCTCGGCATGGCGGGCTACTTCACCGGGGTCGTGCGCGCGCCGCTGACCGCGGTCATAATTCTCAGCGAGGCGACCGGCAGCAGCCATGCGATCCTGCCGCTCTTCGGCACCGCGCTGATCGGCGACTGGGCGGGCAGCCTCGTCTGCCGCGAGCGTCTCTATCACGCGCTGTCGCGCGATTTCCTGCCGCAGGAAACGGAAGCCGAGCGAAAGGGCTGATCGCTCCTCGGGATTCGCAGTCGCCATTCCCGGCGCAAGCGGGCTGTCCTACACGGCCGTCACGCGCTAGGCGGTGGGAATGACCGCCCATCGCCCCTTCTCTAGCCGCTTCGGTCCAGCCGCCGAACCCGGCGAGTTTTCTTCTCCTGGACTGTGTAACACGTGGTCCATGTTTCACTGTATCATCGCGGTTTCCGGCCGATGAGCGATCATGTCTACATTCGCCCGATCGGCTTCGTTCCGGGCCCGCAGAGCGAGCATGGCAATGCGATTCGGCTGGCTGGCGGGATGGTCTATGCCAGCCGCTTCGCGGTGATCCTTCGCCGCGACGGCGCGGTGATCGAGCGCTGGCTTGCCGCCCCCGACACGATCGACGACATCCTGGCGCTGCTGCCCGAGGAAGTCGGCGCCGAGGCCGAGGCGCAATGGGCCAATCTGACCCTCGCGCATCCCCCGTTCGAACTGGGCGCACGGAGGATCCGGCTCGACCAGCCGCAGGTGATGGGCATTCTCAACGTTACCCCCGACAGCTTCAGCGATGGCGGGCGCTTCCTCGAGGATCGCGAGGCGGGCCGGGCACATGCCGCGGCGATGGTCGAGGCCGGGGCGGCGCTGCTCGACATCGGCGGAGAGAGTACGCGGCCCGGCGCGAAACCGCTGTGGGAGGGCGACGAGATCGCCCGGGTGGTCCCGGCGGTCGAGGCCTGTTCGGCGATGGGGGCCGCGGTCGGCGTCGATACGCGCAAGGCCGCGGTGATGGAGGCGGCGCTGGAGGCGGGGGCGCATCTGGTCAACGACGTCTCGGGCCTCGCGCATGATCCGCGCAGCGCCGAGGTGGTTGCGCGGGCCGGCTGCCCGGTGGTGCTGATGCACGCGCCCGGCGCCGCGGGCGAGGATCTGCACGAGGGGGCGGATTACGACGCCGTGGTGTTCGAGGTGTTCGACGCCTTGCGCGCGCGCCGCGATGCGGCGGTGGAGGCGGGCATCGCTCCGGCGAAGATCCTGCTCGATCCGGGCATCGGCTTCGGCAAGAGCCTCGCGCACAACCTCGCGCTGATCAATGCGCTGCCGCTGTTCCACGCGCTCGGCCACCCGCTGCTGCTCGGGGCGAGCCGCAAGCGGATGGTCGGCGCGCTGTCGAACGAGGCGCCGGTCGATCGCCGGCTCGGCGGCAGTCTCGCGCTGGCGCTCGAGGGGATGCGCGCGGGAGTCCAGCTCCTGCGCGTTCACGATGTCGCCGAGACGGTTCAGGCGCGCAATGTCTGGCGCGGGTTGCGCGATGCCGCGCTGACCGATTTCTCCGATCTGCCGGGCTAGCCGGGCGAGGCTGCCGAACCGGCCAGCAGCCCGCCATCGAGCGTCAGTTCGGCGCCGGTCATATAGGCGCTCTCGGGAGAGGCGAGATAGACGCATAGCGCCGCCACTTCCTCGACCGTGCCGAAGCGCTTGAGCGGGCAGTCGGCGACCAGCGCGGCCATCCTGGCCTCGCGTTCGGGTCCCTCGCCGAGCATCGGTTCCCAGATCTGGGTCAGGATCGCGGCGGGGTGGACCGAATTGCAGCGGATCCGCCAGCCCTGTTGCGCGGCGTAGAGCGCGACGGACTTGCTGTGGTTGCGGATCGCGGCCTTGCTCGCCGCATAGGCCGCGGCGCCGGGGATCCCGACGAGGCCCGAGCGCGAGGACATGTTGATGATCGAGCCGGTGCCGTTCGCCTGCATCGCCTTGAGCGCATAGCGGCAACCGAGAAAGGTGCCGTCGGTGTTGACCGCATGGACGCGGCGCCATTCGGCAAGGCTGGCGTGCTCGGGGTCATGGGCTGCGGGGCCCTCCTCGAAGCCGGTGATCCCGGCATTGTTGACCAGGACGTCGATCGCGGGAAAGGATCGGGCGAGCGCATCCCACGCCCGTTCGTCGGATACGTCGAGCGGATGGAAGGTGCAGCCGAGCTCCTCCGCGGCCCGCGCGCCGGCCTGTTCGTCGATGTCGGTCAGTATCACGCGAGCGCCTTCGGCCAGGTAGGCGGCGCAGATCGCGCGGCCGATGCCGCGCGCGCCGCCGGTCACCATGCAGAGCGTGTCGTTCAGTCTGGGCATAGGTCCGCCTCGGAAAGATCGGGGCGTCGAGCAGCCGGACCCGGCATGTCCCGTCGCTGTCGCTCGACGTCAGCGGCTACTCGGGTCCACCTCCATGGCTCCCCTTCGCTTGCCCTGATCATGGCGCAGTCAGGCGGCGTTGTCGATGCCGAGTTCGGAGAGCTTGCGGTAGAGGGTGGAGCGGCCGATCCCCAGCCGGCGCGCGACTTCGGTCATGCGTCCGCGGTAGTGGCCGATGGCGAGGCGGATGATGTCGGCCTCGATCTCCTCCAGCGCGCGGAGATTGCCATCCTGCGTATAGAGCAGGACGCCGAGCCCCCGTGCGCGGCTCTCGGCGCGGTCCGGGTGCTCGCCGAGAAGCTCCGAAAGTTGCGGGAAACTCGCCGCGGTGAGCGCCTCCGCATCGCAGAATACGGCTCCGCGAAACAGCACCGCCTGCAGTTGGCGGACGTTGCCCGGCCAGTCGTAGGCTTCGAGCAGGGTCAGCGCGCTGTCGGCGATCGAGTGATGCGCCAGGCCCGGTTGCTCACCGATCCGCGCAAGGAAGTACCGCGTCAGCGCGGGGATGTCGCCCAGCCGATCGCGCAAGGCCGGCATGTGGATCCGGACGGCGGCGAGATGGGCGAGCAGGGCCGGCGAGAATTCCCCCGCTTCGGCCAGTTCGTCGAGCGGGAGGTCGCTCGAGGCGAATATCCGTACGTCGATGCGGAATCCGTGGGCGGAGCCGGTCGGACGGACGACGCCGCGCTCGAGCACCTCGGCCAGCCGGTCCTGCTGGGCGAGGTCCATGCGGTCGATGTCGTCGAGCAGGATGGTCCCGCCGTCGCAATGTTCGAGCAGACCCGTCTGGCGCTCGAATGCCCCGGCAAAGGCGCCCTTTTCGTGGCCGAACAGCCGCGATTCGAGCGAAGCGGACGGCATGCCGCCGCAGTGGACGAGTTGCATCGGTGCCTTCGCGCGCGTGCTCGCGGCATGCATCGCCCGCATGACCATTTCCTTGCCCGTTCCGCGCTCGCCTTCGACCAGCACGTGATGGTGCCCGCGCGCCGCGGTGGCGGCCTTGGCGAGCGCGGTGCGGAAAGGGGCGGCGGTCCCGACCATGGTCTCGAATTCGACCGGGTGGGGAAATTTCTCGGCAAGCGGCTGCAACTCGGCTTGCGGACGCTCCCCACGCGTAGCCCCCGCCAGAGCCTGGAGCAGGCGATCGCCGCCGACCGGCTTGATCAGATAGTCGGTCGCACCCGCGCGCATCGCCTCGACCGCGAGCAGGGGCGAGGTGCTTGCCGTGAGCATCAACAGCGGCACGTCGATCCGCGCCGTCCGCAGCGCCTGGATCAATTCGCAGGATTGGTCGCCGGCAACCCGCTGGTCGAACAGAATGGCGCATAGCTCGGCGCCCTCGGGCCGGGCCAGCGCGGCAAGCGCCTCTTCGCCCGATGCGACGACAAGCGTCCGCCAGCCCTCGCGCGCGGCGAACGCGGCAAGAAGCCGGCTTTCCGCCGGGTCGTCGTCGATCAGCATCAGCAGGCGCGCATCCTGTGTCGCCATAAACGTCCCTCGGCCTCCCTCGGTGCAGCGAGCGGTCGCTCGCCACTCGTGCCGTGGAGCTAGAGGAAATGGGTAAAGACCCGATTAAGGCTGTTTCCGGGGGGAGCGCGTTCGACCGGGGCTTGAGCAGGCGGGGCGGGCGCGATAGACCGGCCTCGATATCAATTTCCAATGGGGAAAGAGCGCATGGATTCCGCCAACGACATGAAGGCGCACAGCAGGACCTACTCGTCCTTCATCGGTATGCTCAAATGGGCGATCCCGCTGATCGTCGTGATCGCGGCCGTCGTCGTCATCCTGATCTCGGGTTAAGCGCGCGCGATGCGCATCGCGGTGTTGAAGGAGCGCGCTCCCGACGAAAATCGGGTCGCGCTGACCCCCGAGACGGCGAGGAAATTCATCGCTCTGGGGGCAACCGTCGCGATCGAGGAAGGAGCCGGACTCGGCGCCTCGGTAACCGATGATGCCTATCGCGAGGCGGGGGCGGAAGTGGTCAGCGGTCCCGAGGCCGTCGAAGGCGCGGAGATCGTGCTCGGCGTACAGCCGCCCGAGGTGATGGCGCTCGCCGGAGCGAAGCCCGGCGCATGGATCGTGGCGACATTCGACCCCTTCCGCAACGCCGCTCTGGTCGAGGCCTACGCCAAAGGAGGCTTCGAGGCGCTGGCGATGGAGTTCATGCCGCGCATCACCCGCGCGCAGAGCATGGACGTGCTTTCGAGCCAGTCCAATCTCGCCGGCTACAAGGCGGTGCTCGCGGCAGCGAATGTCTACGGCCGCGCATTCCCGATGATGATGACCGCCGCCGGAACGGTGCAGGCGGCGCGGGTCTTCGTCATGGGTGTGGGCGTGGCCGGCCTCCAGGCCATAGCCACCGCCAAGCGCCTCGGGGCGCAGGTTTCGGCGACCGACGTGCGCTCGGCGACGAGGGAACAGATCCAGTCGCTCGGCGCCAAGCCGATCTTCGTCGAGGCCGTGGCCGGGATCGAGGGCGAGGGCTCGGGCGGCTACGCCACCGAGATGAGCGAGGAATATCGCACGGCGCAGGCCGAACTCGTCTCCGGCCATATCGCGAAGCAGGATATCGTCGTCACCACCGCATTGATCCCCGGCAAGCCCGCACCCCGGCTGATCTCCGATGCGCAGATCGCCAGCATGAAGCCGGGCAGCGTGATCTTCGATCTCGCTGTCGCGCAGGGCGGCAATGTCGAAGGCTCGGCACCCGAGGAAGTGGTCGAACGGCACGGCGTGAAGATCATCGGCTATGCGAACACCGCCGGCCACCTCGCCGCCGACGCCTCGGCGCTCTTCGCGCGCAATCTCTACAATTTTCTCTCGGCCTTCTGGGACAAGGAGGCCGGCCGGCCGGTGCTCGACGAGGAGATCGGCGATGCGGTGCGGCTGACGCAAGGCGGCAAGGTCGTGAACGAGCGCCTTGCAGTGAGACTGCATAATGGACTTCATCTCGATCCTGTCGATCTTCGTGCTGGCGTGCTTCGTCGGCTATTATGTGGTCTGGTCGGTCACGCCCGCCCTGCACACGCCGCTGATGGCGGTGACCAACGCCATTTCCAGCGTGATCATCGTCGGCGCGCTGATCGCCGCGGCGGAAGCGGGCAGCCCGGCGGCGAAGTGGCTCGGGCTGGCAGGGGTGGTGCTGGCAAGCATCAACATCTTCGGCGGCTTCGCGGTGACCGGGCGGATGCTGGCGATGTACAAGAAGAAGGAGAAGAAGTGATGGCGCGCTTCCTCTCCGTCACCCTGGCGAAAGCCGGGGTCTTTTTCCGCCAGCTTGGCACCCGGTCGACAGCGATTCCGGCTTTCGCTGGGATGACGATGTGGGCGACACCCGCATACGCCGCGACAGGCGCACCGGTGAACCCGTGGGTCGCACTCGCCTATCTCGTGGCGGGGGTCTTCTTCATCCTTGCTCTGCGCGGGTTGTCCTCGCCCTCGACCAGTCGGACCGGCAACCGCTTCGGCATGGCGGGCATGCTGATCGCGGTGCTGACGACGCTGGCGACGCATTTCCCGATGCGCAGCGAGATGATCGGTCCGGAAGCGATGCATCTGACCATCGACGGCACCGCGACGCTCGAAATCCTCGCTGCCATTGCCCTGGGGGCGGCGATCGGCCTGACCATCGCCCGGCGGATCGCCATGACCGCCATGCCCGAATTGGTCGCGGCCTTCCACTCGCTCGTCGGCCTTGCCGCGGTGCTGGTCGGCTGGGCGGCCTATCTCAATCCGGGCGCCTTTGACCTGCTCATGCCCGACGGCGGGATCGAGGCGGTCAGCAAGGTCGAGATGGGTCTCGGCATCGCCATCGGCGCGATCACCTTCTCCGGCTCGGTGATCGCCTTCGCCAAGCTCTCGGGCAGGATGAGCGGGGCGCCGATCCTCTTGCCCGCGCGGCATCTCATCAATCTCGCGACGCTGGCGGCGATCGTCGTTCTGACCGCGCTTTTCGCCATGGCCGGCCCCGCCGAGACCATGCCGCTGATCGTCGCTCTGACGGTGCTCGCCTTTGCCATCGGCTTCCTGCTGATCATCCCTATCGGGGGGGCGGACATGCCGGTGGTGGTGTCGATGCTGAACAGCTATTCGGGCTGGGCTGCGGCGGCGATGGGCTTCACGCTGGGCAATACCGCGATGATCGTCACCGGCGCACTGGTCGGATCCTCGGGCGCGATCCTCAGCTACATCATGTGCCGGGCGATGAACCGCAGCTTCCTCTCCGTCATCGCCGGAGGCTTCGGCGGGGACAGCGGGGCGGCGGGCGGTGGCGAGCCGCGCGAGCAGCGGCCGTACAAGCAGGGCAGCGCTGCCGATGCCGCCTTCATGCTCGAACAGGCGGAAAAGGTCATCGTCATACCCGGCTACGGCATGGCGGTCGCGCAGGCGCAGCATGCCCTGCGCGAAATGACCGATGTCCTCGAGGAGAAGGGGGTCGAGGTGAAGTTCGCGATCCACCCGGTTGCCGGCCGCATGCCCGGGCATATGAACGTGCTGCTGGCCGAAGCCAATGTCCCCTACGACAAGGTCTTCGAGCTGGAGGACATCAATTCCGAATTCGCCCAGGCCGATGTCGCCTTCATCATCGGGGCGAACGATGTCGTCAATCCTGCTGCCAAGACCGACAAGTCCTCGCCCATCTACGGCATGCCCGTCTTCGACGTCGACAAGGCCAAGCAGGTGTTCTTCATCAAAAGGAGCATGGGGGGCGTGGGCTATGCCGGCGTCGACAACGACGTCTTTTACATGGATCAGACGATGATGCTGCTGTCCGATGCCAAGAAGATGGTCGAGGAGATCGTCAAATCGCTCGACTAGATTGCCCGGTCGCCGCGGAGAACGGCGCGTGAAGCGGATCGTCGTGATTCTCGTGGTCCTGCTGCTGGTGGCCGGTGGGGTTTGGGCGCTGACCGGCGGGCTCACGCGCACGGTCGAGGACCGGCTCGAGAACCGGCTCGTCGCCGCCGGGCTCTCGCGGTCTCTGTCCGCCTGCATGGCCGAGCGGATGACCGACCGCCTGAGCGTCGTGCAATTGCGCAAGCTCGAGCGGCTCGGCCCCGAGGAGGGCGAGACCGCAGCTCCCATGACCATGGCCGCACTGCTCGAACGGGTTCGCCGCGTCGGCGATCGGGAGGTCCTCGAAGTGACCGCCGGCTCCGCCGCGGTCTGCGCCTTCACCGCCACATGAAGCACATCGCGGACTGCGGGGCGCCGGTTCCGGACCGCTTGCATTCCCGCCGCCACGCGTCACACTCGCCCGCAGTCGCATCGACGAGGGGAAGAGCATGAAATGGATCGCTGGAATTCTCGGCGGGCTGCTCGTCTTGCTGGGTGCTGCATTCCTCGTCTTCCGTGTCCCCGACACCGATGCGCGGACCATGTGGGCGAAATATGGCGCCGCTCCGTCGCGGACGCTCCAGCTCGAGGACGGCCGCACAATCCATATCCGCGATGAAGGGCCGCGTGACGCGCCGGTCATCGTCCTGCTCCACGGTTCCAACGCCGATCTGCACACCTGGCAGCCATGGAGCGACGCCCTGACCGACGATTACCGCGTGATCCGCTACGACCAGCGTGGCCACGGCCTTACCGGCCCCGCTCCCGACGGCGACTATTCGCTGGATGGATTTGTCCGGGATGTGGATGCGGTGACCGAGGCGCTGGGTGTCGAGAGCTTCGTCCTGGCGGGCAATTCGATGGGCGGCTGGATCGCTGCAGGATATGCCATGCGCAACCCCGAGCGGCTGAAGGGCCTCGTGCTCGTCGATGCGGGAGGGGCCCCGGTCGAGCACGAGGGCGGGGGCAACCTCGCTTTCAAGCTCGCTGCCATGCCCGGCGTCGGAACCGCGCTGAGCCAGCTCCTGCCGCGGTCGTTGGTCGAGAAAAGCCTGTCGCAGAGCGTGTCCAACCAGACGGTGGTGACCGACGCTGCCGTCGACCGCTATTGGGAACTCGCCCGTTACCCCGGGAATCGCGCCGCCACCGGCATCCGCTTCGCGACCCCGCGAAAGCCTTTTCGGGCAGAAGACGTCGCGCGGATCGAAATGCCCGTGCTCGTGATGTGGGGCGAGGAAGATGCGCTGATCCCCTTCGAGGCGGCGCGCTGGTACGAGACCCACCTTCCCCATGCGACGCTGGTCGCCTATCCCGGCGTGGGGCACATCCCGATGGAGGAGGCGCCCGAGCGCAGCGCCGGGGATCTTCGGCGATGGCTCGGCGCCACGCTGGGAACGCCGGACCCCGTGCCGGCGCGCGACGGTCCGCCGAAACGATAGGTTTCTGCGGAGGAATCCTGTTAATTATCGGCGGAAACCATATGGCAATTCCTTGCCTTTAGAACCGGACGAGGATCGCGTGAGGGCCTCGCGATCGTAACGAAAGCATGTCTGCGATCGTAACGAAGCTGCGAGGCCCCCGCTATGCCGTGCCGCTGGCACCCCAGCCCTTTCGCTGCCCTGTTTCTCGCGCTCGCGCTGGCCATCCTGTGTCCGGCGACCGCGCGCGCGCAGGAAATCGGACTGGCGGAGCGGACCTGCACGATCGCGAGCACGCTCGAAACGACATGGGACGAACTTCGCGATCGCCCGCGCGACTGCGGGGCAGGCCGGTTCGCGCTGGGCAAGGGCAAGCGCCTGTGGGGCGTCGCCGATCTCCGCGATGCCAAGCTCCCGGACGAGCCGCTGGTCTGGCAAACCGACTCCAGCCTGTTCGATGCCTTGCTGTTGCGTTTCGACTATGGCGACGGGGTGGTAATCGAACGGCGCTACGGACCCGAAATCGCGCGCGAGCGATGGTTCGCAGGCACGAGGTTCTCGATCGACGTGCCCTATCGCGCTGCGCCGCTCTCGAAAATCGTCGCGGCCTTCGATCGGCCGCATCATAGCGCCAGTCTCGATTATGCGCGGCTGATGACCAGGTCCGACAGCGAAGCGGAGCAGTTCCGCCAAGCGCTGATCTTCATGCTGCTGGTCGGCATGCTGTTCATCCCGATCTTCTACGATGCGGCCTTCTATCTGGTTCTGCGCGAGCGGTTCATGCTGGTTCATGCCTCGATGGCGGCGGGAATGATCGTCTACGTCCTGTCGACCTCCGGGCTGATCTTCATGCCGATGCCCTGGCTGAGCGCCGTCGTCCGGGCCTGGCTCAGCCAGTGGGCCTTCTCCCTCTTCACCATTTGCGGGATGTTCTTCCTCGCCGCCGTGGTGGAGCCGCGCATGCTCGACCGGCTGCACCGGTGCCTGCTCGGCGTTGCGGCGGTGTCGATGGCGACAACGGTGGCGGTTCTGACCTTCGCCGGAGAGCCTTTGCGCGCCGTGGCCAACGACATCTATCTGCTGAGTTATGTCCCTTCCTCGGCGGCGATGATCTTCGCGGCATTCACAGCGGCGCGGCGGGGAAGCAGATCCATCCGCTATGTCATCGCCGGCTGGGGCGCGATCTTCCTTGCCGGCGGCGAGCGCATCCTGCGCGGACTCGGTCTTTACGAGGCACCTCCGGCGCTCGACGATCTCATATTCTTCGCCTTTGCGGTGGAGACCGTGTTCACCTCGCTGGGCGTGGCGCACCGCTTCATCGCAATCCGCCGCGAGCGCGACGAATCGCAGCGACGCGAGCAGGAGATGCGGCGCCTTGCCGAGCGCGATCCGCTGACCGGTCTTTTCAACCGCCGCATGTTCGACAGGGAGAAACTCCGCAGGCCCGAATGCGTGCTCGCGCTGGTCGACCTCGACCGGTTCAAGGCGATCAACGATTGTTTCGGCCATCAGACCGGCGATGCGGTGCTCCGCGCCGCCGGCGCTGCGCTGCGGGAGGTCTGTGCCGCCCGCAAGCATAGCGCCGCCTATCGCATCGGCGGCGAGGAGTTCGCGCTTGTCTTCGCGGCGAAGGATTCCGCGGCGGCCCGGCGCTTTGCCGAACATGCCCGCAAGACGGTCACCGACCGCATCGCCGCGGATGTCCGGCAGATGCCCTATCCGGTCACGATGAGCGTCGGGCTGAGCGAGTACCGCGGCGACGACGCCGACGCCTGCTTCGTTGCGGCCGATCGTGCGCTCTATGCCGCCAAGAACGCCGGCCGCGACCGGGTCGTCCTGGCGGGGGACGCCTGGCGTGACGCCGCCTGAAACCTGGCAAGATCGCCGATCCGTCGCCGCTTCTGCAGGAGGAGCGTTTTCGGGAGGTGAAACCCGGGCCGAGTCGGAACCGCGCCGCCGGCGGGCCGTTACTACCCCCGATATGCGGGGCGACCGCATGGAAATGTGCGGATCAGGGTAGCAAGGGGGACGCGGTTTTGCGCAAGCTCGGAATCATCGGGGGGATGAGCTGGATCTCGACCCGCGCCTATTACGAACGAATTGTGAAATCGGTGCAGAAGCGCGCACCCCCGATGGCAAGTCCGCCGCTGGTGATCGAGAGCCTCGATTATGGTCCGATCAGTGCGGCCAAGCAGGCCGACGACTGGGATGCGATCGCCGCCATGCTGATCGAATCCGCACGCCGGCTCGAGAGCATCGGGGCCGAAGGGCTGGTGGTCGCCGCCAACGCCATGCACAAGGTGCACGAACGGCTGACCGAAGCGGTTTCGATCCCGATCCTTCATATCGCCGACAGCGTCGGCAAGGCGATGCAGGAGGCCGAGTGCGCCAGTGCGGCGCTGCTCGGAACGCGGTTCGTGATGACCGAGGGCTTCTATCGCCAGAGGCTGGTCGCACACGGCGTGAATCTGCTTCCGCCCAATCCCGACGACGTCGAGATGGTCGATGGCATCATCTACAAGGAATTGATGCTGGGGCGCGTGACTCGCGATGCGGAACGCGCACTCAAGACGCTCATCACGATGAAGGAAAAAGAAGGCGCCGAAGCGATCGTTCTCGCCTGCACCGAACTCGAGCTGGTGGTCGATACCGATGCCAATGTCCTGCCGGTGTTCGATTCGACCGACATCCATTGCCGCGCCGCGGCGGACTGGATCCTGGGGCAGGAGCCGGGTTGAGCCCCCGCTGAACGCAGCGCGCCCTCTTTCGGGCGATAACAGCCAAGGTTCGCCTTTCGTTCACGTTGTCGCACGGGGGTCGCTGACCTAATTGTCGCTCCGCATGGAGAAAGCCCGCTACGCCGCAGATCCTGCCCGCTCGCACGGGCGCGAATTCGCCGAGGAGCGCGATGGCTCGCGCGGACCGCGCAGCGAATTCCAGCGCGACCGCGACCGCATCGTCCATTCGATCGCCTTCCGGCGGCTGCGCTCGAAGACGCAGGTCTTCATCTCGCCCGACGGCGATCACTATCGCACGCGGCTGACGCATAGCATCGAGGTCGCGCAGGTCGCCCGCGTGATCGCGCGTGAGCTCGGGCTCGACGAGGATCTCACCGAGGCCTTGTCGCTCGGCCATGACATCGGCCATCCCCCCTTCGGACATGCGGGCGAGAAAGCGCTCGAACAGGCCATGGTCCATGCGGGCGGCTACGATCACAACGCGCAGGGCCTGCGAACGCTCGCGCGTCTCGAGAGTCCCTATTGCGGTCACGAAGGCCTCAATCTCACCTGGGAGACGCTCGAGGGCCTGGCCAAGCACAATGGCCCGGTTTCGGCTCCGAATTGGGCGCTGGCGGAAGTGGATGCCGACTTTCCGCTCGACCTTGCCACCTGGCCCTCGCTCGAGGCCCAGGTAGCGGCGCTGGCGGACGACATCGCCTATGACAATCACGACATCGACGACGGTCTGCGCGCCGGCTTCCTCGATCTCGACGACCTGTTGGGGATCGAGTGGCTCGCCGACCAGTGGCGCGCGGTGGAACGGCGTTTTCCGCATGCGCCGCGCGACCGGCAATTGCGCGAGCTGATCCGGACGCAGATCGGTCTGATGGTGAACGATTTGCTGGTTCACACACGCGATCAGGTGAAGGGCATGGCGAGCGTGGAGGAGGTGCGCGCGGCAGGGCGTCCGCTCGTCGGCTTCTCGCGCACCATGGGCGAACAGGAGCGGGTCCTGAAACGCTTCATGTACGAGCGCCTCTATTTTCATCCCGAGCAGCTTGCGACCGCGGAGCGGGCCCGCGATGTCGTCTCGCGGCTGTTCGTCGCCTATCGGCAGGACCCCGCGACCATGCCCGAGGACTGGCGCGCCAGCCTCCCCGACGAGGATCCGGGTCGGAGCCGCCACATCTCGGATTTCATCGCCGGAATGACCGACCGCTATGCGATCGAGCAGGTTCGCCGGATCTATGGCCGGATGCCCGATGGGCTGAGCAATGTCTGATCCGGTGCGGATCGCGCTGGTCGGAGCGACCGGTCTGGTCGGATCCTCGGTGATCGAGCAGTGCGTCGGACGGGAGGACGTCCGTCTGACCGGCATCGCCCGGCGCGAGGCGGCCTTGCCGCGCGGGATCCGGATGGAGATGTTCGTGGCCGAGCCGGCCAAATGGGCCGAGGTGATCGAGGCCGCACGACCCGATGCGATCATCTGTGCGCTCGGCACGACCTGGAAGAAAGCCGGGCGCGACGAGGCGGCGTTCCGGGCAGTCGACCAGGAGCTCGTGCTCGAGGTCGCCAGTGCGGCGAAGGCGCTCGGCGTCGACCGCTTCGTCCATCTCAGCTCGGTCGGAGCCGACACGGCTTCGCGCAATTTCTATCTTCGCGTGAAGGGGGAGGTCGAGCGCGACCTCGCCAAGCTCCGTTTCGCCCGGCTCGACATCGTTCGCCCCGGCCTGCTGCGGGGGCACCGCGAGGACGATCGCCGGACGGTGGAGCGGCTCGCCATCGCGGCGGCTCCCCTGACCAATCTCTTCCTGCAGGGAGGATTTCGGCGCTATCGCGCGATCGAGGCCGGGATCGTCGGCCAGGCGGCGCTGGCTCTTGCCAAACGCCCGGTGCGCGGCCGCTTCGTTCATGATCACGATGCGATCCTGCGCGCCGCCAGAACGCTGCCGCCGGTCGAAAGGGAGAGCGGCTAGCGCTCGAAGGGAGGGGAAATGACGGGGTTGGCCACGCGGCTGTTCGCTATCTGGACGCTGCTCGGAACGGTGCTCGCCTGGTTCGTGCCCAGCCTGTTCCTCTGGGTGGTCGACGGCCGGTTCACCCCCTTCGGCCAGCCGCTCGTAAGCGTGCTGCTGGGGGTCATCATGCTGGGCATGGGCCTCACGCTGACGCCCGGAGATTTCCGCCGCGTCGCCGGTCTGCCGGGCGCGGTGCTTGCCGGAGTGGTCCTGCAATTCACGATCATGCCGCTCGCCGGGATCCTGCTCGCGACCGGTTTCGCGCTCGAACCCGGGCTGGCGGTGGGGCTCGTGCTCGTGGCCTGCTGCCCGGGCGGGACCGCCTCCAATGTGATCGCCTATCTCGCCCGCGCCAATGTCGCCTTGTCGGTGACCATGACCATGGCCTCGACGCTGGTCGCCGTCGTGGCGACGCCGTTGCTGACCGGCTGGCTCGCCGGTCTGTTCGTGGAGATCGACCGCTGGGCGCTGTTCCGCTCGATGATCGCCATCGTTCTGGTGCCGGTGATCGCCGGGGTCGCCATGCGCGCGCTATTGCCCGCCGGCACGCGCCGGATCGAGCCCTTCGCCCCGCTCGTTTCGATCGTGGTCGTCGTGCTGATCGTCGGCGGTATCGTCGGGCGCTCGAAGGAACTCATCAGCGAACATGCCGGCGTGCTTCTGGCCGCGGTATTCCTGCTCCACGCGATCGCCTTCGGGCTCGGCCATGCGATCGCGTGGCTGCTGCGGTTCGACGAGCGCTGTGCGCGGACGATCAGCATCGAGGTCGGCATGCAGAACAGCGGTCTCGGCTCGACGCTCGCCAGCGCGCCGAGCTTCGCCGCGCAATTCGGCAATCCACTGCAGGCGGCACTCGCCCCCGTTCCCAGCGCGATCTCGGCGGTCTATCACGTCCTCATCGGCAGCCTGCTCGCGAGCTGGTGGCGGCGCCGCGACGAACGGGAGGAGTGAGGCCATGTGGGAAGCGGCGTTCGGGGCGGCCAATGTCCTCGCCCTGCTCATGTGGGCCGGGCTGATCCTGCTCCCGCGGTGGCCCGCGCTGCTGGCCGGTGCGCTCTATCTCGGCGTTGCGCTGCTCTGCCTCGCCTATGCGATTGGCCTCGTCGGCATCCTGAGCGGAGCGTTCGACCCGGGCCGGTCCGCCGCCGGCGGCGCCGATTTCACCACCATCGCGGGCGTCCGCGCGATCTTCGCCAGCGACGGCGGCGTGACCCTCGGCTGGATTCATTACCTTGCCTTCGACCTGTTCGCTGGACTGTGGATCGCGCGCGACGCCGATGCGAAGGGGTTCTCGCGGCTCGCCCAGGCTCCGGTCCTGCTGGCGACCTTCCTCGCCGGGCCGCTCGGCCTGCTGATCTGGCTGCTGCTCCGCGAACGCCGCGCCCGCGCGCTGGGGCGCTGGCAATAACAGGTTGTTCCCGGCAACCTTTATGCCATGATACCCGCGCACAGCTGAAAACAGCGGGGAGGATCGATGGCCGAAACGCAGAAGCTCACTTTCGACGAGCTGATCCGGCACTGGGCGCAGGAGAAACCGGGGCAGGTAGCGCTCGAACAGGATGGCGAGGCGATCTCCTTCGCCGAGCTCGAGGACCGCTCGCGCCGCATCGTCGGCCTGCTTGCCGCACATGGAGTGGGGAAGGGCGACCGGATCGCCTGGCTGGGCAAGAATTCGCGCCTCTATTTCGAACTGTTCTATTCGGCAGCGCGGGTCGGAGCGGTGATGGTCCCGATCGGCTGGCGGCTCGCCGCCCCCGAGATCGCCTACATCCTCGCCGACACACGCGCCCGGCTGCTGTTCGTCGGCGACGGGTGCGAGGAACTGGCGGGGAAGGCTTGCGCCGGGCTCGAGACCGCCCCCGAGATCCTCCAGAGCGCAGCGGCCGAAGCCGCAATCGCCACCGTGCCGGCCGACAGCTTCGAGCCCGCCGGCCCGGCGGATGCGGTGCTGCAGCTCTACACCTCGGGGACGACGGGCAATCCCAAGGGCGCGGTGCTGACCAACGCCAACCTTTTCTCGCTTCGTCGGCCGGCCGAAGAGGCCGGACAGCCATGGTCGCAATGGGATGAGGACGAGGCCATTCTGGTGTGCATGCCCTGCGCCCATATCGGTGGGACCGGCCTTGGCATCATGGCGATGGCGGCGGGCATAAGGGCGATCGTCCAGGCGGAGTTCACGCCCGGAGGCGTGCTCGACGGCTTCGAACAGGGGATCACGCGCCTCTTCATCGTCCCGGCCGCACTGCAGATGGTCGTCCAGCATCCGCGGGCGAAGACAACCGACTTCTCGGCGGTGAAATACGTTCTCTATGGCGCCGCTCCGATTCCGCTCGACCTCCTTCGCGAGGCGGTCCGGACCATCCCCGGGGCGGGCTTCCTGCAATGCTACGGCATGACCGAGACCACCGGCACGATCGCCATGCTGCCTCCGGAAGACCATGACCTTGAAGGCAATGAGCGGATGCGCAGCGCGGGACGCGCCGTGCCCGGGGCGGAACTCAAGGTGGTGGGCGAGGATGGCGCGGAACTGCCGCCCGGCGAGGTGGGCGAGCTGATCTGCCGCAGCCCGTCGAACATGCAAGGCTATTGGAACCTGCCCGACGCGACTGCCTCCGCGCTCGTAGACGGATGGATGCACACCGGCGATGCGGCCTATATGGACGAGGATGGCTATGTTTACATCCAGGACCGGATCAAGGACATGATCATCTCCGGAGGCGAGAACGTCTATCCGGCTCAGGTCGAAAGCGCGATCTACGGCCACCCGGCGGTGGCGGAAGTGGCGGTGATCGGCGTTCCGGACGAAACCTGGGGCGAGGCGGTGAAGGCCTGCGTCGTGCCCCGGCCGGGGACCGAAGTGGTGGCCGAAGACATCATCGCCTGGACCCGCGAGCGGCTGGCCGGATTCAAGGTGCCCAAATCGGTCGATGTGATCGACGCTCTCCCCCGCAATGCCAGCGGCAAGATCCTGCGTCGCGAATTGCGCGCGCCCTATTGGCAGGGGCGCGAGCGGCAGGTGAATTGAGGGCCGAAGCTTGAAACGCCACGCACCCGCGACGGCACGCAATTCGGGGCCGCTCGCCGACGTCCTTGCGGAGGAATTGCCGCCGCACGGCCTGGTGCTCGAAATCGCCAGCGGAAGCGGCGAGCACGCCGTCTACATGGCACGCCGCTTCGCTTCGCTGGCGTGGCAACCGAGCGATGTCGAAACCGACGCGCTGCGATCGGTCGATGCCTGGGCTGCCGAAGCCGGCCTTGGCAATCTGCTCCCGGCAATTGCGCTCGACGCCGTGCGCGAAGCCTGGCCCCTCGCAAGTGCCGATGCGGTGCTGTGCGTCAATATGGTTCACATCAGCGAATGGGCGGCCACCGAAGGGCTGTTCGCCGGATCTGCGCAGTTGCTTGGTGCGGGGTCGCCCCTGATCCTCTACGGTCCCTACCTGGAGAGCGACGTCGAGACCGCGCCCTCCAACCTCCAGTTCGACCGGTCGCTCAAAGCGCGCAACCGCGAGTGGGGGCTGCGCAACCTCGCCGACGTGGATGGCCTCGCCACCCGCCGGGGTTTCGAACGGACCCGGCGCGTGGAGATGCCCGCCAACAATCTCGTCCTCGTCTACCGCAAGCGCAGCGGCGATAGCTAGCCTGGGCAAGCGCCTCGCAAGAACACTTGCGGCCCGATGTCCGGAGAGGGCCGATGGGGCTGTAGTCTCTGCGGCACTTGCAAGCGCGGTTCCACTCCCTAGAAGCAGGCGATGCTCCCCATCGACGTGATACTGGCGTTCACCGGCGCCTCGCTCGTGCTCGCTTTCGCGCCCGGGCCCGACAACATCTTCGTGCTGACCCAGTCGGCGGTCCACGGATGGCGAACCGGCATCGCGGTCACTCTCGGGCTATGTATCGGCCTGATGGTCCACACGGCGGCTGTCGCTTTGGGTCTTGCGGTGCTGTTCCAGCAGTCGGACCTCGCTTTCACCGCCTTGAAGTTCGTGGGTGCCGGCTATCTTGTCTACCTGGCCTACGGCGCCTTCAGGGCCGGTGCGGCAGATTTGCAGCTCGCTGCGAAGTCGGCACAGCCTCTCGGCAAAATGCTCCGGCGGGGAATCGTCATGAATGTCACCAACCCCAAGGTCGCCATCTTCACGCTCGCCTTCTTCCCCCAGTTCACCTCCCCGGATCGTGGCTCGGTCACCCTGCAGGTCGTTCTCCTCGGCACCTTGTTCATCGCTACCTCTCTGTTCGCCTTCTCGCTCATCTCCTTCGCGGCCGGCACGATCAGACAGCGTCTTCTGCATTCGGGCGGGGCGCAGGTCGCTCTCAACCGCTTCGCCGGCCTCGTCTTTCTGGGGCTCGCCGCGAAGCTGGCACTGGCACAGCGCTGAGCTCCGCAGCGGGCAGATGGCGGAGCGGCTTGCAAGCCGCATTTGATTGACGCGCATAGTGCGCTATCCGCTCTGGATGCACGAGAGCGCCGCCGGTCTGAGCCCCTTCGATCTTGCTGCCATGCTGGTGGTCGCTTCCGCTTTCCTCGGATGGTTCAACCACCATTTCATCCGCTTGCCGCATGTGGTCGGTCTGACCGTGATGGGGGCCTTGGCCGCCGTCGGGCTGTTGATCGCCAATGCCTTCATCCCGGGGGTCACGCTGGACGACGCGGTCGCACGGCTGCTCGAGGAGATGAACTTCACCACCACCCTGCTCGAAGGCATGCTCAGCTTTCTGCTCTTCGCCGGCGCGCTCCACGTCGATCTGGAGCGCCTGCGTGCCGGCTGGCTCCCGGTTTTGCTCCTGTCGACCGTCGGAGTCATCGTCTCGACCCTGCTGGTGGGCGGTGCGATGTGGGGGGTCGGAACGCTGCTGGCCCTGCCGGTCGCGCCGATCTGGTATTTCGTCTTCGGTGCGCTCATCGCGCCGACCGACCCGGTTTCGGTGTTGGGCGTTCTCAAGGAGGAGAAGGTGGAGGAGGGCCTCCAGGCCACGGTGGCCGGCGAGAGTTTGTTCAACGACGGCGTGGGCATCGTGGTCTTCACCATTCTGCTGGGCGCGGCGCTTACCGGAGAGTCGTTTTCGCTGGCGGAGGGTGTGCGGCTGTTCGCGGTGGAGGCGGGCGGGGGCATGCTGGTGGGGTTGCTGTTCGGCATCCTCGGCTTTCAGGCGATGCGCTCGATGGACGAATATGCGCTCGAAGTGACGATCTCGCTCGCCGTGGTGATGGGTGGCTACGCGCTGTGCACCGCGCTGCACATCTCCGGCCCCCTGGCGATGGCAGTCGCCGGGCTGCTGATCGGCAATCACGGTGTGACATACGCCATGAGCGACATCACCCGCGACTATGTGATCAAGTTCTGGGAAGTCGTCGACGAATTGCTGAATTCGGTCCTGTTCCTGCTGATCGGGCTCGAGATGATCGCGCTGGTGCCGGGCGGGCCGCATGCGCTGCTGGGGCTCGCGGCCGTTCCGGTCACGCTCGCGGCGCGCGCCGCGGCGCTGAAGCTCCTGGGCGGATTGCTGCCGGCTTCGCGCAAGCATGGACCAGCGGCATTCGGCATTCTGTGGTGGGGCGGCCTGCGCGGAGGAATTTCGATCGCGCTCGCGCTCTCGCTACCCGAGGGGCCGACGCGGGACCTGCTTCTCGCCGCCACCTTCGCCGCCGTTCTGTTCAGCGTCCTAATCCAGCGGGCGACGCTAGGCCGACTGATCGCAAGGGGCAGCGCGAAGCAGGCATAGGCAAAGACCGAACGACCCGTCGCCACATGGCAACAACAGCCGGGCCCGGGACGTGCGGAGCATATGTTCCCGGCCCGACATGAAAACGCCCGCCGGTTCGGCGGGCGCTTTTTACCTTAACTCGAATACGACGGGTCAGATTTCTTCGTCGACCTCATTCGCTACAGATTCGATGTCTTCGCCTGCCCCGCGAACGGTGTTGCAAGCTGCGGCAGTGAGCGTCACTGCCGTGATGCCAAGTGCAAACAGGAATTTCTTGACCATCTTCCAGTCCTTCCCAAAAACGGCTCGAATGCGAGCTTCCGGGCAAAGAACGGCCCTTGCGCGCTAGGGTTCCCCCCGTGGATTGCACGCCGGGACGGGTGCGACCATATGCCGCCGGGTGATCGAACCCGATTTCCTGCTTTTCGCCAGCGACGCCGAACTCCTCGCGCTTTGGGGCGGGGGTAGCCTGATTTTGGCGCTTCTCTGCATGCTGATGGAGCAACGCCGCATGAAGAGGGCGCAGATCGACAGCATCGGCTGGGTCCCCTGGACGAGCCTGTTCCTGCTTTTCGCAGTGCTGGGCGGAGGTCTGCTGGCCGTCGCGGTCCCGGCCCTGATGCAGGGCTAGGGCCTCGGGCTGCGGACGTTCGCCGCCCCGGGCTTTCCCTGTGCCCCCGCCGGCGGCCCCTGAGAACTGCCTCGGCCGCGGGAAGCGGGTTCGGCTTTCAGCTAGAGGCAGGCTTCGAGATAGGCCTGGTCGAAGCCGAACTGGCGCGCTTTCTCGAGCGTATAGGGCCGCAGGCCCGAGGAGCGGAATTCGCCGAGGATCTTTCCGTCGTCGCTTTCCTCGAGATATTCGAACTTGAACAGCTCCTGGGTGACGATCACATCGCCCTCCATCCCGATCACTTCGGTGATGTTGGTCGTGCGGCGCGACCCGTCGCGGAGGCGTTTGACCTGCACGATCAGATCGACGGATTCGGCGATCTGCCGGCTGATGGCTTCCTTGGGGATCTTGATGTCGCCCATCAGGATCATGTTTTCCATACGCCCCAGGCATTCGCGCGGGCTGTTGGCGTGCAGCGTGCACATGGACCCGTCGTGGCCGGTGTTCATCGCGGCGAGAAGGTCGAAACACTCGGCGCCGCGAATCTCGCCCAGAATGATGCGATCGGGGCGCATGCGCAGCGCGTTCTTGACCAGGTCGCCGATCGAAATGGCGCCCTGTCCTTCGAGATTGGGTGGGCGGGTCTCCAGCGGCAGCCAGTGCGGCTGCTGCAGGCGAAGTTCGGCCGCATCCTCGATCGTCAACACGCGCTCGCCCGGATCGATCATCTTCGACAGGGCATTGAGCATGGTCGTCTTGCCCGAACCGGTACCTCCGGAGATGACGACGTTCATCCGGCATGCGCCCGCGATCTTGAGCGCGGTGCACATCTTGTCGCTCATCGAGCCGAAGTCCTTGAGCATGTCGAGGGTGATCGGCTTTTCGGAGAATTTGCGGATCGAGATCGCCGTTCCACGCAGGCTGAGCGGCGGGACGATGACGTTGACGCGGCTGCCGTCCTTCAAACGGGCATCGGCCAAAGGCGTGGTCTGGTCGACGCGGCGGCCGACCTGGTTCACGATCCGCTGGGCGATCTGGAAGAGATGGCCTTCGTCGCGGAACTTGATCGGCGCGATGACCAGCTTGCCCTTCTTTTCGATATAGGTCTGGTCGGGGCCGTTGACCATGATGTCGGAGACGTCGGGGTCGTTGAGCAGTTCCTCGAGCGGCCCGAAACCGAGCAGTTCGTCGACCAGAACCTTCTCGAGCGCGAATTGCTCGCGGCGGTTGAGCGTGACCTTGAGTTCGGCCAGCACTTCCATGATGATCGGCCGGAATTCCTCGGACAGTTCGTCCTTGGAGAGCGTCGCCGCCGCTTCGGGATCGACGCGCTCGAGCAGGCGGGGCAGCACCTGTTCCTTGATCTTGTGGACGCTCGCCTCGAACCCGCCGACTTGCGATTCGCCCGAATGCTGCGTGTTCATGCGCTCTTCGAGGCGCGACATCGCGTCATTGCCGTTGGCTTTCGCCGCGGCGCCCGGGGCCGGAACATTGTCTTCTGGAATCGGCGGGAATTGCTCGCCGCCCTGCGGCCTATCCGCCGCGGGCGGTGTCGGAGTGGGCGTTCCGCCGCGCATGGGCTTGGCGACACCGAACTGCGGACGCGCTCCGGCGGAGATCCCCGCCGGCCCGTTTTTCCGCCCGAATGCACTCATGCCCGAAAACCTCCGAGGAAATCCTAAGCCCCAGCGTCGTCCATGCCCCCCAAGGGACGAAGCGCGCCTTTGCAAGAGTGGTGAATAGGTTGGAAACCTTGATTATTCCCTAATTCGAGCGGCGGCTTCGCGCCGCGCGGCAAGCGCGCGCCCGATCGACGCAGCCGCGATTGATCGCGCGACGATTCCCGCTAAGGCGCTTGCACACGCCAAAGCGAGGAACAGGATCAATGTGCGGAATCATCGGGATCGTCGGCCGGAATGACGTGGCCGATCGGCTCGTCGACGGGCTCAGACGCATGGAATACCGCGGCTATGACAGCGCCGGTCTGTGCACCGTCCACGGCGGCGACCTCGTTCGCCGGAGAGCGGAGGGCAAACTCGCCAACCTGGTCCTCGAACTGGAGGCGAACCCCGCGCCGGGCGATATCGGCATCGCCCATACGCGCTGGGCCACCCATGGTGCTCCGATCGCGCGGAACGCCCATCCGCATGCCACCGATCGCGTTGCGCTGGTGCACAATGGTATCATCGAGAATTACAAGGAATTGCGGGCGGAGCTCAGGGATGCCGGCCGCACCCTCGAAAGCGATACCGACAGCGAGGTGGTCGCGCATCTCGTCTCGCGCCGGGTGGAAGGGGGCGACAGCCCGCAGGAAGCGGTCGCAAACGTCCTTCCGCGCCTGCGCGGCGCCTTCGCTCTGGCGATTGCCTTCCGCGACCATCCCGACCTGCTGATCGGCGCGCGCCGCGGCTCTCCGCTGGTCGTCGGTTATGGCGAGGGCGAGAACTTCATCGGCTCGGATGCGCTCGCTCTGGCCCCCCTGACGCAGAGGATCAGCTACCTCGAGGAGGGTGACTGGGTCGTCGTCACACGGGACAAGATAACGATCTTCGACAATGAAAACGAACCGGCCAGCCGCGAAATCGGTATCTCCGGTGCATCCGCCGCAGCGGTCGAAAAGGGCAATTACCGCCATTTCATGCAGAAGGAGATCTTCGAGCAGCCGACCGTCGTGGCGCAGACGCTGGGTTCCTATCTGCGGCAGGCAGACAATTCGGTCGCTCTGCCCCAGTTCGACTTCGACATCTCCAGCATCAAGCGCGTGACCATCGTCGCCTGCGGAACATCGTTCTACGCCGGAATGGTCGCAAAATACTGGTTCGAACAGTTCGCCCGCATTCCGGTCGATATCGATGTGGCCTCCGAATTCCGTTACCGCGAGCCGGTGCTGGAAGAGGGCGGCCTCGCCCTGTTCATCTCGCAAAGCGGGGAAACCGCCGACACGCTCGCCGCCCTGCGGCACTGCAAGGAGAACGGGCAGACCATCGGAGCCGTCGTCAACGTCCCGACCAGCACGATGGCGCGCGAGGCCGATCTGCTGCTGCCGACACATGCCGGCCCGGAGATCGGCGTGGCCTCGACCAAGGCCTTCACCTGCCAGCTTGCCGTGCTTGCCGCGCTCGCCGCGCATATGGCGGTGAAGAAGGGGCTGATGAGTTGCGAGGAGGAACAGGAGGTGGTCGGCCATCTGCTCGAGGCGCCGGCGGCTCTCAATTCCGCGCTCGACCATGACGACGATATCGCTGCCATGGCGCATCTCATCGCTCCGGCGCGCGACGTGCTCTATCTCGGGCGTGGTCCGGATTATCCGCTCGCCCTGGAGGGGGCGCTGAAGCTGAAGGAAATCAGCTATATCCACGCGGAAGGCTATGCGAGCGGCGAAATGAAGCATGGCCCCATCGCGCTGATCGACGATGCGGTGCCGGTGATCGTCCTCGCCCCTTCGGGCCCGCTGTTCGAAAAGACCGTTTCCAATATGGAAGAGGTCCGGGCGCGGGGGGGACAGATCGTCCTCATATCCGATGCCAAGGGCCTCGAGGAAGCGGGCGAGGGCTGCATTGCCACCATCGAAATGCCGCGAGTCCATCCGCTCATCGCGCCGCTGGTCTATGCCGTACCGGTCCAATTGCTCGCCTACCATGTGGCCTGCGTCAAGGGGACCGACGTCGATCAGCCGCGCAATCTCGCCAAGTCGGTGACGGTGGAGT
Organism: uncultured Alphaproteobacteria bacterium; assembly: GCA_963728515.1. Classification (GTDB taxonomy): domain Bacteria; phylum Pseudomonadota; class Alphaproteobacteria; order Sphingomonadales; family Sphingomonadaceae; genus Qipengyuania. Next base: position 671,185 of record CAVSKM010000003.1, on the reverse strand, counting down.
GAGCGCTCCTGCCAGGCGCAGCGAAGGAAGTGCGATGGATGGCGACGGAGCTTTACCGGTAGATAAGGTTTGCCGGTTAACCTTACCGGCGTGAGCGAACAGAACCCAGCACCCCTGATGAAGGCGGCCAAACTGTCCGTCCGGCAAGCGATCGGGCTCGACACGCCCAATGGCGCCGATTGGGCAGCGATCCACGGACCGCAATATGCCTTGCTCCAGAACCGGATCGCGATGCGGGTGGCTGTCCATCTCATTGCATTCGTTCTTGTCGTGGGTGCGCTTCTGGGAAGTCTGCCCATTGCCCTGCTCGGCGTTTGGGGCTTTCTGCTCGCGGTCAGTGTGGGCGCTGCCACGCATGCGGATCTGTCGCTGAGGAATGCCGACAACCGCCCGGTCTCCGCGAAGGGCATGGAGCGTCACGCCAGGTTCACGGCGGGGAAGGCTGCGGTGTGGGCCGCCGGGATCGTCATCTGTGCGTTGGTGGCCGACGTCCGCTCCACCGAATTGGTCTGGGCTGTCGCCGCGATGCTGGTCCTGGCTTCGACGGCGAGCCGCTATAGCGCGCCCTTGAGCTCGATCGTATTCGCCGGAGTGATGGGCATGGGCGGGCTTGCTGCCGGGCTCCTGACCCTGAACTGGCCGCTCGCCGCCGTAGCGGTGCTGACGACCCTCATGGCCAGCTTCGGGACTATCGAGAGCGCGCGGATCGCTGTCGCCGCCCGACTGGCCGAACTTGCGATGCAGGAGAAAAGCGAGGTCGTCTCCATGCTCCTGCGCGAATTCGAGGAAGGTAAAGCAGATTGGCTGTGGCAGATCGATACGAGGCGCAGGCTCAAGGCGGTTTCACCACGCTTCGCCTTCGCCCTGGGCAAGGAGCCGCGCGAGATAGAGGGCCAGTCCTTCCTCCAGCTGATATCGGGCGACGGCTGGAAGACCGGCCAGTTTCCTCACAGTCTCCACGAACTCGCCGAGCGCCTCAAGCGGAAGGAGAACTTCTCCGACCTCGTGGTGCGTGTCTCGATCGAGGGGCAGGACAGGTGGTGGGAGCTTTCGGGCACGCCGATCATCGATGAAACGGGCAATTATCACGGATTCCGCGGCGTCGGGTCCGACGTAACGGAGCAGCGCGAATCCTCGGAGAAGATCGAGTACCTCGCGCGCTACGATACTCTGACCAAGCTGCCCAACCGGCTCATGCTCAATGAATCGCTGGGCGATGCTCTCGATTATGCCGAGCGCTGGCGATCGCGTTGCGCGTTCCTGATGATCGATCTCGACCGCTTCAAGGCGATCAACGATTCGCTCGGGCATCTCGTCGGCGATGCGATGCTGGCCCAGGTCGCGGCGCGTCTCAAGGAGCTGATCGGAGAAGGCGAATTGTGCGGCCGCCTCGGCGGCGACGAATTCGCCGTCGTCATCCGCGACGCCTCGGAAAAGGCGCGGATCGACACGATCGCCAAGGCGATCATCGCGCGCCTGTCCGAACCCTATCAGATCGAGAACCAGGTCCTCTATGTCGGTGCCAGCGTCGGATCAGCGATTGGCCCGCGCGATGGGCGAACCGTCGAGGAACTGCTCCGCAATGCCGATCTCGCTCTCTACCGGGCGAAGGACGAGGGGGGCGGGGTCCACTGCGGCTACGAACCCTCGCTGCACGCCAATGCCGAGGAAAAGCGGCAACTCGAGGTCTCCTTGCGAGGGGCCCTCGAACGCGACGAATTGTTGCTGCACTACCAGCCGGTGGTGGACGCGAACACCGAGAAGCTCGTCAGCTTCGAGGCGCTGGTCCGCTGGAACAGCGCCGAACACGGCTTCATAAGCCCGGCCAAGTTCATTCCCCTGGCCGAAGACACCCGCCTGATCGTTCCCATCGGGACCTGGGTCATGCAGCAAGCCTGCAGGGAGGCCGCTGCCCATTGGCCGGAAGATGTGAAGGTCAACGTCAACGTATCGCCCGAACAATTGCTCGAGCCCGATTTCGCAGCCTCCGTCGTCCGCGCGCTGTCGCACAGCGGCCTCGATCCCAAGCGCCTGGAGATCGAAGTCACCGAGAGCATCTTCCTCCGCGATGCCGGCGTTGCAGGCAAGGCCCTGGAACAATGTATCGCCCTGGGCTGTTCGGTGGCGCTCGACGATTTCGGAACCGGCTATTCGTCGCTCGGCTATCTGCGCAAATTGCGTTTCTCCACCATCAAGGTCGATCGCAGCTTCGTTCAGGGGGCGGCGCAGCACAGCCTCGAATTGCTCGCGATCATTCGCGCCGTGGTCGCCATGGCCGACAGTCTCGGGATGACGACCACCGCCGAGGGCGTGGAGAACGAAGAGGAAGCACAGCTTATCCGGCGGCTGGGATGCACCAAGATCCAGGGTTTCCATTTCGGACGCCCGATGCCGTCGGCCGACGCCCGTCGGGTGGTCGAGAATGCCGTCCCCGCCAGGGATCTCAGAAGCGCCTGATCAGGCGGTGGCCAGAGCCCGGACTGCGCCTTCGAACAGCATGCGTCCATCGGTCCCGCCATGCGCGGGTTCGACCGCCCGCTCGGGGTGGGGCATCATGCCGAGGACGTTGCCTGCCGCATTGATCACGCCGGCGATATCGCGCCGCGATCCGTTGCAATTCTCGAGATAGCGGAATGCGACATGCCCTTCGCCCTCGATGCGATCGAGCGTGTCCTCGTCGGCGAAATAATTGCCGTCGTGATGGGCAACGGGAATCCGGATTTCCTGACCGCGCTCATATCCCCGGGTAAACGGCGAGCGGTCGTTTTCCACCTTCAGCGACACGGTGCGGCAGATGAAGGTCTGGCTCGCATTGCGCATCAGCGCGCCGGGCAGGAGCCCCGCCTCGGTCAGCACTTGAAAGCCGTTGCAGATGCCGAGCACCGGAACGCCGCGTTCCGCCTGACGCTTTACGCTAAGCATGACCGGACTGTTCGCGGCCATCGCGCCCGAACGCAAATAATCGCCATAGGAGAATCCGCCGGGCAGGGCGATGAAATCGAGCCGCTCCGGCAGTTCGGCTTCGGCATGCCAGACCCGGAGCGGCGCGACGCCCGCGACCTGCTCGATCGCCACCGCCATGTCGCGGTCGCAATTGGAGCCGGGAAAGGTGATCACGGCGGCGCGAAAGCCCATCAGCCGACCTTCTCGACGCGATAGTTTTCGATCACCGTATTGGCGAGCAGCTTCTCGCACATCTCGCGCAGGGCGGCATCGGTGGTGCCGTCGGCGACATCGAGTTCGATCAGTCGGCCGACGCGGACATCCTCGACCCCGCCGAAGCCGAGACCTTCGAGCGCATGGTGCACTGCGCGCCCCTGCGGGTCGAGCACTCCGGGCTTGAGCGAGACATGGATGCGGATCTTCATCTAAGGACCTTTCGCGTTGGCGCGCCTATGCCGCGAAGCCTGCTGCCTTTCAAGTCGCCGCGACGTGCGATCCATCCCGTGACCCTGCCATCCCCTGCGGCCTATTGCGCGAGGCTTTCGTGAATCACGCGGATCCGCAATTCCTCGCCGGGGTCGAGATATCGCTGCGCTGCAGCCCGAAGCATCTCGGGGGTCACCGCGCGAATCCGTTGCTCGTAGCTGCGGACCCGGTCGAGCCGGTCGCTGCGGAGCTGGGCCTCGTCGGCGACGCCGAGCCACCAGCCGTTTTCGCGCCGGCTCAAGGCGATCTTTTCGAGCAAGGGCTTGCGGGCCCGCTCGAGCAGATCCGGGTCGAGCGGCTTACTGCGCAGGTCCCGGGCGATGGCATCGACGACGCCGAAGACCTCGTCGGCCTGCTCGGGCTTGACCACCACGGCAGTCGAGAAGGTGCCATAGTCGCGATAGGTGTCCGACATGTCCGAGCTCGCATTGGGCGAATAGGATGCGCCGAGCTCCTCGCGGATGCGGTCGAGCATTTCGAGACCCATGATCTGGGCCAGCAACTGCATCGTCGCTTCTTCCTGCGCATCGTCGTCGTCGGTGGTCGGCCAGAAGGTAAGCGCCAGCGCCTGGTCGGGAGCACCTGCATGCGTGAGCGTCCGGGGCGAGCGATCCTCCGCGAACCGAACCACGCGTTCGCTCTCCCAGTCCTGCAGGGCGTCGGACCTTTCGGGCAGCGCACCGAAGCTCTCTGCCACCGCATCCACGACTTCTTCACTGTCGAAGTCGCCTACCACCGAGATTTCTACCGGTGCCCTGGCGAATTGATCGGCGATGAGCGCGCGAACCCCTTCGGGCGAAACCGCTTCGAGTTCCTCCTGTGCGGGAATGCCGAAGCGGAGATTGCCGTCGGCGACGATCCTGCCGGCCTCGAATTGGGCGACCGACTGCGGGGTGGCATCGGCCTGCGCGATGAAGGGAGGCACGATGGCGAGCCATTTCGTCAGCATTTCCGGCCGCAGGCCGGGATCGCTGAAATAGGCTGCGCTGAGCTTCATCTGCAGGGGAAGGTCCGTCATCGTCCCCGTACCGGTGACCGCGAACTTGTCCGCTGCGGCGTTGAACCCGTAGTCCAGGTTTCTTCCCGCGAAGATCCCGCGCAATTCGTCGAAACTGTGCTTGCCCAGTCCCCCGAGCGCGCTGACCGCCGAAAGGAAGACTGCCGACGCCATCTCGTCGGCGGGAATGGCCAGCTGGCCGGACCCGATGCGGATCGAGTACCGCAGCTTGCCCTGCTCGAAATCGGTCGGCTTGAGGTTCAGCCGCACATTGTTCGCGAAGCGTATGGTGCGGATCCCGAGATCCTCGATCATCCGGTCCTCGACGATTTCCGCGGGAACGCCGAAGTCGGTGTATCCGAATTCGACACTGCCGCTGTCCGACGGCGGAGCCACGGGTTCGGCCTGCGACTGGCGATAGGCGGCGAGGATGGTTTGCTCGGCATCGGCGATCGGCTGCTTGGTCGAAACGTGGATCAGCGGGTCGCCGGAAGTGAAGTGCTCGCGAAAGGCGGCGTTCACCGCCTCGACCGTCACGTCCGGTTTGAGCGCGCTGAACAGCTCGTATCTCGTTTGGGGAGTTATGACGAGCTTCTCGCGCCGGGCGCTCGCCAGTATGTTTTCGGCCAGTTGCGCGTTCCGGCGGGAATCCTGCTGGCGTGCCGCGTCGCGGAAGCGTTGTTCCGCGTTGGCGAGCTGTTCGGCGACCTCGGCTTCGGTGAAACCGTGCTCCACTGCTCTGCGCCATTCCTGTTCCGCCACGGCCAGGGCGCGTTTCCACTCGCCCTCCTTCGCCTGCACCGACAGCGACGCCTGACGGCCGATATCGAAGAAATCCGAAGCCGAGGCGCCACCGTTGATGATCGGTGCCTCGGCGGAATTCGCGATCTTGTCGAGCCTGCGGTCGAGGATCGCCACGCCGAGGCCGAGGAGGGCGCTGCGGTCGAATTCGGCCACGGTGGGCAGACGTTCTTCATAGGGCGCAAACCGGTCCACCACGACCAGATAGGGAACATCCGGGTCGACGAAATTGGCCGCGGCCGGCCCCCGTTCCAGATCGAGCGCTCCCTTGTCGGTCTCGATCAAGGGCGAAGCGGGTGCCGACCAATCGGCGAAGGTCCCCCGGATCTTCGCTTCGATGGTCTGAGGGTCGACGTCGCCCACCACCACCAGCACGGCATTGTCGGGGCGATAGAAGCGCGCATAGAGATCGCGCACCACCTGCCCCGGCGTGGTATCGATGTTCTCGACCGTGCCGTCTGCCCGAAAGCGCGTGGCATAGCGGGTCCCGGGAGAGACGAATTCGAAATAGTCCTTGAACCGCCGGATCTGGTAATTGTTGCGGGTACGCGTTTCCGACTGGATCACCCCGCGCTCGCGATCGACCGCTTCGTCCGCAATGGTGAGTTCCGAGGCGGTCTCGCGCATCAGCATCAGCGCAGTGTCGATCAGCTCCGGATCGGTGCGCGGCAGGTCGAGCTTGTAGACCGTGTCTTCGAAACCGGTCGAGGCATTGGTATCGGCACCGAATGCGAGACCGAGCCGCTCGAGCAGCTTGATCATCTCGCCCTCGGGTATATTGGTCGAGCCGTTGAAGGCCATGTGTTCGACGACATGGGCAAGACCCAGCTCCTGCTCGGTCTCGTCGACCCAGCCGACATCGAAGCCCATTCGGACCACCGCCGTGTCCTCGGGTGTCGCATTCGCCAGGATCGCATAGCGCAGCCCGTTCTCCAGCCTGCCGAAGGTGACCGCGCCATCGACCGGGATGTCATAAATCCGTTTGCCCCAGGCCGTCGCCGCGGCCTGCGTGCTCTCGGCATCGGGCCGGCTGGGGGCGTCCTGCGCTGTCGCCGGCAGCGCCAGCGCCAGCAGCGGAAGCGCCGCCAGAATGTGGCGGAATGAGAAGGATTTCATGCTGCGTCCCCTGCGTGTCGCGTTCGAATTTCGCGAAACCCTATGGACTTGCGCAGCGGAATCCAAGCTGAACCAGTTGGAGCGATCCTGTGCGAGCCGGGGTCAGCCAATCCGGGGAATGCGGCGGGGTGCCTACTTCTTGGGCTTGGACGGCGTCCTCAGGCGCCCGCGATGGGCGCTCATGTCGAGCACCTCGCCGGGGCCCTGGTCCTCGTTCTGGAGCAGGCCGAGCCGGCGGGCTACCTCGCGATAGGCCTCCTCCTCGCCGCCGAGATCCCGGCGGAAGCGGTCCTTGTCGAGCTTTTCGCCGGTGTTGATATCCCACAGGCGGCAGCCGTCGGGGCTGATTTCATCGGCCAGGATCACACGGCTGAAGTCGCCGTCCCAGATGCGGCCGAATTCGAGCTTGAAGTCGACTAGGCGGATGTCGATCGCACTGAACATCCCGCAGAGGAAATCGTTCACGCGGATCGCCATGCTCGACATGTCCTGCAGCTCTTCGTGGCTGCACCAGTTGAAGCAGGCGATTTCCTCCTCGGACACCTTCGGATCGCCGAGCGCGTCATCCTTGAGGCAGTATTCGATCAGCGTGTGCGGAAGCACGTCGCCTTCCTCGATTCCCAGCCGCTTCGACAGCGAACCCGCGGCGACGTTGCGCACGACCACCTCGAGCGGGATGATCTCGACCTGTCGGACGAGTTGTTCGCGCATGTTGAGGCGGCGGATGAAATGAGTCGGGATGCCGATGTGCGACAGGCGGGTGAAGACATATTCGCTGATGCGATTGTTGATCACGCCCTTGCCGTTGATCGTGCCCTTCTTCTGGGCGTTGAAGGCGGTGGCATCGTCCTTGAAATACTGGATGATCGTGCCCGGCTCGGGACCTTCGTAGAGGATCTTGGCCTTGCCTTCGTAGATCTGGCGACGACGTGCCATCGGGCTGAATTCCTTCACGGTAAAATGGCGCCGCGCCGCGGGGTATCGCCTGGCGATCGCGGCCTCCGGGGCGTTCGTGTCGCCCATACAGAAGCCGTCTGGCGAAAGCAATTGCAGCGCCGACCGGGGCGGTCTAGCCCTGCCCAAATGCAGGTAACGGTCGAACGGCTGGAGCGCGAGACACTTGGACCGGCGCTGGACAGGCTGGCCGAATTGCGCATCGCGGTATTCGCGCAATACCCGTATCTCTACGACGGCGATCGCGCCTATGAGCGCGACTAACTGGCTGAGTTTGCTGCGGAAGAGGGTTCGGTTCTGATAGCCGCTCGCCTTGCCGACCGGATCGTCGGCGCCGCCACCGCTTCCCCCATGAGCGGACAAAAAGCTGCGTTCCGCCATCCCTTCGAGCTGCGTGGCTACGATACCGACCGTCTGTTCTATTTCGGCGAAAGCGTGCTCTTGCCCGAATTTCGCGGGCAGGGCGTCGGTCACGCCTTCTTCGATCTGCGCGAGGCATCCGCGCGCCGGGCGGGGGCGACGCACGCGGTGTTCTGCGCCGTCGTCCGCGCCGATGACGATCCGCGTCGCCCGCCAGCCTATCGTCCGCTCGATGGCTTCTGGAAACGACGGGGCTACGAAAGGATCGTCGGTCTCGAAACCGGTTTCGAATGGAAGACGCACGACAGCGAAGAGCAGATCTCCCATCCGATGCAGTTCTGGGCGAGGGCACTCTAGCGAAACCGTGTGCAGAACGGGCAATTGTATTGCGCGGAGGGCCGCTGCATAGGCGCGGCCATGATGAGGGAAGCAGCGTCGGACGTCTACAGAGCGCAACGGAGCGATCTCGCCGCGCTCGCGAAGGCGGGAAGGTTGCGCTGCCTGAGCCCGAGACGCGGAGCCGATTTCGCGTCCAACGACTATCTCGGCTTCGCGAGCGCGGATTTCCTGCGCAAGGCCATGATCGCTGCTGTCGGGCGCGGCGTTCCGGCAGGGTCTGGCGGCTCGCGCCTGCTGCGCGGCAACCACCCCGAACTGGAAGCGCTCGAGCGCGAGGCCGCCGCTTTTTTCGGTTCCGAAAGCGCTCTCTTCCTCGGTTCCGGATATGCGGCAAACAGCGCCTTCTTCGCCACCGTTCCGCAGCGTGGCGATCTCGTCCTGCACGATGCGCTCGTTCACGCCAGCGTCCATGAGGGGTTGCGGCTCTCGCGTGCGGAAGTGCGGAGCTTCGCGCATGGCAGCGCGTCCGAAGCATCGGATGTCCTTGCCAGCTGGCGTGCCTCGGGCGGATCCGGAACGGCCTGGATCGCCATCGAAAGCGTCTATTCGATGGATGGCGACCTCGCACCGCTGCAGGATTTCGCCGCGCTTGCCGGACGCGAGGATGCGGTGCTCGTGATCGACGAGGCGCATGCGACCGGCATCTTCGGCGAGCATGGCAAGGGTCTCGCCGCAGCCTGGCGTCACCGCTGCCCGATGGTCACACTCCATACCTGCGGCAAGGCCCTCGGCTGCGAAGGCGCTTTGCTGTGCGGCCCCGCCGTTCTGCGCGATCATCTGATCAATCGGGCGCGCGGCTTCATCTATTCGACGGCGCCTTCGCCGCTCATCGCCGCGACCATTCGCGCCGCGATCGCTGCCTTGCCCGCGGCCGAGGCGGCGCGACGATCGCTGTTCGACCTGTGCGATCGTGCGCGCGGCCGTCTCGAACCTCTCGGCGCGCGATTTTCCGGCTCGCCGATCGTGCCGCTGCTGCTGGGTGACGACCGTCGCGCTCTCGCCGTGGCGCAGGCGCTTTGCGCCGCGGGCCACGATTGCCGCGCAATCAGGCCGCCGACGGTCGCCCCCGATACCGCGCGCCTGCGGATCGCGCTGACCCTCAACGTGGATGCCGAGGACGTGGACCGTTTCGCCGATGCACTCGAAAGGGCTCTCGCATGACCGCCTTCGTTGTCACCGGAACCGATACCGACATCGGCAAGACGGTCTTTGCCGCTGCGCTCTGCGCGCACCTCGGCGCCTTCTACTGGAAGCCGGTACAGGCCGGGCTCGATGACGGCGGCGATGATTCCGAAGTGACGCGTCTCGGCGGCTTGTGTGCCCCGCGCGTGCTGCCCTCGGCCTACCGTCTGCGAACGCCCTGTTCGCCGCATCGCGCCGCCGCGATCGAGGGCGTGGCGATCGATCCCGAGCGGCTGGACCCGCCCGAGGCGAGGCCGCTCGTGATCGAGGGCGCCGGTGGGGCGCTGGTGCCGCTTGCCGGCGATGTCCTCTATGCGGACATCTTCGCTCGCTGGGCGCTGCCGGTGATCGTCGTGGCCCGCACGACGCTGGGCACGATCAACCACTCGCTGCTGACGCTGGAGGCGCTGCGGATGCGCGGCGTGCCGATCCACGGCATCGCCTTCGTCGGCGAGGCGGAGGAGGACAGCGAGGCGACCATTTGCCGGATCGGTCGGGTCCGTCGGCTCGGCCGATTGCCCCTTCTCGATCCGCTCGATCATGCGACGCTGTCCGCAGCCTTCGCCGCCCGGATCAGCCTGTGACCGATTCGCCGATCTGGCACCCATTCACCCAGCACGGGCTCGAGGAAGCAATTCCGCTCGTCGAGCGGGCCGAGGGTGCCTGCCTGTTCACCCGCGACGGGCGCCGGATTGTGGATGCGATTTCCAGCTGGTGGGTGACCACGCACGGACACTCTCATCCGCGCATCGTCGCCGCGATCCGCGCCCAGGCCGAGCGAATGGACCAGATCATCTTTGCTGGCTGGACGCATGAACCCGCCGAGCGGCTGGCGCAGGAATTGCGCCGGACGATGCCCGCCGCTCTGACCCGCGTGTTCTTCTCCGACAGCGGTTCGACCAGCGTGGAGGTCGCTCTCAAGATGGCGCTCGGCTACTGGCGCTCGCGCGACGAGGCCCGGCAGCAGATCGTGGTGATGGAGCACGGCTATCACGGCGACACCATCGGCGCGATGTCGGTCGGCGAACGCGGCGCCTTCAACGCCGCCTACGAGCCATTGCTGTTCGACGTCGGGAGGATCCCGTTCCCCGCTGACGACCCGCAGGCCACGCTCGACGCGCTCGAGCGCGAATGCCGGGCGGGGGCCGCGGCATTCATCGTCGAACCGCTGGTACTGGGGGCCGGGGGAATGCTGATGTATCCGGCCAAGGTCCTCGCCGAAATGCATCGGATCTGCAGCGACCACGGGGTTCTGTTCATTGCCGACGAAGTGATGACCGGCTGGGGACGCACCGGCACGCTGCTGGCTTGCGGGCAAGCGGGCATCGTGCCCGACCTGCTATGTCTGTCCAAAGGCCTGACCGGCGGTTCCCTCCCCCTGGCGGTCACCATGGCGAGCGAACCGATCTGGGAGGCGCATTACGATCGCGACCGCAGCCGGATGTTCTTCCATTCCTCGAGCTATACCGCCAATCCGATCGCCTGCGCGGCGGCGACGGCCAATCTCGCCATTTGGCAGGAAGAGCCGGTGGCCGAACGGATCGAGGCGCTCGCGGCGCGGCAGGACGGCCATTTGCAGGCGCTGGCAGACCATCCGGGCGTTCATCGCCCGCGGCGCTGCGGCACCATCGCGGCGCTCGAACTGGGCGATGCGCAGGGCGGTTATCTCGCGGATATCGCACCCCTGTTGCTGCGCCGCTTCGGGAAACGCGGTATCTTGCTGCGTCCTCTGGGCAATACCGTCTATGTGATGCCGCCCTACTGCATCTCGGACGGGGACCTCGCCGATGTCTGGGCCGCGATCCGGGATGCCGCCGAATGGGCCGGGTCGCTGGCATAGGCCGGCAAGGGACCTGTTCCGCGCTCTCTTGCGAAGCGAAAGGATTGTCGGATCGAGGGAAGTGGTGCCCAGGGGCGGAGTCGAACCACCGACACGACGATTTTCAGTCGTCTGCTCTACCACTGAGCTACCCGGGCGCATTGCATCGACGAGGGGAAGAAAAAACTTCCCGCGAGCAATGAGAGCGCGCCTATGGCGAAGCTGTTCCCCCAATGCAAGGGGGTAATTTAATCCTCTCCGCGGCCGGTGACTTCGGCGGCGATCTCCTCCGGGAGGGCCGTCCGGCCGGCCACCGAATAGCCGTCGCCGAACCATTGCGCGAGGTCGCGATCGCGACAGCGACTGGAGCAGAAGGGTGCAAATTCCTCGGTGCGGGGCTTCTTGCACAGCGGGCAGGGACGCGGCTTAGCAGTCATGAGCCACGATCTGGGCGGCGGGGGCCTCGATGGCAAGTCCGGGATCGCTGTCGATCCGCAGCGGCCTCCCCGTGCGGCGAACGAGTTGCTCCTGCCAATCGGGGCGCAGCCTCGACTTCAGCGCGGGATGAACCGTCAGCAGCGTGGCCCCCGCACCCTCGATCATCTCCGCCGCGCGCAGCGCCATTCGTGCCGCCGCGCCGACCCGCGCCGTCGCGAAGCGATGAAGCAGCGAGGGCCCTTCGAGCCGCGCGACGATCTGGACGAAACCGAAGCCGTTCATCGCGGTGCGTTCGTGCGGCCAGCCGGCCAGCGCTTCGTCGAGCGCTTCATCCACCGCCTTGCGATCGGCCCGGAGCTGCAGGGTCGGAAAATCGATCCCGATCGATCCCCCGAGGTCGAACAGGCGCAGCGCCCGCGCAAGCGCCGGAACGGCGGCAAGCGCGAGGTCGCGGGGAGCGAGCACGCCGTCCACATCGACCACCGTCATTGCCGGCGTCACGCTGAACAGCAGCGATCCGCCGGGAAAATCGACTTCGCCCGATGACGCGGCCTGCCAGACCTCTTCCCATGAGCCGAGCGGAAAGCGGCGTGTCGTGGTGCCGGTGGAGAAGGGATCGTCAGTTGTCGCGGGCGTTTCGCTCTTCTGGTCGATTAAGCGGGCGACCGGCCGTTTCAACCGACCGCGCTCGGCAATGGCGGCGCGCGTGATGCGGAGCGCGAGCGACTCGCCCTCGGTGACGCTCGCCGGCAGACGATCGACGAGGACTTCGCTCCCGTTCTCTGTCAGCGCCATGCCGCGCCGGGACCCGGCAGTCTTGGAGACCAGCTTCGCGGAGATCCTCGAGCCCAGGCGAAGATCTCCCGGCCAGTGTAGTTTCGCGGCGAGCACCGAACCGTCGTCCAGCAACAGGGCACGCTCTTCGCCGATGCCGCGTTCGATCAGCCACTCAGGCAAGGGCGAACCCTGCCGCCTTGAGAAGGGCGCGCGTTTCGTAGAGCGGCAGGCCGACGACACCGGAATGGCTGCCCTGGATCCGCGCGATCAGGCCCTCGGCGATGCCCTGTATGGCATAGCCGCCCGCCTTTCCCTGCCATTCGCCGACGGCGAGATAGGCCTCGATTTCATCCTGGCTCAGGCGCTTGAACTGCACCACGGTTTCGCTCAGCCGTTCGCGAAGCGAGGCATCGGGCGCGCGCAAGGCGATCGCGGACAGCACGCGATGGCGGCGACCCGAGAGAAGTTCGAGGCAAGCGCGGGCAGTCGCCGCGTCCTCGGCTTTCGGCAGGATCCGGCGCCCGGCAGCGACCACCGTGTCGCCAGCCAGGATGAAGCTGTCGCTCGAGCCGAGTGCCTCGGCCTTTTCACGGGCCATGCGCCGGGCATAGTCTCTCGGCAATTCGCCCTTGGCCGGCGTCTCGTCGATCTCTGCCGGGCTGACATTCTCGGGGGTCAGTCCAAGCCGGCCGAGCAATTCGCGGCGGCGCGGACTGGCGGAAGCGAGGATGAGTGTGGGCCGGCCCACGCGCGCTTACTGCGGCCCTGGGCCGCCGCGACCGGGCATGAAGCGATAGGTTATGCGCGCCTTGGTGAGATCGTAGGGCGTCAGTTCGCACAGGACCTCGTCGCCGACCAGGACGCGGATGCGGTTCTTGCGCATCTTGCCGGCCGTATGGCCGAGCACTTCATGGCCGTTCTCGAGCTCGACGCGGAACATCGCATTGGGCAGCAGCTCGACCACCTTGCCGCGCATTTCGAGAAGTTCTTCTTTGGCCATGCAGTCCTTCGTATCCGTTTGCGATTCCGTGAAGTGGCGCGCTTTAGCGGGGGGCGGGGCAAAAGGGAAGGCTCGCTGCAGAGGGGGCTTGCCTCGACCGCGCGTGCGCGAGGCTCCACGGGCGACAATTCGTTACATTAAAAGGAGTTGGGGAGCTTATCTGCTTACGCGAGCATTCATGTAACGGAGGTATGAACGCCCCATACCAGATGCAGTTCGGAAGTGATCGCTTGAAATTTTCCTCCTACCTCGCCGCCTCGATCCTCGCGCTCGCCACGGCGCAAGCCGTCCACGCCCAGGAGGCAGACGGCCCCGAACTCCCCGAAGCCAGCACTCCGGCACCTGCGGGCAATACCATCGTGGTGCAGGGCACCCGCATGCGCGGCGAGCTCGACGTCGATCAGCCGCCGATCGCAGAATATGATGCCGAGGACATTGCTGCTTTCGGCGCCGGCTCGATCGCGGATCTGATCGAAGCGATCGCGCCCGCGACCGACAGCGGAGCGCGCGGCGGCCGCGGCGGAGGGCGGCCGGTGTTCCTCGTCAACGGCCTTCGCGTCTCGAGCTTTCGAGAAATCCGCTCCTATCCGCCCGAAGCAGTGGCCAAGGTCGAGGTCTTCCCCGAGGAGGTCGCCCAGCGTTTCGGCTATTCGGCCGATCAGCGCGTCGTCAATATCGTGCTCAAGCCGGATTTTCGCAGCGTCACTGCGGAGATCGAATACGAGCAGCCGGACCGCGGCGGCTATTCGCGCTCGGAGCAGGAGGCGACTTTCCTTCGGATCGGCGAGCAGGGGCGGCTCAATTTCACCGCCGAGGTGGAGGACCAGAGCCTGCTGACCGAAGCCGAACGGGGTTTGGCTGTTGCGGCTGCGCCCGGGGAAGCGCCCTTCCGCAGCCTGCTGCCCGACACGCTGAGTGCAGAAGCGTCGGCCAATTACACGCGGGTGTTCCTCGACAGCGGAACTTCGGTGAGCGCCAATGCCACTTATGAACGCGAGCAGTCGCGCAGTCTCTCGGGCCTCTCGACCGACGGCACCATTCCCCTGGCCCGGCGGAGCAGCACCGACAGTTTCGTGCTCGGTGGAACGGCCAATACGCGTTTCGGCGACTGGGATGCCACCTACACGCTCGACGCCATTCGCGCCCTGGGAGAAACCGAGATCGACCGCAACGGCGGCGAGGGCTTCGATATTGCGCGCAGCCGGACCTGGACGATCGACAACAAGATGACCCTGGTCGGCCGCCCGCTGCTCCTCCCCGCCGGCGAGGTCACCATGACCATCGACATCGGGCTCGACTGGAAGCGGATCGCCAGCGAGGACACGCGTGCGACAGACGATCTCTCGCTCACCCGGCGGCGGATCGAGGGAGGTGTCAATGTCTCCATTCCCGTCGCCGAGCGCGGCGCGGCGTGGGGCGCGGTGGGCGATGTCAGTGTCAATCTGACAGCCGGGGCGGAGGAACTCTCGGACTTCGGAGTGCTTGCCAATTGGTCGGCGGGCATGAACTGGTCGCCGTTCGACAACCTCGGCCTCAGCGTGACGCGCATCTGGCGCGAGGTTGCGCCAAGTCTGACCCAGCTCGGCGCGCCGCGGATCGACGAATTCAACGTCCCCGTTTTCGACTATGCCAGCGGAGAAACGGTCCTGGCGACGGTCATAACCGGCGGCAATCCCGATCTGCGTGCCGAAACACAGGCCGATTGGAAGATTTCGGCGAATTGGGAATTGCCGTTCTGGGAGAACACGCGCCTTCAGCTGGACTATGGCATCAATCGCTCCCGCGACGTGACCTCCACACCGGGCTTCGGCGCTGCCTTCGAGCAGGCGTTTCCGGAGCGCGTGACCCGCGACGGCGATGGCGCGCTGCTGGCGATCGACCGCCGTCCGCTCACCTTTTACGAGACCCGCAGCCGGGTGCTGAGCTTCGGACTGAACACGCGCGGCCGGATCGGCGCCGAGCCGGCGGCCGAGGCCCCGCGCGACCGGGGCAATGCGTCGGGCGGTACACGCGCCGGGACCACTGGCGGACGCGCCTTCGATCCTGCTCGCAGGGAAGCGGTGCGCGCGGCCATCTGCGCCGATCCGCCCGAACTGGACGGTCTCGGCGAAGCCATGCTCGCGCGCCTCAGGAACGAGGATGGTGCGGTCGATCCGACGAAGCTCGAGGCAATGCGCGCTCGCATGTGCTCGGCAGATGGGGCCCAGATGCCGGGGCAAGGGCAAACGAATGCCGATGGCCGCGGTGGGGGCCGCGGCCGGGGCATGCGCTTCGGCCCGGGTGGGGATGGCGACCGCGATACCCGCCCGCGCTACTTCCTCAGCTTCAACCACACGATCGCGCTCGAGAACGAAATCCTGCTGGCGCCGGGGGGGCCGCTTTTCGATCAGCTCGATGGAGAGGTGCTCGGCGGCGGAGCGATAAACCGGCACGGATCGCAGTTGGAGGGGGGCATATTTTGGCAGGGATACGGCTTCCGGCTCTCGGGCCGTTACATCGGCGATGCCCGGTTGCGCGGGAGCGGCCTTCCCGGCTCGAGCGATCTGTTCTTCGGCGATCTCGCCACCTTCGATCTGCGCCTGTTCGCCGATCTCGGCGAGGTCTTCGGCAAAGAAGACGGCTGGCTCAAGGGCCTGCGCGTCTCGCTGCTGGCCGACAATGTGTTCGATGCGAGGCGCAGCGTGGTCGACGCCAATGGTCTGGTCCCTGAAGCCTACGCGCCATTCCGGATCGATCCGACGGGTCGCTATCTCGGCTTCGAGGTGCGCAAGGCGTTCTAGCACACGCAGCCGGCCCGGCGGACCGCTCCGTCTCGCGGAGGTTTACAACGCATCCCCGGCTGCGACACCGCTCGCCCAGGCCCATTGGAAATTGTAGCCACCCAGCCAACCGGTGACATCGACCGCTTCTCCAATGGCATAGAGACCGGGCACCGCCTTCGCTTCCATCGTCTTCGACGAAAGGTCCGCGGTCGATATGCCGCCGACCGTCACTTCGGCCTTGGCGAAGCCTTCGGTCCCATTGGGGTGGAACGGCCAGCGCGACAGCCGTTCTCCAGCTGAGCGGAGCCGCGTGTCGGGAGCGCTGCCGAGGTCGCCCCCGATGGCCAGTCTGTCGGCGAGGATGTCCGCCAAACGGCCGGGAAGCATGTCGCGCAATAGCGAACGGAGTGTGGCACGTGGCGTCTGACGTTTGGCATCCAGCAACCAGTCCATATCGCGATCGGGCAGAAAGTCGATCGTGAGCGGGTCGCCGGGGCGCCAGTAGGAGCTGGCCTGGAGGATCGCCGGCCCCGACAGGCCGCGGTGGGTGAACAGCGCGGCTTCTGCGAAGCTCGCCCCATTGGCAGAAGCGATTACCGGAGCGGACACGCCCGAGATCTCGCGGAACAGAACTTCGGCTCCGCCGAGTGTCAGCGGAACGAGCGCGGGCCGTGGCTCGATCACCTTCAGGCCGAATTGCCGCGCGAGATCGTAGGCGAAGCCGGTCGCGCCCATTTTGGGGATCGATGGTCCCCCGGTGGCGATAACCAGCGTGGGGGCGGAATAACTGCCGTTTCGCGTTGTGACGGTAAAGCCCTCGTCATGCGCGACCGAGACGATCTCCTCGCCACAGCGCAGATCGACCCCTCCCATGGCGCATTCCTCCAGCAGCATGGAGACGATCTGTTTGGCCGATCCGTCGCAGAACAGCTGTCCCAGCGTCTTCTCGTGCCAGGCGATGCGATAGCTCTCGACCAGCTCGAGAAAATCGTGTGGCGAATAGCGCGCCAGCGCACTTTTCGCGAAATGCCGATTGGCCGAGAGATAGTTCGCCGGGCCCGCGCCGAGATTGGTGAAATTGCAGCGCCCGCCGCCCGATATGAGGATCTTCTTGCCCGGCTTCTCTGTCCGCTCGAGCAACAGGACACGCCGCCTGCGCTGGCCGGCGCGCGCTGCGCACATCAGCCCCGCGGCTCCCGCACCGAGTACGATGGCATCGTGCTCGCGCATCCTAAGGCTCCGCCGGCCGCTCCCGTCGGGCGAGGAAATAGAGCAGGCTGCCGGCGATCACCAGCCCGCCGAACACCTTCCAGCTTTGCGCATCGGCATGCGTCCCGACCCATATCGTGCTGATCACCGTGAGCAGAGAGACCCCGGCGTGAAGCGGATCGATCCGTCCCTCGCGCCATTCGATGACGGGCAGGCCGAAAGCGGCGATGAGATAGGTCAGCAGACGGGTCAGCGTGCCGGCCAGCGCCAGGACCATGAAGCCTTCCCACAAGCCGAAGGCGATACTCGCCCCGCCATAGAACAGGATCGAGTTGACCGGCGTGCCGAGCCGGGGGGATACCGCCATGAACCAGCGCGGCAGCATCCCCCGTTCGGCCATGCCATAGGTCATGCGGGGGAGCGCGATGCCGCCGGCGAAATTGTTCGCCCCGATGCTGAAGGCGGCGGCGATCACGATGGCCAGTGCGCCAACCGACCCCATTGCTTCCTGTGCCGCCAGGGCGAGCGGATTCTCCGCATCGACAGGCGCCCCGGGATCGACCGCGATATAGGCCCAGATCACCAGCATGTAGAGCAGGGTGACCGCGGCGAGCATGGCCACCAGCGCCAGCGGCACGTCGCGCCGCGGGTTCTTCATTTCTCCTGCGGGAAGAACGACATATTCGAAACCTATGAAGGCGTAATAGGTAAGCAGGACCACCGTTTCGGCATCGGAAAATTCGGGCAGCACCAGTCCCAGCTGCGGCTCTCCCGCGAACAGGCTGGCGCCCACCAGCGCCAGCAGTGGCAGCAGCTTGATTGCGGTGAGCATGCTGAGCGTGGCCACCGAGCTGCGCAGGCTGAACAGATTGACCACGGTTATGAAACCGATGAATCCCGCCACCACCAGCGGTCGGAGGACCGGCCCGTCGAGCGCCGGAAAGATCGTCGCGAGGTAGGACACCATCACATGCGTGTTCGCCGCGACCGTCACGATCGCACTGGCATAGCGGGCCCAACCCGCCTGGAATCCGGCGAATCGCCCGAACGCCGCTTCGCCGTAGAGTATCGGTCCACCCGAATGGTCGAACCGCGCCGAAAGCCAGGCGAAGACCAGCACCAGCGGCAGGAACAGGACTCCGCCGAGCAACATCATCCACGGGGCGAAATTGCCCACGGCCAGGAACAGCGTGGCGGGCAGGGCGAAGATACCCGCGCCGATCATCCCGTTCACCGGAAGCAGCGAGGCCCCGAACAGGCCCATGGTGCGCGGTGGCGCGCCGGCGTTGGCATTGGCGTGGTTCATCTCGATCGCTGCTGCCGCCAAACCGGCTTTCGCGCAAGCGATTGAGAATGCGGCGTCCCCCGCCTATCTCCTTCTCCATGTCGCGTACGAAGGCCGGTTCCCCGCACGATCCGAGAGGCAAGGAGCGTTTCCACGAGGAGCGCGCCACCTATACCGTGGCCAGCGCGCAGCCCGATCTCGAGGCGGGGCTCGGGGCCATCCGCGAGACCGCCAGAACCTTGAAGCCCCGTCCGGGCGTCTACCGTATGCTCGATACGCGCGGCGACGTGCTCTATGTCGGCAAGGCGCGCAGCCTCAGGGCGCGGGTGGCGAACTACACGCAGGTCAAGGCCTTGACCAACCGGCTCCAGCGGATGGTCAGCCAGACGCGTGCGATGGAAATCGTGGTCACCAATTCGGAGGCCGAGGCGCTGCTGCTCGAGGCGCAGTTGATCAAGCGCTATCGTCCGCCGTTCAACGTGCTGCTGCGCGACGACAAGAGCTTTCCCTTCATCCTGCTGCGCGCGGACCACAGCTTCCCGCGGATCCAGAAGCATCGCGGCGCGCGGCGCGCCAAGGGCAACTACTACGGCCCCTTCGCCAGCGCGGGTTCGGTCAACAAGACCCTGAATGCCTTGCAGAAGCTGTTCCTCTTGCGCAGTTGCACCGACAGTTTCTTCGCCAACCGCGATCGCCCCTGCCTGCTCTATCAGATCAAGCGTTGTTCCGCGCCCTGCGTCGGCCGCATCGACGAGGAGGGTTATGCGAGCCTCGTGCAGGAGGCGAAGGATTTCCTTTCGGGCAAATCCGGCGCGGTGCAGACCAATATCGAGAAGCAGATGGCGCAGGCTGCCGCGGACCTCGACTTCGAAAGTGCGGCGATCCTGCGCGACCGGCTGCGCGCGGCGACCTTCATCCAGGGCAGCCAGGCGATCAACGCGAGCGGGGTGGGCGATGCCGACGTTTTCGCATTGGCGGCCAAGGGCGGACAGATCGGCGTGCAGGCGTTCTTCATCCGTGGCGGGCAGAATTGGGGGCATCGCGCCTTCTTCCCGAAGAACACGGGTGAGTTGGAGAAGGATGAAGTGCTGGCCGATGTGCTGCTGCAATTCTACGAGGAGGTGCCGCCGCCGCGCATGATTCTGATCGACCGCGAACTTCCCGAACAGGAGCTGGTCGCCGAAGCGCTGACTGCGAAGGCGGGCCATCCGGTGGTGATTTCCATTCCGCAGCGCGGCACCCGCCGCAAGCTGATGCAGCAGGCGAGCCGGAATGCGGTGGAAGCGCTCGAGCGGCGGCTGGCGGAAACCGGGACCAAGGCGAAGATCCTGCGCGAACTCGCCGAATTCCTCGAACTCGAGGAGGTGCCGCAGCGCATCGAGGTCTACGACAACAGCCATATCCAGGGCGACAAGGCCTTGGGGGCCATGGTCGTCGCCAGCCCCGAAGGCTTCGAGAAGGGCCAGTACCGCAAGTTCAACATCAGGACCGCGCAGACCAATGACGATTTCGGTATGATGCGCGAGGTCATGGCGCGGCGGTTCCGCAAACTGGCCGAAGAGGAAATGACCGACAGCGAGCCGCCGTCGGCTGTTCCCGCAGGGAGGAAGCCGGACCAGCCGGCGAGCGGAGCAGGCAAGGCAGGCCACGACACCGTCTGGCCCGATCTCGTGCTGATCGATGGAGGCAAGGGGCAGATGTCCTCGGTGCGTGACACGCTCGCGGAGATGGGGATCGAGGATATGCCGCTCGTGGCCATCGCGAAGGGCCCGCACCATGGCCGCGAGGGGCGCGAGGTGTTCCATTTCCCCGACGGGCGCGAGAAGACGTTGCCGGTCAATTCGCCGCTGCTGTTCTACCTTCAGACGCTGCGCGACGAGGTCCACCGCTATGCCATCGGTGCTCATCGCGCCAAGCGCAGCCGGGCGATCACCGCCAGTCCGCTCGACGAGATTCCCGGCATCGGCCCGTCGCGCAAGCGCGCGCTGCTGCTGCATTTCGGAACGGCGGGCAAGGTGCGCGCGGCGGCGCTCGACGATCTCAAGCGCGCACCCGGCATCAGCGAGGGCGTGGCGCGCCAGATCTACGATTTCTACCACGCCGGCGGCTGATGCCGAAGCGGCGGGGCTTGCGCTCGGTCAAGGACGGCCTCGCTGACCTGTGCTAAACTCTCTTTCGAGCGAGGTCGCCAGGTGCCACTCCGGTGCCGGTCTCGCGCGGGAATCCGACGATGAAATCGATCCTTTTCAACGCTTGCGAAGACGACCGCTTTTCCGGAAGAACTCGATGCGGTACTCGACCTCGCCCGGGCATTCGACGCGCATATCACCTTGCTCCACGCCATGCCCTATGAGGCCGCGGGATCCGCCGACCCATACGGCGCGGCCTTCGCGGTCATGGTGCCGATCTGGCGCGAACAGGCGCGCGAGCTGCGCGAACGGACCGAGAAGGACCTCGCCAACGAGGACGTCCCCTGGGAATGGGTCGAAAAGGCCGGGCCGGCCGCGCTCGCCCTGCTGCGCCAATCCTCGCTCAGCGACCTCGTCGTGCTCGGTGCGCGCGAACCCCGCGGAGCGGCGACGGGCCCTTCGTTCACCGCCGGGGAACTCGCGATCTCCTCGAGCTGCCCGGTGCTGGTGTTGCCCGACGATTGCACGCGCTTCGATGTCGAGCGGCCTGCGCTCGTCGCCTGGGACGGGTCGGCCGAGGCTTCGCATGCGCTGCGCGCCGCGCTCCCGCTGCTGCGTCGGGCGAGCGCGGTCCATCTTGCCACGGTGGGCGAAAAGACCAGGCCCGACAAGGCGTTCGATTTTCCTCCGATGCAGGGCGCCGACTATCTCGCGCGCCACGGTATCGAGAGCGAGATCGTCGAGCTCGAGTGCGGCGAGCATGGCGTCGCCCGGGCGCTCGCCGAAGCGGCCGAACTGCGCCGGACGGGGCTGCTGGTGATGGGCGCCTACGGCCGCAGCCGCTTGTCGGAGCGGATCTTCGGCGGCGTCACGCGCGCGATGCTGTCCGACGTGCGCGTGCCGTTGCTATTGCGGCACTGACCCGGGAGCCAGCGGCAGGGCCGGGAGGCGCGTCCGCGCCCGTTCAGCCCTTCGGCGGGCGCTTGCCGGCGAATTTCTTGCCGCCCGGGCCCTTCTTGAACGGCGGCTTGCCTGGCTTTCCGGGCTTGCCGCCATGCGGACCCTTGCCCAGCGGCCTCGGTCGGACACCGGGACCGCCGTGCTTGCGACGGTTCTCGCGCGCTTCGATGCGCGGACCCTCGGGCGCTTCCTCGATCAGGATCGCATCCTGCTCGTCCTCGCCCGAGGCGGTCCGCCCCAGCGCATCGGCGAATTTGGGCGCGACGGCGCTCGGCACCTGGAACCAGCTTTCCTGCTGACCGACGCGGATGGCGCCGATCTCGTTGCGGGTGATGTGACCGCGGCGGCACAGCAGCGGGAGGATCCAGCGCGGCTCGGCATTCTGGCGCCGGCCCACGCCGATCTTGAACCAGACCACGTCCTCGAAGCCCGGGCGGTGGCGCTCGGCCTTGGCCTTGTCGCGCGCTTCGGGCGTGTTGGCGAGCAATTCCTCGGGGCTCGGCAGCTTGGCGCGATGCGCATGGACCAGCGCGGCCGCGATATCCTCGGGCGACAGCCGCTCCATCAGCTCTTTCGCCAGCGTGCGATCCGCCTCGTCGAACTCCACTTCGGCCGTGAGCTTGTCGATCAGCCTCGCGCGGTCCTTCGCCGCGATTGCCTCGGGCGTGGGCGGGTCCATCCACTGGGCCTCGATCCCGGCCCCGCGCAGCATCCCCTCGACCCGCCGGCGGCGGTTGTAGGGGACGATGATCGCGGCAGTGCCCTTCTTGCCGGCGCGGCCGGTGCGGCCGGAGCGGTGCTGCAGCGTCTCGGCATCGCGGGGAATCTCGACATGGACCACGAGGCTCAGCGTCGGCAGGTCGATGCCGCGCGCAGCGACATCGGTGGCGACGCAGATCCGGGCGCGCCGGTCGCGCAGCGCCTGGAGCGCCTGGTTGCGTTCGGATTGCGAATGCTCGCCCGAAAGCGCAACGGCATCGAAGCCGCGTTCCTGAAGCGTCGCATGGAAGCGACGGACATTGTCGCGCGTGGCGCAGAACAGGATGGCGGTCTCGGCCTCGTGGAAGCGCAGCAGATTGACCACCGCATGTTCGACCTCCGAGGGCGAGACGGTGATCGCCTGATAGGCGATGTCGCCGTGTCCGCGATCTTCGCCGACCAGCGACAGCCGCAGCGCATCGCGCTGATAGCGTGCCGCGAGCCGCTCGATCGGACGCGGCATGGTGGCCGAGAACAGCAGCGTGCGCCGCCCCTCGGGAGTGGCATCGAGGATTTCCTCGAGGTCTTCGCGGAAGCCCATGTCGAGCATTTCGTCGGCCTCGTCGAGCACCACACCGATTAGTCCGGACAGATCCAGCGCTCCGCGTTCGAGGTGGTCGCGGAGCCGTCCGGGGGTGCCGACGACAATGGCCGGACCGGCGCGCAGGGCACGGCGTTCCTTGCTCGCATCCATGCCACCGACGCAGGTCGCGATGCGCAGCCCCGCCCCGGCATAGAGCCAGCCGAGCTCGCGGCTGACCTGCAATGCCAGTTCGCGAGTTGGCGCGATCACCAGGGCGAGCGGCCTTTCGGCCAACGGCATGCTCCCGGTCTCGGCCAGCAACTCCTCGGTCAGCGCGAGTCCGAAGGCGACGGTCTTGCCGCTGCCGGTCTGGGCCGAGACGATCAGGTCGCGCCCGGCGGCATCTGGGGCGATCACGGCGGCCTGGACAGGGGTGGGGGCGGCATAGCCGCGAGTGGCGAGAGCTTCGCCGATTACGGGCGGGAGGGATTCGAAGGACATGGTAACTCGTCGGGTTGCCCGCACCGGAGGGCGGCGCGGCGGGGAGGGGAAGTCAGAAATGCGCGCACGGATTGCGCGAAATAGCGGCGGGCGACGGCACGCGTCGTCAACGCCTTCGCGCGCCCCATAACGCAGTCGAGGCGCTTTGGCTCGTAGTTTTTTGCAGGTGCGAAGGGAGCCTTGCGCCGGCATGTGCGGGGTACCCGGCTAGGTGGAGATCCGCCGCCGCATCATGCCCTCCTGCGCCACGCTGGCGACCAGCTCGCCCTCGCGGTTGAATATGCGCCCGCGATTGAAGCCCCGGCCGCTGCCGCTCCACGGGCTGTCGGTGGCGTAGAGCAGCCATTCGTCGGCGCGTGCCGGGCGGTGGAACCAGATCGCATGGTCGAGGCTCGCGCCGACCAGCTCGCCGCGCATCCAGCTGAGCCCGTGCGGCAGCGCGCTGGTGCCGAGCAGCGTGTAATCGCTGGCATAGGCGATCACCGCGCGGTGGAGCGCAGGGTCGTCGGGCAGCGGCGCGGCGGTGCGGAACCAGCTGTGTGCACTCGGCTCGCGCGGCTCGGAATTCATCCAGTGCAGCCGGTCGACAGTGCGCATGTCGATCGGGCGCGGGCGCAGCACCAGCGCGCGCTGCGCCTCGCTCATCCGGTCACCGGCGCGCTCCACCATCTTGTGGCGCATCTCCATGTCGCTCCTGAGCTCCTCGGGCGGAGTGACGACGGGCATCGCCACATCCTCGTGCTCGAGCCCATCCTCGGGGCGCTGGAAGCTGGCCGTGAGATTGAGGATCGGCTGCCCCTCCTGCGCTGCGACGACGCGGCGATTGGCGAAGCTGCGACCGTCGAAATCGCGGGCGGTGGCATAGGCGATATCGACCCCTTCCTTGCCGCCGCGGAGAAAGTAGGCGTGGAGCGAATGCGCCGCGAAACCTTCGGGCGCAGTGACCTGCGCGGCCTGCAGCGCCTGCGCGATGACCTGGCCACCGAACACGCGGCCGACTCCGCCCGGCTGCTGCGGGGCAGCGAAGGCATCTTCTCCTTCGCGAGTGACGGTAAGCAGGCGCACCAGGCCTGCGACGAGCTCTTCGGGGGTGTGGATATCGGTCACGCGACGGGCTTTGCGGGGGCTTTACGCCTCCGTCAAGCGAGCGGTTCCGCCCGTCCGCCACTGTTGCCAGCCATAGGCGAACAGGCCGAATGCCAGGAACAGCTCGCGATATTCGCTGCTGTCGAAGATCATCACCATGGTGTGACCGTAGATGAGGTGGAGCCCCTGGCCGAGCAAGACCCACAGCGAAAGGGCCGACCACAGCAGCCTTTCGCGGGTAGCCGTGGCGCTGAGCGCAAAAGCGACACAGGCGCCGAGCCCGATCCAGAAGGCCGTCTGCACCGGGAGCAGATCCCAGTGGCTGTAGGTAAAGATCAGCATAGGCGCCGAAACTGCCGCAACGCTACGATCGGGGAGCAATGCTGCAATGGGGCGCAGCGGTGTCCAGCGCGCGAGCACACTTTCGCGCAGCAGTGGAAGAAGCATCAGGAACAGGCCGGTGCTGCTGTAGAGCACGAGTTCGGTAAGATCGGTGTGGAAATTGTGCAGATTGAACTCGCCTTGCCAGTTCCGCGCAGCCACGGCTTCGGGCGTCGCGAAGCCGAGCTGACGCTGAAACCAGCTTATTTCCTCCATCCCCATGACGAAGAACAGCAGGGTGAAACCGATCGAGCCCGTCAGGATCAGACCGTGCCGACGGCTTTCGCCCCGGCTTCGCCGGAGATCCGCGGAGCGCACGGCCATCAGAACCGAAGCACCGAACAGCGCCATGGCGGTGGCCCATTCGATGGGGCCGTCTTCCGCACCGACGGTGCCATAGGCCGACGGACTGGCGAGAAGCAGCATGGCAGCGGCGAGCGACAGGGCGGCGGTTGCCAAGGCGGAGGCGACCGCGGTGGAAGACAATGTCTCCACGCGCAGACCCGGCCGCGTGAGTACCGCGATCAAAGCCAGCGAAGCCGCTGCATCGAGCACACTCCGCATCCAGTGCCAGCCGGTGTAGGACGGCGCGTCCTCGCGGGCGAAGTGCCAACCGAAGGCTAGTTGTTCATAGGCGGTGATACCGGCGAGAAACGTCAGCAGCACCATAGCGGTGAGCACGATTGGCGCGGTTGCGCGGGTCATGCGGGTTTCCCCCAGAGTGGTGCGAGAAGACCCGCCGCCAGCCGCCCTCGGACGAACAGGAGATCGTGCATCTCGGGACCCGGACGGGCACCCATCTCGCTCTTGTAACCGGCATCGCCCAGTCCCCAGCCGATGCGCTTCACTCCTCGCGCGACCGCCTGCTCGAAATCGTCATAGAGCGACACCCGTCCGGGGCCGAAGCTGGTAAAGCGTTGGTCGAAGTTGTTGGCGATGTAATAGCGCGTGTCGCCTGCCTGCACGCCGAAGGTGAAGGCGGCAGGCGTTTCGCCGATCCACATCAGACTGCCGAACAGCATCTTTGCCAGGGCCGGATCGTCGCACAGCTCCTCCCAATAGCGGCGCATGCGCGCGTTGCGGAACTTGGTGTCGCCCCCGTCGGCGAGCGATCCGAGCCAGCTGCGTACCTCGATCTCGGCCATTGCGTCCCGCTGAGCGGAGGTCCAGTCGGCACCGGTGAAGAATTCGGTGCGTAGCGTGCCCCCTTCCTCTTCGAGACGGCGCTTGCGCCAGCGGTTCTTGCGCAGGGTCTTGCTCGAGGGCCATTCGCCACCTCGTGTCAGCTCGCCCAGATCGAGTTCGAACAGCGTGCCGAGCGGTCGGATCAGCGGCCGCCAGCCGGCCCGCTGCGCTGCGTCCTTCAGATCCTCGACAGCCGGGTCGCCCGCTTCGACCGGACCCAACCGCCAGACTCGCCCCAATTGCGCCCCATGCCGCCCGAGGGCGCAGGCAAGGTCCTCGACCGTGGTCTCCGGTGCCAGCGGGATCCCGCGAAAGGGCCAGTAACATCCACCGACTTCTCTTACGACCAGCGGACCCTTCCGCCGGCGCTGCAGGGGAAATGCGGCAATCGGCTGACCGTTCTCGCGGCGCGCGACCAGAAGGCGCTCGGCCGCAGCCTCGCCCGCGGTGAACCAGCGTCCGCGCAGAAAGGCGCGGTGCGCAGGTCCGGCCTCGGCCAAGCTGTCGAATGCCCGGGCCTCGGCGGGATGCTGCGGGTTCGGGGGCACGTCCCTCAAATCTCTACCCGCGACTGCCGAAGATGCGTCGCCAGGCGCGCCAGGCGAATGATTTGGCCGCGTTCGAATGCGGCCACCGACCCGGGGCGTCGGGAGACAGTCCCAGCCGTCGCAGCGTCCCGTTGAAGCATCGCGCGCCGGCCTCGGCATAGCTCCACTCGCTGCGCCAGGTGATCGACAGCGAGATCGAACTGTCGGGTCCGTTGCGCACGAAATGCGGGGCCATCACAGGCACGTAGAGCGCATCGCCGGCCGAAAGCGGAAATTCCGTGCCTCCCTGCAGCATCCGGTCGTCCCAGGCCAGTTCTCGCGGGCCGCCGAGATGATAGCTCTCGTGGACGCTATCGGGTGCATAGTGGGGATCGCCGGCGGGGAATTGCGTCATGACCTTCGAGCCCGTGAGCTGGAGCAGAATGTTGTGCTCGGGATCGAAGTGATAGGGCGTGACCGCATGCGGACTGGAGATGAAGATGAACCCCTGCGGTGTCAGCATCTCTCCAGTCCGGGCCTCGATGACCGGGCGCAATTCCTCGAGCAGGGCCAGCAGGAGCTCGCGATAGTCCGGAAGCTGCTCGATGTTCTTGAGCACGGCCCAGCTGTCGCTGGTGGCGATGTGCCGGATGGTGTCTTCGATCGATCGACCGGTGCCTCCCGGCTTGTCCGCAATGCCGATCGGGAGGTCGCCGCGATTGTACTCGATCGAAGTCTCGGGCAGCCGGCCGGCGAGTTCCGCCAGGGCATCGAGGTCGAGACGCTCGTCGCGGTCCAGCCGGTGGGCGAGAATATGCGGGACCTCGGGGTAGTTCCGAGCGAACAGCTGCTGCGATGCGTCCGGAAAAATCCGCGAACCGCCGCTGCGGATCGCAGTCTGCGCGATGCCATTCATGTCCGCGTCTCCATCCGCCAAGCCTCGATGCGCGTCCACCATTCGCCGGCCAAGCGCCGCCAGCCTCGCCCGGATCCGACGGTGATCCAGACGATCTCGCGGCGATCGCGCCAGATACGCTCGATCATCGGGTGATCCGCCGCGGCGCAGCTGTCGCACCAGCCGAGGGTTTCGTCTTCCAGCAGCGCAAGGTTTTCGAGCTGCAGGAGCATGCCGGGTGAAAAGCGTGCGAAATTCTCGTCGAAGCAGGTCTTGAAAGCAAAGGCTCCAGGGGGGGTCAGCAGGGTAGCGAGCATGGCCAGCGGCCGGCCGTCGAGTTCGAGCGAAAGTCGCTCCAGCCGGCCCTCGCGCGACGCACCTTCGAGCGCCTGACGAAAGAAGGTCGCGGTCGTATCATCGGCCGCCAGTGCCGTGTCCTCTCGTCCTTTCCACCCCTGCTGCTCGAGTGCGAGGAACTCGTCGATCCAGCGGCCGAGGTCCTCGCTCCCGCGCGTGCGGCGCAAGTCGAGCCGGCCTTCCTCTTCGAGGCGGTGGCGCTGGCGCCGCAGCTCCTTGCGCTTTTTGCCGCTCACGGCGGCGGTCAAATGGGCATGCGGGGAGGGGCCGGAGCGCAGCATTGCACGGCTCTCGCGTCGCACGATGCGATGAAGGCGACCTTGGCGGCAGCAGAGTTCGGACAGCGCCCGGGTCGCTTCCGAGTCTGCCGGCATCTGCGGGAAGTGGGCGAAGAACGCCCGACCTCGGTAACGATCGGCGTGGTCCAGATAGTGCGACCAGAACGCCGTTTCCCGGTCCTGCACAAGTAGCGGCGAGCCGAGAAACATGTTCGAGTGCAGCCACGGCGAGACATGGTCGATCCTGCGGCCGTGGTAGACCGGGTCGCACCAGAAGGGCATCAGGCCGACGAGCGTTCCGCCCTCGACCATGATAGCGAGTCTTGCGTGGCCCGCCGGGTCGAACGCCGTTAGCGAAGGAATGAGAAACCAGTATTCGAAGAACGGATTGGGGTCGGTCGATCTGTGCGCGAGATCGCGCCAGGCAGCGATGAAGGTCTCGGAAGACGCATCCTCCCGCCCGATGCAATGAAAGCCGTCGGGCAGGGGGCACGGGGCCGGCGTGATCCGTGCGTGATCCTCGATCGTCACGGCGGTCCCTTCGCAACCCATAGCCTGTCATCGTCCTATCCAGCTTGCCCCGCTGGCGCTGATCCGCATCTAATCCTTACGCGCTGACAACTGCTTAACGCCAACGGAAAAGGGCGGCGGTGCCTTTCGCAACCGCCGCCCTCCCGCACCCGTCATGAGCCCGGATCAGCCGGCTGCGAGAGCAGCGAGCAGAAGCAGGGCGACGATGTTGGTGATCTTGATCATCGGGTTCACCGCCGGGCCCGCGGTGTCCTTGTAAGGATCGCCCACGGTGTCGCCGGTCACTGCGGCCTTGTGGGCTTCGGAACCCTTGCCCCCGTGATTGCCGTCTTCGATGTACTTCTTGGCATTGTCCCAGGCACCCCCGCCGGCCGTCATCGACAGGGCGACGAAGATGCCCGAGATGATCACACCGAGCAGCAATGCGCCGAGCGCCGCGAAGCCATTGTGCTGGCCCGCGATGAAAGTGATCAGGAAATAGACCGCTATCGGTGCGAGCACCGGCAGCATCGACGGGATGATCATTTCCTTGATCGCGGCCTTGGTCACGAGGTCGACCGTCTTGGCATAGTTCGGCCTGCTGGTCCCGGCCATGATCCCCGGGTCGGCGGCGAACTGCTCGCGCACATCGACCACCACATCGCCCGCTGCCCGGCCGACCGCGGTCATGCCCATTGCACCGAACAGATAGGGAAGCAGCGCACCGAGCAGCAGTCCGACGATGACATAGGGGTTCTCGAGGCTGAAATCGACATCGACGCCGGGGAAGAACTCCGCGAGGTCGGTGGTGTAGGCGGCGAACAGCACCAGCGCGGCGAGGCCGGCCGATCCGATCGCATAGCCCTTGGTCACCGCCTTGGTGGTGTTGCCCACCGCGTCGAGCAGGTCGGTCTTCTCGCGAACGCTGTCGTCGAGACCGGCCATTTCGGCGATGCCGCCGGCGTTGTCGGTCACCGGGCCATAGGCGTCGAGCGCGACCACCATGCCCGCCAGCGCCAGCATGGCGGTTGCCGCATAGGCGATGCCCATCAGGCCGGCGATCTGGAAGGTCGCGATGATGCCGGCCACGATCAGCACCGTCGGCAGCGCAGTCGATTCGAGACTGATGGCGAGGCCCTGGATGACATTCGTGCCATGGCCGGTCTCCGAGGCCTTGGCGATCGACCTCACCGGGCGGAAATTGGTGCCGGTGTAATATTCGGTGATCCAGATGATCAGGCCGGTGATCGCCAGCCCGATGACCGAGCACCAGAACAGGTCCCAGCCGGTGAAGGAGCGAACCTGTTCCGCGGTGCCTTCTTCGGCGAGCGGTGCGGTCAGGTCGATGCCCGAGACGGCGGCGCCGATCTGGGTGTCCATTCCGCCCAGAGCATAGTTCATGACCAGCCAGATCAGCGGGATGGAGAGCAGGGCGGTGGTGCCGAAGCCCTTGTACATCGCGCCCATGACATTGGTGCTGCCCTTTCCGAGGCGAACGAAATAGGTTCCGATGATGCTGGTCACGATGCACGCGCCGCCGATCAGCAGCGGAAGCGACATCATCGGGAGGAGCAGGTCGCCGAGCCCTTCGCCGAACAACAGCGCCGTCAGCACCATGGTCGCACCGACGGTGACGACATAGGTTTCGAACAGATCTGCGGCCATGCCGGCGCAGTCGCCGACGTTGTCGCCGACATTGTCGGCAATCACGGCCGGGTTGCGCGGATCGTCTTCGGGAATGCCCGCTTCGACCTTGCCGACGAGATCGGCGCCGACGTCGGCGGCCTTGGTGAAGATGCCGCCGCCGAGACGCGCGAAGATCGAGATCAGCGATGCGCCGAAGGCCAGCCCGATGAGGCCGTCGATCACCTCGCGGCTGTTGGGAGCGTGGCCTGCCGGGCCGGTCAGATACCAGAAGAAGACCGCGATCGCGAGAAGCGCGAGGCCCGCCACGAGCATGCCGGTGATCGCGCCTGCGCGGAAGGCGATGGTGAGCCCCTGTTGCAGGCCGCTCTGCGCGGCTGCGGCGGTACGGACGTTCGAACGCACCGAGATGTTCATCCCGATGAAGCCCGCGACGCCCGACAGGATCGCGCCGATGGCGAAGCCGACCGCCGGAAGGATGCCGAGGAAGAGGAACACCAGCACGGCCACCACGACGCCGACGATGGCGATGGTGGTGTATTGCCGCTTGAGATAGGCTTGGGCGCCCTCCTGGATGGCGGCAGCGATTTCCTGCATCTTTTCATTGCCGGCGCCCGAGCCCAGCACCTGGCGGCTGGTGACGAAGCCATACACGATTGCGAGCAGTCCCAGCACGATTGCTATGAGAACAAGGTCCACGAAGAAATTCCCCCTCCCGATTGTTTCTTATCGATCATGCGGTTCGGCGCGGGAAACGCCGATGCATCTGGCCGGTGGGTATAAGGGGCGGAATTGCCCTGACAAGGCCGAATAGCGCAGCAATCCGCGCCTATCGGTGCGCGGTCGCGCAATATCAGTGCCGGTAGCCGAGGCCATCCTCGGGCGAGAGCGCCTCGCCATCGATCGAGAGCGTGCCATGAGCGCCGCCGGTGACGGTGCCGATCCGCGTCGCCGGCACCGGCAGGTCGGTCTCCGCGGGAGCGGTGAACAGCAATTGGTAGTCGTCGCCCCAGCGAATGCATTCCTCCAGCCGCGCCCGATCGGCGACCGGCAGACGAGCGCGTTCCAGTTCGAAGCGGCAACCGCTTGCGCGCGCCATCCGCCAGCAATCGAGCAGCAGCCCGTCGGACACGTCCATCATCGCCGATACCAACGGGGCGAGTGCGCGTCCTTCGAAGAGGAGCGGCCGGGGCCGGCGATAGGCGAGTTCGTTCGCGGGATCGGCGCCCCGGCTCTCGAACCCCAGCAGGGCGCGGCCCAACGTGCCGGTGACGAAGATATCATCGCCCGCCCGCGCACCACGCCGGTCCGGAACCGGTCTGTGCGTCGCGCGTCCGATCGCCGTGCAGTTCCACACGCGCCGTCCCTCGGCACGCACCGTGTCCCCGCCCAGCAGCGGGACATCAAAGGCGCGAAGGATTTCGCGCAAGCCGGCGATGAAGCGCTCATCGCCGTCGCCCAGCATGTGCGACACGAGCACGCCGAGCGGCTGTGCACCTTTCGCGGCGAGGTCGGACAGGTTCACTGCGACGAGCTTCCAAGCGATATCGGCGGGATCTTCGTTGTCGCGAAAGTGGACGCCCTGGACGAGCGCATCCTGCGTCAGGACGAGGGACTCGCCCCCGATCTCGAGCACCGCCGCATCATCCTCGAGCCCGCGCGCCGCGGGGCCGGTGGCGAGCGCCCCGAGCGCCGCGATGAAACCGCTTTCGTCCATCGTCCGGACCTATTCCTTCCACCGGGACTTGTCGAAGCGCCAGATCCGCAGGACCCTAGCGCCTGACCTCCCGGGCGACGGCATCGAGCACACCATTGGCGAACTTCGCCTCGCGATCGTCGAAGAAGGCCTTGGCGACGTCGACATATTCGCTGATCGCGCTGGCCTTGGGCACGTCGGGGCGGGCGAGCAGCTCATAGGTACCGGCGCGAAGGATCTGGAGCATGGTCTTGTCGAGCCGGGCGAGCGTCCATCCCTGCGCGAGCCGCGCCGCCAGTAGCGCGTCGATCTCCTCCCGACGCGCGTGAACGCCGCTCACGATATCGTCGAAGAAGTCGATGTCGGCGTCGGCATATTCCTCCTCCTCGATCGCCTGGCCCAGCCGATGCTGGTGGAATTCGTCGAGCAGGCGCGCGAGCGCAGTGCCCTCCATGTGCAGCTGATACAGCGCCTGCACGGCGCCGAGGCGGGCGGCGGACCGGGCCTGCGAGCGGGAATTCTGGTTCATTTGAGTCTCGTCGAAATCGAAAGGGCGTGGGCGGGCAGGCCCTCGGCCTCGGCCAGCAGCACTGCGGCCGGTCCGATCGCGGCCAAGGCGGCTTCGCCCGCATCGATGAAGCTCGTGCGCTTCATGAAATCGAGCACCGACAATCCGCTGGCGAAGCGCGCCCGGCGCCCGGTGGGAAGGACGTGGTTTGGTCCGGCGATGTAGTCGCCCACCGCTTCGGGTGTGTGGCGACCGAGGAACACGCTTCCGGCATGGCGGATGCGGTCGAACAGCGCCTGCGGGTCGTCGACCATCAGTTCGACATGCTCGGCCGCAAGCCGGTCGGCGAGGGCGGGAGCCTCCTCGAGACTGTCGACCATGACGACCAGCCCGTGCGCCTCCCAGCTCGCCCGCGCGGTCTTGGCGGTGGGCAGCTTCATCAAGGCGAGGTCGATCGCATCCTCGACCATCCGTGCGAGCGGCTCGTCGTCGGTGATCAGGATCGATTGGCTGGCCGGATCGTGTTCCGCCTGGCTGAGGAGGTCGGCGGCGATCCACTCCGGGTTGTTGTTCGCATCGGCAATGATCAGAATCTCGCTCGGCCCCGCGACCATGTCGATCCCGACGACGCCATAAAGCTGGCGCTTGGCTTCGGCGACCCAGGCGTTGCCGGGGCCGGCGATCACATCGACCTTGCCGATCCGATGCGTGCCATGGGCCAGAGCCGCGATCGCCTGCGCGCCGCCCACGCGCCAGATCTCGTCGACGCCTGCGATATGCGCAGCGGCGAGGACCAGCGGGTTGGCCTCGCCGCGGGGGGTCGGCGTGGTCACGACCAGCCGCTCGACCCCGGCGACCTTGGCCGGGATCGCATTCATCAGCAGCGAGGAGGGATAGGCTGCCCTTCCGCCCGGGACATAGAGCCCCGCGGCCTCCACGGCGCGCCAACGCGCGCCGAGCCGCATGCCGATGTCGTCGCGATAGTCGCGGTCCTCGGGCAGCTGGCCCGCGTGAAAGGCACGGATGCGCGCCGCGGCGAGATCGAGCGCTTCGCGCAATCCGCGGTCGAGCGCGCGATAGGCGGCTTCGCATTCTTCCGGAGCGATCCGCCAATCCGCGTCCTCGCGCAGTCGGTGGCCGTCGAAACGCGCGGTGTAGTCGACCAGCGCATCGTCGCCGCGTTCGCGCACTTCGCTGATGATGGCGGCGACGTCGCGGCCGATCTGGACATCGCTTTCGCGCCGGTCGCGGACCAGCCGCGCAAATGCTTTTTCGAACTGGGCATCGGCGGTGCGCAGGAACTGCATCAGGCGGCGTCCCGCCGTGCCGCGTCGGCGCGGAACGCCTCGACCAGATCGCCTAGCCGGCGGTCGGTCTTGAGCGCGGCCCGGTTGACGATCAGCCGCGCCGAAATGTCCAGTATGCGGCTCGTTTCGACCAGCCCGTTCTCGCGCAGCGTGGTGCCGGTGGAGACGAGATCGACGATCCGACCGGCCAGCCCCAGCGCTGGCGCGATCTCCATCGCGCCATTGAGCTTGACGCATTCGGCCTGGATCCCCTGCCGTTCGAAGTGGCGGCGGGTGATGTTGGGATATTTGGTCGCCACGCGCACATGGCTCGCGCCATCGACGCTCGCCGCGCCTTCGGCCGGCTCGGCGACGGCGAGGTGGCAGTGACCGATGTCGAGGTCGACCGGCGCATAGAGATCCGCATAATCGAATTCCGCGATCACATCCGAGCCGACGATGCCCAGCTGCGCCGCGCCATGCGCAACGAAGGTCGCCACGTCGAAGGCGCGCACCCGGATCAGACGCATGTCCTCGCGCGTGGTGGCGAAGGTGAGCGCGCGGTTCGCCTTGTCGTGAAACCCCGCTTCGGGCACGACGCCGGCACGTGCCATCACGGGCAGCGCTTCGTCCAATATTCGTCCCTTGGGAACGGCAAAGGTCAGGCACTCGTTCATGACGGGCGCAGATAGGCAGCAGGGGGCCAAAGGGCAATGCCGATGAAGAAGGCCCAGTATGTCGTGATCGAGCCCGGTGCGACCGGTCCCGAGGCGGTGCGCAGGGCATTCGAGAATCAGGTCGCCTATTGCCGCGACAATGGCGCGCCGATCACAGCGCAGGTCTGTCAGTCCTTGCTCGAGCTTCTCGACGGGACCCGCGGGGCGACGGTGATGCGGCGGGTGCGCAAATGGGCGGGGCCGGCACTGGCCGACGCCCTTCCGCTGCGGCTCGCGGGGGGGCTCCACGCGCTCCATCTCTCCGGTACGGAGCCCGCGCTGGCGCCGATCTACGAAGGGCTCGCGCCGACCAATGCGACCGAGGTGATCGGCGATGCGATCGAGCGGCACGAATCCTTCCTGCTGCCCTGGCTCGACGGTCCGCCGCAGACCAACGAGGCCGGCCGCTCCGCGAATTTCGCCGCTGCCTTCCTGTGGCTGGTCGATCGCGGGCTTCCCTCCGATTTCGAATTGCTCGAACTCGGGTCGAGCGCGGGTGTCAATCTGATGATGCGCCGCTACCGCTACGTGCTCGGCGGCGTGACGGTGGGGCCGCGCACATCGCGGGTGCGGCTCCAGCCCGAGTGGCGCGGCGATCCGCCGCCGTCGGCGGGATTTGACATCGTCGCCGCCGAAGGCTGCGATATCGCCCCGGTCGACCTCGCCGACCCGCGGCAGGCCCTGCGGCTGAAGGCCTATATCTGGCCCGATTCGAACGAGCGCTTCGCCCGGATGGATGCCGCGGTCGCTGCCGCGAAGACCTTTCCGCCCGAGATCGCACGGATGGGTGCCGGTGATTTCCTCGCCGACCGGCTGGCCCGGCCACAGACGGAGAAGACGACCCGCGTGGTGATGCATTCGGTGGTCTGGCAGTACATTCCGCGCGCTGAGCGCGAGCGCATCGTCGATCTGATCGAGCGCGCCGGGGCGCGAGCTACCGCGGACAGACCGCTGGCCTGGGTCAGCGTCGAGGCCAATCGCGAGACGCACCGTCACGAGTTGACGGTGACCTACTGGCCGGGTGGCGAAATGCGTCAGCACCTTGCCACCGCCCATCCCCACGGGTCGTGGATCGAGTGGGGCGGATAAGCGTCGCGGTCAGGCGGTCCGCGAGAGGAATTCCTCCATCGCCGCATTGACCGCTTCGGGTGCTTCCCAGGGCACGAAATGGCCGCAGCCGGCGACCTTGGTCAGAGTGAGATCCTCGATCGCCTC
Source organism: uncultured Alphaproteobacteria bacterium (assembly GCA_963728515.1). Classification (GTDB taxonomy): domain Bacteria; phylum Pseudomonadota; class Alphaproteobacteria; order Sphingomonadales; family Sphingomonadaceae; genus Qipengyuania. The sequence goes on along the minus strand of CAVSKM010000003.1, from coordinate 635,501 downwards.
CTCCAGCCCCTCGAGATTTTCGGGCGGCAGCGCGCGGTCTTCGAGCGCCCAGATCACCAGCGTCGGGATCGTCAGCCGGGGGAGCGGCGGCGCCACGTAGTCGGCCGGAAGTTCGTAAGGCGCCTCGGGTGCCGGAATGTCGATCGGGCTGGCGCGGTACCAGTTGAGCATGGCGAAGGCGGCATCGCGGTTCTGCCACTCCTCCAGCAGCCGGCTCCGCTCGGCGGGGTTCATCGGATCTTCGGCATCCCATCGGATCTCCTGCTGCAATAGGGCGGCGAGCCCGTGTTCGCGAACGAGCGCATCATTGGCGGGATCGCGGAAGCCACGCATATACTGGCTGGCATTGCGCTGCACCGGATTGGTGTAGAGCAGCTTCTGGAAGAACAGCGGATGCGGGGCATTGGCGATGATTGCGCGGGTCACCCGGCCCAGGACCTGCCCGCGATAGGCCACGCCCCAGGCGATGGCGCCGCCCCAATCGTGGCCGACGACGGTGAATTCCCCGATGCCGAGCTCGTCGGCCAGATCGAACACGTCGCCGATCAGCCTGTCGGGCCTGTAGGCCTCGACCTCCTGCGGCTTGGAAGATCCGCGATAGCCGCGCTGGTCGGGCGCGATGCAGCGGAAGCGGTCGGAGAAATGCCTCAGCTGATGCCGCCAGGTGCGATGGCTCTCGGGGAAGCCGTGGAGAAAGATCAGCGCTGGACCCTCGCGCGGACCGAGGTCGACCACATCGAGTTCGATCCCGCTGTCGAGCGTGATCCGGCTCTGCGCAAACTCTTCCATCCTTAGTCCTCCGCCTTCATCTTCTCCATATAGCCCGAGGCGACCATGTCCGCGACCTGGTCGAGCAACGCGTCGGGCGTGCGGCGCATTTCGCCCATCGCTTGCTCCACCCCTTCGGCCACGATGATCTCGCGCTGGCCCGCGGCGACGGCATCGACGATGCGCTGCGCAGCCTCGGCGGGCGCGATACCGCTGTCGATCACCCGGTCGCTGCGGCCGCGCTTCGACCCGTCGGCGGTGAGTGCATTGCGGCTGACATCGGTCGCGACCGATCCGGGGCAGACGGTATGGACCGAGATCCCGGTCTGGCTCAGCTCGGCGCGGAGCGCGTCGGCATAGCCGATCAGCCCGAACTTGGCCGCGCAATAGGCGGTCCGCATGGGCACGCCGACCTTGCCCGCGATCGAGCTGATGAACAGCAGCGCGCCGCTGCCGCGCGCGGTCAGATGCGGCAACAGCGCCTGTGTGGCGGCGATCTGCGCGATGAGATCGATGTCGATGATCTGGCGATAGACCTCCATCGCGGTGTCGACCGCTGCGCTGCGCTGGGAGATTCCCGCATTGGCCACGAAGATGTCGACATCCCCGCGCCAGGCGATCGCGCGTTCGGTGGCGGCACGCATCGCATCCTCGTCGCGCACGTCGAAGGGCAGGACGAAGCTATCGGTGCCGAGCGCATCCGCCACTTCGGCAAGCCTGCCTTCGTCCCGACCGGAAAGGACGACATGCGCGCCCCTGCCGGCCCATTCGCGCGCCAGCGCAGCGCCGATCCCGCTGCTCGCCCCGGTGATCCAGGCAGTCTTCCCCGCAAAGCTCATGCTCTCTCCCTCATGGATAGGTGACGGTCTTGGGCGCGCCTTCGGGCAGCGGAATATACTCCTCCGCGTCGCCAGGCACGGTGGGGAAGCGGCCCTTGCGCCAATCCTCCTTCGCCTGGGCGATCCGCTCGCGGCTCGAGCTGACGAAGTTCCACCACGCATGGCGCCGCGTTTCGAAGGCTTCTCCGCCCATCAGCATGACCCGCGCGCCCGTCTTGCTGGCCAGCGTCATGTCGCGGCCGGGCCGCAGGACCGCGAGCTCGTAGCGTTCGAGCGGATGCTCATCGACCGAGGCTTCGCCCTCGACCAGCATGACCGCGCGCTCGTCGGCATCGTCCTCGAGCGGGATGGCTCCTCCGGCGCCGAGCACGATTTCGGCATAGATGGTCGCGGCATGCGTGGTCGTCGAGGCCCGCTCGCCCCACAGCTCGCCCATGATGACGATCGCCCGGGCGCGGCCGTCCTCGATCACCGGCAGGCTGGTCACGGCTTCGAACGCCGGGTCGATCTCCTCGCGCCCGTCGGGCAGGGCCAGCCAGGTCTGCATGCCGAACAGCCTCGGTCCGGACCGGCGCTCGGTCTCGGGCGAGCGCTCGGAGTGGACGATCCCGCGCCCCGCGGTCATCAGATTCACCTGGCCCGGCCGGATGGTGGCGAAACTGCCCAGGCTGTCGCGATGGTCGATCGCGCCCTCGAACAGCCAGGTCACCGTGGCGAGGTTGATATGCGGGTGCGGCCGGACGTCCATGCCGCTGCCGAGGTCGAGCTGCGCGGGGCCGAACTGGTCGACGAAGATGAACGGGCCGACCATGCTGCGCGCTCGGGCCGGGAGCACCCGCCGGACTTCGAACTGGCCGAGATCGTGGGTTGTCGGGGTGAGGACCAGTTCGACCTGATTCATCCTGCCTGCTCCTCAATCGGTTGGCGCGGAGGCCTGGATCGCAAGCGCGTGAACGCGCTCGCCCGGAATGTCGCCGAGGGCGCGGTTGACCATGCGCTGGCGTTCGAGACGGCTCTTTTCCGCAAAGGCCGGGGCCTCGATGACGACGGTGAAATGCGATTCGCCGCTGCCATCGTCGCCGGAGTGACCGTGATGCCGGGCGCTGTCGTTGACGACTTCGAGCCGCGTGGGGGAGAACGCCTCGGTGAGAAGGCGTTCCATTTCCTGCTGGACGGGTCCTGCCATGCGGTCGCTGCTCCTATTCGCTCTTTCCATACAGGGAATCACTCCCCATCCTAGAACGAATGCGCCAGACGAAGTTTCACGGACGGTATGAAGACACCCGCAAGCCATGCGAACATCCGGCCTGCGATGAGCCGGGCCAGTTCCGCGCGCCCGGCGGAAGCGGGCACAATTTCGACGGCCCGGGTGACTGGCGCTGGCTGTGTCTCGATCATGTGAGAGAGTTCAACGCGGGCTACGACTGGTTCGAGGGCATGAGCGCAGAGGAGATCCTCGAGGCGCAGGCGCCCGGCATGGGCTGGCGGACCGAAAGCCCCAGTTTCCGCCCCACCGCCGGCGTCGATGGCATGCCGCGCTGGGCCGACTATACCGATCCGCTCGACGCCATCGCGGCCCGCGCCAGCGGGATCAAGAGCCGCGCCCGGCGCGAGGCGGACATGGCGATGGACGGGCGCTTCAGCCGCGAAGAGGCCGAGGCGCTCGATACGCTGGGGCTGGGGCTCGACACCGACCGGCGCCGCTTGCGCCGGCGCTATTCCGAACTGGTCCGCCGTTATCATCCCGACCGCAACGGCGGCGACCGCCAGCACGAGGCGCGGCTCAACCGGGTGGTCGAAGCGTATCAGACGCTGAGGAAATCGCGCGCGATCGGCTGAAGCGCGCCGCGCTACCAGCTTCCCCGACGCATCTGCCGCTGACGCTCCGCCTCGCGCATGCTCGTGCTCGCGGCGGGGGCTCCGGACGGGAAGGGCGGCAGCGCGCTTCCGGCCGGTCGGTAAGTCGCGATCAAGGTGCCATTGGCGGTGACCCTGTGGTCGGTCATGGCCATTTGGCGCACCGGCGTGCCCTCGCCGAACAGGCGCTTGCCCCGGCCGAGCGTGAGCGGAAAAACCATCACGATCAGCTCGTCGAGCAGGTCCTCGGCGAGCAGTTGCGGATAGAGCGTCGAGGAACCCTGGACGATCAGGTCGGGGCCGTCGCTCCGCTTGAGCGCCGCGACCTCCTCCATGCCGTCGAGCCGGTGGCTGTTGGCCCAGTCGAGCGGCGCCTCGCTGCGCGTGAGCACATGCTTGCCGGCCCGCGTGAAGGCCTCCCCCATCGCCGCCTCCTCGCCCTCGACATAGGGCCAGTAGGCGGCGAAGATGTCATAGGTCCGCCGGCCGAGCAGCAGGTCGTATTCGCCCCCGAAGAGACCGCCGAGCACCTCTTCCAGCCCTTCGTCCCACAGCTTGAAGACCCAGCCGCCCTCGACGAAGCCGCCCGTGGGATCCTCCGTCGGCCCGCCGGGGGCCTGCATCACCCCATCGAGCGAAAGGAATGCGGCCCCGGTGATCCGGCGCGTCAACCGCTCAGCTCCCCGCGCGCGCGGCATCCACCGCTGCAACGTCGATCTTGCCCATCGTCATCATCGCCGCGAAGGCGCGCCGCGCTTCGGCGCCCCCTGCCGTAAACGCTTCGAGCAGAGTGCGCGGGGTGATCTGCCACGAGAAGCCCCATCGGTCCTTGCACCAGCCGCAGGCGCTTTCCTCGCCGCCATTGCCGACGATCGCATTCCAGTAGCGGTCGGTTTCGGCCTGGTCCCCGGTCGTCACCATGAAAGAAACGCTTTCGTTCGGCTGGAACTGCGGCCCTCCGTTGAGTCCGGAGAAGCTCCGGCCGAGGACGGTGAATTCCACCGTCAGCACGTCGCCTTGCTTGCCGCTCGGAAAATCCGCCGGCGCGCGGAAGATCGCGCCGCAGGAACTGTCGGGAAAGGTCTCGGCATAGAACCGCGCCGCCTCTTCGGCGTCGCCGTCGAACCACAGTACGGTGGTGAGCGTGTCAGCCATTCTGCATCTCCTCGATCAGCCTGGTGTCGATCGCTTTCGCCTCGCGATAGGCGGCGCGGTCGCGCAGGCGCGCGGCGTAATCCTCGAAGACCTTGCGCTTCGGCAGCGAGCCGAATGCGAGACCCCAGTCGACCTGACTGCCGACATAGACGTCGGCCATGGTGAAGCGATCGCCGCACACGAAGGCGCGGTTCGAAAGGAGTGTCTCGAACGTGTCCATGGCGCGTTCGAAACTGCCGAAGCCGAGCATGCCCTGCTTTTGCGGGTCCTCGATGCTCCACCCCATGCTGCGGGCCACCACCGCCTGCTCGACCGGTCCGGCGGCGAAAAAGAGCAGGCGGAAGTAATCGGCCTTTTCATGATGCTCGGGGAGCAGGCCGGCTTCGGGATGCATCTCGGCGAGGTAGTGGCAGATCGCCGCCGTTTCGGTCACCACATGAACGTGATCGCCATCGTGGTGGACGAGGGTGGGGACCTTGCCCATCGGATTGGCCGCGAGGAATTCGGACGACTTCTCCTGCCAGTCGACCAGTTCGGTCGCGTAGTCGGCTCCTGCCTCGTGCAGCGCCCAGCGGGCGATCTGGCCCCTGCTCATGGGATTGGTGAAGAAGGTGTATTGCGCCATTGCCGTTACTCCTTTCGCGGCCCGTGGAGTCCGAAGCCCGCGCCGCACGGGCTCACGGACACCGTCAGGCCTCTTTCCAGACGAGCGGTTCGAAACCGCCGTAGATCATGCGTTTGCCGTCGAAGGGCATGGCACTGCCATCGGGTCCGAACTGGGCCATGCGCGGGTCGGCCATCATCTTGTCGTGGCTGGCGTCGGCGGTGTCCTTGTCGTCCCAGGTGACCCAGGAGAAGACGATTTTCTCGCCCTCTTCGCATTTCACCGCGCGGCGAAAATCGGTGGTCTTGCCGTCGGGCACGTCCACCTCCCAGCATTCGACCTGCGATCGGGCGCCGTAATCTTTCGCAATCGTCCAGAACTTCTCGGCGACGTCCCTATAGGCGTGTTTGCTGCCCTCGGGCACGGCGAGCACGAATCCGTTCACATACATGAGACCTCTCCTTCAGATGCTTTCGCGATTTGCCGGATCGCGGTGGAAATCGGCTCGCGCCGGCCGAAGGCGAAGCGCGCTTTCGGCCGGCCACACATCAGGCGGCGGTCTCGGCAGTGGCGCCGGCCGCCATCGCGTTCGGATCCATCCAGTGAGGCTCCCAGATGTGCCCGTCGGGATCCTCGAAGCTGCGGCCGTACATGAAGCCATGATCCTGTCGTGGAGTGGGATCGGCGGTGCCGCCCTTCGCGACAGCGGCCGAGACCAGCGAATCGACCGCGGCCCGGTCGGCCAGGCTCAGGGCGATCATCACCTGCGCGTTCGTCCTCGCATCGGGTATGTCCTTGGCAGTGAAGCTTCTCCACTTCTCATGCGTCAGCAGCATGACGAAAAAACGGTCGTCCAGCTTCATCGCGGCGGCGGTTTCGTCGGTAAATCCCGCCTCGTTGGTGAAGCCGAGGGCCCCGTAGAAGGATTTGGATCTTTCCAGGTCGGCAACCGGAAGATTCACGAAGATTTTCTGCACCATGGTGGGCTCCTCTCCCTTGCCCCAACTCGGGACTTGCCATTTGTGGCGTATCAAGTTACTAAAAGCAACTATGAAGTCACGAAAAGAAACCAGACGGGAAATCGGTCTTCACGGCAAATGGTACAACGATGCCTGCGGCACGGCCTTCGGCATGGAACTGGTCGGCGAACGCTGGTCGCTGCTGATCATACGCGAATTGATGTTCGGACCGCTGCGGTTTTCCGCGCTGCGCGCCAATCTGCCCGGAATTTCGGCCAAGGTGCTGACCGAACGGCTCGAGAAGCTCGAGGCGACGAATGTGCTGGTCAGGCGCATGCTGCCACCGCCCTCGGGCGCGCAGGTCTACGAACTGACGCAATGGGGGTATGCGGCCGAGCCGCTGATTCAGGAACTCGGCCGCTGGGCGGCGCAGAGCGCGCAGCACGATCCCACCCTCCCGCTCTCGCCCGCCAGCTTCATGCTCTCGCTGCGGACGATGCTCGACAGCGGCAGGGCCGGCGACTGGCACGCCCGCATCGGCTTCCGCTTCCCCGAGGTCGGCTTCGTGGCCGAACTGACGCAAGGGAAGCTGCCGATCACCCGAACCGAGCCGAAAGATTGCGAAGCGGTCTTCGTCGCCCCCGCCGGACCCTCGCTGGCGGCGATATTCTATGGCGACCCTGCGGCAGAGGAGGTCGGCGTGGAGATCGAAGGCGACAGGGCGGTCGCCCGACGCTTCATGGCGCTGTTCGAATTGCCCGGGAAGATCGGCTAGGGAGACGTGAGTCCGGCGAAGGGGGTGGAGCCGCCGACCGCAGCCGCGCGGGACGGGAGCAGGCTTCGCATCACAAGGACCCGTCATCCCCGCGAAGGCGGGGACCCAGAGCGGAGAGCGCCGAACCCAGATTGGCTTCCCGCCTGCGCGGGAATGACGAACCTCTACGGCGAAGGTCCCGATGGTTCGGCGCGGCGGCAGCGACCTCGCCCCACGCTCCACCTTCGTCATCCCCGCGAAGGCGGGAATCCAGAGCGGACGCGTGGCGCAGCCGGCCCGGAACCACCCGGCGGGAATGACGGCAGCCCTATCGCCGCCCTTCATTTTCAACTTTCCTACATACGCGCCGAAGCGGCATGGTCGTCGCATGGCAGGCACGCGGAATCATGCTGACGGACAGGTCCTCGACCGCGCGCTCCGGAAGGCCGCGATTTTTTTACTCCTGGACAGTGTAACATGTGGTCCATGTCTTTGGATTTGCCCTCGGGAAATCCAACCTTCGGCTTGCGCAGGGCAGAGGCGGTTGTCACCCCTGCCGGAAGGCCCAGCGCAGCGTCTTGCCCATGCTCCATGTCGCGGCGCGCGCAGGAATGCCCGTCAGCCCCGGGCGCTCGAGTCCGAGCATCGAGCGGGCGAAGGGCGGCAGCAGCGCGACCGCTTCCGCACCGAGCAGCTTCTGCACCACCGGCGGTGCTCCCTGCGGCCGCTGGTTGAGCACGAGATCGGCAATCTCGCGCGCCTGCGGCGAGGTCGTGAGATCGCTGCGCATGTCCCGGAAGAGCGCATCCGCTTCGCGACGGTCTTCCGGAACCGGATCGGCACCCAAAGCGCGGGCGATCGTGGCGAACTGGCGGTAGTACTCGTCCTGCTCGGAGCCAGGCATGCCGGGGCGCACATGCCGCAGATAGGCGGCGAGAAAACTGGTCGCCTCCGCCACATGCACCCAGGCGAGTGTGCGCGGGTCGGTCGCCGAATAGACGGTGCCGTCGGGCAGGGTGCCCGACACCGCGCCGTGGATGCGGTTGACCCTCTCTATGCTGCGCCGTGCCTCGTCTCTGTGGCCGAAGCTGGTCACCGCGATGAACCGCGCGGTTCGGCGCAGGCGGCCGTGCATGTCGGCCCGGAAATTGGAATGGTCGAGCACCCCCTGGAGCGCGTGCGGGTGGAGCATCTGCAGCAGCAGGCCCCGAATTCCGCCGACCATCATCGCGACAACGTCCGCATGCACCATGCGGATCGGCGTATCGCGCGCGAACAGCGCTTCGTCGGAGGGCGGGACCGACCTTTCGCCGCCTTCGACGTCGTTGAACACGCCGCGCACCCGCTCGACGAGGGTGCGGCGGAGCTTTTCCGAGAGCGGATCTTGCGGCATCGTGGCCCAATATAGGCTTGGCGCGCGCCGGATAAATGCCTAGGTCCCCCGCGAGATGAACGACATGACCGACAAGACCTTCGAAGCCTCCGCCAAGACCGTCCTCGCGGCGCCCGACATCACCGTGGATGTGCGCGAAACATTCGGGATCGATATCGACTGGACGGTGCCGGCCTTTTCCAGGCCCGACGAGCGCACGCCCGATCTCGACGAAAACTACGTCTTCGATCCGGACACCACGCTGGCGATTCTCGCAGGATTCGCGCACAATCGCCGGGTGATGGTGCAGGGCTATCACGGGACCGGCAAGTCGACGCATATCGAGCAGGTAGCGGCGCGGCTCAACTGGCCTTGCATCCGCATCAACCTCGATGCGCATATCAGCCGCATCGACCTCGTCGGCCGCGATGCGATCGTTCTGCGCGACGGGTTGCAGGTAACCGAATTCCGCGAGGGCCTGCTGCCCTGGGCGCTGCAGCATCCGGTGGCGCTGGTGTTCGACGAATATGACGCCGGCCGTCCCGACGTGATGTTCGTGATCCAGCGCGTGCTTGAACAGCAGGGCAAGCTGACCCTGCTCGACCAGAACCGGGTGATTCGGCCCGATCCGGGTTTCCGCCTGTTCGCCACCGCCAACACCGTCGGGCTCGGCGATACCAGCGGGCTCTATCACGGCACGCAGCAGATCAACCAGGGACAGATGGACCGCTGGAACATCGTCGTCGGTCTCAACTATCTTCCTGCCGAAACCGAGCAGAAGATCGTCGCGGCGAAGAACCCCGACACCGATCCCGAGGTGCTCGCCGACATGATCAAGGTCGCCGACCTGACGCGACAGGGCTTCATCAACGGCGACATCAGCACGGTCATGAGCCCCCGCACGGTGATCACCTGGGCCGAGAATGCCGCGATCTTCGGCAATATCGGGCTCGCCTTCCGCCTCTCCTTTCTCAACAAATGCGACGAGGAGGAGCGCATGCTGGTGGCCGAGTATTACCAGCGCGTCTTCGGCGAGGATCTGCCCGAGAGCGTGGTTGGCAAAGCCTGACCGGCCAGCCCCTGTTCACAACTGTGTTGTTAGCCTAACACAGTAGGCATGGGCATTCTCGATTCCTTCCGGCGCAAATCCGCCCCCGATGAGGAGCCTGCTCCGCACCGCGGGTATTACGCGCTTCACGACGGTCTCGACTACGAGGACTGGGACGAGCGGCTCGACCGCGTCGACCACGCGCTCGAGGGCGAGACCGGGGCGCGGCCGCGCTTCTGGCAGGCGGCTTACTGGCGCGACCGGCGCAAGCGGTGGTGGGCAGCCCGCTTGGTCCTGGCCGTGCTGGGGGTGGTCCTTCTGCTCGCCGCCTGGCTGGCGATCACCGCACCGCTGAACAAGTCGCTCGAGCCGATCGCCGCGCCGCAGGTGACGCTGCTCGCCGCGGACGGCACGCCGATCGCGCGAAACGGGGCCGTGACCGACCAGCCGGTTGCGGTCTCGGACCTCCCGCCGCATGTGGTGGAAGCCTTCCTCGCGATCGAGGACCGGCGTTTCTACAGCCATTGGGGCGTCGATCCGCGCGGTATTGCGCGGGCGGTCTTCACCGGCACCGGCGGGGGCAGCACGATCACGCAGCAACTCGCAAAATTCACCTTCCTCACCCCCGAACGCACGCTGACGCGCAAGGCGCGCGAAGCCCTGATCGCATTCTGGCTCGAAGCATGGCTGACCAAGGACGAAATCCTTTCGCGCTATCTCTCGAACGCCTATTTCGGCGACAATGTCTACGGACTGCGCGCGGCGAGCCTGCATTACTTCTATCGCAAGCCGGAAAACCTCAAGCCGAACCAGGCCGCAATGCTCGCGGGGCTGCTCCAGGCGCCGTCGTCCTACGCGCCGACCAAGCACTACGACCGGGCCGAAAAGCGTATGCGGCTGGTCGTGCAGGCGATGGTCGCGGCGGGCTATCTCACCGAGGCCGAGGCGCGTGCGCTCACTCCGCCGGCGCTCGACGTGCGGACGCGCAACGACCTGCCCACCGGCACCTATTTCGCCGATTGGGCGCTGCCCGAAGCGCGCGAGCAGACCGAAACCGGCTATGCCCGCCAGACACTCACGACGACACTCGACAGCCGGCTTCAGAACATCGCCCGCCGCGTGATTCAGCGGGCGCCGCTCGGCGATGCGCAGGTCGCTCTCGTCGCCATGCGCCCCAATGGCGAGGTGGTCGCCATGATCGGCGGCAAGGACTACGGAAAATCCCCGTTCAACCGCGCGACGCAGGCGCGGCGACAGCCCGGCTCGACGTTCAAGCTGTTCGTCTATCTCGCCGCACTGCGCGCGGGATGGAGCCCCGAAGACAGGATAGCCAACACCGAGATCGTCGAAGGCAGCTATCAACCGAAGAACGCGGGGGGGCGATACTCGGACAGCCTGACGCTCGAACAGGCGTTTGCCCGCTCGAGCAATGTCGCGGCCGTACGTCTGCTCGGCGAGGTGGGGAGCGAGAAGGTGATCGCCACGGCGCGCGACCTCGGCGTCAGTTCGCCGCTCGCCGAGGGCGATCCAAGCCTGGCGCTCGGCACCTCGACCATGTCTCTGCTCGAGCTGACCGCTGCCTATGCGGCGGTCGCGGCGAACGAATTCCCCGTCGAGCCGCATGCATTCGCCCGATCCGAACGCGGCTTCTTCGAGAATTTATGGGATGGGCCGTCGAGTTTCTCCTCCTCGACCCATGCCGAGATGGAGCAGATGCTGCGCGCCGCCATCAATCAGGGGACCGGTCGCGCCGCAATGCTCCGCGCGCCCAATTTCGGCAAGACGGGAACGACGCAGGACAACCGCGATGCGCTGTTCCTCGGTTATGCGGGCGATCTGGTGGTCGGGGTGTGGATCGGAAACGACGACAACTCGCCGCTGGCCGGAGGAGTGAGCGGCGGCGGTCTGCCCGCGCGCATCTGGCGCGATTTCATGAACCAGGCAATGGGGGTGGAGGCGACGCCTCGACCGTCGGCCCCTTCGCCGCAGGACGATCCGGGCGGCCCTGTCGAGCCGCTGGACGTTCCCGGCCTCGAGGATATTCCGCTCGGCGACGGGAATTCACGTCTGCGCATCCGCGAAGGCGAGGCGGTATTTTCGACCGAAGTAGACGGAGTTCCGGTCGACATCAGGGTCGATCAGAACGGCGTCGGGATCGACGAACAGGCAATCGAGCAGGCACGCAGACGCGCGGAGGAGCGCGCGGCCGAAGCGATACGCCGGGCACGGGACGAGCAGTTGCGCGAGATGGAGCAACCGCGGAACTGAGAAGGAGATGCGGCGAGGGCGGCCTTGTGCGGGCGAGGCGTGAGTCAGTCGGCCTCGGCCATCAGCACATTCATCACCGCTGTGGCGATCGGACGTGTGCGGTCGTCCTGCCAGGCCTCGACGGTGATGTTCGCGCTGCGCCGGCCGAGCTTGGTGATGCGGCCCAGAGCATAGCTGGTCCGGTTCTTGCCCGCCGCGAGATATTGCACGGTGATGTTGATCGGCTTGAGCACTGCCCGGCGCTGGCGCCGCGCCAGTTCGGCGCGCAATGCGGCGTAGCCCGCGGTTTCGAGCAGGCCGCCGGTTGCGCCGCCGTGGTAATGCTCGGGCCGTCCCTCGACGCTCTCGTCGAACGATACGCACAGGATCGGCGCATCGGCTTCCCATCGCTCGACGGCGATCCCGAGCGAACGGGCATAGGGTGTCAGCGCTTCGATGTTCCATGTTCCCATCTCAGATGCTCGCTGCCGGCGAGATCTTCATGAAGACCGCCTGGATGTGCGCCACTGGGTCGCTGGCATCGCCGTCATGCGCGAGACCGCGCACGAAGGCAGCGCTGCGAGTGACGCGATAGCATTGCGAGCGGCCGAAGACGCTCGCCCCTTCGCGCGCGGGCCGGACGTAATCCACCCGCAGGTCGAGCGTGGCGATTGCGGTAAAGCCATCCATTTTCCGCCATATCGCCATCCCGCTGGCCATGTCCATCAGGCTGAGAATGGGACCGGAAGCGAGGACGCGCTGCCCATCCTCGCCGAGCAGATCCTCGCGCCACGGGAGCTCGAGTTCGACCCAGTCGTCGCCATGGTCGGAATAGCGCAGCCCCAGCCACCCCGAATGGCCCCGACTGGTCAGGAAGGGCGTCGCTTGGCGGGGATCGAACTTGCTTGCCGGCGCGGTCATTCGGTCGGCGATAGTCGTGCGCCGGCCGATCGCACAATCCCCAATTTCCGCAGCAGATCGAAAGGACCTGGGGTCAGAGCCCGCCGCCTGCCAGCGCGTCGATCGCTCCCTGGAGGATCACTGCAGCGGCGTGGCTGTCGATCCGCTGGGCTCGTTTGGCACAACTCATGTCCTGTCCGATCATTGCCGCCTCGGCGCTGGCGCTGGACCAGCGCTCGTCCCACAGCAACACCGGCAGACCAAGCGCCGTGGCCAAATTCCTGGCATAGGCGCGGCTCGCCTGCGCCCGCGGACCCTCGCTACCGTCCATGTTGCGCGGCAGGCCGATCACCGCACCGAGGATGGACCGGTCATCGATGATCCCGCGCAAGACCTCGCGGTCCCTGGCGAACTTTCCGCGCGACAGCGTCTGGCCGGCGGTGGCATAGCGCCATCCGGCATCGCATGTCGCCACGCCGATGGTCTTGGTGCCGAGATCGAGTCCGATGAGCGCCCCGCCATCGGGCAGTACGGCGCCGAATTCCGGCGCGAAGGCGGTTACGATCCCCGGCTCGCCCATGCGCCCACCCGTTCGATCACATCCTCCTGCAGATTCTTCCAGAACAGCGGGATGTCGTAGACATGGTAATTGCCTCCCGGGAGAACCCCCTGGCCAATTTCGGGCGGGTCTCCGATGTACAGCAACCCGTCTTCGCCGCACCGGGCGGGGACTGCCCCCTCGACCAGCTCGCCCGCCGAAAGGTCCGCGTTCGGCACCAGCGTGCCGAGATTGGCGTTCGCAGGGGCCACGCCTCCGGTCCCTCCTGTCAAGGGATTGACGCAGAGGATCGGGCCCTCGCCGCGTGGCTCGCCGTCGAAACCCAGCGTCGCCTGGTAGCGCCGCATGAGCATGGACGCATCGCCTTCGTCGGAGAAGGCCGACCAGGCGAGGATGCAGCTGGCCTGACCCCGGGTTGCGCAGGCGGGGAAGGGCAGTCCGGGCAGATCGTGCTCGACCGAAATCGGCCAGCCGGGTGCGTAAACCGCTGCGATGCGCGGTTCGAGATCGGTTCCGGCCACCTCTTCGCGCAGCAGGCGCAGAACATGGACCGCACCCTGGCTGTGGCCGGCCAGTACGATCGGCTTGCCGGGATCAATGCTGTCGACGAAATAGGCGAAGGCGCGGGCGACATCGGTATAGGCGGCGTCGATCGCCTTCTGCGCCTCGGGACGTTCGGTGAGGAAAGCGCCCGCAGCAGCCTGGCGATATTTCGGCGCCCATATTTCGTCGGCACGGTTGAACGGGCTGGCGAGCCCTTTCAGGAACAGCCGGGCGCGGGTGTCGGTGGTCGCATCGGCGAGAGCCGCGTTCCAGTTTCCGCCGGCCTGGATGTAGCTGGTAGGCGGGACGAAGAAGACCGCGAAAGCGGGCACGGACCGCGGATCGGCCGCCTCGCCCGCCGTCGAACCCCGCACCGCCAGCGCATCCCCGCGGTCGAGGCTGCGTTCGGCAGCCGGCGCATCGGGGGAAGGCGCCTGATCGGCAGGATCCGGCGCGGTTTCGGCGACTGCCGGCTGATAGCGCGCCGGGTCGGTCGTTCCGAGACCCGGGCGGGAATACCACATCGCCGGATCCTGATAGGCGTTCGCCGCCAGCGGGGGCTGTTCGACGAATTCGCCGCGCGGAACGAAAGCGATTTCGGTCACCTCGCGCGACCAGATCGAAAGAGCGATCGCGCCGAGGATCACCAGCACGATGATCCCGGCAATGAAGTAGAGGAATTTGCGAACCATGTCAGCCGGGCTCGACCGTGCCTGGCGCAGCTTTGGCATCGTCGTCATCAAGCCGTGCCGCACGCCGTTGCAGCGCCACCTTGATCATGGCGAGCAGGGGATCCGCCAGAGCGAGACCGAGAATGCCGAACAGGACCCCGAAGATGAGCTGTGCCGAGAGCACCAGTGCGGGGGCGAGATCGACGGTCTTCTTCGCGATCATCGGCACGAGGATGTAGCCATCGAAGTTCTGCACGAGGAAATAGACGAAGATCGTGTACAGACCCATGTCGGTCCCGCCGGAAAAACCGACGAGCACCATCAGCGCGCCCGAAATGATGGCCCCGACATTGGGGATGAAGGCGAGCAGCCCCGTCAGCAACCCCAGAAGCGCCGCCATCGGGACCGGATCGAGACCGATGAGGGTGCCCCCGAACGCCAGCATGGCCCAGGTGAAGAATCCTTCGAAAACCATGCCCGCAAGCCGGCCGGCGAGCAGGCGACGCAGGGTCCGCGCCTGGTGGAAGAAGGTGTCGTAGAAGGAGTTCCGGCGATGCTCCGGGATCATCCATGCGGCGCCGCGTTCGTAGATATGCGGATCGATGGCCAGATAGATGCCGATGATGAGGATCAGGAACAGCGTGGTCAGTCCGCCGACCAATCCTCCGATCGCGCGGGTCACGGTCCCCACACCCGTGACCATCTGTTCGGCGAGAGACTGGATTTCGGCGGTTCCGACGGCAAAGCCCTTGGACTGCAGCCAGCCGATTGCCGCGTCGATCTGCTCAGCCACGATCGCCGGGAACTGCGCCGCCTGCTGCGAAATCTGCGAACCGGCAAAGTAACCCAGCCAGACGAGGAAGGCGAGCGTCGCCAGAAGCACGATCGCCACGCGCCAGCCGCGGCCTATCGGAAGGGCGCGCCCGAGCAGGCGCGCGCCGCCGTCGACCATGGCGCCGAACACCATCGCGCCGAAGATTACCAGCAGCGATTGCGACAGATGCGCCGCCAGCCAGATCAGCCCGATGACCACGCCCCAGACCAGCGCCCTCGACGCTTCGTAGCGCAGCTCGGGGCTGGCGATACGCGTCGGGCTGGCACCCGGGCGAGGGCCGCCGTCCTTCCTTTCGGCTGCGGCGGACGGCGAACGGTCGGTCATTCGGCGCCTTTCCTCTCGGTCAGGGGCGGACGCAGCGTGGTCCAGGCGCGCCGCTCGCGCAAGCTCGTGAACCAGCTGATCGGATTGAGGGTGGTCGTTCCGTCGAGCGAGAAGGTGATGAACTCCGCTCGGCCACCGATGTTCGCGAGCGGAACGGGTCCCATGAGCCCGCGGTCGGACTGCGTTTCGCGGCTATCGGCCGAATGATCGCGGTTGTCGCCCATGACGAATACATGATCCCCCGGGACAGTAATCTCGGCGAAGTCGTCGAGTTCCTGAGTCTGGTGGTCGATGACCAGATAGGTCGCGCCATTGGGCAGGGTTTCACGCAGCACGGGGACCCGGCAGACCGGCTCGCCCGCGGCATTGGTCGCGGCGAAGTCGTCGAAGCCGAAGCCGTCGCAGCGCGAATTGGCGTCCAGCGGCAGGTCGAGCGCGGGTTCGACCTTCTGTTCCACAGGGATGCCGTTGAGGACGATCTGCCCGCCGACCACCGCGATGCGGTCGCCCGGAAGAGCTACGACACGCTTGATGTAATCCTCGTCGCGCAACGGATGGACCGGAATGACGATATCGCCGTATTCGGGGGTCGATCCCATCACCCGCCAGTCGCCGCGGGGAGCCAGGTGAAAGCTGATCGAGGACCAGTTCCAGCCATAGGGATATTTGCTCACCACCAGGCGGTCGCCGACCAGCAGATTGGGCATCATCGATTCCGAGGGGATGTAGAACGGCTTGGCGAGAAAGCTGTGAAAGGCGAATACCGCAGCCAGCATCAGCGCGAGGCCGCGTATCTCGGACAACCAATCGACCTTGTCGTCGCGCTTCTTCGATTTTTTGGGGGCGGTATCGTTCACTGTCGGGGTGCCGGTTGTCACAGGGGAAGGGCCTCGATGATGACGTAGGCCTGCGCCCAGGGGTGATCGTCGGTGAGGGTGAGATGAATGCGCGCCTCATGGCCGTCCGGGACCATTTCCGCAAGCCGGATCGCGGCGCCACCGGTCAGCGCCAGCGTCGGGGAGCCCGATGGCGCGTTGACGACACCGATATCCTTCATGAATACGCCGCGGCGAAAACCGGTGCCGACTGCCTTCGAAAAGGCCTCCTTCGCCGCGAACCGCTTGGCATAAGTGCCGGCACGGGTGTGCGGGCGGCGCCCGGCCTTGGCTCGTTCGACCTCGGTGAAGACCCTGGCCTCGAAGCGCTCGCCGAACCGGTCGAGCGAATTGCTGATCCGCTCGATGTTGCACAGATCCGAACCGAGACCGATGATCACCCGGAAGTGCCTTTTCTCGCCTCGTCCATCAGCAGGCGCATTCTGCGCACTGCCGCCTCGAGGCCGACGAACACCGCTTCACCGACGAGATAGTGACCGATGTTGAGTTCGGCCAGTTGGGGGATGGCGGCCACGGGGCCAACGTTGTCGTAGGTCAGCCCGTGTCCCGCGTGGGATTCGATGCCCATCTCGGCGGCCAGTCGGGCCATGCGGGCGATCCGCCCGAGCTCGCGTACCTCCCGTCCCGCATCGCCGTCGATCCCCGCGTGAGCGTATTCGCCCGTGTGGAATTCGACCACCGGAACCCGCAGCCGCTGCGCCGCATCGAGCTGGCGCTCGTCCGCTTCTATGAACAAACTCACGCGAATCCCGTTATCCGCCAGCCGCCATACGATCGGAGCCAGCTGATTGTGCAAGCCGGCCGCGTCGAGTCCGCCTTCGGTGGTCCGCTCCTCACGCTTTTCCGGCACGATGCAGGCGGCATGGGGTCTGTGCGCCAGAGCGATCTCCAGCATCTCTTCGGTGGCCGCCATTTCGAGATTGAGCGGCAGGTCGGTCGCCTGCTGGATCCGCTCCAGGTCGGCATCGCGAATGTGCCGCCGATCCTCGCGCAGATGGGCCGTGATCCCGTCGCCCCCCACAGCGGCGACGATTTCCGCCGCGCGCACCGGGTCGGGGTGGTCGCCGCCGCGCGCATTGCGGATGGTGGCGACGTGGTCGATGTTGACGCCGAGGCGCAGCAACCGGGTCAGGACCTGCGGCTCCCGGGCTTGGAGAGGGGCACCGCCGCCAGCTGGGCGGGAACTTCGTCCTCGGCGTAACTGGGGAAGGTCAGCTCGATCAGCGGGAAGAACGGGACGCCCAGTTCGGCTTCGCCGTTCGACCGGTCGACGAGCGCGCATTCGGCGATCGCTTCGCCGCCCTCGCGGGCGACCGCAGCGATTGCCTCGCGGCTCGACAGGCCGGTGGTCACCACATCCTCAACCATGAGGACCTGCGCCCCCGGCTCGAGCCGAAAGCCGCGGCGCAGATGGAACGAGCCGTCGGGCCGTTCGAGGAACATCGCATCCTTGCCGAGCGCACGGCCCATCTCGTGGCCGACGATGAGCCCGCCCATCGCGGGGCTGACCACGACGTCGATCCGGCTGCGGATCTCGCGCGGGATCTTCTGGACGAGCGCGCGGGCCAGATTGCCGGCCCGCTCGGGGTTCATCAGCACGCGGGCGCATTGGAGATAATGGCCGCTATGGCGTCCGCTCGACAGTTTGAAATGCCCTTCGAGAAGGGCCTCGCTGGCGCGAAATTCGTGGAGGATCTCTTCGTCTGTCATGTCGGCAGCGCACAAAGCGCGTCGCGCGGGATTGCGCAAGAGGCAATGACGGGTGCATATTTTTATCCGCCACACGCTTGAGGCTGTGACAAAGCCTGCCTATAGGGCGGGCGCAACCGTGCCCTCGCTCTCGGGCGTCTCCTGCCGTGCATGCGGGATTCGCCGGCGTCAGGTCGCCCGGATGATGATACGCCACGAAAGAGTGCCAAGACGATGAAAATTTGCGGGATATCCCGGATCCTAGCCAGCCTGGTCCTGGCAGTGACGCTGGCGCTCGGCGCGCCTTTCGCATTTGCACAGGAAGGCCTGACCCAGGACGATCTGGTCGGACCCGTGCCTGCCGAAACGCCCTCCGCCGTGCTCGAAACGCTCGATCCGGCGGCGGCTGCCGAAGTGGCCGATCCCAATGCGGTCTCGGCCGGTTCGGGCGCCTATACCCCGATGCGGCCGACCGAGGGCAAGGGAATGCCGATCGCCGGCGCCATCGACGTGCAGGATCAGTTTTCGGAAACCGGACACTTCGCGAAGGGGCTCCACACGGGGCTGGTCTGGGTGATGGCGATCATCTGTGCATTCGTCTTTCTTCTCATCGTCGCCGTGGTCGTCCGCTTCAACAAGCGCGCCAATCCGGTACCTTCGAAGACGAGCCACAATACGATGATCGAAGTGGTGTGGACGGTGGTTCCCGCGCTGATCCTGCTCGCCATTGCGATTCCTTCGATCACTCTGCTGGCGAAGCAGTACGAGACTCCGCCCAAGGCTGCGATCACGATCAAGGCGACCGGATATCAGTGGTATTGGGGCTATACCTACCCCGACAACGGGGACTTCGAGATCATCTCGAACATGCTCACCCGCGAAGAGGCCGACGCTCGTGGCGAGCCGTTCCAGCTCGCGGCCGACAACCGCATGGTCGTGCCCGTCGGAGTTCCCATCCGCCTGCAGACCACGGGCGCCGACGTAATCCATTCCTTCGCCGTGCCGAGCCTGTGGTTCAAACTCGATGCGGTCCCGGGCCGCCTCAACGAGCGACTGCTGCAGGTCGACGAGCCCGGCGTCTATTACGGCCAGTGCTCCGAATTGTGCGGCGCGCGACACGCCTTCATGCCGATCGTGGTCGAGGCACTGCCGATGGATCAGTACAACGCATGGGTTCTGGCGCAGGGCGGCACGATCGCCGGCGCCGAAGAAGCGGGCGTGGAGGCGGCTCCTGCCGCTGCTCCGCAGCAAGAACCCGAAAGCTCGGAGCCCGGCGCGCCGGGTGCGGGTGCCGCGCCGGTCGAAACGACCACGTAAAAACTAGTTAGCTCGAGAGTATAGTACGATGGCGACCACTGCCGACCACTTCGAGGCCCACCACCAGGACCACGCGCATCACGAGGCCGAACACAAGCCCGGCTTCTTCGCGCGCTGGTTCATGTCCACCAATCACAAGGACATCGGCACGCTTTATCTGATCTTCGCGATCATGGCGGGGATCGTGGGTGGCGGCATCTCCGGCATCATGCGGATGGAGCTGGCCGAACCCGGCATCCAATACCTCACCTGGTGGGCCGAGTTCATGGGCGGATCGGCGGATTTCGACACGGCGCTCCACATGTGGAACGTGTTCATCACCGCGCACGGCCTGATCATGGTCTTCTTCATGGTCATGCCGGCGATGATCGGCGGTTTCGGCAATTGGTTCGTACCGCTGATGATCGGTGCGCCCGACATGGCCTTTCCGCGGATGAACAACGTCAGCTTCTGGCTGACGGTGGCGGGTTTCTGCTCGCTGATGTTCTCGCTGTTCGTACCCGGCGGCACCGGGCCGGGCGCGGGCACGGGCTGGACCGTCTACGCACCGCTCTCGACCTCGGGCAGTCAAGGCCCCGCGGTCGACTTCGCGATCTTCTCGCTCCATCTCGCGGGCGCAGGCTCGATCCTCGGGGCGACGAATTTCATCACCACCATCTTCAACATGCGTGCGCCGGGCATGACCCTGCACAAGATGCCGCTGTTCGTGTGGTCGGTGCTGGTCACTGCTTTCCTGCTGCTGCTCGCCCTGCCGGTTCTCGCCGCGGCGATCACCATGCTGATCACCGACCGCAATTTCGGGACGACCTTCTTCGATCCCGCCGGTGGCGGCGATCCGGTGCTGTATCAGCATCTGTTCTGGTTCTTCGGCCACCCCGAGGTCTACATCATGATCCTGCCGGGCTTCGGGATGATCAGCCAGATCGTCGCGACCTTCAGCCGCAAGCCGGTGTTCGGCTATCTCGGCATGGCCTATGCCATGGTCGCGATCGGCGTCGTCGGCTTCGTCGTCTGGGCGCACCACATGTATACCGTCGGTCTCGACGTGAACACGAAGATGTATTTCACCGCTGCGACCATGGTCATCGCGGTCCCCACGGGGGTGAAGATCTTCAGCTGGATCGCGACGATGTGGGGCGGATCGATCGAGTTCAAATCGCCCATGGTCTGGGCGATCGGGATGATCTTCCTCTTCACCATCGGCGGCGTGACCGGGGTCTATCTCGCCAATGGCGGCGTCGACGACGTGGTCCACGACACATATTTCGTCGTCGCCCATTTCCACTATGTGCTGTCCATGGGTGCGGTGTTCTCGCTCTTCGCCGGTTTCTATTACTGGTTCCCGAAAATGAGCGGCCGGATGCACTCCGAACTGCTGGCGCATCTGCACTTCTGGGGCTTCTTCATCGGCGTGAACGTGATCTTCTTCCCGCAGCATTTCCTTGGGCTCAACGGCATGCCGCGCCGCTATCCCGACTATGCCGAAGCCTTTGCCTATTGGAACGAGGTCAGCACTATCGGCTATATGATCATGGCCGGTTCGATGCTCTTCTTCTTCGCCAATCTGGTCTATGCCTTCACGGCGGGGAAAAAGGCTGCCGCCAATTACTGGGGCGAGGGTGCCACGACTCTCGAGTGGAGCCTGTCGAGCCCGCCCCCCTTCCATCAGTTCAGCGAGCTGCCGGTGATCGAGGATCACCACGATTACCACGATCACATGCCGCGCGACGGTCAGCCCGCCTCGGCCTGATCGCGATATATTGGACACGGGAGAGCGGCCGGGCCCATGGGGTTTCGGCCGCTTTTTCCGTCCCGCAAGGAGGATATCATGCCCGTGATGCGCCAGGTCGACACCGGAGAGCTGAAGCTGCGCTGCGCGATGGAGGGACCCGATCCGGCCAGCGCACCACTCGTGATCCTCGTGCACGGATTTCCCGAGAGCTGGTATAGCTGGAGGCACCAGCTCGGCCCGCTGGCCCAGGCCGGCTTCAGCGCCTGTGCGATCGACGTGCGGGGCTATGGCGGCTCGGACAAGCCCGAGCCGGTCGAAGCCTATGCCATGGAGCGGATCGTCGGCGATCTCGTCGACCTCAAGACGGCGCTGTCGGCTGACCGGCCCGCGGTGCTCGTCGGGCACGACTGGGGCGCTCCCATCGTCTGGAACAGCGCCCTGGCCCATCCCGAACATTTCCGTGCGGTCGCAGGCCTCTCGGTGCCCTTCGCAGGGGTGCCGCAACGGCCCTTCACCGAAGTCTTTCGCGAACATTTCACCGACCAGGGGAAGTTCTTCTACCAGGAGTATTTCCAGGAACCCGGGCGGGCCGAGGCCGAGGCGGAGCGGGATCCGCGCGATTTCGTCCAGCGCATGATGTTCTCGATCAGCGGCGACGTGGCGCCGGGGAACTATTGGGACAAGCCTCTCGGGGCGACCTTCCTCGAGGGTCTGCCCGATCCGCAGCCGGTTTCCTGGCTCACCGAAGCGGACCTCGACTACTACGAGAGCGAATTCCGTTCTTCCGGCTTCCGCGGACCGTTGAACCGCTATCGCAACCACGAAACCGACTATCGCTGGCTGCAGCAGTTTGCCGGCCGCACCATCGAGCAGCCGGCGCTGTTCATCGGCGGCAGCCGTGATCCGGCAACCTTCCTGTTCGGTGCGGTCGAGGATCCGGTCGCTCTGATGAAGATGTTCGCGCCGCGAGTCGAAGGCCATGTGCTCGACGGAGTGGGACATTGGACGCAGCAGGAGCGGCCCGAGGCGGTAAACCGCTTGCTCCTCGACTGGCTAAAGCGGCTATGACCGCCTATATGGCTCCCGGCCCCATGAATCAGACAGCCCCCATCCAGCTCCCCGCCGACTGGCGCGATTTCTTCGCGCTGACCAAGCCGCGCGTGATGAGTCTCGTGATCTTCACCGGCCTGTGCGGCCTGCTCGCCGCGCCCGGATCGATCCACCCCGTGCTCGGCTTCACCGCGATCCTCTGCATCGCGCTCGGCGCGGGCGGGGCGGCTGCGCTCAACCAGTGGTGGGAGGCGGATATCGATGCGGGGATGAAGCGCACCGCGGGGCGCCCGCTTCCCGCCGGACGGCTCCAGCGGGGCGATGCCCGCGATTTCGGCATATTGATCTCGGCCGCTTCGGTGGTGATCATGGGCCTCGGCGTGAACTGGCTGGCCGCCGCCATCCTGGCCCTGTCGATCGTCTATTATGCGGTGGTCTATACCATCTGGCTCAAGCCGCGCACGCCGCAGAATATCGTCATCGGCGGCGGGGCGGGGGCCTTCCCGCCGGTCATCGGCTGGGTCGCCGTAACCGGCGACGTGACGCTGATGCCGGTGCTGCTGTTCGCCATCATCTTCATGTGGACGCCGCCGCATTTCTGGGCTCTCGCGCTGTTCGTGAAGACCGATTACGCGAATGTCGGCATTCCGATGATGCCGGTGGCCAAGGGCGAGCGATCGACCCGCCGCCAGATCCTGATCTACACGCTGCTGCTGGCCCCGGTCGCCACCGCACCCTGGTACCTCGGCTTCACCGGCGCGATCTATGGCATCGCCGCGGCAGGGCTGAGCCTTGCCTTCACCGCTCTGGCCCTGCCGGTCGGACTGCGCCGCAGCGGCGAAGGCGACGCGATGAAGCCCGAGAAGCGCCTGTTCGGCTTCAGCATCCTCTATCTTTTCGCCCTGTTCGCCGCACTCGTCGCGGACAGCCTCCTCACTCCGATTGTGTCTGTCTGACCATGACCCCCGAAGAAGAAACCGAATTCCGTCGCCGCCAGAAGAGCCGTAATCTAGTCCTGGGCGGCATCCTGCTGTTTCTCGCCGTGCTGTTCTACGTGATCACCATAGCGCGGATGTGAGGCAGGGTATGTCGGCTACTACTCTCCAGATGCGCAAGAACCGGACCGCGCTGTTCGCCATCGCGGCGGCGCTCGGAATGCTCGGGCTCGGCTTCGCCGCGGTGCCGCTCTACCGCATGTTCTGCCAGGTCACCGGCTTCGGCGGCACCACGCAACGGGCAAGCGAGAGCGAAGCGGAAATCGCCGCGCGCTTGGCTGCGAGTGGCGCCAGCCGGACGATTTCGGTGCGCTTCGACGGCACCACCGCGCGCGATCTGCCGTGGAGCTTCCGGCCCGAGCAGGTCACCGACACGGTCACCATCGGCCAGCGTGACATGGCGATCTTCCTGGCCACGAACAATTCGGATGAGCCGATCACCGGTTCGGCGACCTTCAACGTCGAACCCGAACAGGCCGGCCCCTATTTCAACAAGATCCAGTGCTTCTGCTTCACCGAGCAGACCCTCGAGCCGGGTCAGAAGGTGCGCATGCCGGTGCTCTATTACGTCGACCCCGCGGCGCTCGACGATCCCAATATGAAGGACGTCGAGCAGATCACCCTTTCCTACACTTTCCACCGGGCGCTAGATTCTGACGGCTAGGCCCTAGACCGGCAGGCCCGCGCACACTAAGGGCAGCGGCGAAGCGAAACCAGGACGCGAGTACAATGGCTGGCAACGTCAATCACGAATACCATATTCTCGAGCCCGATATCTGGCCGCTGGTCGGATCGATCTCTGCGCTCACCTTCACGACCGGCATGGTGCTCTTCATGCACGAGATGGCGAGCGCACACCTCGTGCTCGGCCTCGGCATCGCCGGCCTGATCGCGACCTTCTTCAGCTGGTTCTCGAACATCGTGAAGGAAGCCCAGCGCGGCGATCACACCCCGGTTGTCCAGTTGCACATGCGCTACGGCATGATCCTGTTCATCGCGTCCGAAGTGATGTTCTTCGTCGGATGGTTCTGGAGCTGGTTCGATTTCTCGCTGTTCCCTTCGGAAATCTCCGAGGTGATCGGCGGCGTCTTTCCGCCCGCCGCGATCGAGGCGGTCATGGACCCGTTCAGCCTGCCGCTGCTCAACACGCTGATCCTGCTGTGCTCGGGGACGACGGTCACCTGGGCCCACCATTCGCTGATCCACGGCGATCGCGAAGGACTCAAGAAGGGTCTGTGGCTGACCATCCTGCTCGGCGCGCTGTTCACCTCCATCCAGGCCTATGAATACGCCCACGCGCCCTTCGACTTCGGCGGCAATACCTATAGTTCCGCCTTCTACATGGCGACCGGCTTCCACGGCTTTCACGTGCTGGTCGGCACGATCTTCCTGATCGTCTGCCTCGTTCGCACCTACAAGGGCCACTTCACGCCCCGCCAGCATTTCGGCTTCGAAGCGGCGGCATGGTACTGGCACTTCGTCGACGTCGTCTGGCTGTTCCTGTTCATCGTCGTCTACGTCTGGGGTGGGTGGGGCGCCGCCATCCACTAATGTCTCGCGAGGACGGACCCGAAACACGCGAAGGGCAGCCCGGCGCCAGGATCTCCTGGGCCGAGGCTGCCCTTCTCGGTTCGTGCCCCCGCTGCGGCGAAAGAACGCTCTTCGCGGGGATGCTCGCTTTCGCCGACCGCTGCCGCGCCTGCGGCCTCGATTTCACCCGCTTCAACGTCGGCGACGGACCCGCCGCGCTGGTCACGCTGGCCGTGGGGACGATCACCGTCGCGCTGGCGATCTGGCTCGAACTCTCGCTCGCGCCCGCATGGTGGGTTCATGCAATGATATGGGGGCCGCTGACGCTGGCCCTGGTGATCGGCGGGCTGCGCGTGACCAAGGCCGCGCTGCTCGCGAGCGAGTACCGCAACGATGCGCGCGAGGCAGGCTCGAAGAACCCATGACCCGCATTCCGATCCTTCCCACCATCCTCGTGGTCGCCGCGGTGGCGGTGATGATCGCGCTCGGTTTCTGGCAACTCGACCGCAAGGACCAGAAAGAGGCGCTGATCGCAAGCGCGGAGCGGTCGCTCGCCATGTCCACCGAGGTGGATTTTCCCGCCGATCCGGCGGCACGCGAGGCGCTGATCTACCGCCGCACCACCGTCACCTGCGCTGCGGTCGACGGGGTGACGACGGTGGCGGGGACGAGCGCAAGCGGACAGAAGGGCGTCGCCCACCGAACCGGCTGCATCCTTCCGGGCGGAGAGTTGGTCACGGTCGATCTGGGCTTCTCGCGTGATCCGCACCCGGTTGAATGGGCCGGAGGCGAAGTCCGGGGCATCATCGCGCCCGGTGGCAGGATCGTGGCAGCGCAAGACGTTGCGGGATTGGAACGACTCGCTCCTCCCGATCCCCGAAGCCTGCCCAACAACCACCTGGCCTACGCCGGCCAGTGGTTCTTTTTCGCGCTCACGGCGCTGGTGATCTACGTTCTGGCGCTACGGCGCCGCGGCAGGGAGGCTAGGGGCAGCTAAAGCGCCCTTTGCTTGCTCGGTCTCCGCGCGGCGGCTAACCGGCTTGCGATGCACTATGTCTCCACCCGCGGCTCTGCGCCCAAGCTCGATTTTGCCGGAGTCACGCTGGCGGGACTGGCGAGCGACGGCGGGCTCTACCTTCCCGAAAGCTGGCCCCGGTTCTCGCAGCAAGAGATCTCGGCGATGCGCGGCCTGCCCTATGCCGAACTCGCCGCTCGCGTTATGCAGCCCTTCGTGGGTGCGTGCCTCGCGCCGGAGCGGCTGGAGGAGCTGACCGCAAGAGCCTATGGCCGCTTCGCGCACCGCGCGGTGACACCGCTGGTTCAACTCGACCAGCAGCAGTGGCTGCTCGAACTGTTCCACGGGCCCACGCTCGCCTTCAAGGACGTGGCGCTGCAATTGCTCGGCCTTTTGTTCGAGGAGTTCCTGAAGCGCGAGGACGGTCAGCTAACCATCGTCGGAGCCACCAGCGGGGATACCGGCAGCGCGGCGATCGATGCGGTGGCGGGGCTCGACCGGGTGGAGATCTTCATGCTCCATCCCAAGGGGCGCGTGAGCGATGTCCAACGCCGCCAGATGACCACGGTTCGCGCACCCAACGTCCACAACATCGCGATCGACGGCAGTTTCGACGATGCCCAGGCAATGGTAAAGCGCATCTTCGCGGACGAGGGTGTGACCGCGAAGCACCGCATCGGCGCGGTCAATTCGATCAATTGGGCCCGGCTGATGGCGCAGGTGGTCTATTACTTCGCTGCCTCGCTTCAATTGGGCGGACCCACGCGTCGGGTGGCCTTCAGCGTTCCGACCGGAAACTTCGGCGACGTCTTCGCGGGCTATGTCGCGGCCCAGATGGGCCTTCCCATCGAACGGCTGATCGTCGCCACCAATGTCAACGACATCCTGCACCGGGCGCTGGGGGCGGGGGACTACTCCGCCGGAACGGTGACCCCGACGGCCGCGCCGAGCATGGACATTCAGGTCAGTTCGAATTTCGAGCGGTTGCTGTTCGATGTCGGCGGTCGCGACGGAGCCGCGCTGGCCGAACAGATGCGCGGTTTCGAGGCGAGCAAGGCGATGCGGCTGAGCAACCTGCAGCGCCAGGGCGCGGCAGCGCTGTTCGCGAGTGCCCGCGTCGACGAGGATGAAACTGCGCAGTCGATGCGCCGCGCTTACGAGGACTATGCCGAGGTCATCGATCCGCACACCGCCATCGGGCTGCATGCGGCCCGCACTGCGGAGATGCCCGTGGATGTGCCGGTGGTCACGCTCGCCACCGCCCATCCGGCGAAGTTCGTCCACGCGGTCGAGCGCGCGACCGGTATCCGTCCGCCGCTGCCCGCCAGGGTCGGGGACTTGTTCTCGCGCGAGGAAGCCATGGTCGAGTTGCCCGGCAGTTACGAAGCGGTGCGCGAGCATATCCTCGCGCACGCCAGCTGATGGCCCGCCTGGTCCGCAATCCGGTGCTGATGGTGGGCGAAGGCTGGGATGCCTATCGCCTGCTCGACAGCGGGAAAGGGCGGAAATTCGAGGAATACGGCGCTTATCGCTTCATCCGGCCGGAGCCGCAGGCAATGTGGATGCCGCGTGACGAGGACTGGCCGGCGGATGGTGAGTTCGTCCCGGGCAGCGACGAGGACGGGGGCGGGCGCTGGCAGTTCGACCGCAGTGTGCCCGAAGAGGGCTGGCAGCTGGGGTGGAGCGAGGACGTCCGCTTCACCGCGCAATGCACGCCCTTCCGCCATCTCGGCTTCTTCCCCGACATGGCACCGGTGTGGGACTGGATGGGCGGCCAGCTCGCCGGCGCGGACAGCGCGGAGACCATGAATCTCTTCGGCTATACCGGCGTCGGATCGCTCGCGCTGTCGCGCTTCGGGCGGGTGACGCATGTCGATGCGAGCAAGAAATCGGTCGCGCAGGCGCGCGAGAATGCCGCCCTTTCGGGGATGGAAGATCGTCCCATCCGCTGGCTGGTCGACGATGCGGCAAAATTCGTCGCCCGCGAAGTGCGGCGCGGGAACCGCTATGACGGGATCATCCTCGACCCACCCAAATTCGGGCGCGGGCCGAAAAACGAAACCTGGCGGCTCGAGGAAGGACTTCCGGGTCTCGTGTCCGACTGCCGGGAGCTGCTCGACGCCGACAGCCGCTTCCTGTTCCTTACGGTCTATGCCGTCCGCATGAGCAGCCTCGCGCTCGGGGGTTTGCTCGAAGAACTCTTCCGCGGTCTCCCCGGCGTCGTCGAGCACGGCGAGCTGGCGGTACAGGAAACGGGCGAGGGGGGACGGCTCCTGCCAACGGCGATCTTCGCGCGCTGGTCCAATCCGCGCTAGGGCCGGACCATGACCGATTCGCTGATCCTGGAAGTCGCCGATTTCGAGCACGATGTGCTCACCGGGATCTATTCGGAGGAGACCGGGCGCCCGCAGCCGCTGCGGTTCACGATTTCGGCGCGCATGAAGCCGCTCCACCGCTATGATCCGGACACCTCGCTCGATCATTCGAAAAATTACATGGATCTGAAGTTCGCCGCCTCGGACGCGCTGCCAAAGGGTGTGCATTTCAAGCTGATCGAGGCGGTCGCCGACCATGTCTGCGAAACGCTGTTCCTGCAGGACGCACGAATCGAGGCGGTCACTGTCAGGATCGTCAAGCTCGCCATCGCCGAAGCGGGCGAGAAGATCGGCATCACCCTTCACCGTGAGCGCCGCGAATGAAGCGGATCGCGGTGGACGGGCTGCCCGGAGAAGCGCTCGCCGCGGCGGGCGTCTTCCACCAGCACTGGCTGGCGCATGTGGAAGAGGCGCTCCATCGCGGCGAGCACGTGACCGTGTTCCTGCCCCGGGCCGACCGTGCCCACCGCGAATGGCGGGTGGCGGTGGTCGCCGGGCTGGCACGCAAACACGCTCCACTCCGCGTGAATATGGTCGCGGGCGAAGGGCCCGCGGCAGATGCGACGGCAGACTTTCTCGCCGCTGCGCCCGGCGTGACCGGCCAATATCTGGAGAGCTGAAGGATGGGCGTCCGGATTCTCTTCCTGGGTCCTCTGGAAGACCTTTCGGGCAAGCGCGAGCGCGAGGTTCCCGCGCCGCTCGACTGGGAGGGGCTGCTCGCGCTGGCGGGTCCCGAACTCTCCACGCAGCTCCGCCTCGACCGCGTGAGTGTCGCCTGCGCGGGCAAGGTGCTCGCGGACAAGACAGCCCTGCTGGCGCAGGACGGCGAGGAAGTGGCGCTTCTGCCACCCGTCAGCGGTGGCTAGGCTGGCGATCGAGGCCCCGCTCGACATCCGGCTGCTCGCCGGGGCGATGTCGGTCGGCGAGGCGCTGGCGGGGTTCGATGCTGCACATTGCGACGCGGGTGCCAGCGTGTCCTTTCTCGGCAAGGTCCGGTCCGACCATGGAGCGAAAGCTCTCGAGCTGACGCATTACGAGCCGCTAACGCTCCCCGGCATGCGCGAACTGGCCGAAGGCGCTCTCCGCCGCTTCGAACTGGACGGGGCGCTCGCCTGGCACCGTGTCGGGGTCATGACGCCCGGCCAGCCGATCGTTCTCGTCGCCACTGCGGCCCGCCATCGCCGGCCGGCCTTCGATGCCGCGCAATTCCTGATGGATCACCTCAAATCCGCGGCATGGTTCTGGAAGCGCGAACGGCGGGCCGATGGCTGGCATTGGATCGAACCGCGCGAGAACGACCGCGAGGACCTCTCCCGCTGGCGATGATTCGCGGTCTTTGATTTCGGTCAATGAAAACCGCCTCGGGCCGGCGCATGATCATCCGCGACAAAGGAGATAGGTCATGTCGAAACTTCTCGTCCGCGAACTCGTCGCCGAACAGGCCCGCATCGTCGAACTTCCGCGGCCCGTCCATGTCGTCGATCGCAGCTTCGAACTGCCACGCGGGCTCTATGTTGCGACCGTCGCGTTCTATCTCGGCTTCCTTGCCGTGCTGGCGGCGGGACTCTCGACGCCGGGGCTGTTGATCCCGATGGTGATCTTCACGCTGATCGTCGTCGTAGGCTTCGGACTACCCGCACTGTGGACGCATCTCGCTCCCGAGAGCGGGCAGAAGCCGCTCGGCTGGAGTATGCTGAAGAGCCGGGGCATCGCGACCTACACCGGACGGGTCACGGCGAGAGATGCCGCGGTCCAGGTGCTGATTCTGCCGGCGCTGGTGTTCTGCTGGGGCGTGGCGGCAGTGACAGTGGCGGCGCTGGTCCGCTAGCCGCCGTATATTCATCTCGTGGGGAGAGGGGCGCGGGGTCGAGCGATCGATCTCGCGTCTTTCGTTGCGGCTCCGCCGTCAGCGGACCCGTGCGCGCAAATCCTCGAGCGCCGCATCCTCCTCGGCGACCAACGCCACCACCGTCTCGCGGGCATCCGCGATGACGCCGGTATTCTCGGCCTGAACGCTCGCGGCCGTGAAGAGAATGTCGAGATCGCCCAGCGAAACCGCCGCCTGGCTACGCGCCGAATCGAGGTCGGCAAGCGCAACCTGCGCCGCCGCCCAGGCATCGCTTCCCACCGAGCTTCCCGAAGCGGCGGCGACGCGGCGCCGTGCCGTGGGGAGCGAGGCCAGGAACTCGCCATGGGCCTCTTCCGCCTGCCCGACCAGCGCGTCGAGCCGCGCGGGAAGCCCGCCCGCCAGATCGACGTCGACCGCCGGCACCTCGATCCGTTCGGCTTCGACCGGCTCGAAACGTCCCTGCGCGCGCTCGACGTCGCGGATGGCGAGCGAGGGATATCCGTCGCTGCCGGTGCCAGCGCATCCCGCCAGGGCGAGCAGCAGGATCGGCACGAGGAGAGGCTTGCGCAGGGTCATCGCGCCCTCCATATCACGCGGCGCCGGCAGCGCCAGCGAGGAGCAAATTTCCTTCCGCCGGTCGTTGACTTGGCCAGCGGTTTCGCTTAACGGCACGCTTCTTTCCGGGGCTGCCCATGGGCTGCCCGACGGGTGCGCCGTGCATTTGCAAGAGTTCGTCTTGTGGGTGGGGGCACAGCTTATTGATTGAGAGATAACCACCATGTTCGCAGTAGTGCGCACGGGCGGCAAGCAATACCGGGTTGCCGCCGGAGACAAGATCGCGGTTGAAAAGCTCGCTGGCGAAGCGGGCGACACCATCACGCTGGGCGACGTCCTGCTGGCGGGCGAGGGCGATGCCCTTTCCGATGCGGGCAAGGTCACCGTTTCGGCGGAGATCATCGCGCAGGCCAAGAGCGAGAAGGTGATCGTCTTCAAGAAGCGGCGCCGGCACAACTATCGCCGCAAGAATGGTCATCGCCAGCAGATGACCCTGCTCCGCATCACTGCGGTGGGCGATTCGAAGGCAGAGAAGAAGGCCGCTCCCAAGAAGGAAGCCGCGCCGAAGCCTGCCGAGGAAGCCAAGGCGCCGGCCAAGAAAGCCGCGCCCAAGAAGGAAGCCGCCGCGGAAACGGCTGCTCCCGCCAAGAAGGCTGCGCCCAAGAAGGCCGCCGCCAAGAAGACCGAAGACAAGAAGTAAGGAGCGCGGACGATGGCACATAAGAAAGCAGGCGGTTCGTCGCGCAACGGTCGCGATTCGGCCGGTCGTCGCCTCGGCGTCAAGAAGTTCGGCAGCGAGCAGGCGGTCGCGGGCAACATCATCGTGCGCCAGCGCGGGACCCGTTTCTATCCCGGCACCAATGTCGGCATGGGCAAGGACCACACGCTGTTCGCGCTTACCGACGGGATCGTGCGATTCCACAAGGGCAAGCTCGGCCGCAAATTCGTCTCGGTCGACATGATGGCCGAAGCCGCCGAATAAACGGACGCTCCGATAAAGGGATCGTCCAGACAGGACGGTCCCAGCCGGGATCAACACCGGCAACCGAAGAGGGAGATGGGACTTTCCTGCCAGGCAGGGGGTCCGTCTCCCTCTCGTCGTTTCTCCCTCTTCGCATTCCGCGGCGAACGGATGTGTCGCCATCACGCAATTGTCACGCGTCCGGCCTAGGAGCCCGGAGCGTGGTGCAAGGGGAGATTACCGATGTTCCATGTCACCGAGAGATTGCTGCTGCGGCCGGCCTGGCCCGAAGATGCCGATGCGCTGTTCGGAGGAATCGCGGACCACGGCGTCGTCCGCAATCTGGCGCGCGCGCCGTGGCCTTACCTTCCCGAACACGCCCGCGATTTCGTCATGCGCGAACAGGATTCGCGGCTGCCGTATTTCCTCGTAACGCTGCCCGGCGCGCAGGGCTCGCAGATCATCGGTTCGGCCGGTCTGGGCGAACATGAGGATGGGATCGAACTCGGCTATTGGATCGCCCGGCCTTATTGGGGCCGCGGCTTTGCGACCGAGGCGGCGCGCGGCGTCATCGAAGTGGCTCGACTGATCGGCTATGATGGGCTTTCTGCCGGGCACTTTCTCGACAATCCCGCCTCGGGGCGGGTGCTGCGCAAGCTCGGCTTCCGTCCGACGGGCAGGGTGGTGGCGCGGCATAGCTGCGGGCGCGGCGAAGCGGCCGATTGCGCGCTCTACGACCTCGACCTCGCAGCCCGGGAACTGACCCCCTCGCAAGCTGCCTGAATGCGGAAGGCCCCGCGTCACAGCGGGGCCTTCTCGTTTTATTCCGGCCGCTTATTCCGCCGGCATGAGAGCATCTGCGAAGTCGCCCTCATATAGCTGGATCAGGTGGCGATCGTCGTGATCCCAGGGATGGAAGCCGGGCTTGAAATAGGCCAGCCAGGCCGGAAATATCCGCCGGACCACGCCGGGGGTGAGGGCGAGATATTTGAACAGGCCCCATTTCGCCTTCCAGCCGGTGATGCCGTCCTGTTCGAGCAGATTCAGCGAATCGATCCAGCGATTCTTGAAGAAGCGTCCGGTGACCGTGATCATCACGAGGCTGCGAACTTTCCAGCGCTTCCAGCCGCTCCACTCGCGCGTCGCGTGGTTCCAGGTGTCGTATGCGACGCCCTTGTGCTCGATCTCCTCGGCGGCATGCCAGCGCCACATGTTGCGTACCTCGGGGTCGGCATGGGCAAAATGCCTGGGATTCGCCAGGAATTCCGCGGCCATCATCGCCGTATAGTGCTCTAGCGCCATGGTTACGGCGAGGTTGGCGATCGCGGGGCGGCCCTTGGTCAGGGCGAGCAGTTCGGCAACGCGCTGGTCGATCTTCTTGATATCGTATCCCGCATCCTCGGCCAGGCGATTGAAGGCGATGTGCTCGCGCGTGTGGTTGATTTCCTGCTTCACGAATGCGCGGATCTCGGCCTCGAGCCTGGGATCGGCGCCTTCGCGATGGGCCTTCACCGCCTCGATGAAGAAGGCTTCGCCGCGCGGGAAGGTGGCCGACAGCGCATTGTGCCAGGCGGTACCGAAGGGTTCTCCGGCCCACCAGCGACGCGGGGCGGCGCTGCGATTGAAGCGCTCGTCGCGAACGGTGATGGTGAGATCCGCGGGCGTCGGTGCCGCGCGGCGGGCTTGCGTCTCGATCTTGACGGGAGCGTTCATGGCAGCGGTTTCCGTGTTAACTGACATCAGTGTAAGTAGCCGCTACTGACACTCATGTCAATAACTGCGCGACCCATGCTTCCCTCCTGTGCGGCAATGGGTTAACGCAACGCCGCATGGCCACAAGAAAACGACTTTCGCCCGAGGCATCGCGCTACGCCGCGCTGGAAGCGGCGCGTGCGCTGCTGATCGAAACCGGACCGCAGTCGGTGACACTCAAGGCGGTCGCCGGACGGATCGGTCGGACGCATGCGAATCTTCTGCATCATTTCGGTTCCGCGGCAGGGCTGCAGAAAGCGCTGGCCGGACATCTCGCTCAGACGGTCTGCGCCACCATCGCCGACGCCGTCCGCGCCAGCAGGGCGGGTCTGGGCAGCCCGCGCGAAGTCGTCGATCTCGCCTTCGACGCCTTCGACCGTGAAGGAGCCGGCGCATTGGCCAGCTGGATGATCCTCACGGGCAACGAGGATGCGTTGACACCGATCGTCGAGACGATCCACCGATTGGTCGATGAAATCGCGCCCGAGGAGGCTGCGCATGGGCGCGACCCGATGCAGGTCCATGAGGAAACGCTCGCCCTGGTGCTGATGGCGATGGGCGATGCGCTGATCGGCGCGGCACTGGCCCGCTCGCTCGGCCTGCCGGTGACGGCGGCGCGCGACAGGGCGGAACGGATGCTCGTTCGCTCGCTCGAACGGATCAATCAGCCGGGCTGAGCCGCATCCAGCCAGGTGCGATCGCCGGATCGATGTTCCCGACGCGCAAGTGGTCGATCGCGAGGCCGAGCCCCTCGTGGGCGAATTTCCGCCGCTTCTCGTCCGAGCGATCGAGCGGCACGACCACCAGACGCCGGTTGATCTTCTGCCGCCAGTTCATCCGGGCGGTGTTTTCCTGTCCGACATAGCAGCCCTTGTCGAAGCTCACCCCGTGCAGTTCGACGGCATTGGTCTCGAGCCACAGGATATCCCCCAGCTCCGCCTGTCCTTCGGGCACGCCCAGCGCGAGGCGATGCGCGAGCCATTCCTCGTCGGCAGGCGCGTCCTCCTGCGCTGCCGGTGCCAGCCAGCGCTGGCCGAGATCGCCGAGCCTGGGGTCGGAAGCAGCTCCGTCACCGAGATGCTTGTGCCAATGGACCGCCACCGAAGGATCGACCTCGATACCGATCTTCCGGCGCAAGCGGTAAAGCGAAAGCCGTTTGACCAGATCCTCGGCTACCGCGGCTTCGCAATCGAGCAGCAATTCACCCGTGGCACCCGGCCAGACGAGGAAATCGAACAGGGTCTTGCCCTGCGGCGTCAGCAGACCGGCATAGGCGGGAAGCTGCCCCGTCACATCGTTGGTGACGAGACCCTGGAGAAACTCGGCGACATCCTCCCCCTCCTCGCGTGGGGCGAGACGGATGATGGCGCGATCGAAGAGACGGGTGGCTTTCATCGCACCAAACTGGGGTATTGGCGGACCCAGTCAAGTGTGGCCTGTCCTACAAGGGGGCTTGCCGCTAAGAGCCAGCCCATGCTTCGCCCGATCTCCTCCCGACCCGCGCAATACGCGCATTCCGACCGCCCGGCTTTTGTGCTCCTGGACTGTGTAACACCCGGTCCATGTCTCCGAAACGACCCCCGTATCGCATCCCTCGGCACTGGCGCACCGGCATGAACCGAATCACCATCCGCCGCCCGGACGACTGGCACCTCCATTTCCGCGATGGCGCCACCATGCGCGCGGTGGTGCCGCACACCGCCCGCCAGTTCGCCCGCGCGATCGTGATGCCCAATCTCGTTCCGCCGGTCACCACCGCCGCCCTCGCCGCAGCCTATCGCGAGCGGATCCTCGACGCAGTGCCGGACGGGCTGGAATTCACGCCGTTGATGACCGCCTATCTCACCGATGAGACCGACGCCGAGGACCTGGCCGCGGGCTTTGCCGACGGGATCCTCACTGCCGCAAAGCTCTATCCGGCAGGGGCGACCACCAACTCCGCCCACGGCGTCACCGATGTCGCGAACATTGCGGGCGTGCTCGAACGCATGACCGAGATCGGGATGCCGCTCTGCGTCCACGGCGAGGTGACGAGCTCCGACATCGACATCTTCGACCGCGAGGCAGTGTTCATCGATCGCGTTCTGCTTCCGCTGACCGACCGCCTGCCGCAGCTCAAAATCGTCTTCGAGCATATCACCACCATGCAGGCCGTGGCATTCGTCGAGAGCGCCGGGCCGAACATCGCGGCGACGATCACGCCGCAGCACTTGCGCATCAACCGCAACGACATACTCGTCGGGGGAATCCGGCCGCACATGTATTGCCTGCCGGTGGCCAAGCGCGAACAGCACCGCCTGGCGCTGCGCGGCGCGGCGACCAGCGGATCGGGCAAATACTTCCTCGGCACCGACAGCGCACCACACCCTCGTCACGCCAAGGAAAGCGACTGCGGCTGCGCGGGTATCTTCAACGCGCCTTTCGCGCTCGAAAGCTATTGCGGCGTGTTCGACGAGGAGGGAGCGCTCGACCGTTTCGAGGGATTCGCCAGCCTCAACGGGCCGGCCTTCTACGGCCTTCCGGTCAATAAAGGGACGGTAACGCTCGAACGGTCTCCGGTTGCGGTCCCCGATGAGGTCGATGGCGGAGAGACCCCGATCGTGCCTTTCCACGCGGGCGAATCGCTCAGCTGGAGGCTGGTTTCCGGGAGCGCTTGACCAGATCCCAGACGAAGATCACTGCCGCCCCCCAGATACAGGCGAAGCAGGCGGCCTGGACGGGCAGGAGCGGCTGGTCGAACACGGTCAGGCCAAGGATGAAGACGATGCTCGGCGCCAGGAACTGGATGAAGCCGAGGGTCGAATAGGGCAGCCGCCGAGCAGCGAGCGCGAAGAGCAGCAGCGGCACCGCGGTCAGAACCCCGCCCAGCACGATCGCAAGGCTGAGGCCCGGCGATACAGCGAAGGAGGAGCCTTCGGTTTGCGCGAAATACCATGTCACCGCGAGCGAGGGCAGCAGCAGCAGCAGCGATTCGATCGTCAGCCCGGGAAGCGAGCCGACCGGCACCTGCTTGCGGATCAGGCCGTAGCTCCCGAAGCTCAGCGCGAGGGTGAGGCTGATCCACAGCGTCGTCAGCGCGCCGCCGAGCAACATCGCGACACCCGCCGCTGCCAGTGCCACGGCAGCCCACTGCAGCCGGCTCAGCCGTTCGCCGAGCAGAAAGGTGCCGAGCAGGACGTTGACCAGCGGATTGATGTAATAGCCGAGGCTTGCGGCATAGACCTGGCCCTGCTGGATCGCCCAGACATAGACCACCCAGTTCACTGCGATCAACGTGGCGCTGGTCGCCAGCCAGCCGAGGACCTTGCGGTTGGCCAGCGCCGCGCGCAGCTCGCAACCCTGCCCCCGCAGGGCGACGAACAGCAGGCACAGGGGGAGGGTCCAGATAATCCGCCAGCCGACGAATTCGAATGCCGGAACCGTCTTCACCAGCAACAGATAGAGGGGCAGGAATCCCCAGATCACATAGGCGCCGAAGGCAGCCAGAAAGCCGTTGCGGTGGGTATCGGGAGATTCGGTCGCGTCCATCGTCCAGCGCTATAGGGGGTGAAATGTCTCCGCGAAGCCTCAATTCGTCGCGCATGACGCCACGGTTCGTCGCATTCTCCGAATCTGACGGCGCCGTTGCATTCCGTTCATATAATCGGCGGTAAAGCTGAACGTCTTCGTCGGAACATACCTTCCGGCCCGCACGATCAGAAGGACGATCTATCATGCTCAAGACCATCAGGTTCTCCGCTGTGGCGCTGGCCGCATCGGGTCTCGCCCTGGCCTCGCCCGCTGCCGCTGCTCCCGCTCTGCACACGGCGCCCGCCGCCCATGCCGCCGTGATCGGCGACATGAGCTACGAGCACAGCCGCGACCGTCGCTGGGACCGCGGACGCGACCGGTACCGCGACCACGACCGCCGCTCGGACCGCCGCTACGAGAGTCAGCGGCAGCCCTATTATTCAGGCTATGCGCGCGATTACGGCCAGCCGGTCAACCGCAACACGAGGATCTGGCGCGGCAACGACGGACGCTACTACTGCCGCAAGGACAATGGCACGACCGGCCTGCTCGTCGGTGCCGGCGTCGGAGCGTTGATCGGCCATGAAGTCGCCGGACGCGGGGGCGATCGCACGCTCGGCGCGATCCTGGGCGGCGCAGCCGGTGCCCTGCTCGGCCGCACGATCGACCGTTCGAGCACGCGCTGCGGATAGTTTCCCCGTTCCGGTCGCGCCCACCCGCGGCCGGGAATCACGGTTCCACCGAGCCGTGTGGGCGTCGTTCGTCTCCATCGGAGGCGGGCGGCGCCCTTCGGCTTTCCCGAGCCGCGCTGTCCCGCTATGATGCATGCCGGCGCTGGAGACTGGCGTTCCCGTCCACCGCGGGGCACTTCTCCGCGGCCTGCCTTGCTGGAGAATAGCGATGAATATCCGTCTGATCGCCTGTGTCGCCCCGATCGCCCTCCTCGCCGCCTGCAGCGACAAGGGGGAGGAGGACACCGCCGGCGACGCGATGGATCCGGCGACCGAACAGGCGCTCAACGACGAGTTGATGACGGATCCCGACATGGCCGGACGCAACGAGGCCAATGCCGCGCTGTCCGGTACCGGCAACGCCGCGATTCCCAATATCGACAAATCCCCGCGGGCGATCGAAGCGGCGCGCAGCCGCGCGGCCGAGCTGGTCGGGGGCAGCGACGAACTTTCGCCTCCCCCTGCGGCCAAGGCGATCGGCGCGAACGCAGCCGACAGCCGGGCAATGGTCGCAGCTGCCCAGGCCGCAGTGGCCCCGGGCGGGATGAATTGCGCCGAAAGCGTCCAATATGGGTCGGGCTGGGCAGCCAAGCTGCCGGCCGCTTTCCCCGTCTATCCCCGCGCCAACACGCAAGAGGCGGCCGGCACGGATGAGGGCGACTGCGCGCTGCGGATCGTGAGCTTCGTCACTCCGGTCGCGCTGAACGAGGTGCTTTCCTTCTACTCCGCCCGCGCAGATGACGCCGGCTACAGCATCGAGCACGTCACCAAGGCGGGCGACGACATCCTCAGCGGAATGAAGGGCGATTCGGCCTATGTCGTCTATGGCCGGCGGTTGTCGGGCGGCGTCACCCAGATCGACCTCGTCACCACCGACTGATCGCTATCAGTCTTCCCTGAGCCCGACTCCGATACTCGCCCGCGGCTGCTCCATTTCGTTGCTGGCCACCGGATAGGCGCAGTAATCTGCGGCATAGAAGGCAGCCGGCCGGTGATTGCCCGAGAGGCCGACCCCGCCGAAGGGGGCCGCGGACGATGCCCCGTTGGTCGGGCGGTTCCAGTTGACGATGCCAGCGCGGATCTCGTTCCAGAACAGCTCGAACTCGTCGGGCTTCCCACCGATCAGCGACGCCGAGAGGCCGTAGCGGGTATTGTTCGCCT
Source organism: uncultured Alphaproteobacteria bacterium (assembly GCA_963728515.1). Classification (GTDB taxonomy): domain Bacteria; phylum Pseudomonadota; class Alphaproteobacteria; order Sphingomonadales; family Sphingomonadaceae; genus Qipengyuania. Next base: position 596,948 of record CAVSKM010000003.1, on the reverse strand, counting down.
CGAAGATCGCCTCGTCGAAATCGGCGACCCGGATGACCTGAAGCAATGGCCCGAACAACTCGATGTCGGGACGCTCGTGGATATCGGTCGCATCGAGAATTGCGGGCGACAGGAAGGGCAGTTTCTCGTCGGGCCGCCGCATGTGCATGATCGGCTTGCCCCCGCGGTTCATCAGCGCGACGAAGCTTTCCGACAGCAGGTCGGCGGTGGCATTGTCGATCACGCAGCCCATGAAGGGCTGCGGCTCGGCGAAGGGTTCGCCGACGATCAGCTTCTCTGCCAGCGCCTTGACCGCGGTCACCACCTGGTCGAACATCGAATCGACCACGATAAGCCGCCGTGCGGCGGTGCAGCGTTGCCCGGCGGTGGTGAAGGCCGATTGGACGATGGTCGCCGCCGCATCCTCGATCTTGGGCGTGTCGAGGACGACAATCGGATTGTTTCCTCCCATTTCGAGCGCGACGATCTTGCCGGGATCGGAGGCGAGCTTGCGGTTGATGGCGATCCCCGCACGCGCCGATCCAGTGAACAGCACCCCGTCGACCAGCCAGTGCTCGACCAAGGCCTGTCCAACCTCCACCCCGCCGTGGATGCACTGCACCACGCCCTCGGGAATTTTTGCCTCGTGAAAGCAGCGGGTGAGAAATTCACCCACTGCAGGAGTTTTTTCGCTGGGCTTGAAGATGACCACATTGCCCGCCAGCAGGGCTGGCACGATATGCCCGTTCGGCAGATGCGCGGGGAAATTGTAGGGGCCGAGCACCGCCATGACCCCATGCGGCTTGTGGCGCAGGGCTGCGGTACCCTGAAGCGCGCTGTTGAGCTTCTTCTGACCGGTGCGCTCGGCATAGGCCGTGACCGAAATCTCGACCTTGCCGATCACCGCCTCGACTTCGGTGCGCGCTTCCCACAGCGGCTTTCCGGTTTCGCGCGCGATCAGTTCGGCAAAGGCGTCGGCATGCTTGCGCACGGCATTGGCAAAGCGCCGCAACAATTCGATGCGCTGGCCGAGAGGCTGGCGGGCCCAGTCGCGCATCGCGCCGCGTGCGCGCTCGATCGCGCGATCGACATCGCCGGAGGTGCCACGCCAGATTTCCTTGCCGGTCGCGGGTTCGGTGGAGACCAGTTCGGTCGACATTTTAGGGGCTTCGTCCTCTTGGCGCTTCGTTTCGCGGCCTAAGTGGGGGGTAATCCGCCGTGCGTCAATTTAACTCGGCTGCGCGGGGCGGGTTTCGGCGATGACCGGCCGGGATCGGCGGCGCGCCATGGGCTTCCCCCATACGGCGAATCGCTGCGACCTTGTCGTGGAGCGGGCGCCAATCGTCACGATCAGAGATGGCGGACCAGATCGCCTCGACCTCCTCGATCGCCATCGACTGCGGGCGATCGTCGGTCCAATAGCCGTGGGTGACATCTGCCGGCTCGTATCCGGCAAGAGCTCGGGCCAGCTCTCGCTCTGGGTCGCGACCGCCCCGGTGGCGAAAGAAGAACGCGTCGGGCGATTCGCCGCTCTCGGCAAGCGCCTTCTCGCAGGCCGCCACCAATTGCTTGTCGGCCTCCACCCCCCGGCTCCGGAGCCCCAGCCGCCAGCACCAGCGTCTCCCGATCGCTTCCATGTAGAGCGGTCCGAAGCGCTCCATCGCGGCCACCAGCGGCGGCGCATCGGCCAAGAGGCGCAAGGCTATGGCGAACTGTCCGCAGTTCCAATGCAGCGCTTCGGGCTGGCGGCCGAAGGCATAGAGGCCGGCGTGATCGAAATAGGCAGCGGTGAAACCGGGATCCCACCGCGGAAGAAAGCGCCACGGACCGTAATCGAAGCTTTCTCCGGTCACGTTCATATTGTCGGTGTTGAGCACGCCATGGACGAAGCCGGCCACCATCCAGCTCGCTGCGAGGTCCGCCAGGCGTTCGACCACTGAATGCATCAATTGCACTGCCGGCTCGCTTCGTCCGGGTGCATCCTCCGGCGGAGCGGCGCCGGGAAATTGGGTGAGGCAATAGTCGACCAGGGCCTCCATATGTTCGCGCTCTTCGAGCGCGAGCAGGCGCTGGAAACTGCCGATCCGGATATGTCCGTGGCTCAGCCGGGTCATGACCGCGGAGCGCGTGGGGCTGGGCTCGTCGCCCCGCCACAGTTCTTCCCCGGTCTCGACCACCGAAAAGGTCTTGGATGTGTAGACGCCGAGCGCCTCGAGCATTTCGGTGGCGAGAATTTCGCGCACCGCCCCCTTCAGCGTCAGCCGCCCGTCGCCGTCGCGGCTCCAGGGGGTTTGACCCGATCCCTTGGTGCCGAGATCCAGCAGTCTGTCGCCGGCGTCCCGCATCTGAGCGAACAGGAAGCCGCGACCATCCCCGATCTCGGGATTGTACACCCGGAACTGGTGCCCGTGATAGCGCAGCGCGAGCGGCTGGGGCAGGTTGTCCTCGAGGGGCTCGAACCGGCCGAAATGGGCCAACCATCGCTCCTCGTTCAACTGCGCCAGACCGACCGTGGCCGCATGGCGGTCGTTTCGGAAGCGCAGCCGGGTTTCGGGAAAATCGGCGGGCCCGACCGGATCGCCGAGCCAGTCCGCCAGGCTCTCGATCGGCGTATCGGGGCGATAGGTCGCGGCTTGCGGTTCTGTGCGCATGGCGCGATAGTGGACAGCAAGCGAGCCCCTTACAAGGGCGAGGATTTTCACGACGGGACGAAACTCGCCGGACATGGATACCCCTTATATCGACCGCAGCTGGCAGAGCGCCGACGGTCTCACCCTGCATTCGCGCGACTATGGCGCAGCGAACGACCGGCCGGTGGTGGTCTGTCTCCACGGACTCACGCGCAATGCGCGCGATTTCGATGGTCTCGCGCCGCATATCGCCGAATCCGGCTGGCGCGTGCTCGTGCCCGAAATGCGCGGCCGCGGCGAAAGCGAATATGCGAGCGATACTGGCACCTACGAGGTCGGCACCTATGTCGCGGACCTGCTGGCGCTGATCGAGGAGGAGGGGATCGATCGGGTGGTCGCGATCGGGACCTCCATGGGCGGATTGATGGCGATGCTGCTGGGGCTGACGCATCCCGACCGAATTGCGGGATCGCTGCTCAACGACGTCGGCCCGGTTCTCGATCCCTCGGGGCTCGAGGCGATCAAGGGCTATGTCGGCCAGGGACGCAGCTTTCCGACCTGGATGCATGCCGCGCGCGCGCTCGAGGAACTCCATGGCGAAGCCTTCCCGGCTTACGAGACCCAGGACTGGGTCGCCATGGCGAAACGGACGCTGACGCTGTGCAACAACGGCCGCATCGCCTTCGACTACGACATGAAGATTGCGGAGCCGATCCTCGCCGCCGACGAGACGGTCGCTCCGCCCGACCTGTGGCCGGCCTTCGCAGCGCTGGCACAAAAGCCGCTCGCTCTCCTGCGCGGCGAATTGTCGCAATTGCTGTCGCCCTCGGGCTTCGCGGAAATGCAGCAGCGCGCACCCGAAGCGATCACCGTCACCGTGCCGGGGGTCGGTCATGCTCCAACGCTGGACGAGCCCGAAGCGCGCGCAGCCGTCGATGCGCTGCTGGCACGCATCGCATGAGCGCTCGAAGCGCGGCGGGGGTCCCGCACATCCTGCACTTGCAGTCGAGCTTCGCGGCAGGAGGGAAGGAACTGCGGACCGTCCAGCTCATCAACGGTTTCGGCGGGCGGGCGCGCCACACGATCGTCTCCGCCGAGCCGGACCGGCTCGGCGCGGCGGCGCGCATCGCCAAGGGCGTAAGCATCGATCTCCAGCCGGTGTTTCCGCCTCTCAAGGGCTGGCCCACGCCCGGCCGGCTGCAGCGTCTGGCCAAGGCGATGAAAGGCTACGATCTCATCTGCACCTATAATTGGGGGGCGATGGATGCGGTCATGGCGCATACGCTGTTCAAGGATGTCCATGGCCTTCCGCCCCTGATCCATCACGAGGACGGGTTCGACGAGAGCGAACTCGTGAAGCTCAAGCCGAGCCGGACCTGGTATCGCCGGATCGCGCTGGGGAGAGCGGCCGGGCTCGTCGTGCCTTCAGAGCGGCTCGAGGAGATCGCGCTGGTCGACTGGCAGCAGCCGCTGGGCCGGGTGAAGCGCATTCCCAACGGCATCGATACCCGAGCCTTCGCCATGCGTCCGAAGAAGGACGCCCTGCGCCTGATCAAGCGGCCGGGCGAGTTCTGGGTCGGCACGCTGGCGGGGCTGCGGACGGTCAAGAACCTTCCCCGCTTGGTGCGGGTCTTCGCCGGCCTCCCCGAAGCTTGGCACCTGGTGATCCTGGGGGAGGGCGAGGGGCGCGCGGCAATCCTCGCCGAAGCCGACCGGCTGGAGATCAACCATCGTGTCCATCTGCCCGGTCCGATCGCCGACCCGGCGCGGGTTATCGGCCTGTTCGACGTCTTCGCCCTGTCGAGCGATTCCGAGCAGTTTCCGCTCGCAGTGGTGGAGGCGATGGCGGCCGGGCTGCCGGTGGTTTCCCCCGCGGTGGGCGACATAGCCGACATGGTGTCCGAGCCCAACCGGCCCTTCATCGCCGCGCCCGGCGACGAGAAGGCGCTCGCCGAGGCGCTGTCGAGACTGGCGTCCTCGAAGGATCTTCGGAGGGAGCTGGGCGAGGCCAACCGCGCGCAGGCGGCGGCGCAATACGACGAGGCGCAGATGATCGCCAGCTATCGGCGGCTCTATGCAAGCGCGATGCGGCGCGAGCTCTGACGTTTCAGCCGGTGTTCACACGGGCGGGGACAGGCTCGTCTCCCCATTGCCCTCGACCCGCGCTATCCCTAAAGACCCGCGCAAACCAACAGATACGCGACGGAGCCCGCCCCGGTGGCCCTTACACCCAAGACCGAACTGACCCGCGAGGAAAAGCGCGCCCGGATGGAGGATGCGCAGCAGGAGGCCCTGTTGCGCGAAGTCGACGATGCCGTCCGGCAGAGCGATGCGGAGCAGTTTCTCGACCGATGGGGCAAGCCGCTGCTGGGCCTGCTGCTGCTCGGGCTGGCTGCCTTTGCGGGCTATCTGTATTGGGAGAGCCGTCAGGAAGCGGCGCTGGAGCGCGATTCCGAGGCACTTGTGGGCGCTCTCGACCAAGTGCAGGCGGGCAATCTCGGCTCGGCTTTCGAGGGGCTCGAAGACCTTGCCGCACAGGACGGCAGCGGGGCTCCGATTGCCGCCGCGATGATGCGTGCCGGCATCGCCGCCGAGCAGGATCGGCCCGAGGAAGCGGCTGCGATCTTCGCGCAGGTGGCAGCGAACGGCAATGCGCCGCCGGCGCTGCGCGATCTCGCAAAGCTGCGTCGGGTGACGCTCCAATATGATGCGATGGAGAGCGCCGAAGTGATTGCCGCGCTCAAGCCGCTCGCTGTTCCCGGCAAGCCCTATTTCGCCAGCGCAGGGGAACTCGTGGCACACGCCTATCTCGACCAGGGCAAGCGCGATGAGGCGGGGGCGCTGTTCGCCCGAATCGCCAAGGACGAGAACTCTCCGGAAACGCTCAGGTCGCGCGCGCGGCAGATGGCCGGTGTGCTCGGCATCGATGCGATCGAGGATGTCGATGCGCTGCTCGAGGAACAAGGGGTCGATCGCGCCGGAGCCGCGAGCGAAGGTGCCACGGTTGCAACCCAGTAAGGCCCGCCCCGGCCCCAGCACATACGGAACGAGGATACAGATGAACCGCAAGAACCAATCGCGCGTCGGGCTTGTGGCGGCACTCGCCATCAGCCTCGGGGCTTGCAGCGGCGGCCTGTTCGGCGGCGGCGGCGACAAGAAGGTCACGCCCACCCTCGGCGAGCGTCAGCCGATTCTCTCGAAGATCGAGACCGGCGCCAAGGTGGATCCGGCGCTGGCCGGCGTGGCGGTGGTCCTCCCGCCCGCGCAGGTGAACGAAAACTGGGCACAGGCCGGGGGTACCGCGAGCAAGTCTTACGGCCACCTCGCTCTGGGCGAAACGCCCACGCGTGCGTTCACGGCGAGCGTCGCCGGGGCGAGCCAGCGCCGACGCCTCGGCGCAGCACCGGTGATCGGGGGCGGGATGGCCTTCGCAGTCGGCGGCGACGGCGTCCTCTCGGCCTTCGATGCCGCCACCGGCGTACGGCGGTGGAGCTACGATCCCGGCCTCCCGAGCGAGCTGCGCCCCTCCGCTTTCGGCGGGGGCGCGAGCTATCAGGATGGCCGGGTCTACATGACCGATGGCGCGGGCAATGTCGTCGCACTCGATGCGAATGCCGGCACAGTGGTATGGAAGGCCAAGCCCGGCGGCCCCCTGCGGGGTGCACCGACGGTGGCTTTCGGATCGATCTTCGTCATGTCGCAGGACAACCAGATCTACGCGCTCGACGCAGACGACGGGTCGATCCAGTGGCAGGATTCGGGATCGACCACCCAGGCCGGCGTGTTCGGCGTTGCCGCTCCGGCAGCAGGGCAGGGAACGGTCATCGCCGGCTACAGCTCGGGCGAGTTGATCGCCCATCGCTACGAGAACGGTCGGACATTGTGGGCCGATGCTCTGGCCTTGACCTCGATCTCGACGCAGGTGGGTTCGCTGACCGATATCGATGCCGATCCGATCATCGACAACGGCCGCGTCTATGCGCTCGGCCAAGGCGGCCGCATGGCGGCCTACGAGCTCGTCACCGGGCAACGGATCTGGGAACTCAACCTTGCCGGAATCTCGACTCCGGCGGTCGCCGGAGAGTGGATCTTCACGCTCACCGACGATGCGCGCCTTCTGGCCATCGCCCGGTCGACGGGCAAGGTGCGCTGGCTGACCCAGCTGCCTCGCTGGCGCAACGAGAAGGACAAGAAGGGCGAGATCTTCTGGTCGGGTCCGGTGCTCGCCGGGGGGAACCTCTGGGTGGTCAATTCCGAGGGCCAGATCTATCGGGTGAGCACGGGCGAAGGATCGGCGAGCCTGTTCACCGAACTCGACGATCCGATCACGCTTGCCCCCGTTGTCGCCAACAACACGCTTTATGTGCTCGACGACAGCGGAACAATTACCGCCTTTCGCTGATGCTCGCCCGATACCGGCCCATGTGTTAACCATTGAGGGCTAGGGAGGGAGCGCTATGAGCGCATATGAGACAGCACCCCTCGGGCGGCCCCGGAGCGATGTCTCCTCTGCCGTGGGCCTCGTCGGGCTGGCCGGGCTCTTCGCCTGGGTGGGCTTTTCGCGGGCCTTTCCGGCCTTCGTCGCCTTCTTCGATCTGCCGCTGCCGCGCGAAACGCTCGGCGGCCCGCATTCGGCGCTTTTCGGCCTGCTGGCTGCTGCCTTGCCGATGGCGGCGTGGTCCATTCTGGTCGACAAGGTCCATCTACGCCCTTCGACCGGTCTCGACTGGTCGTTGGCCGGTAGCCGAACACCCGATCGGGGCGTTACCCGGGTCAAGCTGATCGGCCTGCTCGCGACGTGGACGATCATCGCCGGGCTCTATTGTCTTTGCCGCTGGTACTGGAGCGGCAATTACCTCTTCGCCATGCAGGTGCTGGCCTATGCGGCCCTGCCGCTGGTGCTGTTGTCGATCCCCTATGTGTACTGGATCGATCGCGTCATGATCGAGCCGCGTGATCATGCCTGGCATTTCGGCGCGCTCTTGCTGATGCGTTCGGACTGGCGGGCGGATGAGGTCAAGAAGCACTGGCGAACCTGGATCATCAAGGGCTTCTTCACCGCCTTCATGATCTCGATCCTGCCCTTCGCCTTTCGTAGCGTCGTCAGCGCCGACCTTGCCGAAGTGATGGCGCGGCCGGAGCGCGTCGCCCTGACCGCGATCGAGGTGATGTTCATGGTGGACGTGATGATCGGTACCGTCGGCTATATCGTCACCATGCGACCGCTCGACGCGCATATCCGCAGCGGCAATCCGCTGCTCGCCGGCTGGACCGCAGCGCTGATCTGCTACCCCCCGATCGTCTGGGGTATCCTGGGCGGCGGCAAGGCGATCAATTACGAGGAACACACGGGCGGCTGGCTCCATTGGCTCCAGGGCCATGACGTTCTGATCGCTGCGTGGGGCGTCCTGCTCGTGCTTCTGACCGCAAGCTACGCCTGGGCGACCTTCATCTTCGGCCTGCGCTTCTCCAATCTGACTTACCGCGGCGTCCTGACCAACGGCCCCTACCGCTTCACCCGCCACCCCGCCTATGTATCGAAGAACCTGTTCTGGTGGTGTTCGACGCTGCCGTTCCTCGTCACCAGCGGATCCTGGGTCGATGCCATCCGCAATTGCTTCTTCCTGGCCGTGGTCAATGCGATCTATTTCTGGCGCGCAAAGACCGAGGAGGCGCACCTGCTGTCGGAGGATGGCAAATACCGGGAATACCACGCCTATATGGCGCAGCACGGCCTGATCACGGCGCCGCTTACCCGGCTTCGCGAACGAATGCGGCCTCGCCCGGCGCTGGCAGCCGCCCCGGCCGAATGATCAGCCGAGCGGCTGACCGTCGTCGGTTTCGTAGACGCGCAGATCGCGCGCCTTGGGCGGGTTTTCGGCCATGAGCTTGCGGAAGGCCGCCATGTGCGTCGAGGCGCCATGCGCAGCCAGCGCCTCGCGATCGCGCCAGCGCTCGAACAGCACCAGCACCGCAGGATCGGCGATGTCGCGCGCGAAACTGTAGTCGAGGCAGCCGTCCTCCTTCCGACTGGCGCGCACCATCTTCACCACTTCGGCGATCAGAGCCTCGTCGGCTTCGTCTGCCAAAGTGATCGTGCCGTTAATCTGGATCATGCCGTTTCTCCGCGTTCAGAAGCTGTATTTATAGACGCGGCTTATGTCGCCGCCCCATTCGCCATTATAGCGGTCGAGGAGGACCTGGGCGGGCACCTTGCCGCTGGCGACGATCTCGTCGAGCGTCTCGAGAAAGCCGGTTTCATTGTCGCCCGAGCTGTTCAATCTGCCCCGAGCGGCAAGCCCCGACCGCGCGATGGCGAGCGCTTCCTTCGCCAGATCGCGTAACTTGCCCCCACCCGGAAGCGGCGCGTCGAGCGCGAGGCGGGGCACCGCATTGCGCAGCTCCTCGCGCTGCTCGACGGACCAGTGCCTGACGAGGTCCCAGGCCGCATCGAGTGCGCTCTGGTCGTAGAGCAGGCCGACCCAGAAGGCAGGCAGGGCGCAGATCCGGCTCCACGGACCGCCGTCCGCTCCGCGCATCTCGAGGAAGCTCTTGAGCCGTACCTCGGGAAAGGCGGTGGAGAGATGATCCCACCAATCGCTCTGCCGGGGCTTCTCGCCCGGCAGCACGGCGAGTTCGCCATTGAGGAAATCGCGGAAGCTGAGCCCGGCGGCATCGATGTACTTTCCATCGCGGAAGACGAAATACATCGGCACGTCGAGCATGTAGTCGACCCAGCGTTCGTAGCCGAACCCGTCTTCGAAGACGAAGGGCAGCATACCGGTGCGGTGCGGGTCGGTGTCGCTCCAGATATGGCTGCGGTAGGAAAGGTAACCGTTGGGTTTCCCTTCGGTGAAGGGCGAATTGGCGAAGAGCGCGGTGGCGAGCGGCTGGAGCGCGAGTCCGGTGCGGAATTTCTGCGCCATGTCCGGTTCGGACGAATAGTCGAGATTGACTTGGATGGTGCAGGTGCGGAGCATCATGTCGAGGCCGAGGCTGCCGACGCGCGGCATGTGGCGCATCATGATCTCGTAGCGGCCCTTGGGCATGACCGGCAGATCCTCGCGCCTCTTGTCGGGCCACATGCCGAGGCCGAGGAAGCCGACGCCGAAGCGCTCGCCGACCTGCTTCACCTGGTCGAGATGCCGTCCGGTCTCGGCGCAGGTCTGGTGGAGATCCTCGAGCGGGGCACCCGAGAGCTCGAGCTGGCCCGCGGGTTCGAGGCTGACAGTTCCATCCTCGCCGCGCATGGCGATGACCTTGCCGCCTTCCTCGACCGGCTCCCAGCCGAACTCGGTCAGCGCCAGCAATATGTCGCGGATGCCTCCGGGTTCGTCGTAGGACGGCGCCTTGAAGCTCTTCCGGCAATAGACGAGCTTCTCGTGTTCGGTGCCGATCCGCCATGCCTGCTTCGGCTTTTCGCCGCGCTGCATCGGGGCGACCAGCTGGTCGCGGCTTTCGATGATCGGATCGTCGGTGGACGAAGTGTCGCGCGTGCTCATGCGCGTTGCGTTAGAAAACCGAACCTTGCGTGGAAAGGAAATTATGCGCTGCCGATCCAGTCTCCGGCCTCGGCCATCCATACTGCGATCGCGGCAAGGGCGGCCGTCTCGCCGCGCAGGATCCGCGGACCGAGCGTGATCGGCCGCGCCGCGGGGTGGGCCCGGATCATCGCCCGTTCGGCGCCGTCGAAACCGCCTTCGGGGCCGGTGAGCACCGCAGCCGGGCCATCGTGGCGGCAGAAGGCGTCGGCTGCCGGCTCGCCGCCCTCCTCGTCGGCGAAGAACAGGATGCGCCCCTCGGGCCACTCCCGCAGCAGTGCCTCGAGCTTCACCGGTGGCGCCATTTCGGGGAGTGCGGTGCGCGCGCATTGCTCGGCTGCCTCGGTAACGATCGCATCGGCGCGCTCGGCATTGAGCTTGTCGGCCACGCAGCGGCGAGTCACCACCGGCGCGATCCGCGCCACGCCGAGCTCGGTGGCTTTCTCGAGCACGAGGTCGAATCGGTCCTTCTTGAGCAGGGCGGGGCAAAGCCAGAAGTCGGGCACCGCCTCGCGCGGGCGCAGCATCGCCTTTGCCTCGAGCACAACGTGCCGCTTGCCCGCTTCGAGGACTTCGGCAGCCCATTCGCCCGTGATGTCGTCGCACAGGATCACCGTGTCGCCCGGCGATACCCGCATCACCTTGCCAAGATAATGCGCCTGATTGCCCTCGATCCGCACGGCGTCGCCTTCGGCCAGGCGCTGCTCGACGAACAGGCGTGGTGCGCTCTTGGGCGGCCAGGCGGGTGTGGCGGGCATGGGGGCTCCTAACCCCAACCGAGATCCGGCGAAAGCGAGGATTGCTCCCGGAAAGGGCACCATTCGCCACTGCGAGATGCTCGCTTTCGCCGGGACGAAGGGCAGGATAAGGAGCGGCGATGACCGAAACCATCGTCCCCGACAGCGAACACCGCGGGCTGGTCGCGCGCTTGCCGCAGCTGCCGCGCGATCTCGCGCAGCTGGCCCGTTTCGACCGGCCGATCGGCTGGTGGCTGCTGTTCTGGCCGTGCGCCTGGGGTGTATGGCTCGCCGGGGCCGGCTGGCAAGTCGGCACGGTCGGCTGGCTGCTGCTCGGCAGCGTGGCCATGCGCGGGGCGGGCTGCGTCTACAATGACATCGTCGATGCCGATCTCGACCGCACGGTGGCACGCACTGCCGCCCGGCCGGTCGCCAGCGGGCGTGTTTCGAGGAAACTCGCCTGGGGCTGGCTGCTGGCGCTTTGCCTGATCGGCCTCGTCGTGCTGCTGCAATTGCGGGCCCTGGCGCAGGGCGCGGCGCTGGCGAGCCTCGCGCTGGTCGCCGCCTATCCCTTCATGAAGCGGATCACCTGGTGGCCCCAAGCCTGGCTGGGAATGGTCTTCGCCTGGGGGCTGCTGGTGAGCTGGACGCACATGCGGGCCGACAATTGGGACGCGATCATGGCGATCTATGCCGGGGCGGTGCTGTGGGTGATCGGCTACGACACGGTCTATGCGATGCAGGACCGCGAGGACGATGCGCTAGTCGGCATACGCTCCTCGGCCCTGCGGCTGGGGGACCATGTGCGGGGCGGCGTCGCGCTGTTCTACGCCGGGGCCGTGGCGCTCTGGGCGCTCGGCCTGTGGCTCTACCGCGAGGATTGGGTGGCGCTGCTCGCGCTGGTTCCGGCAGCGGCGCATCTCGCCTGGCAGGTCGGAACGCTCGACGGCGAGGATCCCGACAATCCGCTCGCCCGCTTCCGCGCCAACCGCTGGACCGGCGCGCTGGTCGCCGCAGCGTGCTTCGTCGTGGGCAACGCCTGATGTGCAATCTCTATCGCATGACCAAGGGCAAGGACGAAGTCGCCGCCTGGTTCGACGCCGTCGACGGGCTGGGCGGAGCGAATTTCGGGGCGGAAGTCTTTCCCGGCTATCCTGGGGCCGTGGTGGCCGAGGGGCGGCTGCGTCAGATGAGCTGGGGCTTTCCGCTGGCGATGAAGGGCAAGCGCGGTCAGCCCTTGAAGCCGAGGCCGGTCAACAACACGAGGACCGACAAGCTCGACAGCTTCTTCTGGCGCTACAGCTTCGAGGAGCGACGCTGCCTGATCCCGGTGTCCGCCTGGGCCGAGGCCGAGGGGCCGAGCGGCGGCAAGCTGCGGAGCTGGCTTTCGCGCCCCGATGCGGAGCTGTTCGCGATCGCCGGCATCTGGCGGGACAGCGACGAATGGGGTGCCTGCTATTCGATGGTGATGACCGACGCCTGCGGCGCGGCGGCGCAATGCCACAGCCGCATGCCGGTGCTGCTGGCCGAGGCCGATCTGAAAGTGTGGACCGATGGCGCGGTCGAGCAAGCCCGCGCCCTGTGCCGTCCCTGGGAGGGCGATCTCGTCCTCGAGCGCACGCGCGAGCCGTGGTCCGGCAGTGGACAAACGGGCCTGCTCTAGCACCCGATGCTTGAGCGAATCGCGCAGCCGGACCTAGGCTTGCGCGGATGACCGATGCCTTTACCGCCCTTTCGGATCCCACGCGGCGCCTCCTGCTCGACCGCCTGAGCGAACGGGGCGGGCTCACGCTCTCGGAGTTGAGCCGGCACTTGCCGATGACCCGTCAGGCGGTGGCCAAGCACCTCGCCGTGCTCGAGGCGGCCGAACTGGTCGCGTCCGAACGCGACGGCCGGTGCAAGCGGCACTACCTCAACCCGATGCCGCTGGCGAAGCTGGTCCGCCGGTGGCTGGGGCGTTTCGAGGATGTTCCGCTCGCGGCACTGGCCGGTTTTCAGGGGGCTGCATCGCCGAACCCGGACGGCGGCCGAACAGCGGTGCGCGGGGCATCGGCTCATTCATAGCTGACCACCTCGAATTCGATCCCGTCCCAGTCGAAGAAATAGAAGCGCCGCCCGGGTTCGTAATCGGCATGGCCGAAAGGCTCGAGACCGTGTTCGGTCACGACCGCTTCGGCTGCATCGAGATCGTCGACCACCAGGCCGATGTGGTTGAGCGGCGCCCCCTTGGCGTAGCCGCCTTGCGCCCCCTCGTTCGTATGGACCGCCAGATAGGTCGCGTCCTCGCCGACGTGGATGGTCCGCCCGCCAAGTGCCGAGGGACCGCGCCAGCGCTCGTGCCAGCCGAGCAATCTCGCGAACAGGCGGGCGCTACGCTCGGGGTCGGTCACGGTGATGTTGGCATGTTCGATCCGGCCTTGGGGCATGATGCATCTCCTTGCGTCGGCCCACGCTGCGCGGGCCTTCGAAATTGCGAAAAACGATGCATGTGTCTATGCAACTTCAAGCTAGCTTGAGGTCAAGCTTCGAAATGGCTATCAGTGATATCGATGAAAGCGAACGACCTGCTCACGATCGGCGAACTGGCGCGGCGCACGGGACTTACGGTCTCGGCAATCCGCTTCTACGAGGACAAGGGATTGGTCGAGGCATTGCGAACCGGCGGGAACCAGCGGCGCTTCCTGCGCAGCGACATCCGCCGGTTGAGCTTCATCCTGATCGTCCAGCGGCTCGGTCTTTCGCTCGAGGAGATCGGCGAGCATTTGCGGGCATTGCCCAAGGGCCGGACTCCGAACAGCTTCGACTGGTGGAAGATCAGCGAGGCGATCCGCGAAAGCCTCGACCGGCGGATCGCCGAGCTCCACGCGCTGCGCGACAATCTCGACGGGTGCATCGGCTGCGGCTGTCTCAGCCTCAAGAGCTGCAAGCTCTACAATCCCGGCGACATCGCCGCCGAGGGCGGACCGGGGCCGCGCGTCCTGCGCTAATTTTCCGGTCCGAGTTCGGCGTCGAGATCGCGCGGCCGGGCAAAGTGGACCAGCGTGCCGCAGCCGTTGCGCAGCTCGGACCATTCCTCGATGTCGAGCTCGTAGACGGCGAAGGAGGCGGTCGGGAACTTGACCTTGGCCTCGTCGAACAGCGCGTTCTCGTTCTTCGGTCCGACCAGTTCGAAAAGCATGTCGCCCAGCCCCGGATTGTGGCCCGAAATCAGCACCGCTTCGGCATCGCCGCCGCTCTCGCGCAACACTTCCATGATCATGTCGGGACCGGCGAGATAGAGGCGTTCATCCCATTCGGCTTCGCGCCCGGGGAGCGCTTGGGCGAGCGTGGTCCTGACCCGCTGCGCGGGGCTGGCGATCAGCCGGTCCCAGCGAATTCCATGCGCCCGTATATGGTCGCCGATCAGGCGCGCGCCACGGCAGCCGCGTTCGTTCAGCCCCCGGTCGAAGTCGCGCTTGTCGCTCTGGCCCCAATCGGACTTGGCATGGCGCAACAGGCCGAGAATTTTCACGATTGGACCGTCTCCGCTTCGGCTTCTGCAGCCGCTCCAACACCTTTGGCGACGCGCTGTAAAGCCTCTTCGAGTGTCGTCCTGATGACGGGTGTGCCTTCGGGAAAGGCCGACAGCAAGCGGCTCGGGAAGGCTGGCGAAAGGACCACGAAGTGCCCGGCATCCTCGCGCGTGCGGATGAGACGTCCGAACGCCTGAGCCAGCCGCGCGCGGATGATGCGGTCGTCATGCCGCTGCGCGCCGCCCGCCTGTTCCGCCGCCGCGGCGCGACGGGCGCGGTGGAGGATCGTCGGCCGCGGCCAGGGGACGCTTTCCATCACCACGCAGCGCAGGCTGTGGCCGGGAACGTCCACCCCGTCGCGCAGCGCATCGGTGCCGAGCAGGCTGGCACGCGGATCGTCGCGGAAGATGTCGGTCAGCGTGCCGGTGTCGATCGGATCGACATGCTGCGCGTAGAGCGGGAGGCCCGCGCGCGCCAGCCGGTCGGCGATCCGGCCATAGACCGCGCGCATCCGCCGGATCGCGGTGAACAGGCCGAGCACCCCGCCGTCCGAAGCCTCGATCAGCCGCGCATAGGCTCCCGCGAGCGCGGGGATGTCGCCCTTGCGGATATCGGTCACGATCAGCACCTCGGCCCGACCCGCATAATCGAACGGACTCTCGGCCTGCGCCGTGCCCGGCAACAGATCGAGATGCGGCGCGCCGCTCCGTGCGATGGCGTGCTCCCAGTCGGGGCCGGTTTCGTCGCGGTCGGTCAGCGTGGCGCTCGTCAGCATGACCCCATGCGCCGGTTCGAGCACCACCTTGGCGAAGGGCTTCATCGGGTCGAGCCAGTGGCGGTGGAGCCCGACGTCGAATTCCCGCGCATCGTTGCGATCGACGGCCAGCCAGTCGACGAATTCCTCGTCCGCCGGTCCGCCGAGGCGGCCGAGCAGCGCCTCCCAGGCGGCGAGCAGGTCGACCCGCCAGGCGAGCGAGTGGCGCGCCCCCTCGATCCGGGCGCGTCCCTGCGCGTCGAGCCAGTCGGGCCCGTCCTCGACCAGCGCCTCAAGACGTCCCGCCAGCTTGAGCAGCGGCTGCCGGATCGCAGCCAGAGCCTGGGCGGCCGTGCCGGCGCTCTCGACCAGCTCACCGGGGAGCTGCGCCGCTTCGGTCTCGATGCCGTAGCCCGCTTCCTGGCCGCTCTCGTCGCGGGCATAGGTGGCCGAACGGACCTGCCCCAGCAATTCCTCGACGGGGCCCGAAGGCATGGATTCCGCGAGCCGGCCGAGCCAGCCGTCGGAGGGAAGGGCGTGTGCCGCCTCGACCGCCGCCTCGATCGCTTCGCCCCCCGCTTCATCGTAGCTCGCCACATCGGCGAGCCGCGCGGCGAGGCCGCGGCGCCGCCCCCGGGCATTGCGTTCGGGGCCGACGATCCAGCGTCTGAGCTCGATCGCCTCCTGTCCGGTCAATGCGGCGGAGAAGGTCGAATCCGCGGCATCGAAGACGTGATGCCCTTCGTCGAAGACGATCCGCGTGGGTCGGTTCTGCGCGTCGCGGCCGCGCGCGGCATTGACCATGACCAGCGCGTGGTTGGCGATCACGAGATCGGCCTGGGCAGCGCTGCGCGCGCTGCGTTCGATGAAGCATTTGCGATAGTGCGGGCAGCCGGCATAGACGCACTCGCCGCGCTGGTCGGTCAGTGCCGCGATTCCACGCTTGCGGAAGAGCGTCCCCAGCCAGCCGGGCAGGTCGCCCCCGATCATGTCGCCGTCCTGCGAATAGGCGGCCCAACGAGCGACCAGATGGGCGAGCGCCGCCGGCCGGCCGGCAAAGCCTCCCTGCAGCGCGTCCTCCAGATTGAGCAGGCAGAGATAGTTCTCGCGCCCCTTGCGGACCACGACCGGTGGCGTCCCGTCGGGCCGCGCGGCGGGCCAGGCGCGGCCGCTTTCGCGGCGCAGCTGGCGCTGGAGGTTCTTGGTGAAGGTCGACACCCAGACCGTCCCCCCCGATCGCTCCGCCCACAGGGAGGCGGGGGCGAGATAGCCCAGCGTCTTGCCGATCCCCGTGCCCGCCTGGGCGAGCAGGACGTGCGGATGCCGCTGCCGGTCGCGGGGGGCGAAGATCCGGCCGGCACCCTTCGAAAAGGACCGCTGGCCCTCGCGGCGTTCGGCTCCTTCGCCGGTCAGGCGCTCGAGTTGCGCTTCGATCTCGGGCTCCTCGATCAGCACCTGACCCGCCTGCGGACGTTCGGGAGTCTCCTCCCATTCGGGCAGGCGCGAGAAGAGCCACTTTTCCGCCCGTTCGGGCCGGCGGATATGCGGGGCGAGGACCCCCGACCACGGCCAGCGGAGCCGGGCGAGCGACTGGAGCGTCGACCATGCGCCTTCGCGTTCGGCCCAGCCTTCGCTTTCGCAGGTCGCGATCAGCGCGCCCGCCGCCTGCTGCAGCAGGAGCGGAACCGCCGCATCGTCGGCCGGCTCTTCAAGGCCGAGCGCATGGGCCAGTCCCTTGGGCGTCGGCACGCAGAACCGCGCCGGATGGATGAAGGCGAAGAGTTCGAGAAGGTCGAGACCGGACAGGTCGGGATAGCCCAGCCGGCTCGCCACCAGCGGCGCATTCATCAGCAGTTGCGGGGTGTCGGCGGCGGCCATCACCGCCTCGCCCTTGGAGCAGCCGCGCGTGCTGCCGTTCGGGTCGCGCAGCCAGGTGCCGGCGTGGCTTGCATGGAGCGCGGGGAGGGGCAGGGGAGGGCTCACGCGGGGACCATGAAAGTGCGGGAACGAAAAGTAAACATGCGCTGGTGCGAAGCTGCGTAGAGGCCTGCGGCAAAGCGCCGGGAGCGGGCCGCGAGGGCGGTGCGCCGGGGCTGTCCTACACGCCGGCCCTCCTGTAGAGAGAACGCCATGGCCGTCCCTTCGCCCTCGCTTTCCCACGACCTGCGAAGCGCACAAACGGGGTCCGGCGGTTTTTCCCTCCTGGACTGTGTAACACGTGGTCCATGGCGTAGGACTTCGCCAGCGGCAATCCTACTCTTTCGCACTTGCGGAATGCGGCATCAGCGGCGACAGGGTGGCGCATGACCGAGCAGACCCTGATCGAAGCCGCCCGCATGTCCAAGGCCTGGCCGTTCCAGGAGGCCCAGCGGCTGCTCAGGCGCTATCCCGACGGTTCTAAGCCCGACGGTTCGCCGGTGGTGTTCGAGACCGGCTACGGACCGAGCGGCCTGCCGCATATCGGCACGTTCCAGGAGGTGCTGCGGACCACGCTGGTGCGGCGTGCCTTCGAGGCGCTGATCGGTGCGAAGCCCGAGGACGGGAGGACGCGGCTGATCGCCTTCAGCGACGATATGGACGGGCTGCGCAAGGTGCCCGACAACATTCCCAATGCGCAGCTTCTCGAAGCCAATCTGCACAAGCCGCTGAGCCGGATTCCCGATCCCTTCGAGCACGGCCATGCCAGCTTCGCGCATCACAACAACGCCCGGCTGCGCGCTTTCCTCGACCGCTTCGGCTTCGACTACGAATTCGTCGCCGCCAGCGATCGTTACGATTCGGGCGATTTCGACGAGGCGCTCAAGCAGGTCCTGCGCAGGAACCAGGCGATCCTCGATATCATGCTGCCGACGCTGCGCGAGGAGCGGCGGCGGACCTATTCGCCGGTCCTGCCGATTTCGCCCGCGACGGGCCGCGTGCTGCAGGTGCCGGTCGAGATCGTCGATGCCGAGGCAGGCACGATCCGCTTCACCGACGAGGACGGCTCCACCGTGGAGCAGTCGGCGCTAGGCGGGATGAGCAAGCTGCAGTGGAAGGTCGACTGGGCGATGCGCTGGTATGCGCTCGGCGTCGATTACGAGATGTATGGCAAGGATCTGACCGACAGCGGGGTGCAGTCGGGCAAGATCGTCGAGGTGCTCGGCGGACGCAAGCCCGAGGGGCTGATCTACGAGTTGTTCCTCGATGCCAATGGCGAGAAGATCTCGAAATCGAAAGGCAATGGCCTGACCATCGAGCAATGGCTGACCTATGGCAGCGAGGAGAGCCTCGGCTTCTACATCTTCCCCAATCCCAAGAGCGCCAAGCAATTGCATGTCGGGGTGATTCCGCGCGCGGTCGACGATTACTGGCAGTTCCGCGAGCGGCTGGCCGAGCAGGACCTCGACAAGCAGCTCGGCAACCCGGCCTGGCACCTGCTGCGCACCAATGGCGGGTTCGAGGGTGCGGAGGCGCCCGGCGCGGGGGATTCGCTGCCGGTGACCTACGGCCTGCTGCTCAATCTGGCGAGCGTCCTGGGCGCCGAGGCGAGCGTGCCCAATCTGCGCGACTATCTGGCGAGCTACATCGGCGAAGCGAGGATCGGCCGGGAACTCGAGGTGCTGATCGAGACCGCGGTCAACTATACCCGCGACTACATCGCCCCGACGCTGCACAAGCGCGCCCCGACCGCGCAGGAGGCGGAGGCGCTGCAGGCCCTCGACAGCTACCTTGCCGATGCCGCTTCCGAGGTGAGCGCCGAGGATTTGCAGACCGAAGTCTACGAGATCGGCAAGCGCGAGGAGTTCGGCTTCGAATCGCTGCGCGACTGGTTCCGCGCGCTCTACCAGACGCTGCTCGGCAGCGATCAGGGGCCGCGCATGGGCAGCTTCATCGCGCTCTACGGGATCGAGAACAGCCGCGCGCTGATCGCCGAGGCGCTTGCGCGGCGGTGATCCCGATCAACTGTGCTTGCGCGTCCGGTACCATTTGGTGAGGACGTATTTCGAGCCCCTGATCACGGGCGTGCCGGCGTGGAGCGTGTTCTCGTTGGGCAGACCTTCGGGCGTCGCATTGTTCCACGCCAGCAGCACGCCGGGCTTCGGCTCGATCGAGCCGCCGACCTCGACGAAATGCGTGTGGCCGCCTTCCTCCACCGTGTTGAGGAAGGCCATCGCCGTCCAGCAGCGCTGGCCGCCGCGTTTCTTCTCGACCTTCCAGTATTCCTGGTCGGTATAGAACCAGTCATTGTGCGGCTTGAACTCCTGCCCGGGCAGGTAACGCTGACCCTGGATGTTCTCACCGACCTTGCCGGGGAGGCCCAGCGCATCGTCGATCCGCCGCGAGATCGCCTTCACGAACGGATCGTGCGGATCGAAATTCCCCGAATAGGAGGTCCGGAATTTCGCCACATAGGCAGTCTCGTGCAGCTCGCTCGGCCGGGCGACGGCATCGATCATGCGGCACAGCCGCTCGCATTCCTCGGGCGTGAAGAAATCGCCGATGGCATAGATCTCGGCCTTCTCGGTAGGGAGCTTGTAGGCCTGAGGATCGGCGTCGAGCCGCTTGCGCACCAGGGCACCTGCGCGGCGCAACGCGTCCTGGTCGGGGATGGTGGCGGTCTTGGTCATAGCGCGCCTAGTTAGCAAGCGCCGAGGAGGCTTCAAGTGATCTCGCTTGCGGGCCGGCGCCGAAGCGCTAGGTTGCGCCGGCCAGACAGGGAGAGAGCATGACCGATACCATTGCGCGCCGCTATTCGATCGGGGCCATGATCTTCCACTGGGCCATCGCGATCGCCGTGATCGTGAACTGGCGGCTCGCCGATGCGGCGGAGCATGCGGAGAGGTCCGCCAGGGCCGAGATCTTCGCCGATCACAAGGCGCTCGGGATCGCGATCCTGCTGCTCACCCTCGGGCGCCTGCTGTGGCGCTGGACGCATCGGACGCCGCCCCTGCCCGCCGACATCAAGCCGTGGGAGGCGGCGCTCGCGCGGACCGTTCATACGCTCTTCTACATCCTCCTGATCGCGCTTCCGCTTGGCGGATGGGTGGCCAATTCGCTGGCGGGGCGGGATATCGACTTCTTCGGCCTGTTCGCGATCCCGGTGCTTCCGGTAGGCGAGAACAAGGAGCTCGGCGGATCGATCTTCGATGCCCATGCCCTTGGAGGAAACATCCTCGTCTATCTGATCGGGCTGCACATTCTTGGCGCACTCAAGCACACCTTCTTCGATCGCAATGGCGGCATCTTCCGGATGCTTCCGTTCGGCAAGGTGCCGCGCTGACCGCGCCCGGCCAAACGAAAACCCCCGCCGATCGCTCGGCGGGGGTTCGCTGGCGACGGACTCACTCGCACGTCCGTCTGCCGCTGACTGCGTAATCTACCAGAAGAAGTCGTAGATCACATCGACCACTTCGCCGCTGTAGATATCGACCAGCAGAACATCGTCGTAATAGCGCACCCAGCGATAGGGGCCATAGACTTCGGGCAGACGATAGCGCCAGGGATCGTTGATCCAATAGCGGCTGCCGAAGAACAGATTGCCGAGCTGGACACCGATGCTGATCCGGCTGTAGCGATGGCCGCGATAGGGCGAATAGTAGTTGCCGAGGCGGAAGATGCTGCGGTTGGAATAGCGATAGCGCTGCCAGTCGTAGCGATTGTTGCTGCGCCAGCGGCGCTGATCCCAGCGATCGTAATCGTGCCACTGGCGACCGTCGTAATAGCGACTCCGGCGATGGTCGCGACGGTCGCGATTCGCGTCGCGGTAGTTGTCGCGATGGGCGTCGCGGCGCTGCCCTGCGCGGTCGCGATCGGTATAGCTGCGGTTGCGGTCGCCGTCCCGGCGCTGCTCGGCACGATCACGACCAGTATAGCTGCGGTTGCGGTCGCCACGATAGCTGCGGTCGCCGTCGCGGCGCTGCTCGACACGATTGCGATCGGTATAGCTGCGATTGCGGTCGCCGCGATAGCTGCGGTTGCGATCGGTTTGCGATTCGACCCGCTGACGGGCGCGTTCGACCTCGACCCGCCGTTGCTCGGCCGTGGCTCGCTGGCGATAGACATCGCGCATGTTCTGTTGGTCGCGTTGGCGGTTCTCGCCGCGCCGCTCCTGCCGTTGCGGAACTGCTTCGGCTCTTCGCTGCGCGCGGGCCTCGCCGCGCGAATCGCGCCGCTCCGACCGCTGCTCACGCACCTGTCGGCGCGATTGCTGGCGCTGCTCCTGGGCCTGCTGCCGCCGCTCGCGCAGATCGGCCCGCGCCTGTTCGCGATCGTCGCCCTGATAGCGGGTGTTGCGCTCGCGCGGCTGGGCCGCCGCTTCGGCGGGAAGCGCCGTGAGAGCCATTGCCGCAGCCAGCGCGCTGATGGCGCTGCCTCTCAAGAATCTGGTAAAGGTCATGGAGCGTATCCTCTTCGTTCGCCCTGTGCCGCTCCATCACCCGCGGCTCATCTGTCGATGTAACCCTATGTACCACAACGGCCTGACGTGAAACTGAACCGGCCTGACGGGCATTCGTTCATCTTCGCCTTGCCCAGCCTGAACATTCTCCGGCTGGGCTACCGCTGCCGCTTCGTCGCCGACAGCGAAGGGGGTGACACCGAACCCCCTGTCCGAAAAAACTCCGCCCGGACGAAAGCCGCTGTCTTTCCAGCATGCTGGTGGAGAAGACCGGCGCGTGCCTGTCACTTTCCAGCTGGACGCCTTCGGGCGGTGTAGCTGGAGCGGCAGAGATCGGGGCGGGGGAGAGTCCGGAAATCATGCCGCCAACCGTAGCGGCAAAGACGCGTGTAGGAAAACGGCAGCGAGCGCATCAGCGCCGCGCGAAGGCCTCGAGCCCCGCGACATCGCTCGCACGGGCATCGATCCGCTCGACCCGCGCGCGCGGCGGGCCCTCGTGCAGGGCCGCGATCATCCGGTCCACCACCGGGCGCTCGCCTTCCAGATGCGCCTCGACCGTCCCGTCGGGCAGGTTGCGGACCCACCCGGCAAGGCCGAGTTCGCGTGCGGTTTCGACGGTCCAGTCGCGGTAGAACACGCCCTGGACCACGCCGTGGATCACGAGGCGGCGGGCGATCACCCGGGAGTGCCGGAAACGATCGCCCGCCAGCCCTCCATCAGGCGGCCTGCTTGATTTCGCGCAGCGTGAGGTCGAAGGTCACGTCTTCGCCCGCGAGCGGGTGGTTGCCGTCCGCCTTGACCGCTTCCTCGCCGACTTCGACGACGAACAGCGTGATCGGCTGGCCATCGGAGGATTGCGCATTGAGCTGCATGCCCGGCTGCGGGGCGGGTTCGGGCGGCAAATTGGCGCGCGGGATGTCGATCACCAGTTCCTCGCGCCGCGGACCGAATGCGTTTTCACAGGGAATCGAGACCGATTGTTCCTCGCCGACTTCCATGCCGGTCAGTGCCTGTTCGATCTGCGGAAAGATCTGCCCGCTGCCGAGCTGTATGTCCTGGGGGCCGGCCTGTCCGGTATCGCCGACGATTTCGCCGTCGCTCCGCTTGAGGACGTAGTCGATGGTTACGGTGTCGCCGTTGCTGGGAGTGGTCATGGATATCCTTCGGGTTTCGTGTTCGCGGCGGTAATCCGCCGTCAGGGAACGCGCTCGCGGGTCGAGCGCCTTGCGCGCGAGTCTCGCAAGCGCGGCGGAGCGAGTCAAATGCAGTCGCTGCGGAGGGGTGTGTCAAGCGTGACTTGACGGCCTATCTGTCATGCGATACATGACAACCGGTGGAGATCGAGAGTATCCGGCACAAGGCTCTGCGGCGGCTGTATCTCGAAAATCGCACGCAAGGCATCATGGAGCCGAAGCGGCTCGCTCGTATTCTGCAATATTTGGTCGATGCGCGTTCATTCGAAGAATTCCTTGCGCCGCCGAATTTCGGTTTCCATCCACTAACGGGCGATCGTGCAGGAATTTATGCGGTTACGGTTACGCGGAATTGGCGGCTGACGTTCACCAAGGTCGACGAGCACACCATCGCCGATCTCGATCTGGAGGATTACCACTGATGGGCCTGAAAATGCATCCTGCGCTGCGTGTTCATCCAGGCGAATGGCTATTGCGCGAGATCGTCGAGCCATATGATCTTAGTGTGACCGAATGCGCCGCCCATCTCGGCGTCAGCCGTCAGAACATGAGCGCAGTGCTGAACGGGCGCACCGCCATAAGCGCGACGATGGCGCTACGCTTCGAAAAGGCGTTCGGGGTCAAGGCCGACACGCTCCTGCGGATGCAGGTCGCCTATGATCTGGCGCAGGTGCGGCTGAGCGGGAAGGAACCCGATGTGAAGCGGCTCGAACTGACCTGACTCGCCGCTCGGTCGTCACCCTTGTGCACGGCGTGCAGTCGATCACACGAAGACACAAAGTAGTTCGTCCCCCTCGCTATTCGATCGCCCATGACCTGGGCAGGGCATCTTCGTGCCTTCGTGTGCCGAATGCGACTACGTGCCGAGTGCCATGGAGAACAGCTCGTCATCCCTGCGCAGGCGGGGATCCAGGGCGGGGATGGCAGAGGCCAGACTGGATTCCCGCCCTGCGCGGGAATGAAGGGGAGGGAATGCCGCTAGAGCGGTTCGAATCCGATGTCCGTCGCCAGGTCCCGCCACTGGGGGTTCGCTTCCTCGATCAGCCGCAGCATCCAGGCGCGGTTCCATTTCTTGAGCTGCTTCTCCCGGAGGATCGCCGACTTCATCTCCTCGTGGACTTCGAACCAGACGAGCAGCTTTACGCCATATTGCTTCGAGAACCCGTCGGCGGCCTCGCTGCGGTGCTGGTGGACCCGTGCCATCAGATCGGAGGTCACGCCGATATAAACCGTACCGTTGCGCTGCGAGGCGAGAATGTAGACGCAAGGTGTGCGCTCGCGGGTCATGGCCGAGGGCTAACCGAACGGCGAGGCCGCGTCGAGGGAGCGCCGAGGCCAGACTGGATTCCCGCTTCGCGGGAATGACGGGGATGGGGTCGAAGATGGCCGGGGCGTGGCCGGGCTTCGGCGAATTCGATCCCACCACCACAGCCCGTCATCCCCGCGCAGGCGGGGATCCAGAGCGGGGAAGCGCGGAGGCCAGTCTGGATTGCCGCCCGCGCGGGTATGACGGGAAGGGGTTGTGACGGGTCCGCCGGTTACCGGGTCAGCTTCTTATACGCCAGCCGGGTCGGGCGATCCGCTGCATCGCCCAGCCGGCGCCGCTTGTCTTCCTCATAGGCTTCGAAATTGCCCTCGAACCATTCGACATGGCTGTCGCCTTCGAAGGCGAGGATGTGCGTCGCGAGGCGGTCGAGGAAGAAGCGGTCGTGCGAGATGACCACGGCGCAGCCGGCGAAGTTCTCGATCGCTTCTTCGAGCGCGCCGAGCGTCTCGACGTCGAGATCGTTGGTCGGTTCGTCGAGCAGCAGGACGTTGCCGCCCTGCTTGAGCATCTTGGCCATGTGGACGCGGTTGCGTTCGCCGCCCGAGAGCTTGCCGACGTTCTTCTGCTGGTCGGGGCCCTTGAAGTTGAACGCGCCGACATAGGCCCGCGTCGAGACGTCGTGGCCGTTGACCTTCATGTAGTCGAGCCCGTCGGAAATCTCCTCCCACACATTGTGCTTGGGGTTCAGATCGTCGCGGCTCTGGTCGACGAAGCCGAGGCGGACGGTCTCGCCGATCTCGACCGTGCCGCTGTCGGGGGTTTCCTTGCCGGTGAGGATCTTGAACAGCGTCGACTTGCCCGCGCCATTGGGGCCGATCACGCCGACGATGCCGCCCGGCGGGAGCATGAAGGACAGATCCTCGAACAGCAGCTTGTCGCCATACGCCTTGGAGATGTTCCTGGCCTCGATGACCTTGCCGCCCAGGCGTTCGGGCACCTGGATGACGATCTGCGCCTTGCCCGGCTTGCGGTCGTTCTGCGAATCCTGGAGCTGTTCGAACTTGCGGATACGCGCCTTGGACTTGGTCTGGCGCGCAGCGGGGGTCTGCCGGATCCATTCGAGTTCGCGGCTGAGCGCCTTCTGGCGCCCGCTTTCCTCGCGGCTTTCCTGGTCGAGCCGCTTGGCCTTCTTTTCGAGATAGGTCGAGTAGTTGCCCTCGTAGGGATAGTAGGATCCGCGATCGAGCTCGAGAATCCAGCCGACGACATTGTCGAGGAAATAGCGATCGTGGGTGATCATCAGCACCGCGCCGGCATATTCCTTGAGGTGGTTTTCGAGCCACTGGACGCTTTCGGCATCGAGGTGGTTGGTCGGTTCGTCGAGCAGCAGGATGCCCGGCTTCTGGATCAGCAGGCGGGTCAGCGCGACGCGGCGCTTCTCGCCGCCCGAGAGGTCGGTGACGGGCCAGTCGCCCGGCGGGCAGCGCAGCGCTTCCATCGCCACTTCGAGCTGGTTGTCGAGCGTCCAGCCGTCGACCGCGTCGATCTTGGCCTGGAGGTCGCCCATCTCTTCCATCAGCGCATCGAAGTCGGTGTCGTCCTGCGGATCGCCCATCTCGGCGCTGATGGCGTTGAAGCGCTCGACCAGATCGGCGGTCTCGCGCGCGCCGTCCTTGACGTTCTCGAGCACGGTCTTGCTCTCGTCGAGTTCGGGCTCCTGCTCGAGATAGCCGACGGTGATGTTCTCGCCCGGCCAGGCTTCGCCGGTGAAATCCTTGTCGATCCCGGCCATGATCTTGATCAGCGTCGACTTGCCCGCGCCATTGGGTCCGACGATGCCGATCTTGGCGCCCTGGTAGAACTGCAGGTTGATGTTGCTGAGCACCGGCTTGCTGGCACCGGGGAAGGTCTTGGTCATGTCCTTCATGACATAGGCGTATTGCGCGGCCATCTGGCTTGGTCCTTTGGCGTGATCCGTGAGGGGCGGGGATGCGGCCCCGCGAGATGTGCGCGCCAGATAAGGGCGCCGGCCCCACGGGGCAAGCACGGGTTTGGCAAAAGCGTCCGGAGCTGCGCGGCATCGGAGGCTGGACAGAAGCGGACCGGAGCCATAGCACGCGCCGCATGCACAAACCCCTTTTCGCGCTCGCCGCGCTCTCGCTCGCCGTTCCAGCCCATGCAGATCCCGCCGCCGAGGCGCTCGAGGGCGATACGCTCGCCTGGGACTTCGTCGAGGGCATCACCACCGAAGTTGGACCGCGGCAGGCCGGAACCGAGGCCGAGGCGCGCGGTCGCCGCTGGGCGATGGAGTGGCTGCGGGCGCAGGGCTTCGCCAATGTCTCCGCCGAACCTTTCGCCATGGAGACATGGGTGCCGGGCGAGATCCACCGCGCCGAGATCCTCGCGCCCTTTCCCCAGCCGCTGGTGGTCCAGCCGCTCGGCGGGAGCGCCTCGACCGGCCCCGGAGGGATCACCGCCGAAGTCGTCCATTTCCCCTCGGTCGATGCCTTGCGCGCCGCGCCGGAGGGCAGCCTCAAGGGCAAGATCGCCTATATCTCGCATGCCATGACCCCGACGCAGGATGGCTCTCAATATGGCTTCGCCGGGCCGGCGCGCTGGGTCGGCGCGGGAATTGCGGCATCGAAGGGCGCGGTGGCGACGGTGATCAAATCGGTCGGGACCGATTACCACCGCAATCCCCATGCCGGCGGGACGAGCTTCCCCGAAGGCATCGCGCCGACACCTGCGGGAGCGCTCACCCTGCCCGATGCAGCCAATCTGGAGCGGATGTTCGCGCGGGCAGGGGAGCGGCCGATCACGATGAAGCTGACGCTCACGCCGCGTCAGCTCGGCACCACCACCAGCGGCAATGTCGTCGGCGAGATCCCCGGGCGCGACCCGACGCTGCCGCCGGTGCTGCTCGCCTGTCACATCGACAGCTGGTGGAACGGCACCGGCGCCTTCGACGACGGTGCCGGCTGCGGGATCGTCGCCGCGGCGGCATCGCGGGTGGCGCAGGGCGGCCAGCCGCTGCGGACGATCCGCGTGCTGATGGCGGGGGCCGAGGAGACCGGCCTCTGGGGCAGCAAGGCCTATGCCGCAGCACATGCCGGCGAGCGCTTCATGGTCGGGCTGGAAAGCGATTTCGGCGCCGACCGGATCTGGCGGATCGATACCAATTTCACGCAGAGCGACCCGGGTCTCTACCGGCAGCTGGCGGAAACGGTCGCCCGCTTCGGCGTGGCGCCCTCGGGCGAAACGGCCACCGGCGGCGCCGACATCGACGTCCTCCGCGAGCAGCAGGGCGCGATCATCGACCTGCAGCAGGACGGGACGCGCTACTTCGATTTCCACCACACGCCCGACGACACGCTCGACAAGATCGATCCG
Organism: uncultured Alphaproteobacteria bacterium; assembly: GCA_963728515.1. Classification (GTDB taxonomy): domain Bacteria; phylum Pseudomonadota; class Alphaproteobacteria; order Sphingomonadales; family Sphingomonadaceae; genus Qipengyuania. The sequence continues at coordinate 569,569 of CAVSKM010000003.1, read as the reverse complement.
GTGCAATTGCGCCAGAACGTGGCGGTGTGGACCGCGGTGGTCGATGTCCTGGCGAACCGGGCGGAGCCGATCGCGCTGGGCGAATAGCGGCGTCGGTCAGGAGCCGAATCGGCGCCGCAGGAGGCCGGGCAGGACGGCTCCCTGCAGAAGCGCGCGCAGCGTCAGGAAGGCGACGAAGCTGAACCACAACCCCTGGCTTCCGAGCGGCCAGCTGAGCCACAGCAGCAGGCCGTAGCCTGCCGCGGCGCCCGCCATGGTGGCGAGCAGGGCGCGCGTCCAGCTGGCCCCGACGAACACCCCGTCGAACACGAAGCCGGCGAATCCGGCGAGCGGGATCGCAACCAGCCAGGGGCCGAGCCGGCGCGCTTCGGCAGCCACTGCGGGGGTCGCGGCAAAGCTGTCGGTCAGCGCCCCTCCGAACCCGGCGAAAGCCACCGCGAGGAGCACTGCCACCGCGCCGGCACGCCACAGGATCGCGCGGATGTAGCGAGCGAAACCCGGCCTGTCCTCGGCCCCGGCACGTTCGCCGTTGAGAACCTGTGCGGCATTCTCGAACCCGTCGAGCAGGAGCGCGGAGAACACGAACATCTGGTAGAGGATGCCGCTGGCGGCGAGCACCACCGGGCCGCGCTCGGCGGCGAGCCGGGTCAGCGCGGCGATCGCGATCATCAGGACGACGGTGCGCAGGAACAGGTCGCGGTTGACCGAGAGGAAGGGCCTGAGCGCCGCGAGCGAAAGATGCGCGCCGTCGCGCAAGGCTTCGCCGATCGCGGGCCCGGCAAGTCTCCAGATGACCAGCGCGGCGACGGCGAGCTTGGCGAATTCGGCAACGAAGCTCGACCAGCCGATCCCGGCGATGCCCCAGCCGAGACCGAGCGTCAGCCACAGGCCGAGCGCGACGTTGAGCAGATTGTAGGCCACCTCGATCGCCAGCACGGTCTTCATCCGCCGGCGCCCGACGAGGTAACCGACGAGCGCGAAATTGGCGAGCACCGCGGGCGCGCTCCAGTAGCGGATCCCGGCATAGGTCCGCGCCGCTTCGCGCACCGCCGCTTCGGCGCCCAGCGCGTCGAGCAGGGCCGGCAGCAGCAGCGGCCTCGCGAGCAGCAGCAGCGCAGCGATGACGAGGCCGACGAGCAGCCCGCGGAGCAGCAGTTCGGCCTGGGCACGCGGGCCCGAGCGGGTTCCCGCCTGGGCGACCATCCCGGTGGTGCCGGTCTTGAGGAAGTTCATCACCGTGAACAGCGCGGCGAACAGCTTGGCGCCGATATCGACCGCTCCCTGCGTCGGCGCATCGCCGAGCCGGCCGACGATCCACATGTCGCCGATGCCGATCAGCGCGGTGGCGACGTTGGTGACCATGGCGGGCAGGGCGATCGCCCAGATCGCGCGCCGGTCGAGGACAGGGGGAGCATCGGCAGCGGGCGAGCGTGTCATCGGTCGCGCGAGCCTCCTCACCCGCGTCTTCGCGCAGGCCTGTCGAACCAGAAGATGCTGGTCGGGGAGACTGGATTCGAACCAGCGACCCCTTGTACCCAAAACAAGTGCGCTACCAGGCTGCGCCACTCCCCGACCGAGCTTTCCGTCTGCGTTTCTGGTGGGCCCGGCAGGACTCGAACCCGCGACCTAGCCGTTATGAGCGGCCAGCTCTAACCAACTGAGCTACAGGCCCCCAGCGCCGCATGCGGAAACCGGCGCCTAGCCCGCACCCTTGCGCGAAGCAAGCTAGACGATCACGCTGCGGCGGATTTCGTCGACCGTGGTCGGGCGCACGCCGCGCATGTCGAGATAGGCATAGACTCCGCGCAGCCAATCATAGAGCCGGTCAAGGTCGGCCTCGTCGCGGACATAGGGTGTGTGCCCGGGCGCGAGCGAGGGGCTGTGGAAGCTCAGCACGATCACCGGCAGGCCGTCGTCGAGTGCGATGTCGATGCCCCTCAGCGCCTCTTCCCTGGTCACCCCTTCGGGCGTCAGGCCAATGCGTTCGAGCAGGCCCAGCCTCGCCAGCGCGCCCCCGAGCAGAGGGAATTTCGATGCGAGCGGAAAGATCTGCCGTCCCTGCTTGCGCAGCAGGCCCCAGAAGACCGTGGTCAGCGGCAGTTCGAGCAGCTTGCGGTCGCCGTCGGTCCAGTAGGGAGCGACCGGGTGGCGACTGTAGTCCGGTCCCCCGCCCGGCGAGTAATCGTATCCGGACCGCACCGAGCTGTCGATCGCGATGCCCGTCTCGGCCATCAGCCGGGCCGTCTGCGGGCCGAGGCCATAGCGGCCTGCGCGATAGATGCGGGGCACGCTGCCGAAACCCTCCTCGATCGCATCGCGCAGCCGGCGAAACTTGGCCGCTTCCAGCGCGGGCGGAAGATTGCCCGCGAAGCTGTTGCGCGCGGTCACTTCCTCTTCATGCGGCGGGTTGACCCAGGGGTGGAGCTGGACGCCGACCTCGGCCCTCCCTGCGCGCACCGCATCGCCGATGATCTCGCGCGCCAGCGGGTCGTTGGCGACGGGCCAGTCGACGAGATAGACCGGAACCACATCGATCCCGGCGCAGAAGTCCTGGAACCCTTCGATCGCCCGGACATGGTCGAGGCCGTAGCCGTCGGCGCGGAAGGGGGCGGTCCAGTCGAATTCCTCCTCCGTGTCGACGGTGAGCAGCGAGCGCGTCGCGAAGCCGGGAGCGAAATGCGCAGCCTGCGAAGCGAGAGGCGGCTCGAGGAGGTTGGCGTGGGCGATGGTCGCGTTCCTAGCCGGCCGCGCGACCGGGCGCATCGGCCGGGCTGGTGAGCGTGTCGGCAGGGGTCAGGAGCGGCAGGATGAGGACGAGCCGGTCCTCCTCGCGCACGAGTTCGCCGCCCGCGGCCCGCGCCTCGGCCCGGGCGAGGCGGAGCGAGAAGCCGGCACCGAAGATCCCAGAGCTCAGCGTGCTGCCGCCCGAGCGCAGCTCCGAAGCGAAGAGATTGTCCGCAGCGGCGAGCTTCGCGGGAAGCTGCGCCTGCAGGGCCACCTGTTCGCCCTCGACCGACAGAGTCAGCGCGATCGCTTCGCCCGCCCCGGTGGCTCCGGCAAGCGTCGCGAGCACACGCCAGGCGAGCATCTCGGCTTCGGCCTGGGCCAGCGCGAGCGGCGCGGCTTCGCTCCCCAGATCGGCCTCGAACCGCGCCACCCGCGGACCGAGAACGGTCTGCAACTGGCTCACCTGTGCGCGTGCGATCGCCGCGAAATCGCTCGCGCCCGGGTCGAGATCGAGGTCGCCGGTCTCGAGCCGGGCGAGCCGGTCGAGTTCGTCGAATCCGGCCAGAATCCGCGCCGAATCGCCCGCGATCGAGGCCGCGAGCGCGCGGTATTCGTGCGGCGTGGGGCCGAACACCTGCTGCTGGATCACCTCGGCATAGCCCTGCATCGCATTCACCGGCGTGCGCAATTCATGCAGCAGTTGTCGCAGGCGGTCGGCGCCTTGCCGGGCGCGCTCGTCACCTGGTTCGGCGGCGCGGCGGAAACGTCCGACATAGCCGAAGAAGCGGCCCTCGTTCCGTGTGAAGCGGGGCGCAGCATCGACGATCCAGAACCCTTCGATCGCTTGCGCTCCGCGCAGTTCGATCCCGGCGTTGCGGATCGGCTGACGGTTGACGAAGGCCGAGGCGAAGTCCTCGCCCGGCGTGTCGCCTTCTTGTCGCGCGGCCAGATCGATCCCGATCACCATCGGTGCCACCTCGCGTTCGGCCCAATCGATCCGCCCTTCCGAATCGGTCCCGAAGTTGAAGCCGTCGAGCGGCTTGCGACGTGGCGGATTCTCCAGTCCGGCGAGCGGCAGCGTCGGGGCATCGCCCGCGTCGGGCGCTGCCGGTCGTCGCGCTTTTCTGAACGCCTCGATACGGTCGACGAGCGCGCGAATGCCCTCCGACCGGTCGGGAATGGCCGGCACGGCCGGCGCGGCATCGGCGGAACTCCCGCCGGCGGGAGCTGCGCGCGGCGGCTTCTCCGCTCGATCGTTCGCCGGACGCAGGACCAGCGGTTCGAACGCCCCGGAGTCGGCCTTCGCGGGTTTCGCGACGTCTGGGGAGGTCTTGCTCGCCGCTACGGACAAAGGCAGCGGGAGGGCGCGATCCTGAACGCCCAGACGATCGAGCACCTGAACCGCGGCCGGCGGCAGATCGCGGCGATGGCGCAGGAAGCCGCGCGTGCGGATCGGCAGCCGCGGGATCAGTTCGACCCATTCCGCGCCGCTCAACTGCGCGCGATAGAGCGCGGCGGCAGCGATCGAGGGGTGCGCCTCGCCGAACCAGCGGACCAGTTCGGGATTGCGAAAGCGCCACCCGTTCTCGCCGACGATCTCCGCGCGCTGAGCGGTGGGGATGGCCTCGGCCAGCGCGATCATGCGCAGATAGGCAGCCGCTTTCAGCGCCGGATCGCCCGCCTGCGGCCGTTCCCCCAGAAGATCGAGCAACTGGCGGAACTGCGTCTTCGCCGCCCGCTCGCCCGTGGCGCGGTGGCGCAGCACTGTGGCAAGGCGATCGTCGAAATGCATTCGGTCTCCGGAGGCGATGGCGGGCGAGGGTTTGCCGGCCGTAAACCATGGCAGGCCGCTCTTTCTAACCCTGTAAGACTTAGGCTGAACGGAAAGTTGCCTGCGCGTTGCAAAGCGGGACAATTGCTGGCAAAGATAATAATGTTAGCCAAGGCGGCGGCAAGGCGTTGTCAACATTTCGTGTTCCTTCGCGATGTGCGCCGTCCACAGGGGTATGCAGGGCAGGGTTATGGCCAATCTCGACATTATCGACCGCAGGTTGCTCGGCGAATTGCAGGCCGAGGGACGAATTACCAACGTCGAACTCGCACATCGCGTCGGTCTGACCGCACCGCCGTGCCTGCGCCGTGTGCGCGCGCTCGAGGAAGAAGGCGTGATCCGCGGTTACCACGCCGAACTCGATCCCGGAAAGCTGGGCTTCTCGATCACCGTCTTTGCCATGGTCAGCCTCAAGAGCCAGGCCGAGGATGCCTTGCGCGAGTTCGAGACCGCGATGCACGACCTGCCCGAGGTGCGCGAGGTCCATATGCTCAATGGGGAGATCGACTTCATCCTCAAGATCGTAAGCAAGGATCTCCAGGCGTTCCAGGAGTTCCTCACCAGCAAGCTGACGCCGGCGCCCAACGTCGACAGCGTCAAGACCAGCCTGACGATCCGCACCAGCAAGCAGGAGCCCGGCGTACCGCTGGGTTAGCTGCAGCCCGCATCAGGCGGCCGCCGGATCGCAGGCGCCGCTCATCTTGAGCATCTGCCTGACGACATCCTCCGCCGGGCGTGGCTTGGAGACCACCGGTGCGTCGAGCCCGCGGATGAACTCGCCCGCGCGATCGAGATCGCCGGTGTGGAGGACGAAGGGGATCGCGCGCCTGCTGAGCTCGACCGCTATCGCCTCGCAGGTCTCGCCCCGGCCGAGGTTGACGTCGAGCACGGCACCCGAGATCGGACCGGCATCGACGACTTCGAAGGCCTCCTCGCAGCTGATGGCGGTCTGCGCGGTGCATCCGGCATCCTCGAAGGCCAGCTGGAGGTCCATGGCGATGAAGGGTTCGTCTTCGAGGATCAGGAAGATTTTCAACTGAGGTGCCCTTCAGGCCTTGAGGGGGAGGACGATCCTTGCGTGAAGGCCGTCCTCTTCCCAATCGAGATCGAGTGTGCCGCGGGAATGATGCAGGAGGGTCCGGGCGATATCGAAGCCGGTGCCCCAGGCGGTCGGCTCGGACGGGATCGCCGGGCCGCCCCGTTCCTTCCACCCGAGGATGAAGCGCTCGCGGTCGTCCGGAGTGTTTCGAAGCTCCCACTCGACCTCTACGGTGCCGTTCTCGTTCGAGAGCGAACCATATTTGGTTGCATTGGCGGCAAGCTCGTGGAGCGTGAGCCCGATCGCGGAAATGGCATTGGGTTCGGTTCGCGCGCCATTGCCGGTAAAGCGGAAGCGGTCGCCCTCGGGATCGTAGGGGGAGAGCACCGAACGGATCGCCTGGCCGACTTCTATGGTGCCCAGGAAGGCCTCGTCGAGCGTCGGTTCATAGGCCCGGCCGAGCGCCTGGATCCGCTGATTGACCTTTTGCGCCACCGGCTTCGCATCCATCGCCCGGCCGGTGATGTTCACGATCCCGCCGATGACCGCGAAGACGTTCTTGAGGCGGTGGGAAATCTCGCGCGCGATCGCCTTCGCATGGCGCTCGTCGGCGCGGGCCTGGTGGATGTCGGTCACATCCCACTGGCTGCCGAAGAAATATCTCAACCGGCCCTCTTCATCGTAGATCGGACCGAGATGGAGGGCGTTCCAGAAGGTCGAACCGTTCTTGCGATAGTTGAGCAATTCGACCACCGCCACGCCCTCGGTCGTGATCGCCTCGCGAATCTTCTTGATCTGCATGGGATCGGTTCTCGGCCCCTGCAGAAAGCGGCAATTGCGGCCGACGATCTCGTCCATCGTATAGCCCGTGAGGCGCTCGAACGCTTCGTTGCAGAAGACGATCGGCTCGTCGGGCTGATAGGGATCGGACAGGCAGACGGCCATGCGGGTCTGCGCCATGGCCTGCTCGAACAGCAGCCCCGAGCCGGGGAAGCGGTCGATTCCCGGCGTTATCTTGGGATAGGGGGCGAGCGCCTGGTTCGAGGATTCGAGCCCGCCCTTCTCCTTTCCGTCGCTTGTCATCGGAGGGGAATCACACCTTCAGTTCGGTATCGTTCCAAAACGGACGTTCAACCTGCCGATTGGTTCCTAAGGCGGGGCTCAGCGCTCGGTTTCGCGTTCCTTCAGCCACTCCTCCAGCCATTTGATCGAGTAATCGCCGCTCTGCACATCGGGCTGTTCGAGCAAGGCCTGGTGAAGCGGAATGCTCGTCTTGACGCCTTCCACCACCATTTCCTCGAGCGCGCGCTTGAGCCGCATCATGCAGCGTTCGCGGCTGCGGCCGTAGACGATCAGCTTGGCGATCATGGAATCGTAATAGGGGGGGATGCGATAGCCGGCATAGAGCCCGCTATCGACGCGCACGTGCATCCCTCCGGCGGCGTGGTAATAGGTCACCTCGCCGGGGCTGGGCGCGAAGGTCCAGGGATCCTCGGCATTGATCCGGCATTCGATCGCATGGCCCTCGAAGCGGATGTCGTCCTGCCCGCAGGACAGATCCTTGCCGTCGGCGATGCGGATCTGCTCGCGCACCAGATCGATCCCGGTGATCATCTCGGTCACCGGATGCTCGACCTGCAGCCGCGTGTTCATCTCGATGAAGTAGAACTCGCCGTCTTCCCACAGGAATTCGATCGTGCCCGCACCGCGATAGCCCATGTCGGCCATCGCCTTGGCGCAGATCGCCCCGACCCGGTCGCGCTCGGCCGAGGAGAGCACCGGCGAGGGCGCTTCCTCGAGCACCTTCTGGTGGCGGCGCTGGAGCGAACAATCGCGTTCGCCGAGGTGAATGGCATTGCCCCGGCCGTCGCCGAACACCTGGAATTCGATGTGGCGCGGATTGCCGAGATATTTCTCGATATAGACGGTGGCATCGCCGAAGGCCGCCTTGGCCTCGCTGCCCGCCTGTTGCATCAGCGTCTCGAGCTGGTCTTCGGACGCGCAGACCTTCATTCCGCGTCCGCCGCCGCCGCTGGCGGCCTTGATGATCACCGGATAGCCGATGTCCTGCGCGATGGTGCGCGCGTCCTCGATGTCGGACACCGCTCCGGCGGATCCGGGAACCAGCGGCAGGCCCAGATCGCCCGCGGTCCGCTTGGCTGCGACCTTGTCGCCCATGGTGCGGATATGTTCGGGCTTGGGGCCGATCCAGGCGATGTCATGCGCCTCGACAATCTCGGCGAATTTGGCATTTTCGGAGAGGAAGCCATAGCCCGGGTGGATCGCATCGGCCTGGGCGATTTCGGCCGCGGAGATGATGTTGGCGATGTTGAGATAGCTGTCGGTCGCGTTCGGCGGTCCGATGCACACGGCATGGTCGGCGAGGCGGACATGCATGGCATCGGCATCGGCGGTGGAGTGCACCGCCACGGTCTCGATACCCATCTCATGCGCGGCGCGGTGGATGCGCAGCGCGATTTCGCCGCGATTGGCGATCAGGATCCGTTGAATAGCCACGCGCCGCCTCAGCCGATGACGACGAGCGGCTGGTCGAATTCGACCGGCTGGGCGTTCTCGACGAGGATCGCCTTGACCGTGCCGGGCTTGTCGGCGGCGATCGGATTCATCACCTTCATCGCCTCGACGATCAGCAGCGTCTGGCCTTCCTTGACCGCGTCGCCGACCTTGATGAAGTCGGCCGCGCCGGGTTCGGGCGCGAGATAGACCGTACCGACCATTGGCGATTTGAGCGCATTGGCGTGATCGGCGTCAATGCCGGCTTCGGGCGCGGGGGCCACGGCCGACGGTCCCGCCTGGGCGATCGCGGGCGCGGCAAAGGGCGCGGCCATGGCGACCCCGCCGCCGCGCGAGACGCGGATCTTGCGTTCGCCATCCTCGACTTCGATTTCGGTGAGTCCCGTCTCGCCCAGCATCTCGGCGAGTTCGCGCACCAGCGCGGTGTCGACGTTCATGCCGGACTTGCCGGCGCTGCCCTTGTGGTCGGCCATAGGTACCCTTGTTGCGTTGTTCGCGTGCGCCTATGCGCGCCCGGCCAGCGAAGGGCAAGGGGTGTGACGGCCCGGTTACAGCGCCGCCGCTCTCTCCAACGCTACGGCATAGCCGGCTGCGCCGAGACCCTGGACGCAATCCTGCGCGGCCATGCCGACATAGGAGATATGGCGGAACGGCTCGCGTTTTGCGGGGTCGGAAAGATGGACCTCGATCACCGGCACCCCGATCGCCCGGATAGCATCGAGCAGCGCGATCGAGCTGTGGGTATAGGCGCCGGCGTTGAGCAGCACCGCCTTGGCCCCGCTCGCACGCGCCTCGTGCAGCCAGTCGACCAGCACCCCTTCGTGATTGGTCTGGCGAAAGTCGATGGCGAGGTCCAGCGCGCGCGCCTTGTCGGCGAGCAGCGCCTCGATATCGGACAGCGTGTCCGATCCGTAGATCTCCGGCTCGCGCGTCCCGAGCAGATTGAGATTGGGCCCGTTGAGGACGAAGACGGTGTCGGTCATGCGGTCTTCTAAGCCCAAGCGAGCTGCAGGACCACCATGGGATTTCGCACCGGAAGGTCCTGCACATGGACCCGCCCGACCCATGGATCGTGCCCAGGGGAAGAAATTGCCGAGCCACCCCTCGGACCATAGTCCTTGGGCCATTCGCATCGAGAGTTGAAGAGGTGTTGGCGGGAGAGGTGAATGACGAGCCGGTTGCCGATGCGATGGCGGCCAACTTGCGCATCGACTTCCTCGATCTGCAGCCTATCGTCGCCATGGACCTGCATGCTGGAAATGCGCGACCCTTTGCCACGTCCTTTCATTATGGACCGGCTCGCGAGTTCGAGGAGGGGACCGTTGCGCTAAGCGCGGATGCAGATCGCGTCGGAAATGCTGCGCGACGACCCTGGTTCTCGATGCAGCAATTCTCAGCGGCTGGGTTCTCAACACCGGACGCTCGAGATGGCATATGGGGCGGCTGCGAAGGCATCTGGTTTCGAAATGCGATGACCGGATGGGACTGGTGCGCACTCGGTCGATGGAAGGCGGGGCAACTCTGCTGCCCCTCGCACAGGATGGAACTCGGGACGCTCTCGGGATCACGCCGGTGCACACCAATCGAGTGCCGAAACGGCTCCGCAAGAAGAAGGCCTAATCAGTATCTTACCCACCCCGGCAAGCTTCTTGTCGATCCATGCTGTAGATCGGCTTCGTGCTGCGGCCGGGTTCGATGCGGATCTCTGCACGTCGGCCGCAGAGCCGACAATTGCTCGACCCAGCGAACATCCGCGCCATGTTCACCCAATGCCACTGCAGCCTCGCCCTGCATCGCTTCAGCGGAAGCGGCTGCTGCCAGCCAGTTTCAGACGCTCGCACCTTTCATCCAGGTCGCGATAGCGGGCTAGCTGCCTTCTGCTCATCCCCGTCAAAACCGGTCTGGCTGCTTGACCTCGACGGTGGGGCCTTCGGTCAAACATAGTGCGCCAGGAACCGCTTGGACGTCGCTCACCGTCAATCTTGTTAGGCTGCCGCTCGATGCGACATTCTCGAGCGCTAGGGACTTGATCAATCGAACGCGAAGAAGAGCTATCTGGATGATCGCTTTTTGGTATCATCGTCGGCTTTCTTACAGTGGTTTACTTCATCCGAAGCTAGTTCACAGTCAGATAGCTTCGACGTCCGCTTTCCAGCCATATCCGCGTGGAGCGCCTGCCGACATAGCGCCGAGACCCGACAGGCGGCTTCGGAGGCGCTGCGTCCAAAAGCGGAACGCCGCAATCGACCCCGTTGCGGTTATCGTAATCTTGGTGTGCGACCATACTTCACGCATGCAGTTCGCTGTCTCACGAACCTATCGGTTTGCTCGCATTGTTCGGGCACGAGTGCGGAGGATGAGCCTCGCAGCCGATAAGGATCTTGCAGCGACGCAGAGTCAAGAAACTAATGTCTGTGCAGGAGATCGAAAAGCGGTGTGTGATGGCGACCTGAAACGCGCAATGGTATGCTGTCAAGGACTCAACCTCTTGCATACCGTATTCGCGTTCTCGCGATGGCAAGACTGTAACTACAGGTTCCGAGTATTCTGTTTTTTGAAGGAGCCCATTCGTCGTTTGCCTCGTAAGTCATAATCCTGGTGGTGGTCTGAACGGTTGTCCGTCGCTCCGAATGCGAATCTGCCATCGAGGAACAAGACGCTGACACGTTCGGACCGGGTATTCGCACAGCATCTCGCGTCCAATTGGTCGGCAGACGCTAGCTATGCGACCATAAGTTCATGCAGGCGACCTTCCAGGAAGTGAGCGCGAGAACATAGCGAGCATTAATATCAAACAGACCCCTGCCAATGACCGTCTACAGTGAGCCGCGTGTCCGCTTTCCGCCCAATATCCGCCATTTCGCCGTCCCGTCGACCATGGATGAAACCCGGCCCAGCATACGGGCATCACGAGCGGCAGCCTATTTGTCGGTGCCCCGCACCTTTCCCCACTGGCGCGCGGCGGTGTAGCCGAGGTAGCCGGTGCCGAACAGCGCGTAGAGCGCCTCGGGGAGGGCGGAGAGATAGCGGGTCATGCCCTCGCCGATGGCGCGGGCGGCGATCGGATCGAAGGCGGCGATCACCCCCATCGGCACGCTGAACAGGATCAGCGCATACATGACGTAGAGAAAGCTGGGGCGCGCGCGGCTGGTCCAGGGGTCGGGACTTTGCGCCTCGGCCACGATCGCTGCGAGGCGCGCCTCGATGGCTTGCAGTTCCTGCGTGCCCTGGAGTTGCAGCAGTTCGAGCCGCGCCCGGGCGCGCGCCTCCTTGTCGGGGATGACCTTGTCGATGATCGCAGCGATCGGGCCGATAAGCGTTTCGACGAGCGGCATGGCGAGTCTCCTTTTGAGCGAGACCCGACTAGCTAACCAAAACGGTTTCTGTAGGAAAGAGAAATAACCGAACGGTTGTCCGGCGCCTGCCCCGGGACATCCGGCGTCCGATCGGCGGAGCAGCGTTGACCGACCGGCCGCCGCAGGAACCAGCTGGTTGAAAGCGGGTTGTTCTGATGGAGCCGCCTGTGTGCAAATTCAGCCTTGTTATTCGGAGTGGAACTCTCCCTCGCAGCATCGCCTTCGAATGCGACGACGGACACCGGGCCTTTGCAATTCTCGAACGTGAACCTACCGGAACCCGCGCGGAACTCTTTCGCGACGGCGATCCCCTCGCCATGCTGGTTCGGCACCACGACCGGACATGGGAGATCGTCACGCGGCGGCCGGCTATGGTGGTCGAGAGCCCCGCTGCCCCGCTGGCACACGACCGTTCCCCTGTCGAGCCGAGCGTCCAGAGCACGGCCGATAGCGACCAGCTCGTGGCCTGAGCACACCCCCCGGGGCGTGCGTGCCGCTCAGAGGCTCGCGCGGGCTTTCTTCACATGGGCAAGATGCCGTTCCACGACGGGTAGCGTGCCGAGCGCGACGGAGCGCAATTGCGGATTGTCGCCGCCCTTGCCGTAGCTCTTCATCAGCGAAACCGTCTCCTCATGCGCCAGCACCTGCTGGTCGAGATAGGTTTCGTCGAAAGCGTCGTCGGGAGCCTCGATCAAGTGCTCGAGCATCTTCTTGCGCCGCGCATCGGGCGCTCGGGGGGGCGCGGCGACACCCTTCGTCTCGCTCATCTCGAGCGCGGCGCGCAAGTGGTGGGTGCTCGTCACATGGTCCGCGATCATCTTCCGGGCGATTGCCTGGATGGTCGGGGTGCGCGAGCGGCCCAGCGCGATCGAAGCGGCCTCGATCTCGTAGATGTCGCCGATCGCGGCATTCGCCACGAAGGCATCGGCATGTTCGGTGGTCGCCGCGCCCATTTTGCCGGCGGTGCCGCCGACGGTGTCGGCAACCTTGTCGACAGTGCTCCTGATCTTGCCAACCATGATCACGTCCTCTCCAGTTCGGATTTCCGTGCATCGGCGCGATGGTAGGCGAAGCGATCGTGCGGCCCGTCCTCCCGCAGCGATTCGATCGGGTGCTCGCCCTCGGTCGCGAACCGGTATTCGCCGCCCTTTTCCGACCGGTGCCGTTCGATCACCTGTTCGCTCGGTACGCCGCCCTCGTTCACCTGCCGCTGATAGTCGAAGAAGCGATGGTCCTCGGGCAGTTCACCGATCGGCACGAACTGGGCGTCATAGGCGCTCCATTCGATCGTATCCTTCAGGGTCTTGCGGACATATTCCTTGTTCGGTTCGAACTTGAGCGGCTCGGGCATCCCCGCTTCGGGCAGGAAGCTCTCCGCTTCGATCCCGTCGACCTCTCTCAGCATCTCGCAGGCGACGCGGAGATGTTCGATCTCCATGTTGAGGTGCAGTTCCCACAGCGCCTTGATCCGGGTGTCGTCCTCGGTCTGCATGCACGACCAGTAGAGCCAGCATTCATTATATTCGTGCAGGACCAGATTGGTGAGCCAGCCCAGGGTCGGGTCGAGGATCGACTCGTAATGGGTCACATGCTCTTCCTCGATCTGGGCGATCTCGAGGTAAAGGGCCCGCGCCATCGGGTCTTCGGGGACATTGCCCACATTCATGTAGAAGTTCATCGTCTGCTGTTCGGCGGAGACGATGGTGATGGCGTTCATCACCGATTGCGTGTCGGCCGCTTTCAGCGTCATCGGTCGGCGCAATTCATCGTGCGGGTGGCGGTGTTCGAAAATCGTCGGGCGGCCGGGCAGGATTTCGGTGAGATCGCCGGTGATATCCTCGGCCTTGCGGCGCTCGCCGATCAGATCCATCAGATTCGCGTAACGATAGAGGTGGTCGAAGTCTTCGAGCAAAGCGAAGTCATAGACCTTCTTGAGATAGGGATCGGGTTCGTGCCGCGCCAGCCACGAGGTCAGGTCGACTGCGACCTGTTCGTAGCCGATCGTGCGCTCGAGCGTGCTCTCGTCGCTCGGCAGCAGCCAGTTCACGGCCTTCTGTTGCTGTTGCTCGATCCGCCGCACCATGGCGAGATTCTGCTTGATGCCGGTATCCGCGGTGTGGCGGTTGAACTGGTGCGAGTTCATGATGGCTTCGACCTCGATCCCGTTCATCGCGATGACCCGGCAGCGGGTATAGGGATGAACCGCGCGGGTATCGTAAGGGGCGACATTGAGCTCCGACCAGTTGCGCAATTGCTTTTCCAGGGGAATTCCACGTTCTTTCAGCGGGTTGAAGCTCATTTCCATCTCCTTTTCGCTTTGCGTGAATGCCCCGAATTACATCGGATCGGCGGCGCCGTAGTAGCGGTCGAATTCCTCGGCATATCTCCGGTTGAGGACCGCCTTCTTGTCGGCGGACGTGTTCTCGACGAGATCCGGCAGCCAGCTGTCTTCCTCCTGGTAGACATGCTGCTGGACCGCGCTGCGAATATGCTCGAGCTTTTCCATCCATTCCTCGCTCATCGGATCGATCCGCTCGAGCTTGGACAGCTGGACCTTGGTCATGGCATGCTCCTCATAGGCCATGCCTGCATGGATCTTGCCGCTGTCTTCCGAGACGATCGGATAAACCACCGCCTCTTCCGCATTCGCATGCCCGGTCAGAAGAGTGGCGAGCTTGCGTGCGGCCCGAAGGCGGCCGTTCGCGTCGGGGGCGGCCTTGGCCTCCCCGAACAGCGCCTCGATCTGTTTGTGCTGGTCCACGATCATGCCCAGCCAGGCTTCCCCCGGGACCAGCGCCTCGACCTTGCGGCGCGCCTCGGCGCGCTTTTCGTCCGATGCTGCAGGGGCGACGGCCGCTGCCAATCTGTCGAGAAAGGACATTCCAGGCTCCTCTGAATGGTATGGTTAAAGAAGCGATCCCGGCGACTTGCGTTCCCTGCATTTGGTCCTATCCCGAGGGCGGCTGATCCCTCTGGCGCAGCAGCAGCTATGTCATTAGGACACGCGCGGGGTCGGGGGCGACACCGGAACCCGCCATCCCTTAACCGAACCTTCGGACGTCGCTGCCAGAGCGTCCCATCGTTCCATCAAGAGTGTATCGATGACCGCCGCTTTCGTTCTCGGCATCAACATGTTCGTCGGGGCGATCTTCGCGGTTGCTTTCGGCGTCGTCGCAGCGACGAACCCCACCGCACGCGGAGCTCGGTGGCTGGCGGCGGGCTACGCCATGGGCGTAATCGACGCCATGCTCGAATTCGGCTTGCGCTGGCAGGGCGATCCGCTCGCCTTCACAGTGGCGATCTTCCTCGCATTCCTGGCCGCGATCACCTTCTGTCTGATCGGCGTGGCACGTCATTATCGCACGGACCCGCCATGGGTGCCGATCGGCTTGATATGGGTCGCCAGCCTGGTCGCTGTCCCCCTGCTGTTTTCGCTTCCTTATCCCTCGGCCGGACGCGCGTTCTTCTATCAGCTGCCCTATGCCGTCATGCAGGCGCTGGTGGGCTGGGCGGTATACTCCTCCGGGCGCCGACAGCCGCTCGATCTGCTGTTGATCGCCTTGAGCAGCATCGTGGCAGCGGTCTACCTCCTCAAGCCGGCGATCGTCTGGTTCGTCGGTTCCGCCGCTTCGCCGGAGGGATATATGGCGTCGCTATATGCCGCCATTTCCCAGAGCATCGGATCCATCACGCTCATCGCGCTCGCGCTGGTCATGTTGCTGGTGATGATGCGCGACGCGACGATGGAGATGGTGGCGCGATCGGAGACCGATCCGCTATCGGGTGCGCTCAACCGGCGGGGGTTCGACGAACATGGCGAGCGGATGATCGGCCGAGCGCATCGGAAGGGGGATTCGCTCACGCTCGTGACTGCCGATATCGACCACTTCAAGGCCGTCAACGACCGCTTCGGCCATGCCGCGGGAGACGAGGTCATCGCCCATTTCGCGACGCTCTTGCGCAATGCGGCGAACGATGAAGCTCTGGTCGCACGGCTCGGGGGCGAAGAGTTCGCGGTCCTGCTCAAGGGAGCCGATCTCGCCGAAGGCCGCCGTTATGCCGAGGAGGTGCGCGAAGCGATTTCGCACGAGCCTCTCCCGGCCGCCCCCGATTGCCTGGTGACGTCTTCGTTCGGAGTGGCACAATTGGGACCGGGCGACGGTCTGTTCGATCTTACGCGGCAGTCCGACGCCGCGCTCTATCGCGCCAAGGGCGAGGGACGCGACCGGGTGAATGTCGCGCTCCGGGAATTGCCCTCCGCACTCTCCGTGAGCATTAGCGAGCCGAAAACAAACCGCGCTCCGGCCCTGATGGGCGAGGCAGTTGTCGATAGGGGAGCGGCACCAACCGGCTGCCTCGGGGGGTGATTCCTTCTACCCGTCCGCGGTCGGGCCACCGCCGCGAGCGACCCAAGCCTCGACGCGCGCCTCGAGAATATCCAGCGGAACCGGGCCCGCGAGCAGCACCACATCGTGGAAGTCCCGGATAGAGAAGTCTGCCCCCAGTTCCTCGCGCGCCCGCTCGCGCAGCTCCATGATCTTGAGCTTGCCGATCATGTAGGCGGTCGCCTGACCCGGATAGACGATATAGCGCTCGATCGCCTTGCGCACATCGCCTTCGGGGTTGGGCGTGTTGGTCTGCAGCCATTCGATCGCCTGCTCGCGGCTCCAGCGCTTGTGGTGGATGCCGGTGTCGACCACCAGGCGGGCTGCGCGCCACAGTTCCATGCCCAGGCGGCCGAAGTCGGAATAGGGATCGGTGTAGAAGCCCATGTCCTTCCCGAGCTCTTCCGAATACAATCCCCAGCCTTCGGTGTAGGCGGTCACCCCTCCGAAGCGCCGGAAAGGCGGCATGTCGCCGAGTTCGGTCTGTACCGAGCGCTGGAGGTGGTGACCGGGAATCCCTTCGTGATAGGCAAGCGCCTCGAGTTCGGTCCGCGACATATCGCGCAGATTGTAGAGATTCACGTAGTAAGTGCCCGGACGCGAGCCGTCGGGGGCGGGCGATTGGTAGAACGCCTTGCCGGCGGATTTCTCGCGGAATTCCTCGACCGGCTTGACGCGCAGGTCGGCCTTGGGAAGCGTGTTGAAATAGCGCGGCAGTCGCGCCTCCATCGCCGTCAGCACCGCATCGACATCGGCCAGATAGGCCTCGCGGGTGTCGTAGTAATATTGGTCACCCTCCCGCAGGTGGGCGAAGAATTCCTGAAGGCTGCCTTCGAACCCGACCTGCTGCATGATCGCACGCATCTCGTCGTGGATGCGATCGACCTCTTGCAGGCCAAGCGCGTGGATCTGATCGGCATCGAGGTCGGTGGTGGTGTAATTGGCCAGCCTCTCGGCATAATATTCGGCGCCGCGCGGCAGTCGCCAGATTCCGTCCTCGGTGGGCGCAAGAGCCTGCTGCCGCTTCATTTCGGCGACGAGACGGCGATAGGCCGGAGCCAGCTCGCCAATCATCGCCGCTCTGCCTGCAGCGATCAGCCGGGACTTCTCGGCCTCGGAAACCTCGAGCGCGTTCACCTTCTCCTTGAGGTCCGCGTAAATGGGCGAATCCTCTCCCTCCTCGAACGGCGCTCCGCGGATCACGTTCTGTGCATCGCTGATCACATAGGCATAGACCCAGCGCGGCGGCATCACGCCGGCCGCGGCTCTTTGCGCACTTTCGGCGATGGCCTGATCGATCAGGGTATCCGCCGTGCGAAGCCGATCGACGTAGGCTTCGGCGGTAGCGAGATCGTTGACGCGATGAATATTGATGAGAAAGCTCGGCACGAAGCTCTGCAGGCCATTCATCTGGTCGAAGAGAAAGTCGTTCTTGCGGAACTCGTAGGCCGCGGTGCTGCGCCGGACCATGGCTTCGAAGAGATCGTATGACAGTCTGTCGCCGGACGAGAGCGCTGCGCGATCGAACTGCGCGCGCATACGGGCCAGCGTCGCGACGTCCAGCGCCTGGCTCCTTGCATCCGCCGCGTCGCTAAGCTCGTCCCAGCGGCCGTAATCCTCGTCGACGATGCCGCGATAGGCTTTGGAGATCGGCGACATTGCCAGCTGCGCCGCGTCGTAATCTTCGAACAACTGCGCCAGCCGTTGTTCGTCGGAGGCACGGGCAGCCGCGGGGGCACCGCCCGCGCTTGTGACCGCATCGGGAACCGGAGTTGTCGCACAGGCAGTGAGAAGGGCCGTGGAGCCGAGGAGAATGAGGCGCATGATCTGTCGTCCGTGATTTCTTTGGTGGCCCTGCTTAGCCAGCTTTGCAGGCCGCTGGCCACCCCGGTCTTCAGGCGTCCTGAAGCACACAGTCAGGGACAGCCGACCGGCGAGTGCCCCCGGACACGCAGGCCACGGATGACGGACGGCGGAGCACTGTCCGCAGTTCGGGCTCGCGTCGTCACATACCGTCCACTGCACCAGGGCCGATCGCTTCAGTCCGGCTTTCTCCAGACCGTGCGATTGACGTACCCAGTATAGCTCAACACCGCGCGCAGGATCTTTCGCGAGACGTTTGCGACATCGTAGTCTGGCACGACGTCGAATTGCCGCGCACCGGCAGTGTGCTGGGAAGTCACCACGCGGATCGCGTGGAGGATATCGTCCCGCCGGGGTCCGGTCATGATCAGCGTTCCGACGTCCATGCCCTCGGGCCTTTCGTGCGCGGTGCGCAGAGTAATGGCGGGAAAATCGAGGAGGCTGCTTTCCTCGGTTATGGTGCCGCTGTCCGACAGGACGCAGAATGCCGATTTCTGAATCGGGTTCGCGGTCGGCTCGCCGCGATCAACGGCCGGTCGATTAGTTGAGCCGCAGCGTAAAGTCCCTGCATCCATCACTCCAGAACGCGAGAATCGTCGATATTCTCCTCACGATCCACGCTGCCGACGAGGCATTTTCCGGGTTCGCTTCCTCAGCCGATGTGCCCCCCGAAGATTCGTTCAGCAGGAGAGGTTGTCGCCCGATGATCCGATTGCAGGGCGCTGTGGCACGGGCTCGCCCGTACTCGCCGAGCCAATTATTGCAGTACGCATCGGAAGAAGAGTGGCGAGTATGGCCGGCGGCTCGGTTCAAAGGCGAATAGCCTTTGCTGTTCGGGGCAAAACGCTTTTTAAGTCATATACGACGTTCTTGCCTTTCGTACACCGGGCGATCAGCGCCGCTCCGCTATCGCGAAACTCGTCGTGAGCTACTGCGACTATCGCTGCATCATAAGCATCAGACGGCATGGTGCTAACCATTGCAAGGCCGTACTCGTGCCAAGCTTTGTTCTGATCGACCCAAGGATCGTAGACGTCCACATTTATACCAAAGGATTTTAGCTCATCGATGACATCGACGACTCGCGAATTGCGAAGGTCGGGGCAATTTTCCTTGAAAGCGAGTCCCAGCACTAGCGCTCGCGCGCCATCAACCTGAATTCTCTTCTTTAACATGGCCTTGACCAGCTGCTGGGCTACATAGCTGCCCATCCCATCATTTAGTCTTCGCCCGGCGAGAATGATCTCGGGGTGGTAGCCGATCTGCTCGGCTTTGTGGGTCAGGTAGTAGGGGTCTACGCCAATGCAGTGCCCTCCTACGAGGCCCGGCCGGAAAGGAAGGAAGTTCCACTTTGTACCCGCTGCTTCCAGCACCGCTTGGGTATCGATGCCCATGCGATTGAAAATGATCGCAAGCTCATTGATCAGCGCGATGTTGAGATCGCGCTGAGTGTTCTCGATTACTTTGGCAGCTTCCGCCACGCGAATCGACTCTGCCCGGAAGGTTCCAGCTTCAATGATGCTCGCGTAGAGTGCGTCCACCAACAATGCGGCTTTTGGGGTTGAGCCCGACGTCACCTTGCGAATGAAAGGGAGCCGGTGTTGCTTGTCACCCGGATTGATACGTTCGGGGCTGTATCCGCAGTAGAAGTCCCGATTGTAGGTCAGACCTGACAGCTGTTCGAGAACTGGCACGCAGTCTTCTTCGGTCGCTCCGGGGTAAACCGTTGACTCGTATATGACGATATCGCCGCGCCTTAGTACTCTTCCGACGGTCTCGGAGGCCTTCATCAGCGGCGTCAGGTCGGGTCGACGATGGGCATCGATCGGGGTGGGGACGGTCACGATATAGACGTTACACTCAGCGAGGGCGCTCGGGTCCGAGGAAAAGCGCAGATGGGTTGCTGCAGCCAGCTCGCTGGGCTCGGTTTCGAGCGTATTGTCCTCGCCGCGCCGGAGCGCTTCAATACGCCGAACGTCGATGTCGTATCCGGTCACAGAACGGCGTCGTCCAAACTCGACGGCAAGTGGCAGACCGACATAGCCAAGCCCGATCACAGCGATCCTGATCCCGTCAATTGACGGTAACTTGGCTTCTTTTTGTTCAGTCATTTGCCCGAGTACTCTCGGAACCAGCGAACGAAATTCTCGATGCCGTCGCGGAAGTCGGTGGCGGGGCGGTAGCCGGTCAGCCGCTCGAGTAAAGAGGCATCGGCCCAGGTGGCCGGAACGTCGCCCTGTTGCATGGGCATGTAATTGCGGATCGCCTCGATCCCGAGGCTCGCCTCGATCGCCTCGACGAAGTCGAGCAGGCGGACCTTGTCGTTGTTGCCGATGTTGACGATGCGGAACGGCGCCACGGGGCTTAGTGAATCGCCTTCGAGAATGTCGGCGCGAGCGGCCGGACGCTCGGGCACGGCATCGATCAGCAAGCGGATCGCGCGCACCAGATCGTCGACATAGGTGAAGTCGCGATACATGTCGCCATGGTTGTAGATGTCGATCGGGCGGCCATCGAGCATGGCATCCACGAACTTGTAAAGCGCCAGATCGGGACGACCCCAGGGGCCGTATACCGTGAAAAACCGAAACATGGTCGTCGGCAGGTTCCAGAGATGCGCATAGGCATGCGCCATCGACTCATTCGCCTTCTTGGTCGCCGCATAGATGGTGAGCTGGGTGTCGGCCTTCTCCGTTTCCGTGAAGGGCATATCCTCGTTCGCGCCGTAAACGGAGGATGTCGATGCCATCAGCAGGTGCTGCACCGAATTGCGGCGTGCAGCTTCCATCACGTTGAAGGTCCCGATGACATTGCTGTCGAGATAGGCCCGCGGATTCTCGAGGCTGTAGCGGACGCCCGCCTGCGCAGCGAGGTGGACGATGACCTCGGGCTGGAAGGCGTCGATCGCTTCGTCGAGGAGCGCCTGGTCCTCGAGCATGCCTTCGGTCGCCGAGAAATTCGGATTTTGTGCCAGATGCTGGTGGCGGCGCTGCTTGAGTCGAACATCGTAGTAATCGGTCATGCCATCATAGCCCGCCACTTCGAACCCTTCCGAAGTGAGTAGCTTGGCAAGATGAAAGCCGATAAACCCGGCCGTGCCGGTGATGAATACCTTACGAGACAAGTCTAGTCCTCTGGATTGCTTGATCGGAGAGCATGCGGGAGATGGCCCCGGAGCGCTTGGCGACCGGTTGGATTAATTGCAAGGGGCAGATTTCTTCCCGTGACCGTGCAAGGCTATCCTTGGCGCAGATAGTCGAGCGCCCTCAATATTTTAATTCGATCCGTCCCGTCTCTCCTCCCGGCTGGGGTTTCAGCCGCCTCCGGGGCCGCCGTGGCCAAGCGGTTCCCGCCGCGGACGTGGTTTGCCGGGGTGCTTCCCGAATTCGTCCCACTCGAGGCGGTAGAGATCGAAGCGCCGATCTGCGAGATTGCGCACCGTACCTTCGGCACGCGCCCAGCTGAGATCCGCAAGATTGATGTCGCTGATCGTCAGCGTCTCCACGTTCTCGGTCGCTTCGGCCGCGATCCCGTCGCGCGCGAAGGGGAAGTCGCATGGCGTCAGGATGCAGCTCTGGGCATATTGAATGTCCATATTGCCGACGTTTGGCAAATTCCCGACATTGCCGCTCATGACGACGAAGCACTGGTTCTCGATTGCCCTGGCCTGGGCGCAATAGCGCACCCGCAGATAGCCCTGACGGCTGTCGGTGCAGAAGGGCACGAAGATGATCCGCGCGCCTTCGTCGGCGAGTCGGCGGCTGAGCTCGGGAAACTCGCAATCGTAGCAGATCTGCACGCCGATCGGGCCGCAGTCGGTCTGAATGACGTCGATCTTGTCGCCGCCCTTGATGTTCCACCAATAGCGTTCGTTGGGGGTAGGGTGGATCTTCTCCTGCTCGTGGACCGATCCGTCCCGCAGACAGACATAGCCGACATTGTGAATGTCCCCGTCTTCCATGCGGGTGGGGTGCGATCCTGCGATAATGTTGATGTTGAAGCGCATCGCCATGTCGGAAATGTCCTGCTTCAGCTTCGGCGTGTATTCGGACAATCGTTCGATCGCTTCGACCGGCGAAAGTTCCTTTTCCTCGAAGCTCAGCAACATGAGCGTGAAGAGTTCGGGAAACAGGATGAAGTCGCTCTCATAATCGCTTGCCACGTCGACGAAATATCCGACCGTCGAGAGGAACTCGGCGTAATCCTTCACGGCGCGCGCCTGCAACTGGCAGGTCGCCACGCGAACCGACTCGACCCCTCGCGGAAGCCGCATCTTCACCGGCTGGTCGCGCTCGACATACGGGTTGCGCCAGACCATCATGATGGCGTTGGCGTCGGACGCCTTGTCTTCGGGTAGATAGCCACGCATCACCCGCTCGGGCTCGAAGCCGTTGGCGAGCTGGAAGCGCAGCACCGGATCGTGAATCTTTCCCGCGACGACCTGGTCGAGGTAGTCTTCTGGGCCATCGACCTTGCGTTTGTTGCGGCGGTAATGCGGCATGCGGCCGGCAAATATGATCCCGGTCAGGTCACGTTCTTCGGCGAGCGCACGGCGCTCCTCGTAGAGCCGCCGACCGATCCTGACGCCGCGGACCTTGGGATCGACGCACATCTCGTAGCCATAGAGCCAGTCGCCGGTCGGATCGTGGCGGCTGCCGTAGCCATTGCCGGTGATTTCGTCCCAATCGTGATCCTGGAAAACAAGCACTTCGGCGAGTTGCATCGTTGCGCAGTAGCCGACCACCTGGTCGTCGAGCAGGGCGACGAAGCAACCGTCCTTGAAGTTGTTGATCTGCCCGCGGATCTCACCATGCGTATACGCCGGCATATCCTCGTATACCCGCCGGACGAGATCGGCGATGCCACGGATGTCCTTGATCATCGCATTGCGGATTTCAAGCCGCCTGCGGCCGAATTTCTCGCTCGCCTTGCGCCGGGAGTTGCGCGTCTTCGCCGGTGATTTGGCCATTCGATTTCCGTTGTTTCGATGCGGAGCAAAAACAAACGGGGCCGGCGATTCGCCGACCCCGGTCATGGTCTAGCTGTGTCTAGGAAATGACGCAGCAGGCAAAGGGTTTCAGGCTCCCTTGGCCATTTCCTTCTCGAGGTTCTCTACAATCGCCTCGAAGAACTGTTCGGTCGTCATCCAGCTCTGGTCGGGCCCGATCAGGAGCGCGAGATCCTTGGTCATCTTGCCGCTCTCGACGGTCTGGACGCAGACACGTTCGAGCGTCTCGGCGAACTTCACCACCTCGGGCGTATTGTCGAAACGGCCGCGATAGATCAGGCCGCGGGTCCAGGCGAAGATGCTGGCGATGGGGTTGGTGCTGGTCGCCTTTCCCTGCTGGTGCTGGCGGTAATGGCGGGTGACGGTACCGTGCGCCGCTTCCGCCTCGACGGTCTTGCCGTCCGGCGTCATCAGCACGGAGGTCATCAGGCCGAGCGATCCGAAACCCTGCGCCACGATGTCCGACTGGACGTCGCCATCGTAGTTCTTGCACGCCCACACGAACTTGCCGCTCCACTTCAGCGCTGCGGCGACCATGTCGTCGATCAGGCGATGTTCGTAGGTGATTCCCGCCTTGTCGAAATCAGCCTTGTATTCGGCTTCGAACACTTCCTCGAACAGATCCTTGAACCGGCCGTCGTATTTCTTGAGGATGGTGTTCTTGGTCGAAAGGTAGACCGGCCATTTGCGGTCCAGCCCATATTGGAAACTGGCCCTTGCGAAATCGCGGATCGAATTGTCCAGATTGTACATCGCCATGGCGACACCCGGGCTGGGGAATTCGAACACGTCGATATCGATATTCTCCCCGTCTTCGCCCTCGAACACGAGGCGCAGCTTGCCCTTGCCGGGTATCAGCGTGTCCTTGGCGCGGTACTGGTCACCGAAGGCATGGCGGCCGACCACGATGGGGTCGGTCCAGCCCGGCACCAGCCGGGGGACGTTGTCTATGACGATCGGCTCACGGAAGACCACGCCGCCGAGAATGTTGCGAATCGTGCCGTTCGGGCTCACCCACATCTTCTTGAGCCCGAATTCCTCGACCCGCGCCTCGTCGGGGGTGATGGTGGCGCATTTGACGCCGACACCGTACTGCTTGATCGCATTGGCGGCATCCACCGTGATCTGGTCGTCGGTTTCGTCGCGCTTTTCGATCGAGAGGTCGTAGTACTTCAGATCGACGTCGAGATAGGGCAGGATCAGCCGCTCGCGGATCCACTGCCAGATGATCTTCGTCATTTCGTCGCCATCGAGCTCGACGATCGGGTTCGCAACCTTGATCTTGGTCATCGTTTTCCTGTCGTTCAGAATTGGGTTGGGCGCGCTTTAGCAGAGGGACGCGTGAGAGCAAGCTAGGGGCAGGGGAGCCGAAGGCGAATGGAATGGGACCATGCCGTGGAGCGTAAATTTTGTCCCCTTGAGCGATGGTGGCCAGCCCGGCATCCTCCTAATTTGCATGAGCCGATGACAGCTGTGGTTGGAGCGATCTGCAATCGACACAAAAAAGGCCGGCCGCGATTGCTCGCGGCCGGCCACTCGTAAACTAACTTTGAAGTCAGGCGCTAACAGGCGTGTCGTCGTCGCCGTCTACCGCGATGACGATGCCGGCGATGACAGCAGCAGCAGCGAGGATCGCGATGATCAGCCCGGAACCGCCGAGTTCCGAGCCTTCCTCGACCGTCTGCGACGAGCGAGCAACGGGCGCAGCACTGGCGGCCAGCGGGGCCATCGCCATCGCTGCAGCAGATGCCGAAATCAAAACCTTTTTCACAAGCATAACGTTCTCCATGGTCATCCAGACTTCCGAGACCGGAACAAGAGCCTCTTTGCTCCCCCCGTTCTGGAATTCGAATCCGTCACTAGTTCAAATCGATGGGCCTCGCAACCCGGTGGATGGGGGTACATTTGTTTTCGTATGACGCTTCGCGGTTCACAAAAGGTTGACAGGTCATGATATTCGACCGGATGACCTTGAAATCGGACGAATGCCCATGGTTTTAGGTCAGCTAGCTACACAGCCATACTCCAAGGCCGGCGCAATTTTGCCATAGAACGTGATGCGCATCCCGCAGCTGCGTCGCGCCTTTATCCTCTGGCGGACTCCCCAAGGTGGTTTGGAAAGATTCAGGCTTCAGCCCCTGCGATGTCAATGCGCGCGAGGGGGCAGTGATTTTCATTGACGATCAGCACTTTGTCAGGCTCCAAGATTGGTATTGCCCAGGATTTGCCAGATTTATTCACGAGAAGTTAGCGTCAACAACTATTCAATATGTCGGCAGGTCCCCCAAATCCTCAAAAGCAGTAGCCAAGCAGTTGCAGATCACAGTTGCCGGACTGTGGTCGCGTGCACCATTAGCATGGTATGACGACGGCTACCAATTGCAGCTCCGAGATGGGAGGTAAAGGATTGCTCATGGCGGGCTGGATGGACTGGCAGTGCCTCGCATTGCCGGGGAGGCGCACGACCAATCAGCAATCCGAACTTCACCTCAGCGTTTCTTAACGCAAGCGCCCGATGAGAGCCTAGGGCCCTTCTGCAGATCTGGTCCAGCGTTGGAGCCCAGGGCCTTGATAAAGCGCCGTGTCAAGCGTCGAGCCGCTGCTGGCGCGAATGGACCGCCTTGAAAACCCCGAACGGAGCCAATGGATAACACCACGAATGCAGCGCGCATGGCGTCTCTGCACGTCTCTGCTAGAAAAGCCTTTCCTTCGCTTCGCGGCTTCGATACCGGCACTATCAATACGGTGCATCAAGAACAGTGGTGAAGCAAGAATGGGTTTGGACGCCATACTTATTACAGGGGGCACAGGATCTTTCGGCAAGACAATGTTGCGGGCTTTGCTTGCTGATGGTGTCCCTGAGGTCCGGATTCTCAGCCGCGACGAGGAGAAGCAGGATGCATTGCGCAACACATTGCGCAGCTCCAACGTAAGCTACTACATCGGCGACATCCGCGAGCGTGGCAGCGTCGACCGGGCAATGGCTGGTGTCGACGCCGTGTTCCATGCTGCTGCGCTCAAGCAGGTTCCCAGCTGCGAGTTCTTCCCGCTGGAAGCGGTTCGCACGAACATCATCGGCTCCGAAAACGTGATCCGATCCGCGATCGAGGCCGGGGTCCGCAGCCTGGTGTGCCTCTCGACCGACAAGGCCGTGCTGCCGATCAATGCCATGGGGATATCCAAGGCAATGATGGAAAAGCATGCTCAGGCGGCCGCGCGCGAACTCGGCAATGGCGCGCCAACGACGATTTCCTGCGTGCGCTACGGCAACGTAATGTACTCCCGCGGCTCCGTGATCCCGCTGTTCATCCGGCAGATCAAGTCGGGGGATCCGATCACCGTGACGGCACCGGAAATGACCCGCTTCCTGATGCCTCTGCGGGACAGCGTGGCGTTGGTCCGCTTCGCCTTCGAGAACGCACGCCAGGGCGACCTGTTCATCAAGAAGGCGCCAGCCTCCACCATTGGCGACCTGGTAACGCGCTTCTTGAGCTGTTCGAAGTGCCTGATCATCCGGTCGAGGTGATCGGCTGGCGGCATGCCGAAAAGCTCTACGAGACGCTCGCCAGCGAGCAGGAGCTGGCGACTGCCGAGGACCTGGTCGACTACTGGCGGCTGCAGCTTGACGCAGCGCGATCTCAACTACAACGCCTATTTCAGCGAAGGCGACAAGGAACACGTTCCGAAGGACGAGTTCCACTCGCACAACGCGGAGCGGCTCGATGTTGCCAGGGTCAAGGACCTGCTGCTCTCTCTGCCCGAAGTGCAGAGCGAGCTGGCACTATGGAAATCCGAACGGGCATGAAGATCGCGGTGACCGGCGCGATGGGGCTGCTCGGCTGGCATGCGGCCGGACGGATTCATGCGCAAGTCTTGCGCCGCCCGCTTCATCGGTGGGGAGCCTCCGCACGAGCTGGCAGTGATCGATCGTCGGACCTTTTCCGATGCCGCAGAGCTTGCTTCGGCGCTCGAGGGCGTCGATGCGGTGCTGCACTTCGCCGGAATCAATCGCGGAGCTGAGGAGGAAGTAGAGCGCGGCAATCCCGCAATCGCCGAGTCCCTTATCCAGGGCTGCCGGACGGCGCGGGTGGACCCGCACATCGTCTACGCCAATTCAATTCATTCCACGCACGACACGTATTACGGCCGCTCCAAGCGCATTGCTGGCGAAACTCTCCAAGCCTTTGCAACGCGCTACACCGACCTTGTCCTGCCGCACATCTTCGGCGAATGCGCCAAGCCCTATTACAACAATGTCACCGCCACCTTGATCGACCAGATCTGGCGAGGCGAAGAGCCGACCATCAATCCGGACGGGCGCGTGCAGTTGCTCCACGCCGGCGAGGCCGCCCAACTCGCGATCGACGCCGCGCTTCAAGGGCGCACGGGCCGGATAGCTCCTGAGGGTCGCGATATCGCGGTCGCCGAGCTTTACGACAGGCTGGCCCAGTTCCACGAACTGTACACCGCGAACGTCTTCCCCGACGTGTCGGACCCTTTCGATCTAGCGCTGTTCAACTCCTACCGCACCGGCGGCTTCCCCGAGCACTACCCCCGCATGCTCAGCGTCAAGGAAGACGAGCGCGGAATGCTCTTCGAAAGCGCCAAGGGCGGCAACTCGGCACAAAGCTTCCTCTCCACCACGCACCCAGGTCAGAAGCGCGGCGACCACTTCCACCTGAGTCTAGTCGAGCGGTTCCTCGTGGTTCAGGGCGAGGCGGTGATCCGCATCCGCCGCGTTCTGACCGACGAAGTCCATGAATTCGAAGTGTCGGGCGAGGCGCCGGTGGCGATCGACATGCCGCCGCTGCACACGCACCATATTGAGAACCGAGGCCAGGGTGAGGTTATGACCTTCTTCTGGGCACATCGCCAGTTCGACCCGAAGAATCCCGATACTTACGCCGATCCGGTCGGCGAAGGCGGCTGAAGGAGCCGCTTCGATGCGGACAGACGGCATCAGGGGTGACAGCGAGTATGCATGGGCGCAGGTCATCGGCTGGCAGGCGGAGAATTTAGAATGTCAAAGACGATGATGCCAAAGCTCAAAGTCACCACCATCCTCGGCACCCGGCCCGAGATTATCCGGCTGTCGCGGGTGATGGCGCGGCTGGACGAACATGTCGATCATCGCATCGTCCACACCGGCCAGAACTGGGACTACGAGCTCAACGAGTTGTTCTTCTCCGATCTCGGGGTGCGCAAGCCCGACAACTTCCTGGGCGTGGACACCTCGAGCCTCGGCGCCGTGCTTGGGGGCATCCTGATCGAAACCGAGAAGGAGCTGCGCGCCAACCGGCCCGACGCGCTGCTCGTTCTCGGCGACACCAATAGCGCCATCTCGGCGATCATGGCGCGGCGGATGAAGATTCCCATCTATCACATGGAAGCCGGCAATCGCAGCTTCGACCGCAACGTGCCAGAAGAGACCAATCGCAAGCTCGTCGACCACATCAGCGACTTCAACCTGGTCTACACCGAGCATGCCCGGCGCCACCTGCTGAGCGAAGGCATGGACCACCGGCGCATCTACCTGACCGGCTCGCCGATGCGTGAGGTGCTCGACCATTACCGGCCGATGATCGAGGCATCTGACATCCTCTCGCGGCTTTCGCTGGAGCGCGAGCGCTATTTCATCGTCTCGCTGCACCGTGAGGAGAACGTCGACAGCAAGGAGCGGCTTGGCCAGCTGGTCGCCGCGCTCAACGAGCTGGCAGAGCGCTACGATTTTCCGGTCATCCTCTCGACCCACCCGCGCACGCGCAAGCGGCTAGAAGCGCTCGGAGACGGCGCTTGATCGGCGGGTGCGCGACCTGAAGCCGTTCGGCTTTCACGATTACAACCATCTGCAGATGAACGCTTTCTGCGCCATCAGCGACAGCGGCACGATCGCCGAAGAGTCGAGCATCCTCGATTTTCCAGCGATCACCCCGCGCGACGCGATCGAGCGGCCGGAGGCGATGGATACCGGCAACATCGTCGTCACCGGGCTCGACTCCAGCACCTTCGCTGAGGCAGTCGAGTTGGTCACCGCGATCCACGCCGAGCGCCGGGCGACCGGAGGGCGCTGCCCGATCCCAGACGATTATACCGTTACGAACACGTCCGAGCGGGTCGTCAAGCTGATCGTCGGCACTGCACGACTGTCGAATCGGTGGGACGGCATCCGCATGCACGACCACATCTGACGGGGCAGCGGGGTGAACGAGAGGCAGAAAGCTACCAAGCGCGCGTTCGACATCGCGCTGGCTATAGCTGGCCTTTTGCTAGTCTGGCCCATCATAGTAGCAGCCGCATACGCTGCCAGGCGCGACACTGGCGCAAGCGGCATCTTTTCCCAGCAACGCATCGGCCGTCACGGGCGACCGTTTAGGATCCGAAAGATCAGGACGATGCGCGCGATCGAGGGCTCGCATGTGACGACTGCCCACGATCAGCGGATCACGTCGCTGGGCAGATTTCTGCGCCGCACCAAGATCGATGAACTTCCGCAATTGTGGAACGTGCTGAAAGGCGAAATGTCGTTTGTCGGGCCGCGTCCCGACGTGCCGGGTTACGCGGACAACCTGACCGGGGATGAGCGCAAGGTGCTCGACCTTCGCCCCGGGATTACCGGGCCTGCCACGCTGAAATACCGTGACGAGGAAGCGATCCTTGCCGCACAGACCGATCCCGTGGCTTACAATGACGCGGTCATCTGGCCTCATAAAGTGGCGATAAATCGCGCCTATCAGGACAATTGGAGCCTGAGGGGTGATCTGGGCTACATCTGGCGAACTGTGAGCAGACGATGAAGATTTCATTCTTTATCGCCATTTCTGGCCGGACAGTCCGCCATATGCGACCAAGCTGCGTTCGATCGGCCGCAGGCTGGTGGCGGACGGCCATGATGTGACGGTCTGGTGCGAAGCCCCTTGTTACAAGGTGGGCGATCTTGCGCTCGATGCGCCGCGCCGGGAGAACCTCGACGGTATCCAAGTAGAGCGGATGAGCCGCCTGCCGCTGGTGCATCACGTCCGGCCGATGCGCATGCTCGCTAAGCTTGCCTTCGTGCCCCGGTTGCTCGCCAAGGCCGTGAACCGCAAGCTGACGGGCGAACGCTACGACCTGGTATGGACGGCGACGATCCCGCCGGTTCTGCAGGGCTGGGGAGGATCCATCATAGCGCGGCTGTTGGGCGGCCGATTTGTCTATCACTGCCAGGACCTCTATCCCGAACTCGCAGCGTACGCAGGGATGTGGCCCCGAAAGGGCCTGCTGTATCGCACGCTCGCGCCGATAGAGCGGCGAACGCGGCAACGCGCGGCAGCACTGGTGACTCTCTCCGGCGACATGGCGAAAACGGCGGCGGCACTCGCCCCCGGCGCAAGGATCAAGGTCATCAACAATTTCATGCTCGAAGCCTTCTCTGATGCCGGAGCAGCCACTCGACGGGAACGACCGGGAAGCAGCGGACGCATCACGATCGGCTTTGCAGGCAACATCGGCCAGTTCCAGGCACTGGAGGCGGTGGTCGAGGCTTTCGGTCGCTTGCCGGCGGAGATGCCGCTCGAGCTCGAACTCATGGGCGACGGCGAAGCGAAACGATCATTGATGCAACAGGCGCAAGGGCGCTCCTCGGTCCGGTTTCTGCCCCACCGATCGTTCGCCGAGGCGCGCCCATTGATCGGCGCCTACGATCTCGGGCTGGTGTCGATCGAGCCGGACATTTATCGGGTCGCGTATCCGTCGAAAACGCTTACCTACCTCGGCCTCGGCGTGCCGTTGCTGGCCATCATCGAACCGGAAAGCGAACTGGCGCGCATGATCGAGAAAGAAGGACTGGGCTTCGTCATCGGCCAACGCGATAGTGCTGCCATTGCCGCACGGCTTGCCGAAGTCGCCGCGTCTACAGACGAGCTGCCGGCGATGCGCAGACGCGCTCAGATGTATTACGATAAGGTCATGTCGAGCAACGCACGGCTGGACCAGTGGTCGGCTCTGCTCAAGGAACTGGAACAACACTAGTGGAACGGTCAGGTTACACGCCATTGGTCATCGTGGGCGCAGCGCGGTCGGGCACGAACATGCTGCGCGACTGCCTGACAGCGCTCCCGGGCTTCGCCAGCTGGGACTGCGACGAGATCAATCCCGTTTGGCGGCACGGTCACTTCTTCCGTCGGGACGACGAACTGACGGCGGAGGACGTCACATCTGGCAACCGGCGGATCATCCGCGGTGCGTTCGACAGGATTGCACGGAAAAATCCCGGAACGCGCTTCGTTGTCGAGAAGACCTGCGCCAATAGTTTGCGCTTGCCATTTGTCGATGCCGCGCTAGACGCCGCAATCTTCGTCCAGATCGTGCGGGATGGGCGCGATGTGGTCCCATCCGCAGTGAAGCGCTGGCGGGGCGAACTGGAACTCGATTCTCGGGAATACTTTTTGGCCAAGGCGCGCAACACTCCGCTGACGGACTTGCCGCTCTATGTCGGCTCCTTTATCGCGGCGCGCCTGGCGAAGCTCGTCGGCTCGAGCGACAGGCTGCGGCTGTGGGGGCCGCGCTACCGCGGTATCGACGACGATCAGGGTCTGCCACTCCCGCAGATCTGTGCCCGTCAGTGGGCGGCATGCGTCGATCGCAGCGATGCCTTCTTGGAAACGCTCCCCGCCGGGCGGTGGCTTCGCATCCACTACGAGGACTTCGTCGCCCAGCCGATCTTACATCTGCGCCGTTTTCTCACGGTACTGCGCGCCGAGACGGACGATACCAAACTGCAGCTGGCGACTTCCCATATCCGCGCCGGGAACACGAGCAGGGGGCTGAAGCAGGAGACGCAGCGGTTGCACCAATCGGCGGTTCCCGAAATGGAGGGCACTTTGCGGCGGCACGGCTATCTTGAGGCGACACAGTGAGAATTTGGCTATCGCGCCCGCACATGGGCGGCGCCGAAGAGCGGTACGTGGCCGAGGCTTTCGCATCGAACTACATCGCGCCGCACGGTCCTCAGCTCGACGAATTCGAGGGCAGGTTCGCCGATTATCTGGGCGGCGGCGTCCACTGTGCCGCCGTGGCCAGCGGAACAGCAGCGTTGCACCTAGCGTTGCACATGCAGGATCTCGTGCCGGGCGACGAAGTGTGGATCAGCTCCATGACGTTCGCCGGCGGCGTGTTCCCCGTGATCTACGAGCGTGCTACGCCCGTGTTCTTCGATCTGTCAGCGGAGAGCTGGACGGTCGACCCGGGCCTGGTCGAGGAGGCTTTGGCCCAGGCGAGCAGGAAAAATCGGTTGCCGAAGGCGATCGTGCCCACAGACCTTTATGGTCAAACTTGTGATCTCGACGCGCTGGAACCTCTCGCCGCCGAATACGGGGTTCGCGTCATCGTCGACAGCGCCGAATCTGTCGGAGCACGCTGCGGGACGCGAATGGCCGGCACCGGCGGGGATATGGCCATCCTGTCGTTCAACGGCAACAAGATCATGACCACGAGCGGCGGTGGGATGCTGGTCTCGTCGAACCGCAAGTGGATCGAGCGCGCCCAATTCCTTTCGACTCAGGCGCGGGATCCGGCCCCACATTACGAGCATTCGGTTTATGGATTCAATTATCGCATGAGCAACGTGGCGGCTGCGATTGGCCTCGGACAGCTCGAGGTTCTCGATCAAAGAATCGAGCAGCGCCGGAAGATCTTCAAACGGTATAAGGCTGCGCTCGGCGGATATCCCGGCATCACCTTCATGCCCGAGCCCGAGTGGTCGCGTTCCACTCGCTGGCTGACCGTGGTGGCGTTTGATCCGGCGCAAGTCGGCTTTACGCGCGAAGACGTGCGGCTGAAATTGCTCGAGCACGGCATCGAAACCCGCCCGATGTGGAAACCGATGCACACCCAGCCGCTCTTTGAGGGTGCGCGGTACATCGGAACGGGCTTCGACGAGTGGCTGTTCGACAATGGGCTTTGTCTTCCCTCCGACAGCGCCTTGAGCGAAGAGAACCAGGACGAAGTCATTCAGCGCATCGCGGCGATGCTTGAGCAGGGCCCGTCCGGCGTCGAACGAGCTGAGGCGACGGAATGAGCCGGACCGTCATCATCCTCGGCGCCGCGCGCTCGGGAACCAAATATCTGCGCGACCTGCTTGCCACCGCCCCCAATGCGACTTGCGTGCCCTACGACATCAACTACATCTGGCGCTACGGCTCTGAAGGTCATCCTGACGACGCTCTTCCAGCCTCACTGGTGACGGAGCGCAAGGCGCGCTTTATTCGCGCACAGGTCTACCGGCTGGCTGGCATCGATCCGTCCTCGCCCGAGGTTGTGCTCGAGAAAACCGTAGGAACCACCCTGCGCGTCGCCTTCGCCAGTGCCGTTTTCCCGGACGCCAAATTCATCCACCTCGTTCGAGACGGCCGCGCAGTGACCGAAAGCGCGATGCGCCAGTGGCAGGAACCGGTGCGTTATCGGCGCCTGCTTGAGAAGGCACGTGGGCTGCCGCTGCAGAATCTCGGCTACGCAGGGTGGTTCGTGGCCAACTTGACCAAGGGGCTGCTCTCCGGGCGCGGCGGCGGCCGCGTCTGGGGGCCGCGCTATCCCGCGATCGACAAGGACGTGGCGCGGGGGCGTGACCTAGCGGAAATATGCGCGGTACAGTGGCGCTCTTCGGTCACCGCGGCGCGCGAAGGGCTTCGGGCGATCCCCCGAGAGCGGCAGATTACGATCTATTACGACGCACTCGTCGGAGGCGTTGATGCGCTGCGCGAGGTCGCCGACTTCTGCGACCTGGATTCGATCGACGACGTTCTGCAGGCACATCGCACGCGCGTGATTGGCACGGCCGACGATAAATGGCGGAGCTCGCTTACCGCCGAACAGAAAGCGAAAATCGAGCCGATCGTGGAGCCATTGCTGCGCGAACTGGGATATCTAGGGGGGTGGCAGCATGAGGGTTGACGGCGTTCCTTTCTTTCGACCGCAGATCGGCGAGGGTGAGATTGCCGAAGTGGTCGGCTGCCTGCGAAACGGCTGGCTCACGACCGGCGCAAAGGTCGCGCGGTTCGAAGCGGAATTCGCCGAATTCATCGGTGGGGGCGTGGAAGCCATCGCTGTGAACAGCGCTACGGCGGCGATGCACTTGGCGCTCGAGGCGATGGGCATCGGGCCCGGCGATGAGGTCATCGTGCCCACCTACACCTTCACCGCAACGGCCGAGGTTGTGCGCTATCTCGGCGCCAAGCCAGTCTTCGTCGATTGCGAGGAGGATACCTTCAACGTGGGCGTCACGCAGGTGAAACCTGCAATCACAGATCGAACGAAGGCAATTATGCCGGTGCACTTTGCCGGCCTACCCTGCGACATGACATCGCTCGGGGAACTGGCCCGTAGCCATGATTTGAAGCTGCTCGATGATGCAGCCCACGCGCTGCCGACGAGGCACCGTGGCCGGATGATTGGAGACTGTGAGACCGATGCCACCGCCTTCAGCTTTTATGCCAACAAGACAATAACGACCGGTGAGGGCGGGATGCTCGTTACAAAGGATGAAGATCTTGCCCGCCGCGCGCGCCACATGCGTTTACACGGCATCAGCCGCGACGTCTTCAACCGTTTCACCGATCGGAAGGCGAACTGGGAGTACGACGTCATAGCGCCCGGCTTCAAGTACAATATGACGGATATTGCCGCTGCCATCGGACTGCACCAGCTGCCCCGAGCCGAGACTTTCCGGACGGCCCGCGAGGCGATATGCCAAGCCTATGACGAACGGCTTGCCGGGCTGCCGCTGATCCTCCCTGCCGCGGAACAACCGGGCGACCTGCACAGTCGGCATCTTTACATCGTGCGGCCGGCTGCGAACGCACGGCTTGATCGTACGGCGTTGATTGCCGCGCTGCAGGAACAGAACATCGGCGTTTCGGTCCACTACAAGCCGCTCCACCGGATGACATACTGGCAGGAGGCCTGCGGCCTTCAGGAGGGGGCGTTCCCCAATGCCGAGGCAATCGGCGCGAGTTGCATCAGCCTGCCGCTGTTTCCCGACATGAGCGAGGCTGAGATCGACTATGTCGTGGCCGCGCTGACGGAACTGCTCTCAGCGTAAAATGGCCAAGCGCGCGTTCGACATATTGGTGGCGGCAGTCGCGCTCGCTTTGACCGCGCCGATCATTCTGCTGGCGATGGGCGGGATCTTGCTCGCGTCCCCGGGTACTGTTGTCTATTGGGCCGACCGCATGGGCCGCAACGGATGTCCCTATCGCATGGCCAAGCTGCGCACGATGCACCTGCTGGACGACAAGGGCTCCGAGATCACCGCGCCGGGCGACCCGCGTATCTTCGCATTCGGCCGCTTCCTGCGCCTGACCAAGCTCGACGAGCTGCCGCAGCTGTGGAACGTCCTCAAGGGTGACATGAGCCTGGTAGGTCCGCGTCCTGAGTTGGTTGCCATCGTTGAGCGCAGCTACAGCGGCTGGATGCTCGAGACACTAAAGGTGCGTCCCGGCATTACCAGCCCGGGCGCCATCTTTGGATATACGCACGGCGATGATCTGCTCGACCCCGCCGCTCCGGAAGGCAGCTATGTCCGATGCCAGCTCCCAGCAAAGCTGGCGATCGAATTGGCCTATATAAGCCACAGCAATCTTCTGCGCGACCTCGGCGTGATAGTGCGGACCGGTTGGACGATCGTGCAAATCGCCTTGGGCCGCCGTCGCTTTCCCCTGCCTCCGGAGGCCGCCGACGCGGCCCGCTGGCACGATTTGTCAACCTTGCGGGGGGGCACGTGAAGATACTTTTCACTCATCGCTATTTCTGGCCCGACAGTCCGGCCTATGCAACAATGCTACGCACCATCGCCGAACATGTCGCCGCGCAGGGACATGAGGTGGAAGTCTTCGCATCGCAGCCTTCATACGGCGAGCATAGCCGGGCAGCGCCGCGCGAGCGCGTGGGCGGCATTGCCATCCGCCGGGTCGCTGTTTTTCACGAGAGAAAGGGCAGCCCTCTGGCGCGCGGCCTCAATGTGGCCATCTATTGTGCACGTCTGTTTGCGCACGTGCTACGCAGCCGACCCGACATCGTGACCGCTGCGACCTTTCCCCCCGTGCTTGCCGGCTGGACCGCAAGCCTGGCTGCGAAGCTGGTTGGCGCTCGGTTCATCTATCACCTGCAGGACGTCCATCCGGAGGTAAGCGTCTATTCCGGCGGTAGGCTGGGACGCGGCTTCCTCTTGCGGTTTCTTCGCTCTCTGGACAATCAAACGTTGAATTGATCCGCCGCGATCGTGGTGCTCTCGCAGGACATGGCGGAAACGCTGCGGCACCGCCGCATCGCTCGGAAGCTGCCGATTCATACAATAAACAATTTCCTGCTCGCCGACTTCGGAGAGGCCGCAAACCCGCCGCCAGAGCTTCGAAAGCCGCCCCGCATTCGGCGTTTCATCTTCGCCGGGAACCTTGGCAAGTTTCAGAACCTGGAGCTGTTGGTAGAGGGACTAGTCGCCTGCCTAGACCGCCGCCCTGATGCCGAGCTCTTGCTGCTGGGAGAAGGTGAAGTGAAACCTTCGCTGGAAAGCCGGTGGGGCGATCATCCTCGAGTGCGCTTCGGGCCATACTTGCCTTACGTGCAAGCCAAGGAGCTGATCGCCGAAGCCGATGTAGGCCTGGTTTCGCTGACGGCCGACATTTACCGCGTCTCCTATCCTTCCAAGGTGCTGACCTATATCGGGCTCGACTTGCCGATGTTGGCGCTCGTTGAACCCGGCAGTCAGCTGGCGCGGGAGATCGAGGAGAACGGCCTCGGCGCCGTGCCAAGCGAAGCGACGCCCGCTGCGGTGGCCGATGCTGCCGATCACCTCCTGGCGGGTGCCGCGGATAAGCAGACCGTCGGCGATTATCACCGGGTAAAATGCTCGGAGGACAAGGTCCTGCAGCAGTGGGGCGAGCTTCTCTCTGTGGTCGGGCAAACAGGCGACACCCGCTAGGCGCGATCGCGGCATTGGCGCAGCAGCCATCGGTCCAACGGCGCTGGTTTTCCACTTTGCTGTTGTTCCCGACAAAGAAAATCAGCCCGGGTGCGAAGTGCACCGGGCCGGTCGGTTCTTGCTCGAAGTGAGCGACTTAGAGGGCGAAGTCGCCCGCCGCGAGGCTGCCCGCATCCTTCCCGTAGGGCAGCTCGCCAGCAATGCAAACGAATGTAGCTGTAACGATGAAGGTAAACGCCTGATCGCCCGCGGCTTTGCCGTGGGCCCCGGGGGTTGCGGACTTACCATAGGGTGTGAGGGGCCGAACGAGCTTTGGGTCAACGCAAGCACGCGCCTGGAGAACGTCTCGTCGCCTCAGGCGGGGAGAGATACGCCTGCTGAGTGGCTTTTACGCGCTAGACTCGGGTCGGTTTTTCGGCTTGGGACCGGCAATGGTCTTTCTCTCCAAGATCCCGCTGCACGCGGCTCGATATACGCACCAGAAGTTGAATCCGCTGGTGTTTCCGACGGTTCATTTAAATGAATTCCCGAAGTCGGGCGGGACGTGGGTGTGCCGCATGTTGCGGGATGTGACCGGCTGGCGCTTCGATGACAATACGATGCCGCTCCCGGGCCCTGCGGTGGTCAAGTATCACCGCCTGCCGCTGTCGGTGCATCCGCTCGCTCTTGTCGTCAGAGACCCGCGAGACGTGTTGGTCTCTTTGTTCCACCATTCCCGGGCTGTGTTCAAGGATGATCCATTCAATTCTACGCTGGTGCATGCCTGGCGCGGAGTCTTTCTTCGGCATGAGTGTGAATTGGAACAGTTGGATGCCTTTATTGAACGACATCTCACGGAACCAGTTTATCCCCGCTTTGCTTGGTGCGACTTCTACGAGCATTTTCTTTCCTGCGGCACACCGATCTTTCGTTATGAAGATTTTCGAACCAATACGGCCGAAACACTTTCAAGGCTGCTCAGCGCATTAGGTGTGGAGGCCAGCGCAGAGGTGATCGAACGGATCAGCGAAGCGCATTCTATCGATAAGATCCTCGCCAAGCGGGCGGAAAGCGGTGAGGCAGGGGCGAGCAACTTCATCCGGCGAGGGAAAGTAGGTGGCTATGCTGACGCGCTCTCGCCAGATGCTATAGCGCGTATCGAGCAGGCGGAAGGCTCAACGATGTGTAAGTTCGGTTACCTGTGATCGTTCTGACCCGGATGGCCAGACTTGCGGGAGCGACGTTCGCCTCAGCCTCCTATACGGCAGCAAGCTTCATAGCTTCGTTGATATCAGTCGTAATAGTAACCGCCGGAATCCCCACGCACGAGCGAGCGGGGCTTTTCTTATTCATCGCCTTGTACTCGCCGCTTACGACTGTGATGTCACAGCGCAAGCTGCTGTCGATCTATCAGAACCGCGCGAGTAGCAGCCAAGGTGCGGTTGCCGAGGAGGCGGTGCTGTTCGTCGCGGCGGCAGCCATCGTGATCGTGGCCACCCGGCATTACTATGGGCCCCTCGAGGCCGCCGCGCTGGCGAGCACGGTGTCTTGTCAGATCCATTCGGCGACCGCGGCCGGCTCGATCCAGCACCGTACGAGCAATGCGCTCGGCTGGTCGGTCGCCGTGCTGGCGACTGCAGCGGTGCGCATCGCCGCGACATGGCTGGGTCTGGATCACGGGCCAGTCATCGCCTTCGCCGCCGGTTCCTACGCCTATCTCCTGGCGATGCTCGCCTTGCAGACTTTGATGCGGCGCAAGACGGCTAAGGGCTCAGCGGAGGGCGGCGGAGCAGCGATAACCGACAGCCCTGTCGAAGAGGCTTGGCACGAGCGACTGGCCACCTTCGCCTTCTTTTCGGTGGGTGCGGTGACGTTCCAGATCGACAAATACGCGCTCGACGGGGCCGGGGACGCGGCCGCTGTTGCGCAATCAGGGGCGCTGACCATGCTGCTGCTCAGCCCGATCTCGTTGCTGTTCGCCACGCTATACCGCACCCGGACGAGGACCCTTTTCTCCACCGAACTGCCGCTCCATGCCAAGATGCCGGTGGTGGGCGCGATAGCCGCCCAGTTCAGCGCCGCGGCGGCGTTATATGTGGTTATCCTCCTAGCCCCTTGGCCTGGCATTGTCGCCTTGACCTTTCCCTTCGTGCACGCACCGGTAGCGGCCTTCTTGGTCTTTGCCCTTGCGATCGTAGTGGACCGGTTCGGTACGCTGCTCGCCTTCGCGACCGGCGACTGGCGATCCTATCTGGTCAGCGCCGTGTTCAAGGCGGCGGCGCTGGCGCTGGTCTATGCAGGAATTCGCTTCTGGATGGGTTCCCAAACGCTTGCCGTCGTCTATCTAGCATACTTCGCGGCCGGCTTGGCGTACCTGCTCCTGGTCGCTTCACTGATGATGTGGTTTAAGGGACGCCATGCCGAGGTATAGCCAGCGCTTCACGCCCCTGATGTGGTTCATCCTCGCGCTTTGTGCGTTCGAGCTCTTGGTGCGCCTGCCCTACCTCATGTGGCTCGCGGACAACGTATACGTCGGTTACAGGATCCGCTTCCACTATTTTGCATCCTACGACCCGTGGACGGTTATCCGCAACGGCACGTTCATCGTGCTGGCGACCGGGATAGCCGCGCTGATCGCGCATTCGCTGGCGCAGCACAAACCGCTTCCCCGGATAAAGCGCATGCGGCTGGTTGGGCTTAAGTGGCAATTCTATGCCGGCGCCATCGGTACATGCTTGGCAACACTCCTCGGTATCTATCTGCTCGGTGCCAGCGAGATCGCGCAGAACATTTCCGCAAAACGCGACCTCGACGAGATAGACGCCGGCGTGCTCCTCTATCTGCTGCTTAAGATCTCGCTGTTCAGCCACGTTCTCGCGACCCTCGCCTACATGGCTTACCTGGGGTCGGGCCGGAAAGGCTACCTGGTCCTGCTCGTGCCTCTGGTGCTCCTGACGATGGCCGTGTCGATCATCTTTTCGCAGCGCGCGCTGCTCTTCGCGCTCGCTTTCGAGATTGTCTACGTCACCTATCTCTATCGCGGTCTGAACGCCCGCAAGCTGCTCATCTACACGTTACCCTTCGCCCTTGTGCTGGTGGGAATTGGCGCACTGCGCGCCATCGGTTCAGACGGGGCGAGCATTGGCGATGCGGCTCTCCTGGGCATCGACAAGGTCATGAGCTCGCGATACTTCCTCAACATCTCCAAGGTCGGCACCATTTACGAATGGCAGCGTATCACCGGCGAAATTGATTTCCTTGCCCTGAACTTCCTAGTCGAACCATTCGCACCCGATGAGACGGTTTACTTCAAGGACGTCGGGCGCCTGGTCGGAGCCGAGATTTTCGGCATGGCCAGTTCTGGCGTTACTTTGGGCCTGGTGTCCGAATACCTGCTGTCGTTCGGGGCGGTTATCGCGTCGCTTTTCGTCTTTGCCACCTTCTTCGTGATGTTCACGACGGAAAAGCTGATGCTGAAGGCTCCGCGGCCTTCCATAATTGCCTTCTTCGCGCTCACGAAGGTGCCGATCCTGCTCAACACCTCGCTAGGCTCTTTCATCTATCAGACCGTGCTGGAGTTCTCATGCTGCTGGTGATTATTCCTGGCCTGAGCTTTGCGGTGCTAAAGCCTGTCCGCAAGGGCCCCGGGCGCATGATGCGCAGGGCTGTGCCGGAACGGCGGCCCTTTCCCGCAAACGGACAGCAGCAGCCCGTCAGCCTGCGCAAATAACTTCGCCGGTCCGCCGTGCGCGGATGACGCCGGCCCGAGAGGGCAGCTCGCAGGGGACTCGGCGGCTGTTGTTGACCAGTATCGGCACGCCACCCGGCGGGGTCTCGAGGTCGATGTCCTCGACACTGATGTCTTCCGCGTGGGAGATGTAGAGATCGGCGAACAGCCCCCGGACGTTCGCCACGTTCTGGCCGTTGCCGAACGCCCGCAAGCCTGTGACCGAGATATTGCGGCAGAACTCGAGGTCGCGGATCACAGACCGTCTTCCTCCGCTCCACAAGTCCTCACCGGGAGTGAGTTGTCTCTGCGTGAGCCGTGAGAGCCACACCCGATTCCCCCTGATCTGTTCGACGCGGGCGTGGGCTCCACTCTGGCCTCCTCGCACTTCCGCGCCCTTGGTCAGGAAGCCGGGGTCGTCGACCGTTGCGGCCACCCCGCCACCGCCGATCTGCAGCCCATGTCCATCGGCGCCGGAAACCGTGATGTTCCGCACAATACCGTCGCGCGAACCGCGGACAATGACGATGCCGTTCTCGCCGCCGTCCCGGGAGACCACGTCCCTGAGGGAAAAGCCTTGGACGTTCTGCAATGCCAGCTGGTCCGCAGTGGCGGCGTTGTCGCGCGCATAGACGCCCCCGGAACCGACGATTTCCAGCCCCTCGACGGTCAGGCGCCGGAATGGCTGACCGCCGGTCGTCGAGGAAAGAAAGACGGGATAGACCTGGCGGGAGCCTCCGTTCCGCACGACGGTGTCGCTGATGAGGACGTCTTGAGCCGGAGCGTCACGCGAGCTGACGAAGTAGAGGCCAAAGTGCCAGCCAACCGCGGTCACTCCCTCACAGCGCAGCCCATTCGGTGCCACGGCGCGCCACGCGGCGAAGCTCACCTTGTCCGCACAATCGAGCGTCAGATTGACCAGTGCGCAATTGCGTTCGCCTTCGGGTGTCTCGATCAGGCTGCGCATCGCTCCACTGCTGCCGATCGGAGCGGCAGCACGGATAATCGTCCTTTCCGAACCTACAAGCTCGACCCCACCAAGCAGCCTGATTGGAGCGCGCGTGCCGTAAACGCCGCCCTGCAGACGCAGGGTGCCGCCGCCCCGGCAGGCGAGGTCGGAAATTCTGGCATTGAGGGCGTCTCCGACATCGTCACCCGGAGGGAGGCTGTCGCCTATAGCGCCGACCCCCTTGTTGCTGAATGCGGCCAATCCGCCGCTCGTAAGCAGCGCTCCGCCGAGAAAGATCCTGCGCGTAATCATCCTGCCCAGAGAACGGCAGCGCCGCTGAATGCATTGTGAAGGCGAGGGGACAAGAGGGCGCCCCTCCTCATCATGCGGGCCGAAGGGCCATTTCTTCCAAGACGACCTGCCCCGAGATGCTGTTGCGCGGCACTTGGAGGTGCACCTGGAGCGCATAATAGCGGCAGCTTGCATCGGCCTCGAAGAAACCGTGAATGGTGCTGCCTTCTTCGCGAAAGCGGGCGATGCGGCGCTGCGGTACCTCGTCCACGCACACGATCTCAACTGCGAGCGTCGGGCTGTTGCCGGTCTCGGGCTCCTCCCGCTCCAAGCGCAGTTCATAGCGGCCAGGCTCCAGGGCCACGACCCGCATCGCGGCAATCCCCGAACTGGCCGGCCCACCCGACAGGATCATGCGGTGGGTCTCAGGGGCGATCTCACCCGACTGCAAACCCGACGACGGGAAATTCCATTCAACCGGAGCAAGTTGGGGGACCCGGGAGAAATCGGCCTCGCCGATGCGGTCGAGTGCCGGGGCATCATCACCGGCGACGCGGCGATACAAATTCGCGGCGACATCCCATTCGCGATCGCGGGCGAGGGACAGGATCAGCCGACGGTCTACGTCGTCCGGCACAGGAATGTTTTGCTCGAGCAGGGCAAGGCGCAATTCGGCCGCTTGCGGCAACGTCTCCGGAGTGACGTAGGTGGTGCGCCAGAACTGCTGCGTCCACGGCGGCTGCTGCGCCAGGACCGGCGCCAGTACCTCAATCGCCCCGGGCACCTGCAACACAAGGGCCAATCGCGGGAGCAGAATGCCCGGCGCCTGGCTGCTGGTGCGCAAGGCGAAATCGTAATGATGCAGGAGACTGGCAAGGTCGCCGGACCTCCCATAGTCGGTGATCAGCCAGAGGTGCGTTGCCAAATCGCGCTTGGTGAGCTCCACCACGCCCCGCATCAGGGTACGGGCGAGTTGCTCGTCTCCCATCGCCTCGCGTGACAGCGCGGCGATGCGGACCGCGCGGGGGGCGAGCGGGGCCTGGAGAAAGGCCTCCCTGGCCTCGTGCCAGAGCAGCTCGGCCAGCGACGGCGGAAATTCATCGCCGCCGGCCTCATGAACGGCGCTCGCGAGCTTCAGTTCGGCCAGACGGGCAAGTGCCTCGCCATTGCCGGGCGCAGCCTTGACCGCAACTTCCGGGCTGAAGCGGGTCAGGGCCATACCAGCAGCCTGACTGCCCGCGAACCACGCCAGCGGTAGCGCGACGGCAACGATCAGAAGAAACCACAGCCACCCGCCAGCCGGACGAGTCGCCCATCGGCATCACCCTGATGCTGGCGCGCAGTCATGTCTGGCTGGTTCCCTCAGCTTCCTTGCTGTTCCCGTAGCCATAACCATAACCATAACCATAGCCGTAGCCATAGGAAGCGTTACGCGAGTCCAGCTTGGTGACGATGGCGCCGAAGATGTGGCCGTGCGCGGCACGGATACGGTCTAGCGCCGAGCGGATGGCGCGTATCTTCGCCCCGTTTGCCTCGATAGTGAAGACGACCCCCTCGACCACGCCGGCGAGGAGCGGAACGTCGGCAAGGCCCAGGATCGGCGGAGCGTCGAAGATGATCTGGTCGTAGTGCTCGAGCAGCCGCCCGGGAAGCTCCTTGAGGCGTTCGCCGGCGAGCAGCTCGGCCGCATTCGGCGGCTGCGGACCGGCGCACATCACCGTCAGGTTGGGGATGTCGGTTGGCCGCACCAGCTTTGATATGTCATCTTCTCCGGTCAGGAAGTTGCTCAGGCCCGAACTATTGCTGAGACCGAAGAACTCCTGCGCCGACGGGTTGCGCATGTCGGCATCGACGAGCAGCGCGCGCTTGCCCGTCCGGGCAAACTGCGCGGCAAGCGCAAACGCGGAGGTCGACTTGCCCTCGTTGGGCCGAGAGCTGGTGAGCAGAAGCGTCCGCGGCGCACCGTGGTTTGTGAGAAAAGACAGGCTCGTGGCGGCCGAGAAATAAGCTTCCGAGACAGTCGACTTGCGGTCACGAAGCTCGTCCTCGATCTCGCCCTTCTCCACCACGGGGATAAGGCCGAGTTGTGTGAGGCCAAGCAGGTTCTGCACATCCGCAGGGTCACGCAGGCTTTGGTCGATCTGCTCGCGGACATAGATGAAGCCGCCGGACAGAAGCATGCCGATGAGCAGCGAAAGCGCCACGTTCAACGGGAGGCTGGGGCTGGACGGCTCCTTGGGTGATTGCGCCCGATCGACGATAGCGACGTTGTTCGCACCGACACCGGCAACCCCGATCTCCTTATAACGCTGCAGCAGGGCGTTGTAGAGTTCGCGGTTGGTGTTCACCTCACGTTGGAAGATGTTGTACTGGATCGAAGCCCGCTGCTCATCGAGCAACTGGTTCTTCAGCGCGGCAACCCGGCTTTCAAGAACCTGTTCACGCCGCAGGGCCGAACGATAGGCCTCGGTCTTGACCAGACCGGCGCGGGCTTCCTCTTGATTGATGGCCTGGTCGAGCGAGGCGATCTGTGACGTCAGGGCCTCGACCGCTGGGTACCCCTCTTCGAATTGGGTCAGCAACTGCGCCCGTTGCGCCGCCAGTTCCGCACGGCGCGTGCGCAACGAAACGAGCGCCCCGCTGCTCATGCTCTCCTGCGCCCCCGTGCCGGTTCGCAGGGTGCTTTCTGCGGCGATGCGTGCGCCGTGGGCCCGCGCCAGTTCGTCGTTCAGCGCCTCGAGATCGACGGCAGCAAGCGTCCGCTGGTCCGAAGTCTGGCCGGCGACGTCTTGGCGGCTCGAAAGCGCGATTATTTCCTCGTTGGCCGCATAGCTCGTCAGATTGCGCTCGGAATCCTCGAGCTGCTGGCGCAGCTGGGCAAGACGCTCTTCGAGGAATTCGCGAGCATCGGCGGTCGAGGCAAAGCGCCGGTCGAGAGTAGAAGCAACGAATTGCGTCACCCAAGTGTTGGCGATGCTCGCGGAAAGCTGCGGGTCCGGGCTGGTGAACTGCACGTCGACCAGGCTGGAGCCACGGACCGGGACGATGTCGACATGGTCGAGGAGAATCTCTATCGCCAGATCCAGGCGGGTGGCGAGCCGCTGCTCGGCCGCCGACCCGGTATCGCCCTGAAAGAGGC
The DNA here is from genome assembly GCA_963728515.1 of uncultured Alphaproteobacteria bacterium. Classification (GTDB taxonomy): domain Bacteria; phylum Pseudomonadota; class Alphaproteobacteria; order Sphingomonadales; family Sphingomonadaceae; genus Qipengyuania. The sequence goes on along the minus strand of CAVSKM010000003.1, from coordinate 524,789 downwards.
CGGCCTCTTCCGGGTCAACCTCGAAGGTCGCGAAGAACGCGTCATTAGTCGGAAGATTCAGCGTACGCGCCACCCGCTCCGCCAGCGAACGCGCTTCGAGCAGCGAATACTGCGTCTGATAGAACTCTTCGTTCTTGTCGAAGCCGTCTTGTTCCAGCGATTCAACGTTGGTGACATTATCTTGCTGCCGGCTGATCTCGATCCGCGAAACGGCGGTGTACTGCGGCGTTGCCAGTATTGTGGCGATGATACCCAGCGCGAGGCAGACGACGATGATCGCGGCGATGATCAGCCGGTTGTTAATGATCGCCCGCCAGATCTGCTCAAAGATCTGTGGCTTTGCCATCGTCATCTTCTCGGTGGCGACCTCATAGTAGTGATCTTCCCCGTCCCCGGGCGGGAAAGCATCATAGGCGGCCGGCTGCATGTTCATCATGTTCGTTTCAGTTGTTTCGCAGGGCAATGATCAGAGGCGTGGTGAGAAGGGAGGAGCCCTTGATGATATTTTCGAACATCCTCCGCGCTTGTGATTCGCCGACGACAACCACATCGTTGGCGTATATCTGCGGATCCGGATAGTTACCGCGGCGGATCCCCTCGAGATTGTACAGGCCGACCATTCTCTGTCCGTTCGTGTGCCGAAAAACCACCACATCGCTCAGCCGCGCGAACTCGCCCACGCCACCGGCCGTCGCCACTGCGCGCATGAGAGTCATCTGCCCGATGACCGGATAGACGCCGGGATCGTTCACCTGCCCGTCCACGGTCACGGCCTGGCTCACTGTCTCGAGCAGATTGACCGTGACTTGCGGATCGCGGATGTATTGTCCCCGAAGCCGCTGGCGAATGACCTCGGCAAGTTCATCCGGCGTCATGCCCGCGGCATCGACGATCCCGACCAGAGGAAACGAAAGATTACCGCTGGCGTCGATCTGAACATCTCGCTGCAAGTCCTCGACCCCGAACACGTCAATATGCAGCTTGTCGAACGGCCCTATGAGATAGGGCCGGCTAGCCGACACCAGATCCTCGCGCGTCGGCGGCGGAAGGCCTCCAGTGTCAGCGACGACCACACCAGGACCGCCCAACGGCGGCGGCGACCCGCAAGCGGCCAAGGCCAAAAGCATCATGGCCGCGATAATACGTGAAGTCATTTTGCTGGATTCATCCCTTGAACGAGGCCGCTTCTAGAAGCAGCATGCCGACGCGTAAACCACTTACCTGCGCACGCCCCCGGGCAGCGACGCCCAGGTCTCCACCATAAACACCAGCGTCATGGCATATACCGCCATTGCTGAAGGTGAAGTACGTAAAGCAGGGCCGTGATCGCGACTGGCAGGGGCTGTATTTACTGGAGTGGAAGGCAGCCGGTAACTCGTGGATGCTCCGCACGAACGTTGAACGCGCGAGGGTCAGGACAATGGCTTAGGTTCCGCTGATCTTGTCGAACTCGATGAGGCACGAGAGAAAGCTAGAGAGCTTCGCAAGGCAGCTCGCGAAGGCGGGAACCCTCGCGCAGTGCGCGATCACCGCGAGGAGATTGCGCCCATCTTCAAAGAGGCACCGAAAGCCCGTCACGTGCGAAGGGTCCGGGTTGGAGTGACAAGAACGCAGATTCCTTCCTCCCCAGCTCATAGCGGGAGGGTTAAAATCGGAGATTTGCGACAATTGAAGTGCCGAATTGTTGACTTCTGTATGGTTGCGGGACAGGCCCTTCGAGCTGTGGCGTTACTGGCGATAGATGCCTTTCAGACCCATCCGATGACAACGCCAGTGCAACCAGCGCGTCCGCCGTAGCACCACTCAAAGCCGGGACCGACAACGGGATCTGCGGGTCCAGGTTTGCGCTGAGGCAACTCGGTGCAAGGTGGTCCTCCCCTGCCTTCAAGGTTCATTAAGCCACCGCCTCTTTCTTGGGTCGCCCCGATGAGAACTGCGCTGATCGCCCTTCTGCTCCTACTCGCCCTCGCCGCGCTGCTGTCCTGTATGTTCGTGCCATTCATGGCGGAGTAGGCCGCCGAACTTTTTGTCAATCAATCTGCGGCTCACCGGAACCCGTCCGTGAGCCAAACCTTGAAGGGTCAAGACCAAGGTGAGATCGGTACGCAGCAAATGTCAGATCAAAAGCGAGACGGGCGAATATCGGCCTGCCGAGACAAGCCATCACATCTTATGGATTCCCGCTGGACTGTCGCGGTCCTGTTCGTGGGGATCTTCCTTCATCCGCTGAGACACTCTGTCGCCAAGGTTCAGCTACTCGCGAAAGCCGGGCGTCAATTCGCGCACCTCCGCGAAGTTGTGGTGCGGCCCCTTTCAACCAGTTAACATCTTCCCCGCCGAAACGAACAGCATGGCGGCGAGGGCGTAGCGCACTAGGTTGTCGTTGATCTTGCCGGTGGCGAGCGAGCCGAGAATGATACCCGGAATTGATCCGAGCAGCAGGCTGCCCAGCAGCCAGACATCGACATTACCGAGCCAGCTGTGGCCGAGCGCGGCGACGAGGGTTAGAGGAATGGCGTGGACGATGTCGGTGCCGACGATAGTCCTGGTGTCGAGACGCAGCGGATAGATCAGCGCGAGCATCACCGCGATGAGTGCGCCCGCGCCGACTGAGGTGAGTGTGACGAGCGCGCCGACCACCAGACCGCCGGAGACAGTGAGGAAGAACTGCCCGGAACGGAGCCTGCCGGGCGTCGGAGAGCGCACGGAGCGGAACTTGTGCAGCGGAGCAGTGATGCGCGCCTTGAATAGCATCAGCATCGCGGTAACCAGCAGCGCCACACCCAGCAGCTTCAGCAGCATGTCCGGCTGCAGGCGGCCCTGTTGGAACAGCGCAAGCCAAAGCACCGTCAGAATCGCTGCGGGAAGGCTGCCGAGCGCAAGGCGGCCGACGATCTTCCAATTGGTCGAGCCGAGACGGTGGTGCACCAGGCCGCCTGCCGTCTTGGTGGTGCATGCGAACCATAGATCCGTTCCGACCGCTACCGCCGGATTGATACCGAACACAATGAGCAGCGGCGCCATCAGCGAGCCGCCACCGACCCCGGTCAGACCGACGAGGAAGCCGACGAGCGCCCCCGCCAGCGAGTAGCCGAGCTCCATCAGAAAGCAGGCGCCGTCGTCCGCAGGACCGTCAGCACCGGCTCCGCCCATTCCGGCCGGCAGATCAACAAATCGGGCATGTACGGGGCGCGCCGGTTATAGACTAGCGCGCTGCCGTCGATCCGGCTCGTATGCAGGCCATGAGCCTGGGCCACGGCGACAGGCGCGCAACTGTCCCATTCGTACTGGCCGCCCGAGTGAAGGTAGATGTCGGCATCGCCGCGGATCACCGCCATCGCCTTGGCTCCAGCCGAGCCCAGTGCCACGAGTTCGCCGCAGAGCGCTTCGGCTATCGTCACCGCCTCGGCCGCGGGGCGCGTGCGGCTGACTACAAGGCGTGGAGGTCCTTTGTGCGGCGGCAGCGCCACCGGCTGGTCGGTGCGGAAGACTGTTCCCCCGCCGAGACCCGGGAGCGCCACTGCGCCAAGCTCGGCTATCCCACCGATCGCGAGGCCAACATGCACTGCCCAGTCGGAGCGTTCCTCGCCGTACTCGCGCGTGCCGTCGACCGGATCGATGATCCACACGCGTTTCTTCGACAGGCGCTCCTTAGTGTCTTTGCATTCTTCCGACAAAAGCCCGTCTTCAGGCCTTTGCTGACGCAAGGCATGGACCAGAAACTGGTTCGCGGTTTGGTCCCCCGCCTCGCCTAACGCCTTGCCTGCGAAGACGCCGCTCGCCCGTACTTCTAGCAGGATACGACCTGTACAATGCGCCAGGTGTGCGGCCAGTTCAGCGTCGTCCATGAGCCAGCGCCCCCCGCCCTTTGTCCTGACACACCAACTCAGCAACGAGCAGGTCGGTCGCCTCTGAATTGTGGTGAATGAGCAGATCCATCCCTGGTTTCTTGACCGCCTTCTCGCGCCCGCGACACATGTTCTGGAGTTTCAAGTTGAATCGGCGTGCAGCAGCGGGAAGGGCGGAGGCGAGTGCAAGAATGCCTTCTTCGTCAGGCGCACCATCTCCGTGCGGTCCAAGCACACTACATACTTTGCCGCTTCGGTGACAATCTCGCACATGATGTGAATTGCTCTCGGCTTGGAGCCGCTCATAATGCGTAATGCGTTGCATGCGCGGCGGTGCATGGCGCAGAGCCCCTGAAGTCGCAAGCTATTCGTGAGAGCACATCACGATCTGTAGCCCGAACCGCTGGCGGGTACTCCTGCAGTGGCCTCTTATCCCGCATTGCCCACGAAAAACTTTGGCAACGAGCATTCAAGTTGCTCACTGCCGGCAGATTGTCGAAATCTCAAGGCAGTCGCCAAACAATTGCAAATCGAAGATTCCGAACTCGGGCCGCGTGCACCATTGGCAAAAGATGACGACGACCACGAATTGGCATTGCGAGATAGGCCACTGTCGATTGCTCATGGTGAATGCGCTGCGGCCGGAGGTGCTTGGCCTTGCCGACGAGGCGCTCGACTAATCCGCCAATCTGAGGTTAGCCTCGTAGATATCTGACAGAAGCGCCTGACGGAGTCGGAGGTTTCTCATCGGCGGATTTGCTCTAGACGATATGGGCACTCGCCGTACCGGCAGTCACAGCTAACGCGGGAGATCGAGGAGAATGGCTTCGGCGCCGTGCCAGGCGAGGCGAGGCGAGCCCGCTAAGGGGGGCCGATGCTGCCGATCGCCTCCTGGTGGGGACCGCGCGGTTGAAAAATCCGTCGGCGATTATGGCCGGGTAAGATCCTCAGAGAACAAGATCCTGCAGCAATGGGAAGAGCTTCTCTCTGTAGTCAAGCAAGCAGCAGATATCCGCTAGCGTGATCGCGGCATTGGTGCAGCGCCGCCATCCTTCAAACGGCGCGGGTTTTCCACTTTGCTGTTGTTCCCGACAAAGAAAACCGGCCCGGTGCTCTTAGCACCGGGCCGGTGGACTCTTGCGCGTATTGAGCGACTTAGAGGGCGAAGTCGACCGCCCCGAGATCGACGTTACCTGTCAGCGCAAGGACAACATCGGCCACCCCATCACCGTCTGTGTCGCCATAGACGTAGGTGCTGCCTGCACTCTGCCCGTAACGCAGCTCACCAGCGGTGCCTGTGAATGCACCAGTACCGATGAAGGTAAACGCCTGATCACCCGCGACGGTGGTGTCCGCATCGATGGCAGAAAGATCGACCACATCAGCACCCTGCGTGAAGTCGGTGATCCGATCGGTCTGAGTGCCGTCGGCGGACAAGTCGCCGTCGGCAAAGACGAAGGCATCCGAGCCGCCGCCGCCAGTGAGCAGGTCTTCGCCGGCACCACCGATAAGGGTGTCGTTGCCGCTCGCGGTCACGAGCACGTCATCGCCAGCGTTGCCTTCCAAGAGGTTGTCACCGGCTCCGCCATCGAGATTGTCATCACCGTTGCCGCCAATGAGGTGGTCATCGCCACCGGCACCAGAGAGGGTGTCGTTGCCATCCTCGCCAGCCAAAAGATCGTTGCCGGCGTTGCCGTTCAGCGTGTCGTTGCCAAGACCGCCGTAGAGGCTGTCATTGCCGGTGCCGCCGTTGAGCGTGTCTTTGCCGTCCCCGCCAAACAGCAGATCGTTGTCGGCGTTGCCGTCGAGCGTGTCATCACCCTCATCGCCATACAGCGTATCGCTTTCATTGCCGCCGGAGAGCGAGTCGTTACCTACTCCGCCAAAGAGGAAATCGCTGCCGAAATTGCCGATGAGGGTATCATTGCCCTGGCTGCCATACAGCGTATCATCGCCTTGACCGCCGTCGATGAAATCGTCGTCACCCTGACCGTCAATGACGTCGTTACCATCGTCGCCATCGAGCGTGTCTTTACCAACACCGCCCAAGATGTAGTCGTCACCAAAGCCACCGCTTACGATATCGTCGCCACCCTGAGCTTCGATGTGATCATTACCAGTGTTGCCCTGGATGGTATCCTTGCCGAGGCCGCCATAAAGGAAGTCGGCACCGGAACCGCCCTGCAGGAAATCGTCGCCAACCTCACCGAAGAGGGTATCATTGCCCACGGAGCCGATAAGGCGGTCGTTACCCTGTCCACCGACAAGGTAGTCATCGCCGGCTTCCCCGTAGAGCTCATCGTTGCCGCCCTCGCCATAGGCTTGGTCGTCGCCGTCGCCGAGATAAGCGACGTCCGCTCCGATGCCCAACCGACCAAAATCGTTACCCGAGCCGGTGGTGACCCGGTCTGCGCCCGCATAAGTGTAGAAGGTGTTGGAGCCGTCACCGAGCGAGAAGGTATCGGCATCCTTGCCGCCTTCAGCATAATCGCTGCCGCTTCCAGCGGTAACCGAATTAATGCCCGGGCCAGCATAAATGACGTTATTGCCGTCGCCGGCATCAATCGTGTCGTTTCCAGTGCCGCCGTCGATGGTGTCGTTGCCGTCAAGGGTGGTAACGGTATCATCGCCGCTGCCGGCTTCTACGTTGTCGTCGCCGCCGCGGCCTTCAATTGTATCATCGCCCCCGAGTCCGAAGAAATCGTCATCGGCAGCCGTCCCGATTAGTACGTCGTTGCTGTTACCAGGGTTGCCAGTATAAGTAGCCATTTATATATCCTCTGTTTAGTTTCGTTTGCATAACGAACTTCAAGATCATCAAGCCGGATTGAGGTGGCGACTGCCCTTGTCTTTTCCTGGGCCTCAAAACGTTGCGCCGAGGGTCTTCAGGCGTCCGATCGGCCACCCTCGCTGTTTCAGGATTAGGCGGAACTGGTGAGCTCTGCAATCCATTTTCGACCTTTTCAGTGGTTTATCTTAGCTTTAAATTCATATTGAGCGTTAACTCCGCGGCATTCGGTCCATGCAGGGGAAAATATCGATAGCGATTTTGGTTCCAAGTGGCGGTTGGCACATCGCATATCTTTCGCTAAGCATGCCCCCGATAGCGAGGATCGCCAGGCTGACAGCGATTGGTCCCACCAAGCGTGGAGCCAAGGCGGGCAAGAGTGGCCTCTGATTTCTAATTGTAGCCTGGGGGTGGGCGACGGCGCCGATCGTCTACTCACGCTTCCTGCGCTTGACCGGATCTTGCAATGACAACTGAAGCCAAGCAGCTCTTCTGGCAGTTCCTGAACAGGTACTGGGGTTCGGTCATGGTGGTGATTGGCGCCAGCGTCTTTCTAAACGTGGTGCTGTTTGCCGGTTCGCTCTACCTCCTGCTGGTTTACGACACAGTTCTGCCAAGCCGCAGCCTTCCCACCCTTTTCGGGCTGTTTGGCATGCTGTTGATCGTCTACATCTTCCATGCCTTCTTCGAGACCATCCGCAGTTCAGCGATGTTGGGGATCGCGCAAGGCATTCACCGCGACGTTGCGCCCCGAGTACATCAGGCGGCAACTCGCCGACCGTTGGTCGCGGGTCGTGCCGCTGGAGACGGGGGGCAACTAGTGCGCGACCTCGACAGCATGCACTCGTTTCTTGCTGGGAACGGCCCGACCGCACTGATCGACCTACCGTGGGTCATCGTGTTCCTAGGCGTACTGACCCTGCTGCATTTCTGGCTCGGCCTCGCCGCGCTTTTTGGCGTGCTGGTGATGGCAGCGATAGCCACTTACTCGTCGATGCGCACGCGCGAAGCCTCCGGCGACCTTGCTCGGACCACCGCCGAGCGGAACGGGCGTCTACAGGCGCATTTGCGCATGGCGGAAGCCGCAGCGGCGCTCGGTATGCAGGAGCGCTTACTGAACAAGAGCGCCAAGATGGATGAAAGCTATCGATCAATTCAGGGTGCGCTCGCCGTAGTGGTCACGCGATTCGGCGGGGCGGGCCGCGTGTTCCGCCTGTTCTTGCAATCCCTGGTTCTGACAGTCGGCGCGATACTGGTGATCGACGACAAGGCTACCGCCGGAGTTATCATTGCTTCCTCGGTCCTCACAGGTCGGGCGCTGGCTCCGGTGGACCAGGCAATTGCCAACTGGCGCGGGCTGGAAGCGGCGACGAGTGGCTGGGGGCGTATCGTCGAAGCCCTGTCCGCCCTGCCCCCGAAGGCCAGCCGGCAGACGACGCTAGATGCCCCTGTACGCAGTATCGAGGTCAAGGACGTCTGGGTCGCACCGCCTGGGACCTCTACGGCGGTTGTAAAGGGGGTGCGATTTACCCTTGAGCCCGGGCAGGTGCTGGCGGTGATCGGTCCGAGCGCGGCCGGCAAAACCACTCTGATAAAGGCGCTGCTCGGCATCTGGAAGCCGGCGCGGGGAGAGGTGCGGCTGGACGGGGCGCTGCATGATCATTGGGACCCAGAGGTCCTTGGGAAGTCCTTCGGCTATGTCCCCCAGGCTGTCGAGCTGGTGGAAGGTACCATAGCCGAGAACATTGCCCGACTGGATCCCGAGGCGACGTCGGAAGGGGTGATCGCCGCGGCAACAAGAGCGGGAATGCACGACGCAATTTTAGCGCTGCCCGATGGTTATGATACGCAAATCAGCGGCGGCGGGGCCGAGTTCTCGGCGGGCCAGCGCCAGCGCATCGGGCTTGCCAGGGCGCTTTACGGTGAGCCATTCCTGCTCGTGCTTGACGAGGCGAACTCAAATCTCGACGAGGCTGGCGACCGGGCGCTTGCCGAAGCGATCGCTGCGCACCGCGAGCGCGGCGGTGTCGCGGTCATGATCACCCATCGTCCTTCAGCACTTGGTCCCGCCACTCACATCGCCATGCTCAAGGATGGCAGGTTGGCCGATCTCGGCCCTCGAGATGAAGTACTCAAGCGGGTTCTCAAGCAACCGGTCGAAATACGCGGCCGTGAGGCGGCGGCTTAGGGGGCCCACAATGACCGACATGTCCTTAACGACTTCCAGCTTCGCCGACCTGCCGCCGGTCGAGGAACGTGGATCAAGTTCGCGCTCGCGCCCGGTCCTGCTGCTTGGCGGAGGACTGATCCTCATCCTTCTCGTGCTAGCATTGTTCTTGCCGGTGGGCTCGGTGGTTATCGCCCCCGGACAGGTTCTCGTCGAAAGCGAGGTGAAGCGCATTGCTCATCCCACCGGTGGAGTGATTACTGAAATCGCTGTTCGAAATGGGGAGCACGTGGAACAGGGCCAGCTCCTCATGCGGCTTGATGACGCGGTATCTGGTCCCACCGCGAGTTATTCCGAAATGACTGTCGAACAGTTGCTGGCTCAGCGGGCTCGCTTGGAGGCTGAACGCCTAGGCGCAAGCGAAATCCGCTTTCCCGCTGAGTTGGCGGGATCGGCCGACAGCAATGCCCGGCAAGCGAGGGCGGACGAAAGCAGGCTGTTTGCTATCCGCCGCACAGAAGCGGCTCAGTTACGCGCTCAGCTGCTGGCCCGGATTGAACAAAATCAACAGCAGATCGCCAGCTTCAACGCACAGATTGCCGCAGTCCAGCGTCAGCGCCAGCTTATTCAACCGGAGCTCGAGGGTGTGCGTTCTCTTTGGGAGCAGGAACTCGTGACGATCAATCGGCTCAACGAACTCGAGCGTACCGCCGCTTCGCTCGACGGGACAATGGCTTCGTTGCGCGCTGACATCGCACGAACAAATGCAGCCATTACCGAGGCGAACGAGCGGCTCATACAACTCGAACAGTCGCGCCGAGCTGAAGCCGCGGCTGAGTTGGCTCGTGTCAATCTCGCGCTCAACGAGCAACGGACCCGCGAAGTGAGCGCCAGCAATCAGCAGGCGACCCGGGATATTCGCGCCCCTTACTCCGGAACCATCGAGAAAATCGTATTTACCGCGATCGGTGAAGTAATAACTCCTGCGCAACCGATCATGGAGATCGTTCCCGACGGCGAGCCGATGGTGGTTGAGGTCAGGATAAGCCCTGCCGATATCGACCGGGTGCGGACAGGGCAGGGCGCCCGGATCCGTTTTACTGCATTCAATATGGCGACAACACCGGAAATTGATGGGCGCGTGATTTATGTTGCGACAGACCGCATCGAAAACTCCGAGACGAAAGAAGCTTATTTCCTCAGCCGTATCGAGATCAATGACGAACAGCTGCAACAAGAACGGCTGGACCTGCGCAGCGGCATGCCGGCCGAGGTTTTTATAGAGACGGGGGACCGTTCGCTGATTTCCTACTTGACCAAGCCGCTAAGAGACCAGTTCGTGCGCGCCTTTCGCCATGATTAATCGAGTTGCGAAGGCGGCTCTCGCCGGCGGGCTGTGTGCAATCGCCTATTTCCCGGCGGCAGCACACAGCACGGATACCGGCCCCGGTGATCCGGAGTTCATCGGTCCAACCCAGAGCGAGATGGAGCTCGAACAAGCAGAGCGCCTGCGTTCTTTGGCCGCAGCGCCGAACATCGACTTCAGTGAGCCAGTGAAGGGGTTGGAAGAGGCGATTTTGCGGGCCTACTGGCACAATCCCGAAGTGCTCGCTGAGCGGGCGCGCAAGCGTGCAGTCGATTTTCGTTTGCCCCAGGCGCGATCGCTCTACGGACCTCGCGTCGATTATCAATTTGGCTACAGCTACCGTCGTGATCGCATCGAGCTTCAGCCAGAGCTTTTTGGCACTGCATCTGGTTGGACGAGCACAATTTCTGCCATCATTGATCAGCCATTACTTACCTTTGGGCGCCTTGCTGCGAACGAGCGGCGGATCGAGGCCGAGATCGGGTTCGAGCGGGCGACGCTTGAGTATACAGAGCAACAGATCATCTTTGCGGCGATAGAAGCTTACGTCGCTGTGCTGCGAGATCGCGACGCTGTCCGGATCGCGCAGGAAAACTACGACCTGCTAACGAGTACACTTCGTGACGGCGAGCAGCGGCTTGTTGCGCGAGAGACCACAATCGTCGATTTTCGGCAGGTGGAAACACGCCGGAGACTGGCCGCCGCTGAACTTCAGATTGTAACTGGAAGGCTGGCAACTAGCGAGGGCCGCTTCCGCGCCGTGATCGGCTCAGTACCGGCGCAGGAGTTAGCCTCTCCCGATCCGTTGATTTAGCCGGTCCCAACATTGGACGGCGCATTAGAGATAGCGCTATCTCAAAATCCACTCGTCGAAGCGGCGCATTACCGAGAACAGATTTCGCGCGCAGCTGCTGATGCGGCCTTCTCGGAACGCATGCCGCGGATAGACCTGAGAGGGCGTGCGGATCTCGCACCTGCAAATGCTTATGACGATCAGTTGCGGCAGACGACCTATTTGGGGCAGGTCGTTCTATCCGGCCCGCTTTTTACCAGCGGCATGTTAGCTGCTCGACAGCAGGAAGCGGAAGCGATCAACGACGCAGATTGGCGGTTGATCGATGCAGCGCGACGCAGTCTCATCGAGGAGCTTACTTCAGCGTGGAGCACCCATGAGGCGAGCGGGCAGTCCCGTCAGAGCTATGCTGCCGCAGTGGAAGCAGCCCGTGAAGCTTACACGGGAGCAGTGACGCAACAAAAGGTAGGCTTTAGAACAACACTCGACGTGCTCATACTTGCTCGTGATCTTCTGCTGGTTGAGAATGGTCTCAATAGCGCACAGTATGAGGAATTTGTTGCGCAGGCTCGGACCCTGTTTGCCTTGGGTATGCTGAACTTATCCGACCTGATGCCAACTCAGCCCGCGTATAATCCGGCGGCGCATCTTGAGGAAGTTGATGGACAAGGCAGTGTTTTTCCGATCACTCCACTCCTGAGATTGCTAGATGGCGGTCAGTCGGCTTCACCCGATCCGCGCCAGGAGCGTGATCCGGCACATGGGCTTGACAGCCCGCCTGGCGTTATAGGCGACGACCGCTTGCGGTAAGAAATCCGCCGTGGGCCCCGGGGGTTGCGGACTTACCATAGGGTGTGAGGGGCCGAACGAGCTTTGGGTCAACGCAAGCACGCGCCTGGAGAACGTCTCGTCGCCTCAGGCGGGGAGAGATACGCCTGCTGAGTGGCTTTTACGCGCTAGACTCGGGTCGGTTTTTCGGCTTGGGACCGGCAATGGTCTTTCTCTCCAAGATCCCGCTGCACGCGGCTCGATATACGCACCAGAAGTTGAATCCGCTGGTGTTTCCGACGGTTCATTTAAATGAATTCCCGAAGTCGGGCGGGACGTGGGTGTGCCGCATGTTGCGGGATGTGACCGGCTGGCGCTTCGATGACAATACGATGCCGCTCCCGGGCCCTGCGGTGGTCAAGTATCACCGCCTGCCGCTGTCGGTGCATCCGCTCGCTCTTGTCGTCAGAGACCCGCGAGACGTGTTGGTCTCTTTGTTCCACCATTCCCGGGCTGTGTTCAAGGATGATCCATTCAATTCTACGCTGGTGCATGCCTGGCGCGGATCTTTCTTCGGCATGAGTGTGAATCGGAACAGTTGGATGCCTTTATTGAACGACATCTCACGGAACCAGTTTATCCCCGCTTTGCTTGGTGCGACTTCTACGAGCATTTTCTTTCCTGCGGCACACCGATCTTTCGTTATGAAGATTTTCGAACCAATACGGCCGAAACACTTTCAAGGCTGCTCAGCGCATTAGGTGTGGAGGCCAGCGCAGAGGTGATCGAACGGATCAGCGAAGCGCATTCTATCGATAAGATCCTCGCCAAGCGGGCGGAAAGCGGTGAGGCAGGGGCGAGCAACTTCATCCGGCGAGGGAAAGTAGGTGGCTATGCTGACGCGCTCTCGCCAGATGCTATAGCGCGTATCGAGCAGGCGGAAGGCTCAACGATGTGTAAGTTCGGTTACCTGTGATCGTTCTGACCCGGATGGCCAGACTTGCGGGAGCGACGTTCGCCTCAGCCTCCTATACGGCAGCAAGCTTCATAGCTTCGTTGATATCAGTCGTAATAGTAACCGCCGGAATCCCCACGCATGAGCGAGCGGGGCCTGGCTGCTGGTGCGCAAGGCGAAATCGTAATGATGCAGGAAACTGGCAAGGTCGCCGAACTTTCCATAGTCGGTGATCAGACAGAGGTGCGTTGCCAGATCGCGCTTGGCTCGGCCAGCGACGGCGGAAATTCATCGCCGCCGGCCTCATGAACGGCGCTCGCGAGCTTCAGTTCGGCCAGACGGGCAAGTGCCTCGCCATTGCCGGGCGCAGCCTTGACCGCAACTTCCGGGCTGAAGCGGGTCAGGGCATACCAGCAGCCTGGCTGCCCGCGAACCACGCCAGCGGTAGCGCGACGGCAACGATCAGAAGAAACCACAGCCACCCGCCAGCCGGACGAGTCCGCCCATCGGCATCACCCTGATGCTGGCGCGCAGTCATGTCTGGCTGGTTCCCTCAGCTTCCTTGCTGTTCCCGTAGCCATAACCATAACCATAACCATAGCCGTAGCCATAGGAAGCGTTACGCGAGTCCAGCTTGGTGACGATGGCGCCGAAGATGTGGCCGTGCGCGGCACGGATACGGTCTAGCGCCGAGCGGATGGCGCGTATCTTCGCCCCGTTTGCCTCGATAGTGAAGACGACCCCCTCGACCACGCCGGCGAGGAGCGGAACGTCGGCAAGGCCCAGGATCGGCGGAGCGTCGAAGATGATCTGGTCGTAGTGCTCGAGCAGCCGCCCGGGAAGCTCCTTGAGGCGTTCGCCGGCGAGCAGCTCGGCCGCATTCGGCGGCTGCGGACCGGCGCACATCACCGTCAGGTTGGGGATGTCGGTTGGCCGCACCAGCTTTGATATGTCATCTTCTCCGGTCAGGAAGTTGCTCAGGCCCGAACTATTGCTGAGACCGAAGAACTCCTGCGCCGACGGGTTGCGCATGTCGGCATCGACGAGCAGCGCGCGCTTGCCCGTCCGGGCAAACTGCGCGGCAAGCGCAAACGCGGAGGTCGACTTGCCCTCGTTGGGCCGAGAGCTGGTGAGCAGAAGCGTCCGCGGCGCACCGTGGTTTGTGAGAAAAGACAGGCTCGTGGCGGCCGAGAAATAAGCTTCCGAGACAGTCGACTTGCGGTCACGAAGCTCGTCCTCGATCTCGCCCTTCTCCACCACGGGGATAAGGCCGAGTTGTGTGAGGCCAAGCAGGTTCTGCACATCCGCAGGGTCACGCAGGCTTTGGTCGATCTGCTCGCGGACATAGATGAAGCCGCCGGACAGAAGCATGCCGATGAGCAGCGAAAGCGCCACGTTCAACGGGAGGCTGGGGCTGGACGGCTCCTTGGGTGATTGCGCCCGATCGACGATAGCGACGTTGTTCGCACCGACACCGGCAACCCCGATCTCCTTATAACGCTGCAGCAGGGCGTTGTAGAGTTCGCGGTTGGTGTTCACCTCACGTTGGAAGATGTTGTACTGGATCGAAGCCCGCTGCTCATCGAGCAACTGGTTCTTCAGCGCGGCAACCCGGCTTTCAAGAACCTGTTCACGCCGCAGGGCCGAACGATAGGCCTCGGTCTTGACCAGACCGGCGCGGGCTTCCTCTTGATTGATGGCCTGGTCGAGCGAGGCGATCTGTGACGTCAGGGCCTCGACCGCTGGGTACCCCTCTTCGAATTGGGTCAGCAACTGCGCCCGTTGCGCCGCCAGTTCCGCACGGCGCGTGCGCAACGAAACGAGCGCCCCGCTGCTCATGCTCTCCTGCGCCCCCGTGCCGGTTCGCAGGGTGCTTTCTGCGGCGATGCGTGCGCCGTGGGCCCGCGCCAGTTCGTCGTTCAGCGCCTCGAGATCGACGGCAGCAAGCGTCCGCTGGTCCGAAGTCTGGCCGGCGACGTCTTGGCGGCTCGAAAGCGCGATTATTTCCTCGTTGGCCGCATAGCTCGTCAGATTGCGCTCGGAATCCTCGAGCTGCTGGCGCAGCTGGGCAAGACGCTCTTCGAGGAATTCGCGAGCATCGGCGGTCGAGGCAAAGCGCCGGTCGAGAGTAGAAGCAACGAATTGCGTCACCCAAGTGTTGGCGATGCTCGCGGAAAGCTGCGGGTCCGGGCTGGTGAACTGCACGTCGACCAGGCTGGAGCCACGGACCGGGACGATGTCGACATGGTCGAGGAGAATCTCTATCGCCAGATCCAGGCGGGTGGCGAGCCGCTGCTCGGCCGCCGACCCGGTATCGCCCTGAAAGAGGCCGGCCTCTTCCGGGTCAACCTCGAAGGTCGCGAAGAACGCGTCATTAGTCGGAAGATTTAGCGTACGCGCCACCCGCTCCGCCAGCGAACGCGCTTCGAGCAGCGAATACTGCGTCTGATAGAACTCTTCGTTCTTGTCGAAGCCGTCTTGTTCCAGCGATTCAACGTTGGTGACATTATCTTGCTGCCGGCTGATCTCGATCCGCGAAACGGCGGTGTACTGCGGCGTTGCCAGTATTGTGGCGATGATACCCAGCGCGAGGCAGACGACGATGATCGCGGCGATGATCAGCCGGTTGTTAATGATCGCCCGCCAGATCTGCTCAAAGATCTGTGGCTTTGCCATCGTCATCTTCTCGGTGGCGACCTCATAGTAGTGATCTTCCCCGTCCCCGGGCGGGAAAGCATCATAGGCGGCCGGCTGCATGTTCATCATGTTCGTTTCAGTTGTTTCGCAGGGCAATGATCAGAGGCGTGGTGAGAAGGGAGGAGCCCTTGATGATATTTTCGAACATCCTCCGCGCTTGTGATTCGCCGACGACAACCACATCGTTGGCGTATATCTGCGGATCCGGATAGTTACCGCGGCGGATCCCCTCGAGATTGTACAGGCCGACCATTCTCTGTCCGTTCGTGTGCCGAAAAACCACCACATCGCTCAGCCGCGCGAACTCGCCCACGCCACCGGCCGTCGCCACTGCGCGCATGAGAGTCATCTGCCCGATGACCGGATAGACGCCGGGATCGTTCACCTGCCCGTCCACGGTCACGGCCTGGCTCACTGTCTCGAGCAGATTGACCGTGACTTGCGGATCGCGGATGTATTGTCCCCGAAGCCGCTGGCGAATGACCTCGGCAAGTTCATCCGGCGTCATGCCCGCGGCATCGACGATCCCGACCAGAGGAAACGAAAGATTACCGCTGGCGTCGATCTGAACATCTCGCTGCAAGTCCTCGACCCCGAACACGTCAATATGCAGCTTGTCGAACGGCCCTATGAGATAGGGCCGGCTAGCCGACACCAGATCCTCGCGCGTCGGCGGCGGAAGGCCTCCAGTGTCAGCGACGACCACACCAGGACCGCCCAACGGCGGCGGCGACCCGCAAGCGGCCAAGGCCAAAAGCATCATGGCCGCGATAATACGTGAAGTCATTTTGCTGGATTCATCCCTTGAACGAGGCCGCTTCTAGAAGCAGCATGCCGACGCGTAAACCACTTACCTGCGCACGCCCCCGGGCAGCGACGCCCAGGTCTCCACCATAAACACCAGCGTCATGGCATATACCGCCATTGCCGGCGTGCGCAGCGGATAATCGACGACACTGGCAAGGCCAAGCATTACCAAGATAATGAGCGAGAGCAGGGCCAGATCGCGCGATGAGCCCGGCTCCGCGCGCAAAACTTGTGTCGCACGCAGAACCAGCCAGGCAATCACCAGCACCAGCAGCAGCAATGCCGGGAGCCCCCCTTCAATAAGGAATTGCGCCCAGTCGTTATGCGCCTGGTTGAGATAGCGATTGCTCAGCAAAGTCAACGGCTCGACCGTTTTGTAGAGATCCTCGAACGAACCAAAGCCCGAGCCGTAAGGGAATTGGTTGGAAACCATACGCCAAAGGATGGGCGCCAGTTCCGCGCGCAGATCCGTTCCACCTTCTCCCCCCATGCTGTCAACCAGGCGATCGATCGATAGTGAGCGGCCCTGCGTTATCGACAGGCCGACCAGACCGAGCAGCAAAATACCGAGCCCGGCAAATACAGCACAGCGGGAAATCGTTCTGCGCCCTAGCGCCACCCGGTTGGGGATGAGATTGCTGCGCGCCGCGTACCAGAGGCTGACCGCGCTCATCAAAGCGAGGGCGGCAAGCCCGGCACGCGAACCGGCGATGAGCACCAGGACGAAACAGAGCAGTAGCGCAGCCATGCCAAGCGCCCTGTGCAATGGTGCTGTGCGGTCGCGCTTGCCGGTCGAGACGATGAACCAGGTCGAAACTAGCACCATGCAGGCAAGAAATACGCCTTGGTGATTTCGATTGGCGAACAATCCGACAGGGGCCCCGTCGGTGGAAATGCGATAGGTGTAGAGAGCAACGTCATCCGGACTGAGAAGTTGAAGCGCGCCAAGCAGCGCGGAGCCGATTGCGGCCCACAGGAAAAGCACCAGCGCCCGCCGCCGCCGCTCCGGCTCCTGCACCGCGAGAAGAAGCAGGGTCGCGCCCGGCACCGTCAAGGCGAGCAGCGCGTTGATTGTGCGTTCGGGCGCTAGGCTCAAGGGTCGCCATGCATCGCCCAATCCCATGGCCGCACCAATTTCGGCGACCATCGAACGCCCCGGAAGTTGTGTCCAGACCTCGGGCGGCAAAGGAATGAGTTGAAGGCCGATCACAAGCGCCAGACCCAGGAGTAACAGCCCGGGCATGGCAATAAGCCGCAACTGCTCGAGGGTGATAACTATCAGGGCATAACCGCCCGACAAAATCGCGAGTGGACGAAAATCACAAGCGATTGAACATCGGGTCGCGCGCTCCCTCCCATCAGAAACGCGGCAAACACCAGAACCGCAAAGGCGGTGAAACGCGCCCTCCCAGACGTCAAACTGCTGCTGATCGAACCACGCGAGGCCCTGCGGTGCTTGGTTGAGCGAGCTTTCACTGAAGATACATCCCATCAATTTCAATCGCCTAAACATCGCCGATCTTACCGGTCAAGCGCCAACGCTCGGCTACGTCTAGGTCCAAGCTCATTTAGGTCGAAGCCCATTCAGAGCCGCGAAGCCTTCGGAAATCCCTGCTCGACCTGCAGGCGGGCACGATCATGCCGTATGATTAGCCCTTACCCCCCCTTACGGGGTGGCTTGCGAGCGGTGATACCATTTGTGCAATTCTCAACCCAAGATGCAGTCTTGCGAATGGCTGCTTGCCGCTGGTAGCTCAGTGCGCATTTCCTCCGAGACGGGATAACAATTGGACTGGCGCGCCGACTTCTGTAGGGGCAGCCGAGGCGATCATGGAAAAAATCGTACGAGACAAATCGCTTGCCTTCGCTTGAACTAGCACAGAGAAGGCGGCCCGGAAGCAGGCTTGGCAGATTTTTTGGTCATGACGACACCTTGGCGATCTAAGCAATCGGACGTAACTGAAAACCTAACTATGGCTAAATCGGTGTAAAGTGCGGTCTGGCCGTTTGTCGATCAAAACCGGGCGGGAAAGCTCTACGGAATGACCGAACTCATGTCACGACTAGAGCCCACGCTGGTCGGCCTTCTGCAGCAGCTGGTCGAACTCAATCGACAGGCCAAGATCGCGCTACTGATCCTGATGGACGCCCTGCTGTGCGTCGTTTCGGTGTGGGTCGCATTCTCGCTTCGATTGGGCGAATGGGACTTGTTCAGTCCGGCCGTAGCAACGGTCATCTCTCGCTAGCCTCGCTATTTGGCTGCCGATTTTTTCGGTTCGCGGGATTTATCGCTCGGTCATGCGGTTTATCGGCTCGCGCACTATGGTCGGGATTGCCACCTCTTGCATGATCATGGCGCTGGTTCTGTCGGTATTCTTCACCTTCAACCGGGTTCCTGGTGTGCCGCGCACAATCGCCGTCCTACAACCGATGGTGTTTCGCCACGCTTTTGATGATGAGCCGGCTTTTCGCCCGCTATGTGCTATTCGATCTCCTCAACCGCCGTGGGTTCTCGGGAAGGCCAAGCCGGGTCATGATCTATGGCGCTGGATCTGCGGGTCGGCAGCTCGCGGTATCGCTTCGTCACGAGCCCGGTATGTATTTGTCCGGCTATATCGACGATGACGGGCGGCTTGCTGGGCAGCATCTCGACAATGTGACGGTCTACCCCAGCACCAACGTGGCCGAGCTCGTCGAGCGCCTCGAGATAGATACTGTGCTGCTCGCATTGCCTCGCGTTTCGCGCCAACGACGCGAAGAAATCGTTCGTCAGTTCGCCGATGTGAGCGTTCAGGTTCTCACGCTGCCGGCAATCGGCGATCTGGTCGATGGCTCGGTTTCCATCAGCGACTTGCGTGAAATCGAGATCACTGACCTGCTCGGCCGCGATCCGGTGCCACCGAACCACCTGCTGCTGCACCGGACGATCAGTGATCGTACCGTTCTTGTGACCGGCGCAGGCGGATCCATCGGCAGCGAGCTGTGCCGCCAAATTGCTGTGCTGCGACCGACCGCCATCGTCCTGGTAGAGATGACCGAGCACGCGCTCTACCTCATCGAAAGTGAACTGCGGGAAGCGCAGCTTGCTGGCGACATCGACGAGTCCACGCAAATCCATACTGAGCTCGGCAACATCGCTGACGAATTGACCGCGCGCCGCCTGTTCGAGCGCTGGCGCCCAGAGACAGTCTTCCACGCCGCTGCCTATAAGCATGTGCCGCTGGTCGAGGAAAATGTGATCGCCGGCATGCGCAATAACGTGTTCGGCACTTTTCGCTGCGCGCTCGAGGCCAAGCGGGTAGGGGTGCAGCACTTTATCCTTGTAAGTACCGACAAGGCGGTGCGGCCGACCAATGTCATGGGGGCAAGCAAGCGCGTGTGCGAACTGGTTCTCCAGGCGCTTGCATCCGAAGAGAGCAAGACGCGCTTTGCGATGGTTCGCTTCGGCAATGTTCTGGGATCGAGCGGTTCGGTGGTTCCGCGCTTTCAGCAGCAGATCAAGGACGGCGGGCCGGTGACGCTCACCCACCGGGACGTCACTCGCTATTTCATGACTATTCCCGAAGCGGCACAGCTGGTCATTCAGGCCGGCGCCATGGCCGAAGGCGGGGAAGTTTATGTGCTAGACATGGGCGAGCCGGTCCGGATCTATGATATGGCGCGCACCATGATCCATCTGTCGGGACTGACGGTTCGCGACGAGGCCAATCCGATGGGGACATCGAGATCACGCGAAGTCGGCCTGCGCAAGGGCGAAAAGCTCTATGAGGAATTGCTGATCGGGGATTCGCCCAGAAGAACAAACCATCCGCGGATCATGCGCGCGACGGAAGATAAATTGACGTGGGATGAGTTGTCGGCGAGGCTGGACCAGTTGGACACGGTTCTTGGCGAGGGCAACCGGGCGAGGGCGCTCGATATTCTGTGCGATCTTGTGCCGGAATATCAATCGGCCCAGTCGGTTCGCGCCGCTTAAGTGTCATCACGAAGGGCGACGTCGGTCTCCCTCGGGCGCAGTGAGCAATGAGGGAAGGCATTGTCAAAGCCGGTCGATTGACGCCTGGCAGGGCAAATGCGGTCACGAACCTGCGAGTACGCAGAACCTCGTCAACGGCCTGCATCTTATCGGCGTTCCTGCACCAGGTGGAAGGAGGACCGATGAGGAGCGAATAATTTAGGTTGGAGCGCAATGTCCTCATAAGCAGAGCGAAAGCCCTACGGGTTCGGTCAGATCGGCTTTCAGCACGAGGCATTTATCCCCGAAGCCAAGCCGCGTACAAATGCCAATCGGCGCACTCGAGGCGGACCAATATTGTTTCGATATATTCACCCCCTCGGCGGACGGTGATGAAGTAAGCACAGGCGAGGCCGGGGCCATGGCTGGAGTGTCACCACGATCGCTGTGAAGGCGCAGACGTTTACGTAGCGTAAGCCGAATGCCCTACTGAACTAAGTAAATTTGCTGACCGGCTTGGGGGCACCCACAGCGCATCCTACAATACACTCCCCGAGAGGAAGGCCTAAGATGGAAAGTAAACGGAAAGCCGGACGAGACGCTGACGAAGCCGCTGAACCAGGTGATGCAGGAGAGCAGGGCGACAATTCTGCGACGAAGCCCACAGGAACTTCAGTGGGTGCGAGAAAGTTCGTAACTCAGTCTAAAGCAAAGCGCAGGCTCACGCAGCTGGCGCGTCGGGCAAAGGCGTTTCCCAAAGGACCCGAGGCAAGAGAGCTGGCCGGCATGGAAAGGGTCATGGCTCCGTCGAAGTTTCGCTTCGACTGTTGTATGTCATCTCACCGAAAGCGCGAAGGGGGGCGCCAACGACGAAGGGCGGCGATCCAGACAAGGATAGTCGATTCACCGACGAACTGCTTCTAGATTCGATTTATGACGCTTTAGGGTAACGATTAAAGCTCGCTAGGCTCGATGGCGGTAAGGTAAACCCCTACGTCCCTCATCGTGACCCCAGGCGCGCCGAGGCGTGCGGGCGCGCGTTCGGACACTATTGCATATATGCTTTCGCCAAGTCCGGGCCGTTCGCCGACTGGCGCCGCAACGCGGGACCGTCGGAAGAGGCGCAACCTAGGTCAGACGCAAAATAGAGTCCCGCATATGGTCAACACTGATGCTGGCATAGCGCGGGACCATGCGGAGTGATTTCCAGCCACCCATGTGCATGATCGTTATCAGATCGATCCCCGCCATCACGCAGTGCGAGGCCCAGTGATGGCGCCAGTCATTCATGGTGAAATCCTCGATCCCGCTCGCCGCAAGAGCGGTGGCATGAGCGCTCCTGAGCGGATTGCCGCCCGGAATCTTCGCTCTGCGCGTGTCCTGATAGGGCTTTCCATGCATATTGAGGAAGACATGGCCGGAGCTCGGCTTGCCGCGCTCCATCCAGATCGGCTCGAGCAGTGCCTTTACCCGCGGGTGCATCGGCACCCACTGGATCGTGGCGGTCTTCTCATGGCTGATCTTGATCGCCTCGCGCTCGAGGTCCACCCCTTGCGAACCCCACTGGATCTGCAATGCATCCTGCACGCGTGGTCCATGGAAGGCCAGCATGGTGGCGATCGGTTGGACGTGCGGCGCATAGCAGGAGATCAGCAGGTCGCGTTCGGCTTTGGTCAGCCAGCGCACACGCTCATTGGTGAACGGAATCGACTTGATCTTGATCGGATTGAGGCCGTGCTCGTGATAATGCTCGTTGATCGCTGCCTGCAGAACCGCCCGGTAGCGGTCCTGCCCGCCCAATGCATGGCCGCGGGCAGACATTCGGAACGAAACTGGCGCCAGGCCTCGCGGTATTCGGTGAGCGGCCGCGGCCCGATCAGCTGATCCATCTTGCCCACCCGGATGACATTGGCAGCACAAGGTGCCTTGGCCTTGGTCAGATAGGTCTCGAACGCATCGGCGATGCAGCCGTCAGCGATATCCGCCGCCGGGCCGAACAGCAGCCGGTTGCGCAGTTTGGTTTCGTAATCGGCCTTCAGCTGCGATGCAGCATCGAATTCACTCGTTCCTGTACTGAACTCTTTGACCTCGATTTTCTTGGCACCGAGCGCGACGTATCCGCGCAGATAGTAGTCGCCGTTCTCGCGGCGGGTTCGGAGATGGAGCATGTCGATTTTTCCAGAAGCAGACGGTATTGGCTCTCGCTCGCGCGCAGCTTTCCGCACACGAGGTGGTAGGGCACACTGTGTTTTTTGAAGACGCGCTTCATCCACCGTGCCGGATCGGAACTGGTGACGTTCATCCGGTGGGCGATGTCGCGCGGCGTGAGGAGCTTTGTCGGCAATGGGCCGATCCTCCGCCGACGGCGGCGCGCGTGCTTCTGCCTGGACAGGCCTCATCGCCTCCCCCTCGGGGGAGGGGAAGGGAGGCTCAACCGATCCGGGGACTACGGGGACCAGCTTTTCACCTGGTCTGCTCCTCCGAGGCCTGTGGTCTCTGCCGTTGGCCTGTTCTGCGCCGCGATGATCGGGGATCGCGGGAGCAGGGTCTTTATACGACATGCGGAAAATCCGTACACCGGCATCAACAGGTCCCCAGCCTAGCGCCTGACGATGGCCGGAGACCTGCTGATGCACAGTTTCATCCTGACCGCCAAGGCGGCGATCCGCGTCACCTGAGTGCGCGGCGCCAATGGGTAATATAGACTCCTTTCTTGCATTGCCCAAGTGGGCAGTCCAAAAATCTCTCTTGTCGCGGAATTGCCGGGTTTTCCGTGCCCAGAATTTGCCCAAATCACCCCCGAATTTGCCCGTTTCGAGGGCAAATTCCGAGCGTGCGAGGGCCCGGCTGGATGGGTTGGAGGCAAAGAAAAACCCCGCAAGTGCAAGGACTTGCGGGTTTTCTGATGGTGGGCGTAGGAAGGTTCGAACTTCCGACCCCTGCGATGTCAACACAGTGCTCTACCACTGAGCTATACGCCCACACATCCACGGTAGCCGTTAGAGACGGCAGGCGCGCGCATTAGCGAGCCTCAATTTCGCTTGCAAGCGCTTATTCACACGCGGTGACAGTCCGCCCCCAAACGGTCGGAAAGGAGCCGCTCCACCTCGAGCACGAGGTCGCGCAGGTGGAACGGCTTGGAGAGGATCTTCGCCTGGGGCTGCTCGCGGCTGGCCTTGAGCGTCACGGCGGCGAAACCGGTGATGAACATCACCCGCGTGTCGGGCGACAGTTCGTTGCATTTCTGGGCGAGTTCGATTCCGTCCATTTCGGGCATCACTATGTCCGACAACAGCAGATCGTAGGCTTCGTTTTCGATCAACGGCAGTGCGGCGGTTCCGCGATCGACCGAATCGACTGAAAACCCGGCGTTCTGAAGCGCGCGCTCGAGATAGCTGCGCATGGCGGGATCGTCTTCCGCCAGCAGGATTTTTGGTACTGCACGATTGCTCATTCGGGCTTCATAGCCCGCAGAGCTTAAAAAATCTTCAGTCTTGTTCACCATTGTCTCAAGCCAAGACGGATGCTTTGACTCGTCGCGGGGGCATCGGCATTCTGACCGCATGGATCCGGGCGATCATTCCACCGAAGCGCGGCAAAGCGACGACACGCCCCGTGTCGCATCGCAACCCTTCAGGATAGTCGCGAAGACAACGCATGCTCCGCTGCCTGTGGTGATCGCAGCCCCCCACGGCGGGCGGGCCTATCCATCCGCCCTGCTCGAGGCGATGCGGCACCCCGACGAGGCTCGCCTGCGGCTCGAGGATCGCCATGTCGATGCGCTGGCCCTGGCGGTCGGCGAGGAAACCGGCGCAACGACGCTGATTGCCGATGCGCCGCGCGCGATGATCGACCTGAATCGCGCGGAAGACGATGTAGACTGGTCGATGATTGCCGGAACGGGCGGTCGGGGCGGAGGCCACTCGCTTGCCAACCGCCGCGCGAGAATGGGCCTGGGATTGGTACCGCGCCGCTTGCCCGGACTCGGGGAAATCTGGCGGGGCCCGCTCCGGTGCAGCGACCTCGAAGCACGCATCGAAACGATTCATCGCCCCTATCATCGCACCTTGGCGCGGATCATGCAGGAGGTCTGCGACGCATGGGGCGCCGTGGTGCTGATCGATCTTCATTCCATGCCGCCGCTACGGAAAGGACCGGGCCAGGCCCGTGCGCCCGATTTCGTCATTGGCGATCGCTTCGGATGTTCCTGCGCTTCGCGGCTTTCGGCGCGTGCCTTGCAGCACTTCGCAGGCACCAATCGCCTCGCGGCTCACAACCGACCCTATTCGGGTGGTTACGTTCTCGATCGGCACGGGCAGCCTGCACGGAACCTCCACGCCATGCAGATCGAGGTCTGCCGGAGTCTCTACCTCGATGCGCGTTTCGAGGAGCCGAGCGCCCGGTTCGCGGCGGTTTGCCGGGTCTTGAGCGGATTGGTAAGGGCGCTGGCAAAGGAGGCGATGCACTTGCCAGGTGTGTCCCAGTCGGGCTTTCCTCAGGCTGCCGAATAAAAAACCACCCCGCGCAAGGATGCACGGGGTGGCCAAGGTTCAGGGAGGAAATGCACTTTCGTGCATTTGCCGGCCAAGCCATGAGGGGAAGCGTGGCCGGTAGACCCTAAATAAGCAAAAGCGCACGCTCTTCAAGTCCGCTTCGGGCGAGCCATAGGGCCGAACGCCGCAGAGACGCCACCGGCCGACGCAGGTCGCCCACCGCCTAGGCGCGTGGGCATGCGATCAGGAACCGAGAACCCCTTGGCACGTCGAGGCTTTCGATCCGATCGACCCAGGCGCATTCGCCAAAGGCGATTCGCTTGCCATTGATGCGGCCGCCTCCGCTTGCAGGGACAACGAGCACAGGTTCATCGGAAATCGATGCCGCAGCATCCAGGGCGCCGGCGATCGCCCAAAGTGCGAAATGCGGACCGTCGATCAACTGGCGGCAACCGTGTTCCGGGAGTCGGGTCCCGAGCGAGGCGGGGTAGGGGGACCCAAGAGCAGCGGCGATCCCTTCTTCGAGATGGAGCTCTCGCGGTCGGCCGTAATCGAAGAGACGGTAAGTGAGATCGCTGTTCTGCTGAATCTCGACGAGGCCGATCCCGGGGCCGATGGCATGCACGGTATTCGCGGGGACATCGAAGAAGTCGCCCGGCTCGACCTCGTGCCAGGTCATCATGTCGACAATCGAGCCGTCCAGTGCCGCCTCCCGCATCGTGGCCGCGTCGATCGACCGGTCGAAACCCAGGCCGATGCTCGCCCCTGCTACGGCCGAGGTGATCGCCCAGCACTCGCTCTTTCCGCGGCACCCATGGTCGGCTGCCTTCGCCTGTTCGTCATTCGGATGGACCTGAATCGAGAGCCTCTCGCTGGTGAAGATATGCTTCACCAGAAGCTGCGGCATCTCCGGCGGCGGTTCGAAGTGCACCTCGCCGATCTTCTTCGAGGCGCGGGGGAAGGGCGCGGGTAGCAGATCGACTCCCCAGACCTTTTCGACGAGGTTGCGGGGCAACTTGCGAGCGGTCATGTCCGACACCGATCGGCTTCGGCAATTCGTTGTGCGGAACTGCGCGACGTCACCAGAATGTCGTCGCCATCCACCACAACGACGATATTGTCGGCGCCGATTACAGTCACGTGCGGACCATCGGTATCGATCATGGCGCCGCTCGCGGCGATGACCTGACCGTTCCCGACGATCACGTTTCCGCTGGCGTCGGATCCGCGTTGGCGCAGTAGGGCGTCCCAATTGCCGATATCCGACCAACCCATCGAAACATCGACCATTGCAGCGCGGGTGGTGTTTTCCATCACCGCGTAATCGACGGATTCGCCCGCGATCGCAGCGAAGCTCTCGCCTTCGGGGAAGATGCAGTCCCCGTCTCGGGTGGCCGCGCGGAATGCCTTCTCGACCTGATCGGCAATCTGGGGGCGGTGGCGGCGCAATTCAGCCAGGAAATCGCCCGCAGCAAAAGCGAATATCCCGCCGTTCCAGGCGTAATCGCCCTGGGACAGAAAATTCCGGGCGGCTTCGAGGTCGGGCTTCTCGACGAAGCTGCCAACCTCGAAGCCGCCGTTCAGTCTCTGGCCGCGCCGAAGATAGCCGTAGCCGGTCTCGGGTGTGGTGGCCTCGATGCCGAAGGATACCAGCCACCCGTCCTGCGCCAGCCTGGCCGCCTGTCGCGCCGCGACGCGGAAGGCGTCGACATCGCCAATGTGATGGTCGCTCGGGCAAATGAGCATGATGTCCGAGGGATCGAGCGCATGGGCGGCAAGGGCGATTGCAGGTGCTGTGTTGCGCCCGATCGGTTCAACTATGTAGTGGGCGTCGGGAGCGATTCCGGCTGCCTGGTCTCGGGCAAGCGTCAGGTGATCGCGCCCGACAACGATAGTCGGAGCGGAAAAGACCGCCCGGTCGGAACAGCGATCGAGAGTATCCTGATAAAGCGTCGTGTTGCCCAGCAGGGGGATGAAGGGTTTGGGACGGACTGCACGACTGCGAGGCCAGAGACGCGTTCCGCTTCCTCCACACAAGATTACTGGCGCAATTGCTGACACAGGAACCTCCGTGGGGGTACGACACAAGCTTTAGAATGGAGCTTGTCGTCTTCGCGAGCTGCGGATCAGCCCGTGTAACGAGAACGCCGCTTCGTGATCAACCACAATCGCGCTACTCCCCGGACCCGAGCAAGCGCGTGAACTCCTTCGACCAATCGGCCATTCCCCGATCGTTCGCCTTGGCAGCCGCGGTCACCAGAGGAAGCTCCGCCTCGATGAACTCGATCCGCTCGTCCCAACCATCATGCGTTCGTTTCCGCAAGATTCCGCCACCGTGTCGCGGGCCCCATCGGCGCATGAAGCGAACAGCGGCAGCCGGATCGTAGCCGGCATTATGGAGGAGCCAGGGCATCAGACGGTCGGCATCGCGTTCAGAAATCCGCACGAGCCTTCGCTTCCGTCCCGTCCTTTCGAACGTGCGCGCGTGGCCGAGGAGATTGTGTGCCAACTCATGCGCGATGGCGGCAGCCAAGGCATCCTCGTCATAGGAGAAACCGGGAAACTTCTCCCCCACCAGAACCCGCGTTCCATCCGCCTTGGCCGAGTCCTTCGAATCGATCAATTCGAACCGCGTCGCGCACGCAGGAACCCCCGCAACCGTAGCGGTTCGCACCACGGCCTCTCCCGCCCGTGCGAAGGTGACGTCAACCGGTCCGCGAACCAACGCCGCGTCGAGCGCATCGCGGATGGCAGTGGCTCGCTTCCATCCCGGTTCGGTTGGCGGCCATTCGCTCGCCACGGCGTTGCCGCCAATCGCAAGAATGGTGTCGTTGCGGGTGAGGCCCGCCGCTGCGGCCGGGGAATTCTCGGCTACCGACTGAACGCCGATGTCCCCCGAGAGCCCCAATTCTGCACGCACGCTTTCGGGCCGAGCATAGCTCCGGGCATCGTGGATCAGCATGCCCGTCGCTGGCACTGTGCTGGTACAGTATGCCGCATTCGCGGTCGCGAGGCGGTAGCCGATGCGAAACAGTCGATCCTCGCTGCGCTGGAATCGCTCCAGCGGCGAGGTAACCGCGGTGTCGCCGGTCTTGTCGGCGGCCACCGCCGAAGGCGTCGTCACCGAGACCGCCGCCCCGGCAAGCACCATCGCCAGCCGGCGCATCCGATTCATGCGGAACGAGACGCCGGCCTTCCCGCCCGGCGTCCCACAGGCCGGACCGTCAAGCGGTGGCAACGCCGGCCGTTGCCGCGTCGGGCTTCGGCATCTTGCCCTGCTGGACCTGGCGCGCAAAGATCGTGCGCATCACATCGAGCGAGAAAAGATGCGCCCAGATGAGCGGGAGCAGGCCGCTCTCGTTCCACTTGCGCAGTTGATCCCCGCGCATGTCCTTGAGCTTTTCCTGGTTCACCATCTGGAAACCGCGATAAACGAAGGGCTTGTCGTTGCCCTGCTGTTGAATGGCGACTTCGCCATCCATGAGCAGATCGTGCGCCTTCAACTCGTTCATGAAATTCTGCGTCCGCTGTCCGGCATGTTCGAACTGCTCGCAGAATTCGAGGATCTGCTTGGTCGTGCCGCTCGGATCCTTCCCGTCGAACAGGGCATCGCCTTCGTCGAACTCGCCGACGTTATCGGCAGTCGGATCGAAGCACAGCGACAGGTCTTCGCTATCGGACTTCAGACGGGCGAGCATGAAGGGATAGCGGCGGACGTAAGCAGGCACATAGACCTGCTCGGTAACGGTCCCCTCGTCGTCGACGAAGGTGTTGACGCCGTCATTTAGGCCCATCAGCGCCAGGGGCAGGGCGTTTTCCCCAGCCGAGAAGACGATCGGCAGATTGCGCTGCGCCTGGACGAATTCGTCGACGGTCAACGGCACAGCGTGCTGCTTGGCGAGCCATGGTGCCTTGGGCATCGGTCGCGTCTTCAGCGCAGCATGATCATTGCTGTTGAGCGGCATGAGGTCATTGTAGAAGAGGGGCAATTGGGGCTGCGGCGCGCTGGCCATGGGACTCTCCGAAAACAGTTGAGGTGGGCGGCATGCCCTTCCGGCTTATGCGGGAAGCGGGCGCTTTACGGGTAAGGACCGTCGGGCGCAAGCGGCACGAGCTTGCCAGGATTAAGCAGGTTCCGGGGGTCGAGCGCCTGCTTGATCCGACGCATCAGTCCGAGCGCGACCGGGTCGCCCAGGCGACCGAGCTCGTCGCGCTTGACCCGCCCGATCCCATGTTCCGCGCTGATCGATCCGCCAAAGTCCGTCACTCGGTCATGAACAAGGCGGCTGATCGCCTTTCCATCGCTCGCCTCCCATTCGCCCCGGTCCGCGCCGGCGGGCGCCAAGACGTGAAAGTGGATGTTTCCATCGCCGAGATGGCCGAAACCAACCGCACGCGTTCCGGCGAAGCGGCGCTCGACCTCGGGACTCACAGTTTCTACAAATTCAGCCATACGCGCGACGGGGACGGAGATATCGTGTTGCATGGCGGGGCCGAGGGCGCGTTCGGCCGGAGCGATGTTTTCGCGCAACTGCCAGAAATCATTGGCCTGTGCTTCACTGGCAGCGATCGCCGCATCCTCCAGCAGCCCCTGCTCGAGCGCATCCGTGAGCATGGCTTCGGTGCGCGATCCGAGTTCCGCCGCCTCCTCTTCCCCGGCGACCAGCTCGATCAGTCCATACCACTCGTGCCGATCGCGAAGGGGCGAGCGGCCTTGCGGCGAATGCGCGAGGACGGACGACAGGCAGTGGTCCGGCAGAACCTCGAATCCCTCGAGGGCATCACCTGCGGCCTTCTCGCAATGGACGAGCAGATCGCGGGCGGCGGCGATGCTGGCAAGTCCCACCCACGCGACCCGCCGCTCCGCGACGGCAGGCAGTAGCCGCAAGGTCGCGGCGGTGACGATGCCGAGCGTCCCCTCGGAACCGATCAGGAGCTGTTTGAGGTCGAAGCCGCGGTTGTCCTTCTTCAACGGCACGAGTGCGTCGAAGACCGTTCCGTCGGCCAGCACCGCCTCGATGCCAAGCACCTGGGCCCGCATGGTCCCGTGGCGCAGGACCTGCGTGCCCCCGGCGTTGGTGCTTATCAGCCCGCCAATGGTGGCCGAGCCCTTTCCGCCGAGCGTGAGCGGAAACCGCAAGCCCTCGGCTTCGACGATCTCGTGGAGCGCCTGGAGCACGAGCCCCGCTTCGCATGTGATCTGTCGCGCCTCGACGTCGAAGTCGCGTATCGCATCGAGCCGCCGCAGCGAGAGCAGGACGCTGGTCCCGGTTTCGTCCGGCGTGGCCCCGCCCGACATGCCACTGTTGCCGCCCTGCGGCACGATCGGAATAGCCCGGTTTCCGCAAAGGGCTACGAATTCAGCGAGTTGCCTAGTCGAATTGGGGGAGGCCAGGCCCAACGCGCGGCCGGTATAGCGGCCGCGCCAATCCGTCAGCCATGGATCGACGATCTCGGGGTCGCAGGTGAACCCCCGCTTGCCGAGCAGATCGGTGGCGGCGGCCTCGAAGGAAGATGAATCGCTCATATGCGGCACACTTGCCACAGGGCGGCGCCGCAACGCCACAACTTGCGTTCGGCCGCGAAACAATTAACCCCGCATTCAAGCGTGGGGGCGCAATCGGTGATCCTGTGATTTTCCCGCGTGTACCACGACTTGCGGTCCAGGAGCGTTCCCTTCAAGCCGATGCCTCTGTTGTCTCCTCTTTTCGCGATACTTGTCGCGCTGGGTAGCCCCCAAGCGCCCGAGGCGGGCGAGGCGACGAGCCGCGCGGACGCAATGCCAGCGTCGATGCTGGCGGACGATGCGCTTTCCGAAATGGTACCGGGCTGGCCGCGCTTCGAAGCGATCGGCAAGGCCCCGGCCGCACATCAGGTGCGGATCGAACGGCGCGTCATCCTGCGGGTGAGCCCGCAATCGAGCGAGATGCGCCGCAGCATGTTTTCCCAATTGCCGGAGCAGGCGGCTCCGCCGCAACTGGTCGAGCGACCCTATGGCGAATGCCTCGACGCGTCCGATATCGTCGGCGTATCGAGCCGAAAGAGCCGCCTGGTGATGTACATGCGCGATCGCAAGATCATTACCGCCGAGCTTGAAAAGGCTTGCAGCCCGCGCGACTTCTATCTCGGATTCTATGTCGAGCGTAGCGACGATGGCAAGCTGTGCGTCGATCGGGACCGACTGATGTCGCGCGCCGGGGCGAAGTGCCGGCTGGCGAGCCTCAATCGGTTGGTTCGCGTGCAAAGATAGTGGGGATCGCATTGAGCGCCGACCCGCAATCTTGACTTTCCCCGCGTTTTTCGCGAAGGGCGCGGCAAGCTGGCGCCGCCTTTGCGGTGGAATTTTGCGGCTTGAACTTCAGGGACACTTTCAAGACATATGACTTTTGCCGATCTCGGCCTTTCCGAAGACCTGCTCAGAGCGGTCGAAGCTGCCGGATACACCGAGCCGACGGCAATTCAACGCGAGGCGATACCGCCGGTGCTGATGATGAAGGACATCATCGGCATCGCGCAGACGGGCACCGGCAAGACCGCGAGCTTCGTTCTGCCGATGATCGACATCATGGCGAGCGGCCGGCGCCGGGCGCTCATGCCGCGCAGCCTCATCCTGGCGCCCACGCGTGAACTCGCGGCTCAGGTGGCCGAGAATTTCGAGAAATACGGCAAGAACCACGATCTCAAACTCGCTCTCCTGATCGGCGGGGTCCAGATGGGCGACCAGATCAAGGCGCTCAACGATGGCGTCGACGTGCTGATCGCCACGCCGGGCCGGTTGATGGACCTGTTCGAGCGCGGCAAAATCCTGCTGAACGGTTGCGAATTGCTGGTGATCGACGAAGCCGACCGCATGCTCGACATGGGCTTCATTCCCGACATCGAGTTCATTTGCTCCAAGCTGCCCGAGACCCGGCAGACCATGCTGTTTTCCGCGACCATGCCGCCGCCGATCGAAAAGCTGGCGAAGAAGTTTCTCGACAATCCCAAGCGGATCGAGGTCAGCCGGGCGGCGACGACGAACAAGGACATCACCGCCTTCAAGGTTCCGGTCAAGGCACGGCAGAAGCGCGAAACGCTACGCTGGTTGCTCGACAACGACCATGTCGAAACCGCCATCATCTTCGCCAATCGCAAGACCACCGTCCGCGAACTCAACAAGAACCTGCAGAGCAACGGGTTCCGCAGCAGCGAAATCCACGGCGACATGGACCAGGCGAGCCGGATCAAGGAACTCGCCCGCTTCAAGGCCGGAGAGGTCAATATCCTCGTCGCCTCGGACGTCGCGGCGCGGGGTCTCGACGTGAAGGGGGTGAGCCACGTGTTCAACTTCGACACGCCCTGGCATCCCGACGACTACGTCCACCGGATCGGACGCACCGGCCGCGCCGGCGCGAAGGGGCGAGCCTTTACGCTGGTCGCCGAGGAAGACGCCGAGGCAATCTCCAACGTCGAAAAGCTGACCGGCGCCGAGATTCCGGTCTTCGGCAAGAAGGACGTTCGCGTCGATCTCGTCGAGACACCCAAGCCCGCGCCGAAGCGGAGCGCTCGCGAGGCGGATGAGGCGGAGACCGAGAGCACGCCGCGAAAAACGGCCCCGCGCGAGAGAGCACCCAAACCCGAGAAACCTGCCCGCAAGGCGACCAGCGGTGGCCGCCGCCGGGATGTCGAGGACGATGCGCCGACCAAGCCGGGCGAATGGAACGGCCCGGTGCCCGGCTTCCTGGACGTTTCCGCAGGCTGATCGAACGCCTGCGGGATCCCCTTTCCGGAAGGTCGGCCCAGGGATGCTGACCGATCTGGTGGATCCGGCACGCCCTGACGACATTTCATTGCATGACGTCGCCTGCTCTGGCCGAGTCTTCGTTCCGTCGGTCCGGTGCGGGAACTTGCCTGTGTCTCCGCCTGCCCCGGACCTTTCGGTCTAGCTCTCCGCCGGCTTGACGAAGCTGTCGATCACCCGTTTTTCGCCGGCTTTCTCGAAAGCGATCGTGAGCTTGTTTCCCTGCTGGTCGGTCACGATGCCATAGCCGAACTTGTCGTGGAACACGCGCGCACCGACGGCGATGTCGCTGCGAGGCTTGGCGGCAAAGCTCGCCGCGCTCCGGCCGGGCTCGGCGAGCCGTTTCGGCGTGGCATCGTAGCCGGTGGCCAATGCCCGCCGCCAGCCCGGGCCCCGGGTCATCGTGCGCGAAGGCGCGTCGCGCGCGACATGTGCGAAGGGATCCTCGTTCTCGGTCCAGTTTGCGCGCCACAGTGAAGCGCCGCCGGTCATTGTGGTCTCCCGGGCGACCTGTGCCTCGGGCAGATCCTCGACGAAGCGGCTGGGAATCGAGCTGGTCCACTGGCCGTAGATGCGCCGGTTGGCAGCGTGGTAGATCGTGCACCTCCGCCGCGCCCGCGTGATCGCGACATAGGCCAGACGCCGCTCCTCCTCGAGGCTGGCGAGACCGCCCTCGTCGAGAGCGCGCTGGCTCGGAAAGACGCCTTCCTCCCAGCCGGGCAGGAAAACGTGATCGAACTCCAGCCCCTTGGCCGCGTGCATGGTCATGATCGTGACTTTCTCGCCATCGTCGCGGGCATCATTGTCCATCACCAGGCTGACATGTTCGAGGAAGTCGGTCAGCGAGTCGTAGTCTTCCATCGCTCGGGACAGTTCCGAGAGGTTCTCCAGCCGACCGGCGCTTTCGGCGCTCCGATCCTTCTGGAGCATCTCCTCATACCCGCTTTCCGAGAGTACCCTGCGCAAGAGGTTGGCAGGCGTTTCGCTGCTCGCAGCCTCACGCCAGAGGACGAAATCCTTGAGCAAGGCGGCAAGTGTGTTGCGGGCCCGCGCCGGAAGTTCGTCCGAATCGCACAGGTCGAGCGAGGCGGCGGCCAGCGGCATTCCGGTGCGCCGGGCATGCCGCCGCATCGCCTCCAGCGTCTTGGCGCCGAGCCCCCGCTTGGGCTGATTGTAGATGCGCTCGAACGCCAGATCGTCCGCCGGCTGCTCGATCACGCGCAGATAGGCGAGCGCATCCCGGATCTCGGCACGCTCATAGAAGCGGAAACCGCCCACGATGCGGTAGTTGAGACCGATCTGAATGAAACGATCTTCGAGTTCGCGGGTCTGGTACTGCGCCCGCACGAGAATCGCGACCCGGTCGAGCGGCGCGCCTTCGGCCTCGAGGCGTTCGATCTCCTCACCGACCCTGCGTGCTTCCTCCGGCCCGTCCCAGACACCGATCACGCGCAGCTTGTCGCCCGGCGGCAGATCGGTCCACAGGGTCTTGCCCAAGCGCTCGCTATTGGCATCGATGAGGCCCGAAGCCGCGGCCAGGATCTGCGGCGTGGAGCGATAGTTCTGCTCCAGCTTGATGACGGCGGCGCCGGGGAAGTCTTTCTCGAAGCGGAGGATATTGGCGACTTCGGCACCCCGCCAGGAATAGATCGACTGGTCGTCGTCGCCCACGACGCAGATGTTCTTGCGCTCCTGCGCGAGCAGGCGGAGCCACAGATACTGGACCTGATTGGTGTCCTGATATTCGTCGACCATGATATATTTGAAGCGCTGCTGATACTGCGCCAGCACGTCGCGATGCTCGCGGAAGATGTTCAGCATGTGGAGCAGCAGATCGCCGAAATCACAGGCGTTCAACGTCTTGAGGCGCTCTTGATACAGGCGATAGAAGTGGCTTCCCCGCCCGTTGGCGTAGCTTTCGTTCTCGACCGTATCGAGGTCGCCTGGATTGAGCCCGCGGTTCTTCCAACGATCGAGCAGCCCGGCAAGCTGGCGTGCGGGCCAGCGCTTTTCGTCGAGGTCGTTTTCCTGGATCAATTGCTTGAGCAGGCGGATCTGGTCGTCGGTATCGATGATCGTGTAATTGCTTTGCAGCCCCACCAGCTCGGCGTGGCGGCGCAGCATGCGCGCACCGATCGAGTGGAAGGTGCCGAGCCAGGGCATCCCTTCGACCGCTTCGCCGATATGTTGCCCGACGCGGTGGCGCATTTCTCGCGCCGCCTTGTTGGTGAAGGTAACGCACAGGATTTCCGACGGCCATGCCCGTCGCATTGCGACGAGATGTGCAAGTCTTGCGGTAAGGGCTGCGGTCTTTCCGGTACCGGCTCCGGCCAACATCAGGACCGGTCCCTCGGTCGTCAGGACCGCTTCCCGCTGGGGCGCGTTGAGAGAGGCCGCATAAGCGGGAAGGTCCGCATCCTGGGGCGGCGACATGGAAGCGGGAGTTTCGGCCATTCGGTTCGGAACAGCTAGGGAACGCTTCGGCGCAAGACAACCCCTGCGGAGCCGCCGCTCGGAACACTGCCCTGACTGCTGCGTAATATGAGCGACCGTAACCGAAATGGAGGACTCTCCAAATGCGCAATCTTTTCCTTATTGGCGCCGCTGCGCTGGCTTTCACCGCCGCGCCGGCCGTGGCCCAGAACGACATGGCGGGCCAGAGCTACGAATGGACCGACACTCAGAAGAGCATGTATGACCGCTGGCCGGCCGACCGCCGGACGGCTTATGACGCCTGGCCCCCCGAGGTGCAGGAATATTACTGGACGCTTCAGCCGACCCAGGCCGAAGGATGGTGGATGCTGAACGACAATCAGCGTCTTCGCATCTATGAGATGACCCCTCAGCAGCAGGCGACCGCGTGGACGCAGATCGCGACGCAGATGAATGCCGCTCCGGCCGCGTCGAGCCGTTCTACCGCGGGTGCGAACATGCGTTTCGTCAGCAATGCCGTGGTCCAGAACACGCCGGGAGATCAGGGCCCGCCCACCGGCGAAGTGCCGATCTGCTCAGCGAACGAGCAGGACAATTGCATCAATGCCTGGGAGGCCGGCAAACGTGGGCCCGGGGTAACCAAGCCGCTCGGGTACTGGCCGGGCAAGCCCGCCAGCAAGAACGACTGAGCAGCTGTCTTACGCGCTCTTCGGAGCGATAGAGCACATGCTTGGAGGGACGGGACCGGGAGACCGGTTCCGTCCTTTTGCCATTTACCCGTTCAACCGCAGGAGGCTGAGCTTGGCCTTCCCGACCTTTCGTTCTCCCACCGTCTGCAGCGATCGGACGGAAACCTTCTCCTTGGCTCCGGTTTCGAGCGCGACCCAGGTCGCCGGCCCGATCCATCCCAGGCGCAGCAGACGATCGAGCGCCACCTCGCCTGCGCTCGTTCCATAGGGAGGGTCGAGCAGGATCAGGTCGTGAGCCTGCTTCGCTGGACCGAGACTCATCACCGAACCCTGTTGCACCACACTTCGGGTGCGCGCATCGAGAGCCTCGATATTCTTGCGGATGGCCCTGATCGCTTCGCCGTCCTGCTCGACGAAGAGGCAACTCGCGGCGCCGCGGGACAGTGCTTCCAGCCCCAGCGCACCCGAACCGGCGAAAAGATCGGCGACCGCAAGCCCCTCGAAGGTGCCGATGCGACTTGTGAGCATGCTGAACAGCGTTTCGCGCGTGCGATCGGCTGTCGGACGGGTCGACTCGCCCGGTGGAGCCACCAGCCTACGTCCCCGCCAGTCGCCCGCAACGATCCTCACGTGCGCTTCCGCATGAGCCCCTTGCGGAACCTTTCGACATCGACCTGGCGAATCTCGACGACCTGTCCGCGCGGCAGGTCGGCGAGCTCGAACGGGCCGTAGGCCGTGCGGAGCAGGCGGTTGACCTGAAGTCCGAGATGCTCGAGCACCCGGCGAACCTCGCGATTCTTGCCTTCGGTCAGCGTCATCTCGATCCAGCGGTTCTTGCCCGACCCTCGCTCCAGATCCGCTTCGATCCGTCCATATCGGATGCCGTCGATCTCGATCCCTTCGATCAATTCGTCGAGCTGCGCCTGCGTCACATCGCCGAAGGCACGCGCGCGATAGGTGCGCGGCACACCGGAGGAGGGCAGTTCCATCGCCCGCTTGAGCTCGCCGTCGTTGGTCAGCAGCAGCAATCCCTCGGTGGTGAAGTCGAGCCTGCCGACCGGCATTACGCGACCGGTGCCGGGCGGCAGCGCATTGCGAAGGGCCGTGTAGATCGTCGGCCGTCCGCGCGGATCGCGTTCGGCGGTGATCAGGCCCGAGGGCTTGTGAAAGGCGAACAGCCGCGCCGCCTCGGGCTGTTCCACGGCTTTGCCGTCGACCGTCACGCCTTTGAGCCCGGCGAGCTTGACCGCCGGGGTGTCGAGCACCTTGCCGTCCAGCGCCACGCGCCCCTCGGCGATCATCCGCTCGACTTCGCGCCGGCTGGCGACACCCGCGCGCGCAAGCAGCTTGGCGATCCGGTCGCCGGCGTCGGGTAGTCGATTGTCGGCCATGGCCGCGCGGTTAGGCTTTCAACCGGCCTCCCGCAAGGCCTGTTCGACGGCTTCGTGATAGCGGCGGATCCCGCCCTCCATCGTGCCCAGCGTCAAATAGGGAATCGCGCCGGTGGACAGACCCTGCTGGCCGAGCTCGGCAGCCCGGAAGTCCTCGCCTGCGAAGACTCCCCCGTCGAGCAGGGCCCAACT
Organism: uncultured Alphaproteobacteria bacterium; assembly: GCA_963728515.1. Lineage (GTDB taxonomy): Bacteria > Pseudomonadota > Alphaproteobacteria > Sphingomonadales > Sphingomonadaceae > Qipengyuania. The sequence continues at coordinate 487,667 of CAVSKM010000003.1, read as the reverse complement.
GCGTTCCCAGTGGTCGCGTGCCTTGTCGGTGCTCGGATGTTCGGGGATGAGCATGAAATCCTCGACCAGCGTGCAATCGTGCGATTGCGGCATCATCACCATCACGTTGATGTAGTCGGGGCTCGGGATGATCAGCGCCCCTGGCAGCAGTTGGTAGGCGAAGGTCACGACCCGCCGAAGAGCTGCCATATCCGCGAGGTCGACGCTCTCCATCTCTTCCAGCCGACCCACCGCGCTGCGCGAATGCGGGCCGATCGTGTCCCCGCTGGTGGCCCCATCCTTGAAGAAGGGGCCGATCGTCTTCGCGTGCAGCCTGGTGACATGATAGCTTTCGAGGAAGGCATCCATGATCAGCTTCCAGTTTCCCGCGACCCTGTGGGTCCTGCGGCGGAACAGCACCTGTTCCCCCATGCCGAGCGCGTCGAAATCCGCGCCCAGCGTCTCCGCCAGCGCGAAATCGGCGGTGTCTTGCTGGGGGCAGAACCAGATCAACCCGCCCGTCTCCCTGCTCGGCAATTCGACGAGGCCATAGTCGCCCTTGTCGAGTCCGGGAAAGCTGTCCGGACGGGGCAGGGCGAGAAGCCGACCATCCACTGCATAGGTCCAGGCGTGATAGGGGCACACGAGCTTCTTCGTGCACTGCACCTCGGCACCCTCGACAAGCCGCGTTCCGCGGTGGCGGCAGACGTTGAGGAAGACATGCGCGCGACCTTCGGCATCGCGGGTCACGAGCAAGGGGCGACCGGTCGCGTCGTGCGGAACCGCCATTCCCGCCTCCGGCAGCAGCGCGCTGGGACAGAGGATTTGCGGCAGCCGGTCGTAGATCGCCGCCTTCTCGCGCGTCCAATATGCGGGATCGGTATAGACATGCGCGGGCACTTTGCTGGGGCCCATGCCGTCGCGCGCGCGACCTTCGGCGATATCGCGTGCGAGCGCGATCATACCTTCGGTGGGGCGCTGCGGGGGATGTTCGGTATCGACTGCGGTCATGAGGCTGTTCCTTGATCACGCCCGTCGCTAGTGTCGCAAAAATTTGCAGGAAACGGAAGGACGTTAGGGAATGGCCGAGGTCGCGGAAAGAAAGAAGATGTCGAGCTGGCGCGTCCTCGCAATGGCGCTGGGCGATCGCAAGACGGGCTTCATGCTGCTGTTCGGATTCGCCAGCGGGCTGCCCTTCGCGCTCTTCCTGGGGACGCTCTTCGCCTGGCTGACCGAGGCCGAAGTCGATCTCGAAACCATGGGCATCTTCTCGCTCATCGGCCTGGCATACGCCTTCCAGTTCCTCTGGTCTCCGCTGATCGACAAGGTCGATCTTCCCATCCTGCGTCGCCTCGGCAAGCGCAAGCAGTGGATCGTCCCGATGCAATTGCTGCTCGGCGCCATCCTCGTGATCCTCAGCATTCTCGAACCGCGCACTCAGCTGGGCCTGTTCTCGCTCCTCGCCGGAATCGGAGCCTTCGCCAGCGCCACGCAGGACATAGCGATCAACGCCTGGCGCATCGACGTGGCCGACGAGAGGGCCACGATCGACATTCTCTCGACGATCTATCAGATGGGCTACCGACTGGCGTCCCTGGTCGGCGGCGCGCTCGGCCTGATCATCGCCGCGCGGATCGGCTGGCCGGAGACCTACATGGCCATGGGCGGCATACTCCTCGCCGTCGGTTTCGTCGGCTTGTGGGCACCCAATGCCGACGGCGATCTTGCGGAGGGCGGCAGCGAGAGCGAGGAACAGGTGCGGATGCTGCGGCGGGCGGGTGAACTCTCCCCCGCGATCCGCAATCGTGCCCTGGCCGTCGTCGGCCTGCTCTGGGCAGGCGCGATCGCAGTGGTGCTCGGCTTCATGATCATGTCGATGGCCTACGCCCCGGAAGATCGTCCCAATCCCACCGAATTCACGCTCAATGTCGGTCCCTGGATCATCGTGTGCACGATCGTCCTGCCGGCTTTGGTGGCGGGCTGGCTCGCGGGCTACAAGCGCGAAGGCAAACACCTGCTCACCGAAGATGCCCCCCGCGCCAGCGGGGCGGCTTATGCGCTCGACCACCTCTATCGCGCCCTCGTCCTTCCGCTGGTGGAACTCGTGGGACGGATGGGCTGGTCGCTCGTCCTGATATTCGCGGTCGTGCTCACCTACCGCATCTGCGATGCGATCTGGGGAAGCTTCGCCTATCCGTTCTATCTCGGTGAGCTCCAATATACGAACGACGAGGTCGCGGTCGCATCGAAATTCTTCGGCGTGGGCGCGATCGTGCTGGGTCTTGCGCTGGGCGGATGGCTGCTGACCGCGCTCGGAAGAATGTTCACGCTCATGCTCGGCGGGCTGCTCGCCGCCCTGACCAACCTGCTTTATGCCGATCTCGCGATCGGGGGTCACAACATGGCGGCGTTCAGCAGCGCGATCGGCTTCACCGGCCTGGTGGAGAGCTTCCCGGGGGGCAGCGCGCGCCTGGCCAAGCTGATGATCACGATCGGTTTCGAGAACCTCGCGATCGGCATTGCAGGAGCCGCCTATATCGCCTGGCTCTCCTCGATCGTTTCCAAGAAGTTCAGTGCGGTGCAATATGCGCTGCTGTCCTCGCTGACCTTGCTCGTCGGCACCTTGGGCCGCGGGGCGCTGGGCGCGATGATCGAGGAGCGCGGCTATTACGACGTCTTCGTGCTCACGACCTTCATCGGGCTCGGCGCGGTGGTGCTCGTTTGCGCCGAATGGTGGCGCGAGGGGCGCTCGAAAGCTGCGGCGGGGGTCGTCGCGCCCGAGGCGGGCGAGGCCGTACCCGCGGAATGATCGCCGCGGACAACGGGCGCGGGCCGGCTCCTTAAGCCGGCGGTAACCACTCGCCGATAGGGTCCCGCAAATGACTGGGCCGACTGCTGTTTCCGATACTCCGCGCCGCGACTTCGCACGGTTGCGACTGGGCGCACCTGCGTTGCTGCAAACACTGGACGCCCGACTGAAGGTGGAGATCGTCGACCTTTCCCAGGGCGGGGCTCACCTCATTCTTCCCGATAAGTCCTGCTTCGTGAAGGATTGCCTGCTGGTCTGGCTCTCCTTCGAGGCATTCGGCGCGGTGACCTGGCGCGACGGCGTTCACATGGGGATGCGCTTCGACGAGCCCATCTCGCAGAAGGCGATTCTCGAAACCCGGCGCAAGGCGCCGTCGATCGCCAGCGAACGGGCGGACGAGGTCTCCTTTGCCGCGCGCGAATGGGCCAGCGGAAACCTGCGCCGCTAGTCGGGTACTTCATCGTTGAGGCGAAGCACTTCGCCGGCGAGGTAGAGCGAGCCCGTCACGAGGACCGGCAGGTCGTCGGAAGGCAGCGCCGCGAGAGCCGCCGGAACGCTCTCGGCGCTGGCGCACCCGTCGCCGAACTCCTCCGCGGGGATCCAGTCGTGCCCCGGCACGGGGACAATGGTGATGCTCCGGGCAATATCGCGAAGGATCTCGATGAAGCCGGCGGAATTCTTGCCTTCGATCATGCCCAATATCAGATGGACCGCTGCACCGTTCCGCAGGACATCCGGGGCGAAATAGCCCAGCAGGCGGTACGCCGCGCCGGGATTATGTCCTCCGTCGAGCCAGACCGCGCGCGAGCCCGAGAGCGGACCGGGACCAAGGCGCTGGAGGCGCGCCGGCCAGCGCGCTTCCCGCAGGCCGGCGCGGATAGCCTCCTCCCCGATCTCGAACGGGGAGGCCTGCAACATGGCGATGGCGAGACCCGCATTCTCGATCTGGTGCTCTCCTTCGAGCGCGGGAAGCGGCAAGGCCGAAAACGTGCCGAGCGGCGAGCGGTAGTCGAAGCCTTCCTCCGTGCCCTCGCAGTGCCAGGGCTGAAACATCGGGGCGCCGACCCTGACTGCCTGCGCCCGAATTGCCGCCGCGGCCTCGCTCGCCTGGTCGAGAGTCGCGAAGGGGACACCGGATTTCAGAATACCGGCCTTCTCGAAGGCGATCCGCGCGATCGGCTCGGTCGGCGTGCCCTCCTCGGGAGACAGCAGGAAGCGTTCGTGATCGATTCCGAGAGCGGTGATGCCACAGGCAACCGGGCGCTCGATCGCGTTGGTCGCATCGTAACGGCCGCCAAGACCCACTTCGATCACGCAGGCGTCGGCGGGGACGCGGGCGAATTCGGCGAAGGCCGCCGCGACCGTCACCTCGAAGAAGCTCGGCGCCAGATCGGCTCCGATGTCGAGCACCTCTGCGAGCAGTTCGGCCAGCCGGGCGTCCGAGATCAGCTCGCCGGCCACCCGGATCCGCTCATTGTAGCGCACCAGATGGGGACTGGTGGTGACATGGACCCGCTTGCCATCGGCCTCGAGCATGGCGCGCAGAAAGGCGCAGGTCGAACCCTTGCCGTTGGTCCCGGCGACATGGAAGACGGGCGGCAGGCGCAGATGCGGGTCGCCGAGGCGGCCGAGCAGCGCGCGAATCGTCTCGAGACCGAGCCGCCCCTGCGGAACCGACAGGGCGGCGAGACGGTCGAGCTGACGCTGCACTGCGGGGCTGTCGGAGCGGGCGAAGTCCTTCACTATTGCCTTCCCGGTCATGGTCCGGGGCCGCTTGTCGCAAGCACCCCGGGCGTGTGAGCGATCGGCGTCTCCGCCCGACCGGCGGGCTACGCCGCCTGCGCGGGCGCGAGATAGCCGATCAGCGTCGCGAGCATGTCGCGCAGATCGTGCCGATGGACCACCAGATCGACCATGCCGTGCTTGTGGAGGTATTCGGCCCGCTGGAACCCGTCGGGGAGCTGCTCGCGGATGGTGTCCTGGATCACCCGCTGGCCGGCAAAGCCGATCAGCGCACCCGGTTCGGCGATCTGGACATCGCCGAGCATGGCGTAGCTCGCGGTGACGCCGCCCGTCGTCGGATCGGTCAGCACGACGAGATAGGGCAGGCCGGCCTCTTTCAGCCGGCGCGTCATGACCGTGGCCTTGGGCATCTGCATCAGGCTGAGAATGCCCTCCTGCATCCGTGCGCCCCCGGCAGCGGTGACGACGATATAGGGGCATCGCCGGGTGAGGGCGCGCTCCGCCCCGCGGCAAAAGGCGGTGCCCACGGCCATGCCCATGCTTCCCCCCATGAAGCCGAAATCCTGCACGCCGACGACCGCAGGCTTGCCCTCGATCGCGCCCGAGCCGACCAGGAAGGCGTCGCGGTGCGGGCTCTTGGCGCGCGCCTTCTTCAGCCGCTCGGTGTATTTCTGCGTGTCGCGGAACTTGAGCGGATCTTCCTTCACCTCGGGAACGGGGAGGACTTCATAGCCTTCGTCGAGCAATTGGCTCAGCCGCAGATCGGCGCCGATGCGGCCGTGATGGTCGCAGCGCGGGCAGACATGGGCATTGTCCTCATATTCCTGCGCGAAGACCATCTGCTGGCAGGCGGGGCATTTGACCCACAGATCCTTGTCGGTGCTGCGCTTTGGCAGGAAGCGGAGATTGTTGCGGACGCGGGTGAACCAGTTCATGCCAATCCTCTAGTCATGGGTGGCCCTTGCCGCCGAATGCACCGCCTTGGCAAGACTTGCGACGAGCTCGCGCAGGTGCGGGGGCGCGTTTTCGCCGTTCTCGCCAACCAGTTCGACCAGCGCGGAACCGACCACCACGCCGTCGGCGTGCTGCGCGATCGCTCCGGCCTGCTCGGGCGTGCGCACGCCGAAGCCGACCGCGACCGGCAGGTCGGTCGCGGATTTGAGGACCGCCACCGCGTCCTCGATGCTGGACTGGGCGGCCTGTTGCTTGCCGGTGATGCCCGCGACCGAGACATAGTAGAGAAAGCCTTCCGACCCTGCGAGCACCTGCGGCAGGCGCTTCGCATCGGTGGTGGGGGTTGCGAGCCGGATCGGGGCGATGCCCGCGGCGCGCAGCGCGGGGCCGAGCGCCTCGTCTTCCTCGGGCGGGATGTCGACGCAGATCACCCCGTCGACTCCCGCGTCTCGCGCCGCCGACGCGAACCATTCGGACCCGCGGCGCACCATCGGATTGGCGTAGCCCATCAGCACCAGCGGCACGTCCGGGTGACGCTGGCGGAACGCGCGCGCGATACGGAAGACCTCGGCGGTGGTCGTGCCTGCGCCGAGCGAGCGGATGTTGGCGTTCTGGATCGCCGGCCCATCGGCCATCGGATCGGTGAAGGGCATGCCCAGCTCGATCACGTCGGCGCCGCCCTCGACCAGCGCGTCGAGATTGGCCGCGGTGTCCCCGTCGCCCGCGGTGAGGAAGCAGACGAGCGCCGGATGGGGCCCGGCGAAGGCGGTAGCGAGGCGATTCGGAAAGGGCATGGAGCGAGCTATCGTTCAGGTTGAAGGCATTGAAGCTGAAGGGTGTTACAGGTGTTACACTGTTCAGGAGTAGAAAAGTCCGGGTGGCCAGTCGGCTCCAATTCCAATCGGCGGAAGAGACGGAGAACAGCTGTCATCCCTCCCTCATCGCATGACCGAGCCGTGTAGGACAGGGATTTAAAAGCCGGTCACGAATGAGCCCTATCCCCTTGAGGAGAGAGGAGTTTTGGGGCTTGGCGAAGGCGGGGGCGAGGCGCTCAGTCATGCGACTTGAGCCAATCCCCTCCAATCGGGACCAATGCTGTCATAGGAAACAAAAGCGCAAGCTGCGCCTGCTCCTGCCGAAGCGAAACGGCGATCCTCCCCATTCATATCTCTACCCCCAGCCGCTCGGCGACGGTGAAGATGTCCTTGTCGCCGCGGCCGCAGAGATTGGCGAGGATGATGGCATCCTTGGGCATCTCCCTGGCCCGCTTCGCCACCGCGGCGATGGCGTGGCTCGGTTCGAGCGCGGGAATGATCCCTTCTGTCCGGCACAGCAGCTGGAAGGCCTCGAGCGCCTCCTCGTCGGTGACGGCGGTGTATTCGACGCGGCGCATGTCCTTGAGCCAGGCGTGTTCGGGGCCGATGCCGGGGTAGTCGAGCCCGGCGCTGATCGAGTGGCCCTCGGTAATCTGGCCGTCTTCGTCCTGCAGCAGATAGGTCCGGTTGCCGTGGAGGACGCCCGGAAAGCCGCCGAGCAGGCTGGCGGCATGCTCGTCGCCGTCGAGGCCGTGGCCGGCCGCCTCGACGCCGAGCATGGCGACATCGTCGTCGAGAAAGGGATGGAACAGGCCGAGTGCGTTCGATCCGCCGCCGATCGCCGCGACCAGCAGATCGGGCAGTCGGCCGATGCGGTCCTGCATCTGCTGGCGCGCTTCCCTGCCGATCACGCTCTGGAAGTCGCGGACCATCTCGGGATAGGGATGCGGACCCGCCGCGGTGCCGATGATGTAGAAGGTGTCGTGGACGTTCGCGACCCAGTCGCGCAGCCCTTCGTTCATGGCATCCTTGAGCGTGGCGCGGCCGCTGGTGACGGGGATCACCTCGGCGCCGAGCAGCTTCATCCGGAACACGTTCGGCTGCTGGCGCGCGACATCGGTCGCGCCCATGTAGATCACGCAGGGCAGGCCGAAGCGCGCGCAGACGGTGGCGGTGGCGACGCCGTGCTGGCCCGCGCCGGTTTCGGCGATGATCCGCGTCTTGCCCATGCGCATCGCGAGCAGGATCTGCCCGATGCAATTGTTGATCTTATGCGCGCCGGTGTGGTTGAGCTCGTCGCGCTTGAACCACACCTGCGCCCCGCCGAGCGCCTCGGTCAGCCGTTCGGCGAAATAGAGCGGAGAGGGCCGGCCGACATAGTGTTCGAGCAGATCCTCGAACTGCGCCTGGAAGCTCGGATCGGCCTGCGCCGCGCGGTATTCGCGTTCGAGGTCGAGGACCAGCGGCATCAGCGTTTCGGCGACATAGCGCCCGCCATAATCGCCGAAATGGCCGCGCGAGTCCGGTTGATTGCGAAAGCTGTTGGCTCTCGCGGGGGGCATGGTGCGGGAGGAGCTGGGTTTCTGGGTCATCCGCGACCGCGCTTCGCAAAAGGTCCCAGACTTGTCCAGCAAGCTGTTCGTCGCCTGCTGAAAGCGAAGCTGCGGATTTCGACGGATCGCCACGGGCGTTCGTCGTCCGTGTCATTGTGGCAAGACACGAGGACGGTCATGCGAGGGTGAGAGTTCCGGTGAAGGGGCGCCGCGAGCCGCCCGTCCTCGGCGGCTTCTCCGATGCCGATGCGATCACCGCCGTCATCCGTTTCAAGTTCCGATCGGTCGGCAAAGCAGACCCCTGTCGACCGGTCGAACCCCGGGAAGGGCGGTCCGTGAAGACGGGCCGCCCTTTTCGTCATCAGCCTCGGACAGCGGCGCAGAAGCGGGCGATGCGGGCCGGGTCCTTAGTTCCCGGCGCGCTCTCGACGCCGCTCGAAGTATCGACCAGCGGAGCGCCGGTCATGCGAATGGCTTCGGCGACATTGGCCGGTGTCAGACCACCCGCCAGCCCCCAGGGGATCGGCAAGCGCTGGCCGGAGAGGAGCGTCCAGTCGAAGCGCAGCCCCATTCCGCCCGGCAGCGCCGAGTCCTTCGGCGTCTTCGCGTCGAACAGGATCAGATCGGCTGCCCCGGTGAAAGCATGGGCTGCGGTTATGTCGTCGCGCGATGCGACCGGCATCACCTTCCACACGGGCAGGCCGAAGCGCGACCGGATTTCGGCAACGCGCCGCGGATCCTCGCGTCCATGGAGCTGGAGTGCGTCGAGTTGCGCCGATTCCATGGCCTGCGACAGCACGCCATCGGTGGGATCGACGAACAGGCCGACCCTGGCGATGCGCCCCTCGGCCGCCGCGGCCAGCGAGCGGGCCCGATCGGGCGGCAGATGGCGGGGCGAGGGCGGGAAGAAGACCAGCCCGCAATAGTCGGCGCGCGCAGCGATCGCCGCCTCGAGCGCGGCGAGATCGCCGATACCGCAAATCTTGATCCGGGCAGCCATGCACCCGCTCTAGGCGACCGCCACGCGGGTGCAAGCGGTATGGCAGCCGTTCGTCGGAGGAACGCTAGAGCGTCGCTTCGATCTCGCGTGCGGCGCGCGCGGGATCCTCGGCCCGCGTGATCGGGCGGCCGATCACCAGCACGCTCGCCCCGTCGTCGCGCGCCTGCCGCGGTGTGACCACGCGCTTCTGGTCCCCCGCCGCGCTTCCGGCGGGACGGAGCCCGGGGACCACGAAGAACCCGTCCTTCCAGCGATCGTGGACCGCCCCGACTTCCTGTCCGGAACAGACGATGCCGTCGAGCCCCGCATCCTGCGCCAGCTCGGCCAGGCGCATCACCTGGTCATGCGCACTGCCGGCGACGCCCGTCCGGGCGAGATCGCGGGCGTCCATGCTGGTCAGCATGGTGACGCCGACCACTTTCGTGTGTTCGCCCGCCGCGGCCTTGGCATCCTCGAGCATCGCGCGGCCGCCGCTGGCGTGGACCGTGAGGATGCTCGGCTCGAGCACGTGGATCGCCTGGATCGCGGCGGCCACCGTATTGGGGATGTCGTGGAGCTTGAGGTCGAGGAATAGGGGCAGGCCCAGCTGCCCGACCAGATGGACGCCATGGGCGCCGTGGGCACAGAAGAATTCGAGGCCCAGCTTGATCCCCCCGATATGCCCCGTGACCTTCTGCGCGAGGTCGATCCCTTCCTGCAGGCGCGGCACGTCGAGCGCGAGATAGATCGGGTTGGTCATGCAGGTTTCGACGGCTCCGGATCGACCGGATCGACCTGGATTGGACGGTTCGGGCGGCAGGTCCCGGCGCGGCGGCGCGGTGGGGGCGGCCGGGACCGCCGTTTCGGCGCTCGCCGCCGGGGCGGGGGTCGAGAGCCGCGTGGTCGCAGCCTCGAGCGCGCTGACGCGGCGCGTGAGCCGCCATTTGTTGGTCCGGTGGATCAGCCACATCGGCACCAGGCCGAGCAGGAAGGCGATCACGACCAGCGCCGGCAGCTTGGTTTCGAGAACGATATTCGACCAGATCTGCACCTCGACCGGCTTCCAGTTGAAGAAACTGAATGCCAGCAGCGAAAACAGCAGCAGGACCCAGACGATGGTGCGCACGATCTGCATGGTAGCCCCCTAATGTCCTTAGCGCCTGTTTTTCGCAGCGATGCTAGGACGCGCGATCTCTCGCGTCTAGCCGAACACGCGCGCGAAGACGGTGTCGACATGCTTGAAGTGGTATTCGAGGTCGAATTTCTCCTCGAGCACGGCGGGCGGGAGCGCGGCGGTGACCTCCTCGTCCTGCTTGAGCAGGTCGAGCAGCGTCAGCCGGCCGTCCGATTCCCACACTTTCATCGCATTGCGCTGGACCAGGCGATAGGCATCCTCGCGGCTGACGCCGGCCTGGGTGAGCGCCAGCAGCACCCGCTGCGAATGGATCAGCCCGCCCATCCGGTCCATGTTCGCCTGCATGCGCTGCGGATAGACGAGCAGCTTGTCGATCACTCCGGTGAGCCGGGCGAGCGCGAAGTCGAGCGTGATGCAGGCGTCGGGCCCAATGAAGCGCTCGACCGAGGAGTGCGAAATGTCGCGCTCGTGCCACAGGGCGACGTTCTCGAGGGCGGGCAGGGCATAGGCGCGGATCATCCGTGCCTGGCCGGTGAGGTTCTCGGTCAGGATCGGGTTGCGCTTGTGCGGCATGGCGCTCGAGCCCTTCTGCCCGGGCGAGAAATACTCTTCCGCTTCGAGCACCTCGGTCCGCTGCAGGTGGCGGATCTCGACCGCGAGCCGCTCGATCGAGCCGGCGATCACCGCCAGCGTCGCGAAGAACATCGCATGACGGTCGCGCGGGATCACCTGCGTCGAGACCGGCTCGACCGCGAGGCCGAGCTGGTCGGCGACATGCTGTTCGACGGCGGGATCGATATTGGCGAAGGTCCCGACCGCGCCCGAGATGGCGCAGGTGGCGATCTCCTCACGCGCGGCGATCAGGCGTTTGCGGCAGCGGTCGAATTCGGCATAGGCCTGCGCCAGCTTGAGGCCGAAGGTGACGGGCTCGGCATGAATGCCGTGGCTGCGGCCGATCGTGGGGGTGTATTTGTGCTCCTCCGCCCGGCGACGGATCGCGGCGAGCAGGGCATCGAGATCGGCGAGGAGAATGTCCGCGGACCGCGCCAGCTGCACCGCCAGCGTGGTGTCGAGCACATCGCTCGACGTCATGCCCTGATGCATGAAGCGCGCCTGATCGCCGACGTTCTCCGCGACCCAGGTGAGGAAGGCGATGACATCGTGCTTGGTCACCGCCTCGATCGCATCGATCGCCGCGACATCGATCTCGGGATCGCTCGCCCACCAGTCCCATAGCGCTTTCGCCGCACTCTCCGGCACCACGCCGAGTTCGCCCAGCTTCTCGGTGGCATGGGCTTCGATCTCGAACCAGATGCGATAGCGCGCCTCGGGCTCCCAGATCGCGGTCATTTCGGGGCGGGCGTAGCGGGGGACCATGGATGAACTCCGGTGAGGCGGGCTGGTGTGCGATGCGCGCTAGGTAAGGCGAGCCATGCTGGCAAGGGGCGAGGCGAGCGCATCGGCGCGGGAGGCGGCACTGCGGAATGCGGGAGCGCGTCAGATCAGCCCCTTGGCGCGCAGCGAGACGTGCCCGCTGCGGCCGACGATGACGTGATCGTGGACGGTCACGCCCAGCAGCCGCCCCGCCTCGGCGATCCGGCCGGTGATGGCGATGTCCGCCCGGCTCGGCTCGGGATTGCCGCTGGGATGGTTGTGCACCAGGATCAGCGCGGTGGCGCCGATGTCGAAGGCCTTGCGGATCACCTCGCGCGGATGGATCGCCGCCTCGTCGACCGAACCTTCGCCCAGCAGATGGTCGAGAATGAGCCGGTTCTGCGCGTTGAGATAGAGCACGCGGACGCGTTCGTGAGTGAGATGGGCCATGTCGATGGCGAGATAGTCGAGCAGGGCCTGCCAGCTTCCCAGCACCGGCTTGTCCTGCACCGCGCCGCGCGCCATCCGTCGCGCCGCCAGGGCCGCGGCATGGAGTGCGGCGGCGCTCGCTTCGCCCATGCCCCTGACCTGACGCAGGGCCGCGGGATCGGCCGCGAGGACCCCGCCGAAGGAGCCGAAATGCGCGATCAGCGCCTTGGCCAGCGGCTTGGTGTCACCCTGACGAAAGGCCGCGAACAGCAGGAATTCGAGCAGTTCGTAGTCCGCCAGCGCCTCCGCACCACCCGAGAGAAGCCGTTCGCGCAGCCGCTGGCGGTGACCCGCCGAATCCGGCTTGCGCGAAAAATTGTTCCCGGCCGGCAACCAAACTCTCCCGCACAGCGTTTGAAGCGCCTGCATTGCCTTTGCGATGCACAGCGCGCAAGTGTGGGATCGATGGAGCGGGACGCGAGCGACGAAGAGATGCCGGGCGACAGCGACCGCGTCCGCTCACCGCGCTGGCGCCGGAAGCGCTGGGCGGTGCCCGGCGTGCTGCTCGCCCTGCTGATCGCGACGGGAATCGGGCTGTGGTTTTCGCGCGAGACGATCGCCGACGACATCATCCGCCAGCAGCTCGAGGCGTATGACATACCGGCATCCTACGAGATCGAGCGGATCGGCGGACGGACGCAGATTCTCTCCAACGTCGTGCTTGGCGATCCGGGCCGACCCGATTTCACCGCCGAACGCGTGCTGGTCCGCCTGCGGCATCGATTCGGCCTTCCCGAAATCGCCGGCGTCACACTGGTGGAGCCGCGGATCTACGGCAGCTATCGCGAAGGCGAGCTGAGCTTCGGTAGCCTCGATCCCCTGCTGTTCGGACCGAGCGACCAGCAACCCTCGCTCCCCAATCTCCAGCTCGCGATCCGCGACGGACGCGGGCTCGTCGAAACCGATTACGGACCGGTCGGCCTCAAGCTCGAAGGGTCGGGGCTGGTCAGCCACGCATGGTCGGGAATCGTCGCGGCAAGTGCGCCCGCTCTCGATCTGCCGGGATGCGCCGCGCGGGGCGCGACCGCCTATGGTGCGCTGACGACATCATCGGGCGAACCGAAGTTCGAGGGCCCGTTGCGCCTGGCAGAACTGACGTGCCCGGGCAGCCGGCTGGCCCTGACCGACTATCGCATCCGCATGACCGCGACGGCCAACGACCGCCTGGCCGATCCCGCCTTCGAAGCGCGGGTCGACGGGGGGCGAACGCGATTCGGCCGGAATTCGGCGGCGGCGCTGGTCGGCACGGTTCGCGGGCAGTTGCGCGAAGGGCTGGCGACCGCGCGCTACACGATCGCGGCGCGCGGGGTCGAAACGCCGCAAGCCCTTGCAGCCGTGCTCACCGCCGAGGGCCAGTTGCGGGCAAGCGGTGGCTTCACGCGGGTCCAGCTCGACAGCGCGCTCGAAGGCAACGGCCTGCGTCTTGGCCGTCAATCGATTGCCGCGATCGAGAGTTTGTCGCGGACCGGCGAGGGAACTCTGATCGCTCCGCTTGCCCGGCGGTTGGCGAACTCGCTGCGGGCCGAGGCACGCGCCAGCGCGCTCGAGGCGGACGTCAGGCTGCGGTTCGATCCCGATGGCTATTCGCTGGTCGCGCCGAGCGCCGAATTGCGCGGCGGGAGCGGGAAGCGGATCGTCTCGCTCTCGCGCGTCCAGCTCGCTTCCGCCGAGGGACGGCCACCGCGTCTGTCGGGCAACATCGCGACCTTCGGCGCCGGATTGCCGCGGATCAAGGGACGGATGGAGCGATCGGCGAGCGGCGAATTGATTTTCCGCCTCGCGATGGAGCGCTATCAGGCGGGCGGATCCTCGCTCGCGATCCCGCAGATGGTCATCGCCCAGGGAGACAGCGGCTCCCTGAGCTTCTCCGGGCGGGCCCTTGCCAGCGGACCTCTGCCGGGAGGTTCGGCAAGCAATCTGTCGGTGCCGATCGACGGGCGCTATGCGGGCGGCGAACTGGCGCTGTGGCGCTCCTGCACCGAGCTGCGCTTCGACCGGCTCGAGTTGGCCAATCTGAGCTTCGAGAAGCGCGGGCTGACGCTGTGTCCGCCGCGCGGCCGGGCGATCCTCGCCAGCGGAGCGGGCGGTTTGCGGATCGCGGCCGGAATCCCGTCGCTCGATCTCGAGGGCCACCTCGGCGCGACCCCGATCCGCCTCGCATCGGGACCGGTCGGTTTCGCCTATCCCGGGGTCATGACCGCGCGTGCGGTCGACGTTTCGCTCGGGCCGCCCGGGACAGCCAGTCGCTTTCGCATTGCGGATCTCGACGCGCGGCTGGGAAAGTCGATCGCCGGGAGTTTTTCCGATGCGGAGGTTGCGCTGGCCGGCGTGCCGCTCGATCTGCGCGATCTTTCCGGGCAATGGGACTATACCGACGGCCAGCTGACGATCTCCGACGCCGGGCTGCGCCTGCTCGACCGGCAGGAAGCCAACCGTTTCGAACCCCTGATCGCTCGCGACGCGAGGCTGACGCTGGTCGACAATGTCATCGACGCCCACGCGGTCCTGCGCCATCCGCAGAGCGATCGGATCGTCACCGTGGCGGACATCCATCACGATCTGGCGCGGGGATCGGGTCATGCCGATCTCGACGTGCCGGGTGTCACCTTCGATGCGCAGCTCCAGCCCGACCAGCTCTCGCGCCTCGCCCTGGGCGTGATCGCCAATGCGCGGGGGGAGGTGACCGGTACCGGCCGCATCGACTGGGCCGCCGACGGCACGGTCAGCAGCACGGGCGCCTTCTCGAGCGAGGACCTGGATTTCGCCGCGGCCTTCGGGCCGGTGCGCGGGGCGAGCGGGACGATCCGGTTCACCGACCTGCTCGACCTTACGACGGCACCGGGCCAGAAGATCCGCGTGGCTTCGGTCAATCCGGGCGTCGAGGTGGTGAATGGAGAAGTCGAATTCGCGCTGCGCAATGGCGAAGTGCTCGCCGTCTCCGGCGGCAGCTGGCCGTTCATGGGCGGACAGCTGATCCTGCGCGACGTCGATCTCAACCTCGGCGTCAGCGAGCGGCGGCGTTATGTGTTCGAGATCGTCGGACTCGATGCCGCGGCCTTCGTCAGCCAGATGGAACTGGAGAACATCTCGGCCACCGGAACCTTCGACGGCACGGTGCCGATCGTCTTCGATGCGCAGGGCAACGGCCAGATCGATACCGGCGTGCTGATCTCGCGGCCCCCGGGAGGAAACATCTCCTACGTCGGAGAACTGACTTACGAGGATCTCTCGCCGATCGCCAACTTCGCCTTCGATGCGCTCAAAAGCCTCGACTATTCGCAGATGCGGGTAATCATGGAAGGCCCGCTGACTGGCGAGATCGTGACCCGCGTCAGGTTCGACGGCGTCAGCCAGGGCGATGCCGCCAAGTCCAATTTCATCACCAGGCGCCTCGCCGCGCTGCCGCTGCAGTTCCGCATCAACATCCGCGCGCAGTTCTATCAGCTGCTGAGGAGCGTCAAATCGCTCTACGATCCGGCCGCGGTGCGCGACCCGCGCGAACTCGGCCTGTTGTCCGACGACGGCGAGAGACTGTTGCGCCGGTCGATCACCGCGGAGGAGGCCGAACCCGAAATCGACCCGGAGGACCTCATTCCGGACGAAACCACCATTCATGAGCAGGAAAGCGAGTAGACGCTATGAAACCGCGTGAATTGACGGACCGCGAACGCGCTGCGACAAGCCTGGACATGCAGGGACGCAGCGCGAGCCACGGGACGAAATGGATGGCGACGGTGGCGCTGATGCCTATTGCGCTCGCCGGGTGCATCACGGTGAATGCCCCCGAAGAGCCGATCGTGATCGAGCTCAACGTCAACATCCGACAGGAAGTGATCTATCGGCTCGCGGAGGATGCGGGCAATACGATCGAGGAAAATGCGGATATCTTCTGATGGGTGACAGGATGACGAAATCGATTTCGAAGACGCTGCTCGCCACGGCAGCAGTGGTCCTTGCTGCGGGCAGCCTCGCTGCGCCAGCCCATGCCCAGCGCGATCCCGCCTATGCGGCAGCGCGCAGCGCGGGCCAGGTGGGCGAGAAGATGGACGGCTATCTGGGCATCGTGATCGCCGAAACCCCCGAACTGCGGCGGATCGTCAACGACATCAACATCAAGCGCCGGGCACTCTATTCGCAACGCGCCCAGGCGACCAATGCGACGATCGAGGAATATGCGCTGACCGCCGGCTGCCAGGCGATCGCGGCGACCGAGCCGGGGGAGAAGTATCAGGCACCCGACGGAAGCTGGCAGACCCGCGGTGCGGGCGCCCCGCTGCGCGATGCACGCTGCCCCTGATCGTCTTTCGCGCTTACCACCAAGAACCGGCGGATGCACCGAATTCACGGGCATCGGAACGCTCGCTCCGGTCGCTCTTGCCGGGCCCGTCATTCCCGCGCAGGCGGGAATCCGGTGTGGCCTCGGAGATCCTGCGCTCTGGATCCCCGCCGTCGCGGGGATGACGAATGGTGATGTTTGCCGGCACGCCGCCCCTCGGCCCCGTCATTGCGAGCGGAGCGCGGCAGTCCATGGACCCGCCCCTCGGATCGCCACGCTTCCGCGGCGATGACGGATGGGGAGGTGAGACGTGACAGGATTTCGCCGATCCGGCCGCAACCCCATGTTGACTTGCTTTCACCCCCCTTCTAAGGGGGCGGCGCCCTCGGCGGGCAAGTCCGTGCCCGTGCCGCGCAACCCCCTTACAAGGAGCCTGGCATGAGCGACGACGAGCCTGCACGAGAACCCATCGAGGAGGATGCGCGGATCGACGCGTTGGAGGCGCGGCTAGCAGCCGCCCAGCAACGCGAAGAACAGCGTAACCGGCGGCAGAATTCGGGAGCCGATGCGAATTATCGCAGCGGCAATCGTGTTCTCGCCGACCTGCTCGGCGGACTTCTCGGCGGTTCGGTGATCGGTTATGCCATCGGCTATTTTACCGGCACCAATCCCTGGGGTCTGTTGGTCGGTCTGTTCCTCGGAATAGTGGTCGCCTTCAGGAACATCATCCGTGCGGCAAACACCCGCCCCGAGGAATGATCCCCCACAAGGGATTTCGGGGCGCTGTTTACAGGATTTAGGGATTACCGGGACGTGGCAGCCGAAGCCAAAGTCGATCCGATGCACCAATTCACCATCGAACCGCTCGCCGGTTCGGGGAATTGGGAGCTTGCGGGCTACAACATCGCTTTCACCAACAGCGCCTTGTGGATGCTGATCACCACGGTGGTCCTGTTCCTCTTCGTGCTCGGCGGAATGAAGCGCGAGCTCGTTCCGGGCCGCTGGCAGATGATGGTCGAGAGCTTCACCGGCTTCGTCGACAACATGCTCGAGGCGAATATCGGCAAGGCCGGGCGCAAATACGTGCCCTATGTCTTCAGCCTGTTCATGTTCATCCTGTTCGCGAACATCCTCGGGCTGCTCCCGCTGGGAGTGCTCGGGATCCACCCCTTCACCTTCACCAGCCACTTCACGATCACCGGCATCCTCGCCATCGTGAGCTTCTCGATCGTCCTGCTGGTCGGCTTCTGGAAGCACGGGCTGCATTTCTTCAGCCTGTTCGTCCCGCACGGAACGCCGCTGCCGATGATCCCGGTGATCGCGCCGATCGAGTTCATCTCCTTCATGGTCCGTCCGTTCAGCCTCGGCCTGCGGCTGTTCGTCGCGATGATGGCCGGCCACGTGCTGCTCGAGGTCCTGTCGAGCTTCGTGATCGACGGCACCAATGCCGGGATCGGTTTCGGTCTGCTCGTCGGTCTGCCCAGCTTCCTCCTGATGATCGGCATCTGCGCGCTCGAACTGCTCGTCGCCGCCATCCAGGCCTATGTTTTCGCTCTCCTGACGTCGCTGTACATCAACGACGCCGAGAACCTTCACTAAGACCCAATCTCAACCATCTGATTTTCTAAAGGAGTTTGTCATGGAAATGGAAGCTGCAAAGCTTATCGGCGCGGGCCTCGCCGCCATCGGTGCGGGCATGGCCGCAATCGGCGTCGGCAACGTCTTCGGTTCGTTCCTCGAGAGCGCGCTGCGCAATCCGGGTGCTGCCGACGGCCAGCAGGGCCGCCTGTTCATCGGCTTCGCTGCTGCCGAGCTTCTCGGCCTGCTGGCGTTCGTCGTCTCGATGATCCTGATCTTCGTCGCCTGAACAAGACCCCCGATCATGCATCGGCCGGGGGTCCGCCCTGGCCGATGCCGTGAATTTCTCGCATCCGTCCATCGAGAGCTGCAATGCCCCAGATAGCACAGCTTGCCGAAACCTGGTCGAGCCAGATGTTCTGGCTGATCGTCTTTTTCGGCATCACCTTCTTCGTCATCGGGCGGGGCATGGTCCCCAAGGTGATGGAGACGGTCGCCCAGCGTGACGGCCAGATCGCCGCCGATCTCACCGCAGCCAAGGCTGCGCGCGATGCTGCGGATGCACAGGAAGAAGCGTGGCGGGCGCGCGAGAACGAGAACCGTGCCGCAGCCCAGGCGATCGTCGCCAAGGCCAAGGACCAGGCTTCGGCCAAGTCCGAAAGCAGGCTGAAGGCGGCGCAGACCAGGCTCGACAAGAAGCTGGCCGAGGCCGAGGCGCGGATCGAAGAGGCGCGCACCGCCGCCTTGACCGAAGTCGAAGCGGTTGCCGTCGAAGCGGCGCAGGACATCGTGTCACGCGTGGCGGGGGTCAAGGTGACCAAGCCTGCCGCTTCGAAGGCGGTCAAGGAGGCGATGGTCCATGGCTGATCCGCTACCCGAAGTCCTCGCCACCGAGAGCGCGGAGCTGCACACCGAAACGGGCCACGCAGGCGCCGCGGTGCATGCCGAACCCGAACTGTGGGGTATGGTGCCCTTCCAGTGGGTCTCGGTCGCCATGCTCGTCCTGCTGTTGTTCGCCTTCCTCGGTGCCAAGGTCCATAGATCCATCGCCGGCGGGCTCGACGGCAGGATCGCTGCGATCAAGGAGCAGCTCGACGAAGCCAGGCAGTTGCGCGCCGAGGCCGAAACGCTGCGCGACGAATATGTCGCCAAGATCGCCGGAGCGGAAAAGGATGCCGAGGCCATGCTCGCCAATGCCGAGCACGAGGCCGTGGCCATCCTCGACAAGGCCGAGGCCGACAGCAAGGCGATGGTCGAACGGCGCAAGCGCATGGCCGAAGACAAGATCGCCGCAGCCGAGCGCGAAGCGGTCGAGGATGTCCGCAACCGCGCCGTCAATGCGGCCACCGCCGCCAGCCGCAAGCTGATCGCGGACAAGCACGACGCCACGGCCGACAAGGCGCTGGCCGATCGGCTGATCGCCGGGATCTGATACCGGCGCTCCCATGAGCTTACGAGAGGGCGGTCCGGTCGGGCCGCCCTTTTCGCATCACGGCTCGAGCACGATCTTCCCGAGGATTTCGCCGCGCGCCATCGCTTCGAACGCCTCGCGCCAGCGGGCAAGGGGAAGGGTGCGATCGACATGCGGGGCGATGCGGCCTGCCTCTGCGAGCAGGTCGATGGCGGCGGCGATCCGCTCGCCCCGCTCGGGAAAGCGCCGGGCATATTCGCCGGCGCGCACGCCGACCACCGAGAAGCCCTTGATCAGCGGGATGTTGACCGCGATTTCGGGAATGCGCCCGGCGACGAAGCCGATCACCAGCAGCTTGCCGCCGAAGGCGACGCAGCGGGTGCTTTCGTCGAAGATGTCGCCTCCGACCGGGTCGAGAACGAGATCGCACAGCCGCCCGTCGGTGAGTTCGGCCACTTCCTCGCGGAACCGGCCGGTGTTGAGAAGGACCGCGTCGGGCTGCGCCACCGCGCGCAGGGCTTCGCGCTTGGCGTTGCTGTGCGTTGCGGCGATGACCTTCGCGCCCAGCGCACGGGCGAGATCGCAGGCCGCGAGTCCGACGCCGCCGCTCGCGCCATGGACCAGCACGGTCTGGCCGGCCGCGAGGCTGCCGAGTTCGACCAGCGCGACATAGGCGGTGTGATAGGCCGCGCCCATTGCGGCAGCCTGGGCGAAACCGAGCCCGCCGGGAATGTGCCGCAGCGCGCCGGCGGGGAGAGCGGCGAATTCGGCGAAGCCGCCGGTCTTGGCGCCGCCCATCACCCGGTCGCCGGCAGCGAACCCGCTTCCGGGCGGGGCCTCGACCACCTCGCCGGCCAGTTCGAGGCCGCTGACGAAGGGTAGCTCGGGCCGGTATTGATAGGTGCCCCGCGTCATCAGCAAGTCGGGATAGTTGAGCGAGGCGGCGCGCACCCGGACGAGGACCTGCCCGTCGCCGGCCACGGGCTGTTCGACCTCGGCCAATTCCACGCCCGCCAGATCGGCCGACAGGTCGCGGACGAGGACGGCCTTCACGGGATCAGAAATTGTCCTTGGCTGCGCGCAGCGCGGCGAAGGTCTCTGCCGGAGTGCTCCCGCCCCAGCGGTCGCGGAGCGCGGGCTGATCGGCGCGCAGGAAGGGATTGGTCGCGAGCTCGCGCGCCAGGACGGTGGGCACGGTCGGCCTTCCCTCGGCGCGCTTCTCCTCGACCCGGGCGGCATAGAGCGCGAGCTCGGGGTTGTCGGGATCGGCATGCAGCGCGAAGCGCGCATTGGCGGCAGTGTATTCGTGCGCGCAATAGAGCTGCGTGTCGGCGGGCAGTTGCCGGATGCGGTCGAGGCTGTTCCAGTACTGTTCGGCTTGGCCCTCGAACATCCGGCCGCAGCCGAGCGCGAAGACGCTGTCGCCGACGAAGGCCAGATCGGCTTCGGGGATGTGATAGGCGATATGGCCGTTGGTGTGGCCCGAGACGTCGATCACCCGCGCCTCCCATTGGCCGAGCGCCACCCGATCGCCATTGCCGACCACGCGGTCGATCGGGGCGATACGCTCGACCTCGCGCGGGGCGGTCACGCGCGCGCCGCTCGCCTCGACGATCGCGGCGTTGCCGCCGGCATGATCGGGATGCCAATGGGTGTTCCAGATCTGGGTGATGGTCCAGCCCTTCGCTGCGGCCTGCCGCAGATATTCGGCACCGTCGGGCGTGTCGATCGCCGCGGTTTCTCCGCTGGCGGGGTCGTGGAGGAGGAATCCGTAATTGTCGGACAGGCAGGGGAATTGGTGCACTTCCAGCATGCCGGGCAGCCTACGCCGCTTGCGCCACATAGGAAAGGCCCGCTTGCGGGTCGCGCAAGCGGGCCTTTCTCGAACCCCGTAAAGGGATGAGGAGGTTAGTCCTCTTTCTTCTTCAGCGCTTCGCCGAGGATGTCGCCGAGCGAGGCACCCGAATCCGACGAACCGAACTGTGCGACGGCTTCCTTCTCTTCGGCGATCTGGCGCGCCTTGATCGAGAAGTTGGGCTTCTTCGAACGGTCGAAGCCGGTGACCATCGCATCGACCTTGCTGCCGACCTGGAAGCGGTCGGGGCGCTGTTCGTCGCGGTCGCGTCCGAGATCGGAGCGCTTAACGAAGCCGGTCGCGCCGTCTTCGCCGACCTGCACCTCGAGACCGCCATCGCGGACCTCGAGAACGGTGACGGTGACGGTCTCACCACGGCGCAGGCTGCCCGAAGCGCCCGCCTCGGTCGGCGCGCCCTTCTCGAGCTGCTTCATGCCGAGGCTGATGCGCTCCTTGTCGGTGTCGACATCGAGCACGACGGCTTCGACTTCCTCGCCCTTGCGGTGGAGCGCCAGAGCGTCCTCGCCCGAGATGCCCCAGGCGATGTCCGACATGTGGACCATGCCGTCGACGTCGCCGTCGAGGCCGATGAACAGGCCGAACTCGGTCGCGTTCTTGACTTCGCCCGTGACCTTCGAGCCGACCGGATGCTTCTCGGCGAACTCTTCCCACGGATTGCGCTGGGCCTGCTTGAGACCGAGCGAGATGCGACGCTTCTCGCTGTCGACCTCGAGCACCATGACTTCGACTTCCTGCGAGGTCGAGACGATCTTGCCCGGATGCACGTTCTTCTTGGTCCAGCTCATTTCCGAAACGTGGACCAGGCCTTCGATGCCCGGCTCGATCTCGACGAAAGCGCCATATTCGGTGATGTTGGTGACCGTGCCGGTCATCTTCATGCCGACCGGATACTTGGCCGCGACGCCGTCCCACGGATCGCTCTCGAGCTGCTTCATGCCGAGGCTGATGCGCTGCGTGTCCTCGTTGATGCGGATGATCTGGACGGTGACCGTCTGGCCGATCTCGATCATCTCGCTCGGGTGGTTGACGCGCTTGTAGCTCATGTCGGTGACATGGAGCAGGCCGTCGATCCCGCCGAGATCGACGAAGGCGCCGTAATCGGTGATGTTCTTGACCACGCCGTCGATCACCTGGCCTTCGGCCAGCTTGTCGATCAGCTCGCTGCGCTGCTCGGCGCGGGTTTCCTCGAGCACGGCGCGGCGCGACACGACGATATTGCCGCGGCGGCGATCCATCTTGAGGATCTGGAAGGGCTGCGCCATGTCCATCAGCGGGCTTACGTCGCGCACGGGGCGGATGTCGACCTGGCTGCCGGGGAGGAAGGCGACGGCGCCGTCGAGGTCGACGGTGAAGCCGCCCTTGACCCGGCCGAAGATGCGTCCTTCGACGCGCTTGCCTTCACCGAATTCGCTCTCGAGCTTGTCCCAGGCAGCTTCGCGGCGGGCGCGATCGCGGCTGAGCATGGCTTCGCCGTCGGCGTTCTCGACGCGATCGACATAGACTTCGACCTCGTCGCCGACCGCGGGAGCGGTTTCGGTTTCGGTGCGCTGGAATTCCTTGAGATCGACGCGGCCTTCGCTCTTGAGGCCGACATCGATGAGGGCATAGCCGTTTTCGACTGCGGTCACGGTGCCCTTGACGACGCGACCCTCGAAGCCGCCTTCGTCGGCGCCACCGAGTTGCTCGTCGAGCATTTTCGCGAAATCATCGCGAGTGGGATTGGCTGCAGTTGCCATATACTGTGTAATCCTGTCGTTCGTTTTGCTACCGGCCACCGGTTTTCCCGGGGTCTTTACCCGCCTCTGCGCACCATTGCGCAGGCCTGCGGGGCAAGAGGGCCGTCGTCTCCGCGAGGCCGGATGCGCCCGCGAAGGTCCTGTCAATCCTGCGATTGCGAGAACGGGCGCGCGCCTAGGGCAAAGACGTGCGGAAAGCAAGGCTTTTGCGCAGCCAAAGGTCAGCGGAACGGTCTTGCAGTCACTCGGGGCCTTTCCAGGAAAGGTAGTGCAAACAAGGGGATAGAGCAGAAATTTCGGGCGCCGGTGTGACCTTTGCCGGACCTGCGCCGCCTCTCGAAGGAGTGCGCAGCTGCGAAAAGAGGCGGGGGTTCGGGCCATCGGAGGGGCTTGGCCCGACCGGGAGGCTGTAGGAAAGTGCTTTCTCGAGTCCTTCTTCCGTCCGGCTCCATCCGAAGGCCTCCGCGGTTCACTCCCCGGTCGTTCCGCCCGCGCGTCCCGCAACCTCTTCCACCGCCACGATCGCGGTGGCGATCGCTTCCTCCCGGTCGAGCGCGCTGGTGTCGATCACCATGGCATCGGGGGCAGGGGCGAGCGGAGCGATCTCGCGGTTGCGGTCGCGCTCGTCGCGGCGGCGCAGATCGTCTGCGATCTCGAGAAGGGTCACCTGCACCCCGCGCTCGCGCATCTCGAGGAAGCGGCGTTGCGCGCGCGCCTCGACGCTGGCGGTGACGAACAGCTTCGCCTCGGCTTCGGGGGCGATGACGGTGCCGATGTCGCGTCCGTCGAGCACGGCTCCACCGGGCTGGAGCGCGAAGCTGCGCTGACGCTCGTAGAGCGCCTGGCGCACGCTCTTGTGCAGCGAGACCCGGCTGGCGAGCCCTCCGGTTTCCTCGTCGCGCAGAAGCGGGTCGAGCAGGAGCGCATCGGGAAAGGCGCAGCCGGCCAGCGCATCGCCGCCGTCGTCGGGATCGCCGCCGTCGAGGAAGACCTGCCGTCCGACCGCGCGATAGAGCAGGCCGGTGTCGAGATGCGGCAGGCCGAAATGCTCTGCCAGCGCGATGGCGATGGTGCCCTTGCCCGAGGCGGTCGGTCCGTCGACGGCGATGATCATGTCCGCCTTTTGCGCTCGCGCAGGGCCTTGGCCAAGCCCCACAGGGCAATCGCTGCCCAGAAACCTTCGAGCACGAGGCTGGGCCAATTGGTATGGACCAGCAGCGAGACCGTGAGGAAGGCCGCGCCGGCGAGATTGGTGCCGTGGAGGAGGAAGGGGTTGGGATCTTCCTTCCACGTCAGATAGGCATAGGCGCCGATGATGCAGGCCATGCCGAGGAAGCCGACCAGCGTGGCGAAGTCGAGAGTCCCGGTCATTGCGCGACGCTTTCGAGAAGTGCGGCAAAACCCGGGAAGCTGGTCGCGATCGGTTCCACGCTGTCGATCTCGACGCCGTCGCGGCTGGCGAGACCCGCGATCGCCATGCTCATCGCGATGCGATGGTCGAGCCGCGTGGCGATCGGCCCGCCGCCGGGAAGCGGCGCGCCCGCGCTGCCCGCGATGGTCAGCCCGTCCCCGCTTTCCTCGACTCCCGCCCCCGCGAGCCGCAGCGCGGCGGCCATGGCGGCGAGCCGGTCGCTCTCCTTGACGCGCAATTCCTCGAGACCGGTGGCGGTCGTCGTCCCCTCGGCGAGCGCGGCGGCGACGAAGAGCACCGGAAATTCGTCGACCATGCTCGGCACGATCGCCGGATCGACCTCGACGCCCGACAGCGCGGCGTGGCGGATGCGCAGGTCGGCGACCGGCTCTCCGCCGACCTCGCGCCGGTCGAGGTGCTCGATATCCGCGCCCATCTGCGCCAGCACCCGGAAGATCCCGTCGCGCGTCGGATTGAGGCCGACGTTCTCGATCACCAGATCGCTCCCCGGCACGATCGTGGCGGCCACCGCGAAGAAGGCGGCCGAGGAGGGGTCGCCGGGCACGAGGATGTCGCAGGGGTGGAGATCCGTCGGGCCGGTCACCGCAATGTGCCGCTCGCCGTCCAGCTCCTCGACGACCACATCGACGCCGAAGCCGCGCAGCATGCGCTCGGTATGGTCGCGGGTGGGGACGGGCTCGATCACCGTCGTGGTGCCGGGGGTGTTGAGCCCCGCGAGCAGCACCGCGCTCTTCACCTGCGCGCTGGCGACAGGGAGGCGGTAGGCGATCGGCACGGCCGGTTGCAGGCCCTCCACCGTCAGCGGAAGCCGGCCACCCGGGGCGGCGGTGAAGCTCGCCCCCATCCGGCCGAGCGGTTCGGTCACCCTTCCCATGGGGCGCTGCGAGAGGCTGGCGTCGCCGGTGAAGGTGGCGCTGATGCCGTGGCTGGCGAGCAGGCCCAGCAGCAGCCGGGTCGAAGTGCCCGAATTGCCCATGTCGAGCGCCTGCCCGGGTTGCAGCAGCGACCCGACCCCGACGCCGTCGACCAGCCAGTCTGCGCCGCTCTTCTCGATCGTGGCGCCCAGCGCGCGGAGCGCCGCGGCGGTGGCGAGCACATCCTCGCCCTCGAGCAGGCCGGTGATCCGGCTGCGTCCCACGGCCAGCGCGCCGAACATCAGCGCGCGGTGGCTGATCGACTTGTCGCCCGGCATGCGAATGCGTCCGGTGAGCGGGCCGGAGGGTTGAAAACGGTAGGCGGTCACACGAAATCCCGAGTGCGAGTTGTTCCAGGCGTGCGGCGCTTTGACAGCGCGGATACCTTCTGGCAAGGCGCGCGCGCTGTCGATTCCCGGCGATCGGGGATCCATCATCGACAATATGAATGCATCGCCCCGGCCCGCATCGGACGGGGCAGACAAGGCTAAGGAATACTCATGGTCAAACCGGAATGGGGCACCAAGCGGACCTGCCCGAAATGCGGCACCCGCTTCTACGATCTGAACAAGGACGAGCCCGTCGCCTGCATCGAATGCGGCGAGGAATGGAACCCCGAGCCCGTGCTCAAGTCGAAGCAGCCGATTCCCTTCGAGGAAGAAAAGAAGAAGAAGGACGAGCAGGCCGATAGCGATCTGTCGGGCGACGACGACGAGGACGACGAGCTCGAGGATCTCGACGTCGACGACGACGAGGATTCGCCCGACAATGAGGTCGATCTCGGCGGCGACGACGATCTGGGCGTCGAGACCAAGTCGAAAGGCGACGACGACGACTCCGACGATAGCTGATTTTTGCTGTTGCATTGCGGTGGGGCGCCTTATATTGGGCGCCTCCCGCAAGGGTGACGTGCCTCCCAGGGCGCGTCGCGGACGAAATGGCACGGGGCCTTAGCTCAGCTGGGAGAGCGCTACAATGGCATTGTAGAGGTCAGCGGTTCGATCCCGCTAGGCTCCACCATTTCGCCGGATCTGATGGCAGCGGACCGTGACAAGGGTTCCGGCCCGCTTCCACCACATCCGGGCAATTGCCCGGGTTTCGCAGGGGTTCGCCCCACGCTGGCCGACGAGTTCTCGTCCGCCGGCGTTTTTCGCGTTTCGGGCGTTTCCCGAAGGAATGGCCAGCGCTTTCCCGGTCCGGGGAGCGGCCGGGCAAGCACACGCCGTCCAGGCGCGGCAAGGAGCAGGCATGTTCGACACTCTGTCCGATCGGCTCGGCAATGTCTTCGACCGCCTCAAGGGACGCGGTTCGCTGTCCGAAAGCGACGTGCGCGAGGCGATGCGCGAAGTGCGGATCGCGCTGCTCGAGGCGGATGTGGCGCTGCCGGTGGTCCGCCGCTTCGTCGATGCGGTCACCGAGAAGGCGGTCGGCTCCGAGGTTCTGAAATCGGTCACGCCGGGGCAGCAGGTCGTCAAGATCGTCAATGACGAGCTGGTCGCCATGCTCGGCGGTGAGGAGACGGCGGAGCTGAACCTGGCGGCCAGGCCGCCGGTCGTGGTGATGATGGTCGGCCTGCAGGGATCGGGCAAGACCACCACCACCGCCAAGCTCGGCCGGCTGATCCGCGAGAAGCACGGCAAGAAGGCGCTGATGGCCTCGCTCGACGTCAACCGTCCGGCGGCGCAGGAACAGCTCAAGGTGCTGGGCGAGCAGGTCGATGTGGCGACGCTGCCGATCGTCGCGGGGCAGCAGCCGGTCGATATCGCGCGGCGCGCGATGGAAAGCGCCAAGCTGCAATCCGCCGACGTGCTGCTGCTCGACACCGCCGGCCGTCTCCATGTCGACGAAGCGCTGATGGCCGAGATGAAGGCGATCGCCGGCATATCCACGCCGACCGAAGTGCTGCTGGTGGTCGACAGCCTGACCGGGCAGGACGCGGTGAACGTGGCGCAGAGCTTCACCGGCGAGGTGCCGCTGACCGGCGTCGTGCTGACCCGGATGGACGGCGATGCCCGCGGCGGCGCGGCCCTGAGCATGCGCTACGTCACCGGCAAGCCGATCAAATTCGCGGGCACGGGCGAGAAGCTCGATGCGATCGAGGCCTTCGATCCGAAGCGCGTGGCGGGCCGCATTCTCGGCATGGGCGACGTCGTCAGCCTGGTCGAACGGGCTGCCGCAACGATCAAGCAGGACGATGCCGAAGCGCTCGCGCGCAAGATGGCGCAGGGCAAGTTCGACCTCGACGACCTACGGATGCAGCTGCGCCAGATGCAGAGCATGGGCGGGCTGGGCATGCTCGCGGGGATGCTGCCCGGGATGAAGAAGGCCAAGTCGGCGATGGCGCAGAGCGGAATGGACGACAAGGCCCTGCTCCACATGGATGCGATCATCGGTTCGATGACCGCCAAGGAGCGCAAGCGTCCCGAACTGCTCAATGCCAAGCGCAAGAAGCGCGTCGCGGCGGGCTCCGGCAGAGAGGTGCAGGAGGTCAACAAGGTCCTCAAGATGCATCAGGAAATGGCCCGCGCGATGAAGCAGATCAAGAAGATGGGCGGGATCAAGGGGCTCGGGGCGCTGTTCGGCAAGGGCGGCCTCGGCGCAGCCATGCCGGGTCTCGGCGGAGGCGGCGGCATGCCCGGCCTCGGCGGACCGAAGGGCGGGACATCGGCTGGACCCGGGGTGGATCCCTCGACGCTTCCGCCCGACCTGCAAGAGCTCTTGAAGAAGAAATAGATTTCAGTCGTTTACATTCGAAAGGTACTATCCAATGTCAGTTGCAATCCGTCTTTCCCGCGGTGGCGCCAAGAAGCGCCCCTATTATCGCATCGTCGTGTCGGATTCGCGCAGCGCGCGCGACGGCAAATATCTCGAGCAGATCGGCACCTACAATCCGATGCTGCCCAAGGAATTGGGCGAGCGGGTGAAGCTCGACGAGGATCGCGCGCGTCACTGGCTGTCGGTCGGCGCGCAGCCGTCGGACCGCGTCCACCGCTTCCTCGATGCCGCCGGCATCCTCGAGCGCAGCGCGCGCAACAATCCCAAGAAGGGCGAGCCGGGCGAAGCCGCCAAGGAACGCGCCGAAGAGAAGGCGTCCAAGGCTGCGGAAGCCGAGGAAGCCCGGAAGGCAGCCGAGGAAGAGGCCAAGGCTGCGACCGAGGCTCCCGCCGAGGAAGCGGCTCCCGAAGCGCCCGCCGAGGAAGCGGCTGCCGAGGAAGCGGCTGCCGAAGCTCCGGCCGATGACGGCGCTGCTGCCGAGACGGCGGAAACCGCCAGCGAAACCGCCAGCGAAACCGAAGACAAGGCCGAGTAAGGCCCGCATATGTCGGACAAGCCCGTCACGCTCGCGGCCGTCACCGGTGCGCATGGCGTGGCGGGCGAGGTCCGGCTCAAGCTGTTCGGCGAGGGCCTCGAGGCACTGTCGCCGGGCACATGCTTCAACGGTGGCACGCTGACGCTCGCGAAGATCCGCAGCGACGGCAAGGGCGGGGCCGTCGCGCGCTTCGCCGAGACGGGCGACCGGACCGCCGCCGAGGCGCTCCGGGGCACGGCGCTGGCCGTGTCGCGCGACGATCTTCCTCCGCTCGAGGAAGGCGAGTTCTACTTCTCCGATCTCATCGACCTGCCGGTGGTGACCGAAGCCGGCGAAGCGATCGGGCGGGTCTGCGCGGTCGAGAACTTCGGGGCGACCGACATCGTCGAAATCGAAAGGCCCGACGGGAAGACCTTCATGGTCCCCCTGACACCGCAGGCAGTGCCCGGGTGGGACACCGAAAAGCTGGTCGTCGAATCCGGTTTCGTCACCTAGGAACATCGCCCTCGCACCCTTCGTTGGGGAAGCATGACGACGCACGCCAGGACCACGCTGCTGCCATCTCTCCTGCTCGCCCTCTCCGCTTGCGGGACGGGCGAACCCACGCCGGATTCCGGAGGAGCGGGAGAGAAGGCAGAAGTGCCGCAAGCCCGGTCGCTCCGAACGGGCGAGCGGCCTTCGCCAGATGCGCCGGTGGCGCCAGGCGGAACCTTGGCGGTGGAAGGGCGGATCGCCGGAGGTGACGAATGTCCGGTGCTGCACACGCCGCAAGGCGACAGCTACGCCCTTGCGCTGACCGAGGAAGACTACGGCCCCGGCGACTATGTCGAGGTCGCAGGCGAACTGCCCGCCGAGAGTCCGTGCCCGCAGCCCGCTCCCGCGATCGAGCCGGGCTATATCGAAGCCATTGCCCCGCCCGAGCGTGACCGGAACATGGGGGGCGCCGGCGATTAGCCCGGCAGGGCGACGAGCAGAAGAGCCGCGACCGCTCTCCGCGGAATTCCTAGCGTCTGAGCGGAGCGCGTTCGGCCAGATGGTTGCGGATGGTGGTGGCGGCGACGCCTGCCTGGCCCATCGCGTGACTGATCTGGTCGAGGCCGACCACCACATCGCCGGCAGCGAACAGGCCCGGTATGCTCGTCTCCAGATGGTCGTCGACGAGGACGCATCCTTCCGTGCTGGTCTTCGCTCCGCAAGCGGTTGCCAGCCCCGATCGCACGACCGAGCCGAGGGCGGGATAGACGCTGTCGAACCGCTCCCGTCCCCGGGCCGTATCGAAGGCGATCTGCCCATCCTCGATCGCGAAGCCGCCGCAGGGCCCGGCGACCCGCACGATCCCGGCCTCGTCGAGAGCTTCCGCGCATTGCCGCGACAGATCGTGCTCGCCCGCCGGGGACACCAGCGTGATGGCGCGCGTATAGGTCCGCAGGAACTGCGCCTCGGCGGTGCCATGGTCGCCGGTCCCGATCACCGCCACCTTGCGGTCAGTCACCTCATAGCCATCGCAGACCGGGCAATAGCGCAGCAGGCCGCGCGCCAGCGCTTCCTCGTGCAAGCGGTCGTCGATCCCCTCGGGCCGGTTGTTGACCACGCCGGTGGCGAGCAGCACGGTGCGCGCAGCATAGCGCTCGTCGTCGCATGCGACGATGAACTGCTCGCCGTTCTTGCTCAGCTCGGTGACCCGCTTCGGCTCGCGAAGAGCGCCGTATTTCGCCGCCTGTTCGCGCATTCTCTCGAGCAGCTCACTGCCGGCGATGCCCTCGGGAAAGCCTGCGTGATTGTGGGTGGTCGGGATCCAGCTCGCGCGGCTGGTGCCGCAATCGAACATACGGATGGCGAGGTAATAGCGCGCGAGATAGATCGCCGCAGTAAGACCCGCCGGGCCCGCGCCTACGATGATGCAGTCGTCCATCGCTTGATCTAAGCGCAAATGGACCGTATATACAAGCCGTATATACGGAGGTTCCCATGGAACATGAATTCGTCGGCAGAAGCTTCAAATCGGGCAATTCCATTGCGATCCGCCTGCCCAAGGAACTGGGTGTTCAACCGGGCCGGGAGTTTAACCTGGTGCAGCATGCAGACAAGTCCATTACGGCTGTACCGGCGGAGCGCAGCCGGAAGAATTTCGCCGGACTCGCCGGGCGCATGTCGCCGGGCTGGATGGCCGAGGGCCGTCTAAACAGCGACAGCCCCGTCCGGACTGGCTCGGATGCGATCGACCCGCCAGCCTGATCGATGTTCTTGCTCGACACGAACGTGTGCCTTGATTTCCTGCTCGCCCGGAACGAACGGGTGGTGCACCGACTGGAGGAGGAATTCGAGCGTTGCGCCATCTCGACGATCAGTGTCGCGGAATTGCGCGTGGGCAGCCGGACCTCGCACGACCCGGTGAGAGACGAGCATACTCTCGACTTGTTTCTGGATGCGCTCGCGGTCGAGGCTTTCGACGAGCGTGCGGCCGAGCGTTACGGTGAACTCGTGCGCGGCCTTCCGATGAAGCGCACCAGTTTCGATCGTTTGATCGGCGCGCATGCGCTCGCTCTCGACGCGGTTCTGATTACTTCGAATGCGCGAGACTTTTCCGACATTCCCGGTCTCAGGATCGAGAATTGGGCAACGGAATGACCTTCGCCGCCACTATCCTGACGCTCTACCCCGAGATGTTTCCCGGCCCCCTCGGCGTTTCGCTGGCCGGGCGCGCGCTCGAGCGGGGCGACTGGTCGTGCGAGGCGGTTCAGATCCGCGATTTCGCGGCCGACCGGCATCGCACGGTCGACGATACGCCGGCAGGGGGCGGGGCCGGGATGGTGCTCAAGCCCGATGTCATCGGCGCGGCGCTCGACGGGGTGGGCCAGGACCGGCCGGTCCTCGCCATGACGCCGCGGGGGAAGCCGATCACCCAGGCGCGGATTCGCGCGATCGCCGAAGGGCCGGGGGTAACGATCCTCTGCGGCCGGTTCGAAGGCTTCGACGAGCGGATTTTCGAAGCCTTTCCGCAGATCGAGCAGGTGAGTCTCGCCGACATCGTTCTCTCCGGCGGAGAGCCTGCCGCGCTGGCAATTCTCGACGCTTGCATTCGGCTGCTTCCCGGAGTAATGGGCGCGCCCGAAAGCGGGCATGAGGAATCCTTCGAAGACGGGCTCCTCGAATACCCGCAATACACCCGACCTCAGCAATGGGAAGGGCGCACGATCCCTGAAGTGCTGCGATCGGGGGATCATGCGAAAATCGCTGCCTGGCGCAAGGCCCGGAGCGAGGAAGACACACGGTTACGCAGGCCGGACCTTTGGGAGCGTTACTGTGACGCTCGGGACCGACCTGCCTCTGGCGCGCGGCGAAGAAACCAGGAAGACCAGGCATGAACCTGATCCAGCAGATCGAAGCCGAAGCGATCGAAAATCTCGGCAAGGACATTCCCGATTTCCGCGCGGGCGATACCGTCCGCGTCGGCGTGAAGGTCGTCGAAGGCACGCGCGAGCGCGTCCAGAACTTCGAAGGCGTCGTCATCGCCCGGTCGAACCGCGGCATGGGCAGCAACTTCACCGTCCGCAAGCTTTCGTTCGGCGAAGGCGTGGAACGCGTGTTCCCGCTCTATTCGCCGATCGTCGACAGCATCACCGTGGTCCGCCGCGGTATCGTGCGCCGGGCCAAGCTCTATTATCTGCGCGGCCGTACCGGCAAGCGCGCGCGTATCGCCGAACGCCGCGACAACGCGCCCAAGGCCTGAGCCGGCCGAAGCGGTTGCACCGTGACATCACGAAGGGCGGCCTCCCTCGCGGGAAGCCGCCCTTTTTCGTGCCAATCCCGGAGTTCGTGGCAAGCCTGGAGCGGCCGGGACGGTCCACCCTCTGAACCGCGCCGCCATCCTGGTAGCTCGCAGGCCGGTCCCGGACCCGACGACCACACCCGGCCCGAAATTTGCCATGGGCGGAAGCAAGGTCGCTGCTAGACGGGGCGAGTGACGGGCATGGAGAAACACGGCGCGAACGGCACCATGGGCTTCAATGCGGCCTGGTCGATGGCCGTGGGAGGCATGATCGGAGGCGGGATCTTCGCCACTCTGGGCGTGGTGACCGCGGTGGCCGGCAAGCTTGCCTGGCTCAGCTTCGTGATCGGCGGCGCGATCGCTTTGGCCACGGGCTATTCCTATGCCCGGCTGACCCAGCGGCTCGATTGCGCGGGCGGCGCCTTCGCCTTTCTCCGCGATCTCGGCCATCCTGCCGCCGCCCGCCTCACCGCCTGGGCGCTGATGCTCGGCTATACGCTGACCGTGTCGGTCTATGCCTTTACCTTCGGCGCCTATCTCGGCCACGCCGTCGGGGGCCCCGCCTGGCTGCCGCAGGCGGCGGCGCTCGGCGCCATCGCGGTTCTCGCGGGGGTCAATCTGATGGGAGTGGGGGAGAGCTCGACCGTGGAGATCGTCGCGGTCTGGGGCAAGCTCGCCATCCTCCTGGCTTTGGCGGTGATCGGGCTGGCCCATTGGGCGCCCGAGAGACTGGCTGCGGCGCAAAGCACGGGTTCCGGCGTCACCGGGGCGATCGTCGGCGCGGCGACCGTCTTCATGGCCTATGAGGGCTTCCAGTTGCTGACCTACGATTACGACGACATGATCGATGGCAAGGCGATGATCGGCAAGGCGATGATCTCGGCCATTGCCGCAACGATCCTCGTCTACGTCCTCGTCACGCTGGGTACCGGGATGCTCGTCGGAGGCGACGCCATCGTCGCGAAGAGGGAAGTGGCGCTGGCCGAGGCGGGGCGCGTGGCGGCGGGAGCTCCGGGCTTCGTCGCGGTGACCGTCGCTGCGGTCTTCTCCACTGCCTCGGCGATCAACGCCACGGTCTTCGCCACTGCGCGCCTGGCTCGCGAGGCGGCCGAGGCGGAGGAGATGCCGGCGCTGTTCGCCCGCACCGACCGTCGGGGCGTCCCCTGGGCCGGCGTGGTGGCCATTGCATCCGCCGCCGCTTTCCTCGCGGTCCTCGGGGGGCTCGGCCAGCTGGTGCAGGGGGCGAGCTTCGTCTTCCTGGCGGTGTTCGCGCTGGTCAATGCGATGGCGGTCAAGCGCGGTATCGCCCATCCGGCGATCTCGATCACCGGCGCCGCGGGTGCGCTGGCGGCGATCGTCCTGCTCGCCCTCCACCTCGCCGGGATCGTCTGAGCTTTATCGGGCGCAAACGAATGTGCGCTTGCGGGCGCGGGGGCAATCCCTATCTCGGCCGCGCAGAGATATTGGAGAAATGATTTGGGCTATCGTGTGGCCGTGGTCGGCGCGACGGGGAATGTCGGACGCGAAATGATGATGGTGCTGGCCGAGCGGGCGTTCCCGATCGAAGAGATCGCCGCCGTCGCCTCGAGCCGCTCGCACGGTTCGGAAGTCGAATTCGGCGACACCGGCAAGATGCTCAAATGCCGCAACATCGAGCATTTCGACTGGTCGGGCTGGGACATCGCGCTGTTCGCCGCCGGCAGCGGTCCGGCGAAGGACTATGCGCCCAAGGCTGCCGCGGCGGGCTGCGTGGTGATCGACAACAGCTCGCTCTACCGCATGGACCCCGATGTGCCGCTGATCGTGCCCGAGGTGAATCCCGAGGCGATCCACGGCTATTCCAAGCGCAACATCATCGCCAATCCGAACTGCTCGACCGCGCAGCTGGTGGTGGCGCTCAAGCCGCTGCACGATGCCGCGAGGATCAAGCGCGTGGTGGTCTCGACCTATCAGTCGGTTTCGGGGGCGGGCAAGGCCGGCATGGACGAGCTGTTCGAGCAGAGCCGCAACATCTTCGTCGGCGATCCGGTCAATCCGGTGAAGTTCACCAAGCAGATCGCCTTCAACGTCATCCCGCATATCGACGTCTTCCTCGACGATGGTTCGACCAAGGAAGAGTGGAAGATGGTGGTCGAGACCAAGAAGATCCTCGATCCGAAGATCAAGCTGACCGCGACCTGCGTGCGCGTGCCGGTGTTCGTCGGCCATTCGGAATCGGTGAGCATCGAGTTCGAAAACGAGCTCTCGGCCGAGCGCGCCATGGACATCCTGCGCGAGGCGCCCGGCTGCATGCTGATCGACAAGCGCGAGGACGGCGGATACATCACCCCGGTCGAGGCCGCCGGCGACAGCGCGACCTACATCAGCCGCGTGCGCGAGGATCCCACGGTCGAGAACGGGCTCAACCTGTGGTGCGTTTCGGACAATCTGCGCAAGGGCGCCGCTCTCAATGCGGTGCAGATCGCCGAACTGCTCGGCCGCGAGTGCCTCAAGAAAGGGTGATGCGGCTGCGTCTTCCGCTCGGGGGCGCAAGGCGTATAAGGGCGGCATGACCCTGACCGCAGAACTCTATTTCAGCTTCCGTTCGCCCTACAGCTATCTGGCGGTGGGCCGCTATCGCGCGATGACCGAGGATTACGACCTCGAGATCGCCTTGCGGCCGGTCTATCCGCTCGCCATCCGGCAGCCCGACTTCTTCGAGCGCAACCATCCCAACTGGCTCGGCTATACCATGCGCGACATGATGCGCGTGGCGCAGTTCCATGGCATTCCCTTCGGCCCGCCGCGCCCCGACCCGATCATCCAGGATGTCGCGACGCGGCGGATCGCGGAGGACCAGCCCCATATCCGCCACGTCACCCGCATGGGACAGGCGGCCGCCCGCCGGGGGCGCGGCCTGATCTTCGCGCATGAGGCAGGTCGGTTGATCTGGGGTGGCCAGGAGGGCTGGAACGAGGGCGACCACCTGGACCGCGCGCTCGAGCGGGCGGGTCTCGACCCGATGGACGTCGAGGCGGAGGTGGCTGCCGAACCCGACCGGCTCGACGCGGAAATCGTCGCCAATCAGGACGCCCTTGAGGCGGCCGGCCACTGGGGCGTGCCGACGCTGGTGTTCGATGGCGAGCCCTTCTTCGGACAGGATCGCATCGAGATGGTCGCCTGGCGGATGGAACAGAAAGGGCTGCAAGCGCGATGAGCCATGCGGGGGTGAGGGAAGGCGGCTGTCAGTGCGGTCGGGTCCGCTATCGCGCCGACGTGTCCGAGGCCGAGGCCTACCATTGCCATTGCCGGATGTGCCAGAAGGCGACCGGAGGCTTCGCCGCGACCTTCGTATTCCTGCCGGTCGCCGCGATCCACTGGGATCACGAGCCCGACTGGTATGCCAGTTCGCCGATCGCCAAGCGGCCCTTCTGCTCGCGCTGCGGTTCGCCGCTGGGATTCCGGTTCGACGGGCACGACCGGATGGACCTGACCTTCGGCAGCTTCGATGATCCCTCGGACTTCGTGCCGGTGCTGCACGCGGGTGTCGAGAGCCTGCACGAAGCCTGGATCGACACCGGAGATCTCCCCCGCCAGCGCAGCGACCAAACCGCAAGCGTCGTGGATCGCTGGAAGGCGGCCGGGCTGGAGGTGCCCGAGTGAACACCGAATTTTTCGACAGCTTCGACGGAACCCGTCTCGCGCTGCACAGGCACGGGGCGGGGCGGCCCCTGGTGCTTCTTCACGGGCTGTTTTCGAGCGCCCGGATGAACTGGATCAAATGGGGGCACCACGAGGCGATCGCCGCGCGGGGCTACGAGGTCCTCATGCTCGACTTCCGCGTCCATGGCGAAAGCGAGGCGCCGCACGACCCCGAGCGTTATCCTGCCAATGTCCTGGTGCGTGACGTTGCGGCGCTGGTCGATCATCTGCGACTGGAGGACTACGATCTCGGAGGCTTCTCGCTCGGCGCGCGGACATCGCTCCATGCGGTCGCGGGAGGGGTGCTGGCGCCCGCCCGGCTGGTCGTCGGCGGGATGGGCACGGCGGGCCTCGGCGAATGGCAGCGCCGGGCCGCGAAGTTCCGGCGGGTGATCGACGAATTCGACGCCATCCCGCGCGGCGACCCGGACTATTTCTCGATGCAATTCCTGAAGTCGCAGGGCGTCGATCGGGTGGCGGCGCGGCTGTTGCTCGACACCATGCCCGACCTCGACCTTGCGCAGCTCGACCGGGTGGTTATGCCCACGCTGGTGGTCTGCGGCGATGAGGATCGCGACAACGGTTCGGCCGAGGAACTGGCGGCGCTCCTGCCCGCCGCCGACTTCGTCGAAGTGCCGGGCACGCATATGGGCAGCGTGACCAAGCCCGATCTGGGCCGCGCGATCGCCGAGTGGCTGGGGCAAGCGCGATAAAACCGCCGAGTGTCCGCCTTCGCTGGTGGCTGGCGGGGCTGGCGATGTTCGTGGTGGTCGTGGGGCTGGGGATGTGGCTGGCGGCTGCCAGTCATTTCGGCATCGTCGATCATCAGCTCGCCGGCGACGCCGAAACGGTCGACCGGATCCAGGCCGACTGGCGCGAGACCGGGGTGCGCTGGCTGGCGATCCTGAGCATGGCCGGCGATCTGCTGTTCATCGGAACATACAGCCTCGGCGCCTGGATCGCCGGCCGCGGTTTCGCGCATTCCGGCAATCTGCTGGTGCGCGCTATCGGCTGGACGGTCGCGCTTGCGGCGGTGCTGTTCTGTTTGGCCGACTACACCGAAACCGTGCTGCAATTCGTCCAGCTGATGCAGGAACGGGGCGTCGATCGGATGGCAGCGATCGCTGCCGCAATGCAGACGCCCAAGCTCCTCGCCTGGTTCGTGACCTTCCTTGGCGTCCTGGCCGGCCTGATTCTCGACCGGATTTGGTCGCGGGGCGCTTGATTAAGCGAAGCTGCAGGTGCAATCCGGTAGCACATGAAACCAACCGCAGAACACAATCCGAGAGGCTCGTCATGAAATTCGCATCCGTCGCGCTGTCCGCGCTCGCAATCTCGCTTGCCACCCCGGCGCTGGCCGAACAGGACCAGCCCGCCGCCGCGCAAGCGGCTGCCGCCTATCCGATGACCCCCGCCGGGGCGGCGCAGTTCGTCGCCGCGGTCGAAGCGGAGATGGGGCCGATCTATGTCGAGAACGCCAAGGTCAACTGGGTCAACTATACCTACATCACCGAAGACACCGATGCCCTCGCCGCCGCGAGCAATGCGGTGCTGACCGAAAAAGGCGTCGAATATGCGCTGGCAGCGGCGAAATACGCGGCGATCGAGAGCCTGGACCCCGATGTCGCGCGCAAACTGAACATCATGCGCAACGGGCTGACGCTGCCGGCGCCGACCACCCCGGGCGCGGCAACCGAGCTCAATGAGATATCGACCGGCCTGTCGAGCCAGTACGGCAAGGGCAAGGGCACGCTGAACGGCAAGGAGATCAACGGCTCTGACATCGAGGCCGAGATGGGCAATCTCGACCACACGCCCGCCGAATATGCCGAGATGTGGGACAGCTGGCACACCAATGTCGGGGCGCCGATGAAGGGCGATTACGCCAGGATGGTGGGGATCGCCAACGAAGGTGCGGTCGAGCTGGGCTTCGACAACGTCGGGGCGATGTGGCGTTCGGGCTACGACATGAGCCCGGAAGAATTCACCGCCATGACCGAGCGGCTGTGGCAGGAGACCAAGCCGCTCTATGAGGCGCTGCACACCTACGTCCGGAGCAAGCTCAACGGGAAATACGGCGATTTGGTGCAGCCCGCGACGGGTCCGATCCGCGCCGATCTGCTCGGCAATATGTGGGCGCAGGAATGGGGCAACATCTACCCGCTGGTCGCGCCCGAGGGTTCGGGCGACCTCGGCTACGATATCGGCGAGCTGCTCGAAGCCAAGGGCAAGGGGCCGCTCGACATGGTCAAATACGGCGAGGGCTTCTATTCCTCGCTCGGCTTCGAACCGCTGCCGGACACCTTCTGGAAACGCAGCCTGTTCACCAAGCCGGCCGATCGCGAAGTGGTGTGCCACGCCAGCGCCTGGGACATCGACAACCAGGACGACATCCGCATCAAGATGTGCATCAAGGTGAATGCCGACGATTTCGTCACCATCCACCACGAGCTCGGCCACAATTACTACCAGCGCGCCTATAACGAACAGCCGCTGACCTATCTCGGCGGCGCCAACGATGGTTTCCACGAGGCGATCGGCGATTTCGTCGCGCTCTCGATCACGCCCGAATATCTGGTCCAGATCGGCTTGCTCGACCGCGCCCAGGTACCCAGCGCCGACAAGGACATCGGCCTGCTGCTGCGCCAGGCGATGGACAAGGTCGCGTTCCTGCCGTTCGGGCTGCTGGTCGACAAATGGCGCTGGGGCGTGTTCGACGGATCGATCACCCCCGACCGGTACAACACCGCCTGGCACGATCTGAAGCGCGAATACCAGGGCATTACCCCGCCGGTCGAGCGGCCCGCCGATGCGTTCGATCCGGGCGCGAAATACCACATCCCGGCAACGACGCCCTACACCCGCTATTTCCTCGCGCGGATCCTCCAGTTCCAGTTCTACAAGGCGGCTTGCGACATGGCCGGATGGAAGGGGCCGCTGCATCGCTGTTCGTTCTACGGCAACGAGGAAGTGGGCGAGAAGCTGAACGCGATGCTCGAGATGGGGGCGAGCAAGCCCTGGCCCGAGGCGCTCGAGGCCTTCACCGGCACGCGCGAGATGAGCGCCAAGCCGATGCTCGAATATTTCGCCCCGCTCAAGCAGTGGCTCGACGAGCAGAACAAGGGCAAGCCGACCGGGTGGTAAAGCCCACCGCGACTGCGCGGACGGTCGGCGGCGGGAAGACCCTTCCCGTCGTCGGCTGGCGCGAGCTCGTGCACCTGCCCGAACTCGGCCTCCATGGCCTGCCCGCGAAGATCGACACGGGCGCGCGAACGTCGTCGCTGCACGCGACGATCCTGGAGCGGTTCGAGCGCGATGGCGAACGCTACGTCCGCTTCGCGGTGGATTTCGACCGTCAGCATGTTCGCCAGGTGTGCGAGGCGGTGCATGTCGACTGGCGCGGGATCACCAGTTCGAATGGCGAAACGCAGCGGCGGATGATCGTGAAGACGCAGCTGCGCATCGGCGAAGTGGAATTCCGGACCGAATTCAGCCTGGCCGATCGTAGCGACATGAAATTTCCGATGCTGATCGGGCGCTCTGCGCTAAGGCGTCGATTCGTGGTCGATTCGGGGCATTCCTGGCTCCAGACGCCGGGCCGCGAAATCGTAAAGGGTCACACCACATGAAGATTGCCATGCTGGCGCGCAATGCGAACCTCTATTCGCACCAGCGGCTCAAACAGGCGGCGGAAGAGCGCGGGCACCATTTCGAGATCCTCAACACGCTCCGGTGCACGGTTCACATCGCCAGCCACCGTCCCGAAGTCTTCTACAATGGCGAACCGATGCTCGGCTACGATGCGGTGATCCCGCGGATCGGCGCCTCCATTACCAATTACGGCCTGGCGATCCTGCGGCAGTTCGAGATGCGCGGCTGCTGGCCACTCAACGAAAGCGTCGCCATCGGGCGCAGCCGCGACAAGCTGCGCAGCATGCAGATCCTCGCCAAGCACGGGCTCGGCCTGCCGCTGACCGCCTATGCCAACGATCCCAAGCAGGCCGAAGAGATCATCAGGGCGGTCAAGGGACCGCCGGTGGTGATCAAGCTGCTCGAGGGAACGCAGGGCATCGGCGTCGTCCTGGCGGAGACGATGAGCAGCGCCAAATCGGTCATTGAGGCGTTTCGCGGCGCCAACGTCAACATTCTGGTGCAGGAGTTCATCAAGGAAGCCGGCGGCACCGACATTCGGGCGCTGGTGATCGGCGGCAAGGTGGTCGCCGCGATGAAACGCACCGGCGCACCGGACGATTTCCGCTCGAACCTCCACCGCGGGGGCAGTGCGCAGCTGATCAAGATCACTCCCGAGGAACGCAGCACCGCTTTGCGCGCGGCAAAGCGGATGGGGCTGAACGTCTGCGGCGTGGACATGCTGCGCAGCAATCACGGTCCGGTGATCATGGAAGTCAATTCATCGCCGGGTCTCGAGGGTATCGAGAATGCCACCGGGAAGGACATCGCCGGCATGATCATCGACTTCATCGCAGCGAATGCGAAAGACGGCCGGACCAAGACCAAGGGCAGGGGCTGACGGCGGGCACTGCCCGTTGCTCCGTCAATTCGCTGCGGCGTTGTCTGCCCGTGGCCTTCAATCCTCTCGGCTTGCAGCGCCGGCGACGTGCTCCGCCCGAGGCATCTTGACCCTCGAGTGATGCATCACCGGAAGGGCGGTTCGTTGAACGCCCGCAGCTTCCGGCTGTGAAGCCGCGGTCCCTCCTCGCGCAGACGCTGGCAAGTGGTCACCCCGATCAGCAGATGGGCGGCGATCGCCTGTTCGTAGAAGGCATTCGCCTGACCGGGGAGCTTGATCTCGCCGTGCAGCGGCTTGTCGGAGACGCAGAGCAAAGTTCCGTAGGGAACGCGGAAGCGATAGCCCTGGCCCGCGATCGTGGCGCTTTCCATATCGACCCCGACGGCGCGGCTCAAAGACATGCGATGCGCCGAGCTGGTGTAGCGCAATTCCCAATTGCGGTCGTCGGTCGTGACCACGGTGCCCGTGCGCATGCGTTTCTTGAGGTCGGCCCCATGGGTGCCCGATACTGCCTCCGCCGCACTGGCGAGCGCCTGCTGCACTTCGGCGATCGCGGGCAGGGGAATTTCGGGCGGCAGCACGGGGTCGAGGACGTGATCGTCGCGCAGATAGGCGTGGGCGAGGACATAGTCGCCGATCTTCTGGCTCGGCCTCAGGCCGCCGCAATGGCCGATCATCAGCCAGGCCTCGGGGCGAAGCACCGCCAGATGGTCGCAGATTGTCTTGGCATTCGAGGGGCCGACGCCGATATTCACCAGCGTGATCCCGTCGTGGTTGGGCCCGACGAGGTGGTAGGCCGGCATCTGGTGACGCCGCCATGCCGTGTCGGACAGTTGCGCCCGCGCATTCTGGGTCTTCTCGGTCAGCATCATTCCGCCCGCGCCGGCCAGCGCCGAATAGCCGTTCTCGCCGAGTTGCGCGCCAGCCCAATCAACGAATTCATCGACATAGCGATGGTAGTTGGTGAACAGGATGAACCGCTGGAAATGCTCGGGAGCGGTGCCGGTGTAATGGGCGAGGCGCGCGAGGCTGAAGTCGGTTCTCAGCCCGTCGAACAGCGATAGCGGGATCGCGTCCTCGGGCCCGCCAAGGACGATGCCGTCGGCGAGTTCGTCGCCGATGTCGGCCAGTTCGGTCGAAGGAAAGTGGCGGGCGATGAGGTTGGGATCGACGCCGACCAGTTCCGCGCCGGACTCGCCGTCGAGGACGTAGGGGAAGGGGATTTCCTGACGCGAGGATCCGACCTCGACCTCGACTTCGTAGTTGGAGGAGATCAGTTCGAGCTGCTCCTGCAGATAGTCGCGGAACAGGCGCGGGCGCGTCACGGTGGTGGTGTAGAGGCCCGGCGCGTTCAATCGGCCGAAGGCGCGGTTGCGGGCTTCGGGTTGGTCCCCGCCGCGAAAGCGCAGGCGCAATTCAGGGTAGGCGTAGCTGCCGTCGCTGCGACGCTCGGGCGCGGGAAGGTCCCGATTGCGCCCGAAGGCGATGACGTCTTCGCGCAACCGCTCCACTGCGGCGTCGTAGATCTTCTCGATCCGGTCGAGCGTCTGGCCGATGGAATCCATGGGCGTTTTCTCCTGCCTCTTGTCTTTCTCGAGCTTCGTCCTGCCACAAGCAGGAGCATGTTACAAAAAGGGCGCGACCCTTGCGGATCGCGCCCCCTTTGCGTCTGTTTGGGTCGAACGAGGGAAGGCTCAGGCCTCGTCTTCCTCGTCCCGCTCTTCGAGCATGTCGGCCGGGATTTCGCCAGGTTCGAGCGTGGGATCGACAGCTTCGGTGAAACCGCCGCCACCTTCGGCCGCGCGGTCGTCTTCGAACATCTGCGACATCACGTCGACGCCCTGCCGCTGCAGTTCGGCCTCGTCGTCCGAGCGCGCGACATTGGCCTTGATCGAAACCGAGACCTCGGGGTGAAGATCGATGCGCACGTCATGCATGCCGATCGCCTTGATCGGATTGCCCATGATGACCTGCTTCTTGTCGATCTCGTGGCCCTGTTCCGCCAGCGCAGCCGCGATATCGCGGACATTGACCGAGCCGTAGAGCTGACCGGTGTTCGATGCGGCGCGGATCAGGACGATCTCGGCACCGTCGACCTTCTCGCCGGCCTTCTCGGCTTCGCCGCGGCGTTCGGCATTTTCCTGCTCCAGCCGCTCGCGGTTGGCTTCGAACACCTTCTTGTTCGCCGAATTGGCGCGCAGCGCCTTCTTCTGCGGGAGCAGGAAGTTGCGCGCATAGCCGTCCTTGACCGACACGACGTCGCCGATGCTGCCCAGTTTCTCGATACGTTCGAGGAGGATGATATCCATGTCTCTGCTCCTCTTACTTCACGATGTAGGGCAGCAGGCCGATGTGGCGTGCGCGCTTGATCGCCTTGGCCAGCTCACGCTGCTTCTTGGCGCTGACCGCGGTAATGCGGCTCGGGACGATCTTGCCGCGTTCGGACATGAAGCCCTGCAGCAGACGGACGTCCTTGTAGTCGATGGCCGGTGCGTTCTTGCCCGAGAAGGGGCAGGACTTGCGGCGGCGGAAAAACGGGCGTGCCATCAGTCTCGGTCCTCACGTTCGCGGCGCTTCTTGGAATCGCGCTCGTTCTTGCGCATCATCGCAGACGGGCCGCTTTCGTGCTCGTCGACGCGGATCGTCATGTAACGGATGACGTCTTCGTTGATGCGGGTCTGGCGCTCGAGCTCTTCCACGACGGCGCCGGGGCCCTCGATGTTGAGCATCACGAAATGCGCCTTGCGGTTCCGGTCGATCTTGTAGGCGAGGTTCTTGAGGCCCCAGGTCTCCGTCTTGGTGACCTTGCCGTCGTTCTTCTCGATGATCTCGGTAGCATTGGCTGCCAGCTGGTCGACCTGAGACTGGCTCAGGTCCTGGCGTGCCAAGAATACATGCTCGTAAAGAGCCATGCTCTTGTCCTTTCACATGCGGCCGATCGCTGGCTGATCCGCGGGATTGCGGGGCCCCTCCGGCTTTCTTCGAATCCCGCCGCCGAAGCGAGGGATGCGCGCACATAGCCTGATCTGGGCCCAATGCAAGGCTTG
The DNA here is from genome assembly GCA_963728515.1 of uncultured Alphaproteobacteria bacterium. Taxonomy (GTDB): domain Bacteria; phylum Pseudomonadota; class Alphaproteobacteria; order Sphingomonadales; family Sphingomonadaceae; genus Qipengyuania. The sequence continues at coordinate 444,276 of CAVSKM010000003.1, read as the reverse complement.
GCTTTGCGGAACGAGGCGGGCAGGGCCGCATTTGGAGTGGCAACAAGGAGATATGTGTGCCCGGCGGTCTCGTAGCGCTTCTCGACGACGTTTCGGTCATTGCCCGGGCTGCAGCAGCCTCCGTCGACGACATTTCGGTGGCGACCGGTCGCGCCGGCAGCAAGGCCGCCGGGGTCGTCATCGACGATGCCGCGGTGGCGCCGAAATACGTGACCGGGCTGACGCCCGCGCGCGAGCTCCCGATCATCTGGGGGATCACCAAGGGCAGCCTCAAGAACAAGCTGTTGATCCTGCTCCCCGGTGCGCTCCTGCTGAGCTGGTTCCTGCCCTGGGCCATCACCCTGCTGCTGATGCTCGGCGGGGCCTATCTGTCCTACGAGGGCGCAGAGAAGATCCTCGAGAGGCTGGGCGGCGAACACCACGGGAAGACACTCGAGGATCCGGTCGAGAATCCGGCCGAGTTCGAGAAGGCCCGTATCGCCGGTGCGATCCGGACCGATCTCATCCTTTCGGCGGAGATCATGGCGATTTCGCTCAATGAGATAGCTGCGATCGCGGACGATTTCTGGGTCAGGGCGGCGGCACTGGCCGCGGTCGGCGTCGGGATCACCTTCGTGGTCTATGGAGCAGTCGCGCTGATCGTCAAGATGGACGACATCGGACTGCACCTGGCCGAACGCCGTTCCGCCCTGGCCCAACGCGTGGGCTGCGGCCTCGTGCGCGCCATGCCCAGGGTGCTGGTCGCGCTCTCCGTCATCGGAACGATCGCCATGCTGTGGGTCGGCGGCGGGATCATCCTCCATGGGCTGGAGGACCTCGGGATTCACGGGCCCGTCGGCCTGGCCGATGCCGCCCGGCACACGGTAGAAGCCGCGCTCGGGCCGGGCGGCGGTGTCGCGGGCTGGGCGACCTATGCGACGCTCTCGGCGCTCGGCGGCCTCGTGCTGGGCACGGTTCTGGTCTTGCTCCTCCACAAGGTGCTGGGACTGGGGCACGAGTTCGGGCTGAGTCGGCCCGCGGTCGATTCGGTGCCAGATCGGAACGCTGCAAGTTCCAATACTTACAAAGGATCGAGGATCGGATAAAAGGTTCCCTGAAGCTCACGCGCTGAGCTGGAGGGGGAACCGAAATGGAGCGCGGGCGACAGGCCCTTACTCTACTGCTGTCGATACTGTCCCTGGCTTTCACGGCCACTTCGCAAGCCCGCGAGCTGCCGCTCAACTCGCTGACCTGCACCGGCGGTGCGGACAGTGCGAGCGCTGCGCTGGAACTCGCGCCCGCGGCGCTCGATTGCTCCGCAGCGCGCTTCGACCAGCGGGCCCGCTTCGTCCGCACCCATACGGATCTGGGACCGGCATTCCTGCCGCCGGGCGAGCGCCTCCTGTGGCAAACCGATCCCTCCAGCTTCGATTCCATGGTGCTGCGTTTCGTCTTCGCCGACGGAACGGTTCGCCTCGTCGATGTCGATGCGCAGATGGCGGCCCGCAACTGGTTTGCCCGAACGCGCTTCAGCGTTCCCGTTCCGAACGTCGGCGCGCCGCTCGCAGCGATCGATGCCGTCATCGAACGCCCGCAAACGACCGCGACCGCTCGCGACGTCCGGCTCATCGACGAAGACAGCGCCGCAGCGGAGCACCTCGGCCGGGTGATCGTCTATGCGCTGATCTGTGGCATTCTGCTCGTTCCGATCATCTACGACCTGCTGTTCTACCGGGTGCTCCGTGCGCGCTTCATGCTGTGGCACATCGCGATGACCTGCGGGCTTCTGTTGTTCGCCCTGTCGAATACCGGCCTGGCTTTTGCGCTGGTTCCCGATCTGCCGCTCGACCTCCGTTTCCAGCTCAACACGGCCAGCCTCGCGCTCGCGGTCGCCTGCGCGGTCGGCTTCGTGATCGGCATTCTGGAAGACGGCACCTATCCGCGGCGGCTGGGAAGGCTCACGATCGGGCTGGCGATCCTCGTGGTGGCGGTCAAGCTGTTGTCGCTGTTCGAGATCGAGGCGCTGCGGATCATCGTCCACGAGGCGTTTCTTCTGTCTCTATTGCCGCTCGCGCTGGCGATCATGGCGACGATCGCCTGTGCCCTGGCGGAGCGCAGCAGAGTGGCGGTGTTTCTCGCCATAGCCTTCATGGGCATGGTGTTCGCCGGCAGCGTCCGCCTGCTCTCGGCGGCGGGGTGGGTCGATGCGGCCGCGGCGAGCGACGATGTCCTCTTCGCTGCGCTGGTCGTTCTGGTGATCGGGACGTCCGCGGCAGTCGGAGACCGGTTTCTCATCCTCCGCGCCCAACGGGACCGGGCGCGCCGGCACGCCCTCGAACTGGCCAGGCTGGCGCATAGCGACGGCCTCACCGGCCTGTCCAATCGCCGCGCTTTCGACCGGATCGGACGGATGGCGCCCAACCGGGGCCTTCTGATCGCCGACATCGACAGGTTCAAGTCGATCAACGACCGCGAGGGTCATGCCGTGGGCGATGCGGTGCTGCGCCACGCGGCGCAGGTCCTGCGCGACACGTTCGGCTCGACCTCCGATGCCAGGATATTCCGCCTCGGGGGAGAGGAGTTCGCGGTCACGGTCGGGTGCTTGGGCGAGGAGGGACTTCGGCTATGCGGCGAACGTCTGCGTCGCGCGATCGAGGCACAGGGTTCGGTGGAAGACGAGGACCTGCCGCAGATCACCGTCAGCGTGGGCGGGGCGATGAGCAGGGGGCGCCCGATCGAGGAGGTCTTCCTCGATGCTGATGCAGCGCTGTTTCGAGCCAAGAATGCCGGACGCAACCGGTGCCGTATCCTCGGTCTGGAGAGCGCAGACTCTCCGGATACCGCCCCCGAGGAAGCCGCGGATGGAGACGGTTCCGGATAGCTCAGGCGAGCCGGCCGAAGAGATCGCGCGCGAAGCTGCTCAGCGTATCGTCGCGTGCGCCCATCACGACGATACGATCGCCCGGCCGGGCGATTTCGGCGATGCGATCCCCCACCGCCTCGCGCGAGGGAAGATAGTCCGCTCGGCCTCCGGCAACCTCGACCAGTCGGACGATCCGCTGGCTCCCCTCGTTGCGATCGACCGTCCCGCCGAAATAGACCGGATCGCACAGGAACACCCGGTCGGTCGCGTCGAGCTCATGCGCAAAGGTCTCGGCCAGCTCCTCGCCCATCTGCAGCAAGGGGCCGTATCCATGCGGCTGGAAGAAGGCGAGCACGCGCCCCGGATGGGACTTGAGAGTGCGCAGGGTGGCGGCGCATTTTTCCGGATTGTGTCCGAAATCGTCGATGACCGTGATGCCCGAGGCGCTCGTTCCGACGATGTCGAAGCGCCGGGCCAGGCCCTCGAATCCCGCCAGCGCCTCGACAGCCTGCGACACAGGAATGCCGGCTGCGGCAGCGCCGGCGATCGCGGCCAGCGCATTGGAGAGATTGTGGCGTCCCGGGAGAGCGAGCCGCAGCGGGTACTCGCTGTCGTGATGGCGATCCACCACCAGCGCCGCCTGCCGCATCGGGCCTTCGGCGATCGAACCCGGCCTGATGCCGATCTGCGCCTTGCCTTCCTCGATGCCGAAAGTGATGACCTCGCTGGCATGAGGGAGCAGGGCCAGCGCCTCTGGATCGTCCGCATTGATCACGGCGATGCGGCTGCGGGCGAGATAGTCGCCGAACAGCAGCCGCAGTTCGTCCATGCTCTTGTGGTCGAGGCTGACGTTGAGCAACAGGCCGACCGCCGGACGATAGAGGGCGATCGAACCGTCACTTTCGTCGACTTCGCTGACGTAGAGGCTCCGACCGCCGACCAGCGCGCTGGCGAAGGGCCGCTCGGGCGAAACGAAGTTCTTCATCACCGCGCCGTTCATGATGGTCGGGTCGCGCCCGCAGGCGTGGAGAATCCAGCCGAGCATGCCGGTGACCGTCGATTTGCCGCTCGTTCCCGCCACCGCCAAGCCGGCGCCGCTGGTGTTGAACAGGATCGAATTGAGTTCGGCCCGGCTGAGCCGAAGACACTCCAGCTCCTTCGCGCGTCTCACTTCGGGCACGCTGTCCTCCACCGCTGCGCTGGCCACGAGGATCTGGCCGCGGTCGACGATCCCGCTGCCGTCCTGCGGGTGAAGCCGGAATCCCTGCTGCCGGAGAGCGGCGAACTTGTCCGGGGTGCGGCCCTGGTCGTTGCTGCGGTCGGATCCTTCCACGATCGCGCCGCGACCGCCGAGGATCTGCGCCAGCGGCAGCATTCCCGAACCGCCGATGCCGCAGAAGAAGAAGGGGCGCGTGAAAAGCTCGTCCGGTGTGGGCATTTCGGTCATGACCACGCAGCTATTGAGTTGTGCTGGGCAAGACAAGCGGGCTAGGCGCGGCCAATGATCAAAATTGCGATCTGCGCCCCCGGAAAACGGCTCAGGCGCGAGCGAGCCGAGGCGGTGGAGGCACTGGTCGCGGGACGTACGGACGTCTCGCTGCACTTCCACGACCAATGCTTCCTCGAGGAGGGGCATTTCGCGGGCGACGATGCGACCCGATTGGGCGCATTGCTCGAATGTGCGAATGACGGGGCCTTCGACGGCGTTTGGTTCGCCATGGGCGGATACGGCTCCAACCGGATCGCGGCGGAGGCGGCTGCACGGATGAATGCCGCGGCGCGCTCCAAATCCTTTCTGGGCTACTCGGACACCGGCTTCCTCCTCGGCGCGCTGTACCGGCAGGGTGTCGGGCGACTCGCGCATGGGCCGCTGGTGGGCGACGTCCGGCGCGCGGGCGGTGCGGCGGCGATCGACCGCGCCCTCGACTGGTTCCGCGGCGGAACCGCCGGGCTCGAGCCGCATCTCGACACGCGTCCGGCCGTCGCCTTCAACCTGACGACGCTGGCGATGATGGTGGGGACCGAACTCGCTCCCGATCTCGCCGGTCACGTGGTCATGGTCGAGGAAGTGGCCGAACACCTCTATGCCGTCGACCGGCTGCTGTTCCATGTCACGCAGCATCTGCGCGACATAGCCGGATTGCGGCTCGGACGGATCAGCGAAGTGCCCGAGAACGATCGCCCCTTCGGTGAAGACGAGGTCGCCATCATGAAGGCGTGGTGCGGGCGCAGCGGCATCCCCTATCTGGGCCGCGCGGATATCGGCCATGATGCGGCGAACAAGATTGTCCCCTTCGGCCTTGAGGCGCGTCGCCCACGGGCCTAAGCGCCACCCCAGCACCTTCGCCGCCCGCGGGGCGGCCGTCCATCACGACCGGAGTACCCATCTATGACAGCATTCATCTTTCCGGGTCAGGGAAGCCAGAAAGTCGGGATGGGCACCGAGCTGGCGGAAGCCAGTGCCCATGCGCGCGAGGTCTTCCAGGAAGTCGACGAGACCCTCAAGCAGAAGCTTTCCGACCTGATGCGCGACGGTCCCGAGAGCGAATTGACGATGACGGCCAATGCCCAGCCGGCGATCATGACCAATTCCATCGCCACCGTGCGGGTGCTGGAGAAGGAATTCGGCATGACGCTGGCGGACAGCGCCGAATGCGTGGCGGGGCACTCGCTGGGCGAGTATAGCGCCCTCTGCGCCGCCGGCGCCTTCACGCTTGCGGATGCCGCCAGGCTGCTGCGCTTGCGCGGGATCGCCATGCAGGATGCCGTGCCGATCGGCGTCGGCGCGATGGCGGCGCTGCTGGGCGCGGACATCGACAGTGCCACGGCGCTCGCCGAAGCCGCGGCGCAGGGCCAGATATGCGAGGTCGCCAATGACAACGACCCCTCGCAAGTGGTCATATCCGGCCATGTCGAGGCGATCGACCGGGCGCTGGAGATGGCCAAGGAGCACGGGATCAAACGCGGCATCAAGCTGCCGGTCTCCGCCCCCTTCCACTGCTCGCTGATGGCGCCGGCGGCGCTGCGGATGAAGAATGCGCTGGCCGACACGCCCCCGCAGGCTTTCACCGTGCCGCTCTTCGCCAATGTCACGGCGGCTCGCGTGACCGACCCGGCCGAGGAACAGGCGCTGCTGGTCGAACAGATCACCGGCCGCGTGCGCTGGCGCGAAAGCGTGCTCGCGATGCGCGAGGCCGGGGTCGAGCGCTTCGCGGAGCTGGGCGGCAAGGTTCTCGGCCCGATGGTCGGCCGAATTGACAAGGAAGCGGCCACCGTCAGCCTCGTCTCGATGGACGATCTCGAGAAATTCGCGAAGGAGAATGCGTGATGTTCAGCCTCGAGGGAAAGACTGCGCTGGTCACCGGAGCGAGCGGCGGGATCGGCTCGTCGATCGCTCGCGCGCTGGCCCGTCAAGGGGCGCGGCTGGCGCTGTCCGGATCGAACGCATCGAAGCTGCGCGCCTTCCGCGAGGAGCTGAACGACGAGTTCGGCCACGATCACGTCGAGATCACCTGCGATCTGTCGAACGCGACGCAGGTCGAGGAACTCGTCCCAGCGACGCTCGACACCTTCGGCAGGATGGACATCCTCGTCAACAATGCCGGGATCACGCGGGACAATCTCGGCATGCGGATGAAGGACGAGGAATGGGATCAGGTGATCCGCATCAATCTGGAAGCGAGCTTCCGCCTCATGCGCGCGGCGGCGCGGCCGATGATGAAGGCCCGCTCCGGACGGATCGTGTCGATCACCAGCGTCGTCGGCGCCACCGGCAATCCGGGTCAGATGAACTACACCGCCGCCAAGGCCGGCCTCACCGGCATGTCCAAGAGCCTTGCGCAGGAACTGGCGAGCCGCAACGTCACGGTCAATTGCGTCGCCCCGGGTTTCATCCGGACCGCGATGACCGATGCCCTCTCGGAAGACCAGAAATCGGCCATCAATGCGCGGATTCCCGCGGGCCGGATGGGCGAGGGCGAGGAGATCGGCGCGGCCGTCACCTATCTCGCCAGCGACGAGGCGGGCTATGTCACGGGCCAGACGCTGCATGTGAACGGCGGCATGGCGATGCTGAGCTGACCCCCAGTTTTCCCCAAGGAATACTGTGGCCGGGCGCTCCAGCCTTGCCCCGCTTCGTCGCGTCGCTAAGGTCGCCATCCGTATTCCGGCGCTGGAGGGGCGATTCCGGCCCTCCCTGACGCCCCAGAGGGACGAAAGTAGGACCATGAAGGCCACCATCGAACGCGCGACGCTGCTGCGTTGTCTCAGTCACGTCCAGTCGGTCGTCGAGCGCCGCAACACCATCCCCATCCTCTCCAACGTGCTGATCGAGGCCGAAGGCGATACCTCGCTCAAGGTCATGGCCACCGACCTCGACCTGCAGGTCATCGAACACATGAACGCCAGCGTCGACGCGCCGGGCTCGATCACCGTCTCGGCGCATCTGCTGTTCGATATCGCGCGCAAGCTTCCCGACGGCAGCCAGGTCAGCCTCGAAGCCGCGGAAAACCGCCTGGCGATAAAGGCTGGGCGGAGCCGCTTCTCGCTTCCCACGCTGCCGCGCGACGATTTCCCGATGATCGTCGAGGGCGATCTGCCGACCAGCTTCGAACTGCCGGCCAAGACGCTGGCCGAACTGATCGACCGCACGCGCTTCGCGATATCGACCGAAGAGACGCGCTACTACCTCAACGGCATATTCTTCCATGTCTCGGAGGACGACACGCCGGTGCTCAAGGCAGCGGCGACCGACGGACACCGGCTGGCGCGCTTCACCTTGCCGCGTCCCGAAGGGGCCGAGGGAATGCCCGACGTGATCGTGCCGCGGAAGGCCGTGGCCGAATTGCGCAAGCTGCTCGACGAGAAGATGGACGCCGCCGTCCAGATCGACCTTTCGGCGAGCAAGATCCGCTTCGCGCTTGGGGGCGAGGGCGGGGTGGTCCTTACCAGCAAGCTGATCGACGGCACCTTCCCCGACTATTCGCGGGTCATCCCGACCGGCAATGACAAATTGCTGAGGCTCGATCCGAAATCCTTCTTCGAGGGGGTCGATCGCGTGGCGACGATCGCCACCGAGAAGACCCGCGCGGTCAAGATGGGGCTCGACAAGGACAAGGTCACGCTCACGGTGACCTCGCCCGACAATGGGACCGCCTCGGAGGAACTGCCTGCGGAATATTCGTCCGAGGGCTTCGAGATCGGTTTCAATGCGAGCTACCTCAAGGACATTCTCAACCAGATCGACAGCGATACGGTGGAAATCCACCTCGCCGATGCCGGAGCGCCCACGCTCATCCGCAAGAACGACGACGCGCCGGCGCTCTATGTGCTGATGCCGATGCGGGTCTAGGCGCGTCCGGATGCCCGGCTAGATCTCGACCGCGATCTTGCCGAAATGCCTGCCGCTTTCCTGATGGCGGAAGGCATCGGCGAGGTTCTCGAGAGCGAAGCTGTCGCTGATCACCGGCCGGATGCCGTTCGCCTCGATCGCGGCGATCATGTCCTGCTGCATGGCGCGGCTGCCCACGGTCAGGCCCTGGACGGTCAAGTTCTTCGAGAACAGCAGCGCCGTCTGGACGGGCCCTGCGATTCCCGCGAGCACACCGATCAGCGCGACATGACCGCCCACGCGGGTCGCGAGCATGGATTGGTCGAGCGTTCCCGCTCCACCGATCTCGACCACGCAATCCACCCCGCGTCCCCCGGTGAGTTCGAGCGCCTTCGGACCCCAGGCCTCGACCTCCTTGTAATTGATCAGATGGTCGGCACCGAGCTCCTTGACCCGCGCCAGCTTTGCGTCGGAAGAACTGGTCGCAACGACCGTCGCACCCGCCGCTTTGGCGAATTGCAGGGCGAAGATGGATACGCCACCGGTGCCCTGCACCAGCACCGTATCGCCGGGCTTGAGCGCATAATCGACGAATAGCGCGCGCCAGGCGGTCAGCCCGGCACAGGTCAGCGTGGCGGCTTCGGCATGGCTGAAGCCCTTGGGTGCGCGGGTGAACCCACGCGCGGGCGCGGTGACGGCCTGGCGGGCATAGCCGTCGATGCCGTCGCCCGGCACGCGGGTAAAGGCACTCGCAGGTGGAGGCCCCGAAAGCCAGTCGGGGAAGAAGGTGCTGACCACAGCATCGCCCACTGCGAATTCGGTCACTCCCTCGCCTATCGCGGTGATCGTGCCGGCGCCATCGGACATCGGAATGCGCCCCTGTTCCGAAGGGATCATCCCCCGCACCACCGCATAATCGTGGTAATTGAGCGAGCTCGCCTTCAGTTCGACCGCAATCTCGCCCGGACCCGGGCGGCGAGGATCCTCGATCTCGACCCAGCATAGCGCATCGAGGGTCGAAGGCGTCGCGCCGGTCCTGATGGCCTTCATTCGGCCGCCTCCGCCAGTGCGGCGCGCTGAGGGCCGCGGATCAGCCCGCCGGGCGTTTCGCCGGTCCATCGGCCTTCGCGGAAGGTGATCCTGCCATTCTTGATCGTGGCGACATAGCCCTCCGCCTTCTGCAGCAGCCGCTTGCCGCCCGCCGGCAGGTCGAAGGCCAGCCACGGCTTGCCGAGCTTCAGCCGCTCCATGTCGATGATGTTGAGGTCGGCGAGATAGCCGGGCGCGATGATGCCCCGGTCGTCGAGGCCGTAGAGCCGCGCGGTGTCGGCGCATTGCCGCTTGATCGCATGTTCGAGGCCGATCGTTCCGCGAGCCCGGTCGCGCACCCAGTGCTGAAGCATGAAGGTGGGCGACGCGGCATCGCATATCGTTCCGCAATGCGCCCCGCCGTCGGACAGCGAATTGACCGTATCCTCGGCCTGCTGGAGGTCCATCAGAAAGTCGAGATTGCCATCGGCGTAGTTGAGGATGGGGAGATAGATGAACCCCTTGCCGTCGTCGCGGCAGAGCAGGTCGTAGGCATATTCCTCGCCCGAGAGCCCCGCTTTCTCGGCGCGCGCGGCGATGCTTTCGGCTGCGGTCGGTTCGTAATCGAAGTCGGGGTCCATCTCAAATTGCAGGGCCCAGCCGCCGCAGACCACCATGATCAAGCCGATGATGTCCTGGTTGACCTCGCTGAAATCGCTGTCCTCCGACATCAGCTGCCGTTTGAATTCGGGATCGAGCAGTCGCGCCTTCTGTTCTTCCCATGGCAGCGCCTCGATCGCCTTCCAGCTCGGGCGCAGGCGGAAGGGGTGGACGGTCCCCTGCCACGCCATGACGATGCCATTGCCGCGCAGGGCGATCTGCGCGACGATATTGGCGCCATTGTCGTTCTCCGCGCGCATCGAGGCGATCTGTTCCTCGAGCGGCAATTCCTTGGCGATCGACTGGAGCGCGGCGAAGGTGACGGGAAGGCCGGTCTCGCGGCTCAGCCTGCCCATCCAGCCGAACTCGTCCCATTCGCGCATCATGTCGCTGGCCATTTCGAACACGCCGTGCCCGGCGCGGCCCATGGCGCGGCCGATCTCGACCAGTTCCTCGGCCGTGGCAGTGGTGCCGGGTACGACCTCTCCCTCGATGTCGCGGTGGAGCACGGTGCGCGAGGTCGAGAAGCCGAGCGCCCCTGCACGGACCCCTTCCTCGACGATCCGGCCCATGGCGGCGATGTCCTCCTCGGTCGGGATGGCACCGGGACGCTCGCGATCGCCGAGGACATAGGCGCGGACAGAGCCGTGCGGAACATGTGTCCCCACGTCGACCGTGCGGGGCAGTTTCTCCAGCGCATCGAGATATTCGGGGAAGGTCTCCCACTCCCACTTCATGCCTTCGGCGAGCGCGGTGCCGGGGATATCCTCGACCCCCTCCATCAGGCCGATCAGCCATTCATGCTTGTCGGGCTTGGCGGGCGCGAAGCCGACGCCGCAATTGCCCATGACCACGGTCGTCACGCCGTGCCAGCTGCTGGGTGCCATTTCCTGATCCCAGGTCGCCTGGCCGTCGTAATGCGTATGGATATCGACGAAGCCCGGGGTGACGAGCATGCCTCCGGCATCGACCTCATCCTGCGCATCACCGCGGACCTCGCCGACCTGGACGATCAGGCCGTCCTTGATGGCGATGTCGCCGGTGTAGCGACCGTTGCCGGTCCCATCGACGATGGTCCCGTTGCGGACGATAAGATCGAATGCGGGCATTGTGGTCTCCTCTCTCCGGAACGGAAGGTCTCACAATGCAACCGATGAGTTCAGCACGAGTTGCGCTCGCATACGGCCGATCCTGCCAGCGCCCGGCGGTGTAGGAACCTCGCTCAGACAGCCCGACAAGGGGGCGAGACTTGGACCACTTGGGCCACTGTCCAGGACGGGAATACCTCTCCTCGCGGCCATGCTCCACGATGGACCGTTCCTCGCGCCTTTCGGCGGTGTCGAACCAGGCCGGAGCGTCGCCTGCGATGCAGGAGAGAGCGTGGTTGCGCCCGAAGCCCAACGGCGCGCGGATCAGCCCGAGCGATGCGGCGCGCGGACCGTGAACAGGATGGCGAGGCCAACGAGGAACAGCAGCGAGATCGACGCCATGCCGATCCGCTGGTCGTTCGACCACAGGGTGAAATATTCGACCAGCAGCGGCCCCATCCATACGGTGATGGTTCCAGCGATCGCGTAGAGCCCGAAGAATTCTCCGCTCCGTCCGACAGGGGCGAGCGCGGCGAGCATCGACCGGCTCGAGGAGATGCTGGCGGTGGCGGCAATGGCGACGACGCTGATGGAGGCGAGGTAGACGCAGTCGGACAGCGTGCGGAAGATCAGCCCGTCCCAAACGGGTTCGTTGGCGAACAGGCCATAGAGCAGGCTGTCGCGGGTGATGCCGAGCTGAAAGGCCAGAGCTGCGACCATGGCGACGATCTCGATGATCAGCGCGCGCTTCACGCCGACCCGATTGTCGAGCCAGCCGCCGAAGATTCCGCCGGCGAAGGCGCAGGCGCTGCCGAAGATGGCGTAGCAGAGCATTTCGAGAAAGCCCCAGCCGAGAAACAGCGCGACATAGACCGCGCCCAGCGCGAGCAGGGCGGCCATGCCGTCGGCATAGAACATCCGCGCCAGCAGATATTTCATCAGTTCGCGATAGTGCGCGGCTTCTCGCAGGGTCCGGAATACGCCGTGCGCGCCATCGGTCACTGCCCGGCGCCAGCTCGCCCCCGGAACACCCGGATCGCGGGCATGGAGGAAGAAGGGGATGGAGAACAGCGCCAGCCATACGGCGCAGATGGGGCCGGCGATCCGGACATGCTCGAAGCTCGCCAGGTCGATCCCGAACCGGGGTTCGGCGAAGGGCCATCCGGTCAGACCCGGCAGAACGAACAGCAGCACCAGCGCCAGGAAGATCAAGGTCGCGGCAAGATTGCCGAGGCCGAGACCAAGACCGGAGATCATCGACAGGCGATCCCTCGATCCGGCGACGCTGAGCATCGCATTATGAGTCACCTCGGAATAGGTGAAGCTGACATAGGCGATCACCAGCAGCGCCATGATAGCCGGGACCGGAAGCCCCTGTCCGCCGGGCATGGCGAACCACAAGAGCGCGGAGCAAATGACGATCGATGCGAGGAAGAGCGCCAGAATCGGCTTGAGCCGACCGCCGCGATCGAGCGCGGCGCCGAGGAACGGGGCAGTCAGCGCAGCGATGAAGCCCGCCCATTTGGTGACCGAGGCGATGGTCGCCTGGCCCCGCGCATTGGCCGTGGCCAGCGCCTCCTCCGGTGGCAGATCGGCCAGCGTTCCCCCGGCGAGCAGGTCGGCCCCGATGATGTCACGCGCGAAATAGGGCGCGAAGATGTAGATGACGATCAGGATGTAATAGGGATTGCGCGCCCACTCGAAGAGTGCCCAGGCAAAGCCGGTCCGGCCCATGGCACCGCCTTCGCCATGCGATGGTCGCGGCGGCTGGTTGGCCAGCGGATTGGCGGCCAGCGCCGGATCGGTTGCCATTCGGTGTCGTCTCCCTCCCGTGTGCGAGCGGACCGCTCAGGCGGCGCGGGCCCGCTCCGCCCCCGTGTCCGGGGCATCGAGGAATGCGCGCAGGCACGCGACGCTCTCCTCGGTATGCGTCAGCAGAAAGAGATGGCCGCCGCCGGCGAAGGTCTCGAGGCGCGAATTGCGGATCGCGGCCTTGAGGATGCGGCCGTTGACGAGGGGCACGATCTGGTCGTCCTCGCCCATCATGATCAGCACTTCCTTGTCGAGGAAGGGCAGTGCCGGCAGGCTCGTCCAGCCGAGCATGGCGATCAGCTGATAGACATAGCCGCGCGGGCTTGGCGGCTTGAGGCGGCCGATATGGTCGGCCTTGCTGCCGGGCCGCATGGTCATGCCGCCGTAGAGCGCCGTAAAATGCTCGTTCATGTAATCGCTGTCGATGTAACGGCGCGGATCGGCCATCTTGCTGAGCGCTCCGGGCTTGCCGGGAACCATCAGCATGCCCGCGGTCGTCGCCACCAGCACCAGCCTGCGCGTGCGCTTCGGATGCTGGAGCGCGAAATGCTGCGCCATTGCGCCACCCCATGAAACGCCCATCACATCGACCTCGTCGAGACCCAGCTGCTCGAGCACCTGCGTCGCGGTCCAGCTCATGGTGAAGGGATTGTAGGGGAACGAGGGATCCGGGCTCTCCCCGGTCCCGGGCATGTCGAACATCACGAAGCCGCGTTCGGTGAGCTGCTCGGCGAGCGGTGCGACCGCCTCGATATTCGCGCCGATGCCGTTGAAGAACAGGATCGGCGGGTGATCCGAGGGTTCGTCGAGCCGCCAGTGGGCGACGCGCAAAGTGCGCCCCCCGGCCTCGATCATTGCGATGGTGGCGGTCTGCGGTTCGGTCTTCGTCATGGTCCTGCGTGGCCCTTCGTCTGCATCAGCACGCTTCCATAACGTAAAGGCCGGGCGCCGGGTCCAGCGGTTCGAAATCCTTTCCGCCCAAGCGCTTCGGGGCCGGCTTCCTGCCTCCGCTGCGCGCAGCGAGCCATTCCATCCAGCGGGGCCACCAGCTTCCCGCGACCTCCTCGGCGCCCTGGAGCCATTCCTCGGCGGTCGGAGGAAGCGGCTTCGTCGCGTCGGCCTGGATGTAGTACTTCGCCTTGGGATTGCCGGGCGGGTTGAGGATCGCCTGCATGTGCCCGGACTGGCTCAGGACATATGTGACGTCCTCGGAACCGAACAGCCGGGTCGAACGATAGGTCGCCTTCCATGGCGTGATATGATCGGTCACTCCGCCGAGGATGAACAGGTCGGCGGTCACCTTCGACAGATCGACCTTGTGACCGACCATCTCGACCTCGCCCCGCCGCGTGAAGGCGAGAGTTTCGAAGATGGTCAGGAAATCGCCCATCAGGCTGGCCGACAGATTGGTCGCATCGGCGTTCCAGAACAGCACGTCGAAAGCGGGCGGATCCTGCCCCAGTAGATAGTTGTTGATGACGTAGTTCCAGACCAGGTCGTTGGGCCGCAACCAGGCGAAGCCGCGAGCGAGGTCGTCGCCCTTGATCACGCCTTTCTTCTCGGCCCGGCGGCGCGCGAGCTTCAGCCCGTGCTCGCTGACCAGCGAACCTGCCTCGATGTCGTTCTGCTTGGGATGGAGGACGCAGACCATCAGCGTCAGCGCGCCGAGCAGACCGTCGCCGTCGGCGGCCAGCTTGCTCGCCAGCATGGCGGCGGTCTGACCGCCCGAGCAGCCGGCCGAGACATTGACCCTGGTCGAGCCCGTGATCGCGGCGACCGCCTGCATCGCCTCGCGGCAGGAGAGGACGTAATCGGCCATGTCCCAATGGCCCTGATCCTTGCTCGGGTTCTTCCAGCTGATGACGAAGGTCTGGATGCCGTGATCGAGTTGATACTTCACCACCGACTTTTCCGGCGAGAGATCGTTGATGTACATCTTGTTGATCTGCGGCGGGATCGTCAGCTGCGGGATCTCGTGGACCTCGTCGGTCGTCGGGGCGTAATGGATCAGCTCCATCATCTCGGTGCGCAGCACCACCGATCCTTTCGAGGTCGCGACATTCTCCCCCAGCTTGAACGGCTTCTTGTCGACCTGGCTGACCATGCCCTTGTTGTGGACCATGTCCTCATAGGCGTTCTTGAGGCCCTTCACGAGGCTGAGTCCGCCGCTGGTGATGGCCATCTTCTGCGCCGCGGGGTTGCCCGCCAGCGTATTGGTCGGCGCAAGCCCGTCGATGATGATGGCGGCGATGAACCGCGCACGGTCCTTCTCGAGTTCGTCGAGATCGAGATCCTCGAGCCAGTTCGCCGTGCCCTTCTGGACGGCCAGGTAATATTGCATGCCGGCGCGCATGAAGGGGTTGAACTGCCAGGCCGGGTCCTGAAAGCGGCGATCCTTGGGATGCGGGGCCAGATCGCTCTTGCCGGTCATGATCCTGACCAAGTCGTCGCCAATCGCCTGGCCATGCTTCATCAGACGTTGCGGGTCCGAGGCGGTCTCGCGCAGCATGATCGCGACCGCGCCGAGTATGTCCTCGCGTGTCAGGCCGACCAGCGGCCCCAGTGCACTGGTCGAATGGGCGGCTTCGTCCTGGAGCTTGGCCATGGGTCGATGATCCTTTGGCAAGAGGGGCGCGGGCGGCTGCGCCTGACCAGTCATGCTGCGCCGACGCTGCGAATGCAAGCGGCCGTCACGGACGACGGGCGGCGATCATGTCGGCGATGTCGACGAATTTCTCGCGGGGCGACCCTTCGCGCGCGGCGGCGATCTCGGCCTCCTCGATCCGTCGCCAGTCGCGGAAGGTGACGATGTCGAGACCGCGCTGCGAAGCCAGCTCGTCGAACCCCTCGCGGCCCCGCTTGCGGGCGCCGTCCGCAATGTCGCTATCGACCAGATCGATCACCCCGTAGCCGTCGGGGCGGTTGGTGCCGATCGTTCCGCTCGGCCCGCGCCGGGCCCAGCCGACGCAGTAGATACCGGGCAGGATCCGGCCCTCGTCATTCGCGAAGCGGCCGGCGCGCTCGTCGAACGGAACGCCATCGATGGGCGAGGTACGGTAACCGATACAACTGACCACCAGATCCGCGGGGATGCGGTAGATCTCGCCCGTTCCGACCGCGCGGCCGGCCTCGACCGTGGTGCGTTCGACTGTGACTGCGCAGACTTTCCCGTTTTCGCTTTCGAGCGCGACGGGACTGGCGAAGAAATCGAACCCGATCGCGATCGGCTTCTCACCATGAATGCTCTCCGGGATGGCAGCGAAGTCGCGCAGCAGGCCGACCGACTTGCGCACTCCGGGCTCCAGGATGGCGTCGTCGTCCGGGGGCGGGAGGTCGGCCTTTTCGACATGCGGGCTGGCGCGGGAAAGATGCATCAGTTCGCCCAGTTCCTTGGGCGTCATCATGATCTGGTGGGGTCCCCGCCGGCCAAGAATGGTGACGATCTCGATCCGCGAGGAGCACAGTGCGTCCAGTGCGTGACCGACGATGTCCGATCCCTCGAATTCGGTGCGATCCTTGGAAAGAATGCGCGCGACGTCGAGCGCGACGTTTCCCATGCCGATGACGACGGCATGCCGCCCGGCGAGATCGGGCTCGAGCCCGGCGAATTCGGGATGGCCGTTGTACCAGCCGACGAAGGCGGCGCTGCCGATAACATTGGCGGCATCCGCGCCTTCCACGGCCAGCTCGCGGTCGCGCGGCGCACCGGTCGCGAGGATGACCGCATCGTACAGCCCGCAGAGTTCCTCGATCGAGACATCGCGGCCGATCTCGATGTTTCCCACAAAGCCAACCGTGTCTCCGACAGCGGTCTTCTCGTAGCGCCGGGCGACGGCCTTGATCGACTGGTGATCGGGCGCGACCCCGGTGCGGATCAGACCATAGGGAACCGGGAGCTTGTCGAAGACGTCGATGCGCGCTTCTTCACCCCATTTCTTCACCGCGGCTTCCGCAGTGTAATAGCCCGCCGGTCCCGATCCGACGATCGCGATGTGACGCATGTCCTTCTCCCCGAGACGCGGCGATCAATGCACGGCCCTGCGAAGGCTGGCAAGCGGCGGAGTTGGATCGTCAACCCTTGAGAGACATGGTTATGCGTTTGGAAAGGAATTCCCTGTAGGAAAATGCGACCGGATGGAAACCGACCGGAAAGCCGGATGCATCGAGACGGGAGTTCGAGAGGGTAATGGCAGGCTTTTTCTCGCGAGCTGCGCGAGCGATCGAGGACGAGGATCTGGCGCCCGAGAAGGTGCCGCTCGTTCCCATTGCGGTATCCGACGTGCGGCGCCGTATCGAATTGCTCGACAGTTTCGAGGCTGCCGGCCTGGGCTGGTTCTGGGCAACCGACGCACAAGGCCGGCTGATCTACCTTTCGCATACGGCCGCCGAAAAGCTCGGCTGGGAAGAAAGCGAAGCGATCGGCAAGCCGCTTGGCGAATTGTTCACCTCCGAACAGGACGACGATCCCGACCGTGCCGAACGGCCGCTGGCTTTCCTGCTGAGCGCGCGCAATTCGATCAGCCAGCTGCCGGTCCGGCTGGCGATCGAGGGGCAGGAAGTCTGGTGGGAAATCGCCGGCAAGCCGCAGTTCGACGCCAAGCAGAGATTCACCGGCTACCGTGGCAGCGCAAAGGACATTACCTCCTCGCGCGAGAGCCAGCGTGATGCCGAACGTCTTGCGCAATTCGACTCGCTGACCGGCCTGGCCAACCGCCACCGGATGACCAAGCGGCTTACCACGACGCTCAAGGCCTATCGCAACTCGAAGCGCGCCTGCGCCCTGATGATGCTCGACCTCGATCGCTTCAAGCAGGTCAACGACACGCTTGGCCATCCCGCGGGGGACGAACTGCTCAAGCAGGTCGCTGCGCGGCTCGAGCGCATCGTCGGCAGCAAGGGCGAGATCGGCCGCCTCGGGGGTGACGAATTCCAGATCCTCCTGCCCGACATCGACGATCGGGGCGCGCTGGGCGAACTCGGCCAGCGGCTCATCCAGATGATCTCGCAGCCTTATTCCATCAATGGTTCGCGGGCGATCATCGGCACTTCGGTCGGCGTCGCCATAGCACCCTACGACGGCCTCGACACAGAGGAGCTGGTCAAGGCCGCCGACCTGGCCCTTTATGCCGCCAAGGGTGGCGGTCGCGGGCAATATCGCTTCTATTCGAGCGATCTCAAGGATGGCGCCAAGCATCGCCGGCAGGTCGAGGAAGACCTTCGCGATGCGCTCGAAAACAACGAACTCTCGATGCATTATCAGCCGATCGTTTCGACGAAGACCAACAAGGTCAAGTGCATGGAAGCGCTGATGCGCTGGGATCATCCCGAACGTGGCAGCATCTCGCCCGCTGTGTTCATCCCGGTGGCGGAGGACATCGGCATCATTCAGCGCATGGGCGGCTGGGCGCTCAACGAAGTCTGCCGCCAGGCGCAGCAATGGCCGGTCGAATTGCGCGTCGCGGTCAATGTCTCGGCAATCCAGTTCGCCCATGACGACTTTCCCCAGGTCGTCCAGCGCGCGCTCCACTCCAGCGGCCTGAGCCCCTCCCGTCTGGAACTGGAAATCACCGAATTGGTGTTTCTCGGCGACACCGGCCGGGCCCAACGCCTGTTCTCCGAACTGAAGGCGCTGGGCGTGCGGCTGGCCCTCGACGATTTCGGGACCGGCTACAGCTCGCTGAGCTATCTGCGCAACGCTCCCTTCGACAAGATCAAGATCGACCAGAGCTTCGTGCGTGGCGCCACCGAGGTGGGCAACAACAATGCCGCGATCATGAGCGCGATCGTCGGACTCGCCGAAGCGCTGAAGATGGAAACTGTCGCCGAGGGTGTCGAGACCGAGGACGAACTCGAACTGGTCAAGCAGCGCGGCGCCAGTCACGTCCAGGGCTTCATCTTCTCGAGCGCGATCCCGCATGAGGATGTCGTCGAGCGCCTCGCCAAGGGGCAACTCGAATACGAGCCGCGCGGCCCGGCCAAATATCGCGCCGACCGCAAGACCGTGTTCCGCCGGATCGGCCTGATCCACGAAGACCATCGCTACAAGGTGGTGATGCGCAACCTCTCCAAGACCGGAGCGATGATCGAAGGACTGCTCGACGTGCCGATCGGCACCGAAGTCGTGCTCGATCTCGGGGGCGGTCAACTCGCGGTGGCGATCGTGCGCCGGTCGAAGACGAACATGCAGGGCATCGAGTTCGAAACCCCGCTCATCAGCGATGGTGCCGACGGCCTCTGCACCCGCCATCGCGTGTCGCCCTACGACATCGAATTTGCCGGCCGCCCGCTCGCTTCGCTGCCGCAGGATCCTTACGCGCTCATCGCGGCCGAACGGCAGTCCCCCTCGGGCCGCAAGAAGTTCGTCGAGGTCGACGTCGGCACTCCAAAGCCGGGAAATTCCTATTGACGCGAAGCGGGGATGTTAGGGCAAAACTAACCATTGCGGTATAGATCCGTTCGGCAAGTCAAACCCATTCGCCAGGCGGTAACACGATGGGGGCCATGCCCTTCTCCGAATTGTTCAAGGGAAAGAAGGTTACCGAAAGCCCGGTGACGGATCCGGCGCATGTGCAGCTCTCCGGACTCGAGAATTCGGACAAGCAGGACATCGTCGACGAGATCGAAGCAAGCGGCGCGATCGGCTTCTGGGCCACCGACGCGCAGGGTTGCGTCGTCTATCTGAGTCCGGCGATAGCGGCACGGCTCGGTGCGCCTCTCGACCGGTTTCGCGGGCGCCCGCTGCAACAGCTGTTCAGCCCGATCGATGGCGAGAGCGACGGACGTTCGCTGGGTCTCAAGCTCAACACCCGCAAGAGGTTCTCCAACCTGACCGTCCGCGCGGGTGACGGCGAGGCCGAGCTCGTCCTCAAGATTTCCGGTCAACCGCTGAACGATGCCGATGCCGGCTTTCGCGGCTTCCGCGGCAGTGCGGTCGATATCACCGAGGATTTCCGCGCCGAGGAAGAGGTCAGCCGGCTGGCCAAATACGATTCCCTCACCGGGCTCGCCAATCGCCATCGGATGGAACAGCGCATCGATTCCACCCTGCATGCCTTCAGATCCGCCAGACGCAGCGCTGCGCTGATGATGCTCGACCTCGACAAGTTCAAGCAGGTCAACGACACTCTCGGCCATGCTGCGGGAGACCAATTGCTGCAGCAGGTCGCGGAGCGCCTGCATGGGGTGATCGGAGGGCGCGGCGAGATCGGCCGGCTGGGAGGCGACGAGTTCCAGGTTCTTGTGCCCGACATGGACGACCGTGGCGATCTGGGGGAGATCGCCAAGAAGATCATCCAGATGCTGTCGCAGCCCTATGCGGTGGAAGAGGGGCGCGCGATTATCGGCTGTTCGGTGGGCATTGCCGTGGCTCCCTATGACGGGGTGGAACGCGAGGAACTCACCCGGGCCGCAGATCTCGCGCTCTATGCTTCCAAGAACGGCGGGCGCGGCCAGTTTCGCTTCTACGCATCGGATCTCGAGCACGAGGCCACTCTGCGCAAGCGAATGGAAGAGGATCTCGCCGAGGCGATCGAGGCCGGGCGGTTCACGCTCGAATACCAGCCGGTGGTCTCGATCCGCGACAATCGCGTGGTCGTCCTCGAGGCGCAATATTGCTGGGAAGACGAGGAACGCGGCCGGGTGGCTGCGGAAACCTTCCTCCCGGTGGCCGAAGGCAGTCGCCTGATCGTGCCGATCGGCGAATGGGCGATCCGGCATGCCTGCGAGGAAGCGATGCGCTGGCCCGCATCGCTGCGCGTTTCGCTCCATGTCAGCCCGGTCCAGTTCGAGGCCAATGGATTCGTCGACACGATCGAACAGGTCCTCTCCGACACTGGCCTGGACGGGCATCGGCTCGAATTGCGCCTGCCCGAGAGCGTCCTGCTCGGCGACGCCTCGAAGGTCGACAAGACCCTGGCGAGCCTGTTCAAGCTGGGCCTGCATCTGACGCTCGACCAGTTCGGTTCGGGCCTCTCCTCGCTGTCCTACCTGCGCCGCGCCCCGCTGGCTTCGCTGCGCATCGGAGCCGGCTTCTTCGAGCCGCTGATGGGCAATGAACTCGGCGACATGGAGCTCGTCCGCGCCGTGATCGCCCTGGCCGGCGCGATGGGCATGGAGACGGTGGCTTCGGGGGTTCACGCGCTCGAGCTGATGGAGGAGCTGAAGCGCCTCGGCATCGATCGGGTCAGCGGCTTCGTCTATTCCGAACCGCTGTCGGCCGAACGGCTGAACGAAGCGATCGGCAGGGGCGAATGGACGCTGGCGCCGACCGACACCGGCGCCCAGCGAGCCACGAGGCGGACCGTGTTCCGCAAGATCGGCCTGATCCACGAGGATCACTATTACGATGTGACGCTGCGCAATCTGTCGCGTTCGGGGGCGATGATCCAGGGCATCGAGGACGTTCCGGTCGGGACCATGTTCGTGCTCGACTTCGGGCGCGGTCAGCTGGCCGTCTGCTCGGTCAAGCGGACGATGGACGATACGCAAGGCGTCGAGTTCGAGCAGGAGCTGGTCGACGACGGGGCCGGCGGGCTGTGCACGCGCCACCGGGTGAGCCCCTACGAACTCGCAGCGGCGGGGGCGCCGCTCACCGCCCTGCCACCGGGCCGCTATGCGATGGCGAGCGATGCCCCGGCGGGCGGCAGCATCGCCAGGTTCAAACCCGCCGATCACAAGGCCAGAACGCCCGGCACCGACCGCGCCTGACACGACGGCGCTTGGCGAGTTGGTCGCCCCCCGCTAAGGCGCGCGCAAGGCAATCCCGATTGCCACCACACGCTTCAAGCAGTTTGTATGACCGACCTTCAGAAAATCCGCAATTTCAGCATTATAGCCCATATCGACCATGGCAAATCGACGTTGGCCGACCGGCTGATCCAGCTGTGCGGGGGGCTGACCGACCGCGAGATGTCCGAGCAAGTCCTTGATAACATGGACATCGAGAAAGAGCGCGGGATCACCATCAAGGCCCAGACCGTCCGCCTCGCCTACACCGCGCGCGATGGCGAGACCTATGAGCTCAACCTCATGGACACCCCCGGCCACGTCGACTTCGCCTATGAGGTCAGCCGCAGCCTCGCCGCCTGCGAGGGCGCGCTGCTGGTGGTCGATGCCGCGCAGGGTGTGGAGGCGCAGACGCTCGCCAATGTCTATCAGTCGATCGAGCACGACCACGAGATCGTGCCCGTGATCAACAAGATCGACCTTCCCGCGGCCGAGCCCGACAAGGTCCGCGCGGAGATCGAGGACATCATCGGCATCCCCGCCTCGGGCCCGTGGGAGGAGGGCGGCGCGGTCCTCACCAGCGCCAAATCGGGGATCGGGGTCGAGGACGTGCTCGAGGCGCTGGTCGCCCGCATCCCGCCACCCACGGGCGACCGCGACGCCCCGCTCAAGGCGATGCTGGTCGACAGCTGGTACGACCCCTATCTCGGCGTCGTCATCCTCGTCCGCGTGATCGACGGCGTCCTCAGGAAGGGCCTCAACATCCGCTTCATGCAGGGCGGCACGCAGCATCTCGTCGACCGCGTCGGCGCCTTCACCCCCAAGCGCGTCGACCTCCCCGAGATCGGCCCGGGCGAGATCGGCTTCATCACCGCACAGATCAAGGAGGTCGAGCAGGCGCGCGTCGGCGACACCATCACCACGGTCAAGGGCGGGGCGGACAAGGCGCTGGCGGGCTATAAGGAAGTCCAGCCGGTGGTGTTCTGCGGGCTGTTCCCGGTCGATGCCGCCGATTTCGAGAAATTGCGCGAGAGCATCGGCAAATTGCGCCTCAACGATGCCAGCTTCTCCTATGAGATGGAGAGCAGCGCCGCATTGGGCTTCGGCTTTCGCGCCGGCTTCCTCGGCCTGCTCCACCTCGAGATCATCCAGGAGCGGCTCAGCCGCGAATACGACCTCGACCTCATCACCACCGCGCCCAGCGTGGTCTACCGCATCCATCTCGGCCATACCAAGACCGAGGATGCGAGGGTCATCGACATCCACAATCCCGCCGACTGGCCCGACGTCAACCGCATCGAGACGGTCGAGGAGCCGTGGATCAAGGCGGTGATCTACACCCCCGACGACTATCTCGGCGCGATCCTCAAGCTGTGCCAGGACCGCCGCGGGATCCAGACCGACCTGACCTATGTCGGCGGGCGCGCGCAGGTGAGCTACGAATTGCCGCTGAACGAGGTGGTGTTCGACTTCTACGACCGGCTGAAGAGCATCAGCCGCGGCTATGCCAGCTTCGACTACGAACAGATCGGCAGCCGCGAGGGCGACCTCGTCAAGATGAACATCCTCGTCAACAACGAGCCGGTCGATGCGCTCAGCCTGATCGTCCATCGCAGCGTGGCCGAGGAACGCGGCCGCGGCATGTGCGAGCGGCTGAAGGAACTGATCCCCCGCCACCTGTTCAAGGTCCCGATCCAGGCCGCGATCGGCGGCAAGATCATCGCCCGCGAAACCATTGCCGCCCTGCGCAAGGACGTGACCGCCAAATGCTATGGCGGCGACATCAGCCGCAAGAAGAAGCTGCTGGAAAAGCAGAAGAAGGGCAAGGCGCGGATGCGCGAATACGGCAATGTGAGCATTCCGCAGGAGGCGTTCATCGCCGCGCTGCGGATGGGGGAGGAGTAGCCTCGCCCCTCGCAAAGCTGTAGGAAGCGAAGCCGACCCAGCATCCCGGGCGCCGATGGGGACAACCAGCCCCGCCCGACCCGCCCATCCCGAACGCGTCCCGCTCGA
Organism: uncultured Alphaproteobacteria bacterium; assembly: GCA_963728515.1. GTDB lineage: Bacteria > Pseudomonadota > Alphaproteobacteria > Sphingomonadales > Sphingomonadaceae > Qipengyuania. The sequence goes on along the minus strand of CAVSKM010000003.1, from coordinate 420,779 downwards.
CCCGAGCCCGACGAAGGACAATCCCGCCGGCCCATGCGCCGGCCAAGCGACAGAGACCGATACCGACCATGGCAGGCTACAAAGAACCCACTTTCCAGGAACGCGCCGCGCGGGCGCAGAAGGCACGCGAAAAGGCACTGAAGAAACTCGCCGACAAACCGGTGATGGACGAGGCGGAGATCGCCCGGCGCAAGGCCGCGCGCGAGGCCCGCGAGGCCGCCGCCGCCGAAAAGAGCGCCGCGCGCAAGGCCGCGATCGCGCAGGCCAAGGCGGAAAAAAAGGCAGCCGCGGAAGCAGCGGCGGAAGCCGCCGCAGTGCCGCAGCCGACCGAGGCGGAACTCAAAGCGGCCCGCGACGCGAAATATGCGGCGCGGAAGCGGCGCAAGAAGGGCTGAGCGGCAGAGGGAAAACGCGGATCGGATGGGGATTGGTATTTTGACCCATTCTCCGTAGCCCGAATTCCTGTTTCGCGAGGATGGGCGATCCGCCCGCACAATTTCCGGCCTGGCATCGGGAGCATTGCTTCAAGCACTAGCCCCCTCTCCCCTTGCGGGAGAGGGTCGGGGAGAGGGGGCTGCGCCGGGGTGGCGGTGTCGGGGTGGGGGGTGTTTGTGCGCCTGCGGTGCGCCCCCTCTCCTTCCGCGCCTGCGGCGCTCCCTCCTCTCCCGCGAGGGGAGAGGAATTGGGGAAGGGGAGGCAGCGTTCGCTCCTCTCCCCGCGAGGGGAGAGGACGTCAGTCGTCCTCTCCCACCTCCATCCAGTGGTCCTCGTCCTCGTTCAACTGCTCCAGCTCGTCCTCGACCTCGTACAGGTCTTCCAGTTCTCCCGCCGCCTTCCAGTCGCTGCTGGTGAGTTGGACGAAGGCGGTGTCGGCATTGTCGTCGACCGGGCCGTCTTCCTCGGCGCGCTTGCGGCGGGCGATTTCGGCGAGCTGGGCCTGCATCGCCTCGATCTCCGCCAGGCTCATGTTCACCGGGTCGAAATGCTCGACCATGGCGGCGTTCCTGTCGTCCTTCTCGGCGCGGGTGAGGGCGGGGAGGGTTATGCTGACCCCGCCGCCCCGAACACCCTTTCCCGATGGGGAATGGGCCTTGCGGGTTCGGGTGCCGCCGTGCAGCCGTGCTCCATCGCTGTCGAAATAGCTCGCGGCGAGGCGTTTGCCGCTCTCGTCGCGGGCGTTCATCCTGAGGCAGAACATCAGCAGGCGATCGTTGCGGACGCGGCGGAAGCCCTTGAGCTTGCCGGCGACGAAGACGGGGCTCAGCTGGCCGTCGATCGCGCGTTCATAGGCGATGTCCTTGAGCCGCTGGACGCCGAGGTCGAGCGCGGCCTCCCACGCACGGCGGAAGCTTTCCGCACCCGGGCGGCGGCGCAGGTAATAGGCGCCTTCCGGGCTCATGTTGACGTAGCGCGCGGCGCGGCTGACGCAGCCGGTGTCGGCGAGCGCACCGATGAAGGCACGCTGGCGCGCAGGCGTCCAGCCGTCGTGCCGCTGGCGCTGGAGCAGGACGGGTTCGAAGGCGGGCAGGTCCTCGGCGGCGACGGGGACGCGGGTTTCGGCGGGGTCTTTTCTCCGGGTCACTTCGGCTTCCTCCACGCTGGCGAATCGATCAGCTTCGATCAGATTTGCCGCGTGTAGGAAAATGGAATCTTGGTTTTTCGCATCCGCCTTCCGCGGGTGCGTCCCCGGGGCTGGTCCTGCGTCGGTTCGCTCCTGCGGGCCCCTGCGCGCGCGGAGTTTTTTGTTTGGCCTCAAGCGCCGGCGGCCGCATCCGCGGCCTCAGGCTTTCCTCGCTCACGCGACCTGACGGCCGCATCGCTGCGGGCGGCCGGTCGGCCTTGCGGTCCGCTGGTCGCGGACCGGACTAGCGCAAAATGCGAGTGACCGGGCCGTCGAGCCCGGGCCGGCGGAGGCCCGGCAAGGGCGACCGCCCGCCCGCAGGGGCCCGTAGCGAAGCGGAGGAACAGCCCCGAGGACGCGCCCGCGGATGCGGGTGCGGAAACCAAAACTCCCGCCAGCCACCAGCCCTGCGCTTACGGCCTGGTCTGGCCTTCGCCATGCACCAGATATTTGAAGCTGCACAATTGCTCGAGCCCGACCGGGCCGCGAGCGTGCATCTTGCCGGTGGCGATGCCGATCTCGGCGCCCATGCCGAATTCGCCGCCGTCGGAGAATTGCGTGCTGGCATTGTGCATCACCACCGCGCTGTCGACGCGGGTGAGGAAGGCGCGGGCGGCGTCCTCGTCCTCGGTCAGGATGGCGTCGGTGTGGTGCGAGGAATGCTGCTCGACCCAGGCGATGCCCTCGTCGAGCCCGCCGACGATCTTCACGCTGGCGATGGGGTCGAGATATTCGGTGTCCCAATCCTCCTCGGTGGCGGGCTTTAGGCGCGCGTCGATCGCCACCGCCTCGGCATCGCCGCGCAATTCGCAGTCGCCGGCCATGGCATCGGCGATCATCGGGACCGCGCGCTCGGCCACGGCGCGGTCGATGACGATGCTCTCGGTCGCGCCGCAGACGCCGGTGCGGCGCAGCTTGGCATTGCGGATCACCGCCACCGCCTCGTCGAGGTCGGCGGCCGCATGGATGTAGCTGTGGCAATTGCCGTCGAGGTGGAGGAGCGTGGGGACGCTGGCCTGGTCGCGGACCAGCTCGACCAGCCCGCGCCCGCCGCGGGGGATCACGAGGTCGACGAACTCGTCGGCCTTGAGCAATGCGGCGACGGCGGCGCGGTCGGTGGTGCCGACGGTCTGGACGGCGTCCTCGGGCAGGCCGGCGGCCTTCAATCCGGCGCGCATCGCCTCGACGATCACACGGGTCGAATTGCGGCTCTCGCTGCCGCCGCGCAGGATCACCGCATTGCCCGATTTGAGGCACAGGGCGGAAGCGTCGGCGCCGACATTGGGGCGCGATTCGTAGATCATGCCGATCACCCCGATGGGCACGGCGACGCGTTCGATCTTCAGCCCGTTGGGACGGTCGAAGCTGGCGAGGCGGCGGCCGACGGGATCGGGCAGCTCGGCAATCTCCTCGAGCGCCGAAGCCATCGCCTCGATCCGGTCGCCGGTCAGGCGGAGGCGGTCGACGAAGCTGTCGGGCTTCGTGCCCGCGACTCCGGCGACATCCTCCTCATTGGCGGCGATCAGCTCGGGCTGGGCCTCGCGCAGCGCCTTCGCCGCTTCGCGCAGCGCGGTGTTCTTGGCCTCGGTCGAGGCGGACAGCAGCTTGCGCGCGGCCGCGCGGGCGCGCTGGCCGAGCTCGTGGATGTGGATCTGCGGATCGGGGGTCTGGTCGGTCATGCTATCTCTCATGCGTGGTTGGGGGCGGGAGGCGCGGGGAGGGGGGCTCAGCGCAACTCGACGGCCCGGTCGTAGGCTGCCTGCAGTGTATCATGCAGGCGGGTCGAAAGGCCACCGTCGCCGTTGAGCGCCGCGAGCCCGGCTGCAGTGGTGCCGCCCTTGCTGGTCACCGAATTGCGCAACTCCTCGAGCCCGGGCGCCGAGGGTTCGCTGGCCATCGCGATGGCGCCGCCGATGGTGCCGAGAACCATGTCGCGCGCCTCGTCCTCGTCGAAGCCCTGCGCCATCGCCGCCTCGACATAGGCGCGGGCGATCTCGAACACATAGCCGGGCCCGGAGCCGGCCACGGCGGTGACGTGGTCGAGCCGGTCCTCGTCGTCGACCACGATGGTCGCCCCGGCGCGGCGCATGAAGGCCTCGGCATGGGTGGTGTGGGCGGATGCGGCGTGCGGGCCCGGGCAGATGCCCGAAACCCCGCGGCCGATCGCGGCGGGGAGGTTGGGCATCGTCCGGACCACCGGGGCATCGCCCATCGTCTTCGACAGTCGTGCGGCGGAATAGCCGGCGGCGATCGAGAGGATATAGCCTCCCGTCGCGAGATTAGCGGCATAGGCGGGCATGACCTCGTCGATCAGCTGCGGTTTGACCGCGGCGACGATGCAGTCGAAGCTTCGGTCGGCGATCGTTTCGCGCCCGGGGACCAGCGTCACTCCCTCGGGCACCTCGCTCTGCGCGGGATCGACGACGGTGATCTCCTCCGGCCCGCGAACCCATTGCGAAAGTAAAGCGGAACCCATTTTTCCGCATCCGACTATAAGAACAGTTTTAGTGATCTCTGATCTCCGTTTCCGAGTCCGCCAACTCTATGACTATTTCAATCCAACCGAAAAGCAAAGTATCAGTAAGGTTATAGTATGACGACACTTTGCTGCCTATCGACAAGCCCGGGAGCTTCCCGCATTATCGAAAAACCGGTTGTGCGCTGCACCATCCCTATCTACATTGGGGTCCAGAAATTTCAAGGCGACGCGATTTTCATATTATGACCGAGCGAAGAAACATTGTTGTCAAGATCGGCTCCGCCCTGCTGGCCAACCAGGATCTCCTCACTCCGCGATACGGCTTTCTCCAGCGCTTGCTCGAGGACGTTACCGATTTGCGCGGCAAGGGGTGGAATGTCATCCTCTGTTCCTCCGGCTCGGTCGCGCTGGGACTGCGCATCATCGGGGAAACGCCCGAGACCGCCGGCGTATCCGACAAGCAGGCGGCGGCGGCCTGCGGCATGCCGCTGCTGCTCAATGCCTACAAGCAGGTGGGCCACGAATTCGGCTTCGAAATCGCGCAGGTGCTGCTGACGCTGGGCGATTTCGAGGATCACCGCCGCTTTCTCAACACGCGCAACACCGTGCACCGCCTGCTCGAGGCGCGCGTGGTGCCGATCGTCAACGAGAACGATTCGATCACCACCGAGGAAATCCGCGTGGGCGACAACGATCGCCTGGCGGCCAAAGTGGCGCAGATGGTCGGAGCCAGCGATCTCGTCATCCTGACCGGGGTCGATGGGCTCTATGATCGCAATCCCGACGAGGAGGGGGCGCAATTCGTCCCCGAGGTCGACGACGTCAGCAAATACATGGAGGCGACACGCGGCAAGAGCACGCTCGGCACCGGTGGCATGGCGACCAAGCTCCAGGCGGCGAATATGGCGCAGGAAGCCGGGGTGACCACCTGGATCGCGCAGGGCGAAGTCGACCGGCCGATCTCGGGCGCGATCACGGGCGAACGGCGCGCGACCAAGGTGGTGCCGCATCCCAATCCGCTGTCGGGGTGGGACAGCTGGATCGCCAATCGGCTGCAGATGGCCGGCAGCATCGTGGTGTCGCAGGACATCGCCCGCGCGATCTCCAGCGGGGACCGTCCGATCCGGCGCGAGGACGTCATCTCGATGGATGGCGACTTCAGCCGCGGCGACGTGCTGCATATCTACGATGCGACCGGCATCGAAAGGGCCCGCGGGCTGAGCGACTTCACCTCGGAGGAACTGCGCGTCCTGACCAACAATCCGGACACGGCGGCGGAGCAATTGCTCGGCTACCGGACCAAGGGAGAGGTCGTCCGCAGCGCCAATCTGGTGCCGCTGGAGAACCGCCATCTGCTGTGGGACGCCCCGGCCGGCTTCGCCCAGCAAAGCTGACCGCGCGGACGGCCGCCGGCCTCCGATGCACCCCGGGGGACAGAGGCGACAACTTCACTTGGCGTTCATCGGGACGCTGGCTATAGGCTCGTCCCCATGACGATCCGAGCACGTTCCACTCGCAAGCTTCTCCTCGGCGCCGCACTGGCAGGCGCGACCCTGGCTACCGCGGGGTGCGCCGGACGCAGCAGCGGGCCCCAGGACACGGCCTATGTCGCGCGCGACGTGGAATCGCTCTATTTCGAGGCGAAGCGCCGGCTCGATCGCGGCCAGCCGACGCTGGCGGCCGCCCTGTTCGACGAGGTCGAGCGCCAGCATCCCTATTCGCCCTGGGCGCGCCGCGCGCAATTGATGAGCGCATTCAGCTATTACGTCGCGCAGGATTACAACAAGACGATCCAGGCGGCGCAGCGCTTCCTGCAGATCCACCCGGGCAACAAGGATGCACCCTACGCCTATTACCTGATCGCGCTCAGCTATTACGAGCAGATCAGCGACGTCCAGCGCGACCAGAAGATCACCGATCAGGCGCTCGTCGCTCTGACCGAGGTCGACCGCCGCTTTCCCAATACCGACTACGCCTCCGATGCACGGCTCAAGATCGATCTCGTCCGCGACCACCTCGCGGGCAAGGAAATGGAGATCGGGCGCTATTACGAGCGTTCGGGCAAATGGATCGCCGCCCAGATCCGGTTCCAGAACGTGGTCGACAACTACCAGACCACCAGCCATGCCCCCGAGGCGCTATTCCGGCTCACCGAGACCAGCCTGGCGCTGGGCATCCCTGCCGAAGCGGTGAAATATGCCGCCGTGCTGGGTGCGAATTATCCGGGCAATGACTGGTACGAGAAAGCCTATGCGCTGGTGCAGGACCACGCTGCGGGCGTCGCTCCGAGCTGATCCGCCCGTGCTGCGGATCAGGCGCAGCGTTGCTCGTTCGGCAGGAGGGGCTCCGCGCTACCTGCAGTGCTCGTCTCCACCGTATTGACCCGGTTGCGACCCTCCGTCTTCGCTGCATAGAGCGCCCGATCGGCCTTGCGATAGAGCGCGGTCCAGTCCGCCGGACCGGTCGCCTTCGCTGCCGCCACTCCGATACTCGCGGTGATTCCCTCGCCGTGCGGCATATAGGCCCCGCGGATCTCGTCGAGCAACTGCAGGGCCAGCGCGGGATCGAGCGCCGAGGCCGGTGCGAGGAGAGCGAATTCCTCGCCTCCGAGCCGCGCGGCGCAGATCGTCCCGCGGGCATGCAGGCGCAGCAATTCGGCGAAGGCGCGCAAGACGTCATCGCCCATGTCGTGGCCATAGCTGTCGTTGATCGCCTTGAAGCGATCGATATCGATGACCATCAGCCTGAGCGTGGTTTCCTGACCCGACCACAGCGCGAATTGCTCCAGCAGGGCCCGTCGATTGGCGAGCCCGGTCAGCGAATCGCGCCGTGCCAGGGCAGAGGAACGATGGCGTTCCTCGACCAGTCCGAGGAGCAGCCGCTGGTGCGTGCCCATCATGACGATCTGGAAGCAGGCGGCGATCAGCATGCAGGCGGCGAGGACCAGATCCATCCGATGGCCGCTCAGGGCCAGCGCGAGGCTGGCGGGCACCAGCGTCACCATCAGCGTCGAAATCCCAACCATCCGTACCGAACTGAGGCAATAGCCGAGGGTGAGTGCCCCGAGCGTAAGGATGGCCGGATAGTACAATCGGGTTTCCGGCGGGGCCGAGCCCCAGCTGGCGAGGGACCAGAGGCTGGCGAGAGCGGAGATGATCACGCAGAGCTGCCAGATCCTGCGGGCCAGCCGGCGCGCCTCGAGGCTGGGCGCTTCCCAGTCGATCGGCCTGCGCAATATGACCAGGCCGACCAGCGCGGTGACGAGGATCATCGCCGGCACGCCACGGGTGATCAGTACGCCCGCACCCGGACTCGCCCCGTAGAGGAGCACGGGAACCGCTGCGATGAAGCCGCAGAAGATGAGCCGCACCTGCCCCCGCATATGGAAAGCGGTGAGGCGTGCGTAGTCGTCGCGCACGGACGCGGGAATCTCGGGCTCGAGACATTTGGTCAAGGCAGGAAATCCCGACACCCCTCCGCCATACAGTATCATTTGATAAGATGCGGTTTACTCGCGCCGCCGTCGCTCCCGAAGGTCACGGGGGAAATCGCCTACAGCGGTCCCAAGCGGCCGAAATCGCGATGGAATGTCGATTGCAGCGCATGCAGTGCTGACTCGTCGCGCGCGCTTGTCTAGGACCATTCCGCATGCTCACCCGGCTCTCCATCCGCAACATCGTGCTCATCGAGGCGCTCGATCTGGCCTTCGGGCGCGGTCTCGGCGTGCTCACGGGCGAGACCGGGGCCGGCAAGTCGATCCTCCTCGACGCGCTCGGCCTGGTGCTCGGCAATCGTGCCGACAGCGGGCTGGTGCGCGGCGGGGCCGACAAGGCGAGCGTCACGGCAAGCTTCGAATTCGCCGTCCTTCCCTCGAGCCTGCCCGAATTGCTCGACGATGCGGACATCCATGTCGAGGATGGCGAACCGCTGATCCTGCGGCGCCAGATCCGGCCCGACGGCAAGAGCAAGGCTTTCGTCAACGATCAGGCGGTCAGTCTCGGCCTGCTGCGCGAAATGGCTTCCTCGCTGGTCGAACTGCACGGGCAGCACGACGACCGCGGTCTGGTCAATCCGCGTGGCCATCGCGCCTTGCTCGACCGCTTCGCCGGCGCGGAGACGGGGCGGCTGGCTTCGGCCTGGACGCAGTGGCAGGCGAGCGAGGAGGCGCTGATCCGGGCACGCACCGCGGTGGACGATGCCAAGGCGGACCAGGATCTGTTGTTCGCCCATCTCGCCGAGCTGACCACGCTCGAGCCTCAGGCGGGCGAGGAGGCGCGGCTGGCCGAGACGCGCGCCGCCATGCAGAAGGGCGAGCGCCTCGCGGGCGATCTCGAGGAATTGCGGCATGTGTGGGAAGGTTCGGACTCGCCCCTGGCGAATCTGCGGGTGGCGGCGCGGCGCCTCGACCGGATCGCGCCCGAACATGCTCTGCTCGCCGAGGCGCTCGCGGCACTCGACCGAGCGGTGATCGAGGCGGGCGAAGCCGAGGACAAGCTCCGCGCGGCAGCCGAAGCGCTCGATCACGATCCCGCGGCGCTCGACGCGGCGGAAACGCGGCTGTTCGAGCTGCGCGCATTGGCTCGCAAGCACCGCTGCGAAGTCGACGAACTGCCGGCGAAGATGCGTGGCTTCCGCACGGCGCTCGAGTCCATCGAGGGCGGCGAGGCGGAGCTCGATGCGCTGGAGGCGGCCGCTGGCGAGGCCGGCCGACGCTATCGCGCCGAGGCCGAAGCGCTCCACGCCCTTCGTACCGAGGCGGCGCTGCGGCTGGACGAAGCGGTGGCGCGCGAGCTCGGCCCGCTCAAGCTCGATGCGGCGCGGTTCCGGACCGCCGTAACCCAGCTGCCCGAGGAGCGGTGGAGCGGGCAGGGAATGGATACGGTCGAATTCCTCATCGCGACCAATCCGGGCGCCGATTTCGCTCCCTTGAACAAGATCGCCAGCGGCGGCGAGCTGTCGCGCTTCATTCTCGCGCTCAAGGTTGCGCTGGCCGAGCAGGGCGGGGCGGCGACGGTGATCTTCGACGAGATCGATCGCGGCGTCGGCGGCGCGGTGGCGAGCGCGATCGGCGAGCGGCTGGCGCGGCTGGCGAGCGACGGGCAGTTGCTGGCGGTGACGCATTCGCCGCAGGTCGCCGCGCGCGGCCGCACGCATTACATGATTGCCAAGAGCTCCGAGGGCACGGTGACCCGGACGAGCGTCGCCCTGCTCGACGAGGCCGGGCGGCAGGAGGAGATCGCGCGCATGCTCAGCGGTGCCGAAGTGACGCCCGAGGCGCGCGCGCAAGCAGACCGGCTGCTGGAGGGGGTGTGAGCGCTCCTTCCGAAGCCGAGGCGGCCAACGAGCTGATGCGGCTGGCGAAGGCGATCGCGCGGCACGATCGGCTCTATCACGCCGAGGATGCGCCCGAGATCAGCGATCAGGAATACGATGCGCTGGTGCGACGCAATGCCGAACTCGAGGCGGTCTTCCCGCAGCTCGTCCGCGCCGACTCGCCCTCGCGCAAGGTCGGCCATGCGACCGCCTCCTCGCCGCTCTCCAAGGTGCAGCATGCCATGCGCATGATGAGCCTCGACAATGCCTTCGCCGACGAGGAAGTTGCCGAATTCGTTGCTCGCGTCCGCCGCTTCCTCAATCTCGCCGAGGATGCGCCGCTCGCCTTTACCGCCGAGGACAAGATCGACGGCCTGTCCTGCTCGCTGCGCTACGAGAACGGCGCCTTGGTGCTCGCGGCGACGCGCGGCGACGGGCAGGTGGGCGAGAACGTCACTCCGAATGTCGCGCAGATTCCGGACATTCCGCAGCAGCTCGACGCCAGCACCTGTCCCGCGGTGTTCGAGGTGCGCGGCGAGGTCTATATGGAAAAGCAGGCTTTCGCCGCGCTCAACGCCCGGCTGATCGAGGAGGCGCGCGAGGAGGCGAAGGCGCGGGATGGCGCAGGTTTCGACGCAAGCGCGGTGCGCCAGTTCGCGACCCCGCGCAACGCCGCAGCCGGGTCTCTGCGGCAGAAGGATGCTGCGGTCACCGCGCAGCGGCCTTTGCGCTTCCTCGCGCATGGCTGGGGCGCTGCATCCGAGGTGCCCGAGGAAACGCAATATGCGATGATGAAGCGGATCGAGGCGTGGGGCTTCGCGGTCTCGCCCGATCTGGTGCTGTGCCATTCGCTCGAGGAGATGCTTCGGCACTATCGCCGCATCGGCGCAGGCCGCGCGGACCTCGGCTACGACATCGACGGCGTGGTCTACAAGGTCGACAGCCTGGCGCTGCAGCAACGGCTCGGCTTCGTCGCGAAGGCGCCGCGCTGGGCGCTGGCGCACAAATTCCCCGCCGAGCAGGCCGAGACCACGCTCGAGAAGATCGACATCCAGGTCGGTCGGACGGGCAAGCTCACCCCCGTCGGCCGCCTCTCGGGCGTGCTGGTCGGCGGAGTCACCGTGTTCAACGTCACGCTGCACAATTGCGACGAGATCGCCCGGCTCGGCCTGCGCGAGGGCGACCGCGTGATCATCCAGCGGGCGGGCGACGTGATACCGCAGGTGGTCGAGAATCTGACGCGCGAGGCGAACCGGCCCCCATATCGCTTCCCCGACCATTGCCCGGTCTGCGGCAGCGAGGCGGTGGCGGAGGAGGGCGAGGTCGACGTGCGCTGCACCGGCGGGCTGGTGTGCCCGGCGCAGCGCACCGAACGCCTGAAGCATTTCGTCAGCCGCGGGGCGCTCGACATCGACGGATTGGGCGAGAAGACCATCGACCAGTTCTTCGCGCTCGGCTGGCTCGAAAGTCCGGCCGACATCTTCCGCCTGAAGCAGCGCCGCGAGGATATCCTCGCGCTCGAGGGGTGGCAGGAACGCTCGGTCGAGAAGCTGCTCGAGAGCATCGAGGCGCGGCGCACTCCCGATGCCGCACGGCTGCTGTTCGGCCTCGGCATCCGTCATGTCGGCGCGGTCACGGCGCGCGACCTGATGAAGCAGTTCCACACGCTGCCGGCCTTGCGCGAGTCGGCCGAGAACGCCCGCGCCGGCGACGAGGATGCCATTGCCTCGCTCGCGGCGATCGACGGCGTCGGCAGCGCAGTGGTGGAGGCGCTCGGCGACTTCTTCCACGAGGACCACAACCGCGCGGTGTGGGACGACATCCTCTCGCAGGTCGCACCGCCGCGCTACGAGGTCGAGACCATGGACAGCGCGGTCGCGGGCAAGACCGTGGTCTTCACCGGCAAGCTCGAGACCATGAGCCGCGACGAAGCCAAGGCGCAGGCCGAGCGGCTCGGTGCCAAGGCCAGCGGTTCGGTCAGCGCCAGGACCGATCTCATCGTCGCCGGGCCGGGCGCGGGCAGCAAGCTCAAGAAGGCCGCCGAGCTCGGCATAGAGGTCATCGACGAGGCGGCGTGGGGAGCCATCGTCGCAGCCGCGGGCTGATCGTGCGCGGCCGTCAGCCCTTGTCGCCCCGCGGAACGGCGAGTCCGACGAATTGCGGAAACTTGCTCCATCGCCGGCGTTGCAGAGATGTGGCCGCATCGTTTCGTTTCATCCCCATCGCCCTCGTCGTCCTCCTGCTCGCGCTCGTCGTGGCGTGGCTGCCGCGCGCGCAAGGGGGCGATCCGGTCGTCGCGGAGGCCAGGAAAATGGTCCGTCCAGCGCCTTTGACCCCCGAGCAGAAGGCGCTCGACCGCGAGCTCAGCACCATCGGTGGCAATTTCGCGGGCCACGTCGGCATTGCGGTGCGGCGGGTTGGAGCCAAGCGGACGTTGCATTTCAACGGCCTCGAACTGTTTCCGCAGCAGAGCGTGAGCAAGCTGTGGGTCTCGATGACCGCGCTCGACGAAGTGGACCGGGGTCGGTTGACGCTCGACGAGCCGGTGACGATCCGGGCGGAGGACCTTACGCTGTTCCATCAGCCGATCCGCGCGATCGTCAATGCGCGAGGGGCTTTCGCCACGGATTATGACGACCTCGTCCAGCGCGCGCTGACCCGCAGCGACAACACTGCCAACGATCGCATCCTGCGCCGGATCGGCGGGCCCGACCGGGTCGAGGCCTTTCTCGACGCGAATGACCTCGGAAGCATCCGCTTCGGTCTCGACGAGCGTCGCAAGCAGAGCGCCATCGCGGGGCTCGAATGGAACCAGGACTACTCGGTCGGAAGCGCTTTCTACGACGCGCGAGACCAGGTGCCCGAAGCGGAGCGGCGCGATGCGTTCGAAAGCTACCTCGCCGACCCCGTCGATGGCGCGGCACCGGTTGCCATTGCCGAGGCGCTCGCGCGGCTGGCGCGCGGAGACCTGCTCTCGAAGTCGAGCACGCGGCTGCTGCTGGACACGCTGGAACGGACCCACAGCGGCCCCAATCGCCTCAAGGGCGGTGTGCCCGCGGGTTGGACGGTGCGCCACAAGACCGGGACCGGCCAGTTCTTCGAGGGCCAGCAATCGGGTTACAACGACATCGGTCTCCTCACCTCGCCCTCGGGCGCAACCTATGCTGTCGTGGTGATGATCGCGCGAACGAAGGTGCCGACCCTACAGCGAATGGCGATGATGCATGAGGTCGTCGGCGCGGTGGTGGATTACGACGCGACGCTCGATTCCAAGGCGCCCCGAACCCTGGCGAAGGCTTCGCCGCCGTAGTGAACGGGCGCAGATCGCGTTGCCGTCTGGCGCGGGGTCTCCTTCGTGACCCGGCATCCCGGTGTCACCTCACCCGGCTCTTGCGCAGCCAGAGGATCGACCAGTCGCCCCGGACGAGCCGCCGCGCCAGCCGCAGGCCTTGCGCGCGATAGGCGCGGCGGACTCGCGCTTCCTGCGTTTGGAGCAGACCGGCGAGCACCAGATGCCCCCCGGGCACGAGCGCGCTGGCAAGGCCGGGGGCGAGCTCGACGAGCGGCCCGGCGAGGATGTTCGCGATCAGCAGATCGTAGGGTCCGCGCGCCCGCAGCAAGCGATCGTCCATCCCGTCGGCGACCGTCATCGTCAGTTCGCCGCGTCCGGCCCCTTGCGGCACGGCATTGATCCGGGCGTTCTCCTCGACCACGCCCACGCAGACGGGATCGATATCCGAGGCGGTAACCCGCGCCCGGGGCCACAGACGGAGCGCGGCAAAGGCGAGCAGACCGCTCCCAGTCCCGATGTCGGCAATGTCCTGCGCCGCCACGCCCTCGCGCTTCATCCGGTCGAGCATGGCGAGGCAGCCCGCGGTGGTCGCATGCTGCCCGGTGCCGAATGCCTGGCTGGCGGGGATCACCAGATCGACCGATCCCGCTTCGGGTGGATGCTCGGGCGTGCGGATGTGGAAGCGCCCGGCGCGGATCGGAGCGACGCCCTTCTGGCTCTCGGTCACCCAATCGGTCTCGGGCAGCCTTTCGATGCGCAAAGAAGGCGGCGTGCCGGTGAAGAGCGAGGCGACCCGGCGCTCGTCCGCCTCGGTGGGTTCGCGGTCGAGATAGACCTCGACGATCCATTCCTCGGGCCGGTGGTCGGCGATTTCCATTCCCGAAACCACCCATTCGACGGGAAAATCGTCGGCATCCTCATGCGCGAGAAGCGCTGCCCTGGCCTCGTCCTTCGAGACTTCGGCAACGATCTTCCAGGAGTTACCGGACATAGCTTGCGCCATTGGCGTCGAGCGTGGCGCCGGTCAGGCTGGGCGGGGCGTCGAGCGCACAGAACTCGATCAGCCGGCCGATCTCCTCGGGCTCCGCCACGCGACCGAGCGGGATATCGGCCAGCAGGCCGGGGCCGCCCCGACTTTCCAGATAGCCGCCCGCCATTGCCGTGTCGGTGAAGCCGGGGGTGATGGCGAAGCTGAGGATTCCCTCCCCGGCATAGGCGCGGGCGATGCTCTTGTGCATCGCCAGCATCCCGCCCTTGCTCGCCGCATAGTGCCAGTGTGCGGGCGAATCGCCGCGATGGCCGGCCCGGCTCGCGACATGGACGATTCGTCCGGCTACGCCGCGGTCCTGCCAGTGGCGCACGGCGAAGCGGCTAAGCTGCGCCGCCGCGGTGAGATTGATCCGGATCGTATCCTCCCATGCGTCGAGCCATTCGATGTCCGAAGCGTCGAGCGGGCTGGGCGAGAACAGGCCGGCATTGTTGACCAGCACGTCGACTTTGCCACCCGCCCGAGCGAGCGCAGCGTGCCACAATTCCTGCGGGGCGGCGGGTTCGCGGAAGTCGGCGGGGACGGTATCGACCGCAGCGCTGCTGGTCGCCTGGCCGATGACGCGGGCGCCGCGCGCCTCGAGAGCCGTCTTGGCCGCCGCGCCGATGCCGCGCGAGGAGCCGGTAAGGAGGATGGTGGTCATGGAAGTGCCTGTAACGGACCGCAAGCCCCATTGCCATCCTTGCGCCACTCGCCAGCTTCGCTAAGGGAAGGCCTTCCACTTCACCAACCGGACGATGGACATGGCAAACCGGCCGATTGCACCGCATCTGCAAATCTGGAAATGGGGCCCGCATATGCTCGCCTCGATCCTCCACCGGATCACCGGCGACGGAATGGCCCTGATCGGGCTGAGCGTCCTGCTGTGGTGGCTGGGCGCAATCGCAGGAGGTGAGGAAGCCTACGCCGATTTCGCCGCGGTGATGGGTTCGCCGCTCGGTCTGGTCGTGCTGGCCGGCCTGTCATGGGCCTTCTTCAGCCACATGATGACCGGTCTGCGGCACTTCGTCCTGGATCTCGGCGCGGGCTACGAGCTCGACACGAACAAGACATGGGCGATCCTCGCTCCGGTCTTTGGTATTCTTCTGGCGGTGGGCTTCTGGGCTCTCGTCCTTCTCAAGTGAGTTCGTGCAAGTGAACAAGGGAACCCCCATCGGACGCGTGCGCGGGCTCGGCTCGGCACATGAGGGCGTGCAGGACTGGCTGCTCCAGCGCTTTACCGCAGTCGGCAATCTGGTGCTCGTGCTGTTCCTGGTGATCAGCCTCGCGCTGCTGCCAGACTACGGATATGCCACGGTTCGCGGCTGGGTTGCGCAGACGCTCCCCGCCACTGCGCTGGCGCTGCTGATCGTCAGCGTGTTCTGGCATGCGCGGATCGGCCTGCAGGGACTGATCGAGGATTATGTGCATACGCCCGGCAATAAGTTCGCCGTCCTCGTCCTGCTCAACCTCGTCGCCTTCGGTGGCGCCATATTCGGCCTCGTTTCTATCGCGCGCATCGCGCTTGGAGGTATTTCCTGATGACAGTCGGTTCGAATGACGGATCGCCGCCCCACGGCGGTCGCGACGATACCAACACCGGCAATGTGGGCAGTGCCAATCAGGCGCCGGAAACCGCCCCCGCGACTCCCGGCTCGATCCCCGGCACCTCGAGCAAGACCGGCGCGGCCTATCCGATCGTCGATCATACCTATGACGTGGTCGTCGTGGGCGCCGGCGGCAGCGGACTGCGCGCCACGATGGGCGCCGCCGAGAGCGGTCTCAAGACCGCCTGCATCACCAAGGTGTTCCCGACCCGCTCGCACACGGTCGCGGCTCAGGGCGGCATCGCCGCCAGCCTCGGCAACAACACGCCCGACCATTGGCAATGGCACATGTACGATACCGTCAAGGGCTCGGACTGGCTCGGCGACCAGGATGCGATCGAATATATGGTGCGCGAGGCGCCACAGGCGGTCTACGAGCTCGAGCACGCCGGCGTTCCCTTCAGCCGCAATG
Organism: uncultured Alphaproteobacteria bacterium; assembly: GCA_963728515.1. Taxonomy (GTDB): domain Bacteria; phylum Pseudomonadota; class Alphaproteobacteria; order Sphingomonadales; family Sphingomonadaceae; genus Qipengyuania. The sequence goes on along the minus strand of CAVSKM010000003.1, from coordinate 405,028 downwards.
CCGACGGGACGATCTATCAGCGGCCTTTCGGCGGGCACATGCAGAACATGGGCGCAGGCCCGCCGGTCCAGCGCACCTGCGCCGCCGCCGACCGGACCGGCCATGCCATGCTCCACGCGCTCTATCAGCAGAGCCTGAAATACGACGCGGATTTCTTCATCGAATATTTCGCGCTCGACCTGATCATGAAGAACGGCACCTGCGTCGGGGTGACGGCCATGTGCCTCGACGACGGCACGATCCACCGGTTCCGCGCCAAGGCGGTGGTGCTGGCGACGGGCGGTTACGGGCGCTGCTACTACACCGCCACTTCGGCACATACCTGCACCGGCGATGGCGGCGGCATGGTGCTGCGCGCCGGCCTGCCGATGCAGGACATGGAGTTCGTCCAGTTCCACCCGACCGGCATCTACGGCGCCGGCGTACTGATCACCGAGGGCGCGCGGGGCGAGGGCGGCTATCTGACCAATTCCGAGGGCGAGCGCTTCATGGAGCGCTATGCTCCGAGCGCCAAGGATCTCGCCAGCCGCGACGTCGTCAGTCGGTCGATGGCGCTCGAAATGCGCGAGGGGCGCGGGGTGGGTCCGGAGAAGGACCACATCTATCTGCACCTCGACCACATCGATCCCAAGATCCTCGCCGAGCGGCTTCCCGGGATCACCGAGAGCGGCAAGATCTTCGCCGGCGTCGACCTCACGCGACAGCCGCTGCCGGTAACGCCGACGGTCCACTACAACATGGGCGGCATTCCCTGTAACTATCACGGCGAGGTGATCGCGGGCGATCCGGCCGACCCCGAGAAGACCGTGCCGGGCCTGTTCGCCGTCGGCGAGGCGGCCTGCGTGTCGGTCCATGGCGCCAACCGCCTCGGCTCCAATTCGCTGATCGATCTGGTGGTTTTCGGCCGCGCGACCGGCCACCGGCTCAAGCAGACGATCACGCCGGGCACCAGCCACGACGAGCTGCCCGCGGACAGCGCCGACTTCGCCCTGACCCGGCTCGACCATTTCCGCCACGCTTCGGGCGGCTCCCCGACCGCCGCGGTGCGCGCGGAGATGCAGAAGGCGATGACCCGCCACGCCGCCGTGTTCCGCGACAGCAAGCTGCTGTCCGAGGGTGTCGAGGCGCTTCAGGCCGTCAACAAGCGAATGGAGGACATCCACGTCACCGATCGGTCGCTGATCTGGAACAGCGATCTGGTCGAGACGCTCGAGCTCGACAACCTCATGGCGCAGGCCAATGTCACCATGGCCTCGGCCGAGAACCGCAAGGAAAGCCGCGGTGCCCATGCGCACGAGGACTTCCCCGAGCGCGACGATGCGAACTGGATGAAGCACACGATCGCCTGGTTCGACGGCTGGGGCGGAAACGGCGGCGCGGTGAAGATCGACTACCGCCCGGTGCATGAGTACACCCTTACCGACGACATCGATTACATCGAGCCGAAGAAGCGCGTTTATTGAGGGGCGGCGGTGGCCGCCCGCCACTTGCTGCAGCAAATGGAAAAGCGGCGCCGCGATCTGGCGCCAGACCGCTCGTCCGACGCTTCATACGCCGTTCCTGTTGGAGAGTATTCTGCCGCGGCATGACCGGGGCACGTCCTGATGCAGACGAGCGGTCTACTTGGATCTTCCGTCCAGTTGAACTTCGAAATTCATCCGCTCGTGCAACAGGCGGACAACCACGACCTCAAGGCCTCCGGCCTGATAGAAAACGACATGATGGCCACTGTAGAGCTTGCGGAATTCGCCATGGCGGCTCGCATGCCGGGGATTGGCAAGCGGATAGCGCGTTAGTCCCTCGATGTCGGCCCTCAGTGCCGCGATGTAGCGCTGCGCTTGCGATCGACCCCAGCGTTCCCTGGTGTAGATCGCAATAGCGTCAAGATCGGCTTCGGCTGAGGGCAGCAAGAGCACTTCATGCATCGTCGCCGGATCCGAAGTGTCGCTCCGCGAAGGCATCCCAATCGAACCGCCGGGCAGGCCCGCTGTCGAGCCCCTGCTTCAGCGCCCGATCGAGAGCCTCGCGTCTGGTATCCTCGGCAATGTACCTCCGCATCGCCTCGCGCACCACTTCACTGGTCGAGCCGAATTCGCCGGACTCAACTTTGGCGCGTGCGAAATCCGTGTAGGGCTTGCCCAATGCTATCGAGGTGTTCTTGGCGGCCATGACAGGAAGGTACCAAAATTTGGTAACTCGGTCAAACCGGCCGGGCCTGCTCGCACTTCTGGCACTGGTTTCGGCCTGCGCCACCGGATCGCAGGTTCGGGCTCCGAATGACGGGACCGATGGCTTCTATGCGAAGCACGTGACCGCGCGCGGTATTCCGATCCTCTCCTCCGCGCAGGTCGCCGACCAGGCGCTGCTCGCCGCGCGTGACATGGTCCGCGGGATGCTGGCGCATCGGCCCGATCTCGCTGCCTGGATGGTCGCGCAAGGCTATCGCGTGGCGATCATCGGCCGCGAGGAGGCGCTGCTCGACCTGCCCGAGAACGCCCATTGGACGAAGCCCGCGCGCGACGATCCGCGGCTGACACGCTGCGAGCGCAAGCATTACGAGGAGCGGATCGGGGCTCTGACCGATCGGCAATATTGGGACGAACGCGCGCGCGGAATCGGCGGCGAGCGCACGGTCGGTGCGGAAGAGGATGTGCTCGGCCTTCCGATCAGCCGCTATTGGGGCGAGACGATCTTCGTCCACGAGTTCGCGCACAATGTGCTGTTCGCGATCGAAGCAGTCGATCCGGCGCTCTACGCCCGGGTCGAAGCGGCCTATGGCCACGCTCTCGAAGCCGGTCTGTGGAAGGATGAATACACGACCACGACGGTGCAGGAATATTGGGCGGAAGGGACGCAATTCTGGTTCGATTCGAACCGGATCCAGGCGTTCGGCGGGCGGATCGTCCTCGATCACCAGGACCTGGAGGCCTATGATCCCGCTCTCTATGCAGCGCTGGCGGAAGCCTATGGGGCGAGCCATCGCCTGAAATCGGATCCTTTCCACGAGAGTCCCGCTCGCGTCCCTCCGGGGCCGCTGCCGGAGAACACTGCGGAAGTCTGCTAGGTTCCTTTGCCTGGCACGGGCGAGACTCCTGATCCTCGGCCCGGACCGTCCGGACAAATCCTGGAAGCGCCTGGCCGAAGGGGTCTCGAAACCCTCGGCCAGTGTCGTTCGTCGGCAGGATTGACCCTTTGGTCGAGCAATCCGGAGCGCGCGTCGCGCAAGCGACGAACATCCGATAGTCTCCGCGCCATTGATCCTGTTTACAAGCGTAGTCCTTTTGCCTACATATGTAGTCGAGAGATGGCGGCAGCGGAGTAGGACATGGCCAAGCGCAAGGATGCACCCGGAGACCGGATCAGCGAAGCCGAACACGCGGTCATGGAAGTCCTGTGGGACCGGAGCCCGGTCTCCGCCTCCGAAGTCTGCGATCGGGTCTGTGCCGAACGCGACTGGTCGATCCCCACGGTGAAGACCCTGCTGAGCCGGCTCGTCGCGAAGGAAGTCGTCGGCACCGAGCCCGAGGGACGCAAATTCCTCTATCGGCCGCTGATCGAACGCTCCGACTATCTCGGCGGCGAAAGCCGGCGGTTGGTCGATCGCCTGTTCGGCGGCCGCGCCGCGCCGCTGTTTGCGCAGCTCGCCGAGAGCGAGGCGCTGAGCGAGGACGATCTCGAGGAGATCGAGGCCCTCTTGAGGGAGATGCGCAAATGACCGGGATCTTGAGCGAATACTGGAACTGGTTCCTGTACGACACGCTCGTCTGGACGGGTGCGCTGATCGCGCTGGCGCTGATCTTGCGGCGTCCTGTCGCGCGTCAGCTGGGCGCCAAGGCGAGCTATGCGCTGTGGTTCCTGCCGCTGCTCCGCCTGCTGTTTCCACCGATTCAGCTTCCCGCTTCGCTCAAGCCGGCGCTGATCGAACCCGCTGCTCGGGCGATGATGATGGAAGACTTCGCGACTGCCGCGCCGGCAGGAGCGCTGCCGGCATTCGATGGCGTCGCTCCCACTCTCGCCGCTCCGGTGCCGCTCGATTCGCCGCTGGATCTGACGCTGCCGCTGATCGTCCTGTGGCTGACCGGCGCGGCGGTCTTTCTCCTGCGCCGCTTCTGGCTCTACGGCCAGTTGCGCCACGACCTGCTCGTCGATGCCCGCCCCGTCGGCGATGTCGGAACCATACGCCTGATCGAGACGCCGGTCATTTCGGGCCCGATGGCCTTTGGTGTGATCGACAAGGTGATCGCTCTGCCCGAGGGTTTCATGGCGACGCGCAATCGGCAGGTCCGCGATCTCGCCATCGCGCACGAGCTGGCGCATCATCGCGGGCACGACCTGCTGGTCAACGTCCTCGTCCAGCCGCTGTTCGCGCTGCACTGGTTCAATCCGCTCGGCTGGATGGGCTGGAAGGCGATGCGCCGCGATCAGGAGGCGGCTTGCGATGCGCGCGTGGTCGCATCGCGCAGCCGCGAGGAGCGCGCCGTCTATGCCGCCATCATCGCCGATTTCGCCCGCCGCCCGCAAAGCGCTCCGCGCCCCGCGCTGGCCGCGCCGATGGCCTGTCCCGTGCTCGGCGACAAGTCGATCATCCATCGTTTGAGAAGCCTTCCCATGACCGATGAATCACCCCGCCGCCGCCTTGCCGCGCGCGGCACCTTCGCCGCCGCACTGCTTGCGCTGCCTCTCACCGCCAGCATTTGCTACGCCGAGGCGGTCGCGGCGCCGCGTGCGATTGCGCTCGCCCCCGAGGCGCCCCATGCTCCCCTGCCACCGGTTGCCGCGATAGATCCCGCTGCTCCGATGGCGCCGCAGTCGGTCCCGGATCCGTCCGCGATCGAACGCGATCTTCGCCAGGCCGAACGCGATGCCGCCGCGGCGGAACGGGAGTCCGCCCGCGCCGAGCGCGAGGCCCGCATGATCGAGCGCGATATCTCGAGCGGAGATGCGAAGCGCATCGCGAAGCACCGGATCGTGTGGAACGGCAAGCACTGGGATGCGATGTCCGCTGCCGAGAAGCGCAAGGTCCAACAGGACATGAAGCAGTTCCGCGAGAAGTTTGCCGAGGGCGGTGAATTCCAGAGGGAGATGCGCGACTTGCGCCGCGAGCTCGCCAGGGATGGGGAGATGCGCAACGACATCCACCTGGCCGTCGCCGAAGCGAATGCAGCCGGCGCGCAGGCCCGCGCAATGGCGCCGACCGTGGTGATGGCCTGCAGGGGCGAGGATTCGCCGGTAACCAGCGAAACCGGCGCCGACGGCCGCACGACTCTCTATGTCTGCGAGAGCTTCGGCGATCGGATCGCGCTCAAGGCGATGCGTTCGGCCCGCGCCGCAATCGCCGCGAGCACGCATCTGTCGGACATGGAACGGGCCGAGGCGCTGCGCGAGCTGGACGAAGAAATCGCCCAGCTTCCGCGCTAGGTCGCATCTGACGAGGGCAACGGGGGCGCGGCCGGTGGGGCGTGCCTCTCCTTCCCCGGGGACCAGCGCATCACCCGATCGTCGTGATCCGGTCGCAGGCGCGATCGTCGGCCTGCAGGCCGAGCCGCAGCGCTTCGCTGCGCTGCCGGCTGGTGCCGTGGGTAAAATTCTCGCTCGAGACGCGGCCGCCCGAAAGTCGGTCGTCGCCGATCGCGGCCGCGGCGTTCATCCCTTCCTCGATATCGCCCGGCTCGATCAGGTCGCGGTTCTTGCCCGCCCAAACGCCGGCATAGCAATCCGCCTGCAATTCCATCAGCACCTGCAACCGGTTCGCCCGGCTCGGATTCTGCTGTTGCGCGCTGCGGATCTGGTCGGAGATGCCGGTGACGGTCTGGATGTGGTGGCCGTATTCATGCGCGAGAACGTAATAGCGCGCGAAGTCGCCCCCAGCGCCCAGCTGGCGGTCGAGCGTCTCGTAGAAGGAGGTATCGATATAGATCGTCTGGTCGCCCGGACAGTAGAAGGGTCCGGCGGCAGAGGTGGCGCTGCCGCACCCGTCGGTGACGACGCGACCGGTCGTGAAGAGGTCGAGCCGCGGCTGTTGGAAGCGGCCGCCGAATCCCTGTTCCTCGAATGTGCTTGCCCAGGTGCTATTGAGCGATTGCAGCGCATTGCACGTTTCGGTCGCATATTGGCTGCTGGTACAGATTTCCTGCTCGTTCGTGTTCGCCGGACCCGCCTGGCGATCGCCCTGCTGAACGGTCTCGACCGTGGCTGCGGTCTGCATCGGATCGAGGCCGAAGACGAAATAGCCGATCGCCGCGATGACCAGGGTCCCGCAGCCGAGGCCGCCGGCCTTGCCGACGCCGCCTCCGCCGCTCGATCTGACATTGATATTCCCGGTGTCGAACGGATTGAGGCGCATGCATTCCCCCCTCGGTCTGGCTGCTGGACAGCGCGCCTCTCCTGCGCGATGGCCGGTGTCGATTATCGACCAACGCTCGGAGGGCAGAATGTTTCTCGAAGGTAAGCGCGCACTTGTCACCGGATCGACCTCGGGTATCGGACTCGCCATCGCGCGCGCCCTGCGTGCCGAAGGGGCCGACATCGTCCTCAACGGTTTCGGCGAGGCGGGCGAGATCGCGAAGCTGTGCGCCGAGCTCGGCGCGGCACATTCGGGTGCGGACCTGACCGATGTGGCACAGGTGGAGGAGATGATGGCCGAAGCCGGCGCAATCGACATTCTCGTCAACAATGCCGGGATGCAGCATGTCGCTCCGATCGAAGACTTCCCGGTAGAGCGGTGGGATCTGATCATCGCGCTCAACCTCACTGCGGCGTTCCACACCACGCGGCTCGCGGTGCCAGCGATGAAGGCGAAGGGTTGGGGGCGGATTATCAACACCGCCAGCGCCCACTCCAAAGTGGCCAGCCCGTTCAAGAGCGCCTATAACGCCGCCAAGCACGGGCTCGACGGCCTCACCAAGACCGTCGCGCTGGAACTCGCGGAACATGGCGTGACCGCCAATTGCATCAGCCCCGGCTATGTCTGGACGCCGCTGGTCGAAAACCAGATTCCCGATACGATGAAGGCGCGCGGCCTCACCCGCGAACAGGTCATCGAGGATGTCTTGCTTGTGAAGCAGGCTACCAAAAAGTTCGTCCAGCCAGAGGAAGTTGCTGCGCTGGCAGTGTTTCTCTGCCGCGAGGAGGCGCAGAACGTCAACGGCGCCAACTGGAGCATGGACGGCGGCTGGACAGCGGAATGAGGGTGCTTCCGGCCGATTGCGCCGGCTTTTCTCGGAACCCGTCCTGCTTCGGCCCATTGAAGGGATGTCTCCCGCGTGAACGGGGGGCCCGACCTATGGATTCAGAGGAGGACGATCGATGAGAAAGTTTGCATTTGCCGCTGCGGTTCCCGCACTTGCGCTGGGCCTGTCCGCATGCGGTGACGACAGTGCCGTCGAAGAACGCGGCGACGCTCTCGAGGAGCGCGCGGACGCGGTCGAGGACGTTGGCAATGACCGCGCCGAAGCGCTCGAGGAAATGGCCGACGAGGCAAGCACCGATGCCACGCGAGGATGCGCTGAACGCACGCGCGGAAGAGGTCGACGACATTGGCGACGACGCTGCGGACCGGATCAACGAACGCGCCGACGAAATGGAATAACCGGCTCGCGGGCCATCTCTTCCCGGCCCGCAGACGAGGGGTCCCGGCCGCCCGGGGCCCCTTTTGCCGTGCGCCCCCCTAGCGCCCGGCTCCAAGCGTCGTTACATGGGCCGCCACGAATCTCCCCGTCCCCGGGGTGAGACCCAGCGAAAGTGGCACCCATGGACATACCTCTCGGCCTCACATTCGATGACGTGCTGCTGCGTCCGGCCGAGAGCGATATCATGCCCTCCACGGCCCGGACCGCGACGCGGCTCACGCGTGCGATCGGGTTGAACATACCGGTGATCTCCAGCGCGATGGACACCGTGACCGAGGCCGACATGGCGATCGCCATGGCGCAACTCGGAGGGATCGGCGTGCTGCACCGTAATTTCGAGATCGAGGGCCAGGTTGCGGCGGTCCGCGCGGTGAAGCGCTATGAAAGCGGCATGGTGGTGAACCCGATCACTATCCATCCGGACGCCACGCTTGGCGAAGCGCAGGAAATCATGGCGGCCAATCGCATCAGCGGGATTCCGGTCACCGATCGTTCGGGGAAGCTGTGCGGCATCCTCACCAATCGCGATGTCCGTTTCGCCGAAAATCCCCGGCAACCGGTCAAGGAACTCATGACCGTCGACGATTTGGCCACCGTTCCGCTCGGCACCGGACAGGAAGAAGCGCGACGCATGCTGCACCAGCGGCGGATAGAGAAGCTGCTGGTCGTCGACGACAACGGGCGCTGCGTCGGGCTGATCACCGTAAAGGACATCGAGAAGGCGGTCGCCTATCCCGATGCGACCAAGGATCCGAGCGGACGGCTGCGTGTCGCCGCTGCGACCACCGTCGGCGACAAGGGCTTCGAACGAACCGAGGCGCTGATCGATGCCGAGGTCGACGTAGTGGTGATCGATACCGCCCACGGCCACAACAAGGATGTCGCCCGCGCGGTGGAACGGGTCAAGAAGCTGTCCAATGCGGTGCAGGTGATCGCCGGCAACGTCGCCACTGCCGAAGCGACGAAGGCGCTGATCGGCGCCGGCGCCGACGCTGTGAAGGTCGGTATCGGACCCGGCTCGATCTGCACCACGCGCGTCGTCGCGGGGGTCGGCGTGCCGCAGCTCACCGCGATCATGGATTGCGCCGAAGCCGCGGAGAAAGAAGGGGTGCCGGTGATCGGCGACGGCGGCCTCAGGACCAGCGGCGATGCCGCCAAGGCGCTCGCGGCGGGGGCCTCGACGATCATGGTCGGCTCGATGCTCGCCGGGACCGAGGAAGCGCCGGGCGATACCTTCATCTATCAGGGGCGCAGCTACAAGAGCTATCGCGGCATGGGCAGCGTCGGCGCGATGGCGCGCGGCAGCGCCGACCGCTATTTCCAGCAGGACGTCAGCCAGCAGAAGCTGGTCCCGGAGGGGATCGAGGGCCAGGTGCCGTTCAAGGGACCGGCGGCAGCGGTCGTCCACCAGCTCGTCGGCGGGATCAAGGCGGCTATGGGCTACACCGGCAGCGCCACGATCGAGGACCTGCGCAAGCGGGCGCAATTCGTGCGGATCACCAACGCCGGGCTGACCGAGAGCCATGTGCACGACGTGTCGATCACGCGCGAGGCGCCGAATTATCCGACCCGCTGATGGCTTGCCGAGAGGCCATGGATCCGCGACCGCCTGCGGGCGGGCTACAGTGAGCGGGCGGCCATGACCCCCGCCGCGCGCGTCCAGAGCGCCATCGAACTTCTCGATGCGGTGATCGGCTCGGCCCGGGCCAAGGGCGCCCCCGCCGACCGCATTCTCGCCGACTGGTTCCGCGCGCACCGGTTCGCCGGCTCCAAGGATCGCCGCGCGATTCGCGAGCTGGTCTTTTCCGCGATCCGCGCCTGCGGCCCGGTGCCCGAGGATGGGCGCGCGGCGATGCTGCGGCTGGCCGAGGTCGATCCGGCGATCGGCCCGCTGTTCGACGGTTCGCATTACGGACCCACTCGCCGCGACGAGGGCGAGCGAGTGGCGGCTGGCGGTATCGCGCCCGTCTGGCTGACCCGGAGGCTGGCCGATTCGGGGATCGTGGGCGGCGAAGCCGAAGCGCTGCTCGAACGCGCCCCGCTCGACCTTCGGGTCAACACGCTCAGGGCCGACCGCGCCACGCTCTCGCTTCCGCAGGATGCCGAGCCCACTGCAGCGCCGCAGGGCCTCCGCGTGACTGCGGGAAGCCCGGTGGAGCAATGGCAGGCGTGGCGTGACGGGCTGGTCGAGGTGCAGGATACCGGCTCGCAGATCGCCTGCCTCGCGGCTGGCGCGCTGCCGGGCGAGACGATCGTCGATCTCTGTGCGGGCGGCGGCGGCAAGACGCTCGCGCTCGCGGCGGCGATGGAGAATCTCGGGCGGCTGGTCGCATCGGACACCGATCGCAACCGCCTGTCGCGGCTTGCTCCGCGGGCGGTGCGCGCGGGAGCCAGCATGATCGAGACGGTTTTGCTCGATCCGCAGCGCGAACTCGAGGCGCTCGCCGGTCTGGCCGGGCAGGCCGATGCCGTGCTGGTCGATGCCCCGTGTTCGGGTACCGGTACCTGGCGCCGCAATCCCGAGGCCCGATGGCGCCTCGACGAGGCGGAACTGGTCCGCCTGACCGCGCTTCAGGCGTCTCTGCTCGACATCGCCGCGCGGCTGGTGCGCCCGGGCGGACGGGTCGTCTACGTGACTTGTTCGCTGCTCGACGAAGAAGGCGCGGGGCAATTCCAGGCCTTTCTCGATCGCCATCCCGCGTTGCGGAAGCGCGAACTCGCTTTGCCGCTCGGCAGGCCGCACGGGAAAGGAATCCGCCTGACGCCGTTCCACGACGGCACCGACGGGTTTTTCATCGCCTGTGCAGGATGAACCTGTTAGCCATGCCGATCATGGTCGAAATGCCGCCCATTTCACGTAAGCCCGCGCTGGAGACATTGATGCGATTTGCCCCTGCCGCTGCCGCCCTTTCGCTGGCCCTGGTGGTCACGTCGAGCGTCGGATTTGCCGAAAGCCGTGAACCCGCGCAGCGCGCCGGGGCCCTGATCACCGAGGGCCGGGCGCTGCTCGACCAGGGCGACACGCAGGGCGCGATCGATGCGTTCGAAGCCGCGCTGGCGGTGGATCCGGGATATACGCCGATCTTTCTGGAGCTCGCCGAAGCAGCCCGCGCCGATCGCCTGCAGGGCAAGGCGATCCGCTACTACCGCGAGGCGCTGGCGCGCGACCCGCGCAATCTCGCCGCGATCGCGGGCGAGGGCGCGGCTCTCGTCGAAAAGGGCGCGGTGGAAAAGGCGCGGGGCAATCTCGCCCGGCTGCAGTCGCTCTGTGGGGGGGGCTGCAAGGAAACCGAGCAGCTTTCCGCCCGGATCGCCGCCGGCCCGCCTCCGCGGGTGCAGACTGCCGAAGTCGTCTTGCCCGATGCGCCGGTGCCGCAAGCCAATTGATCCGCTGCGCCCCCTCGAAGGGGAGCAGCGGTCACAGCAATTCGCGAAAACCTTCGAGAACAGCCCGATAGACGCGCTTCTTGAAGGGAACGATGAGCTCGGGAAGCTGGTCGGGTTCGACCCATTTCCAGTCGCAGAATTCGGGCGGATCATGCGCTTCGAGGTCGATGTCGGCATCCTCGCCTGAAAACCGCGCGAGGAACCAGATCTGCTCCTGTCCGCGATACTGCCCGCCCCATAGTCTGCCGATCAGCTCTTCGGGCAGGTCGTAGCGGATCGATTCCTCCATCGCCTTGAGGATGGTGACATGCTCGCCGCGCGCGCCGGTCTCCTCGTGCAATTCGCGCAGCGCCGCATCGCGCCAATCCTCGTCGGGATCGACGCCGCCCTGCGGCATCTGCCACCAATCGCCTTCCTTATTGTCGATCCGGCGGCCGACGAAGACGCGCCCGTGGCCGTTGACCAGCATCACCCCGACGCAGGGTCGGTAACCCAGTTCGGTCATCGCGAGTGACGCTCCAGCATGACGGCGATGGCGGCGAGGAAATCGTCGAGGTCGCGCTGGCCGCTCGGGATCGCCTTTCGCAGCGTGGTGAAGCCGTGGATGATCCCGGGAAACTCCAGATAGGTCACCTCGGTCCCGTTCCGGATGAGATGCGCCGCATATTCGCGGCCCGAGTTGCGCAGCGGATCGAGCCCGGCGGTGCAGAGCACCGTGGGCGGGGTGTTCGAGCAATCGCCGACCATCGGCGTGTGCCGCGGATCGCTGGCGTCGCCGCCATATTGCTCGGTGAACCAGGCCATGGCCGAGCCCGTGAGCAGGAATCCTTCGGCGAATTGCGCGAAGCTGGCGTGCTTGGACACGTCGCTCGCCACCGGATAGATCGGCGCCTGGACGATCACCGGGACCTTGGCGGGGTCGTTGACCAGCTGATTGGTGGTGACGATGGTCAGATTGCCGCCGGCGCTGTCGCCGGTGATCACGAGGCCGGTGATCTCGCGGCCCAGTTCCTTCGGCGAGGATGCGATCCAGCGCGCCGCCGCCTCGCAATCCTCGGGCGCGGCGGGGAAGGGATGCTCGGGCGCCAGCCGGTATTCGACCGAGACCACCGGCAGGTCGAGCCGGTGCGAGATTTCGGTGCAGAGCGAATTGTAGACCTCGATGTCGCCGATCACGAAGCCGCCGCCGTGGATGAAGACCACGCAAGGGGAGGGGCCGCGCTCGGCCTTCACATCGTAGAAGCGCAGCGGAATGTCGCCCTCGGGGCCGGGGCAGGTGAGATCCTTCTGCACCGCCATGCTGCGGGGCTCGGCCTCGGCGATCGCGCCCATGGCGCGCATCTGCTCGCGCCCCTCGACGGCGCCGACGTCCTCGACCCCCTTGCCGCCAAGCTGCTCGAGCATGTCGAGAAATCCGCGGACGTCGTCGCGCACATAGTGTTCGGTATCGGCCATGATCGCTTGCTTTCTCCAATTCGTTGCGTTTGGGAACCTAGCCGCTTCGCGGCGCTTTTCCACGCAGCATTTTTGGCCTAGCAGAGAAACTTCATTGCGACGGGATGGGGCCATGCCTAGGTGGCCCATCCCATTGATAAAAGCGCCGGATGCGCCGGCGCGCGACAAGGAATTACGGATGGCAACAGCCGCCACCGCGCCGCAGGACGGCCTCCCCTCAGCCCCCGACAGCATCGTGGTGCGCTTTGCCGGCGACTCAGGCGACGGGATGCAGCTGACCGGCGGCCAGTTCACCCTCTCCACCGCGCTGGCGGGCAACGATCTCGCCACCTTCCCCGATTTCCCTGCCGAAATCCGCGCTCCGCAAGGCACGCTGTTCGGCGTATCCGCCTTCCAGATCAACTTCGGCAGCCGCGAAATCAACACCGCGGGCGACGCCCCCGACGTGCTGGTGGCGATGAACCCGGCGGCGCTCAAGACCAATCTGGCCGCGCTGAAGCCCGGTGGGCTGATCATCGCCGACACCGGCGCCTTCACCAAGCGCAACCTCGACAAGGCGCATTACGACGCCAATCCGCTCGAGGACGGCAGCCTGGCCAAGTTCGACCTCCTCGCCTTCGACATCACCGAGAAGACGATCGAGGCGGTCAAGCCCTTCGGCCTCGGCAACAAGGATGCGCTGCGGTCGAAGAACATGTGGACGCTGGGACTTGCACTGTGGATGTTCGATCGTCCGCGCGAACCGATCCACGACTGGCTCCAGGCCAAGTTCCGGTCCAAGCCCGACATTGCCGATGCCAATATCGCCGCGCTCGATGCCGGCCATGCCTATGGCGAAACGGCGGAACTGGCGGGTCCGCTCAAACAGGTGCACATCGACCCGGTGCCCAGCGAACCGGGGCTGTATCGCACCATCACGGGCGCGGAGGCGGTCAGCCTCGGTCTCGTCGCCGGGGCGCAGCTGGCCGAGCTGCCGATGTTCTTCGGCGGTTATCCGATCACGCCCGCCAGCGCGATCCTCCACCACCTTGCGCGGCTGAAGGAGTTCGGCGTCACCACCTTCCAGGCGGAGGACGAGATTGCGGCGGTCTGCGCGGCGATCGGGGCGAGCTATGCCGGGAGCCTGGGCGTGACCTCCTCCTCGGGGCCGGGCATCGCGCTCAAGACCGAAGCGATCGGCCTCGGCATCATGACCGAACTGCCGCTGGTGATCGTCAATTCGCAGCGCGGCGGTCCCTCGACCGGCCTGCCGACGAAAACCGAGCAGAGCGACCTCTATCAGGCGGTCTACGGCCGCAACGGCGATGCCCCAATGCCGGTGATCGCGGCGCGCAGCCCCGGCGACGCCTTCGAGGTGGCGATCGAGGCCTGCCGCATCGCGGTCGAATACATGACCCCGGTGATGCTGCTGACCGACGGCTACATCGCCAATGCCGCCGAACCGTGGAAGGTGCCGGACCCCGCCGATTTCGCGCCGTTCCCCGCCAGTTTCCTCACCGAGCCCAACGACGGCGACGATTTCCTGCCCTACAAGCGCGACGCCAAGGGCGCGCGGCCCTGGGTCAAGCCCGGCACGCCGGGCCTGATGCACCGCATCGGCGGGATCGAGAAGCACGAGCTGACCGGCAATATCGACTATTCGCCCGACAACCACCAGCGGATGACCGATGCCCGCAAGGACAAGGTCGAAGGCATCGCGGTGCCCGATCAGGAGGTCTGCCTGGGCGACACTTCGGGCCGGCTGGTCGTGGTCGGCTGGGGGTCGACCTTCGGGCCGATCCATCGCGCGGTGGACAATTGCCGCCGCAAGGGGCTCGACGTCAGCCATGTTCACGTGCGCCACATCTGGCCGCTGCCCGCCAACCTCGGCGACTTGCTGCGCGGCTTCGATCATGTGCTCGTGCCCGAGATGAACACCGGCCAGTTCAAGACCGTGCTGCGCGACCAGTTCCTGGTCGATGCGCAACCCTTGACCAAGACCAGCGGCCAGCCCTTCCAGATCGCCGAACTCGAAGCGGCGATGGCGAAATTCTTCGACGGCATCGCCGGGAACGAAGGGGGCGAGGTCGCCGTAAACGAACAGCAGCTTCCCAATCTCGAAAGCGGCCATGACGATGGCAGCTATCCCGATGCGCCCTTCCATGGCGACGGTGCTGCGCTTCCGGGCGAAGGGAACCCGAACAAGGCGGTGAACCAATGAACGCACCCGTGAAAATCGAGACCACGCTCAAGGATTGGGAAACCGACCAGGAAGTCCGCTGGTGCCCCGGATGCGGGGACTATGCGATCCTCAAGGCGGTGCAGCGGACGCTGCCGCAGCTCGGCGCCGATCCCGCCAAGACGGTGTTCATCAGCGGCATCGGCTGCTCGAGCCGCTTTCCCTATTATGTCGAAAGCTACGGCTTCCACACCATCCATGGCCGCGCACCCGCCTTCGCGACCGGCGCCAAGCTCGCCAACCCGGAACTCGATATCTGGCTGGTGACCGGCGACGGCGATGGATTGTCGATTGGCGGCAATCATTTGATGCATGTTCTTCGACGCAATGTGAACATGCAGATCATGCTGTTCAACAATGAGATCTACGGCCTCACCAAGGGCCAGGCATCGCCGACCAGCCGCGAAGGGACCAAATCTCCCTCGACCCCGCTGGGCAGCTACGATCATCCGGCGCGCCCCGCCGCCTTCGCTCTGGGCGCCGGGGCCCGCTTCGTCGGGCGCGGCTTCGACGTGTCGAAGCATCTGCCCGACGTCTTCAAGGCCGCCCATGCGCATCAGGGTGCCGCCTTCATCGAGATCTTCCAGAACTGCATCGTCTACAACAAGGATGTGTTCGACGATTTCGCCGCGCCCAAGGGGGCCGAGGATCGCCAGCTGTGGCTCGAGAACGGCCAGCCGATGCTGTTCGCGGGCGACAGCAAGGGCATCGCGCTCGACCACGCCACGCTGACGCTCGAGGTCGTCGATGTGGTCGATGGCGACTGGCAGCAGGCAGGCGTGCTGGTCCACGACGTCACCAACCGGTCGATCGCCCACATGCTGGTCGAGATGCCCTTCGGACCGTTCCCGATGGCGCTGGGCGTGCTTTACGACGATCCGCGCCCGACTTTCGAGAGCGCGGTGATCGCCGAACGCGCCCTGGCGAGCGAGGGGAAGGAAGCCAATCTGGCCAAGCTTCTGGGCAAGGGTCAGACCTGGACGGTCGACGGGACGGCGCAGGATCCGGTCTAGCCGGCGGCGGCGCCGTCTTGCGCCGAGGCCCCGGCCTGCCTTTTTTTGAACAAATTGGCGGCTGCTCCGTTGATTGGGTGAAGCCTCGCCGCTTGCGGGGCCATGCACTGCAACGGAGTTCCCATGAAAACGCTCAAGACGACCGCCATCCTCTCCACCCTGGCCCTTGCGCTGGCTGCCTGCGGCGACGATGCCGAAGATCCGATCGTCGGCAGCGAAATGGCCGATGCCGAAGCGAATCAAACGGTCGAATACGACCCGATGACGCGCAACTACACGCTTTCGGAGGAAGCCCAGGCGCGGCGTGACGCCTTCGACGCCGATGCTTTCCAGACCGAATATGCCGGCTATCGCGACGAGATCGTCGATGAGCAGGTTCAGACCGGCGCCGATGCCGCTGGCGACGCCGATGCCCAGATGTCGGACGAGGATCGCGCCGAGATGCAGGCGGCATCGCAACCGCGCGATACGGCCACCAACATGCGCCTGCGCGAGAACATGACCTGGGGCTATCTCGACCGCAATGACGACAACCAGCTCTCGGTCGCGGAATATGCGATCTGGGCCATTCCCCTCGATCCCAATGCGCCCGCGCGCAATGACGAGACCGCGCCCTATCTGACCGCCGAACAGGCGAACAAGGCGGGCGACAGCTTCTTTTACTACGACCTCGACGGCGATACCTATCTCGATCGTCGGGAATTCACCGCGGCGCGCCGCGGCGAGACGTTCGATTCGTAATCCAATTGCGCGAAACAAGGTGAGAGGGGGCGGGGTTTCCGCCCCTTCTTCGTTCGCGCTTTCCTACACGGACGGCAGGCTCTACCCACTCCTCCATGACCTGCAGCCGCCCCTTCCGCACGTCCGATTCCGGGGGCTTTGCGACCGGCGGCTTTTCTTGTCCTGGACAGTGTAACACCTGGTCCATGTCTCGCGGGATTGCAGGACCGGCCGCTTGGACAATCTGACCCATAGCCTCCTCGGGGCGCTGATCGGGCAGGCCGGACTCAAGCGGAAGACCGGCCTCGCCATGCCCGCGCTGATCCTCGGCGCGAATCTGCCCGACGTGGATGCGGCCTGTCTGCTGTGGCTCGAGGGTGTGGAGCATCTCGGTTTCCGCCGCGGGATCACCCATGGGCCGATCGCCTGGTTGCTGCTGCCGCTGTTGCTCGCGGGCGCCCTGTGGGGCTTCGACCGCTGGCAGGGGAGGCGCGGAACGCGACCGGCGACACGATTGCCGGTGCGTTTCGGCTGGCTCTACGGGCTCGGTTTCCTCGCCTGCCTCACGCACCCGGCGCTCGACTGGCTCAACGTCTATGGCATCCGCCTGCTCGAGCCCTTCAGCAGCGAGTGGTTCTATGGCGACGTCCTGTTCATCATCGATGTCTGGCTGTGGGCTCTGCTGGGCTTCGCCACCTGGTTCTCGCTCCGGCGCGAAAAGCGCGGAGGGGAGTGGCAGCGGCCGGCGCGGATCGCCTTGGCCATCGCCGGACTCTACGTCCTGGCAAACGGGCTCATCACTCGCGATGCGGAACGTGCGCTCGTGCCGGAGGGCAGCGGTCGGGAGGTGATCGCCAATCCGCCGCCGTTCGCTTTCTGGGACCGCGAGCTTCTCACCGGATCGCCTGGGGCGTGGTTGCAGGCCGACTATTCGGTTCTTCGGGGCGCCGCTCCGGCCGAGCCCATCGCCACAATATGCACGAACATCCCTGCGCCGCCGGCCGACGACCGGCTGGGGCGCGGTTATCGTGCCTTCCTCTTCTGGTCCCTCGCGCCCTTCGCCGAGCCTGCGCCCGATGGTTCGGTCCTGCTGCGCGATGCACGGTTCTACGATCCGTTGGCGCGCGATCGGTTCACGGTAGCCTTGCCCGAAGCCAGTTGCACGCCGTCAGCTCAATGAACCGTCGGGTCGAGCCTCTCCGCCGCGTCGCTGTCCGCCGCCGACCTGGCGGGCTTGTAGAGCAGCGCCGCTGCGAGGAACGCCCAGCCCGCGCCGCCGAGCCAGCCGGCCGTCACGTCGCTCGGAAAATGGACGCCGAGCATCACGCGGCTCCAGGCGACCATGGCGCTCAGGACCATCGCCGTGCCGATCAGCGTGTAACGCACCGAGTGCCGCCGGCTCAGCGCCGCAAAGGCGATCGCCATGCCGATATAGACGACTGCTGCGCTGAAACTGTGGCCGCTCGGGAAGCTTTCGCCGCCCGCTTCGGTCAGATGCGGAACGATCTGCGGGCGATCGCGCCCGACCAGCAGCTTGAGGCCGGTGTTCGCCAGCCAGCCGCCGATCACGGTAAAGGCATAGAGCATGGCCTCGCGCCGGAGACGCAGGAACAGCAGTGCCGTCACGGCGCCCAGCGCGAAGAGGTTACGCAGGAAAACGCCACCGAGCGCGGTCACGTCGCGCACGCTCTCGAACAGCAATTCGGGTCCGCGTGGGCCCAGTTCCTCGCCGGTTCGATAGGACATCAGCCCCCAGCTGTCGTAGCCGCCGGTCAGATCGCCGGTCACGAGGAACACCATCACGGCGAACCCGCCCCAGCACAGCGCTGCCGCGATCAGCGCCTTCCTCCGGTCGACGGCAAAGCCGCGCTCGGGCAAGCGTACCGCTTCGGACGGGCGATGATGCGGGTCGTGGACAGGTTCGGCCATGATGGAGGGAACAAGCGCGCCCTGGCTTGTGTTCCGCCGGCATGAGTGCCCCGCAGATCGTCTGGCTCCGGCGCGACCTGCGGCTGGCCGACCAGCCCGCTCTCCATGCAGCAGCACAGGCGGGGCCGGTCATCCCGGTCTACGTCCTCGACGACGCAAGGGCGGGGGACCATGCCTGTGGCGGGGCGAGCCGGGTGTGGCTGCACCATTCTCTCGACAGTCTCGCCCGCTCGTTGGGCGCGCGCCGATCGCGGATCGTCCTGCGCCGGGGCGATGCGCCGCAAGTGCTTGCCGCCCTCGCGCACGAAACCGGCGCCTCCTGCATCCACGCGCTGCGCCACTACGAACCGTGGTGGAAGGAAGCCGAGGACGAATTGCGCGACGCACTCGGCGACTCCGCGGGCGGAGGGTGCCGGTTGAGTCTCCACGACGGCAACTATCTGCTCCCACCGGGCACGCTGACGACCGCCTCGGGGGACCCCTACAAGATCTACACGCCCTTCGCGAAATCCATGGTCGAATGCATGCCGCCGCGCGCGCCCTTGCCCGAACCGGAGACTCTCCATTCGCCCGAAAGCTGGCCTGCGGGCGACGATCTCGCCGATTGGGGTCTGCTGCCGACAAACCCCGACTGGGCGGACGGCATCCGCGCCTTTTGGGACTTCGGCGAAGCTGCGGCGCTCGAGCGGCTGGACCAATGGGCGGAGGACATCGACGCCTATGACGAAGGGCGCAATCTCCCGTCGAGCGACCTGACCTCGCGCCTCTCGCCGCATCTGCACTGGGGCGAGATCGGCCCCGCGCAGGTCTGGCACCGCTTCGAGGGCAAGCGCTCCGCCGGCTGGAAGACCTTCGCCAAGGAGCTGATCTGGCGCGATTACGCGCAGAACGTCATCGACCGGTTTCCGGACTATCCGCGCAAAAGCTATCGCGACTACGACGAACGGACCCTGTGGCGGAACCCGGAGGCGGGGCATTTGATCGCCGGGGACCTCGCCTGCTGGCAGAAGGGCATGACCGGCTATCCGATCGTCGATGCCGGAATGCGCCAGCTGTGGCGGACCGGCTGGATCCACAATCGCGTGCGGATGATCTGCGCCAGCTTTCTGGTGAAGCACCTGCTGATCGACTGGCGGGATGGGGAGCGCTGGTTCTGGGACTGCCTCGTCGATGCGGATTACGGCAACAATGGGGTGAACTGGCAGTGGATTTCCGGCACCGGGGTCGACAGCAACATGTTCAGCCGGATCATGGCTCCGCTCAGCCAGAGCGAGAAATTCGATGCGGGGGGCTACATCCGCGAATACGTGCCCGAGCTTGCCACCCTCGGCGACGAGTGCATCCACGACCCGCCCGACGGGCGGCGCGGAGACTATCCGGCAAAGATGATCGGGCACCGCGAGGCACGCGAGCGGGCGCTGGAAGCCTACCGGGCGAGCAAAAGCTGACTTGCCTACAGGATGGGCGACGGGTCATAGGCAGGGGTGATGGATATGCAGACCACCCGCCGCGGACGAGAGTTGATCGATGGAGGGCACCGCTTCGCGCGCAGACCCGGTCGCTTTGCGAGGCTGATCGCCCCCGGTCTGGGGAAGATACTCGACCGTATCGACGGGGCGCTGATCTCGGGGACGATCCATGGCGTCCTCCCCGACGGGAGCCGGCGGACGCTGGGCGGCCGCGCGCCGGGCTTCGAATGCACGGTCGAGCTGCGCAGCTGGAATGCCCTGATCCGCCTCGCCAGCAATGGCTCGGTCGGCTGGTACCAGGCCTGGGCTAGCGGCGAATGGTGGAGCCCCGATCCGGTGCCGCTGTTCGCGCTGTTCATGCAGCACGCCGATCGGCTGGGGGACACCGGACGGGCCAAGGGGCCCTTCCGCCACGCGCTCAGGCTGGCGCATCTGGTCAATCGCAACACCCATCGGGGCGCGCGGAGGAACATCGCCGCCCATTACGACCTCGGCAACGACTTCTACGCCGCCTGGCTCGATCCCACGATGAGCTACTCCGCCGCGCTCGAGCTCGGCGAGGGCGATCTCGAAGCGGCGCAGAGGCGCAAATGGGCTGCTCTCGCCGAACGGCTCGGCGATCCGCAAGCGATTCTCGAAATCGGCTGCGGCTGGGGCGGACTGGCGGATCATCTGGCGGCGCTCGGAAGCGCGGTCACCGCAATCAGCCTGTCCGACGAACAATTGGAGTGGGCGAGGGCGCATCATCGGCGCGAGATCGACTTCCGCGAGCAGGACTATCGCGATGCCGCGGGGGCCTACGATGCCATCGTCAGCGTCGAAATGGTCGAGGCCCTCGGGCGCGAATACTGGCCGACCTTCCTCGACTGCATCGCCCGCAATCTGAAGCCAGGCGGGCGGGCGGCGATCCAGTATATCTCGATGCGCGAGGAGCTGTTCGAAGACTATGCCAAGAGCGCCGATTTCATCCAGGCCTACGTCTTTCCGGGCGGTCTGCTGATCCGGACGAGCGAATTCCGCCGGTTGGCGGAAGAGCGCGGGCTTGAGTGGCGCGACCAGCGCGATTTCGGCTGCGACTACGCCGACACGCTGAAGGCCTGGCGCGCCAACTTCGATCGTGCCGAGCGCGACGGACATCTGCCGCGGGGCTTCGATGCGCGTTTCTGCGATTTGTGGCGCTATTACCTGATGTATTGCGAAGGCGGTTTCCGCGGTGGCGGGATCGACGTTCACCAGGTCACGCTTTTCAAGAGGGGAGACGATTGAATGCGTACTTTACTGGCTTCGACCATGGCACTCGCGCTGGCCGGATGCGCCGCAACTGCCACTGACGTCGGCCCCGCCGGGGCTTCTGCATATCCGGCTGTGACACAGAGCATGCCGGAACAGATGGCGAGCATGGATCCGACGGATTCGATCCTGTTCTGGAGCGATGCGCGTCGCTCTGCCGCTTTCCGCGACATGGAGGAGTTCTTCCCCGGCCTCGAAGTCGCGCCGGCCCGCCGCGTGCGGCCCCTCCCGCAGGCGGATGAACCGTTGCCCGACGCTCTCCAGGCCAAAATCCGTGCCTTCATGGCCGATACGCAGACCGCCGGCCTCATGGTCCTCGACGATGGCGAGATCGTCTTCGAGGACTATGGTCTCGGCTTTGGTCCGACCGGTCGCTGGACGAGCTTCTCGGTCGCCAAGAGCTTCACCTCGACGCTTCTCGGCGCCGCGTTAGCAGACGGCCACATCGACAGTCTGGACACCCCCGTCACAAAGATCATCCCCGCTCTGGCCGGCACCGCCTATGACGGGGTCACGGTCGGTCAGATCGCCACGATGACCTCGGGCGTGGCATGGAACGAGGACTATACCGACCCCGACAGCGACGTTGCCCGCATGCTTGCCATCGCGCCGGTGGCGGGCGAATCGCAGGCGGTGACTTATGCGCGGACGCTCCATCGCGAGGCTCCGGCGGGGCAGAAGTGGGTCTATAAGACGCTCGAGACCAACCTGCTCGGGCTGATCGTCGAACAGGCGGTGGGCAAGCCGCTCGCAGCCTATGCCGCCGAGAAGATCGTCGAACCGGCGGGGATGGAAGGCGGGCTGTTCTGGATGCAGGACCTCACCGGGGGAAACATCGGCGGCTGCTGCCTGTCGCTGCGGCTCGCCGACTATGCCCGGATGGGGCAATTCGCGCTTGAAGGCGGCCAGGGGGTTGTGCCCGAGGGCTGGTTCGCCGAGGCCGGTGCGCCGCAGGTGTCGTTTGCGCCGAATGCCCCGGGCTTCGGCTACGGCTATCAGTGGTGGGCCTATCCCGGCGGCAATTACGGGGCCCAGGGCATTTTCGGCCAGGCGATCACAATCGTCCCTTCCGAAGATCTGGTGATCGCGGTCGTCAGCAACTGGCCCACCGCCACGAGCAGCGACAATCGCGATGCGTTCCGGGAGCTGGTGGGCGAGATCGTCGCTGCAGAGGACTAGGGCGGCTGGACGAGCGCCTCAGTAGCTGCGGTAGGCGCCCTTGCCGCTGTAACGGGCGAGGATGCTGTCGTGGACGATCGGGCTGAGCAATTCGCTGAAAGCGCAACCGACCATGCAGTTTTCCCACCAGACGACCTGTGCCTGGAGCGATTCGAGCCCGGGCAGGGTGAGCCAGCAGAGCTGGCCGTCGTGCATGCGGTTGATGGCCGCAGCCGAGAAGCCCGAGATCGAGAGATCGTGGACGACGGTCTGGAAGGCGCGTCCGCCGCTGGCGCGAAGCTGGCCCGGGATCGTGAGCCTGGTCCGCGGAGCGCAACGATCTTCCTGCGCCGCGCGCGTGTAGCGGTCTTGCATCTGGTGGATCATCTGGTCGCCCTTCCTGGGTGCTTCGGCATCGGACGCCGCGCGCATGCGCGACGTGCTTGCCCGAATCTCTCCCAATTGGGTTGCGAAGTGATGGCGGCTATTGGTTAACGCGCTCCTCGACCCGCTCCCGATGGAACGCGTCGAAACCGTTAACCAGCAGTTCCGCGATCCGCGACGCCACCGCCTGCGGCGGCTTGACGGTCTGGGGGTCCTCGCCCGGATAGGCCTTGGCCCGCATCGCGGTGCGGGTCGCCCCCGGATCGATCAGGGCAACGCGAACCGGCGAGATCTTCTCGACCTCCTGGGCATAGGATTCGAGCAGATTGTCGAAAGCGGCCTTGGTCGCCCCATAGGCGGACCAATAGGCCCGAGGCCCGGCGCCGACACTGCTCGTAAGCCCGATAACCCGGCCCGCATCGGCGCGCTTCAGCAGCGGATCGAAATTGGCGAGCAGTGTCTGCGTGGCGAGAACATTGATCGTCACCGCCTGGCTCAGCTGTTTGCCGTCGATCTGCACGACAGGAGTGAGAGCCGGCAGATAGGCGGCCGACAGTACCAGAAAGTCGAGCTTGTCCCAGCGCCCCGCGATGGCCGATGCGAGGCGCGCGACGCCATCCGCTTCGGTGAGGTCGACCGGTGCGATGGTCGATCCGCCGCCCGCAGCATGGATGCTGTCTTCGACCGCTTCGAGGGCGCGGACGTCCCTGCCGGTCAGCACCACGTGAGCACCAGCTTCGGCCAGCGCCTGCGCGGTCGCCGCGCCGATGCCCTTGCTCGCTCCGGTGACGAGCGCCAGCCTGTGATCGAGAGGTTTGGCCATCAGGCGACGCGGCCCACCGGGAAGGCGAGCTGCTGCTGCTTGTCGTCGCGTCGGGAAAGATCGGTCAACGCGGTCGGATAATCGCCGGTGAAGCACGCATCGCAGAATTGCGGACAGGCGGCATTGCGGGGCCTCTCGCCGACGGCGCGATACAGCCCGTCGATCGAAACGAACGCCAGGCTGTCGGCCTTGATGAATTCGCGCATCGGCTCGACATCCATGCGCGCTGCCAACAGCTTCGACCGTTCGGGCGTGTCGACGCCATAGAAACAGCTGTGGGCGGTCGGCGGGCTGGCGACGCGGAAATGGACCTCGCTGGCGCCGGCGTCGCGCATCATCTCGACGATCTGCATCGAGGTCGTGCCGCGGACGATGCTGTCGTCGATCAGCACGATGCGCTTGCCTTCGACCAATGCCCGGTTGGCGTTGTGCTTGCGCTTTACTCCGGCGTGGCGCGCACCGTCGGAGGGCTGGATGAAGGTCCGTCCGACATAGTGCGAACGGATAATGCCGAGTTCGAAGGGAATGCCCGATTCCTGCGCATAGCCAATCGCCGCGGGCACGCCGCTGTCGGGGACGGGAACGACGAGATCCGCCTCCACCGGCCTTTCGCGCGCCAGTTCGGCACCGATCGCCTTGCGGGCCTCATAGATGCTGCGGCCGTCGAAAACCGAATCCGGCCGGCTGAAATAGACGTGCTCGAAGATGCAGGGACGCGCCCGATGGTTTCCGAAAGGATGCAGCGAATCGACATTGCCGTCGAAGTCGACCCGGATGATTTCGCCGGGCTCCACCTGCCGGACGAAGTCGGCGCCGACGACGTCGAAGGCCACCGTCTCCGAAGCAAAGACCGTGGCGTCGCCGATTCGGCCCATCTGCAACGGGCGAATGCCCAGCGGATCGCGGCAGGCGATCATGCCCTCCTTGGTCATGACGATGAGCGCATAGGCCCCTTCGAGCAGCCGCAGCGCATCGATCAGGCGGTCCATCACGGTTGGATAGCGGCTCGTGGCGACGAGGTGGATGATGACTTCGGTGTCGCTGGTCGACTGGAAGATTGCGCCGCGCTGGACAAGTTCGGCGCGCAGCGTGCCGGCGTTCGAGATATTCCCGTTGTGGGCGACAGCGAAACCGCCGCCCGCCAGATCGGCGTAGAGTGGCTGGACGTTGCGCAGGCCGGCACCGCCGGTGGTTGAATAGCGAACATGGCCCGCAGCCATCATGCCGGGCAATTCGGCGATCGCTTCCTGGCTCGAGAAATTGTCCGCGACATGGCCGATACCGCGCCGGGTGAAGAAGTCCGCCCCGTCGAAGCTGGTGATGCCGGCAGCTTCCTGGCCGCGGTGTTGCAGCGCATGCAGGCCGAGGGCCGTCGCGGCGGCCGCGTCGGTCGCATTGACCGCGCCGAACACGCCGCACTCCTCGCGCAGCTTGTCGCCGTCCTCGTCGAGAAACGGGTGGGTGAGGTTCATCAGAGGGCCAATCCGCCGCGGCTAATCCGGATGGGGCTCCAATGGCGATGTTACGCCTCGATTACAAGGGCAGTGCAGGGTCTGAGCACGCGCCCTGCCATACGGGCCAGCGAAAAGGTTTCATTGCGTGGCAAGCTTCCTCTGCCTAAAGCCCGGGCAACGGAAAAACGAAAGACGCGAGCCGCCTTGATCCTGTCTCCCTTCGAATGGACGATTGCCAAGCGCTACCTGCTGCCAGGCAAGGGCGAAGCCTTCATCGCGCTGGTGGCGAGCATCTCGATCGGCGTGGTCATGCTGTCGGTCGCGATGTTGGTCATCGTGATGAGCGTCATGAACGGCTTTCGTGCCGAGTTGCTCGACAAGATCGTCGGGCTCAATGGTCACGCGATCGTCCAGGCTTATGGCGGGCGAATGGACGACTGGGAAGACATTCTCGAGGAGGTCCGTCGGACCCCGGGCGTGGTCGACGCCAGTCCCCTGATCGAACAACCGTTGATGGGATCCTTCAACGGCCGCGTCGAATTCGTGCTGGTACGCGGCAACACGCCCGAGGACATTCGCGCATTCGGTGACAAGGTGGTCAGTGGCGACATCGGGGCACTCACGCCGGGCTCGGGCAAGATCGCGGTCGGGGCGCGCCTCGCCGAGAACATCGGCCTGCGGGTGGGCGACACGCTGACGATCATCAATCCGCAGGGCCGTGCGACCCCGTTCGGTACGTCGATCCGGCAGGTGGGCTACGAGGTCGGTGCGATCTTCGAGGTCGGGATCTACGACTATGACGAAAGCTTCGTGGTGATGCCGATGGAGGATGCCCAGACGCTGCTGCTGATGGGCGACAAGATCGGCATGATCGAGGTCCAGGTGGACGACCCCGACCAGGTCGGCGAGATTCTCGCTCCGGTGCAGCAAGCGCTCCAGGGGCGGGCGGTGGTCGCCGATTGGAAGACGATCAATGCCACGCTGTTCGAGGCGCTCCAGGTCGAACGGGTGGCGATGGCCTTCGCGCTGAGCTTCATGGTGCTCGTCGCCGCGTTCAACATCCTCTCCAGCCTCGTCATGCTCGTCCGCGCGAAGACGCGCGACATCGCGATCATGCGCACCATGGGGGCGACGCGAAAGAGCCTGATGAAGATCTTCGTGACCACCGGCTTCACTGTCGGAGCGATCGGGACGGTGGCGGGCCTGGTGCTGGGCTTCCTCGTCCTGACCTTCCGGCAGGGCATCGTCGAAATCATCGGCAAGGTTACCGGCCAGAATTTGTGGGACCCCGAAGTGCGTTTTCTCACTACGCTTCCGGCTAAGACAGACCCGATCGAGATCATCCTCATCGTGCTGCTGGCCCTGATCCTCAGTTTCCTGGCCACGCTCTATCCGGCCTGGAAGGCGTCCAACACCGATCCGGTACAGGTGCTGCGCTATGAATAGGCCGGTAGTCGAATTGCGGGGGCTGACGCGCAGCTTCGAACAGGGCGGGGAACGTATCGACGTACTGCGCGGGGTCGATCTCGCGATCCAGCCTGGCGAGATCGTCGCTCTGCTCGGGCCTTCGGGGTCGGGCAAATCGACCATGCTCCAGGCGGTCGGCCTGCTCGAAGGCGGGTTCGGCGGTGAAATCCTTATCGGGGGACAATCGGCCGAGAAGTCGAACTCGCGCGCTCGCACGGTGCTGCGGCGCGACCATCTCGGTTTCGTCTATCAGTTTCATCACCTTCTGCCCGATTTCGATGCGCGCGAGAATGTGGTTCTGCCGCAACTCGTCGCCGGCAAGCCGAGAGCGGGGGCGGTGGAGCGCGCCGAACAATTGCTCGAGGCGCTCGGTCTCGGCCATCGCATGGACCATCGGCCGAGCCAGCTTTCCGGGGGCGAACAGCAGCGGGTCGCCGTCGCGCGCGGCCTGGCCAACAAGCCCAATCTGGTGCTCGCCGACGAACCCACAGGAAACCTCGACGAGGCGACCAGCGAAAAGGTTCTCGGGCAGTTCCTCGAACTCGTCCGCGGCGAGGGCAGCGCGGCATTGATTGCCACGCACAATGAGAGGCTGGCTCAGAAGATGGACCGCCTCGTCCGTCTGCACGAGGGCGTGCTCGAATAGAGGACCCGTGGGGCGTCCCGAGTGTTGGCTCAAGGAAGGAGATTTTTCAATGACCGACCATCCGAGCACCTACAAGGCCGAAGACACCACCCGCACCGGCGTGCAGTGGGACGACCGCGCGGAAATCCACTCCTGCGACGACGGACAGGGTCTCCTCGACGGCGGCAAGGGGTTGCGCGGCGGCACTCTCGCCGAGATGGTGTCGCAGATCATGGCCTATCCGCCCGAAGAGCGCGGACGCTTCGTCATTCAGAAAGCCGGCGACCATCGCCTCACGCGCGGCGAGATCGAGGCGCTCGCAGCGCGAGAGGATTTCCCCGGCTCGTAAGTCACGGCAGCCCTCCCGACGAAATCGCATTGTCTGGAGACCGCGCTTCGCAAGCGCGGGTTCTTTGAGGGTCGCCGAAGCCTGTCCTCCGCCGCTCTCGCGTATTTACCGGCGCGGGTACAGGAGCGACTTGAACGCCGGCCAAGCAGAAGCTATCCGCCGCGCTCCCCGCGCGGATGTGCCCCTGTGGTGGAATTGGTAGACGCGAACGACTCAAAATCGTTTTTCTTCGGAAGTGCCGGTTCGAGTCCGGCCAGGGGCACCAGCGACCGCCGGGCGATCGCGTCAAAACAATCCTTGCTTCGGCGCGGATAGTCTGGGAATCCCGGCAGCGGATGATCGGGGTCCCCTCCTTACACGCTATCGCGGCCATGGTGGTGACGCTGCTGATGTTCGTCGCCTTTGCGCGTGGGCGCATGTCGGTCGAGATCATTTCGCTGCTGACCATCGCGATCATCGCGGTGGGGCTGTACTTTTTTCCTCTGCCCGAAACCCAGCCGACCGACGGCCTCGCCCTGGCCTTCTCGGGCTTCGGCCATTACGCGCTGATCACCATTTGCGCGCTGATGATCATGGGCCGCGGCCTCGTGGTGACCGGCGCGCTCGAGCCGGCGGCGCGCTTTCTCGAGCGGCTGTTCAAGGTCAACCTCCAGCTTGGATTGCTGTTCTCGCTGGTGGTCACCTTCCTGCTGTCGATGGGAGTCAACAACACCCCCGTGCTGGTGCTGCTGATGCCGATCTTCGTCCAGCTCGCGATGCGCGGTGCCATGGCGGCCTCGAAGACGCTCATTCCGCTCAATGCCGCCTCGCTGATGGGGGGCATGGCGACGACCATCGGCACGTCGACCAATATTCTGGTGGTCTCGATCGCGGTCGACCTCGGCATGCCGCAGATGAGCGTGTTCCACTTCACTCCGATCGTGGTGATCGCCTCGCTCGTGGCGCTGCCCTTCGTCTGGATCGTCATGCCGCGGATGCTGGGGGACAATCGGGTCGAGGCGATCCACGCGGAGCGTCTGTTCGAGACCCGTCTGCGGGTGACCGAGACTTCGGTCATGAACGGGCGCGAGCTGTCCGAGCTGCGCTCGCGCATGCCTGCGGGCATCCAGTTCCACGATGCACCCGTCGGCCTGCTGCGTCCGCAGCATCGGCTGCGGATGACGGGCACGCATCAGGCGATCGAGGAGGCTATGAGCGCGCTGCGCGGCGACGCGGCACCCAGCTGGGTGATCGATCGCATTCGCCGACGCTCGCATGAGACCGGTGCGGACATTGCGGTGGGCGAGATGATCGTCACGGCGGATTCGCGGCTGATCGGTCGGACGCTGCCGAGCTCGGGTATCGCCGATCTCTACGGCGTCGCGGTCATCGGCACGCACCGCCCGCAACGGCTGGTGGGCGAGAAGGACCAGTTCTCCGATGTCGGCGACCTGCGCTTCGCGGAGGGCGACGTGCTGCTGGTGATGGGGTTGCCCGACGACATGCAGCAGTTCGCCCGTTCGGACAGCCTGCTCCAGCTCGAAGGAATGCGCGAATTGCCGCGCCGGTCGAAGGCCCTGCTTGCAGCGACGATCATGGGCGGCTCGATTGCCGTAGCCTCGGTGGGGCTGGTGCCGATCGCGATTTCCGCCCTGGCCGGGGCGATCCTGATGTTCGTCACCGGCTGCGTCAGGTTCGACCGGGTGGGCAAAGGCCTGTCCGCCAGCGTTATCGTGCTGGTAGCCGCGAGTATCGCACTCGGGCGGATCATCCTCGAGAGCGGGGCCGCAGAGTGGATCGGGTCGGCGATGGCGGCCGGGCTTGCCTATATGTCGCCCGCCGCCGCGCTCGCAGCGATCATGCTGACGATGACCTTCCTCACCAATTTCGCGTCCAACGCGACTGCGGCCACGGTGGGAACCCCGATCGCCTTCGCCATCGCAGCCAATCTGGGCCTGCCGCCGGAGCCTCTGGTGCTGGCGGTGCTGTTTGGCTGCAATCTGTGCTATGCGACGCCGATCGCTTACCAGACCAACATGCTGATCATGGCAGAAGGATCCTATGAGTTCGGAGATTACGTCCGCACCGGCGTTCCGCTGGTGCTGATCATGGTGACGGTGCTATCGATCGCGCTGGCGGTAACCTACGGGCTCTAGTGCTTTCCTATAGCAGCCGGGTCTGCAACAGATGGGGCAGGGGCGCTTGCGGTGCGGAGCAGTGCGGCGAAGAATTTCGCTGCGCTCGTAGCGATCTAGGGTCGTTTCGAGGAGCCGCAGGCGACGCGACAATCCAAGGCGCGGCGCAGTGGAATTCTCCGCTGCGCCTGCAGAGATGGCGGGGAGGAACCCGTCGGACGAATTCACCGCATGGACAGTGGTCATGTGGTCCATGTCGAAGGGAGATCAGAGGGTATGTCCAACACACGTATCGCGGCGCTCGCCGCCATCGCCGCGGCCATCGCCGCACCCGCACAGGCGCAGGATCTGCGCGAAAGCCTCGCGCAGGACATGCCCGCGCTGATGGAGCTCTATCGTGATCTCCATGCCCATCCCGAGCTGAGTTTCGAGGAAACGAGGACCGCTGCCAAGCTCGCCGCGCGGATGCGCGAGCTGGGCTTCGAAGTGACCGAAGGCGTCGGCAAGACAGGCGTGGTCTCGGTGATGAAGAACGGCGAAGGGCCGACCGTCCTGCTTCGCGCCGATATGGACGGTCTGCCGGTGGTAGAACAGACGGGGCTGCCGTTTGCATCGAAGGAGACCGCCACGCCCGCGAGCGGGGTCACCACCGGCGTCATGCACGCCTGCGGCCACGACACGCATATGGCTGGCTTCATTGGCGCGGCGCAATTGCTCGCCGAGCGCGAGGACCAGTGGCAGGGCACGCTGGTGATGATCCTCCAGCCGGCCGAGGAAGTGGGGCTGGGCGCGCTCGCCATGATCGAGGACGGGCTCTACACCCGCTTTCCCAAGCCCGACTACGCGCTCGCTTTCCACGATGCCGCCGCACCCGCTCCGGCGGGGACGATCGGCTTCACGCCGGGCTATGCACTGGCCAATGTCGACAGCGTCGACATCACGGTGAAGGGCGTCGGCGGCCATGGCGCCTATCCGCACACGACCCGCGATCCGGTGGTGCTGGCCAGCGCCATCGTGATGAAGCTCCAGACCATCGTCAGCCGCGAGAGCAGCCCGCTCGACCCGGCGGTGATCACGGTCGGCAGTTTCCATGCCGGGGCGAAGCACAACATCATCTCGGACGAAGCGAAACTGCAGCTCACCGTGCGCAGCTATTCGGACGAAAGCCGCAAGCTGCTGCTCGACGGGATCGCCCGGGTGGCGCGGGGCGAGGCGATCGCTGCGGGCATGCCCGAGGAGCTCATGCCCGTGGTCAAGGTCGAGGAGCCCTATACGCCGTCGACCTTCAACGACCTCGATTTCAGCAAGTCCGTGGCCGCTGCTTTCACCGAGCGTTTCGGCGAGGCACGCGTGCAGCAATGGCCTGCGGTGATGGGGGGCGAGGACTTCAGCCAGTTCCGCCGCGCCGCGCCCGAGGACGTCCAATCGATGATCTTCTGGATCAGCGGGACGCCGCAGCCGATGCTCGAAGCTCTGGAGAAGGACGGCAAGCAGCTGCCTTCGCTCCATTCGCCCTTCTGGGCGCCCGATGCGGATAAAGTCGTCGCCACCGGTGCCGAGGCACTGGCGAGCGCGGCGCTCGAGCTGATGCCGCGCTCGGGCGGCTGACCCAGCGGGAAAAGGTGTGGCCGCCGGAGCGTTGGGGCGCTCCGACGGCCGGTTTCTCCTCCCCAGGAGAACTCATGTAAAGCAGCGCCGGCTCAGCCGTCGGCGGGGACGTAGGTGCCGAGCCGGTGGTGGAGCGCATTGATCCGCGCGAGTTCCTCGCGGTCGTCGGTCTGGCGGGCGTAGTGCATCAGCGCGGTGCGCAGCAGGCGGAAATCGGCGGTCGAGAACAGCGCGCGCGCGCGGCCCGGTTCCGATTTGGGAGCGTCGTCGGTCATGGTCGTCATCCTCTCTCTCCTTCAGGCTGCGGCGAACTGGTTCATGGTGTTGTCCTTGCCGCCGGCCTTGAGCGCCGCCTCACCGGCAAAATAGTCCTTGTGGTCGTCGCCGATGTCGGATCCCGCCATGTTCTGATGCTTGACGCAGGCGATCCCTTGGCGGATTTCCTCGCGCTGGACGTTCTTGACGTAGCCGAGCATGCCCTGCTCGCCGAAATATTCGCGCGCCAGATTGTCGGTGCTCAGCGCGGCCGTGTGATAGGTCGGCAGCGTGATGAGGTGATGGAAGATCCCGGCGCGCTTCGCGGCATCGGCCTGGAAGGTGCGGATCCTCTCATCGGCCTCGGCCGCAAGTTCGGTGCCGTCATAATCGACGCTCATCAACCGGTCGCGCTCGAACCCGGAAACATCCATGCCCGCTTCTTCCCAGGCATCATAGACTTGCTGGCGGAAGTTCAGTGTCCAGTTGAAGCTGGGCGAATTGTTGTAGACCAGCTTGGCGTTGGGCACCGTCTCGCGGATGCGGTCGACCATGCCGGCGATCTGTTCGACATGCGGCTTCTCGGTCTCGATCCACAGCAGGTCGGCTCCGTTCTGCAGTGCGGTGACGCAGTCGAGCACGCAGCGGTCCTCGCCGGTGCCGGGACGGAATTGATAGAGATTGGACGGCAGGCGCTTGGGCGCCAGCAGTTTGCCGTCGCGGCTGATGAAGACCTGGCCGTTTTCGATATCGGCAGGATCGACCTCGTCGCAGTCGAGGAAGGCATTGTACTGGTCGCCGAGATCGCCCGGTTCCTTCGAAAAGGCGATCTGCTTGGTCAGGCCGGCACCGAGGCTGTCGGTGCGCGCGACGATGATGCCGTCGGGCACTCCAAGTTCGAGAAAGGCGTAACGGATCGCGCGGATCTTCTGGAGGAAGTCCTCGTGAGGGACGGTGACCTTGCCGTCCTGGTGGCCGCATTGCTTCTCGTCCGAAACCTGGTTCTCGATCTGCAGCGCGCAGGCTCCGGCCTCGATCATCTTTCTGGCGAGCAGATAGGTCGCCTCGGCATTGCCGAAGCCGGCATCGATGTCGGCGATGATCGGCACGACATGCGTCTCATGCTCGTCGATCGCGCGCAGCAGGCGGTGGGTGTTGACCGCATCGCCCGCCTGCTTGGCCGCGTCGAGTTCGCGGAACAGTCCGCCGAGTTCGCGCGCGTCGGCCTGCCTGAGGAAGGTGTAGATCTCCTCGATCAGCGACGGCACCGAGGTCTTCTCGTGCATCGACTGGTCGGGCAAGGGGCCGAAATCGCTCCGCAATGCGGCGACCATCCAGCCCGACAGATAGAGATACCGGCGCTTCGTGCTGCCGAAATGCTTCTTGATGCTGATCATCTTCTGCTGTGCGATGAAGCCGTGCCAGGTGCCGAGCGACTGCGTGTACTGCGCCGGGTCGAGGTCGTAGGCATCCATGTCCTCGCGCATGATCCGGGCGGTGTAGCGGGCGATGTCGAGACCAGTCGGGAAACGGTTCTGAACGGCCATGCGCGCGGCACTCGCCGGGTCGATCGCCGCCCACGGCGCGCCATTGGCAGCGATGGTCTGGGTCAATTCCTGAATCCGGGCCTGATAGGTCACGGTGATGCTCCTCGTCGTAGTGGCGGGATCGCCTTGAGAGGAGATTGGGAGGGATCGCCTTCGGATAACAGGAATATTTACAAATTTTCTTGTATGGAATCGACTTAATGCGCTATTGAAGCTGTTAATCAGTGAAGAAAGTTACAAACCATGGGAGAAGATGCGCTTTTCGCCGGGCCCGCGATCCGCCGTCTCCGCCGGCGCGAGCGTTTGACCCAGGCGGCTGCTGCCCAGCGGCTGGGAATTTCTCCGAGCTATCTCAATTTGCTCGAGCGCAATCAGCGCCCGGTCAGCGCGCGCGTCGTCATGCAACTGGTCGAGCAATTCGATTTCGATCCGCGGGCGCTCCGCGAGGATGAAGCGATCGGCGGGCTCGACGGGCTCGCACGCCGCTTCGCCGACGAACGCTTCGCCGATCTCGCGATCGATCGCGACGAAATGCAGGAGTTCCTCGCCGCCGCTCCCCAAGCCGCTGCGGCCTTCGCGCGGCTCTACGACCGGGGCGGTGCAGAGGCGCTGGAAGGCGACGACCCGCTGACCGCCTCGCGCCGCGAGATCGAGCGCTGGCGCAACCATTTCGCCGATCTCGATCATGCGGCCGAGGAACTGGCCGACGAATTGCGCCTCTCGCGCGGCGAGATCGGGCCCGCGCTCGTCGAGCGTCTGCGCCAGCGGCACCAGCTTTCGGTCCGCATCCTCCCGCGCGAGGTCATGCCCGACAGCCTGCGCCGGCTCGATCTCCATGCCCGGCAGGTCCAGCTTTCGGAAATGCTCAGCCCCGCCTCGCGCAACTTTCAGCTCGCGCTCCAGATCGCCCAGCTCGAGTTCCGCGACGCCGTCGATGCAGTCGCCAGAGGCGCGGATTTCGACGACGAGGCGGCGCGGGCGCTGTTCGCCCGCCATCTCGACGGGTATGTCGCGGCTGCGCTGGTGATGCCCTACGGTCGATTCCTGCGTGCCTGCGAAGCGACCGGTTACGACCTGCCGGTGCTCGAAAGGCGCTTCGGGGTCAGCTTCGAACAGCTCGCCCATCGCCTGACCACGCTTCAGCGCGTCGGACAACGGGGGCTCCCCTTCTTCATGGTTCGTATCGATCGAGCCGGACAATTCTCCAAGACATTCACCGGCGCCAGCACCGCGCAATTCATCGGCACCGAAGCCAGTTG
This sequence comes from uncultured Alphaproteobacteria bacterium, assembly GCA_963728515.1. Taxonomy (GTDB): domain Bacteria; phylum Pseudomonadota; class Alphaproteobacteria; order Sphingomonadales; family Sphingomonadaceae; genus Qipengyuania. Next base: position 370,876 of record CAVSKM010000003.1, on the reverse strand, counting down.
CCCGCTGTGGCACGCGCATCGCGCCTTCGAGCGCGCGGGCGAGTTGCAGGTGCAATTCGTGGCGCTCGACCACACCGGCGAGCGCGAGGGCGGATGGTTGACGATGGCGCGCAGCGTCGAGGGCAGCGGCGTGCCGGGCGAAGCGCAATTCGTCGTGGCGATCGGGGTCGAGGCCGTCCTCGCCGCCGATCTCGCGCAGGCGCGCATGGTCTCCTTGCGCGCAGACGACGCCCAGCCGATCGGTCCCGGCTGCGCCCGCTGCCATCGCTTGCGCTGCGTGCAGCGCTCGCTGCCGCCGCGCGGGCGCAGCCTTGCCTTCGAGCGCGATCGGCGGGGGATCACCCCTTTTGAATTCGCCGAACATTAACCTTCAAAATGAAGCCTCCGCGGAACCCGGCGCCCGAGGTCGCGTTCCCCGGCGATGATCGACGAGCGCAGGGAGCACATGAGATGACCGAAGAACGCATCACGGAGACGACCGATGCCGCAGGCAACACCCACACGACGCACACCGTGATATCGGACGGTGCGGCTCGGGGCGGCGGGACCCACTGGGTGATCCTCCTGCTGGTGCTGCTGGTCGCCGTGGCCGGAATCTGGTTCCTGATTCAGGCGACGGGAGCCGAGGTCGCCAAGGACAATGCGGTGGCCGATGCCGCGAGCGACGTCGGTGCGGCTGCCGGTGACGTCGGTGAGGCCGCCCGAGGCGCGGGCGAGGCGGTCGAGAAGGCCGTAAACAAATAGTTGTAAGATTTACCGACGCTTCATCCCTTTCTGCTAGTAAGACATTCCGACACTGGCAGAGGGCGAGCGGAACCGAATGATCCGCCTTTTCAAGCACTACATTTCCTACAATGTGGTGCTGCTATCCCTGATCGATTTCGTGCTCCTCGCGCTGGCGGGCGAGACCGCATGGCGGTTGCGCGTGTTGCAGATCGAGGTCGGCGTCGGGAGTTTCTCCGATCGAGCCTATGAGATCGGCGGTTTCGCCGGTGTGATCTGGCTCGCCATGATCGCGGTCGGCACCTATGGGCCGCAAGCGCTGCGGTCGATCCGCTTCGCGACCGCCCGGCTGTTGGTCGCTGTCTCCCTGGGTGTCCTCGCGATCTCGCTGCTGGACTTCGCCGTGCCCGGTTCGGCCTTGTGGCGATCGGTGCTGCTCTACGCCATGGGATTGGCGATCCTCGTCCTCGTGGCCAACCGGTTGCTGACAGGGCGGATGCTGGGAGTAGAGGCGTTCCGGCGGACCGTGCTCGTCCTCGGAGCCGGTGAAAGGGCGGAACGCCTGCTGCGGCTCTCGCGGCGGCAGGATAGCGGTTTCGCCATCGCCGCCTTCGTGGCGATGGGCGACGCTCCGGGCCGGGTCGAGAGTTCCGTTCCGCGCGATTCCATCTTGGATCTCGGCAAGTTCGTCGAGCGCCTCGGGGCCAGCGAGGTGGTTCTCGCGCTCCAGGAGCGGAGGAATGCGCTGCCGCTCAAGGATCTGCTGCGGGTCAAGACCAAGGGCGTCCATGTCATCGATTTCTCGAGCTTCCTCGAACGCGAGACGGGGCGAGTCGATCTCGATACACTCAATCCCAGCTGGCTGATCTTCTCCGACGGTTTTTCCTCCGGCCGCAGGCTCTCGGGCATCGGCAAGCGACTGTTCGACGTGATTGTCAGCCTGGCGATACTGACGGTCGGCATCCCGCTTATTGCTGTTTTTGGCGCACTGGTGAAACTCGAAAGCAAGGGCCCAGCATTCTTCCGCCAGACGCGGGTCGGCCTCTACGGGGTGAATTTCGACCTGATCAAGCTGCGCTCGATGCGTGTCGACGCCGAGGCTGCGGGCGCACAATGGGCGGAGGAGAACGATCCGAGGATTACGCGTGTCGGGCGCCTGATCCGCAAGCTGCGTATCGACGAACTGCCGCAGGTCTGGAGTGTGCTCAAGGGCGAGATGAGCTTCGTCGGACCGCGCCCCGAGGTTCCCCAATTCGTCGGCGATCTCGAGAAGCTGCTTCCCTATTATGCAGAGCGCCATGTGGTGAAGCCGGGCATCACCGGCTGGGCGCAGATCAATTTCCCCTATGGCGCGAGCATCGAGGATTCGCGGCAGAAGCTCGAATATGATCTCTATTACGCCAAGAACTACACGCCCTTCCTCGACCTGCTTATCCTGCTGCAGACGGCGCGTGTGATCATCTGGCCCGAGGGAGCGCGCTGATGGACTGGGCCGGAAGCCTTTCCTACCTCGCCTACAGCCTTGGCGCGATACTGAGCGCCTTGGCTGCGGTGTGGATCGGTCGCCGCGGAGACCGGCGGCGAACCGATCGTATTCCTGCGATCGTGGCACTGGCGCTGACCGCCAACTGGTGCTTCGCTGCGGCCAGCTTCGAGCCGGGCCGCACGATCGTCGAATTGACCGAGATCGCCCGCAATCTCGCCTGGCTCTTCATGCTGTTCCGGCTGTTCGCCAATGACGGCCGCGACGAAAGCCTGCGGCTGGTGCGCCCTGCCGTCATGGCGCTGGTTTTCGTGGAAGTCCTGCATTTCCCGCTGCTGCTGATCGCGCAGCGCTATGCGATTTCCCCCGGTCTTGCCGCATTGACATTCGAGACCGCGGCTCTGTTCCGCATCATGATGGCCGTCGGTGCATTGGTGTTGCTGCATAATCTCTATGTCGGTGCGGCTGCCTCTTCGCGGCGGATATTGCGCTGGAACGCTGCCGCGCTGGGAGGTCTGTGGGCGTTCGATCTCAACTATTTCACACTCGCCTATATCGTCGGTTCTGTCCCTGCGGAGATGGTCGCGCTGCGCGGACTTGCCGTAGCCGTGGTGGCGGTTCCTTTCGCACTCGGATTCAATCCCCATTCGGCCGGGCTCGAATTCCGGCCTTCGCGCGCGGTCACCTTCCGATTCCTGTCCTTGCTCGTCATCGGTGCCTATCTCGGCCTGATGCTTGGCGTGGCGCGCTGGCTCAACATGCTGACCGGCGATTTCGCCCGTCTCACGCAGGTGGGCCTGGTCATAGCAGCGGGGGCGCTGGCGCTGATCTGGCTGCCGTCGGAGCGGCTGCGCGGCTGGCTTCGGGTCACTGCGGTGAAGCATCTGTTCAAGCACCGCTACGACTATCGCAGCGAGTGGATCCGGTTCACGCGGACGATCGGCAGCACCGGCTATGAGGATTCGACGCTGCAGGACCGGCTGGTGAAAGCGCTGGCCGACATAACCGACAGCCCCGCAGGTCTCTTGCTCGTGCCCGACGAGGAAGGTGCGCTCGAACTGGCGGCGAACTGGCGTTGGGCGCGGGCGGAGGTGCCTTCCTGCGCGGCCCCCGCCGCCCTGGCGGGCTTGCTCGAGCGGACCGAGTGGATCCTCGACCTCGACGAGGTCCGTCGCGGCATGGACCACCACGGAGAGCAGGCGCTGCTGCCCGAATGGTTGCGGAAGGATTCGCGCGCCTGGGCCGCGGTGCCACTGCTGCATTTCGAACGCCTCGTCGGACTGGTCGTCCTTACCCGGCCGCTGGTCGAGCGTACGCTCGATTGGGAAGACTTCGATCTCCTCAAGGTCGTGGGACGGCAGTTGGCGAGCTATCTGGCCGAACAGGCGGGGCAGGCGGCGCTGCTCGAGGCGGCGCGGTTCGACGAATTCAATCGCCGCATGGCCTTCGTCATGCACGACATCAAGAATTTGTCGAGCCAGATCGCCCTGCTGTTGCGCAATGCGGAAAAACACGCCGACAATCCGGAGTTTCGCAAGGATATGCTGGTCACGCTGCGGAACAGCGCCGACAAGCTCAGTACCCTTCTGGCGCGGCTTGGCCGCTATGGCACGCCCGAGAGCGAGAGGCAGGTCGAATTCGACGCGGCGCGGATCGCGCGGCAGGTCGTCGAGAAATTGGGCGGAATCCATCCGGTGGCGCTCGTGCGTGGCGAGACCGCCCTGGTGCGCGGCAATCCCGAGGCGCTGGAGCAGGCGCTGCTGCATCTCGTCCAGAATGCAATCGAGGCGAGCGACAGGGATGGTTCGGTCATCCTCGAAGTCTTCGGCGATGGCGTATCGGCGCGGATCCACGTTATCGACAACGGACGCGGCATGTCGCCGCAATTCCTGCGCAAGGACCTGTTCAAGCCCTTCGTCTCGTCGAAGGCGGGCGGTTTTGGCATCGGCGCCTTCGAGGCGCGCGAACTGATCCGCGCAATGGGCGGTCGGCTCGACGTCGAATCGCGCGAGGGGTTGGGGACCCGGTTCGTCGTCACCCTCCCGCTCAAGTCCACCCGTTCGATCTTCGAGCGGGGAGAACCCCTTCCCGAGAAAGAGGCCGTATGATGGCGCAGGGCAAGCCCAAGCTGCTGATCGTCGAAGACGACGAGGGGCTGCAGGCGCAGCTCAAGTGGGCCTATGACGATTTCGAGGTCGTCATCGCGGGCACGCGCGAGGCGGCGTTGGCAGCGCTGCGTTCGGAAGAACCGGCGGTGATCACGCTCGACCTGGGGCTGCCGCCCGACCCCGACGGGACCAGCGAAGGTTTCGCCGTGCTCGATGCGATCATGGCGATGAAGCCCGATGCCAAGGTGATCGTCGCCTCGGGTCACGGCGCGCGCGAAAGCGCGCTGCGCGCGATCGAACGGGGCGCCTATGATTTCTACCAGAAGCCGGTCGATATCGATACGCTCGGCCTGATCGTCCAGCGCGCCTGGCGCCTGCACAGGATCGAGCAGGAGAACCGCCGACTGGCCCAGAAGGTGGGCGAGGACCGAACTGTGCTCGGCTCGATGATCACCGCGGCGCCGGAAATGGCCAAGGTCGCGCGCACCATCGAACGCGTCGCGCCGACCAATGTCTCGGTCATGCTCCTGGGTGCCAGCGGTACCGGCAAGGAGCTGCTCGCACGCGGCGTGCATGAGACGAGCGATCGCAAGAACGGCGCTTTCATAGCGATCAATTGCGCGGCGATCCCCGAGAACCTGCTCGAGAGCGAATTGTTCGGGCATGAAAGGGGTGCGTTCACCGGCGCGGTCAAGACCACCGAAGGCAAGATCGAACTCGCCGATGGCGGAACGCTGTTCCTCGACGAAGTCGGTGACATACCGCTGCCGCTGCAGGTCAAGCTGCTGCGTTTTCTGCAGGAGCGGACGATCGAGCGGATCGGGGGGCGCAAGCCGATCGCGGTCGACACGCGGATCGTCTGTGCGACGCACCAGGATCTCGAGGCGATGATCGGCGAGGGGGTGTTCCGCGAGGATCTGTTCTACAGGCTGGCCGAGATCGTCGTGAAAGTGCCGACCCTGGCTGAGAGGCCGGGCGATGCGGTGTTGCTGGCGAAGCACTTTCTGACCCGCTTTGCCGCCGAGATGAACCCGCAGGTCAAGGGCTTTGCGCCCGATGCGCTGGCGGCGATCGACGGCTGGGGCTGGCCCGGCAACGTTCGCGAGCTCGAGAACCGGATCAAGCGCGCGGTCATCATGGCCGATGCCAAGCTGGTTTCGGCCGAGGACCTCGATCTGGCGGAGACGGAAGGCGAAAAAGGACTCGCCCTCAACCTTAAGGCGGCGCGCGAGCAGGCCGACCGGCGGATGATCCGTCAGGCGCTGGCACGCAGCGAAGGAAATATCTCCAGCACCGCCAAATTGCTCGGCATCAGCCGGCCGACGCTGTACGATCTACTCAAGCAATATGACCTGCAGTCGTGAGCCGATCTTCCTGTTCGTAGTGACGGCCGCAGCGCTCGGGCTCGGCAGCTGTCAGGAGGAGCCCGGCGACTCAAGCCCGATCGACCGCGCCCGCGTCGAAATGGCAGCGGGCGATGCCCTCGATGCGCAGATCCTGCTGCAGCGATCACTCGAGGATGGGGCGCCGCGCGAGGAACTGGCGGCGCTATTGGGCGAGGCCGCGCTGATGCGCGGCGATCCGAAGGCCGCGCGCGAATGGCTCGAACCCGGCGACTTCTCCGTTGGCACACGGGCGCGCGGTTTTCAGATGCTGGGACGCCTCGAATTGTCCGAGGGAAAGCTCGCTGCGGCGGGGCAAGCCTTCGACAGGGCCCTTGCCGCTGGCCCTCCCACAGCCGGCTTATGGGTCGATATAGGGCGGTTGCGCTACCGCGGAGGGGAGCAGATGGAGGCGCTCGAGGCGGCCGAGACCGCGCTGGCCATCGAAGCCGGAGACCCCGAAGCGCTGCGCTTTCGCGGACAGCTCGCTCGCGACGCCGATGGGCTGGAAGCAGGTGTGCGGCTGTTCGCCCGGGCGATCGCCAGCCACCCTTGCGACACCGCTCTTCGCGTGGAATATGCTGCGACGCTAGGCGATGCCGGCCGCGCAAGGGAGGCGCTTGCGGTGCTTCGCGGCGGCGACGGGCTCGTGGTGGGGACGGCGCAGGGGCTGTTCGTGCAGGCGGTCATCGCTGCCCGGGGCGGAAGGTCCATTCTCGCGCGCGAACTCCTCCAGCGATCGGGACTCGATCGCGACGGCGTTCCGGCAGCGCAGATGCTTTCGGCGATCATCGACCTCGAAGGGGAGAACTATGCCAGCGCCGCACTCGAGCTCACCCAGCTCAGGCAGCGACAGCCCGACAATCCGCGCGTGGCCGATCTGCTCGCCTTCGCCTTATCGCGCAGCGGTCGTGAGCGCGAACTGATCGACCGGTTCGCCGGCGCGGCCGCCGCCTCCACGGGCTCGGCCTATCTGCGCACCCTGGTCGGACGTGCGCACGAATCGCTGGGCGAGCGCGAGCAGGCAGCGCTCTACCTCGATCTTGCGGCGGACGCCGGCGAAGGAATTGCGCCTTTGCCCAGCCAGCCCGCCACCGCAGCGGACGAATTTCCTCGCGGCGGCGAGGCAACCAGAGATTACGTCCGCGATGCCATCGCGCAGCGACAGCCGGGCGAAGGGCTCCGCCGGGCGCGCGAATTTGCCAGCAATGCCCCGGGATCCGGCGACGCCTTCGCGATCCTCGGCGATGCGGAATTCGCACAGGGCAACAAGCGCGCGGCGCGCGAAGCATATGAACGCTCGGCGCGGATCCGGAGTAACTGGCCGCTCACGCTGCGGCTCGCCGGAACGCTGGAAGACCCTCGGAGCGTCCGGCGATTGCTGGAGGATTACCTTCGCGCCCACCCGATGAACGGAGAGGCGGCTGCGGTTCTGGCCGATGCCTATGCGTCGCAGGGACGCTGGACGCGCGCCGTCCGATTGCTCGATCATGCAATGGATCTCGGCATGGCCCGCGTGCCCTGGGTTCTCGCCGCGCGGAGTGTCGGCGCCGCACAGCTCGACGATCCGGCAGCTGCGCTCGATTACGCTCTCGCGGCGCATGAGCTGCAGCCGATGAACAGGCTTGCGATAGCGGCCTTGATTGCGGCGCTTCCGGCCGAGGAAGAGGCGCTCCGCATCGATCTGACAGCCAAGCTGGACTCGCTCGCGGACCGCTGAGCCTCGACAATCGGCGGGTTGCGCGGCACTGGCGGCGCATGGCTCTTCGCACCGTGCTTTCCGACCCGATGTTGCGCCTTCTGGTTGCCGCCACTCTGCTTGCAGCGCTGCTTCCCGCAGTGGGCGAAGCCCGGATGTTCGCGCAATGGACCGCCAACGCTGCGATCTTCGCGCTCTTTCTTCTCAACGGCATGCGTATCGCGAGGGCAGAAGTCGCCGCCGGCCTTGCCAATTGGCGCTTTCTGCTGCCTCTGACCCTATGGGTTTTCGGTGGGATGGCGCTGGCGGGACTGGCGTTCGCGCGGATCGGGGCCGATCTGCTTCCCCCGCTCGTGGCGGTGGGCTTCCTTTATCTCGGCGTGCTGCCCTCGACGGTTCAGTCGGCGACCTCCTACAGCTCGCTTGCCGGCGGTACGGTCGCGCTGTCGGTCGTGAGTGCCGCATTGCTCAATATCCTCGGCGTGTTCGTGAGCGTGCCGATCTTCCTCGCGCTCGGCGGCAGCGGCGGGGGCGCGGCGGGCAGCGATACGATCGTCAAGATATTCACGATGCTCGTCCTGCCCTTTGCCATCGGCCAATTCGTCCAGGGCCGGACCGCAGCGTTCACGGCTCGGCACAGGCACCGGATCGTGTGGATCGACCGTTTCGTGATTGCCATTGCCGTATATGTCGCCTTTTCCGGCGCGGTCGAGCAGGGCCTGTGGTCGCGCTTCGACGGCGCGGGTTGGGCTGTCCTGTGCATCCTCGTCGCCCTGTTCCTGCTGATCGGGCACGGCGGGGCCTGGGTGACCAGCGTAGCGACCGGCGGTTCGCGCGAAGACCGGATCGCCTTTCTCTTCGCCGGCGCGCAAAAAAGTGCAGCCGTCGGCGCACCGCTGGCGACGATCCTGTTCGCGCCTGATGTCGCCGGCTTCGTCGTCGTGCCGCTGCTGCTCTACCACCTGTTCCAGCTGGTGATCGCAGCGCCGCTGGCTAGTCGGCTGGCGCTGGCGGATCGGTCGGATGGCGTCGATTGTAGCGCACCGACCACCCAAGGCTGAGGCCGATCAGGATCGCCCCGACCAGCCCGGTCACGGTTTCGGGAATGTGGAACTTGGCCGACAGCAACATGATCCCTCCCAGCACTATGATGGCCCAGAAGGCACCGTGTTCGAGGAAACGGTATGCGGCGAGCGTACCCTTACGCACGAGGTGGATGGTCATCGAACGGACGAACATCGCCCCGATCGAGAGCCCCAGCGCGATGACGATCATATTGTTCGACAGCGCAAAGGCGCCGATCACTCCGTCGAAGCTGAAGCTGGCATCGAGCACGTTGAGATAGAGGAATCCGCCCAGGCCGCTGCGCACCACGGCCCCCTGCATCTGGTGCGCCTCCTCCTTCATCTCGAGGATGGTATTGAGTCCTTCGACCGCAATGAAGGTCACCAGCCCGAGTATGCCGGCGACCAGGAAAGTCAGCGCCTCATCGGGTTCGAGCAGGGTCGAGATGCCCCACATCGCCAGCAGCAGAAGCCCGATTTCCGCTGCCGGCAGCGCTGCGAACTTGGAGAGATTGCGTTCGACCGCGGCGATCCAGTGGATGTCCTTGTCGAGATCGAAGAAGAATTTCAGCCCGACCATGGCGAGAAAGGCACCGCCGAAGCCGGCAATGCCCACATGCGCCGATGACACGATCCTCTCGTATTCGGCCGGATCGTTGAGCGAGAGATTGATCGTTTCCATCGGTCCGAGGCCCGCCGCGATGGCGACGATCGCGAGCGGGAAGACCACCCGCATGCCGAAAACCGCGAAGGCGATCCCCCAGGTAAGGAAGCGGCGTTGCCAGACCTCGTCCATCTCCTTGAGGACCGAGGCGTTGACCACGGCATTGTCGAAGCTCAGCGAGATCTCGAGAACCGAAAGCACCGCCACGATCCACAGCAGCGAGAGGGTTCCGGCAAGGCTCCCGGTACTGGCCCAGCCATACCACGCCGCCAGGCTCAGGCAGATGACGGTGAAGACGAAGGAGAAGCCGTAGAAGCGGATCAGCGTTGCCATGGTTCGTCGGTCCGGGTTCAGCGCTTGGGCTGATAGGTCTGGTCGGAGGTGGGGAAGCTGCGTTCACGGACCTCGCGGGCATATTGCGCCACCGTCCGTTCGATTACGCCGGCAATATCCTCGTATTTCTTCACGAAACGGGGCACTCGATCGAACATCCCGAGCATGTCGTCGGTTACGAGGACTTGGCCGTCGCATTGCGCCGAGGCTCCGATGCCGATGGTGGGACAGGATACCGCCTGCGTGGCTTCGACCGCAATCGGCTCGACCACGCCCTCTATGACGATGGCGAAGGCGCCTGCCCGGTCGAGCGCCCTCGCGTCGCCGACGATCTTTTGCGCTTCGGCATCGCTCCGCCCTCGCGCCGCATAGCCCCCGAGCACATTGACCGCCTGCGGAGTGAGACCGACGTGGCCCATCACCGGAATACCGCGCTGGTTCAGAAATTCGACCGTTTCGGCCATTTGTTCGCCGCCTTCGAGCTTCACCGCGGCCGCCCCGCTTTGCTTGAGCAGATGCGCGGCGCTTTCGAATGCCTGTTCCTTCGAAGCTTCATAGGAACCGAAGGGCATGTCGACCACGACCACTGCATGATAGCTTCCGCGAACCACCGCTGCGGCGTGGTTGGCCATCATGTCCATGGTGACCGGAATGGTCGAGGGCAGGCCATATATGACCTGACCGAGTGAATTGCCAACCAGCAGGAGATCGCAATGCTCGTCGAGCAATTGCGCCTGCCGCGCCGTATAGGCCGTCAGCATCACCAACGGGTCGCGCGTTTCGCCCGCCGTCTTGTGTGCGCGGATCTTCGGTACCGTCAGCCGCTTCATCGGCTGCGGCGTCGGATTGGCGCGGCTGGTGCTCGTATCAAGCTGGAAAGTCGTGGACATGGCCGAGGCGTAGCAAGCGAAGCGTTCGAGGGGAAGCGAGCCCTTGGAATCGCGCGCGATTGCGTGTTTAAGGGCGCGAACGATAATTGCGCGAGCGCAAAGCTGCGCGGGGAAGGGAACAGGGCGAGATGGTCGCAACCACCAAGACAACGAGCGAAGGCTGGTCGTCGCGCAGCGCATTCATTCTGGCGGCGATCGGCGCTGCGGTGGGGCTGGGCAATATCTGGCGCTTTCCCACCCTCGCGGGTGAGAGCGGGGGCGGCGCCTTCGTGATCTTCTACATCGGTTGCGTGTTTCTGCTGGGATTGCCGCTGGTTCTGTCGGAGATCTTCATCGGCCGTGTGGGGCAGACCGACGCGGTGGGCTCGATCCGCCGGGTGGCAGCCCAATCGCAAGCCTCGCCGGGCTGGTCGCTTTTCGGAGGTATCGGCGCGCTCGCTGCTTTCCTGATCCTGTCTTTCTATTCGGTCGTGGCGGGCTGGGTGCTCTATTACGCAGGCGTGCTGGGCGGCGATTTCATTCAGGCCGTGCTGGCAGGGGAGCCCTTCCGCGGCGCGCTGGTGGGCGAGGGGCAGGAACAGATCCAGCAACGGCTGGGCGACATGTTCGCGAATCCGGGCCTCCTGCTCGCCCTGCACGCCGCCTTTATGGGGGCGACGCTCTTCATCATCGCCCGCGGCGTCCACTCGGGAATCGAAAAGGCCGCCACCTATCTCATGCCGGCCTTCTTCGTGCTGTTGATCGGCCTGGTGATCTATGGCGCGATCGAAGGCGACATCGGCGGCGCCGTTGAGTTCCTGTTCACGCCCGACTGGTCCAAGCTCACGCCGCCGGTGATGAATTCAGCTCTGGGGCAGGCCCTGTTTTCGCTCTCGCTCGGGGTGGCGGGGCTCATCACCTATGGCTCCTATATCAAGGAAGGGAGCGGCCTCGGTCCCACCTCCGCCTTGATCGCCCTGGCCGACACGGGCGTGGCGCTGCTTGCCGGCCTGATGATCTTCCCGATCGTCTTCGCCGTCGGACTCGATCCCGCAGCGGGTCCGACGCTGGTCTTCCAGACCTTGCCTTTCGCGTTCCAGACGATGCCGGCAGGTGCACTCTTCGGATTTCTGTTCTTCCTGTTGATCCTGGTCGCGGCGATTACCTCGTCGATCTCGCTGCTCGAGGTGCCGACCGCCTGGGGGATCGGCGAACGCGGATGGAGCCGGCCGAAGTCGGCGATGATCTTCGGCGGCGGAGCATTCCTCATCGGGATCGCCTGTCTGCTCGGCTATAACGTCTGGTCCGACGTCCGGCCGCTCGGCTTCTGGCCGCTGTTCGCGGATACCGACATTCTCGATACTGTCGACGGCTTCACCGGCAAGATCATGCTGCCGCTCGGCGCCTTGCTCACCTCGATCTTCATCGGCTGGAAGGCCGATCGCACGCTCCTGCGCACCGCCACCGGGCTGTCGCCGGCGGTCTTCGGCCTGTGGCGGTTCCTGATCGCCTGGCTATGCCCGATCGCGGTGACGATCATCCTCGTGACGGGGCTTTTCCCAAGTTTGCTGGAGGGCTGATTTTCGCGATTGCCAGCCGGTAAAAAGTGCATAGAAAGCACTGTTACCGGCTGGCAGGGCGAGACAGTCTCGCTGCGGGCCTGGGGGATCCCTCCCGAATGTTTCTCGACAGAGTGAAGCCGCTCGACGCCATTCTGGCGACGGCGGAGAAGAAGTCGCTGAAGCGCTCTCTCGGCGCCATCCAGCTCATGCTCTTCGGTATCGGCTGCGTCATCGGGACGGGGATCTTCGTCCTCACCAGTGCAGGAGCGCAAAAGGCAGGTCCCGGCCTGCTGCTGGCCTTCGCCATAGCCGGAGGCGTCTGCATCGTGGCTGCGCTATGCTATGCGGAAATCGCCGCGATGATCCCGGTCGCGGGATCGGCGTACACCTACAGCTACGCCTCCATGGGCGAATTCTTCGCCTGGACCGTCGGTTGGGCACTGATCATGGAATATGCGATTGCGGCCAGCGCCGTCTCGGTGGGCTGGTCGGGCTATTTCTCTGGCACCATACTCAATGAATTCCTGGGCATCGACCTTCCGGCCTGGCTCAGCGCCGGACCGCTCGCGCTGGGCGGAGCCGAAGGCGGGCTGATCAATCTGCCCGCGCTGGTGATCGCGCTGCTCGTTACCGGCCTGCTCGTTGTCGGCACCAGCGAAAGCGCGAAGGTCAATGCGGTGCTCGTCGCGATCAAGGTCGTCGCGCTGACCGTGTTCGTCGCGTTGACTTTCACCAGCTCCGAATTCTCACCCGAGCGATTCAACCCCTTCCTTCCGGCAGGAGTGTTCGGCGGATGGGGGACGGGGGTCGGGGCGGTCGGCGCCGCGGCGACGATGTTCTTCGCCTATGTCGGCTTCGATGCCGTTTCGACGGCGGCGGAGGAGACCCGCGACCCGCAGCGCAACGTGCCGATCGGTCTCGTCGGATCCTTGCTGTTCTGCACGCTCTTCTACGTCCTCGTCGCGGCTGGTGCGATCGGCACGATCGGGGGGCAGCCGATCATGGGCCCCGGCGGGGTGCCGTTCCCGGCCGGCTCCGAGGAACTGGCGCGCCAGTGCGCACTGGCCCAACATGCCGCTGCCCTGGTCTGCTCGGACGAGGCGCTCGCCCATGTGCTGCGGCAAATCGGCTTCTCCGGGATCGGCAACATGCTCGGCATCGCAGCCTTCCTCGCCCTGCCATCGGTCATCCTGGTGCTGATCTTCGCCCAGACCCGCATCTTCTTCGTCATGAGCCGCGATGGCTTGTTGCCCGAGGTCCTGAGCCGGGTGCATCCGCGCTATCATACGCCGCATGTGGTGACGATGATCACCGGCTGCGTGGTCGCGCTCGGGGCAGCCTTCTTTCCGGTCGGACAGCTCGCCGATATCTCCAATGCGGGAACGCTCTATGCCTTCATCATGGTGGCGCTCGCCGTGATGCTGCTGCGCAAGAGGGATCCGCATCGCAAGCGTCCCTTCCGCGTGGCCGGCCTTGCGGTCGTCGGGCCGCTCACGATCGGGGGATGCCTGTTCCTGTTCGTCAATCTGCCGACCATGGCGATGCTGTTCCTGCCGCTATGGGGCGCGATCGGTATCGCGATCTATGTCTTTTACAGCCGTGGGCGTAGCCATCTGGGACGCGGTATCGTCGAAGTAATCGACGAGGTCGGCGGCGAGCCGACCGCCATCCCCATCCATCCGCCTGCCGGGTAGGCCACGAAAAGGGGCCGGTCTCTCGCGAGAGCGGCCCCCTTCATCCATTGAATGCGCTTCAGAGCGCGGTTTGCTTGACGTGGCGTTCCTCGCCTTCGTCGTGAACGGTCATGCCCAGCGCCATCTTGGCGGTGTTGAGCAGGCCCATGTCGCCGCTCCAGATTTCGGCCTCACCCAAGTCCATGCGGAGGAACAGCAGGTCCGGATCGGTCTTGCCGCCGTCGTACCAGGCTTCGACGAAATTGCTCCAGAACTGGTCGAAGCGCGCCTTGCTCGTCTCGACAGCCAAGCGGCCGTGAAAGCGCGCGAAGATTTCGTGGCCCTTGCCTTCGAAGGTTGCGGTGACCGTGCCGAGGTCGGCGAAATCGCTCTTGGTGTGGGTGAAGAACCAGATCGAACTGTTCGCGTCCTTGTCCAGTTGCGGGCTCATCGGCACGGCGCTGGCGTTCTTACCGTCCTTCTGCAGGAACAGGTACGGACTGTCGGCCAGTGCGGTCCAGAACTTCGTCTTGAGTTCGTCGGGATTGCCTTCTGCGTGTTTCATGGGAACTCCATTTGCGAGGGGGTTTCCCGATCAATGGACGAGATCGAGGTTCGGTCCCGGTGCATGCGGATGGGAGGAAGGGACAGGCCGAATTGCCAATCTTTCGGGATTGGAACATAATGGGAACAGAAGAGTCGATTCTCCATGTCCCAGACCGATCCTGCCTCATTGCCGCTGACGGCTTTCGCAGATGGTGCCGCCCTTTCCGCGCGCCGCAGCCTGCGCTGGCGTCCGGGTCTGGCGGCGCAAGGCGAACCGCCGCTCCATACCGAAATCTTCGCCTCCTCGCGCGACGGAGCGGGGGCGGGGGCGGCGCTGGCGCTGGCGCTCGACGACTGGCACAATCGACCGGCCAGCGAAGGCTGCGAGGCCGACAACCGCCGTAGCCTGTTGTGGGTGCAGACGCGCGAGGCGGCGCGGCTGACCGGGCGGCCCTATCGTGCCGGCCTGCCCGAGGCGCTGCGCAGCCGTGTGATCCATGTGCTGGCGGAGAAGGCGGAGGATGCCCTCTTCGCGCTGGAGGAAGGCTTGCGCTGCCGCGATCTCGGTCTCGTCCTCGGCGAGATCTCCGGCAATCCCCGGGCGCTCGATTTCACCTCCTCGCGACGGCTGACGCTCATGTCGGAAAAGCATGGCGTGCCGCTGTTCCTCGTCCGGCTCGATGCGCGGCGCGACCTCTCTTCGGCGCGAATGCGGTGGGAGGTCGAATGCGCGCCTTCGCCGCCGCCGCAATGGAATGCGCTGGCACCCGGCAGCCCCGCTTGGCGGGCGGCGCTGTTCCGCGCCCGCGCCCATGCGCCGGGCGAATGGCTGCTGGGCGAAACGAAGGGAAGGCTGACGGCCGGCAAGCCTGCTCCGCAGCCCGATCTCCTTGCTCCCGGTCCCGATCGCGCAAGTTCCGAGCGCCTTCGGGAAGCCGCATCGCCATGAGCGGATCGCCGAGGCGGATTCTCGCGATCTGGCTGCCTGCGCTGGCGATGGATCGCTGGCGGCTGACGATGGGGGGAGCAGCCCAGGCGCTCGATAGCGGGCCGCTGGTGCTGCTCGCCGACACCGCTCACGGGCCGCGGATCGAGGCCGTCAACCGTGCGGGCGTGACGGCGGGAGCCCGGCCGGGGATGATGCTCGCCGATGCGCGGACCCTCTGTCCCCCAATCGCCACGGCCCCGAGCGATCCGGCGGGCGATCTCGCCTTTCTCGAGACGCTGGCCGTCTGGGCGCAGCGCTGGGGTCCGTGGTCGGCGATGGATGCCCCCGACGGGCTGCTGGTCGACGTCACCGCCGTGCCGCATCTGTTCGGCGGCGAAGCGAAGCTTCTCGAAGACCTCCGCAGAGCCTTCGCTCGCCGCGCGCTCACCGTGCGCTGCGCCATCGCGCCGACCGCGGGGGCAGCATGGGCGTTGGCGCATCATGGCCCCGACGGGGCAATCGTCGGAGCGGCGACCTCCCGTGACGAGGAAGCCATCATGCGGGCCCTCTCCGATCTCCCCGTCGCCGCGCTGCGGCTCGACCGGGATGTCGTCACCGTGCTGCGCCGCCTCGGCCTCAAGCGATTGGGCGAGCTGACCACCATAGGCCGCGATGCGATCCAGCGGCGGTTCCGCAATCGCAAGTCGCCCGCCGCCAATCCGCTGATCCGGCTCGACCAATTGCTCGGTCGCGTGCCCGAGCCGCTACTGCCCGTGATCCCGCAGCAGGTGCCGATGGTCCAGCGCCGCTTGCTCGAACCGATCCGCCACCGGCAATTGCTCGACACGGTGGTCGCCGATCTGGCAGCGGATATGGCCCGCGAGCTCGAGGGCCGGGGGCAAGGCGCGCGGCGGCTCGAACTGGGCCTGTGGAGGGTCGATGGCGAGCTGGTCGTCCGCCGCCTCGAACTCGCCGCAGCGACCCGCGATGCCGCTCATATGGTCCGCCTGTTCGCCTCGCGTCTCGACGATGTGGATGCCGGCTTCGGAATCGAGATGCTGCGGCTGCGGGCGAGCTGGGCCGAACCGCTCGCGCTGGCGCAGGGCGATATCGAAGCGGCGGCGGAGAACCACGGCACCAGCCTCTCGGCCTGTATCGACCGACTGACCGTGCGGCTGGGTCCGCGCGCCATCAGCCGCCCCGTGCCTTTCGCCAGCCATATTCCCGAGCGCGCGCAACGCTGGCAGAAACCGCTCGATCCCGAGACACCTTCGCAAGGACACTTGGCTTTTCATTCCAGGCCATTGAAACTGTTGATGAAGCCTGAGCAGATAGCGGTGCTTTACGCAACGCCCGATGGCTATCCGCAGCGCTTCCGCTGGCGCGGACAGGTGCATGATGTGGCCCGTGTCGAAGGCCCCGAACGGATTGCGCCCGAATGGTGGCGGGAACGCGGCACGGCCCGGCTGCGCGACTATTACCGGATCGAGGATAGGGAGGGGCGGCGCTACTGGATTTACCGGCTGGGCCTGGTCGGCGACGGCCGCGGCGGCCCGCCCGACTGGTATCTCCAGGGATTGTGCGCCTGAGCCGTCAGGCAGGTTCGGAAGACGGCGTCTCCGCATCGAGAATATCTTCGGGAATGATCGGCTCCTCCGCCCCGTGCTTCAGTTCCGAAATCGCGGGTGCGACCGCGCTTGTCCTGCAGATCGCTTCGCCGGCTACGGCCGCGGCAGCGATGCGTGCCTGGTCCATCGCTTCGGGCGTATTGTTGAACGGGGGCACCAACAGTTGGGCGGGAACGCAAGGCTTCGCCTCGCCCGCAGACCCGGCTTCAGGGCTTTCGATCTTGCCGGAAGTACCGGGCTCCTCGGACTGCGCGAGGGCAGGCCCCGCCAGCGAAAGCAGCAAAAAAGCAAGAACGGTACGCATGGCAACTCCTTTGCACCCCCCTTGGGCGCGGGGATCTTGCCACAGACTGAACCCGTCTTCGGACCTTCTCTGGCAGGCGCATCCTGCGCGGCTTGCCTTTTAACATTGGCGAGAGTCATTCAAGAACATATAAGGAACATATGGCGACGCAGACGATTCTTCAGAAGCTCGAGATTCTCGCCGATGCCGCGAAATACGATGCCTCCTGCGCCTCCTCGGGAACGACGAGAAAGGATTCGCTGGGCGGCAAGGGGCTCGGCTCGACCGAGGGTATGGGCATCTGTCACGCCTATGCCCCCGATGGACGATGCATTTCGCTGCTCAAGATCCTGCTGACCAACCATTGCGTGTTCGACTGCCATTACTGCGTCAACCGCAAGAGCTCGAACGTGGTCCGCGCGCGGTTCACGCCGCAGGAGGTGGTCGATCTCACCCTGGCCTTCTACCGGCGCAATTACATCGAGGGGCTGTTCCTCTCCTCGGGCATCGTCAAGAACTCGACACATACGATGGAACAGATCGTAGAAGTCGCTCGCATCCTTCGGGAAGAACATGATTTTCGTGGCTACATCCATCTCAAGACCATTCCCGAGGCCGATCCCGAAATCGTCCATCAGGCGGGGCTCCATGCCGATCGCGTCTCGATCAATGTCGAATTGCCGACCGATGCCGGGCTGACCCGGCTCGCGCCCGACAAGGATGCGCGCCAGATCGAGGGCGCGATGGGCAGGGTCGGGAGCGACATAAGGGAGCTGAAAGACGCCCGAAAGCGGTTCAAACATGCGCCACGCTTCGCCCCGGCGGGTCAGTCGACGCAGATGATCGTCGGCGCCGATGCCGCGACCGATGCCGACATCGTCGGCAGGGCGAGCCGGCTCTACGACAGCTTCCGCCTCCGCCGGGTCTATTACAGCGCCTTCTCGCCCATTCCCGATGCCAGCGCCGTGCTGCCGCTGAAGCGTCCGCCGTTGATCCGCGAGCACCGGCTCTACCAGTCGGACTGGCTGATGCGCTTCTATGGCTACAAGCCCGCCGAAGTGATGCAGGCGACCGAGGCGGACGGCAATCTGCCGCTCGACATCGATCCCAAGCTCGCCTGGGCGCTCAAGTTCCGCGAGCAGTTTCCGGTCGACGTCAACCGCGCCTCGAAGGAGCAATTGCTGCGCGTGCCGGGCCTCGGGGTAAAGGCGGTGGGAAGGATCCTCGCCAGCCGCCGCCACCGCGCGCTTCGGCTGGACGATGTGGCGCGGCTGACGCTTTCGCTGGCCAAGGTGCGCCCCTTCATCTGCACCGTCGACTGGCGCCCGGTCATGCTGACCGATCGCGCCGATCTTCGCAGCCTGCTTGCGCCAAAGACCGAGCAGCTGGAGCTGTTCGCGGCATGAGAGGTGCCCTTATCCCGCCCTTCCAGCGAAAGCTGGGATTTCTGACGGTCCGGTCGGACTTCGCTGCACCGGACCCCGGCTTCCGCTGGGGTGACGAGGTGGCGGATCGGACGGCCGCATGACGGCGCTGCAACACGTCAGACTGGGCACCTATTACGTCGTCCCTCTGCCCGAGGCCGACGATTTCGAATTCTGGCGCGAGCGGGCGCGTGCGCTGGTCCAATGCGAGGTGCCGCCCGACCGCATCGCCTGGGTCGAGCCTGGGGGCAATGGCGACCTGTTCGCGGCATCCTCGTTTCCCGGAGGAGAGCGGCGCATGCCCGTACCGCCGGGGGACGCCGTCCCGGTGCGTGCCAGCCGGCGCTTCGTCGGCCTGGCGAAGAATGCCATCCTCCATTCGGATCCCGGGCGTTTCGCGCTGCTCTATCGCCTGCTGTGGCGATTGCAGGCCAAGCCGCGGATCCTGGAGGACAAGGCCGATCCCGATGTGCGGCGGGTGGAGGACCTCGATCGGGCCGTCCGCCGCGACAGCCACAAGATGCATGCCTTCGTCCGCTTCCGGCTCGTGGAGAGCGAGGAGGAGGAGGAGGAGCGGGAGGAACAAGGCGAACACTATGTCGCCTGGTTCGAGCCCGAGCATCATATCTTGCGCGCCAATGCGGGCTTTTTCATGCGCCGTTTCGCCAATATGCGCTGGTCGATCCTGACCCCGCGCGGCTCGCTTCACTGGGACGGCGAGACGATGCACGAAGGCCCTCCCGCGCAGTGCGGCGACGCCCCGGGCGGCGACGCGATGGAAGAGCTGTGGCGCAGCTATTATGCATCGATCTTCAATCCCGCGCGTTTGAAGGTCGGGGCGATGCTCAAGGAGATGCCCCGCAAATACTGGAAGAACATGCCCGAGGCGGCGCTCATCCCCGAGCTGATCGCCGGGGCGCAGATGCGAGAGGCGAAGATGGTCGAGGCAGGCGCAGTCGAATTCGAGGAGCGGCCCCACTCGCTCTCCGGCATCGAGAAGGCGCTCCATGCCTGCCGGCGATGCCCGATCGGCCTGCTCGACAATCGGGCGGTGCCAGGCGAGGGGCTGAAGAGGTCCACGCTGATGGTCGTCGGCGAACAGCCGGGCGATCAGGAGGACCTTGCCGGCAAGCCTTTCGTCGGGCCCTCGGGCCAATTGCTCGACCGCTATCTGGAACAGGCGGGAATCGACCGGAAGCAGACCTATGTCACCAATGCGGTCAAGCACTTCAAATTCGTCCAGCGCGGCAAGCGGCGGCTGCACCAGTCGCCGACCGCGAAGGAGATCGACATCTGCCGCTGGTGGCTCGAGGGCGAACGCGAGATCGTCCGGCCGAAGGTGGTGCTGGCGCTGGGGGCGAGCGCGGCGCGCAGCCTGCTCGGCAAGACGGTGAGCATTTCGAAAGCGCGCGGCGAGCCGCACCCGCTCGAGGACGGCAGCGAGCTGTGGGTCACCGCCCATCCTTCCTATCTGTTGCGGCTCGATGGCGAAGCCAAAGAGAAGCAGGAGCGCCTGTTCCGCGCCGATCTTGCCGCGGTGAAGGAGCGGCTCGAGGAGCTTTCGTCATGAGAATTGTCATTCCAGCGGAAGCTGGGATCTGGTGCGTCCAGGCTGGACATTGCTGCACGAGATCCCAGCGTTCGCTGGGATGACGCGGCGTTGACATGCCCGACGCCCCGATCTCCGACAAGCGCCGGATCGAGATCGATCCCGATGTCATCGATCCGCCGTCGCGCGCATCCTTCGTCGAGCTCGGGATCGTCTCCTGCTTCAGCTTTCTGCGCGGGGCATCGGATGCGGTCGATCTCGTCCTCGCGGCGCGCGCGCTCGGCTACGATGCCATCGGCATCGCCGACGCCAACAGCATGGCGGGGGTGGTGCGGGTGCATACCGAAGCAAAAACGCTTAAATTGAAGCCGCTTATCGGATGCAGGATAGAGACTGTCGAAGGCCTGTCCTTTCTCGCCTACCCCCGGGATCGTGCTGCCTATGGCCGCCTGTGCCGGTTGATCTCGGCGGGTCGCATGGCGACGCTCGACGGCGAATGGCAAGCCAAGGGCGCCTGCGAGATCTCGCTCCCCATGCTCGCGGCGCATGCCGAAGGCGTGCAGCTGATCCTGCTGCCCCCGCACGATCTTGGACAGCGCTTCACCCTCGAGATGCCCAGCAATGTCGTCCCCTTTGTTTCGCGCAGAGCGCGCGGAGACAGCAGAGAGCGCGAAGATGGCGATCGCGCCGCAGGCGCATTCCCATCAGATAGGAACACACATTTCGGGTCCTCAGGCGGCGAGACTATCGACTCTGCGACCTCGGCTCCCTCCGCGCCTTTGCGTGAAACCTTTTCCAATCTGCTCCCCCATCTCGTCGCCCAGCTCCCCACGTTGCGGCATATTGCTGCCGCCTATCTTTATGCCGGCAACGACATCGCGCGGA
This sequence comes from uncultured Alphaproteobacteria bacterium, assembly GCA_963728515.1. Taxonomy (GTDB): domain Bacteria; phylum Pseudomonadota; class Alphaproteobacteria; order Sphingomonadales; family Sphingomonadaceae; genus Qipengyuania. The sequence goes on along the minus strand of CAVSKM010000003.1, from coordinate 350,073 downwards.
TCGAGGCGCTCGATGCGCTGGCCCGTGCCAATGGGCTGGCGATCCTCGCCACCAACGACGTCCATTACCATGCGCCCGAGCGGCGGCCGCTGCAGGACGTCATGACTGCGATCCGGCACAAGACCTCCGTCGCGCAGGCAGGACATCTGCTGCATGGCAATGCCGAACGCTATCTCAAGCCGCCCGGGACCATGCTCCGCCTGTTCGCGCGCTGGCCCCACGCGATCGCCGCGGCGCGCGAGGTGGCCGATGGCTGCGATTTCAGCCTCGACGAGCTGGCCTATGAGTATCCCGAGGACATCTACCCTGACGGCCAGAACCCGCAGCAATATCTCGAGAGCGAGACCTGGAAAGGTGCCGAATGGCGCTATCCCGCCAAGGGGGAGGGAGGGGGCGTGCCCGAGAGCGTCCGCGAGACGCTGCACCGCGAACTCGCGCTGATCGGCAAGCTCGATCTTGCACGCTATTTCCTCACCATCAAGGACATCGTCGATTATGCGCGCGGGGTCGACCCGCCGATCCTGTGCCAGGGCCGCGGCAGCGCGGCCAATTCGGCGGTCTGCTATTGCCTCGGCATCACCTCCGTCGATCCGGCGAAGCATGCCCTGCTGTTCGACCGCTTCATCTCCGAGGAACGCAAGGAACCGCCCGATATCGACGTCGATTTCGAGCATGAGCGGCGCGAGGAGGTGATCCAGTACATCTACCGCAAATACGGCCGCCACCGCGCCGGTCTGTGCGCCACCGTGATCCATTATCGCCCGCGCATGGCGATCCGCGAAGTGGGCAGGGCGATGGGGCTGACCGAGGATGTCACCGCTGCGCTGGCCAAGACCGTGTGGGGCGGATGGGGACGCGAGATCAGCGAGAAGCATGCCCGGGAGACGGGGCTGGACGTGACCGATCCGCATCTCAGGCGCGTTCTCAAGATCACAGAACAAATGATTGGCATGCCACGTCATCTATCACAGCATGTCGGCGGATTCATCCTGACCGAAAGCGCACTGACCGAGACGGTTCCGGTGGGCAATGGGGCCATGCCCGACCGCAGCTTCATCGAGTGGGACAAGGACGATATCGAGGCACTCGGCATCCTCAAGGTCGATGTGCTCGCGCTGGGCATGCTGACCTGCATCCGCAAATGCCTCGACCTGCTCGACCACCACCACGGGCGCACGCTCAGCCTCGCCACGGTCCCGCGCGAGGATCCGGAAACCTATGCCATGCTGCGCAAGGGGGATTCGCTCGGCGTCTTCCAGGTCGAAAGCCGGGCGCAGATGAACATGCTTCCGCGGCTGCGTCCGCGCGAATTCTACGACCTCGTCATCCAGGTCGCGATCGTGCGGCCGGGGCCGATCCAGGGCGACATGGTCCATCCCTATCTCAAGCGCCGCCGCGGGGCCGAACAGGTGGTGATCCCCGCTCCCAGCCCCCAGCATGGTCCGCCCGACGAGCTTTCGAGCATTCTCGAGCGGACGCTGGGCGTGCCGATCTTCCAGGAGCAGGCGATGAAGATCGCGCTCGATGCGGCGCGGTTCTCGTCGAAGGAGGCGAACCGTTTGCGCAAGGCGATGGCGACCTTCCGCAGCCGCGGCATGGTCGACGAATTGCAGGACATGATGGTCGAGCGGATGGTCGCCCGCGGCTACGACCGCGACTTCGCGCAGCGCTGCTTCAACCAGATCCGCGGCTTCGGCGAATACGGCTTCCCCGAAAGCCACGCGGCCAGCTTTGCCCATCTCGTCTATGTGTCAAGTTGGCTAAAATGCCATTTCCCCGCCGCCTTCGCCTGCGCGCTGCTCAATTCGCAGCCGATGGGCTTCTACGCCCCGGCGCAGATCGTCCGCGACGCCGTGGAGCATGGCGTCACGGTGCTCCCGGCAGACGTCAATTGCTCGGAGTGGGATTGCACGCTGGAGGATTTGCGCGCGGCGTCGAACGGCAGCGGGGCAGATCGGGGAGGCCGGGACCGGCAGGTCGCGCTGCGGCTCGGCTTGCGGCAGGTCGACGGTTTGCCCGAAGCGGTGGCGGCGCGACTGATTGCAGAGCGCGAGGGCCAGGGGGCGTACCACGACGTCGGGGCGCTACGCGACCGCGCCCGTATCGGACCGGCACATGTCGAGCGGCTCGCCAGTGCCGACTGTTTCGGTTCGCTGCAGCTGTCGCGGCGGCAGGCACTATGGGATGCGCGCAGCCTGGTGGGCGGGTCCGACCTGCCGCTGTTCGCGGCAGCCGCGGCGCGCGACGAGGGGGCGGAAAGATCGCAGGCGCAGCTTCCGCACATGCCCCTGAGCGAGGAGGTGGTGGCCGATTACCAGACCACGCGGCTCAGCCTGAAGGCGCACCCCATGGCCTTCCTGCGCGCCTCGTTGGCCGAACGCGGCTTCGTACGCGCCCGCGATCTGCGCGAGAGGAAGTTCCGGAGCATGGTGCATGTCGCGGGCGTGGTCCTGATCCGCCAGCGACCCGGCAGCGCCAAGGGGGTGTGCTTCATCACGCTGGAGGACGAAACCGGAGTGATCAATCTCGTCGTCTGGCCCGATCTCAAGGACAGGCAGCGCCGCGTGGTCATGGGCAGCCGGCTGATGGAGGTCCGCGGCCGGGTCGAATATGACGACGAGGTGGTCCATGTCATCGCCCAGCACATGACCGATGCGACGCATCAGCTCCATCGGCTGTCCGAAGACCTGCTCGACGCCCCCATGGCGCGCGCCGATCACGTCGCTTCGCCGCTGCCGGGCAGGTTCGAGCGGGAGACCGGACCGGGTACGGGACAGGCGCGCGAAGACGGGGGCGGTTCCTATCGGCCCCTCGAGCCTTGGGAGGAGCCGCCGCCCGACAATCGCGAATGCGGTTGGCACGGCGGCCACCCGCGCGACATGCGGGTCATTCCCCCGAGCCGCGACTTCCACTAGGGGCCTCCACATGATCGATGCCGCGACAGGGGACGCCTTCTCGCTCCGCCCGAACGATTTCTCGGGAACGGCAGCGTGACGCAGCGGATCTCGCGCCGTATAGGCAGCTTCCGCTGGGACCGCCGGGTCGCGCTGCTGCTCGTCGTTCTGGCCCTTGGCATCGCCGCACGAAGCTGGCTCGCCGGGCACCCGCAGCACAATCCCTTCGCACCGCTCGACCTGCGCGATCCGGCCGGCTGGGCGACCGATGCCAAGCTGCGCACGCTGCGCAGCGACCCCGCCCGATGCCGTGCAGTGCTCGAGCGCAGCGCAGTGGCCTTCGAGACACTTCCCCCGCTGGCGACGGCGCCTGCCGGCGGACCGATCGCACGAAGCTGAACGATTTCCCGCTGACACCCGGATCACCGCCGGTTACCTGCGCCGCGAGCATCGCGCTGATCCTGTGGGAGCGCGACGTTCTTCGCCCCGCCGCGCGGGAAATTCTAGACAGTGACGTCGTGAACATACAGCATCTTGGCACATATTCTTGCCGTCGCCTCTATGGGCGCGGAGAAGGTCCGTGGAGCGAGCATGCGACCGCCAATGCAATCGATATAGCGGGCTTCTCCCTTGCCGACGGCAGGCACATTACAGTGCTGGGCGGGCGAGGGCGAAGAGGCGCACTTCCTGCGGAGGGTCCGCGACGGGGCCTGCAAGCATTTTGCGACGGTGCTCTCACCCGACTACAACGCTGCTCACGCCGACCACTTCCATCTCGACATGAGCGGGCGCTGGAGCGGGGTATGCCGGTAGGTCAGGCCTCGAGCGCGTAGCCGGCGCTGCGTACCGTTCGTACCGGATCCTTCGCACCGTCGATCTCGACCGCCTTTCGCAGCCGGCGGATATGCACATCGACCGTGCGGAGCTCGATCTCGCTCTCGGTCCCCCAGACGCCGTCGAGCAACTGCCCACGGCTGAAAACGCGGCCGGGGCTTTCCATGAAGAACTTGAGCAGGCGGTACTCGGTCGGCCCGAGCTGCAACATGCGGCCGCGGCGGGTCACCTTATGAGCAACCGGATCGAGCGCGATGTCGCCGACCTCGATCGTCTCGCCCGCCAGCGCCGGGCGGATCCGGCGCATTACCGCGGCCACTCGCGCCAGCAGCTCGCGAGGGCTGAAAGGCTTGGTCAGATAGTCGTCCGCCCCCGTATCGAGCCCGCGGATGCGGTCGTCTTCGGCCTCGCGCGCGGTCAGCATGATGATCGGAACATGCGCCGTTTCCTTGTCCCGGCGCAGACGGCGACAGACTTCGATCCCGCTGGTCCCCTCGATCATCCAGTCGAGAATGACGAGATCGGGCACGTCTTCGGAGGCGAGCAGGAGCGCTTCGTCCCCGTCCGAGGTCGTGCGCACCCGATAGCCTTCGCTCGTGAAACGGTATTCAAGCAATTCGGAGAGGGCTGGATCGTCCTCTACCAGCAGGAGTTTGGCCGCGTGCAAGGTCTTGCCTTCCAAGGATGATGTCTCGGTCGGCATTGCAATATGACCCTTGCGCTACAGTTTCGTGTCAACGGTCGCCTTCGTCGGGATAGAGGCCCGTCGCCGCGAAATGGACCATCTCGGCGACATTGGTCGCATGGTCTCCGATCCGTTCGAGGTTGCGGGCCACGAACAGCAATTGCGCGGCGCTCGAAATGGTCGAAGGATTCTCGACCATGTGGCTCACGAGATTGCGGAAAATCGAATTGTAGAACGCATCGACCTTCTCGTCGGTCGCGATCACCTCGCGCGCCAGCTCGGCATCGCGGGCGGCATATGCGGTGAGCACGTCATGGACCATTTCGGCGGCGACCTCGGCCATGGCCGGAAGCAGCGTCAGCGGTTCGAACTGCTTGCGGTTGGAACCGATCTCCTTGCTCGCCTTGGCGATGTTCTTCGAATAATCGCCGATCCGCTCGACCACCCCGGCGATCTTGAGCGCGGCGATCACCTCGCGCAGATCGTCCGCCATCGGCGCGCGCAGGGCGATGATCCGTACCGACAGCTTGTCGATCTCGCTCTCGAGGGCGTTGATCTTCATATCGCCGCGGACGACCCGGTCGGCGAGCTCGTCGTCGCCCTTGACCAGCGCCTGGAGCGCCTGTTCGATCGCGGCTTCGGCCAGCCCCCCCATCTCGGCGATGAGACCGCGGAGGCGGGTGATGTCTTCGTCGAAGGCTTTGACGGTGTGTTCTTGCATGGAGTTCATTGCCTTAACCGTAGCGGCCCGTGATGTAATCCTGGGTCCGCTTCTCATACGGGTTGGTGAATATGGCAGAAGTACGACCATATTCCACCATCTTTCCGAGGTGGAAAAAGGCCGTCCTCTGGCTAACGCGCGCCGCCTGCTGCATCGAGTGGGTGACAATGACGATGGCGTAACGTCCGTTGAGTTCGGCGATGAGCTCCTCGATTTTCGCCGTCGCGATCGGATCGAGCGCCGAGCAGGGCTCGTCCATCAGGATGACCTCGGGATTCACCGCGATCGCGCGGGCGATGCACAGGCGCTGCTGCTGCCCGCCGGAAAGCGCGGTGCCACTGTCCTGCAGGCGGTCCTTGACCTCTTCCCACAGCCCCGCGCGTTTGAGCGATTTCTCGACGATCGCATCGAGCTGATCCTTGCCCTCGGCCAGGCCGTGGATCCTCGGGCCATAGGCGATGTTGTCGTAGATCGACTTCGGGAACGGGTTCGGCTTCTGGAACACCATGCCGACACGGGCACGCAGTTGCACCACGTCCATGCCGGACCGGTAGATGTCCTGACCGTCGAGCTCGATATCGCCCTCGACGCGCGCCGAGGGGATGGTGTCGTTCATCCGGTTGAGCGTTCGCAGGAAGGTCGACTTGCCGCACCCCGATGGACCGATGAAGGCGGTCACATATTTGGTCGGAATGTCGATCGAGACCGAGTCGATCGCCTTCTTATCACCGTAGAACACCGAGACGTCCCTGGCGCTCATCTTGGCTTCGGTCGCTTCGAGGTTGTCGTGTACTACGGTCACCAGTTTTTCTCGAATTTGTTGCGCAGGTAGATGGCGAGGCCGTTCATGACGAGCAGGAACAGCAGGAGAACGATGATCGCAGCGCTGGTTCGTTCCACGAAGCCGCGGTCGATCTCGTCGGACCACAGGAAGATCTGCACCGGCAGGACCGTCGCGGGCGCGGTGAAACCATCGGGCGGAGTGGCGACGAAGGCGCGCATGCCGATCATGAGCAGGGGAGCTGTCTCGCCGAGCGCGCGGGCCATGCCGATGATGGTTCCGGTGAGGATTCCCGGCAGGGCGAGAGGAAGGACGTGGTGGAACACGACCTGCACCGGCGATGCACCGATCGCCAGCGCTCCGTCACGAATGCTGGGGGGGACCGCCTTGATCGCATTGCGACCCGAAATGACGATCACCGGCATCGTCATGAGCGCCAGCGTCATGCCCCCGATCAGCGGAGCGGACCGGTAGCTGGGAAAGATCGACAGAAACACCGCGAGACCCAGCAGGCCGAAGATGATCGAGGGCACCGCCGCGAGATTGTTGATCGACACCTCGATCAGGTCGGTCCAGCGGTTCTTGGGGGCATATTCCTCGAGATAGAGCGCTGCGAGCACGCCTATGGGAAAGGCCAGCAACAGCGTGACGACCATCGTCAGCATCGACCCCTTGAGGGCGCCCCAGATGCCTGCCTGCTGTGGGTTGGTGGCATCGGAACGGCTGAGGAAGCCTGAATCGAAGTTTCTCTCCAGCTTGCCCTGCTCCTCGAGCGATTGGGCCAGCGCCTGCATTTCCTGCGACCCTTCGCCCGAATAACCCGAAGCGAGATTGGCCGAGGCGGGCAGGGAGAAGGTGGCTTGGCTCTGCAAGATCGAGGGGTCGGCGATGATCGCATCGGCGACATCACGCCAGGCCTGCGCGCCCAGTTCGCTCCCGCCTTCCTCGCCCAGCGCCTCGTTGGCGAAGTAGCTGACGACATCGGGCAGACCCTGCGCCTCGAGCGCCTGGACCGCACCCGGTTGCGCCATCGCCGTGGGGTCGGCAGCGATGCCGGCTTGGGTGAAATCGATCGGCACCTCGAGTTCGGCGCGCTGGAACCCGCCGATGCCGTTGAAGGTCATCGTCGCCAGCAGGAACAGGAGCACCGCGACCGAAAAGAGAATGGCGCCGAGGCCGAGCGCGCGGAAGCGGCGTTCCGCAGCGTAGCGCTTCTTCAGCCGCGCCTCATAGGCCGGGGTCCGGGTAGGGGCCACACGCTCACTCATAAGCTTCGCGGTACCTCTTGACGACGTGCAGCGCGATGAAATTGAGGCCGAGCGTGACCATGAACAGCACGAAGCCTAGTGCAAAGGCGCTCAGCGTCGCGGGATGGTCGAAGCTGCCTTCGCCGGTCAACATGGCGACGATCTGAACGGTGACGGTGGTCATCGCCTCGAGCGGATTCGCCGTGAGGTTGGCAGCGGTCGAGGCAGCCATCACCACGATCATGGTTTCGCCGATCGCACGGCTGACAGCCAGCATCACGCCCGCGACGATTCCGGGCAGCGCTGCCGGTACCATGACGCGGCGGATTGTTTCGCTGGTCGTGGCGCCCATCGCGAGGCTGCCGTCGCGCATCGCCTGCGGAACGGCCGCAATGCTGTCGTCGGCCATGGAAGAGACGAAGGGAATGATCATGACACCCATCACCAGGCCCGCGGCAAGCGCGCTCTCGCTCGACGGATTGGAGACGCCGAGACCGAGGGCGAAATCGCGAATGGCCGGAGCGATGGTGAGCGCGGCGAAGTAGCCGTAGACGACCGTCGGCACGCCCGCGAGGATCTCGAGCGCGGGCTTGACCCAGGCGCGCAGCCTCGGAGCGGCATATTGCGTGAGATAGATTGCGCTCATCAGCCCGAGCGGGATGGCCACGATCATGGCGATGATCGCACCGATGAAGATCGTGCCCCAGAACAGCGGAATGGCGCCATAACGGCTCCCGTCCGGATTGTCGGCGCTGGCCATCGGGTCCGGCCCCCAATGCGTTCCGAACAGGAAATCCATCGGGGATACCATGCCGAAGAACCGGATCGTCTCGAACACCAGACTGCCGAGAATGCCGATGGTGGTGAGGATGGCGACGAGCGAGGCGCCCAGCAGGATCGCCATGACGATCCGTTCGACGCGGGTGCGCGCGCCGAAATCCGGCCGCAGGCGGAGGAAGGACCAGGCACCGCCGATCAGAGCGATCGCCAGCGTTACCGCGATCCCGATCGAATTGTACCGCGTCAGCGCCTCGCGATAGGGCTCGACCAGTGCCTGTGCCTGCGGATTGAAGACCCCGGCGGCAGCACCGGTGGCGACCGCACGCGCCTCGTTGAGGATGGTCTGACGCTGAAAGCCGAACGCCGGAAGATCGGCAGCAGACGGGCTGGCAAGGACTGCCTGGTTCACCAGACCGGGTGCAATCGCACTCCACAGGGCGATGAACAGAAGGACCGGCAACAGGACCCAGAGCGCCACATACCATGCGTGATAGCTCGGCAGGCTCGCCAGGCGCCCGTCCGCACTTTCCCGCCGGAAGGCCCACGCGCGCGCGCGCGCCGCCAACCATCCGGCAAGCCCTAGGCCAAGAGCCAGGAGAAGCAGGATGGCTGGAGACATGCTTTAATCGAAGCCCCTACTTCAGCTGCGAGCCGTCGAGCGTGGTGTACTCGGTGGCCGCCTTCCTGCTGGCCGCCATAACGTCATCGGGCGAGGCCACAAGGCCGATCTTGGCAAGCGGGCCGTCCTTTGCCCACATATCGGCCCATTGGGCGAGATAATCCTTGAGGCCGGGGATGGCTTCGAGATGGGCCTTCTTCACATAGATGAAGAGGGGCCGCGCGCCGGGATATTCGAAGCTCGAAATGTTTGCATAGGTCGGTTCTACCCCGTTCATCGGAAGGCCCTGGACCTTGTCGGCATTCTCTTCGAGGTAGCTGTAGCCGAACACGCCCACGGCATTCGGATTGCCTTCGATCTTCTGGACGATGAGATTGTCCTGCTCACCCTGATCGACATAGGCGCCGTCCGAACGCACTTCGGTGCAGATCTGGTCGTGCTCGTCCTCGTCGCTTTCCTTCAGCGCCTTCATCTCCTCGCTCGAGTGGCAACCCGCTTCGAGGATGAGTTCCTTGAGCGCATCGCGCGTTCCCGAGGTCGAGGGAGGGCCGTAGACGAGGATCGGCTTGTTCGGCAGCGAGGGATCGACGTCGGACCAGGTCTTTGCCGTCTGCTCCTCTCCGTAAGGCCGCGCAGCCAGCGCTTCATAGACGTGCTGCGGGGTCAGGTTCATCGTGATGCCGTCCTTGGCCGAAGCGAAGGCGATCCCGTCGAGACCGACCTGGATTTCGACGATGTCGGTGACGCCATTAGCCTGGCATTCGGCGAACTCGCTCGCTTTCATGCGGCGCGAAGCATTGGCCATGTCTGGCGTTTGCGCACCCAGTCCGGCGCAGAACAAATTGATGCCGCCACCGGTCCCGGTGGATTCGATGATCGGCGATTTGAACTCGGGATTCGAACGGACGAAGGCTTCGGCCACCGTCTTGGCGAAAGGGAACACGGTCGAGGAGCCAACGGCGCGGATCGAATCGCGCGAGGCGCTCTCGCCTCCATTGCTGCCGCAAGCGGCGAGAGCGGCAGCGGATACCGCAGCGAATACGAGGGATTTCGTCTTGGTCATGGGGAGCCCCTTGGGTTTGAAACTAACGGCGCAAGAGCGCCTTTATGTTACACAGGTGCGACAGAAGTCTGACTGTGGCGAGAGAGGTAGCGGACGGATTCGCGCTTTTGCGGAAGAGACATCAGAAATCGACTTGCGCGCGTACTCCGACGGCATCCACTCCGTATGAAGTGTCGCCCGACGCGGTGGGATAGACGGCATCCTCATACTGCAGTCTGCCGTAGTTGAGAGCCAGGAGCGTGTAGTCGGTCGGTTTCCAGATCAGGGAGGCGAGATAGCCGGCCTGCCTGCCGCCGAGGATGGCGGCGTCATTGAGATCGAGATGGTCGTAGCGCAGGTTGAACTGGAGCGAGCCGAGCCCGCCTTCGCCGACCGGGCGGGCCGGCTTGGTCCGGTCGAATTTGCCCGCCTTGTAGCCGCGCGTATCGTCGGTCAGGAAAACCCCGGCTTCCAGATAGCCGCCGAAAAAGGTCGGATCCTCGAGCGAGTCCGGCACGTTCGCCTTCTGCCAGAAACCTTCGGCCGCGGCGTGGAAACGGCCGGATACCGCGGCTGCCTCGAGACCGTATCCGGTTTCACTGCCAGCCTCGATGCTGCCGGTATCGAGGAACCGGTTGGGGGTGAAGTGTACCAGGGGACGCTGGCGATAGCGGAGGGTCGCGTCGGGATCGTCGATATGGGTGTAGTGGATCGACCCACCGAGGTGGAGCTGGGTGTCGCCGAGCTTTGGCATGTAGACGAAGCGCCCGTCGACACCGCGATTGCCGCTGGACGTATCGTCGAAATTGTCGGTGAACACGCCGCCCTGGACGAGCACGTCGCCGCTCGCATAGCTCATTGAGACGCCGATGCGCCGTTCGAAACCGAAAGCGTCGGTAAAGGCCGCGCGCTCGATGAAACTGGTATGCAGGCTGCTGGTCAGTTCTTCGAGCGACTGAAAATTGTTGTGCTGTCCGACGATCACTTCGAGCGGACCGGAGCCATAGGAAAGATAGGCATCGGCCGCCTCGACCGAATCCCCGGCGAAGTCGAACTCGACCTTGTAGCCAAAGCCGCCTGGCATGTCGCCGGAGACGCCGAGGCGAGCGCGGCGGACCTCATTGCCGAATCCGTCTTCACGGCCCGTACTCGCCGGAACCGCGGTGATGCCGGCATCATACTGCAGCCGCCCACGCGGCTTGAAGCTCCAGCCATTGTCGGTTTCCAGTTCGGGAGCGCCCTTCCAGACGACCCGCGTTGCGTCGGCTTCTGCTGGGCCTGCGGTCGCAGCGGACGGAGCTGTCTCGGGCTGGGCCTTGGCCGCTGCAAGCTCGCTTTCGAGTTGCTCGATTCGCTGGGTCAGCTCCACCAGCTGAGCACGCATGCCGGCCAGTTCCTTGGCCGGTTTATCCTGTGCAGCGAGCGGAGTGGCCAGCGAACAACCCAGGGCTGTGGTTATCATCGCGCGGCGCAAAATGCAGGACATGGAGGCGGTTCCTTCGGCGGAGGTTACGATCCGGCGACGCCTCTATGACCATCAGATTACAGTTCAATGACAATCATGGCCAACGAGTGGGGATCGGTCCGCCAGCTCTTGCCATTCGCCGGCCTAGTGCTCGCCCTCCTCGGGATCCAGCGGCAGGGTGACGGTGACGCGGGTTCCCTTGCCCAGCGCGCTTTCGATATCCAGCCGGCCCCGATGGCGCTCGACGATGTGCTTCACGATCGCGAGACCGAGGCCGGTTCCTCCCGAGGCACGGCTGCGACCGGGATCGGTTCGGTAGAAGCGCCGGGTGAGGTGGGGAATGTGCTCGGCCGCAATGCCCTCGCCGCGGTCGGTCACCGTCAGCCGCACGCGGTTCTCGCCCTGCGGGTGGAGCCTGACCGTGACCGGCTCTTCGGGCGCACCATATTTGAAGGCGTTATCGACGAGATTGCGGACCAGTTGTTCGAGTTGCTGCGCATCGCCCTTGACCGGAAATCTGCCGGTCGATTCGAAGTCGAGTCTCTCGCCCCCGTCGGACCCCGCACCGTCGCGCGCGGCCCGTTCGGCGAGCGAGGCAAAATCCACGCGGTCGGAGGGGAGGTCGTGCTTTTCCGCCTCGATCCGAGACAGCGACATGAGATCGCTGACGAGATCCTGCAGACGCTTCGCCTCGCGCTGGATCGTGCCGAGAAACTTGTCCGCGATCTTGGTGTCCAGCTGGTCGATGTCCTCGCGTAGCGTTTCGACATAGCCGATGATCGAGGCCAGCGGGGTGCGCAGTTCGTGGCTCGCATTGGCGACGAAATCGGTGTGCGCACGGGCGATGTCGGCCTCGGCCGTTTTGTTGACGAACTCGATCACTGCCAGATCGTCGGCCAGGGCCTTGCGGTTGATCCGCCAGATGTCGGTTCGGCGAGCGAGGCCGCGGACCACTGCGCCGCCTTCGCCGCCGCGCTCGAGAAGCCTCACCGCCTCGGGCTGCCGCAGGGCCATGCGGACATCCTGACCGAGGATATGCGCACCCAGGAGGGTCCGCGCCGCGAGATTGGCGACCACCACCCGGTCGCGCTCGGTCATGATCACCGGGGCATCGGAATGTTCGAAAAGGTCGCCCATGCTGTCGCGGGAGAAGGCCGGTCCCGTGATCGCCTTCTCCGGAGGGGGAGGCTTGCCGGCGACCAGGAACAGCGAGCCCGCCCAGACCAGCAGCACCGCGAGGACATGGGGAAGCTCCACGCCCACCAGGAGCAGAATCAGACAGGCGAGCATTGCCAGGACGAATCCCGGCCAGGGGATGGAACGCTTGCTCATCGCGGGAGGGGCCTAGCGGCGCAGAGGACATGGCGCCAGCGGTATGTATTCTCTACATATTGGGAATGGTGACCCCTACGGGAATCGAACCCGTGTTTCAGCCGTGAGAGGGCCGCGTCCTAACCGCTAGACGAAGGGGCCATGCCTGCTCCGGATCGCAGCCGGTACCGGATGGCGTCGCGCCGCCGTGGTGACCCCTACGGGAATCGAACCCGTGTTTCAGCCGTGAAAGGGCCGCGTCCTAACCGCTAGACGAAGGGGCCACGTCGGTGGCGTGGCGGGGCACTTAGGCGGGGGGCGACAGGGCGTCAACCCTCGAATGCGGGCGCTCCGGTCAATCGGCCCAGGCGGCATCTTCGAGGTGGAGTTCCGCTTGCGGACGATTGCCCCAATCGTCGATCTTGACGCGACCGGCGAGCCAGAGTTTGCGGCCCTGCGCGCCGTGGAGCAGGGCCTGTCCCATCGCGCTCTCGGCAGCTCGAAAGGCGATTCCCTTGAAGCTGCGACCATCGTCCCCCGCAGCAATCAGCCGGAGGTGATCGCTCCCGACCACATCGCATTTCACCAGCCGAACCGGCCCGACCGCGATCCGCGGTCCCGGCCAGCCGACGCCATAGGGGCCCGCGCCCTCGAGCGAATTCACGAGATCGGGCGTCAGCCCGCCTGGTGCGACGGCGAGATCGAGGGTCATGGAAAGGCTCGCCGAAGCTCGCGCGACTTGCGCTTCGAGCAGCGCGTGGAGCCAGTCGGTCAGGTCTCCGACCCGGTCCGCCGCGACGGTCAGGCCGGCGGCCATCGCATGCCCGCCTCCGGCGAGGAGCAGCCCCTCGTCGCGCGCGCGGATGATCGCTGCGCCCAGATCGACCCCCGCGATCGATCGTCCCGAGCCCTTGCCCTGTCCGCTTTCGCTGTCGAGCGCCACGACGAGCGCCGGTTTGCCGGTCTTTTCCTTGATCCTGCCGGCGACGATGCCGATCACGCCGGGGTGCCAGCCGTCACCGGCCAGAACGTGGACGGCGCGATTGTCCTGGCCGGCGAGCTGCTCTTCGGCCGCTTCCTGCACCATCGCCTCGATCTCGCGCCGTTCCTCGTTGAGCGCGGAGAGCTGGATCGCGATCGTCCGGGCCTCGTCCGGATCCTCGGTGGTGAGCAACCGCACCCCAAGCGTCGATTCACCGACGCGGCCGCCGGCGTTGATGCGTGGCCCAAGCGCGAAGCCGAGGTCGGAGCACGCCGGCGCGCGCTTGAGCCGGCTGGCATCGATCAACGCGGCCATGCCGATGTTGTCGCGCTTCGCCATGACCTTGAGTCCTTGCGCGACGAAGGCCCGGTTGAGCCCGTGCAGCGCGGCAACGTCGGCCACCGTGCCGAGTGCCACGAGGTCCAGGAGGCTGCGCAGATCGGGTTCGGGGCGCTGTTCGAAAAAGCCGCGCTCGCGCAGCGTCCGCACCAGCGCGACCGCGAGGAGGAAGGCCACGCCGACTGCGGCGAGGTGCCCATGCGCGGCGCCCGCATCGTCTTCGTCGAGGCGGTTGGGATTGACCAGCGCCACCGTCTTCGGAAGGTCTGCCGCGCATTTGTGATGATCGACCACGATCACGTCGATCCCGGCTTCATGCGCCATGGCCAGCGCCTCATGCGCCATAGCGCCGCAATCGACCGTGACGATCAGGCTCGACCCGCTCTCGCCCAGCTTGACGAGCGCCTCGCCCGAGGGGCCATAGCCTTCGAGGAGGCGATCGGGAATGTAATAGCCGGCCTCGACGCCGAGTGCGCGCAACAGGCGAATGAGCAATGCCGAACTGGTCGCACCATCGACGTCGTAATCGCCGTAGATGGTGATCGTTTCGCGCGCCAATACCGCCTGGGCGAGCCGGTCGGCAGCGAGGTCCATGTCTTTGAATATCGAGGGGTCGGGAAGGAAGTTCCGCAAGGTCGGGACGCGGTGGCGCTCGATTTCCTCGGACTGCACCCCGCGCGAGAGCAGCAGCTGCCGGGTAATGTCCTCGCCCAGCGAAGGTCCCGCGCCGAGCTGCATATTGCCCCCGCGCCAGCGCCAGGCCCGGCCGGTGAGTGATCGGGAGACACCGAGAACATTCGAGAGGGCCTGCGATGCCATGCTCGGGTCCTAGACCCGCACGGACGCTGGCGAAAGCTCCCGCGCATTGACAATCGACAGCTTGCCGCGATGGTGAACCATGGCCGCCGTCCCGCTCCTCGTCATCTGGCACAGCCGCACCGGGACCAGCGAACAGCTCGCACGAGCTGCGTTCGAAGGTGCGGGAGAGTCGGGACGGCTCGCGGCGGCGCCCGACATCGCCCCGGACGACCTGCTTTCGGCGCAGGGCTATCTTTTCGCCTGTCCCGAAAATCTCGCCAGCATGAGCGGCGCGATGAAGGAGATGTTCGATCGCTGCTACTATCCCGTTCTCGGCAAGATCGAGGGGCGCCCCTATGCAACCATGATCGCGGCCGGTTCCGACGGGGAGGGCGCGCAGCGTCAACTCGATCGGATCGCGACCGGCTGGCGGTTGAAGCGCGTCGCCGATCCCTGGATCGTCAACACTGCGGCGCAGAACCCGCAAAGCATACTCGCTCCCAAGACGGTCGGTTCCGCGGACCTGGCGCGGGCCCGCGAACTCGGCGCAGCCCTGGCCGAAGGCGTGGAACTCGGCGTTTTCTAGAGATGCATCCGTTTCCGATATTTACCCGGGCGGGGTACTCGACGCGCGCGCTTTCGGGCGTCAGGTTGGGTTCCGGTCGACGAGGAGAGATCTGACATCGTGGCGGGCGAAGCGGAGCCGAATGGAGAAACGGGCCGGACGGCCGGGGTCATCCTGCTATTCGAAAATGGTGCGCGTCCCTCGGCCGCCGACATACGTCTTGCGCTGGGTAATCTTCCGAGAGCGAGCATCGGCTTCGACCCGGCGCAGGCGGGCCTCCCCGATGTGCATTCGGGCAAGCCATCAGCCGAGACTGCGCGCGAAGACTGGCTCGAATTGCTGATCGACGGAATGACCTTCGATTTGATCGGCCTCGCTCCGGGGCGCCCGCTGCCGATTCCGGAGGTCGCACATCATTACGATAGCGGCCGTGGATCACTCCCTCTCGTTGGCGAGGCGGTTGGGCTCTATGCGGGCCCGCACCTCGCCGAAGGCGCGCATTCGCTGCCGATCGTCCGTGCGATGCTCGGCCTGGCCGCCGAATTCGTGCAGGTCGTGCCCGGTATCGAGGCGGTGTGCTGGACCCCGGCCCGCACGGCGATCGCGCCGCGCTTCTTTTTGAGTTCGGTGCGTTCCTGGCTCGAGGGCGGGGCATTTCCGGGGCTGGGCATGATGGGCTTTGCCTTTTGCGACGGTGCGCTTCGGAGCGAGGGGTTCCACTTCCTAACCGGATATGAGCTCGCGCTGGACCCGGCCTTGTGCATCGACCGATCCGCGGCGGTCCGGCTTGCTGTCCGCATTGCGCATGAGCTGGTCGGAACGCAGATCCCGGAGGAGCCGGTCCCCTTCGAGACCGCGGAAGCGCAAGCGCTCGTCCTCCGTCCGGATCGGGCCGCGGGCATCGTCAGGATCGAACCGATGTAGGCGCGCCTTGAGCGAGGGAATGCGTCTTGCCTATCGCCGCAACCGCGGCCGGCTGTCCTTTCGCGCAGTGAACCGGAGGGGGACGCCGGAGCACGACCCCGCGCTGCAGCGGCACCACCTTCTGCCGCGCCAGTTGTTCAAGCAGGCCTGTTTCCGGACCATGTTCGGGGTGCTCGGGCCCGCCCGGATCGGGTTCGACGATTTCCGCCGCAACGGCTTGCTCCTCCCGGCGCGCGAGGATGCGGTGCGCCGGCTCGGTCTGCCGCTCCATCGCGGACCACACCCCGACTACAACGCCATGGTCATCGAACGCGTCGGAGGAATCGAGCGATGCTGGGCGCAGCATTCCGGACGCGATGCCGATCGGGCGGTGCGGATCGCTCTCATCCGTCTGGAGCGTCTGCAGCGGGAATTGCGCAACCATCTGCTGGACGCAACACGCCCATTGCAGCTCAACCGTGGCGACCCGCTCGGTGCCGGAATCGACTTTTCCGGCCTGGATGCGATGGCTGGAGTGCTGTGGAGCGCAACCGACTAGGCGGTCGCTGCGGCCAGAGCCTCCTTGGCTGCCCGGTATTCGCGTTCGAGCCGCGCCACGGTCTCCTCGACCGGGGCGCTGCGGGTCACGGTGCCGATGCCCTGACCCGAGCCCCAGATATCCTTCCACGCCTTGGCCTTGGTGTTGCCGCCACTGCCGAAATTCATCTTGCTCGGATCGCTCTGCGGCAGATCGTCGGGATCGAGTCCCGAAGCTTCGATGCTCGAACGAAGATAGTTGCCGTGCACACCGGTAAAGAGGTTGGTGTAGACAATGCCGTCGGCGCTCCCGTCGACGATCGCCTGCTTGTAGCGCTCGTCCGCATTGGCTTCGGTGCATGCGATCCAGGGGGAACCGATATAGGCGAAGTCGGCGCCCAGCGCCTGCGCGCCGAGGATCGACCGGCCATGGCCGATCGAACCCGAAAGGGCGACCAGCCCGTCGAACCACTCGCGGATTTCCTGCATCAGCGCAAAGGGGCTGAGCACGCCCGCATGTCCGCCGGCGCCGGCGGCCACCGGGATCAGACCGGTCGCGCCCTTTTCGATCGCCTTGCGGGCAAAGCGGTTGTTGATCACATCGTGCATGGTGATCCCGCCCCAGCTGCGCGCCGCATCGAACACCTCTTCGCGTGCGCCGAGCGAGGTGATCACCAGCGGCACCTGCCATTTGGCGCAGGTCGCCATGTCGGCATCGAGCCGATCGTTCGACTTGTGGACGATCTGGTTGACCGCATAGGGTGCTGCCGGACGATCGGGATTGGCGCGATTGTGTTCCGCCAGCTCTTCCGTGATCCGATGCAGCCACTCGTCGAGCTCGCTCTGCGGCCGTGCGTTCAGGGCCGGGAAGCTTCCGACGATCCCCGCCTTGCATTGGGCGATCACCAGTTCCGGACCCGAGACGATGAAGAGCGGCGATCCGATCACGGGGAGGCGCAGCCGATCGAAGGGGGCGGGCAGGGTCATGCAGGCGGCTCCTTTGGTCGCGCTCGACGGGGGCGTATGGCGCGCATCCGCGCTTGTCGAGGCTGACGTTACGGAAGGTCGCCCGCGGGCAGGACGTGCTCGATATCGTATACCCGCGCCGCGGTTCCGGCGAAGAGCGCGCGCTTCTCCTCGGCGCTCGCATGGTGCGCGAGACGCTTGAAGGCGTTCCACAGGACCGGGTAGCTCGCACCCCAGCGATCGACGGGATAGTTCGATTCGAACATAGCGCGATCGGCGCCGAAGGCTTCGATGCAGGTTTCGATGTAGGGACGCCAGAGTCCGGCGAGATGCTCCGAGCCGAGCCCGCCACACGGTCCCTCCTCGGGCATGCCGCAAAAGGCCATCGCGAGTCCGCCGAGCTTGACCACCACATTGGGGCATTCGGCGAGCGCATGAATCGAGCGTCGCCAGCGGTCGAAATTCTCGTGGAGCCGACCGCGATAGGCTCCGATGTTGAGCGGCGTACCGCAATGATCGAGGATGAATTGCTGATCGGGAAAGGCTCTGGCGAGGCCGAGCAAATCGCCGAGCTGCGGTTCGAGCAGCCAGGCATCGAAAGTGAGGCCGTATTCGGAATAGGCGGCGAAGCCTTTCCTGAAGCCGTCGGAGCCATAAAGGCCCTCGGGGGCATGGAAAGGCGGACCGAGAACCTCGGGGTCGGCATCCCAGGCGGCCGAATGGCGAATGCCCTTGAAGCGGCCATTGCCGGCGGCGATCAGGGCCTCGATCACCGGCTTGACCGCGTCGCCCAGCGTCAGATCCGCATGGCCCACGATGGCTGCGCAAGGACGGTAATCGCCATAGAGCCCGCTGGCCCCCTGCGCCGCGACGCCATTGACGAACTCGACTTCGCCGACCGGTTTCAGATCGTCCCCGCGTGCGGCATCGTAGAAGGCCCCGCACTCCATGAAGACCGTGCCGACGATCCTGTGGCCGCTGTGCGTATCGGCATGGAGCGCATCGAAAGTGTAATAGGCCGCTCCAGCGATGGCTTCGAGGAACCCGTGCCGTGGCTCGGGAAAGGCCGGCAGGAGCGGCCGCAGGTCCCACAGGTGATGATGCGGATCGACGATCGTCAGATCGGGTTCGATGATCTCTTCGGTCATGATAGGCGCTCTCCCTCGCAAGTCCTGCGGGATGAACACTTTGAACGCCGTCCTGGCAAGAAAAAGCGCTCGCCGGGCCGATTGCCCGCGTGGATGTTCGCAGGATGGACAGGTGGATTTCTGGACGATCCGGCGTCCGGTCGCGGTGAGAAGCATGCTGCGGGGCCGACCGCCGCTCGAAACGCCGGGCGCGGCGTCTGAGGTGTACGGGGCTTCTTGCAAGACTGTGCGCCGCCAGGGACATCGCGCGCCTCTCTTGCTCCGGGTCATGCCTGCGCGGGCGCATCCCCGGCACATTATCGCCGTCGCGCAATTCCATTTACCAAATGAAACCTTTCTTCTGCTATGCTCCCTGGCTTGAACGGGGACGACCTGGGGCGAAACTTTGAAATGACGAACTCTATGCGCTCGGTCCTGGGTTATGGCCTTGCTTTCTTCCTGGTAACCTCGGTCACGATCTTCTGGACGCGTTTCAGCGGCGGGCTGGCGCTGGTATGGCCGGGAACCGCCATCGCCGCAGCGATGTATCTGCGTCTCGAGAATTCGCGATGGCTCGGGCCGACGCTGTTCTTCGTCGGGTTGAGCGCCACCGCGACCGCGCTGTTCGGCTTCGGTCCGCGACTCGCCGTGCCGCTGGCAGCCGTCAATCTGCTCGAGGCTCTGCTCGCGGCCACGCTGCTCCTGAAGCTGCGTCCGCAGCGCGATTATCTCGAGAGCGGCACCGGAATTTTCTCTCTGGCGCTGGCGACGGGCGTTCTGG
This sequence comes from uncultured Alphaproteobacteria bacterium, assembly GCA_963728515.1. GTDB lineage: Bacteria > Pseudomonadota > Alphaproteobacteria > Sphingomonadales > Sphingomonadaceae > Qipengyuania. The sequence continues at coordinate 330,696 of CAVSKM010000003.1, read as the reverse complement.
CGCCCGCGATCTCCGCCATACCGGGCGGCTACCTCGCCTCGCTCCAGGTCGGCGGACAGTGGTACCAGCATTCAGCGAGCTGGCTGGCCGGCCACGGATTGGGAACCGTGCTGGTGCTCCCCTTGCTGCTGCTTCTGGCATCCTACGGCAAGCCCAGCATCGCGGCTCCTCACGATTGGCGGAAGGTCACACTCTTCGTCGCCGTCGCGGCGTTTACTCTCGGCGTTTCGGCGCTCGCGATGCTGCAATCGGATTTCCCGCTGCTTTATCTTACGATCGTTCCGCTGGTCCTCGCCTGCTTCTCGTTCGGGCGGCTGGGTGCATCGACCGCGGTCCTGATTGTGACGCTCGTTGCCGCCGGATCGCTGGGTTCGGGTGTCGGTGTGTTCGCGGGTCTCGACCTGCCGCTCTCGCAGAAGGCGCTGTTCGTGCAGCTCTACCTGGCGATCCTTTTTCTGCTCTGTCTTCCCATGGCGGTGGCGCTCAAGCAAAGGTCGCGGCTCATGGCCGAGATCTCGGAGCGCGAGGCTCTGCAGAGGCTGATTGCGGACCATTCGGACGATGCCTTGCTGCATCTCGACAACGCCGGCCGGATCACCTTCGCATCGCCGGCTTCGGAGAGGCTCAGCGGCGTGCGCGACCCGATGGGCGCCCATTTCGGGACATTGTTCGGGCAGAATGGTGCGCGCTTCGTGGGGGCCGCGCTCGAACGCGCCGCGCGGGCGCATGGCCAGACACAGATCTTCGAAAGCTCCGTCATGCGCGAGGACACCGAACGCTGGCTCGAAGCGAAGATCCAGGCGGTGTCGACCGGCGGGGCAAAGCCGCTGTCCTATGTCGTCACGATCCGCGACGTGACCGCGCGCAAGCTCGACGAATTGCTGGCTTCGCACGAAGCGCGGACCGACGCGCTCACGGGGCTTCCCAATCGCCGTGCTTTCCTCGACCGCATCGAGGAGCAGCTTGCAACCGCCGAGGATCGTCCCTTCGTCCTCGCCCTGATCGATCTCGATCACTTCAAGCTGGTCAACGACAGCTATGGTCACGACACGGGCGACGATGTTCTCCAGAAGCTGGCGTCGATCATGCGCGGTTTCGCTTCGCCGAACTGCTTCTTCGCCCGGCTCGGCGGCGAGGAATTCGGAATGATCGCGATGAACGAAGCGCTCGAGGATGCCTGGCGGATTTGCGAGCAGCTTCGCATCGCCATACAGAACCGGGAACTGACCGACCGCGAGGGCAATCCCTTTTCGATCACGACGAGCATAGGCATGGCGCAGATCGCCGAAAGTTGCAGCGCTTCGGCAGCCATGAGCATCGCCGACCGGCCGCTTTATGCAGCCAAGGCCTCGGGCCGCAACTGCCTGCGGCAGGCATCGCGCTCACGGGAATGGGCCGGCGGTTTGTGCGAGGGTGGAGAACCCCGGCCGATTGCGCTCGTCAACTGAGCGACTGGTCGCCACCGTCCGCCGAACCAACTGAATTGGCGGCACTGAGCACTGCCCTGACGCTGGCAGTCGCCACATCCTCGTCTATTCCGCAACCCCATACGGTTCGCCCATCGGCATCGCGGCATTCCAGATAGGCGGCGGCGCGGCTATCGCGTCCGGTCGTCAGCGCATGCTCGGTATAGTCGATCACCTCGAGCGATAGGCCGAAGGCACTTTCGATGGTCGCCAATACGCTCGAGATCAGTCCGTTACCGCGTCCCGAGACGCTCTGTTCCCGGCCATCGACCGCGATCGTGCCGGTGAACAGGCGCGTCCCGTCCGCCGCACGACGTTCCTCGTAATCGACCAGCTGGAAATGCTTCGATCCGGGATCGATGTGATACGCCTCGCGGAACGCCCGCCAGATGTCGGAGGCGTTGAGTTCGCGGCCAAGCTCGTCGGCCAGACGCTGGACGTGGGGGCTGAAATCGGCCTGCATCCGCTTTGGCAGCTTGAGGCCCTGGCTCTGTTCCAGCACCCAGGCGAAGCCGCCTTTGCCGCTCTGCGAATTGACCCTGATGACGGCTTCGTAGCTGCGGCCGAGGTCGGCGGGATCGATCGGCAGATAGGGCACTCGCCATTGCGGATCGTTCTGCGTCTCGAGCGCGGCGAAGCCTTTCTTGATCGCATCCTGATGGCTGCCGGAAAAGGCGGTGTAGACCAGTTCGCCGCCATAGGGGTGGCGCTGGTGGACGGGGATCTGATTGCAATATTCGACCGTCTCGATCACCCGATCGATGTCGGAGAAATCGAGCCCAGGATCGATCCCCTGCGTGTAGAGGTTGAGCGCCATGGTGACGAGGCAGCAATTGCCCGTGCGTTCGCCATTGCCGAAGAGGCACCCCTCCACCCGATCGGCACCCGCCATGAGCGCGAGTTCAGCCGCAGCGACCCCCGTGCCGCGGTCGTTGTGCGTATGCAGGCTGATCACCGCGCTGTCCCGGCGGGGCAGGTTGCGAATGAAATATTCGATCTGGTCGGCATAGATGTTGGGGGTCGCCGCTTCGACCGTGGCGGGAAGGTTGAGGATGATCGGATGTTCGGGCGTGGGGGCGAGGACATCCATCACCGCCTCGCAGACCTCGAGGCTGAAATCGAGCTCGGCGGTGGAGAAGGTTTCGGGACTGTATTCGAAATGCCATTCGGTTCCCGGTCGCGCGGCAGCCTCGTCGCGCATCACCTTGGCGCCGCCGACAGCGATTTCGCGCACCTGATCCCGGGTCATGCCGAAGACGACCTCGCGCCAGGCCGGACTGACCGCATTGTAGAGATGGACGATCGCCGCCCGCGCGCCGGTCAGGCTGGCGAAGCTGGTGCGGATCAGGTCGGTTCGGCTCTGCGTGAGCACCTGGACCAGCACATCCCCGGGGATCCTGTCCGACTGCATGAGGCCGGCGATGAAGTCGAACTCGGTCGATCCCGCACTGGGGAAGCCGACCTCGATCTCCTTCACCCCGATCTCCACCAGCAGATCGAAGAAGCGGTGCTTCTTATGCGCATCCATGGGATCGACGATAGCTTGATTGCCGTCGCGAAGGTCGGTGGAAAGCCAGCGCGGCGGCGCCGTTATGGTGCGACTCGGCCACTGGCGCTCTGGCAAGGGAACCTGGGGAAAAGGCGCGTATTTGCTGCCCGGATTCTGGAGCATGGACATCGGAGGGTCTCGGATCTTGCGAGGCTGAAAGAGGCGGCGGTCGGTCCCTTGAGCGCTCAGCGCACCCGGGCAGGCACGCCAGATATCACGCCCAAGGGCGCGTAAGTCGCAGGATCAGGCCGAGAGCGTCGTGCATGGCTCCAACTATGGAAAGACCGCACGGGGTTGTAAAGAAAAAGAACCTTGGGCAACGCGAGAAATTATATTTCAAACCCTTGGGAGGAAAGATGGCGGACGGACATTCGTTGCACGAGACAATGGGGCTGGTGCGGATCGTCGAGGTCGACGCGGCAGGCCGTGCAAGGCTCGAATATCGGGCTCGCCCCGAGCAATGCCATTCAGGCGGAGTCGTCCAGGGCGGCTTCATCAGCGGCTGGATCGATGCCGCCATGGCGCATGCAGCGATCGCGAAGAACGGAGCGGGGATCGTGCCCATGACGCTCGAACTGAAGGTGAGCTTCTTCGCCCCTACGCGGCCCGGCATCGTCACGGCGGAAGCATGGGTGGAACGGCATGGCAAGCGCACCAGCTTCTACGAGGGTCACCTCAAGAATGCGCAAGGAACGGTTCTCGCGAAGGCGACCAGCACGATCCTGCTTGCGGACATGACCCGCGTGGTGGCGGCGTCGCAAGCCGCGACGCGAAAGGAATGAGCGGAGTGCTTCCCTTCGAAGCGGCATCGCCCCGCCGTGTGCGCACCGGTCAGCGGTGGCGGAGACGTGTGGGGGTCAGCTGTTCGACCGAGGCCACCCCCATCAACCGCATCCCCCGTTCGATCTCTTCCTTCAGAATGGCGAGGGCGCGCTCAACTCCCGCCTGTCCGGCGGCGGCAAGCGCATAGAGATAAAGCCGGCCTCCCGCGGCCGCTGTCGCACCGGCGGCGAGGCTCTTGAGCACATGGGTGCCGCGCCGCACGCCGCCATCGAGGACGATTTCGATCTCGCCGCCTACGGCATCGACGATCTCGGAAAGCTGGTCGAAGGGCGCGCGGCTGCCGTCGAGTTGTCGGCCTCCGTGGTTCGAGATCCAGATCGCATCCGCGCCGATTTCGACCGCGCGGCGCGCATCGCCGGCGCTCATCACGCCCTTGAGAGCGAAAGGGCCACCCCAATCCTGGCGGATACGCGCAGCGGTGTCCCAGTCCATGCCCGTGTCGAGCATGGTGTTGAAATAGTCCTGAATGCTGACCGGTCTACCGGATCCCTCGGTGACATGATCCTCGAGGTTGGGAAGGCGAAACTTCGGACCGAAGACGTAATCGAGCGTCCAGCGCGGGCGCGTTGCATAGCTCCACAGTGCGGAGGCAGTGAAGCGCGGAGGGGTGGTAAAGCCCGAACGCAGGCACCGCTCGCGCTTGCCCGAGACGATGGTGTCGACGGTCAGAGCGAGCGCATCGAACTTCGCCGCTCGGCAGCGCTCGATCATCGAGCTGTTGAGTCCCGTGTCCTTGTGCACGTAGAGCTGGAACAGCTTCGGTCCGCTCGTCAGCGCGGCAATTTCCTCGATCGAATGCGTGGCGAGGCTGGAGATGCCGAACCACACGCCGAACTTCTCCGCGGCGCGCGCAACGGCCCGCTCTCCATCGCGGTGAAAGGCCCGCTGAAGGGCCGTTGGGCTGAGCATCAGGGGCAAGGCGGATCTGCGCCCCATGATCGTGCAGGAGGTGTCGATCGCGGCAACGCCGGCGAGGACGTCGGGAACGAGGTCGGTGTCGTCGAATGCGCGGCTGTTGCGGATCCGGGTGATCTCGTCGTCCGCGGCTCCGTCGATGTAATCGAACACCGGCCAGGGGAGGCGGCGCTTCGCCAAGCGGCGGAAATCGTCGATATTGTGGCAGTCGATGAGGCGCATGCCCCCGATTGATGAAGAGAGGGGAGGAGCTTGTCGAGCTGTTACTGCCATTCGAAGGCAGCGCTGACACGAAGATCGACCATCCTGCCGACCAATGGAACACCGGAATCGATTCCCCAATCCGTCCGGTCGATCCGAGCGCGCCCATGGAAACCGACCGTCGTGGCCTTGCTCATCGGATTCTGGCCGGCTCCGGCGAATTCCACCTGCATGGTGACGGGGGCGGTCCGGCCGTTCATCGACAATTGCCCGCTGACGACGGCGGTGGTGTCCGATGTCCGGGTCACCTCCGTGGACACGAACCGCGCCGCTTGCGGTTCGGCACCGAAAAAGTCGGGCGCGGCGCCATCCTCCCCCGGCCGGAGCAGATGATCTCGCAAGCCGGCGCTGGGGACGGTGACACTGTCGATCGGGATCGTGATGTCGAATTTCGCGCTTTCGACAGCGGTGGGATCGAGAGTCATCGTCCCCTCGATATTGCCGAACAGCCCGAAATAGTCGTTGAAGCCGAGATGGTTGACCTCCCAGCCGACCAGAGTGTGGGCCGGATCGAGCGCATAGGTACCCGCAGCCACCTGCGAAATGTCGAGGCTTCCAGGAATCCCCGCGTCGCCCTGGGCGGAAATGGACGATAGGCCGATCGTCGCGCAGCCGAGCAGCGAGGCAGCAACAAGAAGCTTCTTCATGATCCGTCTCCCCTGATCGTGGTTGCCCCGACGGACGCGGCGAGTGTCAGTTCCGCTCCTTGTCTACCAGCTTGTTCGCCCCGATCCAGGGCATCATCGCGCGCAGCTGTGCGCCGGTCCGCTCGATCGGATGCGCGGCGGCTGCCTTGCGGCTCGCCTTCAGCTCGGGCTGCCCGGCCTGGTTGTCGAGAACGAAGTCCTTGACGAAGCGGCCCGACTGGATGTCCGCCAGAACGCGCTTCATCTCCGCCTTGGTCTCATCCGTGATGATCCGCGGGCCGGTCTTGATGTCGCCATATTCGGCGGTGTTGCTGATCGAGTAGCGCATGTTCGCGATCCCGCCTTCATACAGCAGGTCGACGATCAGCTTGGTTTCGTGGAGGCATTCGAAATAGGCCATTTCAGGAGCGTATCCGGCCTCCACGAGCGTTTCGAAGCCGGCCTGAATGAGATGGGTGATGCCGCCGCACAGCACGGCCTGTTCCCCGAACAGGTCGGTCTCGCATTCTTCCTTGAAGTCGGTTTCGATGATCCCGGAACGCCCGCCGCCCACAGCGCTGGCATAGGATAGTGCCAGCTGCTTGGCGAAGCCATTGCCGCCCGACTGGCTACTTTCCTGATGGACCGCGATGAGGCAGGGCACGCCGCCGCCCTTGATATATTCGCCGCGCACCGTGTGACCCGGCCCCTTGGGTGCGATCATGATGACATCGACATCGGTGGGTGGGTCGATCAGGCCGAAGTGGACGTTGAGGCCGTGGGCGAAGGCGAGGGCAGTGCCGGGGCGCATCCTGCCCGCGATCTCGCCGGCATAGATCGACGCCTGGTGCTCGTCGGGAGCGAGAATCATCAGAACATCGGCCCATTCCGCCGCTTGCGCGACCGTCTTGACCGCGAAGCCCGCGCTTTCGGCCTTTGTCGCGCTGGCCGAACCGGGCCTCAGGGCGACCGCGAGATCGCCCACCCCGCTGTCGCGCAGGTTCTGCGCGTGGGCGTGGCCCTGGCTGCCGTAACCCACGATGGCGACCTTCTTGTCCTTGATGAGCTGCTGGTCGCAATCGGCATCGTAGTAGACTTTCATCAACTTTCCTCGTGTCGTCGCGGCGTAAGCCGGGATCTGGTGCCTCCGGGTCGCACCGAACAGATGGAGACCCCGGCTGAAGCAGGGGTGACGAACGATCGAAGGCGCCGCGTTCAGGCGCCCTCCGGCCCGCGCATCATGCCTACTATGCCCGAGCGTCCGACCTCGACGAGGCCGAGTTCGCGCATCAGCGCGATGAAGCTGGCGATCTTGTCGGGCGAGCCGGTCATTTCGAAGACGAAGCTGCCGGTCGTCGTATCGACCACATTGGCACGGAAAAGCTCGGCGATCCGCAGCGCCTCGACCCGGTTGTCGCCTTTTCCGGCGACCTTGACCAGCGCCAGCTCGCGCTCGACATGCGCGCCGCTCTCGGTGAGGTCGATGACCTTGTGGACCGGGACCAGTCGCTCGAGCTGGGCGCGGATCTGATCGATCACCGGCTGGGGCCCGTTGGTGACGATCGTGATCCGGCTGATCGCGTGGTCTTCCGAGATGTCGGCCACGGTAAGGCTGTCGATGTTGTAGCCGCGCGCGGTGAACAGTCCGGCGATCTTGGCGAGGATGCCGGCTTCGTTGTCGACGATCACGTTGAGAACGTGACGCTCGCTGGCCTCGTGGGCAATCTTCATCCGCGCAAATCCTGCCAGACGGGATCGAACATGCGTCCGTCGCCGTCATATTCGGCAAGGAACACATGCCCCATCCGGACCGCCTCGAAATTGTCGGTCTGGCGGTTCAGGTCGAGCGTCTCGTCGAGAAGCGCCCAGGTGCCGTCCTCGCGCTTCTCGGCCACCTCCATGCCGATGAAGCGGCAGGCGCTCTCTTCCAGCCAGTCGAGCAATTCGGCCGCATCGGCGCGGCTGAACCAGTGCCGGCGCTCGGCCCGAGCCGCCAACCGTTCGGGGATCGTCGCATGCAGGCCCATCACACCAGTGCCTTCGCTTCATCGTTCATCGTTCCCGCCACGCGGTCTCCGTGGAGGAGCATTTCGGTATGCGCGGCGCCGCTCGGGATCATGGGGAAGCAATTGGCTTCCTTCGCGACCATGCAATCGACCATCACCGGGCCGTCATACGCAAGCATCGCCTCGATCCCCGCGTCGAGCTGGCTCTCTTCCTCGATGCGGATACCCTTCCAGCCATAGGCTTCGGCGAGTCTCACGAAATCGGGCAGGCTGTCGGAATAGCTGTTCGAATAGCGGCTCTCATAGGTCAGTTCCTGCCACTGACGGACCATGCCCATATATTCGTTGTTGAGGATGAAGACCTTGACCGGCAGGCGGTACTGGCTCGCCGTGCCGAGTTCCTGAATGTTCATCTGGATGCTCGCTTCGCCAGCGATGTCGATCACGAGCGCGCCGGGGTTGCCGAGCTGCGCGCCGATCGCCGCGGGAAGGCCGTATCCCATCGTTCCGAGCCCCCCGCTGGTGAGCCAGCGATTGGGGCCGAAGAAGCCGAAATACTGAGCCGCCCACATCTGATGCTGGCCGACTTCGGTGCTGATGATCGGGTCGCGGTCGCGGGTCAGCGCGAACAGTCTCTCGACCGCCTTCTGCGGCATGGTCGCGCCGTCCTGCCGCTCGGGATAGGCGAGGCAATCGCGTGCCTTCCATCCCAGGATACGGGCGTTCCATTCGGACAGGTCGCGCGGCTTGCGCTCTCCCCACGTGTCGACGAGCTGCTCGAGCACATGGGCGCAGTCGCCGAGGATGCCGAGGTCGACGGGGACGATCTTGTTGATGCTCGCGCGGTCGATGTCGATCTGGATCTTCTCGGCATGGGGGGCGAAGGCATCGAGCCGGCCGGTCACGCGGTCGTCGAAGCGCGCTCCGACGGCGACGATCAGATCGGCGCGGTTCATGGCCATGTTGGCTTCGAAGGTGCCATGCATGCCGAGCATGCCGAGCCAATCGGGATGATCCGCAGGAAAGGCGCCGAGCCCCATCAGCGTGCTGGTGACCGGCGCGCCCGTCAGATGCTGCAATCTGCGCAGCATTTCGGAGGCTCGGGGACCGGCATTGATCACGCCGCCGCCGGTATAGAACACCGGCCGTTCCGCGGCCGCGATCATCGTGATCGCCCGGTCGATCTCGTCTGCCGCACCCACCGTACGCGGATGGTAGCGATGCGAGGGAAGCGGAGGCGATTCCTGTTCTTCCCAGCTCGCCATGGCGATCTGCACGTCCTTGGGGATGTCGATCACCACCGGGCCCGGCCGGCCCGTCGTGGCGATCCGGAAGGCTTCTTCGACCGTCGCGCGCAGTCGTTCGGGGTCCTTCACGAGATAGTTGTGCTTGGAACAATGCCGGGTCAGACCGACCGTGTCGGCTTCCTGAAAAGCGTCGGTGCCGATCAGGCCGGTCGGCACCTGACCCGTGATCACCACCAGCGGGATCGAGTCCATGTAGGCGTCGGCTATGCCGGTGACCGCATTGGTCGCGCCGGGTCCGCTGGTGACGAGCACCACGCCGGGCTTGCCGGTCGAACGGGCATAGCCTTCCGCAGCATGCGCCGCGCCGGCTTCATGGCGGACGAGGATGTGGCGAATGCGTTCGTCGCGGAACAGTTCATCGTAGATCGGAAGCACCGCGCCGCCGGGATAACCGAATACGAATTCGACATCCTGCCGGGCGAGGCATTCGATCAATATGGCCGCACCGCTGCGCTCCGCAGTCACGTCAACTCTCCGCCCCCTGAGATCAAAGACAAATCGGTCCGGCGCTGGGGTCTACTGCGCCGGACCGACTTGGGCCTGAATTACAGGGGCTGCGATTGCCCTGTCAACGCAATTGGCGAAACAATGAAACAAAAAAATCCTGTCCGGCAATAGTTTTGTTATCGCAGCGCGGCCAGTCCGGCGGGGGCTGATTGCGGAACCAGGTGTACTGCCGCTTGGCATATTGTCGGGTGGCGGTTTGTCCCGCAACGCGCACATCGTAGCGCCCGACAGGCCCGGTCAGCCCGAACCCGACAGGCCCGGTCAACCCGAAACAGCGGAGAAACTTGGCTATCTCGGGAACCCCGATCGCGCGCATGACGGGGAGATCGGCGCTGAGGCCGCGCTCCAGCAACGCTTGCACCTCTTCGATCGCGCCGGACCGCAGCATGCGCTCGAAACGCACATCGCACCGTGCGTAGAGCCACTCACGGTCGGGCAGCAGAACCAGAGGATGCAGGTCCACTGCTTCGCCGATTCCGCCTGTCTTGCGCTGCTGCCAATCGCGGAGCGGGCGCCCCGTCGAGCGCAGCACCTCGAGCGCGCGGCTCATGCGCTGGACATCGCGCGGACCCAGGCGGGCGGCGGCCTCGGGATCTTCCTCGGCGACGCATTCGCGCAATTCATGCGTCGACAGATTGCGCACTTCGAACCGGATCTCGGGATCGATCTCCGGGACCGGTGCGATGCCCTCCAGCAGCGTTCGCATGTAGAGCCCGGTGCCGCCGCACAGGATCGGCACCGCTCCTTCCGCGTGAAGCTGCGCGATCTCCCGCTTCGCCGCCTCCGACCAGTCCGCTGCCGAACAGGCGGTCGCTCCGTCCCACATGCCATAGAGCCGGTGCTCTATGCCGCGCATCTCTTCTTGCGTCGGCCTCGCGGACAGGATGCGCAGGTCGCGGTAGACCTGCTGGCTGTCGGCATTGATCACCACCCCGCGCCGACCCTCACGTTCGAGCCGCTGCGCCAATTGCACCGCGAGATCGCTCTTGCCGCTCGCGGTCGGCCCTGCGATGAGCGCGACCGGGGGCTTGCCAGGAGAATTTACAGTGCTCATCGCCCGGCTGATAGCAGACGCCGACGCTCTCGAAACCCGCCTCGACGCGGCGGGGGTCGCGCTGGCGGAGGCGGGCATGCCGCTGGCCATGGCGTCGATGCTCGACTTCTGCAGCGACGTGCTCCAACTGTCGCTTCCGCACGGCGATCGGGCGCAGGTGACCGAGATATTGCTCGATCATTTCGGGGCCTGTGACCTGCTTCTCGCGGACCATGCGATCGAAGTGCCGCGACTGTTCGTTTCGGACATGGATTCGACCATGATCGGGCAGGAATGCATCGACGAACTCGCCGATTTCGGAGGGCTGAAGGAGCGGGTGGCGGCCATTACCGAGCGCGCCATGCAGGGGGAACTCGATTTCGCCGCTGCCCTCGAGGAACGGGTGCGCTTGCTCGAAGGAATCGAGGAAACAGCGATAGACCGTTGTCTCGATGAGCGGATACGACCGGTGGAGGGGGCGCGGACGCTGGTGGCCACATTGCGCAGCAAGGGTTGCCGGACCGTTCTTGTCACGGGCGGATTCCACCACTTCGCAGATCCGGTGGCCAGGCAGCTCGGCTTCGAGCGGGTCGTCGGCAATCGTCTTGCGGTGGGCGAGGGCAAGCTGACCGGCAACCTCTCGGGACCGATCAGCGATGGCTCGACGAAACTCGCCACGCTGGAGGAGGAACGGGCACAACTCGGCGAAGGGGCGCGAGTTCTGGCGACGGGCGATGGCGCGAACGACATCCCGATGCTCGCCGCGGCGGACTACGGCATCGCCTATCGGGCAAAGCCGAAGGCGAACGAGGCCGCCAACGGCCGCATTTCCAGTGGCGATCTCACCACGATCCTCAAGCTCTTCGGGATTCCGCAAAGCGATTGGGTGGAAGCAGTTCCCGAGGATTGAAGGCCGCGGATATTCTTTCGGTCGTATTCGGTTTCTGTTAAAGACCGATCGGTAAGGAGCGGATTTATGAGCCATCAGGATTATGCCCCCGCAGGGACCGACACCGCCCGCGACGGCACGCCGCTGCGCCATCCCGCCCGTCCAAAGCCAAGCTACAGGCCGCTTGCCGCGCTTGGGCATTTCCGTGAATTGTTGAAAGACAAGGAGAATACGGCGGAGGTCTTCAAGATCTACGAAGCTTTGCCGTCGAGGGATTTCCTGCCGCGCGTCCGCGCCCTGACCCTGAGTGCGGAGGGAGAAGCCTTGCGCGCAAGCGAGCCCTTCCTGCCGCCGCTGCTCGACGATCACGAGGCGCTGCGCAAGCTGCCCAAGGGCTCGGTGGCGCATGCCTATTGCGACTTCATGGAGCGCGAGGGCCTGTCCGCTGCCGGCCTTGTAGAAGAGTCCGAGAAGTCGGGTCGCCCCACCTATGACGACCTTGTGCAATGGTTCGGCTTTCGCCAGCGCGACACGCATGATCTGATGCATGTGCTGACCGGCTACGGGCGCGATGCGCTGGGCGAGCAATGTGTGCTGCTGTTCACCCACGGCCAGTCGCCGAGCCAGGGCCATCTGCTGCTCGGCTATGCCGGTGCGTTGCATATCAAGAAGTTGCAGAGAGGAAGTGCGGCCCCGGTCCTGAAGGCGGTCCGCCAGGCGCATGCCACAGGCAAGGCCTGTCCTTCGATCATCGAAACATCGATCCGAGACCTGCTGGCGGAGGATTTGCGGCAGGTGCGGGTCGAGCTCAACATTCCCGATCCGAGCTGGTATCACGAATGCCACCGCGTCTGGCGTGCGGAGGGCGTCGATCCCTACGATCTGATGGCGACGAGGCCGCAAGCGGAGCCCGCAACGGCCTGATCCGCGCAAGTCGCTGCTTTCAGAGCCAGCTGACGATCCGCTCGATCGGTTTCTTCTTCAGAGCCTGCGCCGGGACCGTGGCGCCTTGGGCCGGGTGACCGGCGACGACCACCATGAGCGGTTTCTCCAAGCTGGGCCGCTCGCAAATCCGGCGCAGGAAGCCCATGGGCGAGGGCGTATGCGTGAGCGTGGCCAGTCCGGCCGCGTGCAGCGTCGCGATCAGCATGCCGCAGGCTATGCCCACGCTTTCCGTGACATAATAGTTCGTGGTCTCCCCATCCTCGGCGATGCCGCCCTTGCGCTGGGCGAAAACGACGATCAGCCAGGGTGCGGTCTCGAGGAAGGATTTGTCGGGATCGGTGCCGAGCGGGGCGAGGGCCGCAAGCCATTCCTCGCTCGCCTTCGCGGCATAGAAGTTTCGTTCCTCCTGCTCGGCGGCGTCGCGAATGGCGCGCTTCGTTTCGGGCGAGGATACGGCGGCGAAATGCCAGGGCTGGTGGTTGGCCCCGCTCGGAGCCGTGCCTGCCGCGGCGATCGCGGCTTCGATCGCTTCGCGCGGGACGGCTCGGTCGGAGAAATAGCGGCAGGTTCTCCGCGTCTGAAGGCAATCGCGCGCGGCGCGGGCGCGGGCGATGCTGTCATGGTCGCCGATCTCGGGCAGCGCATAGGGAACGGTCTCGTGGTCGCGCATCGCCTGCTCCTTTCCGTTCGCCCGTTCCTCGCGTCAGCTTTCCATCCACTCGCGGAAGAAACCGGCGTGGGCCTCGCGCAATTCGGCCAGCCCGACCGATCCGTCTCCGATCGCCAGCCGGTCGCCGCCGGTGATGCCGATCCTCGCGAAAGGCACCGCGCTCCGGTCGAGGTCGCTCTCATTTCTGAAGGTGACGAGGTAGCGCGCCTGGCTTTCGTTGAAGGCGAATGCGGCGGTCATGGGATCGACCTTGGCCCCGATTCCGCCCGCCAGCGCCATCTCCGCGAGGGCGACCGCGAGGCCGCCGTCGGAGATGTCGTGCACCGCGGTCACCTTCCCCTCGGCGATGAGCTTGCGCACGATTTCGCCGTTGCGCTTCTCTTCGGCCAGATCGACCTTCGGCGGATCTCCCGCCTCCCTGCCATGGATTTCGCGCAACCAGGTGGACTGGCCGAGTTCGGGGTAATTGGCACCGATCACGGCGACGATCTCGCCCTCCGCCTTGAATCCGATCGTGGCCATTTGCGCGTAATCCGAGATGAGGCCGACCCCGCCGATCGCCGGCGTCGGGAGGATCGCGCTGCCTCCACCGGTGGCCTTGCTTTCGTTATAGAGGCTGACGTTTCCGCTGACGATGGGGAAGTCGAGCGCGCGGCAGGCCTCGCCCATGCCCTCGAGCGCATGGACGAACTGGCTCATGATCTCGGGCCGCTGCGGATTGGCGAAGTTGAGGCAATTCGTCACCGCGAGCGGGAGTGCGCCCACTGCGCACAGGTTGCGATAGGCCTCCGCAATCGCCTGCTTGCCGCCTTCATGGGGGTCGGCATAGACGTAACGCGGATTGCAATCGGTTGTAATGGCGAGCGCTTTTCTGGTCCCATGGATGCGGACCACCCCGGCATCGCCGCCGGTCTGCAGCGTATCGCCGCCGACCTGGCTGTCATATTGCTCCGAAATCCAGCGACGCGAGGCGAGGGCGGGGCTTGCCATCAGCTTGGCGAGGTCGGCGCAGATATCGACACCTTCGGGGATATCGCCGACAGGTTCGACGCCGGCCCAGGCACGATAGTCGTCCTTCGAGAGACAGGGACGGTCATATTCGGGCGCATCGGCGGCGAGCGGGCCGAGCGGGATGTCGCAGACCACTGCGCCATCGAATTCGAGGACCATGTGCCGCGTGTCGGTGACTTCGCCGATCACGGCGAAATCGAGCTCCCACTTGCGGAAGATCGCCTCGGCCATTTCTTCCTTGCCGGGCTTGAGCACCATGAGCATCCGCTCCTGGCTTTCGGACAGCATCATCTCATAGGGCGTCATGCCCTCCTCGCGGCAGGGCACCTTGTTCATGTCGAGCCGGATGCCGGCCTTGCCATTGGTCGCCATTTCGACGCTGGAGGAGGTCAGGCCGGCGGCACCCATGTCCTGGATCGCGACGATGGCATCGGTGGCCATCAGTTCGAGACAGGCTTCGATCAGCAGTTTCTCGGTAAAGGGATCGCCGACCTGCACCGTCGGGCGCTTGGCCTCGGCGTCTTCCTCGAAATCGGCGCTGGCCATGGTCGCGCCATGGATCCCGTCGCGCCCGGTCTTCGAGCCGACGTAGACGATCGGATTGCCCACGCCGGTGGCGGCCGAATAGAAGATCTTGTCGGCATCGGCGACGCCGACGGTCATCGCATTGACGAGAATGTTGCCGTCATAGGCCGGGTGGAAGTTGGTCTCGCCGGCCACGGTCGGGACACCGACGCAATTGCCGTAGCCGCCGATCCCGGCGACCACGCCCTTGACGAGATGCTGCATCCTGGGATGGTCGGGCCGGCCGAAGCGCAGCGCATTGGCGTTGGCCACCGGACGGGCGCCCATGGTGAAGACATCGCGCAGGATCCCGCCGACGCCGGTCGCCGCGCCCTGATAGGGTTCGATGTAGCTCGGGTGGTTGTGGCTCTCCATCTTGAAGATGCAGGCCTGGCCGTCGCCGATGTCGATGACGCCGGCATTCTCGCCCGGTCCGCAGATTACCCAGGGCGCCTCGGTCGGGAGCTTCTTGAGATGCAGCCGGCTCGACTTGTAGGAGCAGTGTTCCGACCACATCACCGAGAAGATACCGAGCTCGACGAGGTTGGGCTCGCGGCCGAGCGCATGGAGGACGCGCTCGTACTCTTCGGGAGACAGGCCGTGCTGGGCGACGGTTTCGGGAGTGATCCGGGAGTCGGGTGTTGCCATGCGCGCGCGCTTAGCGCCGCACGCCGGCGACCGCCAGTCCCGACGGACGTTTATGCCGTCGCCCCCGGACGGCGAGCCTGAGCCGGTCGCGGCTCCACCTCGGGCAATCCCCGCCATATTCCGATCCCCCGCGCCGCGGTTCACTTGACCGCGCGCAGGCGGGACGCCAATGCTTGGCGCGATGGCAGAGGAACAGTCACAGATCGCCGAAATGAGTTTCGAACAGGCGCTGCGCGAACTCGAAGGTGTCGTCCGCCGGCTCGAGAGCGGGGAGGTGCCGCTCGACGAGAGCATCGACCTGTACGAACGCGGCGAGACCTTGCGCAAGGCCTGTCAGGCGCGGCTCGACGCAGCGCAGGCGCGGATCGAGAAGATCGTCGCCGGCGCCGACGGCAAGCCGAGCGGCGTCGCGCCGTTCGACGCGGACGGATCGCGATGAATCTGATGGCTGCCGAACCCGACCTCCTCGGGCCCGCCTTCGAGCGGATCCAGGAGGAGATCGACAGCGCCTTCGATGCCTTCCTCCCCGTTCCCCGGGATTCGCGCGCGCGCCTGGTCGAGGCGATGCGCTATGCTGCGATCGGCGGCGGCAAGCGCGTGCGCCCGCTGCTGCTGGTGTCGACGGCCGAATTGTTCGGGGTCAGCCGCGATGCGGCGGTCAATGCCGCCTGCGCGGTCGAGGCGATCCACGCCTATTCGCTGATCCACGACGATCTGCCCTGCATGGACGACGACGAATTGCGCCATGGCAAACCCACGGTGCACAAGGCGTTCGACGAAGCGACCGCAGTGCTGGCGGGCGACTGTCTTCATGCGCTCGCCTTCGACATACTGACGCAGCCCGATACGAGCACCGATCCCTTCGTGCGCGCCGAGCTGGTGGCTACCCTGGCCAGGGCGAGCGGACACGAGGGCATGGCCGGCGGACAGATGATGGACATCGTCTCCGCCGAGGAAAGCTACGATCTGCGCCAGATAACCCGGCTGCAGCAACTCAAGACCGGTGCGCTGCTGGCCGCCAGCGTCGAGATGGGCGCAGTGCTCGGCCGCATCCCGCCCGAAGGCCGCTCGCATCTGCGGGCCTATGCCCGCGACATCGGGCTGGCGTTCCAGATCGCCGACGACCTGCTCGACGTCGAGGGCGACGCGGGCAAGGCCGGCAAGGCTTTGCGCAAGGACGAGGGGCAGGGCAAGCAGACCTTCGTCACGCTGATGGGGCGCGAGCCCGCGCGCGCGCAGGCGAGAATGCTGGTCGAGCAGGCGGGCGGCCATCTCGCCGGTTACGGGACCGAGGCTCGGCTGCTGGTCGATCTGGCCCGCTTCATCGTCAAGAGGGATCATTGATGGCGGATCGCGTCGGAATCTACCCGGGCACTTTCGACCCGATCACACTGGGCCATGCGGATATCATCCGGCGCGGCAGCAAGCTCGTCGATCGCCTGATCGTCGGCGTCACCACCAATCCCTCGAAAAGCCCGATGTTCACGACCGAGGAACGCTTCGCCATGGTCGAGCGCGAAATCGCCGACATGGGTCTCGCCAACGTCGAAGTGGTCGGCTTCAATGCGCTGCTGGTGAAATTCGCGCAGAAGATGGGCGCGAACGTGCTGATCCGCGGATTGCGGGCGGTCGCAGATTTCGAATACGAATATCAGATGGCGGGCATGAACCAGCAGCTCGACGACGATATCGAGACGGTGTTCCTCATGGCCGATGTCTCGCTGCAACCGATCGCCTCGCGGCTGGTCAAGGAAATCGCGCTGTTCGGTGGCGATATCGCGCCTTTCGTGAGCCCGCCGGTGAGCGAAGAGGTGACGGTTCGCGTTCAAGCGAAATGGGGCTGCTGGGGGATTATTGACCGGAGGGTTCGCTCGGGGCCGGCTTTCGGGTCGAAGCGGGGCGACAGCTATTCATTGAACCGACAGACCGCTCTCGCTACACGCCGGACCGATCCACACATATCGACGGAATTTCGATGACCAGGTTTTCGCTTGCCCTTGCCGCTGCGCTTTCGCTCGCCGCCACGCCCTTTGCGGCACAGGCGCAGGATACTGCCGAGACCGCTGCCACCGATACCGCACCTGCTGCAGTCGAAGCCGATCAGCGGGTGTTCGCACCGGTCGACTTCAATCTCAACGAGGACCGCGAGAACATTCTCCTGCTCGACCTGTCGAACGGCGAGCGCGTGGCAATCCGGCTGATGCCCGGCTGGGCGCCCGCACATGTCGAACGGATCAAGACGCTGACCCGCCAGGGCTTCTACGACGGGATCATCTTCCACCGCGTCATCGACGGCTTCATGGCGCAGACCGGAGATCCCACCGGCACCGGCACCGGCGGCTCGGAGCTTCCCGATCTGGGCGAGGAATTCAACCACATGCCGCATGTCCGCGGAACGGTGTCGATGGCGCGCGCGGCCAGCCCCGACAGCGCCAACAGCCAGTTCTTCATCGTCTTCTATCCCCGCTTCAGCCTCGACAACACCTACACCAATTTCGGGCGCGTGATTGCGAACATGACGGCGGTCGATGCGATCCACCGGGGCGAACCGCCGGCGGATCCGACGCGCATCCTCCAGGCCTCGATCGCGAGCGACAACAAGCCGGTCCCGCCGATGCCCGCCCAGCCGGTGCAGGATACGGACATCGGCGTCGACGATCTGTCCGCGCCGATCGCCAACTGACTTTCCATCGCGACGCGCGCCGCCTAGGGGCGGCGCGATGAAGGTCGATCTTTTCGATTTCGCGCTCCCGCCCGAGCTGATCGCGCTGCGGCCGGCGCGCCCCCGCGATGCGGCGCGGATGCTGGTGGTGCAGGGCGAGGCCGGCTTCGCCGACCGCGGAGTGCGCGATTTGCCGTCCTTGTTGCGCCGTGGCGACGTGCTGGTGTTCAACGACACGCGCGTCATTCCCGCGCAGCTCGAGGGGCAGCGTGGAGCGGCGCGGATCGGCGCCACGCTGCACAAGCGCGTCGATCTGCGCCGCTGGCAGGCCTTCGTCCGCAATGCCAAGCGGCTGCGCAAGGGCGAGCTGGTCGAGTTCGGTGGCGGGGTGACCGCGCTTGCCGAAGACCGCCTGCCGGATGGCAGCTTCGTGCTCGCCTTCGAGGGCGAGGAACCCGTCGAAGTGTTGCTCGAGCGTGCGGGGCGGATGCCGTTGCCGCCCTATATCGCGGGCAAGCGACCGACCGATGCGCGCGACCGTGAGGACTATCAGACGATGTTCGCGCAGGAGGACGGCGCGGTCGCCGCACCCACCGCGGCGCTGCACTTCACCCCGGAACTGGTCGCCGCTCTCGACGAAGCGGGTATCGGGCGCGAGACGCTGACGCTGCACGTCGGGGCCGGGACCTTCCTGCCGGTCAAGGCCGAAGACACCGGCGATCACGCAATGCATTCCGAATGGGGCCGGATCGAGCCGGAGACGGCTGCCCGCCTCAACGCAGCGCGGGCCGCCGGCGGGCGCGTGATCGCCGTGGGAACCACCAGCCTGCGCCTGCTCGAAAGCGCCGCAAGCGCAGATGGGACGATCCAGCCTTTCGCCGGCGATACCGACATCTTCATCACCCCCGGCTACCGCTTCCGTGCGATCGACGGGCTGATGACCAATTTCCATCTGCCCAGATCGACCCTGTTCATGCTGGTTTCGGCGTTGATGGGCGTCGACCGGATGAAGGCGGCTTACGCGCATGCAATCGAAAACCGCTACCGTTTCTACTCTTACGGGGACTCGTCTCTGCTCCTTCCGGAGTAGGCTCGAGATCGGCCCGTGCGTCCGGCGCGATGGCGCGGACCGCGCGGGCATTCTCGCAGGGCGGCGAGCGGATGCGAGCCGCCTTATGCCCTCGCGCCCGCCGAGGGAATTCGCTTCTGCAGCTATCGTGGTTCCTCGCTGCTGCTGCTCCGGGTGGGAAACAGGCTGGCGGTATCGAGCAGGCGCTCGATCATGGAGTCCTCCGCCGGGATCCGCCCGTCGAGCATGAGCATGGCCACGCCATGCGCGATCGACCAGGCCTGCAAGGCGAGCCGCTCGGACCGGGCGGGGTCGCGGGCCAGAGCGCGGCTGTTGGCGGTCAGCAGCGCGCGCGCCGGATCCGGCTCCTCCGCCTTCGCGCTGGGAGCGCCGCGGGTGAACATCAGCCGGAACAGCGCCGGATGCGCCAGCGCGAAGCGGACATAGGCGCGCCCGGTCTCGGCGAAGCCCGCCGCCCCGCCGCCGGCCTCCTCGGCAGCTGCGGCTTGCTGGCGGCCGAGCAGCGCCAGGCCCTCCAGCGCCAAAGCCGCATCGAGCGCCTGCTTGTCGGGAAAATGGCGATAGACCGCGGTCGGCGAGACCCCGACCTGGCGGGCGAGTTCGCGCAGCGAGGGCGCCTTGCCCGCCGAACCTTCGAGCGCCTCCAGCCCCGCGGCCAGCAGGGCGTCGCGCAGATTTCCGTGATGGTAGCTCGAAGTAGATGTTGACACTGTTAGCATGACCCCTATGTTTACGCCGTTTACTTTAGACGGAGCGAATCGGCCATGGCAAGCGTCATCGAGAAAACCATTCGCAGGGCAGTCACTCCCGCGATCCAGGCGGTGGCGTCGATCAATCGCGCGCGCCTTCCCAATCCGTCCGACAACCCGTTCCTTCAGGGCATCCATGCGCCGCTTGTCGAGGAGCGGACGATCGAGCGGCCGGAAGTCACCGGCACCATTCCGGAGGACCTCGACGGGCGGTATGTCCGTATCGGGCCGAACCCTTTCGGGGCGGGAACCCGAGGCCACCACTGGTTCATCGGCGATGGCATGGTCCATGGCGTGCGGTTGAAGGGCGGAAAGGCCGAATGGTACCGCAATCGCTACATCCGTTCGCGCGATCTCGAGGCGAAGGGCGGCCCTCGTGCAGTCGGCGGGCCACGCCGCGGTTTCGGCGATACGGTCAACACCAATGTCCTCGCCATCGGGGATCGGATCATGGCGCTGGTCGAGGCCAGCAGCTTCCCGGTCGAGCTCGACGGCGAGCTCGAGAGCGTGGCCTATTCCGACTTCGGCGGGGGGCTGACGGGATCCTTCACCGCGCATCCGCATCGATGCCCCGCGACCGGCGAGTTCCACGCGATCTGCTATGACGGGGCGGTCCAGGACAGGATCCGCCACGTCGTGCTCTCGGCCGAGGGCGAGGTGCTGCGCGAGACCGGCATCGCGGTCGAGCACGGCCCTTCGATCCACGATTGCGCGCTGACCGAGAATTACGTGGTGATCTTCGATCTTCCGGTGACCTTCTCGATGCAGGCGCTGATCGCGGGCCACAGGTTTCCCTATCGCTGGAACCCCAGGCATGCGGCGCGTGTCGGCCTGCTGCCGCGCGGCGGGTCGGGCGAGGAAATCAGCTGGCACGGTGTGGATCCCTGCTACGTCTTCCACGTCGGCAACAGCTTCGAGGATGGTACGGGCCGCGTGGCGATCGACCTCTGCGCCTACGAGACCATCTTCGACGGCGACAAGCCGGGACCCTATGGCCGCTCGCGCGGCCTCGAGCGCTGGACGATCGATCCCGCCGGCGGGGCGGTGGCCCGCGAGACACTCGATCCCACGGCGCAGGAATTCCCCCGCCCCGACGAACGGCGGTTCAGCCGTCCCTATCGCTATTTGTGGACGATGGGCCTGCCAGCGGACGGGAGCCTCGACTTCGTCGTGCCCATGCCGCTCTACCGCCACGATCTCGCGACCGGCGACCGGGTCGTCCACCATTTCGGCGAGGGGCGCATTCCGGGCGAGTTCGTCTTCGTTCCGCGTCATGAGGAGGCGGAGGAAGGCGATGGCTGGGTAATGGGCTATGTCATCGACCGGCGGGCCGGAACCAGCGCGCTCGAAATTCTCGATGCATCCACGCTCGAGCGCATCGCCGCGGTTCACATTCCGCATCTGATCCCGCCGGGGTTCCACGGCAACTGGATCGCCGCTAGCTAGGAGCGTGTGGAGCCGATTCTCGAACTCGATGGCCTGACGAAGGTCTACCCCGGGGGACTCAAGGCGCTCGACGACGTCGATCTGACGATCCGCAAGGGCGAGATCTTCGCCCTGCTCGGACCCAATGGCGCAGGCAAGACCACGCTGATCGGCGCGGTCTGCGGCCTGGTGAGGCCGAGCGGCGGCACGATCCGGGCCTTCGGGCACGACCTTACCGGCAATTGGCGCGAGGCGCGGGCCCGCATCGGGCTGGTGCCGCAGGAACTCAGCACGGACATGTTCGAACCGGTGATCCGCGCGGTCGGCTATTCGCGCGGGCTGTTCGGCCTGGCGCCGGACAGAGCGCGGATCGAGGAAATCCTGCGATCGCTGAGCCTGTGGGACAAGCGCGACGAGCGGATCATGGCGCTGTCGGGCGGGATGAAGCGCCGCGTGCTGATCGCCAAGGCGCTGGCGCACGAACCCGACCTGCTGTTTCTCGACGAGCCCACAGCGGGCGTCGATGTGGAACTGCGCAAGGGGATGTGGGCGATCGTCGACGAGATGCGCGCCCGAGGGGTGACCATCATCCTGACGACGCATTACATCGAAGAGGCAGAGTTGATGGCCGACCGCGTCGGTATCATCAATCGCGGCCGGCTGCTCATGGTCGACGAAAAGGAGGCCATGATGGCGCGGCTCGGTCGGACCGAGGCGCATATCACGCTGGCGCAGCCGCTCGCCTCGCTCCCGCAGGCGCTCGTCCGCTATCCGGTCGAGCTGGAGGAGGGCGGCACTTCGCTGTGCTATCGCGGCGGCGACGGGACCGGCAAGGGCAAGGCCGAGGTCGCCGAGCTGACCAAGGCGCTCATCGCTGCGGGAATCGACTACACCGGCATCGAGACACGCGAGAGCAGCCTCGAGGACATCTTCGTCTCGCTGCTGGGCGAGAAGGAGGCGGCGGCGTGATCAACTGGCGCTCGACCTGGTCGATCTACACGCGCGAGCTGATGCGCTTCCTGCGGACCGCCTTCCAGTCGGTGCTGGCACCGGTGCTCACCACCTCGCTCTATTTCATCGTCTTCGGCGCGGCGATCGGCGGACGCATGCCCGATCTCGGGGGGGTCGATTACGGCGCCTTCATCATACCGGGCCTGCTGATGCTGACGCTGCTCGGCGAAACCACCAGCAATTCGAGCTTCGGGATCTACATGCCGCGGTTCACCGGGACGATCTACGAATTGCTCAGCGCGCCTGTCGGCGTGGCCGAGACGCTGGTCGGCTTCGTCGGCGCGGCCGCGACCAAGAGCCTGATCCTCGCCGCCATCATCCTCGTCACCGCGCGGCTGTTCGTCGACTATTCGATCGCCCACCCGCTGCTCGCGCTGATCTACATCGTCCTCGTCGCGGCGAGCTTCAGCCTGTTCGGCTTCATCCTCGGCATATGGGCGGACAATTTCGAGAAGCTGGGCATCATCCCGATGCTGTTCCTGACCCCGCTGACCTTCCTCGGCGGGACCTTCTATTCGATCGACATGCTGCCCGAGCCCTGGGATACGATCGCCCTGGCCAATCCCATCGTCTATCTGGTGAGCGGCTTGCGCTGGACCTTCTATGGCAGCGCGGATGTGAATTTCGGCATTTCGCTGGCGATCACCCTCGGCTTCCTGACGCTCTGTGTCGCGATCGTCGCGTTCATCTTCAGGACCGGATGGAGATTGCGGGCCTGACGCCGGAGCCCGGACCGACCCGCCTCCCGACAATATGCTCTCCTCGGCCCGAGCGAGGGCTGGCGAGCAAGGAAAGACCGCGCTAGGCGGTGGCGGATGCGCACCCACCTGCTTCCCGCCCTGCCGCTGATCGCGCTGGTCTCTTTCGCCACGCCGGCGGGCGCGGCGCTTCCCGATGGTGCCCGCCAGATGATCGAAACCGCAAGGGCGAGCGGCGACGATGCCAAGGTCGCGACGGTGATCGATCTTGCACGCAAGACGTGGCCCGAGGAGGGGCAGGAAATCGCCCGGATCGAGGGAGAGTGGAAGGCGGACAGGGCCAAGAGGGCTGCCGCTGCTGCCGAGCGCAAGGAGCAGGCGATCCGTAGCGCGGGCCTGTTCGACAGGTGGAAGGGCGAGGGCGAACTCGGCGGGTTCCAGTCGAGCGGCAACACCGATTCGGTCGGGGTGACGGCAGGGCTCAAGCTGAAACGCGAGGGGATCGACTGGTCGCATTCCCTTCGGGCGCGCTTCGACTACCAGCGTCAGAACGGCATCACCAGCCGCGAGCAATATTTCGCCGCCTACGAACCGCGCTGGCAGTTCGGCGAGGACCTCTTCGCCTATGGTCTGACCCAGTTCGAGCGCGACCGGATCCAGGGGGTGGACGGGCGTTACGCGATCTCGGCGGGGCTCGGCTACACCGTGGTGGACCGCGACGGGCTGAGCCTTTCGATCAAGGCCGGACCGGCCTTTCGCGTCACCGACTACAGCGACGGCCGCACCGAACAGCGGCTCGCGGGCCTGGCCGGGTTCGACTTCGACTGGAAAATCTTCGAGCGGCTGACCCTGACCCAGGATGCCAATGCCGTCGCCGAAACCGGGGGCCAGGCGCTGGTGATCGTCGACAGCGCGAACACCACCCTCGACCTCACCACCGGCCTGAACTTCCGGGTCAGCGACCGGTTGCGCGCACGGATGTCCTATCAACTCGATTACGACAGCAATCCACCGGTCGGAAAGGTGTCGACCGACACGCTGACCCGCGCCACGCTGATCTACGGCTTCTGAACGTGGCACCGCGCTTCGCTTTCGCGATCCATGCGCGCGACGGCGCCGCCCGCAGCGGCACCATCGCCATGCGCCGCGGCGAGATCCGAACCCCGGCCTTCATGCCCGTGGGAACCGCGGCCACGGTCAAGGCGATGAAGCCCGAGACGGTGCGCCGGACCGGCGCCGACATCATTCTGGGCAACACCTATCACCTGATGCTGCGGCCCGGGGCGGAGCGGGTGGCGAAGCTCGGCGGGCTGCACCGCTTCATGAACTGGCCGCGTCCGATCCTCACCGACAGCGGCGGCTATCAGGTGATGAGCCTGTCCGATTTGCGGAAGCTGACCGAAGAGGGGGTCGAGTTCCGCAGCCACCTCGACGGGGCGAAGCACATGCTCACGCCCGAACGGTCGATGGAGATCCAGCGCCTGCTCGGCAGCGACATCGTGATGGCGTTCGACGAATGCCCCCGCGCCGACCGCCCGCGCGAGGAGATCGCGGCGAGCATGGAGATGAGCATGCGCTGGGCGCAGCGCAGCCGCGACGCCTTCGATGCGGGCGGGGAACATGCCGAGGCCGCCGCGCTGTTCGGGATCCAGCAGGGTGCGCTGGACGAGGAGTTGCGCCGCATCAGCGCCGAGAAGCTCGCCGCGATCGGCTTCGACGGCTATGCGATCGGCGGGCTCGCGGTGGGCGAGGGGCAGGAGGCCATGTTCGCCACGCTCGATTTCGCGCCGGGCCAGCTTCCCGAGGACCGCCCGCGCTATCTCATGGGAGTAGGCAAGCCCGACGACCTCGTCGGCGCGGTCGAACGCGGCGTCGACATGTTCGACTGCGTGCTGCCGAGCCGCTCTGGCCGCAACGGTCAGGCTTTCACCTGGAGTGGGCCGCTCAACCTCAGGAATGCCCGCTTTGCCGAAGACACCGACCCGCTCGATTCGCGCTGCTCCTGCGACACCTGCGCCACCTATGCGCGTGCCTACCTCCACCATCTCGTCAAATCGGGCGAGATCCTCGGCGCCATGCTGATGACCGAGCACAATATCGCCTTCTACCAGCAATTGATGCAGGCGATGCGCGAAGCGATCGGGGAGGGGCGTTTCGCCGCCTTCGCAGCCGGTTTCCGGCGGGACTATTTGCGTTAGCCGACCGCCGCGCTATGCCTGTGTCGATGGACAGGAAACCGCAGCCCCTCGTCGTTCCAGCCAAGTGGGCTCTTCCCTTCGCCGAGGATACCATGAAGTCGGTCCAGCGCGAGCAGAGCTATATCGTCGCCTTCGCAGTGCTGACGATCCTCGCCTGGCAGACCGCAATCGGCACACTTGCGCTGATGCCGTTCACCTTGCTGGCGACGTGGTTCCATGAAATCGCCCACGGCCTGACGGCGCTGCTGTTCGGGGCGCAGTTCGAACGGTTGGTGATCTATGCGAACGGATCCGGCTTTGCCGAATACTCCGGCAGCCTGGGCCGAATCGGGCAGGCGACGGTCGCGGCGGCGGGTTTGCTCGGTCCGTCGATCGCCGGTTCGCTCATGATCGTGGCCACGCGGTCGCGTCGGGCGACACGACTGGTGCTGCTGGGGCTTGCCGTGGCGCTGGCCGTCACCACGCTGATCTGGGTGCGTTCGCTGGCTGGCTGGATCGTCCTGCCCGCTTTCGCGGCGGCGGCATTCTACATCGCCCGCTCCGCCCGCCCCAAACTCCAGCGAGTCAGCCTCGAATTCCTCGGAGTGCAGGGCGCGGTCAGCGTGTGGCAGGATCTCGGCTATATGTTCAGCGATGGTGCGATGGTCGGCGGGCACTATAGCCGCTCCGATACGGGCGCCATCGCCGACGCGCTGCTGCTCCCCTATTGGGTATGGGGCGTGCTCGTCACCGCGGCCATCGTTGCGATGGTCGGAACATCGCTGCGCTACGCTTCGAGGAACTGAGCGGTACCGGCAGTTTCCTTTTCGCGCAGTTCGAGAATAGTGCCCCGATAGGCGATGAAGTTGCCGGCGGAATTGAGAAAGCCCGCACCGATGGCATTGGCGAAGGTCTGCGCATCGCGAATATTATCGTACCATTTGCCTCGGCGGCCCGGGGTCACAAAGCGATATTGGGTCATGATCAGATCCAAACGCCAGGGCGCGGCGGGGTTCCCGCTGGCATCCGGAAATTTCGTCGAGTCAGAACGTCCTGTGCTTGCAGGCACTTGCTTCCTGGTTCACCGCTGATAATCCCCGTCAGAATCTGAGGATGGGGGAATTTTTCGATGCGTTCACTTTTTTCGCTCGCCGCGCTGTGTGCGGCGTTGTCTTCCGTGCCGCTCTCTGCCGAGGAGCTGGCCGAGACAGCTGCGCGCTTCGGGGTACGCCAGTCAGTGACCGATGTGGCGATTTCGCCCTCGGGCGGTAAAATACTATATGTCGCGCCGGGCGATACGACCGACGAGACCGTCTATCTGGTGAACCTGAACGGCGATGCCGCACCCAAAGCCGTGATCACCACGAATGAGGCAAAAGCGCGACTGGACGGGTGTAGCTGGGCGAATGAAGCGCGGTTCGTCTGCACCGTTTACGGATCGGAGAAGGTCGGTAGCCGAATCATCTATGTCACGCGGGCGTTTTCGGTGAGCGAAGACGGTTCGGACGTCGTTTCCCTGACGCCTCCGACGCATGACAATTATGGCATTCTGCAGGACGGTGGACGTTTCGTGGCAATCGACGTTGCGGGCGAGCCCGACGGGGTGTTGATGACCAGGCAGTACATCAAGCAGGATAGCCGCAATACCCGTCTGTTCAACGACCGCGAGGGGCTCGGCGTCGATCTCGTAGACATTCGGCGCGGCACGACCAAGAGTGTGGAAAAGCCGAACACGCAAGCGGACGATTACATCGCCGACGAAAAGGGTCGCGTGCGCCTGATGGCAGTCAGCGACCGGTCGCGTCAATATGACGGGAACGACCGGCGCTATCTTTACCGTCCTCTCGATTCCGACGAATGGCTTCCTCTTTCGGAAGTTGACCTGACTGGTGATCTGGCGCAGGGCTTCGTACCGGTCGCCGTGGATAGCCGGAAGAATGTCGCTTACGGCTTCGAGCGTCTCAACGGCTTCAAGGCGCTCTACTCGATCGCTCTGGATGGCAGCGCGCGAAAGGAGCTCGTGAGATCGCGGAACGACGCGGATGTGGATCAGCTGGTTCAGATCGGACGTGGCGGCCGCGTCATCGGCGTTTCCTATGCCACTGACCGACGCTACGTCGAATATTTCGATCCGGCTTACGAGAAGCTTGCCGATGGCCTGCGTAATGCGCTCCCCGGCCAGCCGCAGATCTCGATCCTCGACGCCAACGCGGACGAGAGCACGATCGTACTGGCCGCATCGAGCGACAACGATCCGGGAACTATCTATCTGTATGAACGAGAGACCAATGCCCTCGGGGAATTACTCCCGCTGCGCGAGCCGCTCGTCGGTCGCGAGATGGGCAAGATGGATGCGATTACATATGCTGCTTCCGATGGAACCGAGATACCGGGATATCTGACCCTGCCGCCCGGCAGCAGCGGCAGCAATTTGCCAGCAGTCGTGATTCCGCACGGAGGCCCGGGCTCACGCGACGAATGGGGATTCGATTGGCTCGTACAATTTTTCGCCGCGCGCGGATATGCGGTGTTGCAGCCGAACTTCCGCGGGTCGGCAGGTTATGGCGAGGCCTGGTTCGGGCGTAATGGTTACAAGGATTGGGACAAGGCGGTGGGCGATGTCGCCGCTGCGGGCCGGTGGCTGATCGATCAGGGCATTGCCGCGCCGGAGCAGCTTTCCATCGTCGGATGGTCCTATGGAGGCTATGCTGCGCTCCAATCACAGGTGATGGCTCCGGACCTCTACCAGGCAGTCGTCGCGATCGCGCCCGTCGCCGACCTCGAACTCCTCCGCGAAGAAAACCGTCAGTATTCGAGCTTTCTCGCCGTTGACCGGATGATCGGCAATGGACCTCATATCGAGGCCGGGTCGCCCGCCCGCCACGCCGCCGAATTCGACGCGCCGGTGCTGCTGGTTCACGGAACGATGGATCTCAATGTTGGCGTGGCGCATTCGAAGTTGATGAACGACCGGCTGAAGAGTGCAGGTAAGTCCGTCGAATACCTGGAGTTCGAAGGATTGGATCACGGGCTGGTCCACAGCCAGGCCCGGCGCATCATGCTCAAGCGTATCGGTGAGTTCCTCGAGAGATCGACCGCGAACTAACAAAAAGGGCGGCCCCGCGGGGCCGCCCTTCATTGCATTTCCGTTTGCTGGATCAGCGCGAATAGAACTCGACCACGAGGTTCGGCTCCATGGTGACCGGATAGGGCACCTCGTCGAGCTTGGGAACGCGGGTGAAGGTGATCTTGTCGGTCCCGTCGGGAGCGACGTAGTCGGGAATGTCGCGCTCGGGAAGGCTCTGCGCCTCGATGACCAGAGCCATGTCCTGCGCCTTCTTGCCGAGACTGACGACGTCGCCGACCTTGACGCGTGCCGATGCGATGTTGGTCTTCACGCCGTTGAGATAGATATGGCCGTGGCTGACCAGCTGGCGAGCGGACCATACGGTCGGCGCGAATTTGGCGCGATAGACCACCATGTCGAGCCGCTGCTCGAGCAGGCCGATCAGATTCTGCCCGGTGTCGCCCTTCATCGCGGAGGCTTCCTTGTAGGTCCGCTTGAACTGCTTCTCGGTCACGTCGCCGTAATAGCCCTTGAGCTTCTGCTTGGCGCGGAGCTGCAGGCCGAAGTCGCTCATCTTGCCCTTGCGGCGCTGACCGTGCTGGCCGGGGCCGTAGGAGCGCTTGTTGACTGGGCTGTTCGGGCGGCCCCAGATGTTCTCGCCCATCCGGCGGTCGAGTTTGTACTTGGCGCTCTTGCGCTTCGACATAAGTCTTACTCCAATTTGCTGAGCCATCCCTGCGATGGCCATTCAACCCGGCATCGCACCGCTGGAGCTTGGTCCAGCGCGGCATCCGCTTCACCGGGGTGCGGAGCCAATTCGCGAAGGCGCGCACGTAGCAGGATGGTGCAATGCGTCAAGCTCGAAGATCGGCGCTCGACAAGCGGCAGCGATCGCGGCAGGGCGCCGGCCCATGACCGAGGATTTCAAGCTTCCCGAAGACTGTGCGACCATGCACGATGTGCGCATCGGCGTGGATGCGACCGATCGCGAACTGATGGATCTGCTCGACCGGCGGTTCGGCTATATGCGGGCAGCGGCGCGGATCAAGCCTGACCGGGGCATCGTGCGCGACGAGGGGCGCAAGGCCGAGGTGATCGAGAACGCCCGCAGAGACGCCGGGTCGCGCGGATTGCCGCAGGCCGCGCTGGCAGATCTGTGGCACGACCTCGTCGAGGCCTCGATCGCTTACGAGCTTGCCGAATGGGACCGCGTCAGGACCTGACGCGCAGCGGACTCAGCGCGCACCGCGGTTCGCCTCGACCCATTGCTCGGGAGTCAGGCAGATGCGCTCCTTTCGCCGGCTGCTCACATCGGCGCGAATGAA
Organism: uncultured Alphaproteobacteria bacterium; assembly: GCA_963728515.1. Lineage (GTDB taxonomy): Bacteria > Pseudomonadota > Alphaproteobacteria > Sphingomonadales > Sphingomonadaceae > Qipengyuania. Next base: position 301,252 of record CAVSKM010000003.1, on the reverse strand, counting down.
CTTGCAGACCTTCTCGGGCTCGGCTTTCCCGGCCTCCTCGGTTTTTTCCGCCCCTTTGGCATTCGGGTCCGCTTCGCCGGCGAGGGCGGGGGCGGCGAAGAGGGTGGCGATGAGGATCGGGGCGGCGAATCGACGCATGATATACCTTGGTTCTTGATGGAGAAGAACGACTTAGCGGTTCCCGCCTGAAGCTCAAGGGCCTCTCTCAGGGTCCCTGGGGGCCCGCTGAAGCGCGGAGAGCACGCCTCGCAGGGTGCGCACCTCAAGATGGTTCCAGCCGGGCTTGGTGAGCACCCCGCGCAAGGTTCGGCGCGTCGCCTCCACGCGCGATTCGGGCAGGAAATAGCCGCGCGGACCGAGCATGCTCTCCAGATGCGCGATCAGGCCGTCGAGCTCCTCCTGCGGTGCCGGCGGGAGCGGGGTGTCCTGCGTCGGCTGCACCAGTTGTTCGTGCTTCGACCATTCGTAGGCGCACAGGATCACCGCCTGGGCCAGATTGAGCGAGCCGAATTCGGGATTGATCGGAACCGTGAGGATCGCCCTGGCCAGGGCCACATCCTCGGTCTCGAGACCCGACCGTTCCGGGCCGAACAGGATCGCGCTCCGGCCCGGACGGCCCGCGATCTCGCCGGCGGCCTGTTCCGGCGTGACGACGGGTTTGGTGACCCCGCGCTTGCGTACGGTGGTGGCATAGACATGCGCGCAATCGGCGACTGCTTCGGCAGTGGTCGGGTAGATGCGCGCGTTCTCGAGCACTGAATTGGCTCCCGAGGCGGCAGGACCGGCGGAGGGGTTGGGCCAGCCGTCGCGGGGCTCGACCAACCGCAATTCGGTCAATCCGAAGTTGAGCATCGCGCGAGCCGCCTTGCCGATGTTCTCGCCCAATTGAGGTCGGACCAGGACGATCACCGGTCCGCCGGATTCAACCGCGCTCATGCGCCGCAGCCTCCTGCACCGTGCTTGCGAATTCCTCGAAGTCGCGGGCCTCGCTGAAGTCGCGATAGACCGAAGCGAAGCGGATATAGGCGACGCTGTCGAGCTGGCGCAGGCCGTCCATCACCAACTCCCCGATCCGTTGCGAAGCAATTTCAGGCTCTCCCGCCGTTTCGACCTGGCGCTGGATTCCCGAAACGAGCTGATCGATCCGCTCGGGCGCCACGTCGCGCTTGCGGCACGCAAGGATGATCGATTGTTCGAGCTTGCCACGGTCGAAGGGCTGCCTTCGGTCCCCCGATTTGAGCACGGTCACCTCGCGCAATTGCACGCGTTCGAAGGTGGTGAAGCGGGCTCCGCAGCTCGAACACTGGCGGCGACGGCGGATCGAGGTGCTGTCCTCGGTCGGCCGGCTGTCCTTTACCTGGCTGTCGTCATGCGCACAGAACGGGCAGCGCATTCAGGGGCGGAGGCGTCTGTAGAGCATGAAGCCGGCCCCCGCCACGAGGCCGATCGGCCAGGTGACGACCGGCAGGATGCCCGCGGCGATGGCGCCGACGGCGGCACCGGTCAGCACGGGTTTGGTCGATGGATGGTCGAGGCCTTGCCTGAGCATGCCTTTCACTTCTTCCTGCGCATCGGGGAAGAGCTCGTGGTCCTGATGGCCGCGGTTCTGCCTCTCGGGGTCATGGTCGTCCATTGCAGCTCTCCTCAGCGCCCGGGATAGACGGGAAAGGCGGCGCACAATTCGGCTACCTTGCCGCGCACCCGCTCTTCCACCTGCCCGTCGCCCTCGGGACCGTTGCGTGAAAGTCCTTCTACCACTTCGGCGATCAGCGCGCCAATCCGTTCGAACTCGTCGGTCCCGAATCCGCGCGTGGTTCCGGCGGGCGTGCCCAGCCGGACGCCGCTGGTCACGAAGGGACTGCGCGTATCGAAGGGAATGCCGTTCTTGTTGCAGGTGAGCCAGGCGCGGTCGAGACCGGCCTCGGCCGCCTTTCCGGTCACGCCGCTCGAGGTCAGATCGACCAGCATCGAGTGATTGTCGGTCCCGTCCGAGACCACGCGCAACCCGTTCGACTGAAGGCTCGAGGCGAGCGCGCGGGCGTTGTCGACGACGCGACGGGCATAGTCGCTGAAATCGGGGCGCAGCGCTTCGCCGAAGGCGACCGCCTTGGCGGCGATCACATGCATCAGCGGACCGCCCTGCATGCCCGGGAATACGGCCATGTTGATCGGCTTGGACAGGTCCTCGTCATTCCATAGAATGACACCCGAACGCGGGCCGCGCAGTGATTTGTGCGTCGTGCTGGTGACAACATGCGCATGCGGAAAGGGCGAGGGGTGCGCACCGCCGGCGACCAGCCCCGAAATATGGCTCAGATCGACCATCAGGATCGCACCGACTTCGTCCGCGACCCTGCGGAAGGCTTCCCAGTCCCACACGCGCGAATAGGCGGTCCCGCCGGCGATGATCAGTTTGGGCTTGTGCTCTTTCGCGGTCGCCAGCACCGCATCCATGTCGATCAGTTCGTCCTCGCGGCGCACGCCGTAGCTGACCGGATTGAACCACTTGCCACTCATGTTCACCGGCGATCCATGCGTCAGATGGCCGCCCGAATTGAGGTCGAGCCCCATGAAAGTATCGCCCGGCTGCAGCAAGGCGAGGAAGACCGCCTGGTTCATCTGGCTGCCCGAATTGGGCTGGACGTTGGCGTAAGCGCAGCCGAACAGTTGCTTGGCCCGCTCGATCGCCAGCGTCTCGATCACATCCGCATATTCGCAGCCGCCGTAGTAGCGCTTGCCAGGATACCCCTCGGCATATTTGTTGGTGAGGACCGAACCCGTGGCTTCGAGCACCGCGGTCGAGGCGATGTTCTCGGAAGCGATCAGCTCGATCTTGTCCTGCTGACGTTTCAGCTCGTGGCGGATGGCCGAATGGATTTCCGGATCGGCCTCGAGGAGCGTGTCGTGCCAGAAACGGGCCATTGGATCGCGTGCGCTATCTTTTGCCTGGGTAGCCATAGATCAGATATCCGGATTTGAGAGCTTGTCGACGCGTCGCTGGTGACGCCCCGTTCCCTTTGTGGAGGAATCGGCGAATTCGGTTTCGAGAAAGGCGGCGACGCAGGCGCGTGCCATGTCGCTGCCGGTCAGCCGCGCGCCAAGCGCGATGCAATTGGCATCATTGTGCTCGCGCGCGAGAGTTGCCGATAGCGGTTCCGACACCAGTGCGCAGCGGACCGCCGGGTGCCGGTTGAGGGAGATCGAGATCCCGATGCCCGAGCCGCAGAGAGCGACCCCCCGTTCGGCGGTACCCTCCGCGATGACGCTGGCGAGCCGATATCCGAAATCCGGGTAATCCACGCTGTCGTGAGTATCGGGGCCGAGGTCGGCGACCTCGTGTCCCTGTTCGATCAACCATTCGCGCAGTTCGGCCTTGAGGTCGATGGCGGCATGGTCGGAGGCGATGGCTATACGCATGCGGGAGCCCATAGGCAGGAATCGAGCCACGTTCCACCGTCTTGTGTGGTCGTCCCCGGTGCAACAGCCGGGTCAGCCCGCCAGGTCGAGCGCATCCTTGATCTGTCCGATCGCATAGGGTTTGGTGACGGTCGGGACATCCGCAAGATCGGCAGGGTGCTCGGCATCGCCGTAGCCGGTGGCGAAGATGAACAGGGCCCCGGTACTTCGCAGCATATAAGCGATCGGATAGCTCTTCTCGCCGTGAAGATTGACGTCGAGAATCGCGCAGTCGACGGCGACCGTCTCGAGCTTGCCCGTTGCCTCCTCGATGGATGTCGCGAGAGTGACGGTTGCTCCTTCGTCCAGCAACATGTCCTCGAGCGCGAAGGCAATGATCGGCTCGTCCTCGAGGACGAGTATGTGCAGACCATCCAGAGTCACAGTCGCGTCTCCAGCCGACAGCGAAAGCCCTCGGCAGGGTATTCGAGCAGGGCGCGATCGTTCCGTCCCCCGAAGGCGCGCGCAATGAGCCGCGAGCCGAATCCTCGCCCTTCGGGCCGGGTGACGATCGGTCCGCCGCTTTCCGACCACTCGAGCCAGAGACCCCGGCCGCTGCCCCCGTCCTCGATGCCCCAGCTTATCGCCACGCGTCCTTCTTCGATGCTGAGCGCCCCATATTTGAGAGCATTCGTCGTGAGTTCGTGGACCACCATAGCCAGAGCCAGGGCAGGCTGCGGGGAAAGAATGATCGTCGGTCCGGAGGCCGAATATTGCTGCTCGTCGAGACCGAGCGTGGCTCCCAGCGCGCGGTAGACGGTCTCTCGCAGATCGGCCGCCTTCCAATTCGTCTCGGTGAGCAGATTGTGCGCGCTGGCGAGCGCGGCGAGACGGGCGACGAAAGCGTCCAGCCCCGGGTCCCCGCGATCCTTGCGGAAGGATTGCTGGGCCAGACCCTGGACCACCGCCAGCGTGTTCTTGACCCGATGATTGAGCTCGTTGATCAACAGCCGCTGACGGTCTTCAGCCTCGATTTCCTCGGTCACGTTCTGACCCTGGACGAAAATCCCGTTGACGGTTCCGGAGCGCCCCAGGATCGGCTGATAGATGAACTCGAGATAGGCCTCGTGAATCTCTTCGGTTGCCGGATCAACCAGCGTGAGCAGCTCCCGATTCCCGAGATAGGGCTCGCCGGTCTCGAAGACGCGGTCCAGAACGTGCTTGAAGCCCTGATCGATGACCTCCGGGAACGCCTCTTTGACCGTACGACCGATCAGTTCGCGCTCTCCGACCAGCTTCCGATAGGCCGCATTGGCCATGACGAAGCGGTGGTCCTCCCCCGTGAGAACCGCGACGAAACCCGGCGCCTGCTCGAGCAGGTTGCGGAAGCGGTCGAGTTCCTCCGTTGCCGTGTGATAGCGCTGTTCGACCGCGCGGGCGCGGTTGACCACACCCGTGGCCTCTCTCAGACCTCGCGGCTTCTCGATCTCGGTAATGTTGACGGTATGCTGGAGGACGTGGGTCACTTCGCTGTCGGGGCCGAAGTAGGGGGTATGGCTCGCGCTCCAGAAGTGCGTGTCGTAGCCGCCATCCGAATTGGGAATATCGTAGCGGATGTGGGCGATTTCGTCCGGCTCGCCGGTGTTCAGAACATGCTCCAGCGATCGCCTCAGCTGCCGATGGCTTTCGCCCTCGCTGGGAAAGGCTTCGAACATCCGCCGGCCGAGGATGCGCTCGCGTGTCTGCATGGTGGCCTGCAAATAGGCTTCGTTCATCCAGACGAGCGTCAGATCGCGATCCATCAGCACATAAGGGTTGGGCGACCGGGCAAGGAGGGGCTCGAAGTCGATATTCACCCTCTCTTCCCTCCACTGCCTGCGGCTCGTGGAGGATCCGCTCGAAGTCCTGCGGCCCCCCCGACTCCCCGTAGCAAGCGCTCAGCACGCGGGACGTTCCAGAAAATGCGGAACATCCCGGCCCTGTTGCGCAAAGGCACCAATGACGATGGGCGGTGCAGGGGTCCTATTGGTCGAGGAAGGAGCGCATCTTGCGGCTGCGGCTCGGGTGCTTGAGCTTGCGCAACGCCTTCGCTTCGATCTGGCGGATGCGTTCGCGCGTGACCGAAAACTGCTGCCCGACTTCCTCGAGCGTGTGGTCGGTGTTCATACCGATACCGAAGCGCATGCGCAGGACCCGCTCCTCGCGTGGCGTAAGGCTGGCCAGAACGCGGGTGACGGTCTCCTTGAGATTGGCCTGGATCGCCGCATCGACCGGAATGATCGCATTCTTGTCCTCGATGAAATCGCCGAGGTGCGAATCTTCCTCGTCTCCGATCGGGGTCTCGAGACTGATCGGCTCCTTGGCGATCTTCATCACCTTGCGGACCTTCTCGAGCGGCATGGAGAGCTTTTCCGCCATCTCTTCCGGAGTCGGTTCGCGGCCCTGATCGTGGAGGAACTGGCGCGAACACCGGACCAGCTTGTTGATCGTCTCGATCATGTGGACCGGAATACGGATCGTGCGCGCCTGATCGGCGATCGAGCGGGTGATCGCCTGCCGGATCCACCAGGTGGCATAGGTGCTGAACTTGTAGCCCCGGCGGTATTCGAATTTGTCGACCGCCTTCATCAGGCCGATATTGCCTTCCTGGATGAGGTCGAGAAACTGCAGCCCGCGATTGGTGTATTTCTTGGCGATCGAGATCACGAGACGGAGGTTGGCCTCGACCATCTCCTTCTTCGCGATGCGTGCTTCGCGCTCGCCCTTCTGGACCATGTTGACGATCCGGCGGAACTCATCGAGCGCCATGCCGGTCTGGCTGGCGATATCGCTGATCTCGGCGCGAATGCGCTCGACCGCTTCGGCTTCCTTCTCGGCGAAGGCAGCCCACTTCTTGTCCTTCTTCGCGCGTTCGGTCAGCCACGCATCGTCGAGCTCATTGCCGATATAGGCGTCGAGGAAATCGGTGCGCTTGACCTTGTGGCGCTCGGCAAGCCGCAGCATCTGTCCGCCCAGGGCCGTCAGCCGACGGTTGAATGCATAGAGATTGTCGACCAGGAATTCGATCTTGGTCGCGTGGAACTGGACGCTCTCCACCTCGGCGGTCAGTTGTTCGCTGAGCGCCTCGTATTTCCTCTCCTTGGCGGAGGGAAAAGCCTCGCCACGGCCGAGGATGTCGACCCGCTCGGCCTGAAGCTTCTCGAACTTGCCGAACAGGTCGGTGATGCGCGCGAAGCGTTCGATGGCATCGGGCTTGAGCGCCGCTTCCATCTGCGCGAGCGACATGGTGTTGTCTTCCTCGTCGTCCTCGTCGCGGCTCTTGGAGGAGCCTTCGCCGTCCTCGTCGTCATCCTCCTCGTTATCCTCGTCCTCGACCTCGTCGTCGTCGCGGATCGAGGGGCCGGCGGTCTCCTCGGAGATCTCGCCATCGTCTTCCTCCTCGCCCTCTTCCATTTTTTCGGGCGGGGGTTCCTTGGACAGCATCGCGTCGAGATCGAGAATCTCGCGCAGTTGCATTTCCTCGGCATTGAGGGCTTCGGACCAGTGGATGATCGCATGGAAGGTGATCGGGCTCTGGCACAGACCCATGATCATCATGTCGCGGCCAGCCTCGATGCGCTTGGCGATTGCGATTTCGCCCTCGCGGCTGAGCAGTTCGACCGCGCCCATTTCGCGCAGGTACATGCGCACCGGGTCGTCGGTCCGCTCGCCCGCGGCCAGCTTCCTGGTGGCGGTCGCGGGTGCCTTCTTGGCATCCTTCTTGTCGCCCTCGGCGATTTCCTCGACTTCGTCGGCTTCTTCGGCCGCAGCTTCGGCATCCTCGTCGCTCTCGACGATCTGCACCCCCATGTCGGAGAGGGCCGACTGGATGTCCTCGATCTGGTCGGAACTCATCTCGCCCTGAGGCAGGGCGTCATTGAGCTCGTCATAGGTGACGTAGCCTTTTTTCTTGGCCTTGCTGAGGAGCTTCTTCACCGATGCCTCGTTGAGGTCGATCAGCGGTGCATCGTCATTGTCCTTGGACTTCGACTTGGTTGCCATAGAAAACTTCAATCCAATTTCTGTGCGCATGCGGTGGCGAAAACCGCACCGATCATGAGTCCGATCCACTCGTCGCAGCGGCTTTCCTGCGACCGAAACGCTTCAACCGCTCATTCAGGGCCAACAATCGCTCGCGCAATCTGGCCTGTTCGGCGATGGAGCCTTCCGGATCGCGTTCGAAACGCGCGGTCGCCTCCGCCAAAGCGGATTCGAGCGCGGGTCTCTCGACCAGCAGCGACACGGCCTCGGCCAGATCCTCGCGCGCAACAACCGGGTCGGTGCCTTCTTCGAGGAAGGCGAAATGAGCTTTTTCCGGTGGGGCAGGAAGGCCTCGTTCGAGCGATATGGGCGATTGCGGGGACAAATCAAGCGTTTCGGCGGCTTCGAGCAGAGAATCGATAGCGGGGCCGACATTTCGGTCACGTCGGGCCAGGTCACACAAGGCCTCTTCGTGCCGCAGTATCTGATCGGGAAACCGCATGAGTCCGGCCAGCACCGCCATCGTCAGCGCATCGCGCGCGCCGCCGGACATCGCGCGGCGCAAGCGCTCGGCCGCCTGGGGCGAAAGGGTGGGAATCGGCGCATAGCCGTTCTTCTTCGAATCCTTCTTCCATTCTGCTCGCGGCCGGAATTCCCGCTGCGGTCGGGGCGGAAAGGCATAGGCCGAGAAACGCTCGAGCAATTTGCGCTTGTAGAGCGCCCGAATGTCGGGATGCTGGATGCTGTCGACATGGTCGAGAAGGCGGGATTTCAGTCCCGCCTTGTCCTCGGGAGAATTCAGCGGGGCGGCGGACCTTTCGAATTCCCACAGCGTGTCCAGCAGGCTGAGAGGCTCGGCCAGCATCCGCTCCATCGCCGCGACCCCCTGTTCGCGGATGAGGTCGTCGGGATCGAGACCGGCGGGTAGCCGGACGATCCCCAGCGAATGGGCCGGGCGCAGCATGGGGAGGGCGCGGGAAATGGCGCGCATGGCGGCCCGCTGTCCGGCATTGTCGCCGTCGAAACACAGAATCGGCCGCTCGACCTGCCGCCACAGCAATTCGATCTGGTTCTCGGTCAATGCCGTGCCGAGCGGGGCGACCGCCTCTGCGATCCCCGCATCCGCCAAAGCGATCGCATCCATGTAGCCTTCGACCACCACCAGCCGCCCGCTGTGCCGTGCAACGGGTGCGGCGCGATGGAGATTGTAGAGCGTGCGCCCCTTGTCGAACAGCGGGGTGTCGGGACTGTTGAGATATTTCGGCGCACTCGGGCTCGCCTCGGCATCGAGGATACGCCCTCCGAAGGCGATGACCCGGCCGCGGGCATCGTGGATCGGCAACATCAGTCGGGCCCGGAAGCGGTCGTAAGGATCCTTGTCCTCGACCTCGATACGCAGGCCGGCCTCGATCAGCATCGACTCCTCGAAAGCCAGCGCGCCTTTCAGCGCCTGTCGATCGGGCGGTGCGTAGCCGAAGCCGAATGCCCGCACGGTATCCTCGGAGAAGCCGCGCCGCGAAAGATAGGCCCGCGCTCCCGCTCCGCCCGGCGCGCGCAAATTGTCTTCGAACCAGGCCTGCGTCGCCGCCGTCACATCGTGCAGGCTGGCGCGCCTTTCGGCCCGTCGCTGCTCGCGTGGATCGGGGCGGGGCACCTCCATCCCGGCTTCGGCAGCCAGTTCCTTGACCGCATCCATGAAGGGAAGTCCGCGCTGATCGGTCAGCCAGCGGATCGCATCGCCATGAGCCTCGCAGCCGAAGCAGTGATAGAAGCCCTTTTCGTCGTTGACGTAAAAGCTCGGCGTTTTTTCATTGTGGAACGGGCAGCAGGCCTTGAACTCGCGCCCGGCCTTGGTCAGCCGCAGGTGTCGGCCGACAACCGCGGACAGCGTGATCCGCATGCGCAATTCGTCGAGCCATTGGGGAGACAGGGCCATAGGCGTTCGACCCTAGGGATGCGGAGGCGGGACTGCTAGCCGGCCGTCGCGCCCTCCACAGGCTTATCCTCCGGCGGAAAGGGACCGGTTGCGCTGGCCTGATTGCCATCGACCTCGAGCAGATAGGCCTCGGCCGGGCCCTGCGGAGGAAGGGTCGATTGCCACCAGAAGGTCATTGTGCTGCCCGGCTCCCAGCCCGAGCCGCGGCTGACGCGCCAGATAAGGCTGCCATTGTCGAGACTGATCGAGATCGCATCCGGATCGCCGAGCGCGGTCTCGGCTTCGGCAGTGCGGTAGCCGACTGCCCGGTTGAATCCGGCGACCTTCCGCGTGGTGCGGAAGAGCGTCGGTGCGGTCTCGGTCGCTTCGGGTCCCTCGCTCGGCTGCGATGCACCCGCTGTCTCCTCGGCATCCACCAGGGTGACGCGGTGGACATAGGTGTAGACCGTGCCCTCGGGCAATTTGCCCGGTTCGCATTCGGTCACCCCTTCGGGGCAGGCGACATAGCTGACCAGCCTGCCGATCTCGCGGTTGCCCGCGCTGAGCACGGTCTCGACCTCGGAGCCCTGCGGACCGACGATCCTGGCCCCCAGGGTCGAAAGATCGAGATCCGCACCGACGAGCGTACGCGGAGCGGCGACGGTCGGCGTCGAAGTGGGCGTCGGTTCGGCTTCCTGCGTTCCACATGCGGCGAGGGCGGCGAGGGCGGCGGGAAGGGCCGACAGGGTCCAGCGCCTCAAGACAGCGCCTCCTTCACCAGGCCGCTCGCCCGCGTCATGTCGAGCGCTGCGCCATGCCGCTCTTTGAGCTCCGCCATCACGCGGCCCATGTCCTTGAGGCCCTCCGCGCCGAGTTCTGCCTTGATCGCAGCAATCGACGTGCGGGTCTCCTCCTCGCCCATCTGCCGGGGAAGAAATTCCTCGATCACCGCGAGCTCGGCTCTCTCCTTGTCGGCCAGTTCCTGACGCCCGCCGCTCTCGTACATTTCGATCGATTCGCGGCGCTGTTTGGCCATCTTGAGCAGCACATCGGTGACGAGTTCATCGTCCTGCGGCTTGCGCTCGGAAGTTCGCAACTCGATGTCGCGGTCCTTGATCTTCGCGCCGACGAGCCGCAGCGCGGCAGTACGGTCCTTGTCCTTCGCCTTCATCGCGGAAACGGTTTCTGCCTGGATTGTCTCGCGAAGCATGGGGCGGGGTCGTCCTGATCTGTGGATGGTTCGGCCTCATTTAGACCAAGCTGCGCCAAAGCCAAGCGTTCCTCCCGAAGGTGACGCTTGACGGGACTCGTGCGGGCCCTTAGCGGCTGGGACTTAGCACGCATCGCCGGAAAACCCCTGACTTGGAGAGCCCATGGCCCTGTCCGCATTTTCGCACGCGCAACCCAAGGGAGCGACGGGTTGCCTCGTTCTGGCGGATGGGACCATCATCTGGGGCAAGGGCTTCGGCGCCACCGGAAGCGCGGTGGGCGAAGTCTGCTTCAACACCGCCATGACCGGCTATCAGGAGGTGATGACCGATCCCTCCTACGACAGCCAGATCGTCACCTTTACCTTCCCGCATATCGGCAATGTCGGAGCGAATGAGGAAGACGTCGAGAGCCGCGATCTGGGCGCGCTCGGCCTGGTCGTGAGACAGGAAGTGACGCAGCATTCGAATTTCCGCGCGCAGAACGAATTCGTCGAATGGTGCACCGCCCATGGCAAGATCGGGCTTTCCGGCGTCGACACGCGCGCGCTGACCCGCCGCATTCGCCTGAACGGCGCGCCCAATGCGGTGATCGCGCACAGCCCGCGCGGCGAGTTCGACATCGCGGCGCTCAAGAGTCAGGCGGCGGAATGGTGCGGACTCGAAGGGCTCGACCTCGTCCCCGGCGTCACGCGCTCGGCGCATGAGAACTGGCAGGGCGGACATTGGCAGCTGGGTTTCGGCTATGCAGAAGGCGGCGCGGAAAAGCCGCATGTGGTTGCGATCGACTATGGCGCGAAAGACAATATCTTCCGCAATCTGGTGAAGGCCGGCGCCAAGGTGACGATCGTGCCGGCGCGGACTTCGCTCGAAGCCATCCTCGCCCTCGAACCCGATGGCGTGTTCCTTTCCAACGGACCGGGCGATCCGGCGGCGACGGGCGAATATGCGGTGCCGGTGATCGAGGGTCTGCTCGACCGCGATGTGCCGCTGTTCGGCATTTGCCTCGGCCATCAGATGCTCGGCATCGCCGCGGGTGCGAAGACCGCCAAGATGTTCCAGGGCCACCGCGGCGCCAACCACCCCGTCCAGCGCGTCGGGGAAGGGTGGGGCGAGAGCACCGGCCTCGTCGAGATAACCAGCATGAACCACGGCTTCGCGGTCGATGGCGAGAGCCTGCCCGAGGGGGTGGAGCAAACCCACGTATCGCTGTTCGACGGCACCAATTGCGGGATCGCCATAAAAGGCAAGAAGGCGTTCGGCGTGCAGTACCATCCCGAGGCGAGCCCCGGGCCACAGGACAGCTTCTACCTGTTTGAGAAATTCGTGGGGATGCTGCGGTGAGTCTTACCGATTCTGACCGCGCGGTGCTCAAGCAACTCGCCGAAAATGGCGATAACGCAGCAATTCCGCGCGCTGTTGTGCATTTTTTCTACGCCGCGAACTCCGAGCCGCTGCACGATATAGCAAACCGCCTCGAAGATGCCGGTTGGACTGACGTGGAACTCGGAAAGAGTTCTGACCATTTCCGCCTGCTCGCAACCAAGGTCAGCGATCTTCAGGAAGAAATGGTCGAAAGAATGATGCTTGAAGTTGAAGAAGCGCTGAGCGGTTTGGACATCGACTACGATGGGTGGGAAACTTCGGTGGAGCAAAGCAACTAATGCCCAAACGCACCGACATCTCCTCCATCCTCGTCATCGGTGCCGGCCCGATCATCATCGGGCAGGCCTGCGAGTTCGACTATTCGGGCACACAGGCGATCAAGGCGCTGAAGGAGGAGGGCTACCGGGTGATCCTGGTCAACTCCAACCCCGCCACCATCATGACCGATCCCGAAATGGTCGCGGGCGAGAACGGCAGGCCCGACGGCGCGACCTATATCGAGCCGATCACCCCCGAGATCGTCGCCAAGATCATCGAGAAGGAGCGCCCCGACGCGATCCTGCCGACGATGGGCGGGCAGACGGCGCTCAATTGCGCGCTCAAGCTTGACGAGATGGGCGTGCTGGAGAAGTTCGGCGTCGAGATGATCGGAGCCAGGGCCGATGCGATCGATAAGGCCGAGAACCGCCAGCGGTTCCGCGAGGCGATGGATGCGATCGGGCTCGAGAGCGCGCGCAGCGGGATCGCCACCTCGGTCGAGGAGGCCCATGAGGTGCTCGAGCGGACGGGACTGCCGGCGATCATCCGTCCCAGCTTCACGCTGGGCGGGACCGGCGGCGGCATCGCCTACAACAAGCCCGAATTCGAGCGCATCGTCCGCGAAGGCCTCGACGCCTCGCCCACAAACGAGGTCTTGATCGAGGAATCGCTCCTCGGTTGGAAGGAATATGAGATGGAGGTGGTGCGCGACCGCAAGGACAATTGCATCATCATCTGCTCGATCGAGAATGTGGATCCGATGGGCGTCCACACCGGCGATTCGATCACCGTCGCCCCGGCGCTGACGCTGACCGACAAGGAATATCAGATCATGCGAACCGCCAGCATCGCAGTGCTGCGCGAAATCGGGGTCGAGACGGGCGGTTCGAACGTCCAGTTCGCAGTCAATCCCGAGGACGGCCGGCTGATCGTGATCGAGATGAACCCGCGTGTCAGCCGCTCTTCGGCACTGGCTTCGAAGGCGACCGGCTTCCCCATCGCACGGGTCGCGGCCAAGCTGGCGGTCGGCTACACGCTCGACGAGATTCAGAACGAGATCACCGGCGCGACCCCCGCGAGTTTCGAACCGACGATCGACTATGTCGTGACCAAGATCCCGCGCTTCGCCTTCGAGAAGTTCAAGGGCTCCAAGTCCGAACTCTCGACTGCGATGAAGTCGGTCGGGGAGGTCATGTCGATCGGCCGCTGTTTCGCAGAATTGATGCAGAAGGCGCTTCGGGGGCTCGAAACCGGTCTCGACGGCTTCAACCGGGTGCCCGAGCTCGAGGGCGTGCCCCAGGACCAGCTTTTCGCCGCGCTCTCCCAGCGCACTCCTGATCGCATCCTCAAGATCGCCCAGGCCTTCCGCGAGGGGCTGACGGTCGAGGAGATCCAGGCGATCACGGGCTTCGATCCGTGGTTCCTTCGCCAGATCGAAGCGATCATCTACGAAGAGAACATGATCGGCCACAATGGCCTGCCGAATACCGAAAGCGAAATGCGCCGCCTCAAGGCGATGGGCTTTTCCGACAAGCGGCTCGCGACGCTGGCGGTGCGCTCGGTCGGCGTCGCCGGAGGACTCGGAGAGACGCAGGCGCGGCGCTCGGGCCTGCTGCACGACGCCTTGCGCGCCATGGCCGGGGCGACCAGCGAAGAGGAAGTCCGCACGCTGCGCCACAAGCTCGGGGTCTATCCGGTCTACAAGCGGATCGACAGCTGTGCCGCCGAGTTCGAGGCGGTTACGCCCTATATGTATTCGACCTATGAAGCGCCCAGCTTCGGCGAGCCCGAGGACGAGGCCGACCCTTCCGACAGGAAGAAGATCGTGATCCTCGGCGGCGGGCCCAACCGGATCGGGCAGGGGATCGAGTTCGATTATTGCTGCGTCCACGCCTGTTTCGCGCTGGCCGAAGCCGGCTTCGAGACGATCATGGTCAACTGCAATCCGGAAACCGTTTCGACCGACTACGACACCTCGGACCGGCTCTATTTCGAGCCCCTGACCGAGGAAGACGTGCTCGAGATCATGCGCGTCGAAATGTCGCGGGGCGAAGTCGTCGGCGTGATCGTCCAGCTTGGCGGACAGACTCCGCTCAAGCTCGCCGCGGCGCTGGAACGCGAAGGCATTCCGATCCTGGGCACTTCGCCCGATGCCATCGATCTGGCGGAGGATCGCGAGCGTTTCGCCAAGCTGGTCAACAAGCTGAAGCTGAAACAGCCCGACAACGGGCTCGCGAGGAGCCGCGACGAGGCTGCCGCGGTCGCCGGCCGGATCGGCTATCCGGTCCTTTTGCGGCCGAGCTACGTCCTCGGCGGGCGGGCGATGGAGATCGTCGATTCCGAGGCGCAGCTCGACGATTACATCGCCACGGCGGTGGACGTCTCGGGGGACAGTCCGGTGCTCGTCGACCAGTATCTGCGCGACGCCATCGAATGCGATGTCGATGTCGTCGCGGATGGCTTCGAGGTGCGAATCGCCGGCGTGATGCAGCATATCGAGGAGGCAGGCGTCCATTCGGGCGACAGCGCCTGCACCCTGCCGCCCTACAGCCTTCCCGACGAGATCATCGCGGAAATGGAGCGCCAGGCAGAAGCCCTTGCCAAGGCGCTGCAGGTGCGCGGTCTGATGAACGTCCAGTTCGCGGTGAGGGACGGCGAGGTCTATCTGATCGAGGTCAATCCCCGCGCCAGCCGTACCGTTCCCTTCGTGGCCAAGGCGATCGGCCGGCCCATCGCCAAGATCGCGGCGCGCGTCATGGCGGGCGAGGGCCTGCACAGCTTCGAGCCCTTCGACATCCGCCCGGGCCACATGGCGGTGAAGGAGGCGGTGTTCCCCTTCAGCCGGTTCCCCGGTTCCGACCCGGTCCTCTCGCCCGAGATGAAGAGCACGGGCGAGGTGATGGGCATCGACCGGGCGTTTCCGGCGGCCTTCCTCAAATCGCAACTCGGCGCCGGCATGCAGCCGCCGCAGGAGGGAACCCTGTTCGTATCGGTCAAGGACAGCGACAAACAGGCGATCCTGCCTGCCGTCCAGACCCTGCTCGACAAGGGTTTTCGGGTTATCGCGACGGGAGGAACGCAGCGCTTCCTGGCCGATCGCGGTCTCGATGTGGAACGCGTCAACAAGGTGGCCGAGGGACGACCGCACATTGTCGATGCGATCGTCGACGGCGAGGTGCAGCTGATCTTCAACACCACCGAAGGGTGGCAGTCATTGCTCGACAGCCAGTCGATCCGCGCCAGCGCACTCGAGAAGAAGCTGCCTTACTACACCACCGCAGCCGCCTGCCTGGCCGTGGCGCAGGCGATTGCCGAGGTTTCGCCGAGCCAGCTTGAAGTGCGTTCGCTGCAAGACTATTATAGCTGACGAGAACAGACGGACTTCCCCTTCCAGACAACCGAACCCTTGGCTCCGCCAAACAGCGGACCGGGTTCGAATTGTCGGCGGGGAGATGGAACAGGAAGGACAATAGCCCCATGGAAAAAGTGCCGATGCTGGCCGAGGGCTTCGAGAAGATTACAGCCGATCTCAAGGCCTTGCGCGCCGAACGCCCCCAGATCGTCGATGCGATCGAGGAGGCGCGCGCGCATGGCGACCTGTCGGAGAATGCCGAATATCATGCGGCCAAGGAACGCCAGGGCCAGGTCGAGGCGCAGATCGGCGATCTCGAGGATCGGGTCAGCCGGGCGCAGATCATCGATCCGACGGCCCTATCGGGCGACAAGGTGATCTTCGGTGCGACGGTCACGCTGCTCGACGAAAACGACAAGCCGGTGAAGTACCAGATCGTCGGGCAGACCGAGGCGGATGCCGCCAAGGGCCGGATCAGCTACAATTCGCCGATCGGCCGAGCGCTGATCGGCAAGCAGGTCGGCGAAGAGGTCGAGGTCACGGTCCCTTCGGGCGACCGATTCTATCTGATCGACAAGATCGAATTCATCTGAGCCGGCGGGCGCTATCGCAGCGCCTTCTCCATCGCCCAATTGTGGATCGGCACACCGTCGATCGCGAAGTCGCGTCTGTGCGTCGCGCGATAGCCGGCCCGCTCGAAAGCGGGGCGTGCCAGATCGCTCGCCTCGGTATGGAGCCGCTCGATGCCGAGCTCGCGCGCATGGGATTCTGCACTCGCCAGCAGCTGCGTGGCGAGGCCGCGGCGCGTGTGATCGGGATGGTTGTAGAGATGGTCGAGATGACCATCGGGCTCGAGCAGGGCATAGGCGACCGGTACGTCGGCGGAATCGGCCGCCACGAAGATCATCGCGCCATCCGCCACTCGGGCGCGAAAGCGCAAGGCATCGGGGCTGCGCGATAGCCAGGCAGCGACCTGATCGGGCGAATAGGCGCGCGGCCCGATGCTCTCCACCGCCCTGCGATAGATCCCGGACAGCGCTTCCGCATCGCCGTCGCGCCAACGCCGGAGGGCGTAGGCCATAGCAGATCAGGCCCCCGGATCGAGCAGCTTGTGCAAGTGGACCACAACATATTTCATCTCGGCGTCGTCGACTGTCCGCTGCGCATTGCTGCGCCAGCTGTCGACCGCGGCTTCGTAATTGCTAAAGACGCCGGCGACATGGATGCTTTCGGGATCGGAGAAGGTGACGCTGCGGGGATCGGTCACGCGTCCGCCCATGACAAGATAGAGCGTCTGGTGGCTCTCGGTTTCTTCCATGACGATGGCTTTCTCGAAGGGGAGGGAGATGCGCTGCGCCATAGCGAAAGCGGCGCGTCAGGCAAGCCCGCCGCGCCGCATGAAGCCGCTCGGTCTCGGATCAGTTGGTAAGTCGCGTCCGCAGGCTGCGATAGGCACGGCTGCCCTTTCGTCCTGCCTTGCGACCCGAGGCCTTCAACGAATCGCCGACGGTGTCCAGCTTGTAGGACACATCGCGACGCAGGCTGCGCGCGGTCGTCGCCGCGCTGTCGCCGAAATCCTCGAGCCGATCACCGGCGTATTCCGCGCCCTCGCTGGCACGGTCGATCATCCGCATGCCATAGGCCATGACGGCATCGGCAGCGGCTCCCGCCAACATGCCGCCGCGCCGGCCGACCCGGCGGCCAGGACGGGTCATCGCTCCGATCGCGAGCCCGGCCACGACCGCTCCGCCGATCACCGCCAGCGGATGTTTCTTCGCGAATTCGAATGCGCTGTCCGCTGCGTCCTTCGCCTGGTCGGTGAAGCTGCGCTCCTGATTGCGCTTCTCACCGGCTTCGATCTTAGCGCGCAATTGCTGGCGCTTCTGTTCGTCACTCAATTCGCTGTCCGCACTGATCGGGGTGACATTTGTGTTGGCTCGATCGGCCATGGGGAATTCCTCCGCTGTTCGTGTTCGAAGAACCAACGGGCAGGGCCCCGCTACCGTTCCGGGGCTTCGTCGCGTTCGCGGTCCGTATCGTCCCGGGTTTCGTCGCTCCCGCCGCCGAACCCGCCGAACCCGAGGAGCTCGAAGATCGGATTGCGCGCGAACCACACCAGAACGGCGGCCAATAGGGCGGCGAGGGCGCCCTTGTTGTCTTCGGCCAGCTCCACGGCTTCCTCGTAGAGATCCGATGCGCCTTCGCTCAGGCGGTCCACCGCACGCGAGGCAAGCGTCTTGCCGGCCAAATTGCTGCGCAAATGCTCGAAATCGGCTTCGACCAGCGCGCGAGCCGAATCGCGCAGATAGCGGTCGGCAAGCACCCGGTTCCAGTCATCAGGCACGCCCATCGCCATCCCCTTCCGAAAATGCCCGGCGGATCGCATCGAGGCGGTTCTTGACCTGCCACAGCAACAGCACGCCGAGAGCGACCAGCGCCACGGTCACGATCGCGGTTGCCGCCCAGGGTCCCACCAGGGGCAGAAGCGCGAGCACCAGCCCCACGGTCAGCGCGATCAGGGCGAGATGGAATACGCCGAAGGCGGCGAGACCGTATACGACCATGCCCTTGACCCGATTTGCGCTGAAGCCGAGGCGGCTCCTCTGATAGGCTATTTCCGCCTGGGCATAGGTCTTGCCGTCCTCGAGGAGGGCAGCCAGATCGTCCGTCAGCGAGGGCTCAGGTCCGCTCCCGATCGGTTCCGGCGGGTCGTGCTCGTCCGGCCGGTCGGGCGGACCCGGGTATGGTGTGAGACGCTCGCTGTCGTCATCCCTCATGTCCGCCCCTCTTCTTCTGCAATTCGATCAGCGCGAGCGGCTGAACAGGCGCGAAAGGAAGAAGCCGGCGAAGGCCGCGATACCCACGGCCAGACCCGGGCTCTTGCGCACGAATTCGCGACTGTCCTCGACCAGCTCGTCCACGCTCTTGTCGTCGAGCCTGCTTGCATATTCATCGAGCGACCTGGAGGCGCTTCGGGCGTAATCGCCGTATTTCGCGCCCAGCTTCTCATCCACCTGATGGGCGTTTTCATTGACCAGGCGGCTGACGGAGCGGAGGCCTTCGCTGGTCTTCGCCTTGCCTTCCGTGGCCAGTTCCTTGCCCTTTACGCGCGCATCGGCGCCATAGGTCTTTGCTTCGGTCAGCCAGTCCTCGCTCTTGCCACGCGCCTGTTCGCGATAGGCGACCGCACGGTCGCGACCTTCCGCCTTGAGCGCCGCTGCCCCGGCCTTCGCCTCTTCGAGGGCGGCATTGAAGCGCGATTTGGCTTCAGCGCGGTTGGGGGTCGCGGTCGAGTGGGCGCCTGAAGTTGCGGTGTTGGTCACGGGGGCGGTCTCCTTGGCTGCGCCTTTCGTGGCCACGGTCTTGCGCGGCTTCTTGGCGGCGGGTTGGGCGGAAGTCTTTCTGGCGCCGACCGATTTGTTCTTTGCGGGCGCGCCACTTTCGGGTGTCTGTGCCATTCGTCTCGTCCTTCCCCTCGATTGCTGTTCGTCCGGCGTGCCGGTGTTCGTTGGTGCAACGCAACTTGCGCGGCAATGTTCCGGCGAATAGAGCGCTGCCGACACTCATTTGGTGGTGTCTTGTCAGTTTACAACACCTCGCACCGGAGCAGCCCACCCATGACCGCGATCATCGATGTCCACGCCCGCGAAATTCTCGATTCCAGAGGCAATCCGACGGTCGAGGTCGACATCCTGCTCGACGACGGGAGCTTCGGGCGTGCCGCCGTTCCGAGCGGAGCCTCGACCGGCGCGCACGAAGCGGTCGAGTTGCGCGACGGCGAGCAGGGACGGTACCTCGGCAAGGGAGTCCTCGACGCCGTCAGTGCCGTTAACACCGAGATACGCGACCTGCTCGTGGGGGCGTATGACGCCGAGGACCAGCGCGACGTGGACCTGTCGCTGATCGCGCTCGACGGGACGCCCAACAAGAGCCGGATCGGCGCCAATGCCATTCTTGGTACCAGCATGGCCGTGGCAAAGGCGGCGGCCAACGCGCGCGGATTGCCGCTCTATGGCTATCTCGGCGGCGTTGCGGCGCACGTCCTTCCCGTGCCGATGATGAACATCATCAATGGCGGCGAGCATGCCGACAATCCGATCGACATCCAGGAATTCATGATCATGCCGGTGGGGGCGGACAGCCTCGCCGAAGCGGTCCGCTGGGGTGCGGAGGTGTTCCACACTCTCAAGAAGAAACTGCACGAGAAGGGCCTGGCCACGGCAGTCGGCGACGAGGGCGGATTTGCCCCGAACCTCGCCGGAACGCGCGACGCGCTAGATCTGATCATGGCCTCGGTCGAACAGGCGGGCTTCGCTCCGGGAGAGGACATCGTTCTGGCGCTCGATTGCGCCTCGACCGAATTCTTCCGCGACGGCAAGTACGATATTTCGGGCGAGAACCTGTCGCTTTCGGGTGCGGAAATGGCCGAATATCTCGACAGACTATGCCGCGACTATCCCATCCGCTCGATCGAGGACGGTATGGCCGAAGACGATTTCGAAGGCTGGAAAGCGCTGACCGACCGGATCGGGAATACGATCCAGCTGGTCGGCGACGATCTGTTCGTCACCAATCCGCAACGCCTGCGCGAAGGAATCGACCAAGGCCTCGCCAATTCGCTGCTGGTCAAGGTCAATCAGATCGGCACGCTGACCGAGACGCTCGAGGCGGTGAGCATCGCCAATCGCGCAGGCTATACGGCGGTGATGAGCCATCGCTCGGGCGAGACCGAGGACGCCACCATCGCCGATCTCGCCGTCGCCACGAATTGCGGGCAGATCAAGACCGGCAGCCTCGCGCGGTCGGACCGGCTCGCAAAGTACAACCAGCTCATCCGTATCGAGGAAGAGCTTGGCGACAGCGCGGTCTATGCCGGCGCGGCGTGCTTTGGCCGACTTGCCTGAGCGGCGAGCGGAGGCGCCGCGCCTAAGAAGGCGGCCGGTCAGTCGCGGTTCTTGGGGTGGATCAGATACTGCCAGACGCCCCAGGCGTTGATCAGCAGCAGTACTGCGTTCATCGCGGCGATGGGCATGGCATCGCTGGTCAGGCCGCTGACGACCCAGGTGATCGACACCACACAGAACAGCACGAAGCCCCAGCCGGTCGCCCGCCGGCCGAGGTCGAGCGCGATCAGGCCGGCGGCAATCATCGTGCCGACGGCGGCGATCCATTCGAGCGGGCCTTCCATGCAAATCCCTCCTGCAATGCGCTGATTGTCAAGACGTCCGGGCCTCGCTAGCGTTCCGGTACTGCTCGTTGCGGGAGAGGGGCTTGGCAGGATTTCCTTCGCATCCGGATGAAGTGACGCCCACATGGCTGGGCGACTGTCTCGGCACGCAGGTCGAGACCGTCAGCTGGGAGCCGATCGGAACCGGCCAGGTCGGCGACAGCGTGCGGTTGCATATCGGGGGAGAGGGGGCCCCGCCCACGCTCGCGGGCAAATTTCCCGCCGCCGATGCAACGAGCCGCGCGACGGCGGCGATGTTCGGCCTCTATCGCAAGGAAGTGGAATTCTACCGCCGGGCTGCGCCCCTGCTCGACATGCGCGTCCCGCGCCTGCATTGCGCCGAAGTGGATGCGGCGGGCGCGGAGTTCATCCTCCTGTTCGAGGATATGGGGCCGGCGCGGCAGGGCGACCAGATCCTCGGCTGCACCCTTTCCGATGCGCGCGAAGCGCTGCGGCAGGCCGCTGCCACCCATGCGCCGAGCTGGAACCGGGCGGAGATACTCGACGCGCCCTGGATCCAGCCGCCGCCCGATCTCGGCGAGCGCGTCGGTGCGATGTATCCGCAGGCGCAGGCGGTCTTCCGCGAACGCTATGCCGACAGTCTCGAGCCCGAATACATGGCACTATGCGACGCGCTCGCCGAGGCGAGCGGCATCTGGTTCCGCCGCGACGATCCGCCGCAATGCCTGATCCACGGCGACTTCCGGCTCGACAATATGCTGTTCGATATCCTCGGAGGTACCGAGCCGATGGCCGTGCTCGACTGGCAGACCGTCGCGACCAGCAAGGCGATGACCGACGTGGGCTATTTCATGGGATGCGGCATCGGCGAAGCTCTGTGGCGCGAGCACGAGACCGAATTGCTCGACCTTTGGCTGGCCGAGATGGGTACGCGCGGCATTTCGCTGTCGCGCGAGGATATCTGGCACGACTATCGGCTCGGCATCCTGCACGGCATCTCGACGGCGGTATTCAGCGCCGCCTTCGTCGAGCGAACCGACCGGGGGGACGCCAATTTCCTGTCGATGGCGCGCGGGGCCTGTTCGCTCGCCCTCGCGCGTGACAGTATCGGGGCATTGAAGGAGATCGGTTGAATGGTTCTGAGCCGCGGAGACGAATATCCGATCCACCAGACGCCCGATCCGGTCGCCTATTCGGGCACCGACCGGAATTTCTACGACCGCTATTTCTTCAACGGATATGCCCCCGACGGCAGCGGATTCTTCGCAATCGCTCTGGGAGTCTATCCGCACCTCGATGTGATCGATGCACACTTCAATGTCGTCCGCGAGGGCGTGCAGCATTGCGTGCATGCCAGCGCCGAGCTCGGAATGGAGCGCATGGCGATGGCGGTGGGGCCGCTCTCGATCGAGGTTCTGGAACCGCTAGACACTCTCAGGGTGCGGTTGGAACCCTTTGAAGGTCTTTCGGCGGATGTGACGTTCACCGGCCGTGCCTTCCCGATCGAGGAGCCGCGTTTCACCCATCGGATCGGGCCGCGCGCCTTCATGGACTATACGCGGATGACGCAGAACGGGCGCTACGAGGGCTGGATCGACGTCGATGGCGACCGGCGGGACCTTGCCGCGGGCACGATCGGCACGCGCGACCGCAGCTGGGGAGTCCGGCCGGTCGGAGCGCGCGACATGCAGCCGATGCCGGGCGTATCCATGCCCGGTTTCTTCTGGCAGTGGACCCCGATCAATTTTCCCCGGGGAAGCCTGTTCTTCCATGTTAACAACGACGAGCACGGGCAGGCGTGGAACAGCCGCGCGGCCTGGGCGGGCGAGGGAGCCGGTCCCAAGGATATCACCGAGGGCGTCGGCGGCATGCGGGCGCGGCTCCAGCCGGGCACGCGCTGGCCTTCGGGCGGGACGCTGTCGCTGGCGGTCCCCGGCGCGCCCGAAGAGGTGCGCTTCGAACCACTCGGTCGCTTTCAGATGCGCGGGCTCGGCTACACCCATTCCGAATGGGGCCACGGTATGTATCACGGCAAGCTCGAGGTCGCGCGCGAGGATATCGCGCTCGACGGGCTGGATCCGCTTGCTCCGGAAAACCTGCATGTCCAGATGCCCGTTCGGGCGACCGGGAGCGATGGCAGCGACGGGATCGGCGTGTTCGAGCAACTGATCATCGGCCCGTTTTCGCCGCTTGGTCTCACCGAATTCCTCGACGGCGCCGACTAGCGCGCGAACCGCTCCTGGAGATCGTGCAGCGCGAGCGCGGCCCGTGCCGCCTCGCCGCCCTTGTCCTTTTGCGCCGGATCGGCCCGAACCAGCGCCTGCTGCTCGTTCTCGACCGTGAGAATGCCGTTGCCGATGGCGATCCCGTCCATGGTCAGAGCCATGATCCCGCGTGCGCTTTCGCCGGCGACGATCTCGAAATGAAAGGTCTCGCCCCGGATGACCACGCCGATCGCGACGAATCCGGCATAGCCTCCGCTCTCGGCAGCCATGGCGATGGCGCCCGGCAGCTCGAGCGCTCCGGGAACGGTCAGCACTTCGACCTCGTGCCCCGCCTCCTCGAGCACGGCGCGGGCTCCCGCCACCAACATATCGTTGAGGTGGTCGTAGAAACGGGCTTCGACGATCAGGTAACGGGACAAGAGCCTACTCCGGAATGGCGCGTTCGCCGGTGACGGTGATGCCATAGCCTTCCAGGCCGACGACATTGTGATGCGAATTGGTCAGGAGCTGCATCTCATGCACTCCGAGATCCGCAAGGATCTGCGCGCCGACCCCATATTCGCGCAACTCTCCGCCATCGGAAGAGCGGATGCCGCCAACCTCGTTCTGCAGCGATTCGGGGCGGTTGGGCATCAGCAGAACGACGATCCCGCTGCCATTGTCGCCGATCGCCTTCATCGATCGCTGGAGCGTCCGCTTGCGCTCTCCGGTGCGGCCGAGAACGTCGTCGAAGATCGAGATCCTGTGCATGCGGACCAGCGTGGGCGTACCGGCTTCGACGCGGCCCTTCTGCAGCGCCACATGGGTGCTGCCGTCGACCGCATTGCGATAGGTCATCGCCCGCCAGTCTCCGCCGTAATCCGAGGTGAACTGACTCTCGCTCGCCCGTTCGACGAGATGGTCGTGGCGCATGCGATATTCGATGAGATCGCGGATCGTGCCGATCTTGAGGCCGTGGTGGCGCGCGAATCCGATCAGATTCTCCAGCCGCGCCATGGTGCCGTCCTCGTTCATGATCTCGCAGATCACGCCCGACGGATTGAGGCCCGCGAGGCGCGAGATGTCGACCGCAGCCTCGGTGTGTCCGGCACGGACCAGTACTCCGCCGTCGCGGGCGATCAGGGGAAAGACGTGACCGGGGGTGACGATGTCCTGCGCATTGCGCGAGGGATCGATCGCCACCGAGACCGTCCGGGCGCGGTCGGCGGCGGAAATTCCGGTGGTGACGCCTTCGCGCGCCTCGATCGAGACGGTGAAGGCGGTTTCGTGCCGTGTCCCGTTCGAGCGGCTCATCAATTCGATTCCCAGCTGCCCGACCCGCTCGCGCGTCAGCGTCAGGCAGATGAGCCCGCGACCATGGGTGGCCATGAAGTTGATCGCATCGGGAGTCGCCATCTGCGCCGGAATGACGAGATCGCCCTCGTTCTCGCGATCCTCGTCATCGACAAGCACGAACATGCGCCCGTTGCGGGCTTCCTCGATGATCTCTTCGATGGGCACGAGCACCGGCCGGTCGTCGTTGGCATCGAGAAAACGTTCGAGCTTGTTGAGCGTGTCCGCGGTAGGGTTCCAGCCATCCTCGACACAGTCGCGCAAGGTATTGGCATGTAAACCGGCCGCACGGGCGAGTCCGGCACGGGTCATCCCGCCCTCGGTGACGAGCAGACGGACGCGGGTGATCGTATCGGTAGCCATGGGACTCGACTATCACATTTCGATGTGATGTCCAGCCCGGACGCTACATTGCGATGTTCTGAAAAGGTGGTGGACGCACTAGGGTTCGAACCTAGGACCCGCTGATTAAGAGTCAGCTGCTCTACCAACTGAGCTATGCGTCCACACTGCGGCCTGACCGCTCGCCCATGGGGGCGTTCCCGACTCGGGAGGCGCCCATATAGCGAGCCTCGCCGCGATGAAAAGACCTAACTTCAGAACTATTCCGCGTGGAGCTTGCGGAGGCGGGCAGCGGCCGCTTTTTCGACCGACAGTTTCGCTCCGAAAGGATCCGAAGGGCTGTCGTCGATCTTGAGCAGCCGTCCGAACTCGAGCGTGCGCGCAGCGGCAAAGCTTTCGTGCAGCGGCAGCCCCGTCGCCTTCGGCAGGTCCCAGAGGGTGAGCGCCATGCCCGAATTGTCGGCCGCGCCCACCGCCGCGAGGACCCGGTCGCAGGCGTCGTCGCCGATCCTCGCGGTGGGCCGCTCCCCATCGCTCTCGCATCCCCCTCCGGCGGCCGGCCGGGGGGGGCGGTTCTCGTCCTTCACTCTGTGCGTCCCTTGTTTTCGTCGGCGGTCGCGAGCGCCGCCGCTTTGTTGACTGTGAAGTGGCGACCGAACATGGTAAACGCCAGTCACATGCTTGGGGGACAAGTGTGCGAGACGCGTAAGAATGCGGGACTTTCCAGCAGATATCGCAGAGATAGAGGATAGCGAGGCGATCCTCGAATATGTCTTTGCGCAATGCAGGTCCCAAGGGGCGACCTGGTTCAGCTACCATTTTTCGCCGGTGTTCGGCGCGCAGACTTCGAAAGGCGCGTTCATCTGGGCGAAGGATTACCCAATGGCCTTCCAGAGGGCCTACATCGGCGAGGACTTTCGATCACGCGACCCGGTTCCTCGGCTTGCTTTCGAATACGGGCCGGTGATCACCTGGGGGCAGATGGAACGCGCCGCCGGAACGGAAGGTGATGCCGCCGATTACCTGGCGAAGCTGCGCGAGGCCGGAGTTGACAACTGGATCGCTTTCGCACTGTTCGGCCCGCACAATCGCGACGGCTTCGCGGCCATGCGCTTCGCCGATGATCCCGAGGACTTCGATGCGGTAAGAAGCCTCCGGCTGCAGGCGCTCCTGCAGACCGCTCATCTGCGGCTTTGCCGGATCACCGATGGCGAGCGCAGCGTCTCGCTCTCGGAGCGCGAACGCGAAGTCCTCGAGTGGATGGGGCGCGGGAAGTCGGCGCAGGACATCGCCACGATCATCGAGATATCTCCCGAGACCGTCCGCACCTATACCAGGCGGCTCTACGAGAAGCTGGAGACCAACGATCGCGTCACCGCGACGGTCCGTGCGTTGAAGCTGGGCCTGATCGAGCTCTAGATCGCGCTCTAGCGGAGGAGGCCCTGCCGGGGCGCCTTGCGGTTCCAGCGATGCACCATCATCAGAGTGCCGATGCAGATCATATTGGTCAGCATCGAACTGCCGCCATGGCTCATGAAGGGGAGGGGGATGCCGACCACCGGTGCGAGGCCCATGACCATCATGAGGTTGATGGCGACGTAGAAGAAGATGGTCGCGGTCATGCCGGTGGCGAGCAGCTTGCCGAAGCGGTCGCCGCTCGCTCGCGCAACCGACAGCCCCCATGCGAAGATCAGCGCGAAGGAACCGATCACGACGATGCCGCCGAGAAAGCCCCATTCCTCCGCCATCGTGGCGAAGATGAAGTCGGTGTGCGGCTCGGGAAGATAGTGCAGGTGGCTCTGGGATCCCTCGTTGAAGCCCTTGCCGCTCCATCCGCCCGAGCCGATGGCGATCTTGGACTGGGTGATGTGGTATCCGTCGCCAAGCGGATCGCTTTCGGGATCGAGGAAGGTGAATACGCGCTTCTGCTGATATTCCTGCAGGCCGAAGAAGAAGGCGAGCGGGGCGAGCACCGCAGCGGCAAGCCCCGCGCCGAGGAACCATCGCAGCGGCAGGCCGGCGACGAACATGACCGTCGCACCGCCGAACATGATCGCCAGCGACGTCCCCAGATCCGGCTGCAGAAGCACGAGCGCCACAGGTGCCATGACCAGCGCACCGGCCGGGATCAGCGAACGCCATGTCGGCACCATGCCGATCGGCAGCGCGGCATAGAAACGCGCCAGCATCAGCACGATGGCCGGTTTCATGAGCTCCGAAGGCTGCAACTGCATGAAGCCGAGGTCGAGCCAGCGCTGACTGCCTCCGCCGACGAAGCCGATCGCCTCGACCGCCATCAGCAGGAGCAGGATCACCGCATAGATCGGCAGGGCGAGAAACAGGGCCAGTTCGCGGGTGAAGCGGCTGAGCACGAGGGCTGCTGCGAGAAAAATGCCGAAGCGGATCAGATGCGATCCGGCGTAGGGCTCCCAGCTTCCGCCCGCCGCGGAATAGAGGACCAGCCCACCGAAACCGATCAGCACGAAAAGCGGGAAGAGCATCTTCCATGGCTGACGCGCGACCGGCGCGGGAACGATGGCGCTCATCGCCCGGCCTGCGGGGTCGAGTGAGGCGTGGGCGCCGGTTCGGGCCGCGGGGTCGCGGCGGTCGTGCGGAGCGGCGCAGGCGTGGTGTCGACGCGAGGCTGGAGCGTTTCCTCGGCCAGCTTTTCCTGCTGCTGCGCCACGAGGCGGGCTTCGGCTTCGACCTGGTCGAAGATTTCCTCCTCGCGCGCCGGGACGGGTTTGACCGATTCGCCGGCCGCCGCGGCATAGGCGCGATATTTGGCATCGAGCCGCTGCTGCGCGGTCCCGCCCCACTGCTCCTCGAACCCACGGAGCGCATCCATCGCCTTGGCGGGGTCGAACAGGAACGTCATCACGTCGCGCGCGATGGGATAGGCGGACCCCGAACCGCCGCCATGTTCGATCACGACCGCACAGGCATAGCGTGGGTTGTCGTAGGGGGCGAAGCAGATGAACAGGCCGTGGTCGCGATATTTCCACGGGCCCGATTTGCCGTTGGACAGGTTGAGCCCGACGACCTGCGCGGTTCCTGTCTTGCCGGCCAGCAGCACATCGTCGATCGGCAGCCGCGCGCGGCCTGCGGTCCCGGGGCCGTTGACCACGTCCTTCATCGCTTCGCGCACGAAATTGACATGTTCGGCGGAGAAATCCGCCGGCGCGAAAGGCTCGCGCTTCTTCGATTTGATCAGTTTCGGCTCGAGGTGGCGACCCGAGGCGACGCGGGCGGCGTAGACCCCCAGCTGAAGCGGATTGAACAGCATGTAGCCCTGGCCGATGGTGGCATTCACCGTGTCGTAGGTCTGCCATTCGCGGCCGTATTTCTTCAGCTTCCACGCAGGATCGGGGACGGTCCCGTAAAACTGGCTGAGCACCGGCAGATCGAATTCCTGTCCCAGCCCGACGCGGTGCGCCATGGCGGCGATGGGATCCATGCCGATCTGCTGGGCGAAGTGGTAGAAATAGACATCGCAGGACTGGTAGATGCCCTTGGCCATGTCGACGGTGCCGTGTCCGCCGCGCTTCCAGCAGTGGAACACGCGGTTGCCGACGCGCAGCCCGCCCGTGCAGACCGTGGTATCGTGCGGCTGCAGACCCTCGCGCAGGAAGGCCATCGAGACCATCGGCTTGACCGTGGAACCCGGGGGGTAGAGCCCCTTGAGGACCTTGTTGCGCAAGGGCACGCGCTCGTCCTCGCTCAGCATCGAATATTCGACGCGGCCGATCCCTTGCGAAAAGCTGTTGGGATCGAAGCTCGGCATCGATGCCATGCACATGATGTCGCCGGTATGGCAGTCGATGACGACCACCGACCCGCTCTCCAGGCCGATCCTTCGGGCGGCGTAATCCTGCAGCGGCCCGTCGATGGTCAGCTGGATCGGGTCTCCCTGAACGTCCTCGCGGGTCTCGAGCTCGCGGATGATCCGACCGGAGGCCGTGACCTCGACGCGCCGCGCTCCGGGTATGCCGCGAAGCTCCTGCTCGAATTGCTTCTCGAGGCCGTCCTTGCCGATCTTGTAACCCGGCGTGACCAGCAGCGGATTGCGGTCCTGTTCGGCATATTCCTCGGCATTGGCGGTGCCGACATAGCCGATCAGATGCCCCACGCTCGGACCGGTGGGATAGAAGCGCGAGAAGCCGCGCTGCGGGACCACGCCGGGCAGGTCGGGCAGCCGGACGCTGACGGCGGCGAAACTTTCGTAATTTATGCCCGAGGCGATCTCGACCGGCTGATAGCCCGGCGAATCGGTGATCCGCTTGCGAATATCGGCCCTGGTGTTCTCGTCGAGGTCGAGGATCTTGCCCAGCGCCTCGACCGTCGCATCGGTGTCGGGCGTACGGTCGGGAACGATGTCGACCCGGAAATCGGCACGATTGGATGCCAGCGGCGCGCCATTGCGGTCGAGGATCCAGCCCCGCCGCGGGGGAATGAGCGAAAGGTTGACGCGGTTGCTCTCCGACTGGAGCTCGTATTTCTCGTTTTCCGCGATCGCGATATAGCCCATCCGCGCCGCGAGCAGGATGCCGATGCCGCCCATCGCCGTGCCGACGACGAAGGTCCGCCGGTCGAAGGCATTGTCGAGTGTCGTCTGCGTGACGATCTCGCGCGGTTTCGATCTGCGCATCCGCTTCACGCCATGGATCTCCAGCGGGTCAGCCGGATGCGATCGAGCGCGGCGACCAGGCGGGCGATAATCGGAAACAGCAGGAGCGAAAGCACGAGTTGCGGAACCAGGGCGACAAGAGCGGGAAGGGTGGGCGATGCGCCGGACAAGAGCCAGCCGGCGATCAGATAGACCAGCGTCAATATACCTGCCGTGAACCAGTCCTGCCAGAATGCACGCCACGGGAAGCGGGTCTCGACCAGCTCGATCGCGATCAGCGTGAGCGACCAGGTCAGGACCCCGAAGCCGAAGGGCTGGCCATCGTAGAGATCGGCGAACAGCCCCAGCGGCATGCCTGCCCAGACCGGCAACAGTCCCGGCCGGACCAGACGCCAGCCGACCAGCAGAAGATATCCGAGCGGCGGAACCATCGGCAGGGCTGCCGCGATCGGGAAGACGGGCAGCAGGACGCCCACCATGATCGACAGCCACGGCACGATGTTGGCGAACAGCGGCGAGTGCGAACGGTTGATGCGGCTGCCGTAGGCATCGCTGCGCGAGCGCGGATCGTTGCGTTCCATCAGTCGGCGAGCTCGCGCTCGGCCGGGGTGTCGGCGACGAGTGCGGCTTCGGGTTCGAAGATCGGATCGACGCTCACGAAATCGGTCGCCGCCGGATCGCTGACCACGCGCGCGACGGCGCCGTCATCGGTTTTCTCGGTGACGATCGCGACGGCGATGCCGGGACGGTAATAGCCACCCGCGCCGCTGGTGACGAACAGATCCCCGGGCTCGAGCGGATTGATGCCGAGATTGATCAACCGGATTCGCAGCAGGCCGTCGCCGCGACCTTCGGCGAAGGCGACGACTTCGTCCCTGGCGCGGCGCACCGGCAGCACGCTCTCGCTGTCGGTGAGCAGAAGGACCCGCGAACTCTCGTCGCCGGTTTCGAGGATGCGTCCGACCACCCCGCGCTGGGAGCGCACCGGCATGCCGACAGCGACCCCGTCGTTCGACCCCGCGCCGAGATAGGCGAAGCGGCGGGTGCTCGAGGACGTCGAGCCGATCAGCCGCGCCACGGCGACGGGTTCGACCTCGTTGTCCTGCAGGCCGAGCAACGCCTTCAGACGTTCGTTCTCCTGCTTCACGGCGGCGGCCTCGGCGAGCCGGATTCGCGCGATCTCCATCTCGCGCTTGAGAGCGGCATTCTTCGAGCCGGCGCGGTAATATCCGCTCACCGTATCCCAGACGCCCTTCGATTCGGTCCGCACCGTCGCGGCGGTCTCGGTCGCCGGGGTCAGGCCGTCCTGTGCCGCCCCGCGCAATCCGCCGAACAGATGTGGCTGAAAGAAGGACAGCGCCAGCAGTATCGCCCCGACGAGCGCGCCGATGGCCGCGATGACGTAGCCGGTGAAAAGATTGTATTGCGCCCTGCGAGAATAGCCCGAGCGCCGTTGTCCGGTCGGCGCCATCTGCCAGCCTCCTAAGCCGTCATCAGGACGCCGCGGTAGATCGGGTCCTCCATCGCCCGGCCGGTTCCCAGCGCGACGCAGGAGAGCGGGTCTTCAGCGATCGTCACCGGCAGGCCGGTTTCCTCGCGAAGATATTCATCGAGTCCGCCGATCAGCGCCCCGCCGCCGGTGAGCACGATGCCCTGGTCGACGATGTCGGCCGCCAGTTCGGGGGCGGTGTTCTCGAGCGCGATGCGCACGCCCTCGACGATCGCTCCGATCGGTTCGCTCAAGGCCTCGGCGATGTGGCCCTGGTTGATGGTAATTTCCTTGGGAACGCCATTGACGAGATCGCGCCCCTTGATCGTGATGCTTTCGCCCACGCCATCCTCGGGCGGACGGGCGACGCCATAGTCCTTCTTGATCCGTTCGGCAGTCGATTCGCCGATCAGCAGATTGTGGTGGCGGCGCACGTAGGAGACGATCGCCTCGTCCATCTTGTCGCCCCCGGTGCGGACCGAAGTGGTATAGGCCAGACCGCGCAGCGAGAGGACGGCAACCTCGGTGGTGCCGCCACCGATGTCGACCACCATGCTGCCGACCGGCTCGGTCACGGGCATGTCGGCGCCGATCGCGGCCGCCATCGGCTCGAGGATTAGATAGACCTGGCTGGCGCCCGCATTCGAAGCGGCATCGCGGATCGCGCGGCGTTCGACCGAGGTCGAGCCCGAGGGCACGCAGATGGTGATCTCGGGATAGCGCATCAGGCTCTTGCGACCGTTCACCTTGCGGATGAAGTGCTTGATCATCTCCTCGGCGACGTCGAGGTCGGCGATCACCCCGTCGCGGAGCGGCCGGATGGCCTCGATGCTGTCGGGCGTCTTGCCCATCATCATCTTCGCATCGTCGCCGACGGCCTTCACGCGCTTCATGCCGTTGATCGTCTCGAGCGCGACCACGCTCGGCTCGTTCAGCACGATGCCCTGGTCCTGCACATAGACGAGCGTGTTGGCGGTACCGAGGTCGATCGCCATATTCTGCACGCCGAATTTGAAGAGATTGTTCCAGAAGCCCATGTTCGCTCGATTTTCCGTCTATATTGGGTGACCGGTGGTGCGAAGTGCGGTTCGCAGCTCCCTCGCCCGGGGGTGGTGGCGCGCTCTTTAGCGACACTACGGGCGAATTGCCAAAAATTTCCTGCGCATCGGCGGGGGATAGGAAAACGCCCGGCCTCGGATTCGCCGCGCTTCGTCGCTAGGATTCGGTCCGATGCCGCAAATCCGCCGTCTGCCCGAGAATCTGGTCAACCGCATCGCCGCCGGGGAGGTGGTCGAGCGACCGTCTTCCGCACTCAAGGAATTGATCGAAAACGCGATCGATGCGGGCGCTTCGCGGATCGCGGTCCGTCTGGTCGAGGGCGGGTTGACCAGCCTCGAAGTGACAGACGACGGCTGCGGCATGAGCCCCGAGGAGATGGCGCTGGCGCTCGAACGCCATGCCACTTCGAAACTGCCCGACGACGCCATCGAACAGGTCGCGACGCTCGGCTTCCGCGGCGAGGCGCTGCCAAGCATCGCCAGCGTCGCGCGCTTTTCGCTGGAGAGCCGCCCGGCGGGCGCCGAGCAGGGGTGGAAGCGCGTCGTCGATCATGGCGAGATGGCTGCCGAAGGACCCGCGGCGCTGCCTCCGGGAACGCGTGTCCGGGTCGAGCAACTGTTCGGCAAGATACCCGCCCGGCGCAAGTTCCTGCGCACCCCGCGCAGCGAATATGCCGCCTGTCTCGATGTCGTTCGGCGCCTGGCGATGGCACGTCCCGACGTGGCGTTCACTCTGGACCATGGCGACCGCCGCATTCTCGGCCTGCAGGGAGGCGAGGGACTCGCCAATCGCGTGGCGCAGATCGTCGCGCGCGAGCTCAAGGACAATGGCGTCGCGATCGAACTCGAGCGCGGAGAGCTGCGCCTGACGGGTCTGGCGGGTCTGCCGACCTACAATCGGGGTGTCGCCGACCATCAATATCTCTTCGTCAACGGTCGCCCGGTCAAGGACCGGCTGCTGACGGGTGCGGTCCGTGGCGCCTATGCAGACATGCTGGCGCGCGACCGGCACGCGGTGCTCGCGCTGTTCCTCGACCTGCCGGCCGAAGAGGTCGATGTGAACGTCCATCCGGCGAAGACAGAGGTCCGCTTTCGCGACTCGCAGGCGGTGCGGGGTTTCATCGTCTCGGGTCTGAGGCAGGCACTGGCGACAGGCGACAAGCGGAGCGCGCAATCGCCCGATGCGGGCGCGATGGGCCGCTGGCAGGCCGAACCGGTCCGTGCCGAGCCTGCACCCGCGCTGCGTTCGATCTTTGCGGGCCGCGACTGGTCGGCCCCGCGGTCGCGCGTGGCAGAGGCAACTGCGGCCTGGCGTGGCGTCGAGGGGGAGATCATGGCCGCGCCGCGCGGCCGCGCCGAGGAAGCGGCCCCGGCGGCGCCGGAAGAGGAGACCTATCCGCTCGGCATCGCGCGGGGGCAGGTCGCGAACACCTACATCGTCGCCGAGGCGAAGGACGGGCTGGTGCTGGTCGACCAGCACGCCGCGCATGAGCGCCTGGTGCTCGAACGGCTCCGGGCAGCGGGTGCGGAACAGGCCGTCGCGCGTAGTCAGGCCCTGCTGATCCCCGAAGTGGTCGAACTCGAGGAAACCGCTTGCGACCGGCTCGAGGAAGCGGCGCCCGGCCTGGCCGAACTCGGCCTCGCGATCGAGCGCTTCGGGCCCTCGGCCATGCTGGTGCGCAGTCTGCCGCATGCGATCGCGCGCACCGATCCCGAAAAGCTGCTGCGCGACATCGACGACGATCTCGCGCTCAATGGCGAGGCTCTGCTGCTCGGCGAGAAGCTCGATCTGGTTCTCGCGACCATGGCCTGCCACGGATCGGTCCGCGCAGGACGCGTGCTGCGCGTCGACGAAATGAATGCCCTGTTGCGCGAGATGGAACGCACGCCGCGCTCGGGCCAATGCAACCACGGGCGACCGACATGGGTCAAACTCTCGATGGAAGACGTCGAGAAACTGTTCGGGAGACATTGATGCGCTGGATCGCTTCGCTTGCCGTGCTTGCGCTGGCCGCCTGCGGGGATGGCCGGACCCCGGAAGAGAAGGCGACCGAGGATGCGCGCGCCATCGCCGAGGTCGAGGCGAGTCAGGAGCCGCCGCCGCAGGCCTTCGCACCGCAGCCGATCCGCTATCCGGATATCGAGAGGCACGGCCTGTACGGCGCCGGCTGCAGTTTCGCGCCCAAGGGTGGCGGGATCGGAGCGGTGGTTCTGGCGATGGCCGATACGGGCTATATGAAGCGCGACGGCGAGCTGATGCGCTTCGCCGCCGACAAGGGGAGCGCGGAACTGCCCTATCTCGCGCGGCAGAAATACGACGGCAAGGTCCATTCCTTCACGCTGCAACTCGACGAGGAAAGCGGCGAACGCAGCGGCATGGAGACCAGCGACTATAGCGCCGAACTGACGGTCGAGGACGAGAAGGGCAGGGTGGTCTATCGCTCGGCAGGCATTGCCCAGTGCGGCGCGTGACCTAATCCGATCCCGAGGGGTCGCGGGTCCGGACGAGGCCGTTGCTGACCATTTCGAGAACCACCTCGTCGTCCTGGTTGAAGACATGTATGTGCGACTTGAAGATGCCCATCTCGGGGCGCGACGCACTGCGGCGCTTTTCGATGACCTCGGTCTCGCAGCGCAAGGTGTCGCCGGGGTAGACCGGCTTCTTCCAGCGCAATTGATCCACCCCCGGTGAGCCGAGCCCGGCCTGGCGATTGGCTTTGAGGTTTTCGACCATCATCGCCATCGTCATCGCGCAAGTGTGCCAGCCGCTCGCCGACAGGCGTCCGAAATGCGTCTGCGCCGCCGCCTCGTCGTCGAGGTGGAAGGGCTGCGGATCGTATTTCGCCGCGAAGTCCATGACCTCCTCGCGCGTGACCTCATAGCGCCCGAAGGCGTGGACGCGACCGATCTCGATGTCTTCGTAGAACTGCATTGCATTCTGCAATGGATCACCGCGCCAGCCGAAGCAACAGCCAAATCGCCCGCCTGACGGTGTCCTGAGAGCGCTCAGCTCCGGAAGCTCGGCCTCATTCCCTCGGGACCCAGATCCGGAATGATCCGGTAGCGCGCCGTGACCAGGCCGAAGATCCCGAACAGGATCAGGCCGACGGCCACCAGCGTATACAGCACGCCCGTGTCGCGGAGGCTCAGGATCGCTTCGCCCAGGCCCTTGACCTCGCTCTCGCTCGACAACCAGGCGCCCTGGACCATCGACCAGCCGATGATCGCGAAGACCACCGCCCGCGCCGCATGGCCGAGCCGTCCGACGGTCTCGATCCCATCGGGCGCCCGTGCGCTGATGCGGTGCATGAAATGGGCGGTGATCGCAGCCTTGCCCTGCATGAAGGCGGCGGCGAGGAAGCCGAGGCCGATCAGCCCGATCACGACGCCTCCGAGATCCATGCTCAGCACCGAGCCGGCCATTTCCTGCCCGCCGCCCTGGCCCCCCGAGGACTGCTTTTCGCCGCTGGCGAACTGGTAGCAGGCATAGGCCAGGAACAGATGCGCGACGCCGCTAGCCGCGTCCCCGATCCGCTTGGCGATACCCTGGGTGTCGCGGCCGCGATGCTGGATGTCGGCAATGGCGGAAAGGAACTTGAAGGCGGCATAGGCGACGAGGCCGAGCGTCATGATCCACAGCAGGACGGTGCCCAGCGGGACGTCCTGCAGATAGTCGTAGACCGCCGCGCCGCCACCCTTGGCCTCACCCGCTGTGGTCAGCGCAATATAGCCGAGCACGATGTAGATGATGCCGCGGGCGGCAAAGCCGCCACGAACGAGCCAATTGAACTTCTCCGACTTGTCGACCACCGGTCTCTCCCCTTGATGTCATAGCCCAACGGCGGGGAGTGAAAAAGTGTCCCGGCCGCCGCCTACTCGGCCGCGGCAAGAGCGCCCTCGACCGGCTCGAGCGAGCCATCGAGACTGGCGTCCTGTGGCAGTCCGATGAGGCGCCGGATCAGCGGAGCGACCGCCGTATTGCGAAAGCTGTCCAGCTCGACACCGTTGCGGAAGGCCGGACCGTGCGCGATGAACAGCGCGGCCATCTCGGGGGCGGTGTCGTCGTAGCCGTGATTGCCTCCGGTCCAGCTCTGGTCGGGCGCGGTGGGCGCGATGGTCCAGCCGGTCTCGGCGAGGCAGAGATAGGGCGGAATTCGCGGATGGGTCCCATAGTGGAAGCGCGCGGGGATCTCGCCCTTGCGCCAGCACTCCATGTGGGCTTGCGGGGCCAGGATCGCGGCCTCGAACGCGGCGCGGTTCCCTTCGGTCGGCTCGAAGGTCGCATAGGGGCCGCCCTCGACCAGGCGGTAGAGCGAGGGATCGACGATTCCGTCGAGCGCGACCACGCGCTCGGAACTCGTCGCCGCCATGCCGTGATCGGATACGACGAGGATGTTCGCCGGCTGTCCCAGATCCTCGAGTCCCTCGAGCAGTTGCGCCATATGGTTGTCGACGTTTCGCAGGGCCGCAGCGACCTCTTCTCCGCCGGGGCCGCCGCCATGGCCCGCCGAATCGACCGTGTCGAAATAGAGCGTCACGAATTCGGGCCGAATCTCGGCCGGGCGGCGCAACCAGTCGAGCACCGAATTGACCCGCTGCGTGTTGCTCACCTGCATCGAGAACTGCTGCCAGTCCTGCGGAAGAATGCCGTCCTCGACCGGTCCCCATGACATGGCTGTCCCGCCCCAGGGTACCGCGGATCCCGGCCAGAACATCGCCGCGCTCCGGATGCCCGCCTTCTCCGCAGTCACCCACAGCGGTTCGGCCTCGCTCCACCAATAGGGATCGACCGTCGCCATGGTGAAGGTCTCGCCCGGACGGCTCGAATCCTCCATCATGTTGGCGGTGATCCCGTGGCGATCGGGCACCAGCCCGGTCACCAGCGTCCAGTGGTTGGGAAAGGTCTTGGTCGGAAAGGAGGGCTGCATGTCGGCGCTGACGCCGGTTTGCGCCAGCCGCGACAGCGTCGGGGTCAGGCCGCGGTCGAGGAAATCGGGTCGGAACCCGTCGATCGACACGAGGATGGTGACCGGCTCGCGCTGTTCGGCAACCGCGGCCGGAGGAGTTTGGCCCACCGTTGCGCAGCCGCCCGAAAGAGTCGCGACACCCAGGGCGATTGCAGCGGCGATCCGTTTCATCGTCATCTCACACGTTGAATTTGAACATCATGACGTCGCCGTCCTGGACTACATAGTCCTTGCCTTCCTGGCGCAGCTTGCCCGCCTCGCGCGCGCCGCTTTCGCCCGACAACGCGACATAATCCGCGAAGGCGATGGTTTCGGCGCGGATGAATCCCTTCTCGAAGTCGGTGTGGATCTCCCCGGCAGCCTGCGGCGCCTTGGCGCCGGCGGGGAAAGTCCAGGCGCGCGCTTCCTTGGGTCCGGCGGTGAAGAAGGTGTTCAGTCCGAGGAGCGTGTAGCCGGCCCGGATGACCCGGCTCAGCCCGCTTTCCTCGAGCCCCAGCTCGGCGAGATATTCGGCCCGCTCGGCCGCATCCATGGCCACCAGCTCGCTCTCGATGGCCGCCGAGACGACCACCGCTTCGGCGCCTTCGCGCCGGGCCTTGGCAAAGACATCTTCCGATAGCGCATTGCCGTTGGCGGCGTCCTCTTCGGCGACGTTGCACACGTAGAGCACGGGCTTGGCGGTCAGCAATTGCGCCTGGCGGAAGACGCGCGCTTCTTCCTCGTCCTTCGGTTCGGTGAGCCGGGCGGGCTTGCCCTCGCGCAGCAGCTCGAGCGCCTGGCCGAGCACGGAGGCCATGAGCCTGGCTTCCTTGTCGCCGCCGGTGGCGCGCTTGGCTGCTGCGGGCACGCGCTTCTCGAGGCTTTCGAGATCGGCGAGCAGCAGTTCGGTCTCGACTACCTCGGCATCGGCGAGCGGATCGACCCGGTTGGCGACATGCTGGATGTCGTCGTCCTCGAAGCAGCGCAGGACGTGAACGATCGCGTCGACCTCGCGGATATTGCCGAGGAACTGGTTGCCCAGACCCTCGCCCTTGCTGGCCCCTTTCACCAGGCCGGCGATGTCGACGAAGGCGAGCTGGGTGGGGATGATCTTGGCCGATTTGGCGATTCCGGCGATCTTCTCCAGCCGCTCGTCGGGCACTGCCACCTGACCGACGTTGGGTTCGATCGTGCAGAACGGATAATTCGCGGCCTGCGCGGCCTGCGTTTCGGTCAAGGCGTTGAATAGGGTGGACTTGCCGACATTCGGCAGGCCGACGATCCCGCAGCGGAAACCCATCGATGACTCCGGAAGATGTGTGTGGTCGCGCCCTTAGCCGCGCGCGGCCGCGATGGCCAGAGGTCAGAAGGTCTGCGGGTCAGACGTTATGGACCGCGCGGATGGCGGGGCCGATCGCGGGCGAGCCGCCGAGCCATTCGACCTGCGTTCTTGCCGACACCTCGTTGATGGCCGTCTGCGGGACGGGACCGCCGCTGACCGGCAGCCGCAGCGGACGGGTTCCGGCCGGGAGGGCGAGCACACGGGCCATGGCGCGCGGGACATCCATCGGATCGGCGCTGCGGCCCGAGCCATCCTCTTCGCCCATTCTGGCGACGACTTGCGGATAGCCCGAGGTATGCAGTTCCTCTGCACGGGCCTTGAGCTCGGCCGAATAGCGGTTGCGATTGACCCAGACCTTGGTCGGATAGCCGCCGGGTTCGATCACCGTCACGCCGATATTGTGCGGAACAAGCTCGTAGGCGAGCTGCTCGAACATCGCCTCCACGGCGAATTTGGTCGCCGAATAATGGCCGGCATAGGGGGCGATCACCCGCCCCAGCTGGCTCGACACCGCGAAGATATGCCCCTGCTTGCGGGTGCGCATCCCGGGAAGTACTGCGCGGGCCAGACGGTGATAGCCGAGCACATTGGTATCGAAGGCGAGTTTGGTCGCTTCCATGTCCTGCACCTCGACCGGGCCGGTGATGCCGATGCCGGCATTGTTGACCAGTACGTCGAGCCCGCGGCCGAGCTCGCTTTCCGCCGCGCCCACGGCCTCCGCGACCTCATCCTCGCGCAACACGTCGAGTCGTTTGACGCGGATGTCGAGGCCGTCGTCGCTGGCCAGCTGCCGCAGCTCCTCGGCTTCGGGCCGGGGGGTGTTGCGCATGGTTGCGAAGACCGTGGCGCCGAGCCGCGCAAAATGCTCGCTGGCGAGTCGGCCGAAGCCCGAGGATGTCCCCGTGATGAGGATGGCCTTTCCGGTCAGATCGGGATCGGCTTGCACCGATTCCGACTGTGCCAGCGAAGCGGTCGCGGCAAAGGCGCCTGTCGCTGCGGCGCTGGCCAGCAGGGTACGGCGGGAAAGGTCTGCCATCCGGGAACTCCTCTCGCATTGAACATGCCGGATGCTGGCGGGTTTGACCAGCATGGCCGAAGTTTGTTGCTCCTTTCGTGCATTGGGTTAGGCTCGTGAAATCAGAACGGGACCGGGTCGCGCGAATCGCTCATGGGGGTCCTCATTATGTCGACGATTGCCTTGTCCGAACCCGAACCGTTCGCCGGGAAAAGGCGGCGGAGCGCCAGGTCCCAGGAGACTCTGGCGCAGCTCATGCAGCCGGCAGTCGGTGTATTCAGACCCGATGACACCGTTGCCGAGGCGACGGAGTCGCTCAGGCAACAGGTCCGCACCGCGTTCATCACCTATCTCTATGTCGTCGATGGGCTCGGCCGACTGCTCGGCCTGGTCGTGATGCGCGACATGCTGCTCGCCGAATCCGACACCAGGCTCCGCGACATCATGCTCGGCGAGCCCTTCGCTCTGCGCCGCGACATGTCGCTCGGGGATGCGCTGAAGGCGGCGCTGCACAAGCATTTCCCGGTCTATCCCATCGTCGATGACGACTATCGCCTGGTCGGATTGGTCCGCGGCGCCGATCTCTTCGCCAATCGCGCGATCGAACTGGCGGGGCAGGCGGGCGAGATGGTCGGCGTCGAGAAGGAGGAACGGCTTTCGACCCCGCTCCTCCGCAGCCTCAAGCTGCGCCATCCGTGGCTGCAGGTGAATCTGCTGACCGCTTTCGTCGCGGCGGCGGTGGTCGGTCTGTTCGAGGATACGCTCAGCCGGCTCGTGATTCTGGCGGTCTTCCTGCCGGTGATGGCGGGGCAGACGGGCAACACCGGCTGCCAGGCGCTCGCCGTCGCGCTGCGCGGAATGACGCTGGGCGAGGTCAAGGCCGGCAGCGCACGGCATCTGGTGCGCAAGGAAGGCCTGCTCGGCTTCGCCAACGGACTTCTGGTCGGGCTGACCGCGGGGGCGGGCATGTACGCCTATGCGCTCATGCAGGGGGAATCCGATCCGGCGTGGTTCGGCGTCGTCGTGCTGATTTCCATGGTCGTCGCCTGCACCGTCAGCGGCATAGCCGGCGCGCTGATCCCGCTGACGCTGAAGAAATTCGGCGCCGATCCCGCGACCGCTTCGAGCATCTTTCTCACCACCATGAGCGATGTCGCCAGTATGGGCGTGTTCCTCGGCCTGGCGACGTTGATGCTCTAGGGCTGCAACCGCAGCGCCAGCTCGTTCATGAAGCGGGCGTCGTCGCCCCGGGCGAGCCATTCGGCCTCGGCGCCGATCGCCGCGAGCATGTCGGCGAGATCGTCCATTTCCGCCTTGGCGTAATTGCCGAGGACATGGCCATGGACGCGCTCCTTGTGGCCGGGATGGCCGATGCCGATCCGGACGCGGCGAAAGTCGGGGCCAAGGTGCTGGTTGATTGAGCGAAGACCATTATGGCCCGCCAGGCCACCTCCGGTGCGGACCTTGACCTTGAAGGGCGCAAGATCGAGCTCGTCGTGGAAGACCGTCAGCGCATCGGTGTCGAGCTTGTAGAAACGCAGCGCCTCGCCCACCGCCCGGCCGCTCTCGTTCATGAAGGTCGCAGGCTTGAGCAGCAGGACCTTCTCGGTCCCGATGCGCCCCTCCTGGACCCAGCCGGAGAATTTCTTCTGCACCGGGCCGAAGCCGTGCATCGCGGCAATCACGTCGACCGCCATGAAGCCGACATTGTGCCGGTGGAGCGCATATTGCGGTCCGGGATTTCCGAGGCCAGTCCAGATCTGCATCGGGGGCTGTTAGCGGGTGCCGCCGCGGAACCCAAGCGTCACGCGGGCGCGGCCGCGGGCCACAGCGGAAGCAGGCGTGAATCGCAGATCGCCGCGGTGCGATGCTGCGTGATGCGCTGGGCCCCGGGATCGGATGCGAAGGCGAGGAAGGCGGCCTTGCTTGCCTGGCGCACGAGCATGGCGAAATCCCAGCGGACCTCGGCGGGTCCGATCAGGAAAGCGTCGGCGCGTCCCGCGAACAGCAGTTCGCCCCCGCTGGCGACGAGGAGCGGTTCGATCCCGGCCATGTAGCGGGCATAGGCCGCCGCGCCGGTCACGCTTTGTCCCCCCTCGAGCTGCGGCGCGTGCGAATAATCCGCCCATTCCCGAAAACGCAGCAGGTTGAGCATCACCACCGGTCCGTCGTCGGCTGCACCGAAGAAGCGCGCACCGGCTTCGGGCGAAATGTCGAGATAGGGGCGCGGCTCGGTCATTGCGGGGTCTCCCAACGCAAAACGCCGGCCCCTCGGGGGGACCGGCGTTTCGTGAACACGGTCTGGCAGAGCGATTATTCGCTCTTTTCTTCCTGCTCGTCGGCAGCGTCGTCGTCGGGACCGAGCTCGGTCGCGGCGGTGCCGCCGGCTTCCATGCCTTCACCGGTCTGGCCGGTATCGCCTTCGGCCTTCTTGAGCGCCGAGGGAGCGACGAGCGTGGCGATGGTGAAGTCGCGGTCGGTGATCGCGCTCTGGCTGCCCTGGGGCAGGGTCACTTCGCTGATGTGGATCGAATCGCCGACTTCCTTGCCGGTCACGTCGATCTCGATCTCGCCGGGGATCTTGTCGTTCTCGCAGACCAGCTCGAGTTCGTGGCGAACGATGTTGAGCACGCCGCCCTTCTTGAGGCCGGGGGATGCTTCCTCGTTGCGGAACACGACGGGGACCGAGACTTCGATCTTTCCGCCCTTGGTCATGCGCAGGAAATCGGCATGCTCGGGGCGGTCGTTGACCGGGTGAAGCGACACGTCCTTGGGAAGCGTACGGATCTTCTTGCCGCCCAGATCGATTTCGACGATCGAGTTCATGAAGTGGCCGGTGTCGAGCTGCTTGATCAGCTCCTTCGCTTCCACGTGGATCATCGTGGGTTCTTCCTTGCCGCCGTAGATCACGGCGGGGACGCGGCCATTGCGACGCAATTCACGGGAGGCTCCCTTGCCAGCCCGTTCGCGCGCCTCGGCCGGCAGGGTCAGAGCATCGCTCATGTCGCTTACCTTTCGAATGCGTTTGCTTGTTCCGGTCCGCCACGCCTCCAGGGATGACCATGACGCCGAAGGGCGCGCGCTTAGCATCATGGCCGCAAAAGGCAAGCTGCAACCGCTCTCGCGCCTCACTCTATGCGCCGGACCCTATAGCCGCGCGCCTCGAGCTGCGCGGGCAGGCCCTCGGCCCCGAGAAGGTGGCCGGCGCCCACGGCGATCAGGGGCCGGTCGCGCGCGGACAGCAGGTTTTCGATCTTCGCCGCCCAGGCGGTATTGCGCCGGGTCAGCAGGGCACGTTCGAGTTCGGGGTCGGCGAGAATGCCCCGCCGCGTCAGCCGGACCAGCCGATCGGTATCGCCCGCGAGCCACGCCCGTGCGAGTTCGCCGGTTTCCTCGCCGGAGAGCCGCGATTCCTCCAGCACGGCGTCGAGCAGGTCGCGCTGCTCGGTTTCGGGCAGCGCATCGAAGATCGCGAGCTGCGCGCGCGCGCCTTCGAGCTCGACGATCCGCGGCTTGTCGAAAGCGGCGAGCAATGCCCGATCGGCGCCGTTCCCGGCCTCGGCCGATTGCGCGATCTGTGCCAGCGCCAGTGCCGCCGCCCAGCTCTCCATCGGGTCGAAATAGCTCCGGCGGACCTTCGCTTCGACCAGCAAGGCATCGAATTCATCGCGCAGCTCGGGATCGATCCGCCCGGCGATCGGCCCCGCCGGTCGATCGTAGGCCATTTCCTCGAACAGCTTCGAAAGCGCCGCGCCATCGTCGAGATTGGCCACCTCGACCACCAGCAGGTCCGCCTGTTCGGTGATCGCATCGAGCCGGGGGGAGCGCCAGCGGGCATCCTCGGGCAGGGCGTGGATGGTCCCGAACAGCCAGCCCTCGACCTCTCCATCGGCGCCGAGGATCTCCCACAGCGCAGGATGCGGCCCTTCGGGCTTGGCCGTGTCGGATTGCTTGCTGCAGGACGCCAGCAGCAGCGCGAGAGCGGCGCAGAGGAGCGGGAGGAGGCGCAGGGTCACGCTTCGCCCTTGCACGCCGCCCGGCCGCGGACAAGGCAGGAACCGCAGCTGCGCCCCTGTGGGACGGTCACTGGATCCGTTCGACGGCGAAGCCGCGCTCGGCCAGATAGTCCTGCACGCTCCGCTCGCCCGCGAGGTGGCCCGCGCCGACCGCGAGGAAGACCGCCCCCGGCGTATCCATGCGCTCGTCGATCCAGCCCGCCCAACGCGCGTTGCGGCTGT
The DNA here is from genome assembly GCA_963728515.1 of uncultured Alphaproteobacteria bacterium. Classification (GTDB taxonomy): domain Bacteria; phylum Pseudomonadota; class Alphaproteobacteria; order Sphingomonadales; family Sphingomonadaceae; genus Qipengyuania. The sequence goes on along the minus strand of CAVSKM010000003.1, from coordinate 257,915 downwards.
AGAGCAGCGCTTCGGCGAGCGTGGCATCGGTCAGCCCCATGTTCATCAGCTCTGCGAGGCCGTCGGCATCGCCCTCGAGCCATTCGGCGACCATCCGGTCCATCAGCGGCGCGACCTCGTCGATGTTGTCGGCCGAGGCCATCAGAAAGGCGACCTGCGAGGCTTCGGGCAAGGAATCGAACAGATCGATCTGCCAGTCGAGCGTCTCGAGCGCGCCGCGCGTCGCGCTGGCGGGTGCCAGCTCCTCGATCGTCAGCTCGACCCCGCTCTCGGCCGAATAGCCGCTCTTGAGGAGCGGCAGGATCGCCAGCGTCATCCCCGCGAACCACGGTTCGAAGCGGTCGAAGGCCCCGGGCGGCATGCCCAGCGTGGTCAGCGCGGTCTCGTAGCTGGTGCGGTCCGCATCGTTCAGCATGGTCCGCAGCGAGGCATCGGCGGGCAGCATCGCCTTGGCCATGATCGTCTGCTGCGAGGCGGGATCCCTGCTCGCCGCGCTGGGGATTTCGGTGACGAGCTCCTCCGAATTCTGCAGCGCTTCGGCGATCGGCCCGCGATACCAGTCGGTCTCCTGCGGGAGCGCGTGGACCGTGCCGAAGAGATAGACCGTGGTGTCCTCGTCGGCGACCTTCCACAGCGCGGGGCCGCTGCGTTCGGCAGGGACCGCCGCGGCCGAGGCCGGCGCCGCAGCCGCTGCGGTATCCGACATCGGCGTGGCGCAGCCCTGCAAGGCGAGCGAACCCAGGGCGGAGGCCAGAAGCAGTCGTTTCATGCAAGAAATCCTTTCGGGGGAAATGTCGGTGGGGCGGGAGCGCGCTTCAAGCGGCGCCATCGTCGAAAATGTCCTCGATCGGCAAGGCGAAGAGCCGGGCGATGCGAAAGGCCAGCGGGAGCGAGGGATCGTGCTTGCCGGTCTCGATCGCGTTGACCGCCTGGCGCGATACCTCGAGATGCACGGCCAGTTCGGCCTGGCTCCAGTCGCGCTCGGCGCGCAGCACCTTGAGGCGGTTCCTCATGTCCGCTCGCGCAGCTTGCGCGCACCGATCGCGGCGAGAAAGGCGGTCACGGCGGAGAGCTCGATCAGCCGGCCATCGGCGAACAGCGCGAGATCGGCCGAAGCGAGGCTGTCGTCGAAACCCTTTGTCAGCGCGGTGGCGAGCAGCCAGGCGATGACCACGGCAAAACCCACCGAGGTCCCCGCGTGCCATGTCGCGAGGGTATATTCGTCGGCCTTGCGATAGGCGTACATCGCCAGCGCGGTTGCGAGAAACATGCCCGCCGCAATCCCGCTGAGGAAGTCGGGGTAGTCCCAGACGAGACCGCCCCACAGGATGAGCACTGCCACGGCGGCGGCCAGCAGGCTGGCGAAGAAACGATCGGCGCGGGACTTTGCGGGATTGGTGTCCATGATTTCTCTCTCCCAGTTGTCAGGTATTCCTGACCATATGTCGCGATTCACTGACTAATGTCAAGTATGTCTTACATTATGTCATGATATCCTGTCCAAACACGGCGTTGCAGGCCCCGCCATTGACGCTGTTTCGCGCTTCCGCCATTGCGCCTCGCCATGGACCGCAATCCGCAGAACTCCTTCCAGGACATGATCCTCGCGCTGCATGATTTCTGGAGCGCCAGGGGCTGCCTCATCCTCCAGCCCTACGACATGCGCATGGGGGCGGGGACCTTCCACACCGCGACCACGCTGCGCGCGCTGGGACCCGAGCCGTGGAACGCCGCCTTCGTCCAGCCCTGCCGCCGGCCGACCGACGGCCGTTATGGCGAGAACCCCAACCGGCTGCAGCATTATTACCAGTATCAGGTGATCCTCAAGCCGAGCCCGCCCGACATCCAGGACCTCTATCTGGAAAGCCTGCGACTGATCGGGATCGACCCGCTCAGGCACGACATCCGCTTCGTCGAGGACGATTGGGAAAGTCCCACGCTGGGCGCCTGGGGGCTGGGCTGGGAGGTCTGGTGCGACGGGATGGAAGTCACCCAGTTCACCTATTTCCAGCAGATGGGCGGCTTCGACTGCAAGCCCGTTGCGGGCGAGCTGACCTACGGGCTCGAACGGCTCGCCATGTACATCCAGGGTGTCGACAACGTCTACGATCTGAACTTCGACGGCCGCGGAACCAGCTATGGCCATGTGTTCCTCGAAAACGAGAAGCAGATGTCGAAATGGAACTTCGAGGTCGCCGACACCGATGCGCTGTTCGACCTCTTCGCCAAGGCCGAAGCCGAATGCCGCAACGCGCTCTCCGCCGGGCTGCCGATCGCCGCCTATGAACAGGCGGTCGAGGCGAGCCACATCTTCAACCTGCTGCAGGCGCGCGGCGTGATCAGCGTCCAGGAACGCGCCAGCTACATGGGCCGCGTACGCGACCTCGCGCGCGGAAGCTGCGAGGCGCATATGGCGAAGGAAAAGGACCGCTGGGCCGAGACCTATCCGGAGTGGTCGGCATGAACGGAACCTTTTACGTCATCCCAGCGCAAGCTGGGATCTCTCTCGGGTCGGCACTTCACCGGCGACAGATCCCAGCTTGCGCTGGGATGACGCGGGAGGCGGAAAATGCCTGACTTCCTCCTCGAACTGCGCAGCGAAGAGATCCCCGCCCGGATGCAGGCGGGCGCGCGCGCCGAACTCGAAAAGCTGTTCCGCCGCGAGATGGAGGCCGCCGGTGTCGCGCCCGGCGCAATCACCGTCTGGTCGACCCCGCGCCGCCTCGCGCTGATCGCACGCGACTTGCCCGCCGCCACGCAAGCGGTAAGCGAGGAAGCCAAGGGTCCGCCCGAGGGCGCGCCCGATGCCGCGCTGGACGGCTTCTGCCGCAAGAACGGCGTCACCCGCGACCAGCTCGAACTCCGCGAGGTCAAGGGCCGGCCGACGTGGTTCGCGGTGATCGAGAAGCCGGGACGGGCCACGCGCGATCTGCTCGCCGAGGCCATCCCCGCCATCATCCGCGACTTCGCCTGGCCCAAGTCGATGCGCTGGGGCGCCGCCTCGATCGCTCCCGAGAGCCTGCGCTGGGTCCGCCCGCTGTCGGGCATCGTCGCCCTGCTCGGCGAGGAGCTCGTCGAATGCGAAGTGCATGGCGTGACCTCGGGCTGGGTGACGTTGGGGCACCGCTTCCACCATACCGGAGTAGCGCAGGTAGAAGTGGGAACCGGTTCTTCCGCCCGCGATGCGACCAACAGATACAACGACATCACCATCGGCAGTGCCGAGGATTACGCCGAAAAGCTGCGCGCCTGCCATGTGATCGTCGACCATGAGGAGCGGCAGGAGCTCATCCGCAAGGGCGCCGCGCAGGTCGCTTCCGATGCGGGCCTGACCCTCGTCGCGGACGAGGGGCTGGTGATCGAGAACGCCGGGCTCACCGAATGGCCGGTCCCGCTGCTCGGCCGCTTCGAGGAGGATTTCCTCGCGGTCCCCCCCGAGGTTATCCAGCTCACAGCGCGCGTGAACCAGAAGTATTTCGTCTGCGAAGACGCTGCGGGCAATCTCGCCAACGCCTTCATCTGCACCGCCAATATCGCGGCCGAGGACGGCGGCGCGCGCGTGGTCGACGGCAACCGCAAGGTCCTCGCCGCTCGGCTGTCCGATGCCCGTTTCTTCTGGGAGCAGGACCGCAAGAAGGCGCTTTCGGAACATGCCGAGGGCCTGGCGCGGATCACCTTTCACGAAAAGCTGGGCACGGTTGCCGACAAGGTCGAGCGCGTCGCGAAGCTGGCGCGGTGGCTGGTCGAGGAAGGCATCGTGCCATCCTCCCCATCGCAGGTGGGGAGGGGGACCAGCGAAGCTGGTGGAGGGGTGGGTTCCTCCGTCGCGAAGAATACCCCTCCACCGTCCTCCGGACGGTCCCCCTCCCCAAGCGAGCTTGGGGAGGATCGCACCAGGCTCGCCGATCTCGCCGAACAGGCCGCACGCCTCGCCAAGGCCGATCTGGTCACCGAAATGGTCGGCGAATTTCCCGAATTGCAGGGCGTGATGGGCGGCTATTACGCTCGCGCCGAGGGCCTGCCCGACGCAGTCGCCGACGCCATCCGCGATCACTACAAGCCGGTCGGGCAGGGCGACGCAGTGCCGACCGCGCCGGTGACGGTGGCGGTTAGCCTGGCGGACAAGCTGGATACGCTTTTTGGTTTCTTTTCAATCAACGAAAAGCCGACCGGATCGAAGGATCCGTTTGCACTTCGCCGTGCCGCGATCGCCGTATTAAGATTGCTCCAGCAGCGCAACTTACGGATCTCGATGCATCGGGCTTTCGTTCGCAACTACCTAGATTGGCTTTCCGGCGTTGCAGCATTCTGGGGGCGCACTGATTATGTGATTTTAGAGGAAGAGGATTTTAGGAGTGAATGGGGGCCAGCTACCGCAAAGTTAGAGCATGATGTTCCTGCTCTTGGTCACCCTGATGCAAGTGCCGGTTGGCAGCGCGAGAGCAGCTTGAGGAATGATTTCGCGGCCGGGGAAATTCTCCACTTCTTCGCCGACCGCCTCAAGGTCCAGCAGCGCGAAGCGGGCGTCCGACACGATCTGATCGATGCGGTGTTCGCCCTCGGCGGGGAGGACGATCTCGTCCGCCTGCTCGCCCGCGTGAAAGCGCTTCAGTCCTTCATGGAGACCGAAGACGGCGCCAACCTGCTCGCCGGCTACAAGCGCGCGGCGAACATCCTCAAGAAGGAGGACTGGCTCGGCGTCGAGGGCGAGATTCCCCGCACCGGCGAGGAAGATCCGCTCGCCATCGTCGACGATCCCGATCTCAAGGCGGTGGTCGATGCCAAGATGGCGATGCGCCATCAGAAATCGCTTTCCTACACGCCCGAAGCTGCGGAAAAGGCGCTGATGGATGCGCTCGCGAAATCGGAACCCCAAGCCGCTCGGGCCATTGAGGCGGAAGACTTCTCCGCGGCGATGGCGGCGCTCGCCTCGCTGCGCGCGCCGATCGACCGCTTTTTCGACGAAGTGACGGTGAATGCGGAGCAAGAAAACAAACGGGCGCATCGGCTCGACCTGCTTGCGGCCTTCCGTGCTGCAGTGCACAAAGTGGCGGATTTCTCTCGCATCGAGGGATGAACTTTTTACCCCTTGGACCGTGTAACACCCGGTCCATGCTTCAGCTTGATGGGCAGTAACATGAACGACACGGTCTTCACCTTCGGCGGCGACGCCCCGCATGACGACCCCCGGCAGAAGGACAAGGCGGTCACCGGCGGCAAGGGCCGCAATCTCGCCGAAATGGCGGGCATCGGCCTGCCGGTCCCGCCCGGCTTCACTATCGCGACCGAGGAATGCCTGACCTATCTCGCGGGCGGTGCGGATTTCTCCGCCAAGCTTCGCGCCGATGTCGCCGAGGCGCTGAAGCACGTCGAGACCACCGTCGGCAAGCGCTTCGGCGATGCCGCCGACCCGCTGCTGGTCTCGGTCCGCTCGGGCGCGGCCATCTCGATGCCGGGGATGATGGACACCGTCCTCAACCTCGGCCTCAACGATGAAACGGTCGCGGGACTGGCGATGACCTCGGGCGACGAACGCTTCGCCTGGGACAGCTATCGCCGCTTCATCCAGATGTATGGCGATGTCGTTCTCGGTCTCGATCACGGCCTGTTCGAGGAAGCGCTCGAGATCGCCAAGGAAGACAATGGCTTCTTCGCCGACACCGAGCTTGAGCGCCGAAGACTGGAAGGCGCTGGTCGGCGAATACAAGCGGATCGCCGAGGAGGAACTCGGCCATCCCTTTCCCCAGGATGTGCAGCAGCAGCTCTGGGGCGCCATCGCGGCGGTCTTCGACAGCTGGGACACCGAACGGGCGCGGATCTACCGCCGGTTGAACGACATTCCGCATGACATGGGCACGGCGGTCAACGTCCAGGCGATGGTCTTCGGGAACATGGGCGACACCAGCGCCACCGGCGTCGCCTTCACCCGCGACCCCTCGACCGGCGAGAAGGCCTATTACGGCGAATGGCTGGTCAATGCGCAGGGCGAGGATGTGGTCGCGGGCATCCGCACGCCGCAATATCTCACCCGCGCGCGCCGCGAATCCGCCGGCGCGGACAAGCCGAGCATGGAGGAAGCCATGCCCGAGGCCTTCGCCGAGCTCGCCCATGTCTTCGAACTGCTCGAGAAGCACTACAAGGACATGCAGGACATCGAATTCACGGTGCAGCAGGGCAAGCTGTGGCTGCTCCAGACGCGCACCGGCAAGCGGACCGCCAAGGCCGCGCTCAAGATGGCGGTCGACATGGTCGGCGAAGGGCTGATCGACGAGAAGACCGCGATCCTGCGGATCGATCCGATGGCGCTCGACCAGCTGCTCCACCCGACGCTCGATCCCGAGGCCCCGCGCGACGTGCTGACCACCGGCCTGCCGGCCTCGCCCGGCGCGGCGAGCGGCAAGATCGTGCTCGATGCCGACACGGCGGAACTGTGGTCGAACCGCGGCGAGAAGGTGATCCTCGTGCGCGTCGAGACCTCGCCCGAGGACATCCATGGCATGCATGCCGCGACCGGCATCCTCACCGCGCGCGGCGGGATGACCAGCCACGCGGCGGTGGTCGCCCGCGGCATGGGGCGGCCCTGCGTGTCCGGCGCCTCGCAGGTTTCGGTCGCGCGCGAAGGGCGGACGGTGACGATCGGCGCGCGCGCGCTGAAGGAGGGCGACACGATCACCATCGACGGCGCCAATGGCCAGGTGATGGCGGGCGAGGTGGCGACGATCGAGCCCGAGCTCGCGGGCGACTTCGCCACGCTCATGGAATGGGCCGACCGCCACCGCCGGATGCGCGTCCGCACCAATGCCGAGACCGGTGCCGACTGCCGCATGGCGCGGCAGTTCGGGGCCGAGGGCATCGGTCTGTGCCGGACCGAGCACATGTTCTTCGATGCCGATCGCATCAGCCTCGTGCGGCAGATGATCCTTGCCGAGAACGAGCAGGGCCGCCGCGCCGCGCTCGACCGGCTGCTGCCCGAGCAGCGCGCGGATTTCGTCACCATTTTCGAGGTGATGGCGGGGCTGCCGTGCACCATCCGCCTGCTCGACCCGCCGCTGCACGAATTCCTCCCGCATGGCGACGCCGAGTTCGAGGAACTGGCCGAAGCGACCGGCCTCTCGGTCGACCAGCTCCGCCGCCGCGCGGGCGAATTGCACGAATTCAACCCGATGCTCGGCCATCGCGGCTGCCGGCTCGGGATCACCTATCCCGAAATCTACGAGATGCAGGCGCGGGCGATCTTCGAGGCGGTGTGCGAGGTCGCGAAGACCAGCGGGCCCGATTCCCATGGCGCGCCGCTGCCCGAGATCATGATCCCGCTGGTCGCCACCAGGCGCGAGCTGGAACTGCTCAAGGATCTGGTCGATCGCGTCGCGGGCGAGGTGTTCGAGGCGGCCGGCTGCACGGTCGACTATCTCGTCGGGACGATGATCGAACTGCCGCGCGCCGCGCTGATGGCGGGTGAGATCGCCGAGGTCGGCAGCTTCTTCAGCTTCGGCACCAACGACCTGACTCAGACCACGCTCGGGGTCAGCCGCGACGATGCCGGGCGCTTCCTGACGACCTATGTCGAGAAGGGGATATTCGCGCGCGACCCCTTCGTCAGCCTCGATGTCGACGGGGTCGGGCAATTGGTCGAACTGGCGGTCGAACGCGGGCGCAAGACGCGGGCCGACCTCAAGCTCGGCATTTGCGGCGAGCATGGCGGCGACCCGGCGAGCATCGGGTTCTGCGAGCGGACGGGGCTCGATTACGTCAGCGCCTCGCCCTATCGCGTGCCCATCGCGCGGCTTGCGGCAGCCCAGGCGAGCCTTCGCTAGCTCTTCCAGCCGGTTAAAGTCAGTATCTCGAAGCTTTCGAGGACCCGTCCCGCCTCGTTGGCGGTGTCCAGGAACGAGGCCCGGGCGCGCATGAGCGAGGCCCGGCCGAGCGGCGGGGCGGAGGCTGCCAGACTGCTGCCGAGGCCCTGGTCGCGCAGATCGTCGACCAGGCGGTCGAGCGAGCGGAAGGCCACGGTCATCCTGCGGCTGTCGACCACCTGCCGCTTGAACAGCGCGCGCTGCATCAGCGCCGCGGCCGCCTGGGTGTCGACCAGCGGATGCATCCGCGGGGCCGGCCGGTCGGGTTCCGCGGCGATCGTCGCGCGGCGCAGATTGGCCAGGCTGCCCGCGCCGATCAGGCTGGCGATCGCGATGCCCTCCTCGGCCAGCGCATTGCGCAGATGCAGCAACGCTCCCGGCAGGTCGTTGACCCGGTCGAGCGAGGCGAGGCTGACGATCAGATCGTAAGGTCCGCCTTCGACCGGACGCTCCTCGTCGAGCGAACGGACATCGCGCTCCTCGACCTCCGCGCCCATGCCGGCGAGCGAGGGGGCGAGCGTCCCGGTCCAGTCGCCCACGAGCAGCACCCGCTGCGGGGCGAGGCGCATGAATTCGAGCCGCTCGAGGACATCCTCGACCATGTCGTCGAGCACATAGCGCGCCGCGTCGCTACGCGCCTGCCGGACCAGCGCGCGCCGCAGTCCGGCGATCCGTCTGCGGCGGGAAAAGATGCGGGGCGGGGCTTGCGCTGCCATGGCCGAGACCCCTGCCGTGCTTGCCAGCCGCGCGCAAGCGGGGCAGCATGCCCCCATGTCGACAATTTGCACCCTGGCCGAGAGCCTCGCGCCCATCGTCGATTTCATCTATCCGCCCCGCTGCCCGTCCTGCGGCGCGAGCGTCGGGCAACAGGGCGGATTGTGCCCGACCTGCTGGGACGATCTGGTGATCCCGTCCGAGCCCTGTTGTGCGACCTGCCAGCGGCCCTTCGGCGCGAACGGTCCGGTCGCTGGCAGCCTGTGCGCTCCCTGTCTCGCCGATCCCCCGCTGCACGACGGTATCGCTGCCGGGACGCTCTACACCGATACCGCGCGCACGCTCGTCCTCGCGTTCAAGCACGGGCGGCGGATCGCGCTCGCGCCGCTGCTCGCGCGAATGATCGCGGCGCGGCTTCCGGCTGCCGACCCGGAGCGGCTGATCGTTCCCGTCCCGCTGCACCGCGTCCGGCTGGGGCAACGCGGCTACAATCAGGCGGCGCTTCTCGGTGCGCAACTGGCTCGCGCGGGCCACGGCCGACTCGCGGTCGATGCCTTGCGAAGGACGAGGCCGACTCCAAGCCTCGGCGGCCTGGGAAGACGCGCGCGCGCTCGTGCCCTGTCCGGCGCGATCGCGCTCGAGGCGAAATGGACGGGCAGGGTCAGCGGCGCCGACGTCATCCTGGTCGACGATGTGCTTACCAGCGGCGCGACCACCGACGTCTGCCTCCGGATCCTCAAGCGGGCGGGCGCGCGGAGCGTCATCGTGGCGTGTTTTTCGCGGGTGCTGGTGGAGGCTCGCCGCCTGTAGGGCTGAAACGAAACGCCCGGATCCTTGCGGACCCGGGCGCCACGTGACGAATTTTACCGGATCTGTCTTGCGACAACGACGCTGCCCCCCAGCAAGCGCCTGATCCATCCCTCATCGTTCCGGATGCGCCGCGTGATAGTGTTCGCGGCTGCGTATCCGTAGACCCCCTTGAACCTGGCGCTCTTGCGGCACCGATGCTCCGGTGGGCAGGCCTCACGTGCCTGCAGGAGGTTTGTCTCCTATTCCGCACGTTACTCATACAGGCTTTTGCACATCCAACCGATTTTGGGTCGACTTTGTGGTTATCGTGCAACAAATGTGCGGCAGAGATCCCGTAGAAGAGGTGTGTGTCCTTGGCTGATCCGCTGCAGAGCGAAACCGGAGCGGCTTTCCTCCCCAAGTTCGATGCGCAGGGACTGCTGACCGCGGTCGTGGTCGACAGTGCCAGCGGGGCGGTGCTGATGGTCGCCTTCATGGACCGCGAAGCCCTCGCCGCGACCCGCGAGACCGGCTTCGCACACTTCCATTCGCGCTCGCGCAAGCGTTTGTGGAAGAAGGGCGAATCCTCGGGTCATGTGCTCGCGGTCGAGCGCATTCTGGTCGATTGCGACCAGGATGCGCTGGTCCTCGTCTGCCGACCGGCGGGGCCGACCTGTCATACGGGCGCACCGAGCTGCTTCTTTCGCGAACTCTCCGGCGATGCTCTCCAACCCGTCAATTCTTGACGCTTACGTAAACGTTCGATTATGGAGGCGGCATGACACAGCCGCTTCCCAAGGGGTTCCCGGGTGACGATCGCGAGCGGCGCCATGCCGGTGCGCATCTCGACCGGCCGGACAAGCTCGAGCGCGAGCAATTCACCATATCCGACCTCACCAGCGAGTTCGGCTGCACCGCGAGGGCACTGCGCTTCTACGAGGACGAGGGGCTGATCGCACCGTCGCGGATCGGCCTGACGCGGATCTACTCGATGCGCGACCGCGCGCGCCTCGCCTGGATCATGCGCGCCAAGAACGTCGGCTTCTCGCTGACCGAAATCCGCGAGATGATCGACCTCTACGATCTCGGCGACGGCCGGCAGGAACAGCGCCGCGTGACGATCGAAAAGTGCCGGGCGCATGTCGCCAAGCTCAAGGCGCAGCGCGACGACATCGATAGTTCGATCAAGGAATTGACCGAGTTCATCGGACTCGTCGAAACGCAGATCGACTGACCGGCTTTCCCGGCCCCAGCGCCGCCAGCTCCCGCCCCGACCCCCGACCAAGGACACCCCGATGCCCATCTATACCGCGCCCGCCCGCGACACCCGCTTCATCATCAACGAGGTGCTCGATCTCGCCAGCTACACCGATCTGCCCGGCTTCGAAATGGCCACCCCGGACGTGACCGATGCGATCATCACCGAGGGCGGCAAGTTCGCCGCCGAGGTGCTGGCGCCGCTCAACCAGTCGGGCGATCAGGAAGGCTGCACCCGGCACGAGGACGGCTCGGTCACCACGCCCAAGGGCTTCAAGCAGGCGTTCGACCAGTTTCGCGAATCGGGCTGGGGCACGCTCTCTCAGCCCGAGGAATTCGGCGGACAGGGGCTGCCGCACGTCCTCGGCTTCGCGATGGAGGAGTTCATCTCGAGCGCCAATCAGGCTTTCGGCATGTATCCCGGCCTGACCAATGGCGCGGTCTCCGCGCTGATCGCCAAGGGCTCGCAGGAGCAGAAGGAAACCTACCTTCCGCGGATGATCTCCAACGAATGGACCGGGACGATGAACCTGACCGAGCCGCATTGCGGGACCGATCTGGGCATGATCCGGACCCGCGCCGAGCCGCAGGGCGACGGCAGCTATGCGCTGACCGGGACCAAGATCTTCATCTCGGCGGGCGAGCACGACATGGCCGAGAACATCATCCACCTCGTCCTCGCCAAGACCCCCGGTGCGCCCGATTCGACCAAGGGCATCTCGCTCTTCGTCGTGCCCAAGTTCCTCGTCGGCGAGGATGGCGCGATCGGCGCGCGCAATGGCGTGACCTGCGGCTCGATCGAGCACAAGATGGGGATCCATGCCAATTCGACCTGTGTGCTCAACTACGACGGCGCCACGGGCTGGCTCGTCGGCGAGGAGAACAAGGGGCTCGCAGCCATGTTCATCATGATGAATGCCGCGCGCCTGGGCGTCGGCATCCAGGGGCTGAGCCAGGCCGAGGCCGCCTATCAGAACGCGGTCGCCTATGCGCTCGACCGGCGGCAGGGCAGGGCGCTGACCGGCCCCGTCGATCCCGAGGCCCAGGCCGATCCGATCTTCGTCCACCCCGACGTGCGCCGGATGCTGATGGATGCCAAGGCCTTCACCGAGGGCATGCGGATGCTGTGCCTGTGGGGCGCCCTGCTGGTCGATCTGACGCACAAGGCCGCGACCGAGGAAGAGCGCGAGGAGGCGGATGCGATGATCGGCCTGCTCACGCCGGTGATCAAGGGCTATGGCACCGACAAGGGCTATGAGACCGCGACCGACATGCAGCAGGTCTTCGGCGGGCACGGCTATATCGAGGAATGGGGCATGAGCCAGTTCGTCCGCGATGTCCGCATCACGCAGATCTACGAGGGCACCAATGGGGTCCAGGCGATGGATCTGTGCGGCCGCAAGCTGGCGCAGAAGGGCGGCGCTGCGGTGCAGGCCTATTTCAAGGCGGTGGGCGACGACATTGCGGCAACCAAGGGCGATGACGTCCTCGGCCCGCTCGCCGAAGCGCTGGAAAAGGCGCTCGGCCAGCAGCAGGCGGCGACCATGTGGTTCATGCAGAACGCCATGCAGAACCCCAACCACCTTGGCGCCGGCGCGCATCATTACATGCACATCATGGGGATCGTCTCGCTCGGCTGGATGTGGCTGCGGATGGCGCGTGTCGCGCAGGAGAAGCTCGCCCAAGGCGGCGAGGACGCGGCTTTCTACGAGGCCAAGCTGGCCACCGCGCGCTATTACATGGAGCGCTTCCTGCCCGATGCCGGCGCGCTGCGGCGCAAGCTCGAAGCCGGAGCGGAGAGCGTGATGGCGCTCGGCGAGGAGGCTTTCCAGACCGCGGCCTGAGCGGGGCCGCCCTGCTGTCCCGACGTATGCCCCCAAGGCGGGGGTGACACCGACCGGGGGTTTGGAAAAAACTCCCGCCCGATGGAATCCGATGGCGTATCAAGCGGATAGGCGGCTTTCCGGGCCGCTGACTGTCTCCTTCCGATTCCGCCGTTCCGCCTGCGTTGAACGGGCCGCTAACCGCCCATGGCGTGGCCGCAGGGGTGGAGCACTTTGGGTGGACGATGGAAAAGAGCGGAAGACACCGTAGAGAAACGCGCCCGTGTAGGAAAACGGTTTCCGCTACGCGCTCGGTGCAGGGATGTCGGCGGGTATGAAAAAGGGGGCGGGTTCCGGCTCCTGCGGAAGCGTGGTCCGAAAGTCGGCTTTTCTCTCCTGCCGAAGGGATCGGGAAGGGCCGATGTTGGGTGGTTTCGAGACTGTCCGCTTGTAGGCTCGCGGGACTTGTGGTTGGGGTGGGCAAACATTGGAGCTTGCGATGTCCGGGCAAGTTATTGCAGTCGCCTTGGATGGCGGTCATTGCTTCTCGAAGCTGATCGTGCCGCAAATCACAATTGTTGCCGGGCTCGGAGTAGACGGTGACGCACACCAAGGCGTGACGGTTAAGCATCGTTCCCGGGTCAAAACTGATCCATCACAGTCCAATCTTCGCCAAGTGCACCTAATCCATTCTGAACTGTTTGACGAAGTCGCAGAGCAAGGTTTTCGTGTCAGTCCTGCTGATTTGGGCGAGAACATCACCACGAAGGGGATAGATTTACTCGGACTCTCACGGAGAGCACGGCTGAAAGTTGGCGCGGAAGTCGTCCTGGAAGTGACAGGCCTCCGCAATCCCTGTGCCCAGATCAATGATTTTCGGATGGGTTTGCTTTCGGCGGTGCTCGACCGAGGGCAGAATGGCGAACTCATCCGCAAGTGCGGCATAATGTCCGTCGTGTTGAGGGGCGGACGTGTTCAGGCCGGTGATCGCATCGTTGTCGAGTTGCCCGAGCCGCCATTCTTCCCGCTCGAGCCCGTGTAATCCGAAGCCCGCTTATGACTGCTATGGCGTCGTTGCTGACCGTCTGCTTTTGGAGATCGTCCGGCTCGTCAGGCTGCCTCGGCCAGTGGGAAGCCACCGGAGATTTCGGTCGGTCGACTGGTGTATCGACGCCATCGCCATCTCTCGTCATCCCCGCGAGGGCGGGGATCCAGGGGGGGGGTGCCGAGGCCGGACTGGATCCCCGCCTGCGCGGGAATGACGAAGGTGGGCGGCTCGCCCGGTCCTGAGTGACGCTACGCTCGGCGATGGCGACCGGCACCGGGAGCACGCCTGCCGGTGGCTCCCGGGTCGGCCCGGCCTTGGCGCCTTCTCGCTCTGTATCCCCGTCTTCGCAGGATGAGGAGGTGGTGATGGGATTATGCCTTGATCTTCATCGAACCCGCGTCTTCGGCGGTTTGCCACTAGCCCGAGGCAGCCTGACGAGCCGGACGATCGCCAAGGGCAGACCAGCGGCTGACGAGCCCATTTCGGTCGTCCTCCAGCAGCGCTCGCCGGCCCAATTGCCGAGGCTGAGCCGATGGGACGACCTTGGCGCATGGCGGCTCGCTACGACACGCGGGAACGACGAAGGTGGGGCGGCTGCACCGGTCTCAGGAGGCGTCGATGGCTCGCCCGCTGGCGTCCGGTCCGTCCCGGCAGCGATCCCGCACCGGGCGGGAGCATCAGCGAAGCGGGGGCGCGCCGAGACTGTCGGCTGGCGCTTCCAGGCTCGGCCGCTTGCCTTCGCGCGCACGCCTTGCCCGCAGGCCGATCATCAGGATGAAGGGCCAGAAAAGCGTGTTGACCACGTCGAGGCCGGTGTCGGGCCATTGCCAGCTCCCATGGCTGAGACGGTCCATGACCTCGTTCAGCAGTTCGGCGAGACAGACGACGGCAAAGGGGATCGGCGTGGCGAGCGAGCGCCCGGTGATCAGGCGGGCGGCGATCAGCACGGCCATTCCCGCATGCACATGCAAGAGAGCATCGGGGGCGCCGGTCCCGTCGCCGATCCACACGATGAGCCGATGGTAGTGTTCCGGGATGCTCATGCGACTCATGCGGCTGGCCTAGTGCCGATGCCCGCCCTCCGCAATCGGCTCGTCGGTCGGGGGTCAGTAGAGGGTGAAGATCGCCGTCGCTGCGATCACGTTCCAGCCGACATGGGCCGCGATGGGAGCGGCCAGGCGGGCGCCGCGCCACCAATAGAGGAGGCTCAGCAGAAGGCCGCCATAGAGCCCCGTGTCCACCACGCCCGCCCATCCCTGGTAGCCGTGGCTGAGGGCGAAGAGAAGGACCACCAGCACCGTCGCGACGATCCGGGCGGCAAGGCCGCCGCCTCCGGTCGCTGCGATGCCGCCCAGAAGCAGTCCCCGGAACAGCAGCTCTTCGCTGGTGGAACCGAGGAGCGCCAGCGTGAGCATTCCCGCGAGACCGGCCGGCGTTTCGCCGATCTGCGCGGCATTCGCGACAATGTCGCTCCGCCCGGCCCCGCCGGTCGCGGGAATGACGACCAGAAACTGCAGAGCGGCGAAGAGCGCTGCAATCGCCAGTCCGACGACCAGGTCCGATCGCATGTGCTTCGATGTCCAGCCGACATCCGCGGGACGCAGGCGCGCCAGCCGGAGCGCCAGGAGAACCGCGCCGCCCCCGACCGCGAATTGTGCCGCTCCCAACAAGGCGAAGCGCCCGCCGCGCGGTATCCCCACCACGCGAACGAGCAGATAATCGACCGCGATCGCGATCGCATACCAGGCGATGAGGCCGAGGGCGAGCGCGGCAAAGTGGACGATCCTGCGTGACACTGTATTAGGGCTACAAGGCACCTAAGCGAAATGCAAGCTAGTCCGCATTGTCGAACTTCCGGACCTCGATGGCGCTCTCCTCGAAGCCGTCGAGCAGGCGCGCGTTGATGCCCATCTTGCCGAAATCCTCTCCGAGCGAGGCCCAGTGCGTTCCACAGCCGCAGGTCGGGCAGTGATGGATGCCGATCGTCCGGTCACCCCAGACATAGGCCGTCGTCTCGCCCGAAATGCGCACCCGATCGGGGGGGAAATAGGCCACTCGCCACGCGAGACGGCGGCAGAGCGAGCAATTACAATCCGCAACCCACTCGGGCATGCGCGGCAATTCGATCCGGACATTGCCGCAATGACAGCTTCCGTGGATGCTCATCGTTCCTTGTACTCGCAAATCCGGAGAGTCTGCAATCGGGCCCGGGGGCGGCAGCTCCGCCCGCATGTGCGGCCCGGCGTTACCAAATGTTACAGAGCCGGGCCTTCGGTTGCGCAGGCGCGTGACGGGCTGTCGCGAGAACGATGCGAATTCAGAAAGCTGCGCGAGGCAAGGGCCGGCAAGGCAAGCCGCCGGGCGCTTGGGGACGGGCGTGGCGCACCGCATGCTCCCAGGCGGAGTTAATCTGCCGTTCACCGTTCGGGCGGGACCCGTGGCGTAGGTCGCGTCCCCCGAAATACCAAGAAGGTCAACCATGCGTCTTGCCCTCGCGCTCACCGCTTCGCTGCTCGTCGCCATCCACCCAGCTCCGGTCGAGGCGCAACGCGGCGGCGGCGGCGGAAGTCCGGCCAGGATCGCGGCGACAAGGAGCACAGGGGCGAGAAGGCGAAGGTGAAGCCGGTCCTGCTCAAGGAGGTCGAGGCGCTCGCGCGGCGGAATTTCGAGGATGGCGATGTCGATCGCGACGGCATGGTCACCGCCGAAGAGGTGCGCGGCGCGGTGCAGGCGCGCAAGGATGCCGCCATTCTCGAGCGCTTCTCGCGCGTGGATACCGACGGCGACCGGTCGATCGCCGAAGCCGAGTTCGTCGCCTGGCAGCGCTCGCTCGGATCGGCGGTCCTCGCCGAAGGGGCGAACCTCGTTGCCCGCTTCGACCTCATTCCCGAAACGATTCCGCTGGTCTTCAAGGACGAGGGCAATGCGCTCGTGCTGTCGCGTCTGGTCGAACCGCTCAGCGTCACGCTGGTGACCAGCGCGAATGCGAATTACGATGCAGGGGTCTCGAGCGAGGAATTGCTGGCCTATCACCGGCGCAAGTTCGCTGCCCTGGATCTCGATGCGAATGGCGCGCTCGACCGCGAGGAATTGCGCGCTCTCATCCCCGAAATGGACGAACTCCCGCCCGATCGCGGGGGCGAGGGGCGATCCGGCGAAAAGAAGGGCAAGGGCGGCGGGAAAGGACGCGGCCGGACCTGAATTCGCCGCCGAAATGGGGCGAGGCAATTCGGCGCGGCAGTCGGGCGGCGTCGACCGGCGATGCTCCGGCGGCGCCTCCCGGCTGCCGAGGCGCCGGCGGAAACACCGGAAACAAATCGCGATTTCGCCGGTTGTGGGTACAAAGATGCAAGAATTCGGGGAGCGGACCGGGAACGATGCGGCACTTGGCGATTATGGGCTTGCTCGGCCTCACACTGGCGGGTTGCGACATGCCGCGCGATCCGCAACGGACCACGTCCCTCGTCCGCGAGACCGGCACGATCCGCCTCGGGTGGATCGAGAACGCCGAAGCCGACCGACATGCCACGGACGCACTTGCCGAACTGCAACAGAAGACGGGTGCGAAGCTGCGGATCCGTCGCGGCGACAGCGAAGAGATCTTCGCCGACCTCGCCGAGGGGAAGATCGACCTCGCCTATGGCGATTTCGCGATGGACAGCCCGTGGAGCAAGGAAGTGCATTTCGGCCGCGCGATCGGCTGGCGCGCCCGTCCGCCCAAGCATGTAGCGACCCATCGGTTCGCCATGCGAAACGGTGAGAACGGCTGGATCATGACGGTCGACAAGGCCCTCCGGCCATGAGCGGTCTGCCCCGCGCAATCACCCGGGACATCGGCAAGGCGAAACGCCTCGAATGGTGGACGCTGATCGGCATATGCAGCGTGGTCGTGGTGATGTATTTCGCCATGGGCGGCAGCCAGGCGATGAAGACCGCCTTTCTCGAAGACCTGCTGGGTCTGGTGCCGGCGACCACATTCCTGTTCGCCACGCGTCTCGAACCCAAGGCACCGACCGAGCGCCATCCGTTCGGCTTCGTCCGGGTCAACAGCCTCGCCTTTCTCGCCTCGGCTGTGGTCCTGACGGTGATGGGCATGTGGTTGTTCTACGGCGGCGTCACCGCTCTGCTCAAGCAGGAGCATCCGACGATCGGGCCCGTGACCATGTTCGGCAAGACCATCTGGCTGGGATGGTTGATGGTCGCGGCGCTGGTCTATTCGATCATCATCCCATCGGTTCTCGGCCGGCTCAAGAAGCCCGTCGCGGAACGGCTGCGCGACAAGGTGCTGCACACCGATGCGCAGATGCAGAAGGCCGATTGGCAGACCGGAGTGGCGGGGATCCTCGGGATCCTCGGGATCGGCATGGGCTTCTGGTGGGCGGATTCGGCCGCCGCGGCGTTCATTTCGCTGTCGATCCTGTTCGACGGGTTGAAGAGCGTCCGCACCGCTTCGGCAGAGCTTCTCGACGGGGCTCCGCGGATGCTGAAGGGATCGGGGCTGTCCCCCGAGGCGTTGCGCCTGCGCGACCGGTTGGGCGAACACTATCCATCCGGGCAGATCCGGGTGCGGGAATCGGGGCGCTACATGATCGCCAACATCCGCGGAGTCGAGATTCCGCGCGTGATACCCTCGCTCGACGAGCTGATGGGGGACGATCCAACCTGGCGCCTCGCCGAAATCAATTTCACGCCTCCCGGCTGCGCCCAGACCGAGCTGGAAGACTGAGCAGGCGCCATTGCGCCGTGTCCAGCGGGCCGCCTCCTTCGGCTGGGCGGATACCGGATCTTAAAGCGCAACAGCCATAGTGCAGCCATGCGCCAGATCATCCTCGCGGCCATTCTCGCGTTCGCGGTCGTCGCAGCCTTCGCGATCCCCTCGCTGAGGGCACGCGAAGCGGCCGCGCCGATCGTCGCGGCGATGCAGAACCATGGCCTCGCCGCCGCCAACATCGCCTATGGCACCGCCGGCACGGAGCCCTCCTTCATCTCGATCAATGCTCCTGCGGGCATGGTGCGCCCCTATTACAGCCTGTCCAAAGCGATCACGGCTGCCACGGCCGTCGAGGTCCTCGACCTGGAGCAGACGGTCGAGGGAGCCACGGTGCGCAATCTGCTTCAGCACACGGGCGGGTGGGACCGTGCGATCGCGGGGGATCCGGTCACCGAGGGCGACCACGACCGCGCCTGCGTGGACATCCCGGCGCCCGCGAAGCAGTTCCGGCCCGGAACCCGCTTCGCCTATTCGAATCTCGGTTATTGCCTGGTCGGCCGGGCCATCGCCGAACGAACCGGAAAATCCTACGATCGTTCGGTGAGGGCCCTGTTTCCCGAGACCCGCGCGATGGCATACGATCCCTGGCTCGGGCCCGCAGGCGGATGGTCGGGGACCGTGGCGGCCTATTACGAATTTGCCTCGCGCAAGGTCCGCCCGGAGACGATCAGAGAGCCCGTTCCCCGGACGAACGATTTGCCTTACGGCCTCGGCTGGGGCGTCGGACCCGACCTCCTGACGCATTTCGGCGTGTTCGATGGCGGCTTTTCGATCGTGCTAAAGAAGGGCGGCTTCGTCGCGGTCGGCGTATTCGACGGCCGACCGCCCGACGATGCCGCCGCCGCGAAGGATCTGCGGACCGCGCTTCTCACTCTACGTTCCGAGAGATGAAGGGGCGGCGGCACTGCGCGGTGGATCACGCGGCGCGTCGCGTCTTTGCGCCATACAGGCTGGTCAACGGGGCCCCGCTTATCCCGTGCACCAGGATCGAACTGCAGACGATGAGACTCACGACATTCCATACGAGCGGCTCGTGCAGGCGATGCTCTGCGAGCGATGCATAGTAGATGGCGGCCACGGCTATGGGGCCGAACCACCCGACGAAAGCTGCATCCCGGCCACTTCTGATCTGCGGGATCGCCGGGCGAAGCAGAAAGATCACCGGCAGCCGCCGCAACAGCAGGATGGCGCCCACGAGCAGGATGCCCGCGCCGCCCAGCTCCGCCCAGCCGCGCCAGGGAATGGCGGTCCCAAGCAGCACCAGGATCGGAATCACGAAGAAGCGATTGACCGCCTCCTGGCCCTGCTCCTCGTTCTTGCGATCATCTTCGCTGACGACCTGCGTGAACATCGCACCGGCCGCGAAGATCACGAGCACTTCGTCGCTATGGATGAGCTTGCCCGCGCCTGCTGCGAGCAGGCCGAGCGCGACGGTGTAGACGAGCCTCCATTCGGCCTGAATCGTCCGCTTCGCTTCCGCAGCCTTGAGCAGCTTGCCCGCCGCAAAGCCCAGCAGGAGTCCAAAAGCCGTTGCCACCCCCACATGCCACAGGAGGGTGCTCGTGAACCACTCCATCAGGGCCTTGCCGGGCGGCCGTGTGAGGAACAGCAGAGGCAGAAGGACGAACAGGAAGCCGAGGTCATCGTTCGCGCCGGATTCGAAGGAGATCGCGTGGCGGATTTCCGCGGAGACATTGTCCGCGGCAACCCGGCCGGTCACGATCGGACTCGAAGCCACCGGATCGGTCGGCGTGATTATGGCGCCGATCAGGAGCGCGAGCCAGAACGGGATAGCGAGGACATAGTAGATCAGGGCTGTGCTGATAGCCCACATCAGCGGCATTCCCACGCCGAGCAGAATCACCATGGCCCGCCAGTTGGCTCGCGGAAAATCGCAGGGAATACGAAGGGCGACGCCGATCAGCGCAACCGCCATGGTCAGCCGAGCGGCACCCTCGAGGAGGGTCGCGCGGTCACCGAGGTTCTCGAGGTCGATGAGGTTTAACACCTCCGGTCCGACCACCACGCCGACCCCAAGTGCGAGCACCGTCGTCGGAACGGGACTTCTGGCAAGCGGCCTCGAGGCCAATCCCAGCAAAAGAATGACGCCCCCCAGCAGGGCGATCATGGTGTTGAATTCGTTCACATCGCAACTCCGTCGAGACGGTGCTTCCGGGCAGAAGCCGATGGAAAGAAGAGGCGCTAGGCGAGCACCTCGTCGAACAGCGCATGCATCGCCGCCCAGGCCTGGCGGTCGGCGCTGGCGTCATGGGCGGGATTGGGAGAGCCGTCGCGCATGCGGGGATTGGTGAAGCCGTGCCCGACGCCGGAATAGCTGTGGAAGTGCCAGCGCGCCTCGACCGCATCCATCTCCTCCCAGAAACCAGTCACCTGGCTGCGCGGGACCAGCGCATCGGCATCGCCGTGGCAGACCAGGATGCGCGGCGCGATCGGGCGGCCGGCGGGGAGGGCGGTCTCCAGCATGCCATGGAAGCTCACGACCGCCGCGAGATCCTCTCCGTCGCGTGCCAATTCCAGCACCCCCATGCCACCGAGGCAGAAGCCGATCGCCATATGCGGTGTCCGCGGTGCGAGTTCGCGCAAAAGCCCGATCGTCGCGCGCAGCCGGGCGCGCATCGCCTCCGGATCGGCGCGAAGGCGGGCCATCGCGGCAAAGGCCTGCTCGGGATCGGCCGGCGCATCGGGACCATAGAAGTCGCCAATGAGGACCGCATAGCCGGCTTCGACCAGCGACAGCGCCTTCGCCTCGACGGCAGGCGTCGAGTTCATGAAGGTCGGGAAGACCGCAATAGCAGCGCGGGGCGCGCGGTCGGGCTGTGCATGCAAGGCAGTCAGCTCGACCGCTCCCTCGCGGTAGGCGATCTTGGCCAGTCGCGTCACTCCGGCAGGAAGTCCGGGACCGAAAGGTAGCGTTCGCCGGTGTCGTAGTTGAAGCCGAGCACGCGGCTGTCCGGATCCAGTTCGTCCAGCTTCTGCCGGATCGCCGCCAGCGTCGCGCCGCTCGAGATGCCGACGAGCAGGCCCTCTTCCGCCGCGCATCGGCGGGCCATCTCCTTGGCCGCTTCGGGTTCGACCAGGATCGCCCCGTCGATCGCCTGGGTGTGCAGGTTCTGCGGCACGAAACCGGCGCCGATACCCTGGATCGGGTGCGGGCCGGGCTGGCCGCCGCTGATCACGGGGGAGGCGCTGGGTTCGACCGCATAGGCTTTCAACCCGCTCCAGCTCTTCTTCAGCACTTCGGCGCAGCCGGTCAGATGGCCGCCCGTGCCGACGCCGGTGATGAGAACATCGAACGGCGCATCGGCGAAATCGGCAAGAATTTCCTGCGCGGTGGTCCGCGCGTGGACTTTCCAGTTGCTTTCGTTGTCGAACTGGCTCGGCAGCCAGGCACCCTCGGTCTCCGCGACCAGTTCCTGCGCGCGCTCGATCGCGCCCTTCATGCCCTTCTCCTTGGGCGTGAGGTCGAAAGTCGCGCCATAGGCGAGCATCAGCCGGCGGCGCTCGACGCTCATGCTCTCGGGCATGACCAGCACGAGCTTGTAGCCCTTGACCGCAGCGGCCATCGCCAGACCGATCCCGGTGTTGCCGCTGGTCGGTTCGATGATCGTTCCGCCCGGTTTGAGCCGGCCGTCCTTCTCGGCATCCTCGACCATGGCCAGACCGATGCGGTCCTTGATCGAGCCGCCGGGGTTGGCGCGCTCGCTCTTCACCCAGACTTCGTGGTCGGGAAACAGGCGCGACAGGCGGATGTGCGGCGTATTGCCGATGGTATCGAGAACGGAAGCGGCTTTCATGGCAATTGCTCCTGGAGCTTTTCTTCGGGGGTTTGCTCTATCAATTCATCGGGCGGGTCGAAGGTCCGGGTCGTGCGAAGAACGGGAAAGATGCGCGACCAGAGCGCCACGGTGACGATGGCGCCCGCACCGCCGGCGACGACCGCGGCGACCGGGCCGATGAGGAAAGCGAGGCTGCCCGAGAAGAAATCGCCGAATTCGTTCGAGGCGCTGATCGTCAGCAGGCTGACCGATGACACCCGCCCGCGCTTCTCGTCGGGCGTGTGCAACTGGATCAGCGACTGGCGGATATAGACGCTGAACATGTCCGCCGCGCCGACGACGAACAGCATGGCGAGACTGAGCGGCATGGATTTCGACAGGCCGAAGACGACCGTGGCGCTGCCGAAGATCGCCACCGCCCACAGCATCTTGGGCCCGACCTGCGTCTTAAGGGGGCGGAAACTGAACCACAGCGCGGTCAGGGCGGCGCCGGCCGCGGGTGCCATCGCCAGCTGCGCCAGCCCGGTTTCGCCGACCGCGAGGATGTCGCGGGCATAGACCGGGAACAGGGCGGTGGCCCCGGCGAGGAACACGGCGAAAAGGTCGAGCGTGATCGCACCGAGCACCATCTTGTTGCGCACCACATAGCGCAACCCCTCGACCATCTGGTGGATCGGCCGCTTGTTCGCCTCGCGCGGCGACTGCGGGACCTTGCCGATGAAGCCGAGCGCGACGATCGCCACCCCGAACAGGGCGCAGGCGACGGCATAGGGAAGGGCGGGGAGGATGGCATAGGTGTATCCGCCGATCGCCGGTCCGACGATCATCCCGGTCTGCCAGGCGATGCTCGAGAGCGCGATGGCATTGGGCAAGATCGCCCTGGGGACGAGGTTGGGCGCGAGCGCGGACAGCGCGGGGCCGTTGAAGGCCCTGACGACGCCGAGCACGATGGCGACGCCGAACAGGGCAGGCAGCGTCAGGCTCCCGCTCCAGGTCAGCCAGGCCAGCGCGGCCCCGCAGCCGAATTGCGCGAGCACCGTGAGCCGCGCGATGTTGCGGCGATCGAAATGATCGGCAGCCCAGCCGGAAAACGGAGTGAGCACGAACAGCGGGATGAACTGCAGCAGCCCGATGAGCGCGAGCTGGCCGGATGCGGCGGCGACCCCCAGCCCGGCATCGCGGGCAATGTTGTAGGTCTGCCAGCCGATGATCAGCATCATCGCATATTGGGCCAGCGTCATCGAGAGACGCGACAGGAAATAGGCGCGGAAATCGGCGATGCGCATTGGGGAACGGGTCGCTGAGGGGGTGTCGGTGTCGCTCACCCGCGACGCATGCCAGCCTCGCCCGCGCTTGTGAAGGCGCGGCTGCTTGTCGCGCTGAAATCAGGCTTTTGCGGTCAGCGGAGCCTGCGCAGTCGCGGATTGGGCTGGAGCGTGTCGATCAGCGCCAGGAAATCGTCGACCCGGATGATCCGTTCGAACTGGAAGCCCGCGCGATGGTCGCGCACCCAGATGCAATAGGCCTCGATCCGGCCGATCACCGGAAGACGCACGATCACCCGCTCGCCGCGCTCGATGCTATCGGCATCGTCGACCATGAATCCATTGGCGGAGATATTGGCGATGTGCAGGCGCAGGTCGCCTTTTCCGAAGTGCTCGGCGATCACGGGATGATCGACCGGATGGCGCGCCATGCGCCGCTGGTCGGTAACGCTCAATTGTGCTCCGGCACCCATCGGCGGGGATCCTTGCAGCTTGCTCTCGGGAACCCGGGCTATGCGCGCAAAAGGCTGCCAATTGGTAAACCTCCGGAGCCCGGGATCCGGATTTCCGGCGGTCCGGGGCGGGCTAGCGACGAAGCACTGCGTGCTTCTTCTTGCCGAGGCTGAGTTTTCGTTCCGCCCCCTGGTCCACGCTTACCAGAAAGGCCGGATCGTCGACGGTCTCGCCATCGAGCCTGACCGCGCCTTCGGCCAGCTTGCGCTTGGCCTCGCCATTGGAACCGGTGAAACCCAGCGCAGTGAGCGCCGCACCGATCCGCATGCCCTCGGCGCCGACCGACAGCGCGGGAAGATCGGCACCCCTGCCACTTCCGGCGAAGGTTTCCTCCGCGGTGCGTTGCGCGAGCGCGGCCGCCTCCTCGCCCCGCACGAGCCCGGTCACCGCATTGGCGAGGACCGTCTTGGCGTGGTTGATGTCGGCGCCCTCGAGCGCTTCGAGCCGCACGATCTCGTCGAGCGGCAGATCGGTGAAAAGCCGCAGGAAGCGGCCGACGTCGCGGTCGTCGACATTGCGCCAGTACTGCCAGAAATCATAGCTCGGCAATTGCGCTTCGTTGAGCCACACCGCGCCCGCCGCGGTCTTGCCCATCTTGGCGCCATCGGCGGTGGTCAGCAGCGGCGTGGTCAGGCCATAGAGCTCGACTCCGTCCATCCGACGTCCGAGTTCGATGCCATTGACGATATTGCCCCACTGGTCGCTGCCGCCCATCTGCAGCCGCACTCCCATCTCCTTGGCGAGGTGCCGGAAATCGTATCCCTGCAGGATCATGTAGTTGAATTCGAGGAAGGTCATCGGCTGCTCGCGCTCGAGCCGGAGCCGCACCGAATTGAAAGTCAGCATCCGGTTGACGGTGAAATGCGCGCCGACCTTCCGGAGCATCTCGATGTAGCCGAGCTTGCCGAGCCAGTCGTGATTGTCGACCATCACCGCATCGGTCGGTCCGTCGCCGAATGCCAGCAGGCGTTCGAAGACCGTCCGGATGCCGGCTATGTTCCCGGCGATGGCTTCGTCGGTGAGCATCTTGCGGCTCTCGTCGCGCCCGCTCGGATCGCCGATCCGCGTCGTTCCGCCACCCATCAGCACGACCGGCTTGTGTCCGCTCTGCTGCAGTCGGCGCAGCATCATGATCTGGACCAGGCTCCCCACGTGGAGCGAGGGCGCGGTCGCGTCGAAGCCGATATAGCCGGGGACCACCTGCGTCGAGGCGAGCGTGTCGAGGGCGGCCGCGTCGGTGATCTGGTGGATGTAGCCGCGCTCGTCGAGCACGCGCAGGAGGTCGGACTGGTACGTGCTCATGGGGTCTCGCGCTCTCCGTTCGTCGCAGCTGCGGGGCACTTGGACCGCATGTTACACGGTCCAAGGCCAAAATTCCTTCCGGCCGCGCGGGAACGCCCGGGACGTGCCGCCAATGCTGGTCCGGAAGCGAACATGCAAGACCCCTAGCGCAGAAGGACAAGTGTAGGACAGAGGCACTTGTGTCCCCCGGAGGTTGACCGTAGCGACGGAGCATGCAGGAACTGCACCTCCACCCGTCTTGTGCCCCCGGGCCGATCGATTCAGCCAGTGCCGATCTGCGGCCCACCGACAAGGGCTGCGAGGTCGAGTTTCGGCTTCGCGGGAAAGTGTCGCGCATCGAACTGCCGGAAAAAGCGCAATCGGAACGCACGGACAATTTGTGGCGGACGACCTGTTTCGAATTCTTCTGGCAGCCCGATGGCGGAACCGCCTACCGGGAATTCAACCTGTCGCCCTCCACGCGCTGGGCGGCCTATGACTTCGACGACGTTCGCACAGTTATGCGGAAAGCACCCGTGAACAGGATCGAAATTTCCTGCACGAATGGGGAGGGAGAACTGAATTTGCTTGCCGTGGTGGAAGCCGACTTGCCGTTGCCGGCGCGCGCGGCCCTGAGTGCGATTGTCGAGTACGCGGACGGAAACCAGCAGTTCTGGGGGCTTGGATTTTCCGAAGGAAAGCCGGATTTCCACAGCGAAGTCGGGCGCCGGCTTCTTCTGGCGGAACGGCCATGAGCGTGCGCTTCGGCATCGACCGCCTGCTCGCCGAAGCCGAGTTGCGCAAGCCGCTCGAGGATCGCCGTGTCGCGCTGATCGCGCATCCCGCATCGGTGACGGCAAGCCTGCAGCATTCGCTCGACGCGCTGATCGCGCGCGGCGTGAACCTCACCTCGGCTCTCGGTCCGCAGCACGGCCTCAAGGGCGACAAGCAGGACAATATGGTCGAGACCGCGGACGAGACCGATCCGCAATACGGGATTCCGGTGTTCAGCCTCTACGGCGAGGTGCGCCGCCCGACGCAAGAGATGATGGCGAGCGCGGATGTCTTCCTGTTCGACCTGCAGGATCTCGGCTGCCGGATCTACACCTTCGTCACCACGCTGCTCTATCTGCTCGAGGAAGCGGCTGCCTCGGGCAAGAGCGTATGGGTGCTCGACCGGCCGAATCCGGCGGGCGGGCCGGTCGAGGGCACGCTTGCTGCTGCCCGGCCAGGAAAGCTTCGTCGGGGCCGCTCCCATGCCGATGCGCCACGGGCTGACCATGGGCGAAATGGCGCATTGGTTCGTCGATCACTTCGGGCTCGACGTCGATCTCCGGGTGATCGAGATGACGGGATGGAAACCGGGTTCGGCACCGGGTTACGGCTGGCCCGAGGACCGCGTCTGGATCAATCCCAGTCCCAATGCGGCCAATCTCAACATGGCCCGCGCCTATGCGGGAACGGTGATGCTGGAAGGCACGACGCTAAGCGAGGGCAGGGGCACGACGCGGCCGCTGGAGGTGCTGTTCGGTGCGCCCGATATCGATGCCAAAGCGGTGCTGGCAGAGATGGAGCGGCTGGCACCCGTCTGGCTGCGCGGCTGCGCGCTGCGCGAATGCTGGTTCGAGCCGACCTTCCACAAGCATGCGGGCCGGCTTTGCAACGGCCTGATGATCCACGCCGAAGGTCCGTTCTACGACCATCATGCCTTTCGGCCGTGGCGGATGCAGGCGCTCGCCTTCAAGGCGATCAGGGCGCTTTATCCCGACTATCCGATCTGGCGCGACTTTCCCTATGAATACGAGCATGACCGCCTCGCCATCGACGTCATCAATGGCGGGCCGGGGCTGCGCGAATGGGTCGACGACAGCGAGGGAATGCCCGACGATCTCGACCGGATGGCGAGCGCCGACGAAGAGAGCTGGCGCGAGACGATCGCGCCGCATCTGCTCTACAGCTGATTGGGGCACGGGCAGGAATTCTTCGCCGCCTTCGCTTGACGCGCCGCTGCGGTTCGGGAACGCTGTGCCCCGAACGAGCGGAGACCGGGTCACATGGCATCAACTGCGCGGGCGCCGGCCATGGGACGGCCGGTCAGGGTCACTCTCTGGATCCTGCTGGTCGTCTACATCTTCAACTTCATAGACCGGCAGATCGTCAATATCCTGGCCGAGCCGATCGCCAACGACCTTGGTCTGAGCGATACGCAAATCGGCCTGATGACCGGCCTCGCCTTCGCCCTCTTCTATACGGCACTCGGCCTCCCGATCGCACGCTACGCCGACCGGCCGTCGACCGATCGCCCGCGCCTGATCGCGGTTGCAATCGCGGTCTGGTCGCTGATGACCGCGCTATGCGGTCTGGCCCAGAACTTCGGACAGCTCCTGCTCGCGCGGATCGGCGTCGGCGTGGGCGAAGCGGGTTGCACGCCCCCCGCACATTCGCTGATCGCGGACATGGTCGAACCCGCGAAGCGCAGCTCGGCGCTCGCCTTCTACGCGCTCGGTATCCCGGTCGGGACGGTGCTCGGCATGATGATCGGCGGCGTCCTCAACGACATCTTCGGATGGCGCCGGGCGTTCCTCGTCGTCGGACTGCCCGGCGTGGCGATGGCGGTGCTGGTCTGGTTCGTCCTGCGCGACCCCCGCAAGACCCGTGCGGCCGAGGCGTTGCGCGGCGGAGCGGCGCAGCACACCATGCCCTTCTTCGCGGCCTTGAGATCGGTCATGGGCTCGCCGGCCTTCGTCCTGCTGCTGGCCGCCGGCTCTTCGGCATCCTTTCTCGCTTACGGAAAGACCACCTGGACGACGATCTTCTTCCAGCGCACGCATGAGCTGTCGCCGGGGGAGGTCGGACTGTGGTTCGGGATCGTCAACGGCATAGCCGGAATCGCCGGGACGTTCCTCGGCGGGTGGCTGGCGGATCGCTATGGCGCAGTCGATCGCCGGCATGTGCTGACCGCCCCGGCGATCGGCATGGCGCTCTCGGTCCCCCTCGCGTTCATGGCCTATCAGGCACAGAGCTGGCAGCTGGCGCTCGGCCTGCTGTTTCTCCCCACGCTGTTCAATTCCTTCTACTACGGTCCGACCTATTCGGCGGCGCAGGGGCTGGTTCCGCTCAGGACGCGGGCGATCGCGGCCGCGGTGGTGCTGTTTTTCCAGAACCTCATCGGACTGGGTCTGGGGCCGCTGTTCTTCGGCATGTTGTCCGATTGGTTGCGGCCCGAATATGGCGAGGAGAGCGTGCGCTACGTGCTCTATGGCGCGGCCTTCTTCGGCCTCGTGCCGGCCTTCTTCTTCTGGCGCTGCAGCCTGCGGCTGAACGAGGAACTGGACCGCAAGGACTAGCGCGCCGGTATCCATTCGCCCGAGCCGTCGGGCTTGGGCAGTGGACGGATATCGCTGGTGTCGTTGCGCATCACCATGACATTGCAGCCATCGATCCGCTGATCGACCGCCGCGATGAACAGAGGCGCGTCGGGTTGGGCGGTCTCGCGGCGCAGCTCGGGCTGACCATTGGCCGCGCGCGCTTCGTGGATCCGATCGCGGCAGACGGTCTCGGTGACATCCGGGTCCAACAACTCCGGGGACCGAGCGACCACTGCACCATCGTGATGCTCGGCGGGCGTTGCGGCGATCGAAACAAGGGCGGCCAGGAACAACTTACCCAATGGCATGACGAGTCTCCTCGACCGGATCATAGGCGCGGACCGCCGAATACTCAAACCTGGGCTGGAGATTTCACCCCTGCTTGCGGCTCAACTCGCGGGTGGCGTCCTCGAGGCCGTCCAGCGTCAGCGGATACATGCGGTCGTTGACCAGATGCTTGATCACCTTGGTCGATTGCGAATAGCTCCACTGCTTCTCGGGCACGGGATTGAGCCACACGGTCGCGGGATAGGTGTTGACCACCCGCTGCATCCAGGTGGCCCCGGCTTCCTCGTTCATGTGCTCGACGCTGCCGCCGGGATGGGTGATCTCATAGGGGCTCATCGCTGCGTCGCCGACGAAGATCACCTTGTAGTCGTGGCCGTATTTGTGGAGCACGTCCCAGGTCTTGGTCCGCTCCTGCCAGCGGCGGCGGTTGTCCTTCCACACGCCCTCGTAAAGGCAGTTGTGAAAATAGAAGAATTCGAGATTCTTGAACTCGGCGGTGGCGGCGCTGAACAGCTCCTCGCACAGTCTGATGAAGGGATCCATCGACCCGCCGACGTCGAGAAACAGCAGCAGCTTGACCGCATTGTGGCGTTCGGGCCGCATATGGATGTCGAGCCAGCCCTGCTTGGCGGTTCCCTCGATCGTCGCGTCGAGGTCGAGCTCGTCGGCCGCGCCCTCGCGGGCAAAGCGACGCAGCCGCCTCAGCGCCATCTTGATATTGCGGGTGCCGAGTTCCTTGGTGTTGTCGAGATTGCGGAATTCTCGCTTGTCCCACACCTTGAGCGCGCGCTTGTGCTTGCTCTCGCCCCCGATCCGCACGCCTTCCGGGTTGTAGCCCGAATTGCCGAAGGGGCTGGTGCCGCCGGTGCCGATCCATTTGTTGCCGCCCTGGTGGCGCCCTTCCTGTTCCTCGAGGCGCTTCTTGAGCGTCTCCATGATCTCGTCCCACGAGCCGAGCGACTTGATCGCTTCCATCTCCTCTTCGGAGAGGAATTTCTCGGCCACAGCCTTCAGCCAGTCCTCGGGGATGTCGACCGGATTCTGGCCGTAATCGGACATGATTCCCTTGAAGACCTTGGCGAAGACCTGGTCGAACCTGTCGAGCAGTCCTTCGTCCTTCACGAAGGTCGCGCGGCTGAGGTAATAGAACGCTTCGGGCGACTGGCCGATCACGTCGCGATCGAGCGCCTCGATCAGCGTCAGATGTTCCTTGAAGCTCGCGGGAATTCCCGCAGCGCGCAGTTCGTCGACGAAGTTGAAAAACATCCGCCTGCCTTAGCGCGCCGCGCGGTGGAGCACCAGCCTTCGCACGGGGTTCGGGAAGGCCCGCCTTAACGCTCCCCTAACCATCGGCGCCTAGAGCACTGTTCGCGACGACATAGGGGGTCAACACGTCATGGAACTCAACGCCATCGATGCACGCGGAGCATCGGCGCTCGATCAGATTCCGGAGGCCTGTGGCAGGGTCACCGTCGGCTGCACCGATGTTGCCGGGATCGTCCAGGCCGTAATCGATTCCTTCGGCCATCTGCGCGCGGAATACATCGAGCTGCAGGGCACGGTATCCGCGCTGGACGAAGATCAGCACAAGGTCCTGGAAGCCAGCGACGAAGCGCGCCTGCTGTCCGAGCGTGCGATCGAACGGCTGTCGGACGGCACCGCCATGATCAGCAATTCGCTCAACGAAATCGGCAATCTGCTGAGCCTCGTCGAAACGCTGACCGAGCATGTCACCGGCTTCGCTGCGGCGATGGATCAGGTGCGCCGGTCGAGCCAGGAAATCGACCAGATCGCGGAGACCACCAACATCCTCGCGCTCAATGCCACGATCGAGGCGATGCGTGCGGGCGAGCAGGGGCGCACCTTCGCGGTGGTTGCGAACGAAGTGAAGACGCTCGCGAGCGAAACGCGCAAGGCGACCGAGGAGATCGGCCGGACGATCGACATGCTGGGAGGCGAGGCCGAGCAGGTCATCGAGAAGATCCAGACCGGCGCCGCCGCCAGCAGCCATGCGAAGAATTCGGTCAGCGCGATCGAGGACACGATGCGCAGCGTCACCGAACTGCTCGTCGAGGTCGACGGACAGCAGGATCAGATCGCGCGCAACACCGCGACGATCTCGGGTCATGTCCATCGCGTGCAGGATGTGCTCAACGACTTCGACCGATCGGTCTCGGTCAACGAAGCCCAGCTCGGGCAGGCCCATGCGAACATGGAAGAGCTCGAGATGACCGCGAGCGAGATGTTCGACCGGATCGTCCATGCCGGGCTGTCGCCGCAGGATAGCGCCCTCGTCGAAGCCGCCCGGGCCCATGCGCTCGAGGCCGGCAAGATGGCGGAGGCCGCGCTCGCCTCCGGCGAACTCACGCTCGCGCAGTTGTACGACACCGACTACCGCGAAATTCCCGGCTCACGGCCCACCCGCTATCGCACTGCGCTGATGGACTGGGCACATGACAACTGGCGGCATCTGCTCGACAAGGCGACGCAGGAGGATGCGCGGGTAATGGCTGCGGCCTGCACCGACATGAACGGCTATCTTCCGACGCATCTGACCAAGCACTCGCAGCCTCCGACCGGCGACCTGGTCCATGATACCCGTTTCTGCCGCAACGGACGCAAGATCCTCGATCCGATCGATCAGAAATCAAAGCGATCCAATGCACCCTATATGATGGCGGTCTATCGCCAGGAGGGCGACGGACGCACCTATCGCGTCGTCCGCAACGTCTATGTTCCGCTGTTCGTCAACGGACGTCGATGGGGCGATTTCGAGCTGGCCTATTCGCTCGGCGATCAGTCGCCCGACGACCGGCTGACGAACGAAACGCTGCCGCACGCCATCCGGTCGTCGGGAAGGATTCGTCAGGACTGACGCCGTGCCATGAAGGCGAGGCGTTCGAACATCATCACGTCGGCCTCGTTCTTGAGCAGCGCCCCGTGGAGCGGGGGAATCGCGCTGTTCGGATTGCTGTCCTGCAGCGTCTCCAGCGGCATGTCCTCGTTGAGCAGCAGCTTGAGCCAGTCGAGCAATTCGCTGGTGCTGGGCTTCTTCTTCAGACCCGGCACTTCGCGAATGTCGTAGAAGATCTCCATCGCCTTGGTGACGAGAGTCTTCTGGATGTCGGGGAAATGGACATCGATGATATCGCGCATCGTCTCGCGGTCGGGGAACTTGATGTAGTGGAAGAAGCAGCGGCGCAGGAAGGCGTCGGGCAATTCCTTCTCATTGTTCGAGGTGATGACCACGATCGGGCGCTCCGCCGCCTCGATCCGCTGGTGCGTTTCATAGACGTCGAAGCTCATCCGATCGAGTTCCTGCAGCAGATCGTTCGGAAACTCGATGTCGGCCTTGTCGATCTCGTCGATCAGCAGGACGGGGAGCTGTTCGCAGGTGAAGGCCTCCCACAGCTTGCCCTTCTTGATGTAGTTCGAGATGTCATGGACCCGCTCGTCGCCCAGCTGACCGTCGCGCAGACGGGCGACGGCATCATATTCGTAGAGACCCTGCTGGGCCTTGGTGGTCGACTTGACGTTCCATTCGATCAGCGGGGCGTCGATCGCCTTGGCGATCTCATGCGCAAGCACGGTCTTGCCCGTGCCCGGCTCGCCCTTGACGAGCAGCGGCCGGCGCAGGGTCACCGCGGCATTGACGGCGACCTTCAGATCCTCGGTCGCGATATAGGAGCTGGTGCCTTCGAAACGCGTCTTCTCGGTCATCGGTTTTCCCTTGCAACTTTACGGCGGCGTTACGGGGAGGCGGCACGAAGGGCAAGGGGGGGCAAGGTGCCGCGCCGGGCTCAGCCGACGCCTTCGATCTGCGCGATCTCCGCCTCGAGCCGCCGCGCCGCGGCCAGGTTGAGCCAGGCGACGAAAGCGAAGAAGGCTGCCGTGCCGGCCAGGGGCATCCAGATGCCCCCGAGCGCTTCGCCCCAGCCCGCCTTGGCGGCGACGCGAATTGCCGTCGCGCCATAGATGCCGAGCACCCCGGGGAGGAGCGGAGCGAGATACCAAAGCGGCACGCGTCGCAGGAGGTCGCGCTGGCGCAGAAGCTGGTTGCGCAGATGCTCGCGGCAGGACTGTTCGGGCCGGCGCCCGCGATAGCTGCCGGCGCGATGCAGCGTCCAGAGGACGAAGAGCGTGCCGATCAGGACGAGAGCGCAGGCCCCGGCGAAGTCCCACAGACCTGCCGCGGCAGCGCCCAGGGCCCCGCTCCCGAACAGCGCGATGACGAGGGCGCCGGCGAGATATTCCACCGCATTGCGGCGGCGGATGGTGCGTTCGAACCGCGTGGCCCGATGTTCGCAGGCACCGGGCTCGGCGAAACGGGCATCGCTCGCCCGGTCCTGCCAGGCGGGGAGGGGCGGTTTGCTCATGTTTTCTCTCCCTGAGAGTCGGGGTTGACGAAATGCTCGGCAATGGCTGTCTTGAGCCGGTGCACACGGGTCGCGACCGCTTCGGCGGTCAGTCCGGTGACCTCGGAGATCTCGCGCCCGCTTTCGCCCTCGAGCCACAGCAGCATGACCTGCGCGTCGAGAGTAGGAAGGCTGCGGATGAGGGCATGGGCGCGGGCCACCGCCAGCGTTTCATCGGCCGTGCGTTCGGCGTCTTCGGTCAGGGGCAGATCGGAGGAGAGTTCGATCGCCTCGAGCGATATCGGCTTCCGGCCGCGCGAGGCCCGCAGACGATGCTCGGCGCAGACGTTGTGCGCGACGCGATAGACCCAGGTTTTGAGCGCGCACCGGCCATCGAAGCGGGCGAAGCTCCTGAAGAGTTCGCAATGGATGTCCTGCTCGAGATCGCGCGCCCTTTCGGGATCGCGCTCCATGGCCCGCGCGAGACGGGCCACCGCCGGGGCGAAATGCTCGCCGGCCTGGGCATAGAGCGCGTGCTGTTTTCCCTGATTCATGCACCCTTAGTCCGTGTCTATGCGTATTCCTTACATCACGGACCGAAAAAATCTGCGCGGGGGGCCATGCCGACCGAAAATCTGATGATCGAAACCGAGGGGGGCCATCACCTTTCGGGTGCTTTGGAGTTGCCCACAGGGCTGGTGCGGGGGGCGGCGCTGTTCGCGCATTGCTTCACCTGCAGCAAACAGAGCCGCGCCGCAGTGGCGGTCGCGCGTGCCCTGGCACGGGAAGGGATCGCGACGCTGCGGTTCGATTTCACCGGGCTCGGCGGGAGCGAGGGCGAATTCGGACGGGCGGGCTTCGCCGGCGATGTCGCCGACCTGGTGGCAGCGGGGCGGTTTCTCTTCGACCGCTTCGATCAACCCGTGCTGCTGGTCGGGCACAGCCTCGGCGGAGCGGCCGTCCTGGCCGCGGCAGAGGAACTGGGCGAGGGGACGGTCGCCGCACTGGCGACGATCGGCGCACCTTCGAATGTCGGCCATGTGCTCGAGAACATCGACGGCGATCTCGATGCGATCCGGGCGACGGGCGAGGGCGAGGTTTCGATCGGCGGGCGCGGATTCGTCCTGAGCCGGGCGTTCGTCGAGCGGGTTTCGGATATCGATCTCCTGAGCGTGGTGGAGAAACTGCGCGAACCGCTCTTGCTGCTCCACTCGCCGACCGATGCGGTGGTGGGGATCGAGCATGCCGGCGCGCTGTTCCAAGCGGCGAAACATCCGAAGAGCTTCGTCAGCCTCGAGGGTGCGGACCACCTTCTGCTCGACCGGGGAGACGCCGATTTCGCAGCGCAGATCATCGCCGCCTGGGCGCATCGCTATCTGCCCTTGCGGCGAGATTGGCCGATGGCCGGCGAAGGCGTCGTGGTGAAGAGCGGCCACGGCAGGTTCGGAACCGAAGTTCACACCGCCTCGCACCGCTTCATCGTCGATGAGCCCGGCGAGCACGGGGGCGACGACAGCGGCCCTACTCCCTACGACCTGCTGCTCGCCTCGCTCGGCAGCTGCACCTCGATGACGCTGAGACTGTATGCCGCGCGAAAGGCCATTCCGCTCGCCGGGGTGACGGTGCAACTTGCGCATCGACGGAACCATCTCAGCGACTGCGAGAACTGCGAGAAGGGTGCGCGGATCGAAGCGATCGAACGCAGCATCGCGCTGGAAGGCGATCTCACCGTGCACCAGCGCGAGAAGCTGATGAAGATAGCGGACATGTGTCCGGTTCACCGGACCCTGAGCGGGCAGATCGATATAGTGACGAGACAAGCGATCGACGCGACGTCCGGCGAGGACGAAGGATAGGATCAGGAACGGGTTACGGTCAGCCGGCGACAGGTCCCCACATCGGAGGGAACCTGTTCCACCTCGCAGCCAAGACTTGCGCTTACAGCGTTGACGATACGCATGCCGAGGCCGCTGCCCTTGGGCGTGCCGCTGCCGTCGATACCGGTGCCATCGTCGCGGACGGTGACCGAATATCCATCCTCGATCTTCTTCAGCCCGATCGTGACCGTGCCGCCCCGGCCCGAGGGGAAGGCATATTTGAAGGCATTGCTGACCAGCTCGTTGACCACGACTCCGACCGCCACTGCCTCGTCTGGCGGAGCCTCTACCTGTTCGGTGGTGATTTCGAGATTCACGCCTGAACCCTCGTCGGCGAAGCCCGCGCGCAACTCGCCGGCCAGCGTCTGCAGATAGGCATCGAGATCGATGGTGGAGAGATCGTCCCGCGTGTAGAGATTGTGGTGGACCTTGCTGATCGCCTTGATCCGGTTCTGCGTCGATTCCAGCGCATCGCGGGCCGCGGGCTCGTCGGTCTGGTTCGACTGCATGGAAACGAAGCTGAGCACCATCTGCAGGCTGTTGGACACCCGGTGGTGAACCTCGCGCACCAACAGCTCCAGCCTTTCGTTCGCACGGCGCAATTCGGCCTCCGCCTCGCGCTTTTCGCGTTCGAGGCGGAAACGGGCGAACGCCTGCCGGAACCGGCCGTCAAGCAATTCGAAAAAGCTGTCGCCGACGGTCTTGACCACGAAATCGGACGCACCTGCCCGCATGGCTTCGACCGCGACCTGCGTGTTGTCGTCGCCGGTCACGAAGACCACGGGCGGGTGATCGGGCAGGGCGACGATCTCGTCGAGCATGTCACGGCCACTCTTGCCCGGCATGTGATGGTCGACCGCGACGAGATCGAAACTCTCGGCCTTGAGCCGGGCGATGCCTTCATCGGCACTGGCGGCGGTCTCGACGCTGAATCCGCGCCGCGCGAGGGCGCGCTGGATCAGCCGCCGGAGCCCGGCGTCATCGTCGACATAGAGGATGCGATAGTCGTCTATCGGTCGATGTCCGGCACCTGGATGACCGAGAGGAACAGCCCGAGCTGCCGGATCGCATCGGCGAAGCTTTCATAATTGACGGGCTTGGTGATGTAGACATTGCAGCCCAGATCGTAACAGCGCTGGATTTCGACCTGATCGTCGGTGGTCGTCAGCACGACGACCGGCGTGCGACGCATCCGCTCGTGCTGCTTGATCTGCTCGAGGATCGAGATGCCGCTCATGTCGGGAAGATTGAGGTCGAGCAGCACCATTGCGGGGCCGTTGTGGACGGGCCCGTCGGGCGAATTGAAGAGATAGTCGAGCCCGCTGGTGCCATCGAGGAAGTGCTTGATGTCGTTCGAGATGCCTGCACGGCGAATGTTCTTCTCGATCAGCCGGGCGTGACCCTCGTCGTCTTCGATCATGACGATGCCGACCGGTTGATGCGCGTTCATTCAGGCTGCTCCATTGCGACGAATTCAGCCGGCAGGCAAAGCCTGAAACGAGAGCCGCGGTCAAGTTCGGATTCGACCTCGATCGTTCCCCCGAGGCGATAGACGAGCGCACGCACATTCGCGAGCCCGATGCCCTCGCCCGCCTGGTTCTGCTGCCCGGCGCGGCGGAACAGATCGAAGATCCGCTCATGATCCTTGGACGCGATTCCGCGGCCGTTGTCGATCACGTCGATGCAGACCCGGTCGCCCGTTCGCTTCCCTTCGATCACGACCTCGCCGGACCGCTCGGGACTGAGGTACTTGAGTGCATTCTCGATCAGGTTCGAGAGGATCTGTTCGATCGCGATGCGATCGGTTTCGAGCCTGGGAAGCGGATTGACGACGATGGTCGCGCCCGCGTCCTCGGCACGCTGATGGAGCGAGACGACGATCGCATCGACGACCTCGTCCATGTCGAGCGCCTCGGGGTTGAGCATGCGGCGGCCCTGACGCGACAGTTCAAGGATCGAATTGATCAGCCGATCCATCTTCTCGGTCGAGGTGCGGATGAAGCCGACCGCCTCGGGCAGATCCTCCGACACTGCGAGCCAGGCCTCCTGGTCGCGCAGTTGCGGTTCGGCTTCGTAGAGCGTCTCCAGATGCTTGTGCAGCACCGAGCGCGCCTGCTCGAGTTCGGATGTGAAGCCGAGCACATTGACCAGCGGCGAGCGCAGATCGTGGCTGACGATATAGGCGAAGCGTTGGATCTCCTCGTTCGCCCGGGTCAGTTCCGCGGTCCGCTTCTGTACTGCTGCTTCCAGCCCGTGGTTCGCCTTGCGCAACTCGATCTGTGCGCGGGTCAGGTCGCGGTTGTACCGCAGGACCAGGATGACCGCAGTGACCATCACCACGAGCAGGAGCGCGATTGCGAGCCCGCCGACGACGTAGAATTGCACCAGCGAGGCGAGCTGCGCGCGATTGCGGCGCACGAGATCTTCTTCCTCCACCGTCGCCATGTCTTCGACGAGGCCGCGGATCTGCTGCGTGATCAGCACCCCGCGATCGCGACCGAAGTCGAGGTTCCGGGCATCGCGGAAGGCGCGGGCGGGATTGCTGAACATCGCATCGAGGATGGTGCTGCGCTCCTTGTCGAGCGCCGCGATCTGGACGAGCCTCTCCTCCTGATCGCCCGTGCCCTTCAGCAAGGCGCGGAGCCGATCCTGCTCGACCGCATATTCTCCGCTCGCTTCGCGGACGACACGGGTGAACTCCGGGTCGGGCTGCAACAGGAACCCGCGCCGGCCCGCGCCGATCTGTTCGTTGAACGTCGCCAGCCGACCGATCGTCGCCTGACGGCTGAGCGTCTCCTCGACTTCCCCGGTGTTCTGCGAGATATTGCTCAGCGTCACGGTCGCCGCGGTTATCGCCACCGTCAGAAGGACGAGCCCCAAAGCGAGCAGGCCGACGATCGTCCTGCGGCCGTATCGCTCGTATTTTTCGCGTGCGCTGTCGGGCATGGTGGGCTCAGGCGTCGATCATGGCGCGGTCGAATTCGCCCGCATTGTTCTGGATGAAATTGAAGCGATGCTCGGGGTTGCGGCCCATGAGCTGGTCGACCAATTGCTTGACCACGGCGCGCTGCTCGAATTCGACGGGCAGGGTGATGCGGATGAGGCTGCGGCTCGCCGGATCCATGGTGGTTTCGCGAAGCTGCGCGGGGTTCATCTCGCCGAGCCCCTTGAACCGGCCGACCTCGACCTTCTTGCCCTTGAACACCGTCTCTTCCAGCTCCTTCCGGTGGGCATCGTCGCGGGCATAGCGGCTCTCTTTCCCAGCGGTGAGGCGATAGAGCGGCGGTTGGGCCAGGAACAGATGGCCGCGGCGGACGATTTCGGGCATTTCCTGGAAGAAGAAGGTCATCAGCAGTGTCGCAATATGCGCGCCATCGACGTCGGCATCGGTCATGATGATGATCCGGTCGTAACGCAGTGCCTCGGGGTCGCAGTCCTTGCGCGTGCCGCAGCCCATCGCCAGCGCGAGATCGGCGATCTCGCTATTGGCACGGATCTTGTCGATGGTGGCGCTGGCGACGTTGAGGATCTTGCCACGGATCGGCAGGATCGCCTGGGTCTTGCGGTTGCGCGCCTGCTTGGCGCTTCCGCCTGCGGAATCGCCCTCGACGATGAACAGCTCGGTCTCGGCGTCCGTCTCGCCCGAGCAGTCCGTCAGCTTGCCCGGAAGGCGGAGCTTCTTGGCATTGGTCGCGGTCTTGCGCTTGATCTCGCGCTCCTGCTTGCGCCGGAGCCGTTCGTCCATGCGCTCCATCACCTGGCCGAGCAGCGCCTTGCCCCGATCCATGTTGTCGGCAAGGAAATGGTCGAAATGGTCGCGCATCGCGTTCTCGACCAGCCGCGCGGCCTCGGGCGAGGTCAGGCGGTCCTTGGTCTGGCTCTGGAACTGCGGATCGCGGATGAAGACGCTCAGCATCACTTCGGCACCCGTCATCACGTCGTCGGCAGTGAGATCCTTGGCTTTCTTGGCGCCGGTGAGTTCTCCGAACGCGCGCAGGCCCTTGGTCAGGGCGGCACGAAGGCCCTGCTCGTGGGTTCCGCCGTCGGGTGTGGGCACGGTGTTGCAATACCAGCTGGTCGACCCATCCGAATAGAGCGGCCAGGCGATCGCCCATTCGACCCGCCCCTGCGATTGCTCATCCTGCGAGGGGAAGTCCTGTGTGCCGGCAAAGGGCTGGGCGGTGACGCATTCGCGCGTGCCGATCTGCTCGGCGAGATGGTCGGCAAGCCCGCCGGGAAATTTGAACACCGCTTCCTCGGGCACTCCATCGCCGGCGAGCGCGGGCGCGCATTTCCAGCGGATCTCGACCCCGGCGAAGAGATAGGCCTTGGAGCGGGCGAGCTTGAACAGGCGCTTCGGATTGAACGCGCGGTCGCCGAAGATCTCGGTATCGGGTACGAAGGAGACGGTTGTCCCGCGGCGATTGGGGGTCGCACCCAGTTCCTCGATCGGTCCGGCGGGATGGCCCCTCGCGAAGCTCTGGGCGTAGAGCTGGCGATCGCGGGCCACTTCGACCCGCGTATCGCTGCTGAGCGCATTGACCACGCTGACCCCGACCCCGTGAAGGCCGCCGCTGGTGGCATAGGCCTTGCCCGAGAACTTGCCGCCCGAGTGGAGCGTGGTGAGGATCACCTCGAGCGTGGACTTGCCGGGATATTTGGGATGTTCCGCAACCGGGATTCCGCGCCCATTGTCGGTGATGGTGACCCGGTTGCCTTCCTCGACCCGCATCTCGATCCGGCTCGCATGACCGGCGACGGCCTCGTCCATCGCATTGTCGAGCACTTCGGCGACGAGGTGATGCAGCGCACGATCGTCGGTGCCGCCGATATACATGCCCGGACGACGGCGCACGGGCTCGAGACCCTCGAGCACCTCGATCGAGGATGCGTCGTAATCGCCGCTCGATGCAGGCGTGTTGTCGAAGAGATCGTCGGACATGGTGTCGCTATATCGCCCGGTTTCCTGCCGCCACAAGCGGGCGGCGGCGGTTATCCGCGCCGCTCAGAAGCGGGCGGGCGCATCCTCGACTACAACCACGCCGCCGTCACGCACTGCGCGCACTTCGAAGGCACGTTCGACGATGCCGTTGGGTGAGAACCGGAACGCACCGTCGAGGCCGAGAAACCCGTCCTCGCTGCGCAGGTCGGCAACAGGGAAATCGCGTCCGACCTTCCAGTCGCGCGCCACGCGCAGGGTGAGCAGCACGGCGTCGTAGCCCAGCGTCGCAATGCGGTAGGGCTGACTGCCGAAACGGGCCTCATAGCTGTCGACGAAGCGCTTGTAGCGGGTGTCCGAGACTGCCGAGAAAAGGGCGCCTTCGAGCGCGGAGGCGCGGGTGATCGAGCTCTCGCCGCTCCACAATTCGGTTCCGAGCAATTGCGCCGCACCGGCACCGCCCGGCTTGAGCACGCCCGCAGCCTGCGCCGCCAGCCGCGGCCCATCGGCGATCAGCACGGTGTCGTAGCCGCCATGCGCCTTCAACCGCTGCGCTGCGCTGACGATGGAGGTGTTCCCGCGCGAATAGCGTTCGGTCCAGACGACGGTCCCTCCGAAGGCTGCTACCGCGCGCCGCATCGCCTCCTCGGCGCGAGTGCCATATTCGCCGTCGGGAGCGACGATGGCAAAGTCTTTCGCCCCGCGACCGCGGACATATTGCACAGTCCGCATGATCGACTGGTCGGGGATCTGTCCCATCACGAAGACGTCGGGACCGGCCGCGCCGGGATTGTTGGAAAAGGAGATGACCGGCACGTCGGCGGGCCGCGCCTGCGCGAGAACCGACGGAATGTTCGTACCGAGCAGCGGACCCAGGATCAGCTTGTTGCCTTCTGCCACCGCCTGCCGTGCCGCCGCCTCGGGCCCGGCTGTCGTGTCGTAGGTAGTGATCCGCAGATTGCTCGCATTGGTGTCGAGCAATGCCATGGTGGTGGCATTGGCGATCGCCTGCCCGACAGCCCCATTCTGGCCCGACAGGGGGACCAGCAGAGCGACGCGGTGGCGCGTCTCATCGCCGGGAAGCGCTTCGGTGGGTTCGGGTGAGGGCGCCGTCTGCACCGGCTCGGTCCGCTCGGCACTTCGCGGCAGAATGGTCGAGCACCCGGCAAGCAGGGTCGCGAGACCAACGGTCACGATCGTTCGGCGGTTCAAACTCCAGCGCTTCATCCTTGCCGCGTCCCTCATTCCTGGTTCATGGGGGGAGGGTGAGCGAAACCGCGCCTCCCGATCATAGCCTTGTCGAGCCTCTTATACCCGGGCTCTATCTCGTCGCTACCCCAATCGGCAATCTCGGCGACATTACGCTGCGTGCGGTCGATACCCTCCGCCGGTGCGACGGGATCGCGTGCGAAGACACCCGTGTCACTGGCAAGTTGCTCAAGCACCTTGGTATTTCGAAGCCCTTGTGGCGTTACGACGATCACAGTGAGGAGCGCGACCGGCTGCGTCTGATCGATTCCATGCGGACCCGATCCGTGGCGCTGGTCAGCGATGCGGGAACGCCCCTGGTCAGCGATCCCGGCTACCGCCTCGTCAACGACTGCCGCGAGCAAGGCATTCCGGTCACTGCGCTTCCGGGGGCGTGCGCCGCTGTGGCCGGGCTCACGCTTTCGGGTCTGCCGAACGACCGCTTCCTCTTTGCGGGTTTCCTCCCGAGCAAGGACAAGGCGCGCCGCGCCGTGCTTGAGGAACTGGCTCCGGTCGATGCCACGCTGGTCTTCTACGAAACCGGGCCCAGGCTGCTCAAATCTCTCGGAGCCATCGAGGGTGGTCTGCCCGGCCGCGAGGTCGCGGTGGCGCGCGAACTGACCAAATGGCACGAAGATCTGCGTCGCGGCCCCGCGGACGAATTGCTGGCGCACTACGGCGACCACCCGCCCAAGGGGGAGATTGTGCTGCTGATCGGCCCTCCGCAAGCCGTCCCGGCGAGCGAGGAAGCCATCGACGCCCTGCTGCGCGAGGCGCTGGCGACGATGAAGACCTCGCAGGCCGCTGCCCATGTTGCGCGCGCCACGGGCACGGACCGCAAAAAGCTCTACGCACGCGCCATGGAGATGCGCGGAGAATGAGGCGCCAGCTCGCCGAAAAAAGCGGGCGCGACGGCGAGACCCGCGCGGCCTTATGGCTCAGGGCCAAGGGCTGGCGGATTCTCGGGACCCGGGTGAAGACGCCTGCCGGCGAGATCGACCTCGTCGCCCGGCGGGGTCAGCTGATCGCCTTCGTCGAGGTCAAATGGCGCCGCAAGCGCGCCGATCTCGATCATGCCATCGACGAACACCGTCTCGCCCGCGTGGCGGCGGCGGCCGAGGCGGTTGCGCACCGCTACGCCGAAGCGGGAGAGGATATCCGCATCGACGTGATCCTCCTTGCACCCGGCTGCTTCCCCCGCCACATCGCCAATGCCTGGCAACCCTAGCGCTTCGACAAGCCGATGACGGGAGATGGAATGTGAGTTTGCGCGTCGCCGTCCAGATGGACCCGCTCGAAAGCATCAAGATCGCGGGCGACAGTTCCTTCGCGCTGATGCTGAGTGCGCAGGAGCGGGGGCACGAGCTGTGGCACTACGACGTCGGCAGCCTTGCCTACGAAAGCGACGGGACCGCGCAGGGCCGGATCACGGCCCATGCAGCGCCGGTCGCCGTGCAACGGGTCGAGGGCGATCATTTCACGCCCGGCGAGCGGCGCCGGATCGACCTCGCGCGGGACATCGATGTGGTGCTGATGCGACAGGATCCGCCTTTTCATCTCGGCTATATCAGCGCCGCCTTCCTGCTCGACCGGCTCAAGGGAACCACCCTCGTGGTCAACGACCCGCGCGAGGTGGTCAATGCGCCCGAAAAGATGTTCGTGCTAGACTATGCGCGCTTCATGCCGCCGACGCTGGTCGCTCGCCATCTCGACGATCTGAAGGATTTTCAGCGGCGTCACGGGTCGGTCGTGGTCAAGCCGCTCCACGGCAACGGCGGCAAGGCGATCTTCCGCATCGATGCCGAGGGCACCAATCTTTCGGCGCTGAGCGAGGTTTTCGACACAACCTGGCCCGAGCCGCACATGGTCCAGCCCTTCCTTCCGGAGGTCGCGGAAGGCGACAAGCGCATCGTGCTGGTCGACGGAGAATTCGCGGGTGCGATCAATCGGTTCCCGGGCGAGGGTGAGTTTCGTTCGAACCTCGCGCAGGGCGGACATGCCGAAGCGACGACGCTATCGGCGCGCGAGGAGGAAATCTGCGCGGCGATGGGCCCCGAGCTCAAGCGGCGCGGCCTCGTCTTCGTCGGCATCGATGTGATCGGCGGCAAGTATCTCACCGAAATCAACGTTACTTCGCCCACCGGCATCGTCGCGATCGACCGCTTCAACGGGACCGACACCGCCGGGCTGATCTGGGATGCGATCGAGCGCAGGCATGCGGCCTTGTAGGACCGAATTGCCCGTCCCGCCGTTGGTATTCGCATGCACGAACTGATCATCACCGCGATCGAACAGGGTGGCATCCTGGGAATCTTCCTGCTGATGGCGCTCGAGAACATCTTCCCGCCGATACCCAGCGAAGTCATCATGGGGCTGGGCGGTGTCGCCGTGTCGCGTGGCACCATGGAATTCTGGCCGCTGATGATCGCCGGGACGGTGGGCTCGACCGCGGGCAATTACGCTTGGTACTGGCTGGGCGAGCATTGGGGGCGGACCCGGCTCGAACCCTTCGTCGACCGCTGGGGCCGCTGGCTGACGATGGAATGGCGAGACGTCGAAAAGGCACGTGGCTTCTTCCAGCGGCACGGTCCGTGGGTCGTGTTCGTGTTCCGCTTCACCCCGATCTTCCGGACGATCATTTCGCTCCCTGCCGGATTGGCACATATGGGCCGGATACGCTTTCTGGTGTTCACCTTTGCAGGGGCGGGCCTGTGGAACCTGCTTCTGGTCGAGGGCGGGCGCCGGCTGGGAACATGGCTCGATCAATCGCAGCATATCCTCGGCTGGATCATCATCGGGTTGATCGGTGCGGGGCTGGCCGGTTATCTCTGGCGTATCGTCACCTGGAAACCGCGCAAGGAACGCTAGTCCTGCTCGCGCGGGTGAGCGTTGCGATAGGTGTCGAGCAGGGCGGCGGCATCGACCCGGGTATAGATCTGGGTCGACCCGAGGCTGGCATGGCCGAGCAATTCCTGCAGGCTCCTGAGATCGGCGCCGGCGCCCAAAAGATGGGTGGCGAAGCTGTGCCGCAAGGCATGGGGAGTCGCGCTATCCGGCAGGCCCAGCGCGCGCCGTGCCCGGGCTGTCGCCTTCTGGACCATCCCCTGGCCGAGCG
Source organism: uncultured Alphaproteobacteria bacterium (assembly GCA_963728515.1). Classification (GTDB taxonomy): domain Bacteria; phylum Pseudomonadota; class Alphaproteobacteria; order Sphingomonadales; family Sphingomonadaceae; genus Qipengyuania. Next base: position 213,614 of record CAVSKM010000003.1, on the reverse strand, counting down.
CACCGCCCTTGACGCCGCGAAACAGCGGTTCGTTCCGGCCGAGCGGCCATGGGCAGCGCACGGCGTACTCCGCCACGGCCTCGCGGACTATGGGGAGCAGCGGCACGACCCGCTGTTTTCCGCCCTTGCCGGTGATCGTGATACGCTCTCCCAGAGGCAGGTCGTCGCCCGTCAGCGACAGCGCCTCGGCGATCCGCATGCCGGCGCCATAGAGCAGCAGCAACACCGCGCGATCTCGCGCACCGATCCAGTCTTCGGTGGCGAGCTCCTCGACCGTATCGGCCAGTCCTACGGCGTCGTCCGGGCTCACCGGGCGGGGCAGGCCCTTGCGGATGCGCGGCCCCCGCAGCCGCGGTGCCTCGGCGTTCTCCTGACCCGCTTGCGCTCGGGCGAAAGCGATAAATCCCTTAAGCGCGGAAAGTTCGCGCGCCGCCGAGGCATTGGCGAGGCCGTCGGCGCGGCGGCTCGCAAGATGGCTGCGAAGTCGGCTCGTGGTGAGCGCAGCGACCTCGGGCCACTCGCCCAGGTCGAGCCGGGTCAGCAGCCGTTCCGCCGCCCGCCCATAGGCGCGGACCGTATGCGGCGACCGTCGACGACCATGCGCCAGATGATCGTGCCACGCTTCGAGCAGTTCGACCCGGCTCAATCGGTGGTTACCAGCTCGGCGCGCACGATCTCGCCTAGCAGCGCATCGAGCAGCGGCATTCCCTCGGCTGTCACCCCGACCCGCGTCCCTTCCCGCCAGGCGAGACCCAGATCGCAGTAGAGCGCCAGCCTCGTGTCGTCGACGAGTGCCGCGGGCGCCATGGCGAATTGCCGGGAAAATTCCGCGAGGTTAACGCCCTCAGCCAATCGCAAGCCCATCAGCAGCGCTTCGCTGGCCCGCTCGCTGCGGATCAGATCGCGCTCCTCGGCGATCCCATGCCCCCGCGCCGCCACGGCCTTGAGAAAATTCTCCGGCTTGCGATGGCGGACCGTCGCCACCTCGTGGCGTCGGCCATGCGCCCCCGGACCGATGCCGATGTAATCCTGGTAGCGCCAATAGGTCAGATTGTGCCGGCTCTCCTCGCCCGGACGGGCGTGATTGCTGATCTCATAGGCGGGGAGTCCCGCCGCCTCGGTCATCTCACGAGTCAGCGCGAAGAGATCCGCGGCCCGGTCATCGTCGAGCGGTGCGAACTGCCCACGCCGCACGTCGGTGGCGAAGCGCGTCCCCGGCTCGATCGTCAGCTGATAGAGCGAGATGTGCCCCGTGCCGAGCGCAAGCGCTTGCCCGAGCTCGGCGCGCCATTGCTCGGGCGACTGGTCGGGACGGGCATAGATCAGGTCGATCGACACGCGAGCGAAATGCTTCTGCCCCGTCCCGACTGCCTCGAGCGCCTCCTGTGCGCCATGCAACCTGCCGAGAAAACGCAACGTTTCGTCTTGCAGCGCCTGCACGCCGAGCGAGACGCGATTGACGCCGGCCCGCGCCAGATCGGCAAAATTCGCTGCTTCAACCGAGCTGGGATTGGCTTCCAGCGTGATCTCGATGCCGTCCTCGAAGCCCCAGAGCGCTTCGGCTTCGCGGAGCAGCGCGGCCACCAGATCGGGCGGCATGAGCGAAGGAGTTCCGCCGCCGAAGAAGACACTTGCAAGCCGTTCTTCGGATGAGATCTTCATTCTCTCATGGCGTAAGTCCGCGATCAGCGCAGCCCTCCAGGCTGCCATGTCGGCACTCTGCCGCACGTGGCTGTTGAAGTCGCAATAGGGACACTTCGCAAGACAGAAGGGCCAGTGGATGTAAAGCGCGCGTGCCAAGTTCGTCTTCAGCTTATCTTAACCAACCGGGCTGATTTTCAGGAGCCATGGACGGGATGAAAAAAATCGCGCCGCTTCTCGGCGCGTTGGGACTGCTGTGTGCCACGGGCGCAGCCTTGGCCGCAAGCGAATCGTCGAGCGCGAATTCCGTGCGCGAACTGCGCGAGCGTTCGCACGCCGGCGCGCAGGCGCCCTCGGACCTGCACCTCGCTGCGCGAACGCTGCGGGTCCACAACGAGGAACGCCGGCGCCTCGGGCTGCCGCCGCTCAAGTGGAACGGCCACCTCGAGAAGGAGGCCGGCCAATGGGCGCGCGTCCTCTCGAGCCGCGGCGTCCTGCAGCACGCAGACGGTCGGACCCGAAATGGCACGGGCGAGAACCTGTGGATGGGAACCGCCGGCCACTGGCCGGTCGAAACGATGGTCCGCATGTTCGTCGATGAGAAAAAGCTCTATCGCCACAGTGATTTTCCGAACATCTCGCGGACCGGAAACTGGGCCGATGTCGGCCATTACAGCCAGATCGTCTGGCGCGATACGAAGGAAGTCGGCTGCGCCGTGGAAACTGCTCGCGGGAACGATGTGCTGGTCTGCCGCTATTGGCCGGCGGGCAATGTCTGGGGCGAGAAGGCCTATTAGAGCCGTCAGCCGAACTGTTCGGCGACGAGTTTCGCGAAGGCGTCGGCACGGTGGCTGATCGCGTGCTTTTCTTCGGGCGGTAGCTCGGCGAAAGTCTGTTCACGGCCCTGCGGAATGAAGACCGGATCGTAGCCGAAGCCCATCGTCCCGCGCGGGGGCCAGGTCGCTGTGCCGGGCGCCTTCCCTTCGTAGATCGCGTGATCGCCGTCGGGCCAGGCCAGAGCCAGAACACAGTGGAAGGCGCAGGACCGGTCCGCCTCGGGACCTTTCTGCTGGAGCATGCCTTCGACCTTGCCCATCGCCATGTACCAGTCGCGGCCGGGTTCGCCTTCGAACCACTGCCGTTCGGCCCAGTCGGCGGTGTAGACGCCGGGCCTCCCGTCGAGCGCATCGACCGCCAGCCCGCTATCGTCCGCCAGCGCTGCTAGGCCCGAGGCCTCGGCAGCGGCCCGCGCCTTGATCAGCGCGTTGGCCGCGAAGCTCGTGCCGGTTTCCGCCGGCTCCGGCAGGCCCAGCGACCCCGCGGAAATGCACTTCACGCCATAGGGTTCGAGCAGCGCGGAAATCTCCTTGAGCTTCCCCGCATTATGCGTGGCGATCACCAGCGAGCCCGAACCCAGACGGCGGGTCACTGCCGGGTCGCCTCATCCTGCGCGCGAAAGATTTCGGCGCAGCCGATCTGGGCCAGGCGAAGGAGACGCAGAAACGCTTCCTCGTCATAGGGCGCACCTTCCGCGGTGGCCTGGGCTTCGGCGATCTTGCCGCCCTCGATCAGCACGAAATTGGCATCGGCGTCGGCACCGCTGTCTTCGGGATAGTCGAGATCGAGCACCGGCGTGCCCTGGTAGATGCCGCAGGATATGGCGGCGACTTTCGCGGTGATTGGATCCTCCGCAATCGCGCCCGCCTTCATGAGGCCGTCGATGGCCAGGCGCAGGGCGATCCATGCGCCGGAGATCGAGGCGGTGCGGGTTCCCCCATCGGCCTGGAGCACATCGCAGTCGAGCGTAATCTGCCTCTCGCCGAGCTTCTTCATATCCACTACGGCGCGCAGGCTGCGGCCGATAAGCCGCTGGATTTCCTGTGTTCTGCCGCTCTGTTTGCCCTTGGCGGCCTCGCGCTGTCCGCGCGTGTGGGTCGCGCGGGGCAGCATCGAATATTCGCCTGTGACCCAGCCTTCGCCCTTGTTCCGCATCCATGGCGGCAGGCGCTCCTCGACCGAAGCGGTGCACAGCACCCGGGTGTCGCCGAAGCCGATCAGGCAACTGCCCTCGGCGTGTCTGGTATAGCCCGTCTCGATGGTGATGGGGCGCATTTCGTCGGGCGCACGGCCTGAAGGTCGCATGGGTTTCTCCGCTACAGTCGAATCTCGCCCAGCGCTTTGGCGCATGGCCCTTGAGGCCGCAAGTGGAGCGGCTAGATAGGGGAAATGCAGTCCCCGCCGCTCACCGATCTGTCCGACCGCGCGCGCGAGATCTTCCGTCTCGTGGTCGAGGGATATCTCGGCAGTGGCCAGCCCGTCGGTTCGAAGACGCTCGCAGGCGACGGAGGGCTCAACCTTTCGCCCGCATCGATTCGCCACGTGCTCGCGGATCTCGAGATGCGCGGACTGCTGGCGGCGCCGCACACCAGCGCCGGGCGCATGCCGACCGATACCGGGCTGCGGCTGTTCGTCGATGCGATGATGCAGGTCGCCGAGCCCTCGCGCGAGGAGCGGGCGGCGATCGAGCAGCGGCTGTCGGAGCCGGGCCCGATCGAACGTGCGCTCGAAGAAACCAGCGTCTTGCTGTCGGACCTCTCTGGCGCGGCGGGCATGGTCATGGTCCCGCGCCGCGAGGCGAGGCTTGCGCAGGTCTCGCTCACGCCGCTCGGGGCGCACCGTGTCCTTGCCGTCCTGGTAGGGGAGGATGGGCACGTCGAGAATCGTATTCTCGCTTTGCCCCCCGAAGCGGTGGGCGCGTCGCTCGAACAGGCGAGCAACTATCTCACCGCCCGCGCGGCCGGGCGGACGCTCGCCGATGCTTCGCGCCTGGTCGAGGAGGAGATCGCCAGCGGCAGGTCCGCGCTCGACGAAGCAAGCCGCGATCTCGTTCAGCGCGGCCTCGCCACATGGAGCGAGGATGCCGCGCAACGCCCTGTTCTGATCGTTCGCGGGCAATCCAATCTGCTCGACGAAGCCACGCTGTCCGACATCGAGCGGGTGCGCTCGCTGCTCGACGATCTCGAGAGCAAGCAGTCGGTCGCGCAATTGCTCGAACGCGCACGCCGGGCGGAGGCGATGCGGATCTTCATCGGCAGCGAGAACCGCCTGTTTTCGCTCTCCGGGTCCTCGGTCATCGCAGCCCCATATCGCGATCGCGAAGGAAAGGTGGTCGGCGTGCTCGGGGTGATCGGTCCAACTCGGTTGAATTACGCGCGCGTCGTCCCCATGGTGGATTTCACCGCCCGATCCTTGGGCAAGAGAATAGGCTGACAGGGTTTCACGTGAGCAACGAAAACAAGCACGAACCGCGCAAGCAGGCGGTCGATGAAGAAGTAGCACGCGAGATGGAAGGCGTGCCCGAACATCTGCGCGATCAGGGCGATGACCCCGAGGATTCCGACCGCTCGCTCGAGGAAGCGCTCGGCAAGCTGCGCGGCGATCTCGAGACCGCGATGCAGGATGTGCTCTATGCCCGCGCCGAGACGCAGAACGTTCGCCGCCGCCTAGAGAAGGACGTGCAGGATGCGCGCAATTACGGCGCGACCGGTTTTGCTCGCGATATCCTGAGCGTGGCCGACAATCTTTCGCGCGCGCTCGAGCATGTGCCCGAGGAATTGCGCGAGAGCGACAAGGCCAGGAACTTCATTGCCGGGATCGAGGCGACCCAGCGCGAGATCGACAAGGTGTTCGCACAGAACGGCATCACCCGCATCGCCGCCAAGGGCATGCCGCTCGACCCCAACCAGCACCAGGCCATGATGGAGGTCCCGACCGACGAGGTCGAGCCGGGCGTCGTCGTGCAGGAGATGCAGGCGGGCTACATGATCAAGGACCGCCTGTTGCGGGCGGCGATGGTGGGCGTCGCGAAAAAGCCCGATTGAGAAAAATTCCGGGGGAGAAGACATGAGGACTGCAATCTTCGGAGCGGCGGTCCTCGCCGCTTCCGCGCTGGCATCGCCAACGCAGGCGCAGGAGAGCGCCGATGAGCGGCTCGAGGCGCTGGCGGATGAATATTACGAGTTCAACCTCGCGCAATATGGTCTGACGGAGACGGCGAGTGGCGATGCCGAACAGGGCTCGCGCCTCGCCACCGTCACGCCCGCGGCGCAACGTGCGCGCGCTGCGAAATATCGCGAATTTCTCGGCCGGCTCGATTCCTTCGACCGGTCCAATCTTTCGGAAGATGCGCTGACCGACGCGCTGGTGCTGCGCACGCTGCTGCAGTCCGATATTGGCGACGCCCGCTTCGCCGAATGGGAAATGCCGTTCGACAGCGATTCCAACTTCTGGTCCTATCTCGCTGCGCCGCGGGGCTTCAGCACGGTCGGAGCTTATGAAAACTACATCGGCCGAATGCGCGATATCCCGCGCTATTTCGCCGAACAGACGGCCAATGCGCGGGCCGGGCTCGAGCGCGGCTTTTCGGTGCCGCGCGTGACGCTCGAAGGACGCGACGTGTCGATTGCATCCTATGTCGTCGACGATCCCGAGCAGAGCCCGTTCTGGAAAGCCTTCGCGGACATGCCGCGCAGCATATCCGAGGCCGAGCAGTCCCGCTTGAAGGCGGCAGCGCGCGCAGCGATCACCGAAAGCGTCACCCCGGCCTATGCCGAATGGCTGACCTTTTTCAGAAGCGAATATCTCCCGAACACGCGCACATCGCTGGGGGCGAGCGAGTTTCCCGAGGGCGAAGCCTATTATGCCCAGCAGATCCGGCAATATACGACGCTCGAACTGGGCGCCGAGGAAATCCACCAGATCGGATTGGAGGAAGTCGCCCGGATCACTGCCGAAATGGAAAAAGTGAAGACCGAGGCCGGATTCGACGGGACTCTCGCGGAATTCGTCACCTTCCTGCGGACCGATCCGCAGTTCACCGCAAAGACGGGTGACGAACTCATGGGCGTCTCAGCCTATGTGGCCAAGCGCGTCGATGGCAAGATCGCCGACTATTTCGGCTTTCTCCCGCGCCATCGCTTCACCATCCGGCCGGTCGATCCGGCGATCGCTCCCTTCTACACAGCCGGGCGCGGCGGTCTCGATGCCTGTCAGATGAACACCTACGACCTTCCCTCGCGCCCGCTCTACAACATTCCGGCGCTGACGCTTCACGAATGTTCACCGGGTCACAGCTTCCAGGCAGCCGTTGCGCTCGAGCAGAAGGAAGCCCCGCGCTTCCGGCGCCAGACCTACTTCTCCGGCTTCGGCGAGGGCTGGGGCCTCTATACCGAGTATCTCGGTGAGGAGATGGGCATCTATCGCACGCCCTATGAGCGATTCGGGCGGCTGAGCTACGAGATGTGGCGCGCCGCGCGGCTGGTCATCGATACCGGCATCCATCGCTATGGATGGACCCGAAAGCAGGCGATCGACTATCTCGCAGGCCACACCGCCCTGTCCGAGCGCGAGGTCGGCACCGAAGTCGATCGCTACATCAGCTGGCCCGGCCAGGCGCTCGCCTACAAGCTCGGGGAGCTGACAATCCGGCGCGTCCGTGGCAAGGCGGAGGCCGAACTCGGCGAGGATTTCGACATCCGCAAGTTCCACGATGTCGTGCTGTCGCTCGGTTCGGTCCCGCTACCGGTGCTGGAGGCGCGCATCGACAGCTTCATCGCCGACGGAGGCAAGGGTCTGCCCGACGTCGCATACGACTGAGATAGAACCACAAGATGCCCCCCAGCGAGATTTCGCCCAATCCGGCCTCCACTTTCCTGACGTATCTCGAATGTTCTCTCGAAGGAGAGCGCTTCGAAGCGAATCGCCTGCACAATCTCTCGAGCGCAGGACGTCCGCTGCTGGCGCGATACGATCTCGACGGCGTTCGTGCAGCGGTGTCGCGCGAGGAAATCGAGGGGCGATCCGCGGACATGTGGCGTTGGCGGGAACTTCTGCCGCTCCGCCACCCGGCGGATGCAGTGAGCCTGGGCGAGGGCGAGACTCCGCTCGTGCCGATCCCGGTCGCTGGCGGCCCCGGCGTCATGGTCAAGGATGAATCGCGTCTTCCCACCGGATCTTTCAAGGCGCGCGGCATGGCCATGGCAGTGTCCATGGCGAAGGAACTTGGGGTCACGCGGATCGCCATGCCGACCAACGGCAACGCCGGGGCTGCGCTCTCGGCCTATGCCACCCGTGCAGGCATCGAGAGCATCATCTTCTGTCCCGCCGAGACCCCGGAGACGAATGTTCGCGAAATGGGGGCGCAGGGGGCACGGGTCTATCGCGTCGACGGGCTGATCGACGAATGCGGAGCGATCGTCGCCAGGGGTGCCGCCGAAGGACTGTGGTACGACATCTCGACGCTCAAGGAGCCCTATCGGGTCGAGGGCAAGAAGACGATGGGCCTCGAACTGGCGCTACAGTTCGGTTGGCGATTGCCCGCGGCGATCTTCTATTCGACCGGTGGCGGAACCGCGCTGATCGGAATGTGGAAAGCCTTCGAGGAGCTCGAAGCGCTCGGCTGGATCGGCAGCGAACGGCCGAAGATGTTCGCCGTCCAGTCGACCGGCTGCGCACCGATTGTCGATGCCTTCGAGAAGGGGGCGAAGCATGCCGAACGATGGCCGGACGCCCGCACCGTTGCTTCGGGCATCCGCGTACCCAAGGCGATCGGGGATTTCCTCGTGTTGCGGGCCGTTCGGGAGAGCGGTGGACGAGCAATCGCCGTCCCGGAGGAGTCCATCCTTCCGACCCGTGATGAAATTGCTTCCAGCGACGGCCTGCTGATGTGTCCCGAAGGCGCGGCCACGCTCGCTGCATACCGTGAGGCGCTGTACCGCGGTTGGGTGGAGAGAGGCGCCAGTGCCGTCCTGTTCAATTGCGCGTCCGGACTCAAATACCCACTCCCCGAGACGGCGCGAACGCTCGACAAGGAGGCGCTGCCGGATCTCCGAACGCTCTGATCCCGGAACGATGGGTATTCCCTGTTCGTAGAAGGCTCGACAGGGACGAAACGGAGAGAGATTATGAATACGAAGCTGATGCTCGCGCCCGCGCTGGCCATGTCGACCATGAGCCTTGGCGCATGTGCGGAGAACTATGCCGTCGAGGGCGCGGCGCTGGGTGCTGCGGCCGGGGCCGGAGTCGCCGCGCTGACCGACGGCGACTTCGAAACCTATGCGCTCGCGGGCGCCGCCATCGGCGGGGTCGTCGGCTATGCCAAGGACAAGAACGACGAGTGCGACGGCTATTATGGCGATGGCCGCTATGTCGATGACGATTGCCGCTACGACGATCGCTATACACGCTACTGGTAATCTCCAGCCGTGAGAAGGTGAAGGGCCGCTCCCGCGGGAGCGGCCCTTGCGTGTCAGACGCGCTGTGCCCGGTTTTCGTCGCGGTGCTTCTTGAGATATCGCATGAAGGGGGTGCCGCCGGTTCCGACGTCCGGGTCATTCCCCGCGATCGAGCCCGCCTGCTTGTTGATGTAGCTTGCCGCATATTCGAGGTGACGGGTGCGGAAGCGGGTCGACTGCTCGAGGCAGGCATTGAACGCATCCTTCAAGCCCTGATCCTCGCTCGCCTCGACGAAGCTGCGCAACGTCGACCTGGCGGCGAGATCCTCGATGAAACGCCGATGCTCCATCGGACGATAGTGATGCAATTCGTCGAGGAAGCTCTTCAGCGGATCGTCGCTGTGGCCGACCTGGAAGAGCGCATCCATTGCCGGGACGATCGAGGACTGCGACCCGGTCTGGCCGCGGAAGGCCTGCGGCTTTCCTTCGTAGCGATCCATGCCCTCATAGACGAGCCCGCCGTTTTCGAGCGCCGGATTGTTGGCCCAGCCATGGATGTAGGGGCGTACGCGGTGGAAGTAGACATAGGGGTCGCATTGCTCGGGCATGCGGCCGAAATGGGCATAGATCCTTTCCCAGGCGGCGTCCATTTCGCGCAGGAGGCGTGAAGCCTCGACCGTGTCGCCATCGCGGGCCACGGTCACCAGCTTCGCGGCATCATCCAGCAGCACCGCCGCCTCGGCCTCGATCGCCACATGGACCAGCACGAACCAGTTCTCGTCCGCACCGCCGTAGAAGTTCTGGTACATCGCGATGTTTTCCAGAGCGATCGGCCCATTCTTGTCCAGCCGGTACCAGTTGTCGAGGACATAGGCCGAATAGGGGAGCAGCGGCGCCTGGCCCAGCCGATCGGCCAGTGCGCAGATCGGACGGGACAGATTGGCTGGCAAATGGGCCGGCGGGCTCGGTTCGCCCCAGACGTAGGCCTGCACGAGGAAGGAATAATGCACCATGGCGGTGCGCACTTCCTCCTCGGGCGCATTCGCGGCCCATTCGGCGATCTCGGGATCGGGCAGCGCGTCGAGGAAGTGGCGGATGCGGCCGGTGGTCAGCAGCGCGGACAGCCGGGCGGCAGCGGCCAGGACCGGATCGAACCTGGAGGGCAGGGTGATCTCGTCGATCTCGTAATGCGAAAGGTAGCCGCGTTCGCGGCTCATACCATAGTCTTCAAGCTCCATGTGAGTGACTCATCGCCGGGCGCGGGTTGGGCCGCCCGGTCAATGAAGCGATCGTATCGAATGAAACCGCTCACCTCAAGCGAGCGAACGATCGGCCGTCCAGCCAGCTCCGGGGAAGCGCACCAGAAGGTCGTAGGCAGCGGCATCGGGCGCCCCGGCGATCTTCACCCCATTGCGCAACCAGAATGCATGTTTGACGATTTCCGCCTGCTGCTCGATCCCGTAGCGCTCCAGCGCCCAGCCGGGCTTGAGGCAGTAATCGTAACGTGCCCAGGGCATGCGACGCGTCAGCAGGAACCATTTACCGCGTGTCTGCACCTGCCAGACATGAGTCAACTCGTGGATCAGCAAACCCTGCCGGATCGTGTTTTCGCGGGAGAAGTCGTCACAATAGGCAGTCCCCCGGGGATGGAAATGCACATGCCCGCGTGGGGCCATAGTCACTCCGCGGGGCTGGAATGGGAACCACTTCCGCCTGCGGATGGACACGCGCTCGTACGCGATCGCACTCCCGAAAACCGACCGCGCCAGTGCAACCTCTCCGGACGTCAGGCTGCGTTGTCCCCCGACCGGGCAGCCCAAGGAAGGCGCAGTCTCGTCCGGGTCGCCCCCGGGCGCGCCGCGCCTCTCGGTCAGCGCTCGTCTCCGGCTGCCTGAATAGCGACCTTTGCGGTCGTGCTTTTGCCGCCTGCAATGGTCAGCGTCATATCCGTCGTGCCGCCCGCGGCGAGCGAGGGATCGAGGTCGAACACCATCACATGCGTGCCGCCGGGCTCGAAGGTTTCGTGGCCGCCCGCAGGGATCATGACCGGTCCCATCTCGCCCATGGTCATCTTGCCCTCCCATTCGGATGTAGCGTGAATCTCCGCCCTGCCTGCACCCTCGACCGCCGCGGTGCGGATCGCCACATTGCGATCGCCCGCATTCGCCACGTCGAAGTAGATCGCTGCCGGATTCCCGGCCACCGGCGGCAGCAGCATCCGGGCGTTGGTAACCTCGAGACCCGTCACATCTGCTTCATCTGCTCCCTGATCGATATCGTCTGCGGATCGGCCGCAACCGACGAGTGGAAGCGTGCCGGCGGCGAGCGCCAGCAGCGCGAAACGGGTGAATCTCATTGGTCGTTCCCTCCTCACAGGTTCGGCAAAAACTAGCGGAGAGCCTCCCTTGTGCCAAGGAAAAGCGCTCCTATATCGCCCTCAGTAACACGTAACTAACACACCACCGGATCGAGCCGCCGACGGGTTTCGCCAGCAAAGGGGAGCCGAGTGCGCGGTGTCCAAGACTTGAAACAGATGGGGAAACCATGGCTAAAGTAATCGGTATCGACCTCGGCACCACCAATAGCTGCGTCGCCGTGATGGATGGGGGCAAGCCCAAGGTCGTAGAGAATTCCGAAGGCGCGCGGACGACGCCTTCGATCGTTGCCTTCACCAAGGACAACGAACGCCTGATCGGCCAGCCGGCCAAACGCCAGGCAGTCACCAATCCCGACAACACGCTGTTTGCGATCAAGCGCCTGATCGGGCGCCGCTTCGACGATCCCATGACCAAGAAGGACATGGAGCTCGTCCCCTATGACATCGTCAAGGGCAAGAACGGCGACGCCTGGGTCGAAGCCGGTGGCGAAGACTATTCACCGAGCCAGATTTCCGCCTTCATCCTGCAGAAGATGAAGGAAACCGCCGAGAGCTATCTCGGCGAGACCGTCACTCAGGCGGTCATCACCGTTCCCGCATACTTCAACGACGCGCAACGCCAGGCGACCAAGGACGCCGGTCAGATCGCTGGTCTCGAAGTGCTGCGCATCATCAACGAGCCGACCGCGGCCGCTCTGGCCTATGGGCTGGACAAGGACGACGGCAAGACCATCGCTGTCTACGACCTCGGCGGCGGCACCTTCGACATCTCGGTCCTCGAGATCGGCGATGGCGTGTTCGAGGTCAAGTCGACCAATGGCGACACGTTCCTCGGGGGTGAGGACTTCGACAGCGCGATCGTCGAATATCTCGCCGACGAGTTCAAGAAGAAGGAGAACATGGATCTCCGGACCGACAAGCTCGCGCTCCAGCGCCTGAAGGAAGCGGCCGAAAAGGCCAAGATCGAGCTCTCGAGCTCGGCGCAGACCGAAGTCAATCTACCCTTCATCACAGCGCGCATGGAAGGTGGCAGCTCGACTCCGCTGCACCTTGTCGAGACCATCACCCGGTCGAAGCTCGAACAGCTGGTCGGCGATCTGATCAAGCGCACGCTCGAACCCTGCAAGAAGGCGCTGGCCGATGCCGGGATGGACAAGAGCGGCATCGACGAGGTCGTTCTCGTCGGCGGCATGACGCGCATGCCCAAGGTGCGCGAAGTGGTCGAGGAATTCTTCGGCCAGAAGCCGCACACGGGCGTCAATCCCGACGAGGTCGTCGCTATGGGCGCCGCGATCCAGGCGGGCGTGCTCCAGGGCGACGTCAAGGATGTGCTTCTGCTCGACGTCACTCCGCTGTCGCTGGGCATCGAGACTCTGGGCGGGATCATGACCAAGATGATCGACCGCAACACGACGATCCCGACCAAGAAGACGCAGACCTATTCGACCGCCGAGGACAATCAGCAGGCGGTGACGATCCGCGTGTTCCAGGGCGAGCGCGAGATGGCGGCCGACAACAAGATGCTCGGCCAGTTCGATCTGGTCGGCATTCCGCCCGCGCCGCGCGGCGTGCCGCAGGTCGAGGTCACCTTCGATATCGACGCCAATGGCATCGTCAACGTCAGCGCCAAGGATAAAGGCACCGGCAAGGAACAGCAGATCCGCATCCAGGCGAGCGGCGGCCTGTCGGATAGCGACATCGACCAGATGGTCCAGGACGCCGAGAAGTTCGCCGACGAGGACAAGAAGCGCCGCGAAAGCGCCGAAGCCCGCAATCAGGCCGACAGCCTCGTCCATGCGACCGAGAAGCAGCTCGAGGAGCATGGCGACAAGATCGATGCCGCGCTCAAGAGCGAGGTCGAGGAAAAGGTCGCGGCGCTCAAGACTGCGCTCGAGGGCGACGACACCGCCGACATCAATGCCAAGGCGCAGGACCTGTCGCAGGCTGCGATGAAGATGGGCCAGTCGATCTATGAGCAGGAGCAGGCCAAGGCCGGCTCCGCCGGCGACGGCGCTGCCGAGAGCGGCGACGGCGGCGGGGATGAAGAGGTCGTCGACGCCGAATTCTCCGAAGTCGACGAAGACGCCAAGGGGTAATCGCCCGATGAGAACCTATCCGTCACCGGTGCCCCTTCGCACCGGTGGCGTCTAGGTTCGGGGCGGTAAGACTATGTCAGCTACCGAAATCGATTTTTACGAGATCCTCGGCGTGTCCCGCGATGCGGACGGTGCCGCGATCAAGAGCGCCTATCGCAAGCTCGCCATGCAACACCATCCCGACCGCAACCAGGGATGCAAGGAGAACGAGGCGAAGTTCAAGGCGGTAAGCGCTGCCTACGACTGCCTCAAGGATCCGCAGAAGCGCGCCGCCTACGACCGCTTCGGCCATGCAGCTTTCCAGAACGGCGGACCCGGCGGCGGCCATCCCGGCGCCGATTTCGGCGACATCGGCGATATCTTCGAAACCATCTTCGGGAGCGCTTTCGGCGGTGGCGGGCGCGCACGGCCCCGCCGCGGCGCAGACCTGCGCTATGACATGCAGATCGATCTCGAAGACGCCTTCCATGGAAAGTCGACCGAGATCGAGATCGAAGTCTCGCAGAATTGCGAGACCTGCCACGGCTCCGGCGCAACTCCAGGTACGCGCGCCCGGACCTGCAATCTGTGCAACGGACAGGGGCAGGTGCGGGCCAAGCAGGGGTTCTTCGTAGTCGAACGGCCCTGTCCCAACTGCCACGGCAGCGGCCAGGTCATCAGCTCGCCCTGCCGTGATTGTCGCGGAGAGGGACGGGTCGACAAGGCGCAGTCGCTGGCGGTGGATATTCCGCCGGGCGTCGATACGGGCACGCGCATCCGCCTGTCGGGCAAGGGCGAGGCCGGCCCGCGCGGCGCGCCTTCCGGCGACCTCTACATCTTCATCCACGTCAAACCGCACGCGATCTTCCAGCGCGAAGGCACGGCGCTTGCTACACGCGTTCCGATCAGTTTCACCAAGGCTGCGCTGGGCGGATCGATCGAGATCCCCAGCCTCGACGGCGAGGACGTGGCGATCGAGATCCCTGCCGGGATCCAGTCGGGCAAGCAATTGCGCCAGCGCGGTGCGGGCATGCCGGTGCTGCAAGGACGCGGACGTGGCGATCTGGTGGTCGAGATCGCTGTCGAGACGCCGACCAGATTGAGCAAGGAGCAGCGTGCCATTCTCGAGCAGTTCCGCGACACCGAAACGGGGGATGAATGCCCCGAGAGCCGCGGCTTTTTCGACAAGCTGAAGACCGCCTTCGGGGCCTGACGCCGGCTATGGGAGACGCGCCGCCACTTCGGCGCGGATCTCGTCGATCAGCCTTTGAGAGCAGCGGCGCACGGTCTCTTCCTCGTCCAGGATGGCGTGGAAGGCATCGCGCTTGAAGCGGCGGCACTCTTCCTCGGCGAACGGTTTCTCGAGCGTCGAGCAGACGAGGTCGATCATCCGCTCCGAACCGTGCAAGCGTCCCCAGAGATAATCGTTCTCGCGATAGTCCCGGCTGAAGAAGGCACCGAAGTTGTAGAATTCGATCCCGCGAAGCGTCGCCAGCGTGCCGCCCTCGCGGATGCTGCGCGCATCGTCGGGACTGATGCGGTCGACCTTGACTGGGTCGAATTCGGTCAGGCCCTCATTGCTCAGCAAGGGCAGGGTGGCGACATCGTAGAATGGAAAGCCGAGATAGGTCAGCAGCATTCGGCGCCGCAGATTGGGCGGCATTCCCACCAGCGCTTCGGCGAGCATCGCTTCGGCGCGATCGTCGAGGTCGGGGAGCAGCCGCTTGCCCTCGACCATGTCGAGAACCGCCCCGGGATCCGACAGGACCTGCTCCGCGACAGGTGCGAATTCGGGGCCGAGAGCAGCGACACCCTCCTGTTCGAAGTAAAGCGCCAGGATAGCGTAAACGGCTTCGCGCCCTTGTTCGAGCGCCTCGTCCGGAATGTCCGGGTCCGCTTCCCAATCGCGCGCCAGGCGGCGGGCCAGGAGGCGCAGTCGACGGATCCGGAAGCCGATATCGTGCTCGCGAAAGAAGCCGATCGCCTCTCCCGAAGCCCCGCCCGCCGGTGCGGCCAGCGTTTCGAGGCCGCGTCGGGCGAGTTCCTCGCGCAGGACTGCCTCGACCGGCGCGGTGTCGGAAAGCCCCAGCTTCGGTGCCGCGGTTGCCGCCAGCCGCGCGAGGCGCGCAACGATGCCGCTGAACTTGGCCTGCGCATAACCATGAAAGGCATATCCCGCGCGTTCGGCGGCGGCCTGTTGTGCCTTCTGGCGCCAGTTCCGCAGGCGCGCCGTCGTCGGTCGATCGAAGAACAGCGTCCGGCCGAACAGCTTCTCGACCGCTGCATCGACTTCGGGACGCAGCGCGGCGACGATCCTGGAGAGGCGCTCCGCCTCGCGGCTCTGTTCCTCCAGTTGTTCGAGATTGTCGCGGATCGGCTGCTCGCGCGGAATTGTCGACAAGGACCCGAAGATCGCCGAGAAGAAGCCGACGGGCTCGTTGCGACGCCGGTCCCGGTGGCTGTACCGATCCGGCTGCGGATCGACATAGACGAAGCGCCGATCGACCTCGCGCTGCGCCGGTCGCCCCTGCAACGCATCGATCGCTCCGGCGAAGGGCTTGTTGACGAGCACCGAACCGTCGATCAGCGAGACCTGATCGGTGCTGTCGCGCGCGACATGCACCGGCATCACACGTTCGAGAAAGGCCTCGCGCGAGGGCCAGCTGCGTTCGGTGAGGTCGGACAGCTTGTCGATTTCCGCGATTGTCAAAGGCGGGAAGGCGCCGGGGAAGCTCGCCGTCGCGCGCGCGGCGAAGACGAGCTCGAGCGGGTCCGCCAGATCGCTTCCGCCGAACTGCGGCGTTCGCGCGCGGAACGCGATCGGCATCCGGTGCTCGCTGTCCTCGACCACGGGCGGACTGTGGAGCCGAAGCATTTCGAGGTAGCCGTGGAAGTCGGTCGTCGTGACGTAGAGATCGAGCGGATGTCCGGGCGGCAGCAAGGGCGCTTCCGGTATGGTTGCCGCCATGGCCGAAAAGGCGCGTTCCAGCAGACGGGAAAAGCCGAGGCCTGAAAACGGCGGTTCGAACCACCGGCCGCGGATCAGATGCGAGACCTTGCGTTCGACCTCGGCGCGGGTTTCCGGAGCTACCGTTTCGGCAATATTGCTCCCGGGCCTGCTCAGCAGCCAGGTGGCGAAGGGTTGCGCCCAGAGTTTGGCGAAGCGCCAGCGCAGCCGCGCATCGGGATCGACCAACTCGTCGACGTCGGCGACCTCGAGCCACAGTTCGGTCAGGGGTTCGAGCGATTGCCCCGAGTGGATGGCCTGGGCGAGGAACACCGTATTTATTCCGCCCGCGCTGGCACCGCTCATGATATCGGGCAGAACGCGCACCCGCAGCCCGCGCTCCTCGGCGATCCGTTCGAGCAGGGCACGATAGACCGCTCCGACCCCGCTTCGCGGCGCGCCTTCCGAATGGAAATCGCGGCTGGCCCGGGCCAGTTGCCAGAGCTCTCGCGTCACTCCGTGCATGTAGATCGCCAGGCTCACGCCGCCATAGCAGATCAGCGCGATCCGGAGTTCTTTCTGACGCATCGCGCCGCCTTAGGATGCAAAGCCGGTCGATGGCCAGTCCGATTACATGCCGGTTCGCCCTCTCCGGCCGTTCCGCGGCCTCGGCGGAGGCGGTCCCACCATCGCGGATGCGATCGGAGTCCCGACGAAACATCCGATCGAATACGGGTACTCATCGGTGAAGCGGTAGTGATACATTTCGCGCAACTCGCCCTCGATCCTGACCGGCCCGATCCGACCGTGGCAGGCATCGAGATCGGCGTTGGTGTAGCGCTTGCCGAAGGAATTGACGGGGCCGAGAATGGGAAAGCCGTCGAGCATCCACCCGACCGGAGCATCGCTATCGCTCGCCGCCAGGCACGGCGAGAGGTTGTGGTAATGATATTGCCCGCTGAATTCGGGATGACCGTTGCACAGGTCCTGGATCTCATGCGCGGGTGCGTCGCGACCGCCCCCGTCGAGCGCATTGTATATGGCGACCCCGCTGACCGCGAAACCGATCATGCCCATCGGGACACAGCTCGGCTGCGCTGCGCGTCCGGGTTCCGCCGGTAGTCGCAGGAGGACGGTGCGTGCGCCTACCGAGTTGGGATTGCGATCGAAGCTGTAGGCTTCGGAGCCGGCCCGGACCGGGTATTCGCCGGTGGCGTGAACCGGCAGGCTGTTGGCCCGGACCACGCGTTCGGACCCTTCCACGGCGACGGCGATACGAGCGTTCGGCCAGAAGATCTCGCCCTCGACCTTGGGCTTGAGCGAAGGATACCAACTCTTGCCCGCGATCCACTCGCCAGGACGATGCGCACCGGGCGCGTCGGGATCGAAGCGCTGCTGACAGGAATAGACGAAGCCAACCTCCGGTCGGGAGGAAATCTTGCCGTCCCCGAGCGGGAGAGGCGCTTCATGCGCCAGCAGTGGGTTGGCGGTGGCGAGCAGCGCGCTAAGAGCAAGGAAGTGCAGAGGAGGCGTGCGCGGCATGGCTGGACTGTCCCTGTGGTTCGATGGCATTCTCTACCGCCCCGGCCGCCCGGGCGGTGTCGCGGATTGCAACCGATTGTCGCGAGGCTTGCGTTCCTGTTCCGTTCCCCTATGAGCCAGCTATGGCGAAGCCCAAGAAACGCTATGTCTGCCAAGCCTGTGGCAGCATCTCGCATCGCTGGCAGGGGCAATGCGCCGACTGCGCGGAGTGGAACACGCTGGCGGAGGATGCCCCCGCCACCGTCTTCTCGTTGAAGCACGACCTGTCGAGCGGAGGGAGAGCGATCGAATTCGTCGAACTCGACGAACCGGGGGTCTTGCCGACCCGGCAGGCGACCGGTCTGGCGGAATTCGATCGGGCTCTCGGCGGCGGGCTGGTTCCGGGCTCGGCGATCCTTCTGGGGGGCGATCCGGGTATCGGCAAGTCGACCCTCCTGCTTCAATCTGCCGCCAGGATCGCGCGCGAGGGGCGGGGTGTCGTCTATGTCAGCGGCGAGGAAGCCGCGGGACAGGTGCGGATGCGTGCGGCACGGCTCGGCCTGTCGGACGCTCCGGTCAAGCTCGCCGCTGCCACCGGCGTGCGCGATATCCTCACCTCCCTTGGCTCGATGGATCCGCCCGGCCTGCTGGTGGTGGATTCGATTCAGACGATGCACTCGGACACGATCGAAGGCGCACCTGGAACGGTCAGCCAGGTGCGCGGCTGCGCCTTCGAGCTGATCCGCTATGCCAAGGAGAACGGTGTCGCCCTGGTGCTGGTTGGCCATGTCACCAAGGACGGCAGTATCGCCGGCCCGCGTGTGCTCGAGCACATGGTCGACGTCGTGATGAGCTTCGAGGGCGAACGCAGCCATCAGTACCGTATTCTGCGGGCGCTCAAGAACCGGTTCGGAGCCGTCGACGAGATCGGCGTCTTCGCCATGGCGGGGGAGGGGCTGGAGGAAGTCGCCAATCCCTCGATGCTGTTCCTGTCGGGCCGCGACGAACCCCTTGCAGGCAGCGCCGTCTTTCCAGCGATGGAGGGAACCCGCCCGGTTCTGGTCGAGATTCAGGCGCTCATCGTCCGCCTGCAGTCGGGGGCGACTCCGCGGCGGGCGGTGGTCGGATGGGACAGCGGCCGCCTGGCCATGCTGCTGGCAGTGCTCGAATCGCGCTGCGGGCTGAATTTCTCCTCGGCCGAGGTCTATCTCAACGTGGCCGGTGGCTATCGCCTGTCCGATCCCGCTGCCGACCTCGCCGTCGCTGCGGCACTGGTCAGCGCGATGGCGGACCGGCCGCTGGCGCAGCGCAGCGTGTGGCTGGGAGAGGTCTCGCTGGCCGGAGAGATCCGCCCGGTCGCGCATGGCGGTCTGCGGCTGCGCGAATTGGCCAAGCTGGGCTTCGACCGCGGCTTCGGCCCGGCGGACATGCAGCCGTCCTCGGCAGCGCTCGCATATGATGGCATGGGACAACTCTCCAATCTCGTTGACCGCATAATCGGGACGCCATAAGCGGAAGCCCGGAGGGCCAGTGACCGGGTTTGACTATATTGTCCTGCTCATAGTGGGCGTCGCTGCAGTCGGCGGATTCCTGCGTGGGTTCATGCAGGAAATCCTGTCGCTCGCCGCCTGGGTGCTCGCCGCTTTCGCGATCCGCTTCCTGCACACCCCGCTGACACTGGCGCTGCAGGATTTTCTCGGCCCCGACATCACCACCGCGCTGCTGTCCTTCGCGCTGCTCCTGCTCATTCCCTATGCCGCCATGAAGGTCATCGCCAACAATGTCGGCGCCGCTTCGCGCAGTTCGGTCCTGGGGCCGATCGACCGGGTCCTCGGCTTCGGATTTGGCGCACTCAAGGGGATGATGATCGTGGTGATCGCCTTCTCGTTGCTCGTGCTGGGCTATGATTCGGTGTGGAACTACAAGGGGCGGCCGAACTGGATCACCACCGCGCGCAGCTATGAACTGATCGATGCCAGCTCGCGTGCGCTGGTCGAGACGCTGGCCGAGCGTCGCGCGCGGCTGCGCCAGCATGCCGCTGCCGCGGACGAATGATGGCCCCGCGGGCAGAGGCCCTCTATTCACCCCGATTGCTCGCGCTGGCGGTCGAACTCGCGGACTACCCCCTCGATGCCTCTCCCGCGGCGACCGGCCGTGCGCGGTCACGGACCTGCGGCAGCACGCTGGTCCTCTCTTCCGCGGATTCCGAGCGGATTTCGCGGGTCGGCCTTGCCGTGACAGCCTGTGCGGTCGGACAGGCGGCGGCCGCCATTTTCGCCTCCGCCGCCCAGGGCCTGGGCCCTGACGATCTGACAAGGCACAGTGCCGCGATCGAAGCGTGGCTGGAGGAGGGCAGAAGCCCGCCCGACTGGCCGCGACTGGATTTGCTTGCAGCGGCACAACCGCATCGCGGACGTCATGAGGCGATCCTCCTTCCGTGGAGAGCCGCGCTCGACGCGCTTTGCAAGCCCGCGGACGCTCGCTAGACCGTCCGGCTGACAGGACCGCCGCCGCGGGGGAGAGAGCGCGACATGGCCGAAATCGCTGCCGCGGGGCATAGCGAACCGACCGAGAGGGAAATCCGCCTGGTGATCGCCGCCAGCTCGGCGGGCACGATCTTCGAATGGTATGATTTCTTCATCTATGGAACGCTCGCCGGGCTGATCGGCGCGGCGTTCTTCCCCAGTGGCAACGAAACCCTGCAGATCCTGCTCGTCTGGGCCGGTTTCGCGGTCGGTTTCGGTTTCCGCCCGCTGGGAGCGATCCTGTTCGGGTTCCTCGGCGACCGGCTGGGCCGGAAATACACCTTCCTCGTGACGGTCACGCTGATGGGCATCGCTACCGCCGGGGTCGGGCTGATCCCGGGTGCGGCGAGCATCGGCATCGCAGCCCCCATCATCGTCATCGGTCTCCGCATCCTGCAGGGTCTTGCCCTGGGCGGGGAATATGGCGGCGCGGCGATCTATGTCGCGGAGCATGCACCACCCGAAAAGCGCGGCTATTACACCAGCTACATCCAGGCAAGCGTGGTCGGAGGCTTCGTCCTGTCGATCGCGGTGGTGATTGGCTGTCGCCTCGCGATTCCCGCCGAAGACTTCGCCGATTGGGGTTGGCGCGTCCCCTTCCTGCTGTCGATCGTCCTGCTCGGCATATCGCTGTGGATGCGGCTGAAGCTGTCCGAGAGCCCGGTTTTCAAGGCCATGAAGGAGGCCGGGGAGACCTCCGCCAATCCGTTCAAGGAGAGTCTGACCTATCCCGGCAATCCCAAGCGGATCTTCGTCGCCCTGTTCGGGATCACCGGAGTGCTCACCACGATCTGGTACACGGCCTTCTTCTCGTCGCTGAGTTTCCTGCGCCGCGACATGCGTGTGGACGAGACCACGGTGGAACTGATCCTGCTGGTCACCGGGCTGATCGCGATGAGCTTCTACGTCGTGGTCGGCAAATGGTCCGACCGGGTGGGACGCAAGAAGCCGATCATCATCGGGGCCGTGGCGACGCTGGTGCTGCTGTTCCCGATATTCTGGGCCATGGGCAGCCTGGCGAACCCCGGACTGGCGCGAGCGGCGGAGCGCAATCCGGTGGTCGTCAGCGGCGAGCGGTGCACGACCGATCCCTTCGCCGAGCTGTTCCAGCGCGAACAGAGCGATTGTGGGAAACTGCTCGAGACCCTCACCGCCAGCGGCGTGGCCTATGATGTCGTCGCCTCGGCGGAACTCAAGCTCGACGTGGCCGGCGAGCCGGTGGCGATCGTCCCCGAATGGCTTGCCGACGGCGCAGCCCGCCGCGAGGGTCTGCAGGCTGCGCTGACCGAACGGGGTTTCGACTTTTCGACCCAGACTCCGCCCGCCGCCAATATCCTTGGAATTGCAGCGCTGCTGCTCGTCTGCGGCATGCTCTCGGCCCTGACCTATGGCTCGGTGGCGGCATTGCTCAGCGAGATGTTCCCGGCGAGGATCCGCTACAGTTCGATGTCGATCCCCTATCATATCGGGGCGGGCTATCTCGGTGGTTTCCTGCCTCTGATCGCCGGCATCATCGTCGCGCGGACCGGCGATGTCTATGCCGGCCTGTGGTACACCATGGCAGTGGTCGGATTCGGCGTGCTCGTTGCCTGGTGGGGCATTCCCGACGGGCCGCCGAAGGATTACGGCGAGAGCACCCGGGATCCGTCCTCCTCGCCCGTTCTCCCGTGATACCGACATGATCGAACCACCGTCGCCCACGCTGCGGTTGCGCGTCGAGAGCGAAGCGCTGGTGCGCAACTGGCGCGCGCTCGACGCTCTGTCGGGGCAGGCCCGCGCAGGCGCCGCAGTGAAGGCGAACTGCTATGGTCTGGGCATCGACCGCTGCCTCCCGGCCTTGCGCGATGCCGGTTGCCGCGACTTTTTCGTCGCGCACTGGAGCGAGGTTCCGGCGGTGCTGGCTCATGTCCCGCCCGAACAACTATCGGTCCTGCACGGTCCCCTCGACGCCGATGAAGCCGCCTTCGCCCGCGATGCCGGGGTCCGGCCGGTGATCGACAGCCTGCGGCAGGCGAGGCTGTGGAGACAGAGCGGCGGAGGCGCCTGCGACCTGATGATCGACACCGGCATCAACCGGCTCGGCCTGCAGCCCGCCGAACTGGCCGATCCTGCGGTCCAGGCGCTCGAGGTCCACGTCCTGATGTCGCATCTCGCCTGCGCCGACGAGGACAGCGCGATGAACGCACGCCAGCTCGCGGCATTCCGCGAGTGCCTGCCGCAGGTTCGGCATCGCGAAGCCAGCCTCGCCAACAGCGCCGGCATCGCGCTGGGCGCCGAACTATCATTTCGACCTGACCCGACCCGGTCTCGCGCTCTACGGCGGGGTCCCGCGCGCCGGAATGGAGCGGGCCCTCGCGCAAGTCGCCTTTCCCGAAGCCCGGATCATCCAGACGCGTCGGATCGGGCCGGGGGACACGGTGGGCTACAACGCGACATTCACGGCGGAGCGCGCCATGCGGGTCGGCGTGGTCTCGCTCGGCTATGCGGACGGCATATTGCGCAGCTGGGCCAAGGGCCACTTTCTGCAGGGAGAGACGTCGCTCGCGATCCTTGGCAAGATATCGATGGACATGATCGTCGTCGATCTTTCGGCAGCGCCCGGAGCGGTCGAGGGGGACTGGCTCGAACTGCCCTATCACCTTCCCGATGCTGCGCAGCAAACCTCTCTATCTCAATATGAATTGCTCACCATCCTGGGCCACCGCTTCGGTTGACCCAAGCGTCATGTTGCGCTGCGGTTTGTGCGGATGCTAAGACCGTTCGCACTGCACAATCGAAAGCGAGCGATCATGGCCAAGCGCACTGCCGAAGGCGAACCGATCATCATCAAGAAATACGCCAACCGGCGGCTCTACAACACCGATACGAGCAGCTACATCACGCTCGACGATCTCGCCGGAATGGTCCGCGAGAATGTCGATTTCCAGGTTCTCGACGCCAAGAGCGGCGACGATATCACCCACACCATCCTGACCCAGATCATCGTCGACGAGGAAGCGAACGGATCGCACATGCTTCCGGTCAGCTTCCTGCGCGACCTCATCTCGATGTACGGCAATTCGATGCAGGCGATGATGCCGAGCTATCTCGAAGCGAGCATGGCCAATTTCCGCAAGAACCGCGAACAGTTGCAGGTGGCATTCGCGCAAGGGATCGAAGCCAGTCCGCTGGCGCGGATGGCGGAAGCCAACTTCAAGATGATGCAGAACGCGGCCGAGGCCTTCATTCCCGGAAGGCGCAAGCCCGAGGTTCGCCCGGACCAGTCCGACGATCTGGCACAGATGCGCGAACAGATGGCCGCGATGCAGAAGAAGCTCGACGAATTGAGCAAATGACTTCGTCCCTTGGCGGAGCCGCGCAGATCGCGGCCGCGCGAGACGCCTCGACTATCCGCAGCGCCCCGGTCTAAGGGCGGCGCGCACATTTCATCTGAAGGATTCGAAGAGTGGCCCAGATCCGCCATGCGCTGAACAGCCGGCGCGACGACGATTTCGCCGCCTGGTATCAGGAAGTCATCGCCGCCGCCGAAATGGCCGAGGAATTGGGCGTGCGCGGCTGCATGGTCATTCGGCCCTGGGGCTATGGCATCTGGGAACGGATGCAGCGCCTGCTCGACGACCGGATCAAGGCGACGGGCCATTCCAACGCCTATTTCCCGATCTTCATCCCGCTGTCCAATTTCGAGCGCGAGGCGGAGCACGTCGAGGGCTTCGCCAAGGAGATGGCGGTGGTCACCCATCACCGCCTGATCGCCGGCAAGGACGGCGGCCTCATCCCCGATCCCGAGGCGAAACTCGAGGAACCGCTGGTGGTCCGGCCGACATCTGAAACCATCATCGGCGATGCCATGGCGCGCTGGGTGCAGAGCTGGCGCGACCTGCCGCTCAAGCTCAATCAGTGGGCCAATGTGGTGCGCTGGGAAATGCGCACCCGCATGTTCCTGCGCACCAGCGAGTTCCTGTGGCAGGAAGGGCATACGGCACATGCCGATGCAGCCGAAGCGAAGGCGCACACTCTGACCATGCTCGAGGTCTATCGCGCTTTCGCCGACGAGGACCTGAGCCTCGCGGTGATCGCCGGCGAAAAGCCGGAAAACGAACGGTTTCCGGGTGCGGTCGAAACATGGTCGATCGAGGGCATGATGCAGGACGGCAAGGCGCTCCAGGCCGGTACCAGCCACTATCTCGGCACCAATTTCGCCCTGGCCAGCGGAATTCGCTATCAGGACAAGGAGGGCGGAGAAACGCTCGCCCATACCACCAGCTGGGGCGTTTCGACCCGCATGGTCGGCGGCGTCATCATGACCCATGGCGACGACGACGGATTGCGCCTTCCCCCCAGGATCGCGCCGCAGCAAGTGGTGATCCTGCCGATGCTGCGCGACGACGACAGGGATCGGGCGCTGATCGACTATTGCGAGGGGCTGCGCGCGACGCTCGCCGGTCAGCACGCCTTGGGCGAACCGCTGCGCGTGCTGCTCGATACGCGGCCGGGAAAGGCGGCGCAGAAGCGCTGGGACTGGGTTCGCAAGGGCGCGCCGGTCATCGTCGAGGTCGGCGGGCGCGACATGGACGATGGCGTCGTCAGCCTGCTGCGCCGCGACCGGCTGTGGAATCCCGACAGCGGCAAGCCCGCTTTCCAGACGCCCAGCAGGGAGCTCGCCGGCCAGACGATTCCCGATGTCCTCGCCGACATGCAATCGGCGCTGCTGACCGAGGCGCGCGAGCGGCGCGAGGCGAACATCACCCGCGGCGTCGGCAGCTTCGAGGAGGTCGAGGCTTTCTTCGGCGCTTCGCGCTATCCGGGCTGGGTGGAGGTCCAGTGGTCGAAGCCGAGCGGTGCCGAGCTCGATCGGGTCGTAGAGCGGCTCAAGCAACACAAGCTCACCATTCGCAATGTTCCGATCGATGCTGCGCCGGTGGACGGCCCGTGCATCTTCACCGGCGAAGCCGCGGTCGAGCGCGTTCTGCTTGCAAAGGCCTATTGAGCTTTCGCCTGGCGCGGCAGGCGCACGCCGCTCTTGTGCCGGGCGAATGACGAAGTGGTTGTGTTGGCGCGAGATAGTTGCAAAGCTCGGGGCATGAGAAAGCTCGTCCTGATCGCAACCCTCCTCGCCACCCCGCTTGCCGCGCAGCCGGCGGATCCGGTCGTCGCCCTGCGCCACGCCGATCCGGCGGAGAAAGTGTCCGAGGCGCGGCTGCGCGCGGACATCGACACGCTGGTCGGTTTCGGCACGCGCCACACGCTGTCCGAACAGGACGATCCGGAGCGCGGCATCGGTGCCGCGGTCGATTGGGGGCTCGCCGAATTCGGCAGGATCTCCGAGGATTGTGGCGGCTGCCTGACCGTGGTCGCACCCGAGCGGATGGTTACCGGCAGCCGCATTCCCGACCCCGTCCGGCTTCGCAACGCCGTGGCGATCCAGCGCGGAACCGAGCGGCCCAACGAGGTCGTGATCGTCCAGGCGCATATCGACAGCCGCGGGTCCGACGTGCTCGACTGGAAGGTCGATGCGCCGGGAGCGAATGACGATGGCTCGGGCGTGGCGCTGGTGCTCGAGGCGGCGCGCAATCTGTCGCAGCACCGCTATCCGGTGACCGTGGTCTATGCTCTGGTCTCGGGCGAGGAACAGGGGCTGTTCGGTGGCCAGCTGATGGCCGATTACGCCGAGGAGCAGGGCTGGAACGTCAAGGCGGTGCTCAACAACGACATCGTCGGGGGCAGCTGCGGCAGCGACGGCTTCTGCGATGCCGCGCATGTCCGCGTGTTCTCGGAAGGGCCGCGCGCCGATCTCTCCGATTCCCTGCGCGCCGCGCAGCGCCGCGAGGGGGGCGAGAACGACACGCCGAGCCGCAATCTTTCACGCTATATCGACACTCTCGCCGAACACGCCGCGGGCGGGCTCGACGTGCGCCAGATCTGGCGGACCGACCGCATGGGCCGGGGCGGCGACCAGATCCCCTTCCTCGAAAAGGGCTATCCCGCGGTGCGCCTCACGGTGGCGGTCGAGAACTACGATTGGCAGCACCAGGATCTGCGGACCGAGGGCGGCGTGGAATACGGCGACACCCCCGACAAGATGGATTTTCCCTATCTCGCCAAGGTGACTGCGCTCAACATTCGCGCGCTCGACGCGCTGGCGCGGTCGCCCGTCCCGCCGGCTTCGGCGGCCAAGGCGGCGGTCCAGACCTTCACCGACGTCAGCTGGGAAGAGGTGCCGGGGGCGGTCGGCTACACCGTCTGGCAGCGGCGCACCGACGAGCCCTACTGGCGCGACGAGCCGGTGATCGGGAATATCGTCGCCACCAGCGCGCGGCTCGAAGGCGTACGTGGGGACGACTGGATCTTCGGCGTCAGCGCGACCGGTGCCGACGGGACGCGCAGCCCCGTCGCGAGTGCGGTTCCGGCGGGACAATTCGCGCCGCTCGCCGCTTCTGAGGATGACAGCGAGTAGCCGCATCCCCATATCGTCCCGATGACAAAACAGAACGACAGGCGGCGCCCCGACGGGATGCCGTCGAAGGAACAGATTCTCGAATTCCTCCAATCCTCCGATACGCCTGCGGGCAAGCGCGAGATCGCCAAGGCCTTCGGGTTGAAGGGGCAGGAGAAGATCGCGCTCAAGAAGCGGCTGAAGGACATGGCCGAGGAAGGCCTGATCGACGGCAAGCGCACCGCCTATCACCGCATGGGCGGGGTGCCCAAGGTAACCGTGCTCAAGGTGGTCGAGATCCTGGATGGCGAGCCCGTGGCCGAACCCGAGAGCTGGGCACCCGACAGCGGTGAGAAGCCGCCGCGGCTGACGGTCAAGGAGAGCAAGAAGGTCGCGGCGCTCAAGCGGGGCGATCGCTTCCTCGCCCGGACCGAAGAGAAGCCGCGCGGCTGGATCGCGCATCCGATGAAGAAATTGCCCGCCCGGACCGAGGGGCTGATGGGCGTGGTCGAATTCGACGGGGCCGGTAAGCCGTGGCTCGCGCCGGTCGACAAGCGGGTGCGCAATTCCTCGCCCATCGCCGATCTCGGCGGGGCCGAGGAGGGCGAGCTGGTGCTTGCCGAGCGCGCGGGCAAATCGCCGCGCGCCGGGGTCAAGGTGGTCGAGGTGATCGGCGATCCGCTGGCGCCCAAGAGCTTCAGCCTGATCGCCATCGCCAAGCACGGCATCCCGCACGTCTTCCCGCAGGAGGCGCTCGAGGAGGCGCAGCGCGCGACCGAACTGCCGCTGTCCCCCGACCACCGCGAGGACCTCCGCGCCGTGCCGATCGTCGCGATCGACCCCGCCGATGCGCGCGATCACGACGATGCCATCTGGGCCGAGCCCGACGAGGCTCCCGACAACAAGGGCGGCTATCGTGCGATCGTGGCGATCGCCGACGTCAGCCATTACGTCCGCCCCGGCGGTCAGCTCGACCGCGAGGCGCGCAAGCGCGGCAATTCGGTCTATTTCCCCGACCGCGTCGTGCCGATGCTGCCCGAGGTGCTCAGCGCCGATGTCTGCTCGCTGGTCGAGGGCGAAGACCGCGCGGCGATGGCCTGCCATCTGCGCATCGATGCGCAGGGCAAGGTCACCGACTGGCGCTTCACCCGCGCGATCGTCCGGCTTGCCGCCAATACCGCCTATGAGGATGCGCAGGCGGCCGTCGATGCCGGGAATGCGCCGGCCTATCTCGAAAATCTCTGGGGCGCGTGGAAGCTGCTCCACAAGGCCCGCCAGGCGCGCGATCCGCTCGAGCTCGAACTGCCCGAGCGGCAGGTGCGGCTCAACGAGAAGGGTGTGATCGAGGAAATCGCCCTGCGCGAGCGGCTCGATGCCCACCGCGTGGTCGAGGATTTCATGATCGCCGCCAATGTCGCCGCGGCCAAGGCGCTCGAGGCGAAGAAGGCGCCCGTGGTCTATCGCGTCCACGAGACGCCGAGCCGCGAGAAGCTGGTCGCCTTCCGCGAATATCTCGCGACGCAGGGAAGGAGTTTCGCGCTCGGCCAGGTGGTCACCCCCGGCCTGTTCAACCGCATGCTCAAGGACATCGCCGATCCGGCCGAAAAGGCGTTGATCATGGAAGCCGTGCTGCGCAGCCAGACGCAGGCCTATTACGGGCCCGCCAATGCCGGCCACTTCGGCCTCGCCCTCGGAAGCTACGCCCATTTCACCTCGCCGATCCGCCGCTACGCCGATCTGCTGGTCCACCGCGCGCTGGTCGATGCCTACAAGCTCGAACAGCCGAAGCCGCAGCCGCAGCTCGATCTGCCCGAGAGCAGCGGCCTCTCCGACCGCGACCGCACCGCGCTGGGCCAGATCACCGAGGCGATCAGCCAGACCGAACGCCGCGCGATGGAGGCCGAGCGCGACACCATCGACCGCTATGTCGCGGCCTGGCTTTCGGGCCGCGTCGGCGAGACCTTCGACACGCGGATCACCGGGGTGCAGGGGTTCGGCTTCTTCGCCACCATCGACAAGCTCGGCGGCGACGGACTGGTCCCGGTCTCGACGCTCGGCCGCGAATATTTCCGCTACGACGAGGCGGCGCAGAGACTGGTCGGCGAGAACAGCGGCACCGAATATGCGGTCGGCGATCGCCTCAAGCTCAAGCTGGCCGAGGCCAATGCGCTGACCGGCGCGCTGAAATTCGAGGTGCCCGATGCCGATGGCGCCCCGATCGAGAAGCGCGGCAACCGTCCGCCGCCGCGCAAGAAGCAGGGCGGCCCGCGCCAGAAGCATCAGGAAGGCCAGCGCGGCCGGCCGAAGAACATCCGTCACCAGGGGCGGGGCAAGAAGCGCTGAGCCAACGGCCCGGCGTGACCGCCGAGGAGCCAGCACCCCGTCTCATGGATTGCCGCGTCGCCTGCGGCTCCTCGCAATGACAATTGCGGGGGTGCAAGCCTCTCCCCCCGTCATTGCGAGCGCAGCGAAGCAATCCATGGCAATCTGCCGGATATCGCCGCTTCGTTATCGCCGCTTCGTTTCGGCCCCTCGTCATGCCCGCGCATGCTCGCCCACGGCTTTTCACGCCACATCCGCCGGCCTCACGCCAGGCGGTCGATGTCCTCGCGGCTCAGCCCGCCGGGGATGAGGTATAGCGGGCAGGGCAGGTTCGCGGCATGGGCCGAGAAATGGTTGACCAGCGGTCCCGATGTCCCCTCCGCATGGGTGGCGAGAACCAGCGCCGCGATATTGCCGTGCTCTTCGATATATTTGCGGATCACATCCGCGGGCGGTCCGGGGCGCACCGCGATCGTCGGCATCTTCCCGCTTTCGGCGAAGATGCTGCCCGCGGCGGAATTGGCCATGACTTCGGCGCGCTCGCGCGATTCCTGCTCGATCGTCGCCTGCACGCCGCCGAAGGCGTTGAAGGTCTGCTGCGGCACCAGCGCGAGGATGTGAACCGCGCCGTCGGTCTTCTTCGCGCGCAGCGAGGCGAAGCGCAGCGCCTGCTTGGCTTCCTCGGTTTCGTCCATGACGACCAGATAGACGCGCATCGTTAATTCCCCCGGCTCTCCCGGGCGGATACAGTCTAATTCCCATTTGGCGCAAGAACCTTGCGGCGGCGGAGCATTTTGGCCAGAGGTGCGCACGAACTCTTCCGCCTGCGAGGACGTAACGTCACCCCATGCCCACGCCGATCAAAATGCCCGCCCTTTCGCCCACCATGGAGGAGGGCACGCTCGCCAAATGGCTGGTGAAACCCGGCGACAAGGTCGAGGCCGGCGACATCATGGCCGAGATCGAAACCGACAAGGCAACGATGGAATTCGAAGCCGTGGACGAGGGCACCATCGCCAGCATCGCGGTCGAGGAAGGCGCCGAAGGGGTGAAGGTCGGGACCGTCATCGCCATGCTCGCCGAGGAAGGCGAGGATGTCGAGGAAGCGGCCAGGGCGGCGCCTGCGGGTGGTGCGCCTGAAGCAAAGACCGAAGAGAAAGAGCCCAAAGCGGAAACACGGAACGTCGTCCCAGCGAAAGCTGGGACCTCCAACGGATCCGCGCAACCGAAAAAGACCCCAGCTTCCGCTGGGGTGACGGGCAAGGACAGGATCATCGCCTCGCCCCTGGCCAAGCGGATCGCCGAGCAGAAGGGGATCGACCTTACGAACGTGAAGGGCAGCGGCCCCAATGGCCGTATCGTCAAGGCCGACGTGGAGCGAGCCCCCGCGCAGGCGGGGGCCTCAGGCGAAGGCTCGAAACCGCCCGAGGTCCCCGCCTCCGCGGGAACTCAGAAGCAGGGCGGCGATCTCGATGCGCCCTACGAAGCGGTCAGGCTCAACAACGTCCGCAAGGTCATCGCCAAGCGCCTGACCGAGGCCAAGCAGACGATCCCGCATATCTACCTCACGGTCGACGTCCGGCTCGACGCATTGCTCGACCTGCGCAAGCAGCTCAACTCCAGCCTCGAGGCCGACGGCGTGAAGCTTTCGGTCAACGATCTGCTGATCAAGGCGCTCGCCCGCGCATTGCAGCGCGTCCCGAAATGCAATGTCAGCTTCCAGGGCGACGAATTGTACGAATATGCGCGGCAGGACATTTCGGTCGCTGTCGCCGCGCCCTCGGGCCTGATCACTCCGATCGTGCGCGACGCCGGCCGCAAGGGCCTCGCGCAGATCAGCACCGAAATGAAGGAACTCGCCGGCAAGGCCAAGGAGGGCAAGCTCCAGCCGCAGGATTATCAGGGCGGCACCGCGAGCCTCTCCAATCTCGGCATGTTCGGGACCAAGCAGTTCGACGCGGTGATCAACCCGCCGCAGGCCATGATCCTCGCCGTCGGCGCGGGCGAACAGCGTCCCTGGGTGGTGGACGGCGCGCTCGGCATCGCCACGGTCATGAGCGCCACCGGCAGCTTCGACCACCGCGCCATCGACGGCGCCGACGGCGCGGCGCTGATGCAGGCGTTCCAGCAGCTGTGCGAGAACCCGATGGGGCTGGTGGTTTGATCTCTCCAACTCCGATCAGCGAGAGGAACCGGGCGCCAGCCTCCTCTCCCCTCGCGGGAGAGGAAGGGGCCCGCCGCGAAGCGGTGGGAAGGAGAGGGGGCAAGCGCAATCTCCTGCCATTGGCGAAGCGCATGCGGCGCGAGCCGACCGAGGCCGAACGGCGCTTATGGTCGATTCTCCGTAACCGACGAATGGCAGGCGCGAAGTTCAAGCGGCAAGAGCAGATCGGCAACTACATAGTCGATTTCGTGTGCTTTGGGGCACGTCTGGTCGTCGAGGCCGATGGCTCGCAGCATGCCGACAGCGAAGCGGACCAGACGCGCGATCTCTGGCTCGGATCACAAGGCTTTCGCATTCTCCGCTTCTGGAACAATGATATCTTGAGCGAGGCGGAGGCCGTAGCCGAAGCGATTCTCGCGGCGTTGCAGCCCCCTCTCCCCAACCCCTCTCCCGCGGGAGAGGATGGGGCCCGCCGCGAAGGGGTGGGAAGGGCAGGGGCCGATGACTGACCGCTCCCCCCTCATCCGCGTCACCGCCATGCCGGCCGACACCAACCCCTATGGCGGCGTGTTCGGCGGGTGGCTGATGAGCCAGATGGCGCTCGGCGCAGGCTCGCTCGCGAGCCGGGTGGGGCAGGGCAAGGCGGTGGTCGTCTCGGCCAGCGATTTCGCCTTCCCCGGCGCGATGGCGGTGGGCGACGAGCTCTCGGTCTTCGGCGAGATCACCGCGACCGGCACCACCTCGATGACGGTACGGGTCGAAGCCATCGCGCGCGAGCGGAACGGCGAAGTCACCTCGCGCGTCGCCGAAGGAACCTTCAAATTCGTCCTCCTCGACGAGGACGACCGACCGCGCCCGGTGCGCGAGGCGACGCTCTCGCGCCAGCGCGAGAACGACAATGGCTGAGATGCCGCAGCCCCTTCACCCGGCCCCTCACCCCGGCCCTCTCCCGCGCGGGGAGCGGGAGCAGGTTGCGCGTGAGGCACCCATCTCCTCTCCCTTGGCGGGAGAGGAAGGGGCCCGCGCGCACCAGCGCGTGGGAAGGAGAGGGGGCCAGCGCGACCTCCTGCCATTGGCGAAGCGAATGCGGCGCGAACCGACCGAAGCGGAGCGCCGGCTTTGGTCGATCCTCCGCAACGGGCGCATGGCAGGCGCGAAATTCAAGCGGCAGGAGCAGATATTCGCCGAAAGACTGATCATCGAGGCGGATGGCTCGCAACACGCCGACAGCGAAGCGGACATGCGCCGCGATGAGTGGCTGAAATCGCAAGGCTTCCGCGTCCTGCGGTTCTGGAACAACGACGTGCTGGCAGACACGAAGGCCGTGGCGGACGCGGTTCTCGCTGCGCTCGAAATCCCTCTCCCCAACCCCTCTCCCATAGAGGGAGAGGGGCTAATCGTCTCCTCTCCCCTCGCGGGAGAGGAAGGGGCCCGCGCGTGCCAGCGCGTGGGAAGGAGAGGGGGTAAGTGAGGCCTGTCCTACAAGCTATCGTCTGTGGCATGGCAGGCGAATGGCACGGCCCGCCGAACCACCACGAATCCTTCGTTTCCGGTCCTCTGCGGACCGATGGAATTTCCCTCCTTGGACCGTGTAACACCTGTAACACCGTTAAGGCTCGAAAGGCTGAACCTGAATGGCTGACACCCAATACGACGTCATCGTTCTCGGCAGCGGTCCCGGCGGCTATGTCGCGGCGATCCGCTGCGCGCAGCTGGGGCTGAAGACCGCCATCGTCGAGCGCGAGCTGCTCGGCGGGATCTGCCTCAACTGGGGCTGCATTCCGACCAAGGCGCTGCTGCGCTCGGCCGAGATCCTCCATTACGCCCGGCATGCCAAGGACTACGGCCTCAGGATAGCGGGCGCGATCGAGGCGGATCTCGAAGCGGTGGTGAAACGCAGCCGCGGCGTCGCGAGGCAGCTCAACCAGGGCGTCACCCATCTGATGAAGAAGAACGGCATCGCCGTGCATATGGGCGAGGGCCGGCTGACCGGCCCGACCAGCCTGACCGTGAAGGGCGACAAGGGCGAAGAGACGCTCGCGGCGAAGCACATCATCGTCGCCACCGGCGCACGGGCGCGCGACCTGCCCTTCGCCAAGGCCGATGGAAAGCGCCTGTGGACCTATCGCCATGCGATGACGCCGGGCGAGATGCCCAAGAAACTGCTGGTCGTGGGCAGCGGCGCGATCGGGATCGAGTTCGCCAGCTTCTACAACGACATGGGGGTCGACGTGACCGTCGTCGAAATGCTCGACCGCGTGGTTCCGGTGGAGGACAAGGACGTCTCGGCCTTCCTCGAGAAGAGCCTGACGAAACAGGGCATGACGATCATGACCGGGGCCGGGGTCGAGGATCTGAAGGTCGGCGACAGGGGCGTGAAGGCGACAATCAAGGACAAGGCCGGCAAGACCTCCGAGGCCGAGTTCAGCCATTGCATCGTCGCCATCGGCATCGTGCCCAACACCGAGGAAATCGGGCTGGACAAGCTGGCCGAGATGGACCGCGGCTTCATCCGGATCGATCCTTACGGGCGCACGAAATCGAAGGGCCTGTGGGCCATCGGCGACTGCACCCCCGGGCCCTGGCTGGCGCATAAGGCGAGCCACGAGGGTGTCACCACCGCCGAGGCGATCGCCAAGGAATTGGGCAAGAAGGATCTCCATCCGCACCCGCTCGACCGCAGCAACATCCCCGGCTGCACCTATTGCCGCCCGCAGGTGGCCAGCGTCGGGCTGACCGAGGTCGCCGCGAAAGAGGCGGGTCACGAGGTCAGGGCGGGGACCTTCCCCTTCATCGGCAATGGCAAGGCCATCGCGCTGGGCGAGGCGGAGGGTTTCGTGAAGACCGTCTTCGATGCGAAGACCGGCGAGCTGCTCGGCGCGCATATGGTCGGTGCCGAGGTGACCGAGATGATCCAGGGCTTCGTCGTGGGCAAGACGCTCGAGACCACCGAGGCCGAGCTGATGCAGTCGGTCTTCCCGCATCCGACGATCAGCGAATCCATGCATGAGAGCGTGCTTGCCGCTTACGGACGCGCCCTGCATATCTGACGCTGGGCGAAGGGGAGGGGGAGAGGCGCGATGACCGGGTTCCTGATTCTCGCCTTCCTGATCCTCGTCGCGGGGGTGGTGGCGGTGCCGCTGGCGAGCCGCTTCGGTCTCGGCTCGGTGCTCGGCTATCTGCTCGCGGGGATGGCGATCGCGCCCTTGCTCGCCGCCTTGCGGGTCGATGTCGAGGCGCTCCAGGTTTTCGCCGAATTCGGCGTGGTGATGATGCTGTTCATCATCGGCCTCGAACTCGAGCCGCGGCGGCTGTGGGCGATGCGCGGCAAGCTCGCCGGGCTCGGCGGGGGCCAGATTGCCGTAACGACGCTCGCGATCACGGCGATCGCGCTGCTGCTCGAGGACTGGCCGTGGAAGACCGCGCTCGCCGTCGGCATGGTGCTGGCGCTGTCCTCGACCGCGATCGTGGTCCAGTCGCTGAGCGAGAAGAACCTGCTCCGCAGCGAGGGTGGCGAGGCCAGCTTCTCGGTCCTGCTGGTGCAGGACGTCGCCGTCATCCCGATCCTCGCGCTGCTCCCCCTGCTGGCGCTCCCCGGTCTCCATGGCCCGGGGGTGGGCGGCGCGAGCGGGGTGCATGGCGCGATCGATCTGACCGCGGCCATGCCGGTCTGGCTCGCCGCGCTCGTCCGTATCGGCGCGGTGGCGGCGGTCGTCGCGATCGGGATCTTCGCCATCCGCCCGCTGTTCCGCTACATCGCCGGGGCCAATTTGCGCGAACTGTTCACCGCCACCGCCCTGCTGGTGGTGATCGGCATCGCGCTGCTGATGTCGCTGGTCGGCCTCTCGCCCGCGCTCGGTGCCTTCATCGCCGGTGTCGTGCTGGCTACCAGCGAGTACCGCCACGAGCTCGAAAGCGATATCAACCCGTTCAAGGGCCTGCTGCTGGGCCTGTTCTTCATCACCGTCGGGGCGGGGATCGACTTCCTCCTTGCCTCGGCCATGTGGGCCCAGGTGTTGCTCTGGGCAGCCGTCACCATCGCCGCCAAATTCGCGGTGCTGCTGGCGGTCGGCTGGATCTACGGTCTGCGTCGCCAGGCGCTCTGGCTGTTCTGCCTCAGCCTGCCGCAGGCCGGCGAGTTCGGCTTCGTCCTGATCGCCTTCGCGGTGGCCAATGCGGTGTTCGACCAGGCTCTGGCCGATCTGCTGCTGCTGATCGTGGCCCTGACCATGCTCGCCACCCCGCTGCTCTTCATCCTCTACGACAGGCTCATTGCCCATGCCTATTGCAGCGCCGGCGACGGCCGCGAACCCGATGCGATCGCCGAAGACAATCCGATCATCATCGCCGGCCGCGGGCGCGTCGGCGGAATTGTCGATCGCATGCTCGATGCCGCGGGGCACCGCGCCACGGTGATCGACTACAACAGCCAGCATCTGGAGAACCTCAAGAAATACGGGATCAGGACCTATTACGGCGATGCAACCCGGCCCGATCTGCTGGCGAGCGCTGGGATAGAGCGGGCGAAGATCCTGATCGTGGCGCTCGACGAACGCGAGCAGATCGACAGGCTGGTCCGCTATGCCTGCGACAGTTTCCCCCACCTCCATGTGATCGCCCGCGCGAAGGACCGCGACCACGTCTACCATCTGTGGGCGATGGGCTGCCGCGATATCGTCCGGGAGACCTACGACAGCGCGCTGCGCATGGGCCGCTCGGCCTATGAGGCGCTGGGTGCCGACCGCCAGGCGGCGGCGGCGATGGTCGAGGCGTTCGAGACGATGGACCGCACCTCGATGCGAACGGTCGCCGACCTCTACCGGCTCGACATACCGGCGCATGAGAACGAGCCTCTGCTGGCGAAAATCCGCGAATTGCGGGCCGAATGGGATCCCAAGCTGCGCGAGGCGATGGACGAGATCGTCGGTCGCGGACGCCGGCCGTGAAGCCGGCCGCGGGTGCACTCCGGCGTTTGGGCGCAGCAAGGTTTCGCTTCGTCGCAAGACTCCGTTCGCGCTCGCGATCCGCGCGTTTCCGCTCCGAAGGAGATGCGCGATGGAATATGAAATCGCCGACGATCCGCAGGGCGATCGCGATCGCTCCGAATGCCGCCGCGACGGCGGCCTTGAGGAAGATCTCGTCGCTCTCCGCCGATCCGCCGACGCGCCCGACGATCGCTGGACCGGAAGTCGACCGCAGCAAATGCAGGGCTGAGCGCGAACACGGGCGTCATCGCGGACAAGCGATGGCGCGGGGAAATCGGCGGAGTTGGCGGACAGGGTGTCCGCTTGATTATCGTCTAAGGGCTTGAAAACCTTGAGGTGCGCCCTTCGAAGATAGAGGCGATCCCGAATTTTCCCCGAACTCTAAAGCTGGTAATAATAGGATACTTGAGCCTTGCACTCGCGGTAGCCTCCTGTCACGAATTGTGTCTCAATAAAAGGAGGCGCTTCCGATGGGCACAAATGAACTGCGAGGCCGGGATATCTGGCAGGACTATTCGGGGGCCAATGCTGGCAAGGCTGAGCAAAACTTCCATCAGGTGTTTTCAGAGCATTTTCGGGGATCGCAGTATTCCATTGTAGCGAAACCAAAAGATTTCACTCACATTTACGTCGATGTTCCTCTTCGCGACGATGTTATGGCTGCAATTTACAACCCGGAGAAGGGGATCAACAAGCACGGTATTACTCCTGACTACGGCATTCGTAATGAGGAGACGGGCAAAACACTTTATGTCGAAGTAAAACGTCAAGATGGTTGGGTTGAAGGCAAACCTCGAAGTGCAGGGCGTGGAAATGCCCATGAGCGCTCAAATAAATTTTTCACGCCAGGTCTTATGAAGATCATGCGCCAGCACGGCAAAATTGTTGCACCAGCACTGCCATTTTGGACCGTATTTCAAGGTGATATAAGTCGCGATCCCTGTCGCGTACGTGAGATCACGCTCTGGTACGATGATTTTGAAGATCACTTTTTCATGTGGCGCGATTTAAAAGATCCAACTGGCTTGTTGCGGCATTTTGATGATCGCCTTCGGCCTCTTCTTGATTGAGTGGACTTTCCTCCGGGTAGGCTTCTAGTCCCCAGACCGTCCATCCCGGCTCTCGATGCCGCGCAAAAAGCTCAATCCTTTTCTGATCTGGAAACATAGCGACAATATTATCCCGGATTGCGGCGGGCTTTTCGCTGTGCTTGCCGCGCTTCTGCTCGACCAGTTGCTTAATATTACGAGCACCACGAGGTGAGGGTATCCGCCCCTTTTTAAATATAAGGCAGAGTTCACAATAGGACATTGTATATTTGCCGGGGTTATGGACCATTTTGTTCCATACAAAGCCGACGGTCTTATATTCAAATCCCCAGCTTTCCCCCAACTGGATGGCCTGCGCCAAGTGCGGGTTAGTAGCCCACATAAATAAAAGGCAATCATCAGCAGCTATCGCTGGAACGTTTAATTCAATGAGTTCTGGAGTTTTCAAAGTTGGATATTTAAAATCGGCCGCGCTGATAAAAACATTTTTCTCAAATCCGGGATTTTCGCTCTTCATTCCGGACTTGTCGAACTGCATTTTTCCGCCGTAATCCCAAGGGGGATCAGCATATATGATATCGAATTTATCTTCTGGCAGGTCCGGATAAAGATCGACTAACGGATTTTTCCGTCTCCTCCGTTTCGCTTCTCTATCGTAGATCTGGTATCCGGAACGTATGTTGCTTTGGGTCATCATCCCACCGTGTTTGAGGTCAATGGGGTAGGCCCTATCGATTTAAGCAGAGGTCAGTAAAGGGATTTGTTCACGTTTTCCCCCTTTCACCATTAGCGCGTGCAGCCCGCCGATCTCTACTGGCGAGGCCGCGAGATCTGTCGACAATCGGTGCTGCGATTCCTCACGCAGTCGATCCTATGCAGCTATCGCCAAATCCGTCATCTAAGTAAGTCTGAAAAGGAGCCGAAAGTATCGGTGACTTACCGGATGGTCGGCCCTGCACTCCGGACGGCAGCGCTCAAAGCGGAACGCCGGGATCGTTCTTGCTGGTACGAATTGTTAGGGATGTCTTCACGCTCGCCACATTCGGCGCGGGGGTGAGCTTGCTGGTCAGGAATTCCTGGAATGCCTGCAGGTCGCGCGCCACGATCTTGATGATGAAATCGATCTCGCCATTGAGCATGTGCACTTCGCGCACTTCGGGCAGGTCCTTCATCGCCTGCTCGAATTCCTGCAGCGCTGTTTCGGCCTGGCTCTTGAGGCTGACCATGGCGAAGACAGTGATCGAGAAGCCCAGCTTGGACGGATGGAGTTCGGCGTGATAGCCGCGAATTACCCCTTCTTCTTCCAGCGCGCGGACGCGGCGCAGGCACGGCGGTGCCGTCAGACCGACACGATGGGCCAGTTCGACATTGGTGATCCTGCCTTCATTCTGCAATTCACGGAGCAGACGACGATCGATCTCGTCGAGATTGGCCATGAGACGGTTCCTTTATTAGTCCGGAGCCTTTGCGAACACATTGCGCATATGAAATGTTGAAAACGCGCAACCATCCGATTGGCTAACTTTATTATGTTTGCCAGTAGTTATCAGATTTTGCAACGTGTTGCTGGACCTTTTGGGTATTCGCCGCTGAATCTCAGCTGTTGGCGATCCTTGCCTGCCATTGCGCAATGGCGAACACCCCAGAGGTGCCCCGTTTGCGGGAGATTGAATGCATTGCGCTCTGCATCGATCCTAGTCGCTTAGACCGGGATGCGGAGGAG
Source organism: uncultured Alphaproteobacteria bacterium (assembly GCA_963728515.1). Classification (GTDB taxonomy): domain Bacteria; phylum Pseudomonadota; class Alphaproteobacteria; order Sphingomonadales; family Sphingomonadaceae; genus Qipengyuania. The sequence goes on along the minus strand of CAVSKM010000003.1, from coordinate 174,620 downwards.
CTTCACGGCATGGGGATCTGCGACGGAACCACCAACCCGGCGCGTGCAATAGAAATTCACGAACGGCTTGTTGGTAAAGGGATCGCGCAGAATTCTCACACCCTGTCTATCCACGATGGTGTAGGCAGTAGCGAAATCACCGAACGCGATAGCGATGGATCCAGCGTCCGGCCCCGGCATCGTGTCATCGATCTCCACGGGCCTGCCCAAAAGTGAATCCGGCTGACCCGCAGCGAGCGAGGGACGCCAAATCAGATTTCCGTCGGCATCGCGCAATTTCGAGATGAAGGCGGCAGTAAAGCTCGACATGAGCCAGGTGCTCCGCTGGCCGCGATACGCGGCCCCCAGACCATACATGAAGTCCACCAGCCCTTCGACAGTGATTGCGCCATCCACGACAGTGATATTGCCGCCGGGATGGAAACCATCCGACGCGCCGCCATCCACGAAGGTCAACAGACCGCGCGGCTTGTTCACGCCATCACCACTGATGAAGGCGATGTCCTCCTGACGTGAGAATTCACGCGAGATGAGGCCGATCAGCCAGCGCTCCGAACTGATCGCGCTATCGTCCAGCAAAGTTTGTGTCGCGCTGGCATTCGCGTAAATCTCACCGGCTGCAAACTGCACCTGCGCCAGACCGGGGGTAGTCGTCTCGAGGCCTTGCAGCCACCTCGCCCACCCAACCTGAGCCAACTGCATTGTCCGACCAGAGGCTGGTGTAGCCGCCCACCGATACCGACTGGACAGTGGCGAGGCGACGGAAAGGGGAGGAAACGCGCTGCTCAGAAAGTATGCGCCTATCCCACTCGACAGGTGCCAAATAACCCCCCGCTGAGTTGTCTCCTATCGACATAGCGGCTTGGATCATCCGACGCTCACCTATCGCATTGGCTGCGCGCAAATGGGCTTCGCCTTCCGCACCGCGCATGTAGCCAGCGAACGCGCTGGTATAGTCCGGCTCAACTGGGAGGACTTCCTGACCGATGTTGCCGCCCCCGCCGATCAAGCCAGCGTTCATCGACCGCTGCATTTCCTCCATCGAGTTCTGGAGGTTATCGACGTGCTCCCGCACAGCGGAAATGTTGTCGTCATGCCGCTGGCGAAGGTCGCCAAGTGCGCCATGGATTTGGGTCATAAGTTGCTGAGGGGTTTCCTCGGCGCGAACCGCGCCACGCAAGGCGCGAGGTAGATTGAAGTGTTGCATCGGTAGCTCCGAAAACTAATGTGATGAGAGGATCAAGGCCGATTACCTCAATCCGTTTTCGGCAGCGTCGCGTCTTGCCTGATCTCCTGCGTGTCCCGACAGCGTCTCGTCTTGTCGATCATGGCGTTCGATCTAGAGTTACGGTCTATTGGGAGTGCATCAAAAAGAAGGGATTTCTACTGAGCACGAAAAAGGGGCGGTGATTAAACCGCCCCTTCCGATTGCTAGCTTGCTGGCAGATGCCTGCGATATGAACGGGTGATGCGCAGGTGCTTATTTTTTGTTCTGTGGCCTTACGCCGCCATTAGGATCGCTTGGGCTCTGGCTACACTCTAGCTGGTTCAGGCTATTGCCTTAGTGCTTGGTCGGATCGACCAGCTTGTATCCCATGCCGCGCTTGGGCGTGGGTGGGAGTGGTTCACCACGGGTGACCGTCCGTTCTTTCCCAGTGCTGCCACCACGCGGACCGACCTGCTCATATTGACCAGAACGGGGCGCGGTTTGACCGGGCTTAAAAGTCTTCATTTCTTCCTCCTTTCTACTCGCCTTTGGAAATTCCATCGCCAGTTCCAACAGATTGGAAGCGCCTGTATTCTTTGGCAAGCCGACTATATAAGCGAGCTGGGGATAAAGGAACAAAAGTGGACCATTGGGTCTAAGAATGGCGTCCGATTGCAATGATTGGGAGCTTCTTGAGTGACAGCGTCAGCGCCTTGGCCTCGCTTCGAGTGTAGCCGGAACTGGTCAGCGCTTTCTCGATCTCGCGCGGGTGCATCGGCGCGCTCATTTCGTCTAGCAGTTCGAGCACCCGGCGGCGCACCTTGTATGGTTCAGCTTGCAGCCGGTCGCCTAACGAAAGATTGGGGCGGGTCACTAGATCGTCTCCCCGGCCATTGTCTGGCGTTCGATAAGGTCCAGCCCGGAGCGGAGCCATTCGACTGCCACAAGCCCCGGTCCCTTCGCGCCCTCTGCTATGTCGAAGGCGGCATATAGCGAGGCAAGGGCTATGTCTTCCGGGGAGATGCCTTTTGCGTGGCATTCGTTGGCGAGTTGCCGGTTCAATCGGCGGCAAATGCCGATTGCCTTTTCACTTATCATCTCATCATGGCCGGTCATGGGCGTCTCCACGCGTACGCCCGCGCCCGCGCGCGGGTCAAAAACTGGTGTTTGATTTTATGTCCGGGACAGCCGCCGGTCTTGGGCTGTGGCGGGCACGAAGTTTTTCAGGGGGGCGGGGTCACTGGGTTGGCGCACCCGGTATTTCCGGGCGAGCGGGTTCCAGATGAGATCAGGATGGCGAGACGCGGCCTGTCGAAGGTTGCGGGGAAGTTCGCGGGCGAACTCGCGCACCGCCTCCCGCTTCACCTCATCTGCAGTCAGACGATCCCAAGGCTTCTCCCAACTCTGCGCCTCGAACGGGGTGGAGGGGCCAAGGCCTTTCCAGTCTCGCACAGTCATGCCCGGATTGCGGCGCAGGAAGGCTTCTAGGTCGGAGCGATCCGGCTCCACCCTGCCTTCGATCTGCGAGGCGATGTGCTGCTCGAAGTCGTCAATGTCGTTTCGGCCATAGGCCAAGGTTAGATCGGTATTCATGGTTTGTTCCTTTCTAGATTTTGGTGCAGTGGCGAACCCCCTCTAAGTGCGAAGCGAACCCCCTCAACGCGAGGGAGGAGGTTCCGGCTATCTCCCAGACGGGACTGTCTTTTTCGCGAGGCGAACCCCCGAACCTCCCCGAACCGGGTCTATCCCGGAAAGGAGCTACGAACCCTTGCTTTTCCCAGGTCCCGTAACCCTTTTTAGAGAAAGAGGGGGTTCGGGGGGTTCGCGCCACGGAAAGCACCGGAAAAGCTGGGCTAAGGGCGAACCCCCTCTGGGGGGTTCGGAGGGGGTTCGGAGGAGGTTCGGTCACATTGACTCTCCCATCTTTATCGTCCCGCCCAAGCACCACCGCGCGCGGCACTTCCTCGTATGCGCATCACCTTCAATGCCTTCCTCGCCTTTGACCCATGCCCGTTGTGGCCTGCCGTCGAAGCGGAGCTTTGAGCTTGGGCCTACGCCAACCGAGTTTCTGCATCACGGCGCTTAGGCGCACGTTGTGATCCTGATGTGCGCTTGCCCGGGTCGCCCAGCCCGACAGCCTCCCAAATATCGCTCGCCCGCACCTTGCCTTCCAGACCCGTCCAGACGCTCGCTGCAGCACTTCGTAAAATCGGATCCATGTGCTCGCGCCCAGCCTGATGCTCCCCCGCCACGCCCAAAGATGTTCAGGGCAGTCGGATGCTTTCGCCTTGCGGCTTCCCGCGCCGCCGCCTCAGCCCAGAGTTGGTCGCGGTCCCGCCGCAGCGCCTTCAGGTCGAACCGACTGAATCTTCACCGGCCAGAAGCGCCGATTGCCGGTCATGTCGCGCAGATATTCGGTGTCGTTCGTCGTGCCGATGAAAATGCATTGGCGCGGCTGCTCCATGGTCATCCGGCCATAGGCGAGCCGAGCCTTGTCCACGCGGCGGCTCAGCATCGCTTTCACGTGCTCGATCTCGCCCCTGCGCATCCCCTTCAAGTTCGCCCATTTCGACGATCCAGCGCCCGCTGATTTGCTCGATCATCATCTTGGCTGGTCGGCATTCAATGGCACATCGTCGGTGAACCATTCTTCGTTCACCGCAAGAACCGTCAGAGCGGAACTTTTGTTAGTGCCCTGCTCGCTTTCGAGCACGATCATCTCGTCAAACTTGCACCCCGGTTTGCGAACCCGCCGCACGGCCGCAATGAGCGCGATTTTGCTCACGGTTGAGACATATTCACCTTCCTCCGCGCCCCCGTATCGATGCAACCAGGTCTCGAGCCGCGCTACCCCGTCCCAATGCAGTCCGGCGAGATAATCCAGCACTGGATGGAATGAGTTTCGGCGCGCCTCATCGGTCGCAATATCGAACCACCGATCTTTGCCGAAGATTAGCCCCCACTCCTCCTCTATGAGAAGGCGAATGCGGGTCAATGCGGCGTCGTCAAGAAGGGGGCCAAAACCCGGCAGCCCTTCGATCAGGTAGCGGTTCGCGAAGGTGTCATAGCTCACCGTTATGCCGAGTTGATCGATTGCAATGCGCCCGTTCCGCAGCGTTTTATACGGAACACCATTTTCATTGACTGACAACTCGCCGGGAGAAGGCCGAGAACGGCTTGCAGCGCCTCCCGCACCGCTAGACCCCGGTTCGCGCTCCGCTGTCTCCTGCACCAGCGAGAACAGCTCCTCGACCGTGTTTCCCGCGTCGAAGAAATCGGTGAGGTCATTTAGCTCCGCCATAGGTCGATCACCTTCACCGAGCGCGCCACGCCGCACAGGATACTTGCCACGAGGTCGCCATGCTTCCGGCCCCGGTCGTCTGCGTCCGGGACGACAACAACATCGCGGTCAGCGAAATACTTGGCGAAGGTGGAACGGAACTTGCCTGCGCCGTTCGGGCTGGTCGTAGCAATCAGTCCGTGGGCGCGGGCAGTCTCAACGTCCTTCTCGCCCTCGCAAACAAACACCGGATCGTCCGGGCGCGCAGCAAGGTCAGCGAGCAGTTCTGGCAGTCGATACAGGAGGTCGGGTTCGCCGCCTTTGCCCTTCTCGTAATTGTCGATTGCGGGATGCTTGTAGAACGCGTCGGGATTATCCCGCCGCTCACCGGCCAGCATGTCGAGCGCGCCAGCGAACCGCCGCCCGGTCAGGAATGCCTTGTCGCCATCGGCTCGCCGCCCCTTGAGCACTGAATATGCGGGACGACCATCTTCATGCCGATAGAGAAACTCGGCTTCGAGCTGGGTGGTGCAGTCGAAGGCGGGCCGTTGATCGTCGTCCGTATTCCATGAGCCTTCAGATTTGTTTTGGCGTGCAGCGGAGGCAGAAGAAGATTGTCTTCTACTTTGAGCAGCTGAGGACACGGCCCCCGGCGCGGCTTCGGCGCTGGGGGCCATTTCATATTCAGTCGTCATCGCTACCCCCAATCACGCGTGGTGCGTCGGCAATCGCTTCGTCAACGCGCTCGCGGTAGGTGCACAAATCCACGACCACGGCGAAGCGGAGGCGAGAGCCGGAAATGTAGCCGGTGCGAAGATCGCTCTGGCTGTAGGGCCTGGTCGATACATTGCCGTTGTCGGTGAGTAGGATCGCCCACTGGTTTACGGTCGGATCGTCACGGTGCGCGTCCATGATCCGGCGGGCGATCTTTGCCGCCAGCGGAGCCTTCACATCGACCGCAATGAAGTCGGCCATAACGCAAACGAGCGCGGCTTGTAGCTGGTCATGGAGGCGTGGCTTGCCGCTAGTCTCCGGTTTCGCCGGGAGCACCGCCGCCATGTTCTCGTCGTTTTCGGCAACCTGACGAAAATGGATCATCTGATTGTCGCTGATCCGCGCCGCCTTCTTGACGACGCTGGTCGGCATAAGTATAGTTTGTTCAGTCACTTGGCTTCTCCTTTCGGTTCGAGGAGAAGGCGCCAAACGGACTTCAATTCGAACAGAAAAATAAGCGGATTATTCTTCGCGGTCATCGACCACTTTGGGATCGAGTAGGTTCAAGACCGGGAGCCGATACGCCTGCGCCCATGCGAGCATTTGACCCCAAGCCCCGATCTTGCTGGCGTAGGTCTTTAATGCTCCGTCCCCGCAAGGCATGGGCGGCTCGATAGCTATTGTGTAGAAAGGCTCTTCGCGCCGGAGCACACAGTATGGTCCCGCGTATGGTGGCTCCGGATCGCGCTCGTCAGGCAGCATCGCGCTCGACTTTCCGGTGCTCCAGCCATTGATCGACTTCAGAGCGCAGGAACATCGAGCTTCTGCGGCCTAGGGCTATAGGCTTGGGGTGGCCGTGATCCCGGATGAGGATGGCGAGGCCGCTTTTGCCGATGCCGTATTCGCGCATCAGTTCGCGCGGGCGAATGCCTAGGGTCGGGGGAGGGCCATCAGCCTCCGCCCCTGCGTTTTGCGTTTGATTGTTCATGTGGACCTCCGAGTTGTTGACGGAGGTGAAAAGAGACCAATCGAGCCGAACGGACTCCCCCGGTAAATTATCGGGGGAAGCGGTCCGCTGGTAACTCGTTGAGGATTGCTATGTCGGCTTCGGCTTGTTTCCGGCCCGGTGAGCGCGATCCGCGCTCCCATTCTTCGAAGACACGGGCAGCCAGTTCGCGGCGCGCTTCAAGGCGACTTTTGGTTCGCTGATTTGCCGGGATCGCTCGTTGGCAGCAATTCACTGCTATGCTTGCGGCGCTTGCGCGGTCAGCAATTCGGCGCTTCTTCCCCGGCCAATATCGGTTGAACATATACCTGAGCAGACCGAACTCCCAGACCATTGAGTTCATGCCGCTCCACTCATCCGCTGGACGCCCTGCCGAGCGCGGCGCAGGTTTTGCTTCCTTGAGAATGGTGGCCCAATCTTCGCAATCCAGCGAAGCCGGGGGCGCGCAAGTCGTCAGTTGCGCAAAGCGATCAAGCTCCTCATTTACCCACGCGACAAATGCGCGGCGCTTTTCTTCGTCACCGCCGAAATCCCAATCGGGCAAGGTCACTTCGAGCCTCCTGCAAGATAGACCGCCCAATCTTCCATCATTGGCGCGCGGCGCTCGAAAAAATCCGTGCGCAGATAGGCGGATACAGTCTGATCACTGGGGTAGTGGGCAATCGCGACCTCAGCCAGTTCGCCGGGATATTCGGTTTGCTCCGCTACCCATGTGCGGAAGCTGGACCGGAAGCCGTGGACCACGGCCTTTCCAGCATAGCCCATATCTTCCTTGAGCAGCTTGAGCATCGCCATATTGCTGAATCCGTTGCCGCTCTTCGTCACCGAAATGAAGACATGCGGGTTTCCTTCCTCGCGGGGAAGGGATCGCAAGAGCGCAAGCGCGGGCTTCGACAATGGGACGCGGTGATCTTCGCGGGCTTCCCCGCTTCCGGTGCGCGAAATCTTCATGCGCTTCGCCGGGATCGTCCACATTGCGTTCTCGAAATCGATCTCATCCCATACAGCGCCGATTACCTCCTTGGTTCGCAGCGCTGTGTGAATAAGGAACTCCAATGCTTTCGGCGCAATGCCGTCTCGCTGGCGCAACTCGGCCATAAACCCCGGCACCTGGGCATAAGGTAGCGAGCGTTGCGGCTTCGGCGTGTGGACCTTTTTCAGATTGGGGAGAGATTTGCGGATGCTAGCGCGATCCGCCGGATTGGGGAGGGGGCGAAATCCTGATTCGATTGCCTCCTCAAAGATCATATCGAGGCGCGGTAGCAACCGGCCCGCAGTCACCGGCTTGCCGCCATCTTCCTTTGGCTTCCAGATTGGACGCAGCAAATCGAGAACGTCCGCACGGTCAATGCGATCGATGCGGGTGTCGCCTATGATCGGAAACACGTGCTTGGCTAAGGAACCTCGCCACGATTGCTCGCTCTTCCCGCCTTCATCCCATTCGGCCTTCTTCGTATCGATGTAGCGTTCAGCGACCTGCTTGAAGGTAGATCCATCGCGGTTCTTCCGCACGATCTGACGCTTGGCGCGTTGCTTGTCCTCAAGGGGATCAAGGCCTTCGCGCACGATACGGCGAAGCTCCACCGCCCGATCCCGCGCCTCGTCGATTGTCACATCGTCAATCGAGCCTAGCCCCATCTCCCTTTCGCGATAGCCATTGCGCCCGGAGGGGTCAGGAAAGCGGTAACAAAATGCCCAAGATTTGCGGCCATTCGCACTGACCGAGAGGAAAAGACCGCGCCCATCGGCGTATTTCCGCCGTTTGTTCGCCTTCTCAATATCCCTTTTTGTGAGCCTCATACCGCCTCCATACACGATTTCTTTCCCCGGATATATCCCCGGAAAAAGACATTTCGTAAACAGATTTCTCGAACCCAATCGAACCCAATGAGTTTGATGCTCTCAGCCTTACGCTTTGAAATACATGGATTTAATGGCCCAACCGGACCTAATCGAGATGATTTTAGGGGGGTGCGCTGGCGGACAGGGTGGGATTCGAACCCACGAAGGGCTTGCACCCTTGCCGGTTTTCAAGACCGGTGCATTCAACCGCTCTGCCACCTGTCCGCGGACGCTCCGGCTAGCCTCTCGCCATGGCTTTGTCACGCCCCGCCGGAACAAAGCCGAGCCGTTCTTCGTAGGCGCTGCATGACACTTGCCGTTCAGCCAAGCTCTGCGACAATCCGCGCATGATTTCAAAGCCCCTGCTCGCCACGCTCGGTGCGATCGCCCTGTCCGTCCCCTCCTGCTCCGCCGAAGCACAGGAAGGCGTCGGCTTCGATGCCTATCTCCAGCTCCTCTCGGCCCGCGCGCGCGCCGAAGGGGTGAGCGAAGCGACGATCCAGCGCATGACCTCGGGACTGGAGCCGAACTATCGCGTCATCGAACTCGATCAGAGCCAGCCCGGTTCCTCCTCGGGCACCGGCTATCCGCCGCTCGCCCCCTATATTGCGCGCCACGTCGATACGGCGCGGATCGACGGCGGGCGCGATGCCTATGCGAGCTGGGCGGGGTCGCTGCGGGGGATCGAACGCGAATATGGAGTGCCCGGGCAGATCCTCGTCGCGATCTGGGGCCATGAGACCGCCTATGGCGCCGTCACGGGCGGCTTCGACCTGTCGCAGGCGCTGGCGACGCTCGCCTGGGAGGGCCGCCGCCGCGAGCTGTTCGCCACCGAATGGGTCGATTTGCTCAAGATCGCCGATCGCGGCTTCTCGCGCGGCGAACTCAAGGGCAGCTGGGCCGGCGCCTTCGGCAATCCGCAGTTCCTCCCCTCGGTCTATCTGCGGCTCGCCTCCGACGGCGACGGCGACGGGCGGGCGAACATCATGAGCAATGGGGCCGATACGCTCGCCTCGATCGCGAACTACTTTCGCGATGCCGGCTGGCGGCAGGGGCAGCCATGGGGCGTCCGCGCTTCCATTCCCGCCGGTTTCGACGTCGACGCCTACAGGACCGAGCTGGTCGGCCCGATCTGTCCCCGCGTCCACGAGCGCCACAGCGTCTACAAGACCGCGCGCGAATGGCGTGCGCTCGGGGTTCAGCCGCAGCGCGCACTCGGCGACGATGTCCTCGCGACGCTGTTCCAGCCCGACGGTCCGGGAACTTCGGCATGGCTGTTAACCTCGAATTACCGGGTTATCCTCGAATATAACTGCTCGAACTATTATGCGATGAGCGTGGGGATCCTGGCGGATGAAATCGCGAGATAATTTCGGTTCAGCTCTGGCGGCAGGGCTATGCGTGCTGGCGCTGGGTGGCTGCACGACCGCGGCGCCGGTCGCGCCTTCGACCGCGGCACGCAGCATCGTCAATGGACCCGCGGCGGACTATCCGGTCGTTCTGGGCGATCCCTTCATGGTCGATGGTGTCAACTACACGCCCGAAGACACGATGAATTACGACCGCGTCGGCTATCTTGCCGCCGGCGATCCCGATTCCACGGGCATCACCGGCGCCCATCGCACCCTGCCGATGCCGAGCTATGTCGAGGTCACGTCGCTCGTCAGCGGGCGCACCATATTGGCGCGGATCGAGCGACGCGGACCGATGACCGGAGATCGACTGATCGCGCTTTCGCAGGACGCGCTCCTTCAGCTCGGCGCGAGAGAGGGCGAGCCGGTCCGTGTGCGCCGTGTCAACCCGCCGGAGGAGCACCGGGCGAAGCTGCGCACCGGCGAGGAGGCACCCTTGCGGATGGACACGCCACCCGGCCTGCTCGAAGTGCTCAAGCGCCGCTTGCCCGAGCGCGGCTCCGCCGGTCTTGCCGACCCGCGGCAGCAGCGGATCAGCGGCACCGCACCGGCCCCGGAGGCGATGGCGACGCTCGACCCCGATGGGGAGGCGTCGGGGGCGATCGCGCCCGGGGATGCCGCTCCCGAAGAGGCGGTAGCCGCGACGGCCGATGCCGGGGGGAGGGCCGCACTTCCAAGGGCAACGACCGCGCCCGCGGGGAGCGAGGGCAAGTTCGCAGTGCAGGTCGGCGCTTTCTCGGTAGAGAAGAATGCCGCCAGACTGGCCGAGGAACTCGAAGGCTTTATCGTGAGCAGCGGGCGCTTCGCGCTCGTCAGGGTGGGCCCATTCACCAGCCGTGGACAGGCCGCAGAGGCGCTCGCCAAGCTGCGTGCGCGCGGCTATAGCGACGCCGAGATACGAACCCTCGACTGACAGGTCGGCCTCGCCGCCGACCACGGGAGCAGACTTGCGCAGCCGTCCGATATTCTATGCGATTCTCGCATTCGCCTGCGCCGCAGCCCCGCTCGGCGCGCAGCAGCGCGAGATCGACCCGGCCATTCCTTCGTCCGAAGATGCTCCGATCGCCTATCTGCTAGACGTCACCAGCGGGCAGGTGCTTTATGAGCGCGAAGCGGATCGACGCTTCATGCCGGCTTCGATCACCAAGGTGATGACCACCTTCCTCGCCTTCGAGTGGATGGAGGAAGGCCGGCTCTTCCCGCAGCAGGTGTTCGGAGTCCGGCCCGAGACTTTCCGGAAGTGGCATGGCAAGGGATCGACCATGTTCCTTCCCGCGGATGCCCGGGTCACGGTCGACGAACTCGTTCACGGCGTGACAACCGTTTCGGCCAATGACGGGGCGATCGTGCTCGCCGAAGGGGCCGCGGGCTCGGTCGAGGACTGGGTCGCAGCGATGAACGCCAAGGCGCGCGAGATCGGCATGCGCAACAGCCACTACGGAACGCCGAACGGGTGGATGGACGAAGGGCGGACCTTCGTCACCGCACGCGATCTCGGCACGCTGGCCGAGGCCATGCTGCGGCGACACCCGTCGAAATACCACCATTTCGTCGGTGCGCGCGGCCTCAAATACAATGGCATCGAACAGCAAAACCACGATCCCATCTCGGGCGTCGTCCGGGGGGCGGACGGGATCAAGACCGGCTTCACCAATCAGGCGGGCTATGGCTTCCTTGGCTCGGCGGCGCGCGACGGGCGCCGGCTGGTCATGGTCGTCGCCGGCAGTCCCACCGGGCGGGCACGCAACCGCGCTGCCCGATCGTTCATCGAATGGGGCTTCGCCGCTTTCGAGACCCGTCCGATCTTCGCCAAGGGCGCACGAATCGCGAGCGCCGAGGTGCAAGGGGGCGGTGCGGGGGACGTGGGCCTCGCCGCTCCGGGCCCGGTTGTCGTCGCCATTCCCGAAGGCGCCAATCCCGAGATTTCGCTCGCGGTTCGCTACGAGGGGCCGCTCCAGGCTCCAGTCGCCAAGGGCGAGAAGGTCGCTGAGCTGGTGATCGAGATAGCGGGTATGCCCGATGTTCGAGTGCCCCTTCACGCACAGGAAGAGGTTCTCCGGGCCACGCCGCTCCAGCGCCTGTTCAACGGTTTCGCCGGCTGGATATGACGGTTTCTGGCAAATTCATCGCCTTCGAAGGCGGCGAGGGCGTGGGCAAATCGACCCAGGCGCGCCTGCTGGCCGCAGCGCTCGAAGCCCGCGGAATTCCGGTCGAGCAGACACGTGAGCCCGGAGGCACTCCCGGCGCCGAGGCGATCCGCGCGCTTCTGCTCGAGCCGCCTGGAGAGGGTTGGGACAATGCCGCCGAAGCGCTCCTTTTCGCTGCTGCGCGGGCCGATCACGTTGCCCGCCGGATCCGTCCGGCGATCGCGGCGGGCCACTGGGTCGTCTGCGATCGCTTCGTCGATTCCAGTCGGGCCTATCAGGGGGTCGCGGGGGAGCTTGGCGACGATCGGGTGCGGCAACTGCACACCATCGGCAGCGAAGGGCTGCTTCCCGATCTGACGATCGTGATCGACGCTCCCGCGGAAGCCGCCAATGCCCGGATCCGTCTGCGCGACGGAGAAACCAGCGATGCGATCGGGGGGCGGGCGCCCGATTATCATGGCAAGGTCAAGGACGCTTTTCTCGAATTCGCCCGTGCTGAGCCGGGGCGTTTTGCCATGATCGACGGATCGGGCCCATCCGAAGATGTCCATGCGCGGGTGATGGCCGCAATTGCGCCGCTGATCGAGCGGGTTCCTTGACCCTGCTCGGACACGAGGAGGCCTGGCGCGAGTGGCACGAGGCAATGCGCGGCGTGCGGATGCATCACGCATGGCTGCTCGCGGGCAGGCGGGGCGTGGGCAAGGCGCATTTCGCGCTTGCAGCTGCGCGCGAGCTGGTTGGTGCCGACAGCGAGGCCGGCGCCCATCATCCCGACATCCATCTGCTCACCTATGGTCCCAAGGACGACAAGGAAGAGCGCAAGCGCGCCGACGGCAAACCCTATGAACTGGCGCGGAGCATCCGCATCGGCCAGATTCGCGCCATGCAGCAACGGCTCAACACGCGGCCCACGCTCGGCGAAAGGCGCGCGATCATAATCGATCCTGCCGACGATCTCGAACGCAATGCCGCCAATGCACTGCTCAAGAGCCTCGAGGAGCCACCCAGAGGGACCTATTTCCTGCTCGTGGCACACAGCCCGGCACGATTGCTGCCGACGATCCGTTCGCGCTGCCGCGTCCTGCGCTTTCCCACGGTGGGCGATACGGAGATGGACCGCTTGCTCGCCGATCTCGCTCCCGATGCCGATGAGGCGAGGCGCGCCGCAGCGATCGAAGCTGCGGCTGGATCGCCGGGCGCGGCGCTGCAGTTCGTCGACATGGATCTTGGCCGGGTGGCGCAGGCGATGCGCGAGATCCTCGCCACGGGCGATGTCGAATTCCACCATCGCGGGGTGCTCGCCGGACTTATCGGCACCCGCCCCGACCGCGACCGGATCCGCGCGGTGCTCGAACTTGCGCGATCGGTGCTTGCCCGGCGGATCGACGGGGCGCTGCCCGATCCCCGACCGCTGATCGACGCGCATGCCGAACTCGTCAGACTGTCAGGCGAGCAACCGACCTACAATTACGATCCAGGATTGCTCGCGATGGAAATCGGCACCTTGCTCGCGCGGGCTGCGGGGGCTAGCGAGCGCATCGATGGCTGACCCCTACTACCTTACCACCGCGATCCATTATCCCAATGGCAAGCCCCATATCGGCCATGCCTATGAAACGATTGCCGCCGATGTCATGGCGCGTTTCCAGCGGCTGCGGGGGCGACGGGTGCGCTTCCAGACCGGGACCGACGAACATGGGCTCAAAATGGCCCAGAAGGCACGCGAACTCGGCCTCGAGCCAAGGGAACTCGCCGATGAGATGTCCGGTCACTTCAAGGATCTGTTCGATCGCTTGAACATCTCCTACGATCGCTTCATTCGGACCACCGACCCGGACCACCACCGCGCCAGCCAGGCGATCTGGACCGCCATGGCGGAGAAGGGCGACCTCTATCTCGATCGCTATGAAGGCTGGTACTCGGTCCGCGACGAAGCCTATTACGACGAACAGGATCTCGTCGAGGGAGAGGGGGGCGAAAGGCTTTCGCCGCAGGGCACTCCGGTCGAGTGGACCGAAGAGGAAAGCTGGTTCTTCCGCCTCTCGAATTACGCCGAACCGCTGCTCGAACTGCTCCGCAAACCCGGTTTCCTCGAGCCGGCGAGCCGCCGCAACGAGATGATCGCCTTCGTCGAGCGCGGCCTTCAGGATCTCTCGGTCAGCCGGACCAGTTTCGACTGGGGCGTCAAGGTGCCGGGCAGCGACGGCCATGTCATGTATGTCTGGGTCGATGCGCTGACCAATTACATCACCGGCGTGGGCTATCCCGACGGGGGCGAGCTGTGGGAGGCGTTCTGGCCGGCCGATCTGCATCTGATCGGCAAGGACATCGTCCGCTTTCACACGATCTACTGGCCTGCCTTCCTGATGAGTGCGGGCCTGCCGCTCCCGAGGAAGGTCTTCGGCCACGGCTTCCTGCTCAATCGCGGGGTCAAGGAGTCTAAATCGGCAGGCAATGTCACGGATCCGCTCGAGCTGGTGGAACGGTTCGGCGTCGACTCGCTGCGCTATTTCCTCTTGGCCGAGGTGACCTTCGGACAGGATGGCAGCTACTCGGCGGAAGCGCTTGTAAACAAGGTAAATGCCGAGCTCGCGAACAGCTTCGGCAACCTTGCGCAGCGGGTGCTGTCGATGATTGCGAAGAACATGGACGGTCGGCTCGAGCCGTTCGATCCCGAGGGAGCGGACCGGGTGCTGCTCGATACGGTGCAGCGCGCATGCCGCGAGGACCTGCCGCGCGAGTTCGAGGCGCTCGCTTTCAGCTTCGGGATCGAAGCCTGGCTGCGGGCGGTCTATGCCTGCAATGCCTATGTCGACGAGCAGGCCCCCTGGGCGCTGAAGAAGAACGATCCCGAGCGGATGAAGGCGGTCCTCCAGACATTGTTCATCGCCATCCGCGACCTTGCCATCGCGATCCAGCCCGTGATCCCGGAAAAGGCGGCTGCCGTGCTCGACCAGCTTGGCGTGGATCCGGCGCATCGATCCTATGGCGATCTCGACAGCGAGGGCTGGTTCGCGAAACTGGCGAATGGTGGTCATGTCATCGACAAGCCGACGCCGGTGTTTCCCCGGCTGGAGTTGGTCGAGCCGGAGCCGGCGTGATGCTCGTCGATAGCCACTGTCACCTCGAATACGAGGGCCTCGTCGAGGATCGCGAAGGCGCCCTCGATCGCGCGCGCGAGGCGGGGGTGGGGACCTTCCTCAACATCTCGACCAAGCGCTCGGAATGGGATCGGGTGGTGGGCACGGCCCGCGCGGTGGGGGATGTCTATGCCAGCGTGGGGATCCATCCGCACCACGCCGACGACCACCTCGACCTCGAGCGCGAAGACCTGCTCGCCGCCACCGCGAACCCCAAGGTCGTCGGTATCGGCGAAACCGGGCTAGACTATTTTTACGAGCATTCGGACCGCGCGGCCCAGCAGCGACTGTTTCGCCTGCACCTCGCCGTCGCCCGCGAAACGCAGCTGCCCCTGATCATTCACACCCGCGATGCCGAGGACGATACGCTGGCGATCCTCACCGAAGAGATGGCCCGCGGCGCCTTTCCCGCGCTGATCCATTGCTTCACCGCCTCGGCGGAGTTCGGCAAACGCGTTCTCGATCTCGGCCTGTCGATCTCGCTGTCCGGTATCGTGACTTTCAAGAACGCCAAAGACTTGCAGGCCGTTGCCAAGACCGTTCCGCAGGACCGCCTGCTGGTGGAGACCGACAGTCCCTTCCTTGCCCCGGTGCCGCATCGCGGCAGGAGATGCGAGCCGGCCTATGTCAGGGATACCGCCGCCTTCATCGCCGATCTGCGGGGAGAAACGCTCGAGACGCTGGCGGCCTATACCACGGCCAATTTCTTCGGGCTGTTCGGCAAGGCGACGGCGTGAAACTGCGCATGCTCGGCTCGGGCACATCGACCGGGGTGCCGCGCATCGGCGACGACTGGGGCGAATGCGATCCGGCGGAACCGCGCAACCGCCGGACGCGCGTCTCGATCGTGGTCGAAAATGCGGCGGGTCAGCGGATCCTGGTCGACACTTCGACCGATTTGCGCGCGCAACTGCTCGCCAACCGGATCGACAAGGTCGATGCAGTGTTCTGGACGCACGACCATGCCGATCATTGTCACGGGATCGACGACCTCAGGGTCATGCGATACGATCGCAGCAATCCACTGCCGGGCTTTGCGAGCAAGATCACCGTCGACCGCTTGCGGCGTCGTTTCGATTACGTGTTCGAAGGCCAGTTTGGCTATCCGACCATCGTCGATCTGCAGAATGTGACCGCAAGCCGGATGGTTGCGGGATTCTCCTTCGATCATGTCGAGATGCCCCACGGGCCAGTCGGCAGCACCGGTTTCCGCTTCGAAGCGGACGGCAGGGTCTTGGTCTATGCGACCGATTTCAGCGAAATCACCGCGGCGATGGTCAAATGCTTCGAGCGGGCCGATCTGCTCGTCGTGGATTGCCTCCGCCGGCGGCCGCATCCCACCCATGCGCATCTCGACATGGCGCTTGATCTGGCGCGCCGCTGCAAGGCCAGGCGGACCGTTCTGACGCATCTGGACAAGAGCATGGATTATCGCAGCCTGGCCGCCGAAGTGCCCAAGGGCGTGTTCGTCGGATACGACGGGCTCGAGATGGCGGCATGAACGAGTTTCAGATTGTCTCGCTGGTGTCGCTGCTCGGCTTCCTGATCCTCGTCGCGAGTGGTTTTCGGGCCCGTCGGGTCGATCGCAAGCGGCTGCTCCACATGGCGGGGGCATGGGCGGGAATTTTCGCGATCGTCATCCTCTTCGTGGATATCGTGCGGTAATCCGGGCGCCTCGAGGGCCCATCCATACTTTACATAATATATATTATCATCCTTGCATCTGAAGCGAGTTGGTTCGGCCCGCCGACTCCCCTTCCTTACGATCGATCGCCTCGTTAAGGCGCTCCTATGTCCAAACCCATCGATCGACTCCTGCGCATCATGGCGCGGCTACGCGACCCGGAGCGCGGCTGCGAATGGGATATCGCGCAAAGATTCGCGACGATTGCTCCCTATACGATCGAGGAAGCCTATGAGGTCGCGGACGCCATCGACCGCGGCGCAATGGACGAATTGCGTGGCGAACTCGGTGATCTGCTCTTCCAGGTCGTTTTCCACGCGCGCATGGCCGAGGAAGCCGGACACTTCGCCTTCGCCGATGTCGCGCGGGATATCGCCGACAAGATGGAAGCGCGGCACCCGCACATCTTCGGCGACGAAGGCGGCGTCATGGAAGAAACGCGCTGGGAAGATATCAAGGCCGCCGAACGCCAGGCGTCGGGCGCGGCGGGAACTCTCGACGGCATCGCTCTGGCGCTGCCCGCGCTGCTGAGATCGCACAAATTGCAGAAGCGTGCAGCGCGTGTCGGTTTCGAATGGCCGGACATCAAAGGGCCCATCGAGAAGCTTCACGAGGAACTCGGCGAACTCGCTGCCGCCGACAGCGCGGAGGACCGGCTGATGGAGGCAGGCGACGTCCTGTTCGCGGTAGTCAACATCGTCCGCCGCTACGGCGTCGACCCGGAACAGGCCCTGCGCGTCTCGAATGCCAAATTCGAACGGCGGTTCAAGAAGATGGAAGAGCTTTCTGCCGACCAAGGTGAGGATTTCGCCACGCTCGATCTGGACCGGCAGGAGGATTATTGGCAGCGCGCCAAGCGGGATTTGGGCTAGGCCTGCTGGCCTATTCCAGCGCTTCGAACTGACCCAGCTCCTTCGGATTGAGCCGAACTGCAATCCGGCGCCTCGCCCCGCTTTCCCCGAGCTCGACATCCTCGATGACTTCACCATGCGCGTGGAGCCATGCAATCCGGCGTCCGTCCCCCGCTGGCACTTCGAAAACGCGCAACATCGCATTGCGGGTGAGCATCTCGCCGAGGCGCTCGAGGAGCTGGTCGACACCCTCGCCCGTGATCGCCGACGTCGCGACCACCGAATCCTCCACCTCCGCCGCGGACCGAAGCTCTTCCGCCTGCTGCGGATCGAGTTGGTCCCACTTGTTCCAGATCTCGAGGATCGGAATGGTCGAGGCCTCCCCCTCCCCCTCGATTACCCCGAGATCCCGCAGGACCTGGAGAACCTGGGCCTTTTGCGCATGGCTGGAGGGGTTGGAAATATCGCGAACATGGCAAATGATGTCGGCGGCGGTGACCTCCTCCAGAGTTGCGCGGAAAGCGGCAACCAGCTGGGTCGGCAGATCGGAAATGAAGCCGACCGTATCGGAGAGGATCGCCTTCTCGACGCCCGGGAGGGCTATCGCGCGCATGGTCGGGTCGAGCGTGGCGAACAGAAGGTCCTCGGCCATGACCTCGGCGCCGGTGAGGCGGTTGAACAGCGTCGACTTGCCGGCATTGGTATAGCCGACCAGCGCGACCACGGGCCAGGGCGCCCGCTCGCGCCTCTCGCGGTGGAGGCCGCGGGTCTTGCGAACCTGCTCCAGCTCCTTCCGCAGCCGACCCATGCGCTGACGGATCATCCGCCGGTCGGCCTCGATCTGGGTTTCGCCCGGGCCGCCGAGGAAGCCGAAGCCGCCGCGCTGACGCTCGAGGTGAGTCCAGCTGCGCACGAGGCGGCTCTGCTGATAGTCGAGATGCGCCAGTTCCACCTGTAGCCGACCTTCGGCGGTGGCCGCTCGCTCGCCGAAGATCTCGAGGATGAGCCCCGTCCGATCGATCACCTTGCGCGCGAGCTTCTCCTCCAGATTGCGCTGCTGGATGGGACTGAGCGCGCCGTCGACCACCACCAACTCGGCATGGTTCTGCTCGCAGGCGGTGCGGATGTTGTCGACCTGTCCTGCGCCGAACAGGAGGTTCGGTTTCACCTCGCGCACGGACAGAACCAGGCTGTCCGCGATCACGATCCCGATCGCCAGGGCCAGCCCCTCTGCCTCCGCGAGGCGCGAGTTGGCGTCCAGGTCGTAGGTGACCCCGCGGATGTCGGGACATACCACCAGCGCCCGCGCCCCGCGCGAGACTTCGCCCATCAGATCGTCGTCGAAGCTCAGCTGTCGCTCTCTTCCCAGTCTTCCGACAGATCCACCGGCGTCGCCGGCTGAATTGTCGAGACCGCGTGCTTGTAGGCCAGTTGCACATAGCCGTCGCGTTCGAGCAGCATGCAGAACAGATCGTAGGATGCGATCTTTCCCTGCAGCATCACGCCATTCACGAGGAACATCGTCACCTGCGCCTCAGCCTCGCGCACCCGGCTCAGGAAGACGTCCTGCAACTGCCTTTGCTTTGCTCCGGAGCCCTGGCTTGCGAACTGAGCAGTATCGATCGGCTGCCCCGGCATGATCGTGCTGATCGCGTGCTTGTAGACAAGCTGCGACTGCCCATCGCGCCGCAACAGGATCGAGAAATTGTCGAACCAGGTGACGATCCCCTGCAACTTGACACCCTTGACCAGAAACATGGTCACCGGCGCCTTGCTCTTGCGCAGGAGGTTGAGGAAGGCATCCTGCAGATTGGGCGGACGCCCCGATCTCTCTTCCACCGGAGGCTTGGGTCGCGGTCGCGCCGAGAGTGTGCGTTCACCAGACATAGGGTCGTTCCGTTCTTGGCGGCCGCTGTGACGATCCGCGATCTGGGCGCCCACCGCGCCCGAGACATCCGCAATCAGGCGGACGTCTTATATTGCGAGAATTTCAGAAACCGTGCAACTTAATCCGTGTCTTCGATCCTGGACCGGCGCCACGCTCGGGAGCTCATTCCTTGCGTTCCGTGTCCTTGCGTTCGGCCATCCCCAGCAGCTTCAATTTCCGATGGAGTGCCGAACGTTCCATACCGATGAAATTGGCGGTCTTGGAAATGTTTCCCGAGAAACGACGGATTTGTACGGTGAGGTACTCGCGTTCGAAGTTTTCGCGCGCCTCGCGCAGGGGGGCGCCCATCATCGACGCCACGCCGCCACTGCCATTGACCCTGCCGCCGAGCACTTCCTCCGGCAGCATGTCGACCTCGATCTGTTCGAGGTTCTCGCGCGGGGTGAGGATCACCGTCCGCTCGACCACGTTGCGAAGCTGGCGGACATTGCCGGGCCAGTCATAGGCCTGCAGCGCAGCCATGGCTTCTTCGCTGATCGATGGGGGACGCACCCCCTGCTCGGTCGCGTAGCGCGCGAAGAAACTGCCCGCCAGCGCCGGGATGTCGTCGCGTCGTTCGGCCAGCGACGGGACTTCGACCGGGACGACGTTGAGGCGATAGAACAGATCCTCGCGGAACCGCTTTTCCTCCATCTCCTTGGCGAGGTCGCGGGAGGTCGAGGAGACGACGCGGACGTCCACTCCGATCTGCCGCGACCCGCCGACGCGGACGAAGCTCTGCTCGGTCAGGATGCGCAGAATGCGCGCCTGCGTCGACAGCGGCATGTCCGCCACTTCGTCGAGGTAGAGCGTGCCTCCGTCGGCGGTCTCCAGCAGACCGGCTCTCACGAGCTTGCCGTCGGCTTCCTCGCCGAACAGCTCTTCTTCGAAGCGCTCGGGCGTGATCCGCGCCGAATTGACGATCACGAAGGCTTTGTCGGCACGCGGGCTCCAGCTGTGGAGCAAGCGGGCGGCGACTTCCTTGCCCGCGCCGGCCGGACCCGTGACGAGAACCCGGCTGCCCGTGTTCGCGACCCGCTTGAGCGTGGCGCGCACCGCATTGATGACGGCGGAGTTGCCCGTGAATTCGTCGCCCTGGGCGAGATCTCCGCGCAGGCGGCTGTTCTCGCGGCGCAGCCGCTCGGTCTCGGTCGCCCGCTCGACCAGATGCAGCAGGCGCTCGGCCTCGAAGGGCTTCTCGAGAAAATCGACGGCCCCCCTGCTCACCGCGCTCACCGCAGTGTCGATGTTGCCGTGGCCGGAGAAGATGATGACCGGGAGGTCGGGCTCGCGCAGCTTGATCGCGTCGAGCACCTCGAGCCCGTCCATCGGACTGCCATGGAGCCAGACGTCGAGCAGGACGAGGCTCGGCCGCTTGGCATCGACCGCGTCGAGCGCCGCCGTGCTGTCGCCCGCGGTTCGGCATTCGTAGCCCTCGTCGCTGAGAACGCCCGCGACCAGTTCGCGGATGTCCCGCTCGTCGTCGACGATCAGAATGTCCAGCGCCATTCGCCTACCCTTCGTTTGTGCTGTGAGAGTGTCCCTCGCTTGCGCGGGGATGCGGATCGCGGGCGAAGCTCATGGTCACACGCGTGCCGCCCGTTGCGATGGCGGTGAAGGTCATTTCGCCGCCATGCTCCTCGACGATCTTGTTCACGATGGCGAGGCCGAGGCCGGTGCCTTTCTCGCGCGTCGTGATATAGGGTTCGAGGATGTTGACGCGGTCCTGGGGGAGGCCGATGCCGTTGTCCTGGATCGCGACAATTAATCTATCTTCGCGCATATCGAGCTCGCAAGTAATCTTGCCGCGATAATCGAGATCTGAATTTTGCGCTTTCGTTTCAATAGCTTCATACGCATTCTTGAGAGTATTTGTCAGGGCTTGTCCGAATTGGTGGCGGTCGCAGGCAATGCGGTTCGGGCCCTCGGTCGTGCCGATCAGCCGGTAGTCGACCTCGGGATGCGCCACCTCCTGGAGGAACAGCGCCTGGCGGACCAGATCGAGCGCATCCTCGGGCCGGAAACTCGGCTTGGGGAGCCGCGCGAAGCTGGAGAACTCATCGACCATCTTGCGCAAATCGCCGACCTGGCGGACGATCGTGCTGGTCAGTTCGTCGAACAGCTCGCCATCGGTCTCGATCTGCTTGCGATAGCGCCGCTTGAGCCGCTCGGTGGCGAGCTGGATCGGCGTCAGCGGGTTCTTGATCTCATGCGCGATCCGGCGCGCGACATCGGACCACGCCGCCTGCCGCTGGTCGAGCAATTGCCGTGTGATATCCTCGAAGGTGATGACGTGTCCGTCGCTCTCGCGCCCGATCTTCACCGCCAGCGTCAGCAGCTCACCGTGGCGTGCATGCGAAACCACGCCGCGCGCGAGACCGGCGCGAACCATCGCCCCGATCTGGGGCGCGAGCTCGTCGAGCGTCGAGGGCACATCCTCCGCGGCCGTGTCCCCGGCGAGCATGGCCTGCGCGGGGCCGTTCATCAGCAGCACGTCGAGATCGCGATCGACCGAGATCACCCCCGCGCTGACCGATTCGAGCACCGCCTCGATGAAGCTGCGGCGTTCCTCGAGTTCCGAATTGGCGGTCACCAGCGCATCGGTCTGTCGCTCGAGTTGCGCGGTCATGCGGTTGAAGGCGCGGTTGAGCAGACCGATCTCGTCGGCCCCGGTCCGCCCCTCGACCCGGAGCGCGAAATTGCCCGCCCCCACCTTGCGCGCCGCGGCCACCAGATCGGTCAGCGGTTCGACCTGGCGGTCGGCGAAGCGCAGGGCGAACCACACCGCCAGCCCGACCAGCGCCAGCGAAACGAAGAACAGCGCGAGGTTGAAACGCAATTGCAGCGCGCGCGCGCGGGTGGTCAGTTCGTCATAGGCGGTCGAGATCGAACGCGCGCTCTGCCAGCTGCGGAACGAACGGGCCTCGGCGCTGCGCGCGTTATAGAGGTAGATGCCCGTCGTGCGGTCGATCGGCGCCACCGCCTCGATCCGCTCGGGGCTGCCGCGGACCACGACCTGCTCGCCCTCCGCCAGCTGCTTCAGAGCAGCCTGCGCGAACGTGCGGGGATCGCTTTCCCCCGAGAGGCCGTAGACGACCGCCGTCCGCATGGTGGAATCGGGCAGCGCCTGGAGGATGGCGCTCTCGTTCACATCGCGCGGCTCGGCCTGATATTGGTAGACCAGCGCGAAATTCGGGTCCGTCACCTGAACCTGTCCGAGGATCGAGCGCATGTCCATCGCCATGGAAATGGTCTCGTTCGAGAGATCGAGCTGGTTCTCCTCGTAATAGTTCTCGGCCAGGCGGTTGGCGTTTTCCATCAGCCCCCGCGAATTGTCGGAGAACCAGAAATCGACCCCCGACTGGAACAGGAAGGCGGCGAAGCCCGCGACCAGCAGGGTCGGCACGGCAGCGATCAGCGAGAAGAAGAACACCAGCCGGACGTGGAGCCGCGCGGTGCTGCCCGCCGCCCGCCGCAAGGCGATGCGGCGTCCGGCCAGGACGAGAAGCGCCATCGCCGGAATGAGCGTCCCGATCAGCAGACCGGCGACCTGCCGCGATGGCAGGAGAGCTCCGTTCGGCGGAGCGGCGGTGAAGGTCGCCCAGGTGCTCGCCACCATGACGAGGAAGGCGATCGCCGCAATCAGTTCGATAAAGGAATATAGATTGACCCTGCGCGAGGTCACTACGAACCTGCGCCACCACCTCGGTGTCCGTTTCTTCGGCAGTGCCGCTGTGCTCGCCATCGTGTCCGGTATACCACGGGCCTGTTGCACATTTGCAAGCCGTATTTCGACCAAGAGCCTGCGGCGGACGCCGAGCGGGTCTGACGTCACCCGCGGCGGAGGAATTGATCGGGAAATATCTCGAGATCGGACAGGCGCTTGCGCAGCGTGTTGCGGTTGATTCCGAGCAGCCGCGCAGCGCGTAGCTGATTGCCGTCGGTGCGTTCGAGCGCATATTCGAACAGCGGCTTCTCGAAGGCCGCCAAAGCCGCGTGATAGAGCGCGCCTTCGCCGGGTGCGCTCTGCGCCAGCCAGTTTTCGAGCGCGAGCCCGAACCCTTCGCCGCCGCGGACCGGTTCGCTCTCAACCTCGGGAGGCAGAGTGTCCGCGACCGTCGCCGCATCGACGACATCGTCGCGCGCCATGAGAGCGAGACGGAACACCGCATTGCGCAATTCGCGCACATTGCCGCGCCACCGTCGCCCTTCGAGCGCGGCAATGGCATCTTCTCCGATCCGCCGCCGGGGGAGCCCCTCCTCCGCCGCCTGGCCGAGAAAATGGCGCACCAGCGCAGCGATGTCTCCGGGCCGGTCGCGCAAGGGCGGCAGATGGATCGGGACGACATTGAGGCGATAGAACAGATCTTCGCGAAAGCGCCCGTCGGCGATCATCGGCGCAAGGTCGCGATTGGTCGCGGCGACGATCCGGACATCGACCCCGATCTCCTGCCGGCCCCCGACCCGGCGGATGCGGCCCGCCTGGAGCGCCCGCAGCAGCCGCGTCTGCGCTTCGGCCGGCATGTCGCCGATCTCGTCGAGAAACAGCGTGCCGCCATTGGCCTGTTCGAACTTCCCGATCTGCTGCGTGACCGCACCGGTAAAGGCGCCGCGTTCATGCCCGAAGAGCTCGCTTTCGAGCAGGTCGTGCGGGATCGCCGCCATGTTGACCGCGACGAAGGGTCCCGATTTGCGCGCCCCGAGCTCATGGATCGCTTCGGCGACCAACTCCTTGCCGGTGCCGCTCTCACCGGTGATCAGCACAGTGAGATCGTTGCGCAGAACGCGCGTGATCATCCTGAACACGCCCTGCATCGCCGGGCTGCGCCCGACCAGCGGAAGCGCCTCCTCCTCCCCTTCCCCCTCGGCGGAAATTCCCGGACCTGCCCCCGACTGCGCCCCCGACTGTGCCACGGCCTGCGCCACCGCCTGGGCGAGCTCGTCGAGATCGAAGGGCTTGGGGAAATATTCGAAAGCACGGCTGTCGCTGGCGCGCACTGCCGTGTCGAGCGTGTTCTGCGCCGACAGGACGATGACCGGCATGGCGGAGGCGAGGTCGCGCACCGCGCCGATCGAGCCGAGTCCATCCCCGTCGCCGAGAATGACGTCGGTGAGCATGACGTCGAACCGCCGCGCGGCAAGGAGGGCATCGCGCCGCGCGAGACTGTCGCACGCCACCACCTCGTAGCCCTCCTCTTCCAGGGCCTCGACGATCACCGTGGCGATCGCCCTGTCGTCCTCGACCAGCAGTACCGAATTCTTCATGGCTTCGCCTCCCGGCCCGCCACGGGCAGGTTGATGCGGAAATGCGTCAGCCCGGCCCGCTGATCGCGATCATGCGCGATCCGCCCTCCCATGTCGCGCAACAGCTTGCGCACGAGCGCGAGCCCGAGGCCCTGGCCGTGCGGCTTGTTCGAGACGAAGGGTTCGAAGACGTGATCGCGCAAGGCGGGATCGATTCCCGGCCCCGCATCGGTCACGGTGATCTCGATCGGCAGGCGGGTCGCCTTGCCGAAGCGGATGGCGCTGAACACCAGTCCGCTGGCAAAGCGGGTGCGCACCGTCACCCGCGGAACCTCGAGCCCGGCGCTGGCATCGCAGGCATTGGCGATGAGATTGATCAGCACCTGTTCGAGCGCGCCCTGATCCGCCGCCACCGGAGGAAGCGAGGGATCGAATTCCTC
Source organism: uncultured Alphaproteobacteria bacterium (assembly GCA_963728515.1). Taxonomy (GTDB): domain Bacteria; phylum Pseudomonadota; class Alphaproteobacteria; order Sphingomonadales; family Sphingomonadaceae; genus Qipengyuania. The sequence goes on along the minus strand of CAVSKM010000003.1, from coordinate 149,726 downwards.
GACGAGCTCGCAGCTGTTGGTGCGTCCCGCGCGGACCGTCGCCATGGCATTGCGGATGGCTTCGTGCAGGTTGCACGGACCGGTGACCTCGACCGGCCCGGCACCGAGCTGCTGCATCCGGTCGACCAACGCGGCGATCCTGTCGACTTCGCCGAGGATCATGCCGGCCAGCTTGCGATCCTTGCCGGAGACGCGGCGTTCGAGCAATTGGCTCGCCCCGCGGATGGCGGCGAGCGGGTTCTTGATCTCATGCGCCAGCACGGCGGGGGCACGAAGCTCCATCCGTTCCTCGTCTTCGTCGGCGCTCGGCGGCTGACCTACGTCCGAAAGCGTCACAACGCGCCACCCGCGATGGCCATGCATGGGCGAGCTGGTGAGGTTCACCCGCCGGTCGCCCGCCGCGGTGGTCACCGCGATCCCGCGGGCGATGACCTGGGCGTCGGCATCGGCGAGACCGGTCTTGAGGCGCTCGTCCTCGAGGCCGATGGCCGCATCGAGGGGCTGCCCGAGCAAGCGCTGCGCGCCCTTCCCCAGCATCTCCTCGGCAGCGGGATTGACCTCGACGATACGATCGCGGTCGTCGATCAGCAGGACGGCGAAGATCAGCCCGGCGATCTGGGTGCCCGCACCGGGCCCGCCGGACGGCTCGCTCACGCCGCACGCCGGCGCAGGAAGGGTTCGTAGAATCGTTCGATTTCGCTCAGCACTTCAGCGGGATCATCGACGAAGTTCACGTGATTGCGGAACTCGGCCGAGCCGTGCATCCCCTTCGTGTACCAGCCCAGATGCTTGCGTGCGATCTTGGCGCCGACATTCTCGCCATAGTGATCGAGCATCGCGCGATAGTGCTCGACCAGTGTTTCATATTGCTCGTCGAAACCGGGGCTGGCGAGCAGTTCGCCGGTCCGCCACCAATGCATCACCTGACCGAGCAGCCACGGCCTGCCATAGGCTCCGCGGCCGATCATGATCCCGTCCGCGCCCGATTGATCGAGCGCCCGCGCCGCATCCTCGACCGTGCAGATGTCGCCATTGGCGATGACGGGGATCGACACCGCCTGCTTGACCTTGCGGATGAATCCCCAGTCGGCACGACCCTTGTACATCTGGTTGCGGGTGCGGCCGTGAACGGTGATCATCTTCACGCCCAGATCCTCGGCGATGCGCGCCAGTTCGGGGGCGTTCAGATCGGCATGGTCCCAGCCCATGCGCATTTTCACCGTCACCGGAACGTCGACCGCCTTGACGGTCGCCTCCATCAGCCTTGTGGCGAGCGGAACCTCGCGCATCAGCGCCGAACCGGCGAGCTGCCCGACCACCTTGCGCACGGGGCAGCCGAAGTTGATGTCGATGATCGCGGCGCCATTGGCTTCCTGCAGCTTCGCCGCTTCGGCCATGCTGGCAGGGTCGCAGCCGACGAGCTGCATCGAGACCGGTTCTTCGACCGCATCCCACGCCGCCTTCTGGACGCTTTGACGGGTCTCGCGGATCGCCGCCTCGCTGGCGATCATCTCGGTCACGTTGAGCCCCGAGCCATAGCGCCGGACGAGCCGCCGGAACGGCAGGTCGGTGACACCGGTCATCGGCGCCAGCACGACCGGCGTGGCGATCGTCACGCCGCCGACGGAAATCGGCTTCGGCGGGACCGGAGGAAGGGGATGTGCGCTCATGTCGGGTTGTGAATGCCTAAATATTGGGCAGGCACATAGTGCGTTGCAGCGAAAACGGCAAGCGACTAGCGCATCGCCGATGAACGTCGCCCCGCCCCTGCCATGCTTCGCCGCCGTGGTCGTCGCCGCCGGAAAGGGCCGGCGCGCGGGGCAGGCGCTGCCCAAGCAATTCGCGCAATGGCGCGGCAGGCCGGTCGTCCGTCATTCGGTCGAAGCGCTGCTCGAGGCGGGGGCCGAGCCGCTGGTGGTGGCGATACCGCCTGGCGCCGAGGCGTTCGCGCAGGAGGCCCTGGCCGGGCTCGAGGGTTATCGCCTGGTCGCCGGCGGGGACACGCGCCAGCAGTCGGTCGGCAATGCGCTCGAGGCCATCGGAAGCGCCGAGCGGGTGCTGATCCACGATGCCGCGCGCCCCGACCTGCCGCGCCCGGTGATCGCGCGCCTGCTCGAGGCGCTGGATGCCCACGAGGCTGCGATCCCGGTCCTGCCGGTCAACGACAGCCTCGCCTTCGACGAGCATGGTTCGATGGGCGCGAGCGCGCCGCGCGAACACTTGCGCCGGGTGCAGACGCCGCAGGCCTTCCGCTTCGATGCCATCCGCGCGGCGCATCGCAACTGGAGCGGCGCGCAGGACGCGGGCGACGATGCTCAAGTGCTGCGTGCCGCGGGCGGCACGGTCAGGCTGGTCGAAGGCGACGAGCGCCTCGCCAAGCTCACCTATGCAGGGGATTTCATGGATAATCTTGCCTCCGTCCGCACCGGCATGGGCTTCGATGTCCATCGGCTCGCCCCCGGCGAGGAGCTGTGGCTCGGCGGGATCCGCATCGCGCACGATCGCGGGCTGGTGGGGCACAGCGATGCCGATGTCGCGCTCCACGCGCTGGTGGACGCGCTGCTCGGCGCGATCGGCGAAGGCGATATCGGGACGCATTTCCCGCCCTCCGACGCCCGTTGGAAGGACGCGCGCAGCGACCGCTTCGTCACCCATGCGGCCCGACTGGTCGCGCAGAGCGGCTATCGCATCGGCAATGTCGATCTGACGATCCTGTGCGAGGCGCCCCGGATCGGCCCGCACCGGCCCGCCATGCGCGAACGGATCGCGGAACTGCTCGGGATTGACAGCGGGGCGGTAAGCGTGAAGGCGACCACCACCGAGCGGCTGGGCTTCACCGGCCGCGGCGAAGGCATCGCGGCGCAGGCGGTGGCCACAGTGATCCGCAGCTGACGGAGGCCGGATGAGCAAGGATTCGCTCCTTCCCGAGGACATCGCCGATTGCGCCCGCCGCGTGGTCGAAGGCAATGCGGGCGCGGGGCGCAAGATCGTCCTGGCCGAAAGCTGCACCGGCGGCCTGGTGGCGGCGGCGCTGACCGAAATCGCCGGCTCCTCCGCCGTGCTCGACCGCGGCTTCGTGACCTATTCCAACGAGAGCAAGATCGAATTGCTCGGCGTGTCGAGCGAGATCATCGAGACCTTCGGCGCGGTGTCGATCGCCTGCGTCTGGGCGATGGCCAAGGGCGCGCTCGACCACTCCGCCGCGGATGTCGCGGTGGCGATCAGCGGCATCGCCGGCCCCGACGGCGGGACCGAGCTCAAGCCGGTCGGGACGGTGGTCTTCGCGCGGGTCGTCCGCGGGCAGGAGGGCGAGCCCGAGGGCGAGATGAAGCGTTTCGGCCCGCTGTCGCGCGCCGAGATCCGCCGTCAGGCGACGCTCTGCGCGCTCGAGCTGCTGCTGCCGTAGAGCTGGTCCGCGCGCGCTTCGAAGGCGCCCATCATCTTGCGGAAGGCGCGGTCGAAATACTGCCCCGCCAGCGCTTCGAAGACGCTGTTGCGGAAGGCGAAATCCACGCTGAAATCGACCTCGCAGCCGCCCTCGACCGGGTGGAAGAGCCAGTCGTTGTCGAGATCCTTCAGCGGCCCGTCGATATAGAACACCTCGATGTGCCCGGGCCGCCGCTTCTCCACCCGCGAGGTGAATTTCTCGCGGATCGCCTTGAAGCCCACGAGCATGTCGGCGGTCATCTCGGTCTCGCTGTCCGAACGGATGCGCGTGGCGACCACCCAGGGGAGAAACTCCGGATAGCGCGCGACATCCGCGACCAGATCGAACATCTGCTCGCAACTATATGGCAGGACTCGCTTTTCCTTGATGCCCGGCATCAGCGGCCCTGCTTGGCTAGCTTCGCTTCCCGCGCCGCGCGCATGGCGGCGAAATCGTCTCCGGCGTGATAGCTCGAGCGGGTCAGCGGGCTCGAGGCGACCTGGAGGAAGCCCTTGGCCCGCGCGATCGCGCCATAGGCGGCGAATTGCTTGGGGGTGACGAATTCCTCGACCGCGGCGTGTTTCGGCGTCGGCTGGAGATATTGCCCCATGGTGATGAAATCGATGTCGGCGCTGCGCATGTCGTCCATCACCTGATGAACCTCGAGCCGCTGCTCGCCGAGCCCGAGCATGATGCCCGACTTGGTGAAGATCAGCGGATTGCACGCCTTCACCTCCTCGAGCAGCCGCAGCGATGCGTAATAGCGCGCGCCCGGCCGGATCGTCGGATAGAGCCGCGGGACGGTCTCGAGATTGTGGTTGAAGACATCGGGCCCGGCGGCGCAGATCTCGGCGACCGATTGCTTCATCCGGCCCTTGAAGTCGGGGGTGAGGATCTCGATCGTCGTGCCCGGCGTCTCGCGCCGCAGCGCCTCGATGACCTTGACGAATTGTCCCGCCCCGCGGTCGGGCAGATCGTCGCGATCGACGCTGGTGATGACGATGTGTTCGAGCCCCATCGCGGCCGCAGCGGTGGCGGTGTGCTCGGGCTCGAGCGGGTCGACCGGCATCGGCATGCCGGTCTTGATGTTGCAGAACCGGCAGGCGCGGGTGCAGGTATCGCCGAGGATCATCACCGTGGCGTGCTTCTTGGTCCAGCACTCGCCGATGTTGGGGCAGGCAGCCTCTTCGCACACCGTGTGCAGATTGAGTTCGCGCATCAGCTTGCGCGTTTCGTGATAGCCCTTGCTGACCGGCGCCTTGACGCGAATCCAGTCGGGCTTGCGCTGCATGCGCGGGCGGTCCCCTTCGGGGGTCGGAGCGGAAGAGAGATCGTTCATTGCGTGGCCCATCTAGGCCCCCTCCCCCACGCCGGCAAGATGCACGGCCAGATGCGCGGCCATCTGGGGCTTGCCTGCCGCGCGAATTCGTTGCAGCGCGGTACGCATGAAGAGTTTCGACGAGATGATACGCGGCTATGCCCGCTTCCGCACGGGCGACTGGCGCGCGCAGCACGATCGCTGGGAGCAGCTCAGAGACGGTCAGTCGCCGCAAGTGATGGTGATCGCCTGCTCCGACAGCCGGGTCGATCCGGCCCAGATCTTCGACGTCGATCCGGGCGAGATCTTCGTCGTCCGCAACGTCGCGGCGCTCGTCCCGCCTTACGAAACCACCCCTGGGCGGCACGGCGTCTCCGCTGCGTTGGAATTCGCGGTCCAGTTCCTCCGGGTCCGCGAGGTGGTGGTCATGGGACATGGGATGTGCGGCGGCTGTCAGGCCGCTCTGACGCAGGATCTGCACGGGAACGAGCCTGGAGAAGGCGGCTTCGTCGCCCATTGGATCGACATGCTCGACGGTGTGCGAGAGCCGATTGCCGCCCAATTTGGCACCTCGGGGCGCGAGGCCGAGCGGGCGATGGAGTTCGCCGCGGTCAAGGTGAGCCTCGCCAATCTGCGCACCTTCCCCTGCGTGCAGGAAAAGGAAAAGCGCGGCAGCCTGGCCCTGCGCGGGGCCTATTTCGCGATTTCCGATGGTGTGCTGCACCTGCTCGACGAAGCGAGCGGAGAGTTCCGCCCGGCTTCCTGACTTGCGCGATGCCCGCCGCTTGGCCATGGGGCTGGGCATGTCGGAATTCGAACAACGCAATATCGCCCTGCTGATCGACGCGGACAATGCCAGCCCGGCCGGGATCGATCCCGTGCTGACGGTGCTTGCCGAGCTGGGGCAGGTGAACATCCGCCGCGCTTACGGCAATTGGCGAAAGACCAGCCTCAAGGGCTGGATCGACCTCATGCACCGCTATGGCATCCAGCCGCAGCAGCAGTTCGATCTCACCAAGGGCAAGAACGCCACCGACATGGCGATGACGATCGATGCCATGGACCTGCTCTATCGCGGCCGCGTCCAGGGCTTCGGCATCATGTCGAGCGACAGCGATTTCATGCCCCTCGCAATGCGCATCCGGCAGGACGGCCTGCCCGCTTATGGCTTTGGCGGCGCCAAGACTCCCGAGGCCTTCCGCCAGGCATGCACGCGCTTCATCGACGTCAATGCGTTGATCCGCGCGGAAAAGGAAGAACGCAAGGGCGGGCCGGGAGCGAGCACGAAAGCGAGCGTGCTCGACCAGGAACTGCTCGACCTGCTGTTCGACGCCTACAATGCCAGCAAGCGGGACGAGAAAGGCTACGCCAACCTCTCCGAAGTCGGCCAGCGCGCCGGCAACCGGTCGAGCTTCGACACGCGCAATTACGGCTTCGCACGCCTGACCGAACTGATCGAGACGATCCCGAATTTTTCGGTCGAACGGCGGGCCAACGGGCAGAGCTACGTCAAGCGATTGCGCTAGACGCGAAAAGGGCGCGAACCTCTTGCGAGGCCGCGCCCTTTCCATTCGTTTTCGAAGCGTCGTCTAGATTTCGCCGCCCGCCTTCTGCGCGGCGTAGACCGCCCACAATTCGGCAATCGGCTCGCGCAGCCCGTCGACCTTGGCGAAGGTCGCCTGCGCTTCGTCATATTTGCCCTGATCGACCTGCGCGATGCCGAGGCGCGTCAGAACCAGCGGGCGGTTCGTTCCGGCGGAATCGAGCGCATGGGTGTAGATGGTCTCGGCGTCGGCCGGACGACCGAGGCTGAGCATCGCGTCGCCACCGGCGATCACGCTGTTGAAGGTTGCGCCCGGCTTCTGCGCATTGCGCATCAGCGACTCAGCGTCGGCGCGGTCGGCCGCAGCGCGATCGGCTGCCTGCTTGCGCGTGTCGAGGACATAGGGATCGGTCTTGTCGAGCAAGCCGCTGGCATAGCCTTCGTCGATCACCGCGACGACTTCGGCGGGAAGCCGACGGTAGTCGGCGGCCTCGATATATTCGAGATAGCTCGGCGCGTCGCGCAGCACCCCGGCACGGCGTCCGAGCCGCAGCAGGTCGAGGATCTCGGGGTTCTCGTAGCCGCCGGTGTTGAGCAGGATCGCGACCGCATCGCCCCAGCTGTCGTCGCCGGGATAGTCGGCAACGTACCAGCGCGCATATTTGTTCGCCTCGTCCTTCATCTGGTTGTTGTAAGCCATGGCGAGCCCGCGCTTGATCCACGCTTCGTCGACCGTCTGCCCGGCCGACCGGCGGGCATCGATCAATCCGCCGAGATAGGCGAGGCCCTCGGACGTCTTGTCTTCGGCGAAATAGCTTTCCGCCACGAAGATCTGCGCATCGTTTTCGGTGTAGCCGGCGTCCACTGCAGCCTGGAAATAGGTTCGTGCCGTGGCAAACTGATCCAGCCCATAGGCGAGCTGGCCGGCGGCGAAATTGTACTGGCCGAGGTCGCCGGGAGCGAGCTTGCCGCTCTGGATCATCATCTCCATGCCCTGCAGCGACAGCGCACGGTCCTCCATCTTGGCACCCATCGTATAGACGTAGCTACCGGCGGCTTTGCGGTCATCGGCGGTTTCGACCGCCGCGACCAGCGCGGGGATGCCGGCCTTGATCGCGGCCAGATCGGGGGTTTCCGACTGGGCCAGCGTCTCGAGCGGCTTGTAGGCTTCGATGAAGCCCTTGGAATAATCGGCCTTGGCCGGCTTTTCCTTTTCCTTCTTCTTGTCCTTCTGCGCGTACGCGGGCGTCTCGAGTGCGACGGCGCCGAGCGCCGCACCACCGGCAAGCGCTACCGCCAGTGACAGGGTCGATGCCGCGCGACGGGTGCGGGCGAAACGAGTGAAAATCATGTGTTAACTCCCAAGAGTGGTACGGGGACGGAGCGCCTTCGCGCCCTCGTTCACAGGACGGTGCGGGCCATGCCGGCTGTGTGCTCCCATTGCAATCCTTCTGGCGAAACCCGGCTGAATAGCCTTTGAATGGCACCCGCGCCCGGGGTTCATGGTTACGATTGCCGCAAGCGGCACCCATATGTGGAAAAAGACCCTCAATGCGCGCCTCGGTTCCCGCCCTCGGTGGCACTTTCCAGGCGCCTCCCCTAGGCTGGCGGGACAAGAAATCCCGCCCTTTGCAATCCGGAACCCGTGACCTTGTCCGACAACACCGACCTTCTCGATCCTCCCAGCCCGAGCGGCGAGGAATTCGCCCGCATCGACATCGTCGATGAAATGAAGACGAGCTATCTCGATTACGCGATGAGCGTGATCATCAGCCGCGCGCTGCCGGATGTGCGCGACGGCCTGAAGCCGGTCCATCGCCGGATCCTCTTCGCCAGCCAGGAAGGCGGCTTCGTCGCCGGACGGCCCTATCGCAAGAGCGCCAAGATCGTCGGCGACGTGATGGGCAATTACCATCCGCACGGCGATGCGGCGATCTACGATGCCCTGGCGCGCATGACGCAGGATTGGTCGATGCGCGTTCCGCTGGTCGACGGCCAGGGCAACTTCGGCTCGATGGATCCCGATCCGCCGGCGAGCATGCGCTACACCGAGGCGCGGCTGGCGCGGGTCGCCAATTCGCTGCTCGACGATCTCGACAAGGACACCGTCGATTTCGCCGACAATTACGACGGATCGCGCCGGGAGCCGACGGTCCTGCCGGCTCGCTTCCCCAATCTCCTGGTGAATGGCGCGGGCGGCATCGCGGTCGGCATGGCGACCAATATCCCGCCGCATAATCTGGGCGAGGTAATCGACGGCTGTCTGGCATTTATCGAAAATCCGGCAATCACTTCCGAAGAACTCTTCGAAATTATTCCAGGTCCGGACTTTCCCACCGCGCCGCTGATCCTGGGCAAATCGGGTGCCCGTTCGGCCTATACCACCGGACGCGGATCGGTTCTGATGCGCGCGCGACACGAGATCGAGACCGGTCGCAACGACCGCCGTTCAATCGTGCTGACCTCGATCCCGTTCCAGGTCGGCAAGAATTCGCTGGTCGAGAAGATCGCCGAAGCGGCCAAGGAAAAGCGGATCGAGGGCATATCCGACATCCGCGACGAATCGAGCCGCGAAGGAGTTCGCGTGGTGGTCGATCTGAAGCGCGACGCCTCGCCCGAGGTCGTGCTCAACCAGATCTGGCGCTATTCCCCCGCCCAGTCCAGCTTTCCCGCCAACATGCTGGCCATCCGCGGCGGGCGCCCCGAGGTCCTGACCCTCCGCGATTTCATCCAGGCCTTCATCGGCTTCCGCGAGGAGGTCATCACCCGGCGGACCAAATACGAACTGAACAAGGCGCGCGAGCGGGCGCATATCTTGCTCGGCCTGGTCGTCGCCGTGTCCAACCTCGACGAGGTCGTGGCGATGATCCGCGGTTCGTCCAATCCCGCCGATGCACGGGCGAGGCTGCTCGCCAAGGAATGGCCGATCGGCGACATCGCCCAATATATTGCGCTGGTCGAGGCGATCGAGCCGAATGCGGATGAGCATGGCGGCAGCTATCGCCTGTCCGAACGCCAGGTGAAGGCGATCCTCGAGCTGCGGTTGCACCGCCTCACCGCGCTGGGCCGCGACGAGATCGGCGACGAGTTGAAGGAACTGTCGCTGGCGATCGAGGAATATCTCTCCATCCTCGCCGATCGGCGCAAGCTCTATGCGGTGATGCGCGAGGAGCTCGGGGAGATCCGCGCCAGCTATGCCACGCCGCGCGTCAGCGAGATCGCACCCGCTTGGGACGGGCTCGAGGACGAGGACCTGATCGAGCACGAGGAGATGGTCGTCACCGTCACCCATGGCGGTTACATCAAGCGCACCCCGCTGGGCACCTTCCGCGCCCAGGCCCGCGGCGGCAAGGGACGCAGCGGAATGGCGACGAAGGACGATGATGCAGTCGTCGAAATGTTCGTCACTTCGACCCATAATCCGGTGCTTTTCTTCACGAATACCGGTCGCGTCTATCGCCTGAAAGTGTGGAAGCTGCCCGAGGGCGGGCCCCAGACCAAGGGCCGTCCCATGGTCAATCTCCTGCCGCTGGGCGACGAGGAGCGGGTCACCAACGTCCTCCCGCTGCCCGAGGACGAGAGCGAGTGGAGCGCCCTCAATATCGTCTTCGCGACCGAGCAGGGGATGGTCCGCCGCAATTCGATGGATGCCTTCACCAATGTCCCCTCGAACGGCAAATATGCGATGGGCTTCGTCGAGGGCAGCGGCGACCGTCTGATCGGCGTCCGGCTGCTGAGCGAGGGGCAGGAGATCTTCCTCGCCTCCGACTCGGGCAAGGCGATCCGCTTCGCTGCCAGCGACGCCCGCGAGACCAAGAGCCGCACCGGCATCGGCGTGCGCGGCATGATGCTCAAAGGCGGCGCCAAGGTGGTGTCGATGGCGGTGCTCGATGCGGGCGAACGCGAGGGCGAGGTGCGCGATGCCTATCTTCGCGCGGCGGAGTGGAAGAACAATGCCGTCGAGCCGGCGCTGCCGGCGGAAAAGGTGGTGGAGATGGGCGAGGCCGAGGAATTCATCCTCACGCTGACCGCCAATGGCTATGGCAAGATCTCCTCGGCCTATGAATACCGGACCATCGGCCGCGGCGGTCAGGGGCTGACGAATATCGGCAGTCCCGACAGCAATCCGGACCGCAACGGGCCGGTGGTGGCGAGCTTCCCGGTGACGCATGGCTCGCAGCTCATGCTGGTTACCGACCAGGCCAAGCTCATCCGCCTGTCGATCGGCTTCCGCCATCTCATCCCGGGCGGGTTCGAGAGCCATGAGGGCTTCTCGGTTTCGGGCCGCGCTTCCTCGGGGGTTCGCATCTTCAACGTCGCCAGGGGCGAGCATATCGTCGGCGCGGCGCTGATCGACGAGACCGAAGAGCCGGAGAACGAGGCCGAGGAAGCCATTGCGGACGAGATCGCCGCGCATGGCGGCAGCCTCAATCCGACGGTTCCCTATACCACGCTGCATTCGGACAGGAACATCGACGACGAACCGGGCGGCTGATCCGCGTCGCCCGCGGGGCGCGCGCCGGGTCTAGGGTCCGGCCCGCCGCTTGCGCAGGCTTTGCACCACACCGGTCGCGATCAGCAGCTGGCCGCCGTAATAGAGCGGCCAGACCAGCCAATCGGAGACCGCTGCGGGCACTGCCCCGCCCTCGCGCGCGAAGATGAGCAAGTCGCTGACGACGAACAGCACGGCGCCCAGTCCGACGCGATAGCGCGGAAATCTGCTGCTCCATGCCGCTGCGGCCATCGCCCCCACGAGGGCCGAATAGCCGGTTGCGAGCCCCCAGTTCGGCAGCGGATAGGTCACCGCGCCGGCGATGACCGGGGTGAGCAGCAGCAAGGCGCCCGCGGCGGCCATCTGGCTCGCCGCGACCCTGTCGCGCGGGTTGCGCAGGTAGAGCGCGATGGCGACCAGATGGCCGAGCGCGAACAGGCTCCCGCCGACCAGGAAGCTGATCTCGAGCGCGACATCGCCCGCGGCGCCCAGTGCCAGCACCAGCGCGATCAGCGCACCGTCGAGCCCGCGCCCGCGGAAGGCGGCGTAGACGGCGAGTGCGGCGACCCCCGCGCCCTTCCACAGCATCAGCCAGATTCCGCCCAGCGGATCGTCCATGGCGAAGAAATAGCTCACTCCGGCGACGAGGCTGGCGAGCAGCCAGGGACGATGCTTGATCAGGGCGCGGCGCGGCATCCGTTATCGCTAAGCCTTGATAGGAGGGGCATGCAAGCTTTAGGGCGCGCGCGATGACCCACGATATCCACATCATCGGCGGCGGTCTCGCCGGAAGCGAGGCCGCCTGGCAATTGGCGCAGCGCGGCTTCCGCGTCCGCCTGTCCGAAATGCGCGGCGGCGGCGACATGACTCCCGCGCACCAGACCGACGGCCTCGCCGAATTGGTCTGCTCGAACAGCTTCCGTTCGGACGACGATACGAAGAACGCGGTGGGGCTGCTGCACCACGAGATGCGCCGGCTCGACAGCCTGATCATGCGCGCGGGCGAAGAGGCGCGCGTGCCTGCGGGTTCGGCGATGGCGGTCGATCGCGATCTGTTTTCCGCCACCGTCCAGCGTGCGCTCGAGGACCATCCCGGGGTGACCGTGGTCCGCGAGCGGGTCGATGCGCTCCCCACGTCGGGCCCGACGATCGTCGCGACCGGTCCGCTGACCGCCGAGACGCTGGCCCGAAGCATCGTCGAGGCGACCGGCCAGGATCGCCTCGCTTTCTTCGATGCGATCGCGCCGATCGTCCATCGCGACAGCATCGACATGGAGGTCTGCTGGATCCAGTCGCGCTGGAACAAGCGCACCGAAGCTTCGAACGAAGACGGCGATTACATCAACTGCCCGATGACGAAGGAGGAATATCTCTCTTTTCATCAGGGCCTGATCGATGGCGAGAAGACCGAATTCCGCGAATGGGAGGCCGACACCCCCTATTTCGATGGCTGCATGCCGATCGAGGTCATGGCCGCGCGCGGCGTGGACACGCTGCGCTTCGGGCCGATGAAACCCGTCGGGCTCGACAATCCGCGCGACACGACGCCCGAGTTTCCGCAAGGACGCTGGCCCCATGCCGTGGTCCAGCTGCGGCAGGACAACAAGCTCGGCACGCTGTGGAACATGGTCGGCTTCCAGACCAAGTTGAAATATGGCGCGCAGATCGAGCTGTTTCGCACCATTCCGGGTCTGGAGAACGCCGAATTCGCGCGGCTCGGCGGATTGCACCGCAACACTTTCCTCAATTCACCGATGGTGCTCGACCGGCAATTGCGTTTGCGCGGCGGCGAGCACATCCGCTTCGCCGGCCAGATCACCGGCTGCGAAGGTTATGTCGAAAGCTCCGCCATCGGCTTGATGGCCGGGCTGATGGCGGCGGCGGAGCTTGCCGGGCGGGACTGGGCGCAGCCACCGCGCACATCCGCCTTCGGCGCGCTGCTCGCGCACATCACCGGCGATGCGGAGGCCGAAACCTATCAGCCGATGAACGTCAATTTCGGCCTGTTCCCACCCCTGCACGAGGTCGGAAAGAAGCAGCGCAAGGAAGCCTATACCACCCGCGCCAAGGCGGATTTCGGAGACTGGCTGTCCGAGACGCAGGCCGTACCCGCCTAGCAGGCGCAGCGTCGCTTCCGCGCCGGCGGCGGGGCAGTCGTGGCGAATTCGCCGGGGGTCAGCTGATTGTCGCCATTGCCGTCGGCGGTCTCGAATTTCTCGACCGTGGCCACTGCCCACTCCTCGAAGTCGAGCAGGTTGTTGCCGTCCTTGTCGAGCTTGCGAAAGCCGTCGCTGCGCGTCGCAAGCATCTCGGTGCGACTGATCCGCCAATCACGATTGCGGTCGTAGCGAAAGAAGCGCTGCTGTTCGCGGGTCAGCTCGCTCGCCACGGGCGGTTCGGGGCCGACCAGATCGGCCGGGTCCGAAAGCGGTATTTCCGAAAGTATCGCCGTCTCCGCCACGGGGAGAGCCTCCGGCGGGGGGGCCGCCCGTTCGATCTCCGCCCTTCCTGCCCACCAGAAGGCTCCCAAACCGACAAGGGCAAGGGATACCACGCCACCGAGCACGAACCGGTTCATACGCATCTTCCTCGAAGATGCCTTTCAGCCTAGTGCCCCAGCAAACCCAAACGGAGCGCGACTATGGGGCTGGTGCGGTCGCCGAGCAAGGGTGTTCCGCCACGTGCCAGCGCCCGCCGCGAGAGCCCGCCGATGACCGCGAGCGGCCGCAGCGCGCGCGCCAGGCGGAGCGGGCGGAGGTCGTCCTCGGCCAGTGCCAGCGCGCGGTCTCGTGTCGAAGGTTCCTCGAGGCGGAGAGCCAGATCGCTCAGCGCCCACAACCGCCCTGCCCGACGCGCCTCTGGAGCGTTCCCGCCGCAGGCACTCCGCTCGGCCAAAGCTGCAGCCCATCCGGCCCGGCCGCCCGCGAAGGCTTCGATCGCCTCATCGCCCAGCGGCGGTTCTCCAAGCAAGGATTCCCACCCGTCGATCAACCCGACAAGAGCATCGGCATCGCCCGGCCAGGCGCTCCCAAGGAGACCGAGCAGCTCGTCGCCCTCCGCCCTTTCCTCCGCGGGCAGGCGCAATTGGTCGCGCCACCAGGCGAGGCGCAATTGCGCCATTATCGGTTCGCGGACACCGAGGACAGCGCGACCGATCCGCGCATCGAGCGCCAGGGCAGCAAGCCACATGCCACGCCGTGCGCGCGCATAGGATAGCGCAAGCCGCGCGACCTCGGGCAATTCGGGAACCAGCGAAACCGACATCGGCGCGGTAACAGCCTGCCCGCGAAATCCTGTCAAGCCGCGCGCCCCTCTGTCCCGCCCCGTCCCGGGACCAGACTCGAAAGATCGCATTAACCCAACATCTTGGAAACTGCTTAAGGCTGACGTTCTAGGGCAGGATCGAGCATCAGCTTATAGGGGGCTGGACCGTGAAAAAAATCAGGAAGCTCTTCCGCGACTTGAAAGGCGACACGAGCGGCAACGCCATGCTGCTCATGGCGATGGGCGCTCCGGTGCTGATCGGCGCCTCGGGCTTCGCGGTCGATTTCGCCCAATGGTATATGTGGAAGCGCGAACTGCAATATGCAGTCGATCAGGCCGCCATCGCCGGCGCCTGGGCCAGCGCGGAAGCGGCCACCGCCTCGACCTATGAGACCCGCGCGACGCAGGAATTCAACGCCAATCTGTCGCTGCTCACGACAATGGCGACGGCACCGGCCGTGTCGAAGGCCGATTATGGCAGCGGCACCGACAACAGCGTGGTCGTGACCTCCACTGCCTCCGCCTCGCTGCCTTTCTCGCAGATGATCATGGGCAGTGCGGCGACGGTCGCCGCGCGTTCGCAGGCGACGTTCGAGGCGGCGACCAACTGGACCACCTGCCTGCTGGCGGTCGATCCGACGGCCTCGGATTCGCTGATCTTCGGCGGCACCGCCTCGGGATCGGTGACGTGCGGGGCAGGCGCCATTTCCACTGCCACCCAAGCGATCCGCAAGAACGGCAATCCGCCGGTGCAGGTCAGCGACATCATCGCCGGCGGCGGAATCGATGCCGGTCTCGAGGTGAATGGGAACATCCACGCCAACGTCAGCAACCTCAAGGACCCCTTCGCCGGTCTCACGCCGCCCGAAAGCACGACGCCGCGAACCTTCAGTTGCCCGACCGCCACCAGTGCCAGCGCCAGTTCGACAACCGCAGACGTGTCGACGAAGACGACCACCATCTATACCTACTGGCAAGGAAAGAAGCAGAACCAGGCCAACACGCAGGTGACCTACACGGGGGCCGGAGCCAAGACGGGTTCGAGCAGTTCCAGCGCCGCAAGCGGGCAGTCGGTCGCCAACGGCACCGTCGAGGGATCGACGGTCCAGGTCAGCCAGGACAGCAATTGGACGGGCGACAACTGGCCGGTTTCGGGCTCCAAGAACGACAAGATCTTCGAGAAGAAGACCGTCACCGTCGACAAGACATATACCAAGGTCAGCAGCATCGGCGGAAGTTCCGGCGCGACTGCGACCGCTGGAGCCCTCCTCCCCGGCACATACGGCGATATCACCATCACCTGCGACACCTCCTTCTCGCCGGGCGTCTATGTCGTCACCGGGACGCTCGACTTCGGGCAGAACAACAGCGTGACCGGGTCCGATGTCCTGTTCGTGCTGAAGGGAGCGGGGAGCGAGAAATTCAAGCTCAACGCGAAGTCCAAGGTGAACCTGACGGGGATCAAGGAAAGCACGCTCACGAACAGCTATGCCATGTCCAGCGAGGATGCCGAGGCACTGGCGGGGATGATCATCTACGATCCCAATTCCACCTCCGACGTGCAGATCAACGGCGGCGCCGACGTGATGTTCGACGGGATCGTGTATATCCCCAAGCGCACCGCCAAGTTCAACGGCAACTCCTCGGTCTCGGGCAAATGCATGATGCTCGCCGCCGGAAAGCTCGAATTCACGGGGACCAATGATCTCGGCAGCTTCTGCGTGCCTTCGGGTTCCACTGCCATCGACATCGGCGGAAGCACCGTTTCGGTGAGGCTGGTGGCGTGATGAACGTCCTGCGACAGATCATCCCGGACAACCGCGGCGCGGTCATCATCGAGACCGCATTCGTGGTCCCGATCCTGCTGCTGATGGCGGTCGGTGCCTTCGAGGCAGGCAACATCTTCTCGCGCCAGGTGGAACTGCAGAACGCCGCCGCGGAGGCCGCGCAGATCGCGCTGTCTGCCCCCTCGCAGGCAATCTCCAGCGAAACCACGCTGAAGGAGATCCTCAAGACTTCGACCGGCCTGACCGACGCCGATATCGCCGTCGCCGACAAATATCGCTGCGGGACTGACGCCGCCTATGTCGACGACGTAGTGAGCTGCCCCGACGATTACGCGAGCTTCGTCGAGATCACCCTGACGGATCGCTATACGCCGATCTGGGCCTCCATCGCCTTCGGCGAGCCGGTGGATTACAACGTCGTCCGGCTGGTGCAGATCGGATGAGCATGGTCCGCGAACTTCACCGCGACCGGCGAGGCGCCGCATTCGTCGAATTCGCCCTGCTCCTGCCGGTGATCTTCGGGGCCTTCCTCGGCGTGCTCCAGGTCGGCTTGGGCATGCAGGCGCACAATGCCCTGCGCAACATAAGCGCGGATGCGTCCCGCTATGCGGTGATCGAGTACCAGAAGGAAAATGCCACCAGCGTGGATGCCATCGAGACCAAGACTTGCACGATCGCCACCAGCATGCCCTACGCTCTGGAGCCGGGTCGTTTCGAGGTCGATGTGATCCAGCCTGCGACCCAACGGGTCAGCGGCGCGGTCGAGTTCGAGATCGAGACACGCTACAGCGTGCGCAGCGTCCTGCCCTTCTTCGGCATCTCCGACATTCCGATCAGCTTCACTCGCCCGATCTTCGTGCTCGACAGTTCGACCCCCTAGTCGCGATAGCAGACTTTCTTTGCCGCCTTCACGATCCGCGGCGTATCGATCAAAGCCAGCTTCTCGAGGTTCGCGGCATAGGGCAAGGGGACATCCTCGTTGCACACCCGCGTGACGGGGGCGTCGAGCAGATCGAAGCCCTCTTCCATGCACAGCGCGACGATTTCGGACGCGACCGAGCAGGTCGGCCAGCCCTCCTCCGCGATGACGAGGCGGTTGGTCTTGGCCAGCGAGGTCAGCACCGCTTCCCGGTCCAACGGACGCAAGGTGCGCAGATCGATCACCTCGGCATCGATGCCCTCATCGGCCAGATCGGCAGCCGCTTCGAGCGCCAGACCCACGGCGATCGAATAGGCGACGATGGTGACGTCAGACCCTTCGCGCATGATCCGCGCCTTGCCGATCGGCAGCACGTAATCGTCGAGATCCGGAACGTCGAAGCTGCGGCCATAGACCAGCTCGTTCTCGAGGAAGACCACCGGATCCTCGCAGCGGATCGCCGCCTTCATCAGCCCCTTGGCATCGGCCGCATCATAGGGTGCGATCACCACCAGACCGGGCACGCTGGCGTACCACGGGCCGTAGTTCTGGCTGTGTTGGGCTCCGACCCGGCTGGCCGCGCCATTGGGTCCGCGGAAGACCACCGGACAGCGCATCTGCCCGCCCGACATGTAGTTCGTCTTGGCCGCCGAATTGATGATGTGGTCGATCGCCTGCATGGCGAAATTGAAGGTCATGAACTCGACGATCGGGCGCAGGCCGCCCATTGCCGCTCCGGTGCCGATCCCGGCGAAGCCGTATTCCGTGATCGGCGTGTCGATCACGCGCTTCGGGCCGAATTCGTCGAGCAGCCCCTGGGTGACCTTGTAGGCACCCTGATATTGCGCGACTTCCTCGCCCATCACGAAGACTCGCTCGTCGCGCCGCATTTCCTCGGCCATCCCGTCGCGCAAGGCTTCGCGCACCGAAGTCGAGGTGAAGCTCGTCCCCGGCGGCACATCGGTATCCGTCACCTCGGTCTTGCGCGCGGGCCTGGCGATCTGCGCCTCGGCCGGCTCGTCGCGGCCGACGTCCTTGCCCTCGCCCGGCACGTCCTCGACCGGAGCTCCCTCGGGGGGCACCTCGATATCGCCGGCATCTTCGCCCTCGCTTGCGATCATGGCGATGACGGTGCCGACCTTCACCCCTTCGGTGCCTTCCTCGACGAGGATCTTGCCCAGCGTGCCTTCGTCGACGGCTTCGAATTCCATCGTCGCCTTGTCGGTCTCGATCTCGGCGATGATGTCGCCGGCGGCGATTTCGTCACCCTCGGACTTGAGCCATTTGGCCAGCGTCCCCTCTTCCATGGTGGGCGAGAGCGCGGGCATCTTCAGTTCGATCGCCATGGCTCAATACTCCTCCACCAGGACGTCGGTGTAGAGTTCGGATGCCTCGGGCTCGGGCGAGCTTTCGGCGAAATCGGCGGCCTGCGTCACGAGCTTGCGGATGTCCTTGTCGATCGCCTTCAAATCGTCCTCGCTGCTGCCCTGCTCGATCAGGGTCTTCTTGAGCCCCTCGATCGGGTCCTTGTGTTCGCGGATGTCCTGCACCTCCTCGCGCGTGCGGTATTTGGCCGGGTCGGACATCGAATGGCCGCGATAGCGGTAGGTGTTGCATTCCATCAGCACCGGCCCCTTGCCCGAGCGGACATGATCGAAGGCGATCTCCGCCGCCTGCCGCACCTCGAGCACATCCATGCCGTTTACATCCATTCCGGGAATGCGGAAGGCGGTGCCGCGGCGGTGGAATTCGGTCTCGGCGCTCGAACGCGCGGTGCTGGTGCCCATGGCATATTGGTTGTTCTCGACCACGAAGACGATCGGCAGCTTCCACAGCGAGGCCATGTTCATGGTCTCGTAGACCTGCCCCTGGTTCGCCGCGCCGTCGCCGAAATAGGCGAGGCACAGGCCGCCGTCGGCATTGTACTGATGCGCCAGCGCGAGCCCCCCGCCGAGCGCCACCTGGGCGCCGACGATGCCGTGGCCGCCGTAGAATTTGTGCTCGGTCGAGAACATGTGCATCGACCCGCCCTTGCCTTTGGAGATACCCGCCTGGCGACCGGTAAGTTCGGCCATGATAAGCTTCGGATCGATCCCGTAGGCAAGCATGTGGCCGTGGTCGCGATAGCCGGTGATGACGCTGTCCTTGTCGCCGTCGAGCGCCGATTGCAGGCCGATCGCGACCGCTTCCTGCCCGATGTAGAGGTGGCAGAAGCCGCCGATGAGGCCGAGACCGTAGAGCTGTCCGGCGCGTTCCTCGAAACGGCGGATCAGCAGCATCTGCTCGTAGAAATGGAGCATCTGCTCCTTGCTCGCATCGTAACGGCGTTTCTTTTCCAGCGCATCCTGCAGCGAGTGGAGGATGAAATCGCTATCCTCGGCAGGAGACTTCGCTGGAGTTTTCTTGCTCCGGGGGGCTTTGGCCAAGACTTGTGTCCTTGTTCTTCCGGGGAGGAATGCGCTGCGCCTATAGGCACAGCCGTGCGCGGCACGCAACGGGAGAGCGCTGCTGCACAGGAAAACCCTTACGGAACGCTAAGGTTTCAGCGAGCCGGCTGCTCGTCCAGCCGGATCACGACCTCGTTCGGGTGCACGACATTGAGCTGGCTGCGGAGCAATTCGCCCACCATGTCGGGATCGGCATGGGCCGGGTCGAGCAAGGCGACGCGGTTTTCGAGCGCCTTTCGTTCGGCGGCGAGCTTTTCGAGCTGCGCCTCGCGCCGATCGAGCAGGTGCAGATTCTCGCTCCAGGCAAGCAGGCCGGAGGGTCCGGCGATGGCCAGCCCGCCGATCACGAGGAGCGCTGCCAGCGCAGCGTGCTGCGTGGCCCGTGCCTTGTGAATCGCCGAGATGGAGCTTCTGCGCCGCATCCAGCGACAGAATCACGTTTGCCCCTCCCGCGCAAGCGCAAACTGGTACGCAGCGCGCGGCGGAACCACCGGCGGGCGCGCCCCGTTCGTTCCTTGACACGCTGCAAGCGAAGGCGTAACTAGTTTCTATTGAAACTAATACCGTTGACAGAGGTTTGTGATGCCCGATCTTTTCGAAAACCCCATCGGCCTGGACGGCTTCGAATTCGTCGAATTCTGCGCTCCCGATAAGGGTGTGGTCGAACCGGTCTTCAAGGCCATGGGCTTCACCCACGTCGCCACGCACCGCTCGAAGCAGGTCGATCTGTGGCGCCAGGGGCGGATCAACCTCATCCTCAATTACGAACCCCGTAGCGCCGCCTGGTATTTCGCGCGCGAACATGGGCCGTCCGCCTGCGGCATGGGCTTCCGCGTCCGCGACGCACGCAAGGCCTATCGGGAACTGCTCGACCGCGGCGCCGAGCCGGTGGCGGTCGAGACCGGGCCGATGGAACTGCACATCCCCGCGATTCGCGGCATCGGCGGCGCAATCGTCTATCTCATCGACCGCTACGAGGACGAGGATGGCCAGGGGCTGTCGATCTACGACATCGATTTCGAATATCTTCCCGGCGTCGATAAGCACCCGGTCGGGGCCGGCTTCAACGTCATCGATCACCTGACTCACAACGTTTACAACGGCCGAATGAAATATTGGGCCGATTATTACGAGACGCTGTTCAACTTCCGAGAGATCCGCTTCTTCGACATCAAGGGCGAATACACCGGTCTCACCTCCAAGGCGCTGACCGCGCCCGACGGCAAGATCCGCATCCCGCTAAATGAGGAAGGCGACGGCGGCAAGGGCCAGATCGAGGAGTTCCTGCGCGAGTTCAACGGCGAGGGCATCCAGCACATCGCCCTGATCTGCGACGACCTGGTCGCCTGCTGGGACAGTCTCAAGCAGCTGGGCGTGCCCTTCATGACCGCCCCGCCCGAGACCTATTACGAGATGCTGCCCGAGCGGCTGCCCGATCATGGCGAACCGGTCGACGAACTCAAGGCTCGCGGCATCCTGCTCGACGGCACCACCGAAGGCGGCCACCCGCGTCTGCTGCTGCAGATCTTCGCCGAGGCGCAGGTCGGGCCCGTGTTCTTCGAATTCATCCAGCGCAAGGGCGACGAGGGCTTCGGCGAGGGCAATTTCAAGGCGCTGTTCGAAAGCATGGAGCGCGACCAGATCAAGCGCGGCGTGTTGAGCGTAGAGGACGCCGAGAGCGTCGAGACGGAGCCGGCGGAATGAGCCAGGAAAGCCCACACCCGGTGAAGCTGGGCGGCGTCCACCATGCAGCCTATCGCTGCAAGGACGCCAAGGAGACCGTCGAATGGTATGGCAAGGTGCTGGGGATGGATTATACCACCGCCTTCGCAGAGGACCACGTGCCCTCGACGGGCGACTACGACCCCTACATGCATGTCTTTCTCGACGCGGGGAACGGCAATATCCTTGCCTTCTTCGAGCTGCCCAACCAGAAGGACATGGGCCGCGACGAGAACACGCCGGCCTGGGTCCAGCATCTCGCCTTCAAGGTCGATAGCGAGGAAGAACTCCTTGCCGCCAAGGAGCATGTCGAAAGCCTTGGCATAGATGTCCTCGGCCCGACCCATCACGGCATCTTCAAGTCGATCTATTTCTTCGATCCGAACGGGCACCGGGTGGAACTGGCGGCCGATATCGGGACCGAGGAGCAATATGCCGAGCTGAAGCGCGTCGCCCCGCTCATGCTCGAAGAGTGGTCGCAGACGAAGACGGCGCCGCGCCACGCCGACTGGCTCCACGAGATCGCGCGCCAGGAGCATGCGAAAGGCTAAGATCGGGTAAGGACAGCCCTTCGCTTTCGCGGAACTCCCGCCGTGGCATACCGTTGCCCCGCAAAGGGAGGTTGGCCGCGTGAATTACATCGCCACGCTGCGCGAGCAGTTGAACGACATGGCGCGGAGCTTCGTCGAGGCTCTGCCCAACCTCGCCATTGCGCTGTTCATCGTCTTCGTGACGTGGATCGTCGCCCGATTCGCCGCACGCATCTCCGACATGATCATCGGCCGGACCGAGATCCGGGCAAGCCTGAAGAACCTGATCGACACGGCGGTGAGGCTGGGGATCTGGATCCTCGGACTGTTCCTGGCGGCGATCGTGGTCGTGCCCGACCTCACCCCCGCGAGTCTGCTGGCCGGTCTCGGCATCGGGGCGGTGGCGATCGGTTTCGCCTTTCAGGACATTTTCGAGAACTTCTTTGCCGGCGTGCTGATCATGCTGCGCGAGAAGATGCGCATCGGCGATGTGATCGAATGCGAAGGCATTACTGGCAAGGTCGAGCACATCTCGCTGCGTGAGACCCATATCCGCAAGCTCTCGGGCGAGCTGACCGTGGTGCCCAATTCGATCCTGTTCAAGAATCCCGTCGAGATCTTCACCGATATGGACCAGCGGCGGCACGAAGTGATCGTCGGCGTTTCCTACGATACCCAGCTCGACCATGCCGCCGATGTCATTCGCCGCGCGGTCGAAGACGTCGAGTATGTCCTGGCGAGCAAGGGCATCGACATCTTCGCGCAGGAGTTCAATTCGAGTTCGGTCGACTTCCTCGTGCGCTGGTGGGCCGGATCAACCCCCCGCGCCGGGTGGGAGAGCAAGGACAAGGTCGTTCGAGCGATCAAGGCCGCGCTCGACGAGGCGGGCATAGAAATCCCCTTCCCCTATGTGACGCATACCTTCAAGGAGACCGTCCCGGTCAGCCAGTTGCACACGCCCGAGGGGCGATAGCTGTACCGGTCGAGGGCGACGAGGCTGTGTTGGACGGAGATCGCGAACAGAGGCTGACGCGCGCGCAGGAATACTGGCTGGCCTTCGCTGCGGCCGTCGTCACCGCCAACGCCTATTACATCCACCCGATCATCGGCGAGGTGGCCGACCATTTCGGCGTCAGCCATGCGCGCATCGGCCTCGTTCCCGCACTCAACCAGATAGCCCTTGCGCTGGGCATCTTCCTGCTCCTCCCGCTGGGCGATCGCTATTCGAACCGCCGGTTGACGATCCTCTTCGCCAGCGGGCAGACGATCGCGCTCGCCGTGATGGTGTCCGCCGGGCAGTTCGCGCTGTTCGTAGCCGGTTCGACCCTGCTCGGTTTCTTCACCATCGCGCCCTATCTGCTTCCCGCCTACGCCTCGAAGCGGGTCGCGCCGGAGCGGCTGGGGCATGTCACGGCGCTGCTCACAGCGGGCGTCATCCTCGGCATTCTCATTGCGCGGGTCGGAGCCGGCGTTATGGCGGAATATCTCGGCTGGCGCGCCGTCTATTGGGCAGCGACCGGCCTCATGCTGGCCGTGACGATCGCCCTCCCCCGGCTGATGGAAGCCGGCGAACGCGACACCAGCGAGATCGGGACCTATCGCGCGCTGGTGCTGTCGCTGTTCCCGCTGATCCGGCAGCACCGCGAAGTTCTTCTCTCGGGCGCGATCCAGGGGCTCAACTTCGCATCCTTCATCGCCCTGTGGCTGGCGCTGGCGCTGCATCTGACCTCGCCCGCGATGGGCTATGGGACCGATACGGTCGGCTATCTCGCCGCCATCGCCGCCTTCAGCATCGTCTCCACCCCCCGGCTGGGACGATGGGCGGACAGGATCGGCCCGCGCAAGGCACGGTCGGTCTTCGCGGCGATCCAGCTGCTGGGCATCGCCCTGCTCTATCCGCTCGGCGGCGTGCTGTGGACGCTGCTGATCCCGCTGATCCTGGTCAATCTCGTCGGCCCCGGGATCGACGTGACCGGTCGGATGATCTTCCTTGCGCTCGAGCCAGCGGTCCGCACGCGGCTGACCACGGCCTATATCGTCCTGATGTTCGTCGGTGGAGGAATCGGCAGCTTCGCCGGCACCGCGGTCTACGACGGCTTCGGCTGGGCGGGCACCTGCGCCCTGCTCGCCAGCTTCTCGCTCGCCCTCACCCTGCTGTCCTTCACCGCACGCCGCCTGGGCCGGTAAATGGTGCGCCCGACAGGATTCGAACCTGTGGCCCCCAGATTAGGAATCTGATGCTCTATCCGACTGAGCTACGGGCGCTCCGAGGCGGGGCATTAGTGCCGCATCGAACAGGATGCAATCGTGCGGACCGCAATGGCCCCGGACAGGCCTTCGTTCGCCGGTCTCCTGAGGATCAGTTGAGTTCGTCGGGCGGCGCGACCGGGACCAGCAGCGGTGCCACGGCGATGCCCTCGGCGAGCATGTCTTCGGCCTCGTCCTGCGTGGCCTGCCCGTGGATCGCGGTCTGGTCGGTCTCGCCGTAATGCATTTCGCGCGCCTTTTCGGCGAAGCGGTCGCCGACCCAGGTGCTGCTTTCGAGCGCCTTGGCCTGCGCCTTGGCCAGCGCCACGAAGGCTTTCTTCACGGCCGGCGGCATCTCGCCGCTCGCGACCTGCGTGGTCTCGCGCGGCCCAGCCCGGCGGTTTCCCTTCGCTGGAACCGCCGGAGCCATCGGCGCCTTGCCGATTTCCTCAGAGCCGCATTCGGGGCAGGCGAGCAGGCCACTCTGCTTCTGTTCGGCATAGTCGTCGGAAGAGCCGAACCAGCCTTCGAACCGGTGCCCTTCGCTGCAGGATAGGTCGAATACGATCATTGCGTTGAGCTATTTGGAGATTGCGCGGCGATTAGCAAGGCTCGGAACTTGCGCGCGAACCTCGTCGATGCGTGCCGGATCGATCTCGGCGAAGCCCAGACCCGCCGCCCGGCCGTCGAGGTCCAGCAGCACCTCGCCCCACGGATCGACCACCAGGCTGTGTCCGAACGTGCGGCGCCCGTCCGGATGCTCGCCGACCTGAGCGGCGGCCACGACGAAGGCGCTCGCTTCGATCGCGCGGGCGCGTTGCAACACGTGCCAATGCGCCTCGCCGGTGGGCACGGTGAAGGCCGCAGGGATGACGACGACATCGCACCGCCGCCGGCCCAGCTCCTCGAAGAGCGCGGGAAACCGTACATCGTAGCAGATGGTCAGGCCCAGCCTGCCGACCGGCGTATCCTCCACCGTCACCACTTCGTCGCCGGGACGATAGGCATTCGATTCGCGCCAGCTTTCACCCGAATCGAGATCGACATCGAACATGTGGATCTTGTCGTAGCGTGCAGCGATCGCTCCCAGATCGTCGATCACGAAGGCGCGGTTGGCCCAGCGTCCGTCCCCGCGGTCGATCGCGAGCGAGCCGAGCGAGACCCACAGTCCATGGCGGCGGGCGGCCTCGCGCACGGCTGCTAGGACCCGGTCGTTCTCCTCGCTGGCGATGGTCAGCGCACCGCGTTCCCGGTCGCGGTCCAGCAGCCCCGACATCTCGGGGGTGAAGAGCATGGTCGCCCCTCCCTCCGCTGCCTTGGCGATCGCATCGGTCAGAGTTCGCGCATTGGCCTCGGGGTCGATCCCCGACGTCATCTGGAGGACGGCGATACGGGCCATTCAGGCGTTCAGCATCGCGTCGAGCTTGCCCTCGCGTTCGAGCGCGGCGAGTTCGTCCGACCCGCCGACATGCGTATCTCCGATGAAGATCTGCGGGACCGTCCGCGCCAGGGGCGCGCGCTTGCGCATCTCGTTGCGTCCGGAGCCGCCCATGGTGATGTCGTGCTCGGAATAATCCACGCCCTTGCTGTCGAGCAGGCGCTTGGCGCGATAGCAGAATCCGCAGCCGAACTTGGTGTAGATGTCGATATGCGGCTGGGACATGAAATACCTTTCTCGAATGGTTCGGAGCTAGTGGTTGGCGGACGATCTTGAAAGCCCGTTTTGCCCGAACTATCTTGATCCTGTCGCTGCGCGAAGCAGCGGCGACGGGGCGCCGGTTTCGGGTCCCGCCATCATAGAATTGCTCAACAAGAGGATTTGTTTCGATGAACCGTATGGACTTTACCCCCTATCGTCGTTCCACCGTCGGCTTCGACCGCCTGTTCGACCTGATGGAGCGCCAGGCGCGCAACGCCGGTGGCGACAATTACCCCCCCTTCAACATCGAGCGACGTGGCGATGACGAGTATCGCATCACCTTGGCGGTGGCGGGCTTTCGCCCCGGCGATCTCGACATCACGGCGCAGCAGAACCTCCTGACCGTCGCGGGTCGCAAGCGTGACGACAATCCCGACGGCGAGATGCTGCATGTCGGCATCGCCAACCGCGGGTTCGAGCGGCGCTTCGAACTGGCCGATTACGTCCGCGTTGCGAACGCCGACCTCGCCGACGGGTTGCTGGTGATCGATCTCGTGCGCGAAGTGCCCGATGCGATGAGGCCGAAGAAGATCGCCATCGGCGGACAGAAGACGCTCGAGGTGGTCAAGGACGAGGACGTGGGAGACCGCGACGACAGTCAGGCCGCCTGACCGCTCCATCGTTCTGTATCGTCAATAAAATAGGGGGCGGAACCAGGTTCCGCCCCCGCGACGTCTTACGCCGCCCAGCCCCAAAAACGACCGTCCGGGTCGCAGAAGACAGCCGTCTTCGGGGTAAGCCCCACCGCTATCAGCGAAGCATGTTTCGTGAATCGCGCATCCATGGTGTGGATGATGGCGCACCCTGCAGCAATTATATCAAAAGATAAAGCGTCTCGCTGACGGCGGAGCGATTTTGTCGCCCGCCTACAAGCGGGCGGACGCTGGACAAACGGAACCGAGGCGGGGTTCGTGGGTGGCCGGCGGGGCCGGCCTTCGGTCAGACCAGACGTTCTTGCTCGAGCGCGGCGCCGACGAAGCCGGCGAAAAGCGGGTGCGGTTCGAACGGCCGCGATTTGAGCTCGGGGTGGAACTGCACTCCGACGAACCAGGGGTGGTCCGGCCGCTCGACGATCTCGGGCAGCAGGCCGTCGGGCGACATGCCCGAAAAGATCAGCCCCTGATCCTCCAGCTGATCGACATAGGCGCCATTGACCTCATAACGGTGGCGGTGCCGCTCCGAAATCGAGGTCGCGCCACCGTAGATGCGCGAAACATGGCTGTTCGCCGAGAGCTTCGCCTCATAGGCGCCCAGTCGCATGGTCCCGCCCAGATCGCCTCCGGCCTCGCGCTTCTGCAGGCCTTCCTGGCTCATCCATTCGGTGATGATGCCGACGACCGGTTCGTCGGTTTCCCCGAATTCGGTCGATGAGGCGGTGCCGCGGCCTGCCGCCCGCGCCGCTTCCACGCAGGCCATCTGCATGCCCAGGCAGATGCCGAGGAAGGGGACCCTGTGCTCGCGCGCAAAGCGGACCGCGGCGATCTTGCCTTCGCTCCCGCGCTCTCCGAAGCCCCCCGGAACGAGGATCCCGTGCATCGGCTCGAGCTGGGCCGCGATATCGCTGTCGTCCTGTTCGAATACCTCCGCATCGATCCATTTGATCCTGACGCGGACCCGGTTCGCCATGCCCCCGTGAACCAGCGCCTCGTTCAGCGACTTATAGGCGTCCTGAAGTCCGACATATTTGCCCACCACGCCGATCGTGACTTCGCCTTCCGGATTGGAGTGGCGATCGACCACATCGTACCAGCGCGACAGGTCGGGTTCGGCCGCATCGGTGATTCCGAAGGCGCGCAGGACCTCGCGGTCGAGCCCTTCGGCGTGATATTGCAGCGGCACCGAATAGATCGACGGCGCATCCAGCGCCGGAATGACCGCTTCGCGCCGGACATTGCAGAACTGCGCGATCTTGCGCCGTTCGCTTTCCGGGATGGGATGTTCCGCACGGCACAGGAGCACGTCGGGCTTGATCCCGAGGCTGGCCAGCTCGCGGACCGAATGCTGGGTCGGCTTGGTCTTCAGCTCGCCTGCCGCCGCGATGTAGGGGACCAGAGTGACATGGACGCTGAGGGTCTGCCAGGGTTCGAGTTCGTTTCTGAGCTGGCGGATCGCCTCCATGAAAGGAAGGCTCTCGATGTCGCCCACGGTGCCGCCGATTTCGCACAGGATGAAATCGTGATCATCCTGCCCGGCCAGCGCAAACGCCTTGATCTCGTCGGTGACGTGGGGGACGACCTGGACCGTCGCACCGAGATAGTCGCCGCGCCGTTCCTTGGCGATGATGTCCTGGTAAATTCGCCCGGTGGTGATGTTGTCACCCTGATGCGCCGAAACCCCGGTGAAGCGTTCGTAGTGTCCCAGATCGAGGTCCGTTTCCGCACCGTCGTCGGTCACATAGACCTCACCGTGCTGATAGGGACTCATCGTCCCCGGATCGACATTGAGATAAGGGTCGAATTTCCGGATACGGACCTTGTAGCCGCGCGCTTGCAGAAGGGCTGCCAGCGAGGCTGCCATGAGTCCTTTGCCAAGCGAGGAGACCACGCCGCCGGTGATAAAGATATACCGCGCCATGGGAGTCGGGCCTTAATCTGAGTTTGGGAGTTGGGGCAAGCGGTAAGACGTGCAAAAGGCGCCGCGCGAACGGCGCAAATCGCAGGCTTGCCGTGAAGGACGGACTATTCGACGACGTCGGCGAGCGGATCGTCGCCCGCCGGAGCCGGCTCGCCGGTGGTCGCCGGACCGAGCGGATCGGCCGGCGCCGCGGGTGTCACCGTCCGATCGAGCGTCGATTCGATGGCGTCTCCGCCACTCGATTCGACCGCGACCGCTGCCAGGGCGATCGAAAGAACGACGAAGGTCACCGCCAGCCACTTCGTCGAACTGGTCAGGAAATCCGCGGCACCCCGGGCGCTGAGCATGCCGCTGGGGCTGCCGCCGATGCCCAGGCCCCCGCCCTCGGAACGCTGCATCAGAATGACGCCGACGAGAGCGGCTGCGACGATCGCCTGGACGACGGTGAGAAACAGGAACATGGAAATACTCTTGGGAGAGGGCTTGGCTCATGCGCATCTAGGCGCAGGACGGCGGAACGGCAAGGGTCCGCCGGGTGTGTGGTTCAGGCGTCTTCGGTCTCGGAGGCCGCGACGACGATCCCGAGAAAGCTTTCGGCCGAGAGACTCGCACCGCCGACCAACGCTCCACCGACCTCTGCCCCTGCGAGGATCTCGCGGGCATTCTCCGCCTTGACCGAGCCACCGTAGAGAATGCGGATCTGTGCCGAAGCCTGCTCGCCGTATTTCTCGTCCAGCAGCCTGCGGATGGCGCCATGCATGGCTTCGATGTCCGCGACCGTTGCGGTGCGTCCGGTACCGATCGCCCAGATCGGCTCGTAAGCGACCGTCAGCCGCTCTGCCGCATCCTCGATATCGGGCAGGCTTCCCCGGAGTTGCTTCAGCACGAAACTTTCCGCTTCGCCCGCATCGCGCGTCTCGATGCTCTCGCCGCAGCACAGGATGATCCGCAAGCCGGCTTCCAGAGCGCTTTCCATCTTGGCATTGATGAGTGCGTCGGTCTCGCCATGGTCGGCGCGCCGTTCGCTGTGTCCCAGAATGACGAATTTGGCGCCCGAATCGGCGATCATGACCGCGGAGATATCCCCGGTATGCGCGCCTCCGGCACCCGGATGGCAATCCTGGGCGCCGACGCCGATCTGTTCCGCCTCCTTGTGGACGGCGTGAATCAGCGTGTAGGGCGGTGCCACGGCGACTTCGACCTTCATATAGCGCTGCGCCGCACGATCGATCGCGCGCGCTTCGGAAAGCATGGCGCGCGTGCCGTTCATCTTCCAGTTTCCAACGATATAGGGCCGTTCGGCCATGGGTCCGTCCTGCTTATGTATGATTGCGGTGGCTCCCTGTCGGAAGCCGAAGATGCGCTCCGCTAGACAAGCTTTGAGTGAAGGTCAAAACCCTTTACGACCTGTTGCCGCGAGGTCGCAGGGCGGATAAAGGCCCCTCCGACGCAGGCATAGCCTGTTGGACCGCCCTCAGCACGGGATTGCCCGCAGATCATGTTCAAGTTTTTCCGCAACTTCTTCAAGACCAAGCTCGGTCTCGCGATATCGCTGGCGTTTCTCGGCCTGATCGCCCTGGCCTTCGCCAGCGCCGATGTGTCGAGCACCGGCAGCTTTGGCGGTATCGCCGGCGGCGATCGCGTGGCCGTGGTCGGCGATGAAAAGATTGGAACCGCCGACCTCATCCGGGCCGCGAACAACGGCCTCGATGGACTTCGGCGCGAACAGCCGACCGCCACCATGCAGGCATTTCTCGCGCAGGACGGCCTCGCCGCAGCGCTCGATGCGCTGGTCGATCGCGCGGCGATCAAGCAATATTCCGAGGAATACGGGCTTCGAGCGGGCGGTAATCTGGTCAACAGCGAAATCCGTATGATCCCGGCCTTTCGCGGTGCCGACGGCAGTTTCGACGAAAGCACCTATCGCCAGGCGCTGGCCCAGCAACGGGTCTCCGACGCGCAGGTACGCGAGGATCTCGGCACCGGGCTGCTCTCGCAGCAATTGCTCCTGCCGGCGGGTTTCGGAGCCACCGTTCCCGACAAGCTGGCCTATCGCTATGCGCAATTATTCAAGGAACGCCGGGAGGGAGCGATCGGGCTCCTGCCCGCGACCGTCTATGCCCCCACGGCCGAAGCCAGTCCGCGCGTGCTGCAGGCCTATTACAACGACAATCGCGGCCAGTTCGTCCGGCCCGAACGTCGGGTCATCCGCTATGCCACCTTCGATGGTTCGGTGCTCGGAGAACGGATCGAACCGACCGACGCGGAGATCGCGGCCCGCTACAAGCGCGA
Organism: uncultured Alphaproteobacteria bacterium; assembly: GCA_963728515.1. GTDB lineage: Bacteria > Pseudomonadota > Alphaproteobacteria > Sphingomonadales > Sphingomonadaceae > Qipengyuania. The sequence continues at coordinate 119,465 of CAVSKM010000003.1, read as the reverse complement.
CGGCGCGCAATATGCCGCCAGCGAGACGCGCGACGTAACCCAGCTTATCGTTCCCACGCAGGCGGCCGCGCAATCGATCCGCGACCGCGTGGCTGGCGGAGCCTCGCTCGAGCAGGTCGCCCGCGAGGCCGGACTGCGCGCTGCCCCGCTGAACGATGTTACCCGCGCGGGCTTGTCCGGCCAGGCATCGCCTGCCGTGGCCGCAGCCTATTTCTCGACCCCTTCGGGAGGTCTGACCGAGCCCGCGCGCAGCCCGCTGGGCTGGCACGTGGCGCGTATCGATTCGATCGATGCCTCCCCGGCGCGCAGCCTGGCGCAGGTGCGCGAGGACATCGCCACGGCCTTGCGCGAGGAAAAGCGTGTTCGCGGCCTGGCCGATCGGGCGAGCGAGATCGAGGAGCGGCTCGAGGAAGGGGCGACGCTCGCCGAGGTCGCCGAAGACCTCGGACTCGAGCTGTCGAACACCGAACCCATGCTGGCCGACGGGCGTCTCTACGACCGTCCGGCCGAGACCGCTCCCGAGCTTCTCGCACCGGCCGTTTCCACCGCCTTCCAGATGGATGAGGAAGAGCCCGAAATCGCCCCGATCGAGAATGGGCAGGCCTATCTTGTCTATGAGGTGGCCGACATCACGCCGGCGGCCACCCCTCCCTTCGGCGAGATCGCCGAAGCGGTGGAGGCGCGCTGGCGCGCTGCCGAGGGGATGAAAGCCGCGCAGGCCGCCGCCGATCGGGTGGTCGAGCGTGTGCGCGGCGGAATGACGCTGGCCGCCGCGCTCCGCGAGGAGAAGCGGCAGGTTCCTCCGCCGCGAGACGTGACCATGAGCCGCGAGGATCTCGCCCGGCAGGGTGCGCGCCGCGTCCCCGCCCCGCTGGCCCTGTTGTTCAGCATGGCCGAGGGGACCACCAAGAAGCTCAAGGCGGGTGGCAACGCCGGCTTTTTCGTGGTGAATGTCGAGAATATCGCGATGGACGACATCGCCCAGGACGATCCGCTGATCGCCCAGGCCAAGAGCCAGATGGGATCGCTGCTGGGCGAGGAATATGCGCGGCAGTTGCAGGTCGCCATGCGCGAGGAGCTGGGCGTCCAGCGCAATCCCGCGGCGATCGAAGCGGTGCGCAAGCAGCTTGCCGGAAACTGAGGTCCGCGTGGCCGGCGCGCTGCATGGAGTCGAGCGGGCCCGGAAGGCTCTCGCGCAAGGACGACCGGCGCTGGTGTGGCGCCAGGTGGTGGCCGATACCGAAACCCCGGTCGGGGCGGCAATCAAGTTGTTCGAGGACGGGCGCGGCGATTTCCTGCTCGAATTGGTCGAGGGCGGCGAGGTGCGCGGGCGCTACAGCCTGATCGGGCTGGATCCCGATCTGGTGTTCCGCGCGCATGGCGAAAAGGCCGCAATCAATGCGCGGTGGCAGGCCGATCGCGACGACTTCACGCCTTGCGAGGCGACGACGCTGCCCGCGCTCCGCACGCTGGTTGCCGACTGCCGCTGCGATGTACCCGAGGAACTGCCCCCGGCGCTCGCCTGCCTGGTCGGCTATTTCGGCTATGAGACCATCGGCCTCGTGGAGAAGCTTCCGCGTCCGCCGCAGGGCGCGCTCGATCTGCCCGACATGCTCTTCGTGCGCCCCACCGTTCTGCTGGTGTTCGACCGGCTGAGCGATGCCATGTTCTGTATCGCCCCGGTCTGGCGCGATGGCGCGATCGCCGACGCGGCAGAGCGGATCGAAGCGGTGCTGCACCGACTGGACCGCCCTGCCGAGCGTTCTGAACAACGGGCGACGAACCACGCCGGGATCGCGCTGACCCCGACCATGCCGGCGGAGGATTACGCCGCCATGGTGCGGCGGGCGAAGGAATACATTGCTGCCGGCGACGTCTTCCAGGTGGTCCTGTCGCAGCGCTTCACCACGCCCTTCGCCCTGCCCCCCATGGCGCTCTATCGTGCGCTGCGGCGGGTGAACCCCTCCCCCTTCCTCTATTTTCTCGACATGCCCGGCTTCGCGATCGTCGGTTCGAGCCCCGAGATTCTCGTCCGCGTCCGCGATGGCGAGGTGACCGTCCGGCCGATCGCGGGGACCCGCCCGCGCGGGGCGACGCAGGCGGAGGACCGGCTCGCCGAGCGATCGCTGCTGGCCGACCCGAAGGAACGCGCCGAGCACCTGATGCTGCTCGACCTCGGCCGCAACGATGTCGGCAGGGTCGCCGAATGCGGCAGCGTCACGGTCACCGAAAGCTTCACCGTCGAACGCTACAGTCATGTCATGCACATCGTCAGCAATGTCGTCGGGCGGCTCGACCGCGCGCATGACGCGCTCGATGCGCTGTTCGCCGGTTTTCCCGCGGGCACCGTCAGCGGCGCGCCCAAGGTCCGCGCCTGCGAGATCATCGCCGAGCTCGAACCTGCCGCGCGGGGACCCTATGCCGGCGGCGTCGGCTATTTCGCACCCGACGGATCGGTCGACAGCTGCATCGTACTCCGTACGGCGGTGGTGAAGGACGGGACGATGCACGTCCAGGCAGGCGCGGGGATAGTCGCGGATAGCGATCCGGCCTATGAACAGAAAGAATGCGAGGCAAAGGCGGGCGCATTGCTGGCTGCGGCCAGCGAAGCCGTCCGCCTCGCCCAGGAGCCCGGTTTCGGACAATGAAATACCTTCTTCCCGCCCTCGCCCTGCTGACGCTCGCGGCCTGCGATCCCGCGCCCGAGGGCGAACCCGTCGCCCGCGCGCGGATCGATGGAAAGCAAGGCGTCGCCGCGCCCTCACCCGAACCCTCTCCGAGTGAATCGCTCGCCAGCCAGGTCGAGAGTGCATGCCGCTCGATCATCTTCGAGGACACGCCGCTCACCCATTGCCTGGCGATTCCCGCACGCCATCGTATCGCGATGGATCTCGGCCCCGACGGCGAGGCGCCCTATCGCAGTCTGTCCGAATTCGCCAAGCAGCGCGAACCGGACCGGATCGCCTTTGCGATGAACGCGGGCATGTTCGACGAGGAGGGCAAGCCGATCGGCTATTTCGTCGAGGATTCAGAGCGCTTGCACACGCTCAACACCGCCGAGGGCGAAGGCAATTTCCACATGCAACCCAATGGCGTCTTCTATGGCACCGGGGGCGAATGGCATGTGCGGAGCACCGAGGATTTCCTCGCCAAAGTTACCGAGCGCCCCGAATTCGGGACCCAGTCGGGGCCGATGCTGGTGATCGACGGCACCATCCATCCCGAGATCACCCGCGACGGGCCGTCGCGCATGATCCGCAATGCTGTGGGCGTCGATCGCGAGGGCCGCGCGCATTTCGTGATCTCGAACGCGCCGATCTCCTTCGGCAAGCTCGCGCGGTTCTACCATGACGAGCTCGATGTCGAGAATGCGCTCTACCTCGACGGCAATGTCTCGCTGCTGTGGAACCCGGCGACCGAGCGGCTCGACACCGGCGCTCCGATCGGCCCGATCGTCGTCGTCGAGAGGAAGGACAGCCAATGACCGGGACCCGCCGCACGCTCTACCCCGAGATCGAGCCGTATGAATCCGGCCTCCTCGACGTCGGCGAGGGGCACTCGCTCTATTGGGAACGGGTCGGAATCCGCGGCGGCAAGCCCGCAGTCTTCCTCCATGGTGGGCCGGGCGGCGGGATGAGCGCGACGCATCGCCGCCAATGGGATCCCGCGCTCTACGACGTCCTCCTGTTCGACCAGCGCGGCTGCGGCAAATCGCTCCCCTTCGCGGAGATCGAGGCCAATGACACCTGGCGCATCGTCGAGGACATCGAACGGCTGCGGATCATGTGCGGCCACGAGGCGTGGCAGGTCTTCGGGGGAAGCTGGGGCGCGACGCTGGCGCTGGCCTATGCCCAGACCTATCCCGAGCGCACGACCGAACTCGTTCTGCGCGGCGTATTCCTCGCGCGGCAGAAGGAGAAGGACTGGCTCTACCGCTATGGTGCGAGCGAGATCATGGCCGAGCAATGGGACGATTTCGCCGGGCTGATCCCGGCGGAAGAGCAGGACAATCTGGTCCAGGCCTATTACGATCGCCTGACCAGCGACAATGAGCAGATCCGCCTCGCCACCGCGCGCGAATGGTCGCTGTGGGAAGGCAATGTCGCCACGCTTCTGCCCGATCCGGCGCTGCTCGACACTTTCGCCGATCCGGGGAAGGCCGTTCCCTTCGCCCGCATCTGCGCCAAATTCTTCCTCGAGGATTTCTTCCTCGAGGAAGCGCAATTGCTCGACAATGTCGGCAGGATCGCGGGGATCCCCGGCATCATCGTCCAGGGTCGCCACGACATCTGCACGCCGCCGACCTCGGCCTGGGCGCTCAAGAAGGCCTGGCCCGAAGCCGAATTGTGGATCGTCCCCGACGCCGGCCATAGCGCCAGCGAAGCCGGCATCGTCGACGGCCTCGTCCGCGCGACCGACAGGCTGGCAGGCAAGCCGGACTGAAGGCGCATCCGGCGGCGTGCCGGCAGGGCAAGCGATAGCTTTCCTTGCTTGAAAGCGTTGTCGGGCCCAGCCATTGACGCGAGCAATGAGTGACCGCCCGACCATCCTCGTCGTCGACAATTACGACAGCTTCACCTTCAATCTCGTCCATTATCTGATGGAGCTGGGGGCCGCAGTGGAAGTGCTGCGCAACGACGCGATTTCCGCAGAAGCGGCGCTCGCGGCCGATCATGCCGGCTATCTCATCTCCCCCGGCCCCTGCACGCCCGACGAGGCGGGGATCAGTCTCGAGCTGGTGGCAGCCTGCGCCGGGGCGCGCAAGCCGCTGCTCGGCGTCTGTCTCGGCCACCAGGCGATCGGCCAGCATTTCGGCGGCTCGGTCGTCCGCGGCGGGCTGATGCACGGCAAGACCTCGCCCGTCTCGCATGATGGCAGCGGCGTCTTCGCCGGCCTGCCCTCGCCCTTCACCGCGACCCGCTATCATTCGCTCGTGGTCGAAGACATCCCCGCCTGCCTCGAAATCACCGCTCACAGCGAGACACCGGGACTCGACGGCACCTGCGTGATGGGCTTCCGCCATCGCGACCTGCCGATCCACGGCGTACAGTTCCACCCCGAAAGCATCGCCACCGAGCATGGCCATGCGCTGCTCGCCAATTTCCTCGCGCTATGCGGCATCGACGCCAGGGTCCCGGCATGAAAGCGCTTCCGGCCTCCGAACCGCATCTGTCCGAAGCCGAGGCCGAGGAAGTCTTCGGCTGGATCCTCGATGGCCGGACCAGCGAGGAGGAGGTCGCCCGGTTCCTCGCAGAGATGTCCGAGCGCAGCGAAACCTCTCACGAGATCGCCGGCGCGGCGCGGGCTCTGCGTGCCAGGCTGATCCCCGTCGCGGCGCCCGAAAACACGGTCGACTGCTGCGGGACCGGAGGCGACGGTCATCACACGCTCAATGTCTCGACCGCAGTCAGCCTCGTGGTCGCAGCTTGCGGCATTCCCGTCGCCAAACACGGCAATCGCGCTGCGAGCAGCAAGGCGGGTGCGGCGGACACGCTCGAAGCGCTCGGGCTGGACATGGAAGCGGCCGGACGAACTGCCGAGAAGACCTTGGCGGAACTCGGGATCTGCTTCCTCTTCGCGAAGAACCACCATCCGGCGATGGCCCGGATTCAGCCCATAAGGCAGCGGCTGGGCATCCGCACGATCTTCAATCTGATGGGGCCGCTCTCGAACCCCGCCGGCGTCAGGCGCCAGCTCATCGGCATCGCCCGCCCTGCCTATGTCCCGATCTATGCGGCAGCCAAGGCGAGGCTGGGGACCGACCGCACCTTCATCGTCTCGGGCGACGAGGGACTCGACGAATTGAGCCTCGCGGGAGGCAATGAACTCGCCGACGTCGTCGACCACGATTTCGAAATGCGCCGCGTGGTCGCGGTCCAGGCGAACCTTCCCCATTCCACGGTGGAGGCGATCCGTGGCGGCGATCCAGCCTATAACGCGCGGGCGCTGCAGGCACTTCTCGAAGGAGAAACCGGCGCCTATCGCGACGCGGTGCTGTTCAATGCCGCGGCCACCCTCGTGGTCGCCGCTCGCACCGAGGACTGGACCGAAGGCGCCGAGATCGCCGCCGAGGCGCTCGATTCGGGGACAGCGAAAGCGCTGCTCGGAAACTGGATCGCCATGGCGGCATAAGCTGGGCCGACGGCCGATCTGACGGTGATCTTGCTCTCTGCACGAAGACACACGGATCGCCCGGGTCAGCCGGCCTTCGAAACGGGGCACTTGCACCGAACTGGTCTTCGCCGGCCGGTCCTTCGTCGCGGACCTCCTGTTTCGTGGCTTCGTGTGAAAACAGACGGGACCTCCCGCCGCGCCCCCTTCCCGCCTTGCCTCTTTTCGCGAGACCGGAAACTCGCCATAGCCCCGACCGATGGACAAGCTCGCCGAAATCTGCGCCACCAAGCGCAAGGAAGTCGCCACCCGCAAGGCCCGGCGCAGCTTCGCAGAACTCGAACAGCGCGCGCATGAACAGACCGCGCCCCGGGGCTTCCGGCGCGCGCTCGAACAAGCCCAGTCGAACGGTTACGGGCTTATCGCGGAAATCAAGAAAGCCTCGCCCTCCAAGGGCCTCATCCGTCAGGATTTTCAACCTTCCCACCATGCGCAGGCCTATGCCGCGGGTGGCGCCGCTTGCCTCTCGGTCCTGACCGATGCGCCCTATTTCCAGGGGCATGAGGATTACCTGATGGCGGCGCGGGCCGCCTGTCCGCTCCCGGTCCTGCGGAAGGATTTCATGGTCGATCCGTGGCAGGTCGCCGAAGCCCGCGCGATCGGTGCGGATGCCATCCTCATCATCGTAGCGGCGCTCGAGAACGGCGTGATGGCGGAGATCGAGCAGGCCGCGCTCGAAGGGGGCATGGATGTGCTGGTCGAGGTCCACGACGAAGCCGAAATGGAGCGCGCGGCGAAGCTGCAGTCCCGACTGATCGGGGTGAACAACCGCGATCTCAGGAGCTTCTCGACCGATCTGGCGATCACCGAGAGGCTGGCTCCGCTGGCACCCGAGGGCAGCCTGCTCGTCGGCGAGAGCGGGATCGCGACGCATGCCGATTGCGACCGGCTCGCCCGGGCGGGCGTGCGCAGTTTCCTCGTCGGCGAAAGCCTGATGCGTCAGGACGATGTGGAGGCCGCAACGCGGCAATTGCTCGCGCCCTGATCCGCTGTCCTACAGCCGAAGAATGTGGCAGGGTTCGCCTCATGGCCGCCAACAACCATCCCAGTCCGTTCGCCTGTGGAGGTGAGATGCAGCCTCTCGCATCCGCCGCAGTTTGTTCCCCTGTACACAGTCAACCCTGTCAACCCTGTTCAGCCATCGACCGGAAAGGCTGAACGACCGTCAACGTCCGCGGCACTTCGTAGGGATCGCGATTCGGGAGGGGGACCGAAACGCGAACGCCTGTTCCACTCCGAATGCTCGAGAATGGCTGTATTGCTTGACTTGTCGAAAGAGGTTGCTTAATTGTTCCTCATTCGTTCACAGCTTTGTGAACAGGCGAAACGGGAGTATCGCAGCATGCTGACCGCCAAGCAGCACGAATTGATCCGCTTCATCCGCCAGCGGCTGGAGGACACGGGAATTTCGCCCAGCTTCGAAGAGATGAAGGAAGCGCTCGACCTCAAGAGCAAGTCGGGCGTTCACCGGCTGATTTCCGCGCTCGAGGAGCGCGGCTTCATCCGGCGCCTGCCGAACCGTGCGCGTGCCCTCGAGGTTGTCAAATTGCCCGAGGATGCGGTGACCGGACCGGCAAAGGCCGCGACGGCGAACGACGCGATGGCCGCCGCCCTTACAGCCAAGGCGGTGACGCCCGAACCCGCGAACGACATCATCGACGTTCCGCTCCACGGGCGGATCGCTGCCGGCGCTCCGATCGAGGCGATCGAAGGCCAGACCAGCATGCCCGTGCCCGCCGCCCTGCTTGGGCCGGGCGAACATTACGCGCTCGAGGTGTCGGGCGATTCAATGATCGAGGCGGGCATCTTCGACGGCGACTTCGCGCTCGTCCGCCGCACCGATACCGCGCGCGACGGCGAAATTGTCGTTGCGCTGGTCGACGACGAGGAAGCGACGCTCAAATATCTGCGCCGCGATGCTGGTCGCATCCGGCTCGATCCGGCCAACGGTTCCTACGAACCGCAGGTCTACGATCCGCATCGGGTCAAGGTCCAGGGTAAGCTCGCAGGTCTCTTGCGGCGCTATCACTGAGGCGGCGGCAGGGTGGCTCGGCGGGGTCGCACCGCCGGCCGCCACCAGCCATGCTCGCCCTGATCCTGCGCTACGCTCACGATGCGCTGGTCTTCGAGATAGATCGCCAGCCCTCCCTCGCGGGCGAGGAAGCGATGGTCGGCCTTGAGCCAGCGCGGACGGCAGCTGTAGGGAAGGTAGCGGGCCGCGATGACGATGTCCGACCGCTCGCAGGCAGCGGCAAGGGCGCGCTCCTCGACCAGCGTTCGTCCGCGGGCGACCAGCACCGACCAGCGCTTTCCGCCGCGGGTCAGGGTGAAGACGCAAAACCCCTTAGAACAGCGCGCCGCCCGCCAGCGGTCGAGCGTGAGCGGCCGACCCGGCCTGGCGGAGATCTCGCGCAGGTTGTCGAGCGCGTAGCTCCCTTCGCTGTCGCGCAGCACCAGCAGGGTCTCGCCCTCTCCCGCGACACCGATGTCGCGCCCATCTCGGGTGACGAGCAGGTCGGGCACCGGCGCGACCAGCATCAGCGGAACCGCCGCCACTGCCGGAATCGCCCCCCAGAGCCGCGCGCGACCCTCCCACAGGGCAAGCCACAGCGCCCCGAGGCAGAACAGCAGGATGGGACCAACGTCCATTCTCGGCGCCAGTGTCACCGCGCCCGGCTGTCCGGCGAAGCCATGGGCGATGCCCAGCAGCAGATCCAGCGACTGCCCGACCAGCCACCACGCCGGCCCACCCGCGCCGAACAGGTCGAACAAGAGCGCGAGCGCCACGAGCGGCATCGCGACGAAGGTCACCAGCGGTATCGCCAGCAGATTCGCCGCGGCGCCATAGACCCCCGCGCGATGGAAGTGGAACAGGACGATCGGCATCAGCGCCAGCTCGATCACCACGCCGGTGAGGAACAACACCGCCACCCGCCGACCGGACCGGCGCATCCATCCCTCCTCGCGCGGGGCGAGGAAATCGCGGATTCCGCGCAGGTTGTGAAGCGCCACGATGGCGACGACCGCCGCGAAGCTCATCTGGAAGCTCGGTCCGACGAGCGCTTCCGGCCATAGCGCCAGCACCGCGATGGCGCAGACCGCGAGCATCCGCATCGACAGCGGCTCGCGGCCCAGCGCCAGCGCGACGAGCACCAGCATCGCCCCGATGCAACTGCGCACGGTCGGCACCTGGGCCCCGGTCAGCAGCGTGTAGCCGATCCCCGCCAGCGCCGCGACGACGGCGGCGGCGAGCGGCAGCCGCAGCCGCAAGGCCAGCCAGGGCGAGAGAGCGAGCAACCGCAGCGCCAGCAGGTAGGCGGCCGCCATGATCGCGCTGACGTGCAGTCCGCTGATCGACAGCAGATGTGTCAGCCCGGCATCGCGCATCGCTTCCTCGTCGCGCTCGGGAATCGCTCCCCGGTCGCCGCTCGCCAGGGTGGCGGCGATCGCTCCCGGGGTTCCCGCGAGCTGATTGCGGACATGCGCCGACAGTGTCCTCTGGAGACCGGCGAGGCGTGCTCCGCCAGCGGGCGCCCCCTCGACGATCTCGACCTCGCCCATCGCCGAGCCGGTCGCCGCCAGACCATCGAACCAGGCCCTGCGCGCAAAGTTATAGGCCCCGGGAACGATCGGCGGCGATGGCGGCATCAGCCGCGCTTTGATCCGGATGCGGGCGCCTTCGCGCAGACCTGCGCGGTCTTTGGCCTTGTCCAGATTGATCCGATAGGCGAGCGCACGGCCGCTGCCGCCCTCGCGCGCTGCGAGGGTCAACCGCACCCGCCCCTCTGCCGGCTGCTCCTCGCGGGCGATAATCCTGCCGTCGATCCGCTCGACCCGGGGCGCTTCGATGGGACGGGTTCCGATGAGCTCGGATCGTGCCCAGACGGTTCCGATCCCCGCTGCCAGCGCGAGGCAGGTTGCGAGCAGCGCCACTCTCAGATGCGCGCGATCATCCCGGTCACGCCAGGCGACTGACGCGACAGTTCCGACCAGCAGACAGAGCGTGATCGCCACAGTCCAATGACCCTGCCGAGGGCATGCCGAACCAGAGCCCGATCCCGCTCGCGAAAGCGACCGCCAGCCAAGGCCCCCGATGGAATGATTTGGCTTCGAGAAAGCCCTCGGCACGGTCGCCCAAACTGGACAATGCCGCGCGTATGGGCCAAGGGCGCGGCACTGCGGCGCGGGGCTCCCCGCCCGCCCCTCCCATCGGTACCGAAGGCGTCCCCGGCGGTGCCATGCGGATGTTTGAAAGGAAGCGTGAGACGATGGCAAGCGATAGTGGAACGGGCACCGGTCAGGTCGTCACCCGCTTCGCCCCCTCACCGACCGGCTATCTCCACATCGGCGGTGCCCGAACAGCGCTGTTCAACTGGCTGTTCGCCCGCCACCACGGCGGTCGCGTCCTGCTCAGGATCGAGGACACCGACCGCAAGCGCAGCACGCAGGACGCGATCGACAAGATCATCGACGGGCTCGACTGGCTCGGTCTCGACTTCGACGAACCGCCGCTGTTCCAGTCGGACCGCGCCGAGCGCCATGCCGAAGTCGCGCGGAAGCTGCTCGAATCGGGCTACGCCTACCGATGCTTTGCCTCGCCCGAAGAGCTCGAGGCGATGCGGGCCGAACAGCGCGCGAGCAAACGGCCGATGCGCTACGATCGCCGCTGGCGCGACCGCGATCCGGCCGAAGCACCCGAAGGCGCGCCCTCGGTCATCCGGCTGAAGGTCCCTACCGAGGGCGTGACGATCATCGATGACGCGGTTCAGGGAACCGTGACGGTTCAGAACGCGGAGATCGACGATTACGTCCTGCTGCGCGCCGACGGCACGCCGACCTACATGCTCGCGGTAGTGGTCGATGATCACGACATGGGCGTCACCCACATCATCCGGGGCGACGACCATCTCAACAACGCCTTCCGACAATTGCCGATCATCCGGGCGATGGACCGGATCGAGGGCGGCTGGCCCGACCCGGTCTACGCCCATGTCCCGCTGATCCACGGGGCCGATGGCGCGAAATTGTCCAAGCGCCACGGCGCTGTCGGTGTCGAAGCCTATCGCGACGAAGAGGGCGTGCTCCCCGAAGCGCTGTTCAACTATCTCCTCCGGCTGGGGTGGGGCCATGGCGATCGCGAGGAGATCACGCGCGAGGAAGCGGTCGCGCTGTTCGACCTCGACGGCGTAGGCAAGGGCCCGGCCCGGTTCGACATCAAGAAGCTGCAGCATCTCAACGGTCATTATATCCGCGAGGCGGACGATACGCGGCTCGCCCGATTGGTGGCCGAAAGGCTGGGAGGCGAAGTCGATCGAACCCTCCTGGCGAAGGCCATGCCCGTCCTCAAGACCCGTGCCAAGGATCTGGGCGAACTCGCTGAAGGAGCCGGGTTTCTGTTCGTCAAGCGCCCCCTCGAGCTAACCGAAAAGGCAGCGGCACTCCTCGACCGGGAAGCCCGCGACCGGCTCGCCGGTCTGTCGGAAATGCTGCATGTGCAAAATAACTGGACAATCGAGACGCTGGAAGCCACTACCAAATCCTATGCGGAGACGCTCGGACTGGGTCTCGGCAAGCTCGCGCAGCCCATGCGCGCAGCGCTGACGGGGACGACGACGTCGCCCGGAATTTTCGATGTGCTGGTCCTGTTGGGCAAGGAAGAGTCGCTCGCGCGGATCGACGCGCAGGCCTCGCCCGCAGGCACCGATGAGAATGAATGAGGAGACACGCGTGGTCGACAAGCAGGCAACCCTCGAAGCGGGCGGCGAGGCCCATGATTACCCCGTCCTTCAAGGCAGTGTCGGACCCGAGGTCATCGACATCCGGAAGCTCTACGGGACGACCGGCAAGTTCACCTACGATCCCGGCTACAAGTCGACCGCGAGCTGCGAAAGCGCCCTGACCTACATCGATGGCGAAGAAGGCGTGCTGCTGCACCGCGGCTATCCCATCGGTCAGTTGGCCGAGAAATCGAACTTCATGGAAGTGGCCTACCTCCTGCTCAATGGGGAGCTTCCCTCGCAGCAGGAGATGGACGGCTTCGAATACACGATCACCCGCCACACCATGCTGCACGACCAGTTGCGCCAGTTCTACCAGGGTTTCCGGCGCGATGCGCACCCGATGGCGATCATGTGCGGCGTGGTCGGGGCGCTGTCGGCCTTCTATCACGACAGTACCGACATCTCCGATCCGGAGCATCGCACGATCAGCAGCCATCGCCTGATCGCAAAAATGCCGACGATCGCTGCCTGGGCCTACAAATACGCGATCGGCCAGCCCTTCATGCAGCCCAGCAACGACCTGAGCTACACGGGCAACTTCATGCGCATGACCTTCGGTGTTCCGGCCGAGGACTATGAACTACACCCGGCGGTCGAGAAGGCGATGGACCGGATTTTCATCCTCCATGCCGATCACGAACAGAATGCCTCGACTTCGACCGTTCGCCTCGCGGGTTCCTCGGGAGCCAATCCCTTCGCCTGCATTGCAGCGGGCATCGCCTGCCTCTGGGGCCCGGCGCATGGCGGCGCCAATGAAGCGGCGCTCAACATGCTGCAGGAAATCGGCACCCCGGATCGCATTCCGCACTACATCGAGCGAGCCAAGGACAAGAACGATCCGTTCCGGCTGATGGGCTTCGGCCACCGCGTCTACAAGAACTACGATCCGCGCGCGACCGTCATGCAGAAGACGGTGCGCGAAGTGTTCGAGGCGCTCGACGTCAAGGATCCCGTGTTCGAGACCGCGCTGCAACTGGAAGAAATCGCGCTCAACGACGATTACTTCAAGGAGAAGAAGCTCTTCCCGAACGTGGACTTCTATTCGGGCATCATTCTCTCGGCCATCGGTTTCCCGACGACCATGTTCACGGCGCTCTTCGCCCTCGCCCGGACGGTGGGCTGGGTCGCGCAGTGGAACGAGATGATCTCCGATCCCGGCCAGGTCATCGGACGGCCGCGGCAGCTCTACACCGGCCCGACCGAGCGCGACTACATCGCCATCGGTCAGCGCTGATGCGTTTCGTCCTCATGGTCGTCGGAGTGGCCCTGATGCTCTCCGGCGGCCTGTGGGCGCTCCAGGGCATGGGTCTCGTCATGTGGCCCGCGGAAAGCTTCATGCTCGCCGAACGACAATGGGCGCTATACGGCGCCCTGACCTTCGTGGTCGGTCTCCTGCTGTTCGGGTGGTCGGCTCGCCGCCGCTGATCAGCGCGGGGCCTCGCGCAAATCCTCTGCAGCCGGGACCGACAGCGTGAAGCGCGCGCCCTGGCCTGGCGCGCTTTCCACCGTCAGATCGCCATCCATCGCGCGAGCGATGCGTCGCGAGATATAGAGCCCGAGACCCGAGCCGCCGTCGCCGCTGCGACCCAGGCGCTCGAACTTCTCGAAAATCCGTTCCTGCTGGTCCGTCTCGAGACCGTGGCCCTGATCGGCGACGGTAATCAGCGCGCGGTTGCCGATGCGGTCGAGCCGGATCCAGACCTGGCTTTCGGCCGGCGAGTATCGGATCGCGTTGCCGACGAGGTTGAGCAGGATCTGCAACACGCGACGGAACTCGGCGATGGCCAGTTGGCTCTCGCCCTCGAGCGGCGCAACGAGCGTGATGCCCTTCTCTCGAGCCCGGACGCCGAGAATCCCGCAAGCCCGCCGCGCCACGTCGGCCAGCTCGATCCGATCCGGGGCGGTTGTGAATTCTTCGGATTCGACCACTTCGAGATCCGACAGATCGTCGATCAGCGCCAGCAGGTGCTGCGCTGCAGTCGCGATATCCGCGGCGTAGTCGCTGTATTCATCGGCCAGGGGACCTGCCAGCTTGGTCCGGATCGTCTCGGCATTGGCGATGATGCGGTTGATCGGCTGGCGCAGCACCGGGGTAAGGTCGCGCCCGAAGGAAGGACTCTCGCCGTCGGCGACATCTTGCTCATTCGCGGTTTGCGACAGCGGTCGATCGGCAGTCAGGTAAAGCACGAAACCCGCGCTGCCCGGCTGCGGTTGGCCGAGCGGCTCGAGATGCGCGGTCCAGTTGCGGTTCGATCCGACAACGGTGCAACCGGTTCCGTCGAGCAGCCGCCAGTGCAATGGCTGGTGATCGCTGCTGCCCGGGAGATCGACGAGATCGGTCCAGGGCTTGCCGACATTTCCCCTCGCCGTCGCGACGAATTCGACGAGATCTGCCGCCTCGGAATCGATCGACAGCAGCCGCTGGTGCGAATCGAGCCGCGCAGTGCAATCGGCCAGATGGCGGTTGATCTCGACCCGATGCCGCGCCGCTTCCAGCTCGTTTTCCGGCGGGAGCTCTTCGGTGTGCCAACTCACGACATCGATGCTGCTGCCCTCCACGACGCCGTCCTCGCGCAGCAAAGGCGCGATTTCGACCCATGCAGTGATGCGGTGCTCGCCATCGATCGCTTCGAATTGCCGGGCGAGCCGCAGTCCGAAGTGCTGCGTCTTCTCGACCAGTGCCAGGAGTTCGGGGATGGCTATCCGCGTTCCGACTGCTCCGCCGCATGCAAGTTGCAGCCGCGCCAGCAGCTCATCGGCCTCGACCAGCATTCCCGCCGAATCGGCGCGACCATGGGCGAGATAATCGGTGCCGACGCTGGCCATGTCAGCCAATCCCCCCGAATGTCGTCTCGCATAGCAGCCGGCGCGCCTCCTCGGGAGCCAGGCGGGCCAGGTCGCGTGGCGGATTGGCCTGCGGATGTAGCCGCAAGACCTGCCGCTCGACATCCGCCCGGTCCAGCCCGGCCGCGCGCAGTCCCACAGCCAGACGGGCCATCAGTCGGGGACTGGCCGAAAGAACCGCTGTGACCCGCGATTGCCCGGAACGAACAGCAAGGGCCGAGAGGAACAGCGCCGAACCGGCATCGTCGATATCGAGCGCCTGAAGCGCCGCGCCGCCCATCCCCGCAACGACCCGAGCCATCAACGAGAGGCGACCCGCGCCCTCGTCGAAGCCATTGCGAAGTTTCGCCTCGGCCCGGATCATCGCATCGGACCGCAACTGTCCGTTGAACGTGCGCCATCCCAACAGAAGATCGTGGAACAGATCGCCCGGCAATTCGGAGAGCGGAAGCTCCATCCTCCGCTGGGTCTGCGCAAAGCGCGCCTGCGCCGTGAGGCAGGCCATGGCGGCGCTCGCCATCGAACCGTCGTCAGCCGAGATCAATCGCTGGATCAGAGGCGTGAGAACGGGGTCGATCCCGTATTGCGCCTCGAGCCGCTCGGCCAATTGCCACTCGAGCGCGAGCGCATGACAATGTGCGAGCAGTAGCGGACTGCCGAAGAAATGTTCGGCCAATGCCTCGCCATGGCGATCGGCGAAGGCTTCGCGTCCGGCCTGACCTGCCGCCTCGGCCTGCGCGCGTAACACTTGCCAGGCAAGATTGTGGCACATCCCGCGAACGCGCGCGACGATCTCATCGCTGAACAGCGAGTGGTCCGGAGTCGCCAGCAGATGCGACAGAATCGGGCCGACCCTCGCCAGCGTGGCATTGCCGCGCGCGAGTGCCTCGCGCAGGGGCTCTGTGTCCCCGGCGAGCTTTTCGGGAGCGGCGTCAGGAATTGACATGGCTTGGGCTTAGCATCGGCATGGTTAAGCGCGCGTTAGCCCGTGGGCCCGCCGGTGAGAAACAGCGAGATCAATGCTGCCAGAGCCAAAGCTGCGACGACAGGCTGGACGATACCCAGCAGCGCTGCCGGGATCAGCAGTGCGGCGACCAGCACGCGGTCGGCATATGTGCGCCGCCACCGGTGTATGCCGAGCCGGCCGCCCAGGTGCAGCAATCCGAACAGCACGATCGGAACGAAGAGCCGCAGCCATTCGGTGTCCTCTGGCGACGCGAGAGCAATCAGTGCGACGAGCAGGGGATCGAGCAGGATTGTCGTCGCCCGCCTGGCAATCGAGGACGACGAGTGCTTTCGACCCGCCGTCGCGATCCGGCGGACCACCGCCTCCATCGCCGCCAGGACCGCCGCAAGTGCTGCAAAGGCGAATCCTGGAATACCCCATCCCAACAGCGCCAATGACAGCGCAAGGACCCCGGCGAGTACGGCAGCCAAGGACAGCACCCGGGACAGGTTGCTGCCCATCGCATCGCGGGCGAGCCGTGCCCCCATCCGTTCGGCGATCGCAAGCCCAGGCGCTGTGAAGGGAGCCACACCGGCATGGCCGGTGATCCAGGCCTTCTCGCGCGCTGCGAGATCCTCGGGAGAGGGATCGCGAAGCCAGACGTGCTCGTCCAGGAGTCGGACCTCGAGCGGCCGGATCCGAACCCCCGTCTGCAGTGCTATCCGCAGGAGTGCCGACGGCGTATCGACATCTCCCGGTAGTTGCATGAGCTGCTCGACCGCCTGCCCGTCGACCAACAGGACACCTGCCCAGGCGAATCGCGCATCGATACGCTCGTAACCGCGGGGGACCGCTGCATCGGCGGGGAAAACCAGCACCCCGGGATGTGCGAGGTGCTCGAACAGGACCTCCGGGTCGGGCAGGACGCCGGCAGCCAGCACCAGAAGCTGGTCCGCCGCCGAGACAAGTCCCGAGAGCTTGCGTGGCTCGCCCGTCGCGATGAACCGCGCCCCGGCCTCTTCCGCGCGGTGCTGTAGCGCGATGATCTCCGGCCCGATGCCGGGTGCAAAGCAGATGACGGTCTCGCAACCCGAAGCCAGCGCCATGTCGAGCTGCCGTTCGATGATCCGAGCGCCCGCCATCTTGCGATAGGGAGCGGGAATCCCCCGACCACCGGACGTCGGGTCAAGCACTGAAAGCAGGGCGATGCGCAAGACGCACTCCGGAAAACGAAACCTGCTCGCCTTCTAGAGTCTGCACCCGGCCATCGCCAGCCCGCAGACGCGAATTCTACCGCTGGATCGATCGAGGGTTAATTCCAGTTTAAGCCCGCCCTCATTGGTGATACCTCCCGCCCCATGAGAAAGCGCCCGCTCATCCAGGCCGTCGAGCATGACGCCGCCGTGGAAGTCCCTGAAACCCTTCTTTCCGAAGAGGGTGCCGAGGAAAGCTCGACCGATCATGAAGAGATGGTCGAGGAGGAATGGCCCGAGGAACCCGAGCCTCTGCAAACCTCGCTACGGGTGGCGCCGCTACTGGCCGGCGTCGCGGTGGTCGGATGGACCGGCTTCTTCATTTGGGCGCACCTGGCCCGGATTCAGGCGCATCCCCCCCTGGCAGAGTGGTCGGATCTGGTCACCCAGTGGGCAATTCCTGTCTTGCTGGTGGTTTCGCTCTGGATGCTCGCCCTGCGCAATTCGACCCGCGAGGCGCGGCGCTTCGCGGAAGTCGGTCAAGCACTGTCGACCCAATCGGTCGAGCTCGAAACGAGACTGGTCACCATCAATCGCGAATTGAGTCTGGCTCGCGAATTTTTGGCGTCGCAGAGCAAGGATCTCGACTACCTCGGGCGGAGCGCAACCGAACGCCTGTCGGAACATGCAGAGCGGCTGCAGGCGCTGATCGGCGAAAATGGAGAGCAGGTCGAATCCATCGCGCGGGTCAGCGTTACGGCACTCGAGAACATGGATCAACTCCGCGACAATCTGCCGGTGATCTCCAGCTCGGCCAAGGATGTCTCGAACCAGATCGGCGGCGCTGGACGGATGGCCCAGGCGCAGCTCGACGAGATGATCAACGGGTTTGAACGCCTTAACGAATTCGGCGTGGCGAGCGAACGGCAGATCGGATCGCTCCGTCAGCGCGTCGATGCTGCTCTCGACTCCTTCGAGACGCAGATCGACCGATTCGGAACGCTGGCTGCGGAGCGGTTCGATGCACTGCGCGAAGCCAGCGATACCTTCCGCGGCGACATGGATAGCCGCGAGGTGGAGGCGCTGGCCTCGCTTCGTTCACGCTTCGATGCGCTTCGGGCCGAACTGGCCGAAACCGATTCCGCCAGTGCCTTAGAGCGGGATTCGGCGATGGAAGCGCTCCGCGCCCGCATCGATTCTCTCCGGGTCGGGGCTGCGGAACTCACGCAGACGGTGCGTTCCGGTGAATCGGAAGCGCTCGCCGCCTGGGGTGGCCAGATCGACGCCATGCAGGATCGGCTTCGTGACGCGATCGCCGAGATCCAGCGCATCGACGAAGCGGCGCTGACCTCCGCCAATTCCAAGCTCAGGGATTTGCTCGCGGAAGCCGAAAAGGTCGATGGCCGGCTTCTGGAGCGGAACCGGGCGTTTGTTCAGGAGACGGGTCGTCGTCAGGCTGAATTCGCCGAGGCGGAGGAAGCGGCGCTCGCCAGTCTCACCCTGCGGCTTCAGGAGGTCGATCGCGCGATCGCCGAGCGTCGCCAGGCGCAGTCCAGTCAACTTTCCGGCATGGCTGCCGAGGGAGAGGCGCTCGCCGAGCGCATTGCCCGTCTGGGAGAAACTTTCGAGACCGTTGCCGGACAAGGGCGCGAAGCGGGAACCGTTCTGACCGATGGGGTGGAAACGCTCACCGCTCGGCTCGTCGAAAGCCGCGAGGCGCTCGACGGTACCGACATGGCGGTGGCGGGGCTCACCGATGCGAGTGTCCGCTTGCTCGAACTGATCCAGGCGAGTGCCAAGCATAGCCGCGACGATCTGCCGGTGGCGATGGAGGCAAGCGAATCGCGCCTGGCGGATATCGAGCGACGGGCCGATGAGGTGAGGAGTCTTCTCGAGCTTGCGAAAAGTTCGGGCGAAGACCTGAATGCCAGCCTAGACAGCGCGGACGAGAAAGGTCGCGTCGCAATGCGGAGTGCCGACGATTTTCAGGCTCGGTTCGGCGAGATCGCGGCAGCACAGGTGGACGGAATCGAGCGGCTTCGCGCGAGTGTCGCAGCGTTGGGCGATGAAAGCGCCGCCGTGTCGGAGCGCGCTCAGAATGAACTGCGCGATGCGATCTCCGCTCTCGAGACGAGCGCCAGAAACGCCCTGTCGGCAATCGAGACCGAGCAGTCGGATCGTATCGCCCGCATAGCCGAAAAGGTCGGTTCCCAAAGCGCCGAAGCGATCGACAGGGCGCTGGCCGAGCATACGGAGGAAGCGATCGCCAACCTCGACGCAGCGACCAACCGATCGGCGGAAGCGGGTCGGGAGATCATGCGCCAGCTCCGCGACCAGCTCGCCAAGGTCAACGAGCTGACGGGCAATCTCGAAAGCCGGATCGCCCATGCGCGCGATCGCGCGACGGAGAATGTCGACAATGATTTCTCGCGCCGGGTCGCCTTGATCACCGAAAGCCTCAATTCGAATGCGATCGATATCGCAAAAGCGCTCTCGACCGAAGTAACGGACACGGCATGGGCCAGCTACCTGCGCGGTGATCGAGGCTTTTTCACAAGGCGCGCGGTGCGGTTGCTCGACAACACCGAAGCACGGGAAATCGCCGAACTCTACGACACCGACGGCGACTTCCGCGAGCACGTCAGCCGCTACATTCACGATTTCGAAGCCATGCTTCGAACCATGCTGTCGACCCGCGACGGCAATGCCGTCAGCGTGACGCTGCTGAGCAGCGACATGGGCAAGCTTTACGTCGTCCTGGCGCAGGCCCTGGAGCGCCTCCGGCAATAGCTGCTATCCGGCTCCGGGTCCCCAGAAGATAAGATCTTCGGGAAGGATCCAGCCATTGAGGTAATTGAGCACGAAGATCGCCGTCAGGAGTGCCGCGATCACCGCAGCCCGCATGATCAGACGGAGCGGGCGGAATTCGACCGGGGCGCTGTCCGCCTGCCCCGGAACCTTCTCGACACCCGCTTCATCCGACGTTCGGACGCCGAAGGGCAGCAGCATGAAGGCGCTGAACACCAGGAAGAGAAAATAGATCGCGAGTACGCTGGTCCACTGCATCGGAATCAGCTCGACAGGTTCGGGACTATTACGCGGACTTGCGGACGCTTTCCCGACCACCGCTGCGCGGCGCGTCTCGCGGCCAGGCGGGCAGCCTCGTGAACGCTGCCTTCGTCCTTCCGATCGGCCCCCTTCAATCTGCCGATCGCAGCCCGGATATCGTCGGTCGCCTCGGCCATGAAGTCGTCGTAGTCCTCGTCGAGCGGAAGGCCGAGGCTGTCGATGCGCGGATTGAGTTCGCCGTCGAGTGCAACAATGAGAACGCCATCGCGCATGATCCGCCGGCGCATCGCTATCGCTTCTCCATCGGCGGGAACGATGATGTCGCCGTCGAGGACGAGGCGACCGGAACCGACCTCGGCGATCTTGCCCGGCCTCCCCGGAGCGAGGCGCACGATATCGCCGTTCTGCTGGACGACGCAATCGGCAATGCCGCTCGCTACGCCGAGCCGGGCCTGCTCCTGCATATGACGCATCTCGCCGTGCACGGGGACGAGGATGTCGGGGCGGATCCAACCATAGAGCGCCTCGAGCTCGGGTCGGCCGGGATGGCCGGAAACATGAATCATGCTCTGGCGGTCGGTCACCATGGTGATTCCGCGCGCAGCGAGACGGTTCTGCACCGCACCGATGGCCAATTCATTACCGGGAATCTGCCGGCTCGAGAACAGCACCACATCGCCCCGCGTCAGCTCGAGCGGGTGGTTTTCTTCGGATATGCGGGACAGTGCGGCGCGCGGCTCCCCCTGCCCTCCGGTGGCGAGTATCAGCACTTCGCCGCGCGGCAGGCCCATCGCCGTGTCGAAATCGACGCGTCCGGGCAAATCTTCGAGATAGCCATTGTCCTGCGCAACCTCGATGATCCGGTCGAGCGACCTCCCTGCGACGCAAAGCTGGCGCCCGGTTTCGCGAGCCACATCGCCAAGCGTCTGCAGCCGCGCGACATTGCTGGCGAAAGTGGTCACCAGTACGCGCTTGCCCGAATGCCGCTGGATCTCCTCGAGCAATCCCTTGTGCACCGCGCCCTCGGAGCCGCTGGGTGCCGGATTGAAGACGTTGGTGCTGTCGCAGACCAGCGCCAGCACCCCCCGGTCCCCGATCTCGGAGAGTTCGGCCTCGGTGGTCGGTTCGCCGACGATCGGGTCCTCGTCCAGCTTCCAGTCACCGGTGTGAAAGATGTGCCCATGCGGTGTTTCGATCAGCAAGGCGTTGCCCTCGGCGATCGAATGGGCGAGCGGGATATAGGTGATACCGAAAGGGCCGACTTCGAAGCTCCCGTGATCGTCGGGGATCACGTGAAGTTCGACCTGATCTGCCAGTCCAGCTTCCTGGAGCTTGCGCCGGACGAGCTCGGCGGTGAAGGGGGTCGCATAGATGGGAACGTCGAGATCGGCGGCGAAATAAGGGACTGCCCCGATATGGTCTTCATGCCCATGGGTCAGCACGATGGCTTCGAGGCGATCGGCCCGTTCTTCGATGAACTCGAGATCGGCGAAGACCAGGTCCACGCCCGGATATTCATTGCCCGAGAAGGTCATGCCCAGGTCCACCATCAGCCACCGGCCCTGACAGCCGTAGAGGTTAACGTTCATTCCGATCTCGCCCGAACCGCCGAGGGCCAGGAAGAGCAATTCGTCTTCGGGCGTGAAATCCTTCTTCACGCTGCACGCTCCGCCAGGATGGCCAGGCCATCGAGCGTCAGATCGGTATCGACCTCGTCGAAGAGGTTGGTGTGCTCGTCGAACAGGATCGCAAGGCCACCGGTGGCGACCACCGTCGCAGGACGTCCGATTTCCTTCTTCATGCGCGCGATCAGTCCTTCGATCAGAGAAACATAACCCCAGAACACCCCGATCAGCATCTGGTCCTCGGTATTGCGTCCGATGACGCTGTTGCTGGCCGGTTTCTCGATCGCGATGCGCGGCAGCTTGGCGGTATTGCCCACCAGCGCATCGAGCGAAAGATTGATCCCCGGTGCGATGATCCCGCCCTTGTAGGCGCCGTTGAAATCGATCGCGTCGAAAGTTGTTGCGGTTCCGAAATCGACGACGATCAGGTCGCCTTCGAATTTCTCATGCGCAGCCAGCGTGTTGAGCGCGCGATCGGCGCCCAGCGACGTCGGCTGCTCGATATCCAGCTCGAAATCCCAACAGGCCGAGCCCTGCCCCGCGATGAGCGGCGTGAAACCGAGGTATTTCTCGGACAGGACGGTCAGATTATGGATCGCTCGCGGAACCACCGAACCGATGATGACCCGATCGATGTCGTCCTTTTCGAACCCCTGCAGCTTGGCGAGCTGCAGCAGCCAGACGGCATATTCATCGCCCGTTCGCCGGGGATCGGTGGCGATCCGCCAACGGGCCTTCTGCTCACGACCGTGATAGAGGGCAAACACGACATTGGTATTTCCGACATCCGCAACCAATAGCATGGTTCAGCTCTCCTCGGTTGCGAGCAGGACGTCGCCCGCATGGACTACGCATGTCGAGCCGTCCGCCAGGAGCAGCGAAAGCGCCCCCCCACTCGTCAGACCAGCGAATGCGCCGGTCATCGGTTCCTCGCCGGGAGGGCACACCGTCAGAGGGGTGCCCTGCGGATGGGCGGCGCTTTCCCAACGGCGGATCAGCGGGTCCAAGCCATAGCTGCGCCAGCGTTCGATCTCGCGCTCGAAGCACTTCGCGAGCGCTTCCGCGAAGAAATTTCGATCGGGCGCCGGACCGAGCATCGACAGCGCGATGGTCGCACGGTCGGGCAGAACCGGTGCGGCAGCGAGATTGACGCCGATACCGACGACAATGGCATCCTCCTCGCGCTCGAGCAGGATGCCCGCGAGCTTGGCTTTGCCAAGCATGAGGTCGTTGGGCCACTTGAGCCTCAGCGCCCCGGGTTCCGCGAGCAGCGGTAGGACTGCTTCATAGGCGGCGAGCCCCGCCACCAGCGCCAGCGAGGCGGGTTCCGGATCGCGCGCGTTCAGGCGGACCACGGTGGAACCCATGAAGTTGCCTGCACCGTCGAACCAGGTCCGCCCCTGTCGTCCCCGCCCGGCGGCCTGCCTGTCGGCGACCAGCCAGTCGCCCTCGCGAACCGCCTCGCCCCCGCGCAACTGCGCTGCAAGGTCGGAATTGGTCGAACCGGTCTCGGCGAGGGTGCGGATCACATCGCAAGCGCGAAAGATGCGGCCGCCTGCGCAGTCCATTCGCCCAGCGGCCGGGTCAACAGATATCCGAGCGGCGATACGATGAGGACACAGAGGGCGAGAACCGCCCAATGTCCCGCGGGACTGCGCCGTTCGATCTCGCGTTGGGGTTCATCGAAGAACATTACCTTGATGAATTTGAGGTAATAAAAGGCTCCGATCACGCTCGCTGCGATGCCGATCGCGGCCAGGACGACAAGATCGGCCTGCACCGCAGCCTGGAACACAACGAATTTGCCCCAGAAGCCGAACAGCGGTGGGATGCCGGCGAGGCTGAACATCAGGGCCAGGAGACACCAGGCGAGTACCGGACGAGCTGTCGAGAGGCCCGATATGTCGGCGAAGGTCTCCAGCGGATCGCCCTCGGGATCGCGTAGCATGAGCAGAGCGACGAAGCTGCCGAGCGTCATCGCGACATAGATGGCGAGATAGGTCAGCACCGCACCAACGCCGGCCGCTGTCGCAGCGGCCAGGCCGATCAGGATGAAGCCGACATTGTTGATCGAGGAATAGGCCAGCAAGCGCTTGAGGTTCTGCTGCCCGATCGCACCCAGGGCACCGACCACGATCGAAGCCAGTGCGGCGAAGATCACGATCTGCCGCCAGGCATCGGCTTCCGCCACGAAAGGATCCATCGCCATGCGCACCAGCATGGCCATGGCTGCGACCTTGGGAGCGGTGGCGAAGAAGGCGGTTACCGGGGTAGGAGCACCCTCGTAGACGTCGGGCGTCCACATATGGAACGGCACCGCCGAGACCTTGAAGGCGAGGCCCGCCAGAACGAAGACCACCCCGAACAGCGACCCGGTGGAGAAGTTGAGCGCGAAGGCGACCCGAATGCCTTCGTAATTCGTGGTCCCGGTGAAACCGTAGAGGAGGCTGATGCCGTACAGGAGGATCCCCGAAGCGAGCGCGCCCAGGACGAAATACTTCAACCCCGCCTCGCTCGAGCGCATGTCCTGTCGGAGGAAACTGGCCAGGACGTAGCTCGACAGGCTCGACATCTCGAGCCCGATATAGAGCGTCATCAGGTCGGTGGCCGAGACCATCATTCCCATGCCGACGGCATTGAACAGCATGAGCACCGGATATTCGGCGCGATAGCTCCCCGTGCGCGCGAAGAACCGCGGGGTCGCCACGAGTATGGCGGCGGTCGAGAGATAGATCAGGATCTTCGCGAAGCTCCCGAAGGCATCGGCGCGGTAGAGATCGCCGAAGGCCCGGCCCGGCAAGCCATCGGAAGCCATCGAGAACAAACTGGCACTGAAGACGGTCGCACCGATCAGCGTCGCGACGGTCAGGATCGTCAGCAGGCGCGCGGTCCTGGTTCCGCCCCAGGCGGCGACCAGCAGCAGTGCCAGCCCCGAAAGCGAGAGGCCGACCTCGGCGCCGGTGAGATAAAGGGAGCTGGCGTAGGACATCAGTGCGCTCCCTCCTCACCATGGGCGGCAGCGACGAAATTGGCATTGTGCTCGCGAGGGATGCCGATCGCATTGTCCGTATCGAAATCGGGCGCAGCGCGGGCGATACGCGCTTCGAGCATGGCGATGTCCTGTCGCATGGGGGCAAGGAAGCTTTCGGGGTAGACGCCCATCCACAGCACGGCGGCGGCGATCGGGCCGAGCATGGCCCATTCACGGGCGTTCAGGTCGGGCATGCGGGCGGCGTCCTCATTGACCTGCTCGCCGAAGGCCACGCGGCGGTAGAGATAGAGCATATAGGCAGCGCCGAGGATGATGCCGGTCGTGCTAACCAGCGTGACGAAGCTGGACACCTTGTAGATGCCCGCCAGCGCGAGGAATTCGCCGATGAAGTTGCTCGTTCCCGGCAAGCCGATCGAGGCCATGGTGAAGAGCAGGAAGAACAGCGCATATTTCGGCATGTTGATGCTGAGCCCGCCATAGCGGGCGATCTCGCGCGTGTGGAGGCGATCGTAGATCACGCCGACGCACAGGAATAGCGCGCCGGAGACCAGACCATGGCCCAGCATGACCATCATGGCGCCTTCGATGCCCTGCACGTTGAAAGCGAACAGACCGACCGTCACGATCGCCATATGGGCGACCGATGAATAGGCGATCAGCTTCTTCATGTCGTGCTGCACCAGCGCAACCAGCGAGGTGTAGATCACCGCGACCATGGACAGGCCGAAAACCAGCCAGGCGAACTGCGCACTCGCCTCCGGGAACATCGGCAGGCTGAAGCGAATGAAGCCATAGCCGCCGAGCTTGAGCAGCACGCCCGCCAGGATCACCGAACCCGCCGTGGGTGCCTGCACATGGGCATCGGGAAGCCAGGTATGGAAGGGCCACATCGGCATCTTCACGGCGAAGCTGGCGAAGAAGGCCAGCCACAGCCAGGTCTGGGCCGCCGGGCTGAAATCGTAATTGAGCAGGGTCGGTATGTCGGTGGTGCCGGCGTCGTTCACCATCCACATCATCGCGATCAGCATCAGCATCGAGCCGAGCAGCGTGTAGAGGAAGAACTTGTAGCTGGCGTAAATCCGGTTGTCGCCGCCCCACACGCCGATGATCAGATACATCGGGATCAGGCCTGCCTCGAAGAAGATGTAAAACAGGTAGAGATCCTGCGCCATGAAAACGCCGAGCATCAGCACTTCCATGAACAGGAAGGCGCTCATGTATTCGCCGACACGGCGCGCAATGCTGTCCCAGCTGGCGAGGATGCAGATCGGCATCAGGAAAACGCTGAGCATGATCAGCATCAATGCGATGCCGTCGATTCCCAGCGCATAGTTGAAGCCTGCGAAGATCTCCGCGCGCTCGGTGAACTGCCATTGCGCTCCGCCGATGTCGAAGCCGAGCCACAGGATCACACCGAGGGCGAGGTCGATCATCGTCGCACCCAAAGCCACTATCCGGGCCGTCCGCGCGTCCAGGAACAGGCAGGCGACCGCGCCGGCGAGCGGAACGGCAAGCATCAGAGAAAGGATGGGAAACTCCATCAGAACAGCACCCAGGTGATCGCGGCGACGAGGCCCAGGAGCATCACGAGCGCATAGCTATAGAGATAGCCCGTCTGGAAACGGCGGGCACCGACCGCGCCTTGCGCCACCACCCAGGCTACGCCGTTCGGCCCGAACCGGTCGATGACGCCGATGTCGCCGCGCTTCCAGAACTGCCGTCCGAGCCAGAATGCGGGGACCACGAAAAGGTAGTGATAAAGCTCGTCGAAATACCACTTGTTGTAGAGGAAGCGATAGACCGGGCCGAGCTGATCCGCCGCCCTGCCGGGGATCGAGGTATCCTTGATATAGGCCATCCAGGCAATCAGCAGGCCCAGGAGCATGACGATCGTCGCGGCCAGTTTCACCGGCAGCGGAACCGCGTGCATCGCATGGACCAGACCCTCGTTGTAATAGATCGAGCCGCCCCAGAACGCAGGATCTTCGAGGAAGGCGTGGCTGAAAACCCAGCCCGCGAAGATCGCGCCGAGACTCAGGACACCGAGCGGTACGAGCATCGAGAGGGGGCTCTCGTGAGGGTGATAGCCGCCCGTCCCCGCTTCGTAGTTCGGCGAAGGCACGTCATGCGTCCGGTGGTCGCCGGCATCTTCCTGGACAGCGGGATTGTGATCCTCCGGCTCGTCGTGGCCGTGATGCACGGCGTGCCTAATGTGCTCGCTATCGGCCCAGCGGGGCTTGCCCCAGAAGGTCAGGAACATCAGCCGCCAGCTGTAGAAGCTGGTCAGCAGCGCGGCGAAGGTCCCCATCCAGAAGGCGAAATTCCCGAGCTCGGTTCCGCGCGCGAAAGCGACTTCGAGAATCGCGTCCTTCGAATGGAAGCCGGCGAACCCTGCGTGGATCCAGTAGATGCCCACTCCGGTGATCGCCAGCGTACCGGCCATCATGGCCCAGAAGGTCAGCGGGATCTCCTTCCGCAACGCCCCATAGTACCGCATGTCCTGCTCGTGATGCATCGCATGGATCACCGAGCCGGCGCCGAGGAAAAGCAGCGCCTTGAAGAAGGCGTGGGTGAACAGGTGGAACATGGCCGCGCCATAGGCGCCGACGCCGGCCGCGAAGAACATGTAGCCGAGCTGCGAGCAGGTCGAATAGGCGATGACCCGCTTGATATCCCACTGCGTGGTTCCGATCGTGGCGGCGAAGATGCAGGTCGCGGCACCGATGAAGGTGACGAGGCCGAGCGCAACCGGGGCGGCTTCGAACATCGGCGACAGGCGGCACACCATGAACACGCCCGCGGTCACCATGGTCGCGGCATGGATCAGCGCGGAAACCGGCGTGGGCCCCTCCATGGCATCGGGTAGCCAGGTGTGCAGGCCAAGCTGCGCCGATTTGCCCATCGCGCCGATGAACAGCAGAATGCACAGGACATCCATCGTCTGGACGCGT
The DNA here is from genome assembly GCA_963728515.1 of uncultured Alphaproteobacteria bacterium. Lineage (GTDB taxonomy): Bacteria > Pseudomonadota > Alphaproteobacteria > Sphingomonadales > Sphingomonadaceae > Qipengyuania. The sequence continues at coordinate 91,894 of CAVSKM010000003.1, read as the reverse complement.
TGGCCGAGGAAGCCGATCGTCGCCCCGCTCATACCCGGAGCGGCGTCGAGAATCGCCGGGATCGAGACGGTGCCGAACACCAGATAGGTCCCGAAGATGCCCAGCATGAAGCCCAGATCGCCCACGCGATTCACCACGAAAGCCTTGATCGCCGCGGCATTGGCGCTCGGCTTCCTGAACCAGAATCCGATCAGCAGATAGCTGGCGAGACCCACGCCTTCCCATCCGAAGAACATCTGGACGAGATTGTCGGCGGTCACCAGCATCAGCATGGCGAAGGTGAACAGGCTCAGATAGGCGAAGAACCGCGGCTGGTCCGGATCCTCGTCCATGTACCCCCAGCTATAGAGGTGAACCAGCGCCGAGACGGTGGTGATCACGACAAGCATGACGGCGGTCAGCGTATCGACACGCAGCGCCCAGTCGAAAGCGAGGTCGCCCGACTGGACCCAGGTCAGCACCGGGATCACGGATGCGGTATAGCTACCGTCGATGAAGCCGAGGAAAATCGGCCAGCTCAGCGCGGCGCTGACGAAGAGTGCGCCGGTGGTGACCGCCTTCGCGAACACATTCGGCGCCGCCTTGTTGGTCAGACCCGCGATGAGTGCCGCGAGCAGCGGCAGGAAGACGATGAACAGGATCGGGTGCACCGGTGCTTATCCCTTCAGCCGGTCGACGTCGTCGACCGCGATCGTGCCGCGGCCGCGGAAATAGATGACGAGAATGGCGAGCCCGATAGCCGCCTCGCCGGCGGCCACGGTGAGAACGAACATGGCGAAGACCTGGCCCACCAGATCGCCGAGGAAGGCGCTGAAAGCGACGAGGTTTATGTTCACGCCCAGCAGGATCAGTTCGATCGCCATCAGGATCACGATGATGTTCTTGCGGTTCAGGAATATCCCGAGCACGCCGAGCACGAACAGGATCGCGCTGACGACGACGAAATGTTCAATGCCGATCACAGCTCGACCCCCTCGCCCAGCCTGGGCTGTTTCATGACCGTGGCTTCCTCGGGATTGCGGCGCACCTGTTTGCCGATATCCTGATGGCCGCGGGCGCCGCCCGGCCGTTGCCGATGGGTCAGCACGATCGCGCCGACCATGGCGACCAGCAGGATGAGGCCGGCGGCTTCGAACAGGAACAGATAGTCGCCGTAGAGCACAGCTCCGATCGCGGCAGTGTTGGACAGCCCGAGCACGGGCGCAGCCGCTCCGCTGGCCACACCCAGTTCGAGAGCGCCCGCGCGATAGGCACCGATCCCGAGCACCAGTTCGGCCAGCAGGACGAGCGCAATGGCAATGCCCAGCGGGAAATTCCTGACGAAGCCGGCGCGCAACTCGCTGAAATCGATGTCGAGCATCATCACCACGAACAGGAACAGCACGGCCACGGCGCCGACGTAGACGATCACCAGCAGCGCAGCGATGAATTCGGCGCCGACCAGCACCATCAGACCCGCCGCGTTGAAAAAGGCGAGGATCAGCCACAGCACCGAATGCACCGGGTTGCGCGCCATGATCACCATGACGGCGCTGGCGATCACCAGCACGGCGAACAGGTAAAAGGCGAAGGTCTGAATCATGAGCCCCGTTTCTCGTTGGCGCGGCGGTTAGCGGTAGGGCGCGTCGGCTTCAAGGTTCGCGGCGATCGCCCGCTCCCACTTGTCCCCGTTGGCCAGCAGTTTCGCCTTGTCGTAGAGTAGTTCCTCGCGCGTTTCGGTCGCATATTCGAAGTTCGGACCCTCGACGATGGCATCGACCGGGCAGGCTTCCTGGCAGAAACCGCAATAGATGCATTTGGTCATGTCGATGTCGTAACGCGTCGTCCGACGGCTACCATCCTCGCGCGGCTCGCTCTCGATGGTGATCGCCCAGGCCGGGCAGACCGCCTCGCACAGCTTGCACGCGATGCAGCGCTCCTCGCCATTGGGATAACGGCGCAACACATGTTCGCCACGGAAGCGGGGACTGATCGGGTTCTTCTCGTAAGGGTAGTTGATGGTCACCTTGGGCTTGAAGAAATACTTCAAGGTGAGGGCGTGAGCCTTCACGAATTCCCACAGGGTGAACGATTTGACGAGTTGCGCGACGGTCATGCGAAATGCCCCGTGGCCATCAGGAAGCCACTGATGAGAACGACGAAAAAGAGGCTCAACGGAAGGAATACCTTCCAGCCCAGACGCATCAGCTGATCGTAGCGGTAGCGCGGGACGGTGGCCTTGATCCAGCTGAAGATGAAGAAGAAGAACAGGATCTTGGCGAACAGCCAGAAGGCGGCCGTGAGGCCGGCGGTAAACAGGAAATCATACAGGAACGGGATGTCGAGCGGCGGAAGCCAGCCCCCCCAGAACAGGATCGCGTTGAGCGCGCACATCAGCAGGACATTGGCGTATTCGCCGAGCCAGAAGAGCGCGAAACTCATCGAGGAATATTCGGTCTGGTAGCCGGCGACGAGCTCGCTCTCCGCCTCGGTCAGGTCGAATGGCGCCCGCGCGGTCTCGGCCAGCGACGAAATCAGGAACATGACCCACAGCGGAAACAGCAGCGGATTGAACACGAAACCGTTGATCAGCCCGAAGATATGTCCCTTCTGAGCGAGGATGATCGCGTTCATGTTGGTCGTGCCCGCCCACAGGATCACGCAAACGAGGATGAAGCCGATCGAGACTTCGTAAGAGATCATCTGAGCTGCGGCGCGCATGGCGCTGAAGAACGGGTATTTCGAGTTGGAGGCCCACCCGCTCATCACCACTCCGTAGACGCCGAGGCTGCTGATCGCGAGGACGTAGAGCATACCGATGTTGATGTCCGACAGAACCGCCAGCGGGCCGAAGGGGATGACCGCCCAGGCCATGAGCGCGACGGTGAAGGTGATGATCGGCGCGATCAGGAAGATGCCCTTGTTCGCCGCCGTCGGAACGATGGTTTCCTGAAGGAAAACCTTCAGCCCATCGGCAAAGGACTGGAGCAGGCCGAACGGGCCGACGACGTTCGGGCCGCGGCGCAGCGCCATCGCAGCCCAGATCTTGCGGTCGGCATAGATGATCATCGCCACCGCCAGCATCAGCGGCAAGGCGATCAACAGCACGCCAGCGACCGTCGCGAGGCCCCAGGCCCATTCGTAGGTCATGCCCCAGGATTGGAACGTCTCGGTCATTCCGCGGCCTCCGCCACTGCATCGCCATAGAGCAGTTCGGCCGAGCAGCGCTGCATCACCGCGCTCGCCCGGGCGATCGGGTTGGTGAGATAGAAGTCCTTGATCGGATAGGCGGAAATACGCCCGCTCGACCTGGCCGAGGTGGCGCTGCGAGGCAGGCCGCCGAACGAAGCAAGTCCTTCCTCTCCGAGTGCCGGGACCTCGCGAACCATCGCCGCCTGCAATTCGGCGAAGCTGTCGAAGCCGACCTCGACCTTCAGGGCATCGGCCAGAGCGCGCAGGATCGTCCAGTCCTCGCGCGCATCGCCGGGGGCGAAGACCGCCTTCTCGGCGAATTGCACCCTGCCCTCGGTGTTGACGTAGGTGCCGTCCTTCTCGGCGAAACTCGCGCCCGGCAGGACGATGTCCGCGGCATGCGCGCCGCGGTCGCCGTGGTGGCCGATATAGACCTTGAGCGTGTCGGCGAAGGGTTCGAAGTCCATCTCGTCGGCGCCGAGCGAGAGCAGCACCTTGGGCGCGGCCTTGGCGATATCGGCCATGCCGCCCCTTTGCGCGAAGCCCAGCATCAGCCCGCCCATGCGCGCTGCCGAGAAATGCAAGACGTTGAAACCGTGCCAGTCTTCTCGAACCAGATCGAAGCGCTCGGCGAAGGCGAGGCCCGCTCCGAGGGCTCCCTGCGCCAGCGCGGCACCGCCCATGACGATCGCGGGACGTTCGGCAGCATTGAACGCCGCCTCGACACCTTCGGGCACGTCGTCGAGCAGGTCGAGCCCGTCGCCGACGAATTCGGCGGGGTAAGTCGTGTTCCACCACGGTCCGATGACGAACACCTTCGCGCCCCGCTTGACCGCCTTGCGGATGCGGACGTTCACCAGCGGCGCTTCCCAGCGAATATGGCTGCCGACGATCAGGATCGCGTCGGCGTTTTCGATGCCCCCGAAGGTCGAGTTGAAAGCGACCGCCGCGAGATTGGTCGCGTCGTAGTCCATGCCGGTCTGGCGACCTTCGATCAGCGTCGAGCCGCAGGCACGGAGCAGCGCCTTGGCGGCGAACATGGTTTCGCAATCGACCATGTCGCCGGCCACGGCGGCAAGGCTCGAGCGATCGGATTTCAACTGCCGGGCGATCGCCTTGAAAGCCTCGTCCCAGCTCGCCGGCTGCAGTTTGCCCTGCTTGCGCATGAACACCTTGTCGAGCCGGCGCTTCGTCAGACCGTCGACCTGATAGCGGGCCTTGTCGGAGATCCACTCCTCATTGACCTCGTCGTTGATCCGGGGAAGCGCGCGCATGACTTCGCGGCCGCGGCTGTCGAGGCGGATGTTGGAGCCGACCGCGTCGGAGACGTCGATGCTGAGCGTCTTCTTGAGTTCCCACGGCCGCGCCTCGAAGGCATAGGGCCGCGAGGTCAGCGCGCCGACCGGGCACAGATCGATGACATTGGCCGAAAGTTCATGCTCCGCGGCCTGTTCGAGATAGGTGGTGATCTGCATGTCCTCGCCGCGATAGAGCGCGCCGATCTCGTCGACGCCGGCGACCTCTTCGGAGAAGCGGACGCAGCGGGTGCAGTGGATGCAGCGGGTCATGATCGTCTTGATCAGCGGGCCCATGTATTTCTCGGTCACCGCACGCTTGTTCTCGTGATAGCGCGAGGCGCCGCGGCCATACATCAGGCTCTGGTCCTGCAGGTCGCATTCGCCACCCTGGTCGCAGATCGGGCAGTCGAGCGGGTGGTTGATGAGCAGGAACTCCATCACCCCTTCGCGCGCGGTCTTGACCATCTCGCTGTCGGTGCGGATCTCCTGCCCCTCGGTGGCGGGCAGCGCACAGCTCGCCTGCGGCTTGGGCGGACCGGGCTTCACCTCGACCAGGCACATGCGGCAGTTGCCGGCGATGCTCAGCCGCTCGTGATAGCAGAAACGCGGGATTTCCTTGCCCGCGAGTTCGCAGGCCTGAAGGACGGTCGCGCCTTCGGGTACCTCGATTTCCTGTCCGTCTACGGTGACTTTAGGCATTATTCCGCCGCTTCCACGAATTGAGCGTTGTGTTCGACAATCCGCCGCTCCAGTTCCGGACGGAAATGCCGGATGAGGCCCTGGATCGGCCAGGCTGCGGCATCGCCGAGCGCGCAGATGGTGTGGCCTTCGACCTGCTTGGTCACCTGCTGGAGCATGTCGATCTCCTCGATCGCGGCATTGCCGGTGCGCAGGCGCTCCATCATGCGCCACATCCAGCCCGTGCCCTCGCGGCAGGGGGTACACTGGCCGCAGCTCTCGTGCTTGTAGAAATAGCTGATCCGGCTGATCGCGCGGACGATGTCGGTCGACTTGTCCATCACGATCACCCCCGCCGTGCCGAGGCCCGAGCCGAGTTCCTTCAAGCCGTCGAAGTCCATCGGCGCATCGATGATCTGGGCCGCCGGAACCAGCGGAACCGAGGATCCTCCGGGGATCACGGCGAGAAGATTGTCCCACCCGCCGGTGATGCCGCCGCAATGCTTCTCGATCAGTTCGCGGAAGGAGATGGAGAGCGATTCCTCGACCACGCAGGGCTTTTCCACATGGCCCGAGATCTGGAACAGCTTGGTGCCCTTGTTGTTCTCGCGCCCGAAGCTGGCGAACCAGCTCGCCCCGCGCCGCAGGATGGTGGGCACCACCGCGATGCTTTCGACATTGTTCACCGTGGTGGGGCAGCCATAGAGCCCCGCACCGGCCGGGAATGGGGGCTTGAGCCGCGGCTGGCCCTTCTTCCCCTCGAGGCTCTCGATCATCGCGGTCTCTTCGCCGCAGATATAGGCGCCCGCCCCGCGGTGCAGGAAGACGTCGAAGTCATAGCCCGATTGCACCGCGTTCCTGCCGATCAACCCGGCATCATAGGCCTGGTCGATCGCCGCCTGCAGCACCTCGGCCTCGCGAATGTATTCGCCGCGGATATAGATGTAGGCCGCCCTCGCCCGCATCGCATAGCCGGCGATCAGCGCGCCTTCGATCAGCTTGTGCGGATCGTGGCGGATGATCTCGCGGTCCTTGCACGAACCGGGCTCGGATTCATCGGCATTGATGACCAGGAAACTCGGCCGTCCGTCCTTGCTTTCCTTGGGCATGAACGACCATTTGAGCCCGGTCGGGAAACCCGCCCCGCCACGCCCGCGCAGTCCGCTGGCCTTCATCTCGTCGATGATGGCGTCGTGCCCGCGCTCGATCAGGGACTTGGTCTCGTCCCAGTCGCCGCGCTGCTGCGCCGCCTTCAGGCCCCAGTCCTGAAAACCGTAGAGATTGGTGAAGATGCGGTCCTTATCGGCGAGCATCGGCTTCGCCTCCGTGGTTCGCATTGCCGGCGGAAACCGCAATCAGGGCGGCGCCGACCGCTGTGAATGCAGCGGTCAGACCGGTCTCTCCGTTCAGAAACATGACGAGTGCCGCGACGAAGAATGCAACGCCTGCAATGCCGCTCAACAGGCTGGCGCGTTTCTGGGCGCTCATGCGAAGCCTCCGAATACGAAAAGGGCCGCTGCCACGAGGATCGCGACGAGCACGATCGTCTTGACCACTCCCTTGAAGACCTTCCAGGCGACCACGACCGCGATCAGCGCGAGGATGATTGTCAGCCAGTCGGCGCTCATCACCATTCGCTCCGGTAGTCGTGGTTGGCATCGACCATTGCCTCGAGCGTGGTCGGGCCGCCCGCCGGTTCGCTGGTGTGGCGGCCGGGCTCCTGCGTGCCGGTTTTCGGCTGCTCGCCCGCGGCCAGCGCATCGAGGATCGCATCGAGCCGCTCGGGCGTCAGATCCTCGTAATTGTCGTCATTGATCTGGACCATGGGCGCGGTGGCGCAATTGCCCATGCACTCGACCTCGGTAAGCGTCCACAGGCCGTCCTCGGAGACATGCCCCTTGCTCATGCCGCGCCTTGCGCAGGTCTCGAGCAGCCCGTCGGAGCCGCGCAGCATGCAGGGCGTCGTGCCGCAGACCTGGACGTGATATTTCCCGACCGGCTTGAGATTGTACATGAAGTAGAAGGTCGCGACTTCGAGCACGCGGATCGCGGGCATGTCGAGATAGTCTGCGACATATTCGATCACCGGCAGCGGCAGCCAGCCTTGCGTGTCCGTCTCCTCGCCGACCTGCCGCTGGGCGAGGTCGAGCAAGGGCATCACCGCCGAGCGCTGACGCCCCTCGGGATAGCGCGCGATCGCCTTGTCGGCGCGCTCGCGAGTAGGCTTCGGTGAACTCGAAAGCACCCCAGCGCTCGCGCAATTCGGGGCTGTCGGGAGTGGGCGAACGGTCGGCCATCAGCGGTCACACTCTCCGAAGACGACGTCGATCGCGCCCAGAATGGCGGTGGCATCGGGCAACATGTGGCCTTTCGACATGAAATCCATGGCTTGCAGGTGACTGAAAGCAGTGGGCCGGATCTTGCAGCGATAGGGCTTGTTGCTGCCGTCGCTGACCAGATAGACGCCGAATTCGCCCTTGGGGCTTTCGGTGGCGACATAGACCTCGCCCGCCGGCACATGGAAGCCTTCGGTATAGAGCTTGAAGTGGTGGATCAGCGCTTCCATCGACTGCTTCATCTCGGCGCGCTTGGGCGGCGCGACCTTGCGGTCGTCGCTCTGCACCGGTCCGCCGGGCATCTGCGCAAGGCATTGCTTGATGATCTTCGCGCTTTCGTAGACTTCCTTCACGCGCACCATGAAACGGTCGTAGCAGTCCGAATTGGTGCCCACGGGAATGTCGAATTCCATCCGGTCGTAGACGTCATAGGGCTGCGACTTGCGCAGATCCCACGGAATGCCCGCCGCACGGATCATCGGCCCGGAGAAGCCCCAGGCCACCGCATCCTCCTTCGAGACCACGGCGATATCGACGTTGCGCTGCTTGAAGATGCGATTGTCCATCACCAGGCTCATCGCATCGCCGAACAGTTCGGGCAGGCGCGTGTCGACCCATTCGCCGATATCGACCAGCAGCTTTTCGGGCACGTCCTCGTGGACACCGCCGGGGCGGAACCAGGCCGCATGCATGCGCGCGCCACTGGCCCGTTCGTAGAAATTCATGCAGTCTTCGCGCAATTCGAACACCCACAGGTTCGGGGTCATCGCCCCGACGTCCATGACATGCGCGCCGATGTTGAGCAGGTGGTTCTTGATCCGCGTCAGTTCGGCGAAGAGCACGCGCAGATATTGCCCGCGAAGCGGCACTTCGAGATTGAGCAGCTTCTCGATCGCCAGCACCCAGCTGTGCTCCATGCACATCGGGCTGCAGTAATCGAGGCGGTCGAAATAGGGCAGCGCCTGGAGATAGGTCTTGTGCTCGATCAGCTTTTCGGTGCCGCGGTGGAGCAGGCCGACATGCGGATCGATCCGTTCGATGATCTCGCCGTCGAGCTCCATCACCATGCGCAGCACGCCATGCGCCGCCGGGTGCTGGGGCCCGAAGTTGATCGTGTAATTGGTGATCACGTCATCGCCGGTGGTGGGCGATTCCTCGAGATGCAATCCGGTGCTCATGCGCAGATCCATTTGCCATCGTAGCTCTGCGTCTTGCCCGCCGCGTCGCGCACGGTGGCGGTTGCAGGGCGGCTCCGCCCCTCGCCCGCCTGCGGCTGGACGGTCACGGCGAAGCCTTCGCCCCTGAAGGTCGTGCCGCTCTCGATGGCTTCGAGCCCGCCCCGCTCGGCATCGGCCACGATCAGGCTGTCGCCGAGACGAACCACCGCCTTGCCCGGAATCGCACGGTCGCCCAAGCCGGCGGCGATGAGCATTTCGTCGCTGCCGACCATCAGCGTGCAGCCGCCGTCGCGCGGCCCGAGGTCGACGCCGCCGATATCGCCGAGCTTAGCGAGCTGCGTCAGGTCGGCACCCTGCGGCGGCACTGCCGCGAGCGTGTTGGGGGCATCGGGATCGCGTTGCGCCGGAGCGGTCGTCCCGGCCGCGCCATTCTGTCCGATACGGCTGGCGAAATCATCGGCGCTTTCCTGCTCGGCGGGTTCGGACGAACAGGCGGCAAGAGCGATCGTGGCGAGGGGAAGAAGAAGCAGTCGCAGCATTACTCGCCATCCTTCTTTTTTGCAGGGGTCCTGCGCGTTGCACGCGGCTTGCCGGGTTGGGGCTTGGCCGCGGATTTCTTCCTCGGCTGGGTCGCCTCCACGGTATCGGTGGTCTTGCCCTTGCGCGCGCGGCGGGCGGGCTCGTTCTCGGTCGGCTCCGGCGGCGGCGCATCCGCCCCCGCGTCTTCCTCGGCGGGCGCAGCGGCGCTGACTTTCTCCGCAGCGTGCCGGTCGGTCTTCTTCCCGGCACCGGTCTGCTTGGGGCTTTCGGTCGTCTTGGCCTCGTCGACCGGAGGCACGGCTGCCTTCTCGTCGCCCGGCAGGACGTAATCGGCGCCCTCCCACGGGCTCATGAAGTCGAATTGCCGCAGGTCCTGCGGGAGATCGACCTTCTCGTAGACAACGCGCTGCTCCTCTTCGGAATAGCGCAGCTCCTGATAGCCGGTGAGCGGGAAGTCCTTGCGGAAGGGGTGCCCCTCGAAGCCGTAATCGGTGAGGATCCGGCGCAGGTCGGTGTTGCCGGCGAAGAGCACGCCATAGAGATCGAACACCTCGCGCTCGAGCCATCCGGCATTGGGCCACAGCGTCGTCACCGTGGGCACCGGCGTGTCCTCGGATGCCGAGCACTTGACGATGATCCGGCTGTTGAGCGTGACCGAGAGCAGCATGTAGACCGCTTCGAAGCGTTCGGCGCGCGAGGGGTAGTCGACCCCGGCGATATCCATCAGCTGCTGGTATTGGTGGTCGTCGCGCAGGATCCGCAGCGCATCCGCTATGGACTCGCGCTTCACGGTGAGCAGCAGCTCGCCGAACTCCTCGCGCGCATCGAGCAGACGGTCGCCCAGCGCAGCGGCGAGCGTGTCCCTGAGCCCTTCGATCCGGGTGAAACGGGGCGCCGAATGAAGCGTAGCCATCGCGTCCTACCTCTCGATCGTGCCCACGCGGCGGATCTTCCGCTGCAATTGCATCACGCCGTAGAGCAGTGCCTCGGCGCTCGGCGGGCAGCCGGGAACGTAAATGTCGACCGGCACGATCCGGTCGCAGCCGCGGACGACCGAATAGCTGTAATGGTAATAGCCGCCGCCATTGGCGCAGCTGCCCATGGAGATCACGTATTTCGGATCCGACATCTGGTCGTAGACCTTGCGCAATGCCGGAGCCATCTTGTTGCACAGCGTGCCGGCGACGATCATCACGTCCGACTGGCGCGGGCTGGCGCGCGGCGCGACGCCGAACCGCTCCATGTCGTAGCGCGGCATGTTGACGTGGATCATCTCGACCGCGCAGCAGGCGAGCCCGAAGGTCATCCACCACAGCGAGCCGGTACGCGCCCACTGGAACAGGTCCTCGGTCGAGGTGACGAGGAAGCCCTTGTCGTTGACCTCGGTCTGGAGCGCCTGGAAATAATCGGCATCGGGATGGCGCACCTCGCCCGCTCTGGCGGTGGGGCCGTCGTGCAGCATCTGGTTGTGGTCGGGCGTCAGCGGCCGATAATGGTCGACCCGGGGCTGATTGTCGCCGGTGCGATCTACTCCCATTCCAGCGCTCCCACCTTCCATGCATAGGCCAGGCCGATGGCCAGTTCGAAGAGGAACACCATCATGGTGATCCAGCCGGGCCAGCCGGTCAGATCGAGGCTCACCGCCCAGGGGAACAGGAAGGCGGCCTCGAGGTCGAAGATGATGAACAGGATCGCGATCAGATAGAAGCGCACGTCGAACTGGCTGCGCGGATCCTCGAAGGCGGGGAAGCCGCATTCATACTCGCTGAGCTTCTCGGCATCGGGATTGTGCGCGCCGGTCAGCCGGGCGACGCCCATCGGCAGGAAGACGAACAGCGCCGAGAGGCCGACAGCGATGACCAGGAAGATCAGTATGGGGAGATATTGCTCGAGATCGACCACGTATGATTCCGTCCGGGGGGCAGGGTTCGGCTCGCCTCTAGGCCCCTCGCCCGCACGGTGCAAGGGTGCGGGCGGCGCAATTTGCGCATGATTTGTTGCACATGATGCCGGGGTGCGGCCGTGCCCGCCGGCGGGCCCGGCGCCCCCTCGTCGCGCCCTATTTCATCATCGCCTTCACGGCTTTGTCGGTCGCAGGCCCATAGGGCGGCTTGAACCCGCCGAGCTTGGCGACGTCGATCCTGGGCTGGGTGTAGACGCTCCGCGCATGGCTGAACTCGCGGAATCCCTCGATCCCGTGATAGCTCCCCATGCCCGACGGGCCGACGCCGCCGAAGGGCAGGTCCTCCATCGAGACGTGGAAGATCACGTCATTGACCGTCACGCCTCCACTGATCGTCTTGGTCAGCACCTTCTCGCGCTCGGAGGAATTCTCTCCGAAATAATAGAGGCCGAGCGGGCGATCATGGTCGTTCACATAGTCGATCGCCTCGTCGATGTGGGCGTAGGTCTTCACCGGCAGCACCGGTCCGAAGATCTCCTCCTGCATGGCCTTCATGTCTCCGGTGACGTTCTTGAGGATCGTCAGCGGCATCTTGCGGCTGTTGGTGCTGGAGAAATCCTCGTTCCCGGGATTGACCTCGATCACCTCGGCGCCCTTCTGGCGGGCGTCGGCGACGAGATCCTGCAACCGGTCGAAATGCCGGTCGGTGACGATGCTGGCGTAATCCTCGTTCTCGAGCAGGGTGGGATACATGTTCGCGGTCCCCTGCCAGACGCCATGGATCGCCTCGTCCTGCTTGCTTTCGGGGACGTAGAGATAATCGGGCGCCAGACAGATCTGCCCGGCATTCATCATCTTGCCGAGAGCGATGCGTTCTCCCGCCTTGGCGAAATCGGCGCTCTCGCCGAGGAAGACCGGGCTCTTCCCGCCGAGTTCGAGCGTGACCGGAACCAGATTCGCGGCCGCAGCCTCCATCACCTTGCGTCCGGTCGCGGTCGAGCCGGTGAAGACGAGATGATCGAACGGCAGCGTGCTGAAGGCATGCGCGACCTCGGGCCCTCCGGTGAAAACCACGCATTCCTCGGCGGTGAAATATTCCTCGACCAGTTCGCGCATCAGCTCGCTGGTTTTCTCGGTGAATTCGCTCGGCTTGATCATCGCACGATTGCCGGCGGCGAAGACCTGCATCAGCGGACCGAAGGTCAGATTGACCGGGAAGTTCCACGGGCTGAGGATGCCGATCACGCCCTTCGGCTCGTAACGCAGTTCGGCCTTGGCGCCGAGCAGGCCGAGCGGGAACTGGACGTGCCGCTTCTCGGCCTTGGCCCATTTGTCCATGTGCTTGAGGCAATATTTGCCGAAATTGGCGGTCCCCGCGATGTCGGTGATCATCGACTGCCGGGGCGAACGGCTGCCGAAGTCGGCGCTCATCGCCTTGCACAATCGGTCGCTGTGATCCTTGAGCAGTTTCATCGCCCGCTCGATGCGATCCTTGCGCAGCGCCATCGGCTCGGGACGCATCCGGTGGTGCGCGGCACGCTGCTCGCGCAGGATGGTTTCCATCTCGCTCTTCCGGTCATCGGCCATCGCTCTCTCCGTTTGATATCGCTGCGACGCAGCACTAGATTGGCTGCCTCCAATCGGTCGCCATTGGCAACCGATATCCCAGAACCGAAGGATAAGCACAAGCATGACCCAGTTCGCCGCGTCCGACCCCGTCGTCATTCTCTCCTATGCGCGCACGCCGATGGGCGGCATGCAGGGCGCGCTGGCGGGGGTCTCCGCGACCGATCTCGGCGCCACGGCCGTCAAGGCGGCGGTCGAGCGTTCGGGCGTGCCGGCAGACAGCTTCGACCGCACCTATATGGGCTGCGTGCTTCCCGCCGGTCTCGGCCAGGCGCCCGCGCGCCAGGCGTCGATCAAGGCCGGCCTGCCGAAGTCGGTCCAGGCGACCACGGTCAACAAGGTCTGCGGCAGCGGCATGCAGACGGTCATCATGGGCGCCGAGGCGCTTGCCAGCGGGACGGTGGACTATGTCGTCGCGGGCGGGATGGAGAGCATGACCAACGCGCCCTATCTGCTCAAGAAGCACCGCTCGGGCGCGCGGCTGGGCCACGACACCGCCTATGACCATATGTTCCTCGACGGTCTCGAGGATGCCTATGAGGAAGGCCGCGCCATGGGAACCTTCGCCCAATCCACCGCCGACGAATATCAGATGACGCGCGAGGAAATGGACGAATATTCGATCGAATCGCTGCGCCGCGCCAATGCCGCGATCGAGAACGGCGCCTTCGCCGACGAGGTCGTGCCGGTGACCTATTCGACCCGCGGCGGCGATGTCACGGTCGAGCACGACGAGCAGCCCGGCAAGGGCAAGCCCGACAAGATCCCGACGCTGCGCCCCGCCTTCGCCAAGGATGGGACGATCACCGCCGCGACCTCCTCCTCGATCTCCGACGGTGCCGCCGCCGTGGTGCTGACGCGCGAGAGCGTGGCGCAACAGAACGGGCAGCAGCCGGTCGCAAAGATCGTCGCCATGGCCGCCCATGCGCAGGAACCGGCGCAGTTCACGGTCGCCCCCATCGGCGCGATCGAGAAGGTGCTCGAAAAGGCGGGCTGGTCGGCCGAGGACGTCGATCTGTGGGAGGTCAACGAAGCCTTCGCCTGCGTCGCCATGTTCGCGATGCGCGACATCGGCATTCCGCACGATCGGATCAACGTCAATGGCGGCGGCACCGCGCTCGGTCACCCGATCGGCGCGAGCGGCGCGCGCATCATCGTGACCTTGCTCAATGCACTCAAGCGGCAGGGGAAGAAGCGCGGTATCGCCAGCCTCTGCATCGGCGGCGGCGAGGCCACGGCGGTCGCGGTGGAGATGGTCTGACGGCGCGGCCGGGAATGGCCGCCGGGGAGCAAGGCCGGACCAATCGAGACCGGCGATGATCTGCGCGGCTCTCGCTTTCCTCGGTTTCTCTCGAAATCGGAGCCGCGCCCCGCTTCAGGGCTCCCCTGCCCCCCACAGGCGGTTCTGCACGATCCAGCCATGGCGCTTGCCCACGGTGAATTCGCACCAGCCTCGCATGCAATCGCCGAGGATCCCGACCACCCCGGGTTCGACGCGCCATTTGAGGGTGGAATTGCCTGCGGGATCCGCGCGCAGCTCCCCGAGGCCCTTGCCCACCACGATGGCCCCGCGGTCGGGGCTGAGGAGCCGTGCGACGACCCAACCGCGCGACCCGGTCGGGTCTTCGATCAGGCGCCAGCCTTCCATCATGCGGACGACCTTCACCGGAAGGCCGGGGCGGCGATAGACCCAGTCCACCTTGTAATCGACGCTAGGGCCGACGCGCATGTTCAGTTCGCTCGCACGGATCGTGGCCCAATAGGGTACCTCCCGATCCTGCGCGGCAGCAGGAAAGGCCGAACCGACGAAAAGGGTAAGGGCAAACAACAGACGAGCGAGCATGCGACCAGAATTCCTAGATTTTGCGCGATCAGTCAACGGGTTTGGCCCGCGCCTGCCCATGCGGACCTTGACCGGCGGCATAGCGGGATCGTAGCGCTGCGCATTGCATGGATACGTCAGCCCCCCGCCCTGCCAAACATCTCGACCGCACCCCCCGCGTTTTCGTGACGCGTCATCTGATGCCCGCGGTCGAGGATCGGATGGGCGAGCTGTTCGAGGCGCGGCTCAACCGCGAGGACCTTTCCTTCTCGCGCGACGAGCTGGTGGCGGCGATGCGCGAATATGATGTTCTGGTGCCCACGGTCACCGACAGGATCGATGCGGAGATGATCGCCGAGGCGGGCGAGAACCTCGGTCTGATCGCCAATTTCGGCGCCGGGACCGAACACATCGACCTCGCGGCGGCGGCGGCGCGCAAGATCATCGTCACCAACACACCGGGGGTCTTCACCGACGATACCGCGGATATCGCGATGGAAATGATCATCGGCGTCCCACGCCGCGTGCGCGAGGGGGTGCATCTCGTGCGCAGCGGCCAGTGGAGCGGCTGGACACCGACTTCGCTCCTCGGACGCAAGCTCGGCGGAAAGGTCCTCGGCATCGTTGGCATGGGCAGGATCGGGCAAGCCGTGGCCCATCGTGCGCGGGCGTTCGGTCTCGAGATCCACTATCACAACCGCAAGCGTCTCCCCGAAGCGGTAGAGCGCATCTTCGCCGCCAGCTATGCCGAGGAGCTCGACGAGCTGATCGGCAGAGCGGATATTCTCACTCTGCACTGTCCGGCGGGTCCCCACACGCACCATATGATCGACGCACGGCGGATCGGCCTGATGAAGCCGGGCGCCGCTCTCATCAACACCGCGCGCGGCGACCTCGTCGATCAGGAGGCGCTGATCGGGGCGCTCGAAGGCGGGCAGCTGGTGGGCGCCGGCCTCGACGTCTATCCCGAGGAGCCGGCCGTGGACGAACGCCTCGTCCGGCATCCCAATGTCATGACCCTTCCCCATATCGGCAGCGCCACTCGCGAAGGGCGCGAAGCCTCGGGACTGAAGGTTATCGCCAATATCCGCATGTGGGCCGACGGACACCGCCCGCCCGACCAGGTGCTGACCGGACTGGGCGGCTGAGCGACGCTTGCCTGCGGGCAGTCTTCCTGTAAGCGAACAGGGATGGACGAATTCGCATCCCGGATCGAAGCACTGGAACACCGCTGGATGCGAGCCTGGATGCAGCGCGACCGCAATGCGATGAAGGCTTCCCGGGACGGCGGATTTGCGTCGATCGGCACGAGGGCCCGTTTCTTCCCCCACCCGTCATTGCGAGCGCAGCGAAGCAGTCCACTGCACCGGCCCATGGATTGCCGCGTCGCCTGCGGCTCCTCGCAATGACGGATATGGGGCGATGGGACGACGGCCATGGCAGAACGCACTCCCCTTCCCCGTCATTGCGAGCGCAGCGAAGCAATCCACTCCCGCCGCCCGTGGCTGGTCCCGGTCTCGCAATTGGGGATAGAATGGACAGCCAATAGTCCTTCCATGGCTGTCGTCGCGAGCGTAGCGATGGATCCATGGCGCAACGCGACGTCTTCCAGCCGGCGGCCTACATCATGGCGAACCGCAGGCGCGGCACGATCTACGTGGGCGTGACCTCGGATCCCGTCGGTCGGGTATGGCAGCATCGCGAAGGCATCTGCGACGGCTTTAGCAAACGTTACGGATGCACGCAGCTGGTCTGGCTGGAATGGCACGGGACGATGGAGGATGCGATCCCGCGCGAGAAGCAGCTCAAGGGGGGATCCCGAGCGAAGAAGATCGCCCTGATCGAGGCGGGCAACCCGCGCTGGGCCGATCTATACCCGGACATCCTCGGCTGAGCGCCTTCCATGGATTGCCGCGTCGCCTGCGGCTCGTCGCGATGACGGATACGGGACGGCGGTCATGGCGGGACCCGGCCCCCTCCCCGTCACTGCGAGCGCAGCGAAGCAATCCACCCGCGCCGCGCCCTGGATTGCCGCGTCGCCTGCGGCTCCTCGCAATGACGGGTGCGGGATGATGGCCAAGGCGGAACCCTCGGCTTCTTCCCTGTCATTGCGGGGATTCGCCCGCCGCCGGTCCGCCGTGGTCGCCCCCAGGACGTGCGGGCGGCTGCCCCCTCGCTTAATCTCCGGTCAGGATGCGATCGACGAGCTGCTTCACCGTGGGCGTGAAGTTGTTCGAGTAGAAGGGGTCCTGCTTGAAGCGATAGGCGGCATGGCCGGCGAACATGAGATTGTCGTCGATCGGTTCGCCATGGGCGATGTCCTGGAGCGTCTTCTGGATACAGAAGCTGCGCGGATCGGCGAGGCGGCCGGTGGTGTAGTCGTCGTGATCCTTCCAGCTGGAAAACTGGCAGTGCGACAGACAGCCCATGCAGTCCTTCTGGTCCTTGCGGATCGTGTCGCGGCTTTCGGGCGTGACGTAGACGATCGTGTCGTCGGGAGTCTTGAGCGCCTCGGTATAGCCTTGCGCGAACCACTCACGTGCGCGGTCGTAATCCTTCGGCGCAACCCAGAAGTTCTTGCCCCGTACCCCGACGTCGAGCTGCGCGGTGTGCTCGCCCGCCGCCACCTTGCTATAGGGGATCTGGCGTTCGCTGCGATGGATCAGATCCCACAGGAAATCGTTCTTGACCGCCGAGCTGTAGAAACCCGTGGGCGAGAATTTGTGCAGCAGCACGTCGCCGTCGTCGAGTTCGCGCAAGCGGTCCTTCCATTCGACCGGGATCGGGCTTTCCTCGGTCAGCAGCGGGCGCGTGCCGAACTGGAAAGCGATCTTGCCGAGCTCGGGGTTGTCGATCCAGTCGTTCCATTCGCGCAGGAACCAGACCCCGCCCGCCATGACGATCGGCACCTCGTCGCTCACGCCCTCGGCACGCATGGTCTCGCGCAGCGCCTTGACCCGGGGATAGGGATCCTCCGGCTTCAGCGGGTCCTCGGCATTGGACAGGCCGTTGTGGCCGCCGGCGAGCCAGGGATCTTCATAGACCACCGCCGCCATCAGGTCGGCGACCTTGTTGTAACTGCGCTTCCACAGCGCGCGAAAGGCACGCGCGGAGCTGATGATAGGCAGGTAGTGCACATCGAAGCGCTGGGCGATCTCGGCCAGCTTGTAGGGCATGCCCGCACCGCATGTCACGCCGGTGACGAGCCCCTTGGTACGTTCGAGCACGCCTTCGAGAACCTGTTGCGCCCCGCCCATTTCCCACAGCACGTTGATGTTGATCGCGCCATTGCCGCCGGCGACATCGTGGGCCCGCCTGACCTGTTCGGTGGCGCCGTCGATGGCGTAGCGAACGAGCTGTTCGTGACGTTCCTTGCGGGTCAGCTGGTCGTAGATCTGCGGGACGATCTTGCCCTCGGCATCATAGCTGTCGGCATTCACCGCGCTGACGGTGCCGATGCCGCCGGCCGCCGCCCAGGCTCCCGAGCTCATGTGATTTGTCGCGGAGACGCCCTTGCCGCCTTCGACCAGCGGCCAAACCTCGCGGCCACCGTAACGGATCGGGTCCAAACCCTTGAAACTCATCAGACTTTCTCTCTCTTATCGCGGCGCATCTCGCGCGCCTTGCCCGCTGCGGACTGGTCGCTGCGGCAGGGCTTTATCTCGCCCGGTCGGGGCCTGTTAGCCGCTGCCTTGAACTGTGCATAGTAACCCGAGAGCTCGGGCGCATCCTTGAAGGCCACGAGCTCGTAACCCACCCGCTCGAACTCGCAGGAGAGCAGCAGCGGGGCGATCCCATGCGCATCGGTCGGCCGGTCGATATCGACCACGATGACCTGCCCGCCCTCGCGCAGCGCAGGCCACATCCGCCACAGGAACTCGTAGGGCCGTTCGATCTCATGGTACATGTGCACCATGAATATCCGGTCGAAGCTGGCGTCGGGCAGCTGGGGATCCGCGGGTTCGCCGAGGCGGATCGAAACGTTCTGCAACGCTTCGCGTTCGATCCGGCGACCGAGGCGATTGAGTGCGCGGCGATCGATATCCTGCGCCAGGACCCGACCCTGCGGCCCGACGCGCTCGGCGAGTCTGACCGTGTAATAGCCGTTGCCCGCACCGATGTCGGCGACCGTCATGCCGGGCTGGATCTCCGCCAGATCCATCACGGTCTGCGCCTCGCCGCGGCTGTCGCGCTGATCCTCGGTCGAGAACTGGTTCGAGCCGATGTCGGAGACCGGCCGGTCGGGGGCGGGAAAGGTCATGGCATCGCTCTCGCTGCCGACGTCCCTCTTGCAGGCTCCGAGCAGGAGCACGGGGAGGAGAAGGGCAAGGCCGCCTCTCACTCGGCATCCTCCACGTCCACCGTTTCTCCCGTGACCCGCTGCGCCAGGGCCGCCGAGATGAAGGGGTCGAGCGCCCCGTCGAGAACATCGTCGGGAGTGGGAGAGGTCACGCCCGTCCGCAGATCCTTGACCATCTGATAGGGTTGCAAGACGTAGCTGCGGATCTGGTGGCCCCAACCGATATCGCTCTTTTCCTGATATTCGCCAGAGGCCGCGGCTTCGCGCTCCGCCATCTCGCGCTCGAACAGGCGCGCCTTGAGCATCCCCATCGCGGTGGCGCGGTTCTTGTGCTGGCTGCGGTCGTTCTGGCTGGCGACGACGATCCCGCTCGGCTGGTGCGTGATCCGCACGGCCGAGTTGGTGGTGTTGACGTGCTGCCCGCCCGCGCCGCTCGCCCGATAGGTGTCGATCTTGAGGTCGGCCGGATTGATTTCGATGTCGATATCGTCGTCGATCACCGGATAGACCCAGACCGAACTGAAGCTGGTGTGCCGCCGCGCCGAACTGTCATAGGGGCTGATGCGGACGAGCCTGTGGACGCCGCTTTCGGTCTTGGCGTAGCCATAGGCGTTTTCGCCCTTGAGCAGCAGCGTGGCGCTCTTGATGCCGGCCTGATCGCCTGCCTGATATTCCACCGTCTCGACCTTGAAGCCGCGCCGTTCGGCCCAGCGGGCATACATGCGAAAGAGCATTTCGGCCCAGTCCTGACTCTCGGTGCCGCCTGCACCCGCGTGGATTTCGAGATAGGTGTCGTTCCCGTCGACCTCGCCCGACAGCAGCGCCTGGACCTTGTCCTTGTCGGCCCGCTCGGCGAGCGCAGCCAGACTGGCGATGCCCTCGTTCGCAACCTCGCTATCGCCTTCGGCATCGCCCATCTCGACGAATTCCACCGCATCGGACATCTCGCTCTCGATCTCGCGCACGGTCGCGATCGCGCTTTCGAGGCGTTTCTGCTCCTGCGTGATCGCCTGCGCCTGTTTCGGATCGTCCCACAGCCCGGGATCCTGCACCCGCGCGTCGAGCTCCTCGAGACGCCGCAATGCACGGTCCCAGTCGAGCGACTGGCGGACCAGCGCCAGCGCGGCTTCGATCCTGTCGATATGGGCCTGCCCTTCGGCACGCATGCAACTCTCCTGGAAAACAGATGTGTGCGGGCGCGCCGCCTAGCGCAGACGGGCGGCGCGGGAAAGGTGCGATGGGCGGCTTACTTGCGCGCGAGCGCGCGGACAGCCGCGAGGCTGCGGGCAATGTGCTCGTTCGGCTTGAGATCGCTATAGGCAAAAGCGATCCGTCCGTCGGTATCGATCACATAGGTCGTCCGATCGCTCCATCCCGAGCGAGTCTCGTCGGTCGAGCCGAGCGAAACGTCGTACTTCCGGATCAGGTCGCGCGATGCCGCGGCCACGGGAAACCGGCCCGCGCATTCCTTGGCGGAAAATTCGACAAGTTGATCGACATTGCCGCCGGTCAACCCGATGACCGTTGCGCCGGCCTTGCGGAAATCCTCCATCGCCGAGGCGAAGGCGTTCGCTTCGAGATTGCATCCCGCGGTAAACGCCGCCGGGAAGAAGTAGAGGACGACCGGTCCCCGGCGCAGCGATTTGGCGAGGTCGACCGTGATCGGCTTGCCGGCCATGGCACCGCGTGCCGTGAAGGATGGAGCGGCTTCGCCCCGCGAAAGCGCAGCCATGAGCGGCGAGGCGGCAAATCCCAGCGCCGCTGCGGCGATGGTCGAGGCGAGAATTCTGCGGGTGCGAGTCATGTCCGGCATGATGGACCCTGCGCCCGCTGCTGCCAAGCGATCAATAGATGCCGCCCTGCTGCTCGACGAAGTCCGCAGGCGCCTCTTCACGCCTCGTGGTCGCGCGCTGCGTCGCCTGACGGCTGCGGCGCAGCAATTCGAGGATCTCGTTGCGCCGGGCGGCGATGGCATCGGCGCGCGTCGCCCGCGGGGGCTCGGTATCGGGCTTGAAGGCCTCCCAGATGATGGCGGCGGTGGGCTCGTCCGATGGCGAACCTTCGAACACGCGCTTCCCGCTCCGGCGATCGATCTTGACCATGCGGACCCCCGGCGGGGCGATGAAATCCTCCGCCTTCCAGCGCTCTCTCGTCGCTTCGACGAAGCGTTTCATGATCGGCGCGGCGGTATTTCCGCCCTGCACCCAGCCACCGAGATTGCGCGGCTGATCGAAGCCGACATACATGCCTGCCACGAGATCGGGCGAACCGCCGACGAACCAGGCATTGGTCGGGCCATTGGTCGTCCCCGTCTTGCCGAACAGCGGCAGATCGAGACTGCGCAGGCGCACGGCCGTGCCGCGGGTAACGACGCCCTGGAGCATGTGGACAACCTGGAATGCAGTGCGCGGGTCGAGGACCTGGCGTCCGGCCAGATCGAAACGGGGCATGGCCTGGCCGTTCCATTCGTCCATGTTGCAGCCGGTGCATTCGCGCTTCTCCGACCTGTAGATGACCTTACCGTTCCGATCCTGGACGTAGTCGATCACGGTCCCCTCGGTCTGGCGACCCCAGTTGGCGAGCGCGGAATAGGCATTGACCATACGCGCCACAGTGGTGTCGCCCGCGCCCAGGGCGAAAGAGTAATAGGGTTCGTATTGGCCGATTCCTACGCGGTCGAAGGTCTTGATGACATTGTCCATCCCGGTATCGTCGGCGACGTGGATGGTCATCAGATTGCGGCTTTGCTCGAGTCCCCAGCGCAGCGTGTGGACGCCGCCCCCGCCGCCACCGAAATTGCGGAAGCACTTCTCGCCGAGATTGGCGCCCTGCCACACGCAGAATGTCTGGTCGGGGACTTGCGTCGCCGGCGTCATTCCGTGGTCGAGCGCTGCGGCATAGACGAAGGGCTTGATCGTCGAACCCGGCTGGCGGAGCGCCTGGGTGGCGCGATTGAAGTCTCCGAGACGCGAATCGAAGCCGCCCTGCATCGCCAGAATGCGACCCGTCTGCGGCGCCTCGGCAAGGAAGGCCCCCGACACTTCCGGCACGCCCCGCAGCACATAGCCACCGCCCGATTTCGCCGCAGCGACGACATCGCCCGGATCGAGCGAGGAGGGCGCGCCCGACAGCGGGAATTCTTCGCCATCGGCGAAGCCGATCCGGTCGGCCCCCGTCACGACCCCGACACGCCAGTCCTTGTAATTTATAGCGATATTTGACGAAGCGAGTTGCGAAGTCAGATCCCCCTTTTCGGGGTCGAGTGTCGCCAGCGGCCCGGTGAAGCCGCGGTTGCCGTGATAGCTCAGCAATTGCTCGCGCAGTGAATCACGCGCAGCCTCCTGTAATTCCATGTCGAGCGAGGTGCGAACCCAGAGCCCCCCCGAATAGACGCTGTTGCGCCCGTCCTCGGCGGTTTCGCCGAAGCGGTCGATCAGTTCGCGGCGCACTTCCTCGAGAAAATAGCCGGCATCCGCCGACCGTTCGCTGCGCTGCTGGACGAGACCCAGATCCTGCGCCTTGGCAGCAGCACCCTCTTCGGCCCCTACGAAACCATTGGCGACCATCTGATCGAGCACGAAGTTGCGACGAGAGATCGCCAAATCGTGGAATTTGGAACGTCCATAGCGTTCGGGCGCCTTGGGAAGGATCGCCAGGAATGCCATTTCGTGCAGGTCGAGATCGCCGACATCCTTGTCGAAATAGGCGCGCGCGGCCGCCTGGACGCCGAAGCTGCGGCGGCCGAGAGGGATCTCGTTGAGGTAAAGCTCGAGGATCTCCTGCTTCGTCAGCACGCTTTCGATGCGCGTGGCGAGGATCATTTCCTTGAGCTTGCGGGTGACCGAATATTCGTCGCCGAGCAGGAGGTTTTTCGCCACCTGCTGGGTGATCGTCGATCCGCCGACCGCGCGTTCGCCCGAACCGAATTTGATCACATAGTCGATGGCCGCATTGAGCGTTCCGGTAATGTCGACGCCGACGTGCGAGAAGAAGGTCTTGTCCTCGGCCGAAAGAAACGCTCCGACCAGCCTCTCCGGGAAATCGGCATATTGCAGCTGCACCCGCCGTTCGCGCGCATAGGTGTGGACGATTTCGCCATCGATTCCCCGCACGACCGTGGGCAGTGGCGTTTCATAGTCCAGCAGCGTCTCGGCATCGGGCAGATTGCGTGCCAGCGTCGCCCAAGCGAGCACCAGCGCGATGACTGCCAGCCCCACGATATAACTCGACACGCGCAGCCTGCGGCTGTGTGCCCAATTGTCGTTGAACCAGGCGATCAGGCGCTGCGGATCGCGGCTGATGCGGTAGCGATAATAAGCGAAAGCGGATTGTTCGGACATGATCTGGTCGCTGCCTCTAGCACGGCATTTCTGTAAATCGCCAGAACGAACAGTGCGTCACGCTCAGCTTTCCTGGTTCCGCGCGAAATAAACGCGGATCGCCCGGGCCATCACTTCGGCGAAACGCTGGCGACCCCGGGGCGAGGCGAGGCGCCGCGCCTCGGCCTCATTGGTGATGAATCCGCTCTCGAAGAGAACCGAGGGCAGATCGGGCGCACGCAGCACCTTCAGGGCTGCCGATCGCAACGCCTGCGGATGGAAGACGATCGTGCCCTCCCCCTCGCGTCGGATCAGCCGCGCGAATTCGGCGGATCGCTCCTGGGTGCGCCGTTGCGACAATTCGACGAGAATGGTGCTGACCGCATCGCTCCGGTCCGCGATGTCGATGCCGTTCAACCTGTCCGAAGCGTTCTCCCGCTCGGCGAAGCGCGCAGCCGCCTCGCTCGATGCCGCATTCGACAGCGTATAGATGCTGGCACCTTCCACCTCGCGAGCGTTGCCGGCGCTGTCGGCGTGGATCGACAGGAACAAATCGGCTCCGAGCCGGCGGGCGACTTCGATCCGTTCGCTGTGGAGAAGGTAACGATCGTCTTCGCGGGTGAGCGCGACGCGCACACCACCTTCCTCCTCGAGCTCGTCGCGCAGCGCCTGCGCAAGGCCGAGGACAAGGTCCTTCTCCTCCATCTCCTGACCTGCCGCGCCCGGATCGTGTCCGCCGTGCCCTGCGTCGATCACGACCAGCGGAAGGCTGGCATCCCCCGAGACATTGGGCAGGGCCGGCGCGGAATCGGCCTCGGGCAAATGGGCCCGCAGCACATATCCGCCGCCGACCGCAGGTGCGAATACGCCATGGAAACCGGCGACATAGACTCCTGCCAGAACCAGCGCCGGCAGGACGAGCAGGATGAATGGCGCCCGGATAGACATTGTCCGTGTGGTTAGGGCCTTGTTATCCCTTCGCGCAATATGGTTGCCGTGTGTAACCCACGGTGCTAGCGAACCGACCATCGGTTATCCGATGCCTCCGATCGGCGCGAAAGATACGCGACGAAGAGGGACATCGCGAAAACCCGGTTCTTTTCGGCCGGGACGGCATGCACGCTCCGGCTACAGGCAAATAGAGGTTGATGCCGGACATGGCCCGTTTCTCCCCGACCATCGCAACGCATGCCGAAGCATGCGTTGTCGTGTCGGGCCGGACAGCGCAATCGCAGCGCCTAGCCATTCCCGCAGTCACGAATACCCGACCGGGCGCAGCCTTGCGCCTCGGCCGGTCCGCAAACGCCGCGACACCCTGTCTGGGGCGCGGAAATTCCAACAAGATACGTCGCGCGCTCGCAGGCACAGCCCTGCCCCGCCGCGGCTGGAGACTTATCAATGGCAATGCGCATGCTAATCGATGCGCGCCACCAGGAAGAAACCCGGGTGGCGGTACTCAAGGGAAACCGGATTGAGGAATTCGATTTCGAATTTGCAGAACACAAGCAGATTAAAGGCAATATCTATCTAGCGAAGGTCACGCGGGTCGAGCCCTCGCTGCAGGCCGCCTTCGTCGATTTCGGCGGCAACCGACACGGTTTCCTCGCCTTCAGCGAAATCCACCCCGACTATTACCAGATCCCCAAGGAGGATCGCGACGCCCTGCTCGCTGCCGAGGCGGAGGTGGCCGAGGAAGAGCAGCGCCTGCGCGACGACGAGGAAGAGCGCGGCGAAATGCCCGGCGATGAATATGACGCCGACGACGAAAGTTCGGGCGCCCTGGCCGAGGAATTCGCCGAGGACGGTCTCGAAGAGGTCGATACCTCCGACAAGGACGACGTCGCCACGATCGAGGAAGGTCACCTCGACCGGGACGACGACGCCGAGGATGACGAGGATTCGGACGAGGACGAAGGCGAAGACAGGTCCCGGGGGCGCGGACGTCGCGGCCGGGGACGGCGGCAGAGCAAGGGCCGCGGCCGCGCGAAGGAGATCGACGATGCCCGCGCCCGGCGCATGGCATTGCGTCGCAGGTACAAGATCCAGGACGTCATCCAGCGGCGCCAGGTGCTTCTGGTCCAGGTCGTCAAGGAAGAGCGCGGCAACAAGGGCGCGGCGCTGACGACCTATCTCAGCCTCGCCGGACGCTATACGGTGCTGATGCCCAACAGCGGCCATGGCGGCGGTATTTCGCGCAAGATTTCCAGTGCCAGCGACCGCAAACGGCTCAAGCAGGTGGTCAGCGATCTCAGCCTGCCGCGGACCATGGGGCTGATCGTCCGCACCGCCGGGCTGTCGCGCACCAAGACCGAGATCAAGCGCGACTTCGACTATCTCGCCCGCCTGTGGGATGAAATCCGCGAGCGGACGCTGTCCTCCAGTGCCCCGGCGCTGATCCATTCGGACAGCGACCTCATCAAGCGCGCCATCCGCGACATCTACAACCGCGAGATCGAAGAGGTCGTGGTCGAGGGCGAGCAGGGCTATCGCTCGGCCAAGGAGTTCATGAAGCTGCTGATGCCCAGCCATGCGCGGCGGGTGAAGCAATATGTCGATCCGGTGCCGCTGTTCCAGCGCTATGGCGCCGAAGATCAGCTCAAGGCGATGTACGATCCGATGGTGCAGCTCAAATCGGGCGGCTATCTGGTCATCAATCCGACCGAAGCGCTGGTCTCGATCGACATCAACTCGGGTCGCTCGACCAAGGAACACAATATCGAGCAAACCGCGCTCCACACCAATCTCGAAGCCGCCAAGGAAATCGCGCGCCAATTGCGCCTGCGCGACATGGCCGGCCTCGTGGTGATCGACTTCATCGACCAGGAGCAGCATTCGAACACCCGCAAGGTCGAGAAGGCGATGAAGGAAGCGCTTAAGAACGATCGGGCGCGGATCCAGGTCGGTCGCATCTCGAGTTTCGGGCTGATGGAAATGAGCCGCCAGCGCCTGCGCACGGGCGTGCTCGAGGCAACCACGCGCGACTGTCCGCATTGCGACGGCACGGGCCTGGTGCGCACCGCTTCCTCCGCGGGCCTGTCCGCGCTCCGGCTGATCGAGGACGAAGCCGCCAAGGGCAAGGGTTCGCATATCCGACTGGCCGCCAGCACCGAGGCGGCGGTTTACCTCCTCAACGAGAAGCGGGCCGATCTGATGGAGATCGAGCAGCGCTACGGCGTGATGATCGAAGTCGTTCCCGAGGGCGAAGAGGAAGGCGCGAAGATGCTCGTGTCGAGCCACGGCCCCAGGCCGAAGGATGCGCCCCGTTTCGCTCCCATCGTCCAGGACGACGAAGATGACGACGTTGTCGAGGACGAGGACGACGATCAGGACGAGGACGAGAGCCACGGCGAATCCGGCGATGCCGAGCCGCGCAAGAAGCGCCGCCGTCGGCGCGGCGGGCGTGGACGCAGCAAGAACCGCGAACAGGACGAGAGCGGGGACGAAAGCGACACCGAGGACGAGGATTTGGAGGAGAGTTCCGAGGACTCCGAGGGCGAGGACGGCGACCGGCCGAAGAAGCGCCGCCGCCGCGGTGGACGCCGCCGGGGGGGACGCGGGCGCAACAGGTCCGAAGACGGCGATTCGGATACCGACGACGCCGAGCGCTCCGAAGACGAGCGCCCGCTCGAACGGGTCTCCGACAATGTCGTCGAGGACATGGCAGTGGTCGCCGGTCCCGAGGATTCCCCTGAGACCGCCGAAGCGGCGGCCGACACCGAGGAACCCAAGCCGAAGAGACGGACCCGGCGCAAGAAGCAGGATGATGAAGCCGCGGTCTCTGACGCTACGCCGGCCGCCGGCTCGGACACCGAGGCGGAACAGCCCAAGCCCAAGCGCAGCCGCCGCAAGAAGGCAGAGCCTGCGAGCGAAGCCGACGCCGCACCGGCCGCGCCTGCCGAAGAACCGGCCACCGAAGCGAAACCAAAGGCCAGGCGCAAGCCGGCTGCCCGCAAGCCGGCTGCCCGCAAGAAGGCGCAGCCCGCTGCGGATTCCGGACAAGAAGCCGGTGTCGAGCCTGTCGCCGAAGCGCCCGAGCCGGAGCGGACCGTCCGAACCGGCCCCATCGCGGCAGGAAGAGGACGCAGTGGCACCCGAATCCGCCAAGCCCAAGCGTGGCTGGTGGCAGCGGACTTTCGGCGAGGATTGAGCCAGCGAACGCGCGGGCCGGGGGATGAAAGTCAGACCCCGGCCTTGCGCGCCACTCCCCATTCCATCCAGCCCAACACGCGCGGCGCCCGCGGAAGATAGGCCTGCCCCAGCGGCTCGACCGAGAATCCTGCTGCGCGCAGGGCCACTCCTATCGGTCGCGTGAGGTGGCAACCTCCGGCGAGCGGCTTCCACAGCGGTTCGATCCGTTCCTGCCAGCGCGCCACCCCGGCATCGGGCGCGCGCCCGTGTTCGAGAAACAGCAATTGACCGTCGGGGGCGAGAATCCGGCGCATTTCCCCAAGCACCCTCGCCTGATCGTCGACCGAGCACAGGGTGAACGTGCAGATCACGGTGTCGAAAGCGCCATCGGGGAAAGGTATTCGCTCTCCCACGCCCTGGCGGATATCGCTCTCCCATCCCGTGGCCTGCGCTCGCTGCCGGGCGTCCTCCAGCAAGGTCGCATTCGGATCGATCCCGGCGAAGGAAAGGATCTTCCCACGCTCGTATAGCTGTTGATTGAGGCCGCCGCCGCAACCCAGCTCGAAGACCCTTCCGCTGGCGAAGGGTACGACCTCGCGGCGTCGGCTCTCGACCGCCTTCTGCCCGCAGGCGGCGGTGATGAGCCGTGGCATAAGGTGAACGTCGTACCAGCTCCTGAGGCCCAATGTGCCAGCTCCTTCGCCCCGATCCGCGGCAAGGCTATCGCGTTTCGCGAGGGCGGCAAGCGAAATCGGGTCGCACAAATCGCTGGCCCGCGGCGCTCTCCCCGAGTAAGGCGCCGGCAAAGCAGAGCACACGGGCCCGCACATGACCGCACATATCGAACCGCTTCGCATTCCCGAGGAAGCGAAGGAGCGCGTGCGGCTCCTGTTCATGGCCAAGCACGTGTTCTGGGGCGGAGCGATGCACCCCGAGGACGGCAATCACGCGATCTACCACCACGAGGTGCGTACGACGCTCGAGCAGCTCGGCCTCAACCTCGAATTCGCCAACACTTACGAAGTCCTCTATCAGAAGCCGGAAGTCGATTTCGTCTTTCCGTTGCTCAACCGCGGCGGTTTCGTGAACAGCGAGATGCTGATCCCGCTGTTGTGCAACAAGCACGGCCTCCCCTATCTCGGCGCGATGCCGTTCCTGCGCGGGCTCGGCGACGACAAGTCGGTTTCCAAGCTGGTCTGCCGGCATGCCGGCGTGCCGACCGCACCCTGGTTCTGCTATCGCCGGGGCGCGCCGGTCCGCGAAGCCGATCTGCCGCCGAGCGCCAAGGGTCGGTGGGTGATCAAGCCCAATGCCTCCTCCGCGAGCTGGGGCATTTCCGATGCGCATGACTGGAACGGGATCGCCAATGCGGTGCTCGAAATCCATTCGCAGGGCCATGATGCAATCGTCGAACCCTATCTCGACGGCTATGACATCCAATGCGCCTTCATCACGCTGGACGACGAGCCGACCGCCCTGCCGATGCTGTGGTACGAGCGCGAGGACACGCAGCGACTGTGGACCTATTACGAGAAGCGCGACCTCGTCGAGAACAAGGAAAAGGCCGCCCTCAAGCAGTTCGATCACGCCGACTTCGCGCCGAAGATACGCGAGATGGCGCGCAGCGTGGCGCGCGAGTTCCTGCCCTTCGATTATGGCCGCATCGAATTCCGCCTCGATCTCGATACCGGCGACATCAACTTCATCGAGATCAATCTCAACTGCAATCTGTGGTCGGAAAAGGTGATGGCCAAAGCGGCCGCACGGGCGGGGTTCAGCCATGCCGACCTGCTCGAGACGCTGCTCGCCGAAAGCTGGCGCCGCAATGGCCTGAAAGCTCCGGCATGATCGAGCCGCTGACGATCCCGCGCGAGGCGAAGGAACGCCTGCGCATTCTGTTCATCGCGAAGAACGCGCTGTGGGACGGTTCGGGCTCGCCCGAGGACGGCAATCACGCCTTCTATCACCTCGAAATGCGCAAGGTCCTCCAGGGCCTCGGCCTGAACCTGACGCTGGCCGATCGGTTCGAGGTCCTGTTCGAAAATCCTTCGGTGGACTTCGTCTTCCCGCTCCTCAACCGCGCGGGATTCTTCAATTCCGAGATGCTCTGTCCGCTGCTTTGCGAACGGCTCGGCCTCGGCTATCTGGGCGCGAGCCCGATCTTGCGCGGGCTTGCCGACGACAAGCACCTTGCCAAGCGTTCGGCGGTCGCGGCCGGGGTACCGACGGCGCCTTGGTCGATCCACCGCCGGGGCACGCGTCCCCTGCCCGATTCCGTCCCGCCGGCGGAACGCTGGGTGATCAAGCCGAACAATTCCTCCGCCAGCTGGGGCGTCCGCGATGCGGGCGACTGGGGCAGCGTGGCTTCTGCGATCGAGGAAATACACGAGCTCGGACACGATGCGCTGGTCGAGCCCTTCGTCGAAGGAAGCGATGTCGAAGTCCCGACGATCACTCTCGGCAACGAGCCGCAGATCCTGCCGATGATGATCTTCCGCCAGGCGGATCCGGCGCATCTGCGGACCTATTACGAGAAGCGCGACCTCGTGGATCGGGCGGGGAAATACTCGCTCGACCCGTTCGACAATCCGCCGGCGGAACGGATCGTCGCCGATCATACGCGCCGGTTGTGGGGCGAGTATCGCCCTTACGACTACGGCCGCTTCGAGTTCCGCTTCGACGAACGGACGGGGGACGTCACCTTTCTAGAGCTCAATCTCAACTGCAATCTGTGGTCGGAGAAGGTATTCGGCCGGTCGGCGAAGCTCGCTGGATGGACGCAGGAGCAGCTGATCGAGACGATCCTGGCCGAAAGCATGCAGCGTCGCGGCCTGTTCGACTAGACCGCCACTCGAAGGACTGCTCCACCCTGCCGTGCCGACAATGCCTTCGCACCGGCTGTCGCAAGTGGTCGATCCTTCAGGATACACCGGTCTGGCGCCCTTGCGCCGCGCGGCACAAACGCTAGATGGGTGGCAACGAGAAACAGGACGCAATTCGGTATGGCGACTTTCACGCTTCCCAGGAATTCGAAGATCAACGGCGAGGCGCGCAGCTACCGTGCCGAAGGCGGCAGCCAACTCCGCAAGTTCAAGATCTACCGCTACGATCCGGAGAGCGGCGAGAATCCGCGTTACGATACCTTCGAGCTCGATCTCGACGACTGCGGCCCGATGGTTCTCGACGCCCTGTTCAAGATCAAGAACGAGATCGATCCGACGCTCACCTTCCGGCGCAGTTGCCGCGAGGGCATCTGCGGATCGTGCTCGATGAACATGAATGGCAAGAACGGTCTCGCCTGCACCACTGCGATCGAGGACCTCAAGGGCGAAGTCCGCATCACACCCCTGCCGAGCATGGATGTGATCAAGGATCTGGTCCCGGACTTCACCCATTTCTATGCCCAATATGCCAGCATCCGTCCCTGGCTGCAGACCGTTTCGACCACGCCTTCGGGCAAGGAGCGGCTCCAGTCGCCCGAGCAGCGCGAGAAGCTCGACGGGCTTTACGAGTGCATCCTGTGCGCCTGCTGCTCGACGGCCTGCCCGAGCTATTGGTGGAACTCGGACAAGTTCCTCGGCCCGGCGATCCTGCTGCAGGCCTATCGCTGGCTGGCCGACAGCCGCGACGAGATGACCGGCGAGAGGCTCGATCAGCTCGAGGATCCGTTCCGGCTCTATCGCTGCCATACGATCATGAACTGCGCCAATGTCTGCCCCAAGGGACTCAGCCCGGCCAAGGCGATCGCCGAAACCAAGAAGATGATCGTCGAGCGCGCGATCTGACGTGGCCTTGCCCGACGACGTCTTCGAGCACGGTCCCGATCCGGACCATCCCGGCTGGCGCCACTGGAACCTGAAGGACGACACGCTGTTCAACGGGGCGGTGATGGGCAAGCTCATCACCCGTATCGACGAGGACGGGCGCGCGCGCCTGCGTATGTTTCCCCGGCGCCGGCATGAGAACCTTCAGGGCATCGTCCATGGCGCGGTCACCCTGGGGCTGATCGATATTGCGCTGTTCACCACCATGCACACGATCGGCAGCGGCAATGCCGGACCCTCGGTGACGCTCGAATTGTCGACCCAATTCGTCGGCGCGGGTCAGGCCGACCGGCCGATGGATGCGGTCTGCGAGATCATGCGCGAGACCGGCAGCCTCGTCTTCGTCCGCGGAACGGTCGAACAGGAAGCGCATCTCGTCGCCTCCTTCTCGGGCATTGTGAAGAAGATGCACCGCCGCCCGCCGACCGGATGAGCAGCCTGCTCGCCCGTTACGAGCGGCTGGTCGCCGCGGGGGAACTGCACGCCGACCGCGACCAGCGGCGCGCTGCGGAGCGGCTCGGCCGGCTGCAGAAAGACCTCGAAGCGGAAAGCTCGGGCGGGCTGCTGGCGCAATTCTTCCGACCGAAGAAGACCCGCCCGCAGGGAGTTTACATGTGGGGGGGCGTAGGACGCGGCAAATCGATGCTGATGGACCTGTTCGTCGAGACGCTGGACATCGCCGAAAAGCGGCGCACCCATTTCCATGAATTCATGCTCGAGGTCGACCGCCTCATCCGCGACGAGCGCAGCAAGGAGGCGGGCGATCCGATCCGGCCGGTTGCGGCCCGTCTGGCCGAGGGCGTCCGCTGCCTCGCCTTCGACGAGATGGTGGTCACCAATACCGCCGATGCGGCGATCATGAGCCGGCTCTTCACTGCGCTGATCTGCGACGAGGGAGTGGCAGTGGTGACGACCTCCAACCGCCCTCCCCGCGACCTCTACAAGGATGGGCTCAACCGCTCGCTCTTCCTGCCCTTCATCGACCTGGTCGAAGCCGAGCTCGATGTCCTGCCGCTCAACGGTCCGACCGATTACCGGCTCGACCGACTTGGCGGTCTCGAGACCTGGCACACGCCGCTGGGCGAGGAGGCCACCGCGCAGGTGCGCGAGGCGTTCTTCAGGCTGACCGACTACAAACCCGAGGACGCCGATCATGTGCCGAGCGGTTCGCTCGAGCTCGGCGGCGGGCGGAGGCTGCACGTGCCCAAGAGCCTCAAGGGCGTCGCGGTGTTCAGCTTCAAGCGCCTGTGTGGCGAGAACCGCGGCGCGGCCGACTATCTCGCCATCGCCCATGCCTATCACACCGTGATCGTCGTCGGCATACCCCGCCTTTCGCCCGACAACCGCAATGAGGCAATCCGCTTCACCAAGCTGATCGACGCGCTTTACGAGAACGGGGTCAAGCTCTTCGCAACCGCCGCGGCCGAACCCGAGGACCTCTACAACGCCGGCGAGGGTGCCTTCGAATTCGAGCGAACGGTCAGTCGATTGATGGAAATGCAGAGCGCCGAATACATGGCGCGGGGTCATGGTGCAGGGGATTGAAGCCCGCGGAGGATGTCCTATTTAGCCATGATTCCGGCGGCCTCTCTCCCCCCGCCGATGTGAGACCTTCCATGATCGATATCCGACCCTTCGCCACGCTTGGCCATGCCGACCATGGCTGGCTCGACGCACGCCATCATTTCAGCTTTGCGGGCTATCACGATCCCGCGCGCATGGGCTGGGGCAGCATCCGCGTCTGGAACGACGACACGATCGCCGCGCAGAGCGGCTTTCCGCCACACCCACACCGCGACATGGAGATCGTCACCTTCGTCCGCACCGGCGCGATCAGCCATCGCGACAGCCTCGGCAACGAGGGGCGCACCGCAGCGGGCGACGTCCAGGTCATGAGCGCCGGCACCGGCATCACCCATGCCGAGTTCAACCGCGAGGACGAGGCGACGACGCTGTTCCAGATCTGGATCGTCCCCGATCGTGCCGGCGAAGCGCCCGGCTGGGGGCAGCGCGAATTTCCCCAGGCGAGCCGCGAGGGCGGGTTCGAGATCCTCGCCAGCGGAACTCCCGAGTCGGACAATGCCCTCCCCATCCGCACCGATGCCAAAGTGGCGGCCGCCACGCTGCGGGCGGGACAGACCGCGGTCTGGAAAACCTCGGGCGAACGGCACCAATATCTGGTCGCGCCGACGGGGCGGATCGAGGTCAATGGCGTCGAGGCGCAGCCGCGCGACGGCATCGCCGTCACCGGCGTTACCGAGATTGCGGTCGAAGCGCTCGAGGATGCCGAGATCGTCCTCGTGGATGCGAAATAGGCTGGATTTGCGGGTGAGCTAGGCGCTCGGCTGCAAATGCCGCAGCGATTTCTCCAGCATCAGCAATTGCCACAGCACGCGCGCATTGTCGGCGCGTCCATCGATGTGGTTGTCCGCCAGGCGTGACAGCGCCTGGCGGTCGAACCATCCGCTCCCCGTGAGGAGCGCGCTGTTGGCGACTCCCTTCGCCTCCTCGGCCAGCGGGCCGCGGAACCAATCGGCCAGGGGCGTGACGAAACCCTGCTTGCGCCGGTAAAGGATGTCCTGCGGCAAATAGCGCTCCATCGTGCGCTTCATCAGCCATTTGCCCGTGGTGCCACGGATACGCTGACGCTGTGGCAGGCGCGCGCCGAATTCGATCAGGCGATGGTCGAGCAGCGGCTCGCGCGCTTCGAGACCGACCGCCATGCTGGTCCGATCCGTCTTGGTCAGTATGTCGCCGGGGAGCCAGAATTTGAGGTCGGCATATTGCGCACGGTCGAGACCGCTGCGCGCGGGCGCCTCGCGCATCAGCCGTTCGAGCGGCTGTTCGGCGCGGTAGTCGCCGCGGTCGTGCAGCAAGGTCTCTCCGTAGAGCCTTTCCCGCTGTTCGGGGGCGAGGATCGACAGGGCGCGCGCATAACCCGCCTCGCCCGTATTGGCGAGCGAGAGCAAGGTGGCTTTCGCGCGTAATGGGCGGGGGGCCCAATCGGCCTTGGGCCAGAACCGGCCCAGCCCGCCGAACACCGGCTGTCGCAGCAGCGCCGGCAACACCATCCGCGCCTGTTCTTCGCGGGTGTGGAAAAGCTGCCGGCGATAGCCTGCGAAAGCCTCGTCGGCTCCGTCGCCCGATAGCGCGACGGTGACGTGTTCGCGCGCCAGCTCGCAAACCCGCAGCGTCGGCAGTGCGCTGGCGTCGGCGAAAGGTTCGTCGAAAATGCCCGCGATCCGTCCGATCGCGCCGAACTGACCGGAGGAGACGATGCGTTCGTGATGATCGGTCCCGAAGAGAGCAGCGACCTGCCGCGCATATTCGGTCTCGTCGACGCTGGCGACGTCGAAGCCGATCGAACAGGTGGTGACCGGCCGCGCACTCGCCTCGCTCATCAGCGCGACCACCGAGGAACTATCGACCCCGCCCGAAAGAAAGGCGCCGAGCGGAACGTCGGCTACCATGCGGCTGCTCACGCCCTCGCGGAGGAGATGGAGCAGTTGCGCCGAGAGGTCCTCGGTCGGTCCTTTCTCGCGCTCGGCGAAACTGACATCCCACCATTGCTGCGGCGCCGGAGGTTCACGACCGTGCTCGAGCAGCATGAAGTGCCCTGCGGGCAACTTCTCCACCCCCTTCAGGATCGCGCGATGATCGGGGACATAGCCCCAGGTCATGTAATCCTCGATGGCCAGCGGATCGATCTCGCGCCGCAGCAGGGGGTTCGCGATCAAGCCCTTGAGTTCGCTGGCAAAGGCAACTGCCCCGCCCTCGAGCCGCGCCATGTAGAGCGGTTTCACCCCGAGCCGGTCGCGCGCGAGAAAGAGCTGGCGCCGATCGAGATCGTAAAGCGCGAAGGCGAACATTCCCTCGAGACGCTGGAGGCAGCCGGGTCCCCATTTGCGCCATGCAGCGAGAATGGTCTCGGTGTCGCCCTGGGTCCGGAACTGCGCCCCGCCGGCTTCGAGTTCGCGCCGCAGGGCGCGGAAGTTGTAGATTTCGCCATTGAAGACGATCACCGCGCGCCCGTCCGCCGAATGCATCGGCTGGGGCGAACCTTCTAGATCGATGATCGAGAGGCGGCGATGCCCGAGACCGATGCCGGGCGCGGTCCACACTCCACTGCCGTCGGGACCACGGTGCGCGAGCGCCTCGGTCATCCGCGCGACCCGCCTGGGATCGACCGGCTTGACGCTCTGATAGTGAAAAATTCCCGCGATCCCGCACATTGCCGGGGCCTAGCCGAGCCGAATGAATAGGGCAAAGAGCGATGCGGCCAGCAGGATCGCGCCGAGGACGAGATTGGGGGACAAGGCCATTCGCTCCAGAGCCGCGACCCGGGGCAAACGGTCGATCTCGCTGCCGTGCCACCCGGCGTCCTCGGGCTCGCGTTCGAACCAGCGCCAGGCGGTGCCGAGAACCAGAGCGATGACCACGCCGAAGAAGACCCAGCCATAGACGATATGGTCGAAGCTGCCCGCGGCCTCCGCGCCGACGTATTGGGCGATGAAGATCGTCGCCCAGGCGCGGATGCCATTGGCGAGGATCGGGACCACGATGCAGGCGAGCATGAACCAGGCGCGCCTGTTCCAGCTGACGAAGCAGCCATGCGCCACGAGCACGCCCAGCGCGAGCATGGCGATCAGGAACTTCACCCCCGAACATTCCTCGGCCACGATGAAGAGGCCGGCCGGGGTGTCGATGCGGATCCCGTCGGCGACGGTTGCGATCCCGCTCCATTGCGAGAGCGCCGCTGCCATCGCCGCCGTGATCGCCTGGAGCGGCGGAATGATCTCATCGCCGAAAGGCACCAGCGCGAAGGCATAGGCGAGCGGAAAGGCCAGCAACAGGCCGGCTCGAAGACCCAGCAGGGCGGCCACGGCGCCCTGCAGGGCCATGACGGCTCCCGCCTGCGCCGCGATGTTGATGCCCAGGCTTCGCGCGACCAGCCACAGCACCAACCCCAGCACCAGCCATCCCAGGCCCGGCCACCATCCGGAAGGCGCTACTCTCGCCAGTTCCACACGCCGGACCCACACCAGCCAGGCAAGGATCGGCGGGATCAGCAGGATGTGGCTGTAGGTGTCGATGGTCCACCATTGATGCGCCATCTCGTTCCATTCGGAAAAGGTCAGCGCGAAGAGTGCCAGGCAGGCGGCGGCGAGCCGCAGCGATGCGGAGGCCCAGTGCCCCTCTCCGGTCGCACGGCCGGGCGCCATGTCAGTCCGCATCGCGCCCGGTGCCGCAGGCGCCGATCACTCCGGCAAGCGCGCGCTCCACGTTCTCCCAGCTCATCCGCTCGATCACGAAGCGCCGCGCTGCCGTGCCGATCCGCGCCGCCCGCTGCGGATCGTCCAGCAGTGCCTCGACCGCCGTCAGAAACGCACCCGGTTGAGCGCCGGCCACGACGAAATGCTCGCCGTCCTTCGCTCCGATTCCCGTCGCCGCGCCCGGGGTGAGGACGACCGGCCGTGCCATCGCCATCGCCTCGAGCACCTTGTTCTGGACCCCCCGCGCGATCAGCAGGGGGGCCAGCACGAGATCGGCGGAAGCGAGAAAGGGCCGAACGTCCTCCACCTCGCCCCAGACACGGACGCCGTTCTCCCCGTGCCGGTTCCTGAGCGCAGGCACCGGCGCACGGCCGACGATGTGGAAGCGGGCGCGCGAATGGCGCCGGCGAAGCCCGGGCATGATTTCGTCCGCGACCCATTCGGCCGCAGCTATATTGGGCGCGTAGTCCATCTGACCGGTGAAGACGAGTTGCGGATCCTCCCCCTCCTCCAGATCGGACTGCAGCGCAACGTCAGCGGGATCGAAGAATTGCGCGTCGATGCCATTGCCCAACGTGCGGATCGTAACGCCCCCGGCGTTGCCGAGGCGGCTGCGAAGCAGTGCAGCCTCGCTGTCGCTGATCAGCAGCGTGGCATCGGCACGATGTGCCAGACGCGCTTCCTCCGCCTTCAGCAGCCGGGCTTCGCGGCGGTTGAGCCAGCGCCGCTGTCCGGCCTCGGCATAGGCTTCGAACTTGGCGCTATCGACGTCGCACAGATCGACCACGACTTTCCCGGCGAAATCTTCGGGCACATATTGGCCCATCTGGCCGGAGAACACGAAGATGGTCGAGATGTCGTGGTTGCCCAGTGTCTTGGCGACATAGCCGTGCATGGCGGAATTGTCGAAGGCGGCCAGGCTGACCGGTCTCCCGGAGAGAAATGCCTCTGCCCCGGCGAGTGGCAGCGGCTTCGATCGCGCGATCAGCGTATGCGTCCGGGCGAGCGTCGCCAGTTCGTGCTTCTGAGCCATGTCCTGCGGCGTCTCGCCGAAAGTCCCGACGTGAACGGGCGCGAGTTTCGTCAGACCCTTCAACAGATGATGCGAACGGATCTTGTCGCCCCGGTCCGGCGGAAACGGGACGCGGTGCGCGAGGAAAAGGATTTCCCCCATCGCCGCTAACCCAGGCCCCGTGCGATCCACGGACCGATGCGGTTGGCGATCGGCAGCGGGAGTCTCTTCCACAGGCCGATCGCGGCGCCATAGCTTTCGTCCGTGGGGTCGATATTGCGGGGTGCGGTGCCGCGGGGCGACCACGAGAAATAGGTCAGCGGTTCGGGCTCGAAGCCCCAATTCTTCTTGAAAGCATAGGGTCCGCTGCCGAGCTTCGAACGTCCGAAGTCGAATCGCGTACACCCTCTGCGACGGGCATGGCACATGAGCTCGTAATACATGCGCTCGTTCGCGTGGAGGCGACGCGCGCCGCGGGTGCCCCCGCCCCAGAAGGGCAAGACCGTGCCACGATGGTAGAGCGAGAGCACGCTCGAAACCGGCCGGCCGGCGTGCCACACGGTTGTGATATCCACATCCTCGCCGAAACGGTCGAGCACGGCATCGAACAGGCTACGGGGAAAGACCGGCGTTCCGAGATTGCGGACGCTCTCGGAATAGGCCGTGTAATGCGCCGCGCGGTCCGCCGTGTCGGATGCGAAGGAAACCGTGAGTTCGCCGGCCAGCCCCTTGCGCACTTCGGCGCGCGCCTTGCGCGGGATGGTCAACAATTGCTGTTCGTCGTTTTTTGCGAGAGCGCCTGCGAAACCGGCATGCCGGCCTTCGATCCTCGACCAGTCGCCGGGCGCGATTCCACCGCGAAGCTCGATCGAAGCCGCGCTGCGACGCCCAGCCAGCTCTTGCGCCGCACGGCACAGCAGCACGGCGTCTTCCTGGCGCTCCGCAACCGGGCCGCCGCCGACGCCGAAACCGCTCGACACGAGCGCGCGCGGAAACAGCGGCGAGTGGATCTCGACCAGCGGGAGCCACCCCGCCAGCATCCCCCGGCGCTCGACCAGCAACCCGAGCGCGCTCTGCCCGGTACCCTGCTCGATTGCCTGCAGCCATGCGGGACGGTGGAAGATGGTCGCACCGCTGTCCCGCACGAACGCCTCGATCCGGGCCAGCTCGTCCGCATCGCGCAAGTCGGCTTGCCGGATCGTGGCAAGATGCTTCATGGGCGCATTCATGCGGCCCAGTCCAGGCTGCGTCCGTATTCGCGCCGGGCCAGTTCATCCATCCGGGTCCAGGCGAAATCGTCCAGCAGATCCGAAAGCTTGCCCGTCATTTTCGACAGGTTCGTATAGTGTCGAAATTGCGAACGCAGCGGCGCACCGGCCACGCGCGGCTGATCGGGATCGACTTCCCAGGGATGGAAATAGAACACCGCCGGCCGTCGCTCCTCGCGGTTGACCTGCCGGATCGCCCAACGGCTGAAGGCATAGGGCAAGACGCGGAAGAAGCCGCCGCCGCCGGCCGCTAGCCGCCTGCCGCGAAATAGTGCGGTTGTCACCGGGATTTCGAGAAACTCGCTTCCGGGCACCGGTCTGAAGGCGAAGCGCGGGGCCTCGCGCCAGCCATAGTGATCGTGGACCACCGGAGCGACCGAGGAGGAATAGAGGTAGCCCTGC
Source organism: uncultured Alphaproteobacteria bacterium (assembly GCA_963728515.1). GTDB lineage: Bacteria > Pseudomonadota > Alphaproteobacteria > Sphingomonadales > Sphingomonadaceae > Qipengyuania. The sequence goes on along the minus strand of CAVSKM010000003.1, from coordinate 52,816 downwards.
TCTGCAAGGACCGAATGCGCCCAGCGATTGCGGGCATCGATCGAGAAGCTCGGCGCGCGATAGCCGGTCACCGCCTCCCCGCTCGCGTCCTCGAGAATGGCGCGCGCGCGGGCGATATCGGCCGCAAATTCCTGCGGTGTGAAGGTGAAGACGCGGGTGTGGTCATAGCCATGGCTGGCCAGTTCATGGCCCCGCTCGACGATCTGGCGGATTGTCGGCCCGATGCGTTCGGCGACCCAGCCAAGCGTGAAGAAGGTCGCCTTGACCTGCGCCGCGTCGAACAGATCGAGGATCCGCTCGAGATTGCCGGCGACACGCAATTCGAGGCCATTCCAATCCGCGCGGGCGATCGTCTTCTCGAACGCGCCGACCTGGAACCAGTCTTCGACGTCGACCGAGAGGCCGTTGACGATGGTGCTGTCGCTCAACGCCCCCTCCTCGACCCTATGCGGCCTCGCGTGAGCCCTGCGCTTCGAAATAGTCGATCATCATGGCGAGGACGTGGCGCAGCGAGCGCTCCTGTTCGTCGAGACGCGCCTCGATCGCCGCGAGCCGCCCGTCGAAATCCTCGGAAAGTTCCGGCGCGGAACGAGTCTCTGCCACCTTTCGGATCTCGTTGCGCAGCGCAGCCATGTGCGCGTCGCGCTCGGCGAATGCCTGTTCGATCGCGTCGATCTGGTGGTCGAGCAGACCTTGCTCCGCCGCCGGACCGGGAGCTGGCGCAGGCGCGGGTTGCTGCGCCTGGCCTTCGGCCCGCGCGATCGCTTCGGCGGCGGGCAGATCGCGGTCGGGGCGCGGCCTGTGTGCCGCTTCATGATCGGACGGACGGGTATCCCCGGCCAGTTCCTCGATCACCGTCTCGAGCATGCCGGTATCCAGCACCGCGCGCTCTTCCACAGCGCCGAGCAGCAGCAGGCGCGTCATCACCTGATTGACCTTGCGCGGTATGCCCCCCGTCGCCTTGTGCAGCTTCACCCATATCGCGCTGTCGAGTTCCGGCTTTCCGTCCCAGCCGACGTGGCCGAGGCGGTGCTTGACATAGGGCTCGATCTCGCCGGGCTGCATCGGTTCGAGGTGGTGCGCCGCGATGACGCGCTGGCGCAATTGCTCGAGTTCATCCGAATTCGCGAGCAAATGCTTGAACTCGGGCTGGCCGAGCAGCAGCGTCTGCAGCAGCGGATGCGCACCGAGCTGGAAGTTCGACAGCATCCGCAGCTCTTCGAGTGCGCCGATCGAGAGGTTCTGCGCCTCGTCGACGATCAGCAGGACCCGCCGACCATTGCGCGCCTCCTCATGGAGGAACAGCTCGATCGCGGCGAGCGCCGTCGCTTTGTCGCCCCCCTGGAGGTCGAGGCCGAAACTGCGCGCCGCGACATGGATCATCTCGTCGTCGTCGAGCGCGCTGGTGACGACTTCGCCCACCGTCATGCGCTGTTCGTCGAGCTTCTGCTTGAGATGGGCGACCAGGGTCGACTTGCCCGAGCCGACCTCGCCGGTGATCACGACGAAACCCTCGCCCTGGTTGAGTCCGTAGCCGAGATAGCTCAGCGCCTTCTTGTGCGTGACGCTCTCGAAATAGAACGCCGGATCGGGCGTGAGTTGGAAGGGCCGCTCGCTGAAGCCGTAGAATTCCTCGTACATAGCGTCGTCCGTCCTATCAGAAATCGTAGCGCAAGCCGAGCAGCGCCGAGGCGGTCACGACCTCTTCCGCCGCGAGGTCGCTGTCGAGCATGGAGAGAGCGATGGCACCGCGCACCGAGAGGCCGCGATAGAGTCGCTCGGTGTAGGAGGCCGAGGTCCCCAACACGAAGGCGTCGCCCGCCCCGAGGGTGCCGCTGTCGAACCAGTTGGCGAATGTGTTGAGGCCGAAGCTCCCGCGCGGTCCGACCGGCCCCGAAAGGGTGGCAGCGAGGAAATAGCTTTCATCGACGACGCCATCGGCGAGTTCGAGCACCGTGCCCGGTGCGCCGATGAATCTCCGCCGGTCGTAGCCTGCGCCGATCCCGGCGGTCATGCGTCCCAGATCCGCCGTGTAGCTCGCGACGACGCCCCGCCCGCGGAAAATCGAGGAGCGCAGCGATCCGAACAGCCCGTCGAGACAGCCCGCCCCGTCGAGCGTGTTGACGCAGCCGGTAATCTCCCCCGTCACCGGATCGCGGACCACGGTGAAATCGGTCGGCAAGACCGCAAGGGCATTGGTCAGGCGGCCGCCGAATCCCTGGATCCCGTCATAGACGCCGACCGAAAGATTGCTGCGCGAGTTGGGCTTCCAGTCGAAATTCCCATAGAAGGTCTCGCTGTCGTAGCGATGGCCGAAATGCGCTTCGAGCGCGGTCCGGCTGCTCGGTCGCCAGACCACGCCGACGTCCCAGATCAGCCCGTCCGCCTCATACGCGATGACTCGCGGGCTCGCTTCATCGACGACGTAGCGTCCGTTGCTGCCGATGACCGGATTGCCCGCCGCATCGCGCAGCGCATCGCGGCTCGACACTTCCACGTCCTCGACGCCCACGCCGGCGACGATCGCCAATGTCGGTCTGACCGGGACAGTGACGTCGCCGCGCACATAGGCATCGCGCACGCGCTGGTCGAGATTGGAGACGTCTTCCTGGAAATAGCCGGCCCCCACGCCGACCCCGACCGGCCATGGTTCACCCGGTCGGGTCCCGGCACGCAGATTGGCGCTGTGCGAAACGCTCTCGTCGAACAGATCGGCAGGAGTTCCGACGCCGAAGAAGACATCCGGACCCTCCACGCGGGTGTATCCGAGGCGGTAGTTGGCGCTCACATCCACGTCGCCCGCGCGGGTCTGGAGAGTCGGCCCGGCATAGGCGGCATAGGTCTGTGTCGTGAGATCGTCGTCGACCAGCGGGTTGATCACCGAGCGACCGCCGGCATCGACCCGCGTGCTGCTCGCCAGCGCGCCGGCCTCGATGGTCAGCACGCGCGGTACGATCGAGGCATATCCGCGGGCGATGCCGGTAATGGTGTCCGAATCGGAACCGCGCGCCTGATGGGCGAGATTGCGCTCGTAGCGGACCGAAACCGTACCCCCATTGTTGCGGCCGACGATCGACGCATCGACCCCGACGGCGAGCTGGGTGTAGGTGAGAATGTCGCTGTCCGGGGAAATCTGCCAGCTCGCGATCGAGTTCGCTTCGATATAGGGATCGATGCGCGTCCGCCCGCCGCCCGAGGTCACCCCCTCATCGGCCGCCTCCTGCGTCTCGGCGCCCTCGTAGGATTGCGCCTGCAGAGGGGCGGCCTGCGCCAGCGCCAGTCCGGCCGCGAACGACAGGACGGCCGCGAATGTGGTTCGGCTGCTCACGGCTTCAATCCCCATATCCGTAGTAGCTGCCGAATTTCCGCCCGCTGGGGCTGAAGGTCGCATCGTTGAGCAGCAGCTTGATGTCGGGGCACGCCGACAGCAGATCGATCGCGTCTTCCAGCGCGGCGCGGCCGGTCATGTCGGCGCGAGCGACCAGCAGCGCCTGCCCGACATGCTTGGCGAGTTCGGCGGCGGGAGTGGCCGCCAGCGCGGGCGGGCTGTCGAACACCAGCACCCGGTTCGGCGCCCCGCGGGTCAGCCGGTTGAGCACGGCCCAGGTCCGCTCGCTGGCCAGATATTCGCTGTCGCGACCGGTCCGTGCGCCTGCCGGCAGGACGAACAGCCCGGCGATGTCGGTGGTCACGACGTAATCCTCGACATGCGCTCCGGGATCGGCGAGCACGTCCATGAAGCCCTTGTCGGCTTCCAGCCCGAGCTTGCCCATGATCGAGGGCTTGCCGAAATCGGCGTCGATCAGCAGCACTTCCATGTCGCGTTCGCCGGCCAGGGCGATTGCCAGGTTGAGCGCGCAGAAGGTCTTGCCCTCATTGGCATGGGGCGAGCAGACCAGCACGCGTCGGGCATGGGCAGTGCCTTCGTTCCTCGCGCTCGACAGCACCTGTCGCTTCACGATGCGGAATTCCTCGAGCAGGGTCGATGCGCCGCCATCGGGATCGATCATGCCCTGTTCGCGCAACAGCGTGCGCACGATTTCCCGCCTCGGACCCGTAAACCGTACCGAGGGGCCCTCGGGCTCGCGAGGGGGTACGGACGGCGCCGGGTCGGCACTGGCTGGCGTGGCGGGCACCGCTTCGCCGATCCAGTCCGAAGCGCGTCGCCGCGGCGGTTCCTGCACTGGCGAAGCATCGGTCTTCGGCGTGGCCCGGGGCGCGAGCTTCCTGGCCTTGTCGTCGCCGAGCTCGCCCGGCACCACGGCTGGCGCAAGCTTATCGAGCCCGAAGGCGCTGCTGGCACGCTCCAGCAGCGAAGGGACACCGGCCTCGGAATCGCCCGCTTCGGGTGGCGTGATCTGCGTGGGCTTGTTCACGGGCATCGCTCCTCAGGCCACCGATCCGACCTGGACCATCTCGACCACCAGCAACAGGAGACAGATCGCTCCCAGGCCTCCCAGCCCGGCAAGGAACTGCTTTCTGCGCATCGTCTCGTGCCGCCGCGCAGCCTCGGTCACCGACCGAGAAATCGTGCCGATGACCGGCAGGTCGAGCACACGCTCGAGCTTTTCTGCCGTGGTAAAGCTCGATTTGAGCTGACCGATCACGAAGGCGACTCCGGCCCCGATGGCGAGGCCGGCGATCAGCACGGCGACCAGCAGCAGCGGACGGTTGGGGGCGGCGGGCCGGCTGGGCGCCGTCGGCGGGTCGATCACCTCGAACTGGAAGGCGCTGCGCTCGGTCTCCACCTGACCCCGCAGCCGCATGTCCTCGCGATTGGTAAGAAGCTCGTCGTATTTGTCCTTGAGCACCTGATAGTCGCGGCTGATGCGACTGGCCTCGGCTGCGACGGCGGGTTCGTCGGCCTGCGACGCCATCAGCCCCGAAATGTCCGACTGCAGGGCGGCTTTGCGGGCTTCCAGCGCCTGAACGTTCGCCTGCCGCTCGGCCAGGATGGACTGCAGCGAAGTGTAGGCGGGATTGGGAGAGCCCCCTGCCCCGGCTGGCTCCTTGGCTGCCTGTTCCCGGAGCGCCTCGATCTGGCGCTTCTGCGCCTGGACGTCGGGGTGGCTGTCGGTCAGACCGCGCGCGCGCATTGCGGCAAGGCCGGACTGGGCCTGCGACAGCGCACCGCGGGCGCCGCCGCTATCGCCCGGCGTGAAGATCGTTCGCGGAGTGCTGGCGATCTGGCCGCGGATTGCGGCAAGAGCGCTCTGGGCAGCGGCGATATCGGCATCGACCCCGCGCATTTCGTCGCGCATGCCCTGGAGCCGCGTTGTGACGGTCCCGGTCCCGCCGACCAGGTCGGGATGCTGCGCCTCGAAGGCGAGGCGGCGCTGTTCGGCAGCCTCGAGTTCCCTTTTGCGCTGCTCCAGCTGTGCGTCGAGGAAGACGATGGTATCGGCGACCTGCCCGCGATTGCCGGCAATGTTCTGATCGCGAAAAATGTCGATCAGCTTTTGCACGACATCCTGCGAAAGCGCCGCGTTCTCGGCATCGGTGAGACTCGACTTGCCGATGATCGCACTGAGTTCGAACAGATTGTCCTCGGTGCTCTTGATCGTGACCTTCTTCGCCAGGCTTGCGACGGCCGACTGCATTTCGCGATCGGTCTCGACTTTCTCGCCCAGCTTGGTCGAGCGGATCACCTTCGCCAGATTGACCGAGGCCGTGAGCGTCTGGCGGACCTTCGTGATCGCCTGTTGACCCTCGCCCGAGATATCGAGCTGCTGCGACAGGACATCGTCGAGTTCGACATAGATGCGGGCCCGGCTCTCATAGCTGTTGGGGATCATCGCCACGAACAACCAGCCGATGATGCAGACCCCCCAGGCCACCGCGAGCGCGAGCCAGCGGCGGTTCCACACCGTATGCAGTGCACTGCGGATCTCGTCGAAAACGTCCTGCATGCCCCGCCCCGCGCTCCTAGAAGGTGCTTTCGGGGATGATGATGACATCCCCGGGTTGCAGGAGAACGTTGGCCTTGCTCTCGCCGCGCTTGAGCAAATCGGTCAGGCGCAAGGCATATTCCCGCTGGCGCCCCAATTGCTTGTCGAAGCGGATCAGCTTGGCGCGGTTGCCGGCAGCGTATTCGCTCAGTCCGCCGACGGCAATCATCGCATCGAGGACGGTCATGTTCGCGCGATAGGGCAGCGAAGCCGGCTTTTCGGTCGCTCCGACGATGCGGACCTGCTGGCTGAACGTGCCGGCGAAGGTGTTGACGATCACCGAGACCAGCGGATCCTCGATATATTGCGAGAGCTGGAGGCGAATGTCCTCCTCGAGCATCGAGGGCGTCTTGCCCACGGCGGGCATGTCCTTGACCAGCGGGATGGTGATGCGTCCGTCGGGACGAACCTGGATCTTCTCGGCGCCCAGCTCGGGATTGCGCCACACGTGGATCGTCAGCTCGTCGAGCGGGCCGATCACATATTCCTCGCCGGGCCCCTCCTGCATCGCGACGAAGGTCGCCGGCGGCAGTTCCTGCCCGGTGCTGCCTGCGCATCCGGCCAACGCCAGCGTCGCGGCGGCGCATGCGGCGAGAGCCGAGGCGGTACGGGTGAAGCGCATAGATCGTTTCCCTGACTTCGTTCCGAGGGCCGGCCGGGGTGCAGGATGCCCCCTCGCCCTGCCTGCTTATACCGCCATTGCCTGAAAAAGGTGAATAGACTGTTAGTCATAGGTCCGGAGGGAGGCGGAATCCCGCAGATTCGCAAGCCCTATCACCCTCCGCTCAAACAAGCATTTCGGCTGCGGGCCCCTGTCCCAGAAAGGCACTGGGGGAGGCGCTGGCACCATAGGCTCCGGCGCAGAACACCGCCACCAGATCGCCGACCCCGGCGCTCGGCAGATGCGCCTTGTCGGCGAGCCGGTCGAGCGGGGTGCAGAGGCAGCCGACGACATTGACCTCTTCCTCGGGCGCGGCGCCGAAGCGGCTTGCGATGGCGACGGGATAGTTGCGGCGCACCACCGTGCCGAAATTGCCCGAGGCCGCGAGCTGGTGATGGAGCCCGCCGTCGGTCACGAGATAGGTCTCGCCATAGCTCTCCTTGCGGTCGACGATACGGGTCAGATAGACCCCGGCCTCGCCGACAAGATAGCGGCCCAGTTCGATGAACAACTCGGCTTCCGCGAGCGTCTCGGGCAGATCGGCGAAGCGTGCCTCGAGCGCGGTGCCGACCGCCGCTATGTCGAGCGGCGCATCGCCGGGGAAATAGGGAATGCCGAAACCGCCGCCCATGTTCAGCTTGGGAAGCAGCACTCCCGCCTGCGAAGCGATACGATCGGCGCAGTCGAGCACCTTGGCCTGCATCTCGATCACCGCATCCGCCGAAAGCGCCTGGCTGCCGGTGAAGATATGCAGGCCGCGGAAGGTGCACCCCGCAGCGACGATCCGCTGGATCAGCGCGGGAACGCGGGCGGCATCGACGCCGAAAGGCTTCGGGCCCCCGCCCATCTTCATTCCCGATCCCTTGAGCTCGAAATCGGGGTTGACCCGGACTGCGAGCCGCGGGGTGGAACCGAGGCGCTCGCCGATGGCCATCGCACGGTCCGCTTCGGCCTCGCTTTCCAGGTTCAGCGTCACACCGGCGGCGATCGCCGGCTCGAGTTCCGCATCGCGTTTGCCCGGGCCTGCGAAGCTGACCCGCGAAAGATCGAAGCCGGTTTGGCGCACGGCTTCGAGTTCGCCGCCCGAGGCGATGTCGAGGCCGTCGACAAGGCTCGATACATACTCAAGGACGGGCGTGAAGCTGTTGGCTTTTATGGCATAATTGATCTTGAGCCGGTCCGGCATGGCCGCCCGGAGTTCGGCGATGCGCCGGCCGATCAGCGTCCGCGAATAGACGAACAGCGGGGTCCTGCCGGCCTGCTCGATCCAGTGGCTGACCGGTCTGCCGCCGATCGCCAGTTCGCCATCGATTGCTTCATAGCCGGCGGGGACGGGACCGAGCGGTTTCACGCGCCTATCTCGGCGGCGATAGCGGTTCGATCGAGCTTGCCATTGGGGTTGAGCGGCAGGGTCTCGCGCCAGTGGATGACATGCGGCTGCATGAAATTGGGCAGTTCCTTTTTCAATGAATGGGCGAGCGCCGTCTCATCGCCTGCGGCCCCCGGCGCCGGTCGGACCACCAGATGGATCGCCTGGCCGAGACGCTCGTCGGGCACGCCCAGCGCGACCGCCTCGGCCACCAGCCCGGTCGCCAGCGCAGCGGATTCGACTTCCTGCGGGCTGATGCGGTTGCCGGCACTCTTGATCATGGCGTCGCGCCGTCCGACGAAATAGAGCAGACCGTCGGTGTCGCGTTTCACCCGGTCGCCGGACCACACCGCCGTGCCGCCATACTCCGAACCCGCGGGAGCCGGCTTGAACCGCTCTCGGCTCCTTTGTGCGTCCCCCCAGTAACCCTGTGCCACCAGCGGACCGCAATGGACCAGCTCGCCCTCCTCGCCGGCCGCGCAGAGCGCGCCATCGTCGCCGACCACGAGGATCTCGGCGAAGGGAATGGCCGTTCCCATCGAGGTTGGATGGCGCTCGACCAGCGCCGGATCGAGATAGGTCGACCGAAAGGCCTCGGTCAAACCATACATGGGAAAAATGTTCGTTTCCGGGAACATGGAACGAAGTTTTAGCACAAGTTCTTCGGTAAGGGCCCCACCTGAATTGGTCATGCGTCGCAATGTGGCGGGGGCTTGCGCGGGCCAGTCGACCGTCGTGAGCTGGAGCCATAGCGGGGGAACGGCGGCCAGCGTCGTCACGCCATGCACGGCGCAGGCCCGCGCCACATCGCGCGGGAAGAGAAAGTCCAGCGGAACCACGCTGCCCCCGGCATACCAGGTCGAGAACAGCTGGTTCTGCCCGTAGTCGAAACTCAGCGGCAAGACCGCCAGCGTCACGTCGTCGGATTCGAGACCGAGATAATGCGCCACCGAGACCGCGCCCAGCCACATGTTCGCATGGCTCAGCATCACCCCCTTGGGGCTGCCGGTCGAGCCGCTCGTATAGAGGATGGCGGCGAGATCGTCCGGGTCGTGCTGCGACGGCCCGAGCGCCGATCCCAGCTCTTCGGCGCCGGGAAAGACAATCGCCTCATCGGCAAGTTCGCATCCGTCCGGCACGTCGCCAGCCTCGAGGCTGGCAAGCCGCGCCGCGGTCCCCACAAGCAGCTCCGCCCCGCTATCGGCCAGAATATGCGCGACCTGCCCGCGCTTCAGCAGCGGGTTGACCGGCACATGGACCATGCCGGCCCGCGCGGCGGCGAGCGGCAGCAGGCAGGTCAGCTCGCCCTTTGCCGCCCAGCTCGCCACCCGGGCGCCCTTGGGCATGCGGCGCGACAGCCATCCGGCGAGCAGGCCGACCCGGCTGCGCATATCGGCATGGCTGAGCGTCCTTCCGCGCAGCACCAGTGCAGGCGCCTGTGCATCGCCCCTCTCGACCAGTTGATCGAGCGGCTGCGGCGTGGGATCAGGCGTCACGCTCCGAAGCGAGGGAAATCGGGTGGGCATCGCGGTCAGCTATCACGACACGGTTACCAAACTGCAAGGGCTTGAAGGACGGGCCGAAGGGCCTTTCGACAGGCCCGAGTGGTTCGCATTGCTCGAGCGCGCCGGCGCCGAGCCGGTGTTCGCCGTGGGAGACGACGGCGTGTCGCGGGTCGCCCTCCCGCTTCGGCGCAGACCCGGCGGTCTGGAGAGCCTGACCAATTGGTTCAGCTTCACCTGGCGCCCACTCGGCCATTCGGAGACCGTCCTGAGCGCGATTGCGCGCAATCTGCGCCGCAAGAGCCCTCTCGTGGTGCTGTCGCCGCTTGCGCCTGCAGACGCCCGCTCGCTCGAGCAGGCGTTTCGCGCGGGCGGCTGGCTGGTCCTGCGCGAACAGGCGGACGAAAACCATGTCCTGCCGGTCGCGGGCCGCAGCTTCGCCGACTATTGGGCCGAACGTCCCGGCCCGATGCGGACCACGCTCAAGCGCAAGGCCAAGAAGGTCGAGACCGAGATCCTCACCCGGTTCGACGAGGATGCGTGGAGCGAATATCGGGCGATCTACGCCGCCAGCTGGAAGCCCGAGGAGGAACGCGCCGACACGCTCGAGGCCTTCGCCCGAGAGGAAGGCGCGGCAGGGCGTATTCGCCTGGGCATCGCGCGGGCTGGCGGAGAAGCGGTGGCAGCGCAGTTCTGGACGGTCGAGAAGGGCACGGCCTACATCCACAAGCTCGCCCATATCGAAGCCGCCAAGCCGCTGTCGGCGGGCACCACACTCAGCGCCGCCTTGTTCGAACATGCGATCGACGTCGATCGGGTGGAGTTGATCGACTTCGGCACCGGTTCGGATGGCTACAAACGCGACTGGATGGAAGTGGTCCGGCCGCGCTACCGGCTGACTTGCCTCGACTGGCGCGATCCACGCGTCTGGCCGCGTCTTCTCCGGGCGCTGGCCCGGCACCTTGCACCGCCCCGGCGGCGCAGCTAAGGGCATCGCCTCCACACGCAGGGGAAACGTTCGAGCCATGACTGCCGAAACCGCCAGCGCCGGAGCCGTGGGCCCGAGCCGCAGCGACATCGACAATATCTTGCGGGAAATCCTCCGCGATGTGCTCGGCCTCGGCGACCCGCAGGTCGCCGGTTTCGAGGCGGCTACGGGTCTGTTCGGCCATCTGCCCGAGCTCGATTCCATGGCGGTTGCCGGCCTTCTCACCGAGATGGAGGACCGGCTCGGCATCGTCATCGAGGACGACGACGTCGATGGCGAGATGCTCGAAACCTATGGCGGCCTGCTGGCCTTTGCCGAGGCCAAGGTCGTAGAGGGCTGACCTCCTGACAATGTATGCGACCTGGCCTTGTCCGACGGCCGCTGGCGGTCCGGCCGAGGAAATGGTCCTCGGCCTCGCGCAGGGGCGCGAGGTGCGGCTGCTGGTGATCCCTCCGCTGTTCGAGGAGGCCAATAAGTTTCGGCACCAGATATTTGAAATCATGCGCAGACTCGATCTGCGGGGGATCGACTGCTTCTGTCCCGACCTGCCCGGCTGCAACGAAAGCCTGGCTCCGCACGGCGAGCAGACGCTGGCCGGCTGGCGGTCCGCCATCGCTGCTGCGGCCGAGCATTTCGGCGCGACGCATGCGCTCGCGATCCGCTCGGGCTGCTGGCTCGCTCCCGAAGGGCTGTCGGCGTGGCTCTACGCACCGGCAAAGCCGAGCCAGATCCTGCGGGCCATGGTCCGGGCCCGCGCTCTGGCTGCTCGCGAAGCGGGTAGCGAGGAAACGGCAGAGGCGATCCTGCGGATCGGGCGGGAGCAGGGTATCGAACTCGCCGGTTGGCATCTCAGCGCAGAACTCGTCCGCGAGCTCGAGACCGCCGGCTTCGCGCCCGCCGCAGTCCACACCCTCGTGGAGCAGGCCGACGTCGGCGGGAAGCCGCTCTGGCTCCGCGCCGAAAACGACGACGATCCCGAACAGGCCGATGCGCTTGCCGCAATGATCGCGGTCGGCGTGACCGGCGGATGACCCGGCTTCCGCTGACCTTCGAATGCCGCGGCAGCCGCTGCGGGGCGACGCTCGACAATGCGCCGGGCAGTACCGGGCTGTTGATCGTCAGCGGGGGAAGCGAGATCCGCGCCGGGGCCTTCAACGGACAGGCGCGTCTGGCTGCGGCGATCGCCGCGAGGGGCTTTCCGGTGTTCCGGTTCGACCGTCGCGGCATCGGCGACAGCGAGGGCAGCGATGGCGGGTTCCGCAAGTCGCAGCCCGACATCGCCGCTGCCCTGCTCGCCTTTCGCGCGATCGCTCCGCAAATCGATCGCGTGGTCGGCTTCGGGAATTGCGATGCCGCCAGCGCGCTCATGCTCGCGGGCGGAGCGGAATGCGATGCGCTCGTGCTGAGCAATCCATGGACGATCGAACCGGGCGAAAGCGACCTGCCCGCACCGGCTTCGATCCGGTCGCGCTATGCCGAGAAATTGAAGAGCCCGCGCGAACTCGTCCGGCTGGTGAGCGGGAGGGTCGATCTTGCCCGGCTGGCGAGAGGATTGGCGCAGGCTGCGAAGCCCAGGAGCGCGCCCTCGGGGCTTGCCGAGCACATGCGGCAGGGCATTGCGGTTTTCCCCGGGCCGGTGCGCTTCGTGCTCGCCGAGGGCGACCGGACTGCACAGGTCTTCGCCGAGCGCTGGGATGCGGAGGACACGAGGATCGCCCGCTGCCCCGGCGCCGACCACGCCTTTTCCGCCCCCGAAGCGCAGCATTGGCTGCAGGAGCGGCTGCTCGAAAGCCTGCGTCGCTAGCGGGCGAAGTAGCTGGTCAGTTCGACGTGAGTGGACCAGCGGAACTGGCCCACGGGCCGCAGGCTGCGGAGCTCGAAGCCCGCTTCCACCAGCGCCTTCGCATCGCGAGCCCAGCTCGCCGGATTGCAGCTCACATAGGCCACCCGCTCTGCAGCGCTGGCCGCGATCTGGGCGATCTGCTCGCGCGCGCCGGCGCGCGGCGGATCGAGCAGAACGGCACCGAAGCGACCGACCTCCTCCGGCTGCAGCGGATTGCGGAACAGGTCGCGATGCAGGGTCAGGACCGGCAGACCGCTCATATTGGCGGCGGTCTTGCAGGCCAAATGCGCGTCGCGCGCGGCCTCGACCGCCAGCAGTTTCGCTCCTCCCGCCAAAGCGAAGGCGAAGGTACCCAGGCCCGCGAACAGGTCGACGATCGTCCCCGCATCCGCGAGAAAGCTGCCGGCATCTTCGATCAGGACCCGTTCGCCATCGGCGGTGGGCTGGAGGAAGCTGCCTTGGGGAAAGGGCACCGCGACCCCGCCCAGCGTCACCGTGACCGGCTCGGGCTCCCACAGCGTCTCGGCGCCATAGCCGCGATCGAGCGAAAGCCGCGCCAGCCCATGGGCGCGCGCGAAATCGAGCAGGGCTTCGGTTGCTTCGAGCCCTTCGGCCGCAATCCCCTCGAGCGTGCAATCCACCCCTTGCTCGGTCAGCGTCAGCTCGATATCGACCGGCTGCCGGCCGCCATGCGCGGCAACCAGCATGCGCAGCGGCGCGACCATGGCGAACAGGGCGGGATGCAGGATATGGCACTCGCGCATGTCGACGATGCGATGCGAGCCGCCCTCGCGAAACCCGATCGCCGCGCCCCCGGCTGTGCGTAACGCATGCAGTGTCGCCCGGCGCCGGGTCGAGGGGGGCGACAGATGCGTCGGCAGCACCTCCTGCGCCTCGACGCCCTGCCCTTGCGCCGCATTGAGGACGCGGTCGGCGACGAATTGCCGCAGCGCCTCCTCGTCGGCGTGTTGCAGCTGGCATCCGCCGCATGTGGGGAAGTGTCGGCACGGCGGGACGGCACGGTGCGGTCCCGGCGTCAGAGTGCCATCCGCGGCGATGGCATCGCCCGTCACCGCTCCCGCGATGTGGCGACCCGAAGCCGTGACGCCATCCCCCCGCGCGGCGATCCGCAGGATCGTTTCGCCGGCCGTCACAGCAAGCCCTCGATCGCGGTGCGCAGCGCCCGCGCCAGTTCGCCCGCGGTGAAGGCGGGGCCGGCGGCGCGCGCCGCCTCGTGCTGCAGCCACACGCCTTCCTCGCATGCGCGATGCGGATCGCCGTGAACCGCGAGACGCGAAGCGATCGCGCCCGCCAGCACATCGCCGGTGCCCGCGACCGAAAGCCAGCTCGTCCCGCGCGGGAAGAAGCGGGTCCCCGCTTCCCCGGCAAGCACCGTGTCGGCACCCTTGGCAAGGACGGTAAGCCCGGTAACGTCATGCAGCCGGCAGGCGCGCTCCAGTTTGCGTTCCTCCGTGATTCCGAAGGTTTTGCAGAGTGTTGCAAGCTCTCCCTCATGCGGCGTCACAACCAGGCGCCGGGTTTGGACGCCTTCGAGAAGATCGTCGTCGAGCAGGTGGAGCGCATCGGCATCGAGCACGCAGGGCCGCCCGGCCGCAAGCACGGCTGCGAGGCGGCCGCGCGCATCTTCGTCGCGGCCGAGGCCCGGGCCGACAAGCACGGCCGCAATCCGCGGATCCCCGAGCATCGCTGCGAGGTCGCCCTGTTCGATCACCAGTTCGGCTGGGGCATCGGGATGCGCATGGCCGCTCAGCAGCTTCACATAGCCCGCGCCGCAGCGCATCGCCGCCGCGGCGGCGAGCAGCGGCGCACCGGGCATGGCGCCCGCGACGATGGCGAGCAATCCGCGGCGATATTTATGCGCATCGGGAGCAGGTGCCGCGATTCGGGGCCGCTCCGACAGCGCGGGCGCGGCAGCGGGCAGTTCGAGGCCGATCGGCACGCAGGCGCTGCGCCCCCATTCGCGCCCGCGCCGGCATCAGGACATGCGCCTGTTTCCAGCCACCCAGAGCCAGCGTGAGATCATAATGCGCCAGCGGGCCGAGAACCTCTCCGCTGTCGCTCGCCACCGCGCTTGGGACATCGATTGCTATTTTGTAACAGTGACTTACAGCCAATTGCTCGAGCAATTCGGCAAATACACCCGTGACCGGGCGCGAGAGGCCGTAGCCGAACAGCGCATCGACCACCACGGGGTGGAAACCGCCGGCGGACTGCACGATCTCGCCGCGATAGGCGTCGCGCGCATGCCGCGCGGTCGCGGTCGCCGGCTCGACCGGGGCGACGGCCGATACCGTCAGACCGCGCCGCCGCAGGCTCTCGGCGATCACATAGCCGTCGCCGCCATTGTTTCCCGGACCGCACAGCACGGTCACCGCCCGCCCCGCAGCCATGCGCAGGACCCATTGCGCGGCCCCCTCGCCCGCGCGCTGCATCAGCTCCCATTCGGAGGTACCCGCCTCCATCGCCGCCTTTTCGGCAGCGCGCATTTGCGCGACGGTGAGGACCGGATCGGTCATGGCATCAGCTCGGCCGGGATGCGGTAGCGGTCGCCGTCGACGGCGATCTCGGTCGAACCGTCCTCCGCCCGAGCAAGCGCGAAGGCATCAATGCCGTCGACGGGGTAAAGGCTACCCCCGCCGTCGAACCCAAAGCGACGAAACCCGCCATCGGGTTCGCGCACGACCAGGCGGGCGCCGTCCACCTCGACGAGGCAGGTCGTGGCGAAGGCCTCCGCCCCGTCGAGCGCGCATGCGATCGGCACGGCATCCGCCCGCGCCTGATCGGGGACCGGCGAACAGGCGGCGGCGAGCAGCAGCGCGCTAGATATCGGCGTAAACGTGCGTCTCGCGCGCGGCACCGGGATGGGTGACGGCCCCCTCGGCGGCGGGTCCGACATTCTGCGCATAGCGCCACAGGGCTCCGGACTGGTAATCATTGGCGCGCGGCTGCCACGCCTTGCGCCGTTCGTCCAGCACCGAAGGGTCGACGTTGAGCTCGATCGTGCCGGCGACGGCATCGATCGCGATCTCGTCGCCGTCCTCGACCAGCGCGATCGGCCCTCCTTCGGCCGCCTCGGGCCCGACATGGCCGATGCAGAAGCCGCGCGTCGCTCCGGAGAAGCGCCCGTCGGTGATCAATGCGACCTTTTCGCCCATGCCCTCGCCATAGAGCGCCGCCGTGGTCGCGAGCATCTCGCGCATCCCCGGACCACCCTTGGGTCCCTCGTAGCGGATGACGATCACGCAGCCCTCGGCGATGTCGCGCTCCTCGACCGCGCGGAAGGCGTCTTCCTCGCATTCGAAGACCCGCGCCGGGCCGGTGAACTGCAGTCGGTCCATGCCCGCGACCTTGACGATCGCCCCCTCGGGCGCGAGCGAGCCCTTGAGGCCGACCACCCCGCCGGTGGGGGTGATCGGGCTGGAAACCTCGTAGAAGACCTTCTGGTCGGGGTTCCAGACGATCTCCTCGATGTTCTCGCCCAGCGTCCTGCCGGTGACGGTCATCGGCTCGGGATCGAGGAAGCCCCCGTCGAGCAGCGTCTTCATCGCCATATAGACCCCGCCGGCCTCGTGCATGTCCTTGGCGACATAGCGCCCGCCCGGCTTGAGATCGGCGATGTAGGGCGTCGACTTGAAGATCTCGGCGACCTCGTGGAGGTCGAAGGCGATCCCCGCCTCATGCGCCATGGCCGGCAGATGCAGCGCGGCATTGGTCGAGCCGCCGGTCGCCGCGACCACGCGCGCGGCGTTCTCGAAGGCGGCGCGGGTGCAGATGTCGCGCGGGCGCAGATTGCGTTCGAGCAAGGTCATGACCTGCCGCCCCGCGGCGCGCGCGATTTCCTCACGCGATTTGTAAGGAGCAGGGGCCATATTGCTGTTCGGAAGCGACAATCCAATCGCCTCTCCCACGCAAGCCATGGTGTTGGCAGTGAACTGTCCGCCGCATGCCCCGTGGCCGGGACAGGCCACCTTCTCGAGCGCGGCGAGTTCCTTCAGCGGGCAATTGCCGGCAGCGTACTGGCCGACCGCCTCGAACACATCGACCACGGTCACGTCGTGGCCCTTGTAGGTGCCCGGCAGGATCGATCCGCCATAGACGAAGATGCTCGGCACGTTGAGCCGGAGCATCGCCATCATCATCCCGGGCAGGCTCTTGTCGCAGCCGGCGAAGCCGACCAGCGCGTCGTAGCAATGGCCGCGCACCGACAGCTCGACCGAATCGGCGATCACCTCGCGGCTGACCAGCGAGCTCTTCATGCCCTGATGGCCCATCGCGATGCCGTCGGTGACGGTGATCGTGTTGAAGCGCCGCGGCATCCCGCCCGCCTCGTCCACCCCGAGGCGGCAGATATTCGCCTGCGCATCGAGCGTGGTGTTGCACGGCGCGCTGTCATTGCCCGCGCTCGCCACCGCGACGAAGGGGCGGGCGATCTCTTCCTCGGTCAGGCCCATGGCGTAATAATAGGAGCGGTGCGGCGCCCGCTCGGGCCCGACCGAGACATGGCGGCTGGGCAGCGTGGATTTGTCGAATTTCGCCATCTAGAACTCCCATCATCCCGGCGAAGCCGGGATCCTTGTCGGCCAGCCAGCCATGCGGTTCGCGACCTCAGCTTTCGCCGGGGTGCCGGGAGTTTTCAAGTCGATCCGTGCGAAGGAATGCTTGGCCCGCCTCAAACCTCGAGCGCGACACGGCCCATGACATCGGCGATCATGTTCGCCCAGCGCGCCTGCCCGGCTTCGGTGGCGATCTGGTCCTGGCGGATCTCGATGGTGCAGTAAGGAATGCCGCGCGCCTCTGCGTGCCGGTCCATCGTGGCGTTGAGCTGCTTGCCCGAATAGGGCTGGTTGTCGCCCACGACGAGCCCCTGCTGGCCGAACAGGCGGATCGCATGCCGCGCCGCGCGATCGTCCTGGTTGTAGAGCAGAGCCACTTCCCAGGGGCGCTCTTCCCCGCCCGAGGCCAGCTGCGGAGTGAAGCTGTGCAGCGCGACGATCAGGCGCGGCTTCGCCTCGTCGATGAAGCGCGCCAGCGCAGCGTGATAGGGGCGATGGTAGAGCGCCAGGCGAGCCTCGACATCGGCTCCGATATTGCCCGGAACGAGATGGCCGTCGCTGGTCGCCGGAACCACGGCCGCTTCGTCCTCGCGGCGGTGGAAGTCGCACACCAGCCGGCTGACGGTGGCGATATGCGCGGGCATCGCATGCCGTCGGGCGAGCCGGTCGGCGACGCCCTCCACCCCGATGTCGAGCGCGATGTGCTCGTCGAGCAGCTTGCGGTCTATGCCCAGTTCGATGCCGTGCGGGATGTGATTGGAGGCATGGTCGGCAAGGCAGATCAGCCCGCCGGGGCGCATCTCCTCTCGCCCGACCTGGCGGAACGGAAGGCCGTCGATCATCTGAGCGTTCCTCGCATCTGCCACCAGCCGGAATGGTCGGCGGCGATCGACGCCGCGGCCTCGTCACGCGCCGTTTCGGTTTCGAACAGCGCGAAACAGGTCGCGCCCGAACCCGACATACGGACGAGGATCGGCGCAGTTCCACGCAGCGCGGCGAGCACGCCGGCGATCGGCGGGCACAATGCGATGGCGGGAGCTTCGAGATCGTTGCGCCCCTGTTGCGCGACGGTCGCGGCATTCCCGCCCGGCAACGGTCCGCGATCCCGACCGTCCCAATGCGCGAACACCGCAGCGGTGGACAGCGGGACCCGCGGATTGACCAGCAGCACGGGAGTCCCCGCCAGCCCCTCGTCGGCGGGCTCGAGCTCTGTGCCCGTGCCGCGCCCGATGCAGGTCCGGCTTGCGACGCAGGCGGGAACATCCGCTCCGAGCGACGCCGCGCGTTTCTGCCAGTCCTCGGGCAGGCCTTGGCGTTCGCGCACGATCCGGAATACGGCACCGGCATCCGCCGAGCCCCCGCCCAGCCCGGCGGCCACCGGCAGGTTCTTCTCGAGCGTGATCGCGAGACCGTCCGCACGCGGGAGCGTTCCGAGCGCACGGGCGACGAGATTGCCGAACGGATCGCCCAGGTCTGCAGCGAACTCGCCCGCCAGCTGCACGCTGTCCTGCTCCGCGCCGCTTGCGATCAGTACATCGCCCGCATCGACGAAGGCGAACAGCGTCTCGAGTTCATGATAGCCGTCCTCGCGCCGCCCGCGGACGTGCAGCGCGAGATTGATCTTGGCATAAGCGGTTTCGCGCATCGCGGGCACCTTGATCATCCGATTGCCGCTCTGGACACGGGTTCGGCACCCGTCGTGCCGCGACAGACTGCCTCTGTCGCAATAGCCGTCCGCTGCCCCGCTACATGTTCGGATAGTTCGGGCCGCCGCCGCCTTCGGGCGTGGTCCATTCGATATTCTGGTTCGGATCCTTGATGTCGCAGGTCTTGCAATGGACGCAGTTCTGCGCGTTGATCACGAATTTCGGCTCGCCGCCCTCCTCGGTCACCCATTCATAGACCCCTGCCGGACAATAGCGGGTCGAAGGGCCGGCAAAGACCTCGAGCTCGCTGCTGCGCTGCAATTCGCGGTCGCAGACCTTGAGGTGGACCGGCTGGTCCTCGGCATGGTTGGTGTAGCTGAAGCTCACGCTGGTCAGCCGGTCGAAGCTGAGCACGCCGTCGGGCTTGGGATAGGCGATCGGCCGGTGGAGGTCGGCGCGCTGGAGGACCTCGTGATCGCGATGGTGCTTCATCGTGATCGGCAGGCCGATCTTCAGCGTGCGCATCCACATGTCGATGCCGGCCAGAACGGTCCCGAGATCCTCGCCATATTTCGCGACCGCGGGCTGCGCGTTCTTCACCTTCTTGAGCTCCTCGGCGATCCAGCTCGAACGGACCGCGGCGTCATAGCCCATTTCCTCGCTGTGCTCGCGCCCCTCGGCGATCGCGGCGGCCACGGTCTCGGCCGCCAGCATTCCGCTCTTCATGGCGGTGTGGCTGCCCTTGATCCGCGGCACGTTGACGAAGCCCGCCGCGCAGCCGATCAGCGCGCCGCCGGGGAAGGCGAGCTTCGGCACGCTCTGCCAGCCACCCTCGTTGATGACGCGCGCGCCATAGGCGACGCGCTTGCCCCCCGCGAGGATCGCGGCGATCGCGGGATGGTGCTTCCAGCGCTGGAATTCCTGAAAGGGCGAGACATAGGGATTGCGATAGTCGAGCGCGGTGACGAAGCCGAGCGCGACCTGGCCGCTCGCCTGGTGGTACAGAAAGCCGCCGCCCCAGCTGCCGCTTTCGGACAGCGGCCAGCCCTGCGTGTGGATCACCCGGCCGGGCTCGTGCAGGTCGGGATCGATATCCCACAATTCCTTGACGCCGAGGCCATAGACCTGCGGCTGGCAGTCGGCTTCGAGATCGAAGCGCGCCTTCATCTGCTTGGTCAGATTGCCGCGGGCACCCTCGGCGAAGAGCGTGTATTTGGCGTGGATCTCCATGCCCGGCTGATAATCGGGCTTGTGCGAGCCATCCTCGGCCACGCCCATGTCCTGGGTGACCACGCCGGCGACGGCGCCCTGTTCGTCGAACAGCACTTCGGCGGCCGGAAAGCCGGGAAAGACCATCACGCCCAGCGCCTCGGCCTGCTCGCCGAGCCAGCGCGCGAGATTGCCGAGCGAGCCGGTGTAATTGCCGTGATTGGCCATGAACGGCGGGAGGAGGAATTCGGGCATCTCGGAGCGACCGGTCTCGGTCAGCACCCAGTGGTGGTTCTCGGTAACCGGCGTCTGCGCCATCGGGCAGTCCATGTCGCGCCACTCGGGAAAGAGCTCGTCGAGCGCCTTGGGATCGACCACCGCGCCCGAGAGGACATGGGCGCCGATCTCGCTGCCCTTTTCGAGCACCACGACCTCGAGGTTGTCGTCGATCTGCTTCAGACGGATCGCCGCCGCAAGGCCGGCCACCCCTCCGCCGATCACGACCACGTCGCAGGGCATCGATTCGCGTTCGCTCATATCTCTCTCTTTTCGTCGCGTATCCTGTGGCTCATGCCTTGATTGCTGGGACGATTGAGGTCAAGACCTCGCACGGACGGATGGTCGACGCACAACCCCCGCAATCGCGCGATTTTTCGGCGCTCGACAGCCTCGAAGGGGCGATCGACTGGTGGCGCGAGGCAGGCGTCGATGGCGACTTCTCGGATAGGGCGCGCGGTTGGCTCGCCGAAACCGGGCCTGCCGATGCCGTAACGGCCCCGCCACCTCCTCCGCCGCCCGCGCCGCCGCGTCCGACCCCCTTGCAGCGCGCGCTGACGCCGGGCGAGATTCCGGTGATCGGCGGCGAGCCGGAAAGCTGGCCCGACACGCTGGAAAATTTTCGCGAATGGTGGATGACCGAAGCCTCGCTCGCCGAAGGTGCGCTCGACCGGAGGGTCCCCCCTCGGGGCACGGCGGGGGCACGGCTGATGGTGCTCGTCGGCCAGCCGGCAGGCGACGACGGCGACGGGCTTCTGACCGGCACCGGCGGCAAGCTGCTCGGCGCCATGCTGCGCGCGATGGAGATCGCTCCGCACGAGAGCTATTTCGCCAGCGCGCTTCCCGCACCCATGGCCTTGCCCGACTGGGAGGCGCTCGGCGCTGCCGGGCTCGGCGCGGTGACCCGGCACCATGTCGCGCTCGCGGCGCCCGAGCGGGTGCTCGCCTTCGGTCGCTCGCAGCTCGCGCTGTTTGGGGTCGAGCCGGCGCGGGCGCGCGAGCCCTTGTCGCTTGCCTGCGGCGGAAGGGAGTTTCCGCTTCTTGCCGTACCCGATCTGGCGGAGCTCGCCCGCTCGGGGGCGCGCAGGCAGAACTTCTGGCAACGATGGCTGGACTGGACCCGATGACGATACGCAGCTTCGCCACAATTGCCGCCCTATGCGCGGTTTCGCTCGCCGTACCCACCGCAGCGCGGGCGGGCAGCGTCGAGTATTTCACTCGCTCGCATTCCGCCGCGCTGCCGCCATTGCTGTCCGCCGAGGACCGCTCCTACTATGCCTCGGTGTTCGATGCGATCGATGCGCGGAACTGGGACCGGGTCGAGGTCCTGCTCGCCCAGCGGACGGACGGACCGCTACATGGTGCGGCGCTGGCCCGCTATTTCCTTCACCCCGACAGTCCGAGGATCGATCTCGCGCGGATCGAGGAGTGGCTCTCGCGCTATTCCGACCTCCCCCGCGCTGCCGATATCGTCCGGCTGGGCCAGACCCGCGGCCTGTCCGAGGCACCCGCCCTCGCCCCCGAGCGCGATCTCGTCCGTCAGCCGGGAATGACCAAGCGCATCCGCCCGTCCACGATCGCCGACGGGACGATGCCCGACAGCGTGCGCGCCGCAATCCTCGAGCGGATCACCCAGGACGATCCCGACGGCGCGCGCCTGCTGCTCGACGGCGTGGATGCGACACTCTCGCCCGAAGCGCGCGCCGAGTGGCGCTATCGCATCGCCTGGAGCTATTACATCGAGAACCGAGACGCTCAGGCCTGGGCGCTCGCCGAGACCGTGCGCGAGGGCAGCAGCGGTCCGTGGGTTGCCGAAGGCGATTGGGCCGCCGGCCTGGCCGCCTGGCGGCTGGGCGATTGCGACCGGGCCGCCGAGGCCTTCCGGCGCTCCGCCGCGAGCGCGATCAATCCCGAACTCACCGCCGCCGCCCATTACTGGGCGAGCCGGTCGTTCATCCGGTGCCGCTTTCCCGAGAAATCCGCCGAGCAATTGCGCGGGGCGGCGCGTTTTCCCGAGACGCTTTATGGCATGCTCGCGCATGAACAGCTCGGCCGCGAGCTGCCGGCGACACACGCCCTGCCCGATCTCACCGCCGAGGACTGGCGCCGTCTGCGCGACGAAGAGCCGGTCCGTCAGGCGGTGATGCTGGCCGAAATCGGCCGCCGCGACGAGGCCGAGGCGAGCCTCCTGTGGCTGATCAGAAGGGGGAGCGCCGAGGATTTCGGTGCGCTCTCGCGGCTCGCGCGGGCGCTCGGCCTCACCGGTGCGCAGAGTTTCATGGCCTATAATGCGCCGCGTGGGACCGGCTCGCATCCGAGCCTGCGCTATCCGGTCACCTTCCGTTCGCCGGTCGGGGGCTGGCGAATCGACCCGGCGCTCGCTTTCGCTCATGCGCTGCAGGAATTGAACTTCCGCGAGGCCGTGGTCAGCCCCGCGGGGGCGATCGGCCTGATGCAGATCATGCCGGCCACCCGGCGCGAATATGCCGCCTCGATCGCGATGAGCGCCGATGCCGACCTCACCGACCCTGCGGTGAACTTCGCCTTCGGACAGCGCACGCTCGAATCGCTCAGCCAGGCGGGCTATACGCAGGGCCGCCTGCCCAAGGTCATGGCCGCCTATAATGCCGGCCCCACCCCCGTCGCCCGGTGGGAAAGCGAGGTCCGCGATCAGGACGATCCGCTGCTCTACATGGAATCGATTCCCTACTGGGAGACGCGCGGCTATGTCGCCATCGTGATGCGCAATTACTGGATGTATCTGCGGCAGGC
The DNA here is from genome assembly GCA_963728515.1 of uncultured Alphaproteobacteria bacterium. Classification (GTDB taxonomy): domain Bacteria; phylum Pseudomonadota; class Alphaproteobacteria; order Sphingomonadales; family Sphingomonadaceae; genus Qipengyuania. The sequence goes on along the minus strand of CAVSKM010000003.1, from coordinate 30,028 downwards.
CGATGCTGCCGCGCCGAGCCGGGTCGAACTGGCGGAAAACGACTGGCCGCTGTTTCCGAGGACCCGCTGATGCCGATCGACGAAAACCGCCCCTTCAAGCCGGTCCATATCGCGCTGCTGACCGTTTCGGACACGCGCGCGGCGAGCGACGACAGCTCGGGCGACATCCTCGCCGGGCGGATCCACGCCGCGGGTCACGTGCTCGCAGCACGCGAGATCAGCCGTGACGACAAGAACGAGATCGCCGCGCACCTCCACCGCTGGATCGACGACGAAGCGGTCGATTGCGTCATCACCACGGGCGGGACCGGGCTGACCGGGCGCGACGTCACGCCCGAAGCGCTCGACCGGATCAAGGACAAGGACATTCCCGGCTTCGGCGAACTGTTCCGCTGGTTGAGCTACGACAGCATCGGCACCAGCACGGTCCAGAGCCGCGCCTGCGCCGTGGTGGCGCGCGGAACCTATGTCTTCGCGCTGCCCGGCTCGAACGGTGCGGTGAAGGATGGCTGGGACAGAATTCTCGTCCAGCAACTCGACAGCCGCCACCGTCCCTGCAATTTCGTCGAGCTGATGCCCCGCCTGCGCGAACGCTAGCCACCCGCGAAAGCGACTGGCGCCGGCGCGAAGTTCACGATATGTTCCAGTGCATGGAACGACGACTCGCCCCTGCTGTACCCGGACGCGGCGCCCAGGGCGCGCGGGTTCCGCAGCGTTTCGGCCTTGCCGAGCGCGAGATCGACGGCGACTGGCGCGATCATATGGAGGCTCTGGACGGCCCACCGGTCAAGCTGCGGACCGAGGTAACCGAGGAGCGGCCGAAGACGATCCTCAGCTTCAACCAGTCGCCCGACATCGCCTTCGATCGCTCGATCAACGCCTATCGCGGCTGCGAGCACGGCTGCATCTATTGCTTCGCCCGGCCGACGCACGCCTATCACGACCTCTCGCCCGGGCTCGACTTCGAGACGCGTCTGTTTGCCAAGCCCAATGCGGCGGAGCTTCTGCGGGCGACGCTGGCGAAGCCGAAATACGCGCCGCGACCGATCGCCATGGGGACCAATACCGATCCCTATCAGCCGATCGAGCGGCGATACCGCATTACGCGGCAGGTGCTGGAGGTGTGCCTCGACGCGCGCCATCCGGTGACGATCACGACCAAGTCCGACCGGGTGCTCGACGATCTCGACCTGCTGGCGGCGATGGCGCGGGAGCGGTTGGTGGCGGTGGCGATCTCGGTGACGAGCCTCGAACCCCGGCTGTCGGGCAAACTCGAACCTCGCGCAGCTTCTCCGGCCAAGCGGCTGTCCGCCCTTGGGAAACTGGCCGAAGCCGGCGTGCCGACGCATTGCTCGATCGCTCCGGTCATTCCGGCGATCACCGACGAGTTCATGGAAGAGATCGTCGTGCGGGCGGCGGAGATCGGCGTCGGCAGCGTCGGCTGGATCCCGCTGCGGCTGCCGCATGAGGTCGCCCCGCTGTTCCGCGAATGGCTGTCGGTCCACTATCCCGAGCGCGGGGACAAGGTGATGAGCATCGTGCGCTCGATCCGCAACGGCAAGGACAACGATCCCGATTTCTTCAGCCGGATGAAGCCGAGCGGCGTCTGGGCCGATCTCTTCCGCGCCCGCTTCCGCCTGGCCTGCAAGCGCGCCGGGCTCGGCAAGACGAAGTTCGAGCTCGACTGCAGCCGCTTCCGGCCGCCGCAGACGGGTGGGCAGTTGCGCTTGCTCTAGCCATGCTCGATGCGCGATGCGCGGCCTCGCACGATGGAAGGCAGCCGGTCTTCACTTCGGGGCTCAGGACTTTGGTTAGGGATCGGTAGCGGCGATCAAGGCATCGGCTGCCGTCAGCCCCGCGAGTGCCTCGGTAGTCAGCGCCGTCGGCTTCGCCCGGAATGAGGTCACGATTGCGTCCGCAGCATCCAGCTGCGCAGGGGAAAGTTTCGACTCGAAGGCTTTGAGCCACTCCCGTTGCTGCTCGGTTCCCCCGCTCGCGGCGAGGAAGAGGCGGAAGTAGGCGGCAGCGCTGACCGGGTCCTTCTCTACTCCTGGCGTTCCGTTGTGAACCGATGCGTAAAGGGCGAGCGCTTCCGGGATGCCTTCCGACGCAGCCCGCGCGAGCCAACCGAGCGCCTGGGAGAAATCGCCGCGGCGCGCGTAGCGGACCGCAACGTCCTGCTGAGCCAAGGCATAGCCGGCATTCGCAGCGACCAGCTTCAGATCGAGCGCTCGCTCGGCGTCCACCTTCAGCAGCTTGTACTGGCCGTCGTAGAAACAGCCCAGCTTGTAGGATGCCAGCGGATCGCCCAGTTCGGAGGCCACCTGGAAATACCCGAGTGCGCGGTTCTGGTCCTGCGCAACTCCCGTCCCCGTCAAATACATCATGCCGAGGTGTTACAGCGCCTTGGCATCGTTCCGGTCGGCGAGTTCCAGAAGAGCTTCGACGCGCCTGTCTCCAGCCTGCGCTCCGCTCGCCATCAGCAGGGCGGGCAGAGCCAGCCCAATGAGCTTCGACCCGATCCGGCTGCGCCTTCTCATCCGAACCCCTCGCCCGCAGCCCCCGGCTTGAAGCGCACCAGGCGGCTATCCTCCAGCGCGGCAGTCCGGTTGATCACCGCCTTCTGATAGTCGGGATCCTTGATCATTTCGAAGAAGCCGCCCGAATTGGGGTATTGCGCCACGAATCCATCGTGCCAGCGCATCGCCTCGGGCCCCGTCACCACCGTCTCGAAGGTTCCGCGCCAGACGATGCTGCCGCCGACGCGGCGGAAGATCGGTCCGCTCGTCTGCCCGTATTCCTGATAGGCGCGGCGTCCGCTCCAGCCCTTGCCGGCATTCTCGTGCCCCTCCGGATAGGCGGCGTCGTCGCGATAGAGGAGCAGGTTGAGCATGTGGATCGGCTCGTCGCGCGGGAGGCTCTTGAATGCGTCGAAATTGGCGCGGCTCGGATCGATGTAGGTGTCGGTCATTGGCCCATCCTTTCAGCCCTGGGATAAGAGAGGAATGCGCTCCCCAGGCCGAGCGCGCCTGCGATGCCGAACCGGACGGCGTTGAGCACGGGATCCGCCAGCAGGTCGGCGGGAGAGCCATGGAACCACACGGCGTATTCGGTCCCGAGCACGCCGGCGAAGAAGACGGTCGTGCCGGCAATCAGCGAAGCGGCGACTCTGACAGCGGTGATCATGATGCCTCCTCCAGGGTGTAATCCGCGAATTGCTCGCGCAAATCCTTCTTGCTGATCTTGCCGGTCGCCGTATGCGGGATCTCGTCGACGAATTCGACCGCGTCGGGCAGCCACCATTTGGCGACCTTGTCCGACAGGAACTGCGTGATGTCCTGCGCGGAGCACTCGGCGCCCGACTTGCGGACCACGAACAGAACCGGGCGCTCGTCCCATTTGGGGTGCGGCATGCCGATCGCCGCAGCCTCGGCCACGGCGGGGTGGCCGACCGCGGCATTTTCGAGCTCGACCGAACTGATCCACTCGCCGCCCGACTTGATCACATCCTTGGTGCGATCGGTGATCTGCATCGTTCCGTCGGGATGAAGGATCGCGACGTCGCCGGTGTTGAACCAGCCGTCGCCGTCGATCGCGTCTTCCTCGGCCTTGAAATAGCGCTTCACCACCCACGGTCCGCGGATATGCAGCGCGCCCGAGCTCTCGCCATCGCGCGGCAGGACCTTCGCGGGATCGTCGAGATCGACCGTGCGCAGTTCCACCCCGAAGATCGGCCGGCCCTGCTTCATCGTCTTCTCGACCTTCTGCTCGAAGCTGAGTTCGTCCCAATCCGCCGTCGGTCCGCCGACCGTGCCGATGGGCGAGGTCTCGGTCATTCCCCAGGCATGCTGGACGCGCGTGCCGTTCTTCATCAACCGCTCGATCATGAAGCGCGGCGCCGCCGAGCCGCCGATGGTGGCCGCCCTCAACTTCGGCAGGTCCCTGCCCTCGGCGTCGCAATACTGGAAGGTCGCCAGCCAGACGGTCGGTACGCCGGCGCTGTCGGTGACGCCTTCGCGCTCCATCAGATCGCACAGCACTGCCGGTTCGTTGACCGCGCTGAAGACGAATTTGATCCCTGCCATCGCGCCCGAATAGGGCAGCCCCCAGCTCGCCGCATGGAACATCGGCACCACCGGCAACATCACCGAGGAGGGGCTGAAATTGAAGGCGCTCGTCTGCAGTCCCGCCATGGCGTGGAGCATGGTCGAGCGATGTTCGTACTGGACGCCCTTGGGGTGGCCCGTGGTGCCGCTGGTGTAGCAGATCATGCACGGATCGCGCTCGTCCCCGTCGAACCAGTCGCACTCCCCGTCATGGGATCCGATCCAGTCCTCGAAGGCGACCGTATGCTCGCCGCTGTCGTAGCAGATGTAATGTTCGACGCCCGGCCATCGGTCGCGCATCTTGTCGACGATCGGCTGGAAGGCGGCATCGTAGATCATCACGCGGTCCTCCGCGTGGTTGACGATATATTCGAGCTGGTCGTCGAACAGCCGCGGGTTGCAGGTGTGGAGCACGCCGCCCATCCCAGCGACCCCGAACCAGCTGACGAGATGGCGAGCATGGTTCATCGCCAGGCTGGCGACCTTGTCGCCCGGTCTCAGGCCCAACGCCTCGAGCGCCTGCGCCATCTTCTTCGCGTCGCGCCGGATGCCCGTCCAGTCGGTGCGGGTCTCGCTGCCGTCGGCCCAATGCGTCACGATCTCGCGGTCGGGTGCCTCGCGCGCCGCATGGTCGATCACATGCGAGATCCGCAACTTCCAGTCCTGCATCGCTCCAAGCGGCATAGTCTCTCCCCGTCGCGTCAGGCGACGAGGCGCAAATTCGCCTTCCCCCGCCGTGCCGTCAACTGCACATTGGCAAGGCCCGCGACGCTTGCCAAGCGTTCCGCGATTTGGCCGTCGATAGAAAAAGCGCGGCCCAGGCGGACGGTCGGCGGCGCTGGATCGCCGGTCACCAGCGTCGCCAGAACCTCGTCCTGCCCACCCCCGTCGGCGCCGAGCTCGAGCGCGAGCTGGGTCATGGCCTCCACGCTCCCGACTTCGAGCGTCAACAGCATCGCCATGCTGCCCTTGACCGCATCCAGCGGCAGTGCGCCGCGCACCGTGATCCGGGGCGGTTCGTCGGGGGACGGCGAGTCGAGTTCGACATCGAGCTTCACACAGGTCTGGTTCTCGGCCCATTCGAGGAACTTATCGACCAGACCCTCCTCGAAGCAGGCGGCGCTGAACTGGCCCGAGCTGTCGGAAAAGTCCGCGCGGACGAAAGGCTTCCCGCGGCGCGTGGTGCCCTTGTTCACCTTCTCGACCATGGCGGCCATCACCGCGCCGCTGCGCCCGCCCGGCGGCGCTCCCCCGGCCATCAGCGAGGCATAGGACCGCGCGCCCTGCGCCGAGGCGACCTGCCGCCATGCCTCGACCGGATGCTCGGCGAAATAGAAGCCGAAATTGTCCTTCTCGCGCGCCATCTGCTCGGCACGGCTCCACGGCTCGGCCTCCTTGAGCCGCAGCGTGTCTTCGCCGGCTGCGTCCTCGCCGCCGAACAGCCCCTGCTGCCCGCTCGACCGCTCGCGTTCGGCGGCATCGGCAATGGCCAGAAGCATGTCGGCATTGGCGAACAGCCTGCCGCGGTTCGGGTCGAACCCGTCGAGCGCGCCTGCGCCGACCAGCGCCTCGAGCTGGCGCGAATTCATCGATCCCCTGGGCAGGCGCTCGAACAGGTCCTGCAGGCTCTCGAACGCGCCGCTCGCCTCGCGTTCCTCGACGATCGCCTCCATCGCCCGCTCGCCGACATTGCGGATTCCGGCCAGCGCATAGCGCACCGCATAGCCGTCGTCGGTCTGCTCGACGGTGTATTCGGCTTCCGAATGATTGAGCGAAGGAGGCAGGATCCGCACCCCCCCGCGCCGCGCATCGTCGACGAAAATCGCCAGCTTTTCCGACTGATGCATGTCGAAGCACATCGAAGCGGCGAAGAACTCCTCGGGGTAGTGCGCCTTCAGCCAGGCGGTCTGATAGGCGAGCAGCGCATAGGCGGCGGCGTGCGACTTGTTGAAGCCATAGCCGGCGAATTTGTCGATCAGGTCGAACAGGCCGTTGGCCTCGGCCTTCTCGATTCCCGACACTTCGCGGCACCCGTCGACGAAGCGCTGGCGCTGCGCATCCATCTCGGCCTGAACCTTCTTGCCCATCGCCCGGCGCAGCAGGTCGGCGTCGCCGAGCGAATAGCCGGCGAGGATCTGCGCCGCCTGCATGACCTGTTCCTGATAGACGAAGATGCCATAGGTCTCGGCGAGGATGCCCTCGAGCTTGGGATGCGGATATTCGATCGCCGCCTCGCCCGCCTTGCGCTTGCCGAACAGGGGGATGTTGTCCATCGGACCCGGGCGATAGAGCGAGACGAGCGCGATGATGTCGCCGAAATTGGTCGGCTTCACCGCGGTCAGCGTGCGGCGCATGCCCTCGGATTCGAGCTGGAACACGCCGACCGTATTGCCCGCCTTCATCAGCTCGTAGACCTTCGGATCGTCGAGCGGCAGCTGCGAGAGATCGATCGCGATCTCGCGCTTTTGAAGCAGGTCGACCGCCTTCTTGAGCACCGACAGCGTCTTCAGCCCGAGGAAGTCGAACTTCACCAGCCCCGAGCTCTCGACATTCTTCATGTCGTATTGCGTCACCGGCATGTCCGACCGCGGATCGCGATAGAGCGGGACCAGCTGCGCCAGCGGACGGTCGCCGATCACCACGCCCGCGGCATGGGTCGAGCTGTTGCGCGGAAAGCCCTCGAGCTGCATCGCCAGATCGACGAGCCGCTTGACCTCGTTGTCATTGTCGTATTCGCGCTTGAAGTCGGCCGCGCCGTTGAGTGCGCGCGGCAGCGTCCAGGGATCGGTCGGATGGTTGGGCACCATCTTGCACAGCCGATCGACATGGCCGTAGCTCATCTGCAGGATGCGGCCGGTGTCGCGCAGCACCGCGCGCGCCTTGAGCTTGCCGAAGGTGATGATCTGCGCGACGTGGTCGTGGCCGTATTTCTGCTGGACGTAGCGGATCACCTCGCCCCGGCGGGTTTCGCAGAAGTCGATGTCGAAATCGGGCATCGACACGCGCTCGGGGTTGAGGAAGCGTTCGAACAGCAGGCCCAGCCGGATCGGATCGAGATCGGTGATCGTCAATGCCCAGGCGACCAGACTGCCCGCGCCCGAACCACGGCCCGGTCCGACCGGTATGTCGTGATCCTTGGCCCATTTGATGAAGTCGGCCACGATCAGGAAATAGCCCGGGAAGCCCATCTGGTTGATGATCCCGACTTCGAAATCGAGACGCGCGAAATAGGTCTCGCGTTCGTCTTCGGCAAGTTCGCCATAAGGGGCCAGGCGCGCTTCGAGACCCTTGCGCGCATCCTCCGCCAGCATTCGGGCTTCGCCCTCGAGATCGCCCGCGAGGCTGGGCAGGATCGGCTTGCGATAGGGCGGTGCATAGGCACAGCGCTGGGCGATCACGATGGTGTTCGACACCGCTTCGGGAAGATCTTCGAACGCCTCTTCCATCATGTGGTAGGACTTGACGAAGCTTTCGGGGTTCGAGCGGGCGCGCTCCTCGGCATCGACATGCGTCGAACCCGCGATGCACAGCATCGCATCATGGGCCTTGTGCATGTGCGGTTCGGCGAAATTCGCCGGATTGGTCGCGATCAGCGGCAGATCGCGGGCATAGGCGAAGTCGACCAGCGCCGCCTCCGCGCGCTCCTCGACCGCATCGCCGCGGCGGGCGAGTTCGACGTAGAGCCGGTCGGGAAACAAGGCCTCCAGCTTGTCGAGCAAAGCCTCGGCATGCGTCTGCTGCCCCTCCGCCAGCAGCCGCGTCACAGCTCCCTCGCTGGCCCCGGTGAGCGCAATCAGCCCCCCGGTGCGGCCTTCGAGATCCGCCATCTGCACATGCGGTTCGAGTTCGAGAGGGCGTTCGAGATGCGCTCTCGAGACGAGGTGACACAGATTGTCGTAGCCGGTCTCGTCCTGCGCATAGAGCGGGAGGTAATCGACCTGCTTGCCCTCCGCATCGCGGGCGACGCCGAGCAGGGTCCCGATGATCGGCTGCACGCCTTCCGCCTTGCAGGCATTGGCGAACATCACTGCGCCGTAGAGCCCGTTCCGGTCGGCGATGGCGATCGCCGGAAATCCGCGCTCCCTGGCCAGCTTGGCCATCGCCTTGGGATCGATCGCGCCTTCGAGCATCGTATAGGCGGACAGGATGCGCAAGGGGACGAAGGGCTTGTAGGACATCGCGCCAATATGCGGATTGAAGCGCCTCGGGCCAAGCGGCGCTTCCACAGAAAAAACGGATTCGGGATCGGACAACCGGGGCAATCGGCTGCCCACATCCTGCCCGCGTCATCCCAGCGGAAGCTGGGATCGCGTTCGGCGGAGTCCGACTTGCCGAGACAGATCCCAGCTTTCGCTGGGATGACGTATAACGGTGGGGCCGGAAGATGTCCTCAAAGCAGCTTCTCGATGTCCTTGGCGATGGTCTTCGGAGCGTCGGTCGGACCGTAGCGCTTCACCACCTTGCCATCGCGGTCGATCAGGAACTTGGTGAAGTTCCACTTGATCCCCTTCGACCCCATCACCCCCGGCTTCTCGCGCTTCATCCAGTCGAACAGCGGGCTCGCCTGGTCGCCGTTGACATCGACCTTGGCCATGAGCGGGAAAGTCAGACCGAAATTCACCTGACAGAATTCGGCGATCTCGCCCGCGTCGCCGGGCTCCTGTCCGCCGAACTGGTTGCAGGGAAAGGCGAGGACCTCGAAACCCTTGTCGCCAAAGCGCTGATAGAGCTCCTCGAGCCCTTCGTACTGCGGCGTGAACCCGCACTTGCTCGCGGTGTTGACGACCAGCAGCACCTTGCCGAGCTTCTCCTCGAGAGGCAGGTCCTCGCCCTTGTTGGTGGCCACGGTGAAGTCGGCGATGGTGGTCATGGGCGCTGGTCCTTGCGGCGATAGACGGGATCGAAGCTGTCGCTCCGGCCGGGCCAGGGTCGCTCGACGCCTGGCCGTACCGGTGCAGCTTCCGTCATCCTGCACGCTGAAGATCGTCCGCACAAGCGAGGGCTGGCGGGCGGAAGGTGCGAAGCTGCGTCGAAGCCAGCCGGATCCTCGATCCGATCAGGCCTTGAGGGCGTTCGCCAGCAGCTTGTGCAGCTTCGAATGCAGCGCATCGTTCGCCGCGAGGACCTGCGCCGAATGGATCGGCGAGGAGCGTCCGCGGAAGTCGGAGACGAAGCCGCCCGCCTCGCGCACGATCAGGCAGCCGGCGGCGGTGTCCCAGTCGCTCAGCCCGCTTTCCCAGAAGCCGTCGTAGCGGCCCGCCGCGAGCCAGGCGAGATCGAGCGAAGCTGCGCCATAGCGGCGAATGCCCGCCACCTGCGGACCGACGGCCGCGAAGATCCGCGACCATTCGGAAAAATCGCCCCGGCCCTGGAACGGAATGCCGGTCGCCACCAGTGCTTCGGACAGGCCGCGCCGCGCCGAGACCCGCAGCCGCCCGTCGTGAAGCCACGCGCCGCGCGTCTTCTCGGCCCAGAAGGTCTCGTCGGTCACCGGATTGTAGATCACGCCGGCCGTGACCTCGCCCCAGCGGTTGCCGTCGGGACCGGGGCCGCCGAGCCGCGGTTCCTGCACGGCGATGCTGATCGCGAAATGGGGAATTCCGTGGAGGAAATTGCTCGTCCCGTCGAGCGGGTCGACGATCCAGCGCGGCTTGTTCTCGTCGCCCTCGATCGTCCCGGCCTCTTCCATGACGAAGCCCCAGTCGGGACGCGCGGCGAGCAGTTCGTCGTAGATCGCCCGCTCGGCGCGCAGATCGGCTTTGGACACGAAATCGGCCGGGCCCTTGCGGCTTACCTGGAGGTGCTCGACCTCGCCGAAGTCGCGGCGCAGGCGACCGCCGGCCTTGCGCGCGGCCTTTTCCATCACGCGGATGAGTCCGGATAAAACGGCCATCGAAAAACTCTCTTATTCGGTCAGGACGCGGATCGAACGCGCCTGCAGGTGGATGTCGCCCCAGTCGCAGGCCAGGTCGAACCTGGTCCCGTCGATAGTGAAGGCATGAATCGCGAAGCGGCGCGACCCCGTGGATTCGCCCGCCCTGCGGTCGAGCGTCAGCTTGGAAATGCCCGCGAATTTGAGCATGCCCGGGTGGAAACAATGATCCTCGCCCTCGCCCGGCGCCTCGTAATCGGCATGGCCGGGTTCGAGACAGAAATCCATCTCCAGCGTCAGTTCGTCGTCATTGATCACCACGCCGAGCAGGACGCTCTTCGCGATATCGACATTCTCGAACCGGCTGGCGATGGATTTGCCCATGTCAGCCTCCGGCCACGATGAGAATCCGCGCCTCTCCGTGCGGATGGGCCACGTGATGCTCGCCCTTGCGGATCAGCGCGATATCGCCGGTCTGCAAGGTCACCCGCCGCTCGCCCGCAGCATCGCGGACGTCCAAGTCGACGCTGCCCCCGAGGACGCAAAACAGCTCGTCGGCGACATTCTCGTGCCAGTGATAGGAGCGATCGGCATAGAGCAGCATCGCCCGCGCATCGCCCACGGTACCGAGGTCGCGCCCTTCCCACGCCGTGGGGTGCGTGAAGCCGGAGACGCCGTTGAAGACGTCCACCATCTCAGTTGGCCTTGCCGACGTAGCTCTGTTCGTAGACGTCGACCACGATCCGCGTGCCGCTGCCGATATGCGGGGGCACCATGATGCGGACGCCATTGTCGAGCACGGCGGGCTTGTAGCTGGAGGAGGCGGTCTGCCCCTTCACCACCGCATCGGCCTCGACGATGGTCGCCTCGATCTGCGGCGGCAGCGCGACCGAGATCGGCTTTTCCTCCCACAGCTCGAGCATCACCTCCATGCCGTCCTGCAGGAACGGCCGGGCGTCGCCGAGCAGATCGGCGGGAAGATTGATCTGTTCGTATGTGTCCTTGTCCATGAACACCAGCATCTCGCCATCCTCGTAGAGGAACTGGAAATCCTTGGTGTCGAGGCGGACCTTCTCGACCGTATCCGCGCTGCGGAAGCGCACATTGGTCTTGCGGCCGTCCTGCAGGTTCTTCATCTCGACCTGCATGTAGGCGCCGCCCTTGCCCGGCTGCGTATGCTGGATCTTCGCGACCTTCCAGATGCCGCCTTCGTATTCGATGATATTGCCGGGACGGATGTCCACGCCGCTGATCTTCATGGGAAGCTACCTTCGACTTGTAAAAGAGCGCGACCGCCCGCGGGCGGCTGTGTGGGGCGCGCCTTAGCCGAGCGCGGAGCGGCGGGCAAGACGAGTGGAATTTCGCTCCCGACTTTGCTATGAGGAGAATGGACGATGGCCATGAAACAGCTGAGAATCTCCCTGACGTTCGCCCTCCTCACCGGGTTTTCCGCGTTGCCTTCGGCGGCGCAGGGCCGGCTCGGCCTTCTGCCGCAGGGCGAATATGTCTGCGCCCTGCCGGGCGATGCCTCGGGCGCCGCCTGGATCGAACAGGCGGGCCGGGACTTCGCCATCACCGGTGCCTCGAGCTATCGCACCGCGAGGGGCGGCGGGACCTATCTCATGGAAGGCAAGGTGGTGACCTTCACCCGCGGTCCGATGCGCAACGTCAAGCTGATGCTGCTGGGCTCCGGTCTGTTGCAGGAGGTCGACCGCGACGGCAAGCTCGGGCGGTTGCGCTGCCATCGCACCGGACCGCTCGGCGGCTAGCTATCCTCCGCGCAGGAGCGGATAGGGATTGACCGCATGGGCGGGCTCCCACCAGGCTGCATCCCCGGTGGTCTGGAGAACCGCGAAATGGAGGTGCGGCGCCTCCTCCGAAGCATTGCCCGAACTCCCCACCTCGCCCAGCCGCTGGCCGCGGCGGACCCGCTGGCCTTCCTTCAGCCCCTGGGCGTATTTGTCGAGATGGGCGTAATAATAGATGGTCTCGCCATCCTGCGACCGGACGTAGATCGTATTGCCTCCGGCGTCCGAGCGGAACAGCTTCTCGATCCGGCCCGGCGCGGCGGCGACCACCGTGGTGCCGCGCGGCGCCATGATGTCGATCGCCTCGTGCAGCCGAGCTCCGCCCGCGCGCGAATCGGCGTAGGTGTCGCTGAGATCGGAGGGCCGCACATTGAGCACGGGGACCATCAGATTGCTCGCACTTCCGCTCGCGACGGGCCCGGCGAAGCGCGTGTCGAGCGCCGCCGGCCCGCCCGCTTCATCCAGGCCCTCATCCGCGACCGAACCCTCCGGTCCGGGCTGAGCAGAGCTGGCCGGCGCGGGGCTCGGCGCGGCCTCGGCGGGACGCGTCGCATCGCGCTGGCCGATCCCTCGGGCGTTTTCGATCAGACTGCCTCCGACCACGATCCACACTGCGCTGGTCAGCGTGGCGGTGACGATGATCGTGAGCAGGCGGTCGACGAGCTTCATCGCGAGAGCCTAGCCGCTCATGCCTCGAAAATCACCTTCGTCGATTGCGAGACCATTTCGGCGAGCCGCGCCGCATCCCAATTGGTCAGCCGGACACAGCCGTGGCTCCGGGTGCGGCCGATCGTTTCGGGCTCGGGCGTGCCGTGGATTCCGTAGTGCTCCTTGGACAGATCGATCCACACGACCCCCACCGGCCCGTTCGGCCCCGGCGGGAGCTGCTGCTTCTCCGTGTCGTCGGGAACGTCCCAGAACAGCTCCGGATCATAAGCGAAGGGCGTGTTGCGGGCAATTCCGGTGATCGTCCACTCGCCCAGCGGAAGCGGGTCGTGCTCGCTCCCCGAGGTCACCGTGAACAACGCCACCAGCTTCTCGCCCGAATAGGCCTTCAGCGTTCCGCCCTTCTTGCTCACGACCACGCGGTCGACCTCGGGCTGTTCGGTGCCCACGCCGAGGCTGGCGAGCGTGCGCTGCCATGTGCGGTCCTCGACCGCTCCCGGGGCGATCCGGTCGGCGCCGATGTTCGGAACGCGGATCTGCTGGCCGGCCGTGAAAAAACTGTCCGGTCCCGCTTGGGGAGTGAAGCCGTCCTTGCCCGATTCGCCCGAAGCGGGGCTCGACGTCGCCGAGGACGCGGGCGAAGGTGCCGAGGACGGGGGCGTTCGTGTCGAGGATGGCGCAGAAGGTGCCGCGCCTTGCCGAGCGGTCATTCCTGCGGGTTTGCCCCCGGGATTCAAGCGCTTGAGAACCTCGACCGTCGTGTGAAAGCGTTCCGCCAGCCGTTCGTCGAGCGAATTGTAGCCAAGCCGCTCCATCCTCGCCTGCTCCGCCGGGTCCTCCGGGACCTCGTGATAGGTCTTCTCGCCCCAGGCGGCAGGGATGGTCACCACACGGGTGGCCGCAATGCGATCCCATTGTTCCAGAGCTGTTTTCGTCGCCTGGTCGAGCTCGCCCGTGACCTCCAGACCGCGCGCCTGCTGAAATCCGCGCAAGGCATTCTCGGTGCTCATGCCCATCTTGCCGTCGATCACTCCCGGCCCGAATCCCTGCCGGTCGAGGACCACCTGCGCCTGCATCACCGGACGCTCCTCGGGGTCGGCGACCGCCTCGGAATCCGCCCTCACCGCATCCCCCCGGTCCGCAGCGGCATCGCTCGAAGCCATGGAATCGGCGAGGTTGTCCTCGCCGAAGGTCTGATAGCCATAGTCCTCGCTCGGGGCGGCGGCAGCCGTGCGGTCGGCGTCCTGCTCCCCGTCGTCCGGCCCGCTCATGTTGCAGGCGGCGAGCACCAGCGAGGAGGCGGCAACCGCGATGAGTTTGTGCATGAAAACACTCCTGATTTCGGGACGCGACCCGCCCCTTCAGGATGCCCAACTCACGATGCGGCGATTTGCTCCGCGAAGGCCCGGACAGCCTCGGCTTCCTTGCCGTTCCACACGGCACCCGAAACCGCGAGGAAATCGGCTCCCGCCGCGATCAGCGGCCGGGAATTCCCCGGCGTGATCCCGCCGATTGCGACGCAGGGAATCTCGAACACCGTGCTCCACCACTCGAGGATTTCGAGGTCGGGCCGGTGCTCCGAGGGCTTGGTGCCGCTATCGAAAAAGGCGCCGAAGGCGACGTAATCCGCCCCCGCCTCGCCCGCTTCCATCGCCATGTGTCTGCTCGCATGGCAGGTGACGCCGATCTGCGCCTCGCGGCCCAGTTCCTCGCGTGCCTCCCTCGGATCGCCGTCGCCCTGGCCGAGATGCACGCCATCCGCCTGCAAACGCTTGGCCAGCGCGACATCGTCGTTGACGATGAAGGCGACTTCGCGCGCGGCGCAGATCTCCTGGAGCGGGCGGGCGAGTGCCGCCGCTTCGTGCTGGTCGACGCCCTTGATCCGGAACTGGAAGGCGGTGACGAGTCCCGGCCCCGCGTCGAGCGCCCGCTCGAGCCGTTGGGGAAAGCTGCCCGAGACTTCGAGCGGCGAGATCAGATAGAGCTGGCACTGGGTCATGGCGATGCTTCGTATCGCGGCGAGCGCCCTTCGTCGACATTCAGTTGGGAGAAAGCGCAGCAGGCGCTAAACTCCGCGAATGACCCGAAAACGTTCGCCCTTCGCAGCCTTGGCCCTGCTCTCGCCCGTCCTCGCCGCATGTGCGATGGTGCCCGATGCGCCGATCGTCGTCGGCACGCCGGCCGCCGAGAGAACCGCTGTGGCGCTCGACCAGCCGGTCCGGGTGGGTGAAATCGTCGTTACTCCGAAGAAGCTGGTCGAGGACAGCCGCTGCCCCGAAACCGCGCGTTGCGTCTGGGCGGGCCGCCTCGTGGTGCAGACGCGGATCGACGGGGCGGGCTGGCGCGAGACCACCAACATCGCGCTCGGCGAGACCTATGGGACCCACGGCTACGTCGTCGCTCTCGTTTCGGGCACGCCGGAGAAGCAGGCCGACCGCGAGACGCAGCCGGGCGAATACCGGTTTCTCTACGAAGCGCGCTAGGCCGGCGCCTCCGGACCGCCGCTAGGCGATGCTGGCGGCGTGGATCCGGTCGATCGCATTCGACAGGGTCGCGTCGAACTCATCGTCGCTCTGATCGTGGCGCAGATCCTGCAGCAGACCACGGCTGAAGCTGGCGATCATGCCTGGATTCTTCGCCAGTTCGGCGCAGGCCTCCTCGGTCGAGTAGCCGCCCGACAGGGCCACCACCCGCAGCACCCGCGGGTGCTGCGTCAACTCCGCATAGAGCCCGGCTTCCTTGGGAATGGAAAGCTTGAGCATCACCTGCTGCCCCTCGGGCAGAGCTTCGAGGCCTTCCCCGATTGCGTCCAGCAGGATCCGTTCGCCCTGGCCCCGATCCGCCGCAGTAATGTCGTATTCGGGCTCGAGGATCGGCACGAGGCCGCAGGACAGAATACGTGCGGCTTCGGCGAATTGCTGGCGCACGGCTTCCTTGATGCCCATCGGATTGGCAGACTTGATCACCGAACGCATCTTGGTGCCGAAGACACCCAGCTCGCGTGCGCGATTGCACAGCGTCTCCAGACCGGGATTGGGCTTCATCAACTGCGCGCCTTCGCGCTCATCCTCGAGGCCCTTGTCGACCTTCAGGAACGGCACGATGCCGCGTTCGGCGAGCCGCGCCGGCACGGGCTTGCCCCCGCTGCTGCCGTCCATCGTCTTCTCGAACAGGATCGCGCCGAGCACCTTGCCAATGCCGAAGCAGGGGCTTTCGATGATCCGCTGGCGCATCTCGTGGATGAGAGCGAACATCTCGTCCTCGTTCGACCAGGCACTCTCTTCGACGCCATAGCCCTTGAGCGCTTTCGGCGTCGAGCCGCCCGACTGGTCGAGAGCTGCGATAAAGCCCTGGCCGGTTGCGATGCGCGCCTTCATTTCGTCGAAAGTCATGCGAGAGTCCCTCAATCGTGCAATCGTATGCGCGCGCCCTTACCCAAGCGCTTCGCCAGCCGCAACCGCGCGGCTCCGGTTTTGCAAAGGTCGCTCAACTGCGGCGAATCTTGCGGATGATGCCGTTGAAGCTGAGCACCGGCGAACCGTCCGCACGGACCATGCCGACGACGTAGATCGTCTTGCCACCGGCACGGACGACCTCGCCGCGCGCCTCGATCATCTGCCCCAGCCGTACGGGGTCGAGAAAGTCGCCCGCCAGATGCATGGTTACGCCATGCGAGCCGGCGAGCGCGCCGGATGCGATGGTGAACAGCGCGCTGTCGGCGAAGGTCATCAGGCAGCCGCCATGCATGAAGCCTGCGCCATTCATGTGGCGTTCCTCGGCGCGAAAGGCCGCAAGGCGGCCGCCCTCCGCATCGCGGCGTTCGTAGAAGGGCCCGGCGCGCTGTTCGAAGGCATCGCTCCGCCAGGTCGACCACCCGGCCCATTCGCCCTCGGTGACGGGAACGAGCCCGCCAGTCGAACCGACTGCTTCGTTCTCGCTCATCGGGCCAGCGCGGCAACTCCGGGCAAGTCCTTGCCCTCCATCCATTCGAGAAATGCGCCGCCCGCAGTCGAGACGAAGGTGAATTCATCCTTCACCCCCGCATGGGCGAGCGCGGCGACGGTATCGCCCCCGCCCGCGACCGAGACCAGCGATCCGTCCTGCGTCAGTGCCGCAGCGGTGCGCGCGAGGGCCACGGTGGCGGCGTCGAAAGGTTCGGTCTCGAACGCGCCGAGCGGGCCGTTCCAGACCAGCGTGCGACAGGTCTTGAGCACATCGGCGAGCGCTTCCACCGCCAGCGGACCCACGTCGAGGATCATCTCGTCCGATGCGATCTCATGGACATTGCACGTCCTCAGGCTGGGAGGATTGGCGGCGAATTCCTTCGCCACCACAACGTCGTAGGGCAGGTGGACCGTGCAGCCGGCGTGGTTCGCCTCGTCCATGATCGAAGCCGCCGTCGCAGCGAGATCATGTTCGCACAGCGACTTGCCGACACCGATCCCCTTGGCGGCCAGAAAGGTATTGGCCATGCCGCCGCCGATGATCAGATGCTGGACCCGTCCGACGAGATTCCGCAGCACGTCGAGCTTTGTCGAAACCTTGGCACCGCCGACCACGGCGGCAACCGGCGGCTCGGGGTTGCCGAGCGCGGCGTCGAGCGCCCTGAGTTCGGCTTCCATGGCGCGGCCGGCATAGGCGGGCAGGAAATGCGCCAGCCCCTCGGTGCTGGCATGCGCCCGATGCGCCGCCGAGAAGGCATCGTTGACATAGAAGTCGCCATGCGCCGCCATCCCCTTGGCGAAGTCGGGGTCATTGGCTTCTTCGCCCGGCCAGAAGCGCACATTGTCGAGCAGGCCGATGTCGCCATTGCGCAGGATGCCGATCGATTGTTCGACCACCGGGCCCATCACCTCGGGAATGAACATGATCTCCTTGCCCAGCACCTTTTCGACATCGCCTTGCACGAAGCTGGTGCTCATGGTCGAATGCCGCTGGCCCTTGGGCCGCCCGTAATGGGCGAGCAGGAGGACCTTGGCGCCCTTGTTGCACAACTCGAGAATGGTCGGCTTCACCGCCTCGACGCGTGTCACGTCGGTGGCCGATCCATCCTTCATCGGCAGGTTGAGGTCGACGCGGACGAGCGCGACCTTGCCGGTGACATCGCCGAGATCGTCGAGAGTCTTCGATTGGGCCACGCCCGTCTCCTCAGAGGAAGCTTGCGACCACGCCCGATGTGTCGATCATGCGGTTGGAGAAGCCCCATTCGTTGTCGTACCAGCTGACCACGCGGGCGAGCTTGCCCTCGAGAACCGCGGTTTCGAGGCTATCGACGGTCGAGCTTGCCGGATAGTGGTTGAAGTCGCTGCTGACGAGCGGCTGGTCGGTGAAGTCGAGGACACCCTTCATCTTGCCCTCTGCGGCCGCCTTGAGCGCCGCGTTCAATTCCTCTGCGCCCGTCTCGCGTCCGGGGACGAAGGTCAGGTCGATGAGGCTGACATTGGGGGTCGGCACGCGGACCGAGGAGCCGTCTAGCTTGCCCTTCAGTTCGGGCAGCACGAGGCCGACCGCGCGCGCCGCACCAGTGGTGGTCGGAATCATGTTCTGCGCCCCGCCCCGCGCCCGGCGCAAATCCTTGTGGATCTGGTCGAGCATGCGCTGGTCGTTGGTGTAGCTGTGGATGGTGGTCATGAAGCCGCGCTCGATCCCCACCAGATCGTTGAGCACCTTGGCGACCGGGGCGAGGCAGTTGGTGGTGCAACTCGCATTCGAGATAATATCGTCCTCGGCGGTCAGCGTGTCGTGATTGACCCCATAGACGATGGTCTTGGAAACGCCCGTCGCGGGAGCCGAGATGACCACCCGCTTGGCACCTGCCGCAAGATGCGGGCGAGCGGCTTCGTCGGACTGGAAGAAACCGGTGCATTCGAGGACGATATCGACGCCCATCTCGCCGTGCGGGAGTTTGCCCGGCTCGCGCTCGGAGGTCACGCGGACGTGCTTGCCGTTGATGACCAGATCCTCGCCATCGACCTCGACGGTTCCGGGGAAGCGGCCATGTGTGCTGTCGTGACCGAACAGCAGCGCATTCGACCTGGTGTCGGACAGATCGTTGATGGCGACCAGCTCGAGATCGTGGTCGCTGCGCTCGACGAGAGCGCGCGCCACGAGGCGGCCGATGCGTCCGAAACCGTTGATTGCAACCTTGGTCGCCATGGGAAAGAACTCCTGCTTAACCGTTCAATGTATCGATGATCTGCGGAACGATCGCTTCCGCGGTGATGCCGAACTTGGCGAACAGATCTTCCGCCGGTGCCGAGGCGCCGAAGCGGTCGATGCCGATCCGCAGACCGTGGGTCATGGTGTAGCGGTCCCAGCCGAAGGTGGTGCCCGCCTCGATGCTCACGCGGAGCACTTCGCCGGGAGGAACATCGGGCAGGATATCGGCACGATAGGTATCGGGCTGCTCGTCGAACATCTGGGTGCAGACCATCGAGACGACGTCGGCCCCGATACCCTGCTGCTCGAGCTGCTCGGCGCATTCGAGCGCGACATGCACTTCCGAACCGGTCGCGATCAGGATCACCCGGCGCTCCGCCGCGGCGGATTTGAGACGATAGGCCCCTCTCGCGCTCATGCCGATTTCCTCGGAGGAACTGCGCAACTGCGGCAGGTTCTGCCGCGTCAGGGCGAGCACGGTCGGCCGATCCTGCTGCCGCAGCGCAATGTCCCAGCACTCGGCGGTCTCGATCGCATCGCAGGGACGCATGACGAGCAGGTTCGGCATCATGCGCAGGCTCTGGATGTGCTCGATCGGCTGGTGCGTCGGCCCGTCCTCGCCCAGGCCGATGCTGTCATGCGTCATCACATAGACCACCCGCGCCTGCTGCAGGGCGGAGAGGCGGATCGCGGCGCGGCAATAGTCGGTGAACACCAGGAACGTCCCGCCATAGGGGATCAACCCGCCGTGCAGCGCCATCCCGTTCATCGCCGCGGCCATGCCGAATTCGCGGATGCCGTAATAGATGTAGCGGCCCGAATAATCGTCCGCCGTCAGCGGAGCGATGCCGCCCGCCCTCGTGTTGTTCGATCCGGTCAGATCGGCGCTGCCGCCGATGGTTTCGGGCAGACGCGCATTGATCTCCGCCAACGCCATCTCGCTCGCCTTGCGCGTGGCGACATTCTGCGGCTCCCGAACCAGCGTCTCGATGTAGCCATCGAGGCTGAAATCCGCCGGCAGGTTACCGGACATCCGGCGCTCGAATTCGGCCTTGTCTTCCGATGCGTCGAGACGATTGGTCCATTCATTATGCGCGGCGGAGCGCCGCTCGGCGGTCGCGCGCCAGTCGTCGAGGACATCCTCGGGGATTTCGAAGGGCCCGGCATCCCAGCCCAGCGCGTCGCGCGCGCCTGCGATTTCGTCGGCCCCGAGCGGGGCGCCGTGGGTGGCGCTGGTGCCTTGCTTGTTCGGTGCGCCCTTCCCGATCACGGTGCTGCAGGCGACGAGCGAGGGGCGTTCGTCGGCAACCGCTTCGTCGAGCGCACGCCGGATGTCGTCGAAGTCGTGGCCGTCGCAGGAGACGACGTGCCAGCCCGTGGCTTCATAGCGGGCCTTGATATCCTCGCTGGTCGAGAGCGTGGTCGGCCCGTCGATGGTGATGTTGTTGTCGTCCCACAGCACGACCATTCGGCCCAGCTTGAGATGGCCCGCGAGACCGATGGCTTCGTGGTTGATGCCTTCCATCAGACAGCCATCCCCGGCGATCACCCAGGTGCGATGGTCGACCAGATCGTCGCCGAAGCCCGCGTTGAGGTGGCGTTCGGCGATTGCCATGCCGACCGCCATGGCGAGGCCCTGCCCCAGCGGACCGGTCGTGCATTCGACTCCCTCCAGCAGGAAGTTCTCGGGATGCCCGGCACAGGGGCTGCCGAGCCGGCGGAAATTGCGGATGTCCTCCATGCTCGGGCGCTCGTATCCCGACAGGTGGAGCAGCGCGTAGATCAGCATCGAGCCATGCCCGGCGGACAGCACGAAACGATCGCGGTCGGCCCAATCGGGCGCTTGCGGATCGTGCTTGAGATATTCGCTCCACAGCACGGTCGCGACATCGGCCATGCCCATGGGCATTCCCGGATGACCCGAATTCGCCTCCTGCACCGCATCCATCGAAAGGGCCCGGATGGCATTGGCCATCTGGACCATGCGAGTGGTGGGGAGACTCATGAAAATACTACTCCGGAAAAGCGGGCGATTCGGCGCGCGGAAGCCTTCGCGGAGCGCGGGCGGGAGGTCAAGCCGGCGGCATGCCGCAGCCCCTCTCGGCTCTCCCTCACCCCACTTGTGAACAGCCCCTCCCAAGCCTTTGCCTCACCGCCCGAATCTTGCTATCTGCATTGCGTGATGAGTAGCGAGCGCATCCGCAATGCGATGGACCGGATAGACCGCGCGCTGGCGCGCATCGAGACGCAGGCTGCCCTCGCCGGTCACGCACCGGCGCCGGGCGATGGTGCGGATGCCGAGCTCGCCGCGCGCCACGAAGCGCTGCGCGAGAACGTGTCGGCGACGATCTCGGAACTCGACGTGCTGATCCGGGGGTTGGCGCGATGAGCGACGTCACCCTCTCGGTCGGCGGGCGAAACTACACCGTGGCTTGCGCCGACGGGCAGGAAGATCACGTGCGCTATCTCGCCGGGGTGATCGACTCCAAGCTCGGTTCGATGGGTCCCACCAAAACCGCGCAGGATGCCAAGAACCTGCTCTTCGCGGCATTGATGCTTGCCGACGAACTCGAGGAAACCCGCAGCAGGCCTGCGCCATCGTCCGAACCCGGTTTCGATGCCGAGCGTCTGGCCGATCAGCTCGAACGCGTCGCCAGCGCGATCGAGAATGCCGCATCCACTCTTGAGGGCGGCGCACGCAGCTCCTAGATAGCGTGATGGCGGGACTGCCCGGCACGAGCCGCAGAATATCCCTGAGGCTATAAGCAATCCTAGGGAGCCGTCCCTGTCCCGGAACACGGGCCCCTGCGTTCTTCGGAATGGAACCCGGGAACCGAGGCATACGGCGCCCACCTGACGTTTTGGCGTCAGAGGATTTCGCCGGCAACGACCCATGGTGGTTCCGCCACTTTTCGCTTCGGTCTTGGCGAAGCAAACGATCCGTGGATTGCCGCGGCGACCGCGCTGCTTCGCGACGACGGAGGAGAATTGAATGCAAGAGAAGACCGAGCTCCGCCAGAGGCTTCGCGCGGAGCGCCGCGAACACGTTGCTGCCTTGCCCGACAGTATGCGCGGCCTGGTGTTCCATCGTCCCCCGGCGCCCCTACTCCGGATTGTCCCCGAAGGTGCAACGGTCGGTCTCTACCGGGCCAATCCCTTCGAGGCTCCGGCCGCTTCCTACGCCGCTTTCTTTCTCGAACAGGGACATGAACTGGCGCTTCCGCGATTTGCCGGTCGGGAGGCGCCGATGCAATTCGCCCGCTTCGCCGATCCCTTCGAGGAAGCCGATCTCGAGGTTGGCCCCTTCGGTCTCCTCCAACCCTTCGAGGACGCCCCCGAACTGGAACCGGCGGTGCTCTTCCTCCCCCTGCTGGGCTTCACCGACGCCGGTGGCCGCCTCGGCCAGGGCGGCGGTCATTATGACCGCTGGCTCGCATCGCATCCGGGTACGGTCGCGGTGGGCCTGGCATGGGATTGCCAATTGGTCGAGGATCTCCCGCTCGAGGCGCACGATGTCCGGCTGACGGCGGTCGTTACCCCGACCCGCCTCTACGGGCCCTTTGCATGAGGAAGGAGCCGACGTGGCGCATCCCGGCCGGATTGCTTGGCCTTTTGGTGGTGCTCGGGATCTATGGCCTCCTGGTCGCGCGCTATGTGTCCGAACTGATCGGAGGCTGGCCGACCCTTGCGCAGACGGCGGTCTATGTCGTGCTCGGCGTCGTCTGGCTGCTTCCTTTGCGCCGCTTCCTCATCTGGATGGAGACAGGACGCTGGGGATGATTGCCCCGGCTCTCAAGCTGCACTAGCCTCGTTTCCGGAGGACGAGGGAGAGGGCATGACGAGACGGGTACAGGCGGCGGACCGGCCGTCGGTGGGGCTGAAACTGGCGCATGGCTTCGGCGCGGCCGCCTTCGGCGTCAAGAACAACGGCTTCGACTATTTCCTGCTGCTGTTTTACGGCACGGTCATCGGCCTCGAGCCGGGACTGGTCGGCCTCGCAATCCTGATCGCGCTCGTCTTCGATGCGCTCAGCGATCCGCTGGTCGGCTATTGGTCGGACAATTTCCGCAGCCGCTGGGGACGGCGCCACCCCTTCATGTATGCCGCCGCGATTCCCGTGGCGCTGAGCTATTTCCTGCTGTGGAATCCGCCGGACTGGGGTCAGACCGGACTCTTCATCTATCTCACCGTTCTCGCCGTGCTGATCCGCACCTTCATCACCTTCTACGAAACCCCCAGTACCTCCCTGATTCCCGAGCTCGCGCGGAATTACGACGAGCGTACGAGCATGCAATCCTACCGGCTGTTCTTCGGCTGGTCGGGCGGTAATCTGATGAGCGTGCTGATGTTCGGTGTCCTTCTGACGGGGCCGCTCGGACTGCGCGATCGCGAGGCTTTCGCCACCTACGGCATCATCGGCTCCGCATTGATCTTCCTCGCGATCATGGTCTCGGCGCTGGGGACGCACAGCCGCATTCCTCATCTCCACCGCCCGGTCGCAACGGGCGAGCGCTACAGTCCACGCCGGATATTCCGCGAAATGGCCGAGACCCTGAGCGAGCGGAGCTTCATCGCATTGTTCGCGGCGATGGTGTTCTTCTCCATCGCCACCGGGCTGGCCGCTTCACTGAACTTCCTCATTCTCAATTACTTCTGGGAGTTCAGCGAATTCCAGATCTTCATCTGGACCTGTACGGTATTCTTCTCCGCCTTCGCCGGCTTCCTGATCGCACCCTGGGCGACGCGGAAACTCGGCAAGAAACGCGCCACCGTCGTGCTCGGAATGGCAGCCTTCACGGTCCAGCCGGCGCCCGTCCTGCTGCGCCTCGTCGGTTTCATGCCGGCCAATGGCGATCCGCTGCTGTTTCCGCTGGTGCTGGCGATCAACGTTGCCGATCTCGCGCTGATCATCGCGGTCTCGGCCGTGGCCTATTCGATGGTCGCCGACCTCGTCGAGTCGAACCAGCTCAGGACCGGCCGGCGATCCGAGGGGGTTTATTATGCCGCGATCACTTTCACCCGCAAGACCACCCAGGGCCTCGGCGTTCTGGCTGCGGGCCTGATCCTTTCGGCGATCGCCTTTCCCGAAGGCGCCGCGCCCGGGTCGGTCTCCGAAGACACGTTGTGGTGGCTCGGTGCTTCCTACGCGCCGGCGCTCCTGACGCTTTGGCTCGGCGGCCTCTATTGCATCTCGCTCTATCGCATCGATCGGGCCGGGCATGAGGAGAACCTGCGAAAGCTCGCGGAGGCCGGCCACGCCTGAGTGGAACCGGAACGTGGCGCACGTCGTTGCGCGGTCATGCCCGAATTGCCCGAGAACGAAGCGCAGCGGCGGCTGATGGAGCGCGCTTGCCTCCACCGGACGATCATGTCCGTCGAGCCCGGCGAGGATGTCGGCTACATCACCCTGCCCGGCGACAATGAGCGTGCGCGGCTGGTGGGTCGGCAGTTCACCGAAACGCGGCGGCATGGCAAGAACATCTTCCTCGGCTCGAAAACCGGGCCCTGGATGGCGGTCCATTTGGGGATGACCGGCAGGCTGATCCCCTTCGATGCGCCCGAAGAGACTCCCGACAAGACCAAGCTGCTGATCCGTTTCGAAGGCGAGCGACGGCTTGCCTTCCGCTGTCCCAGGAAGCTCGGCAAGGTCCGGATCATCGAGGATGTCGACGCCTTCATCGAAGAGCAGAACCTCGGCCCCGATGCGCTCGTGATTACTGCGCGACAGTTCGGCGACGCGCTCGGAGGAAGCAGGAGCCCGATCAAGGCCGCGCTGATGGACCAGAGCAAATTGGCGGGCGTCGGCAATCTGTGGTCCGATGAGTTCCTGTACCAGACCAGCCTCGATCCGCGCCGTCGTGCCGATACGCTGCAAGACGGAGAACTGGAGGAAATCCGCGACCGCATGCAGACCCTGCTGCGGGCTGCGGTGGAAGCCGACGCGGATTATGGCAAGCTGCCCGAAGACTGGCTGATCCGGCACCGCAGAAAGGGCGCCAAATGCCGCCGCTGCGGCGGCACCATTGCCAGCGTCAAAGTCGGCGGCCGCACCGCCTACTTCTGCGACAAGCATCAGAAATGAGGGTGAAATCCCAAGTGGCGCGAGTGACGGGACTCGAACCCGCGACCTCCGGCGTGACAGGCCGGCGCTCTAACCAACTGAGCTACACCCGCGCAATTTCGGGCAGCAGCGCCGCTTGGGAGCCGCGCTACTAGGGCTGGCCCCAATTCCTGTCAATGCCCGATCTGCGGGTTTTCGATGTTGTTTCCGCAGGCGAAACCGAGCGGGGGCTTCACTGGCTTTTAACCCTTCCATGCAAGCATCCCGCTCATCCCCAAGCGGGGGCTTGGCGGGGTTTGTCGTGTATCGGCAAAAGGGGGTTCGCAATGCCGAGCAAAGCCATTCTCGCTATCTCGCTGGCGCTATTGGGTGCCGCGGGAATCGCTGCCGCATCGGCGCTCGATATCCAGCGCACCGCCTATAGCGCTCCGCCCCCCGCGGCGGCCGACGCGCTGCCCGCAATCAGTTCACCAGGATGAGCGCCGGCGTTTCCAACAGCTTTCTGAGGGCCTGGACGAAGCTCGCCGCATCCCAACCGTCGACCACCCGGTGGTCGCAACTGATCGAGATGTTCATCAGCTTGCGCTTCTCGATCCGTTCGCCGCCGGTCCCGTCGGGAACGAACATGGGGCGTTCGATGATCCGATTGGGTCCGATGATCGCCACTTCGGGTCGGTTGATCACCGGCGTCGTCGCGACGCCGCCGAGCGGACCGAGCGAGGTAACCGTCAGCGTCCCGCCCTGCATTTCGTCGGACTTGGCCTTGCCGCTGCGCGCAGCCTCGGCGAGACGGGAAATCTCTCGCGCCAATTGCCACAAATTCTTGGTCTGGGCATCCTTGATCACGGGGACCATCAGCCCCGCATCGGTTTGCGCAGCCATGCCGAGATTGACGGCTCCATAGCGCGTTACCACGCCAGCCTCGTCATCGTAGCGGGCGTTGATCATCGGAAAATCGGGCAGCGTCTTGCAGATCGCGGTGATCAGCAGCGGCAGGATCGTCAGCTTGGGCCGGTCGCCGCGATCGCTGTTGAGCTGCGCACGCAACTCCTCGAGCGCGGTGACGTCGCATTCCTCGACATAGGAAAAATGCGGGATGTTGCGCTTCGAGGCGGCCATGTTCTCGGCGATGCGGCGGCGCATGCCGATCACCTTGACCTGTTCGTCGGCGCGGTTCGCGGCAGCGGCACCATAGCCGCTGGTGTAGGACAGGAACTGGTCCAGATCGCCATGGCGTATGCGGCCGTCCTCGGCGGGCCTGACCTGCGCGAGGTCGACGCCGAGATCGCGCGCGCGCTTGCGGACGGCCGGGGTGGCGAGCACCTTGGCCTGCGCGGGGGCCGAAGCAGGAGACGGGGACGAAACCTCGGACGGTGCGGGCGGCGGGCTCGGATCCGCCGCCATGGCATCCTCGGCATCGGAGGCATCCGAGGTCTCCACCTCGATCCGCTCTTCGACGTCCTCGTCCTTCGGAGCCGGCGCAGCCTTCGACGGGGTCTCGTTCTCCTCGATGACCTCCTCCGGCACCTCGCCCTCGACTTCGATCACCACCAGCATGGAGCCGATCGAGACCATGTCGCCCTCGCCTCCTGCGACCTCGAGGATCTTTCCGGTGACCGGACTTTCCATCGGCACGGTCGCCTTGTCGGTCATCATGTCGACGAATTCCTCGTCTTCGCTGATCGTGTCGCCGACCTTCTTGTGCCACTGGACGATCTCGGCTTCGGCGATGCCTTCGCCGATGTCGGGCATGTTGAAGGTGAATTTCGCCATGGCAGTCAGTCCTTGAGGATTTTGTCGAGCGCCGCGCCGATGCGGACGGGGCCGGGGAAATAGGCCCATTCGAGGCTGTGCGGATAGGGCGTGTCGAAGCCGGTCACGCGTTCGACCGGAGCTTCGAGGTGATAGAAGCAGCGTTCGGTAACCAGAGCCGACAGCTCTGCGCCGAAGCCGCTGGTCCGTGTCGCCTCGTGGACGATCAGGCAACGGCCGGTCCGCGCGACAGAGGCCTCGATCGCCTCGATGTCCAGCGGCACCAGTGTGCGTAGATCGAGGATATCCGCCTCGATCCCGCGCGCCCGACAGACCGCTTCGACCACATGAACCATGGTGCCATAGGCCAGTATCGTAAGCTCTTCGCCTTCGGTCACCTTGCGCGCCTGGCCGAGCGGGATCTTGTAATAACCCTCGGGCACCTTGCTCGCGTCGAAATTCTTCCACGGCTGCGCGGGCTTGTCGTAGAATCCGGAGAACGGTCCGTTGTAGATCCGCTTGGGTTCGAAGAAGATCACCGGATCATTGTCCTCGATCGCGCTGATCAGAAGCCCCTTGGCGTCGTAGGGCGTGCTCGGAATGACTGTCTTGAGCCCCGAGACATGGGTGAAGATCGCCTCCGGACTCTGGCTGTGCGTCTGCCCGCCGAAAATCCCGCCGCCGAAGGGCGAGCGCACCGTCATCGGCGCGATATACTCGCCCGCCGAACGATAGCGCAGCCGCGCCGCTTCCGAGATCAGCTGGTCGAGCCCGGGATAGATGTAATCGGCGAATTGGATCTCGGGCACAGGTCGCAGGCCGTAAGCCCCCATGCCCACCGCCACGGCGATGATGCCGCATTCGGAGATCGGCGTATCGAAAACGCGGGTCTTGCCGAATTTTTCCTGCAGACCCGCGGTGCAGCGGAACACGCCGCCGAAATAGCCGACGTCCTCGCCCATCACGACGACATCGGGATCGCGCTCCATCGACACGGCGAGCGCATCGTTGATCGCCTCGATCATGTTGAGCCTGCGCTCGGCTGCCTTGTGTGCCGCCTGTGCGTCCTCGACCTCCGCGCTCACAGCTCGAGCCCTCCCGGGAATTTGATCTCGCGCTCGCGCACCGCCTGTTCGGCCTGCTCCTTGAGATGCCAGGGCAATTCCTCGAACACATCCTCGAACATGGTGCGGAAGGGATGGTGCAGCC
Organism: uncultured Alphaproteobacteria bacterium; assembly: GCA_963728515.1. GTDB lineage: Bacteria > Pseudomonadota > Alphaproteobacteria > Sphingomonadales > Sphingomonadaceae > Qipengyuania. The sequence continues at coordinate 2,395 of CAVSKM010000003.1, read as the reverse complement.
CGTGGCCGAGAATGCCATTGGCTTCGGCCTCCTTGGTGACCTTCTTGACGTGCTCCGCCGCCTTGAGGTCCATCTTCTCCTGCCGCTCCTCATCCCATTCGCCCAATGCGATCAGATGGTTCTTGAGCCGCATCACAGGGTCGCCGAGCGGCCATTCGCTCCGCTCCTGCGCGCTGCGATAGCCCGAGGGATCGTCCGATGTCGAATGACCTTCGGCGCGATAGGTGAAGAATTCGATCAGCGTCGGCCCGGCGTTGGCGCGCGCCCGATTGGCAGCCCAGCGCTCGGCCGCATAGCAGGCCAGCGCATCGTTGCCGTCGACGCGCAGTCCCGCCAGGCCGTAGCCCAGCGCGCGCGCCGCGAAGGTCGTCCGCTCGGCCCCGGCGAAACCGCTGAAGCTGCTGATCGCCCATTGGTTGTTGATCACATTGAGGATCACCGGCGCATTGTAGACCGTCGCGAAGGTGCAGGCCGAATGGAAATCGCCTTCCGCCGTGCTGCCTTCGCCCACCCAGGTCGCGGCGATGCGGCTGTCGCCCTTGATCGCGCTGGCCATTGCCCAGCCCACCGCCTGGGGTGTCTGCGTGGCAAGATTGCCCGAGATCGTGAAGAAGCTGTGCTCGCGGCTCGAATACATGATCGGCAGCTGGCGGCCCTTGAGCTTGTCGCCCTTGTTCGAATAGATCTGGTTGATCATCTCGATCAGCGGATAGCCGCGCTGGATCAATATGCCCTGCTGGCGATAGCTCGGAAAGACCATGTCGTCTGCCGCCAGCGCCATCGAGGCGGAGACGCTGGTCGCCTCCTCGCCGGTGCATTTCATGTAGAAGCTGGTCTTCCCCTGCCGCTGCCCGCGGAACATGCGCTCATCGAAAGCGCGAGTCATTGCCATGTGACCGAGCATGCGGCGCAGCGTTTCGGGATCGAGCTTCGGGTCCCACGGCCCGTGCGCCTTATCGTCGTCACCCAGGACGCGAACCAGCCCGTAGGCGAGCTCGTGCATGTCGGCCGGGTCGCAGCTCTCGTCGGGGCGCGGCTGGGCACCCGCCTCGGGGATTCGCAAATGCGAGAAATCGACCGTGTCCCCGGGACGGAACTGCGGTTCGGGAACGTGGAGCGAAAGCCTGGGGCGATTGTCGCCCTGCCTGTCAGCTCCCTCGGGCCTGTCGGCCATAATCAACTCTCCCAGACGCAATCTTACGCTTCAGCGTTATTTTATTTCACGAGCGGCAAGCGGTCAAGGGAGGCCGGATCACACCGCGACGGGGGCCTGGATCGGCCCGTGCGGCGTGTAGTCGCGAACCGCGAAATCCTCAATCTCATAGTCGAAGATCGAGTCCGGTCGCCGCACCAACTCAAGCCGCGGATGTCCGCGCGGTTCCCTTCCGAGTTGCTCGTGGATCAGATGCTCGTGGTTCAGATAGAGATGCGTATCGCCTCCCATCCAGACGAGCTCTCCCGCTTCCAGCCCCGTCTGCTGCGCAAGCATGCGAGTCAGCAGCGCTGCCGACCAAAGGTTGAACGGCAGTCCCAGCGCAACATCGCAACTGCGCTGGTAGAGCGCACAACCGAGCCGTCCGCGGGAGACGTGAAACTGATAGGTCTTGTGGCAGGGTGGCAGGGCCATCTGCGGCAATTCGGCGACGTTCCAGCCCTCGAGGATGTGGCGCCGGCTACCCGGATCGCTGCGCAGCGAATCGACGAGCTGCGCGATCTGATTGATCCCCTCTCCCTTCCGGAAAAGTCCATCCCCATCCGGAACATACGTCGGCCAGTCGACCCATTGCTTTCCATAGACTGGGCCTAAATCGCCCCACTGTTCGGCGAATGCCTCGTCCTCCGCGATCCGGTCGATGAAAGCCGCGAGCGTGATCTCCTCGCCGCCTTCCCGCAAATAGCGGGCGTAAGGCCACTCGTTCCAGATCTTGACCCCCTGTAGCACCAGCGGGCGGATGTTGGTGCTTCCGGTCAGAAACCACAGCAGTTCGCGCGTGGCAGTCTTCCAGTAGACGCGCTTGGTCGTGACCAGCGGCATCGACCCGCCCGCCAGATCGAAGCGCAACACGGCTCCGAAGATCGAGCGCGTACCCACACCTGTGCGATCCACGCGCTGGTCGCCTTCCAGCCATATCCGGCGCATGAGGTCGAGATACTGCTTTTCGTAATGCGGTTCGGACACGATCGGGCTCGCTCTGTGGGAGAAATGCTCTCTAGGACGAATCCACGCCAATTGCCCGCTTGCGCGTGCGGCATTCCACACCTATAGGCCGCGCCTGCTTCGCACCCGCCGCCTTTTGCCAGGCGCGGGCCGTCCGGTCGGGGAGTAGCTCAGCCTGGTAGAGCACTGTCTTCGGGAGGCAGGGGCCGGAGGTTCGAATCCTCTCTCCCCGACCAA
>CAVSKM010000002.1:0-332295 GCA_963728515.1 uncultured Alphaproteobacteria bacterium | reverse complement strand
CATTGCGCTCGGCGATGCGAGAGCCGGCCACGCAGCAAAAAGGCCGCCCCGGGGGCGGCCTTTTCAATTGGATCGAAAGCATCAGACGCGCGATGGCGTCGTCGTGGTTTTGGAGGGCGTCCCTTCGGAAGGGGTCTTGCCCGCCGTCCCCTCATCCTGCTTGTCGAGATATTTCTTCGCCGCATAGCCGCCCACACCCAGCGCGACCATGGCCGGAAGGCTCATGCGCCGCAGAAGTGTGGTGGCCAGCACGCCGAGCGCCGCGCCGCCGGCGCCGCTTGCGGCGCCGGTCTGCTTGGCGAGTCTGTCGCCGACGAAGGCTCCGATAATCTTGCCGATCATTGTGGTTTTCTCCTTTGCCCTGACAACCGCGCGGCGCGGCCGGGGTTCCCCGCGGTCAGCCTGCGGGGGGAGAGCGGAACCCTTCGGCAAGGATGCGGCTGGCGCGGCGTGAGACCTCGTCGGCGGACGGATCGCCCCGGCGCGCCCAGATCGCGTATCGCAGACCCAGAAAGACGTTCATCCCCATGACCGCCCAGGCTTCGGGCTCGCCCAGCTCTCCCCGCATCTCCCCGGTGGCCGTTCCCGCGACGAGCCGTTCCGCGATACGCTGGCCCACGGTCTCGTAGTGGTCGCGATAGCTCTCGGGATCGACGAATTCGGCCTCGTCGATGATCCGGTAGAGCGCCTTGTTGTCGGCTGCGAATTCGAGGAATGCGCGCAGCGCCACCCGCTCGATCTCGAGCGCGCCCATTTCGGGTTCGATCGCTTCGCGCGCCACCCGTCCGACCGCCGCGCTCATGTCCGAGACCAGGGCGCGGAAGATCGCATCCTTGCTGTCGTAATAGGTGTAGAAGGTCCCCAGCGCCACACCGGCCCGGCGCGTGATCGCGCTGATCGAGGCCTCGTGATAGCCGCTCTCGGCGAACTCCTTCGCCGCTGCATCGAGCAGCTTGCGCAGCGTCCGCCGCCCCCTTTCGGTCCGCGGCACCTTGTCGGGCGTGGTGGTGTTCGTGGCTGGCATCCCGATCCCCCTGCATTCGGTGAAGTAGGACGCAAACCCTCCCCTCGCAAGATCAAACTTGAAAGGTGGTTCAAGTTTCAGTATTGCGACGGTCGAGAGATGAATTCGGGAGGGAGAAATCGTCGTGACTTACCAGGTATTTTCCAAAGCGCTGCTCTTTGCGGGGGCTGCAACCGCCGCGCTGGCGATCGCGCCGGCCCGGGCCGAGGCTCAGGAAGCGGGCCCCGCGGCCGCCCAGCAGGAGGAGGTCTCCGACAACGTCATCATCGTCACCGCGCGGCGGCGCGAGGAACGCCTCACCGACGTACCGCTCTCGATAACCGCCATTTCGGGTGAGGAGCTCGCCAAGAGCGGCACGCTCGAACTGACCGAGATCGCGCAGGAGGTTCCCAACCTCACGCTCGAGGTCAGCCGCGGCACCAACACCACGCTGACCGCCTTCATCCGCGGCGTCGGCCAGCAGGACCCCGTGGCGGGCTTCGAGGCCGGCGTCGGCCTCTATGTCGACGACATCTACCTCAACCGGCCCCAGGCGGCCGTGCTCGATGTCTACGATGTCGAGCGGATCGAGGTTCTGCGCGGGCCGCAGGGCACGCTCTATGGCCGCAACACGATCGGTGGCGCGATCAAATACGTCACTGCCCGGCTGCCCGACGAGACCGAGGTGAAAATCCGCGGCGCCTACGGCTCCTACGACCAGGCCGATCTGATCGTCAGTGCCTCGACCCCGGTCAGCGACAGTTTCAGGGTCGGCGTCAGTGGAGCCCGCCTTTCGCGCGGCGGCTTCGGCGACAATCTCGTCCAGCCCGGCGTCGAGAACTACAACAAGGACGTCTGGGCAGCGCGCGGGACGGTGGAATTCGACAACGGCCCGCTCTTCATCCGCCTGTCGGGCGATTACGTGCAGGACAATTCCGATCCGCGCCAGGGCCATCGCCTGCTCGTCGGGCGCCTGACCGGCGCGCCCGTGCTCGACAATGTCTACGACACGCGCGCCGGGCTCGACGTGGTCGCCCAGAAGGTCGAGGCCTATGGCGGCGGACTGACCATCGCCTATGAGCTGAGCGACGCGCTGACGGTGAAGTCGATCACCGGCTATCGCGAGGACAGCTCGACCACTCCGATCGACTTCGACAGCCTGCCCGCTGCCGATCTCGATGTGCCGGCGATCTATGCCAACGACCAGTTCAGCCAGGAATTCCAGCTGCTCTACGAAGGCGACCGGCTCTCGGGCGTGCTCGGCGCCTATTACCTCGACGCCAACGCCTTCACCGCCTTCGACGTGGCGCTGTTCACGACCGGCGCGGTGATCGGTCTGCCGGGGCTCAATGCCCAGACGCTGGGCGACGTCTCGACCGAGACCTGGTCGGTGTTCGGCGACTTCACCTATGACATCACCGACCGGCTCAGCCTGTCGCTCGGCGGACGCTACACCTGGGACAAGCGCAACAGCCGCATCCTGCGGACCAGCTTCGTCGGGGGATATTCGGACCTGTTCCCGCCTTCGACCGCCACGCCTTTCGCCGTGACCAGCGACTTCACCGGCAATGCGACCTTCAAGGAATTCACCCCGCGCGCATCGCTGGCGTTCAAGCCGAGCGACGATCAGACGCTCTACTTCACCTATTCGAAGGGCTTCAAGGGCGGCGGTTTCGATCCGCGCGGCCAGTCGACCTCGGCGCCGGATCTCGATGGCGATGGCGATATCGACTATGACGACCAGTTCGCCTTCCTCGGCTTCGAACCGGAAAAGGTCGACAGCTATGAAATCGGCTGGAAGGCCTCGCTTCTGAATGACCGGCTGTTCGTCAGCATCGCTGCCTTCAAGGGCGACTATACCGACGTCCAGATCCCCGGCTCCATCGGTTTCGACAGCGATGGCGACGGGACCAACGACAGCTTCATCGGCGTGACGTCCAACGCCGGCGATGCCGATGTCAACGGTCTGGAATTCGAAGGACGCGCTCTGGCCGGCCGCGATTTCGCCGGTCCGGGCAGCCGCTTCAGCTTCAACTGGGCGCTCGGCATCCTCGATGCGCAATACAACACCTTCATCGACGCGCTCGGCCAGGACGTCGCCGACGAACGGGTGTTCCAGAACACGCCGGACCTCACCGCCCATGCGGGCTTCGACCTCGGCCTGCCGGTGGCGAACGGGATCGTCGATTTTCTCGGATCGGTCTCGCTGCGGTCGGATGCGAGCCAGTTCGAACTGCCCGGTCCGCTCGACCAGGACGGCTTCGCCCTGGTGGATGCGAGCGTGGTCTATACCGACGACAGCGACCGCTGGTCGATCGGCGTCCACGGCAAGAACCTGTTCGACAAGCGCTATATCGTCTCGGGCTATGATTTCGTGACCGGGACGGTGCTCGGGCTCGAAGGCAATCTGACCGGCTTCTACGGCGATCCGCGGCGGGTGTTCGTGACGGGACAGGTCACCTTCTGATCCAGGTCGGTCGGCACGCATTCGCATAACGAGAAAGGGCCGGGTCACTCCGGCCCTTTTTTCGCCGCCCGATCCGGATTAGCCCCCCTCCCGCCAATGCGAGGAACCGCAGGCCCCGCGGCAATCCGGGGCGCGGCACGAAGGCATGGACTGCCCCATGGATCGCTTCGCTTTGCTCGCAATGACGTGGGAGGGGACAGTGAAGGTTGTGAGTAGGACCCTCGCCCGCCTTCGTCAGTTCCGCAATTGCCGTCGCGCGACCGTATCCGGGTTGCCAACGGCTATGTCGTAGACCCGCGTGTAATCGGCGAAGCGCTCGTCGACTTCGGCGGCCGACAATCCGAATTCGTCGAGGCTGTAGCGATGCGGGTGCCGCTTGAGCGCCGCCGCTCGGGCGAGATAGCGCTCCATCCCCGCAGCCGCCGGCTCCATGTCGAGTTCGAGGAAGCGGTAGATCCGTTCCATCGTCCCGCGCCAGTCGGTCTCCATATCCTCGTACTGGACATCGATCATGCGATCGCGCGGGATCTCCTCGCGCGCGGCGCGCATCCGTTCGATCATCCGCGCGGTCTTGCCGAGCCATTCGCGCCCCGTCCGGGAGGGCTCGTTGTGGTCCGAATAGATGATCTGCTGATTCCAGGCGAGCGAGGCAGCGCTGCCGACGACCTGCTTCGGGTCGCGGTGGGTGAAGATCAGCCGCGCGTCGGGAAACACCGCGAGCAGCGCGGGGAGGTCGAGCATGTGCTGCGGGGTCTTGAGGATCCACGGTCGCAGGCTCGATTCCTGTTGCGACCAGCCGATCAGGCGAAGCAGATCGGCCATGTGGCGATAGGCCGGCGTGGGATCGACGCCTTCGCACCAGCGCGTGTAGGACGGCACATGCCATTGGGCATCGTGCTTCATGCTCCACATGCTCGCCACCAGCAGACCGAGCTCCTCCTCGGGCTCGTAGGGTCCGGTGGGATGGATCGACAGCGTACGCGGATTGGCCAGCCGCGCGACTTGCATGATCCGCCCGGCGAGCTTGGGCCGGAAGTCCTCGCGCTCTCCCGCGAGCACGTCCTCGAACTCGGGCCGGGGCACGGGACTGATCGTCTCGAAGCTGCGCAGATGGGCGAAGCGCTGGTCGCTGGCCAGCAGACGGTGGAGCCGGGTGGTGCCCGACCGCATCGGGCCGACGATCACCACCGGGCGCTTCAGCGGACGCGCGAGAATCTCAGGGTGCCGTCCGAACCACATCTGCGCGTACAGACGGTCGCGAAGCACGTGGTGGAACTGCTTCATGGCCGAGAAATCGCCCGCCGCATTCAGTCGGGCCTCGTCCCTCACGCTCGCAAGCAGCGCCTCGAAGGGGCCTTCGAACCAGCGATCGCCGAAATCCTCGAGGCCGGTGGCTTCCACCGCTTCGGCAAGCAGGAAATCCTTGTCGAGCCGAGCCGGCGCGATCGCCCCGAACTTGCGGCCCGCGCGGATGACGCCGTCCGCAACATCGATGAAACGCGTGCGCCGCGGCGGCACGATCGGCATGCTGGGCAAATGCCTCTCCTTCGAGCTTGTTGTTGGCTTCAACGCGCGCGGCGTAACGGGGTGCCCGCCAAAGCTCAAGCAAGGGCAAGCCTCTGGCCAAGCGCGATGCGAGAGGGCATAGCGCGCGGCCATGCACGACATCGCCTTCATCCGCTCCAATCCGACCGAATTCGATGCCGCCATGCGCAAGCGCGGGGTGGCCGCGATAGCGGATCGGCTGATCGCTCTCGACGCCCGGAAGCGCGAAGCCACCACGCGTGTCCAACAGGCGCAGAGCCGGCGCAACGAAGCCTCCAAGGCGATCGGCCAGGCCATGGCAAAGGGACAGACCGAAGCTGCCGAGGCACTCAAGTCCGAGGTCGCCCGGATCAAGGATTCGATGCCCGAATGGGAGGCCGAGGAACGCGCGGCGGGTGACGAAATCGAGGCCATACTTGCCGCGCTGCCCAATATACCTGCCGAAAATGTCCCCGAAGGTGTCGACGAGGCCGCCAATGTCGAAATCTCGCGCTGGGGCGAGCCGCGCAGCTTCGATTTCACGCCGCAGGAGCATGCCGATCTGGGTCCTGCCCTGGGCATGGAGTTCGAGACCGGCGCCGCGATCAGCGGGGCGCGCTTCACCTTCCTGCGCGGAGCGATGGCCCGCCTGCACCGCTCACTCGGCCTGTTCATGCTCGACCGGCAAACCGCCGAACGCGGCTACACCGAATGCGCGCCGCCCCTCCTGGTGCGCTCGGAGGCGCTGTTCGGCACCGGGCAGTTGCCCAAGTTCGCCGAGGACAATTTCCAGACCACCGACGGCCGTTGGCTGATTCCCACGGCCGAGGTCAGCCTGACGAATGCCGTCCGCGAACGCATCGTCGAAGCGTCCGCCCTGCCCGTTCGCATGACGGCGCAGACCCCCTGTTTCCGGTCCGAAGCCGGCGCGGCGGGCCGCGACACCCGCGGGTTCATCCGCCAGCACCAGTTCGAGAAGGTCGAGCTGGTCAGCATCTGCTCGCCCGATCAATGGGAGGCGGAACATGCCCATATGGTCGAAAGCGCCGAACTGATTCTCCGCGAGCTCGGCTTGCCCTACCGCAAGATGCTGCTCTGCACGGGCGACATGGGAGCGACCGCGAAGAAGACCTTCGACCTCGAGGTTTGGCTGCCAGGTCAGCAGGCATATCGCGAGATCAGCTCGATCAGCTGGTGCGGCGACTATCAGGCGCGCCGGATGAACGCACGCTACCGGCCCGAGGGCGAGAAAAAAACCGGTTTCGTCCACACGCTGAACGGATCGGGCCTCGCGGTCGGGCGCACGCTGGTGGCGGTGATGGAGAACTGTCAGCAGGCCGACGGCAGCGTCGACATCCCGGCTGTGCTCCACCCCTATATGGGCGGCGTGACAAGGTTGGAGCCCCACGGCTGATGCGCATTCTGCTGACCAATGACGACGGCATCCGGGCCCCGGGTCTCGCGGTGCTCGAGGAAATCGCTCGACAGTTCAGCGACGATATCTGGATCTGCGCGCCCGATGAGGAGCAGTCGGGGATGGGCCATGCACTCACGCTCTCTCGCCCGGTGCGGATGCGCAAGCATGACGACCGCCGCTTCTCGGTCACCGGCACCCCCACCGATGCGGTGACCATGGGACTGCGCAAACTGGTGCCCGGCCCACCCGACGTCATCCTGTCCGGGGTCAACCGCGGAGCCAATCTGGCCGACGACATCACCTATTCCGGAACGGTTTCGGCGGCCATCGAAGGCGCGCTGGCCGGCGTGCGTTCGATCGCCCTGAGCCAGGTCTACGCCCGCGAAGGCATGGCCGACGACGTGCCATTCGGGGCGGCGATCGAATGGGGGGCCCGGGTCCTCGCGCCGCTGCTCGACACGCCGCTGCCCAAGCGCACGCTGATCAACGTCAACTTCCCGCCCTTGCCCGGCGCCGAAGTCAAGGGCATCCGGTCGGTGCGGCAGGGCTTCCACGATTATTCCAGGGGGACCGTGATCGAAGGACGCGATCCGCGCGGGTTCAAATATTACTGGTTCGGGCTCGAGGCGATCGAGCACACGCTCGACCACGGTACCGATCTCGAGGCGATCGATGAAGGCTATATCGCGGTGACGCCGCTGCAGCTCGACCTGACCCATCACGCGTCGCTCGGCGCCTTGGCCGAGCGCTACGAGCCCTGAGGCCATGAGCGCAGCCCGCGACGTCTTTCTGCCCCGCGAGCACCTGGACGGCCGATGAGCAGGGGCAGGAACGCCGACACGATCGTCACCGCCGGCAAGGGCATGGTCTATCGCGGGCGCCGCTTCGAACCGCTTCGCCGCGCGGTCAAGCTGCCGGTCTGGGGCGACCTCGGGATCCGCCTCGGCCTGGCGCTCTTGCTGATCTTCGTCGTGGTCATGATCCACTGGTGGGATCGCGAAGGGCTGGTCGACAATCTGGACGGCGAGGTCAGCTTCCTCGACGTCGTCTATTTCACGATGATTTCGATCACCACCACCGGTTTCGGCGATATCGCACCGATTTCGGACCGTGCGCGGCTGGTCGAAGCGGTTATCGTGACCCCGATCCGCTTCGCGGTGTTTTTCATCTTCGTGGGCACGGCCTACAATTTCCTCATCAAGCGCAGCTGGGAGAAATGGCGCATGGCTCGCATCCAGGAAAAGCTATCCGATCACATCGTGGTGCTGGGTTACGGCATCTCGGGCTCGGAAGCGGTCAGCGAGCTGATCGAGCGTGGGGTCGACCCCAGATGCATCGTCGTCATCGATCCGAGCGAGGAACGCCTGCTCGATGCCGAATCGCTGGGATGCAACATCATGGCGGCCGATGCGACACGCGACCAGACGCTCAGCGCGGTGCGAATCGACCAGGCGCAGAACGTGCTGGTTTCCGCCGGACGCGACGACACCACGATCCTGATCACCCTCACCGTCCGGGCGCTCGCCCCGCAGGTGCCGATCAGCGCAGTCGTGCGCGCCGACGACAATGAAGCGCTGGCCAGGCAGGCGGGCGCCAACAATGTGATCAATCCGGTCAGGTTCACCGGCCTGTTGCTCGCCGGCAGCGCGAAGGGCGAGCACATCGCCGATTATCTCGCCGATCTCGCCTCGATATCGGGTCGGGTTCAACTCGTGGAGCGCGAGGTCGCACGGGATGAAATCGGCTACCCGATCGACGAGCTGAAGACGGGCGGTCGGGGATTGCGCATCTACCGCAACGGCAAGGCGCTCGGCTTCTGGGAGGAGGAATGCCAGCACCTCCAGCCCGGCGATGTCATCGTCGAAATCGTTCCCACGCTGAATGGCGAACGCAAGGGAGACGGTCACGGACACGATGACCGGGCGACCGCACCCTAGCGCAAGACGATCAGGACTGCTCCGGCGGCACTCATTCCAACCACCAGATGTCCCGCATCGATCAGGAACAACGTCGCCGACTTGCGCTGGTGAAGATAGTTGATGGCGATCGCGGGGGCCATGATTGCCAGGGCGAAGCCCACTGCCATCATCATGATCACATGCGGCGGGGGATTGGTACGCGCGATGTTGTGCGCCAGCATCAGCACGATCAGCAATTCGCAAAGGAAGGTCAGCACGATGATCCTGACCGCCCGCAAGCCTTCGGGCGCCTCGCCCACCCCGGCCTCGCGGCGCCACGGCTGACCGAACAGCGCACCGTACCAGATCATCCCGACGGCGAAGAAAGCCAGCGCGGCCAGGAGGGTTCCCAGAAGATCGAATTTCGCCCATTTGCTTCGATATCTTCCCATTGCAGCACAAGGCGGACCGGCTGGCCCCTCGGCCCCGGTGCAGGACCGCTTGCGCTTCCCGGTAGCGCAAAGCCGCATTCGAGTGTAGGGGCGCGCGCAATCATGAACACTGCCACCACCGCGATTCCCGACCAGAAGAAGGTCGGCATGGTTTCTCTCGGCTGCCCCAAGGCGCTGGTCGATTCCGAGCGTATCCTTACCCGCCTGCGTGCCGATGGCTATGCGATGAGCCCGGACTATGCCGGCGCCGACGTCGTTTTGGTGAACACATGCGGTTTCCTCGACTCGGCGAAGGAAGAAAGCCTCGAAGCCATCGGCGAGGCGCTTGCCGAGAACGGTCGCGTGATCGTGACCGGCTGCATGGGCGAAGAGGCGGAGTCGATCCGGGCGCGTTTTCCCCAGGTGCTGGCAGTCACCGGCGCGCACCAATACGAGGCCGTCGTCGAGGCGGTGCACGATGCTGCCCCGCCCGGACAGGGTCCTTACATCGATCTGATCCCGCAGCCGGATGTCAAGCTGACCCCCCGCCACTACAGCTATCTGAAGATTTCCGAAGGGTGCAATCACTCCTGCGCCTTCTGCATCATCCCGCAATTACGGGGAAAGCTCGCCAGCAGGCGGATCGATGCGGTGTTGCGCGAGGCGGAGAAGCTCGTCGCCGCCGGCACCAAGGAACTGCTCGTCATCAGCCAGGACACCTCCGCCTACGGGGTCGACACGCGGCACGAGGAGCGCCTGTGGAAGGGGCATCCGGTTCGGGCGCATATGACCGACCTCGCGCGCGAGCTCGGCCAATTGCGCACGGGCGACGGCATGCCGCCCTGGGTGCGGCTGCACTATGTCTATCCCTATCCCCACGTCGATGCGGTCATCCCGCTGATGGCCGAGGGCCTGCTCACTCCCTATCTCGACATTCCGTTTCAGCACGCCTCGCCGTCGGTCCTGCGCGCGATGAAGCGTCCGGCGAATGAGGCCAGGGTGCTCGAGCGTCTGAAAACATGGCGCGAGATCTGTCCGGAGATTGCCATCCGGTCGTCGTTCGTGGTCGGCTTCCCGGGTGAGACCGAGGCCGACTTCGCCTACCTTCTCGACTGGCTCGAGGAAGCGCAACTCGACCGCGTCGGGGCGTTTCGCTTCGAGCCGGTGGCCGGCGCGCGGGCGAACGACCTGCCGGACCCGGTACCCGAAGCGCTGAAGGAAGAGCGTTACGCGCGGGTCATGGAAGTCACCGAGCGGATCAGCGCAGCCAAGCTCGCGGCCAAGGTCGGCACAAGGATACCGGTGATCATCGACGAAGTGGGCGAAGCCGATGAGGAAGGCGATATCGGCGCTACCGGTCGCAGCCGGGCGGATGCACCGGAGATCGACGGGGTAGTGTATTTGCGGAACGTCGCCCATATGCTGGCCCCGGGCGACATCCTCGAGGTGACGATCGAAGACAGCGATGCGCATGATTTGTTCGGAGCGCCCGCCTAGGATCGCAGTCTCCGCCCCCGCCAGCGAGCTCGGATCCCTCGCCGCACTACCGATAGATTATATACCTAATATCCTTGGGAAATCGGTGCGAACAGCCGTGCAGGCGGGCGTGTCCCGCCGCGTTCGGCTAATGCGGAATTAACCACCGTAAGCGGCATTCTTGCGCAGAAGAACGGTATCTCTCCGCGGCGCGTCAAAGCTTTCTTAAACTTAAGAGCGGCATAAGGCGTTCAATGCGTGACAGACGCGCCTTGAACCTGCCCGGGCTACCCCCGGAACGCGTGCGCACGCTCCTGACCGGGCGCCTCGCCGAACGGCTGCGCCATGTGGTGTGGGCGGCTCTTATAGCATTTGCGATGTTCATTGTGATGCTGGTGCGAGCCCATCGACCAATTTCTTTGGCTGGCCCAGTCGAAAATCTCGGAACACAAGCCATCCGGCGACATAGTTTTCGTAAGCGCCGATCGCCTCATGAACGATCCAGCAGCCAGCCACCGCCGGATGGAATTTGCGCATGCGCTTGACGAACTGGACAGGCGCGGCGTCGGTAAGGTTTTCGTCGATGTCACCTTCGGACGTTCGGCAAATCTCGAGGCCGACCAGCGTCTCGCCCGCGCGGTCGCTGACCTTGGAGCCCGAACACCTTTCGTTGTATAAGCTCGTTCCAGCACTCGGATGGCGATGCAGTGCTTGTGGTCTACAGCCCCATTCATCGCTGGAAACGCGGAGCGGGTGATCAGCAACCAGACCGACAGGAATTTCCTCGGTTTCGCCTGGAGCGCCCAGCATACGTATCAGAGCGGCGCACAAACTCTCCATTCTCTGGGGTCTGCACTTGCAGGAACTCCACGAACCCGATCTGGCGATATTTTCCGATAAATTACGGATTTCGAGCCGGAACAGTTACCGAATGTTTACAATCGGATCGCTCATTGAAGGCCGGAACCGGGCCACCAGTGAATCTCCAGAACATTTCCGGCAAGGACATTGTAATCGGTCACGAATACGGGATCGACGGTTACAGTTCAGGCTATGCCCGGTCGGAAGGATGTGCCACCTAGCTACATCGATATTTATGCGGCAGAGACGTTGAAGGCGGGTCGCACGAGCTTTTTCGCATGGCAGTGTGGTCATAACGTTCTTCGCAGTAGTTCTGTGTCTTGTCGTCGTATTCGCAAGATCAAGAAGGCGGCGCTGGGCTGGGTATGGCGCAGCGGCCACCCTTCTGCCGCTGTCATTCGCAATCGGTGCGAAGACTGGGGTTTCGTGTCGAGCTCATCCTACGCCATCGTACTGCTGGCGGCTTATGCGATATTCCGTTCGCGTGCACGTTGGCAACGACGCATCGAAATGGTGAACATCGACACCGGGTTGCCGACGTTGCGGGCGCTCGAAGCCCGAATAGATTCGCGAGCGCGTGGCCGGTGGCCATCTGATCGTCGCGAAGATCCAGAACTACGAGCGTGTCTTGAAGTCGCTGCCGGCGCAAGACAAGAGCAGCTATATCCTCAAGCTCGTGGATCGTCTTAGGGCGACGGATGCAAACCTGGCGATCTATTCGGAAGGCCATCATCTTGGGTGGCACTCCACGAGCGATGAAACCGCAGCACTGGTGGAGCATCTCGAGGGCCTGAGAGCGATTTTTGCGGCGCCCATTGAGGTCGCCGGATACTCAGTTGATGTAGGGATCACATTCGGAGTCGCTCCGATCGAGGGTGATCCTCACGGCCGCTTGGCTGCCGCTCTAGCTGCTTCAGAAGAAACATCGGAAGCCCATCAGCCCATTGCGGTCGCGGAGCGCGATACGCAAGTCGATCTGCTCTGGGACATATCGCTGCGTGCAAAGATCGATGATGCCATGCAGGCCGGCGAGATTTACTGCGTCTACCAGCCCAAGATCGATCTGGAGAACGAGCAACTCGCGGGCGTCGAGGCGCTTGTTCGGTGGCATGACCCGTCACGCGGATTTATTTCTCCCATGCACTTCATTCAGCAATGCGAAAAAGCAGGCAGAATGGAACATCTTACCCGTTATGTCCTGCAAAGCGCGTGTTCGGCGGGTCGCCTGCTACATTTCCGCGGGCGTAAGATCTCGATGTCCGTGAATATTTCGGCAACCATGTTGGGTGACATGCGGATCGTCGCCATGGTTCGCAATGTGTTGCAAGCGACACGCTTCGACCCGAATTATCTCGTTCTGGAAATTACCGAGACAGCGAGAATCGCGGATCTTGCCAATGCGGCTTGCATCATTAGCGAGATCAGAGCGCTCGGAATAAAAATCTCCATGGACGACTTCGGTATGGGCGCGGCCAATTTCGAAGCTTTCTATCAGTTGCCGTTCGACGAAGTGAAGATCGACCGAACCTTCGTCTCGAAAATCGCGACAGATCGCAAGGCCAAGGCGATTGTAGCCTGCATCACCCAAATGGGTCGAGATGCGCGAATCGCTGTCGTTGCGGAGGGGCTCGAAGACCCCCAAGACATCGATTTGCTCAAGGACCTTGGCTGCAAACAGGTCCAGGGATACGCCTTCTCCCGACCGATTTCTCTGTCCAACCTCTTGGAATTCCAGTGCAACCCCGACATGAGGACCGCAGCCGGTATGGTTTAGGCTTTACAAACGAATCATGGTTAATGAATGGTTACCTCCTACTCAACAGGAGGTAAGACCATGTGGAGCATCTGGAACTGGCTCATGAGCTGAATGCCTGAGGGCAAGACTGAATAAGTTTACGGGCCCCTCGCGGGCCCGTTTTCTTTTGCCCGGTGCCGCAGACAGACGAACCGCAGCATCGCTCCGAAACGAACCCGGGTCTGCCGCGTTGGCAGGCCATGCCGATTTCGCTCGAGACCCGTTTCGCCTTCGAACTGCCTTCCTTTGCGGATGTGCTGCTACAATTCGAAGCGGCCGCCATTCCGGAACAGGAGATCCTCGAGACGCACACCCGCCTCTCGGCGAGCGACTATTGCGCGCGGGTTCCCGCCCAGGACGATATCGGCGAGCGCATCTGGATCCGGGCCCGGGGCCGGTTCGAGGTCGAATATCGGGCGCGCGTGAATGTCAGGCGCCAACTCGCCGATCTCGCCACCCTTCGTGCGCTCGACCCGCATCACCTGCCGGGTGAAGCGGTCCACTATCTGTTCGACAGCCGCTATTGCCCGGCCGATCGCTTCCAGTCCTTCGTCGAAGCCGAATTCGGCGGCACTTCGGGCGGCGGCCGGATCGCGGCGATTCGCGACTGGATCGATCAGCACCTCACCTATGCCGCCGGGAGCTCCAGTGCCGCCACGGATGCTGCGGACACATTCATCGCGCGCTGCGGAATATGCCGCGATTATGCCCACCTCCTCGTCACGCTTGCCCGCGCGAGCACGATCCCCGCGCGCTACGTCGCCTGCTATGGTCCGGGGGTCGATCCACCCGACTTCCACGCGGTGGCGGAAGTGTTCCTCGAAGATCCCGAGGTCGAGCGCGGCGGGTCCTGGCAGTTGGTCGATGCGACCAGAATGGCCGAAGCCGGCGAAATCGTGAAGATCGGCGTCGGGCGCGATGCCGCCGATGTCAGCTTCCTGACCAGCTTCGGCCGCAGTCGCTTCGAGACCAGCGAAATCCGCGTGGCCAGCGAATAGACCGGAGACGCGCCAAAGAATAGGAATGCAGCTGGCTGGCCTGCCGGCATCCGGGCTGGTATCCGGCTGACGCGAAGGAGATTGCGGCGATGCACTGCGGGCAGACTGCATGAATTTCACGGCCGACCGCCTGCTGCTCTTCGGAGCGACCGGGGACCTCGCCCAACGCATGTTGCTGCCGTCGCTCTGCGCCTTGCATGCCGACGGGCTGCTGGCCCCCGGCCTCAAGATCGTCGGCACTGCGCGATCGCAGCTCTCGACCGGAGATTACCGCGACTTCGCCCGCAGGGCGCTGGAGCAATACCTGCCCGACCACCGTCGCGGCGGGGTCGCCGAGTTTCTCAACCGGCTCAGCTATGTGCCGGTCGATGCGACCTCGCTCGAAGGATACGACGAACTGGCAAAGGAGGTCGGCAGTTACGACAACGGCCTGGCCATTTTTCTCTCCACGGCCCCCGGTCTCTTCGAACCGACTATCGACGGGCTCGTCCATGCCGGCCTCACCGGGGCCCATGTCCGCATTGGACTCGAAAAACCTCTCGGCACCGACCTCGACAGCAGCAAGGAGATCAACGACGCGGTGGCCACCGCCTTCAGCGAGGACCGCATCTTCCGGATCGACCATTACCTCGGCAAGGAAACGGTGCAGAACCTGCTCGCCCTGCGCTTCGCGAATCTGCTGTTCGAGCCGATCTGGAATGCGACCTATATCGACCATGTCCAGATCACCGTGGCCGAAACCGTCGGTCTGGAATCGCGGATCGCCTATTACGACGATAGCGGGGCGCTGCGCGACATGGTCCAGAACCACATGCTCCAGCTGCTCGCCCTGGTCGCGATGGAACCGCCGACCAGCTTCGATGCCACCGCAGTGCGCGACGAAAAGGTCAAGGTCTTGCGCGCGTTGCGTCCGGTCGCGCGGGACCAGACGGTCACCGGCCAGTATCGGGCCGGCGCGGTCGACGGGCAAGCGGTGCCCGGCTACGACGAGGAACTCGGCCACGAGAGCGCCACCGAGACCTTCGTGGCGATCAAGGCCCATATCGACAATTGGCGCTGGAAGGGCGTCCCCTTCTACATGCGGACCGGCAAGCGGCTGCCCGAGCGGGTCACCGAGATCGTCATCCAGTTCCGTCCCGTTCCCCATTCGATCTTCGCGGGCCGGGGCGCGACGGCCCGCCCGAACCGGCTGGTCATAGGAATCCAGCCCGAAGAGAACGTGCAATTGTCGATGATGGCCAAGGTTCCCGGGCTCGACCGCGAGGGTATCCGGCTGCGGCAGGTGCCGCTCGACATCGCCATGCCCGATGCCTTCTCCGGGGCGGTCCGGCGGATCGCTTACGAACGGCTGCTGCTCGACCTCGTCGAAGGCGACCAGACGCTGTTCGTTCGTCGCGACGAGGTGGAGGCGCAATGGGAGTGGATCGATGCCATTCGTGCGCTGTGGCAGGCAGAGGAGATCGTTCCGAAACCCTATGGCGCAGGCAGCTGGGGCCCGAGCGCAGCCATAGCCCTGGCCGAACGCGACGGAGTGAGCTGGCACGATGAATAAACCCCTCCACGATGTGATTCATCGCGTGACCGAACGCGTGATCGCCAATTCGCGCGACGGCCGTGCAGCCTATCTCGACCTGATGGACCGCGAAGGCGAGCGGCAGGTCAATCGCGGCACCCTGTCCTGTTCGAATCTCGCCCATGCCTTTGCCGGAGCGGAACAGGACCAGGCCGCGATCAAGGCGGCGCGTGGTCCCAATCTGGGAATGGTGACCGCCTATAACGACATGCTGTCCGCGCACGCCCCCTATTACCGCTATCCCGAGCGGATGAAGATCTGGGCGCGCGAGGTCGGGGCGACGGTCCAGGTCGCAGGGGGCACCCCGGCCATGTGCGACGGAGTGACGCAGGGCGAGGCCGGCATGGAGCTCTCGCTCTTCAGCCGCGACACCATCGCGCTCTCGACGGCGATTGCGCTGAGCCATGCGATGTATGACGGCGTCGCCCTCCTCGGCATCTGCGACAAGATCGTTCCGGGCCTCCTCATGGGAGCGCTTCGCTTCGGACACTTGCCCGCCATCTTCGTGCCTGCGGGTCCGATGGGAAGCGGAATATCGAACAAGGAGAAGCAGCGAACGCGCCAGCTCTATGCCGAGGGCAAGGCGAGCCGCGACGAGCTGCTGACCAGCGAAATGGGCAGCTATCACTCCTCTGGGACCTGCACCTTCTACGGCACGGCCAATTCCAACCAGATGATGATGGAAATGATGGGGCTTCACATCCCCGGGGCTGCCTTCGTCCCTCCGGGCGCGCGCCTGCGGCAGGAATTGACCCGCGCCGCGACGCACCGCCTCGCGCAGATCGGCAAGGAGGGCGAAGATTTTCGTCCTCTGGCGCGGGTCATCGACGAGAAGGCGATCGTCAACGCTGCGGTCGGACTCCTCGCCACCGGCGGCTCGACCAATCATGCGATCCACATCCCCGCCATGGCGCGAGCCGCGGGGATCCGTTTCGACTGGGACGATCTGGCCGAACTCTCCCGGGCGGTCCCACTGGTCGCTCGCATCTACCCCAATGGCTCGGGCGACGTGAACCAATTCCACGCTGCCGGGGGCATGGGCTTCGTCATCGGCACGCTGCTCGAGGAAGGGCTGGCGCATGCCGACATCCTCACCGTCTGGTCCGGCGGCTTCGCGGATTACGCCCGCGAACCGGGCCTCGACGGCGACTCGCTCGCCTGGCACGATCCCGGCCCGAGCGGCGACAGGGACATGCTTCGACCGGCTTCCGACCCCTTCCAGGGCGATGGCGGAATGCGGCTCCTCCAGGGCAATCTCGGCCGCGCCTGTTTCAAATCCTCGGCGGTCGATCGGCGGAGCTGGACGGTCGAGGCGCCGTGCCGGGTGTTCGAGGATCAGCATTCGGTCAATCGGGCCTTCGCCAAGGGGGAAATCGACCGCGACGTGGTGGTGGTGGTCCGCTTTCAGGGGCCGCGCGCGAACGGAATGCCGGAACTGCACAAGCTCACTCCCGCCCTCGGGGTGCTCCAGGACCGGGGCTATCGCGTGGCGCTGGTCACCGACGGTCGCATGTCGGGCGCCTCCGGCAAGGTGCCTGCTGCGATCCACTGTACTCCCGAAGCGCTCGGCGGCGGCCCGCTTTCGCGCTTGCGCGACGGCGATCTGGTCAGGGTCTGCGCCGAGACCGGCACGCTTTCGACCACGGCCGATCTCGACAGCCGCGATCCGGCGCCGGCACCCGGTTCGGAGATGGGCATGGCCCGCGAACTCTTCGGCATGTTCCGCGCCAATGCGGATGGTGCCGAACAGGGCGCATCCGCGATGATGGCGATGGCGGGGCTGTGACGATGGAGATCGTCAGCGTCGACATCGGCGGCACGCATGCCCGCTTCGCGATCGCCGCCATCGGAGACGACGGCAGCATCGCACTGGGCCAGCCCGAGACGCTTCACACCGGCAATCATGCGAGCTTCCAGACCGCGTGGGAGGACTTCCGCAAGCGCATGGGGGGGAGCCTGCCACCCCGCGTGAGCATGGCGATCGCCGGCCCGGTCGGGGGCGAGGTCATCCGGTTCACCAACAACCCCTGGATCATTCGCCCCGCCCTGGTGAAGCAGAAGCTGGGCGTCGAGGACTTCTGCATCGTCAACGATTTCGAAGCGGTGGCCCATGCTGTCGCACGCGCTCCGGAGGACCAGTTTCTTCACCTGACCGGGCCGGACCGGCCGCTCGCGGACCAGGGAACGATCAGCGTGCTGGGCCCGGGCACCGGACTGGGCGTTGCGCATCTGTGGCGCTCCGGCCGCGACTATCGGGTTCAGGCGACCGAGGGCGGCCATGTCGACTTCGCCCCGCTCGACAGCATCGAGGACGCGATCCTCGACCGCCTGCGGCGGCGCCACACCCGCGTTTCGGTCGAGCGGGTGGTCTCCGGTCCGGCGATCGTCGATATCTACCAGACGCTCGCCGCGATGGAGGACCGCAAGACGCGCGAGGAAGACGACGTGGCGATCTGGACCCGCGCATTGCAGGACGACGAGAGCCTCGCCTCCGCCGCGCTCGATCGCTTCTGCCTGTCGCTGGGCAGCGTGGCCGGCGATATCGCGCTCGTTCAGGGCGGCTTCGGCGGGGTCGTGATCGCGGGCGGGCTCGGCTATCGCCTCCGCGATCACCTCCCGCGGTCGGGCTTTGCCGAACGGTTCCGCGCCAAGGGGCGCTTCGCAGGTCTGATGGCAGGAATCCCGGTAAAGCTCATCACCCACCCGCAGCCCGGCCTGTTCGGCGCCGCGGCAGCCTTTGCGAGCGCACACGCATGACTATCGAAGAAATCATGGCTCGCGCCCCGGTCATCCCCGTGATCGTGGTGGACGATGCCTCGCAGGCCGAACCGCTCGCCCGGGCGCTCGTGGCGGGCGGGCTCCCGGTGCTCGAAGTCACGCTCCGAACGCCGGTGGCGCTCGACGCCATCCGCGCGATGAAGCAGGTCGAAGGCGCGATCGTCGGCGCTGGCACGGTGACCAGCCAAGAGGACCTCGCCAATGCGCTCGGGGCCGGAAGCGAATTCATCGTTTCGCCGGGCCTGACCGAACCGCTCGGAAAGGCGGCGATCCGCGCCGGCGTGCCCTTTCTGCCCGGCATCGCCACTGCCGGCGACATCATGCGAGGGCTCGATATGGGGCTGACCCATTTCAAGTTCTTTCCCGCCATGGCAGCCGGAGGGCTTCCCGCTCTCAGCGCGCTCGCCGCGCCGTTCGGCCAATGTCGCTTCTGCCCGACCGGCGGTATCACCCCCGAAAATGCTCCGGAATGGCTCGATTTCGAGCCTGTCCTGTGCGTCGGCGGGAGCTGGGTCGCCCCGCGAGGTCCGGTCGACGCGCCGCGGGTCGAGGCGACCGCACGCGCAGCGGCGGGCCTGCGACGTTGATCCTCTTACCTGTCCCGCCAAGAGGCGCCTCACCAGCCATTGGTGGAAACTTTACCGCCGGAAGAGCATAAGACGGGGCATGGATGCGAATCTGAAGTGGATCGGAGGTGGAACCGCGGCGGCCGGCCTGCTGCTCGCGGGGGTGGCATTTGGCGGATCCGTATCGGCGGAGAGGAAAGCTGCCTCGGTCGAGACGAAAGCAGCGCTTCCGCCGCCGGTCGAACCGCACGCAACGAGCGCCGCCGAGGCGCAGGCGGAGCATCCCGGCGAACACAGGGTGCAGCGCGTCCTGCCGATCGAAGGTCCGATCAAATATGGCGAATGGCACTGGGACGACGAGGGCGTTCCGGATGGCCCCTTGCTCATTACGGTCGATCTCCACGCACGGGTCATTTCGGTGTTTCAGGGAGGGTATGAGATCGGTGCGGCAGCCGTGATGCTCGGCACCGACGAGCATCCCACTCCCACCGGCACCTTTCCGATCCTGTGGAAGCAGCGTCACAACGTGTCCGAGAAATATGGCAACGCTCCGATGCCGTGGAGCATGTTCCTGACCGGCGACGGCGTGGCTATTCACGGAGGGAATGAAGTCCAGAACGGCTATGCCAGCCACGGCTGTATCGGCGTGCCCGACGAGCTTGCCCGCCGCCTCTTCGACGTGGCGCAGGAAGGCGACAGGGTTGTGATCACCGATGGCAAGCGGATCGACCTCGGCGACAGCATCATCTGAGCGAAGTCAGACCCTGCGGCGCGGCGGCTCCGCGCGGCAGATGAAGCGGTCGCCTCGCCTCTCGATCAGGACTCCGGCGAAATTGGCCCGACGGTCGACCGTCTTGAGAAAGGCGATTGCTTCACCCAGCGTCGCGTCTCCTCCGAATTCGCTGAGCGCCCGAAGCAGCAGGCGGCCGGTGATTTCGAAGGATTCGGCCCAGGGGGCGCTCAGCTCGTCCTCCGTGGCCACGGCTTGTTGCGACCATAGCAGATCGGCGAAAGACTGGAGCGCGGCGTCGGCCTCGGCCAGATGGGCGGCCGACCGGGCCAGCGCTGCGGGATCGATCCAGTCCGAGCGGGCCAGCGCATGGCGCATGCGCACGCGGTCGTAGCGCTCGTCCCGGTTGCTCGGGTCCTCTACGAAGGGAATCTCGCAGCCCTCGAGGATGCTCCGCAGTTCTTCGCGGCGAAAGCCGAGCAGCGGTCGCAGCACCTCGACCGTGCTCCCGGCGATGGGGGTCTTTTCGCGAATGCCGGCGAGCCCGCCCAGTCCGCTTCCGCGGTTGAGACGCATGAGAAGGGTCTCGGCCTGGTCATCGGCATGATGCGCGGTCGCAATGGCGGACAGCCCTCGCCTCCCCGCCCATTCACCCAGCGCGCGATAGCGCGCGAGCCGTGCCTGCTCCTGCACATTGCCTTCGCCGACCGATACCCTCAACACCGAGCAGGATATGGCTTGTGCCGCGCAGAGATTTTCGACCAGAGCGCACTCGTCGACCGCTGCGGGCCGCAGGCCGTGATCGACCGTCGCCACTGCGATCCGCTCGCCCAGCACGGCGCGCGCCAGAACCAGCAGAGCCATGCTGTCGGGTCCACCCGAAACCGCAAGCCCGAGCGGCCCCTCGCTCCGCCACAGGCGGTGGAGCGCGGTCCGGAAGCGTTCTACCGGTTCGGGATCGACAGTCTGCTCAATTGCATTTCACCTTGGCACGATTGGCCTCGTACTGGCTCTGCAGGCGACCGGCAGCAAGGGCCGGATAGGTTTCCGAGAATTCGGCCAGCGCAATGCAGGCACGCTTCGTATCCTTCAGCGCGATCATCGATTCCGCAAGATAGAGCAGGCTGTCGCCGGCCCGTTCGCCGGTCTTGTCGGATTGATAGTTCTTCAGGAACCAGGGTGCAGCTTCCTTGGCCTTTCCGCCATCGAGATAGGCCCGACCGAGCAGGTTGCGGCCGTAGCTCAGCCGCCAATGCTGCGGATATTGCTCGACGAACATCGTCAGTGCCTGCTGTGCCTCGGGATAGAAGCCCGCGTTCCACAAGCGGTAGCCGTAGGAATATTCGTCGTCGCCGGCATCGTCGGTTTGCGGCTTCGCGATCGCCTGGACGGCGGCGAGGCGCGCGTCGCTCGGTCCGGCCGGTTCGGCGATGGCGCGGGCAGGCGTGACCGCGGCCTGTCGCGGCGCTGCGGTCACCGGAGTCGCATCGCCCGCGGACTGGACAATTGCGCCTTCGTCACCGCCGGCCCCTCCCAGATCCTCCACATCCTTCAGCCGCTCGTTGAGCAAGCGGATCTCGTTGGAATTCTGCTCATTGAGCGCGGTCTGGCGCTGGAGCTGCGTCTCGAGCGCGTCGAGCCGGGCCAAGATGTCGGTGACCGCGGTGGTGGAGGGATTGCTCAGGGTCGAAGGCGCGGCGGACTGCGCGCTGATCTGCGGTTCGAAATAGCGTCCGTCGCCGCCCGGGAAGACCTTCCGCTGCAAAGCCCGTACTTCGGCCTCGAGCCGCTTGATGCGGCTTTCGCTCTCGGCGTCCTGGGCCATGGCCGGCATTGCCGAGACAAGCGTCGCAACGCCCGCCGCGGCAAGAGTCAGATTTCGGACGGTGAGTCCCAATTTCATCGAGGTGGCTCCTGGTGGGATAGATTGACGAAGCTGCCCTAGGGCCGGGAATCTGTCGAGGTCGTGAAGCGGGTTTTCCCCCTCCACGGATCATGCGGAGCGGGTCAGTCGCCGGCGACCGGGGCGACCGTGGTACTGACCGGCGACGGCGCGGAAGGCGACGGTTGCGGCGCCCGACCGGCGTTGCGCGACAGCAGTGCCTCCGCGGTCACCGGCACGTCCTTGACGATCTCATCCGCTTCCGAAAGCTTCGGTATCGGCTTGCCGCCCACCGTGATCGCCAGCGCATAGGGACGCCCGGTCCACACCTGCGGCGCTTCGGCGTCGGCGGGAACGGTATAGCTGTCGCCCTTGTCCATCTGCGCCTCGTAAAGGCGCTCGCCACTGCCATCGTAGAACTTCACCCAGGTGTCATCCATCTCGCTGGTGAAGATCACCGGACCCGACGGAACCGGAGTGGCCCGTTGCGCCGGTCGGACAGCTTCGCTTGCAGCGGCCTGGGCAGGCTGCTCGCTCTGGTCGCGAAGCGGAGCGGGCCCGAGCCCCGGGGCGAAATAGCTGCGATAGAAGGCATAGATCCCGCCGAGCAGCAGGACCGCGGCGAACAGCGCGAACCAGGCCAGGGCGCGCCCCGGGACGCGCGCCGGATCGCCCGGCTCGAACTTCGCCGGCGCGCCGATCCGCTGGTTGCCCTGCGCAAGCTCGGCGCGGACCTCGTCGATGATCTCCTGCTCGTCGAGACCGAGCAGGCGCGCATAGGTGCGCGAGAAGCCCACCGCATAGGTGCGCGCCGGGAGATCCGAAAGCTCCCCTTCCTCGATCGTGGCGAGATGCCGCTGGGGGATGCGCGTTTCCGCCGCGACCTGTGCAAGGTCCAGTCCGGCAGCCTCGCGCGCATGCTTCAGTCGCGCACCCACGCTATCGGGGGCTCCGCTGGCTTCACTTTCGGCTGGTACTTCTTCGCTCATGCGATCCCCAAGTTTTGCGACCCGCGGCATTTGCCGTTCGGCTTGACGGCGTGAAAGCGACGCAGCCCGTCAGCTGTCAAGTTGCATCATCCTAGCACATCACCCGCCGACCGACGAAATGAGGCGTAATCGGGACGAACACCGACTCGCCGCGGTGCGATCGGCTATTCGGTCTCTATGTCCCGTTCTGCAGCCCATTGCTGCAAGGAGCCGCGCATGTCCGGGGGCGGAGCGACGAGCCAGCGATTCATCTGTTCGGTCAGCTCGCCCAGATCGACCTTGCGCACCAGCTCCTTGATCGGGCCGACCGCAGCGGGGGTGATCGAAAGCCGGCGATAGCCGATGCCCAGCAGCGCCAGCGCCTCGAGCCTGCGCCCCCCCATCTCGCCGCATACGGCGAGCCGCACCGGATGCCCCACCAGCGAGCGGGACACGCGGGCGAGGAACCGCAGTATCGAAGGGCTTACCCAATCGTAGCGTTCGGCGAGCTTGGGATTGGCGCGATCGGCCGCGAACAGGAACTGCGTCAGATCGTTGGTCCCGACCGAAATGAACGACAGGCGCGGAATCATCTGCTCGATCACTTCGGCCAGCGACGGCACTTCGAGCATGCAGCCGAATTCCACGGTCTCGGGCAGCACCCTGCGCCGTTCGCGCAGGAAGGCGGACTGGTCGTCGAACACCTTCCTCGCCGCATCGAATTCCCACGGTTCGGAGACCATGGGGAACATCACCGATAGCTTGCGCCCCGCCGCCGCCTCGAGCAGGGCGCGGGCCTGCGCCTTCAGCAGCCCTTCGCGTTCGAGCGAAAGCCGCAGGGCGCGCCAACCCATGGCGGGATTTTCGTCGCGGTCGGCGATCGGCGAATTGAGATAGGGCACCGCCTTGTCGCCTCCGATATCGACGGTCCGGAAGATCACCGGCTTGTCGCCCGCGGCATCGAGCACGTCGCGGTAGAGCCGCATCTGCCGGTCGCGCTGCGGCAAGGTGGCCGATACGAGAAACTGGAACTCCGTCCGGAACAGCCCGACCCCGTCCGCCCCCGACATCGCCAGCGCGCTCATGTCGTCGCGCAGGCCCGCGTTGATCATCACCGTGATCCGCGTCCCGTCACGCGTGAACGGCTCGACATCGCGCAATTCGGCATAGGCTGCCTGCTTTTGCCGCGATCTTGCGAATCGCGTCTCGAAAGCGTCGATCAATTGCTGGCCGGGCCGGAGGGTGACGGTGCCCCGGTCGGCATCCAGAATGACCTCGTCGCCTTCGTTGACACGCGACCGGATGCCCGGGATCCGGCCGAGAACCGGAACCCCCATCGCGCGGGCGACGATGACGACATGAGCCGTCAGCGAACCCTCCTCGAGCACCACGCCCTTGAGTCGCCGCCGATCGTATTCGAGCAGCTCGGCGGGGCCGAGATTGCGCGCGAACAGGATCGTGTCGCGCCGCAGCCCCTGACTCGCCGCAGTGCCGAGCTGGCCGGACACGATCCGCAGCAAGCGGTTCGACAGATCCTCGAGGTCGTGCATGCGGTCCTGCAGCAGGGGATCGTCGATCTCGCGCATCCGCATCCGGGTCCGCTGCTGAACCCTTTCGATCGCTGCCTCGGCGGTCAGCCCGCTGTCGATCGCCTCGTTGATCCGACGGCTCCAGCCCTCGTCATAGGCGAACATCTTGTAGGTCTCGAGCACTTCGACATGTTCGCCCCCCTTCCCGAATTCCGGCTCCCGCGTCATCGCATCGATCTGATCGCGCATCTTGTCGAAAGCGCGATAGACCCGCTGCCGCTCGGCCTCGGTGTCCTCGGCGAAGACCTGGTCGATCTCGACGCGCGGCTGGTGGAACACCGCCTGCCCGTTGGCGAGCCCCTTGACCAGGACCAGCCCGTCCAGGACTTCGGATTCGGTGCGCGTCTCGTCGAAGCTGATCTGCTCCTCGTCGTCGACCAGTTCCTTGTGGGCGATGAGTTCGGACAGGACCATGGCGGTGGTCTGCAGCGCCTCGATCTCCACCTCTTCATAGCGACGCGGTTCGACATGCTGAACGCACAACACCCCGACCGCGCGCTCGCGATAGACGATCGGCACTCCGGCGAAGGAATGGAACTTCTCCTCCCCGGTTTCGGGGCGATAGGCGAAGTCCGGATGGGCCTTGGCCTCGGCCAGGTTGAGCGTCGCATTGCTGAGGGCGATCGTGCCGGTCAGCCCCTCCCCGACGGCGAGCCGGGTGACGTGCACGGCTTCGGGGTTCAGACCCCGCGTGGCGTAGAGCTCCAGATCGCCTTCGCGCAGAAGATAGATCGAGCACACCTCGCTCGAAAGGCTCTCGGCGATGATCTCGACCACGCGGTCGAGCTTGTGCTGCGCATGGGTTCGGCCGGCCATGACCTCATGCAAGCGGGTGAGGATCTGGCGGGCGGAGGCTGCAGCGGACATGGCCGAAGCCTATAGCAAATATGTGGCGGTGCGGAAGCGGGGCGCGTTTCCGCGCCCCGCACGCGCAGGGCTCAGGTCGAAGCGAGCTCTTCCTTGATCCTGAGTTTCTGCTTCTTGATCTGCCGTATCATCGAGATGTCGGGCGCCGGTCGGCATTGCTCCTCGTGCAGGCGGGCTTCGAGGCCGGCGTGCTTGGCTTTCAGAGCATCGACATGAGATGACTGCATCGGATGGTCTCCTTTTTGGTTGCGAACCCAGGAGCGACTCGTGACACTCGCGGCACGGGCCGCAGACCGACTATCTGATCACAGGATTGAGAATTTACAAAGCCCTCTTCGGCGGGCATGCGGCGAGCCGGTGCGGGAAGGCGTTTTACGGGGAAGCGGTGTGAACGAACAGGAGCTGCGCAAACGGCTGGAACAGCTTCGCAGCGAGCACCGCGACCTCGATGTCGCGATCGCGGCACTCACCGATGCCGGCGACCGGCATGGTTTCGTCGACCAGCTGCAACTGGCTCGTTTGAAGAAACGCAAGCTGGTGCTCAAGGACCGCATCGCGGCGATCGAGGACGTACTCCTGCCCGATATCATCGCCTGACGGTCCGCAAGAAGCGATCGGCCGCCCGGCACGCGTGCCGGCTCGGGACAGACATGGTTAAGGCGCTGGCAGGAATGGTCCGATCGGCCTAACCGCCGCGCATGTCAGCCCGCGACCTCAGTGAAGAAATCATCGAAGACCTCTATGCGGAGGCGCTCCTGCTCGCCGACGATGCCCGCGCCGCGTTCGACCTGCGATTCGACGAAAAGATGGACAATGCGAACGATCTGACTCGCGTCGCGCTGTCGATCGAAGGGCTGCGTACGACCACCCGTCTGATGCACGTCCTCGCCTGGCTCTTGAATCAGCGCGCCTTTCTCGCCGGCGAATTGTCCGAACCGCAATTGCGCCGCTGCGGCGCTCTGCCGCAGGAGCGGACTGCCGACCCCGACAACATCGCGAGGCTCGAACCCGAGACCCGGGCCTTGATCGGCGAGAGCGAACGGCTCCATGCCCGAGTTGCCCGCCTCGACCGCGACTGGCGCCGGGCAGTGAACGACGACGCACCCGTTCAACTGCTGCAAGGCCGGATCGCGCAGGCCTTCGCCGCGCGCTGATCAGGCGGCGGCCAGTGCCCTGGCATAGCGCGCCAGCCGGGCTGCGCGGACGTCATCCTCCATCTGCGGCCGAAAGCTGCTGCCACCGCCGCGCATCGCAGCGGCGGCAGAGCGCAGATCTTCGTGCATTCCGCAGCCAACGGCTGCCAGCATCGCTGCCCCCAATGCGGTGGTTTCGACGAAGTCGGGACGCTCCACTTCGAGATCGAGGATATCCGCGAGATCCTGCGCCATCCAGTCGTTGGCGCTCATCCCGCCATCGATCCTGAGCCGCGACCACGGCGCCCCATCGGCAGCGAAGGCGGCGGCGAGATCCTGCGTCTGATGCGCCATCGCCTCGAGCGCCGCGCGCGCGATCTCGGCCCTCCCGCTGGCAAAGCTCAGCCCGGAAATCACGCCACGGGCGCCCGGCTGCCAGTGGGGTGCTCCCAGTCCGGCAAGTGCGGGTACGACGACCACTTCGCCGCTGCTTTCGATCGAGCGTGCGAGCTCTTCGGTCTCTGCCGCGCTTCCGATCAGGCCCAGCCGATCGCGAAGATATTGCACGAGGCTGCCGGCGACGAAGCATGCCCCCTCGATGGCATAGGTCCGCACGCCGTCCTCCTGATAGAGGATCGTACCGAGCAGGCGGTTGGCCGAGCGCGGAATCTCCTTGCCCTTGTTGGTCAGCACGAATGCGCCGGTGCCATAGGTCGCCTTGGTATCGCCGAATTCCAGACACCCCTGCCCGATCGTCGCCGACTGCTGGTCTCCCGCGAGCCCGCATATCGGCAAGGCGCGGCCGAACCATTCGGGTGCGCATGTGGCGAGCACGCCGTGACTGTCGACCACCTGCGGCAGGGATGCATGCGGCACCCCGAAAAGCTCGCACAGCTCTTGGTCGAAACCGGCCCCGTCGAGCGCCAGCAGCAGCGACCGGCTGGCATTGCTCGCATCGGTCAGATGGGTCCCTCCCGAAAGCTTGTAGACCAGCCAGCTTTCGACCGTGCCGAAGGCGAGCGTTCCGTCTTTCGCAGCGCTCCCGACCGCCGGGCAGTGATCGAGCAGCCAGCGCATCTTGGTGCCCGAGAAATAGGGGTCGAGCAGCAGCCCGGTGCGCTGCTGCACCGCCTCCTCGTGACCGGCCTCCGCAAGCGCGGCGCAGATGCCGGCCGTCCGCCGGTCCTGCCAGACGATTGCCCGCGACAGCGGTTCACCCGTGCCGCGGTCCCAGGCGACGACCGTCTCGCGCTGATTGGTGATACCGATCGCGGCGACGGCTCCGCCCCCCGGCTCCATCACCTCGCGGGCGCAGGCGAGCGTTTTCGTCCAGATCTCCGTCGCATCGTGCTCGACCCAGCCCGGCTGCGGATAATATTGGGTCAGCTCCGCCTGCGCCACCCGCTCCAGCCGGCCCGAGGAATCGAAGATCATCGCGCGCGTCGAAGTGGTTCCGGCATCGAGTACCAGGATACGGTCGGCCATGCTCTCTCCCTTGCATGTGCGCCCTTGGAAGCGCGGACGGGTGACATGCGCCACCCGGTCCCCCATATGCAAGACCATGGCAGGCCCACCACCCAAACCCTGGCCCACCGGCGAAGCGATGCAGCTCGAGCCGCTGGTCCGCCGCGTGCTCGCACCCAACCCCTCGCCCTATACCTTCACCGGCACGCAGAGCTATATCGTCGGTCTCGGCGACGGCTGCGCGGTGATCGATCCGGGACCCGACGAGGAGGCGCATCTTCTAGCCCTCGACGCCGCCATAGGCGAAGAACACGTTTGCGCGATCATGTGCACCCACACCCATCGCGACCACTCTCCGGCGGCGAGGACGCTGGCCGCGCGCACCGGGGCGCCGATCGTCGGCTGCGCTCCGCTGGTCCTCGAGGATGCGGGGCCGCGCGCCGATGCAAGCTTCGACAAGAGCTACTCCCCCGATCGGGTGATGGAGGACGGAGAGGCGATGACCGGCCCCGGCTGGACGCTCACCGCCGTGGCCACGCCGGGCCACGTCTCCAACCATCTGTGCTTCGCGCTCGAGGAAAGCGGCGCGCTGTTTACCGGCGATCACGTGATGGGCTGGTCGACCAGCGTCGTGGTCCCGCCCGACGGCGACATGGGCGACTACATGCTCAGCCTCGACAAGCTCCAGGCGCGCGAGGACCGCATCTATTATCCCGCGCATGGCGAGGCGATCGGGAAGCCGCGCCAGATGGTCCGCGGAATGATCGGGCACCGCCGCCAGCGCGAGAACCAGATCCTCCGCCTGCTGGGCGAGGAGCCTCTCGCGGCGGCGGATTTCGTGTCGAGAATGTACAAGGGTCTCGACGAACGGCTCCACGGGGCGGCCCGGATGTCGGTGACCGCGCATCTGATCGATCTGGAACGCCGGGGCCTGGTCGCCCGTTCGGGCGAGATATGGCAGACGAACTGAAGACTCGCGAAACGGCTGTTGAACCGGAAGCCCGGCGCGAGCGTCCGCTTGCCCGCACCCAGGCTATTCCCTGGCTGATCGTCATCGCGTTGATCGCGGCAGTCGCATGGCTCGGCTGGCGCGCCTTCGTCTACAAGGAAGAGGGCGACCCGGTCGGCAGCGCCATGCTGGCGTTCGAGAAACAGAACTCGCTGACGGTCTTTTCCAGCCGCTTCGAAGTCGTCGCCGAGAGCGAGGATCGGCGCGGGGTGATGGGCGTCGATCTGCTCAAGAGCCGTCAGGCAGCCATCATACCTGCTACCGTCGAATACCGCCTCGACCTGTCCTCCATGGACCGCGACCGCTTCGGCTGGGACGAGGCGAGCGACACTCTCGACGTGATCCTGCCGCCCCTGCGCATCTCGCGCCCCAATCTCGACGAGGGCGCGCAGAAGACCTTCACCGAAGGCACCTATGTCAGCCGCGATGCCAGCGCCGACCTTGCGCGCAACAATTCGCTGCAGGCGGAGCGCAAGGCGGCGGAGTTTGCCAAGAACCCCGCAGTCCTGGCCATGGCGCGGCAGGCGGCGAAGGAGGCCGTGCGCCAGAATCTCGCCATCCCGCTGCAGGCCGCCGGCTATGGCGAGGTTACCGTGGATGTCCGCTTCGACGGCGAGGCTCCGGCAGATTGACGACCGGCCGCAACCCCGGCTAAACTCCGCACCACACAACGCACGATGGTCGCTCGGCATTTTCCAGGGAGGAACGAGTGGCCACCATCGCACCCCGCGCGCCGATCGAGACGCCGCGCAGCACGCACTTCCGTACCGACCAGATCTTCTTCACCCGGCTCGCCATCGGCCTGTCGGCGCTGGTCGTCTTCGGCTTCGCGCAATTCGCGCTCCGCGGCATGGTCGATTATCGCAACGTGCCGGTACGAGTCCATTTCCACGGCGCCGTGATGCTCTCCTGGCTGGCGCTGTTCGTGGTCCAGAACCTGCTCGCAGGGCGCGGAGCGATCGCGACCCATCGACGGGTCGGCCGGCTAGGGGCGGTGCTGGCGCTCGTGGTTGCCGCCACGGCGAGCTACGTCGGCTATGCCGGGGTCGCTGCCGGAACCCATCCGCCGTTCTTCCCGCCGGCCTATTTCCTCGCGCTGACCCAGGTGACCGCGGTCTTCTTCGTCCTGCTGGTCGGCTGGGCGCTGCTGCGCAAGCGCGAGACGCAATGGCACCGCCGGCTCATGTTCGCGTCGCTGATCCTGATCCTCGAGCCCGCTTTCGGACGCCTGCTGCCGATGCCGCTCATCATGCCATGGGGCGAATGGCTGGTGCTGCTGCTCCAGCTCGGCTTCTTCGCGCTGATCGCCCGGCACGATGGGAAGACGCTTGGCGGAATCCATCCAGCCACCCTGGCCGGCGCCCTGATGGTCACGCTCCAGCATGTGGCGGTCGAGGGTCTGGCGCGGGTCGGTCCATTGGCCTCGCTCGCCGATGCGATCGGGGCTTCGGCTTGAAGGAACGCCCTCGCCTTCCCGGCCGTTCGGGCTATAGAGGCGCACATTCAGGCGCCGACAGGACGGATTGATGACTGCATTTGATACGAGGCCTCCCGCCGGCGATGATCTGCTCGCCGAGATCGACCGGCTGCGCAAAGAGAAGAACGCGATCATCCTCGCGCATTACTATCAGAGCTCCGACATCCAGGATCTTGCCGATTTCGTCGGCGACAGTCTCGAACTGAGCCGCAAAGCTGCCGAAACCGACGCCGATGTCATCGCCTTCTGCGGGGTCAAGTTCATGGCCGACACGGCCAAGATCCTGAGCCCGGAAAAGATCGTCGTTCTGCCCGACATGGATGCCGGCTGCAGCCTCGAGGACTCCTGCCCGCCCGAGAAGTTCAAGGCGTTCCGCGAAGCCCATCCCGACCACATCGCGCTGACCTACATCAACTGCTCCACCGAGGTGAAGGCGCTCAGCGACGTCATCGTCACCAGTTCCAGCGCCGAGACGATCATCAGCCAGATACCCGAGGATCAGAAGATCATCTTCGGACCGGACCGGCATCTGGGCGGCTATCTCTCACGGAAGTTCGATCGCGAAATGCTGCTGTGGCCGGGCGTCTGCATCGTCCACGAGGCGTTCAGCGAAACCGAACTCCTCAAGCTCAAGCAGCAATATCCCGGCGCGCCGGTCGCTGCCCATCCCGAATGTCCGCCGACGATCATCGACCATGCGGACTATGTGGGATCGACCAGCGGGATCCTCCAATTCGCAGAGACATTCGAGGGCGATACGCTGATCGTCGCAACCGAGCCGCATATCATCCACCAGATGGAAAAGGCGTTGCCGGAGAAGACGTTCATCGGCGCCCCCGGTGCGGACGGCAACTGCAGCTGCAACATCTGCCCCTATATGGCGCTGAATACGATGGAAAAACTCTACGCCTGTCTGCGCGATCTCGAACCCCGCATCGAAATCGAGGAGGGCTTGCGCCTCAAGGCCAAACAGAGCCTCGATCGCATGCTCGAGATGGCCAGCGGTACCATCGGCAAGGGCGATCTGGGCAAGGTCTGAGATTGCAGGACGAGGATATTCGGAGAGTATGATGGTTGCACGTTTCGCGCTGGCCAGCGCGCTGGCGCTTACCGCCCTTCCAGCCGCTGCGCAGGACACCGACGCCGAGGATCCCTATCTCTGGCTCGAGGAAATCCAGGGCGAGAAGGCGCTCGCGCAGGTCGATGCATGGAATGCGGAAACCGAGGCGGTGCTGACATCCACCCCCGAATATCCGCTGGCCAAGGCCTGGGCCAAGCAGATCCTCGACGACGAACGGCAGATCGCCATGCCGACCGCGATCTACGGCGATCGCGTCGCCAATCTGTGGCGCGATGCGGACAATCCGCGCGGGATCTGGAGGATCGCCAGCCTCGACAGCTACACGGCCGGCGCGCCCGAATGGCGTACCCTGATCGATGTCGACAGGCTCGGCGAGGAGGAAGGGGAGAGCTGGGTCTGGCACGGCGCCGACTGCCTCGCCCCCGAGTACCGCCGCTGCCTCGTCTCGCTCAGCCCGGGCGGCACCGATGCCGACGTGGTGCGCGAGTTCGACCTCACCACCGGCGCCTTCGTCGAAGGCGGTTTCACGCTTCCGCAAGCCAAGTCGAGCGTCGCCTGGTTCGACGAGGACACGCTGTTCGTCGGCACCGACGAAGGCGAAGGAACGCTCACCGATTCCGGATATCCCAGGATCGTGAGGTTGTGGGACCGTGGCAGCGAGTTTTCCTCCGCCCGGCAGATCGCTGAAGGCGAGAAGACCGATGTCAGCATCGGCGGGTTTTCCGTCCTCGACGGCGAGAAACGCTGGCGCTTCGTCAACCGCAGTCCGAGCTTCTGGACCAACCGGATCGAATTGGTGAAGGATGACGGCACCACCGTCTCCCTGCCCTTGCCCGAGGATGCCGAATTCGAGGCGGTACTTGGTGGGCAAGTTATCGCCAAACTGAACTCACCGCTCGCGACCGGGAGCGGCGCGGCGGAAGCCGGCTCGCTGGTCGCCTGGGAGCTTGAAGATGTGCTCTCAGGCAAGGCACCCGAACCGGTGGTGGTATTCCGCCCCAGCCAGACGCAGGCCGTCGAAGAGGTGGCTTCTTCGGAAAATCGGCTGTGGGTGAAGGTTCTGGACGATGTCTCGGGCAAGCTGATCGAGCTCGCTCCGGGGGCGGCCGGCTGGTCCGTTCACGAACGCAAGCTCCCCGGCAACAGCACGATCCAGATCGCCCAGGCCAGCGGGACGGGCGATACTGCTTTCGTCACGGTCGAGAGCATGCTCACCCCCCCGACGCTCTACGCCGTGCCGGATCAGGGCGAACCGATCGCCATCGCCAGCGAACCGGCGCAGTTCGATGCATCGAAATTCGCGGTCGAGCAGAAATTCGCCACTTCGAAGGACGGGACGAAGGTTCCCTATTATCTCGTCCGTCCAAAGGGCGCCCGGGGGGCCCTGCCCACGCTGATCCATGCCTATGGGGGTTTCCGCGCCGCGCAGACGCCGAAATACCTCACTGCAGAACCCTATCGCAGCGGTCCGTTGTCGCTGTTCTGGCTCGAGAGCGGCAATGCCTATGTCCTCGCCAACATCCGCGGCGGAGGCGAATACGGGCCGCGCTGGCATGAGGAGGCCCTGCGCGAGAAGCGGCAGAACAGCTTCGACGATTTCCACGCCGTTGCCGACGATCTCGTGGCGAATCGTCTCGCCACGCCCGGCCGCATCGCCGCCTCGGGCCGCTCGAATGGGGGCGTGCTCGTGGGGGCAGTCGCCAACCAGCGCCCCGACCTCTACGGCGCGATCATCAGCGGCAGCCCGCTGATCGACATGCGCCGCTACAGCAAGCTGCTCGCGGGCGCCTCGTGGATGGCGGAATATGGCAATCCCGACGTTCCCGAGGACTGGGCCTTCATGCGCGCCTGGTCGCCCTATCAGAACATGCGCGACATCGACGACGCCCCGGCAGCCTTCTATTATCTCTCGACGCTCGACGACCGGGTGCATCCGGGCCATGCCCGCAAGGCAGCCGCCAAGCACGAAGCCTTCGGTCAGACGTTCTATTTCCATGAATATCGCGAAGGCGGCCACTCGGTCGGCGCCGACCACGAGGAAGATGCCAAGCGCGCTGCCCTGCTGCTGGCCTTTCTCAATCGCGAGATCGGCGGGGATGAATAGAATGGCAGGCGTCCGTCACGACCGGAGCGGGCCCCCGGTTGCGAACTGCGGATGGTAGGGCGCCTTCGCCAGATCTGGCAGGACGTCAACGCCAGTTACTGGTTCTATCCTGCCCTCTTCGCGCTCGGGGCGCTGGGCCTGGCGCTGTTCACCATCTCGCTCGACCGCAGCGGGTGGGCCGATTTCCTTTCGGAAATCAGCTGGTTGCAACCGGCAAGGCCCGATGGGGCCAGCAACATGCTCACCGTCATCGCCGGGACGATGATGGGCGTGGCCTCGACGGTCTTCTCCATCACCATCGCCGCCGTCGCCTATGCCAGCGGCAATTACGGCCCTCGATTGCTGACCAATTTCATGGAGGACCGCGGCAACCAGTTCAGCCTGGCGACCTTCATCGGTACTTTCACCTACGCCATCACAGTGTTGCGCACCGTTCGGACCGAGTACGAGGCCCCGGTCAATCTCGAGGATGCACTGGGCGATGCCCTGCCCGGCTTCGTCCCGCAATTCTCGCTGCTGGTAGCCTTCGCGATGATGGGCTTTTCGGTGGCGGTGCTGGTCTATTTCCTCAACCACATCCCCGCTTCGATCCGCATCAACAGCGTCCTCAAGGGCATTGGCGCACGCTTGCTCGACGAGATTCGGGAGCGCTATCCCGATGAAAACAAAGGTGAGCGTGCCGGCATAGTCGTCTCGGGCGAACCAATCACGGCGCGCCGAACAGGGTATATCCAGGCCATCGCCTTCGCGCGTCTCGAACGGCTTGCAGCGCGCGAAAACGGCAGGCTCAAACTGGCGGTACGAACCGGGGATTTCATCCATCCCCTCGTCACCCTCGCCTACTGGTCGGACATGGATATCGTCGACGACCGCCCGGATGACGAAGTCCGCGAATGCTTCACTCTCGGCAGCAGCCGGACGCCGAGCCAGGACATGCTGTTTCTGATCGACGAGCTGGTCGAGATCGGCCTGCGTGCGCTGTCCCCCGGCATCAACGACCCCTTCACCGCAGTTACCTCGGTTCATTGGCTCGGGGCCGCGACGGCCGAACTCGGTCGGCGCAATCTGGCGCGCACCTACGCCTCCGACGGCCAGGAACCGCATCTCCTCCTGCTCGAGGACGATTTCGACCATTTCGTCACGCGGGGATTCGGAGCCTTGCGCAGCGGTCTTGCAACCAGCCGCATCGCGGCGCTCGAGGCTTTCGACGCCCTGGTCGATGCGGCTTCGACGCTCGATGACGAAACCCGCCGCGAGCTCATTCGCCGCGAAGGCGAGCTGCTGGCCAAACAGGCGCACGAGCACCTCCTCGGCCCCGAACTCGACCTCGTCGATGCGCGCTATCAGCACTTTCTGAGCCGGCTGGAGCGCTAGGCCGGCCGAACGGGCGGGCCGCTTCGTGCGAGCAGCAGCGCTGCGGCGACCAGCGCCATTCCCAGAATGTCGAGCACCGACAGCGCCTCGCCGAACACCAGCCACCCTATGGTGGCCGCGATCGCGGGTTGCGTCAGCAGCGCCATGCCGATGATCAAGGGTGGAAAGTGGCGCAGTGAGTAAACCAGCAATCCCTGGCCCACGATCTGGCTGCTGACCGCGAGCGTGACCACCGGGCCCCAGCCAGCCTCGCCCGGCCACACGGCTTCACCGAGCGCAAGAGAGATGCCGAGCAGCACCGGCGCCGCGGCGAGGCATATCAGCAGCAGCACGCTCCATGCCCCGAGCGTCGCCCGCGCTTTCTGCGCCGGGAGCAGGTAGAAGGCATAGAACACGCCCGCCAGCAGGCACAGCAGATCGCCGAGGAGATTGCCTGCCGAAATGTCGAGGCTCCGCCCGAGCAGGATGCCCGCTCCCAGCAGCGCGGCGCCGAGACCGAGTCCTTCGCGCCGCGAAGGCGCGCGGCGCAGGGCGATCAGACCCCAGACCATCAGGATGAGGCTTCCCGAATTGCCGAAAAGGACCGAATTGCCCAGCCGGGTGCGCTCGATTCCGACATGCCAGCTTGCGAGATCGAATGCGAAGAACACGCCCGCCATCGCCACCAGCAGGGCGATCCGGCGGTCGATCGGCCCGGGAGCCCTCCCGCGCCAGGCCAGCAGGGCGATGACCGGAATGGGCAGGAACAGGCGCCAGAAGCCCGCCGCTACCGGGCCGGTGTCCGCCAGCCGCACGAGCCACGGCCCCAGCGATAGCGCGACATTCCCGCCGATCAGCGCGGCAAAGTGCCAAGTGCTTGCCTGAAAGCGATTCTTGCCGGGGGCGGCGGTTGCGCTGGCCATAGGCTCGCCCTAGCTCAATGCCCCTGACGCGCCAGCAAAAAGGACTGCATCGATGCATGACACTCTCTTCCAGCCGCTGACCATGGGCGCTCTCGAAGCGAGGAACCGTATCTTCATGGCTCCGCTCACCCGGGGCCGGTCGACGCAGCCCGGTTCGGTGCCCAACGAAATGATGGCGACCTATTATCGCCAGCGGGCCGGCGCGGGCCTGATCATCAGCGAGGCCACCGGTATCAGCGTGGAGGGCCTCGGATGGCCCGCGGCTCCCGGAATCTGGAGCGAGGAGCAGGTGGAAGGATGGAAGCTGACCACCGATGCGGTGCATGGCGAAGGCGGGCTGATCGTGCTCCAGCTGTGGCACATGGGCCGGCTGGTCCACCCGCTGTTCCTCGGCGGGAACCCGCCGGTCTCGGCGAGCGCGACCAAGGCACCGGGCCATGCGCATACATTCGAGGGCCGCAAGGACTACGAGCCGGCCCGCGCGCTCGGAATTGACGAGATCGCGCGCGTGGTGGAGGACTATCGTCATGCCGCCGAAAACGCGCGCAAGGCCGGCTTCGACGGCGTGCAACTGCATGGCGCGAACGGCTATCTGGTCGACCAATTCCTGCGTGACAGCACCAATCTTCGCGAGGACGAATACGGCGGGACCCCCGAAAACCGTTCGCGCTTCCTGCGCGAGGTGCTGACTGCGCTGATCGACGTCTGGGGCGCCGACCGGGTCGGTGTGCGGCTGTCGCCCAATGGCGAAACGCAGGGCTGCGACGACAGCGATCCCCCCGCCACCTTCGGCGCCGCCGCCAAGGTGATCGAAGAGCTCGGACTCGCCTTTCTGGAACTGCGCGAGCCGGGGCCCGACGGTACCTTCGGCTCGACCGAAGTGCCGAAGCAGAGCCCTCTGATCCGCCAGCACTATTCGGGCGCCCTCGTCCTCAACAGCGACTATACACCCGAGGGAGCGGTTGCGGATATCCAAGCGGGCCGCTGCGATGCGGTGAGCTGGGGCCGCGACTACATCTCCAACCCCGATCTGGCCGACCGTTTCCGGCTGGGCGCGCCGCTTCAGCCGAATGTCGACGTTCCGCGCAGCTGGTACGGCAAGGGGCCGGAGGGCTATGTCGACTATCCCGCTTTGGCCGAGACTGCGGGAATGGCGGCCGGCTGACCGGTCGCTCGCGCGGCGCGGTCAGTCTTCCGTTTCGGCCTCCACGGGCTCGGGATCGGCGTCCTCGCCGTTCTCCGCCGCCTCGCTGGGTTCCGTCGCAGCGGGTCGGGACGTCCCCGATGTTGCCCCTCTGCCCGATCGGGAAGGCTCCTCGAGCGGCGGCGATCGCGAGCGCAGCGTGTCGAGAGGCAGCATGTCGTCGCTGATCGTTCCGCCAAGCACCTCGCCCTTCGCGCCGCGCCTCGCCTCGCCGGTCGTATTCTCGGACGGCGCATCGCCATTGCAGGCGGCAAGTCCGCTGGCGAGGAGGGCAAGGACGGCGAAACGGATCATGGCAGGGTGCACGCTCTTCCTTCGAGTGCTTCGAGAAAATCCCCGAAGCGCGCCCGCAATGCCTCATCGAAGGCTGCCGGTGCAAGCGGGATTCCGAGCCGTTCGAGGCTGGTAACGCCGAACGTCTGAATTCCGCATGGCACGATGCCGCCGAAATGAGACAGGTCGGGCGCGAGATTCACCGAGAAGCCGTGCATGGTCACCCACCGGCGCACACGCACGCCGATTGCGCCGATCTTGGCCTCGGCACCATCCACGTCGCGCGTCCAGATCCCGATCCGGCCTTCGCTGCGCCAGCATTCCACGCCGAGATCGGCCAGGGTCGCAATCACCCAGCCCTCGAGCGAGTGCACGAAACAGCGCACGTCCCGTCCGCGTCGCTTGAGATCGAGCATGACATAGCCGATCCGCTGCCCGGGGCCGTGGTAGGTATAGCGCCCGCCGCGCCCCGCCTCGACAACCTCGAAGCGCGGATCGAGCAGTTCGGCAGCGTTTGCGCTGGTGCCGGCGGTGTAGACCGGCGGATGTTCGAGCAGCCAAACGAATTCGCGCGCCTCGCCTTCGGCGATCGCCGCATTGCGGTCGGCCATGGCGGCAAGCGCAGTTCGGTAGTCGACCCGACCGCTTTCGGAATGCCATTCCACGCTTTCGGGTCCGTTCACCGACATGCACGATTGCGTGGCGCCTGCCGAAGCGCTTATCAAGGCACAAATGGGGAGGACGCTTATGAAATTCGATCTCGACACAGCCTGGAAGGATGCCGTCGGCCTGCTCAAGCGCAATGCCGGTCTGCTGTCGGTGATCGCCGGCGTGTTCTTCTTCCTCCCCTATGCCGCGATCATGATCGGCCTTCCCGAGATGACCGCGCTCGAACAGGCCGAGGCGAGTGGCGATCCCGATGCCATCATGGCCACGGTCACCGATCTCTACATGACCTATTGGTGGGTCTTTCTCATCCTCGCCGTGATCCAGGGGATCGGACTGCTCGCGATGCTTGCGCTGCTCAGGCGAAGGGCCAGCCCGACCGTGGGCGAGGCGCTGGCTA
Organism: uncultured Alphaproteobacteria bacterium; assembly: GCA_963728515.1. Classification (GTDB taxonomy): domain Bacteria; phylum Pseudomonadota; class Alphaproteobacteria; order Sphingomonadales; family Sphingomonadaceae; genus Qipengyuania. The sequence continues at coordinate 294,385 of CAVSKM010000002.1, read as the reverse complement.
CGGGGTCCCGATCGGTCGCCAGCTATATCGCGGCGCAACTCCTGCAGACGATCCTTCTCGCAGCGGTAATCGGGCTCATCGTCGGCCTCCTGTCTCTCGGAGGGCAGGCACTCGCGGTACTCGGCGTCCTGATCGCAGCCGTGGTGATCTGCTATCTCCTGACGAAGTTCTCGCTCGTGTCGCCGGTCATCGGCATCGATGGCGAACTCAATCCGCTACGCGCGCTCGTCCAGTCCTGGCGCCTGACCGCGGGCAACAGCCTGCGCCTGTTCCTGTTCTACGTTCTGCTGCTGCTCGCCGTCGTCGTGGTTTCGGCCGTCGCGTCACTGGTGCTGGGGCTGCTCTTCGCATTGGGCGGAGAACAGGCGGCGCTGCTCGGGAGCGCCGTGACCTCGGCCCTGATCAATGCAGTGATGATCGTGCTCGCGGTGTGCATCCTTGCCGCGGTTCACCGGCAATTGACGCGACTCGGAGAACGGACCGCGGAGCCCGTCGCGGACTAGGCCGCGCTATCCTTCCAGCCCCAGAAGAGCTGGCACGGGAGCACGTTCCAGAATTCGAAGCCGCTGTCTATGCGTCGGAAGTGGGGTGCCATGAACTCCCGCGCCTTGGCCGAGAACTGATAGACGAGGAATGCGCCTCCCGGGCGGATGACCTCGTATGTGGCCTTTGCGATCGCGGGCCCCACGCCCTCGGGCAGGGTCGAGAACGGCAGGCCCGACAGGATATAATCGGCCCCCTTATGGCCATGCGCAGCGACGATTTCGGCGACGTCTTCCGCCGAGCCGAGGACCGCGTGGAAGCGGCTGTCGCGAAAATGCTTGCGCAGATACTCGATATAGAGCGGATTGGTGTCGACGACGATCAGCGTGCCGTCGCGCCGCATGCGGTCGAGGACCGGCTGGCAGAACGTCCCGACTCCCGGACCATATTCGACGAACACCTCGCAGCGATCCCACTCGACCGGAGCAAGCATCTTCTCGATCGTGAATTGAGAGGAAGGAATGATCGAGCCGACCATCTTGGGATGCTCGAGAAAGCCACGGAAAAACACGCCCCATTGTCCGGCCAATCGTGCCGCGCGTTCCTTCAGCGTGCGACGTTCGATCACGCCGACTCCTTGCTGTCCGGTCAAATCCTGTCGCCTCGTGTTTGCTCTGCGATGGCGGGTGATCTGGCAGGCCCTCTGCGCCATTGCAAGCCGGACGGCGCCGTCCTACCCGCATAGGCGATGGCCGACCTCGAACCCGTCCCCCCGCTCGCCCCGCCGCCGCCTGCGAGTGCGCGGACCATTCCGCGCGGTCGCATGGCACTGCTCTTTGCGGTCATGCTGACGACTGCTGCCGGCAACACTGCAATGCAGTCGGTCATGCCTTCGATCGGCACCGAGCTTGGGGTCGCAGACGTCTGGATCAGCCTCGCCTATAGTTGGTCGGCATTGTTGTGGGTCATCTGCGCACCCATCTGGGCGGAGCGGTCCGACCGGCGCGGGCGCAAGGCCATGATGGCGCTCGGCCTCTCCGGATTCATTGCCAGTTTCGTCCTGTGCGGCACGATGTTGTGGCTCGGCCTGTCGGGCGTGCTCACGGCATTCTGGGCCTTGCTGCTCTTCGCCATGGCCCGGAGCCTCTATGGCGGTTTCGGCAGCGCCGCGCCGCCTGCAGTACAGGCTTACGTGGCGAGCCGGACTCCGCGTGCGGAGCGAACGCAGGCGCTTTCTCTGATCGCCTCCAGTTTCGGTCTCGGCACGGTGATCGGCCCTGCGCTGGCTCCGCTCATGGTCCTGCCCTTCGTCGGCCTGACCGGCCCCTTCATCGTCTTCGCACTGATCGGCGTCGCGACTCTGGTGCTGCTGCGCCTGGGGTTGCCCAATGACGAGCCGCAATTTCCGGCCCGCGGCGAAGCCTATGACGCGCCCTATGCCGGGGGTGCGACCAGCCCCCGCCCCGAGGACGAGGGTCCTGCGCAGGACGAGGACGAGGAAGATGCCACCTCCGAATCGCGGAAGCTGCGGTGGTTCGAGCCGCGCCTTCGGCCCTGGGTGATCTCGGGCCTTCTCGGTGGCCACGCACAGGCGATGGTACTGGGAATTACCGGCTTTCTCGTGCTCGACCGGCTCGGTCTGCGGGACGATCCCACCGCGGGAGCGGGGCCCGTCGGGCTGGTCCTGATGGCGGGCGCAATCGCCACTCTGCTCGCGCAATGGGGCCTCATCCCGCGGCTCGATCTCGGACCGCGCGCCGCCTCGCTATCGGGAATAGCAATGGCAGCGCTGGGAACGATCATACTGGCGCTGAGCCAGAACCTGCATGCCATTGCGCTCGGCTATTCGATCGCGTCCCTGGGCTTCGGTCTGTTCCGGCCGGGGAATACCGCCGGGACCTCGCTCGCAGTCAAGCGCAGCGAACAGGGGCAGGCATCGGGCATCGTCGCTTCTGTCGCCGGGGCAAGCTTCATCTATGCGCCCGCGCTGGGCGTATGGCTGTATGGCCATTCGGACTGGCTCGGCTTCGGACTGATCGTCACGCTGTGCCTCGTCGTCTTCGGCTTCGGCTGGGTTTCGCTTCAGCCCGACCGGGTGCTGAGAGGCGAAGAGGGCTAGAGGATCTCGAGCACGCGGTCCTGCGGTCGGCACAGGCGGACGCCCTTGTCGGTTTCCACCAGCGGGCGCTCGATCAGGGCGGGCTCCGCCGCCATGGCGGCAAGTATGGTGGCGTTATCGGCTTCGGGCAAGCCGCGCTCGGCGGCGTCGGTTCCGCGGAGGCGCAATCCATCCTTCGGTGCCATGCCGGCGTCACGATAGAGCTGCGCGAGCTTTTCCACGCTGGGCGGACTTTTCAGATATTCGACTATCTCGACCTCGACCTTCGAAAGGTTCTCGAGAATGGCCAGCGTCTTGCGCGAGGTTCCGCATTTGGGGTTGTGCCAGATGGTTGCCTTCATGTGGTGTCTCCATGACGTTTGCCTCGGCCAGGCGAGGCGGTGTGCTTGCGACAGCGCGGATCTGCGCCGGATTGTCCGGACCTGCATGGCTGCGCACGACAGCCCTGGCCAGCCGGGGCTTGGCCGTCGCCCTGATCGGTCTACTCCGGAGTCTCCGGAATTCTGATCGCCGGCACCTCGCGCGCGGCATCATCGGCGCTGATGCCGGGCGCCGGAGCGGCGCTGATCGTCTCGCTGCGCCGCGCCACCCTGCCCGCGCGTTCGATCGCGCGGACCAGTCGCGGATAGACTCCGCAGCGGCACAAATTGGGAACCGCGGCTTCGATCTCGGCCTTGCTCGGCGCTGCGTTCTTCGCCAGCAAATCGCTGGCCGCCATCACGATGCCGGGCGTGCAAAAGCCGCACTGGATCGCTTGCTCCGCCACCATCGCCTGCTGCACCGGATGCGAGCGATCGCGGCTGAGGCCTTCGATGGTGGTGACGAAGCGCCCCTCTGCCTCGGCGATCGTGATCAGGCAGGATCGCAGCGCCTCGCCATCGACATGGACCATGCAGGCGCCGCAGTCGCCCTCGCCGCAACCGTATTTGGTGCCCGTGAGATTGGCTGCGTCGCGGAGCGCCCAAAGCAAGGGCGTGTCGGGTTCCAACAGGAAGCGCAGCGGCTTCCCGTTCACGGTCATGCTGGTCATGCGGGGCCGTTCTGAAGCGAGCTCAGCGCTTCCAGCTGTCGTCGATCTTCGATACCCGGCGCTTCCAGGCCTCGAAGTCGAAGACGCCCGCGCCACCCTGCGATTGCATCACCGAAAGGTCACGCTGGTGGACGTCGACAACGTCCTGCGAGACCACATTGGCAGCGCCCTGACTGAGCGTTGCGATCTGGATCTCGCACGCCCGTTGAAGCGCCCACATCTTGACGAACATGCCCGGTATGGTCTTGTCCATCACCACCGGGCCATGGTTGCGCAGCATCAGGATCGAGTGCTTGCCGAGATTCTCGACCAGTCGCTCGCCCTCTTCCTGACGGACGGTCACGCCCTCGAAGTCATGGTAGCCGATCTGGCCCTGGAAATTGCAGGCATAGAAATTGGTCGGGACCAGACCGTCCTTGTGGCTGCACACCGCCATGGTGGCGGTCGTGTGGACGTGGCAGATCGCATCGGCCCGCGCGCCGAGGTGCTTGTGGAAATAGGCATGCTGGGTAAAACCCGCTTTGTTTACCATATATTGCGACTGGCCGACGTTGTTGCCCTCGACATCGATCTTGACGAGGTTCGAAGCGGTCACCTCGTCGTAGAGCAGGCCGAAGGGATTGATGAGGAAGGTGTCGTCCTCGCCCGGCACCGCAACTGAAATATGGTTGTAGATGCTCTCGCCCCAGCCGAGATGGTCGAAGATGCGATAGCAGGCCGCGAGATCCTGCCGCGCCTGCCATTCGGCATCGGTGCATTCGAAATCGCGGCTCTTCATCTGCGTGGCCATGGCGGGCGCTCCTCCAAGGGTTTCGTTTCGGGACCCGTATCGCATGGCCCGGGGGGAGTTGGCAAGCGGACAAGCCCGAATGACCGCTAGGCAAGCGCGTCCCTCGCCGCTACCGGCAGCGCGATGAGCGCGACGGCCAAATTGACGCAAGGGAACATTCGCGGTCATCTCGTCACCCAGACCGCCCCCATGGTGGTGGGCGTGGCGGCGATCATGTCGGTCGGTCTGATCGATGCCTATTTCATCGGCCAGCTCGGGGCTCGGGAGCTGGCTGCAGTCGCTTTCATCTTTCCGATCACGATCGCACTTTCGAGCCTTGGCGTCGGAGTGATGGTCGGGATCAATTCGGTTATCGCCCGTGCTCTGGGCGAAGGCGATGTCGCCCGGGCAGCCCGGCGGGCGAACTTCGGCGCGGTATTCGCGCTGGCGACGGGCGTGGTGCTCGGCCTCGCGCTTTACCTGCTGCTCGATCCGCTGTTCGGGCTGATGCAGGCGTCGGACGAACTTCTCCCGCCAATCCGCGACTACATGCGCCCCTACGCGCTGGGTCTGCCGGTCCTGCTCCTCCAGATGGGCCTCAATGGTGTGCTGCGCGGCCAGGGCGAAGCGCGCAAGACTTCCTACGTCTCGATCACCTATTCCGTCGCGAACTGGATTCTCGACCCGATCCTGATCACCGGGGCCTTCGGTTTCGAGGGTTTCGGGATCGCCGGCGCCGCCTATGCGACCATTGCGGGATTCGCCGTCGCGATCGTCGTCGCGCTCTTCCTGATCTCGCGCTCGCGGCTGCCGATCAATCCGGCGGCGATCCGCGAGTGCGACATCGCCCGGTCGAGCCGCGCAATCGTGTCGGTCGCGGGCCCGGCGGCCTTTTCCAACGCCATCAATCCGATCGGCCTGTCGGTCCTGACCGCCTTGCTCGCGAGGCCAGGGCGAAGCCGCAGTGGCCGGCTTCGGCGCGGCCGGACGGCTGCAGAGCTTCGCGATCGTGCCGCTACTCGGCCTGTCCGGCTCGATCGGCGCCATAGTCGGTCAGAACTGGGGCGCGAGGCGGGCGGACCGCTCGCGCCGGGCGCTGAAATGGTCGGCGCTCTTCTGCGTCCTCTACGGCGTCGCAACGGCCGCGCTGCTGTATCTCACCGGCGACTGGTTTGCGCGCTTCTTCACCGATGACCCGCAGGTCGTGGAAGAGTTCTCGCGCTATCTCGCGATCTCGGTCTGGGGCTATGCCGGTTTCGGGCTGCTGATCGTCGCCAACGGTGCGCTCAACGCGGTCGACAAGGCCGGCTTCGCACTCGCGCAGAGCTTCGCCAGGGTCTTCCTGGTGATGCTCCCCTTCGGCTGGCTGCTGCGCGATCGCTGGGGCTCCGAAGCCATCTATGCGGCCGAACTCGTGGCCAATCTGGCCGGCGGTGCGCTGGCCGTTCTGGTGGTGTGGCGGGTGCTCGGAAAAGGGGCGGAAAACGGTGCCGGGCCCCCAACCAAACGTTAACCATCTTAGGCCATAGCCCTACCGATCGTACGAGGGCTTTGAATGATGGATGACCTGCTGGCGGACTTCGTCGCCGAGACCCGCGAAATGCTCGAAGCGAGCGGTGGCGAGATCGTCGCCTGGGAGGCCGACCCGGCCGACCGGTCGCGCCTCGATACCATTTTTCGCTTCGTCCATACGGTGAAGGGCAATTGCGGCTTCTTCGATTTCCCGCGGCTGGAGAAACTCAGTCACGCGGCCGAAGACGCCCTGGCGGAGTGTCGCGCCGGGAGGCGGGAGCCCGATGGTGCGCTGGTATCGGCCGTGCTCGCGATCATCGACCGCATTGGCGACATGACCAACGCAATCGAGGCCGGTGCGGATTTTCCCGGTGGCGGGGACGACGAGCTGATTGCCGCACTCGCGCAGAGAGAGCCCATCGAAGCCGAGAAGCTCGTCCACCCTGCTCCCCCGGAAGCTTGTCCGGACGGCGCGGATGAGGCGCGACAGCCACCCAAGCCGACCCGTACGACAGTGGTCCAGCGCTCGATCCGGCTGCCGACCGAACTTCTCGACGAAGTGATGAAGGGCGTTTCCGACATGGTGCTCGCGCGCAACGATCTGGCGCGGCGGCTGCGCGAGGCCGGCGACCAACCGACGATCGACGGGCCGTTCGAACGGCTTTCCGCCATTCTTGCCGACGTCCGGACGGCCATCACCCGGATGCGCATGCAGCGGCTCGAGCATCTGTTCGGCTCCTTTCCACGCCTCGTCCGCGACCTCTCGAACGAACTCGGCAAGCAGGTCATGGTCGATTTCGAGGGCGGCGAGGTCGAACTGGATCGCGAGATGGTCGAAATGGTCCGCGATCCGCTGACTCATCTCATTCGCAATGCCATCGATCACGGACTGGAGAGCCCCGGCGACCGGGTAAAGGCGGGCAAGCGGGAGATCGGATTGCTCAAATTCGCCGCGCGCCAGTCTGGCAATCAGATCACCCTTGCGATCACCGACGACGGCAAAGGGATCGACACCAAGCGGCTGGTGGCCAAGGCAGTGGCGGCCGGCCTTTACGACCAGTCGGAGATCGACACCTGGTCGGAGCGTCGCAAGCTTCACCTGATTTTCGAACCGGGGCTGTCGACCGCCGAGGCGGTCAGTTCGGTATCGGGACGCGGCGTCGGCATGGATGTCGTTCGCTCGAACATAGAGAAAGTGGGAGGCTCGATCGACCTGGTCAGCAAGCCTGGCGAAGGCACCAGCTTCTACCTCAAACTGCCGTTGACGCTGAGCATCATTGCGGCCCTCACGATCGGGTGCGACGGGCAGCGCTATGCGGTCCCGCGCAGCTATGTCGAGGAGATCGTCTTCGGCAGCAGCGCTCATGTCGATTTTGCCGAAGCCGGGGAGCGGCGCCTCGTGACTTTCAGAGGAGAGCGGGTGCCCTGCCTCTCGCTGGGCGAAATTCTCGGCAGCGAGGATGACCACGAAGTGCAATGGGAAACCAAGACGCTGATCCTTGTGCGGCTTGCTTCCGATGACGTTTTCGCTCTCGCAGTCGACCGGGTGTTCGATCACGAGGATGTTGTGGTCAAGCCGCTTGCCCCGGCGATCATGGAAACCGGCCTCTATGCCGGTACTACCCTGCTCGACGACGGCCGGCCAATGATGCTGCTCGACCTTCCGAACATCGCCCATTCGCGCCAGCTCGTGAACGAGATGCGCAGCGTGACGAGGCTCGTCGAAGAGGAAGTTTCCAAGGCTGACCGCAAGAGTCTCCCGGTGATGCTCTTCACGACGCTGGACGGCCGGCGCCGCGCGATTCGGCTGGAACTGGTCCGACGCATCGAGACCGTGCCCCGCTCGGCGATCGAGATCGAGGGCGACCGGGCGCAGGCGGTCATCGACGACAGAATCTTCCCGCTCGTCGGCCACGAATATGGCGCGCTTCCCGAGAAGAAATGCCGCCTTCTTCGCCTCTCGGACGGAGACAGCGAACTGGTCCATCTGGTGCAGGAGGTGCTGGATGCCGCACATATTTCCGGCGACATCATATCGTCGGACGGCCAGGCCGGAGCCGACGGCGTGACCCTGATCGACGGCCGGCTCGTCCCGGTGCTCGACGGACACGCGCTGTTCGCCAAGCTCGAGGCACCGCCGCGAAAGGGTGAAGAGATGTCGTGCCGCCTGCCTGCCGACAGCGACTGGGCGCGGACGATTCTCGAGCCCCTGGTCGAAGCGGCGGGGTATCGCGTCGCGACGGATGAGTCCGAAGAGGCCGATGTCGCGATCGAACTCGAAGAGCCGGGCAGCCGCCCTTCCGGCCCCGCGCGCCGCATCATCAGGCTGCGCCCCGAAGCTGCACCGGCAGACCAGCAGCCGGGAAGCATCTACCGGTATGATCGCGATGCCTTGCTCGCGGCGCTTGGGCAGGCAGGATGGGGGAAGTCGGCATGAACGAACTCGTCCTGATGTGCGTTATCGCCGGCAGGCGCGCTGCCATCCCTGCGCTTCGCGTGCAATCGGTGATCGAGATCGGAGAGATTACTCCGATCCCGGCCACGCCGGATTTCATCCGCGGCCTCACGGCACTGCGCAGCCAGGCGCTCACGGTGATCGACTGTCCGGCTGCGCTCGGCCTCGGCGTCACCGCCGAGCTTGCCGGCAAACGCGCTGCGGTCGTCGATGTCGACGGGCACCTCTATGCGCTGGTGGTCGACGAGGCCCACGACGTCTGCGAATCCCGCAGCGAAGCCGTCTCGGTACCCGGAGGATTCGGCCATGCGTGGCAAGCCGCTGCGCTGGGAATGGTAGAGACCGACGATGGCCCGGTCGTCCTCGTCGATGTCAAAGCTCTCGTTGCAGGCCCCGCGGCGCGCGCGGCTTAAGTGAATCGTTACTCTCGGGCGGTAGGACTCGCCGGAAAGCATTAGAGGTCCCATTCATGAAAACCTGCCTGATCGTCGACGATTCGCGCGTTATCCGAAAGGTCTCGAGACACATTCTCGAGACCCTGGGCTTCAATGTCGAAGAAGCCGAGAACGGCCAGGAAGGCCTCGTCAGATGCGACGAAAGCATGCCCGACGTCGTTCTGCTCGACTGGAACATGCCGGTCATGACCGGAATCGAATTCATCACGCAATTGCGCAAGCGCGAGGGTGGCGACAAGCCGAAGGTGGTTTTCTGTACCACCGAAAACGACGTCGCCCACATCCGCGAAGCGATCAGCGCCGGCGCCGACGAATATGTGATGAAGCCGTTCGACCACGAAACTCTCCAGATCAAGCTTCAGCTGGTCGGAATGGCCTGAAGGAGTCGCGGAAATGGGCGCGCCTCTTCGCACAGCATTGCTCCGTCCGACATCCTCGCCGGTCGAAAGCACCGACCAGCTCCGGGTGATGATCGTCGACGATTCACTGACGGTCCGCACGGTCTTCTCGCGCATGATCCAGAACGAAAGCGACATGTGCATCGTCGCTGCCGTCAATTCCGCCGAGAGCGGAATCGCGGAGCTTGCGACAGCGGAGCCGGACGTCATGTTGCTGGACCTGGAGATGCCCGGGATGGGCGGCCTCGAGGCTCTGCCGAAAATCCTCGCCGCCTCCCCCGACACGAGGATATTGGTGATTTCCTCGCTCACGGCGGATGGGGCCGAGCACACGGTCAAGGCGCTTTCACTGGGCGCTGCGGATACCATGCTCAAACCCCGTCCCGGAGGGTTCGACGACCACTACCGCTCAAGCCTTCTCGGCAAGATCCGGGCGCTCAAGGGCATGGCCGCGGAGCTCGCTCCAACTCCTCCGCCAGCCAAGAAGGCGGGCAAGAGGGCGCGAATCGTCGCCATCGGTTCCTCGACCGGGGGCATTCACGCGCTCAATCTCTTTCTCCGCCAGATACCGGCCAGTTTCGATCTGCCCATTCTGGTGACACAGCATCTTCCGACGAGCTTCATTCCAGTTTTCGCCAAGCAGATGGAACTGGCGGCCAGCCGCGAAGCCATTCTGGCCGACGAGGGCGTCGAGATTCGCCGCGGCAAGATCTATATCGCCCCCGGGCACGGTCACATGATCGTGCGTCGGTCGGGCGATCGCCATGTCTGCGGACTGGCCTACCAGCCTGTCAAAAGCGGCTGCATGCCGTCGGTCGATCCGATGTTCGAAACGCTGGCCGAGGCTTTTGACGGTCAGGTCACCGGCATCCTGTTGTCCGGCATGGGCCGCGACGGAACCGATGGTGCCCAGTCGATCGTGCAGGCTGGGGGTACCATTTACGCTCAGGATGCGGAGAGCTGTGCAGTCTGGGGAATGCCCCGCGCAGTGACCGAGCTCGGCCTGGCTGCGGCAGTCCTTCCGCCCGAAGAACTTGCCCACGAGCTGGTGGCGAGCGCCGGAGCAGACGCATGGCAATAGCCGACGCTTCGCATCGTATCATCGGCGATCTCCTGACACAGCATACGGGGCAACAACTGACCGAAGGGCGGCGCTGGCGCGTAGACAGCGCGCTTTCCGGCCTGTTCCGCGAATTCGGCATCTCCAATGTGGATCAGCTCGCCTGCATGCTGGAACGGCCGGGGGAACAGCGATTGGCGACCCGTGTGGTCGAAGCGCTGCTCAACAACGAGACCTATTTCTTCAGGGATCACTCCTATTTTTCGGTGATCGCCAACCGGGTTCTCCCGGACCTTGCGCGCAAGCGAGCATCCGCCAAGCGCCTGTCGATCTGGTCGGCCGGTTGCTCGACCGGCCAGGAGGCTCTCAGCCTCGCGATGATCTTCGCCGAACAGCCCGGCCGCTGGCAGGGATGGAAGATCGAGATCCTGGGGACCGACGTGTCGAGCAGGGCGATCGAAACGGCGCGTGGCGGAACCTACACCCAGTTCGAGATTCAGCGCGGCATCAGCGTCGCCCAGATGCTCAACTTCTTCACCGAGGCAGAAGGCGGCTGGCGCGCCAGCGACCGGATTCGCGCCATGACGCGATTCCAGCAACAGAACCTTCTCGACTATCCTCCCGCTCCGGGACGGTTCGATCTGGTGCTGTGCCGCAACGTCTTGCTGTATTTCGACAAGCAAACTCGCGCGGCAGCTTTCGACCGGTTGGCTAGCGGAACCGCCGCGGACGGCTGGCTGATGCTGGGCGCGGGAGAGACCGTCGTCGGCCAAACAGCGAACTTCCGTCCCGCGGACTGCGGTTCGTCGCTCTATCTGCCCGTAGCGCGCGGCGGCATCGAGGTGGAACAGCGACGCCGTCTCGCATCCTGACTGCCTGCACAAGGCGTTGTCACGAAAGGGTAAACGCGAACTTCACCCTTCCTTAGCGAATGCCGGCTAGGCGATGAAGGACAAGCTCGAACGAGCGGGCCGCAACGGGGGAAACCGGTGAGTTCCTTTTCTGATCGGGAAAGCGGTGATGCGCGCACGGTGATCTTCGGACCCATCGCTGCGCTCACCTCGATCGTGGCGATTACCGCCGGAGCTGCCGCTGCCAATCGGCTCCTCGAAATCACTTCGCTGCCTCTCGTTCTCGGCATCGGCGCGCTCGCCTTCTGCGTCGCAACCGGGATTTCCGCAATGCTGGGACTTCGCCATCTGCGGCGGATCCAGGCGCTGTCGTGCACCGACAGCCTGACCCTGCTGCCCAACCGCCGGGGTCTGCATATCGATATCCAGCGCGAATGCGGCCAAGGGCACGAAGTCGCGCTCGCTCTCGTCGATCTGGACGGTTTCAAGCTGATCAACGATCATTATGGCCATGTCGTCGGCGATGCGGCAATCCGCGAATGCGCCGAGATCTTCAAGGCGATCAGCGCTGGTGAAGCTCGAATTTACCGGCTGGGAGGTGACGAATACGCCGTGATGATGTCCGGTCCGGTGGCCGGGACTCTGCTGGAAGGCCTGTCCCGCCAGGTGATCGAACGTCTCGCCAAGCCCATCCATGTCGAGGACCGGCGCCTGATCCTCGGCGCGAGCATCGGTCTGGCACGCCGCACCCCCACCGACCCGGTTCCTTCTTCGGAACTGCTCCGGCGCGCCGATGTCGCCATGTCGGCCTCCAAGCGCGGCGGCAAGATGCGCTGCACCTGGTTCAACGTCGCCTTCGACCAGAGCCGCGAGCAGCTCAAGCTTCTCGACGACGAATTGCGGAGCGCCCTGGCCGACGGCGAGTTCCGGCTTCACTACCAGCCCCTGGTCGACAGCAATACGCGCTGTGTGGTCGCCGTCGAGTGCCTGCTGCGTTGGGAGCGCCCCGACGGCAAATATATCGGGCCGAATGTTTTCATACCCGTCGCCGAAGAAAGCGGCCTGATCAATTCCATCGGCCTGTGGGTACTGCGCCAGGCCTGCCGCGACGCGCTCCAATGGCCCGGAATAACCCTGTCGGTGAACATCTCCGCAGCACAGCTGCGCAATCCCGAATTTCCGATCCAGCTCGGCCATATTCTCGAAGAGACCGGCTACGATCCCGAACGGCTGGAGCTGGAAATAACCGAGACCTGTCTCGTGCTCGACCCGGCCCTGGCCGAGCGTAGCCTCGGGGTCATCCGGGGATTCGGCGTTCGCGTCGCTCTCGATGATTTCGGCACCGGCTATGCCTCGATCGGCTTCCTGCGACAATTCCGCTTCGAGAAGCTCAAGCTCGATCGGAGCCTCGTCGTGCAGGCCGGCGAGGACGCTGGTTGCCGCGCCATGATGCTGTCGAGCATCACCGTCGCGCGGGCGATGAAGATGGGCGTCACGGCCGAGGGTGTGGAAACGCAGGAGCAGGCGGACATGGTCCGCGCAGCCGGATGCGACCAGATCCAGGGCTGGCTCTACTTCAAGGCCATGCCCGCCGGAGAAATCGCTCAGCATCTCGGCAAGGCCATCGACCTGCCGCACGAAATCGAACCTCAACACCAGGATATCAAAGTCGCATGAGCTCGCTCCATGCCTTGACCGGCGACCTAGCCGCAGAACGGGAAGTTTCGCCAGCAGAGATCCATGTGCCGCCTGACGCCCTGCCCCGCCTCTCCGAGGAGGAGAATGGATCGGCAGAATACGTCCGATCGCGGCGAGCCCCGCGATGGCTCGCCGACAAATCGGTCGGGGCGAAGCTTCAGGCGATCTCGCTCGGCAATATCGCCGCAGTCTTGCTCGGTCTCCTTGCAACTCTCGTCGGCGGCTATTTCGCGCTCGAAGCGCGGGCTGAACGCATGGCCATTGCCCATGCGTCGATCGCTGCAGAGCGGCTGGTTGCGGACGTCGCCGAAGGACGTCTGCTGGTCCATCGCTTTGCGGACTCGGGCGAAGCCGGAGACCTGGCTTCCGCGCGGCAGATCCTGACAGCCGCCCAACGCGATCTGGCCGGGCTCGAGCGAGAGGTGCGCGAGGCGGCGCCAGCTGCCCTGCCGCAGATCCGGCAGCTCGACCAGCTCCTCTCCAGGCTGACGGCGGGCGTCGATGCTGAGCAGCAGATCGACGGAGGCCGGAGCGAGCGGCAGGCATTGTCTGCCTCGATCTATCTCGATGGCCGGCGGTTTTCCGAACGAGCGGCGACGGCACGCGACCAAATCGAGCGGATCGGTGCTCGATCGGACGCAGCATCGCGCAAGATGATCGTCTGGCTGTTCGTCGCCTTCTTCGTCGTCGCCGGGCTCGGCGTAGGGCTCGTCTGGCTGAGCTCACGCTATCTGGCGCGCGACGTTTCCAGAGCGCTTCGCCGGATGATCGATCTGGCGAGTTGGCTGGCTGCCGGGGAGAAGGACCTTCACATCCCGGCCACGCGGCGCAGGGACGAGATCGGCGAGCTCGCCCGTGCGCTGGAAGTGTTCCTCCAGACGGCGTGGCAGATCGAGAGCCTGTCGCAGGAGCGCGAGGAATCGCGCCAGGAGCGAAGTCGCGAAATGGTCCGCGTCGCCCAGCGCTTCGAGGCGACCGTGGGCGAAGTCGTCAATGGCGTCGCCGCTGCTTCGAGCCAGCTCAAGGTTACCGCCGGTTCGATGGCCGCAGCCGCCGAACAGGCGACCACACAGACGGCTTCGGTGACGCGTTCGATGGAACAGGCATCCGGCGGCGTGACCGCGGCCGCTGCCGCATCCGACGAGTTCGCAATGTCGATCGGCGAGATATCCCGCCAGGCCTCGCATTCTGCAGGGCTCGCGCGCAGGGCGGCCGAAAACGCCTCCAACGCCGACGAAACGATCGGAGCTCTCGCCACCTCGGCCGACCAGGTGGGCCAGATCGTCGAGCTGATCCAGTCGATCGCGCGGCGCACGAATTTGCTCGCACTCAATGCATCGATCGAGGCTGCCCGCGGAGGCGAAGCCGGCCGCGGCTTCGCGGTCGTGGCCAGCGAGGTCAAGGAACTCGCCGCGCAGACGAGCCGTGCGACGGACGATGTGGCGGAGCAGATCCGGCGAATGCAGGATTCGACCGGCGCGAGCGTCGGCGCGTTGCGTTCGGTCGCCGAACAGATCAGGGAACTCGAACAGACGGCAGTTTCGATCGCCGGGGCAGTCGATCAGCAATCGGTCGCCGGACAGGATCTGGCGCGCAGCATCGACATCGCCGCGCGCTCGACCGAAGAGGTTTCCTCGAACATCGGCGAGGTCCGCCAGACCAGTCTGGCGACAGGCGCAGCAGCCAATCAGGTGCTCGATTCTTCGACCGTGCTCGAAGGCCAGGCAGGGACGCTCAAGGCGCAGGTCGACGAGTTCCTGAGGCACGTGCGGGCGGCTTAACCCGATCTCAAGCATTCCCGCTTACGGTTGTTTACAACCTTGAGGGGGTGCCTGCGTCATGAACGCACAGACCAGTATAGTCGCCGACGACCTGCGGCGCGAAATCGCGATGATCGAAGTCGGCGACGAGCAGACAGAGACCGGCACAGGCGCGTTTTCGGCGTGGCTCGCACGGCAGCCGCTATCGGCCAAGATTCGCACCGGCGCGCTTGTCCCGGTCGGCTCCCTCGCAGCTGTGGCATTGCTGTCGATCGTCGGGCTGGTCGTTCCCGAATGGGCTGCCCCGGCGAGCAAGATGATCCTGGTCACCGCCGCCATATCCGCGGGCGTGATCCTGGTCGGCTACCGCTACGTCCTGCATCAGCTGGTCGCGCCCTTCCGGCAGTTGACGGGAGAAATGCAGCGCCTGTCGCAGGGTGCCCGCAACATCGAGATCCGGCATCTCCACCGCGCCGACGAACTGGGCGATCTGGCCCGCGCGCTCGCGGTGTTCGTGAAGTCCGGCCACAAGCTCGACGAGCTCTTCGGCGGGCGCAAGGCTGCCTCCGAAGCGCGCAAGGCGGAACTGTTGCGCCTGGCGAACGACTTCGAGGGCAGCATCGCGGATGTCGTCGGCGGGGTGGTTTCGGCTTCGAGCCAGCTCAATTCCACCGCTGCGGGCATGGCTGCCACGGCCGAGGACGCTTCGCGCCAGTCGCGCCTGGTGACCCAGTCGATGCAACGCGCTTCCGATGGTGTGACCGCCGCTGCTGCCGCTTCGGACGAATTCGCCATGTCGATCGGGGAAATCTCTCGGCAGGCATCGCATTCCGCCGAACTCGCGCGCAAGGCCACCGATACGGCGAGCGGAGCGGACCAGACGATTTCCGCCCTCGCCTCTTCGGCGGATCAGGTGGGTCAGATCGTCGAACTGATCCAGTCGATCGCGCAGCGCACCAACCTGCTCGCTCTCAACGCCTCGATCGAGGCCGCGCGCGGAGGCGAGGCGGGCCGCGGCTTCGCTGTGGTGGCGAGCGAGGTCAAGGAACTTGCTGCCCAGACCACCCGTGCGACGGAGGAAGTCGCCGAGCAGATCCGCCAGATGCAGAATTCGACCGGCGCCAGCGTCGGCGCCCTGCGAGCGATCGCGAGCCAGATCGAGGAACTCGAATCAACCGCCATTTCGATCGCGAGCGCGGTCGACCAGCAATCGGTGGCGGGTCAGGATCTGGCTCGAAGCATCGATCTCGCGGCCCGCTCGACCGAGGAGGTTTCCGCGAACTTCACCATGGTCTGCGAAACCAGCCTCGCTACCGGAGCGGCGGCAAGCCAGGTCCTCGACTCGGCGTCCGAACTCGAAGGACAGGCCGGCGCACTGAAAACCAAGGTCGACGATTTCCTGCGGCACATCTACGCCGCCTGATCGGAGGGACGGCGCGCCACGGCGCACCGCCCCTGCCGTTCATCTTTCATCGAGAGCCCTGCTTACTCCCACCAATAGGGAATCCGCCGGTCGTCGCCGGTCTCGACCTCGTTCATCGTCCGCGAATCATAGAGTCTGCCGCCGAGCATCACGCGCTCGATATCGTCGGAATTGCGGATGTCGGCACTCGGATCGGCGGAAAGCACGATGAGATCCGCGAGTTTGCCGACCTCGAGGCTGCCGATGTCGCGATCCATTCCGAGCGACTGCGCTGCAACGATCGTGCCGGCACGCAGCGATTCGACCGGCGACATCCCGCCACGCACGAAGCTCCACAATTCCCAGTGCGGCCCGACACCGGCCTGCTGGCCATGCGCGCCGATGCTGATCTTCACGCCCCGTTCGCTGAGCTTCTTCGCTTCCCGCGCCGCATCGTCGTCCACGAAGGCCCATTCGGGTGCGGTCACCCTGCGTGCCGTCTCGGCGATGAGCTGGCGCGGCGGAGTGTGCACCATGAGGGGATTGTCGAAGACATCGGTCGCCTGCCGCCAATAGGGATCGCCGGCGAGCCCGCCATAGGTGACCACCAGCGTCGGCGTATTGTTGGTCTGCGAACCACCCCAGAACTGCAGCACGTCTTCGTAGAAATGCTCGACCGGAACGTTGTGCTCGACGGTCGAATTCCCGTCGGCGATCAGGTTCATGTCCATCCCGAAGAGCGAGCCGCCCTCCGCCACCACGAGCATGTTCTCGGCTCGCGCTGCAGCGACCACCTGCTGCCGCTGGTCGCGGCGGGGCTGGTTGTAGTTCTTGATCGATACCCCGCCCTGTGCCTTGATCCGGCGAACATGGGCCAGCGCATCCTCGTACCGGTCGATCCGCGCGAAGACACCGGGTGCCTTGGCGCCGTAGACGATCTCGCCCGTGGAGAAGATGCGCGGCGCGAGAAGGGTCCCCGCCTGCTGCCTTTCGGCGGCCTCGAAGATCGTGCTCGCTCGCGAAGACGGGTCGTGCAGCGTCGTCGTTCCCATGGCGAGGTTCTGGACCAGCGACCAGTTCTGCTGCGGCACGAGATCGCCCGCTCCCTGAGGGCCATGCGCATGGGCGTCGACAAGTCCCGGCATGATGGTCTTGCCAGCGGCGTCGATCACGGTCGCCCCAGCGGGGATTGCGATGCTGGAAGCCGGTCCGACGGCAGCGATGCGGTCGCCCTCGACGACGATCGTGGCGTTGTCGATCGCCCCTGCGCCTGCACCGGCCATCGTCAGGATGCGGGCTCCGGTGATAGCGACCGTGCCGCGAGGTTTGTCCGCCGCGACGGTGCGGGCCAGCGAGACACCGGTCGTCGGCGGCTCGAAGGCCGGTGCGTCTTCCGCTTGCGGTGCCTCGGCGAACAGCGCCGCGCCGGAGGCGCGGTACAGCGTCGGCCCCATGGACCAGGTGAGCGTCGCGCCATCGTCGGTCCAGCCGACATAGTCGGCACCGCCCCGGCTCGCCCGGGTCACCGGCAGCGAGCTCGCCTTTTCTCCGAGCGTGACCGCCTGACCGCCCGGCATCAGCGGTGTCACGAACACCTCGTAGTTCTCGCGAAAGGCGACCAGATCGCCGCGCGGGCTTACCGAATAGCCGCTGACCAGCTCGCCCTCGGCATGAACCTGCCGCGCTTCCCCGTCCAGATCGGCCGAAATCAGCTGGAGCTTGCCGTCGTTCCGCGCCTGCATGAAGACGCGATCGCTATCCTCCCCGAATTGCGGGTCGGAGGTGCCCCGCGCCACCAGCCGCGGCGCGCCCCCCGCGGCGGGGATGGCATATAGGCCCTCGTTCTCGGAATAGGCGGGAGAGGTCAGATAGCCGCCTGACCGCTTCTCGAAGACGATCGTCGTACCGTCAGGAGAAAACACCGGCTTGGCGTAATGGCCCTGCATCCGGGTGAGCGGACGCATGTTGCGGCCATTGGCATTGCCGATCATGACCTGCCCCAATCCTTCGTCGGTCCAGCGCACGAAGACCAGCCGCCGTCCGTCGCGCGACCAGCTCGGCCACAGCTCGAGCGCATCGCCCCCGTCGTCCGTCAGGCGGCGCGGTTCGCCACCCGCGAGCGGTTTGGTATAAAGCTTGCCGAGGCTTTCGAAGACTACCGTGCGGCCATCCGGCGAGACGCTGGCGAACCGCGGGATGCGCGCAGCAAAGCTGTCCGGTCCGACCGGGATGACGGGATGCGGTGCGTCGGCGATGCCGCGCGTGTCGTCGATGCGGAACGGAATGACGCTCGCTCCGCTGCCATCGGCTGCGACACGGCGCAGCTTCCCGCCTGCCCAGACCACGAGCGACTCATTGTCGGGTGTCCACGCCAGCACCGGGTAGAAGCCGTAGACGGCCCAGGTCTCCTGCATGTCGAGATCGAGCTCGCCGTAGAGCATGCGCTGGACGCCGGTACGGAGATCTTTCACCCATAGTTCGGTCCGGTCCTTGTCGCGCCGGATGAAGGCGATGGACTTGCCGTCGGGCGAGGGAGTCGGCCGGACTGCGCCGCCATATCCGCTCACCGCCGTGGTGACTTCCGCCGTATCGAGATCGTAGCGCTCGATGGCGAATGTTCCCTGGGTCGAATCCTGCGCATATTCGAAGGTCGGACCCGAGGTGACATTGCGTGAATAGTAGATCGCATTGCCGTCGGGCGCGTAGATCGGCTCACCCAGTTCCTTCTGCAGCGACTCATCCGCCCTGGCCACCAGCTTGACGCCACCGCCGCCCGAGACGTGATAGAGCCAGACTTCGCCGGTGCCGAGCGAGCGCTCGGTGGTGAAGTGCTTCTTCGCGACGATGTACCGCCCGTCGGGGGACCAGCTCGGCTGGTTCAGCAGGCGGAAGTCCTCTTTCGTCACCTGCTTCTTGTCCGAACCGTCGAGGTTCATGATCCAGATGTTGTCGCCGCCGCCCCGGTCCGAGGTGAAGGCGATGCGGCGGCCGTCGGGTGCGAATCTCGGCTGGATTTCCCAAGCCAGCCCCTCGGCGATGCGCGTCGGCGAACCGCCCGCGATGGGCATGGTGTAGATGTCGCCGAGCAAGGCGAAGGCCAGCATTCGGCCGTCGGGCGACACGTCGACATCCATCCATGTCCCCTCGTCGGTCCGGATCGGCACCTGTCGGATAGTCGCACCGGGTGGTGCCGTGATATCCCACTTCTCCTCGTCCTGCGCGGCGGCGGCGGTGGGTGCTGCCGGGGCCGCGACCACATCTTCGCCGCTTCCTTCCGCGGGGCCGGCGTCGTCCGACAGGTCGACCTCCCGCTCCTCCACCGGATTGGGGCTCGGTTGAGGGTCTTGCGCGAAAGCCGCCTGGCCGGCGAAAAGGACCGCAAGGACGGAGGCGATACTGGTCTTCATTCTAGTCTCCCGGAGAATGGTAAAAAGCCGTGCCTTGCCGGGCACCGCAGGATGATGTCATCTGACGCTCGCGCGTTCGACGAGACGGACCGGCACGCGCCGTTCGGAATTGCCGTACTCGGAAGCGAGCGCAGCCTCGACAAGCAGCGCGCCGGCGCGGGCGAAATCGGGCTCGACCGTGGTCAGCGGCGGATTGCTGAACTCGCCCGAGCCGAGCCCGTCGAAGCCGATCACTCCGACGTCGCGCGGAACCCTGACTCCGCGCCGCGTCATCTCTTCGAGCGCGCCCAGGGCCATGGCATCGCAAGCGAAGAACAGGCCGTCGAAGTCTGTGCCTGCGTCGAGCAATGCGGAAATTGCATTTCGGCCCTGCG
The DNA here is from genome assembly GCA_963728515.1 of uncultured Alphaproteobacteria bacterium. Classification (GTDB taxonomy): domain Bacteria; phylum Pseudomonadota; class Alphaproteobacteria; order Sphingomonadales; family Sphingomonadaceae; genus Qipengyuania. The sequence continues at coordinate 274,612 of CAVSKM010000002.1, read as the reverse complement.
CAGCGCGGTCCTCGCCTTCGCCGACCAGCGCTGTGCAGGACGACAGGCCGCAATCGCTCATCGCCGCGCGGTAACCCTCGAATCGTTCGCGGAACTGGCGCTGCGACGAATCGATGTCCCCGACGAACAGGATTCGCCGTGCGCCGCTGCGCACCAGCCGCTCGACCGCCAGTCGTCCCGCGTCGCGGTTGTCCGAGCGAACCCACAGGATGTCGTCGAACGGAGACCCCCAGAAGGCCATCGCCGCGGCGCCATCGACGCAGGAGCGGAAGTAGTTCCATGCAGGTTCATTGGTCGCGGTACCGATCACCACCACCCCGTCTGCCTGCCGGCGAGCCACGTAGTGGCCGAAGAGATCCTCGGGCTGCGCCTGAAAGGAGACGAGCGCCTGATACCCTCTTTCGGCTGCGGCGGCGCATGTGCTTCCGAGCAGACTATAGTAGAAGGGATTGACCCCGGAGGCGCCCTGCCCCTCGCGTCCGATCACGACGATCGCGATCGTCCTCGTCTCTCCCTTGCGCAAGCCGGCGGCCCGGGTGTTGACGTGATAGCCGAGTTCCTCGGCAGCCTGTTCGACCCTGCGGCGGGTCGCCTGGGTGATCGTTTCCGAACCCGATAGCGCGCGGCTCACGGTCGATTGGCTCACGCCCGCGCGTGCGGCCACGTCGATCGAGGTCACGTGGCGCAGCCTGGTCCTGACGCTGCTGCTGCTCATTGCGGATCGGCTCTCCCCTCGGCCAACCCTCTAGCGCAGCGCTTCGTCGAAGGCGAGGCTCAAGCCCGGCTTGCTTCGAACCGATGAAAGGCTAAAGGGCAGAATGGGGGTATGGGCGATGACGGCGACGTCGAGGGAACACCGCAGGGAAGAACGGCATGTCGTGACCGTGGCCGGGCGCTACCGACCGCGATTCGGCGGTTCGCGCGACGTCTGGATCAAGGACATCTCGGAGTCGGGCTGCCGGTTCTTCGACAGGTTTTCGGTCCTTGCCGTCGATACCGCGATCCTGGTCAAGGTCGGCAATGTCGGTCCGATCGCCGCGGGCGTGAAATGGCGGGACGGCCACACCGTCGGGGCGGAATTCGAACGGCCTTTGCATCCCAGCGTGCTCGAACACATCATCCGGGAAATGGATCGGCCCGAAGGGCGGCCCTCCGGCGAAGGTAGGTTGCCCCCTGCAACTTAGACTGGCCTCGTCAGCCGATAAAGGTTAGTCTCTTCGCATTGGGAGAGACATATGAAGAATACGGCCACCGATTTCGACGTCATGATCGTCGGTGCGGGAATCTCCGGCATCGGCATGGCGGCTCATATGAAGGAGAAGGCGGCCAGCCACGACTTCGTCATCGTAGAACGCCGCGCCAATCTGGGTGGCACCTGGGATCTGTTTCGCTATCCCGGCATCCGCTCCGACAGCGACATGCACACGCTGGGCTTCGACTTCGAGCCCTGGAAGCATGAAAAATCGATCGCGGACGGTCCCGCGATCGTGGAATATCTCGATCGCATCGTCGATGAGCGCGAGATCCGCAAGCATATCCGCTTCGGCCACAAGGTCATCGCCGCCGACTGGCACGAGGAAGATGCCCGCTGGCACGTGACGCTCGAAACCGGCGAGGGCGAAAGGAAGCACCTCACGGCCAATTGGCTGTATCTCGGCTCGGGCTATTACGATTACGACGAACCCTACGATCCCGGCTTCGAACTCGGCGCGTTCGAAGGGCAGGTCATTCACCCGCAGTTCTGGCCGGAGAAGCTCGACTACACCGACAAGAACGTGGTCGTTATCGGTTCGGGCGCGACTGCCGTGACCATAGTTCCTTCGATGGCCGATAAGGCGGCGAAGGTGACCATGCTCCAGCGCACGCCGACGTGGATGTTCAGCCGTCCGGCCAAGGATGCGATCGCCAATTTCCTGCGCAAGATCCTGCCCGAAAAGCTCGCTTACCGGATCACGCGCTGGAAGAACATCACGATGCAGGATTTCGGCTTCAAGCGCGCGCGCACCAAGCCGCAGGAAATGGGTGAGGCGCTGCACAAGCGCATCCGCAAGTCGATGGGCGAGGATTTCGATCTCGCCGCCTTCACACCCCCTTACAATCCCTGGGAACAGCGGCTTTGCCTGGTTCCCGACGACGATCTCTTCGAAGCGCTCAAGAGCGGCAAGGCCGATATCGTGACCGGTCACATCAAGGCCTTCGAAAAGGGCGGCGTGCGGCTCACCGACGACACCTTCCTGCCGGCGGATATCGTCATCACCGCGACGGGCCTGAAGCTCGCGGTCGCAGGCAAGATCGCGCTTTCGAAGGGCGGAGAGCCGATCGATCTCGCCCAGCACTATTACTACAAGGGGTGCATGTTCTCCAACGTGCCGAATCTCGCCGTCGTCTTCGGCTATCTCAACGCGAGCTGGACGCTCCGCGCCGACATCAACTCGGACTATGTCTGCCGGGTCCTGGGGGAAATGGATCGCAAGGGCGTGGATGTGGTCGAACCCGTTCTCAGCCAGTCGGCGGAAGCCGCGCTCGAGGAAGACGATATCTTCGACTTCTCCTCGGGCTATATCCAGCGCGCGAAACACATCATGCCGAAGAATGCGGTGGCCTATCCCTGGCGACTGAACCAGGAATATGTGCTCGACCGCAAGCGCATGCGTGCCGATCCGGTCGACGACGGCCTGCTCCAGTTCCGTCGCCACCAGCTCGATGCGCAGGCCGGGGGCGGGCAGCTGGAAGCGGCGGAGTAGCATTCGCAGGCCAGCCACAGTAGGCCCGCTTCATGACCGATCGCATCTACACCGCCGGGCTCGTCGTCATTGGCGACGAAATCCTTTCAGGCCGAACGCATGACAAGAACATCGCCCAGGTTGCCAGCTGGCTGCAGGTGCAGGGCATTCGCCTGTCCGAGGTTCGGGTCGTGCCCGATGTCGTCGCGCGCATCGTCGAGGCGGTGAACGCGCTGCGCGAAGCCTATGATTATCTCTTCACCACCGGCGGGATCGGCCCGACGCATGACGACATCACCGTCGATGCCGTGGCCGAAGCGCTGGGTGTGCCGGTGGTCGTCCATCCTCAGGCGCGGGCGATCCTCGAACGCTATTATTCCGACAAGCCCGGCGGCCTGACCGAAGCGCGGCTGCGCATGGCGCGGGTTCCCGAAGGGGCAGAGCTCATCCCGAACCGCATGTCGGGGGCACCGGGCATCAAGCTGGGCAATGTCCACCTGATGGCGGGGGTGCCGCATATTACCGCAGGGATGCTCGATGCCCTGACCGGCACGCTGGAAGGCGGCGCGCCCCTGCTCTCCGAAACAATCGGCTGCTGGACCGCCGAAAGCGAAGTGGCCGATATCCTGCGGCAGGTCGAAGTGGCGCATGAGGCCTGCCAGCTAGGCAGCTACCCGTTCTTCCGCGAGGGCAGGGTCGGTGCCAATTTCGTGATCCGCTCCACCGATGCGGCGCAGTTGAAGAGCTGTGTCGACAGCCTGTGCGACGGACTCGCCGCTGCGGGCTTCGATTTCACGCCGGGCGGAATATGACGGAGCCGCAAGGGCGAGCGCGGTCTTAACCACGCCATGGTAGCCCCTGCACCATGACCGCGGTCTATCTCACCATCGACACCGAATATTCGGCCGGCTTGGCCGTCCGCCTCGGCGCGCATGCATGGCAGGAGATCTACGACCGCTCGATCCTCTGCCGGGCGGCTGGCGGAGAGGTCGGGATCGTCCATCAGATGGAGGTGATGGACGAACACGGCCTGAAGGGGGTGTTCTTCGTCGATCCCATGCCGGCGCTGCTATGGGGCACGGGGGCGATCGCGGCCGTGGTCGAACCGATCCTCGGACGCGGACACGAGGTCCAGCTCCACCTCCATCCCGAATGGCTCGCGATCGCCGGCGAAGCCAATCCTCTCGGGGGTCGCACCGGAACGAACATGCGCGACTTTACCGAAGAAGAGCAGCTGCTTCTGATCGAGGTGGCGCGCGAGCAGCTGATCCGCGCCGGCGCCCCTCCCCCAACCGCGTTTCGCGCGGGCAATTACGGCGCCGACGATGCCACCCTGCGCGCCCTGGCGCGCGCCGGCATCCGTTTCGACAGCAGCCACGCGCCGGGATTCACCGCCTCGGATTGCGCGATCTCGCTCGGTCCCGAGGATCGCCGGGTCACCTCGCATCACGGGACGATCGAGGTGCCGGCTGGATCGATCCGCAGTTCCCGCGGCCAGCGACACGCCCAGATCACCGCGCTCTCCGCATGGGAGCTCGGTTCCGCATTGCATTTCGCGGTGCGCGAACGGGTGGCCATGTTCAACATCGTCAGTCACAGCTTCGAACTGATGAGCCGCGACCGGACCCGGATCAATCCCATTCTGGGCAGGCGCTTTGCGCGGTTCTGCCGGGCAATTGCCGAAACTCACGGCGTGCGATGGGCCACCTTCGCGAGCCGCCCTCCGCGCATCGGCGATGCGACGGGAGCGGCCGACATGAAGTGCAGCAGAACGCGCAGCGCCGCGCGAATGGCGGAGCAGTTCGTATCGAACATGCTCTATGGCGGGGGCTGATCGGGCCGTGGTGGACGCCAACCAGCAGCCCGTCGCATTCACCATCGGCTCGCGCCCGGTCGTCTCGTTCCGGAGGAGCCTCGTCACGCTCGCCTTTACGCTCGAGCAGGCGAGGGCTGCGGAGATGCCGGCGCTGCCCGATATCGGGACTGCGCACGGGCTGCGAGTCCTGTCCGCGCCGATGGGCGAGATGGACCGGATACGCGCGCATTACCCCGGCTTTCGAATCGGAGCACAGCAGAGCTACGCCCGCGCTTTCATCGACATGGCTGCCGGCGGCTTCGACGACTACCTTGCCGGCTTTTCGGGCAAGACCCGCTCCACGCTCCGGCGCAAGCGCCGCAAGCTGGAGGAGGCCGGCAGCGGCGCGCTCGACGTGCGGTCCTATCGCACACCCGAGGAGATGAGCGAGTTTCTCGTGCATGCGCAGGCGCTCTCCCGCAGGACCTATCAGGCGCGCCTGCTCGACGCCGGGCTGCCCGAGGGCGAGATCGCGCGCGCCGAGACGATGGAGCTTGCCAGGCAGGACAGGGTGCGGGCCTTCCTGCTGTTCCTGCACGGGGAACCGATCGCCTATCTCTATCTTCCGGTCGACGGATCGACGCTGGTCTACGCCCACCTCGGCTACCATCCCGCATACGCCGCCCTTTCGCCCGGGACCGTGCTCCAGATGGCCGCGCTGGAAGAGCTCTTCGCCGAGAACCGGTTCCGTTATTTCGATTTCACCGAAGGCCAGGGCGCGCACAAGGCGCTGTTCGGCACCGACAGCGTCGAATGCACCAGCTTCCTGCTGTTGCAGCCGAGCCTCGGCAATCGCGCACTGCTCGCCGGGCTCGACATATTCGATCGCGCAACAGCCGGGGCCAGGGGCGTGGCGTCGCGCATCGGGCTGGAGGCTGCCCTGCGCAAATGGCTGCGGGCATGAAAAAGGGCCGGAAGGTTCGCACCCCCGGCCCCTTTCGAAATCATCCGAAGACCCTGGTCGGGATCAGGCGCCCTCGACCTCGGCAAGGTCGAGCTTGAGGCCCGGCCCCATCGAGCTGGTCAAGGTGACCTTGCGGACATACTTGCCCTTGGCGCCCGACGGCTTGGCCTTGACGATGGCATCGGTCAGGGCCTTGAAATTGGCCATCAGCGCATTGTCCTCGAACGACAGCTTGCCGATGCCCGAGTGGATGATGCCCTGCTTCTCGACGCGGAATTCCACCTGTCCGGACTTGGCGTCCTTGACCGCCTGTTCGACATTCGGGGTAACCGTGCCGAGCTTCGGGTTCGGCATCAGCCCCTTGGGGCCGAGCAGCTTGCCGAGGCGGCCGACGACACCCATCATGTCGGGCGTGGCGATCACGCGATCGTAGTCGAGATTGCCGTTCTGCATGTCTTCCATGAGATCTTCGGCGCCGACCCGGTCGGCACCCGCGGCAGTCGCCTTCTCGGCATTGTCGCCCCGCGCGAAGACCGCGACCCGGACGTCCTTGCCCGTGCCCGAAGGCAGTGAGACCATGCCGCGGACCATCTGGTCGGCGTGGCGCGGATCGACGCCGAGGTTCATCGCGACTTCGACGGTCTCGTCGAACTTGCTCTTGTGATCGCGCAGGGTCTTGAGCGCCTCGGTGACGCTGTAGAGCTTCTCGCTGTCGAGTTCGGCGAGCTTCTGCTGCTTCTTGGTCTGCTTTGCCATGTCCTTAGCCCTCCACCACGTCGAGGCCCATCGAGCGCGCACTGCCCTCGATGATCTTGGTTGCCTGCTCGATGCTGTTGGCATTGAGATCGGCCATCTTGGTCTTGGCGATTTCCGAGAGCGCGGACCGCTTGATGGTCCCGGCGGAAACCTTGCCCGGCTCCTTCGAACCCGACTTCAGCTTGGCCGCCTTCTTGATCAGGAAGCTCGCCGGCGGGCTCTTGGTCACGAAGGTGAACGAACGGTCGGCGAAGACCGTGATGATGGTCGGGATCGGCATGCCCTTTTCGAGGCCGTCGGTGGCGGCGTTGAAGGCCTTGCAGAATTCCATGATGTTGACGCCGCGCTGGCCCAGCGCAGGGCCGATGGGCGGCGAGGGATTGGCGGTGCCCGCAGGCACCTGCAGCTTGATATAGCCGTCGATCTTCTTGGCCACGGATGGCCTCCTTTCTCACTGTTCCCCGGGTCATGTCCGAGGTCATGGTAAGCGGTCGAACGGCCCGCCCGAAGCGAGCCTCCCGCAGGGGTTCCCGAAGGTATGGCTTGGGAAGGCGCGCACATAGCGGATTCGCGGTCCAATGCAAGCGATTCGCCCGGCTGGAGTAGGATGGGCCCTGTTGGACTGCGCCTCGGATAATCCGACGACATGGACCACATGGACCACTGTCCAGGACAAGAATACCAGCGGTCTCCCGCGGAACCGGAAACGGGTACCAGAATGGGCGGTCGCGGGCGCATGGCGTGAAGCTTGCCAGAGCAGCGATGTGTAGGAAAATCCTTTGCCGCGCCCGCCCCCCGGTCGGCGGGGAAACGACGCCGGTCGATGGCCGCTCCACCGCCCCGTTCAGGTGCTATAGGATGTCTTGCCATGCTCAGATCGTCGCTTCTCGGCATTGCCCTCGCGCTTCAGGTCGCCAGTGCCGGTTCAGCGGCGGACCAGCCCGACCGCCGCGAGGAGACCGCCGCGCCCATGCCGCAGCTGCCCCCTGCCGCGTTCGACGAAAGTCTGGCGATCGGCGGCGAGGAGATCGGCGCCCGCAAATTGCGCAGCCGGATGACGGTGGATGTGCGGATCAACGATCGCGGGCCCTACAAATTCGTCGTCGACAGCGGAGCCGACAGCTCGGTGGTGGGCGAACAGCTCGCTGGCAGGCTGGCGCTGCCCGCTGGCGAGCCCGCGCTCCTGCACGGGGTGACCGAGAGCAAGGTGGTGGACCGCGTCCTGGTCGACGAACTCACCCTCGGACCGACGGCGACCACCCTGCTCGAGCTGCCGGTCCTCGACGAACGCGACATCGGCGCGGACGGGATGATCGGCCTCGACGCGCTCGTCGAACAGCGGCTGATGATCGATTTCGACGAGCGCATCATCACCGTCGACGACGGTTTTACCCCGCTCCCGCAGATGGAGGGAGTGATCGTGGTTACCGGTCGGCTCCAGCGCGGACAGCTCATCCTCACCGAGGTCAGGGTGGGCCGGGAGAAGGTCGATGCGGTGGTCGACACCGGATCGGAAATCACCATCGGCAACAGCGCGTTGCGCGACACCTTGAAGCTGCGGCGCGGCGAGGAATTCGGAAAGGTCGAAGTGACCGGCGTGACCGGCAAGGACATGGAACTCGACTTCCTCCTGCTGCGCAAACTCAAGCTGGGCCCGGTCGAATTGCGCAATGTGCCGATCGCCTTCGCCGACGTTCCGCCCTTCGCGGTCTTCGGCCTCGGCGACCGGCCTGCGCTCCTGCTCGGCACCGATCTGATGGAAAGCTTCCGCCGGGTCTCGCTCGACTTCCACGACCGCAAGGTCCGCTTCCAGCTCAAGAAATGCACGAAGAGCGCGGTGATGCTTCGGACGTCCGTGCGTCCGACGCGGCTCTCGACCGACAAGCCCACCGCTTGCGCGCGGTGAATTGCGCCAATCCGCGGAGTGCATCGCCGAGGATCCGCGTGCCTCGGTTTCGCTCGGTCGGACCCCCTGAACGCAGAAAGGCCCCGTCCGGTTGTCGGACGGAGCCTTTCGAAACCGCTGGAGCGGTGGCTACTTGACCAGTTCGACCTGCTCGAAATCGAGCTCCACCGGAGTGGCGCGGCCGAAGATCGAGACCGAGACCTTGACCTTCTGCTTGTCGAAATCGAGTTCCTCGACCAGCCCGTTGAAGCTGGCGAAGGGTCCGTCGAGCACCTTGACCTGATCGCCGATCTCGTAGTCGACCGAAACCTGCTTCTTGGGAGCCGATTTGGCCTCTTCCACTCCGCCGAAATAGCGGGCGGCTTCCTTCTCGGAAATCGGCTGCGGCTTGTTGTTGTTGCCGAGGAAGCCGGTGACCTTGGGCGTGTTCTTGACGAGGTGGTAGATGTCGTCGGTCATGTTGAGCTTGGCCAGCACGTAACCGGGCATGAACTTGCGTTCGACCTGGACCTTCTTGCCACGCTTGACCTCGGTCACCGTCTCGGTCGGGACCTCGACCTCCTCGACGCCTTCGGACAGGCCCAGGCGTTCGGCCTCGGCGATGATCGAATCGCGGACCTTGTTCTCGAAGCCGGAATAGGCGTGGATGATGTACCAGCGTGCCATGTGTGTGTTCTGTCCTGTCGTATGGGCCTGTCGTGCGGGATCGTGGGCGCAGCCGGCCGAAATCAGGCGAGCGTCAGCAGCCAGCGCATGAGGGCGCTGAACAGCGTGTCGATGCCGAGGAAAAACAGCGAGAGGATGATCATCATGATGAAGACGAAGATGGCGGTACGCACCGTTTCCTCGCGCGTCGGCCATACGACCTTGCGCCCTTCGGTCTGCACCTGCCGCAGGAATTCCGCCGGGGAAGTCTTCTTTTCGTCTGCCATGATCTCGCAACTCTCGCGGTAAAATGTCTCGCCTTCCGGGATGGGCCCATCGCCGCCCCGATTCAAGACCGGGAGGGCATTTTGCGGTACCGATGTCGGAAGACGGCGCTGCATCTAGGCGGCACGAACGCAAAAGGCAAGCCGGGGGAAGTCGGGTGCTTTGCCCTTTGCAAGACGGATTTGCGACACTAGCCTGCGCGCTTTCCCGAGACGGGAAGCATGAGGGGAATTTTCGACATGGCAACAAGCCAGACGGCAAGTCTGAGCGAGCGGCTGGTGCAGCCGGTCACCAACCTATCCGATTTCATCTGGGGCGGCACCTGGAACGGGGAAGCGATCATCCCCTTTCCGCCGCTGGCGATCATCCTGCTGGGCGTCGGCCTGTGGTTCATGATCGGTCTGCGCTTCTATCCGATCGTCAAGCTGGGCTCGGCGGTGCGTGGCCTCTTTGCCGGCCGCAAAAGCACCGGCGCAGGCGAGATCTCACCCTTTGCAGCGCTGTCGACCGCGCTTTCGGGCCAGGTCGGAACGGGCAATCTCGCCGGCGTCGCCACAGCCATTGCACTCGGCGGACCGGGGGCGATCTTCTGGATGTGGGTGACCGCGCTGTTCGGCATGGCGCTGGCCTTCGCCGAAGGCTCGCTCGCCATCCGCTATCGCGAAACCACCAGCGATGGGGTCAAGCGCGGCGGCCCGATGAGCTACATCATGATGGGTCTGGGGCCGAAATGGACCTGGCTTGCGATCGTGTTCTCGATCGGCACGCTGTTTTCTGGCCTCGTCACGGGCAATTCGATCCAGGCCAATGAAGTGGCAAGCGGGCTGAACGAACTGTTCGGGATCGAACGCTGGATGGGCGGCCTGATCGTCGCCCTGGCGGTGTTCGTCGTCATCATCGGCGGGATCAAGTCGATCGGCAGCGTGGCCGACAAGGTCGTCCCCTTCATGGCGGCGACCTATATCGTCATGGCGCTCACCGCGCTGTTCCTGAACTTCGGCGATCTGCCCGAGACCTTCAGTCGCATCTTCGCCGGCGCCTTCAACGGACAGGCCGCAAGCGGCGGCTTCGTCGGTGCAGCGATCATCCTGTCGATCCGTGCCGGCGTTGCGCGCGGTCTGTTCTCCAACGAGGCGGGTCAGGGCTCGACCCCGATCGCACATGCCGTCGCGCAGACCGACGACCCCGAATTGCAGGGCCGCATGGCCATGCTCGGCACCTTCATCGACACGATCGTCATCTGCACCATGACGGCGCTGGTCATTCTGACCGTGGAAGGCGACTTCACCTATCAGGGCGAAGCGGTGAAGCACGTCTGGCAATCCGATCTCGGGACCACTGCCCAGAGCGGCTTCGTGACCACATCGGGAGCCTTTGCCGCGGCATTTCCGACGCTGATCGGCGGTGTACCGCTGGGGACGCTGGTGGCGAGCATCGCGCTGATCCTGTTCGTCTTCACCACTCTGCTGACCTGGAGCTACTACGGCGAAAGGGCGATCACCTTCCTCTATGACCGGGTCCCGGGCTCGACCCGCGGCGGCGAGAAGACGCTGCACATCATCTGGCGCGTGCTGTGGTGCTTCGCGATCTTCTTCAGCGCCACGCTGCCTTCGCAGCTGGTATGGCGCTTCGGCGACATATCCAATGCCGCCATGGCGCTACCCAACCTGCTGGCGCTGGCCTTGCTGAGCGGTGTGGTTTTCAAGCTCGCCAGGGGCGACCGGACCGCGGGGCCGGATCACCTTGCGGCAACACCCGAGGAACCGGAGGAATATTGAGCCCGTCGGGCCTCCAGACGGACGGACGGGCCGGAGATCGCGAGATTTCCGGCCCGTTTTCGCGCGTAACCGACGCGCCCTCAGCGCATCCCGAACAGGCGCGCCAGAAAGCCCGGCTGCCGGTCCTCCTCCATGGGGAGGATCTTGCCATGCATGCGGTAGCGTAGCGAGCTGTCGCTATAGGGCTTCGGCTGGACCCAGGGATCGGGTCGGCTGCTGTGGAAGGACAAGTTCGACATGGTAGACCTCCATGATCTCTCTCCCCTCCGTCCCGAGAGATGAAACCCGCCCAGGCCGGGCGTGGTTCCCGCAGATGGGCATCCGCATCCAGGCACAACCGTGCCGGTCGCGCTAGCGCAGGATCCCTGCCGCGCGCATCTCGGCGTCCGTGATGACGCCGTCGCGGTCGCTGTCGACCCGATCGAAATTGGCTTGGGTGACGATCCGGTATTCGACCAGGGTGATGATTTCATCGCGATCGCTATCGAACTGGGCCAGCAGCGGAGCGGGATCGACCGGCATGGCGTCGGTGCTCGCCAGTGCGGCGAATTCCTGCGCAGTCAGCGCACCATTGCGGTCGGAATCGAGCTGCGCGAAGAGCGCCTGATTCTGCCGCAGCGCTTCCGCCTGCGCTGCGCGGCGCTCGCTGGCGACGATCTCCTCGGCGCCCACCATGCCATTCGCATCGGCGTCGAGCCGGGCGAATTCGGCATCCATCTGGCTGATGAACATCTGTCGCGAGAGCGGCTCGCTCACCCCGCCCGGTTGCGCGGCGAGCGAAGTGCCGGAAGCCAGCGCCAGGAGCGGAAGAACGAGGTTACGGCTCATGGCAGGATCGGTCCCTCTGCAATGCCCCGCCCTCTCCCTAGCGGCCCGCTCTTGCAGGAGCAATCCCGCCAACGGACTAGAAAGTATAGCCGATGCCGAGTGCCCCCATCCATTGGTCCGCATCGCCGCGAACGCTGGTGAAGGGCGAGCGCTTGCCATCGCCGAGCATGCGCGAATAGCCGCCTATCGCGACCAGGGCGAGGCCGCCATTGGCAAGATCGCCGTCGAGATCGATCCCGACCAGCAGGTTCGTTCCGATACTGTCCCAACCCCCTTCGGCCGCGAACGCCGGGAGCGCATCCGCCGGATCGACCGTGGCGAGCGGTGGGACCGAATAGTAGTAATCCGCGTAATCGTCGTCGACATGGGTTGCGCCGAACGAGAGCGAGGCGGCGATGCCGCGGCTGAGCGGCGTGAAATAGGCGACGCCGGGGCTGATCGTGCGCCCGTCATGTGCGCCTGCGACATCCCATTGCAGGTCGAGATTGAAGCTGAGGCTGTCATAGGGATTAAGCAGGCCGGGAAAGCTTACCCCGACCGTCGGTCCAACTTCGATCGCCGTGTCGAGCTTGCCATATTGGCGTACCACCCGGTCCTCGATCTGGCTCGCCCGATTGCGGTTGAGCTTCGCCGCCACCCCCGCCGAAAAGGCGATCTCGCCATCGGTGTCGGGAATGAAATCGAGCGCGAGCCCGCCGGCGCGCGGACTGATCCCGATTCCCCCGAGGCTTCCCTGAACGATCGGGATCGGCGACACGACGTAGTCGTCGGAACCGTCGTAGCTGGGCGAGTAGACTGCTCCGGCGCCGACGCTCAGCCAATTGCCGTCATAGACCGTGTCTTCATAGGCCGGTGCGGCGGTCTCCGTATCGCCCGTGTCCTGAGCGCAGACAGGCACGGCAAACAGAGCCACCGCAGTGCCAAGTGCAATTGTCGAAACTTTCATCGGAGTCCCCCTCGCTTTCCCGGTGTCTGTCGAACATTCGCCGGTGCGGCAAGTTCCCGCGTCGCGGCCAAGGCAATTGCCGTCGCTCCGCTTCCTCCCTAAGCCCCGCCACCATGAACGGGCGCGGCATCGACATGGCAATCGTGGGCGGCGGCCTCGCGGGAGGACTCGCCGCGCTCGCCGTTTCCCGCGCGCGCCCTGACCTGCGGCTCGCGCTGATCGAGGCGGGCGGCACGCTCGGCGGCAACCACCGCTGGAGCTGGTTCGCGAGCGATCTCGCTGTCGATGCGGCGGCCCTTCTCTCGCACTTCCCGACGACCGCATGGGATGCGGGCTACGATGTCGTTTTCCCCGACCACCGGCGAACGCTCTCCACACCCTACCGTTCGCTCGCCAGCGGCGATTTCGACGCTGCCTTGCGACAGCATCTGCCGAAGGACGCGATCCGCCTGAATGCCCGGGCGGTCGGGGTCGATGCCGCGGGAGTAACGCTGGACAGCGGCGAACGGCTGCCCGCCGGAGTGGTGGTCGACTGCCGCGATTTCGAGCCTTCGCCGCATCTCTCGGGCGGCTGGCAGGTCTTCGTGGGACGCCACCTGCGGATGGCGGCGCCGCACCGCCTGACGCGCCCGATCGTGATGGATGCGACGGTCGGACAGCCCGGCGCCTATCGCTTCGTCTATACCCTGCCGCTGGGCGCCGAAGAGCTTTTCATCGAAGATACCTATTATGCCGACTGCCCCACTCTCGACCGCGACACGCTATCGCGCAGGATCGAGAATTATTGCGCGGCCAGGGGCTGGCAGGGCGAAACCATCGGCGAGGAAGCGGGCGTCCTGCCGGTCATTACCGGCGGCGACTTCGCGCACTATCGCCGCGATCTCGGCCCTCCCGGTGTCGTGCGGATCGGCGTGCGCGGCGGTTTCGCGCATCCGCTGACCAGCTACACGCTCCCTTTCGCCGTCGCCAATGCACTCCTGCTGGCGGCAGAAGCCGGGTCGCCGGGCGCTCGCATCGCCGACCGCTTCGAGAGACGCGCCGCCGATCACTGGCGCGCCATGCGCTTCTATCGCCGTCTCGGCCGCATGCTGTTCCACGCCGCGAACCCTTCGCGGAGGTACCGCATCTTCGAACGCTTCTATCGGCTGCCCGAACCGTTGATCGAGCGCTTTTATGCCGGACGGTCGTCACCCGCGGACAAGGTGCGGGTGCTGACGGGCAAGCCGCCCGTGCCGATCACGGGTGCGGTTCGCGCATTGCTTGGCAAGGGCAATCCGCTCGTCCATGGGGATTCGCGATGAACGCCGAGACCACGCCTTCCGCGGATCCGCGCGATGCCGCCGGGCCAGGCCCCGCCGAGCCCACCGGGAAGACCGCCTGCATCGTCGGCGCGGGCTTCGGCGGTCTGGCGCTCGCGATACGCCTGCAATCGGCGGGGATCGCCACGACGGTGGTCGAGGGCCGCGACCGACCGGGCGGACGGGCCTATTGCTGGGAGCGCGACGGCTTCACCTTCGATGCCGGCCCGACGGTGATCACCGATCCCGCCTGTCTGGCGGAATTGTGGGCCCTTACGGGGCACGACATGGCCGAGGACGTCGAGCTGATGCCGGTCATGCCCTTCTATCGGCTTGCCTGGCCCGACGGGACGGTGTTCGACTATTCGAACGATGAAGAGCAGCTGTTCCGCGAGATCGCGCAGCTCAACCCGGCGGATGTGGCGGGGTATCAGCGCTTCCTGGAATATGCCGAAAAGGTCTATCAGGAAGGCTATGTCAAGCTCGGTCACGTGCCGTTTCTCGATTTCAAATCGATGCTCAAGGCCGCCCCCGCGCTGGCGAAGCAGCAGGCCTGGCGCAGCGTCTATTCGATGGTTTCGAGCTATGTCGAGAACGAGAAGCTGCGCGAGGCGCTGAGCTTCCACACGCTGCTGGTCGGCGGCAATCCGATGAAGACCAGCGCCATATACGCGCTCATCCACAAGCTCGAGATCGATGGTGGCGTGTGGTGGGCCAGGGGCGGCACGAACCGCCTCGTCGCGGGCATGGTGCGCCATTTCGAGCGGCTCGGCGGAGTGCTGCGTCTCGACGATCCGGCGGTGCGGGTCCACACGCTTGGCAAGACCGCGACCGAGGTCGAGGCCCGATCGGGCTGGAAGCAGCGTTTCGATGCGGTAGCGAGCAACGCCGATATCATGCATAGCTACAAGGACCTGCTCGCCGGATCGAAGCGCGGCGCCGACTATGCGCGCAAGCTGGCGCGCAAGAGCTTCAGCCCCAGCCTGTTCGTCGTCCATTTCGGCATAGAGGGAAGCTGGCCGGGCATTCCCCATCACATGATCCTGTTCGGTCCGCGTTACGAGGGCCTGCTCGAGGACATCTATGATCACGGGGTGCTGCCGGCCGATTTCTCGATCTATCTCCATCACCCGACCGTGACCGATCCCTCGATGGCTCCCGAGGGCATGAGCACTTTCTACGCGCTCATCCCCGTGGCCCATCTGGGCAAGCTGGCCGTCGACTGGGAAGAAACCGGACGACTGCTCGAAAAGCGCATCCTCGACGAGATCGAACGGCGGCTGATTCCCGATCTCCATTCGCGGATCGTGACCAAATTCCATTACGCCCCACGCGATTTCGCCACCGACCTCAATGCCTATATGGGCAGCGCCTTCAGCCTCGAACCGCTGCTGACGCAAAGCGCGTGGTTCCGTGGCCACAACCGCGACGACGTGATCGAGAATTTCTATCTCGTCGGGGCCGGAACCCATCCGGGCGCCGGAATCCCGGGCGTCGTGGGCAGCGCCAGGGCGACCGCCGGACTGATGATCGAGGATCTCGCAGGATGAGCCGTTCCGTGAAGCGACTTGCCGTCTATTGCGGATCGGCCTCACCCGAGGATCCGCGCTACATCCAGCTTGCCCACGACGTCGGCGCCGGTCTGGCGGAGCGCGGCATCGGCGTCGTCTATGGTGGCGGTCGGCTGGGGCTGATGGGCGCCGTCGCATGCGGCGCCCTGGAGGCGGGGGGCGAGGTGATCGGGGTGATTCCGGACGCGCTGGCGAATTCCGAAGTGGCCAATCACGACTGCACCGAACTGCACACGGTCGGCGGCATGCACGAGCGCAAGCAGAAGTTCACCGACCTGTCGGACGGCTTCGTCACCATTCCGGGCGGCGTCGGGACGATGGACGAATTGTGGGAGGCGGTCAGCTGGGCACAACTCGGCTATCACACCAAGCCGGTGGGCCTGCTCAACGCTTTCGGCTTCTACGACCATCTGATCGCCTTCAACAGCCACATGGCCGAAGTCGGCTTCGTCCGCCCCGCACATCAGGGGATCATCCTCGCCGCCGACACGTTAAGCGCGTTGATCGAGAAAATCGAAAGCTATCGTCCACACACCCCGATCTTCCAGATGAAGGCCGAAGACCTCTGAACAAACCGCGCACCCTCGTCTCCTCGCGCTATCTGCGTCCGACCCCGGCCCGCGCCGGCGGCGGCCGCGATCGGGCCAATCTGGTCGAGCGGGCGCTCGATTCGATCGAGGAAGGCTCGCACAGCTTCGCTGCAGCCTCCAAGCTGTTCGACCGCCCGACCCGCGAACGCTCGTGGCTGCTCTACGCCTGGTGCCGCCGCTGCGACGATATCGCCGACAATCAGGAAAAGGGCGGTCCGCAAAGGGTCGTCGCGGGCGACATGAAGAACGCCGAGGATCGCGTGCAGGCCCTGCGCGTGCTGACCCGGCGCGCGTTCGAGGAACAACCCACCGCCGACCCCGCTTTCGACGGCTTCGGCCTCGTCGCCGACGAATGCGGGCTTTCGCTCGACATGGCGAAGGACGTGATCGGCGGCTTCGCCCTCGATGCGACCGGATGGCGGCCGAGGACCGAGGCGGACATGCTGCGGTATTGCTATCACGTCGCCGGCGCGGTCGGCATCATGATGGCGCGGATCATGGGCGTGCCCGAGGAAGACGGAGACACGCTCGACCGCGCCTGCGATCTCGGCCTGGCCTTTCAGATCGCCAACATATCCCGCGACATCGTCGAGGATGCCGAGGCGGGCCGCTGCTATCTTCCCGCCAGCTGGCTCGAGGAAATGGGCTGGGAAGAAGGCGAGCACGCCCTGCCCGAGAACCGCTTCCGCCTCGCCGGCCTCATGCCGCGATTGATCGCGCTGATGGAAAAGCATGAGAATGCCGCGAAACTGGGGACACGGCGGCTGCGCTTCCGCCAGCGCTGGGCGGTGCTCGCGGCGGCACGGATCTATGGAGCGATCGGCCGAAAGGTCCTCGACCGGGGACAGCTCGCCTGGAACAGCCGCACGCGCGTCTCGGCCCCGGAAAAGAGCTGGCACATCCTCGCCGCCTTCTTCGAAGCGCTGTGGAACCGGCCCAGGGCCCCGCGCGAACCGATCCTCTGGAGCCGGCACGATTTCCGTCCCGTCGCGGGCTGGTAGCTTGAAGCGGTGCGACGCTACGGCTAGCGCGCTCGCATGATCACCAAGCTCCTCATTGCCAATCGCGGCGAGATCGCCTGCCGCATCATCCGCACCGCGCGCGCCCTGGGGATTGCCACGGTCGCGGTCTATTCGGACGCCGATGCGAAGGCGCTGCATGTGCGCCAGGCGGACGAAGCGGTGCATATCGGCCCTTCTCCTGCGGCGGAGAGCTATCTCGTGGGCGAGAAGATCATCGCCGCCGCGAAAGCCACCGGAGCGGGGGCGATCCACCCGGGCTACGGCTTTCTGTCCGAGAATGCCGGCTTCGCACGGGCCGTGATCGGTGCAGGGCTGATCTGGGTCGGCCCGAAACCCGAAAGCATCGAGGCGATGGGCCTCAAGGATGCGGCGAAGAAGCTGATGCGCGCGGCCGGCGTGCCGGTCACCCCCGGCTACGAGGGTGAAGACCAGTCGGTCGAGCGGCTCAAGGCCGAGGCGGACGAGATCGGCTATCCGGTGCTGATCAAGGCGGTCGCCGGGGGCGGCGGTAAGGGGATGCGCAAGGTCGATGTGCCGGGCGACTTCGAGGATGCGCTGCAATCGTGCCGGCGCGAGGCCAAGGCCAGCTTCTCCAACGACGAGGTGCTGCTCGAAAAGTGGATCACCTCGCCGCGTCACATCGAGGTGCAGGTGTTCGGCGACAGCCACGGCAATGTCCTCCACCTGTTCGAGCGCGATTGCTCGCTCCAGCGCCGCCACCAGAAGGTGATCGAGGAAGCCCCCGCCCCCGGCATGGACGAGGAAACGCGTCGGGCCATCTGCGCCGCCGCCGTGCGCGCGGCGGAGGCGGTCGACTATGAAGGCGCGGGCACGATCGAATTCATCGCCGACGCCAGCGAGGGCCTGCGCGCCGACCGCATCTTCTTCATGGAAATGAACACCCGCCTCCAGGTCGAACACCCGGTGACCGAGGAGATTACTGGGGTCGATCTCGTCGAATGGCAGCTAAGGGTCGCCAGCGGCGAACCGGTGCCGCTGAAACAGGAAGAGCTGAGCATCGACGGCCATGCGATCGAGGCGCGATTGTATGCGGAAGATCCCGCAGCCGGCTTCCTGCCGAGCACGGGTCCGCTCGAACATCTCCGCTTCGGTGACGCCGACCGCGTCGAAACCGGGGTCGAGGAAGGCGGCGCTGTCTCCCCCTTCTACGATCCCATGATCGCCAAGCTGGTGTGCCACGGCGCAGATCGCGCAGCCGCCTTGGACGCACTGCTCGGGGCGGTCGAGCAGACCGAGGTGTGGCCCGTGCGAACGAATGCCGGCTTCCTCGCCCGCGCGCTCGACTCGGCGGCCTTTCGCGCGGCCGAACTGGATACCGGCTTCATCGCCGATGCAGGCAATGCGCTCATTCCCTCCGCCGAACCTGAGGACGTCCTGTGGGAAATCGCTGCGCGCATCGCCACCGAGGATCGCCATGCCGACGACCTCTCCGGCTTTCGCCTCAACGCCTCGCCGCGCCGAACCGTCTCGCTCTCGAATGGCGGCGACACGCGGCAGATCGATTTCTCCGCCGCGGAGGACGCGGTCTCGAGCCTCGGCGACGAGGAGAGCGGTTTCCATTCCGACGACGACGAGGCGGTGGAATTCGTAACGGGCTATGAGGACGCTGGCGCGGTCGTGGTGTTTTCCCGCGGCACCGCGCATCGCTTTGCGCTCGAAGCCCGGGGTTCCGGCCACCACTCCGCCCATGACGGCGACATCATCGCGCCCATGCCGGGCAAGGTCATCGCGGTCGATGTGGCCGAGGGCGACAGGGTCACCGCAGGCCAGCGGCTGATGGTGCTCGAGGCGATGAAGATGGAACACGCGCTCACCGCGCCTTTCGACGGGACGGTCACCGCGCTCTCCGCCAGGGAGGGCGCGCAGGTGCAGGTCGAGGCAGTGCTGGCGGTGGTGGAGCCGGTGGAGGCTAGCCTGCACCCTCACCTTCGAGCTTGTTTCAGGGCCCATTTCGCCACCAGATGCACCGTCACTCGCAGTCTCGTTCGGTTGTGATGCCGAACGAGTAACCTGGTCAGCTTGCTACGGCGGAGGGAGAGCGTCTTTGACCTGGGCGAAGCGAACTCGAAGAACTGCGCCGGCGCGAGGCGCTGGCCGAGGCGATGGGCGGCCGGGACAAGGTGGCCCGCCAGCACGGCCGCGGCAAGATGGATGCCCGCGCCCGGCTTGCGGCGCTCGTCGACGAAGGCAGCTTCCGCGAGATCGGCAAGATCGCCGGGCGCGGCACCTATGACGAACAGGGCGATCTCGAAGGCATCCTCCCTGCCCCCTTCCTCTTCGGCAAGGCTTTGATCGACGGCCGTCCGGTGGTCGCCACCGCCGACGATTTCACCATCCGCGGCGGAGCGGCCGATGCCGGGATCAGCCGCAAGATGGTCCAGGCCGAGAAGATGGCGCATGAGCTCAGGCTCCCCATCATCCGCATGATCGACGGCACCGGCGGCGGCGGCTCGGTCAAGACGCTTGAGCAGATCGGCGCGACCTATATTCCCGCCGTGCCCGGCTGGTCGGATGTGGTGACAAATCTCGAGACCGTGCCGGTGGTGGCGCTCGCGCTCGGCCCGACGGCGGGGCTCGGTGCGGCGCGCACCGTCGCCAGCCATTATTCGATCATGGTCAAGGGGTTGAGCCAGCTCTTTGCGGCCGGCCCCGCAGTGGTCGACGGTCTGGGCGAGAGCTACAAGGGTTCGCAGGACCATCAGCAGGCCAAGGAAGAGCTCGGCGGCAGCGCGATCCACACCCGCAATGGCGTGGTCGACGACGAGGTTGCCAGCGAGGTCGAGGCCTTCGCCCGCGCGCGCCACTTCCTGTCCTTCATGCCCGAACACGTCGGCCAGCTCGCGCGACGGTCGCATTGCACCGATCCGGTGCATCGCCGCGAAGAGGCGCTGCTCGGGCTGGTTCCGCGCGATCCCAAGTCGGTCTATTCGATGCGCCGTTGCCTCGAGATGGTGTTCGACCAGGGGACGGTGTTCGAGATCGGCCGGATGTGGGGCCGCGCCTGCATTACCGCCCTCGCCCGCCTCGACGGCTGGCCGGTCGCCGTGCTGGCCAGCGATCCCTCCTATCTCGGCGGATCCTGGGAGGCCAAGACAAGCGAAAAGGTCGAACGCTTCGTCAAGCTCGCCGACCGCTTCCGCCTGCCGATCGTCCATCTGGTCGACAACCCCGGCTTCATGATCGGCAGGGAAGCCGAGATGGCCGGCACCATTCGCTATGGTGTCGACGCCATGAACGCGATTTACAGAGCCACCGTCCCGCTCGCTTCGGTCGTCCTGCGTCGCGCCTATGGCATTGCCGGCAGCGCCATGAGCAACGCCGAGACCTATCAATATCGCTTTTGCTGGCCTTCGGGCGATTGGGGCAGCCTGCCGATCGCGGGCGGTCTCGAGGTCGCCTATAAATCCGAGCTCGAAGCGGCGGAGGACCCTGCCGCGGAGCTCGCGGCGATCCGGGCCCGGCTCGACCAGGTGACCTCGCCCTTCCGCAGCGCCGAACGGTTCAATGTGGAGGACATCGTCGATCCGCGCGACACGCGTCCGCTGCTGTGCGAATTCGCCGGGCTCGCCTGGCGGCGGCTGGCGAGCGATGCCTAGCGCGCTTCGTCCTCGTCTTCCTCGGTGGCCGGACGACCGAAAAGCGAGCCTTTCTCGCTGAACAGCACGAAGGCGAGGCTGATCAGCGCAGTCACCATGAGCGCGGCGGCGAGCGGCCGCGCGGTTCCGTCATAGGCATAGCCGATCGCCGCGCCGAGCGATGCCCCGGTGGTCATGCGAATGAAGCTTTGGGCCGAGGAGGCCGCCCCCGCGATATGCTTGAACGGCTGCATGGCGATCGAACCGAAATTCGCGCCGATGAAGCCAAGCAGGCTCATATTCGCCGCCATCAGCGGGACGAAGGTCCATAGCGTTTCGTCGGGCCGGTTGGCGAACCACAATTGCGCGACCGCCACGCCGATGAAGGCGAACAGCGCCGCATGGCTCACCCGCCGTGCGCCGAAGCGCTCGACGATGCGGCTGTTGGACCAGTTCGCCAGCGCCATGCATCCCGCGCAGATCGCGAACAGCAGCGGGAACAGATCGCCCGCGCCGAATGCCTCGCCGAGGAGCTGCTGCGAGGAGTTGATGAACCCGAAGAGCCCGCCGAACACCAGCGCCCCCGCGATGGTATAGCCGATGGTCTCACGCAGGGTCACCGCACTGCGCATGTTGCGCGCGATGACGCCGACGCGGATCGGCTGGCGGTCGCGCTCGTGCAGCGTCTCGGGAAGGCGAAAATAGACCCACAGGCTCATGGCGATCCCCGCCAGGGCCATGGCCCCGAAGATCCATCGCCAGTCGCCCAGCAGCATGAGCACGCCCTGGCCGATGCTGGGCGCCACCGCGGGGACGAGCAGGAAAATGACGAAGATGAGGCTCATCATGCGCGCCATCTTGTCCCCGCCCACCCGATCGCGGATGATCGCGGGGGGCAAGGCGATGATGCCGGCGGCGAAGAAGCCCTGCATGGCGCGCAGGACGATCAATTGCCCGAAGCTCGAAACCGTCGCACAGGCCAGCGAGAGAACGACATAGAAGGCCAGCGCCACGAACAGCACCGGACGACGGCCGTATCGGTCGGCGAAGGCGCCGGGGATCAGCGTGCCGATACCCGCGGCGAGCAGATAGGCACCGACCACGAACTGGCGCGAATTGCCTTCAGCCCCGAGGCTCGTGGCCAACTCGTCGAGCGCGGGAAGGATGGCGTCGATGCCGAAGGCGTTGCAGGCCATCAGCAGGGCCATCATCCAGATCAGCTCGCGTTCGCCGATCCGCTTGCCATGCGCGGCTTCGGCTATCGAGCGTTCGCCGCGGGCAAGTTGGTCGCTTCGCATGTGCACAAGACGCCAACTGCGCGCAAGAGTTCCGATTTGCAACCCACGAGCCTATCTTGGCGATCGATGAGCGAGGCGAAGCACCATGAGGATGACCGCGACCCGACCGAGGAGGCCGACGGTCTCAGGAAGATCGTCCATGTTGACATGGACGCCTTCTTCGCCAGCGTCGAACAGCGCGACAATCCGGATCTGCGCGGAAAACCGGTCGCGGTCGGCGGATCGAGCGGGCGCGGCGTGGTCGCCGCCGCCAGCTATGAGGCGCGCGAATTCGGCGTGAAGAGCGCGATGCCCTCGATGACCGCGAAGCGGCTGTGCCCCGGGCTGATCTTCTGCAAGGGCCGGTTCGAGGTCTACCGCGAGGTCAGCGAACAGATCCGCGAGATTTTCCGGCATCACACCGAGCTGGTCGAGCCCCTGAGCCTCGACGAGGCCTATCTCGACGTCACCGAGGATCGCCTCGGCCTGGGATCGGCGACCCGCATCGCCGAGCTGATCCGGCAGCAGATCCGCGCGCGGACCGGGCTCACCGCGAGCGCCGGAGTGAGCTACAACAAATTCCTCGCCAAGCTCGCCAGCGACCAGAACAAGCCCGACGGCCTGTGCGTGATCCGCCCGGGCGAGGGAGCCGCATTCGTCGCCGGCCTCCCCATCCGCCGGTTCCATGGCGTCGGGCCCAAGGGGGCGGAGAAGATGGCGCGGCTGGGGATCGAGACCGGCGGCGACCTTGCCGGCAAGGACATCGCCTGGCTGCGCACGCATTTCGGGAGCTTTGCCGACTATCTCTATCGTGCGGCGCGCGGAATCGACCTGCGGCCGGTCCGCTCGAGCCGGGTCCGCAAATCGGTCGGCGGCGAGCGGACCTTCCACCGCGACCTGTCGAGCGGCTCCGAATTGCGCGAGACGCTGGAGGAAATCGTCGAGATCGTGTGGCACCGCATCGAAAACGCGCAAGCCAACGGTCGCACCGTCACGCTGAAGCTGAAATACACCGACTTCCAGATCTTCAGCCGCGCGCGAACGCTCGACCGGCCGATCGCCGACAAGACGGAATTCGCCGCGATCGGACGAGCATTGCTCGATGAAGTGCTGCCCCTGCCGATGCCGATCCGCCTGATGGGGCTGACGCTGTCGAAGCTCGATGGCGAAGGCGAATCGGAACCGCCGCGGCACGATGCGCAGCTTTCGCTGCTCTAGGCGGGGTCAGACCTCGCGCGCCCGCCATAGCGCCAGCCTCGCGCGGGTGCGCGGGCTCAACGGTTCCGGCAGCGAATGCGTGGGAAAGAAGCGCGCCTCGACGACTTCGCGCCCGTCGGCCTGCGGCGTCGCATCGACCACCGCTTCGAAGACATGCGCGCGGTGCGGGGCACCCGAGAGTTCCTCATCGAGCACACCGAGCAACACCAGCCGTTGCGCCGGGCAGCCGGTCTCCTCGCGCAGTTCACGGCGGGCGGCGGCCTCGGCGCCCTCCCCCCGCCGCAGCCCGCCGCTGGGAAAGTACCAGCCGGCAGGCCCGTAGCTGTGCCGGACGAGCAGGATACGACCGTCGAGATCGCGGCCGATGATGCAGACGCCCTCGCGCGTGCTCCCGCTCAGCTTGCGCCAATGGTGCCGCAGGCGGTGCGCTCTGCGCAGCAGCGCGCGATGGAGCCATGCCGGAATCATGTGAAGCAGGTCACCGGCTGCCGGGCGGCACCGAGCAGGCGTGCCACGGGAAGGTCGTTTCCGCCGGCGACCGCTTCCTCGAACAGGCGGCGCTTGTCGGCCCCGCGGATCACAAAGAGGATTTCGTCGCTCGCGAGAAGCGCGGGCAGGGTCAGGCTAATCCGGTCGAAGGGCGCCTCGGGCGGGAGCGGGTCGGGAGTGAGCCGGACGATCGCGCGCGGCTCGTCCACCCTCGGATCGACACTGGGGAAGAGCGAGGCGACGTGCCCGTCCGCACCCATGCCCAACCATGCGAGATCGAAACGCGGAACTGCCTCCATCTCGGTCAAGGTGACGACTTCGGCGCCCGCCGGTTCGAACAGATCGCGCAGCTTGCCGGTGTTGGAGGCCGGGTGGTCTTCGGACACCACGCGGTCGTCGCCCGGCCAGACCACCACCCGCGTCCAGTCGAGATCGCGCTCCAACAGTTCCTCGATGATCGGAAATGGGGTCGAACCGCCGGGAAAGGTGACGGTGGCGGGCCCTTCCCCCTTCGCCAGCACGGCTGTCAACCGCTCGGCCAGCCAGTCGGCGATGACGCCGCTGTCGGCGTTTTCGATAATCGTAACGGGCTTCATCGGATGTCCGATACATCAAAGGCGGCATTTGCCAAATGCCGCCTTCGAATCCGCAGGGTCACCCTGTCACCTGGACGTCTGGTCGAGAAACCAGATGCGCTCTTCGCACTGGTCGATCCAGTCGTCGACGATCCCGCTGGTGGCGTTGTCGCCGACTTCCTCCGCGGCCTCCTTCACTTCGCCGAGGCGCTCGTGGAGCGTGCGGTTGTCGTCGCGGAGCTGGGTGACCATCGCATCCGCCGCGATGGTCGCATCGTCCTGGTCCGCGATCCGCGTGCCGGCCCGGATCGAACCGATCGAGGTGAGCGTGGCTTCACCGTTCTTGCGCACCCGCTCGCCGATCGCATCGACCGTGCCGATCAACTGCGCCGCCTGTTCGTCGAACAGCAGATGCAGGTCGCGAAAACGCGGCCCGGCGACGTGCCAGTGGAAGTTCTTGGTCTTCATATAGAGCGCCAGCGTATCGGCCAGCGCGCCATTGAGTGCAGTTACCAGTCCGGTCTTCGAATTGCTGCCATGCTCGGCCATCAACTATCCCCTTCGTCTCTGTCTGTGGAATGTTCATCCGACCAACGGGCAGCTTCGCAATCGGTTTCGCGATGATAAGCGTAGCCTGTGATCGTATCAGCCGATTATTCCACGGGCAGTCAGGCCGACGAGGATCGCTGTGAGGAAGAGCAGTATCGCGAGCGCTATCCGGATGCCGCGCAACGGCAGGCTGGCTTCGAGCGCTCCGCCCATCGCCCAGCCGACGGCCACGGCCGCCCCACCCCCGACCGCTCCGCCCAGCCCGGCCAGCATCGGCGAGGCGAATGCGACCGCGAAGGCCGCAACGAGGAAACGCGAGGCGTCGGTCAACTGCCGCGCGAAGAGGACGATGGCGATCGCCCCGAGCGAACGGGTCGGCTCCTCGAGCTTGCGTTCGCGGTTCGGCCAGGCGCATTCGACCGCGGCGAGCAGCAGGGCGATGGCGACGAACATGGTCGAAGCATCGGCCGACATGGTTTGCGACAGGCGCCCGCCGAACCACGCGGCGACGAAAGCGGTGGCGATGGCGCTGGCGAGCGCGACCGCCAGCAGCGCGGGAGAGGCGCCGAGCCGCGCGCGCAGACGGGCCACCGCGAGCTGGTCGCGCGCGCCGGTGGCGGCGAGGAATGCGGCAACCATGGCGAATAGCAGCGATGTCACGGCAGGCTCCACTGGCGAAAGGCGGGCCGCTGCGATAGCAGTTTCGCCGCTACAGAAAACCGGGGAGGAACAGGCGATGCAACTGAGCGAAGGCATGGCGGCAGTGGTTACGGGCGGGGCGTCCGGGCTCGGCAAGGCAAGCGCGCAGGCGCTGGCCGACGCAGGACTCAAGGTGACGATCTTCGACGTCAACGAAGAGGCGGGGGAAGCGCATGCCAAAGCGATCGGCGGCAGTTTCGCCAGAGTCGACATCACCGAGGAGAACTCGGTCGTCGAAGGGTTCGCCCGCGCGCGCGCCGCGCATGGGCAGGAGCGCGTGACCGTGCATTGCGCCATGACCAGCCGGCGCGGCAAGACGCTCGGCTGGGACAAGGAGAGCCGCGCCTACAAACGGCTGGCAACCGAGGACTATGCCTTCGGGGCGGAAGGCATTCTGGTGTCCTCCTATCGCATCGCCAGCCATTCGGCGCTGGGCATGGCGAACAGCGAGCCGCTGAACGCCGACGGCGAGCGGGGCTGCATCACGTTAACCGCCAGCGTCGCGGCGCAGGACGGGCAGATCGGCCAGGTGATCTACGGCAGCTGCAAGGCGGGGGTGAACGGCCTCGTCCTGCCGATGGCGCGCGACCTGATGGACGTGGGCATTCGCATCAATTCGGTCATGCCGGGAATCTTCGCCACCCCGCTGATGCTCGGGATGAAGGACCGCAATCCGCAGATGTGGGACCAGCTCAACGCGAGCGTGCCCTTCCCCAAGCGGCTCGGCCATCCCGAGGAATTCGCCTCGCTGATCCTCGAGATCGCGCGCAATTCCTATCTCAACGGGCACCAGTTCCGGCTGGATGGTGCGATCCGCATGCCACCGAGATAGCGGACCGGACCGAGGCGAGAGGCGGCTGGAGCGGGTAGCGGGAATCGAACCCGCGCGTTCAGCATGGGAAGCTGACAGGCTACCATTACATCATACCCGCCTGTCCGCCGCCTGTGCCGCAGCCGGGCCCGCCGGTCAACGCCCATCTGCCGCGCTTCGCCCGGCCCGCCCTTGCACGCGGCGCGCACATCTCTAAGTGGTCGCGCAGAGGAGAATTCAATGCGGACCATCGACCATTTCATCGCCGGCGGCGCGGGCGCCTCTTCGGGCCGGACGCACAGGATCTGGAACCCTTCGACCGGCGAAGTGCAGGCCGAGGTCGCGCTGGGTGATGCGGCGCTGCTCGACCGCGCGGTCGCCGCCGCGAAGAAGGTCCAGCCCGATTGGGCGATGACCAATCCGCAACGGCGCGCCCGCGTGATGTTCCGCTTCAAGGAACTGATCGAGGCGAACATGCAGGAACTGGCCGAGCTGCTCTCGAGCGAGCACGGCAAGGTCGTCGACGATGCCAAGGGCGACGTCCAGCGCGGACTCGAGGTGATCGAATATGCCTGCGGCATCCCGCAAGTGCTCAAGGGCGAATACACGCTCGGCGCAGGGCCGGGGATCGACGTCTATTCGATGCGCCAGCCGCTCGGCATCGGTGCGGGGATCACCCCGTTCAACTTCCCCGCGATGATCCCGATGTGGATGTTCGGCATGGCGATCGCGGCGGGCAACGCCTTCATCCTCAAGCCGTCTGAACGCGATCCCAGCGTGCCGGTCCGGCTGGCCGAGCTGTTCCTCGAGGCCGGCGCGCCCGAAGGGCTGCTGCAGGTGGTGCACGGCGACAAGGAAATGGTCGACGCCATTCTCGACCATCGCGACATCGCGGCGGTGAGCTTCGTCGGCTCCTCCGACATCGCGCATTACGTCTACCGCCGCGGGGTCGACAACGGCAAGCGCGTCCAGGCGATGGGCGGCGCCAAGAACCACGGCATCGTCATGCCCGATGCCGATCTCGACCAGGTGGTCAACGATCTCGCCGGTGCCGCCTTCGGTTCGGCGGGCGAGCGCTGCATGGCGCTGCCGGTGGTGGTCCCGGTGGGCGAGGATACCGCCGACCGGCTCCGCGACAAGCTGATCCCGGCGATCCAGGGCCTGCGCGTCGGCGTCTCGAACGATCCCGATGCGCATTACGGCCCGGTGGTCACGCCCGAGCACAAGGCGCGGGTCGAGCAATGGATCGACACCGCCGAGAAGGAAGGCGCCGAGGTCGTGGTCGACGGCCGCGGCTTCAGTCTCCAGGGCCACGAGGACGGCTTCTTCGTCGGCCCGACGCTGCTCGACCGCGTCACCACCGACATGGAAAGCTACAAGGAAGAGATCTTCGGCCCGGTGCTGCAGATCGTCCGCGCGAAGGATTTCGAGGAAGCGGTGCGCCTGCCGAGCGAGCACCAATATGGCAATGGCGTCGCCATCTTCACCCGCAACGGCCATGCCGCGCGCGAATTCGCATCCCGCGTCGAGGTCGGCATGGTCGGGATCAACGTGCCCATCCCCGTGCCGGTGAGCTATCACAGCTTCGGCGGGTGGAAGCGCAGCGCCTTCGGCGACACCAATCAATACGGCACCGAAGGACTTAAGTTCTGGACCAAGGTCAAGACCGTCACCCAGCGCTGGCCCGACGGGGGCGGCGACGGTTCGAACGCCTTCCTCATCCCGACCATGGGATAAAGCGCAGCGCCGGGGCGTTGGGAATGCGATGAGATATCTGCATGTCTTCCTGCGCCCTGTCCTGCCGCTGGCCATGCTGGCACTGTCTGCCTGTGCCGACGACGCCGAACAGCCGGACGACGCCCCTGCTGCGCAGGAAGCCGCTCTTCCGGTCGAACCCGATGCGGGCATCGGCGATGGCGCGCCGCCACCCCCCGCCTTGGTCGAAACCATTCCCGAGCGCTTCCTGGGCGTGTGGGATCGGGCGGCAAGCGGCTGCGACCCGCATTCGGAGACACGCACGGACATCGGCCCCGGTTCGATCGGCTTCTACGAATCGCAGGGCGAGGTGACGCGGGTCGCGGTGGACGGTCCCGACCGGATCGCCGTCTCGCTGGCGATGGAGGGCGAGGGCGAGCGCTGGGATCTGGTGCGGAGCTTCACTCTTTCCGAGGGCGGTGAGACGCTGACCGCTTCCGCCGTCGGCGAAGGCCAATTCGAACCCGTTCCGCTCGAGAGATGCGACAGCTGAGGATGAACCGGACCATGCGCACACCCCTGATCGGCGCCACGATCCTCCTGACCACGGTCGCCTGCGCCACCACGCCCCCACCCGGCGAGATCCCGCCTCCTCGTCCGCCGCAGGGCATTTGCACCGCAGAGCCTGCCCGGCAGCTGGTCGGCCAGCAGGCGACGAGCGAGACCGGCGCGCGCGCGCTTGCGCTGGCCGGCGCGGCACGTCTGCGCTGGGGCCCGCCCGACAGCGCCTTCACCATGGATTATCGCGAGGACCGGGTGAACGTCTTCTATGACCGCCGGATGGCGATCACCAAGGTCACCTGCGGATGAGCGCGCGGCGGCGTGCCTTTACCGGATCGCCTTATGAAGCGCAGTTCGGCTTCGCCCGCGCGGTGCGAATCGGCAAGCGGATCCTCGTGGCGGGAACCGGACCCGTGGCCGAGGACGGATCGACCGTGCCGGGCGATGCGGCGGCGCAGGCCGAACGCTGCCTCGCGCTGATCCTGAAGGCGGTGACCGAACTCGGCGGCCGGGCGAGCGATGTGGTCCGCACGCGCATGTTGCTGACCGACCCGGCCGACCAGGGTGCGGTCGGGGCAGTCCATGCGCGATTCTTCGGCGAAACCTGCCCGGCTGCGACCATGCAGGGGGTCGCCTGGCTGTGCCGCCCCAACTGGAAAGTGGAGATCGAGGCCGAGGCGGTGGTCGAATGACCGACCGGCCGCCCCCTTTCCTACACGCGTCTGCAGCGCTAGAGCGCGCGCCATGACCGGACAGTTCCAGCTCACCGACGACCAGCTCGCCATCCAGGAGATGGCGCAGCGGTTCACCGCCGACAACATCACCCCCCATGCCGCCGAGTGGGACGAGAAGAGCCATTTCCCGCTCGAGGTCATCAAGCAGACCGCCGAGCTCGGCTTCGGCGCGATCTACGTGTCCGAGGAGAGCGGCGGGATCGGCCTCGGCCGACTCGAGGCGGCACTGATCATGGAAGCCATGGCCTATGGCTGCCCCGCGACCAGCGCCTATATCTCGATCCACAACATGGCGGCCTGGATGATCGACCGCTTCGGCGGCGAGGAGGTCAAGGCAAAGTATCTGCCCGACCTCGTGACCATGGACAAGATCGCCAGCTATGCGCTGACCGAACCCGGATCGGGCTCGGATGCGGCCGGACTCAAGACCCAGGCGCGGCTTGCCGGGGATTCCGGGGCCGACCATTACGTCCTCAACGGCACCAAGCAGTTCATCTCGGGTGGCGGCTTCAACGACGTCTATGTCACCATGGTCCGCACCGGCGAGGACAAGACCAAGGGCATCACCTGCCTGGTGATCGACAAGGACACGCCCGGCCTGTCCTTCGGCAAGCCCGAAAAGAAGCTCGGCTGGAACGCCAGCCCGACCGCGCAGGTGATCTTCGAGGACGCCCGGGTGCCGGTCGAGAATCGTGTCGGCGCCGAGGGCGACGGCTTCCGCTTCGCCATGATGGGCCTCGACGGCGGCCGGCTCAACATCGGCGCCTGTTCGCTCGGCGGGGCGCAACGCTGCCTCGACGAGGCGGTGAAATATACCAAGGAACGCCAGCAGTTCGGGCAGCCGATCGCCGATTTCCAGAACACGCAATTCATGCTCGCCGACATGGCGACCGACCTCGAGGCCGCCCGCGCGCTGCTCTATCTGGCGGCGGCCAAGGTGACCGACAATGCACCCGACAAGAGCAAGTTCTCGGCCATGGCGAAGCGTCTGGCGACCGACAGCGGGTCGCAGATCGTCAATGATGCGTTGCAGCTGTTCGGGGGTTATGGCTATCTCAAGGAATATCCGATCGAACGCTTTTGGCGCGACCTTAGGGTCCATTCGATCCTCGAGGGCACCAACCAGGTCATGCGGATGATCGTCGGGCGGGAGATGCTGCGCCAATGACCGAAGATGTCCATATCCACACGCATGGGGGCGCAGGGCACCTCTCGCTCAACCGCCCCAAGGCGCTGCACGCCCTGACGCTCGACATGTGCCATGCGATGAGCGCGGCGCTGGCCGAATGGCGTCACGACGATGCCGTCGAGGCGGTGATCCTCGACCATGCGGAGGGCCGCGGCTTCTGTGCCGGCGGCGATATCAACCTGTTGCGCCATTCGGCACTGAACGACGGCGGCGAAACGGGGCGGGCGTTCTTTCACGAGGAATACCGGCTCAACCACCAGATGTTCGCCTATGACAAGCCGATCGTGGCCTTCATGGACGGGATCACCATGGGCGGCGGCGTCGGCATCGCTTTGCCATGCAAATATCGCGTCGCCACCGAGCACACGCGGTTCGCCATGCCCGAAACGGGGATCGGCCTGTTCCCCGATGTCGGTGGCGGATGGCACCTCTCGCGGCTCGGCGCTCGGCTGGGCCAGTTCCTGGCCCTGACCGGGGCGCGGCTCGACGGAGCGGAATGCCTGTGGGCGGGCATCGCGACGCATTATTTGCCGGTCGAGAAGCTCGCCGAAGCGAAGGCGCGGATCGCCGAGCACCCCGGCAGGATCGCCGGCATCCTTTCCGAGCTGTCGATCACTCCGCCTTCCGCGCGCATCGCCGCGAACGGCGATCTCATCAAGAAGCACTTCGCTTCCGATCGCTACGAGGACATCCTCGCCAGCCTCGAAGCCGACGACGGCGAATGGGCGGCGAAGGAGCTCGCCACCCTGCACACCAAGAGCCCGCAAACCTGCAAGGTGGCGTTGCGCCAGCTTGCGACGAGCGCAAAGCTCGACAGCTTCGCCGAGAACATGCGGATGGAGTACCGCATTGCCAGCCGCGTGCTGACCCGGCCCGACTTTTCCGAGGGCGTTCGGGCAGTGATCGTCGACAAGACCAATGATCCGCAATGGGATCCCGCGACCCCGGAAGGCGTGACCGAGGAGCTGCTCGACAGCATCTTCGCTCCCCTGCCCGAGGACGAGGAATGGACGCCGCTGGCTTAAGCCTCACCCCGGCAAGAGCCGGGGTCGATGTTCGTTGTGGCGGATGCATCCGAGAACGATCCCGGCTTTTGCCCGGATGACGGAGAACAGAATGACCTACGAAACCATCACTGTCGAACAGCGGGACGCAGTCACGCTGATCACGCTCAACCGACCGCAAGCCTTGAACGCGCTCAACAGCAAGGTGCTCGAGGAACTGATCGAGGCCTTTGCCGCCTATCAGGCCGACGGCTCCCAGCTTTGCGCAGTCCTGACCGGCGCGGGCGACAAGGCCTTCGCCGCCGGGGCCGACATCAAGGAAATGAGCGAAAAGGAAGCCGCCGACTTCTACCTCGAGGACTTCTTCGCCCCCTGGACCAGCGAAATAGCCAGGAAGACCCGCAAGCCGTGGATCGCCGCGGTCAATGGGTTTGCGCTGGGCGGCGGATGCGAGCTCGCGATGATGGCGGATTTCATCATCGCCTCGGAGAATGCCAGGTTCGGCCAGCCCGAAATCAAGCTCGGCGTCGCCCCCGGAATGGGCGGATCGCAGCGCCTCACCCGCGCCGTGGGCAAGTCGAAGGCGATGGAAATGTGCCTCACCGGCAGGATGATGGGTGCGGAAGAGGCCGAGCGCGCCAATCTCGTCGCGCGCGTCGTCGCGCATGACGCGCTGCTCGACGAAGCGCTCAAGACGGCCGCGACCATTGCCGGCATGCCGCCGATGGCCGCGATCGCGAACAAGGAAATGGTGAATGCAGCGTTCGAGACCTCGCTCGATCAGGGTCTGATCGTCGAACGCCGGATCTTCCAGATCCTCGCCGCCAGCGAGGACAAGCAGGAGGGCATGGCCGCCTTCGTCGAGAAACGCGAAAGTCGGTGGCAGGGGCGCTGAGCCTCGCCGGCCCTCCCGTGTTCCGGCAAGAGATCAGGCGGGCCGGGGAGCTTGCGCGCTGGCCGAAGTTGAAGAGGGGATCCCGACCGTTCCCCTCCTCGAACCCTTTCCCGTGAAGGGGAAGAAGCTTTTGTGGAGAGAGAACATGAACATCGCCTTCATCGGCCTCGGCAACATGGGCGGCGGAATGGCCGCCAACCTCGTGAAGGCAGGGCATGCCGTGCGCGCCTTCGACCTCGACCAGACTGCGCTCGACCGGGCGCGTGAGAACGGCTGCGAGCCCTGCAGTTCGATCGGCGAAGCGGTCGCCGATGCCGAGGCGGTCGTGTCGATGCTCCCCAACGGCCAGATCGTGCTCAGCGCCTACACCGGCGAGGTCATCGGCAAGGCTCCGGCCGGCGCGATCTTCATCGACTGTTCGACGATCGACGTCGCCACTGCGCGCGAGGTGGCGGAAAAGGCGGAGGAAGCGGGCTATGCGATGGTCGATGCGCCGGTGTCCGGCGGCATTGCCGCAGCGAATGGCGGGACGCTCACCTTCATGGTCGGCGGAACCGAACAGGCATTCAAGCGCGCCGAAGCGGTGCTCGAGGACATGGGGAAGGCGGTGATCCACGCCGGCGATGCAGGCAATGGCCAGGCCGCCAAGATCTGCAACAACATGCTGCTGGCGATCCATATGATCGGTACCTGCGAAGCCTTCACCATGGCACGGAAGCTCGGCCTCGATCCGCAGACCTTCTACGACATCTCCTCGGTCAGCTCGGGACAGAACTGGTCGATGACCTCCTATTGTCCCGTGCCCGGCGTGGGCCCGCAAAGCCCTTCGGACAATGGCTATCAGGGCGGGTTCGCCACCGGGCTGATGCTCAAGGACCTTAAATTGGCGATGGAGGCGGCGGAGAGCGCCAAGTCGCGGACGCCGTTGGGCCGCCACGCGCAAGAACTTTACGAAAACTTCGCGCGTGACAATAGCTCGCTCGACTTCTCGGCTATTATAAGCAGTCTTGAAGAGAGGTGATACCGCGACCCCACCAAATAGGGCGACTGGCCGAAAGGCTCAAGGCAGTGCCGCGGTATCGAGGATTGTTCTAGCCACGAATGCTTAATCCGTCTCCTGCTTAATTGTGGATTTTTCCGGGATTAATAAAGGAATTCAGCAAGAACTCGCTCCAACCAGGCGCGTGGCGACTTGCGCCGGCCGATTTCGGCAACGAATTCTTGGCCGCGTCCGACGCTCTTGAGCTTGCCGTCGGGCAGCCAGCGATCGGCGCGGTCGTGATAGCTGAGACCGCCGCGCTTCAGCCAGGGGGGCCGCTGCCACAGCGAAGGCGGACCCTCCGGCACCGTCAGCCGCAGGGTCTGGCTGGCATGGCGTGCCTGCAGGCCGCGCCCGGCGTAAACGGTGTCATTGCCGCCATGCGGCGCGAGGGCATGCGGATGCGCATGCTGGATCAGCCGGTCGGGCACCCCCTCGGCAAGGGCGATGATCTGTTCGATCTCGAGGAAGCCATAGATCCGGTGATGCGGAGCGCCGCCGCCTTCCTCGCGGAAGAGGCCGAAGAACAGGAACACGTCGCCCGCCGCGACGCCGCGGTTGGCGAGATGGCTCTGCGCCGCCCCGCATTGGCCGAACAGACAGCTGCCGTCGGCGAGGAACATCGGGTCGTGGTGACAGAAGTCTGCTGCCCCGAACCGTCCCCGGCTCGCCTCGGCGACATGCGCGCCGAGGCCCAATCCGCCATAGGTCGCGGTGCGGGTGCGCGTGGTCGGGATCGGCAGGCTCACCGGCCGTCCGCCGACGATCGGCGAGGGTCCGCCACCCGACGCGCTGTCGAAACCCTTGCGGCTGAAGATGATACGCATGCTCTGCCCCTGCCCGGCGGTCCGGCCCCTTGCAAGCCCGGCGCAAGCCCGGCGCAACGCGCAAGCGCGTGACAAGCGGGATCGGTCTGGGTAGATGGCGGCCCATGGCAAGCGAGAAACACGGAACGGTCACCGCGCTGATCATGGCGGGAAAGCGCTCCGGCGCGCTCGACCCGCTGGCTGAGCGGGCGCAGGTGGCGCAAAAATGCGTGGTTCCGGTGGGCGGGATGCCGATGATCGAACGGGTCGTCGCCAATGTCGCCGCCTCTCCGCGCATCGGCGAGATCCGCATCGTCGCGCATGAGACCGAGGAAATCGCGGCGATCCCCGCGGTCGCGAAGCTGGTCGCCGAAGGGCGGCTGATCTTCAGGCCCGGCGCCTTCAACCTCGTCGACAGCGTCTTCTCGGGTGCCGAAGGCGCGCAATATCCGCTCCTCGTCACCACCGCCGACAACTGCCTGTGGCTCCCGCAGGACTTCACGGAATTCGCCGACAAGGCGATCGCCAGCGAGGCCGGCGCCGCCGCAGCGCTCGCCCGCAAGGAAGACGTGATCGCCGCCGATCCGGTCGGGCAGAAGAAATTCTACGAATTCTCCGACGGCGGCTATTCCAACTGCAACGCCTATTGGATCGGCAGTCCGCAGGCGCTCGAGGTGGCCGAGATCATGCGCGGCGGCGGGCAGTTCGTGAAATTTCCCGGTCGCATCGCCAAGGCTTTCGGGACGATCAATCTGATCCGCTTCTATCTCGGCTGGGGGACGAAGGAAAAGCTCTTCGCGCAAGTGTCGAGGCGGTTCGGCTTCCGCCTGGTGCCGCTGGTCATGGACAACGGCCATTGCGCCATCGATGTCGACAACGAGCGCACCTTCGTCGTCACCGAAAAGCTTCTGGCCAAGCGCTCGGCGACCGCCTGAGGCCAGGCCGCAGCGATGGGTCGCCTGTTCCGCAACATCGGTTGGCTGCTGACCGGCCGCGGCGTCAATGCCGTCCTCAGCCTGGTCTATCTGGCGCTCGCCACGCGCACGCTGGGCCTCGACGGCTTCGGCTATTTCGCGATCATCCTCGCGCTCGGACAGACCGTCACCGGCATCGCCAATTTCCAGACCTGGCAATTCGTCGTGCGCTGGGGCTCGGGCGAGAACGGCGCGCGCGACGCCACCGGCTTCGCCATCGCGCTCGACCTGCTGTCGATCGCCATCGGGCTGGTCCTGGCGGCCGTTCTGGTGGGCACGGCGCCGCTGTGGCTGCCCCTCCCCGGGGATCTGCTGCCGGTCGCCTTCGGCTATTGCGTCATCTCGCTTCTCGCGATCCGGACCACCCCGACCGGCCTCCTGCGCCTGCGGTTCGAATATGGCCGAGCGACCGCCGCCGAATCGGCTCAGCCGATCGTCCGCGCCGCGGGCGCCGGCCTCGCGGCCGTGTTTCTTCCCGAGGTCATCGGCTTCGTTCTCGCCTGGGCCGCCGCCGAAGTCGCCGTTGCGTCGGCCTTGTGGTTCGCCGCGGGCCGGAGCGAGCGGATCGATCTCTCGCGCATCAGCCTGTGGCGGATTCCACGCGACCATGCCGGAGCATGGCGCTTCGTCTGGTCGACCAATCTCTCGGGCAGCCTCAATGTCGGATCCAAGCAGGTCCTGATCCTGCTGGTCGGGGCGATCGGCGGCGAAGCCGCAGCGGGCGGTTTCCGGGTGGCGAGCCAGCTGGGACAGGCCCTGGTGAGCCTCGCCCAGGCGGTCTCGAAGGCGATCTATCCCGAGCTCGTCCACGCGCGCGACACGGCGCATGACATGGCGCGCAGAATGGCCAATATCGCCCTGGTCGCGGGCGGACTGGCGGTCCTCGCCACGGTGATGATCGGCCGGCCCGCCCTCGCGCTCATCGCGGGATCCGAATTCCGCTTCTACTGGACGATGGTGATCCTCGCCATTGCAGGCGCGATCGAACTGGTCGGCGCAAGCCTTGAATCGCTGCTGGTCAGCGCGGGCCGCGCGGGAACCGCCTTGCTCATCCGCGCCGCGCCGACCCTGCTCGGCCTCGCACTGCTCGACGTCGCGATGGGCTGGAACGGGACCAAGGGCGCAGCCTTCACCGTGCTCGGAGCGAGCGCGCTGTCGGTCATGGGCTTCTGGGTGGCGATCATCTCGCTCAGCCAGATAACCATCACCGTGAAGCCCAAGCCGGGCAGCCCACCCGAAGCCTAGCGGAGGCCGAGCGCTTCGGCCTGCGCGCGCAAGCGCGCGGCGGCGGAGGGATTTGCGGCGGTCGCATTCGCCAGCGCCTGCCGGGCGAGGTCGGGCTGGTCGAGGGTCATCCGGCTGCGCATGAGCATGATCCAGCCCTCGACATTGGCGGGGTCGGTGCCAAGCTTGGCTTCGAGCCGCGCGACCATTCCCTCGGCCATCTGCCGCTGTTCGCCCGGCGGGATCGAGGATGCGGCGGCGAGATCCGCGGCACTGGGACCGGGAATGCCATTGGCGACCGAAAACGCTTCGCGGCCTGGCAGCGGCTCGGTTGCGGCGCGGCTCGTCTGCGCCTGCGCCAGCCGGTCGCCGAGCTCGATCCGGTTGATCGCAGCCACCTGTTCGATCGTCCGCGCCAAATCGCTTTCCCAGGGAGCCCCGGGCGGGGTATCGGCCAGCAGGGCAAGCCAATCCGCGATGGCCCCCCGGTGATCGCCCGCCAAGTCGCGCCGGACCGCGAGGAAGTAGCGCGCGCGCGGATCGCCGGGGTCGATCGCGGCGGCCTTACGGAAGGCCGCCAGCGCCTCG
Source organism: uncultured Alphaproteobacteria bacterium (assembly GCA_963728515.1). GTDB lineage: Bacteria > Pseudomonadota > Alphaproteobacteria > Sphingomonadales > Sphingomonadaceae > Qipengyuania. Next base: position 237,582 of record CAVSKM010000002.1, on the reverse strand, counting down.
GGTGGCATCGGATCGCGCGTGCTCGCCATCACCAGCGCCTCGCCGAGTGCCGACCACAGCGTCGCATCCTCGGTCTCGATCCCGACAGCGCGGCGGTAGGCCTTCGCCGCCTCGTCGTATTCGCCGCGGTCGAAGCGCAGGAAACCGAGTTCGCGCAAGGCCGCGACATCGGTCGGGTCGGTGGCAATGCGGGCCTCGAGGCTCTCGACGGGATCGCCCGCTTCCGCCCGTTCGGGATCGCCGTCCCCGCCGCTGTCGAGCGTGCGATAGCCGATCGCCGCAACCACTGCTGCCAGCGCCACGCCGAAGGCCAGCAGGCCCCCGGTTGCGCGTTTCCCCGGTCCCGGATTTTCGAGTTCGTCCCCCATGACCGCGAGGGTTATCCCGCCGGAGACCCGGAGACAATTGCCTCGGCCATGCTTTTGCCTATGATGCGGACCGAAAAGAAAAAACGATGGGTTCGCAAGCCTTCCGGGGGGATTGCGCTTGGCGGATAGAGTACGTGTTGCAATCGTCGGATCCGGCCCCGCCGGTCTGAGCGCCGCTGCGCATGCAGCGCAGCGCGGGATGAGCCACGTCCTGCTCGAAAAGACCGACCATCTGTCGGACACGATCTTCAAATACCAGAAGGGCAAGCATGTCATGGCGACGCCCAGCAATCTGGTCCTGCGCAGCGATCTCGACTTCGACGCCGGCAAGCGCGAGACGATCCTCGGCACCTGGGACCGCCAGATCGACGAAGGCGCCGTCTCGGTCAGATTGAACGCCGAAGTCGTCGGCATTTCCGGCTCGACCGGCGCCTTTTCCATCGCACTCAAGGACGGCACGACGATCGAGGCCGAGGCAGTGGTGCTGGCGATCGGAACGCAGGGCAATCCCAACCTCCTGCGGCTGCCCGGCGCCGACCTGCCGCATGTCCAGTACCAGCTCGACGATCCCACCGAATATGTCGACGAGCACATCACGGTGATCGGCTCGGGCGACGCCGGGATCGAGAACGCCCTCGGCCTCGCCGCCGATGCGGCCCAGGGCAACACCGTCACCATCCTCAACCGCAGCGCCGAATTCGCGCGGGCCAAGGGAGCCAACGTCAAGCTGCTCGAGGAGGCGGAGGCCGACGGAAGGATCGGCGTCCGGCGCGAAACCAGCCCGACCGAGGTGCGCGAGGGCGAAATCGTGCTCGAGACCCGCGACGGTCAGGAGGTCATCCGCTGCGACCGGATCATCGCGCGAACCGGTTCGCAGCCACCCCGCGCCTTCGTCGAAGAGTGCGGCATCGCCTTCACCGGCGAAGACCGGGGCGCCTTTCCCAAACTGACCCCGAGCTTCGAGACCACTCAGTCCGGAATTCACGTGATCGGCGCACTGGCGGGCTATCCGCTGATCAAGCATTGCATGAATCAGGGCTATGACGTGATCGAATTCCTCGACGGGAACACCGGTCTGAAGCCCGCCGACGAACCGATACTGGCGGAGAAATTCGCTGCCCTGCCCGGAGGTCGCTCGGTCGACGAATGGCTCGAGGCCTTCCGCAGCCAGGTCGTCATCCTGCAGGAGCTGTCCCCGCTCCAGATGCGCGAGCTGATGCTCGACAGCACGGTGCGGGCGTTCGACCAGGGCGCCATCGTCTTCACCCGCAACGATCCGGGTTCGTCGATGTTTGCCATCGCCGAAGGCTCGGTGCTGGTCGAGGTCGACCCCGAGGATCCCTCGATCACCGTGCCGATCGGGACCGGGTCGATCTTCGGCGAGGTCGGGCTGATCTCGGGCCGCCGTCGCGGATCGACGATCCGAGCTGCCGAGCCCACGGTGACGGTCGAATTCTCGCGGCTCGCCGCGCTCAAGCTGATGGCCACGGCGCCCAGCGCCAACCGGGCGGTCAACCGGATCTCGATCGAGCGGCAGCTGCTGCAGATCTTCGGTTCGGGCCTGACCCCGGCGGATGTCGCCGAACTGGTCGAAGCGGCCGAAGTGGTCCCGGTGCCGGCGGGCCAGATCGTCATCGAGGAAGGTGCCGAGGACAAGGATATCTACGTCGTCCGCCGCGGCTCGATGATCGTGGAGAAGAATCTCGGCGGCAAGCCGATCTTCCTCTCCTATCTTCCGGCCGGCTCCTATTTCGGCGAAATGGCGGTGATCGACGGCTCCAGGCGCAGCGCCAGCGTGCGCGCCGCGATCAGGGGCGAGGTGATCCGCTTTCCCGGTGCAGCCTTCAACGCCCTGTTGGACCGGAAGCCCGAGATCCGCAGCCGCGCCCTGGCAGATATGGCCGGCCGGCGCGAGATCAACGACTTCGTCGAAAGCCGCAAGGCGAGTTTCGGAGGCGCGGTCGACATGTATTCGCAGACCGCGCAGTTCCTCGTCGACAATGGTCTGGGCGAAGCAACCGACGTGCTGCTGATCGACGAGAAGCTCTGCGTCGGCTGCGACAATTGCGAGAAGGCGTGCGCCGACAGCCATGACGGACTGAGCCGGCTCGATCGCGAGGCGGGGCGAACCTACGCCCATCTCCACGTTCCCACCAGTTGCCGCCACTGCGAGCATCCGCACTGCATGGCCGACTGTCCGCCCAATGCGATCCGGCGCGGTGCCGACGGCGAGGTATTCATCGACGAAAGCTGCATCGGCTGCGGCAATTGCCAGCGCAACTGTCCCTATGGCGTCATCCGCATGGATGCCAGGCCGCCGAAGAAGCCGGGCCTGCTCGCCTGGCTGCTGTTCGGCGCGGGCCCGGGGCCGGGGGAGGCCAGCTACGCCTGGCGCAAGAACCGCACCGCGGGCACCGAGACGCCCAAGATGGCGATCAAATGCGACATGTGCTCGGGCATAGAGGGGGGCCCGGCCTGCGTCCGCGCCTGCCCCACCGGTGCTGCGATCCGCGTGAGCCCCGAACGGTTTCTGTCGGTCGCGCGGATCGAGGAAGGCATCGACTGATGGCCTCGCTGTTCAGGCGCGACAGGGCCGGTTCCTTCGCGGCCGACGAACGCCGGCGTTCTGCCGAGCATGAGAGTTTCCTCGCCCATCGCGGCTATTTCTGGGCCAAGGCCGCTGCCTTTCTCGGGCTGTTCACCATCGTCACCTATCTGCTGGTCGACGTCGAGCCGCGTCACAATGGCGGCAGCTGGTACGGCTATGCGCTGGGAACGGTCGGGGCCGGACTGATCGTCTGGCTCGTGCTCCTCGGGATCCGCAAGCGCCGCCCGTCTCCGGGAAGCTGGAGCCTGAAGGCCTGGACCAGCGCGCATGTCTATCTCGGCCTGTCGCTGGTCGTGATCGGAACCTTGCACACCGGCTTCCAGCTCGGCTGGAACGTCCATACGCTCGCCTGGGTGCTGATGATGCTGGTGATCCTGTCGGGCCTCTATGGCATCGCCGTCTATGCGACGCTGCCGCAGCGCCTGTCGGAAAACCGCCGTGAAATGACGCGAGAGCAGATGATCGAGAGCCTCTCTGCGATCGACCGCCAGCTCGAGAGCGCCGCGCAGCCCCTCGCCCGCGAGGATGCCGACCGGGTCATCGCCGCGCTCGAACAGGATGTCTTCGACGCCGGGCTGATCGCGCGATTCCGTGGACCCGGTTCGCGCGACGCGACGCGCCGCGCACTCGAGCACATTTCCACCGGTCGCGCCTATGATGCCGAGGAGGGGGACGATCTGGCACAGCAGAAGGTCCGCGCCCTGCTCGGCAAGCGGGCAGCGCAGATCGACCAGATCCGCCGCCAGATGCAGACCAGGGCCCTGCTCGAGATCTGGCTCTACGTCCATGTGCCGCTGACCGTCGCACTGCTCGCCGCGCTGACGGCGCATGTCGTCAGCGTGTTCTACTACTGGTGACAGGCGGAAGAATGGCATTCCTCATCCGCACCATCGACCACACCGCCACCGGGCGCGAGATCGTCCGCGATCGCGAGGTCGCGGGCGAAACGCTCGCCATCGGCCGCGCGACCACGAACGATGTGGTGATCGCCGACCTCGCGGTCGAACAACAGCACGCCGTCGCGACGCTCGACGGCCGCGGCCATGTCGCGCTCGAAGCCGCCTCGAGCCGCGACTTCTCCTTCGATGGGCATCGCACCCGCGGGACCGGCTTCGACCCGGCGAAGGGCGGCGTGCTGATCCTCGGCACGCATACGCTCGCCTTCGGGCGCGAAGCCGACGGGCGTGTGCTCGTCACCGTAACGCGGGAGGAGCGCGAGCTCGGCAACCGCGATGCGCTGCGCGGCTTCGGCCTGTCGAGCGCGCTTCCGGGCAAGCGCGCGATGGCCTGGCTCGGCCTCGCCGCGATCCTGCTCGCTTTCCTCGCCGTACCGGTCTGGTCGCATCTCTCGCGCGCCGACGCCCAGGCGGGCGACCAGATCCCGATGGACGCCAGCTGGAGCACCGGGAAGCTCAGCAAAGCCCATCACGCACTCGAGCAAAGTTGCGAAGCCTGTCACGTCGCCCCCTTCGTCTCGGTCCGCGATGAAGCCTGTCTCGCCTGCCACAAGGATATCGGCGATCATGCCGATCGCAACCGCCTCGCCAGCGCGCGGGGACCGATGGAAGGATCCGATGCGATGCTGTGGCGGGTCGCCGCCGCCTTCGGCAAGGAGGGCCCCGAATCCTGCACCACCTGCCACACCGAGCACGAGGGCGCCGGGCGGATGGAACCCGCCGCGCAGCAATTCTGTTCGAGCTGTCACGGCACGTTGGACAGGCGCCTGACCGACACGACGCTCGCCAATGCGCATGATTTCGGGACCGACCACCCGCAATTGCAGGCGGCGGTCCACACCAGCGCGGGCAGCGACCGGATCTCGCGCGTGACGCTCGACGGAAACGCGCGCGAGGACAGCGGCCTGCGCTTTCCGCACGCCACGCATCTGTCCACCACCAATGGCGTCGCGCGAATGGCCGGCAATCTGGAGGGATATGGCGAGGCGCTGGTCTGCGCCGATTGCCACCGGCCGACCGACGACCGGAACGGTTTCCTTCCGGTGGTGATGGAAGAGGACTGCGAGAGCTGCCACAGCCTGGTCTACGACAAGGTCGGTTCGACCTTCCGCACGCTCCGCCATGGCAATGTCGATCAGATGCGCGCCGACCTCGTCGCGATGGACCGCGCGCCCCGGAACGCCATCACCTCCGCTCGCCGCCGCCCGGGCGAATTCAAGCGCGGCGGGCGCTATTTCCAGGATTTCGGCAGACCCGGCCGCAATTACACCGCCATAGCCGGAGCGCTGTCCCCGGACGGGGTCTGCGGCGAATGCCACGTCCCGACGGTCGCGAACGGCGAACCCACGGTCATGCCGGTGTTCCAGCGCAGCCACTATTTGCTCAACGGCCGTTTCGACCACGAGGCTCATGAACAGGAGGAATGCTCGACCTGCCACGCGGCTTCGGATTCGAGCAGCGCCACCGACCTCATCCTCCCCACGCTCGCGACATGCCGCGAATGCCATCAGGGCGAGGCAGCCAGCGATGCCGATGTGCCGTCGGGCTGCGCCATGTGCCATTCCTACCATCCGCCCGACTTCCGCCGGCACGAGGAGGAGGTGGGTGACGGTCCGCAGCAGGTCGCGCGCATTTCGCGACTGCGCGACTGATGCCGGCGCCGAATCCGGGCGATGAGATAAGGGGAACCAAATGCTGATCGCGCAGATGACCGACATCCATATCGGCTTCGATCCGGACGCCCGGCCGGAGGAGCTCAACCGCATACGTTTCGGCGCGGTGCTCGAGCGCATCGTTTCCGCGCCCAACAAGCCCGACTTCCTCGTGCTGTCGGGCGATCTGACCGATCATGGCGACCGCGAGAGCTTCGAGAAGACGGCCCGCATCCTCGAAGCGGCCGAATGCCCGCTGCTGCCGCTGGTCGGCAATCACGATACGCGCGAGGAGTTGCTCCGCGCCTTCCCCGAGACGCCCTGCGAAGGCGGCTTCATCCACTATGTCGTCGAAAAGGATGGGTTGCGGATCGTCTGCCTCGATACCTTCGAGCCAGGCCGCCATGGCGGCGCCTTCTGCGAGCGGCGGAAGGACTGGCTGCGGGCCGAGCTCGACGCGGGCGGAGGGGCGCCCTGCGTCATCTTCATGCACCACCCCCCGATCGTCAGCGGGATCGACTGGATGGATCCGGCGCCCGACGAGCAGTGGATCGAGAATTTCGCCGAAGCGGTGCGCGGTCACGAGGCAGCGATCCGGGCGATCCATTGCGGGCACCTGCACCGCCGGGTGAGCACGCAATTCCGGCGCATCCCGCTCAGCATCACCCCCTCGGTGGCACCGCTTGTGGCGCTCGATCTCAGGCCGATCGACCGGAACCGCGCCGACGGTCGCTCGCTCATCACCACCGAACCGCCGAGCTATGCGCTGCACCGCTGGGACGGCGAAAATCTCGTCACGCATTACGAAAGCTGCGGCGGGTGGGAGGTCCTCGCTCACTTCGGCGAGCATCTGAAGCCGATGATCCGCGAAATGTTCGCCGAGCGCGAATAGGGCATTCTCCCGGGCGCGCGCCCGTTTCGAAGCTACTCGCCCGCTTCCGCCGCGGCCGGATCCAGCCACGGTCCGCGGCCCCCGACCCAGGCGCCCATGTCGGGTTCGTCGCTGACCTTCCACGGCACTCCGGAACGGGTGAGGAACAGCCGCTCCATCTCCTCCCGAGTGAAGGGCCGCGAGCCGAGCCTGCCGAATACCGCCATCTGACCGCCGGTCTCGTCGACCGCGCGGTCGCGGTCGAGGCCCTTGGACAATGCGATCGCAGGCCCCTTGGTCTTCGCCCAGGCGACCAGTTCGGGTCGGGGCGCGGGGCTGAAGCCGTAGAAATTGGGCTGGCTGTCGGGGCTGGTCAGCTGGAGCACCTTCAGCCCATTGCGGCCATCGGCGACATAGGCGAACAGCGAGGCATTGGTCGATCCGACAATGACGTCCTCGGCATCGTTCAACGAACCGCCGAGCGTCACGCGCTGAGCGATTTTCGGTGCCAGCGGCCGGGTCACGTCGAGGATCACCAGCCCGTCCGCCTTGGCCGCGACATAGGCGTAGGTGCGGGCGACGTAGAGGCGCCGCGCATCGGCCAGAGGCACCGTCGCCCCCGGAACGGCGACGGGATGGCGGAGGTCGGTGACGTCGAACAGTTTCACGCCATCGGCATCGGTGACCCAGAGATAACGGAACTGGATTGCCGAGGCCCGTGCATCCCGCAGCGGACGCACTGCCATGAGCTGGGGCGCCAGCGGATCGGCGAGATCGACCACCACCAACCCCTTGTCGGCCGCAATATAGGCGATGTTGCCGGCCAGAGTGATGTGTCTTGCGCCGGCGAGGATCTCGTCCGGGTTCCAGGTCAGCGCCCGCTCTAGCTTGTTGTTGCGGAATTCGCCGTCGGCCATCGTCTCGATGTTCACCAGCACCAGTCCTTCGACCGCATCGGTAATCACCGCATAGTCGTAGATCGGCTGCATCGCCTGTTCCTGATTGACCTGGAGCAGCGACATGGGCGTGCCGTCGGCGTTGAGGACCGGATTGCCCGCGGCATCCTTGACCTCGGCTGCCGCCATCGCCTTGTTGCGGTCGGGGCGGACAGGCTGATTGGTCGCGAGCGCCATGCAGGTGGCGTTCTTCGTCTTCACTTGCGCATCGTGGCCCATGGCGCTGAACGGTGCGGTCAGGATCCGCTCGGAGACGCCCTTATTGGCGATCGAGGCGACGTCATAGACGCGGAAGCCGCCCTTGCCCTCGGCGACGAACATGTATTCGCCGCGCAACTGCAGGCAGCGCACGGCATCGCGGGTGCCTTCATGAACGTTGGCGAACTGCTCGAATGGCCGGGTCTCGCCGCTGGCGTCGCCGTCGAAGGTCTTGCCGCGGGTCCAGTCCTTGAGCTCGCGCCCATTGTCCTCGACATGCATGCGCCAGTAGTCGGGATAGGCGTAGCGGTGCAGGTAGGAGCCGAGCACCGCTTGCGGTTCGTCCCATTCGGTGACGCGGATCGCTTCGAACCCGCCCTCCTCGCCGACCCAGGCGTTGAGCCCGACGAAGTTCACGAAATTGGTGCCGAGCAGCAGCAGCTGGCTCATGATCGCATTGTTGTCCTCGGCTTGCGACAGGTGGCAATCGCTGCAGGTCTTGGTCTCGGTCAGCCGCACCGTATGGGGGAAGTGCGGCGCGAAGGCCTGGCTCGAATAGCCCGAAGCGGCGACCGGCGGTTGCTGGACGTAGATGCGCTCGCGGTTGATGTTGGTCGAACTCAACACAAGCGCGCTGGTCGAGCGGATCGGTGCCACCTGATTGCCCTTGGTCGTCTGGTGCCGGCCGAGCTGGAACATCTCGTCGCGCGCAACCTGCGGATTGTAGGTCGCGAAATTGCGGGTTTCCTCGGTGCCGTAATGGTGCGACCTGGTCTTCCAATTGGCTTCGATCGGCAAATGGCAGCCGCCGCAACTGGTCGTCCACGACAGATGGCAGGTGAAGCAGGCCATCTCGCTGTCGCCATGGGCGCGGTCCTCGGGCGCGATTCCGGTGCCGAATTCGAACAGGCCGGTTTCGGCGCCATTCCTGCTCATCAGCTTGGCTCGGGCGGCCCTGGCGTTGAAGTGCCCCGATGCCGGATCGACGCTGTCGCGGGTCAGGCTGACCTGCCACTGCAGGTCCGGATCGACGATCGAGCGCTGGATCAGCACCCGCTCTCCCTCCTCGTCCTGCATCCATTCGAAGCGCCGCTGGCCGTCGGGGTTGCGCAGCAAGGAAAGGTCATGGCCCTTCGGCGGCGCAGCGGGGCCGCTGGTCAGCAGCGTGGGATAGGCATCGGCCGTGCCGTGGCAGTCCTTGCAGCCGATCTCGACCGCATTGGCGACCTCGCCGTAGATCAGCCCATTGCCATGGCTGTCCTGGCCGAAGTGGCAATCGGCGCATTGCAGGCCCTTTTCCGCATGAATGTCCATCAGATGGACCGTCTTGCCCGGATTGACGCCGGGTTCGACGAACTTGCCTTCGCCCTCTCTGCGCCATTTCTCGGGATCGTCGGGGGCGACGATGGCGCCGTCCTTGTCGAGCAGATTGCCTTTGCGGTCACGCTTCAGAATGGCGCGGAAGTTCCAGCCGTGTCCGTGATAGTCGGCGAATTGCGTATCCTCGAGCTGCGGATTGAGATCGTAGACGTTCCGGAGGAAATCGAGGTCCGACCACTTCCCCTTGGGCGCAGCACCCTCGGGATTGCGCTCGAGCACCGCATGCACCTCCTCTGCAGTGGGGTATTTCTGCTCCTTCGGCCACATATGCGGGGCATCGGATTCATAGTCCCACATGGTGTAGCCGAGGTAGGAATTCAGGAAGATGTTCGGCTGGTGCATGTGGCAGTTCATGCATTGCGCCGTGGGAATCGATCGGGTGAAGCTGTGCCGGATCGGGTGACCCTTCTCCTTGCTCGGGCCGGCCTCCGGGCCGTCCCCCTCGTCGGGCCTCTTGACCCCGCCATGGCCGTCGCCGTCGCGACTCTCGCGCCCGCCTTCGTAAAGCGCGGCGATCGTCGGATCGATGCTCGCGCTCTGGCCGTCGCGCCCAAATTTGGCGTAGATCAGGCTGTGCCGCGGTTCGCGGTCGTTGGCATAGACCACATGGCAGCCAGAACACCCCGAATGGCGGTAGTCGCCCGGCTGGTCGTTGGTCCCCATGAACCACATGAACGGGTCGTTGAGGCGGGTCTTGTGGATGTTCAGCACGGGGATCGCCACGCGCAGACCGGTGGCGGGGCCGCGGTTCGATTGCTTGAGGTCAGGGCGCCCCGGCTCCTCGAGCCGCTGGATCGAACCCGTCGCATTGGGCAGGCCGATCTCGGGAAACTGGCTGGCGATCGTCCGCCCGCCGCGCTCGAACACGCGGAAGACATCGCCCGGCGGGATCACATGCCAGGTGGGCATGGGGTAGAGTTCGGCGAGCGCTCCACGCGCCGCCTGCGCCTCGGTGACCGTTCCGGGAGGGGCGCCCGGGCTACGGATCTTTGCCGCCTCGCCCTCGCGCGTATAGGCTTCGCCGAGGATGTAGCGTTTGAAAGGCAGGATGCCGTTGTTGTAGGCCGCCCCGCCCCACAGCATCGCCCCCGATGCCATGATCGAGCGTTCGGCCGCTTCGATGGTCTCGATGTGACAGGCCCCGCATGCCTCGCGCGCCACACGATAGTCCGAGGGATTGACGAAGCGGACGAAGACCGGGTCTTCCTTGTTTAGCAGGCCGTAGCTGCGCTTCGGATTGGCCGAGGAGGGCCAGTGCCAGCTTTCGGGATATTTCGGCAGCACGTGGGCGGCATCGCGCGCCGCGACATAGGCAGGATCGTCATGCGCCAATTCGCTGTTCCCGAGGACGCCGGGATTGCCGCCGTGGCAATCAACGCAGCCGATCCGCACTGCGGGCGTTTCGTGCATCGTGGGCTGGTCCGTGCGGACATGGCAGGACAGGCAGCCTTCCGATTTGGCCGCCATCTGCGCCTCGGTCTGGACCCGCGGCGCGGGTGCGGCCGCGACGAGGCTGTAGTCGCGCGCCACCGGCTTCTCCTCCTCGGCCGCATGCAAGCCGACTGCTCCGGCGAAGAGCAGCAGTGCGAGTCCGAGGAGGATTTGTCCGAAATGCCGCATCAGTAGGTCAGGATCACATTGGCGAGCACCGAATAATAGGCGCGCGGGTTTCCGAGGGAGGTGAAGAGATCGTCGAAGCCCTCGCCCGAGACGAGAGCGGCGGCTGAAAGCCGCGCGACGATGTTCTGCGTCGCCTTCGGCCGCCAGATCGCCGCCGCCGAGAGATCCCAGCCGATGTCCTTCGGAATCGATCCCTCATTGCGCAGCGCCTGCAGCGTCGCCGTATTCTCGAACCACAAATGGTTGGCGTTGATCGAAAGGCGTAATTCGGGCGACAGGTCGAAATCGCCACCGGCGCCGAGCAGCATCAGGCCGGGATTGTTGAAATTCGACTGGCCCTGTTCCTTCGAACTGCGCAGCGAATTGAGGATGCCATTGCGGCCGTTCACGGCGACTGCCCGCCCCCCGCCCGCGAAAGGGATGGTCTGGCGGATCCAGTAGGATGTGTCCGCCCCGGCGAAGATTGGGTTTTCGAAAATGGCATCGTAGCCGGTTTCGCTATCGTCGTAGGGGTCACCATCGCCGCTGGCATAGGCGGCGGACAGGCGGAAGCGCATCCAGTCCTTGTCGTAACTCGCCTCGACCGCACCGAAATAGGCCGAGATGTCGGCGGCGCGATCGGTGAAGAAGGAATTACGGTCCTCGCCGAAAGCATAATAGGCGCTGCCGGTCAGATTGATCCGCCCGATCCGCCCGTCGGCGTTGTAGCCGAGGTAGAAGACGTCGTAATCACGCCCGCGCAGGCTGCCGAGCAGTGCCGGGCGAACGGGGAAACCGTTGTCGTCGATCTGGATGTCGTCGGCCTCGCGATTGGCGTTCCATACGAAGGTGACCTGGCTGGTCAGCGCCGGAATCAGGAAATCCTGCCGGTAGACGTTCGCATAGAAGACGAAGTCGTCGCGCGGGCTCTGCAGGACCGCGTTGAGACCGCTGTTGGTGTCCTTCTCGAGCCGCCAGAAGCCGCCGAAATTATACTGGATTCGATTGTTGTCGCGATTGCCGAAGAACCGCACGCCCAGCAGGTTGTCGTTGAACAGGAAGCCTCGGAAATCGGCCTGGAAGGGCTGGATCCCGATGCGGACGCTGTCGAAGTCGTAGCGGTCGGACACATTGCGTAAGTGATAGTCGAGAAAGGCTTCCTGAACGCCCACGAAGTGGTCGAGACGGTGCGTGTGTCTGCTCGGCTCGACGAACAGCACGCGGCGCTCGGGCACGTCGACGTAACTGACGTTGGCTGCCAGCGTGACCCGATATTCGATGTTCGGAGGCTTGTAGGCGGTGCTGCCCTTGAGCAGCGCCGCGCCGAGGATGAAGGTCTGCGACAGGACGTAGCTCGGATCCTTGCCGAACACATTGAGGCTGTCGGGCCGGGCGGTGGTCTGCACCCCTACCGGGATCGGGAAGCTGCGCGGTTCGAAGACCGTGTCGCTGACTCCGTTGACGATGAAGAACCAGTCGGGGCCGGTAATCGGCAGCCAGGGAACCCTTGCCGGATCGATCGGCCGGTCGCCCTTGTAGGTATTCTGACCGTAGGGATCCCACCAGCGCTCCTTGACCAGGCCGAGGCTCTCGATCAGCCGCCAGCGGTCGGGGATCGGAACCTGATCGACCGGGAACGCCTCGGGCGGGGGCGCGCGCACGGCCCCTTCGTTCGACTGATCGACCGCTTCGGGAAGGGGCTCGGTATAGTCCGGCCTTCGGCGACCCTCGATGATTTCCCTGTCGATGGGTGGCGCAGCCTCGGTTTCGGAGCTGGAAGGCTGCCCTTCGGCCGCGTCGGAGCCGGGCGCTTCCTGCACTCGCGCCACCGTGGCGGAGCGCGCCTGCGCAAAGGGCGCAAAGGCTTCGGAAAAGCTGGGCACGGCGACCGGCGGATGGTCGAGCGGCGGCTCGGCCCGGCGGAGCGCTGCCGCCGGAGAAGGATCGCAGATCGCCGACACGGCCGCCGCGCAGGCGGGGTTCATCGCGATCAGCGGAAGGACGAGCGGCGCGGCCATCACAGCCCCTCGCAGACGTTCTGCCGGGGATCGTCGAGGAAGGGTGCGAAGGGGCAATTGACGTAGCGCAGGCGCACGCTGCGGCCGGAGATGTCGACCACGATCCGGTCGGCGCGCATGTCCTTCGCGGCATTGCCGATCCCGCCGACCCGCTGCCCCGCGTTGTTCAGCCCGAGAAAGCCGACCATGTCGTCCTGGTCGATCCCGTCGCCCGACACGCCGAGCCCGCCGACCAACTGTCCGCCGCGATAGATCGGCACCGAGCCCGGAAAAATCTGGATCCCATTGGCGATGCGCTTGCCTCCGCCGGGCGCAGCCGGAAGGCCGGTGCAGCCGCGCGCAGTGTCCGGACTCGCGCCATTCGAAACCACGAACGCGAGATGCTGGACCAGGTTCTGCACGACGAGATCGGTCTGCAGCCCGGTCATGAAGGGGCTGAACTGTCCCGGCCGTTCGACCGACAGTGGTCCCGCCAGGGTCCCGACCTCCCCGTCGGGGAAATAGGGGCGCGAGAGATTGCCCCCCGATCGATCGGCGAAGGCGAATGTGCCGGTCAATGCGGCGGGATCGTCAAGAAAGCTGCGGACCCGTTGAACATACCGCGCCACGCTCGGCGAAGCGGCCTCGAGTTGCGCTCCGGCGACCGGGTTGGAGAAGAAGGCCGCAGTGCGCGCCTTCTGCAGGCTCACATCGGTGCCGAAGATCGGTCCGTCGGGCGAGCGCAGCAGGCCGAGGACGGCGCCATGCGTATCGACCAGGCTGATCGACGCCTGCATCCGGCTGTCCAGCGGGCGACGGATCTGCGCTCGTGCATGGCTGAGGACGGCAAAGGCTTCCTCGAGGATCGCGCGCACCTCGCTCGCAGTCAGCGGCGCGGACACACTCGCCCCATCGGTCCCCCCCCGAATGGGGAAGCGCGGATTGCCAGCGGCGTCGACCAGGACATAGGCGTCGCGGCTGGCGAATTCCCCCGCGGCGCTGGGACGGATGCCCGAGGCAGCACTGCCATAGGGAGTGCCCGCCCGGATCGTCCCATCGGTGTAGCCGAACACCGGCACCAGCCTGCCTACAGGTCCGTTGACGGCACCGAAGCTCGTTTGGAGCGGCCCCAGCGCGCCGCTCGCGGCATCGGAATAGCGCAGGCTGGTGCCGTCGACCGAAATCCGGTCGGCCTGGATCTCGCGCGGCGCCGCATAGCCTTGGGTGCCCGCCAGCGCGGCGACTTCCTCGGCATCGGCGTCGCGGTCCAGTGTGTTCGGATCGAAGCCGTAAATGCCGTCTCCTGCGACGCCGATCCCGCCCACGACGACGCCATCCTTGTAGAGCGGGAAGCCGCCGGGATCGGCGGCGAGGCCGAGCGGCGAGCGCTGCGGGCCAATCATGCCGTCGCTCATCCGAGCCGACAGGTCCGAACAGGGAAGCTGGCTGAACTGCACGCCGAACAGCGGCCCGCTCTCGAGCCCGACCGTGCTCGGGGCCGGAGGGAAATGTTCCTGCACGATCTGGCTGGCCGTGCGGGTCGAGAAGGCGTTGCCGCCGCTCGACAGATAGGCGCCGGTGATCGCCTTGGCGATGGCGGCGGCGGCGGTGGGCACCGCAATCCCCTGGAGGCCGACTTCCTCGCCGGACGCGGCCATTCCCCCGATCGTCCGCCGGCTGATCCCCGTGGTGGGGGGCGTGCCGTCCATGGCGAAGACCGCCAGGACGTTTCCGACGCGGTCGACCACCGCGATCGTTGCCGGAAGTCCGCGTGCCTGCGCCTCGCCGGCGGCCTGGGCGATGATCTTCTGGACGTCACCCACGGCGAGCGAGCGCTGCGCCGGATCGGCGAACAACCGCCCGGCCGTCGGAGGGGGGCTGCCACCGCCGCCTCCCCCGCTGCTGCTGCCGCCGCCGCCTCCGGTGGCGCCACCGGATGAACTCCCGCCTCCGCCGCAGCCGGCCAATGCCAGCGCCAGGCTGGCGGCGAGGCATGCAAGAGGTCCGGTGCGCCTCACCGCAAGGCTCCGATGGCGGACGTCGCCGCGGCCAGTGCAAAGCGGAATGCGGCGGGATCGTAGGCTTCCGGGGTCCCGACCGCAGCATAGGCCCGATTGATGCTGGCGCGGATCCCGGCAGCTGCCCCGACGGTGACCCGACGCTCCCGCACCAGAGCATTGAGCAGCGTGTCGACTGCCATCACCGCCTGGACCGAACCAGCGTAATCGGTGAAGCGCGGCGCCAGTGTCTCGGAGGCGATCGTCTCGACCACACGAAAGGTGTCATCGCCGGCGTAGGACCGCGCCGCGAGCGCATCCGACAAGGCCCTGGCCCGGTCGCGCAAGGCGATCGCCGCTTGCTGGGCACCCGCGCGGTCGGTGGCCATGGCGCCGTGGAAGGCAGCACTCGCCTCGCCGAAGGCGGTGCCCGCGCCCGGCACGAGCGCCCGGCTGGCAGCCGCAAGCATGATGATGTTCTCGTCGTTGAACGGCGGGTTTGCGAATGGGATCGGGCGGCCGGCGTTCGTCTCGAAGGTCAGCCGGCGCGCAGGTCCGTCGGTGATGCGGCGGTGACAGCTATGGCAGTCGTAGAAATAGAATTCGGGGAACATGCCGCGCGTGCCATAGTCGGGGCGCGCGAAAAGATCGGTAGCGCGCGCCACCGCTTCCGCCTGGCCGACCGCCCACAGACGCAGGCTGTCGGTGCGGCCCTTGCGGCGGATATAATCCGCATCCTCCTCGTGATGCTGCTGCAACGAGGAAAACAAATCGAGCTCGAAGGAAATCCGCGGATGCCCCGCAGCCATCATCGAGTGCGTCACGAACTGGCCGGTACCCTTGCTGCCATAGTGGCAGTCGAGACAGACCGTCGCCCGCACCTGCGGTCGGTCCATCGGGATCAGTCCGGCGCGGACATTGGAGGCGTGGCTGGCGGCCTTCTCGTAATGGATCTGGAGCCAGCCCTGAGCCGGGCCGTGGCAGCTTTCGCAGCCCACGCCGTCGCTGGTCTGGAAGCGCACACCCCTACGGGCCTCGGGCACATAGGTGGCATGGCACCCGAGACACGCCGGAGCCGAAGTGGCCGCACCGAGACCGAGCGTACGGGCGATCTGGCGTCCGCGGGTCCCGGCGAGCACCGAATAGGCGCGGCTGTGCGCGCCCGCCGCCGAGGACGGTTCCTGCCAACTGGCGATCTCGTCCTGCCGCACCACCGCGCCATTGCCTTCCGAGCGGCCGTGGCACGTCGATCCTGCGCAGCTCGCCACGCCTTCGAAGCGGACCCCGGTGCTCTCGGCGCGGACGCCGGTGCCGGGGCTCCCATCGGGGAACAGCGTCAGGCTCGCGAACAGGATGAGCAGGCCGAGCGCCGGCAGGCGTGCGCCGGCGGGTCGGCACCGCATGCCTCCTCTTTCGCCGATACAGCGCTCCCCCATCGCCCCTGTTTCCCCCCAAGCGGTCCCGTTTCGGCCCGCGTCAATCCCGTCGCCCCCTCCCGGGCGAATCCCCCACGCTCCGGACCGGAGCCATTCGCGTCAGACTAGCTAGCGAGCCTTTCGGTGAGCAGTTCGAGCTGCCCTCCGCAGCCGGCTTCGGCGAGCTGCACGGCCAGCTCTTCCGGATCGGTCGGCGCGCTCTCGAGCGGAACGAACTCGATCCGTCGCTTCGGCCCGCCCATCGGCCCGGAAAGTTCGTAAAGGCGGTTCTGCGACAGTGGAACTGCATCGGCTCCCAGCGAAGCGGTTGCTTCGCCCTCGGCGAAAATCACGTGGACGTGGAAGTCCGACACTGCCGAACCGAGTACCCAGGTCTCCTCGCCCTCCACCGCCGGACGCCAGAAGGTGATCGCACCCGCTTGGGGCAGGCAGATCCTGCCCGGCCGGGTGGTATCCACATTCCACAGATTGGGGTTGCTCGCCTCTCCCGGACCGGCCCCGCGCACCGCGCCCGTTCGCACCCGCGCGCCCGAACCCTGGCGGGTGAGCATGGCGAAGGCCGTGCGTTTGCTGGGACCGCGGGCATCGACACGGTGCGTCCCGGCGCCGCTGATCACCCGCGTGCCCGAACCGGTCAGCACGGTGACGCTGTCGCCTTCCCTGAGCGTGATGCTCGCATCCTCGTCGAGTTTCTTGCCCACCGGGTAGGATCCCGCGGAAGGTCCGCTGGACTTGACCACGACCCCGGCATTGGCGGCGGATGCCCCGAGAAAACCCGCCGCAGCGATCGAGATCGCCGCGCCTGCGAAAAAAGCCTTAACCGAGGACATAAGTCCCTCCATCGCCCAGATTTTGCATTCGATATAGCAGGTTTGCCAGCGAACTGTCAGCCGGATAGCGACTGGCGACATCGCCCACGACCTCGACAGCGCTAGCAGGGTCCTGCTCGACAAGCTTGTATGCGCGCGCCAGCAAGGCGCGGTCAGATTCCGGGAAGCCGGGTGCAGGCTCCATCAGCTCGACCGGCCGCGCACGTCCGCGCAATTGCACTCTGCCCATCGGACGCCACCAGTCGAGGCCCGACCTCTCGGCGAATTCGCGACTCGCCATGACGCTCGTTTCGAGGGCCTTATTGGCGGCTTCGAGACGCGCCGCCGTGTTCATGCTATCCCCCAGCGCAGTGTACTGGATGCGGTTCTCGCCGCCGAAATTGCCGACCACTGCTTCGCCCCAGTGCAGGCCGACGCGGGTCTTGCCGATCTTGGGCAGGTCGGGGTCCATTGCCGCGACCTCTTCGCGGAAAGTCTCTCCCGCCTGCCAGATCGCATAGCCGCATTTCGCCGCCCGTTCGCCGTCGTCGGGTTTGGCGATCGGGGCACCCCAGAAGGCGACCACCGCATCCCCGACGAATTTGTCGATCACCCCGCCGTGGTCCAGCACGACGTCGCTCAGCATGTCGAGATAGCGGTTGAGCAGCCTGGCGACCATTTCGGGCTGGATTGCATGGCTCATCTTCGTGAATCCCTCGAGGTCCGAGAACAGCACGAAGAGTTCCTTCTTTTCACCGTGAAGCGAGAGCAGTTTCGGGTGCTCGAGGATTTCCTCGGCCATTTCCTTGGGGAGATATTTGCCGAGCGCACCCTGGGCGAAATTGCGCTGCACCGCGCCGCTGGCGCGCGCCGCGGAGACGACCGCGGAAAAGGCGATGATCCAGCCCAGCAGCCAGCCCGCTGCCGGAACGCCGAGCGTGTCGACCCCTTGCGCTTCGAGCACGAAGGGCACGCCGATGAAGGTGCCGAATTGCGCCGCCAGCAGCAGATAGATCCGCCAGCTGCCCCATTCGAGAAGGCCGGTGAGCAAGGCAGTGAGAACGACCAGCAACGCCATCGCCCACAGGGTGAGGGCGGAGACGCCGCCGCGCCGGTCGCCGTCGAGCATCTGCGCGATCATGTCGGCGTGGACGCGCAGGCCCGGGGGGCTTTCGCCGATCACGCTGGAAAAGGTCGTCTGCACCCGATCGTAGTCGATGATGTCCCCGCCGATGAGGATATAGCGCCCCTCGATCTGCTCGCGGAGCATCGCGCGCACCTCGGGGATCGCCAGCAGCTCCTCATCGAGGAAATTGTCGATCTGCAGCGAATTGTAGAGCGGCACGTTCTCGAATGCGGGATGGCGATAGGCAAGCGCGCCCTCATATCCGGCGAAGGTCCTGTCGCGCTCCCCCGCCGCGGCCAGCATCGCCCGGCCGAGAACCGGCGGAAGCCCCTCCTCGATGCTTGGCCAGCGGCGCGTAACCCCGTGCGAATTGTCGAGGCGAATGCTCGCGGGTCGGGCGTTGCTCCCCTCGATCCGCTCCATGAAGCGGTCGAGATAGACCTGCTGGTCGTAGACGATGTCGTTCTCATTGGTCGCGAAATTGGCGTATCCGACCAGTGTCGGGGTCTCCATTGCGCGCAGTGTCGCGATCAGTTGCTCGTCCTCGTCCTGCGGCTGGTCGAACAGGATGTCGATCCCGATCGCCTTGGGATTCATGCCGTCGATAACCGCCAGCGCACGCGCCAGCATGCCGCGGTCGAGCGGCGAGCGCTTGCGCGCCGCGATCAGCGTCTGGTCGTCGTAGACGACCAGCGTGATGCGATCGTCCTTCTCGATCCGGTCGGCCAGAAGCGAACTGCGCAGATCATAGAGTGCGCGTTCGGCGTCGCCCGTGCCTGGCGTCTTCACGTCGACCCGTTCGGCACCTTGGGTCCGCATCGCTTCCGGAACCGCCTGCCAGGGAATATCCCAGCTGAAGCGGGCAACCAGCAAGGCGCACAGGACCAGCACCCCCGTCAGCGCCAGCCGACGGGTGCCGGCCTCGCGCACATTGCGCCAGCCGCGAACCAGCAGATTGTCGTTCTTGTCCCCGCTCAAATGTCCGCCCTCCCCGCGGATTTTCGAGCGACCCTTTTTGTCGTTATCTTCGAAGCCGTTGTAGAGCCGCGACGGAACGCCGCAACCCCGTCGGCCTTCAGCGCGATCCGCCGCCGGTCCAGTTCAGCACCGGCTTGCGCGCGGCCTGCGTTTCGTCGAGCCGTCGACGAGGCGCGTAATGCGGCGCGGTCTTCAGGCTCTCGTCGCCCGACCTCGCGCGCGCGGCCACGCTGCGTAGCGCCATGACGAACTGGTCCAGCGCCGCCTTGCTTTCGGTCTCGGTCGGTTCGACCAGCATGGCGCCATGGACCACGAGCGGGAAATACATGGTCATCGGGTGATAGCCCTCGTCGATCATCGCCTTGGCGAGGTCGAGCGTCGACAGCCCTTCGGCGAAGCCCCTGTCGCTGAACAGCGCCTCGTGCATGCAGGGACCGCTGTGGCCGAAGGGCGCCTCGAGCGTGTCGTCGAGGCTGCGGAGGATATAATTGGCGTTCAGCACCGCATCTTCCGCCACCTGCTTCAGCCCGTCGGCGCCGTGGCTGAGAATATAGGCCAGCGCACGCGAGAACATGCCCATCTGCCCATGGAAGGCGGTCATCCGACCGAACGCCCGCGTGTGGTCGAATTCGGCGGCGTTCTCTTCCTCGACGAGATGCACCACCCCGTCCTTCGTCCGCGCGGTGAAAGGCAGCGGTCCGAACGGACTCAGCGCTTCGGAGAGAACCACCGGGCCCGAGCCCGGGCCGCCGCCGCCGTGCGGCGTCGAAAAGGTCTTGTGCAGGTTGATGTGCATCGCATCGACGCCGAGATCGCCGGGGCGGACCTTGCCGACGATGGCGTTGAAGTTCGCGCCGTCGCAATAGACGAAGCCTCCCGCCGCGTGGACCGCATCGGAAATGGCCTTCATGTCGCGCTCGAACAGGCCGCAGGTGTTCGGGTTGGTGATCATGACCCCCGCCACATCGGGTCCCAGTCGCATCTTGAGCGCCTCCAGGTCGACCCGTCCATCGGCATTCGCCGGGATGTCCTCGACCCGATAGCCGGCAAAGGCGGCGGTCGCGGGGTTCGTCCCATGCGCGCTTTCGGGCACGAGAATGACCTCGCGTGCATCACCGCGCGCCTCCAGCGCGGCGCGAATGCACAGGATGCCGCACAGTTCTCCATGCGCCCCGGCCTTGGGACTCATCGCCACGCCGTGCATGCCGGTAAGATCGATCAGCCAGTGCGCGAGTTCGTTCATCACCTCCAGCGCACCGCGGACCGTATCGACCGGCTGAAGCGGATGAACATCGGCGAAACCGGGCATTCGCGCGACCTTTTCGTTGAGCCGCGGATTGTGCTTCATCGTGCACGAGCCGAGCGGAAAAAGGCCGAGGTCGATGGCATAGTTCTGGCGGCTGAGGCGCGTGTAGTGCCGGACGGTCTCCGGCTCCGAAAGGCCCGGAAGCCCGATCTCGGCACTGCGCTCGAACCCGCCGAGGCGACTGGTGCCGGCCGACGGCTCGGGCAGATCCACGCCGGTGGTGCCGGTTCCCGCGATCTCGAAGATCAACGGCTCCTCGAGCATCAGGGCGCGGTTGCCGGTGGCGGTATCGGGTCCGCTCATGGCGTTGTGGCTGTGGGCGGGGGTGCCGGGCTTCCAGCCCGATGCATTGGGGGCGTTCATGACGATATCTCCGAGCCAAGGACCTGTTCGAGCGCCGCGGCGAGCGTTTCGATGTCCTCCTCTGTGCTGGTCTCGGTCAGTGTGACGAGCAGCCCCCGCGCAAGCTGTCCGTTTGCGGGGAACAGCCGGCCGAGCGAGAACTCCCGCGAGGATCTGCCGGTCGGCGAGAGCGCGGACTGTCTGGCGGGCGTCATTCGGGAGGAGCAGGGTGAATTCGTTGAAGAAGCTGTCGTTGAGCAGACGCACGCCCGGCACCTTCGCCAGACGGTCGGCCGCGAGGCAGGCGAGGCGGTGGTTCTCCATCGCCAACCGCCGCAGCCCCTTCTCGCCGAGCAAGGTCATATGGACGCTGAAAGCGAGCGCACAGAGCCCCGAATTGGTGCAGATGTTGCTGGTCGCTTTCTCGCGGCGGATATGCTGCTCGCGGGTGGACAGCGTCAGGACGAAGCCGCGCTTGCCTTCGGCATCGACGGTTTCGCCGCACAGACGGCCGGGCATCTGACGGACATGCTTCTGATCGCGCACCGCGAAGAGGCCGAGATAGGGCCCGCCGAATTGCAGGCCCACGCCGATCGCCTGACCCTCGCCGACGACGATGTCGGCGCCGAGTTCGCCCGGTGACTTGATTGCGCCCAGCGCGACTGGCTCGGTATTCACCGCCACCAGCAGCGCACCATGCGCATGCGCGGCCTCGGCAATCGCAGCGAGGTCGGGGATCCGCCCGAGAATGTCGGGATATTGCACCACCACGCAGCTGGTTTCTTCGTCGATCCGCGAGATCAGCCCGGCGTTGTCGGGCTGCGCTTGCAGCGCCGGCGCCGCATCGGCGATTTCGTCTTCGGTGAATTTGGCCATCGTCCGGACGACCTCTGCGTAATGCGGGTGCAGCGCGCCCGAGAGGACCACGCGCTTGCGCTTCGTAACCCGACCCGCCATCGCGACCGCTTCCCAGCAGGCGGTCGACCCGTCGTACATCGACGCATTGGCGACCGCACAGCCGTAAAGCCGCGCAACCTGGCTCTGGAACTCGAACAGCATCTGCAGCGTGCCCTGCGCGATTTCGGGCTGATAGGGCGTATAGGCGGTGAGGAATTCGCCGCGCTGGATGATGTGGTCGACCGAAGCGGGGATATGGTGGCGATAGGCCCCGGCACCGAGGAAGAAGGGTGCATCGGCGGCGGCGAGGTTCTTCTTCGACAGCCGCCGCATGTGCCGTTCGACAGCCATTTCGCTGGCGTGCATCGGCAGGTCCGCGATCGGACCCGACAGCCGCGCCTCGTCGGGCACATCGGCAAAGAGCGCGTCGATGTCGCGCGCGCCGATTTTCTCGAGCATTGCCGCGCGGTCGGCATCGGTCAGGGGGAGATAGCGCATTTCAGTTTCCCATCATCCCGGCGAAGGCCGGGATCTCTGTCCGCCAGGTCGGACTTTGCTGCACCGGTTCCCGGGTTCCGCCGGGACGACGACTAGAGCGAGTCGCAAAAGCTCGTGTAGCCCGCTTCATCCATCAGGCCGTCGAGCTGGCTGGTATCGCCGATCGACATCTTGAAGAACCAGCCCTCGCCTTCGGGTGCGCTGTTGACCAGCGCAGGATCGTCCTCGAGCGCAGGATTGGCCTCGGTCACTTCGCCATCGATCGGAGCATAGACGTCGCTCGCCGCCTTGACGCTTTCGACCACCGCAGCATCGCCGCCCTTGACGAGGGCGGTGCCGCTTTCGGGCAATTCGACGAAGACGATGTCGCCGAGCTGCCCCTGGGCATAATCGGTGATGCCGACGGTGGCGGTCGCCCCCGCGACATCGATCCACTCGTGTTCCTCGGTGAAGTAGCGGGCCATCGAATCAGTTTCCTCTGTGATAACGGTGGGGAACGAAGGGAAGGCTCACCACCTTCGCCGGAAGTCGCTTGTTACGAACCGCGATCTCGAGCTCGGTTCCTGCCGAGGCGTGTCCGCTGGCGACGTAGCCCATGGCGATCGGGTGGCCGAGCGTCGGCGAGAAGCCGCCGCTGGTTACCCGGCCGACCCTGCTGTCGCCGGCGAAGATCTCCGCGCCCTCGCGCGCCGGCAGGCGGCCGTCGAGCGCGAGACCGACGCGCCTTTCGGCGGGTTCTTCGCCCAGCCGCGCGGCCAGGGCCGCATGGCCCATCCAGCCGCCGCTCTCGCGGCGCTTTTTCGTAAGCGCGAAGGCGAGATCCGCGGCGAGTGGATCGACGCTCTCGTCCATGTCGTGGCCGTAGAGCGGCAGGCCGGCCTCGAGCCGTAGCGAATCGCGCGCGCCGAGCCCGGCCGGACGGACCTCGATCTCGGCGCAGAGCCGGTCGGCCAGCGCTTCGGCGAACTCGGCGGGGACCGAGATCTCGAAGCCGTCCTCGCCGGTATAGCCCGAGCGCGTGATCCGCAGCGGCCATTCGCCGAACATGTATTCGAGCGACTGCATGAAGACCAACTGCTCGGGCACGCCGCGCATCACGCGGTTGAGCGCGGTGGCGGCATTCGGTCCCTGCAGCGCGATCAGCGCCTGGTCGTCGAGATGGCTCAGCGTGACAGCATCGTCCAGATGCTCGCGCAAATGGCCGATATCGTCCCATTTGGTCGCACCGTTGACCACCAGATAATAGGTATCCTCGCCCCAGGCGCCTTCGGTGCCCTCTTCCTCGTCGCCTTCGATCCAGGGGGTGATATTGGTGACCATCAGATCGTCGATCACCCCGCCGTCCTCGTTGAGCAGCAGCGAATAGCGCACCCGTCCGGGCTTGAGCGAGGCGATCGCACCCGGAAGCAGCTTCTCGAGCTCTTCCGCCGCCTTCTCTCCCGAGACGAGCAGCTGGCCCATGTGGCTGACGTCGAACAGCCCCGCGGACCGCCGTGTCCACTCGTGCTCGGCAACGATCCCCTCATACTGGATCGGCATGTGATAGCCGGCGAAGTCAACCATGCGCGCGCCCTTGCGGCGATGCCAGGCATCGAGCGGCAGCGTGCCCAATTCGGGTGCTTCGGTATCGTCCTGATCGCTCATCATAAATCCCGACAGCATGGGCGCCCCGGTGCGGAGCGAAGTAAAACCATGCCCCCTCTGTCGGGAAACCTGAGAGACTGGCGCAGACCCGCTTCACGAGGGAACGGCTGCACTTACCCCTTCGGTGGTCGCGGCACGGCCACGACGCTTTCCAGAGTGTCGATGGAAGCGCACGGTCCTTTTGCCTGAGAGTTTCCGGGGCGGTTGCTCCTTCGGCGCCGCACGGCGAACCGCGCGATCTCTCCCGTGCGCGCCCGCAGCAGAATCGCTCCTGCCGCCGACCGGCATGCCCTGCGCGATTACCGCGCGCCGGTCAATCGAGATTGGGCCTGAGCCAGCGCTCCGCGGTCGCGAGATCGACCCCGCGCCGCCGGGCATAATCCTCCAGTTGGTCTCGGCCAATCCGCGCGACGCCGAAATACTGGCTTTCGGGATGACCGAAATAGAAGCCGCTCACCGCCGCGGTGGGAAACATGGCGTAGGATTCGGTCAGGGTCAGCCCTGCGGACCGTTCTGCATCGAGGAGATCGAAGAGGATCGGCTTGAGACTGTGATCGGGGCAGGCCGGATATCCGGGAGCCGGACGGATCCCGCGATATTCTTCCTTGATCAGCGCCTGGTTGGTCAGCTGTTCACCCGGGGCATAGCCCCACAGGTCGGTGCGGACATGCTGGTGCAGCCGCTCGGCGAAGGCTTCGGCGAAGCGGTCGGCCAGCGCCTTCAGCAGAATGTCCGAATAATCGTCCTTATCGGCCCGGAAACGCGCCGAATGCGGCTCGATCCCGTGGATGCCGACAGCGAAGCCACCGATCCAGTCGCCTGCAGGATCGATGAAATCCGCAAGACACATATTCGCGCGGTCGCGGCTCTTCTTGACCTGCTGGCGGAGGAAGGGGAGCGTGACGTGATCCTCGCGGTCGGCCCGATGGATGGTGACATCGTCGCCGTCGCGCGCGCAGGGCCAGAAGCCGGCGACGCCCTTGGCGACGAGCCATTTCTCGGAGACGATCCGGTCGAGCATCGCATTGGCATCGGCGAACAATTGCCGCGCGGTCTCGCCGACGACTTCGTCCTCCAGGATCGCGGGATAATTGCCATGCAATTCCCAGGCACGGAAGAACGGTGTCCAGTCGATGCAGTCCCGCAGATCGGCCAGCGACCAGTCGTCGAAGCCGTGCACGCCGGGCTGTAGCGGGGGAGCGGGTTTGTCGCTCAGATAGGCATCGTAGAAATTCGCACGCGCCTCGTCGAGGCTGAGCAGCACGCTCTGCGACCGGCCCTCGCGCGCCTCGCGCACCTTCGCATAGTCTGCGGCGGTGTCGGTCACGAAGGACGTGCTCTGCGTATCCGAGAGCAGGCGGCTGACCACGCCCACCGCGCGACTGGCATCGAGCACATGGATGACCGGCCCGTCATAGGCGGGGTCGATCCGCAGCGCGGTGTGGACCTTGCTGGTCGTCGCTCCGCCGATCAGCAGCGGCAGGGTCAGGCCGGCGGCCTTCATCTCCTCGGCGACGGTGACCATCTCGTCGAGCGAAGGGGTGATGAGGCCGGACAGGCCGATCATGTCGGCCTTCTCCTCGCGCGCGGTGTCGAGGATCCTGGCCCATGGGACCATCACCCCGAGATCGATCACCTCATAGCCGTTGCACTGCAGGACCACGCCGACGATGTTCTTGCCGATGTCGTGAACGTCGCCCTTGACCGTCGCCATGACGATCTTGCCCTTGGACCGGTCGGCCAGCCCGCTCGCTTCCTTCTCGGCCTCGATGAAGGGAATCAGGTGGGCGACCGCCTTCTTCATGACGCGCGCGCTCTTGACTACCTGCGGGAGGAACATCTTGCCGCTGCCGAAGAGGTCTCCGACCACGTTCATGCCGTCCATCAACGGCCCTTCGATAACCTCGATCGGGCGGGCGAAAGCCTGGCGCGCTTCCTCGGTATCGGACACGACATGCGCATCGATGCCCTTGACCAGCGCGTGCTCGAGCCGCCGCGCAACGGGCCATCCGCGCCATTCCTCGGCCGCCTTCTCGTCGGCGGCGCTCTTGCCCTTGTAGCTTTCGGCGAGCGCGATCAGCCGCTCGGTCGCGTCGGGACGGCGCATCAGGATCACATCCTCGCAGGCCTCGCGCAATTCCGGATCGATCCGGTCGTAGACGTCGAGCTGGCCGGCATTGACGATCGCCATGTCGAGCCCGGCGGGGATCGCGTGATAGAGAAACACCGAATGCATCGCACGGCGGACGGTCTCATTGCCGCGGAAGCTGAAGCTGAGATTGGAGAGCCCGCCGCTGGTCCTGGCGTGGGGGCAGCGCGCCTTTATCTCGGCCACGGCCTCGAGGAAGTCGAGCCCATAGCGGTCGTGCTCCTCGATCCCGGTCGCCACGGCGAAAATGTTGGGGTCGAAGATGATGTCCTCCGGGGGAAAACCGATCCCGGTGAGGAGGTCGTAGGCGCGCGCGCAGATTTCGACCTTGCGCTCCTTCGTATCGGCCTGACCGGCCTCGTCGAAGGCCATCACCACCACCGCGGCGCCATAGTCCATGCATTTGCGCGCGTGGTCGAGAAACGCCGCTTCGCCTTCCTTCATGCTGATCGAATTGACGATCGGCTTGCCGCTGACGCATTTGATCCCGGCCTCGATCACCTCCCATTTGGAGCTGTCGACCATCACCGGAACGCGGGCGATGTCGGGTTCCGCGGAAATCAGCTTGAGGAAGGTGGTCATGGCCTCGACCGCATCGAGCAGGCCTTCGTCCATGTTGACGTCGATCACCTGCGCCCCGTTCTCGACCTGCTGCCGCGCGACCTCGACAGCCTTTTCGTAGTCGCCGCCGAGGATGAGCTTCTTGAAGGCCGCCGATCCGGTGACATTGGTGCGTTCGCCGATGTTGACGAAGCGGGCGGTGGTGTTTGCTCGGGACATTCAGGCAGCGATCGTGAAGGGTTCGAGGCCGGCAAGCCGCATATCCGGAGCGATGTCGGGCAGCTTGCGGGGAGCGATGCCCGCAACCGCGCAGGCCAGGGCGGCGATGTGGCCGGGGGTCGAGCCGCAGCAACCGCCGAGCGCATTGACCCGCCCGTTCTCCGCCCAGATGCGGGTCAGCGCGGCGGTGGTCTCGGGCGCTTCGTCATATTCGCCGAGATCGTTCGGCAGCCCGGCGTTGGGATAGGCCATCAGCCAGGTATCGGCGATGTCGGACAGGAGCTGGACGTGGGGGCGCAATTGCTCGGCCCCGAAGCTGCAGTTGAGCCCGATGGTCAGCGGCCTGGCATGCCGCACCGTATACCAGAACGCCTCGACCGTATGGCCCGACAAATTCCGCCCCGACAGATCGGTGAGGGTGAGAGAAATCATCAGCGGCAGGTCGCGATCGAGCTCGCGTTCGAGCTGCTTGACCGCCATGATCGCGGCCTTGCAATTGAGCGTGTCGAACACCGTCTCGACGAGAATGAAATCCGCCCCGCCCTCGATCAGCGCAGCGCATTGTTCGCGATAGACATCGACCAGCGTGTCGAAATCCACTTCGCGATAGCCCGGATCCTCGACGTCGGGAGACAGCGACAGCGTCTTGTTGGTCGGCCCCACGGCACCGGCGACGAAGCGCGCCACGCCATCGTCGCGCGCATCCACCGCCTCGCGGACGATCCGCGCCGCCGCGACATTGATCTCACGCACCAGCCCCTCGGCGCCATAGTCGGCCTGGCTGATGCGATTGGCGTTGAAGGTGTTGGTCGCGAGGATATGCGCACCGGCATCGATATAGCTGTCGCAAATCCGGCGGATGACCTGCGGCTGGGTCAGATTGACGAGATCGTTGTTGCCCTTCTGCTCCTGCGCCAGCCCGGTGTCGCCCGCATAATCCTCGGCCGACAGCCTGGCGCGCTGGATTTCGGTGCCATAGGGCCCGTCCTTGATGAGGATGCGCTGCTTGGCGGCAGCCTCGAATTCGTCTCGCTTGGTCATCGTCATGCCTTCGGACGCAGGCCGAGCATGTGGCAGATGGCATAGCTCAGCTCGGCGCGGTTGAGGGTGTAGAAGTGGAACTGCCGCACCCCGCCGGCATAGAGGCGGCGGCACAGCTCGGCGGCGATCGTGGCGCTGACCAGCTGGCGCGCCTCGGGGCGGTCGTCGAGCCCTTCGAACAGCCCCCCCATCCACGGCGGGATCGCGGTACCGCACAGGCTGGACATGCGCTGGACTGCGGCAAAGCTCATCACCGGCATGATCCCCGGGACGATTTCGCCGCCGATCCCCGCTGCGGCGGCGCGGTCCCGAAACTCGAAAAAGCACTGCGGATCGAAGAAGAACTGCGTGATCGCGCGCGACGCTCCGGCATCGAACTTGCGCCTGAGATTGTCGATGTCGGACTGGCGATCGGGCGAATCCGGATGGACCTCGGGATAGGCAGCGACCGAAATCTCGAAATCGGCAACCCGCTTCAGCCCGGCGATCAGCTCGATCGCATTGGCATATCCGCCGGGGTGCGGGACATAGCGCGACTGCCCGTCGGGCGGGTCCCCGCGCAAGGCGACGACGTGGCGGATGCCCTCCTCCCAATAGTGGCGCGCTACCGCATCGACCTCCTCGCGCGTGGCGGCGACGCAGGTGAGATGGGCCGCCGCCCGAATGCCCGCTTCGTTCTGAATGCGGAGCACCTGTTCATGCGTCCGTTCGCGGGTCGAGCCCCCCGCCCCATAGGTCACCGAGACGAAGCGCGGGCCGAGCGGCGCCAGCGTCGCCACGCTCTGCCACAGTGTCTCCCCCATCTTTTCGGTCTTGGGCGGAAAGAACTCGAAACTGACGTCGATGTCCCCCGCGAGCCCCTCGAACAGCGGCGCCTCGAGGGCGAGCTGGGCCTCGCGCATTTGCTGGACGGTCGGGCTCACGAGGCGATGCTCCTGCACGGGTCCTGCCGGTCGGCGACCCAGATTTTCACGATCAGCTGACCTTCGTCGAGACCGCGCGGCGGGGCCGGGACAAAGCCGTTCTGCTCGAGCAGATCGGCCATTTGCGGATCGCCGAAGCCGAGCCGGGCGTGCTCGTGTCGCTCACGCAATTCCTCGCGCTGGTGCGCTGCGAAGTCGACGATCGCGATGCGTCCTCCGGCCCTCGTCACCCGTGCCGCCTCCGCGAGCACGGCCGAGGGATCCTGCGCGAAATGGAGGACCTGATGAAACAGCACCGTGTCGAAACCTTGCGGCGCAAAGGGAAGATTCGCGAAATCACCCTGGACCAGCTCGATCCGGTCGGCCGGGAGATGCTGCAGCTTGGCCCGGGCAACCCGCAGCATGGCGAGGCTCTTGTCGAGCGCGACGATATGATCCGCCCGCCCGGCGAGCATCTCGGCCATCCGCCCGGTGCCCGTTCCGATATCGAGCAGGCGGCCCAGCGAACGGTCGCCGAGCGCCAGCGCGAGCTCCGCCTCGACCCGCTCGTCGGAGCTGTGAAGCCGGCGCAACTCGTCCCAATCGTCCGCATGATCGGCGAAATAGCGTTGCGCCTGCGCTTCGCGCGAAGACCGGATCTCGGCGAGCTTGCGCCGGTCCTGCTCGCACTGTTCGGCGAATTTCGCATCCTCGGCTTCGGCGAGTTCGAGCAGGCGGATCGCGCCGGTGCTCACGGGCGAGGCGCTCGGCGTTCCGGCGAGCTTGCGCAGAAACACCCAGCTTCCTTCGCGCCGCCGTTCGGCCAGTCCGGCATCGCAGAGAATCCCGATATGGCGCGACACGCGGGGCTGGCTCTGCCCCAGCACCTGCGCCACCTCGCCCACCGCGAGTTCCATCGAGCCGAGCAGGCGCATGATGCGCAGCCGCGTGGGATCGGCAAGAGCGCGGAAGATCGTTTCGGTACGCATCGTCAGAACGGATATAAAGATATTTTTATATCTGTAAATTGCCCTTTGCCGTTCCTCCCGCTTCGCCCTCCGCCGCTCCTGCGCGCGATCACAACCCGATATTTACCATTCGCGGCCACACCGGTGCGCCATGGTTCGTCCAAACCCCAGACACGCCGCCGAGCGTGAGCGGTTCGTCGAGGATCTGCTCGACTTCATGACCCGCGACGAGAAGTTCGGGCAGCTGGTTCTGCTGCCGTTCGGCCACGATCCGGGCAGCCGGCCCACATCGGGCGAAGAGCATGCATTGGACGATCAGCTGCGACGAGGCCACGTTACCGGCTTGAGCGGCCGCATGCCGCCTGCCGAAATCGCCCGGCTCCAGCGGATCGCCATCGAGGAGACGCGTCTCGGCATCCCGCTCTTCTTTGCGGCAGACTGCGCGCGTGGCCGCGAAACCCTCATGCCCTCGCTGCTCGCGATGAGCGCGAGCTGGAATACCGATTCGGTCGAGACGGCGGAGCGGGCCATCGCCGGCGAGGCGCGCCTTGGCGGCTACAACTGGATACTCGGGCCACAGGTTTCTCTCGCCGGAGCCATCGAAGACAGCAGTGGCGAACAAAGCCACGAATTGGCAACCCATCTGGCGGAACGGATCGCGATCGCACAGATCCGGGGGATACAACGGGTGGAGGAAGGCGAACAAAAGATGCTCGCCTGTCTGCGGATCGACGATCCCGCCTGGGCGGGGCGCCGCGATGCGCAGCGACTCGGCAACAAGCTGCACCTCGTCGTGGCGGCTCTGCGCGACGCGGCCCCCGGCAGCGTGGCGCTCGGTCCGGCGACGCATGCCGGCATCGACATCGACGGAGGGCCTGCCGATCCGCTGTCCTCGCTCGGGCGACCGGGCGGTTACGAGGGGATCGACCTGTCCGAATGGGGCGAATTCGCCCGGCTCTCGAGGCAGGAAGTGCGCGATCCCCCCTTCGTCGGGCTGTCGGTCGCCGCGCTTGCCGCGGCGGTCGAACAGGAACGGATTCCCATCGGGCGGGTCGACGATGCCGTCCGGCGCGTCTTGGCGGCCAAATTCGATCTCGGCCTGTTTCGTGCGGATCTTCCGGCGCGCATTCCGCTATCGACTCCGCTTCCGGCGGAAAGGCCGCGGGCGGTGGCGCTCGACGCGGCGCGTCGGGCCATCGTGCTCCTGCGCAACGAGAGAGGCATCCTGCCGCTCAACGTCGATTCGGGGCGCATCCTCGTCGTCGGTGCCGCCGCCGTGGATCGCCGGCTGCCGGCAGCCTTCGCCAGCGGCGAGGGCGCCAGCCTCGTCGACGGGCTCGATGCCCTGGGGCTGGCCCACCGCTTCGTCCCCGGGCTCGCCCTGCGGCAGCAAGAGGGCACCGGACAGTCCGACCGGCTGATCGAGGCGGACCGCATGGCGATCGGCATGGCGGCAGAAGCGGCAAGGCGTTCGCAGACGGTGATCGTCGCCCTCGGCGAGACCGGAGCGCCCGGCGAAGCCCGGCGCATGCTGCTCGAAAGCCTCCGCGCCGCCAACCGGAACATCATCCTGGTCACGCTCGGACCGCGTATCATCGATCCCGTGGTGGGGGGCGAGAGGCTCCCTTGCCTGCTCCATGCGGGTCAGCTCGGCACCATGTCGGGCCATGCGATCGCGCAGGTTCTGAGCGGACAGTTCGCACCCTGCGGCCGCTTGGCCGCGCCCGTGCAGGAAGGCGGCAAGACGATCCTGCCGCTCGGGCACGGCTTGGGATATTCCGAATTCGGCCTGTCGGATGCGACCGCCGAACTCGGAGACGATCGGGTCCTCCTGCACGCAGCCCTGCATAATGTCGGCGAGTACGAAGGCACCGAAACCGTACAGCTCTACCTGCGTCGGCCCGGGCGAGAGCCGCGCCGCCCGCTCGAGCTGGCGCGTTTCCAGCAGATCTCGGTGGCCTCGGGCGAAAGCCGCCGGCTGAGCTTCGATCTGGGAGCGAGCGAACTCGGACGGTTCGAACCCGACGGTCGCCATGTCGTCGCGGCGGGCATCTATGAATTCGCCCTCGGCCTGAGCCGGACCCGTGCGCATCCGATCGAAGTCACGGTGCCGCAGGTGGTGGTCGATGCCATGGCCCGCAGAGCTGCGGGCGGGATCCCGACGACGCTCTTCGGAGGGTTCCGCCGCACGGGAAGCTGAGCGGCCGCACCGGATCGGTTTCGCCCTCGACGGACGGCGGGCGCAAATGGTAGATCACCGCAACGTGACCGCTCCTGCCCCCTCTTCCGCTCGCCGGCATGACCGCGCCGCTGCGATTGCATCGTGGGGGATTGCATCGTGGGGGAATGCATCGCGGGGGACTGCATCATGATCGACGGCCATGGCCGCCGCATCGACTATGTTCGCCTGTCGGTTACCGACCGCTGCAATCTGCGCTGCAGCTATTGCATGAGCGAGGAGATGACCTTCCTCCCCCGCCGCGACCTGCTCACCTTCGAGGAGATCGAGCAGCTGGCGCGGCATCTGATCGCGCGCGGAGTGCGCCGGATCCGCCTGACCGGGGGCGAGCCGCTGGTCCGCAAGAACATCCTCGATCTCGTGGCCCGGCTCGGGCAGATGCTCGGACGCGGGCTCGAGGAACTCACGCTGACCACCAATGGGACGCGCCTTCCGGACCTCTCCGCCGACCTCCATGCCGCCGGCGTGCGGCGCATCAATGTGAGCCTCGACACGCTCGATCGCGCGCGCTTCGCCCGGCTCACCCGGCGCGACGAATTCGCGCGGGTGATGGCGGGCATCGAAGCCGCGCGCTCGGCCGGCCTCGCCGTCCGTATTAACGCGGTCGCCATGCGCGGGGTCAATGAACACGACATTCCCGACCTGCTCGAATGGTGCGCCACTCAAGGCTTCGACCTCGCGCTGATCGAGGCCATGCCGCTGGGCGAGGTCGGCATCGACCGCGCCTCGACCCACCTGCCGCTGTCCGAAGTCCGCGAAGGGCTGGAGAAACGCTTCACCCTGCTCCCCTCGACGCATCGGACCGCCGGCCCGGCCCGCTACTGGAATGTCGCCGGAAGCGCCACGCGCCTCGGTCTGATCACGCCGATGAGCGACAATTTCTGCGCCGCCTGCAACCGCATCCGCATCGCCGCGACCGGCACGGTCTACGGCTGCCTCGGCCACGATCAGAAGGTCGAATTGCGCGACATTCTCCGCAATGGCGGTCCCGCGGCGCTGGATGCCGCGCTCGACCGCCTGCTGGCCGCCAAGCCCGAGCGGCACGATTTCCGCATCGACCGGGCGGAACCCGCGCTCGCGCGCCACATGAGCGTCACCGGCGGTTGAGGCTGAAGATCAGCTGCAGCCACCCTCGAGCGAGGCGACCCAGCGCGCCACGAGTTCGACCCCCTCGGCATGGCTCAACGACCGCCCGACTTCGGGCATCATGACCGAGGGATCGGTCGATTCCATGCGATAGACGAGGATCGATTCGTCGGGTTCGCCCGGCACGATTCCGAACTTCCGGTTGCCCGTTCCGGTCCCGGCGGCGATGGGCAGCTTGCACAGGCCCGTCCGCGGCCCGAGCGGCGTGCCGGGATCGAGGACCAGCCCCGATGTGTCGGCCGCCCCCTCGGCATTGTGGCAATGCGAACAATTGATATCGAGATAGCTGCGCGCGCGCGCGCCGAGCGTCAGCGAGGCGTCGGTCCACACGGCATTGCGCGGGATCGCCCGAGGATCCCGCGGCAAGCCGGCCAGCAATCCGCGAGCCGCCCAGCTCTCGAGCTGGTTCGCCGTGCCCTCGCGATAGGCGAAATCCCGGTTGAGATGGCGCGCCTTGGGGCCGATCGGACGAATGGCCTTGGTCGTCGCATTGGTCGCGTGGCAGCCCTGGCACTGGTTGGCGTTGGGCACGACATAGGTGAAGCCGGTCTCGCTTCCATCCGCCGCAACCAGCGTCAGCGGGGCGATCGTCCCGGTGCGCTTGAGCACCGCCTCGGTCTGGGCGTCGTTCCAGACGTAGGGCAAGGCGACCCAGCCCGCTGCGCGCCGGATCAGCAGCCGCGTCTCGACCAGCCTCACCCGGTCGAGCGCGAAGCCTGCGGCGAGCCGGTCGGCGGTATCGTCCCCGCTGCGGAGAACCTTCCCCTCGCCACCCGCCCGGGGGTAGTAGAAGGTCTTGGAGATGATCGTTCCGACCGGGAAATCGAAGCTTTCCTCGGCGTCGTAGGTGGCGGAGGTCCCCGGGGGCAACCAGACCGTCCGCAGCTTGTGCGCATAGTCGGTGAACAGCGGCGTGTTGAGATCGTAGGGCGTCACGTCGCGCCCGAGGCGCAGGTCGCCGTCCGTGATCTGAAGGACGTTCCACGCGCTCAGCCGCTCGGGATTTTCGTTCGCATGAAAGACCGGAGGCAGCGCGGGATCGCCCATCGCGACGGTCCGTTCGCTGCCCGCGGCATCCGGCACCGCATCGCCGCAGCCGCCGAGCAGCAGCAAGGCCCCCGCCATGGCCGCAAGACGAAGCAAGCCCGGCATGGCTATTGCGCCGATGCGAGTTCCACCGCGGGCAAGCGCTTCAACCTGCAGCGGTGCGGTGCGATGTCGGTGCTGGGATTGTCATAGCCCCCCGGCCCATCGACATTGACGATGCCCGCCTTGCCATTGTCGATGCAGATGCGCCGCTCGACCGGCACTTGGCCATCGACCATTTTCTCCGGGTCGACATAGCCGTCCCACAGCACGTCGGGGAAGCTTCCCATCGGACCGAACAGCGCGGTCTTCAGCGCCTTGAGGTCCAATCCGTCGGGCGAACTGCCACCATCGGCCAGCCGGTTGTCGTGTATGTAGATGCCCTCCGGATAGGGATCGTATCCCGCGACCGCCTCGTCTGCCGCATAATTGGTCGAAAAGACGCTCGAGATGACCACGTTGGCAGTGTCGTTGCCGGTGATGTCGTTGTCGAACACCTCGACATTGTCGTTCGAGTTGATGGCTATGCCGGTCCCGGCCGGAATGCTGGCGACGGGCGTGCCCTCATGGCCGAAATTGTCCCTGTTGTTGTCGATCACGCGGTTGCGGAACACGCGCGTGTTCTTTCCTTCCTGCTTGAGGCCGGGCATGTTGAAGACGAGGATGCCGCCGGTGTTGTCGGTCGCGAGATTGCCGTAGACATCGGCATCGACGGTGTTTTCCACCTCGATCCCCGCCACATTGCGTTCGGCGCGATTGTTGCGGACGACGACGTTGCGCGACTGGCCGACATAGATTCCGGCATCGGAGGCGCCGATGGCGACATTGCCTTCGAGCAGCACATTGGTGGTCTGGACCGGATAGATGCCATAGGCGCCGTTCTCGGTCTTGGGGCCACCGGTCCATTCGGTCCGCACCCGGCGGATGACGATATTGTCGCCCTCGGTCACCTTGAGCGCATCGCCCTTGGTATCCTCGATCGCGAGGTCCTCGATGATGAAGTCGCTGGCCGTGACCAGCAGACCTTCGGCGCCCGCGAGCTGCGGCTTGAAGGTCAGGACGGTCTTGTCCATTCCCGCCCCGCGGATCGTCACGCCATCGACCGAAAGACTGAGCCCACGGGTAAAGGAATAGGTCCCCGCGGGGATGGTGATGACTTCACCGGGCTGCGCATCGAGCAGCGCCGTCTGCAGCGTCTCCTCGTAATCCGGATCGGCCAGCACCGCCGCCTCCTCGGCCTCCGCGCCCATCGAACAGCCCGCCAGCGCCAGCGCCAACCCTGCCACGCTACTCCATATCTGCCGCGTCATGATCTCTCTCCGCCTCCATCGCCATCCCTGCCTGGAACATGCGGCGAATTCGGCGCATCGTGCAAGCGGGGCAGGACTCCGGCGCACGGGGCCGGCTTCCGGCGGTTCGTCGCAGCTTCGCCACGCTTCGCACCAGGCGCGGAACTAGAGTTGCGCCGCAGTCGCTCCCGAACCAGCCACCCACTTCAGGAGAATGCCATGAGCGACGCCCCTGCCACCAAGGAGGTCGAGCCGCCCTTCCCCGAACAGCAGCAGAAGGTTCCGGGGAAGACCGCGGAGATGGACCCGATCCCCGACCACGGAGAGGACAGCTATCGCGGCTCGGGCCGCCTCGCAGGGAAACGCGCGGTCATCACCGGGGCCGACAGCGGAATAGGCCGGGCGGTGGCGATCGCCTTCGCGCGCGAAGGGGCGGACGTCCTGATTGCCTATCTGTGCGAGGAGGAGGATGCGAAGGAAACCGCCAGCTGGGTCGAGAAGGCCGGCCGCGAATGCCGTCTGGTCGCGGGCGACATCGGCGATCCGGCACACTGCCGCGCCATCATCGACACGGCGGTCGAGGCCTTCGGGCGCGTCGACATCCTCGTCAACAATGCCGCCCATCAGATGACCTTCGAGAATCTCGAGGACATTCCCGACGAGGAATGGGACAAGACTTTCGCGACCAACATCCATGCGATGTTCTATCTCGCCAAGGCCGCGCTTCCGCACATGGACGAAGGCGGCGCGATCATCAACACGGCCTCGATCAATTCCGACGAGCCCAATCCGACGCTGCTGCCCTATGCCACCACCAAGGGCGCGATCCAGAACTTCACCGCGGGGCTCGCCCAATTGCTTGCGGAACGGAAGATCCGGGTCAATTGCGTCGCTCCCGGGCCGGTGTGGACTCCGCTGATCCCCTCGACCATGCCCCCCGAGGCGGTGAAGAAATTCGGCAAGAGCTATCCGCTCGGCCGCGCAGCCCAGCCGGCCGAACTCGCTCCGCCCTATGTTATGCTGGCGAGCGATGAAGCGAGCTATATCTCGGGCGCCACGGTCGCCGTGACGGGCGGGAAACCGATGCTCTGAGCCCGTGGCGCCGGATGGTGGAGGCGAGGACCCGTCGCGCGGGCGGCAGGTCATAAGCAGGAGGACCACGGCATGCGAACAGCGCGAGACGAGGAACGCCGACGGATGGTCGAACGGCAGATCGCGGCGCGCGGAATCGACGGGGAATCGATCCTCGCGGGTTTTCGCGAAGTCCCGCGCGAGCTGTTCGTCGATCCCGAACTCGCCGAATTCGCCTATGCCGATTCGGCACTGCCGATCCCGGCCGAACAGACGATCAGCCAGCCGTTCATCGTCGCCTGCATGATCGATGCGGCCGAGGTCGGCCCCGGCGATCGGGTGCTCGAGGTGGGGGCCGGCTCGGGCTATGCCGCCGCAGTGCTGTCGCGGATCGCCGGAGAGGTCTTCGCGATCGAGCGCCACGAAGAGCTGGCCCGCGCTGCCTCGCGGCGGATCGCCAAGCTCGGCTACGCCAATTGCCATGTCGCGGCGGGCGACGGGACCAGCGGCTGGCCCGATCGCGCGCCCTTCGATGCGATCCTCGTCGCCGCGCGGATCGAGTCGGTGCCCGAGGCGCTCAAGCGCCAATTGGCGATCGGGGGCAGGCTGGTCATCCCGGTCGGCGGAGAGGATGTCCAGCAACTCACCGCGATCGAACGGACCGGCGAGGATTCGTGGAGCAGCCGCGAGATCAGTCCGGTCCGCTTCGTGCCGCTGCTCGAGGGCGTCGTCGCCGAGGACGGGTCGCGCTCGGCGAGCGACCACCGCAGCATGCGAACCGTCGCCCTGCCCGAGGCGATCGCCGAGGCCTGCGATCCGCTGCCACCGGTCGATCATCCCGATTTCGCCCGGGCATTCGATCGCTATGCCGACAAGCGGATCGTCATGCTCGGCGAATGCAGCCATGGCACGCATGAATTCTATGCCGCGCGCGCCGCCATCACCCGGCATCTGGTCGAGCGGCACGGGTTCACCATCGTCGCCGTAGAAGGCGACTGGCCCGATGCGGCCGCCTACAACCGCTTCATCCGGGGACAGCCCCCGCGCGAGCGTGCCGAGCTGCCGTTCCAGCGCTTCCCGACCTGGATGTGGCGCAACTCGGTGATACCGGGTTTCCTCGAGCACTTGCGGCGGATCAACGAGGATCGGGCGAAGGAGCGGCAGGTCGGCTTCTACGGCCTCGACATCTACAATATGTCGGGATCGATCGAAGCGGTGCTCGCCTATCTCGACGAGCACGATCCCGAAGCGGCCGCGGTCGCGCGCGAGCGTTATGGCTGCCTCACCCCGTGGCAGGCCGATCCGGCGATCTACGGCCGCGTGTCGATGCGCAAGGGCTATGCCGAATGCGAGGACGCGGTCGTCGAGCAGTGCCGCGAACTGCTCGACCGGGCGCTTGCCGAGGATGGCGAGAGCTTTGCCGCAGCCATGAACGCACGTCTCGTGGCATCGGCCGAACGCTATTACCGGATCATGTATTACGGCGGCGCGGAGAGCTGGAACCTGCGCGACAGCCACATGGCCGAGACGCTTGGGCATTTGCTGGAGCAGGAGGGCCCCGAGGCCAAGGCGGTGGTCTGGGCGCACAACAGCCACATCGGCGAC
Source organism: uncultured Alphaproteobacteria bacterium (assembly GCA_963728515.1). Classification (GTDB taxonomy): domain Bacteria; phylum Pseudomonadota; class Alphaproteobacteria; order Sphingomonadales; family Sphingomonadaceae; genus Qipengyuania. The sequence continues at coordinate 199,688 of CAVSKM010000002.1, read as the reverse complement.
GCGCGGGCCACCGACATGGGCGCCGTGCGCGGCGAACACAATCTCGGTCAGCTCGCCCGCGAGCGCTGGGGCGAGGAAGTCGCCCTGATCGGCTTCGGTACGCACACCGGTTCGGTGAGCGCCGCCACCGACTGGGACGGCGAGCGCGAGGTGAAGCGCGTCGTGCCTTCGCGGCGCGACAGCTACGAGCGGCTCTGCCACGACAGCGGGGTGCAGCGCTTCCTGCTCGACTTCACCGACAATCCGGCGCTGTCCACGCGCCTGGCGGAGCCGCGCCTCGAACGGTTCATCGGCGTGATCTATCGACCCGAGACCGAGCGCTGGAGCCACTATTCCGAGGCCGCCCTGCCGCGCCAGTTCGACGCCTATTGCTGGTTCGACGAGACCCGCGCGCTCGAGCCGCTGGAACGGCACGAGCCGCATCGGGGCCAGCTCGACACCTATCCTTTCGGCGTCTAGCCGCTCCGGTCAGACGCCCGGATAGGGACCCGCCTTGAGCAGGCCGGCCAGATGCGCGGCGCTGGACGCCACCAGAGCTGCCGTCTGATCGACCTTCTTCGGTCGCGAATCCAGGTCCTTGAAATCGGTCGAACCCATCGCTTCGCCGACCCAATAGCTCGTCGCCGAGGGAGGGATCGTCCAGCCGGTGTCGCTGAGCGCCTGGTACAGGCTCGATGAGACATTGTGTGCCCCGTCCTCATTACCGACCACGGCGACCACCGCCACTTTCGAAAAGCTCGGCATCCGTCCCTTGTCGTCGGTCTCGCCGAGGAAGGCGTCCATGCGCTCGAGCGCACGCTTGGCCACGCTCGAGATCTGGCCCAGCCAGATCGGCGTCCCGAAGATCAATATGTCGTGCGCGAGGATCTTGTCCCGGATGGCCGGCCAGGCATCGCCAGGCCCTTCGTCCGAAGTCACGCCGGGCTTGATGTCGCAATCGGCGAGACGGATCGTCTCGGTCACCTCGACCTGGTGGTCGGCGAATTTCTCGGTCAGCACGCCGATCATCGCATCGGTCGAGGACGCGCCATCCCCGCTCTGCTTGAGCGTGCAATTGATGGCGATGGCTTTGAGAGTAGGCATGGATCGGGTTTCCTTCTTGCGAGCGGTGCGGCTTCCTTGTCTTCGGGCGATGGCCCCGGCGGCTCGCTCAGCTGTCGCGCGGGTCGCGGAACGGGCATCGCCATTCCTCGTCCACCATCCGGCCGCTATATTGTCGCGCCTCGCTCGTTTCGCCGTGGCGCGACAGCATGGGATTGACCGATCCCGCAATCGCCACGTCGCGATCGAGGATCCGTTCGCGCATCCGCTCGTAGCGGTTTTCCTCGCGCAGACGTTCGAACTGTTCGTGCAGGTTGAAGACCAGCGTCGGATGCGGCGACCGGCGCGCGGGCCGCGAAGCATTGGGATGCAGCCCGACCACGAAATAGCCCTCGCCGCCGAAACTGAGCGAGAAATGCGGATCGTCGGGATCGCTGCTGACGCGGCCGTCATAGGGCTGGCCGAGCCACTCGTCCTTGTCGGCAAGCGACTGGAGCCGTTGCCACAGCAGCTCTTCGAATCCCTCCTCGTCGAGCGCATCGGGCCCCTCGAAGACCACCGCCAGACTGCGGAAGCCGCCGGGATCCTTGCGGTAGGATTCGCTCCAGTCGAGCAGTTCGTCGTGGATCCGCAAATCGTCCCAGGCACTGGCCAGCGACCACGCCGGGACGATCTTCAACGTTCCCCGGGCGAGCGCGGCCTTGGCCCCGACGCAGGGGAAATCGGGCTCGGCGACATGCGCCCGGAGCGAGGCTTCGAGCTTGCCGTGATCGAGCTGGATGAAGGGTGCTTTGCGAGTGACTTCAGCGGGGTCGGAGGGAGTTTTCATCGCTCACGTAACGCAGATGGCCGGTTTCGTGTTCCCGCCCGGTCGGAACGGCCGCGGCGCCGGCCCGTTGGAACGGGAAAGGGCGCGACACGCTGTCCGGCCTCACGCCGGGTGTTGCCAGCACTGCCCCCAGATCCGACGGAGAATTGCCATGTCCGACAAAGACCGAGAGAACGCCGACCTGCCCGAATCCGACAATCCGAGCCAGAACAGCCAGCTCGCCAATGCGATCGGCAACCAGTCGAGCGCGCGCCCCGGCCAATATCCCGCCGAGAAGCGCAAGACCGCTGCCAAGATCGTCGGCGGAAAGCCGGCCGAGCGCGAGTCTCCGGGCTCCTAGCCGGAAGCTTGCCCGCGCCCGAACCCCGCAGGCGGCGCCGAAGGTGTCGACGAAGCGGCCCGCCGTATTGCGCGGAGACTGGAACTTTTCTAAGGACTTGCACGAGGGTTGGGGGGCACCCGCTCGAATCCGGAACAGGGTAGGTTCGATGTCGATGGCGGATTGCATCCCGGGCGAGGAGACGCTTGCTTTCCTCATGCGCCACGGTCTTCCGCCGACCCCGCAGAACTATACCCTCGCCTATATCGCGCTGACCGATCCCGATTCGGCGATCGGCAAGGCAGTTCACGAGCTGGCCGAGGACGGCTTCCGGATCCGGCAGGAGGAGGCCGACGAGATCATCGGCGTCCACGCGCTTGCGAGCCAGGACGTGCTGGCACCCACGCGCGAGGATCAGGAGCGCGAGAGCCTGCGTCACCAGACCATCAAGCTGGGCGAAATGGCATCCTCCGCAGCCGCTGCTTCGCGCGATTTCGCGCGCGAACTGAGCCTGGAGGCGGAAGCGCTGGAAAGCGATCCGGGCCGGACGATCCAGGTCGTCGCCCGCATCATCGAGCGGTCGAAATCGACCGAAAGCCGGTTCCACGCAGCCGCCGGGGAGGTCGCCGCCCTGCGCGAGAAGCTCGAGCAGGCGCGCGGCGACGCACAGCGCGACATGCTCACCGGGCTCGGCAACCGGCGTGCGATCGACGAGCTCTTGCAGCGGCTTGCGCAAGAGGGGCGGCCCCGCGTCATCGGGATGTGCGACATCGACCATTTCAAGGCGATCAACGACCGCTACGGCCATGGCGTGGGCGACCGCGTGCTGAAGATGGTCGCGGGGGCGCTCTCGGAAGCCTGCCGCCCGCATTTCGTCGGGCGCTGGGGTGGCGAGGAATTCGTGATCGTCATGGCCGAAGAGGACATCGAGGCCGGCGTGGCGCTTCTCGACGGGGCCCGCGAAGATCTCGCGCAGCGCGATTTCAAGCTGCGCGAAACCGACGAACGCATGGGTGCGATCACATTCTCCGGCGGCGTCGCCATGGCGACCGGCGATCATGCGAGCAGCATCGCCGCGCTCCACCGGGCCGATGCGGCGCTCTATCGCTGCAAGGTGGCGGGCCGAAACCGGGTCCAGGCCGGCTGATCGTCCTCCGCATCGGCGCGCTCCGGCGCGCTTGCGGGCGATTTCCCTTACGGCTTGCGCTTTTCGCTACAAGCGAATAAACTGCCCCCGGGTCGGGCGACTCCCACAAGAAACTTGGTCTGGCGCAACCTTTGGGGTCACGCCGGAAGGTGGAGGAGCCGTCCGCGATGGTTCGTGGGGAATATGCCTGTCTCGACAGGGCGACCTGGTTCGAAAGCCTCGGGCGCCTGTCCGCCAGCATCGCCGTCGATGCGCCGGCAGAAAACATGCTGCGGCTGGCCAATTGTCTCGCCCGGCTCGCGCCGCCGCCGCTGTCCACGCTCTCCGAGGGCGTGGAGGACGAAGCGCGGTTCGAAGCCCTGCTCGAGAGCGCCTCCTTCGAAGCGGCAGCCCTGACGCTCCTCGGCGGCCGGCTTTCGCACCGCTTCGTCGCGCGCAGCGCCGCCGAAACCACGGCCGATGTCTGGCTCGAGGGCGATGGGCCGCATGCGCGGGCGCGGGCGCCGAGCGCCGCTCTCGCGCTGCTCGGCGCCTGGCTGGCCTATCTCCGGGCGCTCGAACCCCGCGAGGAAATTCAGGTCACCGGCACATCCCACAGATCGGCATAGATACCGATCCGAACCGCGTCCGATGTCGATTTCGCCTCGAGCTTGCGCATCACGTTCTTGCGATAGATTTCCACGGTACGCGGGCTGAGATCCAGATCGGCGGCGATCTGCTTGTTCGAATTGCCGTTGACCAGCGAGACGAGCACCTCGTGCTCGCGTCCGGTCAGGCGCTCGACTGCCGTCCGCGCCTGTCCCTTGGCCAGTTCGATCCGGCGGAGCTTGTCGCCCGCTTCCTCGAGATGGCCGAGCGCGCCGTCGAGCAGGTCGGCGTCGAACGGCCAGACGAGGTAGTCGACCGCGCCCTGCCGCATCGCCCGCGCGACCCCATCGGGCCGCGGGTTCTCGGAATAGATCGAGACGGGGTAATAGCGCCCGTTCCGGCGAATGGCGGCAAGAAATCCGTCGAGTCCTTCGTTCGCCGCATCCTCCATCAGCAGAATGAACCCCGCCTCGGGCAGGATCTGGAGGAATTCATCGGTGCTTTCGAAGATTTCGGCGTGACGGTCGCGGGCGATGAGCGAGCGCGAGATTTCCGCTCTGCGACGCGAATTTCCATCGATTACATGCACGGGTGCCCCGCCCGCGATGCTTTTGATTTCCATGAACAAACTCGCCTGAATCAATCGCCCGTACAGACCGGCATCCTGGCGTTCCCCAGCCCGATGCGACAGCTTGCCTGCCCCAGCGCCGCGACCCAGCCCCCGTTCCGGTCATGCGCGATTAACGCATTGGTTCCGCTACCGCAATCGCCGATCCCGATCCGCAGCGGGCGCCGCGCCGCGACGCCGCGCGTCAGTTCGAGGTACGCAGGGCCGTCTCGATCTCGAGGAAGTCGTTGCGGACCGAGGCGAGCGCCTCGGCATTGAATGCGGTCACGCTGGTGAGCACCGCATGACGCGCCGCGCCATAGACCTGCAGCAGCGCCTGGGCGAGCGGGGCATCGCGATCGACGCCCATTTCCAGCGCGGTAATCGCGGTCAATGTGCGCGTCAGCGCCTTGCTGCGCAACGAGGGGTCGCCCCGTTCCTGCGCAAACAGGGCCGAACCGAGCCCGAGGATCGCCTGTTCGAGGCACAATTGCACCAGTGCCGCCGAATCGCCGCCCTGGACGCGGGCATCGAAGGAGCTCCGGCGATAGGCCTCGTTGGGATCGGTCAGCGCGAGCACGCGGATCAGTCCTTCGAGCCGTTCCAGGCATCGATCTGCGATTGCAGGAACGATAGCGTGGATTGCGATTGACCGATCCGCACATCGGCCTTGGCGAAGCGCGCGATCATCGTCGCGCGCAGGCGTTCCTGCTGATCGAGCAGCTTGGCCGCATCCTCCGAAACCTGGCTCGATTGCGACTGGTAACGCGCGATCGAACCGGCCAGCGATCCGGGATCGCCGGTCGAGGAAGCGGAGCGCGAGATCTTGTCGATCGTCGCATAGACCCCGTAGAGCCCGCTGGTGAACATGGCCGCGACGCCGGCGGGATCGCGGTCGAGCGTGGACTGGAGCCGTGCGGTGTCGAGCCGGAACGTCCCGTCGCGCTCGATCGCCAGACCGAGGTCGGACAGCGTACGCGGGGCTCCCGCCGCCGCATTGGGCATGACCGCCACGCTGCCGAGCGCCGAGAGGGTGCGCTTCAGCGCGCGCGCGCCCGGATCGCGGGCGAGGTCGCCGGTGAGCGGTTCGGTCGCGCTGTTGAGCTCGCCGGTGATCTCGTTGAGCGCGCCGACCAGATCCTGCATCGCCGTCGAAATGGAGCCGACCGGGCTGGGAAATTCGATCGTGGTGGGCAGGCCGGCATTGGTGCCGGTGAGCTTGAGCGCCAGCCCCGGCGCGACCTTGCCGGTGTCGTTGCTCGCGCTCGACATGGCCAGCCCGTCGAGCTTGAACTGCGCATCGTCCGATGCCGCCAGCAGGCGTGCGGGGTCGCCGGCGGCGGAGGGATTCCAGGCGAGCGCGGCGAGACCTTCCTCGCCTGCGGTTTCGGTTGCTTCGACGACGAAGCCGTTCTGGACGCCCTCGGCGCCCTTGACCACCAATTGCGCACCTTGCGAGGTCTGCGCGACATAGGCGGTGAGGCCGGCGTTCTTCCCGTTGATCGCCTGGGCGATGTCGGCGAGCGTCGCCCCGCTGGCGATATCGACCGTCACCGCAGGCGTGGCCGTGTTCTCGGTAAATCCGGTCGCATCGGTCGTGCCGAAGCGGAAGGTGAGCGAGCCCGCCCCGATCACCGCCGCGGGATCGGCCACCGGCGGTCCGGCCAGCGTCTGATTGCGCGCCAGCGACAGCACTTCGAGACTGTAGCTGCCCGTGCCGGCGGTTCCGACAGGGGTGGTCGCGCTGGCGACCGAAGGATTGCCGATCCGGGGCGTGACCGCGAGGTCGCCCGAACGGACCCGGTCGCCCAGCGCACCGGCGAGCAGCGACAGCGAATTCTTGAGCGAGGAGGCGGCCGAGATCTGCCGTTCGAGCACGTCGCTCTTTTCGGCCAGCCGCTCGTTGCGCAGCGCGAATTGTGCATCGGCCAGATCGCTGGCCAACTTGGTCATGTCGATCCCGCTGCCGCCGCCGAGGGCGGATACGATGGAAGATGCTTCGCTCATGATCTGGAGAACGGCTCGGTGCGTCGCAGCTTAAGAGGCGAGCCGGCCGTCGACGTCGAAGCGCAGCTCCACCGGCACGTCGATCGCCGGCATCGGCCGGCTCTCGCCGCGCTTGAGCGAGAAGACGAAGGCAAGCACCGAGGCGATGGCGGCATAGAGCTCCTCGCGGATCGTCTGGTTCTCGCGCGTGGTGTAATAGACCGAGCGGGCGAGCTGCGGATATTCGAGCATCGGGACGCCATATTCGCGCGCCAGCTCCTTCATCGCCTGCGCCTTGTCGCCGCGCCCCTTGGCGAGCACCAGCGGCGCCCCCGCCTTGTCGGGATCGTAGATCATGGCGACCGCGAAATGCGTCGGGTTGGTGAGCACGAACTGGGCTTCGCGCATGGCACCGGCGACGCCGCCCATGGCGATGTCGCGCTGGCGCTGGCGCCGATGCGCCTTGGCCTCGGGCGAGCCTTCGCTTTCCTTGTGCTCGTCGCGCATCTCCTGAAAGCTCATCTTGAGCCGCTTGTTGCGCCGCAGCCACTGGATCGGAACGTCGACGAGGGCGATCACGGTGAGTCCGCCGGCGAGCGCGAACAGCAGCGAGATCACCGCGCCCCAGGCGGTGGTCAGCTGCTGCGACAGATTGCCCCCGCCGATCCCCATGATCGTGACGAGCCAGCTCTTGCCCCAGACCCAGGCGATCGCGCCGAGCAGGCCGACCTTGAGGATGCCCTTGCCCATCTCGATCGCGCCATTGGGTCCGAACATGCGCTTGAGGCCGGACAGCGGATTGAGGCGCGAGCCCTTCCAGGCAAGGTTCTCATTGACCCAGTGGCCTTCCGAACCGCCGAAGCCGAGCTGGGTGATGAAGGCCAGCAGCACCATGGGCGCGGCGATGGTGAGGATCGGCGGCAGCGCCGCGAGCAGGCCGGCGGTCATCATCCTGCCGGGCTGGAAATCGCTCACCTCGCCGCGGTCGAAGATCAGGCTCTCGCGCACGATCTGGCTCATCTCGTCGAACAGCCACGGCCCGGCGAACATCAGCCAGGCGGCGCCGAACAGGATGCCGGCAGCGGTCGTGCCTTCCTTCGACCGCAGGACGTCGCCCTTCTTGGCGGCATCGCGCTTGCGCTTGGCGCTTGGCGCGAAGGTCTTCTCGCCGGCGGTCTCGCTCATCGCGCCAGCACTCCGCCCGCCTGGTCGATCGCCATCTGGACGATGTCGCCGAACTGGTCGTAGATCATCGGCGCGGCGATGATCAGCGCGCCGATCCCCGCCAGCACCCCGGCGGGCAGGCCCAGCGCGAACAGGTTCAGTGCCGGGGCCGAGCGGCTCAGCACGCCGGTGAGCATCTGGACCAGCAGCAGCACCAGAGTGATCGGCAGGGCGATCCGCACCGCGGTCTCGAACATCGCACCGGCGAAGCCCGCCACCTGGCCGAAGCCGTCGGCACCGAGCCAGGTGTCACCCGGAGGAAAGGCGCGATAGCTTTCGACCAGCAGCGCGATCCATTGCAGATGGGCGCCGAGCGCGAGGAAGATCAGCGTCAGGACGATGGTGAAATACTGCCCGAAGGCGGTCGTCTGGCCGCCGCCATTGGGGTCGGCCGCCATCGCCATGCTCATGCCCATCGCTCCGCCGATGACTTCGGCGGCGATGGTCGGGGCGGCGAAGGCGATCTGGAGCACGAAGCCGAGCGTGAGGCCGATCGCCACCTCGCCCGCGACCGCCATCAGCCCGGCGGCCGAGAACAGCACCGCGGGCGGCGCGATCGCGGGGAGCCAGACGCCGACGAAGATCGCCAGTGCGCCGGTCAGGCAGACCCGCACGGTGACCGGCACCGAGGCGGCGCCGAAGAACGGAGCGGCGACGAGGCCGGCGCCGATCCGCGTCATCAGGAAGACGATGCGCCAGAAGTCCTGCTCGATCGCACCGAGACCGAGATCGAGAACGTTCACTGCTGGCCGATCCTCGCGATTTCCATGAAGATTTCCTGGGTGAAATCGCCCAGCAGCGCCATCATCGAGGCGCCGAACAGCACCAGGACCAGCGCCACCGCGGCGAGCTTGGGCACGAAGGTGAGCGTCTGTTCATTGACCGATGTCGCCGCCTGCACCAGCCCGACCACGAGACCGATGGCGAGCGCGGCGAGCAGCACCGGGGCGGCCACCAGCGCGGTGATCCACAGCATGCGGTCGGCGAGCGACAGGAGGACCGGAAGTTCGTCCATGGCAATATCCCCGTCAGGCGAAACTGGAAGCGAGCGAGCCCATCAGCAACGCCCATCCGTCGACGAGGACGAACAGCAGCAGCTTGAAAGGCAGCGAAACGAGCATCGGGCTCATCATCATCATGCCGAGGCTCATCAGCACGCTCGAGACGACGAGATCGATCACCAGGAACGGCAGGAACAGCATGAAGCCGATCTGGAAGGCGGTCTTGAGCTCGCTGGTGACGAAGGCCGGCAGCAGGATCGAGAAGGGCACCTCCTGCGGGCTGGCGAAGGCCGGCGCGTCGGCGATGTCGGCGAACATCTGCAGATCGCGCTCGCGGGTCTGGCGGACCATGAAGGCGTGGAATTCGTCGCCCGCCCGCTCGATCGCCACTTCGGCATTGATCTGGCCGGCCGAATAGGGCGCGATCGCGGCCTCGTTCACCCCTTCCAGCGTCGGCGCCATGATGAACAGCGAGAGGAACAGCGACAGGCCGATCAGCACCTGATTGGGCGGCGACTGCTGGAGGCCCAGCGCCTGGCGCAGGATCGCGAGCACCACGATGATCCGCGTGAAGCTGGTCATCATCAGGATCAGCGCGGGCAGGATCGTCAGCAGACCCATGACCACGAGCAGCTGGAGCGACAGGCTCAGCGGTTCGCCCCCGGCGCCGCCGAGTTCGCCGAAAGCGCGGTCGAGCGCTCCGGGCACGGCACCCTGGGCACGGGCCACCGCCGGCAGGACGAGCGCGGCCAACGCGCCGGTCATGGCGAGAATGCGCTTCATGCGGGCAAGTCCTCGAGCGAGGCCGGGGCCGAACGCGCGGGCGCCTCGGCCAGCCGGGTCAGTCCCGCACGCGAGGTCGAGACGAGGATTTCGCGGCCGTGGAATTCGATCACCGCCAGCCGCATCGTCGGCGACAGCATGGTCGTCTCGACGACCCGGACCGCCTTGGCATTGCCGCCCTGCGGCGCGCCGAGCTTGCCCTGCATCCGCTGGGCGAGCTTGAGCGTGCCCCACACCATCAGCCCGATCAGGGGCAGCAGGACCAGCAGCTTGACGACGTACCAGAACATCAGGCGACGCCCTCCGCCTGCGGAGCGACGCTCACTTCGATCGGCGGCGCGCGGCGGTCGCGCGGAGCGGCGCTGCGGTTGTCGCCGGCCAGTTCGAGGATCCGCAGGCCGAAGCGGTTGCCCTCGGCGACGACCTCGCCCTTGGCGATCAGCTTGCCATTGACCAGCACGTCGAGCGGCTCGTCGGTCAGGCGGTCGAGCATGACCACGCTCTCCTCGGCCAGTTCGAGCACTTCGCGCAGGTTCATCTGGGTGCGGCCGAGCTCGACCGTCAGGCGGACGTCGATGTCCTGGATCAGGCCGAAGCCCTGGGTTGCATCGGTCATCGAATTTCCTTTCCGGTGAAAGTCTGGGTGATCTGGAGCGCGACCTGGTCGTCGACTTCGCCCACCGTGCCGCGGGCGATGACGACATCGCCCACCTGCAGCGGCACGCTGCGCGCGACCATGATCGGGAGAATGGTGCCCGGCGCGATCGTCGCGAGGCGGTGGAGCGGCATGTCCATGTCGACCAGCCGCGCCCCGGCGGAGAGCGGCAGGTCGGCGAAGGGGGCCTCGTCGATCCCCGGCTTGCGGCGCGAACTGGGCGCCCGCGGGGCCGAGGCGCGCTTGGGCAGGAGCGAGGACAGCGAAGCGGTCTCGACCGCCAGGAGAATGTGCCACTGGCGCCCGCCCGCCGCCGCGACCTCGAGCGTCAGCACGGTCAGCGGCGCCCGCGCGTCGAGCGCGGCAAAGGGATCGAGCGGCGTGGCCGCATCGGCGCGGAAGTCGAGCCCGCCGAGTTCGCCGGCGATGGCCGCCAGCACCTGGCGCTCGAAGCGCTCGGCGAGAACCGCGGCGGTCTTCGGCAGGCGTGCGGGAAGCGCATCGCCGATATCGCCCGCCCCGCCGAAGGTCCGGTCGAGCTGTTCGAGGATCGCCCGTCCGTCGAGCGCCAGCATGAGCGCATGGCCGGCGACGCCGAACAGATGCCGGCTCGCGGCCACCAGCGGAGCGCACTGGCCGCGCAGATCGCCGCCCGCCAGTTCGGTCGACCCGAGCGAGGCAACGCGGACTTCGGCGTCGCCCGTGACCGCGGCGACACAGCCGCGCAGCGCGCCGGCGAGCCGCATGCCGAATTGCTCGAAGCCGGGGCCGAGATCGGCCTGACCTTCGCGCTGGCTCAGCAGCGCGACGCAATGGTTCGCGGCCCGGCCGGCCGGCTTGAGGGGCGCTTGCTCGATCATTGGACGATGAAGGTCCGGAAGTAGACGTCATCCACGCCGCCGAAGCCTTCCTGTTCGGTGAGCACGTCATTGACCGCGGCGGTCAGGCGCTTCTGCAGCGCCTCCTTGCCCTCGCTCGACAGAACCTCCTCCTCGGGAGTGTCGGCGAGTTCGACGAGGATGCGCGAGCGGATCGCCAGCTGGTGTTCGTCGAGCCACATCAACACGCGGCCGTCGCGCCGGGTCGAAGCGGCGAGGCTGACCTGGATCAGGCCGTCGCTGTCCTGCAGATTCGAGGTGAACTCCTCGGCGAAGCTGTAATAGGCGGTGCGATACTTGCTGCCGCCGTCGCCATGGACCATGTCGGCGCCTTCCTCATGGCCCTTGCCGGCGGGCGGCGCATAGGGGTCTTCCTCGCCCTTGAGCACAAGTTGCGGGCCGGTTTCCTTGGCTTCGGCGCTGGCGGTCTCGATCACTCCGGCTGCGAGCAGGCCGAAGACCGTGCCCCCGCCCGCGACCGCGACGACCACCACGCCGAGCACGATCTTGAGCAGGCCCTTGCCCTTGCCGGCCTTCTCGGGCGTGTCCGCCTTGTTCTTCTTGTCACTCATTCTTGCTTCCCTGGATAATCGTGTGGGGTGCCGGATCAGGCGAAAGTGCCCGAGCGGGGATTGCCGCCCGGTCGATTGCTGTCGCCGCGCGCTTGTCCGCGCGGCTGGTCGTTGCGGTCCTGCCGGGCGGCATTGCTGCCCGGGCCATTGCCGTCGCGATCGCCGGTGGCCCCGCGTCCTGCGCTGCCGCTTCCGGCCTGGCCCTGCTGCTGCGTCTGGCTCGCTCCCGCATCGGCCTGGCCGAAGGCCGGACGATCGGCGACCGCCGCCGCCACCGCGCGATGGGCTTCGGGATCGGCGGCGGAAAGCTGGACCGCGAGCTGGCCGTCGCGGCGCTGGTCGAAGCGCAGCGAAAGCTCGCCGAACTCGCCATGAGCGACCGCCAGCGTGGCGGCCTTGGTGGTCAGCGTTTCGCGGGCCGAGGCGAGGCTGTCGACGATCCGGCTGAGCTCGCGGGTGACCTGCGTCTCGAGCGAGGGGCGTGCGGCAGTGCCCGGCTGGATGCCGTCGGCCACGCGGTCGGCACCCGGCATCGCCTGGCCGACTGCGGGTGCGGCGGGTGCGGACTGCGGCTGTAGGGTCTGGGACTGGAGGGCCTGAGACTGGGTGCCGGCGCTATCGGCGGTCAGCCTGCCGGTCGGCTTCGCTCTGGCTTCGCCGCCGCCGCGCTGCTCACCGTCGGCCTCGCCTTGCGCCGGGCGATCGTCGGGTGTTGCGGTGGGGGCTACGTGGAGCGACACCGAGGGAGCGGGCGCCGCCTCGCCGCGAGCGGCGGGACCGGTGGCCCCTGCCGAATTCGCCGGACCGGCATCCTGCCCGGGGACGGGCGCGAGCGGAGTGGCCGCAAGCTGCGCGGCCGAGGGAGCCTGTCCGGCAGGCGCGCGCGCTTCGGGCCCTGTCGAGCCGTTCGGTTGAACCGCTTTTTCGGGAAGGACCGCAGCGACCAGCATCGCCAGCTGGGTGCCGGCGGTGTCCGGCGCGAGGTCGGTGGCCGGTTCGGCCCCGCCCTCGCCCGAAAGGTCGAGCTCCGCAGCAGCATCCGTTTCGGCGCTTGCCTCTGCCGGGCCGGCAAGAAGCGGCAAGAGCGGCGGCAAGATCTTGCCGGTTGCGGCAAGCGGCGTCGGGTCTTCGGCGCCGGCAGGCGCGTCACCCGCAGTGTCGTCGGTGGCCGGCTCGGCATCCCCTTCGGCGGTCGATCCGCCCGCGAGGCCGGCGATCTGGCTGCCGAGACCCGCGAGAAGCGCCGCGAAACCCGCGGAGTTGGGCGCTTGCGCCTCTCCGCCCCTGGCGGCGAGTACGGCGGCGGGTACGGCGCCGCCGAGGTCGAGGATCGAAGGGGTCTTCGTCTGCGAGAGAAATTGGGAAATCATCAGCCTGCCGCCTGCGGTTGTTGTCCCGCAAGCTATTCAAGATGCGTGCCAAACTTCCGCGCTGCGACGGGTTCCTGTTTGTCCGCCCGCTCGCCGATGTCGCGGGCGAGATCGCGGCGGCCTTCCTCGGCCTTCTGCAGCCGCCGGTCCGCGACCGCCAGATCGGCAAGCCGATCGTCGGCTTCGCGCCGCGCATCGGCGGCTTGCCGCGCGGCGGTCGCGCCGAGATCGTGGAGATGGCTGCCGAGCATGGCCGCGCTTCGCAGATCGGCCCCGTCGCGCGAGGAATCGCGCAGCGCATAGAGCTGCGCCAGCGTCCGCGTGCGTTCGGACAATTGTTCGAGCTTCTGGCGCACCGCTTCGGCGCGATGCGCCTCGGCGGCGGCCTGGCGATGCTCGGCCGAGCGCATGCGCTCGATCAGCCGCGCGCGGCGCAGGCGCGATTTGTCACTCGTCATGTCCGACCAGCGCCTCGAGATCGGTCATTGCCCGGTCGAGCGGAACCCGCTCCCGCGTCCCTTGCGCGAGAAACGCCGAAATCTGCGGCTGGAGCGCGATGCCGCGGTCGATCAGCGGATCGGCTCCGGCGCGATAGGCCCCCATCAGCAGCAGGTCGCGATTGCTCTCATAGGCCGAGACGAGCGCGCGGAGCTTGCGCGCCAGCGCGTTCTGTCGCGGATCGACCACATCTCCCATCACCCGGCTGAGCGAGGCACCGACGTCGATCGCCGGATATTGGCCCCGCTGCGCGAGATCGCGCGAGAGGACGATATGCCCGTCGAGGATCGAGCGGGCGGTGTCGACCACCGGGTCGTTCTGGTCGTCGCCATCGGCGAGGACGGTGTAGATGCCGGTGATCGACCCGCCGCTGGCGGTCGAATTGCCGGCGCGTTCGACCAGCTTGGTCAGCGTCGCCAGCGCCGAGGGCGGATAGCCCCGCGCCGCACCCGGCTCGCCGAGCAATATGCCGATTTCGCGCGCGGCATGGGCGATGCGGGTCAGGCTGTCCTGGATCAGCAGCACGCGCAGGCCCTGCGCGCGGAAATATTCGGCGAGCGAGGTCGCCAGCAAGGCGCCGCGCAGCCGCAGATTGGCGGCGTGATCGGCCGGCACCGCGACCACGGCGGTGCGCGCGGCCGCTTCGCCATGCATGTGCCGTTCGACGAAATCGGAGACTTCGCGCGCGCGTTCGCCGATCAGGCCGACCACGACCACATCGGCCTGGGCGCCATTGGCGATCATGTCGATGAGGACCGATTTGCCCACGCCCGACCCTGCCATGATGCCGACCCGCTGCCCGACCCCGAAGGTGGTCAGCGCATTGAGCGAGCGGATGCCGGTGTCGAAGGGTTCGCGCACGCTCGCCCGGTCGAGCGCGCCGGTGCGCTTCCCGCCCGCGGGCCATTCGGCCATCGAGCGCAGCGGCGGACCGCCGTCGATCGGCTCGCCGAGCCCGTCGACCGCGCGACCGAGATAGGCCTCGCCGACCGGAAGCATGCCCGGCCGCCCCTCGGGCCGGACCGGCACGCCGGGACGCAGCAGCACGCTGTCGCCGAGCATCATCATCATCGTGCGGCCATTGCGGAAGCCGATCGCTTCGGCAGTCAGGGTCGCCCCCTTGCCGTCGTCGATCCGGCACAATCCGCCGATCGGAACCGAAAGCCCGCTGACCTCGATCAGTCCGCCATCGCAGGCGGTGACGCGGCCGAAGCGGCGCGGCTCGAGATCGAGCGGCGGCATGGCCAGCTCGCCGAGCATGGATTCCAGCTGGTTCAGCACTCGCGGAAGGCTTCTGCGAGGATCCGTCGCCATTGCGTCGGGCCATCCTCGATCCCGCCGTCCTCGGTCTCGATCCGCAGCCCGCCCCGTTCGACCGAAGGATCGGGAACCACCGTCAGACCGGCGGGGAGGCGGGTCTCGACCAGCGCCAGATCCTCGGGATGGAGCAGCACGCGGCGCTCGTCCTGGACTCGCTGGAGCATGGCCGCAGCCTTTTCGATCCGCGCGGCGAGCCCGGCCGGATCGAGGGCGAGCGGAAGCACCGCCTCCTCGCACAGGGCATGCACCGTCTGGCGCAGGCGTTCGCGCAGGTCCACCGCGCCGGCCTCGTCGAAACGGGCGAAGGACAGTTCGATTGCGGCGCGCTGTGCCTCGCGTTCGGCCGCGAGCCGCGCAGCATCGGCTTCGGCGGCGGCACGACCCTCGGCCAGGCCGCGGGCATAGGCTTCGGCGAGCGGGTCGCGCTCCGCCTTGGCGGCGGTATCGCTCTGCTGCGAGGCCGCGCCGAACAGCGGCGAGAACCGCGCGTCGCGGCTGAAGCTGCCGTTGCCGCGCAGGCGCTCGAGCGGGATGGGGGCGCGGGTGGCGCTAGACATAGTCGTCGTCCGCACCGCCGCCGAAGACGATCGTGCCATCGGCGGCGAGTTTCTTGGCGATCGCGACGATCGCCTTCTGCGCCGCCTCGACATCGGCGCGCTTGATCCGTCCGCGCTCCTCGATCTCGTCGCGCAGGCCATCGGCCGCGCGGCTCGACATGGCCCCGAAGAACACCTCGCGCTGCTCGTCCTCGATCCCCTTGAGGGCATCGATCAGCAGCTCGCTCTCGATCTCGCGCAGGAGCTGGCCCATCATCGGACCGTCGAGCTCGAGCAGATGCTCGAACTTGAACATCTCGCTTTCGAGGTCGCGGGCGAGCTTCTTGTCGAGCTTGTTGATGCCCGGCATGACCCGCTTCTCGACGCTGCGCGCGGCGCTGTTGATGATTTCCGCCGCATCGACCACCCCGCCCATGGCCAGCGTGGCGCGGCCATGCGTACCGGCGATCTTGCTGGCGAGCGTTTCCTCGAGGATGGCGATCGCCTCGGCCGAGACCGGGCCCAGCTTGGCGATCCGGTGGACCACCGGCGTATGGAGCTCCTCGGGCAATCCGGCGAGCACCGCCGCCGCGGCCGAGGGTTCGAGCTGGACCAGCAGCACCGCAATGACCTGCGGATGCTCGTCCTGGACCAGCGGGATCAGCACTTCGGGTTCGAGCCATTGCGCGATCTCGAGCGCGGGCGTGCGCGGCCCGTCCTCGGGCGGCGCGACGCGGCGCATGATCGAATTCGGCCTTCATCTCGCCCAGCGCGCCGGTCATCATCCGGCGGACATTGTCGATCCGGCCGTGCGTCGAAATTCCCCCGCTGCCGGCGGAGGAGGCGAAATTGGCGATGGCATCGGCGATCGCGCCGGGGCCGATCTCGCCCATGCTGCACATCTTCGTGCCGAGCGTGCGGAGTTCCTCGGGCGAGAGGCCGGCGAGCAGCCGCGTGGCCTCTTCCTCGCCCAGCAGCATGATCATCACCGCGGCGCGGTCGGCGCCGTCGAGCCGGAGCGGGGCATTCATCAGGCGACTCCCTCGGTGCTGCGCGCATCGCCGAGCATCCGCCGCAGCGCCTCGAGCGCGTCGTCGGGCTGTTCGCGGACGATCCGCTGGGCGAGTTCGATCTGGGCCGACAGCTGTTCGCGGTCGGGTTCGACGGGCATGGCTTGCGTGCCGAGGCGCCGCGCGGCCGGAACCACACCGTCCGCCTCGCCCTCGGCGAGATCGTCGTCATCGTCGCCCTTGGGCCCGGTGAGCGAGCGGACGATCGGACGCGCGACCAGCAGCAGCACCAGCAGCACCGAGATCAGCGCCACCGCATTGCGCACCACCATGGCGAACCACGGCGCTTCCCAGAAGGGCAGCTCCTCCTCGACCACGGGTTCGAAGGGCCGGACCACCACGGCCACCGTGTCGCCCCGATCCGGGTTGACCCCGACCGCGGCGCCGACCAGCTGCTCGATCTTGGCGAGATCGGCGGGCTTGGTGCCCTTGAGCGCGTCCTGATTGAGCGCGACCGCCACCGACAGCCGCTTCACGCTGCCCGGAGCGATGTTCGAGACCGCGACCTCGCGGCCGAGTTCATAGGTGCGCGTGGCGCTGCTTTCGCCCACTTCGCCGGGCGCTCCGCCGCGCGCCGGAGTCCCCGTGGGGGCACCCTCCTGCGCCTGCGGGTCGGCCGGCGGGGTGTTGGCGGTGGCCCCGGGGACGCCGATCGCGGCGCCGCTGGCGGCGGCGGTCGAGCTCTGCGTGGTCTCGCGGCGGACCGCGCCATCCTTGTCGTAGCTTTCGCGCGCCGAGGTCACTTCGTTCATGTCGAGCTGGACCTGGATCTCGCTCGAGAAATTGGCCGCGCCGATCATCGGCGTGAGCAATTGGTCGACCTGCGAGCGCAGCTTGGTTTCCATCCGCGCCTGCAGCGCGAGCCCGTCCGAATCCTCGCTGGTGCCCTCGGACAGCAGCCGTCCGTGCTGGTCGACGATCTGCACCGCATCGATCGACAGCCCCGGCACCGATCCGGCGACGAGATTGGCGATCGCGGTGACCTGCGAATCCGACAATTGCCGTCCGCGCGCCAGCCGCAGCATGACCGATGCGGTCGGCGGCGTCGCCTCGCGCACGAACACCGAGCGTTCGGCCCGCGCGAGATGCACGCGAACCGCCTCGACCCCGTCGATTTCCTGGATGGTGAGCGTCAGATCGCGCTCCTGCGCGGCGCGCAGCCGGTCGCCCTCGAGCGTCCGGCTGGCCCCCATGGGCAGCGAGTTGAGCAGGTCCTGCCCGGTTTCGGGCGTCGCCAGCGCGCCATCCGAGGCGACCACCATGCGCGCGCGATAGAGATCGTCCTCGCCCACGCTCAGCGCGCCGGTCTGGCTGTCGATGGTGTAGTCGATCGCCGCGCTGTCGAGCGCGCCGACGACCCCGGCCCGCTCGGCATCGCCCAGCGAGCTGTAGAGCATGCGCTGCGGCGCGGGCGACAGCGTCGACCACAGCAGCGCGAGCACGCCGATGCTGACCAGCCCGGCGAACCACGGCAGCGCCTTCTTGACCGCCGGCTGCGCGACGAAGCCGTTCAGCCGTTCGCCGAACGAGCCGCTGCCGCCGAGCTGCGCGAGCATCGGGTTACGGGCGGGCTGGGCGGGAACGAGGTCGGCCATCTATCAAATCCCCATCCGCATGATGTCCTGGTAGGCGGACAGCAGCTTGTTCCTGACTTGCATGGTCGCCTCGAAGGCGACCCCGGCTTCCTGGCGGGCGAGCATGACCTTGGCGATGTCGGTGACCTCGCCGCGCTCATAGCCCTCGGTCAGCGCCGAGGCATTGGCCTGCGAGGCATTGACGCCCTCCAGCGCCCCCTTCAGCGTTTCGGCGAAGCCGCCGCCCGCGGGCTCGGCTGCCGGCGCGGCGATGCTCTCGCGCGTCTGGTGAATTTCCTTCAGCGTGCTCGAACGTTCGAGCAGCTGCTGGCGCAAGCGCCATGATCTGCTGGACGGATCCGGCGCCGCCGATCGAACCGATGCCGCTCATCTCCGGCCTCCCATGGCGAGGCCCGCCTCACGATAGGAAGCGAGGCGATAGCGCAGCGTGCGCTCGCTGATGCCGAGCTGGCGCGCGGCCTCGGCGCGCTTGCCGCCGCAGGCGTCGAGCGTGTCCATGATCGCGCGGGCTTCGGACAGCTGGACCACCTTGGACAGCCGCGTGCCGGTGGCGGTCTCGGCCTCCTCCGCGCCGGGGCCGGGGGCGGGGGCGAGGGCGGGTGCCGCCGCGGGCTCGACCAGCCGCGTGGCCCGGTCGAAGACGATGTGCTGCGTCCCGATCACCTTCTCGTTGCCGGCGATCACCAGCGCGCGGCGCATGACGTTTTCGAGCTCGCGGATATTGCCCGGCCAGCCGTGCTGCTTGAGCATGGCGATGGCGCCGTCGCTGAGCCAGGGCACGGCGGCCCCCTGCGGCGCGTGGCGCAGCAGCATGGCGAAGGCCAGCGGGGCGATGTCGGTGGGCCGCTCGCGCAGCGCCGACAGCGCCATGGGAAAGACGTTGAGGCGGTAGAACAGATCGGCGCGGAAGCGGCCTTCCTCGACTTCGAGCGGCAGGTCGCGGTTGGCGCAGGCGATGATCCGGACATCGACCTTGACCGGCGTGGTCGCGCCGACCGGGACGACTTCGCCTTCCTGCAGCGCGCGCAGCAGCTTGGCCTGGAGCGAGAGCGGCATTTCGGCGATCTCGTCGAGCAGCAGCGTGCCGCCCTCGGCGGCGCGGAAGAAGCCCTCGCCCGCGGCATTGGCGCCGGTGAAGGCAGCCCTTCTGATGGCCGAACAGCAGCGCTTCGAGCATGGTTTCGGGGATCGCCGCGCAATTGACCGCCACGAAGGGCTTGTCGCGCCGCGTGCTGCGGTTGTGGATGAATTGCGAGAGGACTTCCTTGCCGGTCCCGGTCGGGCCGTTGATCAGCACCGGAATGTCGGTCTGCGCCAGCCGGTCGGCCAGCGCGAGAACCGAGAGCGATTCCGGATCGGCCGCGACCGGCCCGCCGCCGGTGGCGGTGAGCGCGACGAGCGCGGCGAAGCTCGCTTCGGAAACCGGATCGGCATAGGTCAGCCTCGCGCCGCCGCCCATCCGTTCGATCGACGGGGCATCGGCCCGCGCCAGCGCCACCGCATTGGGCAGCGAGGCGAGGCCGGCTTCGGCATGGTCGGCAAGATGCACGGCGCGGCGCGGGAAGAGCGAGGAGACGATCCCCGCGAACTTGCCCGCCAGTGGCGCATGCATCTTTTCGAACCCTTCGGTCCGTTCGATCGATCCCACTTCAAGCCCCCTTGGATTAACCAACTTCCGTTCGCGCCATCTAATGGCGGCAACAGGGGCAAGATCCGCTTAATGGTTAACGGCGAAATGTCCTTAAGTATTAATACTTATGCGCCGGAAAATGCGCACCCTGCCCCTAAAATCCCGCTTACCCGCCGCCGTTCTGGGTCACTAGCTGCCGCCCATGACGGGGTCTCGGGGCAGCCCTTGAAGACTTTGTGGGAGTTTTGAACAATGTCCGTAATCAATACCAACATCAGCGCGATGAAGGCCGCCAACGCTTCGTCGTCGGCCAACAAGGCGCTCGGCACCGCCATGGAACGCCTGTCGACCGGCAAGCGCATCAACAGCTGCCAAGGACGATGCCGCCGGCCTCGCCATCGCCACCAGCATGACCTCGCAGGTGCGCGGCATGAGCCAGGGCATCCGCAACGCCAATGACGGCATCTCGATGGCGCAGACCGCCGAAGGTGCGCTCAACGAAGTGACCAACATGCTCCAGCGTGTACGTGAACTGACCGTTCAGGGCGTCAATGGCACCTACTCTGACTACCGATCGGTGCAACATGCAGGACGAAATCGACGCAGCTCACCACGCAGATCAGCGAGTGTGCTCACGAACACCGAATTCAACGGCATGAAGCTGTTCGACGCACCGCGGAACGACCGGCGATCCGACGGTTAACATCCAGGCCGGTGCCAATGCAGGCGACATCAGTCGATCGCTGACCTGCATAGCCGACATCGACATCGTCGACAGCGACGGCGTCACTTCCGCCTGCCGGCGCTCACGCTACTGCCGAGCGCCGACGACGGCAGCGATCTCGACAATGTTCGACGATGGCGATTAACGACGTCACCACGCACTCGTGCCAGCCTGGGTGCTGCGCAGAGCCGTCTCGAATCGGCTGTGAACTACCTTAACAACAACATCACCAACCTGTCCGACGCCCGTTCGCGGATCGAAGACGCCGATTATTCGGCCGAAACGACCGCGCTCGCCAAGTCGCAGATCCTCAGCCAGGCTTCGCATGCGATGCTGTCGCAGGCGAACCAGAGCCAGCAGAACGTTCTCTCGCTGCTCCGCTAAGACCGATACCGATAACCATTCGGGTCACCGAGGGCCCGGCGCTGCACCCCAGCGCCGGGCCTTTTCTCGTGCTGCGCCCGGCCCTCCCCGCGATGGGCCCAGCATCCGCCCCTCCTCCCGGTCATTGCGAGGAGCCGCAGGCGACGCGGCAATCCAGGGTGCGAGGTGGCGAACTGCGCGGCCGCCGAGCCTGCAGCATGCGCAGCGCCATGGGTTGCGTCGCTGCGCTCGCAATGACGGAAAAGGGGGAGACCCGTCTTGGCGAGGCGCATCCGCCGCCACCCCCGTCCTTGCGAGGCGCGTTCGCCGCCACCCCGTCTACGAGGCGCCCCCGCCGCTCCTCCAAGTCCTTGCGAGGAACCGCGGGCGGTGCGGCAATCCAGGCGCCCAGGAAAGCATTTTCCTACACCGCCTTTCATGCGTAATGGGACCGGTTCGTCTTTCCTCCCGACAGGAGCTTGCGAACCATGAACGCCCCCCAGACCTTCCCCGGCACCTTCCCCGAAACCGCCGCCAGTCCCCCCTCGCCCGCCGCGGCGCCGCTTGCGCGCGGCTGGACGGCGGAGCGCAAGGCCGCTTCCTCGACAGCCTCGCCGCCAAGGGCAATGTCCGCCTCGCCTGCGCGCGGGTCGGGCTTTCGGCCGAGGCCGCCTATCGCCTGCGCCGGCGCGAGTCCGCTGTTCGCGCGCGGCTGGAATGCGGCGCTGGTGCTGGCGCAGGAAGCGAGCGAGCAGGTGCTCGCCGACCGGGCCATCGACGGGATCGAGGAGGAGGTCTGGTATCGCGGCGAGCTGGTCGGCACGCGCACCCGCCACGACACGCGGCTGTTCCTCGCCCATCTCGCCCGGCTCGACCGCCTGATCGAAGAGGGAAGCGGAGTCGCGGATGCCGCACGGTTCGACGAATTGATCGCGCTGGTCGCGGGCGAAAAGCCGCCCGAAGATCACCGTAGGCGGCGATCCGCTCCCGCTCGAGCGGGCGGAGAGCGGCGAGAGGGCCGCCCGCGCCATGACGGAAGAGGTCCGCGATCGCCCTGATGCAGGGCCGTTGCGGCTGAGGACGGAGAGTTCCGGAGCTCGGTTCGGACGGTGAAGGGAGAAGAGGAGGATGGCGAGGACGCCCGCGGCGGCTCGATCCGCTGGAGCTCACGCGGACTGCAACGAGGCCGGCGAGGATGCGCGCCTCGGCCATGGTTCGACTGGGATGCCTGGCGCGAGCCACGCCATCGCCACCGCCGACCGCCTCTGCAGCCGGACGAGGCTGGCGAGCAGAGCGCGGAGCCGGTGGCGGCCGGGCTTCCCGGCGGCGCGGCGCTCGAGATCAAAGGCGCAACCGCCGCGCGGGAATTTGCATCCCCTGGACCGTGTCAACCGTGTCAACTTCGGCGCTCGCCCGCGGGCTGGCGGGCCCGGTGCGGCATTTCGATCCGCCTGCCGCGCCGCGCAGCCCGCTGCGCGGGTGAGCCGGCGCGGCAAACTATTTGGTCAGCAGGATCGATATCCGCCGGTTGCGCGGGTCCTGCGGAGCCTTGGGGATCAGCGGTTCGCGATCGGCCACGCCCTCGATCCGGCGGAAGCGGCTCTCGCCGATCCCGCCGCGCAGCAGCGCCTGGCGGGTGGCTTCGGCGCGGCCGGCCGAGAGCGACCAATTGTTCGCCTGGACCCCGCTCTTCCACGGCAGCGCATCGGTATGGCCGCGGATGTTGAGCTGGCCGGGCTCGGGCCCGACCGCATCGGCGATCGTCCCCAGCAGCAGCGCCGCATCCTGGGTGAGCACGGTGGTGCCGAGCAGGAACATGGAGAAATCGGCATCGTCGACCAGATCGATCCGCACCCCCTTGCGTGGTATCGACCATGCGCACCTGGCGCATCAGCCGGCGCAGCCGCTTGCTATCCGCGATCTTGCGCCTCGACCCGGGCGCGCATCCGGCCCGACTGCTGACGCTTTCCTTGGGCCCGCCCTGCGCATCGCGCGGAATGGTCAGCGAATTTTGCCGGTCTGCCCCTGCCGGTTGGGGTAGTCGTCGACATCGGTCAGCGAGGCGCCGCCGAGCAGGCCGTCCGAACCGGCGCCCCGGTCCTTGGTCTTGACCAGCGTCGGGGTGAAATAATCCGCCAGCCCCTTGCGCTGCGCCTCGGTGGTCGCGCCGAGCAGCCACAGCAGCAGGAAGAAGGCCATCATGGCGGTGACGAAATCGGCATAGGCGACCTTCCAGGCGCCGCCATGGTGGCCGCCGCCCTGGACCACGGTGACCTTCTTGACGATGATCGGCGGAACCGGCTCGTTGCGCCCCGCGCGGCTGGCCATGTCAGCGACCCCGCAGGCTGTCGAGCAGCTCGGACAGCCCCGGACGGAAGGCGTGGCCGAGGCCCGAGCGCGCGCTCTCGACGACCAGCGGCTGCGGATAGCCGTTGAGCGAGGCGATGATCACCTGCTTCACCGCATGAAAGATCTGTTCGTCCTGGTCGATGATCTGCTTGAGCCGCGAGGCCATCGGGCCGACGATGCCATAGGCCAGCAGCACGCCGAGGAATGTTCCGACCAGCGCCGAGCCGATCATCCCGCCCAGCACCGAGGGCGGCTCGTCGATCGAGCCCATCGTCTTGACCACGCCGAGCACGGCGGCGACGATGCCCAGCGCGGGCAGCGCATCGGCGAGCGACTGCAGCGCATGCTGCGGTTCGTGCATCTCGTGGAAATGGGTCTTCATGGCATTGTCCATGACGTCCTCGACCGCATGGGTCTCGAGCGTTCCCGAGGAGACCACCAGCAGCGTCAGCGTGTCGCCGATCAGCGAGATGAGCTCCTTGTTCGCCAGCAGGTTCGGATATTCCGCGAAGATCTCCGAGCTTTCGGGGTTCTCGACATGGCTCTCCAGCGCGACCGGACCTTCGGTGCGCATGATCTTCATCAGCCGCGTGGTCAGCGCGATCGCATCGATATGGTCCTGACGGTTGTGCCGCGGTCCCTTGAAGATCTTCTTGAACGACCCGCCGATCGCCTTGAGTTCATGCATGGAATTGCCGGCGATCATCGCACCGACCGCGGCCCCGCCGATGATCAGCATCTCATGCGGCACGGCCTCCATGACCGGACCCAGCGCCCCCCCGGTGATGGCGAAGCCGCCGAACACCATGACCAGCAGGACGACGATACCGATTACAGCGAACATTGTTTGGAACCCTTGTTTTTCTTGGTGTCAGCGCATCATGTCGAACAGGCTGAGGCTGGCGAGGCGGACGAAACTCGCCTGGCTCGCCTCGAGCACCGTCATGACTTCCTGCAGCCGCGTCATGGTCTCGGCGAGGTCGGCCCCGCCGATGGTCTGCTGTTCCTGCACCGCCAGTTCGGAATTGGCGGTCCGGCGATCGTTCATCAGCTCGATCCAGCTCATCCGCGCGCCGACCACGGTCTGGCCGGTGGTGACCTTCTCGAGCCCCGCCGAGAGGCTGCCCAGCGCATCGCGTGCCGCGCCGCTCTGATTGCCCGGCGTCTGCAGCGCCGCGGCGAGGTTGCCGAGCACCGCGAGCAGATCGGTCTGTGCCCCGCCGGCCTCGATCTGCAGCACCTCGGGCCCGGTCAGCGCCGGAACGACCGACTGGTCCTCGCCCAGGTCCACGCCATCGCGTGTGGGGGTGCCGACATAGGTATAGGCGCCGCCGTCCAGCGCATAGGCCGGCCCCGCGGCCTGTCCGCCGAACAGCGAGTGACCGGCGCTGTCGCGGCCGTTCACCACCAGCAGCAGGCTCTGCTGGAGGTTGGCGATCTCGGTTCCGATCGAGGCGCGCTGATCTTCGCCGAGCGTGTCGCTGCCCGCCTGCGTGGCGAGTTCCTGCGCGCGGATGATGATATTGGCGATCGATCCCAGCGCATCGTCGGTCATCGCCAGATCGTTGGCCGCGACGTCCGAATTGCGCTGGTCGATCTCGGCCAGCCGCTGGCCGCGTTCGAGCGTGCGCATCCGCGCCGCCGCGACCGGATCGTCGGACGAGCGGGCCAGCCGCTGGCCGGTGCCGATCTGCTGCTGCAGCGCATCGGCCTGCGCCCGCAGCGTGCCGGTCTGGCGGGTGGCGCGTTCGTAGAAGGCGCTGGTGCTTAGGCTGATCATGACGCGGTCACCTCAGTTCCATCAATGTGTCGAAGATCCGGCTGGCGACCTGCATCGCCCGGCCCGAGGCCTGGAACGCCTGCTGGAAGCGCATCAGATTGGCGGCCTCGGTGTCGAGGTCGACCCCGGCCTGCGCCTCGAGCGCGATGCGCGCCGAAGCGGCGATCGAATCGAGTGCATCGCGGGTCACGCCGCGGCCGGCGACCGCGCTCGAGACGTCGAACAGCAGCCCGTTCATTCCCTTGGCCGCCCCACTGTCGTCGAGCGCGCGGCGCAGCGCGGCGAGATTCGAGCCGTCGAGGCTGCCGGCGGGCGCCCCCGCCGGAGCGGTCGCCAGCGCAGCGCTGTCGGATACGATGACGGCAATTCCGGCGGCGCCGTTCCCGGCGAAGATCGGCTGGCCCTGGCTGCCGTCGAGCGCGACGCCGCCGGCCTGGGCGGTATTGACCGCGCTCGCAATCGAATCGGCGAGCGCATCGAGCCGCTTGCCGACCGCGACGCCCGACTGGAGCGCCAGCGATGCCCCGGCGAGCGACCCGCCCGATGGCGTGACCGGAGTGCCGCCGACATCGAAGGCGATGGTCCCGTCGGTTGCAGTGGTCATCGCCAGCGGCGTGTAAGCGCCGCCCTCGACCATGGTCACGCCGCCGGTGGCGATGGCGACCGAGCCGTCGGCGGCGAAGCTGGTGGTGATGTTGACCGTCCCGCTCAGCCGTTCGAGCAGCGCGTCGCGCTGGTCGAGCAGCGAGGCGCGGTCGCTGCTGCCGACGCCGGCGCGGGCAAGGCGGATGTTGACCCGCGCCAGCTCGCCGCCGATCACATTGGCCTCGTCGACCGCCGCACCCGCATCGAAGCGCAGACCGTCGCCCGCCGCCCCGAGCGTCTCGACCGCGATGTTGAACTTGCGCGCCAGCGTATCGGCGCCTGCCAGCACGGCGGCGCGAAGCGAGGGATCGGTGGGGTCGGTCGAGAGCTGCTGCAGAGCGCCTTCGAGCTCGACGATCGATGCATAGATGCCCGACTGCTCGACCGAGGCCTCGATATTCTCGAGCCCGCGCAATTCGGTATCGGAGCGCGCCAGATCGCTCGTGGTCCGGCGGACCTCGGCCTGGCGGAACATGTCGGCATTGCGGCGGACGCCGGCAATGCGCGAGCCCGAAAGCGAGATGTCGCCGACCCGGTTCTGACCGCCGGCCGCGGAGACCTCCTCCATCTGCACCGTCCGCCGGACATAGCCGTCGGTCGAGGCATTGGCGATATTCTGCGCGGTCACATCGAGCGCGGCCCGCGCGGCGCGCGCGCCGCTGGACGCGATCGAGAGGAGGTCGGACGCCATGGCCTAGGTCCCCTGCGGCCCGACGAAGCGCGCAAGCTGCGCCTCGATGGTGGCGGCGAGCCCGAGCGAGCCCGTCTCGGCTGCGGCATCGGCGAAGCGCGCATCGCGCATTTCGTGGAAGGTTTCGTCGCTCTTGCCGCCGAACAGCTCGTCGCCGCCGAAGTCCGCCTTGCGCGCACTCGCGAGCATCTGGCGGACGAAGATCGCCTCGAACTGCTTGGCCGCCTCGGCCAGCCGCTCGCGCTCGGTGCCGCCGGGGGCCTCGGCCGAGACGATCGCGTGGCCGGCATGGGTGCCGGCAAGTGAAATGGGCGAGGTCATATGATCACCATCTCGGCCTTGAGCGAGCCGGCCTGCTTGAGCGCCTCGAGGATGGCCACGAGATCCGAAGGCGAGAGGCCGAGCATGTTGAGCGCATCGACCAGTTCGGCGAGCGATGCGCCCGGTTCGAGCATGGTCACCCGATTGCCCTCTTCGAAGGCATCGATCTGGCTGTCTTCCTCGACCGCGGTCCGTCCGCGGCTGAGCGGCTCGGGCTGGACCACGGTGGGATTCTCGTCGATCCGCACGACCAGGCTGCCGTGGCTGATCGCCGCGGGCGCCAGGCGCACCGCGCTCGAGATCACCACCGTGCCGGTGCGGCTGTTGACGATCACCCGCGCCGCGGCCTCGGCCGGGTCGATCTGCATCATCTCGATGGTCGCCATGATGCCCGCGCGCTCGTTGGCGCCATAGGGCAGCCGCAGCGCCAGGGTCACGCCGTCCTCGACCACGGCCATGCCGGGGAACCGCGCATTGACCGCATCGCGGACCCGGGTGGCGGTGAGGAAGTCGGCCTGGGCGAGGTTCCAGCGCAGCACGTCGCTCGTATCGAACGCCGTCGCGACCGCGCGTTCGACGCTCGCCCCGTCGGCGATCCGGCCGACGGTGGGAACGTTGACCGTGAGCTTGGAGCCGTCGGCGCCGGTCACGCCGAGACCGCCGACCGCGAGATTGCCTTGCGCCATGGCATAGACCTGGCCGTCGGCCCCGTAGAGCGCGGTCAGGATCAGCGCCCCGCCGCGCAGCGACTTGGCCTTGCCGATGGTCGAGACGGTCACGTCGATCCGCTGGCCGGGCTTGGCGAAGGCCGGGAGGTCGGCGGTGACGATCACCGCGGCGGCATTCTTGAGCGCCGGGTTGACGCCGGGCGGCAGCTGCAGCCCGAAGCGGTCCGAGACGCCGCGCATGGCCTGCGTCACATAGGCGAAATTGTCGTCGCCGCTGCCGTCGAGGCCGACGACGATGCCATAGCCGGTCAGCTGGTTCGAGCGGACCGACTGAAACGTGCCGAGGTCGCGCACGCGTTCCGCCGCGGCGGGCGTGGCGAGGCAGGCGGAGAGCGCCGCGAGGGCGAGAAGGAGGATCCTGGTCATGGCGCCCTCAGAACGGAGTCACGAGGTTGAAGAACTTCGACAGCCAGCCTTCGCGGCTGGCGCGCTGGACCGCGCCTCGGCCCGCATAGGTGATCCGGGCATCGGCGATCCGCGGCGAGACGATGGTGTTGTTCTGGTCGATGTCCGACAGGCGGATGATCCCCGAAAGCTGGATCCACTCCTCGCCCTGGCTCAGCTCCAGGACCTTTTCGCCCCGGATCAGGGCGGTGCCGTTGGGGCGGACGTCGGCGATGGTCACGGTGATGTCTCCCCTGAAGGTGTTGGTCTGGGAAGCATCGCCCTGTCCCTTGAACGACGATTGGCCGGAGGAATTAAGGACATTGGGATTAAAAGAGAACGGACCGGTGCTCGGCGGGGTCAGCGAGAAGCCGCCATCGCGCTTGGTGTTCGAGCTTGCCGACTTCGAGGTCACGGTCCGCTCGAGCAGCACGACCGTGACCAGATCGCCGACCCGGCTCGCCCGATTGCCGTTGTAGAGCGGCGAGAAGCCCTGATTGACCTGGAAGATCGCGCCATTGGCGGGCGGCGGCGCGACGGCGGCGACGGGCGGCAGCGGCAGCGCGGCCTGGAAGCCCGGGTCGCGCGTGCCCCCGCAGGCGGTCAGTGCGAGTGCCGATCCGCCGAGGATGGCGGCGCGGAAGAAGGGTCGGGTCATGGTGGTCCTCACAGCGTCTGATTGGCGTTGCGGAGCATCTCGTCGACCGACGAGACCATCTTCGAATTGATCTCATAGGCGCGCTGGCATTCGATCATGTCGACCAGCTCCTCGACGATGTTGACGTTCGAGGATTCGAGCATGCCCTGGCGGATGTTGCCGCGGCCGGCTTCGCCGCCGGGGGCGAGCTGGACCGCGCCGCTGGCGGCGGTCTCGACCAGGAAGTTGTCGCCGATCGCCTGCAGCCCGCCGGGGTTGGCGAAGCTCGCCACCTGGAGCTGGCCGAGTTCGGCGGGCTCCGCCTCGCCGGCGATCTGCGCCGAGACGATGCCGTCCGGCGAGACGGCGATCGCGCCGGCGCCTTCGGGAACGGTGATCGCAGGCTGGACCACATAGCCCTGCTGGGTGACCAGCTGGCCCTCGGCCGAGCGGGTGAAATTGCCGGCGCGGGTATAGCCCTGACGGCCGCCGGGCAGTTCGACCTGGAAATATCCGTCGCCGTCCAGAGCGAGGTCGAGCGCATTGCCGGTGGTGTTGAGCGCGCCCTGCGACACGATCTGGCTGGTCGACTGGACCGCGACGCCGGTGCCGAGGTTGAGCCCGGTGGCATAGGCCGTCTCGCCCGAGGAGCGCTGTCCCGCCACGCGTGCATCCTGATAGGCGAGCGTCGCGAAATTGGCGCGATCCTTCTTGAAGCCGGTGGTGCCGACATTGGCGAGATTGTTGGCGATGACGCGCATGCGCGCATCCTGCGCCTCGAGCCCGGTGCGGGCGACATGGAGAGCGGAAGTGGGCATTGTCCTGGTCCTTTCTTGCGCGAGCCGGTCAGCTCAGGCGCATCAGTTGGGCGCCGGCCTGGTCGCAGTCGCGAGCGGTGGCGATGAGCTTGCTGCGCATGTCGAAGAGGCGCTGCGAATCGATCATCTCGACCAGCACCTCGGTGGATTTCACATTGGATTGCTCGAGCGCCCCGGTGACCACGGTGGCTTCGGCATCGGTCGGCAGGATTCCCCCGCCCTCGACCCGGAAGAGTCCGTCGAGCCCCTTGGCGATCGGGCTGCCCTGCCATCCGGCGAGCTTGATCCGCCCGACCTCGACGGCCGGCGCGCCCGGCGCGGCCGGATCGGCCACGCTGACCGTGCCGTCGGGCGCGATCGTGGTCTTCGATCCGAGCGGCACGGTGATCGGGCCGTTCTCGCCCATCACCGGCGCGCCTTCGCCGTTCATCAGCGCGCCCGTCGGCGAGATCGAGAGATCGCCCCGGCGGGTATAGGCCTCGGTCCCGTCGCTGGCCTGGACCGCCATCAGCGCCTCGCCCTGGATATAGAGGTCGAGATCCTGGCCCGTCCGGGTCATCTCGCCCGCAGCCATCACGGCGCCCCGCACTTCGGCACGCTGCATTGCGCGCACCTCGAGCGAGTCGCCGTCGATGGTGACGGGCCTCTGGTCGATCAGTTCCGCCCGAAAGCCCACCGTCTGCGCATTCGCCATATTGCTGGCGATCACCCTCTGGCGTTCCATCGAGGCGTTCATGCCCGACAGGGCGGTGTAGATCAGGCGGTCCATGGTCTATCAGGTCCGCAGGTTGATGACCGTCTGCGAGATCTGGGTCGCAGTGTCGATCGCCTTGGCATTGGCCTGGAAGTTGCGCTGGGCGGTGATCAGGCCGACGAGCTCCTCGGCGATGTCGACGTTCGACCGCTCGACCGCGCCCGAAAGCAGCGAACCCAGCTGGCCGGTGCCGGGCGAGCCGTATTTGGCCTGACCCGAAATGCCGGTCGATTCCCAGTTCGAGGAGCCGATCTGCTTGAGGCCGGTCGGCGCGATGAAGGATGCCAGCGCGACGCGGCCCACCGATTCGACCGAACCGTCGGCATAGGAGGCGGAGACCTGACCGTCGTTGGCCACCACGACGCCGACGAATTCGGCGCCCGCGGCATTCACCGGCGCGACCTGCGCGTCGACCGGCGTGGTGGAGGTCACTGCCCCGGCAGCGTCGGTGGGGAAGATCTGCAGGCGGTTGACTCCGCCATCGGTGATGAAGCCGCTCTCGTCCATGCCGAACGATCCGTTGCGGGTGTAGACCGTCTTGCCGGTATCGGCCGAGCGCATCGCGAAGAACCCGTCTCCGGTGATCGCCATGTCGAGCGCGGAGCCGGTCTGCTCGATCGGGCCGAGCGAGAAGTTCTGCGTGATCGCCTCGACGCTCGCGCCGATGCCCTTGATCATGCGCGGGTTGGTCTGCGCCGAACCGGCGACGATATCCGCGAATTGCGTGCTGCCCTTCTTGAAACCATTGGTTTCGACATTGGCGATGTTGTGGGCGATGACGCCCAGGTCGGTCTGGGCGTTCTTGAGCCCGTTCAGCGAAGTGTAGAA
The DNA here is from genome assembly GCA_963728515.1 of uncultured Alphaproteobacteria bacterium. Taxonomy (GTDB): domain Bacteria; phylum Pseudomonadota; class Alphaproteobacteria; order Sphingomonadales; family Sphingomonadaceae; genus Qipengyuania. The sequence goes on along the minus strand of CAVSKM010000002.1, from coordinate 169,017 downwards.
AGACATTGGCTGGTACTCCTGTGCGTCAATCGGTGGGGGTTGCCGCCGCCTGTGCGGCGGCGAGGGCGTCGAGCTTGTCGGAAATGTTCTTGAGCGTCGCGTTCATGTCGTTGATCCCCGAGAGCGAGGAGAACTGCGCCATCTGCGCCAGCATCTCCTTGTTATCGACGGGATCGAAGGGGTCCTGCTGCTGCACCTGGACGGTCAGCAGGCGCAGGAAATCGGCCTGGCCGAGCGACCCGTAGTCGCGGCCGGTGGCGGCGGAGGCGGCGGCATTGGCGGCGCCGACGGCTTGGGTCGCTGCTATGGTCATTTCATCCTCATGGTTTCGAGCATCAATTGCTTGGCGGTGGACATGGCCTCGACCATGTTCTGGTACTGGCGCGAGGCTTCGAGCATCTCGACCATCTCGGCGTTCTCATCGACCGGCGAGGCCCAGATGTAGCCCTCGGCATCGGCCAGCGGATGGCCCGGCTCGTGCCGGCGGACCGGCGCCACATCGGCGCGCTGGACGCTGTCGACGCGGACGCTGCTCATGCCGGTCGCGGCATCGAGCTGTTCGGCGAAGACCGGCCGCAGCGGGCGATAGGCTTCTTCCTCGGTGGCAGCGACGCTGCCGGCATTGGCGAGATTGGACGCGGCCGCGTTCATCCGCACCAATTGGGCGGACATGGCGCGCTGGCCGAGCTGGAACATGGTCATCGGGCCCGGCATCGTCATTCGCCCCGGATCGCGCGGGTGAGCGTTTCGACGCGTCCGCGAAGGAAGCCGAGCGTGGCGGTATAGGCGACGGCGTTTTCGGCGAAGGCGGCCTGCTCGGTCGCCATCTCGACGGTATTGCCGTCGAGGCTCGACATGACCGGCACGCGATAGCGCGTCGCCGAACCGATTGCCTGCTCGCCCTCGCTGCCCGTCATCCGGGCCTCCAGCGCGGCAGCGAAGTCGATGTCGCGCGCCTTGTAGCCGGGAGTCGCGGCATTGGCGATGTTCGAGCCGAGCATGCCCATGCGCTGCGCCCGGATCTCCAGCGCCGCACCATGAATTCCGAAAAGGCCTTCGCTCATGACAATCTCCTGCGTGTTCGGGCCCTTTCCAGCAAAGAGCGTGCCAATTCGAACCGACACACCTTCCCGACCCTCTGCGCAGGCGCGCGGCGGCAAGCTCTTGCCGGAAGCGGCAAATCTCCGCCGGGGGCTGAAAGCTGCGGTCCCGCGGGCGTTCTTCCGGTCAAGGAGATTTTCGTGAACCCGATGCAATTGCTCGACCCCGTGTCCGCCGCCATCGTCCTCGGCGGCACCCTCGCCGCGACGCTGCTGCGGTGCGGCTGGCGCGATCTGCGCGCCGCGCTCCAGCTGCTGGCGCAACTGCCCACCCGTCCGTTCGACAGCGGGCGCGTCCGTGCGGAGCTCGCCGCGCAGGTCCGCGAGATCGGCGAGGACGGCATTCTGCGGGCGGAACCGCACAGCTTCGGCGACGGCGAGTTCGACGATCTCAGCAACACTCTGGTCAAACGGCGATCGATCCGCGCCCTGCACGACGAACATGCGCGCCATCGCAGCCGCCGCCAGCAATCGGCCGAAACCGCCATTCGCGTGCTGGGCGAGGCTGCCGAGCTCTCGCCCGTGCTGGGGCTCGCGGGCACGCTGGTCGCGCTCGGCGGGGTCTCCGCCGCGGGCGATGTCGACTATGCCGCCTCGATCGGCACCGCGGTGATCACCACGCTCTATGGCCTGGTCTTCGCCAATTTCCTCTTCGCTCCGCTGGCGGGCGCCGTGGCGCGCCGCGCGCGCGCGGAAGAGGGCGAACGGCAGGAATTGCTCGACTGGCTCGCGCAGGCGGTCGAGCGAAGCATCCCGCGGCGCGAAGGTGCAGACGCGGACCGGGAGGCCGCATGATCGCCTCGGGATCCCGCATCGGATGGCAGACCACGCTCGCCGACCTGGCGCTGATCCTGTTCATGGTCACCGCTGCGGCGATCGCGGATCGTCCCGAACCCGCGCCCGACCCCGCCGAGGCAGCGGCGCCCGGCGTGCCGGCGAAGGGCGAGCCGCTGGCGATCTATCGCGACGGCCCGGGGGCTCCGCCGCTGGCCGAATGGCTGGCCAGCCAGCCGCACGACGGACGCCAGAACCTGACCATCGTCGCCCGTCACCGGCCCGGCGGCGCGGCCGCGGCAGCGCGGCGAGCCCTGGCGCTCGAGCGGGCCGCCGCCGCCACCGGGCGCAGCACCCGCATCGTCGTCGAACCGGCCGATCGCGACGATCTCGTCGCCATGCTCGATTTCGACGGTCGCCGGACGCCCTCCGCCGCATCTGGCATGTACATTGCAGGGACTCCCGCATCGAACACCGGAACGGCGCCTGCCGCCACCGACGAGAGGTAAGAATGATGCGAAGGCTCAGCCCGATTGCCGCCGCCTGCGTGCTGGCGACCGCCCTTCCCGCGCTCGCCGCGGGCTTCCAGGATCCCGACGCGATCGACCGCGAGGTGGCGCAGTTCACCGGCGCACCCACAGGCAGCGAGGGCGGCGCCCGGCTTCCGGTCGACCGCCGACTCAAGCTCTCGCAATGCCCGATGCCGCTGGCACTCGAATGGTATGGCAGCTCGACGCGGACGGTGCTCGTCCGCTGTCCGATCGCGGGCGGCTGGCGTATTTTCGTGCCGGTCGCGGGTGCCCCCGCGGGGGTCAAGGCGGAGCCGGTCATCGCCCGCGGCGAAGCCGTCGCGATCGCCATCCAGGGGAGCGGCTTTACCGTCACCCGTCAGGGCGAAGCGCTCGAGCAGGGCGCGGTCGGCGAATGGATCCGGGTGCGCCCGGCAGGCGACAAGCGCGAACCGGTTCGGGCGCGCGTCATCCAGCCCGGCAAGGTCGGCCTCGATCTTCCCTGAGGGGCGAATGCGCCGGCAAGGTTTCGCCGCGAGCGGCAATTTTCCGCACTACCCTTAAAATCCCCTTTCGCTGTCCGTCCTGAGTCTCGCAACACCAACGGAGCGAACCGATGGACAGGATCGACAGCAACAGCCCGAGCGGCATCGCAGCGCGTCTGAGGATGCGCGCGGCCGCGCCGGTCGCTTCGAGCGAACCGGCAAAGCCGGCGGTCGCGGATTCCGACGGGCCGGGTGCCACCCGCCTCGCAGGTCTCGACCTCGCCGGTGCCGATGCCCCGGTCGACGAGGCGCGGGTCGGCAGCATCCGCGCAGCGATCAAGCAGGGACACTATCTGATCGAGCCGCAGAAAATCGCCGATGCGATGATCGAAGCGGGCTTCATGTTGAGGAACGAGCAATGACACCGGAAACGACCCTGCGCGACGCGCTCCGGCAAATGCTTGCCCTTCTCGAGAGCGAGCGGCAGGCGCTTGCCGGTCTCGACCTCGACGGCATCCTGACCTCTTCGAACGGCAAGCTGGAGCTGTGCGAGATCATCGAGCGCAATGCCGGGGGCCCGCTCGACGAGGAATGCCGCGGCCTGCTCGACGGCGTGACGCGCCTCAACGAGATAAACCGCAAGATCCGCAACCTCACGGCAGCCAATGTCGAGGCGCGCCTCGGCTCGCTGGCGGGTCGCGCGAACATCTACGCTTCGGGCCGGACAGCCGGCGCGCGCGAGCTCTCCTACCACGCCTGAGCAGATCTGGCACGGCTCTTGCTTGATACCCGGCGAGTACAATCACGCCGGGGGCAGTCTTGCCGCAAGTCACATCAGTCCAGACCAGCAATGTGCAGGCGTCGATCGCCCGCGCCTCGGCTGCGACCGGAGTCGATTTCGACTATCTGCTCGCGCAGGCAAGGATCGAATCGAACCTCGACAGCGATGCCCGCGCTCCCACCTCGAGCGCATCGGGGCTCTATCAGTTCATCTCCTCTACCTGGCTCGACACGGTCGATCGCCACGGCAAGACGCACGGGCTCGACTGGGCCGAAGAAGCGATAACCCGCCGCGGCGGACGCGCCAGCGTCGGCGATGCCGGAATGCGCGCACAGATCATGGCTCTGCGCTTCGACCCCGAAGTCTCCTCGCTCATGGCCGCCGAACTGGCGCGCGACAATGCGGGCGAATTGCGCGGCTTCCTCGGCCGCGAGCCCGATCATGCCGAACTCTATCTCGCCCACTTCCTCGGTGCCGCCGGTGCGAAGGGCTTCCTGGGGGCCCTGCAGGACAATCCGACGGCATCCGCCGCCGCGCTGTTTCCCGACCCCGCCCGCGCCAATCGCGGCATCTTCTACGCCGATGGGCGTCCGCGCTCGGTGGGCGAGGTGATGGAGCTGGTGCGCGGCAAGGTCGATCGCGCCAAGGAGGGGGGCGGCAGTTTCGCCCCGGCGACGACGCTTGCGGCTGGCGCCTACCCGTCCTCGACTCCGGCGGCCCGCTTCGCCCATGCCCGCAGCACCTTCGCCGCCGAACCGGTGGCCGGCGCTGCCTCGCGGCCCTCCATGGCCGAGACGCTTCAGGCAACCTTCGGGGGGAGCGATGCGCTCGGCGGCCGCGCCGGACGGCAGATCGGTGAGGCCTATGGCAAGTTCAGGGCGTTCGGCCTGTGAGCTGGCGTTCCTTCCTCACGCCCTCGCTGGCGCTTCCCGGCGGAATTCTGACGGTCATCGTGCTGATGGTCGTGCCGATCCCGCCGATCATGCTCGATCTCTTCTTCGTGCTCAATATCGCGCTTTCGGTCGCGGTGCTGATGGCGGCGATGAATGCGGAAAAGCCGCTCGACTTCTCCTCCTTCCCCTCGGTGCTGCTGTTCGCCACGCTCCTGCGGCTGGCGCTCAACGTCGCCTCGACCCGCGTCGTCCTGATGAACGGGCACGAGGGCGGCGCCGCGGCGGGCAAGGTGATCGAGGCCTTCGGCGCCTTCCTCATCGGCGGCAATTTCGCCGTCGGCCTGTTCGTCTTCATGATCCTGATGATCATCAACCTCGTCGTGGTGACCAAGGGCGCGGGGCGCGTCTCCGAGGTTTCGGCGCGGTTCACGCTCGATGCCCTCCCGGGCAAGCAGATGGCGATCGATTCCGATCTCGCCGCGGGGCTGATGACCTCCGAGGAAGCCAAGGCGCGCCGTCGCGAGATCGCCACCGAGGCCGATTTCTACGGCTCGATGGACGGTGCCAGCAAATTCGTGAAGGGCGATGCGATCGCGGCGCTGCTGATCCTGCTGATCAACATCATCGCCGGCTTCGTCCTCGGGATGGTCTCGCACGATCTGTCGGCCTCCGAAGCGGGGGAGCTGTTCGTCACTCTCGCCATCGGCGATGCGCTGGTGGCTTCCATTCCGGCGCTGCTGCTGTCGATCGCCGCCGCCGTGATCGTCACCCGCGTTTCCGACACCCGCGACCTGACCGGCCAGATCGGCGGACAGTTCGCCGAGCCGGGCATCTGGCTGCCGGTCGGATGCATCCTCTTGGCGATGGGCGCGATCCCCGCGATGCCGCAGTCGATCTTCCTGCCGCTCGCCGCGGGAACCCTGGCCCTCTGGCGCATGCTCAAGCGGCGCAAGGCGATCCCCGCCTTCGAGGAACCCGAACCCGCACCCGACCTAACCCGGATCGCGATCGAGGATGTCTCGGAACAGGCGCTCGTGACGGTCGAGCTCGGCTTCGGCCTCGTCCATCTCGCCGACGAGAAGCGCGGCGCGCCGCTGGTCTCGCGGCTCACCGGCCTGCGCCGGCAATTGTGCCAGTCCTTCGGCTTCGTCGTCCCCCAGTTTCGCATCAAGGACAGCTTCGACCTTGCTCCCGATCGCTATCGCATCACGCTCGGCGGTGCGCCGCTCGGCGGCGGGCAATTGCGCCCCGACCGGATGCTCGCGATCGACACCGGCGAGGCCGGCGGCCTCGGCCAGCTGCCCGGCGAACCGACCCAGGATCCGAGTTTCGGATGCCCCGCGGTCTGGATCGAGGCCTCGGCCCGCGATCTCGCCGTCGCAGAGGGCTATCTCGTGGTCGATGCCGAGAGCGTCGTCGCCACCCATGTGAACCAGCTGCTGTCGGCCCGGCCACAGGACCTGCTCGGCCCGGACCAGGTGCGCGAACTGCTCGACATGGTGCGCGAGCGCAATGCGCAGCTGGTCGACACGATCACGCCGCAGCCGCTGTCGCTGGCCGCCATCACCCGCCTGCTCCGCGCGCTGCTCAGCGACGGCATCACGCTGGCGCATCCGATCCCGGTCCTCTCCAGCCTCTCGCAGGCGGCGCAGCAGACCGTCGAGCACGAGAAGCTGGTCGACATGCTGCGCGCCGATCTCGGACCGATGCTGGTCGGCAGCCTGTGTGCGCCCGACCAGCGGCTTCCGGTGGTGACTCTCGCCGCCGAGCTCGAGGAAATGGTGGTCGGCGGGATGCAGGATCCGACCAGCGGCCAGGTGGTCATCGAACCCGATCTCGCGCGGTCGATCGGCGAGCGTATCGCCACGATCCTCGCCAGCCGCCCACCCGGCGAAAGCATGCCGGCGCTGATCGTCCAGCCGCGCGCACGTCGGCCGCTCGCCGGATTGCTCAAGCTGCGCGCGCCCGGATGTGCGGTGCTTTCGATCAATGAATTGCCGGTGTCGCAACCGATCGAGGTGATTGCGGTGGTCGGCGGGGAAGAGGCGGCCCGGCCGCAGGTCGAAGCGGCGCCGGTCGCCGCACCGGCGCCCGAGACGAACAGGGAGGCAATCGCCGCATGAAGGTCGATCATTCGCAATTCGCGGCCACCGCGGCCTATGGTGGCAATGTCGGCGAACGGGTAACGCGGTTCCTGCCGATGGTGCGCAAACTGGCCTGGCATCTGTCGGGCAGCGGCGGCCCCACCGTGGACGTGGAAGACCTCATGCAGGCCGGGCTCGTGGCGCTCACCGAATGCGCCCAGAAGCACACCTCCCCCAGCGACGACGGGTTTGCCGCCTATGCGAAGCTGCGCGTGCGCGGCGCAATGGTCGATCTGTTGCGCAGCGCTTCGCCCGATCCGCGCGGCGCGCGCGCCAGGCGCAAGATGATCGATCGTGTCAAAACGAGGCTTCGGGCGGAGACCGGGCAGGAGCCCACTGCCGCCAAAATTGCAGAGGGACTGGGGATGACCGTGGAGGCCTATTTCAACCTGGAAAGCGATCTGGTCGAGACCCGGCTGGCATCGATCGACGAATGCTATTCCGAAAGCGACGGCGCCTTCGCCTCGGCCGAGCCCGATGCCGAACGGCAATTGTTGCAGCAGGGCGACCGCGAGAGCCTCGTCTCCGCGATCGCTGCGCTCGGCGAGCGGCACCAGCTCGTCGTCCAGCTCTATTTCGTCGAGGAGCTCAACCTCGCCGAGATCGCCGCCGTGCTTGGCGTCAGCGTCCCGCGCGTCCACCAGCTCAAGGCCGCGGCCCTGACGCAGATGCGCAAGACGATGACGTCCGCGGACTCCTCCGCGGAGTGACCGGCGGCGGGGCGCTACGGCGGCCCGCTGCGGAGGACATCAGCCGGCCGTCTGCGGCAGCGCGGTCCGGGCGGGCGGGTCGGCAAGATCGGTCGTCGCGACTTCGTCGGTATGCACTTCGAAACGGGCGAGCTCGGCCCTGCCGAAAGCCGTGGTGATGGCGGTGTCGGTCGCATCGCGCCCGCGCGCCATGACGATGCGGGCGATCCGCGGCGTGTTGTGGCGTGCATCGAAGCTGTACCAGCACCCGCCGATATAGGCTTCGAACCAGGCGGAGAAATCCATCGGCGCATCGATCGGGTCGATCCCGATATCCCCGAGATAGCCGGTGCAATAGCGCGCGGGAATATTGACTGCGCGGCACAGGGTGATCGCCAGATGGGCGAAGTCGCGGCACACGCCGAACCCCTCGTCGAAGGCCGAACGCGCCGTCCGCTCGGTGCTCGCCTTCATATAGTCGAATTCGAGACGGTCGTGCGCGGCATCGACGATCGCCTGGACCCGCTCCCAGCCGCTCGCGCAGCCCTGGACGATGCGCCAGCCCTCCTCGCCGAGCTGGCTCACCTCGCAATAGCGCGAGCTCATCAGATAGAGGAGCACGTCGTCGGGAAGATCGTCGATCGGGTGCTGGACCGCCCCGGGCACCACCGGATCGGGAGCGCCCGAATCCTCGATCACGAAATCGGCCGAAAGCGTCGCTCCGCCGCGGGGCAGGACCAGGCGCGTGCAGACATTGCCGAAAGGATCGCGAAATTGCCGCAGCGGGATTTCGGGATCGCTGCGCAGCACCTCGGGGGTGCGCAGATCGGACCGGCGTTCGGGCCGCACGTTGAGCAGGGCCAGCATCGGCACCGGCCCCTCCGTTTCGAAGCGAATGTCGAAGCCTGTCCGGATCAGCATTCCGCAGCCTCCGCATTGTATTGGAAATCGGCGTGGCGGGTCGCCAGCTCGACCTGCTTGATGCGGACATCGACATCCATGTCGATATGGCTCCCCTGCTGCCCCCGCCAGGTTCCCGAGAGCGGCACTGCCTGGATCGGATCGCGCGCCACCGCGACCCGGATCAGGCCGCGACTGCCGACGATCCCATTGGTCGGATCGAACTCGATCCAGCCCGATCCCGGAAGGAAGATGCGCACCCAGGCATGGGTGCTGTGCCCGCCGACCCGGGCGTTCTCGTCGCGCGGCTGATAGACGTAGCCCGATACGAAGCGCGCGGCGAAGCCGAGGGCCCGCGCCGCCTCCATCATCAGCACCGCGAAGTCGCGGCAGGTCCCCGACCGCAGGGCCAGCGTCTTGCGCGGCGACTGGATCCCCTTGGTCTCGCGGCGATGGTATGCGAAATCGCTGCGGATCGCCTCGGTGAGGTCCTTCAGCAGCGTCAGGGTCCGCGTCTCGGCGCCCGCGCGGATGAACCGCCGCGCCCAGGCATCGATCTCGCGATCCGCGTCGGGATAGTCGCGTTCGATCGAGCGCAGGAGATCGGGCATGTCCTCTGCCGAATAGGTGAACGGATAGATCCGCGCATAGGGCTCGACCGCAATGTCCGCCTCGCACGTCGGCAGATGTTCGACCTCGGCCGAGCCGCGCACCTCCAGCCGGTCCGAGCGCGTGTCGAAGGTGGCGATGGCGACGGCATTGCCGAACACGTCCTGCAACCAGCGAAGCGCCCGCGGTGCCGGGTCGATGCGCAGCGAGGCCGAGAGCACCCTTTGATCGTAGCTTTCGCGGGGCCGGACGAGAATGCGATGCTCCCCGAACGCCACGTCGCGGCGATAGCGGTAGCGGGTGACGTGATGGATCGATACGGTCGGCATGGGCGTGTCCGCTTGCGAAGGGGTGGCGGAATGGCGCCCCAGACTGCTGAACCCGCCAGCGTCCGATCCGGTCCGGGCCCGACAGGAAAAAGTCCCGTGGCGGCGCGATCGGCGGTCCACGTCGTCCGGTCCCCACACCCGCAGGAACGGTCCCGTGTTTAGGGCTAATTAACCTTCCTATCCCTATAGAAACATGGAAGAAGGCCCGGGCCGGCCCCGGCCCGGACGCCGTTTTCGCGGCGGCTGGCGAAGGCCTTCTCAACCCATTTTCCGGAGGAACGACCGCAGCGTGGCCAATTCGTATTGCGACAGGTGCCCCGGTCCGCTGCCGGGTCCAAGACCATGAGCGCGATCACCCCCTCCTCGGAATTCCACCGCATCAGCGCGGTGCGGTCCTACCAGCTGTTCGGCACCGACGCCGAACCGGAATTCGATCGCTTTACCACCTTCGCGGCGCGGCTGTTCGATGCTCCGATGGCTCTGATCTCGCTCGTCGGAGAGGATGCTCTCTGGTTCAAGTCGCGGGTGGGCTTCAAGACCTGCAGCGCACCGCGCGATATCGCCGTCCTGGGCAAGGTGCTCGACGGGAAGGATATCGCGATCGTGCTCGACACCACGCAGCATCGCGAACTGCGTGAGCACCCGTGGGTGGTCGGCGAACCGCATGTGCGATTTTACGCCGGCGCGCCTCTGATCGATGCGCAGGGCGTGTTCCTCGGCGGGCTGGCGATCCTCGACACCAGTCCGCGATCGGAGTTTTCGAGCCGCGAGCGCGACTTGCTTGCCGGACTGGCCGGCATGGTGGTGGAGATGATGGCGGCGAGCCGGAGCAGTTTCGACCGTCAGGTGGTCGGCAATTTCGCCGACGCCGCCAAGCTCACGATCGTGACCGCCAATGCGGAGGGCCGGCTGACTTCCTGGCACGGCGCCGCGCAAGAGATCTTCGGCTACTCAGCCGCGGAAGCCATCGGCAGTTCGCTCGACCTCCTCGTCCCGGAGCGCTTTCGCGACGAGCACGCAGCGGGCCTGAAGAGCGTCGTCGCGCTCAAGGATCCGCAGTCCTTCGGCAAGGTCCTCGAAGCGGTCGCGCGGAGACGCGACGGAACCGAGTTCCCGGTCGAAATGACGCTGGCTGCATGGGAGGGGCGGGTCGGCCTCGAATACGGCGCCCTGCTGCGCGACATCAGCCATCGCCGCGATCAGGAGAAGAACCTCCAGCGGCTGGCGCTTCACGACACGCTCACCGGACTGTGGAACCGGCAGGGGTTCCAGGACCGCGTCGACCAGTCCTTGGCCAGCCGCAGCCTCGGCTGCATGCTGGCCCTCGACCTGGACAACTTCAAGGCCGTGAACGACAATTTCGGGCATGCCTTTGGCGATGCAGTGCTCGAGAAGATCGCCCTGCGGCTCTCCTCGATCGGTCTCGCCGACAGCATCATGGGACGGCTGGGGGGCGACGAGTTCGGGATCTTCCTCGCCGGGGTGGGCGACGCCGCGACGGCGGTTCGCGTGGCGGGCAGAGTGCTCGAGGTCGCAGCCGAGCCCTTCCGCGTCAACGGCCGGCAAATCGACATCGGCTTCAGCATGGGTGCTGCGCTGGCGCCGCTTCACGCGACCGGCTTCGGCGATCTGATGCTGCGCGCGGACCTGGCCTCGCTCGAAGCCAAGAAGGCCGGCGGACAGCGGATCCAATTGTTCGACGAACCGATGGCGGGCGTCCTGCTCGCGCAGCAATCGCTGTGCGAGGATGTGTCCGATGCGGTTCGATCCGGGCAGTGGCGCCTGCATTATCAACCACAAGTCAGCCTCGAGGATGGCCGGCTGATCGGCGCCGAGGCCTTGCTTCGCTGGGCTCATCCGACCAACGGCACATTGCGCCCGTCGCAGTTCCTGCCAATTCTCGAAAGCCACCCCGCCGCCTGCGAGATCGGCGACTGGGTGATCCACGAGGCCTGCCGCCAGCTCGCCGAGTGGCGCCGGCAGGGCCTCGCACTGCCCCAGATCGGGGTGAATCTGTTTTCGGCGCAGCTGACCTCCGACCGGCTCGAAACGGTGTTGAGCGCGTGCATGGAGGAGTTCGCCCTGCATCCTTCGGATCTCGAGCTGGAAATAACCGAGACCATCGCGCTGCGCACCGATGCCAAGCTTCTCGGGCAACTCGTGCGATTGCGCGACCGGGGATTCCGGCTGGCCTTCGACGATTTCGGCACCGGCTTCGCTTCGCTTTCCAGCGTGAAGGACGTTCCGGTCACCCGTCTCAAGGTCGACCGCAGCTTCGTCCAGGACATCTGCACCGAAGCGCACAGCCTGGCGATCGTCAGCGCGATCCAGACGCTGGCCGAGCGCCTCGACCTCGAGGTGATCGCCGAAGGCATCGAAAACGAGCAACAGCTCGAGACGCTGCGCGGGCTGGGAATCCGCTTCGGTCAGGGATTCGCCCTGGGCCGGCCGGGCACCGGCACCGCCTTCGCGGCGCTCTTCGCGCCTGCCGCGGCCCCCTCGGGCAAGGCGCGCCGCTGAACGGCGGCGAAGCCGCACTTGCTGCGCTGGCGCGCCTGCCTTAAGGGCGGTGCTCCATCGGACCCGGCCGCGCCGGGTGGCTCGGCCCGGCGCCTATCCCCGGGACAACCTTCAGACCGGTCGTCAAGCCGCACATCGTGATCGCAGCTGAGCGGCGCTCCCCGCGCCGGGCCGGTCGAGTGAGTCGTTTAGGGTTCCCATGCTCGATATTCCCGCGCTCAGGCGCGAATGGCTTTCCAATCCCCGCCGCGATGTCCTCGCCGGCATCGTCGTCGCGCTCGCGCTGATTCCCGAGGCGATCGGCTTCTCGATCATCGCCGGGGTCGATCCGCGCGTCGGCCTCTACGCCTCCTTCTCGATCGCGGTGATCATCGCGCTGGTCGGCGGGCGCCCGGGGATGATCTCCGCCGCGACCGCCGCGGTTGCGGTGCTCGTCCTGCCGCTCGTCCGCGAGCACGGCGTCGCATATCTCTTCGCGGCGACGATCCTGATGGGCGTGATCCAGGTCGTCGCAGGTTTCCTGCGGCTGCATCTGCTGATGCAATATGTCTCGCGTTCGGTCATCACCGGCTTCGTCAACGCGCTGGCGATCCTGATCTTCATGGCGCAATGGCCCGAGCTGACCGGCGTTCCGATGCTGACCTATGCCCTGGTCGCGGCGGGGCTGGCGATCATCTACCTCTTCCCGCTGCTCACCCGGGCCATACCCTCGCCGCTGGTGGCGATCCTCGTGCTGACGAGCGTCGCGATCTACACCGGCATGGATGTGCGGACCGTCGGCGACATGGGCGAACTCCCCTCCGCCATCCCCGCCTTCCTCATCCCCGACGTGCCCTTCACGCTGGAGACGCTGCGGATCATCCTGCCCTATTCGGCGACCATGGCTGCCGTCGGCCTGCTCGAATCCATGCTTACCGCGCAGATCGTCGACGATCTCACCGACACGGGTTCGGACAAGCAGCGGGAGATGAAGGGCCAGGGCATCGCCAATTTCTTCACCGGCTTCCTCGGGGGCATGGGCGGCTGTGCGATGATCGGCCAGTCGGTGATCAATGTGAAATCGGGCGGCGAGACACGGCTGTCGACGCTGACGGCGGGGGTGTTCCTGCTGTTCCTGCTGCTGGTGCTCGGTCCGCTGGTGGCGCGCATTCCCATGGCCTCGCTGGTCGCGGTGATGATCATGGTCTCGATCGGCACCTTCTCGTGGCGCTCGATCAAGGACATCCGCCACCATCCGTGGCAGTCCTCGGTGGTGATGATCGTCACCGTGGTGGTGGTGGTGTGGACGCACGACCTCGCGCGCGGTGTACTGTCGGGCGTGATCCTCTCGGGCCTGTTCTTCGCCGGCAAGGTCAAGCGGCTGTTCACCGTCGCGACCGAGCTGTCGAGCGACAAGGCCACGCGGACCTATCGGGTCGAAGGCCAGGTGTTCTTCGCCTCCTCCGACCGTTTCGTCGAAGCCTTCGACTACAAGGAGGTGCTCGACCGGGTGGTGATCGATGTCGGCCGCGCGCATTTCTGGGACATTTCGGCGGTAGGAACGCTCGACAAGGCGATTCTCAAGTTCCGCCGCGAGGGGACCCGGGTCGAGGTGCACGGCCTTAACGAGGCGAGCGCCGCAATGATCCAGCGCTATGCTATCCACGACAAGCCCGGCGCCGAAGCGCAGCCGGGAGCGCACTGATGGGAGAGACAGCAATGGAAACCGTCCTCGCCGCGATCGATGCCTCGGCCTACGCCACCAGCGTCTGCGGCTATGCCGGATGGGCTGCCGGACGGCTCTCCCTTCCGGTCGAATTGCTCCATGTGGTCCAGCGGCAGGACCCGGTGACGGCACGGCGCGACCTCTCCGGCGCCATCGGCCTGGGCGTCAAGAGCGACCTCCTCGAAGAGCTCGTCCGGCTGTCGGAAGAGAGCAGCCGGACCGAGATCGAGAAAGGCCGCGTCCTCCTCGCGGCGGGCGAGCAGCTGCTGCGCGAAGCGGGCGTCGCCGACATCGCCACGCTGCACCGCCATGGCGGCGTGGTCGAGACGATCCTCGAGCGCGAAGCGTTCGCGCGCGTCGTGGTGGTCGGCAAGCGCGGCACGGGGCACGAATATGCCTCCGATCACATCGGCTCGACGATCGAGCGCGTCGTCAGGGCGAGCACCAGGCCGGTGCTGGTCGCCGCGCGCAATTTCGTGGAACCGCAGCGGATCGTCTTCGCCTACGATGCCAGCCCGGCCGCGGAGCGCGCCCTCGAACGTCTCGCCAATTCGCCGCTGTTCGCCGGCCTGCCGGTCGCCATCGTGATGGCGGAGGCGGCAGGCGAAGCGAAACGCGCGCAACTGGCCCGGGCCGAGGCCGCCTTCGCCCCCGATCATCCGGTGACCACGATCATGGAGACCGGCAAGGCCGAGCAGGTCATTCCCGCCGTCGTCGCCGCGACCGATCAGGCGCTCCTGCTGATGGGCGCCTACGGCCACTCGCCGATCCGCCGGATGATCGTCGGCAGCACCACGACCGAGATGGTCCGCACGGTCCGGGTGCCGGTGCTGCTGGTTCGCTGAGCCGGACGCCGAAGCGCCGCCGATCCGTCGACGGGCGGCCCTAGGCGTGTCGCCAGCACCCCGGCTCGAGGCCCTCGACCGACCATTCGCCGACGCTCCAGCGCACCAGCCGCAGCGTCGGCAGGCCGACCGCGGCGGTCATCCGGCGCACCTGGCGGTTGCGGCCCTCGACGATGGTAATGCGTAGCCAGCTGTCGGAGACCGTCTTGCGATGGCGCACCGGGGGCGTGCGCGGCCACAGCGCGGGGGCGGCGATGCGCTCGACCACGGCCGGGCGGGTGGGTCCGTCCTTCAGCACGACTCCGCGGCGCAAGCCAGCCAGCGCGTCCTCCTCGGGCTCGCCCTCGACCTGCGCGAGATAGGTCTTGGCCGTCTTGTGGCGCGGGTGGGCGATGCGCGCCTGCAGCGGGCCATCGTCGGTGAGCAGGAGCAGCCCCTCGCTGTCGCGGTCGAGCCGGCCGGCGGGATAGACGCCGGGCAATTGGATGAAATCGGAAAGCGTCGCGCGCGGGCTCGGATTGCCGCGGTCGGTGAACTGCGAGAGGACGCCGAAGGGCTTGTTGAACAGGATCAGCATCGCACCATCCGCTCCGGCGTCACGCCGGCTCCTCGAGCGCGGCCTTCTCGAGGCCTTCCGAAGCCTCGAGCCAGCGCGCTTCCGCAGCCTCGATCCGCGACGAGATTTCGGCCCGCTGCACCATCAGTTCGCTGATGCTGCGCCGGGAATCCTCCAGTTTGGCGGAGCCCGGATCGAACATCGCCCGGTCGATCTCGGTGCGGCGCTGCCCGAGCCGTTCGATCTCGGCCTCGGCCGCGCGCGCCGCCCTGGTCAGCGCCTGGCTGCGCTCGCGCGCTTCGGCGGCGCGGCGCCGCGCCTCCTTGCGATTGCCCTTGGCCGCTTCCCCTCCCGAGCCGGCCTTCGCGGGGGCCCGCCCGAGGACGAGATCGGTGTAATCCTCGAGGCTCCCGTCGAATTCGCGCGCGGTTCCCTGATCGACCAGAACCAGCCGGTCGGCCGCGAGTTCGAGCATGTGGCGGTCGTGGCTCACCATCACCACTGCGCCTTCATAGTCGGCGAGCGCCTGCACCAGCGCCTCGCGGGCATCGACGTCGAGATGGTTCGTCGGTTCGTCGAGGATCAGCATGTGCGGCGCATCGCGCGTCACCAGCGCCAGCGCCAGCCGCGCCCGTTCGCCGCCCGACATCTTCCCGACCGCCATGATCGCCTTCTCGCCCGGAAATCCGAAGCGGCCGAGCTGCGCGCGGACCGCCTTGGGCGGCGCGCCGGGCATCAGCCGCGCCATATGCTGCAAGGCGCTGCTCTCGCCGTCGAGCTCCTCGACCTGATATTGCGTGAAATAGCCGACCCGCAGCGTCCCCGGCGCGACGATCTCGCCCTCCATCGGGGCGAGCTGGCCGGCGAACAGGCGCGCCAGCGTCGTCTTGCCATTGCCATTGCGGCCGAGCAGCGCGATCCGGTCGTCGGGATCGATCCGCAGGCTCACCCGCCGCAGGACCGGCTGGTCCGGAGCATAGCCGACCGCCGCCTGATCGACCTGCATCAGGGGCGATTTGGCATCGGCCGGACTGGGAAAGTCGAACGCCAGGCTCGGATCCTCGAGCGCTGCCGCCACCGGTTCCATCCGCGCCAGCGCCTTCATCCGGCTCTGCGCCTGACGCGCGCTATGCGCCTTCGCGCCCCAGCGATCGACGAAGCCCTGCAGCTTGGCGCGCTGGGCGAGCTGCTTCTCGCGCAGCGCCTCGACCTGCGCGAGGCGTTCGCTCCTCTGCCGCTCGAAGGAATTGTAGCTGCCGCGGTAGAGCGTCAGCCGGCCCTGTTCGAGGTGGAGGATGTGATCGACCACCTTGTTGAGCAAATCGCGCTCGTGGCTGACGACGAGGATGGTCCCGCGATAGGCCTTGAGGAACCCTTCGAGCCACAGCGTCGATTCGAGATCGAGGTGGTTCGAGGGCTCGTCGAGCAGCAGCAGGTCGGGTTCGGAGAACAGCAGCGCGGCGAGCGCCACGCGCATCCGCCAGCCGCCCGAGAAGCTGTCGAGCGGCTGCGCCTGCATGGCCTCGTCGAAACCGAGACCGACGAGGATCTTGGCCGCCCGCGCAGGAGCCGCATGCGCATCGATCGCGTTGAGCCGCTCGTGGATGTCGGCCAGCCGCGCCACATCGCCCGTGCGCTCGCTCTCCTCGAGCAGCCGCGTCCGCTCGCGGTCGGCTGCGAGCACGGTTGCGAACGGCGTCTGCGATCCGGCCGGGGCGGTCTGCGCGAGATAGCCGAGCCGCGCGGACCGGGGCATTTCGAGCGTCCCCTCATCGGGTTCGATCTCGCCGGTGACCGCGCGCAGGAAGGTCGACTTGCCGGCGCCATTGCGCCCGACGAGGCCGATCCGGCCCCCGGGCGGCAGAGCGGCGCTCGCACGGTCGAGAATGGTGTGCCCCGCGAGGCGCACGGTCAATTCGCTGGCTGTGAGCATGCGCGCCCGATAGCAAGCCGAAGCGGCATTGTCAGCCGGTGCTTTGGGGCGGCAACGCCGCTGCGTAGCCGGTGCGGCTGCCGACCAGCGCGACTGGCGGTGCAACTCTCTGCAATGGGCGGCGTTGGTGTAACTATGGCCCTCCGCCTCAAGCAGGAGAGATACTCTGTCCGATCCCGTTCTGACCGAAGCCGCACCGCTCGAACAAAGCGCGCGTATTGAAGTCAACCCGCCGGTCTTCTTCGTATCGGCCGGCATGATTCTCGCATTCGTGGTGCTGGGAGCGGTGTTCGCGGAGCAGGCGAGTGTCCTGTTCGCCCGTTTGCAGGCGGCAATCATAGAAGACTTCGGCTGGTTCTACGTGCTCTCGGTCGCCGGATTCCTCGTCTTCGCAGTGTTTCTCATGCTCAGTCGGCATGGCGCGGTGAAGCTCGGGCCGGATGAAAGCGAGCCGGAATACAGCTATTTGTCCTGGTTCGCGATGCTGTTCAGCGCAGGCATGGGCATCGGCCTGGTGTTCTTCGGCGTGGCCGAGCCGATCCAGCATTACGCCTCCCCTCCCACCGGCGATGGTGGAACGGTCGAAGCTGCCCGCCAGGCCATGGTTCTCACCTTTCTCCACTGGGGCCTCCATCCCTGGGCGGTTTACGCGCTCGTGGGGCTTTCGCTCGCCTATTTCTCGTTCCGCCGAGGACTTCCACTGGCATTGCGTTCTCCGCTCTACCCCCTGATCGGGCAGCGCATTCATGGCCCGATCGGCCATACGATCGATATCTTCGGCGTGATCGGGACCATGTTCGGCGTCGCGACCTCGCTCGGCATCGGCGTCCTTCAGGTGAATGCCGGGTTCGGATATCTCTTCGGCGTTCCAGTGACGGTCCCGGTCCAGCTGATCCTGCTCGCGGCGATTACCGCCATTGCGACGATTTCGGTGATGATGGGTCTCGACAAGGGCGTGAAGCGGCTGTCCGAGCTCAATATCGTCGTGGCGGTCGTGCTCCTCGCCTTCGTTCTGTTGGTTGGCCCCACCATCTTTCTCCTCGACGCATATCTCCAGAACATCGGCGGCTATCTGAATTCGCTCGTCGATCGCACCTTCCGGCTATACGCTTACGAACCGAACCCCTGGCTGGGTGATTGGACGCTGTTCTACTGGGGATGGTGGATCGCATGGTCGCCCTTCGTGGGCATGTTCATCGCGCGCATCTCGCGCGGCCGGACGATCCGCGAATTCACCAGCGGGGTGCTGCTGGTGCCGGTCCTGTTCAGCTTCCTGTGGATGACGGTGTTCGGAAACACCGCCATAATGCTCGACATGACGGGCGTCTCGCCGATCGCCGAGACGGCGCGCGACAATCTTCCGGTGGCCTTGTTCGAGATGCTGGCGGCCTTGCCGCTCGGCACCATCACCTCGTTTCTCGCCACGCTGCTGGTGATCACCTTCTTCGTCACCTCGGCCGATTCCGGGGCTCTGGTGATCGACATGCTGACCTCGAGCGGCGCCGAGAATCCACCCGTCTGGCAGCGCGTGTTCTGGGCGGTCTGCGCCGGCGCAGTGACGGCAGCATTGCTTCTGGCAGGGGGATTGGAATCACTGCAGACAGCGGTCATCGCCAGCGCGCTGCCCTTCACGGTGGCGCTGATCTTCATCTGCTTCGGCCTGTTTCGAGCCTTGCAGACCGAAAGCGAAGGCTCGACCATCGATCTCTCCGCGGCGGAGGCGGGTCTGGCCGATCCGGAGCTGAGCTGGCAGCAACGGCTGACGTCGATCATGCAGCATTTCGACGGGGCGGAAATTCGCTCCTTTCTGACCGACACGGCCCGGCCGGCGATGGAAGCGATGGCGGAACAGATGCGCGAGAACGGCTTTGCTGCCGGCATCGACGAGCATGCGGATTGTCTCGAACTGAGAATACCGCATGAAGAACGGGGCGAATTCCACTACATCGTCCGCTCGCGCGGTTTTCTCCTGCCAAGCTTCGTCTGGCACGAAACCCGCAAGTCCAAGGAAACCCAGCCGCGCCACTATCGGGCGATGGCGCACAGTTCCGAAGGCGACCAGCCGCACGATGTGACCGGCTTCACGCGAGACCAGCTGATCAACGACTTGCTCAACCGCTATGCGCGATTCCGCCATAAGCGACGGCTTGCCTGAATGACCGCAGTCGCCGCGAGACGGGCAGCGACTCGGCCGTCGATCGCCCCCGCGCAAGACCGTGCCATGGCTTCGCTGCGGCCCCTCCGCAATTGCTGACGGCTTGTTAACCATCTCCATGTACCCAGTGCTAACCAAGGGTGAATGGGACGGCGGCAACGCCAGCCGAAGGGAGGAAGAGCCATGCTTTCAGCAGTTGAAACCACCGCGCGTGCCAATCCGCCGTGGACCGAGCGGCGCGCGGGAAAGCGGCACAGGATCGTCCTGCGCACCGCCAAGCTGCGCTGCAGCAGCGGCGGCGAATATCCCTGCGTGATCCACGATGTCTCCGAGACCGGAACCAAGCTGCGGCTGTTCCACGGCCATCCGCCCGACAGCCACATGTTCCTCGAACTCGCCAATGGCGAGATGTTCGGCGTCGCGCGGCGCTGGGCCGATGGCATCTATGCCGGTTTCCGCTTTTCCTGCCGGATCGAGGTCGACGACTTCCTCCGCGAAAAAAGCCAGTGGCGCCGCCGTCCGGTCCGGCTTCGCACCGCGCATCCGGTGGCGATCGCCCGCTCCGGCGAAGCCATCGGCGCGGTGCTGACCAACCTCTCGCAACAGGGCGCCTGCGTCGAGACCGAGGATCGGATCCCGCTCCGCTCGGCGATCCGCCTCACCATCCCCGGCCGCGAGCCACGCCTCGCCCACATCTGCTGGCGCCGCCGGATGCGCCACGGCCTCGTCTTCCAGGAAGCCCTTTCGCTCGAGGAGCTGGCGCAGCTGGCGCTGCAACTTCACCCCTATGACGGCGCGGCGCTCGAGACGGCAGCTCCCGCGCCGCGGGCCAATGTCGTGAACGGCTAGCAGCGGCGAGCGGAGTTCGGCGCGCCGCACTCGGCGGCCTGCGCATGTCCTGCCGCTCACCTGCCGCTCAATTGTCCGCCAGTTCGATCCACACGGGCGCGTGGTCGCTGGTCTTTTCCCAGCCCCGGACGTCGCGGTCCACGCCCGCGCCGACGAGGCGTTTGGATAGGCCGGGATCGAGAAGGAAATGGTCGATCCGCAGACCGGCGTCGCGGGCGAAGGCCTCGCGGTAATACTTCCAGAAGGTGTAGAGGGTCTCGTCGGGGTGGAGCGCGCGCATGGCGTCGGTCCAGCCCTGATCGACCAGCCGGAACCAGGCCGCCCGCACCTCGGGCGCGAACAGCGCGTCATCCACCCAGCGCTCGGGCTTGTAGACGTCGCTTTCGGTCGGCATCACGTTGAAATCGCCGGCGAGGACGACGGGGAGACCGGTGTCGAGCAGGCTGCGCGCATGCCCCGCCAGCCGCTCGAACCAGCGCAGCTTGTAGTCGAACTTCGGCCCCGGGCGCGGATTGCCATTGGGCAGATAGACCGTCGCGATCAGGATCCCGTTGACGGCCGCTTCGAGATAGCGGCTCTGCCCGTCCTCGGGGTCGCCCGGAAGCCCGCGCCGCGTCTCGTGGATCTCGCCGACGCGGGCGAGGATCGCGACGCCGTTCCAGCGCGACTGCCCATGCCAGATCGCGTCATAGCCTGCGTCGCTGATCGCCGCGGCCGGAAAGCGGTCGTCGGGCGCCTTCAGCTCCTGCAGGCAGACCACGTCGGGGCGCTCTTCCTCGAGCCAGCGCAGCAGGACCGGCAGGCGTCCGTTGACGCCGTTCACATTGTAGCTGGCGATCCTCACGCCGCTGGTCCGGCGCAGG
This sequence comes from uncultured Alphaproteobacteria bacterium, assembly GCA_963728515.1. GTDB lineage: Bacteria > Pseudomonadota > Alphaproteobacteria > Sphingomonadales > Sphingomonadaceae > Qipengyuania. Next base: position 148,378 of record CAVSKM010000002.1, on the reverse strand, counting down.
AAGGGCGGGAGAAAGGCTGCTTCATGACGCCGCAGATCCGTAAAGGCCTTTTGCGCAGCGTGCCACCGGCGCGAACCCTGCTTTGCGCTTTCCTACAGCACCCGCAATGCGGCATGATGCGGCGATGAGTCGTGCTTGCGTTTCTTTCTCCGAAGTCCCTGCGCCCGCCGCTTCGGCGCCATTTCCGGCGGGGTCGCGGGGGTAGGTTCGGGCGGCTTGCCGGGCCGGGCGAAAGGCGACAATGCGGGCTGCACGATCCGCTATAAAGCTTTGATAGGAAACGATAATCCGTGCGGTGGCGAGTTTTTTCCAATCCCCCGGTCCGTGTCAACCCTCCCACCCCCGGCGCGCATTCAGCAGCAAGGCTACCCGGGCGAGATCCTCCGGCCGGTCCACATCGCCGAGGTCCCCGGCATGCTCGGGCGCGACCAGCGCGGCATCCTCGCCCCATTCGGCTTCGGCCGCGCCGGTCCGCAACTGCGCCAGCCGGTCGAAGCAGCGTCGCGGAAAACCGGCAGGGACGCCGCGTCCGCCATCGGGGTAGGCGGTGAAGGCGATCCCGGCGCAGGCGCGAAGCCGCGCCAGATGGGCGGGGCGCAGCAGCGGCATGTCCGCCAGCGCGATCACCAGCCTCGTGCTCGCCCCCGCGGACCCGGCGGCACGGCGGACCGAACTGGAGAGGCCGCTTGCGGCATCGGGGTTCGCGACCACGGTCCAGCCGTCGAGATCGCCGACGAAAGCGGGGGGCGGGTCCCCGACCACCACGATCCGCCGGGCGAACCCCGCCGCCTCGGCGCAGCGAGCCGCCCAGCTCCCCAGCGGCCGACCGGCGCATTCCGCATCGAGCTTGGCGCCGCCGAAGCGCCGCCCCTGCCCCGCTGCGAGCAGCGCTATGGCCGCGCCATCGTCACCCATGCGGATGCAGGGCTTCGTATTCGGCGACGATCTCGCTCAGGATCGACAGCGCCAGCGAGCGCGGCGTGCGCGAGGACGGGATCGCTCCGACCGGACCGCGCACCCGCGCCACGTCGCACTCCGCCACGCCGGCGCGCCGCAAGCCGAGCAGCCGGGCGTCGCGAGCGGTCTCTCCGCCTTGCGCACCGACATAGAAGCTCGGCCCGGAGAGCAGATGACGCAGGATCGGCAGCTCCCATTCGTGGTCGTGGAACAGCAGGACCGCCGCGGTCCAGCCGTCGGGGGGCGCCCGATCGGGCGGGCGGCCGAGGGCCAGATCGGACGGGCTGTGGCAGGTGGTGGGAATGCCGCTCGCCGCGGCAAGCCGCGCAAGCGCCGCGAGCTCGGGATCGGTCCCGAAGGCCAGCAGGCGCAGCGCCGGGAGATAGTGCCGGGCGGCGAGATGATCGTTCTCCGGCAGGGCGAGACTGGCCGGTTCGCGGCGGGAGAGACGCTGCAGGGCCTCGTTGCACGCGGTGCGGCTCGGCGTCGGGTCGAGCAGGATGTCGAGCCCGCTCCCGCAGGGCAGGCGGAAGTCTATGGTCGACGCGCCCCGGCCATAGCGGACCACCACGGGCGACCGGCAGCGCGCGATATCCGCGGCAAGCTGGCGCTCGAGGCAACCGTCTGCGAGGGTTCCGGTGAGGGTTCCGTCGGCACCGATCGCCAGTTGCGCGCCGAGCCTCCGCGAGAAGCTCCCCTCTATACGGACCACCGTGCACAGGCCGGCGCCCTCTTCGCATGCCGCGGCGAGCGCGGCGTGATCGTCGTCGAACGCTGCCATGGTTCGCGCGATCTAGGCCCCCGGCAGATGCGCGATGATCTTGTCGGGCGTGATCGGAAAGCTGCGCACGCGCACCCCGCACGCATCGTAGATGGCGTTGGCGATCGCCGCGCCCGCACCGCAGATGCCCAGCTCTCCCACGCCCTTGGCCTGCAGCGGACTGCCCGCCGGATCCCGATCCTCGAGCAGGACGACGTCGAGTTCGGGCACGTCGAGGTTCACCGGAATGTGGTATTCGGCCAGATCGGGATTCACCAGATGGCCGTCGCGCCGGTCGAATGCGAGCTCTTCGGTAAGCGCGGCACCGAGGCCCCACACCATCCCGCCGAGGCACTGCGAACGCGCGGTCTTGTGGTTCAGCACCCGCCCGAAGCCGAAGGTCCCGTGGAACCGCCGCACCCTCGTCTCGCCCGTATAGGCATTGACCGCGGTCTCGGCGAAGAAGGCACCATACATCGCCGAGTGGCAGGTCTCCTGAACCTTGCCGGGCTTGAAATGGCCGGTCTCCGCGATCTCCTCGCCATCCAGCGCCTCCGCGAGCGACATCTGCCGACCGCCGGCCGAGACCGAGCCATCCTTGAGCATCATGTCGGCATCCACGCAGCCAAGCTTCGCCGCGAGCCTTTCGCGAACCGCCTCGCAGGCGACGAACAGCGCCGAGCCGGTCGAGGCCGCGCCCCAGCTTCCCCCAGAACCGGCGCCCGGCGGAAAGTCGGTGTCGCCCAGCCTGACGAGCACATCGTCCGGGTCCAGACCCAGCATCTCGGCCGCGATCTGCGCGAGCACCGCATAGGTTCCGGTGCCGATGTCGGTCATGTCGCTCTCGACGATCGCGGTTCCATCGGGACACAGGCGGACACGCGCCTCGGCCTCGTTGAGGTTGTGGACCCGCGCAGCGGTCGCCATGCCGGTGCCGATCCACCATTCCCCCTCGCGCCGGCGGCAGGGCGCGCGCCCGCCGCCCTCCCAGCCGAAGCGCTCGGCGCCCTGGGTGAGGCACTCGGCCAGCTTGCGCGAGCTATAGGGGATGTCCTTGCCCGGGTGACGCTCGGGAATGTTGCGCAGGCGCAGCTCGACCGGATCGAGGCCGGTCGCGGTGGCGAGCTCGTCCATCGCGCATTCCAGCGCCTGCATGCCGACCGCCTCGCCCGGCGCGCGAACCGAGCCCGCGGTGAGCCGGTTTACCCGCGCGAGCTCCAGCCGGACCAGACGGTGGTCGCCGCCATAGAGGAACTTGCTCGCCTGGGTGACCGGTTCGGCGAAGCTCTCTTCGGGCAGGTTCGAGACCACCGCCTCATGACCGAAACCGATCAGCCGCCCCTCCCCATCCGCCGCCAGCCGCAGACGCTGGACGGTTTCGGAGCGGCGCATGACGCATTGGAACACCTGCTGGCGCAGCATCACCACCCTGACCGGGCGGTTGAGCTCGATCGCCGCGACCGAGGCCGCGACCGCTTCGGGACTGATCCCGAGCTTGGAACCGAACCCGCCCCCGACATAGCGCGACACCAGCCGCACCCGCTCTGGCGCGAGGCCGAGCGCATCGGCCAGTTCCTTCACATTGTATTTGAGCATCTGCATGCTGAGGTGCACCGTCAGCATCTCGCCGTCCCACAGGGCGATGCTCGCATGGGGCTCCATCGGCGCGCTATTGTGCCCCTCGGTCGTGTAGGTGACGTCGAGCCTGTGCGCCGCCTCGCGCATCGCCTGGCCGAGATTTCCCCGGATTTGCGACTTGCTCGTCTGCTCTTCGGTCCCGGCATCGGCGGAGTGCGGATCGAGCACGGCGTCGTCATCCTCGCGATAGCTCACCGCAAGGCGTTTCGAAGCGTCGCGCGCCTGCTCGAAGCTCTCCGCGACGACCAGTGCGATCGGTTGGCCGTAGTAATCCACCGTCGCGACATTGCGCTTCGGCGACTTGCCCGCACCCCCTTGCGCGGCGCGCGCAGTCATGCGCGGATCGCTGATGACCCCGATCACGCCGGGCATCGCCATCACCGCATCGGTGTCCATGCCGGTGACCTCGCCCTTCGCGATCGTCGCGGTGACGAGCACCCCTTCGGCGCAGCCGGGGATCGGATATTCGGCGGCATAGGAGGCCGTTCCGGACACTTTGGCGCGGCCGTCCGGGCGGTCCAGCGGACGTCCGATCACCCCCTGCACCATGTCGTCGAGCCGGTCGCGGCTATCGGGCTCGTCCATGATATAGTTGCGCGTCACAGTTCCGCTCCCGTTGCCTCGCGCAGCACGGCGCTGATCGTCCGGCGCGCAAGCGGCACCTTGAAGTCGTTGAAGCCCCAGACCCGCGCATCCTCGAGCAAGAGGTCCGCCGCGTGATCGAACAGCGCATCGCTCGGCGCCTCTCCGGCCAGCGCCTCATCGATGCGCGCGTCGTGCCATGGCTTGTGCGCAAGCCCGCCGAAGGCAAGCGATGCCGAGCCGATCCGGCCGCCCTCCATGCGCACCACGGCGGCGATCGAGACCAGCGCGAAGGCATAGGACGCGCGGTCGCGCACCTTGCGGTAGAGCTGGTTTCCGCCGGCCGGAGCGGGAAGCGTCACCGCGGTGATCACCTCGCCCGGCTCGAGGACGGTGTCGCGTTCGGGCTGATCGCCGGGGAGGCGGTGGAAGTCGCGCACGGGAACGCTCCGCGTGCCGCCCTCGGCATCGGCGATCTCGACCGTGGCGTCGAGCGCGCACAGCGCCACCGCCATATCGCCGGGATAGGTGGCGATGCACTGTTCATTGGTGCCGAGGACCGCATGGATCCGGTTGAACCCGCCGATCGCGCCGCAGCCGCTGCCGGGCTCGCGCTTGTTGCACGGCTGGTCGATATTGTAGAAGTAATAGCACCGCGTCCGCTGGCACAGATTGCCTCCGGTGGTGGCCTTGTTGCGCAGCTGGAATGTCGCCCCGGCGAGGATTGCCCGCGCGAGCACGGGATAATCGCGCCGGATGCGCGCGTCGGCGGCGCAATCGCTGTTCGTGACCAGCGCGCCGATCCGCAGCCCTTCCCCGGCAGCTTCGATCCCGCGCAGCGGCAGAGGGTTGATGTCGACCAGTTCGTCCGGCGTTTCGACCTCGAGCTTCATCAGGTCGAGGAGGTTGGTGCCGCCGGCTATCGGCCGGGCACCGCCGCGGCTGCTCCGGGCGGCCTGGGCGACGCCCTCGGCGCGCGTGTAGCGGAACGGCCTCATTGACTCGCCTCCGCCACTTCCAGGATCGCATCGACAATGTTCGGATAGGCACCGCAGCGACACAGGTTGCCGCTCATGCGCTCGGCGATTTCCTCGCGACCGAGACGCACTTCCTTGCTCTCCAGATCGTCGCTGACGACGCTGGGCCGGCCGGCGGCGGCTTCCTCGATCATCGCCTTGGCCGAGCATATCTGGCCGGGGGTGCAGTAGCCGCACTGATAGCCGTCGTGCTTCAGGAAGGCCTCCTGCAGAGGATGCAATCGGTCGGGCGTGCCGAGACCCTCGATGGTGGTGACCTCGTCGCCTTCATGCATGACGGCGAGCGTCAGGCAGGCATTGATCCTGACCCCGTTGATCAGGACCGTGCAGGATCCGCACTGGCCGTGGTCGCAGCCCTTCTTGGTCCCCGTGAGCCCGCAATCCCGACGCAGGAAATCCAGCAGGCTGGTCCGCGGATCGCCGTCGAACTCGTGTCTCGTACCATTGATGGAAAGCGGCATGGCATCTCCCCTCGCTGTGACCCCAACGCACGATCGCGAGGTTCGCTCCACCGTTTGGCGATAGCCGGTCTTTTTGCCCGCCGTCGCGCCATGATCGCTTGCGCGAAGGCGAGCGGAACAGCGCTCCTCACGTCGGGAGGGGTCGCAACAGCAGGCGCTGCCTCACCCATGCCAGCGCCCCGCCAAACGGCCCGGTCGAACGACCGGGCCGGTTCTGCGCTGGGGAAAGCGGGACAGGGTTTCAGGCCAGTTGCGCCATGGGGACGCCGCTGTTTGCGGACAGATCCATGATTGCGACGGTCCCGCTGAAAACGGTGAGGGTCATGAAGGCTGCGCCGATCGCCGACAGGGTCTTGCTGAACATGATGAGTCTCCGACTGGAAGCCGGCTCGATTGCCGACGCTCAAGCTTTAGGAGAGTGCGACCCGGCTATCCTGAGCGTCGGCTGGAAAGACCCTGTCACAGGATTGTTCCAGAATTGACCAGCATTGGAGACCTCTGGCGATCCGTGATAGATTGCGGCCGGGCGTGGCGGACAAAGGGCCGCTCAGTAGTCGGGCGAGCGACCGTCCGGCATGTCGAAAGGCACGCGCATGTCCCCTGCCGGGAACCACAGGCCGCTCATCGCTCTGGGAGAATTCCGGCTCGATCGCGACGACGAACGGCTGTGGAGCCCTGCCGGCCACGTCAGGCTCGGCAACAAGGCGTTTCTGGTCCTGTCGCACCTCATCGATGCAGGCGGGCAACTGGTCACGAAGGACGCCCTGTTCTCCTCGGTCTGGGACGGCACGATCGTATCGGAGGCTGCCCTCACATCCGTCGTCAAGGAGTTGCGCCGTGCGCTGGGCGACGATTCCAGACAGCCGCGCTTCATCCAGAGCGTCTACGGAAGGGGATACCGCCTGCTGGAGCCCGTGCTCGAAGTCGACTCCGATCGGGATTCCCCGGCCCAGCCCCGACGGCCTTCCGCATCGGCACCGGAACCGCACGAATTGCTGCAGGCGCTTCCACCGCTTCTCTATGTGCCGGCCTTCGACGACGGCGGGATCGGCAGCGCGCATCCCTGGCTGAGCGAGGTTCTGCGCGAGGAACTGCTCCTCGCCCTGTCGCGCTTCAGGGACTTCCGCCTCGTGTCCGACCCCGGGCCCGAGCGCAGGCCGTTCCGATCGCCCTCTTTCGGGGAGCGGGACTATCAGCTCACGGTGCGACTGCTCGATGTCGGCCCAACGATCAGCACCTTCGCCAGGATCGTCAGGCTGGAGTCGCAGGAGATCATCTGGGCGGAACGCCAGCGGCTCGATCCCTCGGGCCCGGGAAGCGGCATCGAGCTGCTGATCCGCAAGATCCTCGCAGCCGCCCTCCCCCGGGTCGACGACGATCTGGCCCATCGCCTGAAGGTGCGGACGAATGACGCCTATGGTCTCTACCTTCAGAACAAGATGACGATGCGGGCATCAGACACCCTCACCGAAATGCAGGCGGTCGCACGCAGTTGGGAAGACTTCCTGGAGCGGCATCCCGATTTCGCCCGGGCCTATGGACCGCTCGTCTACCTCTACAACACCGATTACGGTTACACCGGACTCGGAGCCACGACCGGGGTCCAGCGCGGGCGTGCCTACGAGCTCGCCCGCAAGGCCATACGCATCGACCCCGCGGAACCCTATCTCCATACGGTGATCGCATGGTGCCACCTGTGGGCCGGCGAAACGATCGCGGCACGCGATCATCTGCTGCAGGCGATCGAGCTCAATCCCTTTCACGGAGACCGGTTGCTCGAGGTCGCGACGGCATGGATGTTTCTCGGCGACCTGGGCCAGGCGGCCGAGCTGCTGGCCCGTTGCGAGAGCCTTGCACCCTTCGCGGCAGAGATTCCCCATGAGGAGACGGCGCTTCTGCACCTCCTCAACGGGGAATACGAGAGGGCGCTCGATTGTCTCCGGCGGGTCAGCCGGCGGACGATGTCGAGCGAGCTCTACGGCCTGCTCGCTGCCGGGGCATGCGGCGCAGGCGACTTCGCGGAGCGCGTCGCCCTGTGGTCGCTGGAGGCGCGACGTCGCTGGCAGGGATCGGACTCCCCCGATGCCGCGGTCCTGAGCCGCTGGGCGCTCTACCACCACCCCTTCCAGGAGCCTGCGCGCCAGCAATGGGTGCTGACGATCCTCGAACCTGCGCTCACCGCAGTTCCCGCAACTCGAGGCCGCACTCTCGAGCAAGCGCTTCCAGCAGGCTCGTCCGGACCATGGGCGGCGGGCATGGCCTGACGACGGGACGGTATGCCGCGTCGAGACAGGCGAGCGCATCGAGGCGCTTCTGCGAGACTCCATGGCGTTCGACCCAGGCGAGGATCGCTCGGCGACGGGCGGCGGTGAGGCTGGTCGCACGCAGCACCGCGGGCCAGTCGCGATCCGCATAGAAGACTTCGCGCGCCGCTCGCAGCATTTCACGGGCTTCCTGCGGCGCGAGAAAGCGGCGCCGCACCGCATGATGCAAGGTGGCCCGGCAATCGACCAGCGGCAGCGAGAGCGCCTTCCAATCCAGGCGCCCGGGAGCGTGAATGAGCGCAACTTCGTCATCGCCGCTCAGCCGGTCGCTTGCATAGGCGCGATAGATCGCGCCAATGCCGATCATGCCGTAGGGAGACATCTCCGCTGCTCGCAGCGCCCCGATACTGGCAGCGCCGAATATGGCGATGCCGCGCGACAGCAGCAGCAGGATTTCCTTGTGCCGCACCGCGGGCCGGTGATCGAAATAGCCGTCGATCAGGCAGACGACGGTGCCCTCGGCCGGACGCAGGCGCAGCAGGTCGCCCGCTTCGGCAGGTCCTCGCCAGTCGATGAGCGGGTAGCCCCTGCGGTCGGCGGATGCGAGCGAGGGGCCGGCGAAGGCGACGACCGTCGTCATGCCCTTCGTCGCGTCCCATCGAGCGAGCCGAGGCCCGGGACGAACACCTTGACGACGGGGATGGAGGCGCTCCCCCCGTCCAGACGTCTGACAAGGACGTCGGGGTAGCCGAGTCCGGCCAGCCTTTGCGCCACCACCATTGGACGGGTGCATATGGGGCGCAGGCGGGAGAATTCGAGCGCTCTCTCGCCCAGCCCCTCGCCTCCGAGCAGGGCTTCGGGTGGCGCGGGCCGATAGAGCGAAGGAAGCATGTCGTCGCGACTTCCCGCGATCACCGTCAATCGCGATTGCAAGGCTTCCGCAAGAGCCCCGAACAAGGCGATTTCCGGAGAGCCGTGCGCGGCGCTTCCCATGGACACGCGGTAGGCCGGACCGAACTCTTCGCGGCCGCTCACGAAGACGATGCAGACCGGCGTCCCCTCGACCGCCGCGAATGCGAAGACGCGGAGATTGGCCGCGACGGCGCTGATCTTCGCGCTCCAGGCGGCGAACCAATCGAACGGAATCGATTTCAGCCGGATCCGGTGCCGCGCCCGGACCTGCGCAGGCATCCGCTCCCACTCGCCCACGGCATCGCGCTCGATCGCTTCGAGGAGCGCGGTCTCGACGGCCTCTTCCGCGCACGTCCCGATGGCCAGCCCCGCGCTGCTGCGCTCGATGGGCGTGGTTGTGGGCAGTGTGAAGTCGAGCGAAACGAACAGATGGGGGAGATATACGCATCGGCCGCTGCGAAACTCGCGCGCTTCGCACCAGTCGATCTTGCCGAGTTCGAAGCCGTCTCTTCCATCGGTGCAGCAGTCGCCCGGGTCGCGAAGACGGTTGCCGGGCGGGATCTCTTCCCAGCATAGCCCGCATTCGTCCGGCACCACCTGCTCCGCCCGATGGCTTTCGAGGGCCTCGCCCAAAGCCCCTGTCCTGGCGGCGAGATCCGCGCATCCCTTACCCTGATGCACGCTTTGCGCGCGTCCCAGCGGACGCACCGCCTGCCAGACCGGGAAACCGATCCGGTCCAGTCCGGTGAGATTCGCCAGGCGGCTTACCCCGGCGGCCCGCGCCTCCTTCACCAGCGTCTGGTGGAATCGCTCGGCTGGAACCGAACGCGCTGCCTCCCGCGGCCCGAGCCCGCCGGCCGGAGAGTCTGCGCTCAACGGTCGCGGGACTGGCTCTGCGCCATGGCGGCAACCTCGCGTGGCCCGCCGAAGACGGTGCCGCTAACCCTGCGCGGGCCTTTCAGCATGGCCTGGAGCTCGGCGAGATCCGCACGCTCCTCCTCGTCCATCGTCTTCTTGGCCGGATCGTACTCGAGCACGCCAAGAGTCACATACACCCTGTTCTCGAACTCGAGCACGAACCGCGGCTCCGCAGAGCCTTCGACTACCGTCACGGTTTTTCTCTCGCTGTTCATGAGGCCCTCCAATCGGCGACCCGGGGGCGAGTTTCTGCCTATTTCGGGCAAGCGTCAACACTGTCGGCCAACGGCAGGATGCTGCGCCGGTGCTGCTCTTGCCGAGCCAGTGCCTCGCCAGGTCGGCCTCGCCTGTCCGGCTCGGCGATTGCCGACGCTCGAGCTCTTTCCCAATCCTTCGCGACTGCTGCCGTCCATGGCCGGCGGTGCGCACCCGTGCCGACGACTTATTCGATGGGTCGGGGTGTTAAAATCCCGTGGTAACGCCTCGGTTCGAACCCCCCTATTTCTCGTCCGTCCTGGAAGGTCCCCGACAGAGGGAACGCCAGGCCCGGAACAGCAGCCGGCAGGAGCAACCCCCTGTACCCCTTCCTGCCGGCTGCTCATCACCCTTCCGAAGGGCGCAGCTGTTCGGCAAGCCTGTAGCCGACCCCGGTTTCGGTGAGGATCAGTTCCGGATCGGAGGGATCGGCTTCCAGCTTGTCGCGCAACAGGGCGATGTAGCTCCGCAGATATTGCCCATCGACATTGGGATCGTCCCAGCCCGCGATCATCAGGCGGCGTTGCGTGACCACCTGCCCGGAATTGCGCGCGAGCACCTCGAACAGAGCGAATTCCTTGGGCGACAGGTGGATCGGTTCGTCCAGCAGTCGGATCTGCCGCCGGGCGAAATCGACGTGCAGGCTGGCAGAAGCGAGGATGGTCGCGCCCGTTCCCTCGGCCTCCGACAGCCGTCGTTCGACCACCCGGATCCGCGCCAGCAGCTCGTCGGTGCCGAAAGGCTTGTCGACATAGTCGTCGGCGCCCTCGTCGAGCGCGCGCACCTTGTCCCCTTCGAGGTGGCGCGCGGAGAGCACGATCACTCTTGCATGCGCCTTGCTCTTGATCGGAGCGATGAGGTCGCAACCGTCGGCGTCGGGCAGGCCGAGGTCGAGCAGGACCAGATCGATGCGATGCTGCTTCAACGCCTCCAGCGCCGAATGCGCGTCGCCCGCGGCGAAGACCTGGTGCCCCGCCGCCATCAGGACCGGGCGCAGCGCCACGATCAGCGAGGGTTCGTCGTCGACGACGAGGATATTCATGCGAGCGCCTCCTGCCTGTCCTGCGGGTCGGGGGCGAGGGGAAGTCCGATCGTCACTCTCGTCCCGCCGGCTTCGTCGCAGGGTGAGTGGATGTCGATGGTCCCCGAGAATGCCTCGATGAAACCCTTGGCGATGAACAATCCCAGACCCGTGCCGCGGCGGTCGCTCGGCCGGTCGCGCTTGAAGAACCGGTCGAACACGCGCCTGCGACAGTCCGCGGGGATGCCCGGTCCGCGGTCGGTGATGGACAGGACCGCCCACCCCCCCTCCATTTTCAGAACGATGCCGATCGGACCCTCTCTGCCGCCGAACTTCTGCGCATTGTCGAGCACGTTGAAGATCGCCTGCTCCAGCATCGCACCATTGGCCAGGACGAGCACCGGATGCGGCGGGAGCCGCCGCTCGAGCAGGAGCGCCGGATGGAGGTTCAGCGCGTGCCTCGATGCCAGTTGCGCGATTTCGGTGAGATCGACCGTCTGGAGCGAGGCCCGCGATATACCCGCCTGGATCCGTCCGACGTCGAGCAGTTCGCTGGTGTAGCGGTCGAGCCGGTGGCACTGGGCGACGATCGTCTCGAGCAGCGTCGCCCGCTCTGCCTCGGGCAGCGAGACCTGCGTGGACGCCAGCGCCCCCGCGGCAGCCTCGATCACCGTGATGGGAGTGCGCAGATCGTGCGAGACGGAGGAGAGCAGCGCATCCTTGAGCGCTTCGCTGCGCGCGGCAACCTGCGCCTCGGCCACTTCCTCGAGCAGGATGCACCGCTCGAGCGCAAGAGCGAGCAAGGCGGCGATCGACTGGAGGTTCGGCAGCGCTACCCGCGCTTCGGTCTGCGGAGACAGATGGAACTTCACGATGCCGAGCGTCCCCCGCGCGCCTTCGAGTTCGACCACCAGCGAGCGCTGCCCCTCGGGGCCGGTTCCGGCATCCTCGACGAGGGGCTTCAGCCGATCGGCCTCGATCTCGCCCGTCGCGGGCCGCACGTAGATCCCGCCCCGGATCATGAAGATCTTGACCGAGGAGACGCCTTGCGTGGGCAGGATGCTGCGGATCGCATTTTCGACCTCCTCGACCTTGAGCGCGCGCTGCAATCGGTCGCTGATCGTAAGGAGGAAGGCGGTTTCGGCCTGGGCGAAGCGGGCGCGGGTGGCGGAATGGCGCAGCCTGCCGACGACGATGCCGGCGATCAGCGCGGTGGCGTTGAAGGCCAGCAGCGGCACCGCCTCGTCGGCGGTGGTCACCCCGAATTCGAAGACCGGTTCGCTGAGGAAGAAATTATAGGCGATCGAGGCGCAGATGGCGCCCAGCAGGCCGCGCCGGAGCCCCGACCGCACCGCGATCAGTATCACTCCCGTGAGATAGGTCAGCACGGCGGTGATGGGGCGATCGAGCGATTGCGCGAAATAGGTTGCCGCAGTCGCGACGAGCAGGATCGCGACGTCGACCGCAACGTCGGCGGTGGCTTTGGGCTTCACGGGGCGTCTTTCGCATGATCGGGACAATGGCTGTGCCTTAGCGCATGCGCGGTCGGACGACATCTACGGGTTTTTTACATGCTGCGTTCGGGCGGCCCTGCGCCACTGTGTCGCCGAACCGTTTTCCTACACGGGGGCCTTGCGCTAGGATCGGGGCGGTTCCTTGAATTCGTCGATCGTTCCGTGTCGCGCTCCACCCGCTCAGCGCCCGGCGGAAGGTCACACGCCGCTCTTCCGGAAGGTCACGGTCGACGGCCGAGTCCAACCGGCAAGACATTGGTCTTGCGAAAGAATTGCCGGTGTGGACGGTTTTTGAAAACAGCGGGAACGGTCCCACCGTTCATCCCCCTCGGGGTCAGCCGAAAACCGCGACGCTCTGCATTCCGTCGAGCACCTGGTGGCCCTCGGCATTCCACAGCCGCAGCCGTTCGGAGGAGTAGCCGTCGGCGGCGTGCTGGCTGGCGTTCTCCGACAGCCACCAGCCGTCGCGTGTCCGGGGTGCGGGGTCGAGCAGGTTGAACGACCAGTTGATCGAGCTGATCGGGCCGGCGCGCTGCATCGCGCGCATCGCTCCGGGGGGCAGCACGTCGCCGAGCAGCACCAGCTCGCTGACCGGGTCGAGCCCCTCGCGGTCGGTCAGCCGTGCCCAGCGGCGTACCACCGGCGCGCCGGGGCCGCGCGCCTCCTGCGCCCGGCGGAGCTCGAAATTGGTGCGGATGAAGGCCGGACCCTTGTCGGTCGTCACCGACTCGGCCTCCTCGGGCGGCCCGGGCCAGTCGGCGACCGGGGCGGCTGCGTGCTCGGCATTGGCCTCGCGGCCCTCGCCGAACAGCCAGAAGGCGGTGAGCGTGCAGGCGCCGCCCGACCAGATCTCGCTCCGCACCTGCGCCACATTGCGGCCCCGGCGGACGATCTCGCGCCGCAGTTCGACCTCGGATCCGGTCGGCGCGACGAAAGCGATCTGTGCGGCGCGCAGCGGCGGGAGGTCGGGAAAGGCGCGGATCGCTGCGGTATAGGCAATCAGGGCGGAGGCGCCGCCGTAGAGCGTGCGGCCCTGCATCCAGCGTTCGAGGTCGCCGAAGCGGGTTGCGCCGCCGGAAGCGGTGATCGGGTCGAGAAGCTGCGCGATGCTCATGGGGACCGTCATCGCGACTCCTTCCGGCTGCGTCCAGACTGACGTTACGGAAGGCCGGCAAAGCCGATTGCCATCGGCCCGGCTATTCGCTAGTGCGCCGCTTCCCGTCCGCGAAGGCGGGTGAGGCCCGATGGCGGAGTGGTTACGCAGAGGACTGCAAATCCTTGCACGCCGGTTCGATTCCGGCTCGGGCCTCCACTTCGCACGGGTTTTCCGGACATTGCGCTAACATCCGTCTCACGGCGCCGCCCCGCGCTGTTCGCTGCGTGTCGTCTGCTTGCCGCCTGCGCTCCCGCTGCCGGCAGGACGCGGCTTCCCCGCCCGCACCCCATGCGAATGAGAATGACTTGCAATAGCGGCGGACGCCACCTAATCGCCCCTCAGGACGAATCATCTGAGGCTTGCCATCCCGTGCCCCGACTTCACCACCTCGCCATCCTCGGAGTAGCAGCGCTCGGCTTTCCGGAGCTTGCGCTGGCGCAGGCGAAGCTGCCGCCCGCAGATCTCGCGGCTCTGCCGGTCGATCTGTCGGTCTGGGGAATGTTCGCTCAGGCCGATTGGCTGGTGAAGCTGGTGATGATCGGACTCGTCGTCGCCTCGATCGCGACCTGGACCATATTGATCGCCAAGCACCTCGAACTGTCGCGCCGGCGCAGGACGGCCGAGAGCGATCGCGATGCGCTCGTCGGTGCCAGCTCGCTTGCAAGCCTTCCGCAGGGCCTGGCTGCCCATCCGATCGTCGCCGAGGCGCGCGAGGAAATCGCCCAATCGCGGGATGCGCTCGCCGATCGCGAAGGGCTCAAGGAGCGGCTGGTGTCGCGGCTCGACCGCTATGAAGCGGGCGTGGCGCGTAAGATGACGCAGGGCGTGACCATCCTCGGCACGATCGGCGCGACCGCCCCCTTCGTCGGGCTGTTCGGCACCGTTTGGGGCATCATGAACAGCTTCATCGGCATTTCCGAAATGCAGACGACCAATCTCGCCGTGGTCGCGCCGGGTATTGCCGAGGCTCTGCTGGCCACCGCTCTCGGACTGGTCGCAGCGATACCGGCAGTGGTGATCTACAATCACTTCGCGCGCCAGATCGCCGCGCATCGCGCCGTGGTGTCGGACAGCGCCGCCGCCCTGCTGCGACTCGTTTCGCGCGATCTCAGCCGCGGCACGTTGCCCGCTGGCGAGGCCTGAGCGATGGCGCTCAAGCTCGCTTCCGACCGCGACGATCTCGCGATCGCGCATGAGATCAACGTCACGCCCTTCATCGACGTGATGCTCGTCCTGCTGATCATCTTCATGGTCGCCGCGCCCTTGGCCACGGTCGACGTCAAGGTCGATCTCCCGGTCTCGAATGCCGCGGCGGCGCCCAAGCGCGACACACCGGTCTATCTCTCGATCCGCGCCGATGGCGGCCTCCTGGTCGGGGAGACGGAGACGCGGCTCGTCACGCTCGGCGTGGCGATCGCCGCGGCGACGGGCGAGGATCGCGAGCAGCGCATCTTCCTGCGGGCCGACAAGACCGTCACCTACGACCGCATCATGCAGGCGATGAACGCACTGCGCGCCGCAGGCTATGTCCACGTCGCACTGGTCGGGACCGAAGCTGTTCGCGCGGAAGGCGCTTCAAGGTGACGCTGCACGCCCCGATGGGCGAGCGCCATTGGCTGATCGGCGGCGCCGCCGCGGTCATCGGTCATGCTGCGGTGATCGCGGGCGTATTGGCGACGGGGGCCGTGACGCCCATCCGGATCGTGGAAGATCCCGTCGTGCTGGTAGAGCTTCCGCCGCCCGGTTCCGCCACTGCGCCTCCTGCTGACGCCGAGGCGGAAGAGATCGCCCCGTCCCTGCAAGACAAGCTGCAGCCGCCCAATTCTTCCCGCCCTGACGTTCCGGTGGTCCGCGCGCCGCTGCCTCGCGAAGTGCCGAGCGTGCCGCCGCAGCGTCTCCAGCCCCTGCAGCGGATGGCTGTCGCCGTCCCCGCACAGACTTCGGTTGGCGCAGCGCGACCGGTGCCGGCGGCGTCCGTCCCGGCTGCGCCCTCCGGCCATGAGTTCGAGGGGCCGGACCAAGGTTCGGACCCCAAAGCCAAACAGCAGGAAGCCGACTATTATGCGCTGCTCGCGGCCCATCTCAACCGCAAGAAGCACTATCCGCCCGAAGCGAAGAAGGCGCGCCAGCAGGGAATCGTGACAGTCCGTTTCACGGTTCACAGCGACGGCCGGATTTCGGCCACCTCGATCCGCCGGAGCAGCGGGCACGACCTGCTCGACCGAGCCACTCTCGACCTCATGCAGCGGGTCGCCCCGCTGCCCGAATTCCCGCAATCGATGAACCGGGACAGCGTCACGATCTCGCTGCCGATCGCATATTCGCTGCGGACAAGCTGATGAAAGAAAGGACTGATTTGATGAGGGACCGAAACAGGGGGATGATCCGCCCGATGAGCCTGCGCAGCGCCGGACGGGGCACTGCGGCTGCGGCCGTCGGGCTGTCGGCCGCGCTTCTCGCCAGCGGTGCTCACGCTCAGGATGTTGCCGGGGAAGAGGAGGTCGTCCTCGACACGCTGACGATCGAGGATGCGACGGCCGACGTCAATCCGAACGCTCAGCCCGGCGTTCCCTACAAGGCACGCACATCGGGCGACCCGCGCCGGATCAAGCCGCTGGCCGAGACCCCGCAGACGATCCAGGTGCTGACCGAACAGCAGCTCGAGGAGCAAGGGGCTACCGATTTGCGCGACGTGCTGGACAATGTGCCCGGCGTCACCGTCGGGACCGGCGAGAACGGCAATGCTTTCGGCGATCGCTACATCATCCGCGGGCACGAGGCGCGCAGCGACGTCTTCGTCGACGGTCTGCGCGATCCCGGCATGACCACGCGCGAGACCTTTGCGATCGATCAGGTCGAGATCACCAAGGGACCGAGCTCGAGCTTCGCGGGACGGGGCTCGACCGGCGGAGCGATCAACTCGATCACCAAGAAGGCGAGCACCGACTATGTGTTCACCCGCGTCGACGCCGGGATCGGGACCGACGGCTACTACCGTGTCACGCTCGACGGGAATATCCCGCTGAGCGATACGATCGCCCTGCGCGCGAACCTGCTCTACGGCTCGCAGGAGGTACCCGATCGCAACTTCTCCGACCGCGAGCGCTATGGCGCCGCGCTTTCGGCGGCATTC
The DNA here is from genome assembly GCA_963728515.1 of uncultured Alphaproteobacteria bacterium. Lineage (GTDB taxonomy): Bacteria > Pseudomonadota > Alphaproteobacteria > Sphingomonadales > Sphingomonadaceae > Qipengyuania. The sequence continues at coordinate 131,770 of CAVSKM010000002.1, read as the reverse complement.
CGGCCGAGCGATGTGATCGAGGTGGTGGTCGACTATTACCATCTCACGGCCGAGGATACGCCCGATCTCGGCAGCTACGTGCCGCGACCCACTGGAACCAGGCCGGGGGACGTCGTGATCCACGATCCCTGGGACGACGCTCCCAACTACACCCAGTCCGGCGATTTCCTCGAAAGCGACGTCGATACGGTCACCGGTCGCATCTATGTCACGCCTTTCGATGGCTTCGAGATCGTCAATTCGACACGCTATGGCGAAACCAGCAATGGCTATGTTCTAACCGGCCTGCGCGGCGGCGCCTACGACCCTGCGTCGGACAGCTACGACCCGCTGACGCTGAGCACGCATCAGGGCAACCAGAAGGTCGACTACTTCGTCAACCAGTTCAACCTGATTGCGCAGTTCGCCACCGGATCGCTGTCGCACGCTCTCATTCTCGGCACCGAATACTCGGATCAGCATGTCGCCAACGGGACCTATGATCTGACCACCAATGGCACCCCCAACTGCGTGACCGACGGTCGGGGCGGGCCTAGCCCGAGCTTCTGTATCACCGACGCCGACCGGAACCCGCTTTTCGACGGGGAGGCGATCCACGACCTCCTCCGGCGCGATATTGCCTTCGGCCAGATCGACAGCGACTGGTCGGTCGAAACGCTTTCGGTCTATGCGATGGATACGATCGATATCAATCCGTGGCTCTCGGTGCACGGTGGTGTCCGGCTCGACGCATTTTCCTATGACAACACCGTCGACAGCCGCGGGACGATAACCACCTACAGCTATTCCGACACTTTGTGGAACGGCCATGCCGGGATCGGGGTGAAGCCGCTGGAGGAACTATACGTCTACTTCAACTATGGCACCGCCAAGAACATCAACGGCGGCGAGTCCGACCTCGGCGGCAATTGCGGCTATGGCGGCATCTGCGTCGACGACGGAACCGGCATCGGCGACGGCCGTCCCGAGAGCAGCGAAAGCTACGAACTGGGGATCAAGGCCGATCTGTTCGACGACCGCCTTCTGCTGACGGCGGCCGCTTTCCAGTTGACCAAGGGCGACGTGTTCGAATCCGCGGGCGACGGCTATAGTGCAGGTGGCTCGCTCAACACCGGCGAGAACCGGGTGCGGGGCCTCGAATTCGGCCTGGTCGGCAACATCACGCCCAAGCTGCTCGCGCAGGCGGCGCTGACGCTGATGGAATTGGAAGTCACCGGCTCGAACGACGCCGAGAAGATCGGCCGTCGGTTGAGCAATTTCGCGGACACGCAGTTCACCGGTCAGCTGCGTTACCAGCTGACCGAAGCGATCGCCTTCGGCGGAACCGCGACCTACAAGGGTGAAATGTTCACCGGCCAGCCCGACGATGCGGCGAGCTTCGACGATACGCTGGGCGTCTACGCCTATCGCGTGCCCGATTACTGGACCTTCGACGCCTTCGCGAGCCTGGACTTCAACGAGCATCTCGGCGCACGGCTCAATGTGACCAACATCTCCGACGAGGACTATTATCTCGCCGGCTACCGTTCGGGCCACTTCCTCTACAAGGGTGACGAGCGCCGCGCGACCGTGACGCTGACCGGCAAGTTCTGATTGGGGAACCGGGTGCGGGGCCGGTCCGCACCTCCCCCTTCGCGCGACAGGCAGACCATGCTCATCATTCTCGACAAGGTGCTCGACCAGCAGGAGGTCCGGAGCTTCCGCGAACGGCTATCGGACGCGGAGTGGCAGGACGGTGCCGCGACTGCGGGGACGCGCTCGGTCGCGGTCAAGCAGAACCGGCAGCTTCAGCGCCAGGATCCGCTGGCGCAGGAACTCGGCGATGCGATCCTGCGCAAGCTCGGCCACCATCCCGAATTCGTGTCGGCTTCGCTCGCCGAGAAGATCTGGCCGCCGGTCTTCAACCTCTATCGGGACGGCGGCCATTACGGCACCCATTCGGACGCCGCGCTGATGCGGTTGGCCGAGGCCGGCCTGACCATCCGCAGCGATCTTTCCGCCACGCTCTTCCTGTCGGAGCCGGACAGCTATGACGGCGGCGAGCTGATCGTCGAGGAACAGTTCGGCGCGCAGGCGGTGAAGCTGGCGGCGGGCGACATGGTTCTCTATCCCTCTTCGAGCCTGCATCGTGTCGCACCGGTCACGCGCGGCCAGCGGATCTGCGCGATCACGTGGATCCAGAGCGCGGTGGCGGACGTTTCGGCCCGCGCCCTGCTCTACGATCTCGACCTGTCGATCCGCGCGCTGACCCCCGATCGACCGCAGGACGACGCCGAGATCAACCGCTTGATCCATGTCTACCACAACCTCCTTCGCCGTTGGGCGCGGCCGTGAGAGGCCCATGGCGGGCCTTGCTCTGGGCGGTGCTCGCCATTCCCGCGGCGGTGATGATCGCGCGTCTGCTCGGCGGCGAGGCGCGGGCAATGGAGCTGTATCGCCCGAGCGGCGAGATGGCGGTCCGGCTGATGGTCCTCGCCCTGCTGCCGGGGCCGCTGATCGAGGTGTTCGGGCCGAACCGCTTGCTGCGCGGATGGATTGCGGTCCGCCGCAATCTCGGTGTCGCGGGTTTTCTCTACACCCTGCTGCACCTCGTTTTCTACGCGATCGACATGCAGCGCCTCGCAGCGATGATCGACGAGTTGGCGCTGCCGGGGATCTGGATCGGATGGATCGCCTTTCTCGCTCTGCTCGTCCCTGCGGCGATCAGCTTCGACGCCGCGATGCAGCGGCTCGGACGGCGCTGGAAGCAAGTGCAGCGCTTCGTCTATCCCGCCTTCGTCATCGCTCTCGCGCATTGGCTGCTGCTCGACTGGGAGTGGTTGCCGGCGTTCTTTCACTTCGCGCCGCTGGCGGTGGCGTGGACCCTGCGCGGAGTGATGCGCGCCACATCCACCCGATCGAGGAGTACGACATGATCTTCCGGCAATTCGCCAGGACCACGACCTTTGTGGCTGCAGCCGTGGCCATCGGCATGGCGGCGCCCGCTCGGGCCGACGGCGACATCGCCTGCAATGCGGGACCGAAGGACAAATGGGAGACGATGGCCAGACTCAAGAAGAAGGTCTGGCTCGAGGAGTGGAAGCTGCTCAAGATACAGGTCGAGGGCGATTGCTACGAGGTCTATGCGCGGACGAAGGAGGGCCAGTCGATCGAAGCTTTCTTCCATCCGGTGACGCTGAAGAAACTCGTCGTGTTCCGCCGCGGACAGGAAATCTACCGCGCCGATGGCTTCACCGGCTGATCGCGTCGGCGGACGCGGCACGGAGGTCCGGCAGGCGCCGCGGGCCGGGAAGGAACGTCGCATCTGCCGACGGAATCGCCGGAAATCGGCATTTCCACGATTTTGCCGCATTGCGACACCGCGCGGGTGCCGTTATGAGCCGCCCGACGCCGCTTTAGCTCAGTTGGTAGAGCACATCATTCGTAATGATGGGGTCACAGGTTCGAGTCCTGTAAGCGGCACCACCTCTTCCCTTCATTCGCGCCGAAATCGGCCCGGCGAGCCTCGGCCGAGGCTGCCTAGCCGGCCTTGCGGAAGGCGGAGCGGGCGAGTTCGACCAGCGCGGCTTCGCTGACTCCCATTCCGTCGCGGTAGATCGCGACCAGCGATTCGAAGGCGCTGCGCAGGTCTGGCCCGATGGGATCCTGCGAAGCGCCTGCGGGAGGCAAGGGCGCCGCAAGGGCGAGCTTGAGGTCGAGCATCTTTTCGAGGTTTTTCCTGCGCGGGGTCGCATGGCCCTTTTCCCACGCCCATAGGGCGGGGCGGCTGATGCCGAGCCGGCTGGCCAGTTCGACCCGGTTCATGCCGGGATGGTCGAGGATCTCGCGGATCAGGCCCGCTGCCGCCTGCTCCTGCTGCTCTGTCGATGGGGCGGGCGCACTGCGCAAGCGGGCGGCGCTGACCGCGGATTGCGGGATCGGGCCCTCGAAGCGGCAGCCGTGAAGGCTCCCGTCGCGCCACATCACTGCCGCGCGCTTCGACGGCGCGCCCGGTAGATCGATCCTCAGAACCTCTCCGACGGGGATTGCGGTGGCGGATTGCAGCAGGAAACCCTCCTGCGAGATGTTCTCCAGCTGCGCCTCGATCGTCCGGCTGTCCGATTCGACGTCCGCCGACAGCGCCAGTCCGAAGCGCGAGGCATTGCGCCGGTCCCTAGCCTTCGCATCGGCGGTCCGCGTGAGCGCAACACTGACGGTCATTCTTACTCTCCAGACTTATCACAGCCCAAGGGGCCTATTCGCGAGCGTGGCTGCCCTATCTGGCACGTCCGAATCGCACTATTCGCCAGAAATTAACATTTGACTTAAAGGCCCGGGTTGAGTTTGGGCCCACGATATTACGGCAGATATGCTCCGTAGCCCGCCTAAACGCGCCATTCCAGCCACAGCTTCCCATTCTGGGACGAATTGGTAAATTAAGTTTGAACATCCGCTCTGTAAACTTTAGTGAAGGCACATCAACCGGCGGATCAATGAGTCGGACGGAAAGCGGTCGCAACTCCCGCAAAACTTTCGCCCTTTTGGCGATACCAGGGTTCAAACGAAGAGGAACTATCATGAAGAAACTTATCATCGCTGCGGCGTCGACCGCGCTTATGTCTTCGGCAGCTTTCGCCGCTCCGACTCGGACTCGGCCGATCTCCAGGTCAGCGCCACCGTCGCCGACGAGTGCAGCATCGCCGACTCCCACCGCAGTCAACTTCGCTTCGGTCAACATCAACGAAGGTGCTGGCGCCAACTGCCCTGCTGCTCAAGAACGGCTCGCAGAGCGACTCGCAGAGCGTCTGGGTGAGCTGCAACTATGCAACGAAGCTTTCGGCCACCTCGCTCAATGACGGCCTGCTCAATTCGGCTGGTCAGTCGGTTGCTGCGAACGATCTCGAACGACTTCACGAACAAGATCAACTATCGCGTTCTGCTGAACTCGACCGACAACAGCTTCCCCAACCTCGACTTCCGTACCCGGCTCGAGGCTTCGGACTCGGTCAACTGCGGGCGGCGCCTTCCACGACAACGCGACGCTCGAGTTGTCATCGATCGCGACGACACCGGCAAGCGTCCGGTCGCCGGCACCTACACCGACACGGCGACGATCACGCTCGGCGCGGTCTAAGTCCTTGACCCTTGCAGATATGACGGGGAGGGGGGAACTGCGGTTCCCCCCTTTCTTCTTAACTGCGAATTGAGACATTTTCCTCAGACTGGTCGGGACCGGGAAGTGACGTGGCGGCTGATGCCGGGGGGCGAACATGTTGAAGAATTTGCTGATCCTCTGGGGCGCCCTCATGCTCGCCCTTGTGTCCGCGCCCGCGCAAGCCGCGCGGATTTCGCCGATGATCGTCGAGGTCGAACCGATCGGTCGCGGATCGATCGCCCGGGTCGAGCTGACCAATGACGGACAGGCGGAATTCCCGATCGAGGCGCAGATGTTCCGCGGCGTAATCAGCGAGACCGGCGAGCTCGAACTGATCCCGGCGGACGAGGATTTCCTGCTGTTTCCTGCGCAGCGGGTCATTGCACCGCGTTCGCAACAGGTGTTCCGCGTCCAGTATATCGGTGAGCCCGAGCTTGCCGCATCCGAAATCTACTACATGCAGATCCGCCAGCTTCCGGTCACCCTCTCGCCCGACCAGTCGCAGGTGCAGGTTCTGGTGAACTTCAATGTGCTGGTCAATGTCATTCCCGAAGGCGCCGCACCCGAACCCGTGGTCGAATCGATCCGGCCCGTGGTGCGCGAGGATGTCGCCGGTATCGAAGTGCGGGTGAGCAATCACGGCACGCGCTATTTCACCGCAGGAACACGCTCCTGGGAGATCAGCGGCACGGCCGAGGACGGCAGCGAACTGCGTTTCGGCCTGGCGCCCGAGGAAGTGTCCAGGCTCATCGGAGTGGGCGTGGTCGCTCCGGAACGCGCCCGTATATTCTTCATCCCCACCCAGAAACCTCTCGTCGAGGGCACGATCCGGGCCAATCTGGTGCCCTGATTGTGACCAAGGGGGGCGGATACAGGCTGATCGCCGGGGTCAGCAAACGTGCACTTGTGGCGGCGCTTCTTTGCGTGCCTGCGATCGCGAGCGCAGCGGGGCAGGATGCGCAGCCGGGCAATGCCGCTGCAGCAGCAAAGCCGGCGCGAAGCGTGACAATGTCGGTACCGCTGGTCTGGAGCGGACAAGCCTTGAGCGATGTGATCGTCCAGGTCGACCCCGGAGGATCGGTCGCGATCGAGAGCCAGTCGCTCCGCGCCGAACTGGGCTTGCTTTTGACCGAGGAAGGTATTCTCCGTCTGGACCGCGCGATAGCGGGCGACCCCTTCGTCACGCCTGCCGAGCTGCAGGCGGCGGGCTTCGATCTCGCCTTCGATATGGATCGTCTCGAACTGACGGTGAATGCGATCGACCCGACCTTGCGTCCGGTGGAGCCGTTGCCGGGCCATGGCGAGTACAACGAGCCCCTGCTGCCGACGGTGCCTCCCGCGGGGTTCAGCGCCTATCTCAATTCCAGCGTCAACCTGCTCTATCGCGACCAGGAGGGCGTTGTCGCGCCCGACGTGTTCCTCTTCGGTGCGGCGCGATATCGCGACGTGGTGCTCGAGTTCGACGGGGGCTTCACCGAGGGCCTGAACCAGGAATACCGCTTCTACCGCCGCGCCGCGCGGGCCGTTTACGATGAGCCGGAAAGCTATCGGCGGTGGAGCGCAGGCGATTTGCAGCTCAACAACACGGGCGTCTTGCGGACCCCCTTTATCGGCGGTGTCGCGGTGGAAAAGAGCCGCCGCACCTTCGATCCGTTCCTCCCCACGGTCAATCTCGGCGGACGCCAGATCTTCGTGGCCACGCCTTCGACGGTCGAGATCCTCGTCAATGGCGCGTCCTATCAGACGCTGGATCTCCAGCCGGGTGCCTACAGCCTCGACGATCTGCCGATCCAGATCGGGTCCAACGACGTGCAACTGGTCGTCCGCGATGCCGCGGGCCGCGAACAGGTCACGCGATTCGACTATTTCTTCGATCCGATCGAGCTGAGCGCCGGCGAGGAGGAATATACGATTGCGCTCGGCGTGATCGCCACCGAACTCGATCTTCAACCCGATTATTCGGACGATCCGGCATTCGTCGGGAACTATCGCAAGGCGCTCAGCGATACGCTGATCCTCGGCGGCGGCGTGCAGCTGGCCGAGGACATCCAGGTGGTTTCGGCCGAGACGCAGGTCGTGCCGCAGACGATCCCCGGCAGCTTCGAGCTGCAGGGGGCACTCAGCACCGGCAGTGGCACGGGCTACGCCTTGCGCGGCGGCTATCGTCTGACCTCGGGAGTCGGCCCCGATGCGAAGCGCTTCGCGGCGACATTCAACTACGAGAGCGCGAATTTCCGCACGGTTGGCGATCTGGCCAGCTTCAAGCTCGAAAATCTCTCGGTCAACGCCACCTATAGCCAGGCCTTGTCGATGGACACCACGGTCGTTGCCGGCGCCAATTACTTCTGGCGAGCCGGCGGAAGGGAACAAAGCACCTTCTTCGCCGACGTCAATCACCGGTTGACGGACAACATCCGCGCCACCTTCGGCGTCGAATATGGCACGGGATCGACGTTCGGCCGCAATTTCGGCGTGCGCGCGGGCATTTCGGTCCTGCTCGGCGCCCGCACCCGGGCGGACGCCACCTATCAGAGCCGGCGCGAGCTGGCGCGCGCCTCGGTGTCGCGCGGCGCCGACAACAATGTCGGCTCCTGGGGCTATTCGCTCAATGTGCAGGATTCCTCGGGAAGCACCTCGGCCGACGGCGTGATCGATTATATCGCCAACCGTTTCGAGGCGCGCGCCTCGCTCGCGACCGCGGGGAACAGCTTTGGCGGGATCACCGACGATCAGACCGCCCGGCTTCAGATCGGGACCTCCTTCGGCTTTGCCGACGGGGCGTTCGGCATAGGCCGGCCGATCCAGGATTCCTTCATGCTGGTGCGACCGCACAGCACGCTGGAAGCGACCGATGTCATTTCGGGCCGCAGCCTGCGCGATGGCGAATACGAGGCCTCGAGCGGGACCTTCGGCGCCGCAGTCGTCAATCGACTGTCATCCTACAGCGCACAGGACGTCCAATACGACATCGACAGCATGGAAGCGGGTTACGACATCGGCGCCGGCGTGGTCCGGGTCGATCCTCCCTATCGCGCCGGCTACGAACTGGTCGTCGGGACCGACCGCTTCGTCAGCGCGGTCGGCTTCCTGCGCATCGACGGGGCACCCGCCGAACTGGTCGCTGGCCTCATCTCCTCCGAAGACGACGAAGGCTTCGAACCGGAACCGTTCTTCACCAATTCGGCGGGGCGCTTCGGCATGATCGGTCTCGCACCGGGACGCACCTACACGATCCGTTTGAACGAGGGCGGCCTGGCGTTCAAGGTCGCCGTGCCCGAGGACAACAAGGGGCTCTACCGCCTGGAAACCATCGATCTCCGCACCGAAGCCGAATAGGAAGCATCATGCGCTCTTGGACACTCCTTGCCCCGATCTCCCTTATCGCGATTTCCGCCCCCGGCCATGCGGCGGATTGCCAGCCGGCCTTCCTGGGCGGCGATCAGTCGGTGGTCGTCGATGGCGTCGAGGTCGAGCCGGGCGGACGGGCGACCGCGGATTTCGATATCCGGGTTCAGAATGCAGCGGGGCCGGGCGGAGGGGGATCCGCCGGGGCCGGCGGTGGTCCGTGCGAAGCCACGATCCGGATCGCCCGGATCGGCGGCTCGGCGGATCCTGATTTTCCTTCCTATGTGCTGCGCGCGCCTGGCAACGGCCGGATCGAAGTCCTCCCCGATCCCGCATCGGGCGGCACGGCCGATAGCGACATCTTCATCGCCAATGCGCCGCCGGGCACCAACGGACGCAACGTTCCGCTCAGACTTCGGGTCACGACCGAATGGGGCTCGCGCGCCGGAACCTATGTCGAGCAGCTGGTACTTCTGCTGGTCGACCGAAACGGTCAGGTCGTCGACCGTTCGAACCTGACGATCACCATCGTCATTCCCTCCGCCGTCTCGCTTCGGCTGATCGGTGCGGTGATCGGAGATGGAACCAGCGGTCCCGCACGGGTCGATCTCGGCAATCTGTCGAGCACCGCGGTAACCCGCTCGCAACCCTTTGCGGCACATATCCTGAGCACGGCACCCTATGTCGTGCGCTTCAGCTCCACCAATCTTGGCAATCTGCTCCATGAACAGGGCCGCGAACAGGTGCCCTATCGTCTGTTCTTCGAAGGGGCGCTCGTGGATCTGGCGGGAAGCAACGAGTTCCCCTATCTTGAACCGAGCCCGAGGCGCGGCGACCGGAGGCCGATGCGCATCGCAGTTCCGCCGGTAACGGCTCTTGCCGGCAACTATTCCGACAGGATCACGGTTACCGTGACGGCGATGTAGGTCAGATGATTGCGAGGCCGAGGCTGATGGCAAGGTTCCCGACCAGCCCGTCGGTCAGGATCCTTACCGGCACATGGCCGATGGTCGGACCGCTGCGTTGGGCCACGGCGCTAATGCCCGACCGGTCGAGCTGGCGGATTTCGCCGGCATAGTCGATTTGCACCTGCTCCCCCTCGGCCAGTGCGCGATGCGAAGCGAGCACGCGGAAGCCGCGGCCGCTGTTGCACATTTCGAAGACCGAGCCGCTCGCCGAACCGGCCTCGGCATCGACCAAGATGGCCGAGGTCTCGATCTGGCAGACTTCGGGGACGGTGAGCGTAATCCTCGCTCCGGCGGTTTCGGCTGCCGCCGGTGCCGGCAATGCCATTGCCACCGACAGCGCTCCACCCACCAGGCTCGCAAATTTCAGACCCGTCATTCGCTCGCACCTCGAATTTACTCTCCGGTGAACATATGAGCCAAATTCGTTAGGATAGGATTACTGCTGCCACTGCGGTCCGCTGTTGGTTTGTCGGCGCAAACCGAACAAGCCGTCGTTCCACGTCGAGAGAACCGGATCTCGAGATCTGTATAATTCGGGTCGTAGAATCCAATTGCCAGACTCGGCGAAGAGGCATATTTTCGCAGATACTACCGCGATTTGGCCGACTACACAGTGATGGGATTTTCGGTTGCACGGCGGTTGTGAGAAGAAGGAGGCATTGTCTCCGCAGATGTTAGAGAATGGTGCGCGCAAGGATCCGACTTTATCGGGCAGTTTGGGGCAGCGCATACGCACATTTCGGCGTGATCACCGGCTGTCGGCATCTTCCCTCGCCGATCAGCTCGGGGTCAGCCGGCCGACCCTGTGGTCCTGGGAGACGGATCGATCGGTGCCCAGGGCGCGGAATCTCGTGCGTCTCGAAGGCATTCTCGGCATGGATCTGGGTTCCCCGCGCGCGGCTTCGAGAGATCAGGCGGGGCGGGGGCTGGACGAAACGATACAGGTCCACAAGACCGCGCTTGCGAAGGCGATCGGGCTCGACGTGCACAACATAAAGATCGAGATCTCCGTCTAGGACGCGGCGGCTATCGAACGCCGCAAATCGGCGAACATCGCATCCAGTTCGGGATCGGACTGGACGGCGGCATGGATCCGGTCCGCGATCCGTTCAAACCCCGGTCCGGCGGCTACTTCATCGCCGAACTCTATCGCCAGCAGGGCCTTTATCGCAAATCGGTTGAACTGCCGATCCTCGAGGTCGGCAAGGCCTCGTATCGCATCGAATGGACCTTGCCTGGTGGACCGGCTCGACTGGAGCTTGGCGGTACCGGTCGCCGCTCGGGCTGCGGTTGGTCGCCGGGTGGCGCGTTCCAGTTGCTGCCGCACGAGGCGCATTATCTGGTCGTGGCCGGAAACGCTTACCATCAAGAGGGCTCCTCGAAGGAAATGCTAGTGTCCTCCGCGAGGGTGGAACTGGCGAAGGAGTACCGCTGTCGCCGAAATCTCGGCTTCTCTAGAGGTGACTCGTGATGGATCTGCAATGTGCTTTCGGCACTGAGCAATCAGCTTACGGATATCTGAATTGATCGGCTCGTTCTCAAGGTTGAGTTCGATACCCCGTTCCAGGCGGGCGATCGCAGCAGCGAACTCATCGCGGATCAGGTTTATCATGCCTTCGACGATTTGGCACAGATAGTGGCTTTCGCCCAGGCGCAGGAGCGGACCCCAAGTCTGAAGAGCACGATCCGGTTCGCCTGAGGTGAGTTCGAAGAAGCCAAGTTGATATCGGGCGACCTCGAAAGCTGGCGCAAGCCGAACCGCTTCGCTCATCGCCTCGTGGGCTCCGATTGCATCTCCTCGCTCCGCCCGAAGGGATCCCAGCATGAAATGAATTCGCGCGTCGCCGGGGTATCGTCTCAGCAAATCCTCGATCGCGGACAGATCGGCGTCGTCAGCGGACAGTGCCGCGAGAAGGCGCGTCAGTTCAGATTCCGGAGCGACTTCGGTCACTTCTTGGACCTCCTCTTTTATCTGTGCTTGGCCAACTGCTTGCGGAGCCTCGCCAAACCTTGGCTGTGCAACTGCGAAACGCGTCCCTTCGTGACCCCCAGCAAAGCGGCGATCTGCTGAAACGGAACGTCTTCGCGATAGTGCCTTGCAAGTACAAACGCTTCACGAGGGGGCAATTGATCGAGTTTACGGCTAAGCTCGGCCACAGTCTGTCTAAAGACGAGGCCGTCCAACGCGGAAGGCGCCTCGTCTCCGATCTGATCGAGTGCGGACTCGGCGAGGATCTCGAGCAGAAAGCCGATTGCCAGATGGGCGGTAACATCACCGAGACGAGACGCAATGTCTCCTTCGACCTTCTCGGCCGCTAGACGTAGCGATCGGGTCCGGTCGCGCTCGAACTCTCTGTCGATATGAGTGCTGCGCACCGGCCTCGGTCGCCCTTGCCAGAGCGTTATGGATGTTCCCCCGCACCCGCGGCCGGAGGATCTGCGACGAAGCCTGAAAGCCTCGCTGGATTAGGATCAGGTCGCCGAATTGATTTCCGAGATCGACGTTACTTGCCTCCAGGCGGTTGCCGAGGATGCTGCCAACTCGCTCATCGGTGGCGGCTAGGAGCTGTCGCTGGCCCAATTCGGTGAAGGCAAAGAGAGCGCGGCTGCGTTGTTCGAGTGATTGCGGATCGCGGAAATCCGCCAGAGCGACTGAGCCGAGGATTCGCTTTTCCTCGTTCGTGTAGGTGATTTCGACAGCGCCGCTGTCATTTATCACGAGAGTAGCGATGGCGCCGGTCCCATGGCCGTCGGCCGCGCTCACACGCAAGGAGGACACGCTGCCGCTCGAAAACGACGTCACCCCGGTAGAAAAGTCAAAGATGACCTCGACGCCGGCGTCGCTGTCCGTGAATACGAGTTCTCTGCTCTCGTCGGCGATGACACCCGCGCTAAACAGAAGGGCTGCGCTGCCGATCGTCTTTCCAGCAGAATCGCTGACGGTGATCGTCCAGGTGTCAATGTCGGTTTCGTCGCGCGAGAACGCGAGGTTCCAAGGAACACGCTCTCCTCGGTCGCCATAGACATCGATATGAATTGCCGGGCTGATCATATTGATGCGCGAATGGCGGTCTCGGGGCTGCGCGAATTTCTCGGCGGGCTGCAGGTCTCGGTTCCGGTCAGCCGGCTGGCGAAGTGGAAGACGACCTTCCAGCTGGTCTCGCTGGGCGCGCTGATTCTGGGGCAGGGGCTGCCCGGCTGGACCACGATGCTGGGCGGGATCGCTGCCAATGTGCCGCACACCGTCGGCCTCGTCACCCTGTGGGCGGCGGCGGTGCTGACGCTGATCACCGGCTGGGACTATCTGCGCGTCGGACTGAGGCACATGGACTGACCCGTTGACGGTGAAGGGGGGGTTGATAAAAACTCGCCTGCCCAGCCAAACTGTTGATGCACCGCACTTTTTGACCCGGTTTGCGCGCAGCGCCGTCTCCTTTCGTGTCCTCCCGCCGCGGAGCCCGCGCCGGAGCGGGCGGAGGCGGGACTCGCGGGGGCGGAGCACACACATGCCCACGCTCTGGCAGAAAAGGATCGTGTAGGAAAATCGGACCCAGGCTCTCGATCCAAGCCGCTCGGCGCCAGCCTATCGCCGGGTCTCGGGGATCGGCGCATCGATCGTGCAGCGCAAGCCCTCGGGTGCGGCAGAGGGCAGATAGGCGTGACCGGCTAGGCCTGTGCTGTCGGGCGAACTGCGCCTGCCCGCGAGTATGGGACGATGTCACCGGATGAGATGGGTCGCATTCAAACCCTGCACGCAGAGATGATCGCGGAGTTTGCCGTGCAGCCAAAGTGTCTTCGCTGGGCGACAGGAGCTACCGCCAGATAGACGCACGATGCGTCGTTCCAGGCGTTGGACCACAACCGGACCCTGCTCGATCAATGGACCCGGGTCGCCGATGGCGCACCCGTGATCGGATCCATCTATGGCGGCTTCGACACCGCCAAGGGCGGCTATCGCATTGCGGTGAATGGCGAGCACACGTTCGACAAACGCGAACGCATGGTTAGCGAAGCGATCCCGATAGCCTGCGCATCACCCGTTGCATCTTAGCCAGCCCGGGCCGCGAGTTCCGCTCGGTCGAGGATCGTGATCTCCCGGCGGCCGGGGATGTCGATCACCTCTTCCTTCTTCAGCTTCGTGAACTGGCGGCTGACGGTCTCGATCGTCAGCCCCAGAATATCGGCAATCTGCTGGCGGGAAAGCGGAAGAGTGACGGAGGGTGGCCCCTCCCCGGACTGGAATCCGTCCGCGGGCGCCAGCCGGTCGGCATTCTCGAGGAGGAAGCTGGCGAGTTTCTGTTCCGCGTTCATCCGGCCCAGCAGCAGCATCCAGCGACGCGTGCGGTCGAGTTCACCCAGCGTCCGCTCCAGCAGCTTGTGTTCGAGCCTGGGATGCTCGCGCGCAAACCGGTCGAAATCGGCGCGCTCGAATACGCAGACCTGCGCCTCGGTCAGCGCTTCGACGCCGTAAGGGGTGGTCTCGCCGAACGGCCGGCCGAGGAAATCGGAAGGGTAGACCAGGCCGAGGATCTGCTCCTTGCCGTCGGCGGTCTGCGTCGAAAGCTTCAGGACACCCTCGATCACATTGGCGACGAGCACGGCGGCGTCGCCCTCCCAGAGCAGTTGCTCGCCCGGTCCGATTCTCTTGAGTCGCCCGATCGTGTTCAGCAAGCGGATCTCGCCCTGGTCGAGGTCTGCGCAAATCGCGCGGTTGCGCACTGCGCAGGACTCGCAAAAATTGCCCGGCCCTTCTGCTTTTCGGAAAGTCATGCGCCGATGATAGGGTTATAACGACCTCATACAACATGTAAAAATCGCATAGTAACGCAGCGCGCAGCCGCGGGGTAGGTCACGGAAGCATCGGACTGCACCGGTTCCGAACCTTGCGGAGTATCTCCAGAATGTCTCGTGTCCTTACCACTGCGCTGGTCGCTTCATTCGCCCTGGGGCTCGCGGGCTGCGGAAAGAAGAAGCTCGAAGCGCTTCCGCCTGCGCCGGGCGCCGAACAGACGGCTAGCCCGGCTGAGACGGGCGGCGTCGTTCCGGGCAGCCAGGCCGACTTCATCCGCCAGATGGCCGGCGGCGACACGATCTATTTCGACACCGATCGCTTCAACATCGATGCCAGCGATGCGACGGCGCTTCAGGCGCAGGCGCAATGGCTGGCGCGATATCCGAACAAGCGCGCCCGCATCGAAGGCCATGCCGACGAACGGGGCACGCGGGAATACAACCTGGCGCTGGGCGAACGGCGGGCGAATGCGGCGAAGAACTATCTCGCCTCGCTTGGCGTCGATGTCTCCCGGATCACCGTGGTGAGTTTCGGCAAGGAACGACCCGCGGCGCTGGGCAGCGACGAGAGCGCCTGGGCCAGGAACCGGCGCGCGGTCACGATCACGATCGACTAGCCCGCGATGTGGCCCTGCCCCTCCCCCGCTCGACCCTACTCCTCTCCTGGCAGATCAGGCGCGCGCACCCCCGGAGCCGAGATCGCCTCTTGCGTTGCATCGGATATTTTGCCGGTGCCTGACGAAGGGAAGAGCTTTCCGTTGTCGTCATAGGATGGCGAATACGGGCTAAACGGAATTCCGCTCCCCTCAGGAGACAAGACCGTTACATTGGCAGCAAGGGCGACCGGAGTGTAGTCGGATCGCGTACTGTCGATGGCCGCAGTCACGGCATTGACTATGAGATCAGCCAGAATATTCCCAGAGTTCGCTGAGAAACTGTGAACGTACTCCTGCTCGTCTTGCCATAAAACCTGATCGGTCTTACCGCTCTTCAGCGTGTACAACATCGCAGTTTCGACTTCGCTGTTGATGACGTTATAATCGGAAGTCCATTTGAGCACTTCCACGTAAAGCACTGCGTCGGCGCCGAATACCTCGGCCAACTTTGTCGTTCTTGTCCCATGTACGAGGCCAGCATCACCCAGTCCTTCCGCCTCCATCAGCTTACGCGTCGCGTTGGTCGGGAACACATAGAACCCGCGCTCCGCAAGCGGCAGTGCGGTAGTCGTCAGAAACAGGTTGGCGGCGTCGACCTCATTCGAGTGGTTCACGACAGGAACAACGAGGATCGAGCGCGGCGCTTCCGTGTTGAATGCAGTGTAGTCCTTCGGCGGTATCTGGGTCGAAGCACAGGCACTCAGGCAAAGGGCCGCAGCGGCAGTCGCAAACTTACGTGGCATCGGCTGCTTCCCCTTCGTTCGCCTTTGAGGCGCCAGCAATCATCTTGTCCATCAACACTGCGGATTCCGGAAAATGCTCCTTCTCCTTTCCGAAAAGGATAGCTGCCTCCGCAGGTCGATCAGTGTGCATCAAGAGGTATCCAAGTTCGGCATAGACCCCAGGGGGAACAAAATCACGCTTCTCTCCCTTGGCAATCGTTTCCCGCAGTTCTTCCTCGAATTTGCCGGATTCGCTCGTCTTCGTATAGTCGAGCAAGGCAGGCTGATAGCTACCCCATTCATATAGCTGCCCAGGCCCCGCACATCCGGCTACCAGCACTGCCGGTAGCAACGCTAAACTCCGCTTCATACCCCCCCCAATTCACGCTTGTTATGGCTTCAAAAAGTCGATTACCTTCTTCGATCCATCTTGCAAAAAGACACGCTGGGCCCTGACTATGCGGCCGTCGAGCAACACGGTTACTTCGTGCCAGCCGTCCAAGACGTCTACGGAAGCACTCCCCTTGCGAGCAGCATCTCGCCGATCGCCGATCGCAAGAACGGCACCTTCAGGAGCGTTGATGAGAGAGATGCTCGACCAACGATCCACATGAGAGATAGTACTCTCGATCGGCGGGGCGCAACCAACGGCTGCAGAGAGCAGAAGAGCAGTCGCTGCGAAGCTAGATTTCATGGCGTCACCACGTAGAGGTCGTCAAGAGACACGCCGGCAAGAGATCCTTCGCTCACCCTCGTTACAGATCCCTCTTGAAGTTCCCCCGATCCGAAGGTGGATTCGACGACAATATGCGCAACAGCGTCGAGGGAAGGCTCATGGCAACGCCCGTCTGGCGACTTCGCACCTCGCGGCCGCGACGTTTTACGATCAGCGTATCACCGGGCTTCAAGCCCTGCGCCTCGCCCCCGCTTATGAATACGCGACCATCCTCTACCGCTAGTACATCTGTTCGCCATTCACGTGCAGACATGGTGTTGACGAGTTCTTCAAGCACATCCTCGATCGCAACGGACAATGCCTTGTCGGTCAGCGTTCCATCATACCGCGCGCTCGTTCCACTAAAGAGAAGCGTCTTCGTGGTGGTCGTCGCTTCTCCTGATCCGGTGGCAGAGTGAAATGCCACGCCAGTTCGCACATCGACAAGACGGATTGCGACCTTCGCATAGGCCTTCTGCGTTCTCTCGCGCTTGAAGACCGCACGCTCTCCTTCGTCCGCCCTGCCGAATTCGACGATCGAGCCCACGATAAGTGTGTCAGCCCCAATCAAGCCGGAACTGTCTCCGCCGACATCCTGCTCCTTCAGCACTTCGTTCGCATCAGTTCTTTCCAGGACGATGAAGGCGCCCGACTGTACAAGGTAAGCGGCCAGGATGTCCGCTGCCTGTTTCCCAAGCGGGTCAAGGTCGCTGTCGCGCAGCAAAGTCTGTCCGTAGCGGGTTTCGTTCGTGAACCGGCCAATGGCCACGCGCCGTTTGAGGGACACTTCGGATTGCTGCGACGCAACGGCCCCGGGAGGAGCGACCTGAGCAACAACCGGTGGCGCTGCAAGCATGCTCGCCCCAGCCACAAGAAGTGGAAAAAAGAAATTCCGTCGCATTCCACCACATTCAGCCCCCCTATCAAGGCTAGCATCCAACGACCGGCTTATCTCGTCAAGCATTTTAAATCGTTAATTTTTTCGGCCATCAGCCTGCTCCGGAACCTCCGTCACGGATCGCCGAAGTCGGGCGCGCGCTTCTGCATTTCGGCCATCACCGCCTCGATCTGATTGGGCTTGCGGATGATGCCGTCCTGTTCGCGGCTCTCGGCGAGGAGGATCGCATCCTCGCCCTCTTCGCGCATCACGTGGAACAGGCGCTTGGCGCCGCGGATCGCTTGTGGGTTCTTCGCGGCGATGGTCTCGGCCAGCGCCGAGGCGCGCGCCAGCGGATCCTCGTCCAGCAGCGTGGCGAAACCCAGCTCGCGCGCTTCGCTCCCGGTGAATTCGCGGTTGGTATAGGTGAGCTCGCGCAGCACATCGTCGCGCACGAGGCCGCGCCATAGCGCATAGCCGCCCATATCGGGGACGAGACCCCATTTCATTTCCATCACCGCCATTCTGGTCTGCGGATGGACCACGCGAATGTCGGCGCCGCTGGCGATCTGCAAGCCGCCGCCGAAGCACACGCCGTGCACCGCCGCAATCACGGGGACCGGGCATTTGCGCCAGGTCATCGCCGCTTCCTGCGCGCGATTGGCGTTGCCATGGGTGCGGTCGGCGAGCGGCCGCGCCTCGCCCCCGGGCGCGGCGGCGAAGCTGGCGGTGTCGAGTTCCGCGCAGAAGGCGCGCCCCTCGCCCGACAGGACCACCGCGCGCAACCCCTTGATGCCGCGCAATTCCTCGCCCGCCGCGATGATCGCATCGAATTGCGCCGGGTCGAGCGCATTCATCTTGTCGCCGCGGGTGAAGCGCAAATGGGCGACGCCATTGTCGGCCAGATCGATGGAAATGCGGTCGCTGTGCATGGAAGAAATCCCCTTGTCCGCCGGCGGATCGGCCGGCCCTCCGTCGCCCATCGCCGGGCGCGAGTCCAGCCGCCTAGCGGCGCGCGCGTTCGGCGAGGAAGCGCTTCACATTGCGCGCCGCCTGGCGGATGCGCTGTTCGTTCTCGACCATGGCGATGCGGACGAAGCCCTCGCCCTCCTCGCCATAGCCGACGCCCGCCGCCACCGCGACTTCGGCATGTTCGAGCAATTGCTTGGAGAATTCGAGGCTGCCCATGTGCTCGAAGCCGGGAGGCAGGGGCGCCCAGGCGAACATGCTGGCGGGGGGCGACGGAATCTCCCAGCCGGCGCGGGCGAAGCTTTCGACCATCACGTCGCGCCGCCGGCGGTAACGCTCGCGGTTCTCCTCCACCACCTCCTGCGGCCCGTTGAGCGCGGCGCAGGCGGCCGCCTGGATGGGGGTGAAGGCGCCATAGTCGAGATAGCTCTTCACCCGGGTGAGCGCGGCGATCAGCGTAGGGTTGCCGACCGCGAAACCCATCCGCCAGCCGGCCATGGAATAGGTCTTGGACATGGAGGTGAATTCGACCGCCACCTCCTTCGCCCCCTCGGCCTGGAGGATCGAGGGGGTCGGATTGCCGTCGTAATAGAGTTCGGAATAGGCGAGGTCGGACATTACCCAGACCCGGTTCTCGCGCGCCCAGTCGACGAGGCGCTGATAGAATTGCGCATCGACCACCTCGGCAGTGGGGTTGCTGGGATAGTTGACCACCAGCACCGTCGGGCGCGGCACGGTATAGGCCATGGCGTTGTCGAGCGCGCGCCAATAGCGCTCGTCGGGCGTGCTCGGCACGCTGCGGATGGTGGCGCCGGCGATGATGAAGCCGAAGGTGTGGATCGGATAGGAGGGGCTGGGCGCGAGCACGACGTCGCCCGGCGCGGTGATCGCGGTCGCCATCGAGGAGAGGCCCTCCTTCGAACCCATGGTGACCACCACCTCGCGCTCGGGATCGAGCTCGACGCCGAAGCGGCGGGCGTAATAGTTCGCCTGCGCGCGCCGCAGCCCCGGGATCCCCTTCGATTGCGAATAGCCATGGGCGCCCGGCTTGCCGGCCACTTCGCAGAGCTTGTCGATCACATGCTGCGGCGGCGGCTGGTCGGGATTGCCCATGCCGAGGTCGATGATGTCGCGTCCCGCCCGCCGCGCCGCATGCCGCATCGCATTGACTTCGGCGATGACATAGGGCGGCAGGCGCTTGATGCGGTAGAATTCGTCGGACATTCGGGCTCCGTCGGGCGTTGCTTACGTCATACTGATTGCCGATTCGCAGTGCATGCGCAATCGGACTAGGTGCAAGCGGTGGCGGAATCTTCTACACCCCCCGCAATCCGCGCTTGCCACTGCCAGGAGCGAAGATGACCGAGACGCCCGATCCGTTCACCAATCTCTACGAAGCCCCGGCCAAGCTGATGCGCATGCTGCTGTCGCCGATGACGCAGATCCCGCCCGAGCAGGGCCTTTCGCCCGAGGATGCCCGCCACTGGGCCGAAGTCGGCGCGAAGCTGCAGGGCATGTGGATCGAATATCAGACGGAACGGCTCGCCGACCCGAAGACGATGGCGGCCTTGTTCGATCCCGCGCGCTGGATGCGGATGGCCGAGGAGTGGTACCGGCAGATGCCGCTTGCCGATCTCGAACAGCAGCAGAGACTGGTGCAGGACGGAATGGCGCTGTGGCAGCAGGTGCTGGGGCAATACGGCCTCGGCCCCGAAGGGCCGGCCGCTGCGGCCGACGGCGAGCCCGATCTGCCGCGCAAGGACCGCCGCTTCGCCGATCCGCGCTGGCGCGCGCATCCGGCTTTCGCACTGATCCACCAGACCTATCTGTTCCTCGCCGAGCGGGTGGCCGAGATGGTCGACGGGATCGAGGGTTTGCCCGAGGACAAGCGCGAGCAATTGCGCTTCACCACCCGCGCGATCACCGAAGCGGCGAGCCCGGCAAACTTCCCGCTGCTCAATCCGGTGGTGCTCGAACGGACGCTGGCGACGCGGGGCGACAATCTGGTCAAGGGGATGGAGCATCTGCTCGCCGATCTGCGGCGGGGCCAGCTCAGCCACACCGATGCCGACGCCTTCCGGCTGGGCGAGAATATCGCGGTCACCCCGGGCAAGGTGGTGCACGAAACGCCGCTCTATCAGCTGATCCAGTACACGCCGACGACCGAGAGGGTGATGGAGACGCCGCTGGTGATCTTCCCGCCATGGATCAACCGTTTCTACATCCTCGATCTCAACCCGAAGAAGAGCTTCGTGCGCTGGGCGGTCGAACAGGGTGTGAGCGTGTTCATGGTCAGCTGGAAATCGGCCGATGCGAGCATGAGGGATGTGGTCTGGGACGATTACGTGCGCGCGCAGATCGACGCGATCGACCATGTGCGGGCGCGGCTGGAGGTGCCCGCCGTCCATGCAATCGGCTATTGCGTCGCGGGCACCACGCTCGCCGCGACGCTCGCGCTGCTCCACCGCCGCGGCGAACAGGACAAGGTGAAGAGCGCGACCTTCTTCACCGCCCAGGTCGATTTCGAGAAAGCCGGCGAACTGCTCAATTTCGTCGATGACGGCCAGCTCGGCCTGGTCGAGGCGATGAGCGCCGACGGCTATCTCGACGGACGCTACATGGCGGCGACCTTCAACCTGTTGCGCGGGACCGATCTGATCTGGAACTACGTCGTCCACAACTACCTGCTGGGGGAGGACTATCCGGCCTTCGACCTGCTCCACTGGAACGGCGACGTCACCAATCTCCCCGCCAAATGGCACCAGCAATATCTGCGCGAGCTCTATCGCGACAACCGCCTGGTCGAGGCCGATGCGCTGACGGTCGACGGCACGCCGGTCGATCTCGGGCTGGTGCGAACCCCGACCTATGTCCAGGCGGGCAAGGAAGACCATATCGCCCCGGCCGAAAGCGTGTGGAAGATCAGCGACCATTTCCGCGGACCGCTGCGGTTCGTGCTCGCGGGGTCCGGCCACATCGCCGGCGTCGTCAACCCGCCCGAGGCGGGCAAATACCAGTATTGGACCAATGACGGCACGCCGCGCAGCCTGGCGGAGTTCCGCGACACCGCGACCGAGCATCCGGGAAGCTGGTGGCCCGACTGGATCGCCTGGCTGCACGAACAGGATGGCGAAACCGTGCCCGCCAAGGGGAAGCGCAAGCCGGGGGGCAAGGGCGACCGGGTCATCGAGGATGCCCCCGGGCGCTACGTCGCCACGCGTTGATCCGCTGGTAAAACCAAGGCTCTGGCGTTTATTGTGCACTGCACAAAAACGCCTTGACTTCGCAGGTGCGCCGCTTATTTTGTGCAGTGCAACAAAGCGAGGTTTCCATGTCCGATACCCCGAGCAAGATCGATAGTGCCGCCGAACGCGCCTTTGCCGAAGCGGCCGAAAAGAAAGCCACTGCCACGGTGAATCCGCGTGCCGTTGCCCGGGCGGTCGAGGCCGATGCCACGGCGCCCGTCGAAGCCGCAGCGATCAGCGAGGCCGTCGCCGCCGAGCCGGCGAAACCTGCCGCACCGGCCAAGGCCCCGGCCCCGGTCGGCAAGGCCCCGGCCAGAGACGCCTCGGCCAAGAGGACCGCCCTCAAGAAAACCACTGCCAAGAAGACGAAGAAGGCCGCTCCGCGAGCCGCCAACAGATCCACCCCGATTTCCAA
This sequence comes from uncultured Alphaproteobacteria bacterium, assembly GCA_963728515.1. Classification (GTDB taxonomy): domain Bacteria; phylum Pseudomonadota; class Alphaproteobacteria; order Sphingomonadales; family Sphingomonadaceae; genus Qipengyuania. The sequence goes on along the minus strand of CAVSKM010000002.1, from coordinate 109,933 downwards.
ACTCAAGGATACCATCATGGCCACTGCCGCAGACACCGCCACCACCGATTACACCGCCAAGGCCCGCGAACTGGCTGCCGACGTGCAGACGCGCGCCAAGGCTGCCTATGAAAAAGGCACCGAGATGACCAAGGACAGCGTCGAATTCCAGAAGGGCAATTTCGAAGCCCTCGTCGAATCGGGCAAGATCCTCGCCGCCGGAATGCAGGACATGGGCCGGGCCTATGTCGAAGACGCCAAGGGCGCCGTCGAGACCGTCCAGGCCGACGTCCGGAAGATCGCCGCGATCAAGACGCCGAACGAGCTGTTCCAGCTTCAGGGCGAGATCGCACGCCGCAATTTCGACGCTGCGGTCGCCAGCGCCTCGAAGAACACCGAAGCCTTTCTGAAGCTCTTCAATGAGGCGTTCGCTCCGGTCTCGAACCGCATGAGCGTTGCCGTCGAGAAGGTCTCGAAGGTCGCCTGAGCCAAACAGCTTCAATCCGCCGAACTCTCTCTCCTCTCTCCCTCGTTCGGCGAATTGGACACCGGGGCCGGATGGCGACACGCCATCCGGCCTTTTTTCGTCGCTGCCGGAATGGACTATCCGCCGGGTGCCACTTTCGCGATGCGCAGCGGACGGAACCCGTCGCACATGCCTTGCGATTTGGCCGGGCGTCACGATAATGGGCAAGCGATGATCGAACAATTCCTGCCCCCCTTCCCCATTCGTGCCGCTCAGGACGACGACGAGACCCGCGAAGGCGACGGCCGGGTCGGGCTGGCCACCAAGACCCGGTCCAAGCCGAAGAAGCCGAGCCAGTACAAGGTTCTGCTGCTTAACGACGATTATACGCCCATGGAATTCGTGGTGATCGTGCTGAAGCGCTTCTTCCGGATGGACATGGAGGAAGCGACGCGGGTGATGCTCCACGTCCACCAGCGGGGCGTCGGAGTCTGCGGCATCTTTCCCTATGAAGTCGCGGAAACCAAGGTGAACCAGGTGATGGATTTCGCCCGGCAGAACCAGCATCCGCTGCAGTGCACGCTGGAGAAGGCCTGAGCGGAACCCCTGCCTGGCCGGACAAGGGGCATGACCTCGCGGGCAAAGCGCGCTAGGGCTTCCGGCGGAGACCACCGGCCGGCAGTATTGTGTTCAATTTCATCCCCAGCATAGATCGGTACATCCTTCGGCTCGTCCTCGTGCCGATGCTCGGCGTGTTCGCCATCGCGGCCTCGCTGCTGACGCTCGACAAGATGCTCCGCCTGTTCGATTTCGTGGCCATCGAAGGCGGGCCGGTCGGCGTGGTGTTCAAGATGCTCGCTGCGCTGGTCCCCGAATACGCCAGCCTCGCCATCCCGCTCGGGCTGCTGCTCGGAATATTGCTCGCCTTCCGCAAGCTGGCGACGAGCAGCGAACTCGACGTTTTGCGCGCGGTCGGCCTCGGATACGGGCGGCTCCTCCGCGTGCCCTACATCATCACCGCGGTGCTGATGGGCCTCAACGTGGCGCTGGTTTTCTATGTCCAGCCGGTCAGTCGCTATTATTACGAGCAGCTCGAATATGAACTCCGCTCGGGCGCGCTGGGGGCATCGATCAAGGTCGGCGAGTTCACCACCCTTGCCGATCGCATGGCGCTGCGGATCGAGAAGAGCGAAGACGACGGCCGGCGGCTGATCGGGATCTTCGCGCGGGTGGCGGACGACAAGGGGCAGGTGCTGTCGATCTCCGCCAAGGAAGGTGCCTTCCTCGCGACGACCGACGATCCGAACACGATAATCCTGCGGCTCACGCAAGGAACCATCGTCCATGCGACCGGCAGCCAGACGCCGCGTGTGCTGACATTCACCCGTCACGATCTTCCCATCGACCTGCCGATGATCGAGAAATTCCGCGCCCGCGGCGATGCCGAGCGCGAGTACATCCTGCCCGAACTGCTGCGCATCGGCTGGAGCGACGGGCAGAGCGACTCCAAACGCGACGCCAGCCAGGCGAGCTTCAACTTCCGGCTGGTGGAAGTGGTGATGATGGCGCTGCTGCCGCTGCTCGCCGTCGCCCTGGGCATCCCGCCGAAGCGATCGACCAGCGCGCTCGGCGTCTTCCTGTCGATCGTGATGGTCGTATCCTATCACAAGATCAATCAGTATGGCGAAGACATCGCCGCCCTCGGAAGGTTCGATCCGATCCTCGCGCTATGGGGGCCTTTCGCGCTCTTTGCCGCTCTGATCCTGTGGATGTACTGGCGGGTCGCGCATGTCCCGGGGGGTCAGGCGATCGGCGCGCTGGAAATCTGGTTCGACAAGTTGGCGAAGCGTTTCGGCAGACTGTTCCGGCGCCGCCGGCGGCTGAAGATCGACCTCGCGGCAAGCGAATAGCGGGACCCATGCAACTCGATTTCTTCCCTTCCAGAACGCTGACCCTCTATCTGGCGAAGCTCTTCACGGTGCGCATCCTGGCGATGCTGGCGACGCTGGTGCTCGTGCTGATGATGCTCGACCTGCTGTCGAACAGCGGCAAGATTCTCGCGGTCGAGGGCAATGGCCAGGGCGAGCTGCTGACCTATGTCGGCCTCAGGATACCGCAACTGGCATCGCGCTTCCTCCCCTATTCGGTGCTGCTGGCAACGCTGATCACGCTGGTCGCGCTCAACCAGAACAGCGAGGTCATCGCGATGAAGGCCGCCGGGCTGTCCGCACATCAGGTGCTTGCGCCGCTGTTGCTGACGGCAGCGCTCGTGGCACTCGTCAGCTTCGCTTTCAACGAGCGCGTGGTCACACGCGCGACCGAGACGCTCAAGGCATGGGAGGCGGTCGATTTCGGGCCCGTTCCCACCGAAAGCGGGGTCCGCACGAACGTCTATCTCAGCGACGGCAGCGACGTCCTGACCGCCGCCTATCTCTCGGGCTCGGGCGATCGGATCGAGATGCGCGACGTCACCTGGTACCGGCGCAATTCCGAGGGCATGATCGTCGAACAGGTCGATGCCGAAACCGCGCGCTATGCCAGCCCTGGATGGCGGCTCGCCGGGGTGACCCGGTTCAGCGTGCAGAATGCCGTGACCGACCGGGCCGATGCGATGGTGGTCGGCGAAGGGCTGACCCCGGGGCAGATCGATCTCGCCAAGGTCGATCCCGACGCAGTGCCCTTTCTCGAGCTGCGGCGCTCGATCGAAGCCTTCGATGCGGCGGGTCGCCGCACGGCGGAGATGAAGGCCAAGTGGTGGCACAAGATCTCCGGCCCGCTCTCGGCCTTCCTGATGCCGCTTCTGGGCGCGGTGGCCGCCTTCGGTCTCGCTCGCTCGGGCCAGCTATTCCTGCGGGCAATCATCGGCATGGCACTCGGCTTCGCCTATTTCGTGGTCGACAATGCCGCCCTGGCCATGGGGAGCTTCGGCGGTTATCCGCCGTTCCTGGCAGCCTGGGCTCCGTTCCTGCTGTTCCTCCTGATCGGCGAAACGGTCCTGGTCCGGACCGAGGAATGACCGAGTGGCACATCCGGCTCGCCCGGATCGAGGATGCCGATCGTCTTCCCGCGATCGAACGGGCGGCGAGCCGCATGTTCAGCGGGATCGAGGGGCTCGAGGCGCTGGCCGAAATGAACCCGGTCCCGGCCGAGCGCCACCGCGCGATGATCCGCCAGGGCCATTCGCTGGTCGCGCATTGCGAGGCGCGGATCGTCGGCTTTCTCTCGGCCGAACGCTACGGGCCCGAACTGCATGTGCGCGAGTTGTCGGTGCATCCGGAATTCCAGCGCCGCCGCATCGCGACGATCCTGCTGCGCGCGATAGAGATCGATGCGAGGAACGCCGGCTTTTCCGCCATTACGCTTACCAGCTTCGCGGATGTCGCCTGGAATGCGCCCTTCTACGCGCGGCACGGCTTCGTCCTCGTCGAGGACCTCGCCGCCCATCCCCGGCTGCGCGCAGAGCTGGACGACGATGCCCGGCATGGTCTTCCCCCCGCCCGCCGGTGCGCCATGATCAAACCTGTCGGCTAACCCGTTTCGGCGGTGCCGGGCCTTCTTCGCGCCGCTCAGCGCGGGCGCATCGTGGTGCGCGCGATCCGCGTGACGAGCACGGCCATGCCCTTGTGGTTGGCGCCGTGATAGTTCGAATCGCTCCCCAGCTCGCCCACCAGCCGGCGGTGCGCCTCGGGAAGCGAGTGATAGGGCATGGACGGCATCAGGTGGTGCAATGCGTGATAGCGTAGACCGACCGGAGCCCAGAGTTCGGCGATCCGCCCGGGTGGCGGCACATTGACCGAATCGAGGAACTGCGCGGTCACCGTCATCGCCTCGCCCTCGTTCTCCCACAGATGGGCGACCAGCGTGCGCAACTGGTTGAGCAACGCCACCACCGAGGCCACGGCGAAAGCCACCAGCAAGGGTTTCCAGCCAAGCAGGACAACACTGGCGATCAGCATCCAGCTCCAGACGAAGCCGCCCAGTTCCTGCCACAACACGCGCGGACGCAAGTCGCCCTCGGGCGGGCGGCGGCGAAACTCGGGGTTGATCGCGAGCGCGCTCAACCGCTGCCAGGTCAGCCGACGGATCGGGGGAATGACCGCCCCGAGCGGCACCAGCACGGCGAAACGCACCAGCAGCGCCGCAGGGGCGAGCAGTGCGATCAGCACGAAGAGCGGCAGGCTCCACGGTTTCATAAGCGCCAGCGGAAGATATTCCGGGTCCTCGACGGTGCCGTATTGCGTGCGTTTGTGATGCAGCGTGTGGACCCCTTCATACATGAAGGAAGGCGTCAGCATGGGTATACCGACGAGCAGGTTCCACCCGAGCCGGAAGCCTGGCAGAGCGTCCCGCCGGATGTGCGAGATCTCGTGGATGAACAGCAAGGCGCGATAGAGCGCCAGCACCGCGACCGCAGCCGATGCCAGGGCGAGCACGCCACTGGAAGCCAGAATCGCGCCGGCGAGCGCCGCATAGCCGACCAGCGCCGATCCGAGCATGTCGGCCCAATACAGGTCCGGGCGCGGTTCGATGAGATCCTTCGTCAAATCGCGCGCCGCCCGCAGCATGGCCTTGTCGTCCGGAATCCGGGCGTGCCAGCCCGACCCGCTCTCGCGACCGGACAGCAGTTCCGCAGGAGTGAAGGTTGAGTGTTGCAGGTTCATAGCTTGCGATATCCTCGAGCCCCTTAGCCGAAAACGATGGGGCGATACAGCACCGCCTGTCGATCAGACTTATCGGCGGCCCCTTTGCTTGACAAAGATCCACTGGCGCACTCAGGACTAACCTGATTTGAACGAAATACATACGGGTGCTGCGCATATGAATTTGGTGATCGAGCCGGTCGAGGGCAAGAAGGGTCGTGCCCAATTCGTCGATGTCGGGCGCGCCTTCGCCGCCCGCGAGCCGCACTGGGTGCCGCAATTGCGGGCGGAACAGCTCGAACTCGTCGATCCCGCGAGAAACCCGTTCTTCGCCCATGCGTCGCACCAATTGTTCATCGCCCGGCGGAAAGGCGAGCCGGTCGGTCGCATCTCGGCCCATATCGACCACCTCGCTCTCGAGCTGCCACCGGAGCAGGGGTTCGGCCCCGGCGCAGGAATGTTCGGCTACTTCGATGCCGCCGACGAAGAGGTTGCGCATGCCCTCCTCCAGCAGGCGGAGGATTGGCTGCGCGGCCAAGGGATGAGCCGGGCGATCGGGCCGATCTCCATGTCGATCTGGGAAGAACCCGGCCTGCTCGTAAAGGGACAAGATCACGACCCGATGATTATGATGGGCCATCATCCGGCCCATTACCGCGCATGGATCGAGAGCGCCGGCTATGCGCTGTCCAAGACATTGCTGACCTACGATCTCGAAGTTAACCGCGATTTTCCTCCGCTCATCCGTCGCATCGTCGAATTGGGCGAACGCAATCCGCGCATCACGGTGCGCCAGGTCGATATCCACCGCTGGGACGAGGAGGTCGAAGCCATTCTCGACATCCTCAACGATGCCTGGTCGAACAATTGGGGCTTCGTGCCCTTCACCGCGCAGGAAATCGCCTATGCGGGCAAGAAGCTGAAGCCGATCATCCGCGCCGATCTCAACCTGGTCGCCGAACTCGACGGGCGGGCAGTTGCCTTCATGTTGACCTTCCCCGACCTGAACCACGTGCTGCGACAGATCGACGGCAAGCTCTTGCCGTTCGGCTGGTTCCATCTCCTGCGCTGGCTGCGGAGGCCGAGGAATGCGGCCATGCGCGTCCCCTTGATGGGAGTGAAGCGCGAACTGCACAATTCGCGCATGGCGAGCCAGCTCGCCTTCATGATGATCAGCCGCATCCGCGACATCGCCATCGCGGAATACAACACCAGCCGCGCGGAGATCGGCTGGATCCTGGACGACAATCAGGGAATGAAGGCGATCGCCGACGCCATTGGGAGTCGGATCAATCGCGAATATGCGGTTTTCGAGAGGCGGCTGGACTGAGGCCCCGCATCCGTCGCAAATCGGCCACGTCTCCCGTCCGAAACGCAGCCGGACGGGAACCCTGACAACCATCCTGCCGTTGCGGATCAAAGGTGGTATTCTGCCACAGATGCAACGGGACACGATGGCAGCATCTTCCGATCCGGCAATCGACAGCCAGCTTCCCGGGCGTGTGCTCCTGGTGGAGGACGATGCGATACTCGGCCTGACCATCGAGCAGATCCTGCGCGATGCGGGGGTGGATCATGTCGATATATCGGCCTCGACCGATCAGGCGCTTGCCCGGCTGCGCGAGCACCAGCCCGACGTCATCGTCCTCGACGTCCATCTGGCGGATCGCGACGATGGCTGGGCCATTGCCGAGCTGGTGCGGACGCTCGGCCCCGACAGTCCGCGGATCATCTTCTCGACGGGCGCTCCGCGCGACATTCCGGCAGACATCGCGGCGATGGGCTGTATTCTCGAGAAGCCCTACGATCCCGAAACCCTGGTCGAAGTGCTGCGCGAGCCGAAGCGGCGGGGAATCATATCGCGCCTGCGCGGTGCGCTGAGCTGAACGCGTGCCAGGGCCGCTTCGGCGCGCGCCAGCCGATCCTGGCCAGAAAAAAAGGCCTCCGTTGTCGAGCAACGGAGGCCTTTCGGGATCGTATCACCAGCCGCTTGGACGGGAGGGGGGGTCTCGGCGGTGACACTAAGAAAATGTCCCGCCCGAAAGACGGTTCCCACGGCCCGTAAATAATTTTGACTGGTCGGCGTCAGGGGTCAGATGAATGGCCGCTGCCGGTCCGCACCGAGATCGAACTGGGCATATTCCGCCGCCCGGGCGATGTCCGGAATGACGATCTTCCGTGACTTCCAGGCGACCAGCCCCTCGCGCTCGAGTTGACGGATCGTCCGGTTCGTGTGGACCAGCGAAAGCCCGAGCATATCCGCGATCTGCGCCTGGGTGATCGGAATCCGCAACGGATCCCCCTCCGCGGCCATGCAGGTCGACAGCGCACGGTCGAGCAGCCAGACTGCGAGATAGGCCACACGTTCCCGGGCGCTGCGCTGGCCCAGCGAAACGATATGCCCCTCGAGCGCGGTCTCTTCCTTGGCGGCGAGCCAGGTGAGATCGTAGCCGAGGCGAGGATGTTCCACGATGAGCCTGGAAAAATCCGCGCGGGGAAATTTGCAGAGGCGAGCGTCGATCAGGGCCTCGATCGTATGGCTCGAGGGCTCGTCGAAAGCGCCCTGAAGCCCGACGAGATCGCCCGGGAACATGAAATTGACGATCTGGCGGCGCCCGTCCTCGAGCGAGCGCGAGCGGATCAGAACCCCCTCGAGCACCGTATAAAGGCGGCGATAGCGCTCGCCCTCGTTGACGAGAGTTCTCGCTGCGCTGGAGACGCACCTCGCCATCCTTGAACTCCTGCATGTAGCGGAGCTGGTCGGGCTCGAGCGGGCGCAAGCCGCTGCACGATTGCAGCGGGCAGGCCGGACACGGTATCGGGTCGGCTACCTCGTCCATCGCTGTCACATCCCCCATTGCCGCGCAGCCATGCGCGAATTCCGGCGTCGCTTGTAACGAGCGATTTGTCAAACCGCCGGTTGCGCAGCACGCCGCAGGAACCTAACCCATTGCAGCACGTTAGAAGCGCGCACCTGAAGGAAGGGGTCCTATGTCGCTTGGTGACCAGATTGCTCGTAACTTACCATATCTCCGCCGGTACGCGCGCGCGCTGACCGGCTCGCAGGCCACGGGCGACGCGTTCGTTCGCGCCACCCTCGAAGCCGCGCTGGCCGATGCCGCGCTCAAGGAATTGCTCGAAGGCGGCCGCGTGCCGCTCTACCGCGCGTTCAACAAGGTTTGGTCCAGCGCCTATATGGACGTGCCCGAGCCGGTCGGCGACGGGCACGAGGGCGCCGCGCAGGACCGGCTGAAGTCGGTCACGCCGCTCAACCGGCAGGCGTTGCTGCTGACCACGCTCGAAGACTTCTCGGTCGATCAGGCCGCCGAGATCATGGAGGTGTCGCCCGATGATATCGAGCGGCTGGCGCAGGAAGCCATCTCGGAAATCGACCGCGAATCCTCCACCAGCGTACTGATCATAGAGGACGAGCCGCTGATTTCGATGCAGCTCGAAGACCTCGTGACCACGCTCGGCCACGAAGTCTGCGGCACTGCGGCGACCCGCACGCAGGCGCAGGAGGTCGTCGCCCAGAAGACGCCCGGGCTCGTGCTCGCGGACATCCAGCTGGCCGACGGCTCCTCGGGACTCGACGCGGTCGACGACATTCTCGCGATCAGCAGTGTCCCGGTGATCTTCATCACCGCCTATCCCGAACGGCTGCTGACGGGCGACCGGCCCGAGCCGACCTATCTCGTCACCAAGCCCTTCCAGGAACAGACGGTCCGTGCCGCGATCAGCCAGGCGCTGTTCTTCGGTTCGAGCCGCCCGCTCGGCTGACCGATCTGCCCGGGCGACGCCCGGACAAGCGAAATTCACACCCGAGCCGGCCCTGCCGCGCTCGGGTGTTCTCTTGTCATCCCGGAAGCGTGTACGACCCGGCCACGATCAGTGGCCGCGCGCCGGACCCCTGCGCTTGCTGCGCAATTCAAATTCGCTGGGCTCGCGGATCGGGACGAGGAGCGTGCACCGCACGCCTTCGGGACAGAAGTCGAGGTCGACCGGATGACGCAATTCGTGCGCCACGATCTTTTCGATGAGATCGGTGCCGAAGCCCCGCCGATCCGGCTTCCGCACAGGAGGCCCGCCGCTTTCGACCCATTCGATCTTGGCGAGAGTGTCGCTGACCTGCGTCCAGCGCACCGAAACGCATCCGCCGGCGACGCTCAACGAACCGTATTTGGCCGCATTGGTGGCAAGTTCATGCAGGGCCAGCCCAAGCGAAAGCGCGTCATTGGGCGCCAATTCGACCCGCGGTCCGGCAAGTTCCAGCCGATGGTCCTCGTCATGCGCATAGGGCGCCAGTTCGACTTCCACCACCGCAAGAATTGGCGTGGTGCCCCATTCGGATTGCGTCAGCAGGTCGTGAGTCGCAGACAGGGCGCGGATGCGTCCGTCGAGGCCCTCGGCGAATTCCTCGATATCGCTCGACCGCCGCCGGGTCAGCGAAACGATGGACAGTACATTGGCCAAGGTATTCTTGACCCGATGGTTGAGTTCGCGGGTGAGCGAATTGCGGATCGAATTCTGTTCCTCGAACCAGTCGATCGCGCGGCGGTCCTCCATCGTCTGCTGGGTCAAGAGCCGCGCGATCAGCATCAGGAGGCTGGCGACGGCGAGGCCGAAGAGCAGCGTGATCATCGACATCGGCGACAGTCCCGCGACCCTGGTCGATTGCACCTCGAGCACCATCGGGCGGTTCGCCAGATTGACCCTGCGGTGGATCGTCTCGCGGTCTTCGCCCCAGCTGCGCGTGCGCGCCATCTCGACCGGCTTGGCCCCGCCGACGTCGAGCAGCTTCGCCCCGATTCCATCGTAGCTCACCAGTTCGGCGGCAGAAGCGAGGAACTGGTTCGCGTTGAACGGACTGTATATGAACCCCTTGAGATCGCGTGCGCCGGCGAGTCCTTCGTAGACGGGCATGTAGATCAGGAAGCCCGTGCCGTCCCCGCCACCCTCCTGAGCGAGCACGACAGGACCGCTCGCGGTGGGTCGGTCCTTCATGGCCGCCTCGTCCATCGCTGCGCGGCGGGTGGGATCCGAATACATGTCGTAGCCGAGCGCTCGCCGGTTGCGCACCGTGTCGGGCTGCAGGAGCACGATCGGCGTCAGCGTTTCGCGGGGCTGTTCGGCCAGCGACGGGCGGATGCCGCCCGCCTTGACCCGGCCGCGCTCCAGTCCGCTTTCCACCGCGCCGATTTCCGCACGGCCGACCACCGGGGCCCAGCCGATTCCTTCCGCTCCGCGATAGTTGGCATCGAGCCGGAGTTCGGCAACGAACCGTCGAAAGAGGTCGGGCGTCACAGCCCCTTGCGTGGCGAAGAGAGCGGCACCCGCGCGCAGATAGGCCGAACTGGTGAAGGCGCGGCGCTCGATGGCGGAAGTCATCGCCTGGGCGCGCCGCGCGACTTCGGCGGTATCGCGCTGCTTTTCCCCCCGCTCGATCGCGAACACGCTCAGCACGGTGATCGCCGTGACGAGGAGGAAGATGAGGACCGGGATCGCACGCGGGTAATCCGTCAGCCAGCGGCGACGGCGACCCTTGCGTTGAAGATCTTCGCTTACCAGCGGTTTGCCCCTGTCCAAACTCCTAGGCAATATACTATGCCGAGAGAGGCAATTCGTTCCAAGCACAGTTCTCGGGAACCGCCCCGGAAATTGCGCGTTGTGCGAAGCACATTCGGGATCGACGGCCCCGCCCGGGCCGGTGCACACCGACCGGGCGCGGCGACTTTGGAGGGTATATTCTTACCGGCATGACAGCAGACAAGCCACAAGACGAGCACGCCGCCCGGAAGGCGCGCGCCGCAGTCGACCGCGAAAAATCCAAGAAAAACCCCGAATGGGCGAATGGTCTTCGCCAACTCTACGATTCGGTGGTGGAAGAGCCCTTGCCCGACAGCTTTCGCGATCTTCTTTCCAAGCTGGATTCGGGCAACTGATGGCGGGGGAGCAACGGACGGCATCCGAAAAGGCCGATTTCAAACGCGAACTGACCGAGGTCGTCCCGCATCTGCGAGCTTTTGCCCGCGGTCTCTGCGGCCGCGCCGACATGGCCGACGATCTGGTCCAGGAGACGCTGTTGAAGGCGTGGGCGGCGCAGGAGCGCTTCCAGCCGGGAACCAGCATGCGCGCTTGGACCTTCGTCATCCTGCGCAACGCCTATCTGACCGATATGCGGCGCAATCGCTTTCGCGGCGAATATGACGAAACCGTGGCGGAGCGCATCTTGACCGCTCCAGCCGGGCAGGAAGAGCCAATCCATCTGTCCGACATGCATCGTGCGCTCCTCACACTGCCTCCGGAACGCCGCGAGGCGCTGCTGCTGGTCGGCGCGGGAGGATTCTCCTACGAGGAAGCCGCCACGATTTGCGGATGTGCAGTGGGCACGATCAAGAGCCGCGTCGGTCGCGCCCGCGCAGCGCTCAATGCGATGCTGGCGGAAGGCAATATCCCCCAGCGATCGATCGGAGACGATGCCGCCCATCGCGCCATTCTCGAGGAGCTCGACGGGGTGGCAGCGGGCCAGGGGCAGGCGCGCAGCTAGAAAATCTTTGGCCGCGCGTGGCTTGTCACGATTCGCAGCGAAGGGCAGAGAGGTGGGATGAGCGACGCAGACGCCACGCCCCCTCCCCTTCGTGACGAGCCGCCGCGCCGTTCGCGGCAGCTCGCCTTCGCCGAGCAGGAATTGCGCCTCATATCCTCGCTCGTCCTGCTGATCGGCCTGGGTCTGTTCTTCGCGCTGCCCTTCGTTCTTTCGATCGGTGCGGTGGTCTTCCTGCCGGTCGTGACCGCGCTCGTCCTCACCGTCATCCTGTCCCCGCTGGCCGACAAGCTCAACGGCTGGGGTCTACCCAATCCGCTCGCCGCCCTGACGGCGCTGCTGATCTTCTTCGCCATCCTGCTGCTTGCGCTGGCGCTGATCCTGCAACCGGCGATTGCGCTGTTCGACGATGTGCCGGCGATGGCGCAGCGAGTCATGCTGCGGTTCGGCGAAGTACGCGAGCAATTCGCCTGGATCGCCGCGATAAACGAGCAGTTGGCCGCACTGATGAATCGGGGCGGTTCGCGAGAGGTCGTTCTCGCCGCCCCGAGCTTGCTGGAAGAGCTGGCCTTCGCCACTCCCAGCCTTTTGCTCGAGACCGTCCTCACGCTGCTGATGGCCTATTTTCTCATCGAAGCGCGGGTGAGATTGCGGCAGCGACTGCTGTTCGGCCGGGCCAGCTTCGGGACGAGCATCAAGGCGGCCCGCGTCATCCGCGAAGTGCAGGACCGCGTGGCCGCCTACATCCTCACCGTCGGCTGGATCAATGCGCTCGTCGGCGTCGTCGTCGCGCTCGGCGCATGGGCGCTCGGCGTCGAGGCGCCGATCATGTGGGGCGGCCTTGCCGCACTGCTCAACTTCCTGCCCTATGTTGGGCCGATCGTCATGATCGCGCTGCTCGGCCTGTTCGGCATCGGCACGGCGGATACGATATTTCTCGGTCTGATCCCGGCGCTCGCCTATCTCGGGCTCCACACGATCGAAGCCAACGTCGTCACGCCCTCGATCCTTGGCGCGCGATTCACCATGAACCCCGTGATGATCCTGATCGCCCTATCCTATTTCACCTGGATCTGGGGCGTGTTCGGCGCCCTGCTCTCGGTCCCGATCCTGCTGATGCTGACCGCCATGTTCGATCACATCGGTACGCCCAATCTGGTCGGCTTCGTGTTCGGTGAACCGCTGTTCGCGACAAATCTGTTCGAGGCCGAGAGAGCAGAGGATCCTGCCCCCAGACAATAGGCCCGCCGCCGTCGCAACGGCAGCGGGCCCGGGATTCGTGCTTGTCTCGTTCTCAGCAGGGGTATTGCCAGGTCGTCCCGCGCGCCAGATTTTCGCTGGCGAAGCTCCAGTTGAGCTTTCCGTTGACCGCATCGAGATAGGCCGGGCGGACGTTCTGGTGATCGAGGTAATAGGCATGCTCCCACAGATCGATCACCAGGAGCGGATTGATTCCGTCGCGGTCGGCAAGCGTATCTCCGTCATGCGTTTCCTCGATGCCGAGCTTGCCATCCTTCACGGCCAGCCACACCCAGCCGCTGGCGAAGTGCGCCGCGCCACGCTCGGCGAGCTTCTTCTTGAGTTCGTCGACCGAGCCGAAGGCATCCGTAATCATGCTCTTCAGTTCGTCCGATGCGCTGGTCTCCTCCGGCGCCATCGAATGCCAGTAGAAGCCGTGGTTCCAGCTCTGGCCCGAGTTGTTGAACAGCCCCTGGTCGCTGCCCCGGGCGGAGGCAATGACCTCCTCGAGCGGTTTGCCATCCAGATCGGTGCCTTCGACCGCCGCATTGGTCTTGTCGATATAGGCCTTGTGGTGCTTGCCGTGGTGGTAGGACAGCGTCGTGGCCGAGATTGCCGGCTCGAGCGCCGTTTCGTCGTAAGGCAAGTCGATGAGCTCAAAAGCCATGGTGATCCCCCTTGGGTTGGTGTGAATAATCCGGTCTTCGCGTCTCAAACGCGCCGCGACGCGCGAGGTTGCATCTAACAGGGATATTGCGCCCGAAAAGGGGGACGAGCGACCTTTTCTTCGCGCGTCATTCCCGCCATGGCAGGCTCAGCTACAGGAGGTCGCGAAGCTATGGGACGCAAACTTTTCGGCACGGACGGTATCCGGGGGCGCACCAATGAAGGGGCGATGACCGCCGCAACCGCAATGCGCGTGGGACAGGCCGCCGGCACCCGGTTCCTTCGCGGCGATCACCGCCACCGCGTCGTGATCGGCAAGGACACGCGGCTCTCCGGCTATATGCTGGAAAGCGCATTGGTGGCCGGCTTCACCAGCGTCGGCATGGATGTGGTCATGACCGGCCCGCTGCCGACGCCGGCAATCGCATTGCTCACCCGCGAGATGCGCGCCGATCTGGGCGTCATGATCTCGGCGAGCCATAATCCCTTCGAGGACAATGGCATCAAGCTGTTCGGCCCCGACGGCTTCAAGCTGTCGGATGATACCGAACTGTCGATCGAGCGCTTGCTGGAAGAGGAGCCGCGCCTGGTGGATTCCGCGCGGATCGGGCGCGCCCGGCGGATCGAGGATGCGCGCGGCCGCTACATCCATGCGATCAAGCAGTCGGTGGCGTCCGACATCCGCTTCGACGGGCTCAAGGTCGTCGTCGATTGCGCCAATGGCGCAGCGTATCAGGTGGCCCCCAGTGCCATTTGGGAATTGGGGGCCGAGGTCGTCGCCATGGGCATCGAACCCGACGGCACCAACATCAACCGCAACGTCGGCTCGACCTCGCTCGACGCAATCAAGGCGCGCGTCGTCGAGGAGGGAGCCGACATCGGGATCGCCCTCGACGGCGATGCCGACAGGCTGATCGTCATCGACGAGAAGGGCCGCCCCGTCGACGGCGACCAGATCATGGCGCTCATCGCCGGCCGCCTCCATGCGCGCGGAGAACTGTCCGGAGGGGGCGTGGTGGCCACGGTCATGTCGAACCTGGGTCTGGAGCGCCATCTCCAAGGTCTCGGGCTGACGCTCGAGCGCACCAAGGTGGGCGATCGGTACGTGCTCGAGCGCATGAAGCAAGGTGGGTTCAACGTCGGGGGCGAGCAATCGGGCCACATGATCCTGCTCGACCATGCGACCACCGGCGACGGAACGGTGGCCGCGCTGCGGGTGCTCTCCAGCCTGGTCCGGTCGCGAAAGCCCGCCAGCGAAATGCTTCACGTCTTCGACCCGGTGCCGCAGCTGCTCAAGAACGTCCGCTTCGCAGGAGGCAAGCCGCTCGACGACCAGAGCGTGCAACAGGTCGTCGCGGATGCCGAGCGCGAATTGCACGGCCGCGGCCGCCTCGTGATCCGGCCATCGGGCACCGAACCGGTCATCCGCGTCATGGCCGAGGGCGACGACGCCATGCAGGTCGAGCGGCTGGTCGATCGCATCTGCGAAGCTGTGAAGAGGGCCGCCTGATGCTCGAGATGCGGCCCGATTGCGAGCGCTGCGGTGCCGATCTGCCTGCGGAGCTTTCCGGGGCCTTCATTTGCAGCTTCGAATGCACATACTGCGCGCCTTGCGCCGAGGCTCTGGACGACACCTGCCCCAATTGCGGCGGCGAGCTGATGGATCGCCCGACCCGTGCCAAGTCGCTGCACGACCGGCACCCGCCGAGCCAGGCAAGGAAGCACAAGGGCTGATGCAGACGCCTCCGCGTATTCTCTCGATCGCCGGGTCGGACAGTTCCGGCGGCGCCGGCATCCAGGCCGACATCAAGACGATCACAATGCTCGGCGGCTACGCGATGACCGCCGTAACCGCGATCACCGCGCAGAACACGCAAGGGGTCCAGGCTGTCGAGCTGGTGACGCCGGCGCTCGTCCTGCGACAGGTCGAAAGCTGCCTTGCCGACATCGGCGCCGATGCGATCAAGATCGGCATGCTCGGCGGGCGTGAGACCACGCGGGCGCTGGCCGGGTTGCTCGACTCCTTCGCGGGACCGATCGTCTTCGATCCGGTCATGGTCGCGACCAGCGGGGCTGCGCTGGCGGATGCCGAAACGATCGCGGGCTTCGCTCAATTGATGGAGATCGCGACGATCGTCACGCCCAACATTCCGGAACTCGAGGCCCTTACCGGACGTGAGCGGATCGGCGAGGACGACGTGTTCGATGCGGCGCTTGCGCTATCGCATCGACACGGCGTCCAGGTGCTCGCCAAGGGAGGACATCAGATGGGCGATCAGGTCGTCGATCGCATCGTCTCGCCCACCGGCGCCTTGGCCAGCTTCGCCCATGCACGGATCGACACGGTTCATACCCACGGGACGGGGTGCACCCTTTCGGCCGCTCTCGCCACGCTGCTGGGGCACCGCCAGCCGATGACGCATGCGATCCGGCTCGCGCGCGCCTTCACCTATGCCGCGATCGAGAGCGCTCCCGGCTTCGGCCAAGGCAACGGCCCTCTCGGCCATCAGGCAGTGGGCCGATCGCCTGCGCCGGAGAGCGGCAATCGGGACTAGCGATCGAGCTCGTAGAAGGCCGAGATGTGCTGCCACGCATCCTCGGCGGTCTCGCACCAGCGAAACAGTTCGAGGTCCCTTCTCGAAATCGTCCCCTCCTCGGCGAGCGCTTCGAAATCTACCACTCTGGTCCAGAACTCCTTGCCGAACAGAAGGATCGGCATCGGCTTCATCTTGCCGGTCTGGATCAGCGTCAGCAGTTCGAAGAATTCGTCGAAAGTGCCGAACCCGCCGGGGAACACCGCCACCGCCTTGGCGCGCAGCAGGAAGTGCATCTTGCGCAGCGCGAAGTAGTGGAAGTTGAGCGAAAGATAGGGCGTCACGTAGGAGTTGGGCGCCTGCTCGTGCGGCAGGATGATGTTGAGGCCGATGCTTTCCGCACCGGCGTCGCTCGCCCCCTTATTGGCCGCCTCCATGATCGAAGGGCCGCCGCCCGAGCAGACAACGAACTGGCGCTTGCCGTCCTCGATGATCGACTTTTCGCTGACGATCCGGGCGAGCTTGTAGGATTCCGCGTAGTATTTGCTTTTCTCGACCAGCTTTTCCACCACCCGCCGCTCTTCCTCCGGCAGGTCCTTGGCGCCCTCCAGCGCCGTCTGGACCGCCTCGGGAGGGGGGATGCGCGCCGAACCATAGATCACCAGCGTCGATCCGACGCCCGCTTCGTCGAGCAGCATTTCCGGTTTCAGCAATTCGAGCTGGAACCGCACGGGGCGCAATTCGTCGCGCAGCAGGAAATCGGTGTCCTGAAAGGCAAGCCGATAGGCGGGATGCGCCGTCTGCGGCGTCCCCCTCGGCTGGCTTTTTTCGAATTCGGCTTCCTGGTCCGCGGGGTAGAACTTGCGATCGGACAGATCGCGTTCGTGTCTCGTTTCAGTCATGCCGCGGCCGATAAGGGGCGCAGGCTCAAGGCACAAGCGGGTTCAACCAGGAAATGGCAGGGGTGACAGGATTCGAACCCGTGGCCCTCGGTTTTGGAGACCGATGCTCTACCAGCTGAGCTACACCCCTGCAGCGAGCGCGCGCATTAGTATGGCAGCCGCAGCTTGGCAAGGTGGATATCTCGCCGACCGATCCCGTGCTAGGCTGCGCGCCATGCATGCTCCCGCCATCCCGCGCATTCCGGTGGAACTGCTGCTGCGCGCCTACCGCGCGGGAGTCTTCCCGATGGCCGATCACCGCAACGACGAAGAGGTTTACTGGGTCGAGCCACGCGAGCGGGCGATCGTTCCACTGGACGGATTCCACCTTTCCAAGAGCCTGCGCAAGGCGCTTAGGCAGGATCGCTTCCGGGTCACCTGCGATGCCGACTTCGCCGGCGTGATCGCGCATTGCGCCGAACCGCGCGAAGAACATGCCGAAAGCTGGATCAGTCACAGGATCGAAGCGAGTTACAAGGCGCTGCACGACGTTGGCCACGCACACTCGATCGAGTGCTGGCAGGGGAGCGAACTGGTCGGCGGGCTCTATGGCGTCGCTTTCGACCGGGTGTTCTGTGGAGAAAGCATGTTCAGCCGCAGGAGCGATGCCAGCAAGGTCGCCCTCGCCTGGCTTGCCGCAGCCATGCGCGAGGCGGGTTTCGTCCTACTCGACTGTCAGTTCATGACCGATCATCTCGCCAGCCTCGGGGCGATCGCCATGCCACAGGCGCGCTATCTCGAACGCCTTGCCCGTGCACGGGGGGAGACCCGCGAACCGCTGCCCGCTGCCCTCGCGCGCTATTCGGCGTCTTCCTCACCCGGGAAGCTCATCGCGCAATCCTTGACCCACACATCGTAAATCGGGTGCTCGACAACGTTGAGGCTCGGCGAATTTTTGAACAGCCAGCCTGAAAACACCTTGCGAAACAGTTCGTTGTTCCCCGGTTCCTTCACCAGAAGTTGCACGAATGCACCGGTTTCCTTGGGCATCTCCCAAGGAGCCGTCCGTTCGCAAGCCTGGAGCCGGACGATCACGTCGCCGATCCGTTGCTGCTCGCCGGGCTTCATCTCGAGGTCGCGGCTGAGATTGTTGCGCTTGTTGAGCAGGCCAAGCGTCGCCACGCGCTCGGCCATCGGCGTGCCGATTTCCCCTTCTCCGGCGGTCTTCGGCAACGCCGGCTCTTGTTGCAGAGCTTCGGGAATTTCGGTCTCGACGGTGCGGGGCGCTTCCTCGGTCTGCGAACCGCAGGACGCCACCGCCAGGCAGCCGCCGAGCAGGACCATCGCCCGGCGCATGCTCACGCGTCCGGCGACCAGGCTTCGTAATCGCCCGTGGCGCGCGCGCGGTTGCCGCCGCGCTCCAGAGCACCGGCCGGGCGGTATGCGCCGAGAGTGCCGGTCGCATTCGGCGTGAATTCGGTTTCCCAGACGCGCGGCGGGGGAAGGTGGCTTTCGGGGATATCGTCGAACGCGCCATGCAGCCAGCCATGCCATTCCGCCGGGACCCGGCTGGCATCGTTGGCGCCATCATAGATCACCCAGCGGCGCTCGCGCGCCTCCTTCCGCTTCTTCGAACGGAAATAGCGGTTGCCCTGTGCGTCCGTGCCGACATGGTCGCCGTGGAGCGCAGACCACAGCTGCGTGCCGATGGTGGCGCCGTTCCACCATGTGAAGATCTTGCCGAGGAAGTTCATGGCAGCGCGGTTAGCCGATTAGCCCGCGCGGGCCAAGCGCCACGATTGCGGAAAAATGTCGCTACCATGCGACCACGTCGCCCGGCTCGATGCCCAGCTCGGCAGCTCTTCCTCCGGCCAGTTCGAGTACGCCCAGAACCAGACCCACGGAGTATACCGGGTCAAGCGAATATGGAGTGGTCATGGCCGCGATATTGCTGATGCGGCGATCGGGTCCGATGAAGATGATGTCGAGCGGCAGCGGTGTGTTCTTCATCCAGAAGCTCTGCGCGGTGGTCCCGTCATAGGGGAAGATCATGCCTTCATCGGGACCCAGCTCGGTTCGGAACATGAGACCGCGCGACTGGTCTTCGCGAGTCCCGGCCAGTTCGACCTCGAAGCGATGCGTTTTCCCGTCGCTGCGGACGGTGAGCGGAATCACCGCGAGGTTCGATATCGGATGCCGGGCAGGCGCAGTCTCGGTGCTGGTGGCCTGCTCGCTGACGACCTGGGTCGAACATGCGGCAAGCGAAAGCGCGCAGGCCGCTGCGCCCAACCGCATCACTCGATTTCCGAACGACTTTCCTCGACCCATTCCTCGAGCTCCTCGATCCCGTCCGCGTCGACGATGCGGTGTGCCGTGGCGAAGTCATGGCCCGCGCGGATCATGGCTGCAAGCTGCTTTTGACGCAGGCGTAGGCAGCCGTCGCGATCCGCCCCTGGCCCCGGTCCCAACCCGAAGGGGCCGAACCGGCGCTTGCGGGCGAGCATTAGCGCGGCCTGCCGCCGGCCCAATTCTCCGGGCGCCAGCCGCGATCGCAGGTCGTCGCCGATCCCGGCGGCGCGCAGCGCCTGCTCGACCCTCCGCGGTCCATGACCGCGATTGGCCAGGTCGCCCGCCTTGGCACGGCCATAGGCTTCGTCATCGACGTAGCCCCTGGCGACGAAGCGGGCGACCAGGCCATCCACATCGGGCGGTTCTTCGCCCTCGACCCCGCGCTCGCGGAGCTTGCGGTGTAGATAGGACCGCAGCTTCCCCGCGCTGGTCGCGAAACGGGCGACATAGGCGAGCGCCAATTCCTCCAGCCGCGCGCGATCAAGTGGTTTCGACCTGCGACGGCTGCGGCCTGATGTTGCGCTCGGGTCATTCATCGGCCATATTCTTGCCATAGTCCTTATCGAATGGGAAACTCGGGAAGGTGTGCAATCGTGTTGCACGCATGGATCGAGCAATGAGGCCGGCCGCAAGGCGCTGACAATTCACGGGTATCTTCGCTTATATGACCGACGCCGTATTGACGCCGACGCCGAATGACTGCGACCACCCGCGTCGCCGTTCGGACTTCGCGACCTTCAACGAGGCTATCGACTATGCAGCCGAAAGCGCGAAGGGTCTCAATTTTCACGACATGCGCGGCACGCTCGAGCGGGTCTATCCCTTCGCCGAGATGCGCGCCGATGCCCACAAGGCGGCGCGCCAGCTTACCGCCGCGGGCATCGGCAAGGGAGACCGGGTTGCGCTTGTCGCCGAAACCAGTCCGGAATTCGCAGCCTTCTTCTGCGCCTGCACCTATGTCGGGGCATGGCCGGTCCCGCTTCCCCTGCCGACCACCTTCGGCGGCAAGGAAAGCTACATCGAACAGCTTTCGATTCAGCTCGAGAGCAGCGACCCGCGCATATTGATCTACCCGGGCGAGATCGCCGAAATGGCCAAGGCCGCGGCCGACCGCCAGGGATGCGAAGGCGAAAGCTGGGAGGAATTCGGCGCCCGTCCGGATCCGGAGTGCGCCCTCCCCGAGGTCAGCCCGCAGGACATCTGCTATCTGCAATATTCCTCCGGCTCGACACGCTTTCCCACCGGAGTGGCAGTCACGCATGAAGCGCTGCTGCACAATCTGCACGGCCATGCGCAGTCGATGGAAATCGGCACCAACGACCGGGTGGTGAGCTGGCTGCCATGGTATCACGACATGGGTCTGGTCGGCTGTTTCCTCTCGCTGATCGCCAATCAGGTCAGCTGCGACTACCTCAAGACCGAGCATTTCGCCCGTCGTCCGCTCGCCTGGCTGGACCTCATCAGCCGCAACCAGGGGACCACGCTCAGCTATTCGCCCACCTTCGGCTACGACATCTGCGCGCGCCGGATCTCCAGCCAGAGCCATGTCGAAGACCGCTTCGACCTGTCGCGCTGGCGCACTGCGGGCAATGGGGCGGACATGATCCGCCCCGATGTGATGCAGAGCTTCGTCAACGCCTTCGCCGATGCCGGCTTCAAGGCGACGGCCTTCACCCCCAGCTATGGCCTCGCCGAAGCGACGCTTGCGGTAACGGTCATGCCCCCGGGCGAAGGCATTCGCGTCGAACTGGTGGAGGAAGAGCGCCTTTCCGGTCGACCGCGGGACCTTTCGCGGCCCGCCCGTTACCGCGCGATCGTCAATTGCGGCAAACCGCTGCCGGGCATGGACGTGGAAATTCGCGGCGAGAACGGCCAGCCCAAGGGCGATCACCAGATCGGCAAGGTCTGGTGCCGCGGGACAAGCGTAATGCATTCCTATTTCCGCAACGAGGAAGCGACGCGCGACTGCCTCATCGACGGTTGGCTGGACACCGGCGACATGGGTTACATGGCCGGAGGCTATCTGTTCATCGTCGGCAGGGCGAAGGACATGATCATCATCAATGGCAAGAACCACTGGCCGCAGGATATCGAATGGGCGGTCGAGCAATTGCCCGGTTTCAACCACGGCGACATCGCCGCGTTCTCGATCGAGACGGGCGACGGCGAGGAAGCACCTGCCGTGCTGGTTCACTGTCGCGTGTCCGATCCCGACGAGCGGATCAAGCTGCGCGACCAGATCGCCGACAAGGTCCGCGGCGTGACCGGAATGAGTTGCGTGGTCGAGCTCGTTCCCCCGCGAACGCTGCCCCGGACCAGCTCGGGCAAGCTCAGCCGGGCAAAGGCCAAGCGGCTCTATCTGTCGGGCGAAATCCAGCCGCTCGATCTCGCCGCCTGAAGACCGGTTCGCCAAAAGCAGCCCTGCGGGCGCGGCAGCGCCTCACCCCAGGACATAGATAGCGCTTGAACTTCCCCCGCGAGGCGACAAGATCCTCGGGCTCGGGAAACTGCGCTTGAAGATCGTGTATTGCGATCCTAATACAGGACTCGAGGCCGACGAGCCAACCGGAGACCAGCGCACCGATGAGCGATCCCAAGACGCAAACCGCCACTGCCACCGAATTCGACCTGACCCCGCCCGATCCGGTGCCGTCGGTCACGCCCGACAAGGCCGCGGGGCTCGTTCCGGTGACCGACGAGGTCAAGAGCAAGCTCCAGAGCAAGGTCGATGGCTTCGTCGAGGATCTCATTGCCTCCGATGCGAATTCGCCCGAATTCGGAAAGAAGGTCGATCAGCTGACCAATATGGGCCGCAAGGAGATCATGGCCGCGGCCGGAATGTCGAACCGCTTCCTCGACCGGCCTGTCCGCGCGATGGACAAGGACGAGGGCGTGGGCGCCAATCTCGCCGAACTGCGCCGCGTGGTCGAGGACCTCGACCCGGGCAAGCGCGGCAAGCTGTCGGGCCCCCGCAAGATCCTCGGCATCATTCCCTTCGGCAACAAGCTGAACAATTACTTCCGCAGCTATCAGAGCGCGCAGACGCACATCCAGTCGATCCTCGGCAATCTCGCCAGCGGCAAGGACGAACTGATCATGGACAATGCCGCGATCGACGTCGAGCGGCAGAAGCTCTGGGAGGCGATGGGCAATCTGGAACAGATGATCCACATCTCGAACGCACTCGACGAGAAACTCGAGGAGAAGGCGGTCGAGCTCGATGCCACCGACCCCGCCAAGGCCAAGGCCGTGCGTGAGACCGCGCTGTTCTATGTCCGCCAGCGGACGCAGGATCTGCTGACCCAGATGGCGGTGAGCGTGCAAGGCTATCTCGCGCTCGATCTGGTGAAGAAGAACAATGTCGAGCTGGTCAAGGGAGTCGACCGCGCGAGCAGCACCACGGTCGGCGCGCTGCGCACCGCGGTGACGGTGGCCGAGGCGATGACCAACCAGCGGCTGGTGCTCGGCCAGATTACCGCGCTCAACGAGACCACCGCGGGGATCATCGACAGCACCAGCACCATGCTGCGCGATCAGACCGGCAAGATCCACGAGCAGGCCGCGGCGAGCACCATTCCGCTCGAGACGCTCCAGCGCGCCTTCCAGAACATCTATGATACGATGGACGAGGTCGATGCCTTCAAGCTGCGCGCGCTCGACAGCATGAAACAGACGGTCACGCTGCTGTCGGGCGAGGTCGAGAAATCCAAGGGCTATATCGCGCGTGCCGAAGGCCAGGCGCAGGCGCAGAAGCAAGTCAACGAAAGCGCGCTGCTATCCGTGGAGAGATGAGTTGGGCGACCTGACACGAGACAGCGACCGGCTGATCCGCGAAGCACGCACGGTTCGCGACGACAACCGGGCCGGCGGCCGCCACCGGAGGGTAGCTCCGATCGGGCGCGGATCGGCCGAGATGCGCAGCCGCCACCTCCGGACCAAGCTCAAGCGGATTGCCATCGCCTTCGCCGCGATTTTCGTCGGCTCGATTGCCATCGGCCTGGTGATCGACGGACTCGGCTTCATCGGTCTCATGCTGACCGTTCTTGCCGCGATTATCGCTCTGGGCGTGCTGACCACCTTTCCCAGGCTCAAGGTACCGCAGCGCGCCGACCTCAATCGCGGCGACGTTCGCCAGATGGTCGGCCGCACCGAATTGTGGCTCGAGGCGCAGCGCCCAGCGCTGCCCCCGCCGGCGATCAATCTGGTCGATCAGATCGGCGTCCAGCTGGATGGGCTGGGCTATCAGCTCGAGGGGCTCGATCAGAACCATCCCAAGGCACGCGAAGTTCGCAGCCTGGTCGGAGAACAGCTGCCCGGCATGATCGACAGCTACCGCAAGATCCCAAGCCAACTGCGCAGCGAGAAGCGTGCAGGAGCGACGCCTGACGAACAACTGACCGACAGCCTGTCGAAGATCAGCGGCGAGATCGATTCGATCACGCGACAACTTGCCGAGGGCTCGCTCGACGATCTTGCGATCAAGCACCGCTTTCTCGATTACAAGTTCGGCGAAGGGGCTCAGACCAGCCCCGAGCTGGAGCACAAGAGCTGATGCGCGTTCCGATTTCGCACGATCTGGACAAGGCGGAAGTGCGCCGCCGACTGCATGCGCGCAGCCATGAGATCGCCCGCTTCGTCCCGGGAGGAATGGCCGACGTGACCACGAACTGGCCCGTCGAGGATCGCATGGATCTGTCGGTAAGGGCGATGGGCCAGGCGATCGAGGGGCGGGTGTTGATCGAGGACAGCCAGGTCGTGTTCGAGATCGATCTGCCACCGGCGCTGGCCTTCGTCGAGCCCATGATCGCAGGCTCGATCCGCCAGCAGGGCCAGAAACTGCTCGAAAGCAAATAGCCGGCTTCTCCGTTTCGCCAAGCCGCGCAAAACATTGCCCGGACCCGGAACCAATTCCTCCTCGATCCGCTCTCATTCGGGCAATCTCCCGTTCGGCCATCCGGGCTGGCCGGGACTTTGAGACGGAGGGCACGGATCCTCGGTAGATGCGAGGCGAAGGAATGCGAGGATCAAGGGGCGTGAGCCGCACAATCAGGCAGTTCCTCAAGACCGAGACCAGCGACCTTCACGAAGCGCTCGACCGGCGGATGAGCCCGTTGACCGGCGGGGATCCCGCCGACTACTCCTGCTTCCTGCGGATTCAGTTTCGCGCGCGCCGGCCGCTCGAACGGTGGATCGCTGCGGCAGGCGGAGAAAGCCCCGCGCCACCTTCACAGCTGGAGCTGATAGCGGATGACCTGCGCCGGATGGGCTGCACCCTGCCGCATGGCGCGACCGAATGGAGTGCGCCTGGCCACGGCAATGCGCTGGGCCTCTTCTGGGTGCTGGCGGGATCGTCCTTCGGCAATCGAATGATCCGCAAGCAACTGGAAACCGCGGCGCCCTGCCTGCCGGTTTCCTTTCTATCCGACCGGACGATGGCCGGCTACTGGACCGCGCTCGTCCCGCAGCTGGAAGCTTCGGCGAACGGCGAGGATGCTCGCCCGGCTTCGCGCATGGCGGCGGCGACCTTCGAACATTTTCTCGCCGTTGCCGACACCGAGCTTGCGCGGGAGGCCGCGTGATGCAGCGAGAAGCCGTCGACCTGTCCAATTGCGATCGTGAGCCGATTCATCGGCTGGGGCAGATTCAGCAGTTCGGCGCGCTGCTGGCGCTGGACCCGGACTGGGCGATCACGCATCGCTCGGCGAATGTCCACACGATCCTCGGCGACGCGCAAGAGGTCGAAGTCGGCACGCCGCTCCGCGATCTCTTCAGCGCAGCGGCGGTCGAGCGCCTTCGCAGCGCAGCCGTGACCCTGCTGGCGTCCGATCAGGTCGAACGCATCTTCGGCATTGCACTGTTCGACGACGACCGCCTGTTCGATTGCGCGCTCCACCGCTCGGGGGCCAGCGCGATCCTGGAGATCGAACCCCATGTGGCCGGCGACCTCGGTCGCCAGCTCACCATCTTGCGGCCGATCATGAGCCGGCTCGACCGGCATGAGGATGTTGGTTCGCTGGCGCAGGAAGCCGCCCGGCAGCTTCGCCTGGCGCTGCGCATCGACCGGGTCATGGTCTATCGCTTTCGCGACGACCTGTCGGGCGAGGTCATCGCCGAGGCGAGGCGCGAGGATCTCGAGGCCTTCCTCGGCCTTCGCTATCCGAAATCGGACATCCCCGAGCAGGCCCGCCGCCTCTACATCCGCAATCGGTTCCGCATCATCGCAGACGTCGATGCCGCGCCCGTACCCATCGAGCCGGAGGAAACGCAAGCCGCCGAACCGCTCGATCTGAGCATGAGCACCTTGCGCGCAGTATCTCCCATCCACATCGAATATCTGCGCAACATGGGCGTCGGCGGCTCGCTCTCGATCTCGATCGTGATCGGCGGGAAGCTTTGGGGCCTGTTTGCCTGCCACCACTATTCTCCGATCGCCCTGCCCTATTCGCAGCGGACCGCGGCGGAGCTCTTCTCCGAGCTGTTTTCGCTCGTCCTCGATCGCGCGCTCTCGCGACAAGGTGCCGAGCTGCGCGAGAAGGGCCGTGAGATCCACAATCGCCTCATGCGCGATATCGCTGCCGGAACCCCGCTCTCGACCAGTCTGCCGATGCTCGATCCGGTGATCCAGCAGGTGATCGCGCACGACGGCGCCAGCATCTTCATCGATGGCGTCTACGATTCCCGTGGCGCCGCCCCGAACGAGGAGGAGTTCCGCGCCCTGCTCCCGTCGCTTAACCGCTCGGCAAGCGGGCGGCTGCTGGCGAGCGATGCGGTCGCCGACCTGCTGCCCGAGGCGGACAGGTTCGTCGACCGGGCGTGCGGAGCGCTGGTGATTCCGGTCTCGCGCAAGCCGCGCGACTATCTGGTGCTGTGGCGCAGGCCCCTGACCCAGACCGTGCGCTGGGGCGGAAACCCCGAAAAGCCGGTCGAGACGGGCCCCCACGGCGCCCGCCTCACACCCCGGAAGAGCTTCGAGGCGTGGCAGGAGACGGTCGAGGGGCGCAGCGAACAATGGTCGCCGGACGAGCTTGAGATCGCCGAGGGCCTGCGCGTCACGCTGATCGAGATCATTCTTCGGCTCACCGACGAGGCGGTCCAGGAACGAGCGAGGGCGCAAGGCCAGCAGGAATTGCTGATCGCCGAACTGAACCACCGCGTCCGCAACATCCTCAACCTCATCCGCGGCTTGATCAATCAATCGAAGAGCGATGCCCTGGACATCGACAGCTTCGCCGAAATCATCGGCGGGCGCATCGGTTCGCTGGCGATGGCGCATGACAACATAACGAGGGGCAACTGGTCGCACGCCCCCTTCGCCGAATTGCTCGAGACCGAGGCGCACGCCTATCTCGGCGGTAAACACAGCCGGTTGAACATGTCGGGCCCGGAGGCGATGATCGCGCCCGAGGCCTATACGGTGCTCGCGCTGGTCATGCACGAGATGATCACCAACTCCGCCAAATATGGATCGCTCAGCGACCAGGCCGGCCGCCTCCATGTCGCGACCAGCCGCGACGAGGACGGGCAGTTCTGCATCGGCTGGAAGGAAACCGGCGGTCCGCCGGTGAAGCCGCCGACGCGGCGCGGATTCGGCAGCACCATCATCGACCGCTCCATCCCGCATGAACTCGGAGGGAATGCGGATATCCATTACCGGCTCGAAGGCGTGGAGGCCACATTCTGCATTCCCGAGCGCTATGTCGAATGGCGGGCCGAGACCGAGAGAGAGCGTTCGCTGGCGGAAAGGGACGTCGTGCCCCAGAGCGGAGCGGAACGTCTGCCGCAGAGCGTCCTCTTGGTCGAGGACAGCATGATCATCGCGCTCGATGCCGAGGACAGTCTGAGGGATCTCGGCATCGCCAAGGTCCGGGTCGAAAGCTCGGTGGCGACCGCGCTCGACGCCATCACCAAGTCGAACCCCGATCTTGCGATCCTCGACTACAATCTCGGCAGCGAGAACAGCGAACCCGTCGCCGCTGCCCTGAAGGAGCGCAACATTCCCTTCTGGCTGGCCACCGGATACGGCGAGATGGAAGCCAGAGTGGTCGAACTCGGCGCCGCGGGGATCCTGACCAAGCCCTATGGCAAGGAAGATCTGCTGCGACTGATGCGCGAATTCGGCTCCGTTTGATCGACCGGGCGAATGGGCGCGATCAATTGAAGAAGCGTTGCCGGTAGTAGAAGGTAGCCTCGATGGGATCGCCCCCCGCATCGCGCGCCGGCTCGAAGCGCAATTGTTCGAGCGCCAGCCGGCAGACCGCTTCGTCGGTCTCGGGAAATGGGCTCGGGCGATAGATGCTGCAGCGGATGGCGCGGCCCTCCGCCGAGACGGTGAGCCTGACGATCACCGACTGCCCGATCCGCGCCTGCCGCCCCCCCGGGGGTACCGGGAAGGCGCTGGCATCGGTGATTGCGCGGGTCAGCACGGGCTTCGTCGCCGCGCCTCCGCCCTGACCTGCTCCGACCTGTCCGCTACCCGGACCCGGACCCTCGCCGGCGGCACCGGTGCCCTGCCCGCTCTCCGCCGCGCCGGATGTGTCCGCGGTTCCGGTCGATGGCGCCCGGGGGGCGGGAGGATCTTCGCGCAACCGCGTCCGCGGCGTTGGCGCGGTAACGGGTTGGGGGACTGCCTCGCGACCGGGATCGCCCTGTGCCCCTGCGGGATCCGATTCCTCGGGCTCGGGCGCCTCCTCGGGGGTCGCCACGGTGACCGTGAAAGCCGCCACCACGCTGCGTTCGACCTGACCTACCGCAGTCGGTGCGAAGCTGCGGACGAGGACGTAGAAGATGCCGAGATGGATTACCGCGATCAGCAGGATGACCCCGACGTTCGGACGCCTCCCGGGCGTGCTGTAGCGGGGGGCCGGATCCCTCATCTACCGCAGAACGGCTCGATCTCCGGAGGGGTTCCGCAGGGCGGAGCGCAAAAAAGAAACGGCGGCCCCGAGGGACCGCCGTTCCTGTTTCACGCAAGAGCCGAATACTAGAATTCGTAGCTCACGCCGACTTTGATCCGCCACACCGAGGCGGGGATGTAAATCTGGTTGTCCGAGTCGAAATTCTCGACCCCGTTGAAACCGCTGATGATGTAGCGGCCCTGGTCGTCGATACCCTCGATGTCGGCGATACCCTGCTGGCCCGAATAGAAACGCTGGCGCAGGACATTCCAGTCACGATCGAGCATGTTCAAGAAATTGTCGACCATGCCATAGACCTGGATCTTGTCGTCGAGACCGAACAGACGGCCCGGTCCCGGGAGATCCTGCGAGAGGCGGAGGTCGACATCGAAATACCAGTCGTTCTCGCAGGTGTTGCGAGCGATCGTCCGGCCGATGTAGTCCTTCGCACAATCAAGCGACTGGGCGAAATCGGCAAGTTGCTGCACCGCGGTCATGTCCGAATCGGGCGAGATGTTGGCATCGCCCGGCCCGGTCGGCAGATAGACCAGCGCGTTGTCATTGCCCGAAGCGCTGTCGTTGAAGACGCCGCCCCCGTTGAAGGCGAGACCGTAATGCCGTCCCGAACGGGCGCTGAAGCTTGCCGAGAAACGCGTGCGCAGATCCGAAATGAACTCTTCCGCCAGCGACAGGCGAGCCGAAATCGAGTGCGTGTTGCTATAGATCGATTCAGCCTCTGCCGGGTTCTGCAGATCGAAGGCCAGAGTCCGGTCGTAGTTGGAGCTGGCCGTCGAACTGGTCATCGCGCGACGGTCATTGGCATCCGTATAGGCGTAGCCGACGAGGAAATCGACCTGCCCGCCGTCGGTGAAGAGGCCGCTGCGGGTGCTCTTCGACAGGATCACCGATGCAGTCCAGGCATCGTAACCCGCCGAATTGGTGAGCACGAGCTCATCATCGCGGAAGGTGTTGAAGCACGGTGCGTTGACATTGGTGAAGACCGGACCCGGGCTGTTGCCCTGGAACACGGCAGTACAGCCGGCCACGGTCGGATCGATCGCGCGATAGATCGGGCGGCCGTCGATCGTGTAACCGTTCAGCCCTTCGCTCGGATCGACGACCTGCGACAGATCGGCAACCGTGAACGGATCCTGGAAGCGGCTGTAGATGAAGTCCGACTTGACCCGCCAGTTGCTCAACAGTCCCGATTCCGTGAAGTCCAGTCCGGATTCGAAGCCGAGGTTGAACCGCAGGACGCTCGGCGTCTTGATGTTCGGATCGATCGACTGGGTGTCGCCCTGTCCCCGCGCCGCAGCGGACTGTCCGGCCGCGAAGACGCAATCCGGCACGCCGGTGAAGCTGCCTCCAGCAAGCACGTTGTAGGGATCGGCTTCGCCCGGGCAATCGCTGCTCGTCAGCCGGCCTTCGCTGTAGGTGATGCCGTTGTTCTGGAATGCATTGCCGAACCAGACCAGCGGATCGCCACCGGAGAAGATACCCGCTCCGACGCGGATGGTGGCCTGGGTGAGCGGACCGAAGTCCCCTGCCTCGTAAGTGAAGGCCGCACGCGGAAGCACCGATACCGGCAAAGCACTGAAGCCAATGGCGTTCGAACGTCCGTTGTAGCGCTCGGCGAACAGCGGATTGTAAGCCGGACGGTCGCCGTCATACATGTCCACGCGGACACCGAAAATCGCGTTCAGGCGATCGGTCATCTGCCAGTCGTCCTGCGCGAACACGCTGTAGATCGTGCGGTCGAAAGTAGCGCCCGCATCGTTCACGTCACCGGTGGCCGATGCCGCCCCGGTCGCGCCGACGGTCTCGTTGTTGTACAGGTTACGTCCGAAGAAGCTCGAGGTCCGAGTCCCATTCGTCAGGATACCGGCCTCGAGAGCGTCGAGCGAAGCGAAGTTCAGCGTTCCCACCGCATTTGGAACGAACAGGTTGAAGATGCCGACGCGGTTTACCCCGGCGCCGATCTTGAAGTTGTGATTGCCCGCGTCAATGCGTGCGATCGCAGTATAGTAGTCGACCGAGGTCTGCAGATCGTTGGCCGCGCGGAAGGTGTCAGGACCTGCCTGGAACGATCCGTAGATGTCGCTGTCGGGATCGTAGGTCCCGACGTTGATCGTCGGGATCGGATTGCCGGTACCTGCTTCGCCCCCGCCCACGGGATCCTGGATGTCGCCGATCTTAGAGTGAGCGTAGCGCAGCTCGGTGGAGAAACTGTCGCTCCAGTCCGAATACAAGCGAGCCGAATAGTAATCGGACTCGGTACCCGAGTTGTAGAAGTTGTTGAATCCGGTGATCGTCGGCGATGTGGTGCTGGTGAAGATACCACCACGCTTCGCGGTCGATTCTTCGAGCCTCTGATAGGTTGCCTCCAGACGGTGATCGTCATTGATCTGGAAGTCCAGCCGCCCGAAATAGCGGTCGTTGGTGTAAGGCAGATTGTAAACCAGATCGCCGGTGTCGATTCCGTAAGTGGTGTTCAGGATGTCCCGGAAACGGTTGAAATCATCCAGCGAGATGCCCGGAGTTTCGTTCGCATAGCCGGCTCCCGTCGGACCGAAGTCGAATGATTCTCCGCTTTCCTGATGCGAGTAGGCGCCGAAGAAGAAGAGACGCTCAGGGATGATCGGACCGCCCAGCGACGCGCCCCAATTCTTCTGCGCCTGTACCGGCGCGAGTTCGTCGAGATCGGCGACGCGGTTTCCACGCAGACCTTCGTCGGAGTATTCGTAGAAGGCAGAACCATGGAATTCATTGGTACCGGAGCGGGTAATCACATTGATCGCACAGCCGGTGAACTGGCCATATTCCACGTCGAACGGCGCAAATTCGACCGAGGTTTCGCGGATGGCTGCGAAGGGGATCGGGGTCGAGCTGCGCGAGGCGAAGCCATTGCCGTTGAGGCCGTAGAGGTCGCCCTGGCTGATGGCGTCGACAGTGAATGCGTTCGAGCGATCGTTTCCACCGAGGCAGGAGACGCGGTTCTGGCCCGAGCTGCTGTCCGGGTCGAGCGTTACGCGGGGGTCGAGACGGATGATGTCGCGGATGTCGCGGTCGAAGCTCGGAGCGGTTTCCAGCACCTCGGCGCTGAAGCCGGTACCCGGACCGACCGCGAGCTGGACGGCACCGGCACGCGAGCCTGAAACGACGATGACGTTTTCAGCCCCGGCAGAAGCCGGGCTCAGGCGGAAAGAGAACTGGGTGTTGCCCTGAACCGAGATAAACTGATCTTCGACCGTCTGACCCTCGTAGCCCTGGGCAGTGGCGGTGATCGAATACGGACCTCCGGGGACCAGCGTGTCCGCCCGGAACTGTCCCGAAGAGGACGCCGTGACACGGGTGACCTGACCCGTGCGATTGTCCGTTATGACGACCGAAGCGCCTGGAAGCGCGGCACCATCCTCTGTCGCAACCCGACCTTCGATACCGGAGGTGATCTGCTGCGCCTCGACCGGCGTGGCGAACATGGTCGTGGCGGACAGACTGACCACCGAAGCGGCCAGGAGATATTTGAACTTCATCGAGATGATCCCTTCGTCTCGTTAAAGATGGGGTGAAACTGAATGACGCGCTCCGTCTGACCGGAGGACGTTGCGCCAAAGCTATCCTTTTGTGACAAGGTCAAGACGCATGTTGCAAGTGCGAGACGCTTTTGCAGCGCTGTCGAAAAAAATCCCGGTTTTCGGGCGTTTCGCAGCGTGGCCTTTTGGCCACTTGTTTCGAATCTCGCTAACTAGTGCGCGATTGCAACGCTTTTTGATGCCCGCTGGACGCGTCAGGCCAGATTGATCTCGCGCAGGCGCTGCAGCAGGAACTCGTGGCTGGAAATCGGTGCCGGATGATCGTCCGGGCGCTCGGGATCCACGCAGCCCGGCAGCGTCTCGATCACGTAATCGGGGCGGAAATGCAGAAAGAACGGCATCGAATACCGTGCACGATAGGCGGCCTCGCCCCGCGGGTTGACGACTCGGTGCTTGGTCGAGCGCAGGCGGCCATTGGTCAGCCGGTCGAGCATATCGCCCACATTGATGACCAGCGCGCCTTCGGGAACCTCGATGGCTTTCCACTCGCCCTTCTGCGTCAGCAGTTCGAGCCCCGCCTCCTCGGCGCCGAGCAGCAGCGTGATGGTGTTGATGTCGCCGTGCGCCGCTGCGCGAATCGCGCCTTCCGCTTCCTCTCCCTCGAGCGGAGGATAGCGCAGCAGGCGCATGACCGAATTGCCGTCTTCCACGGTGGGAGCAAAGAAGCCGCGCTCCAGGCCGAGGTGGATCGCAATGCCTTCCAGAACGCGTCCCCCCGCCTTCTCGAAGGCCGCATAGAGCTCGGTGAAGGTCGCGCGGAAACCCGCCACCTCTTCCGGCCAGACGTTTTCGGCCATGTAAGGCGACAACGGATGCCCCGCGGGAAGTTCCCGTCCAACGTGCCAGAATTCCTTGAGGTCGTGGACCTGCGCATCCTTGGCTTTTTCGGTCCCGAAGGGGGTGTAGCCACGCGCGCCGCCCGCTCCGGGGATGTGATATGCCTGTTTGACGTCTTCGGGCAGCGCGAAGAACTGCTTCGAGAGCGCTTCCGCCCGGTCGATGAGCTCCTGCGGGATGCCGTGATCGCGAATCACGGCGAAGCCGTATTCCTCGAAGCTGCGACCGAGATCCTGGGCGATCTGGTCGAGCGGGCGGGCGAGCGAAACGACAGCGATATCAGACATAGATTGCGACTCAGTAAGGCAGGAACAGACCGGCAAGCGCGGCGCTCATCAGGTTTGCCAGAGAACCGGCCGCGAGCGCGCGCAGGCCGAGTTTCGCAATAACGGGGCGCTGATTGGGCGCAAGCCCCCCCGTCACCGCCATCTGGATCGCGATCGAACTGAAATTGGCGAAGCCGCACAGGGCAAAGGTCACGATGGCGCGGCTGCGCTCGTCGAGGACGGTGCCGTCCATCGCTCCGAGATCGAGGAAGGCCACGAATTCGTTGAGAACGATCTTGGTGCCGAACAGACCTCCCGCGGTCCCCGCCTGCTCCCATGGAATGCCGATCAGATACATCACCGGCGCAAAGATGGTGCCGAGCACCATCTGGAACGACAGCTCGGGATAGCCGAACACACCGCCGGCCGCCCCTAGGATGCCATTGGCGAGCGCGACCAGCGCCACGAAGGCCAGCACCATCGCGCCGACCGCCACGGCCAGCTTGACTCCGGTCTGCGCGCCCTGTGCCGCCGCCTCGATGATATTGGCCGGCTTTTCGCCCTCCTCGAAGGTCTCCGCCACCTCGACCTCGTGCGGCTTTTCGCCCTCGGTGAGCGAAGCAGGCCCTTCGCCGCTGATCCGGCCGCGAGGCAGGGCCACCTCGCCCTCCGCCTCGGGCGAGGGATCGCTGTCATCGGGCATGATGATCTTCGCCATCAGAATCCCGCCGGGCGCGGACATGAACGCCGCGGCGAGGAGAAAGGGCAGATAGTCATTGCCGAGCAGCCCCGCATAGGCGGCGAGGATCGTGCCAGCGACGCCCGCCATCCCGACCGCCATCAGCGTGAACAGCCGGCTCGGCGCGAGCGCGGCGAGATACGGCCGAACGACCAGCGGGCTTTCGGACTGGCCGACGAAGATGTTCGCTGCCGCACCGAGCGATTCGACCTTCGAAATGCCCGTCATCCAGCCGATCGCGCCGCCCACCCAGCGTACCACGCGCTGCATGATGCCGAGGTGATAGAGAATGGACACGAGCGCAGCGAAGAAGATGATGACCGGCAGCGCACCGAGGGCGAAGGTATTCGCCAGCGGATTGCCTTCATTGGGCCCGAACAGGAACTGGGTCCCCTGATCGGCATAGGACAGCAAGGCTGCAACCGCGCTCGACATGCCGTGGATGGCGGCCCTGCCCCAACTCGTCGCCAACACGAGGAACGCCATCAGGGCCTGCAGCGCGAAAGCCGCGCCGACGACACGCAATCTGATGCCGCGCTTGCTCGTCGACAGCAGAAAGGCGATCAGCAGGATCGCGGCAATGCCGACGAGATTGATGATGACAGGGGGCATGAAGGTCCTTCGCAGGCGGACAAGTTGCGGATGAAATCAGCCGCTGTCTTGCGCGGGACGACCCGATAGTCAATTTTCCGCATCCTTCGACGGCCCCGCCGTCCCCGACGATTTGCGAGGCTCCTGCATGACCGAACCTGCCACCCCGATGCGGCCCGCCGCAGCGATCATGCCGCTGGGGCTGTTCGTCTACATGCTGCTGTATGGCGGGATGACGGTGCTGGCGGGTGTCCTCGCCTACAAGCAGGTGCACCTCTATCCGACGAAGCTGGCAGTGGAAGCCGGAATATTCGCCTTCCTCCTTCTGGTCGTGATCTCCAGCACGATCGCGCAGCTCTATGGCGAGAAGCTGGCCCGCAGGCTCGTCTGGTGGGGATTCCTCCCCCTTGCGATCTCGGCACTGCTCATCCTTCTCGTTCTGGGCCTGCCCGCTTCGCCCGATATGACCAGCTATCGCGCGGAGGATCTGGCCGCGTTCAATCGGGTGCTCGCGCAGACCCCGCGCATCATGGCTGCCGGCCCGGCCGCCTATATCGTCTCGCTCCTGCTCAATGTCTGGATCTTCTCGCGGCTGCGCGGCCGGTCGGACGACACCGGGACGGTCTCGCTGATGGTCCGCGGCGCCATCGCCAGCGCTTTGAGCCAGGCGATCGACAGCGTGATCTTCATCACCCTGGCCTTTTACGGCCAGTTCGAGATCACCAACCTGCTCATCGGCCAGGTGCTGGCGAAGGTCACCCTCAGCATCGTGCTGGTTCCGTTCCTCATCACCGGCGGGGTCGCCGTGGCCCGCTGGCTCGACCGCCGCGGCTAGGGCGCGCGCCCTTCCCCGTCGATGCCCTCGATCAGGGTGTCCTCGAGGTGGGTGCCGTGAAGGACCGAGATGTCGCCCGTGGTCTCGAGCACCACGGCCCGCACCTCTGCGAGATCGAGCACATTGGCTTCGCGCAGCTTGGCCAGCAGATCGCTTCGGGTCACCCGGGCATCGTCCATCGCGCGGTCGAGGAACCGTCCATCCCGCATCAGCAGCACGGGCCGGTTCTGCAAGGCGGTCTCGAGCGCATCGGAAATCTTCCGCAGGCGCGCCGCGAGCCACTGGACGCAAAACAGCGCCGCCATGGCGACGAGGCTCTGCGCGAATCCCGCCCATTCCTCCGCCTGCGCTGCACCGGCGACCAGACTGCCGAGCGCGATGGTCATCACGAAGTCGAAGTTGGTCATCTTCGATAGCGACCGCAGACCGTTGATCCGAACGAGGACGACGATCCAGACGAGCGCGAGACTCGCGAGGACGAAAGCGCGGGCGAGGACGTCGGGCCAGGTCTGTTCGAAGATCATGATCCGGCAACGAACCAACGCCGCCGACCTTTCCCGCGAGACGCCGGTTTTCGTCGCGGCCGCGGGTCATGGGCGGTTGCGAGCCGGGCGTTACAGCGGATGCGCAGTTCGGGGAGCCGGGCAGCGCCCGGAGCAAGGCAGATCGCCGGCGCCGCCATCCTCGGATCCAGATCGGCAAGACGAAGCCCTGCGGCATCGGGGAGCCGAGGACTGCGTGGTGAGCCCTGCTGGGTTCGAACCAGCGACCTACTGATTAAAAGTCAGTTGCTCTACCGACTGAGCTAAGGGCCCGACCACGCCGCAGCACCTAGGAGCGCGGTTGCGGGTGGTCAAGCCGCGCGTGATGCGGGGTTCGGGCGGCGCTGCATGGCCGGGGGATCAGCACGGCGACCGTCACCGCGTAAGCCGCGCGGCGAGCTGGCGGAGCGTGCGACCGGTGGCCGGATCGCGCCACTCGGGGGCGATGCTCGCAGCCGGGCCGAGGACGAAATCGCGCTGGCGGAAGAGCGGATGCGGGATGGTCAGCGCCGGGCCCATCCACACGCCACCGTCCCACAGCACGAGGTCGAGGTCGAGCGTCCGCGCGCGCCAGCGTGCGCCGCGCCGGACGCGGCCCAGCGCCGTTTCCACCTCTTGCAGCGCGGCAAGCGCGCGCGGCGGGTCGAGGGAGCCGGCGATCACCGCCGCGGCATTGGCATAGCGGCGCTGCGAAGGTCCGACGGGCGCACTGTCCACGGTGCGCGAGATCGCCTCCACCGCCCAGCCGGACCGGCGCATCTCGCAAAGCGCCGCCGCGATCACCGCCCGCGGCCGGCCGACGCCGGGCAGGCGGCGGTTGGAGCCGAGCGCGACCAGATAGCGGTGCACGGTCTCCTGCGCCATCGCCGGTCAGAACAACTCGTTCGGGACCGCCCGCCGCTCGAATTCGCCGAGCGTGAGCTTCCTGCGCCGGCGGAGCATGCCGCTGCTGGCGATAGCGAAGGGGATGCGCACATCCTCGGCACGGCCTTCTGCCCTGAGGCGCACCTCGATCGCGCTGTCGGCGGCGCGGTGGAGCACGATGGCGGCGGCGCGGATGGTCCCGTCGGCAGCGCGCGGCCGGAGCAGTTCGACCAGCCGGTCGAGCACCGATTGCGCGCCGTGGATGGCCCCGGTCTCGAGCACGGCGACGGTCTGGATGGCCCCGTTCGCGCGTAGCTCGAACAGCAGCGGGAAGAAATGGCCGTCGCGTTCCACCCGGGCGATGGCCGCTTCGAGAGCGGCGGCGAACAGCCGGTCGAGCGGCGGCCGGCCGGTGCCCGCGCCCATGTCAGACGTCCTCGCAGATCCGTCCGTAGAGCTGCGGCCGGCGATCGCGGAAGAAGCCCATTCCGGCGCGGTGCCGGGCGGCGCGGTCGAGGTCGAGCGTCGCGCTCAGCACGCCTTCTTCCGAGCCGCCGAATTCCTCGACCATGTCGCCCCATTCGTCGCTGATGAAGCTGTGGCCGTAGAAGCTCTGCTGCCGCGCGGCGGGCCCTTCGTGGCCGATCCGGTTGGCCGCGCAGACGGGCATGCAGTTCGAGACCGCATGGCCGATCATGGCGCGGCGCCACATCCGGCTGGTGTCGAGGTCGGCATCATAGGGTTCGGACCCGATCGCGGTCGGATAGAGCAGCATCTCGGCGCCCTGCAGGGCCATCACCCGGGCGCATTCGGGATACCACTGGTCCCAGCATATGCCGACGCCGATGCGCGCGATGCCGCCGGTGCAGGGGACGTCCCAGACCTTGAACCCGTCATTGCCGGGGCGGAAATAGTACTTCTCCTCATAGCCCGGCCCGTCGGGGATGTGGCTCTTGCGATAGGTCCCCATCAGCGCGCCATCGGGGCCGATCATCGCCAACGTGTTGTAGTAATGGTGGCCGTCGCGCTCGAAGAAGCTGGTCGGGATGGCGACGCCGAATTCCGCCGCGAGCGCGCGCATCGCGCGGACCGAGGGATCCTCGGCCACCGGGCGCGCGCGGGCGAAGAGCGCCTCCTCCTCGTCGCGGCAGAAATAGTCGCCGGCGAAGAGCTCGGGCGGCAGGATCAGCTGCGCGCCGCCCCGCGCCGCTTCCTCCACCAGCGTGGCGACGGCGGTGATGTTCTCCGCCTCCTCGGCGCGGGCGAGCGGCAGTTGCAGGACGGCGACGGTCAGGCTTCTCATGGCGTGCCAGATAGTGTCGCCGCGGCGAAAGGCAAAACCCTCAGCCCCGCTTGCGGAACAGCAGCGTCATGCGGTCGCTCTCGCCCTTGTCCTTCAGCTCGTCGCGCTTGGTCGCCAGCGTCGGGGGCATTTCCCACACGCCCCCGGCATGGTCGGCGGTGTCGGCGGGATTGGCGTTGACCTCGCTCGTGCCGACCAGCTCGAACCCGAGCGATTCGACGAAGCCGACGACGTCCTCCTGCCGCAGATAGCCCTTCGTGCCATTGGCGTAATCGGCGCTCGCCCCCTCGGGCGCTCGGTGCTGGACCACGCCGAGCATGCCGCCGGGCTTGAGCAATTCGCGCATCGTCTTGATTTCGCTGTCGGCGATGTTCCAGCGCATCATGTTGTGGAGCATGCGGATCACCAGAATCCGGTCGAACGTCCCCGCCTCGCCTTCGGGGATGGCGTCGAGCGTCATCGCCGAAAACCGCTCCGCCGGAAGGCCGGTGAAGCCCGCCACCTCCTCGGGATAGCCGGCCGCTCCCTTGCGGATGCCGGCCTGCGCCTGTTCGTCGAAGGGGCCGCTCGCCGGGTCGAAATAGAGTCCGACCAGCTCGCCCTCGCCGCCGAGGTAATGGCCGAGCAGGCGCGAATACCAGCCGCCGCCGGGCGCATATTCCCCCACCTTCATGTCGGGTGCGACCTGGAAGAAGGCGAGCGTTTCCTCGGGATGGCGATAGCGGTCGCGCGCGCTGTCCTCCTCGCGCGTGGGGTGGTTGATCGCGCCCGAGAGCGCTTCGGCGTGATCCACGAGGAAGCGGTCGGCCTCCTCTTGCGCATGGCCGGTGTCGCCGTGCTGGTGCGCCGCGAGGGGGGCGGCTGCCAAAGCGGCCACGGCGAATGCGGAAGCGATCAGGAAACGCATCGGAAACTCTCCCTCTGGATAGGCCGCGCAGGCAATGGCCCAAACGCGCCGGTGACAAGCACCGGACGACTTCCTACATCCTTGCGCAACATAAGGAACCTTGAATGAGCAATCCACAACAGGCGATCGTCGCGGGCGGGTGTTTCTGGTGCACCGAAGCCGTGATGAAGGACGTGATCGGCGTGAGCGCGGTCGAGAGCGGTTATATCGGCGGCGACCGGCCCGATCCGACCTATAAGGACGTGTGCAGCGGGGCCACCGGCCATGCCGAGGCGGTCCGCGTGAGCTTCGATCCCGAGACCATTTCGCTCGCCGAAGTGCTCGACGTCTTCATGGGGACGCATGATCCGACCCAGCTCAACCGCCAGGGCAATGATGTCGGCACGCAATATCGCAGCGCGATCTTCCCGCTCGAGGGGCAGGAGGAGGAGGCGCGCGCCGCCATCGCGCGCTGGAACGCCGACCATCCGGGCGAGGAGGCGGTGACCACCATCGAGAGCGGCATCTGGTATCCGGCGGAAGACTATCACCAGGAGTATTGGGACGGCGAGGGCCAGCGCAATCCCTATTGCCTCGCGGTGATTCCGCCCAAGCTGATGAAGCTGCGGAAGAGCTTCCAGAAATACCTCAAGCCCGAGGGCTGACCTTCGCGGATGCCCGCCGGTGGGTGACACCGATCGGGGGGTTCGAAAAAACTCGCGCGCGCGCTGTCTCCTTCCGCGCAGCGCCCGCGAGCCTGCTGCGGAGCGGCGCAAGTACCCCGCGCCGCGGCGCCCCCAGAGGCGGCGGGCGCCGATTGCGCGGAAGGACGGGCAGGCTCGGGACATCGCGCCACCATGGCGGATCCACCATGCTGTAGGAAAGCGCAAAGGCGCGCCGGTTGCGCGCGCCGTCGCGGAAGGCGGAGGCGCGGCTGACGGCGAGATTGCGGAGATGGCCCACGGTCACCAATCCTGGCGGCATGGGGCATGTGCCTGACCCTTGTCCTCGCTGCCGGCTTCGTCCCTCGACGGCAGCATCCGCCGATCCCCCCGCGTTTCGCGAGGCGGCGGAACGTCAGTCGATCGGCGTCGCGGCGGAGGAAGCAGCCTGGCCCAGCCACGCGTCTCGCCCCGCGAGGCTTTCCTTTTCCGTGCCGTTCGTGAAGCTGAAAACGCCTCCCCGGGTTGCCACTAAACCGGGCATTAAGATTGATCTGCCAGACGGCACCCATGGGTGTGCATCAACTTCCGAGCTGCGGCACAGACATCGGGGGTCCGCCTGCTCGAAGTCAAATCTTCGACTTGGCACCAGTCATGCGGGCAGCTTGCGAGGAACGCCGACCTGCCGAAGGAGGACAAAGCGCAAGTCCGGAGCGCGGCCGCAACGTCGGCTTCAGACGCGACATTGCGATGCGACTGTCAAAAGCGCTCGAACACGATCGCTATGCATTGGTTGCGTTGCTTCTCCTCATGCTCGTTAATCTTACAGCCGTGCTCACCTTTCCTGGCGGATACGATGCCGACGACCCGATACTTATACTAAAGACCTTCGGCGCGATTTGGCTTTTTGGCTTCTTCATCCGCGTCGCATATCCGGACATGCGCTTCATCTACTATTTCGAGGCGATGACCCTTTCCACCGCGCTGGGCATTCAGACAGCTTTGGCCACAGCAGCGATTGCCCCCCTCGGCGGGGCCTATGTCGATCCGTTGCTGGAGAAGATGGACAGCATCCTTGTTCCGTTCATCAGCTGGCCCGAGCTTGTAAGATGGCTGGCGAGGCATCCAGATCTCTTTCGGGCGATGAACTACGTCTACACGAGCATCAATTACCAGGGACCGGCGCTCTTCCTCCTCATGGTGGGCCTCGGATGGGTCAGGCAGGTCAAGGTCCTCATCGCCGCCGGGGCAATCTCGGGGATCATTGGCCTGTCCATATTCGCTCTCATGCCCGCCCAGGGGGCCTACATCCACTACGGCATCGCACAAGCCGACGTCCCCCCCCTTATGGTCCCGCTGCCCTTCGAATTCCCGGTCGTTCTCGAAGCACTCCGAAGTGGGACGATAGAAAAGCTGTCGATGGAAGCAGTGTCGGGCCTTATCAGCTTCCCCAGCTTCCATGCAGCGGGCGCGACGATGCTCGCTATGGGCTGGATGCAGTTTCGCTATCTGAGGGTGCCGATGGTGGCTTTGAATGTCGGAATAGCGCTCACCGCAATTCCCATCGGAAGTCACTATTTCAGCGACATCTTGGCGGGCGTTCTTCTGGGATGCTTCTCGATGCGGCTTGCGCGCCATCTCATCGAGAAAGCGGACCGACCGGAGGAGTTGCTTTCAACACCCCCAGTATCGGGGATCACAGCTTCCCGGTGAACTGCTCAAGCGAGGCATTTCCCGGCTCCGCAGTGCTCTTCGGATGAAGTATGACGGCGGAACGACCGAGCCTTTTTCCTGCCAAAAGCAGAAGAGCAGCCAACGACCCCCATTGCAGACGCTTGGACGAAGTGAGATTGTGGCTTGGTTCGCTGACATGGGAGAAACCTGTGAGCTCGGTTGCGACAGCCCGCGATCAGGGGAAGATCGCCCCGATCAGACTAGAACACGCGGGCCTTCGCACGACCCGTCTGGCGCAGATGGTGCGTTGGTACTCCTCCGTCCTTCAAGCGGAGGTGACCTTCCAGAGCAGCACGATTGCCTTCCTCGCCTACGATGAGCGCAACCACAGGCTTGTCGTCATCGACAGGCCCGGCACGACAGAGGCGACTCCGAATGCAGCCGGGCTCGACCACCTTGCCTTCGCCTATGCGGACCTGTGCGAGCTTCGCAGCACTTACCGCCGCCTGCGTGACGAAGGCATCAGTCCTGTCCGGACGACGGACCATGGCTCGTCGATCTCCTTCTACTACAGCGACCCCGATGGGAACCAGGTCGAACTGAAGGTGGACACGATTACCGACCCCGCACGACAACGCGCCTGGCTACAGTCGGGTGAGTTCCATGCGAACCCGCTGGGGAGTCACATCGACCCCGAACAGCTGTGAGCTCTTCGCCGAACGTCCGCTTTGCACCCAATCGGGGGATTCTTTCGCCGCATAGGAGGCGTCCCGGGAGCGGGCATTCCGCTCATGACCCGGTATCCGTCATAGCCGCGATCGCGGGCACCGAGCCCCTTCCCGTCACTCCCGCGCAGGCGGGAATCCAGTCTGGCCCCGGCGCGTCCTCGCTCTGGATCCCCGCCTGCGCGGGGATGACGCGGGTGGTGCAGGAACGGGCTCGCCAAGATCCAACCACGGCTGCGGCAGCGTCCCCCCATCCTTCCGAAGAGCGCTTCCTTGCGCGGCGGTTGGCGAGGGGGCCGCGCTGGCCTAGGCTGGCCGGATGGATCCTGCCGACCTGATCGCCTCCAGCGCGGTGGCTGCCGTCGTCAGCGACCCGCGGCAGGCGGACAATCCGATCGTGGCCTGCAACGACGCCTTCACCGCGCTGACGGGATTCGCCCGCGACGAGATCATGGGCCGCAACTGCCGCTTTCTCGCCGGCCCCGCGACCGAGCCCTGGCTGACCGAAACCCTGCGGACGGGGATCCGCCTCCGGCAGCCGGTGATGGTCGAGATCCTCAACTACCGGAAGAGCGGCGAGCCGTTCCGCAATGCGGTCATGGTCGCGCCGGTGTTCGGGGCGGAGGGCGAGGCCGAATATTTCATCGGCTCGCAGGTCGAGATCGCCGCGGATGCGCCGCGGGCCACCGATCTCCGGCGGAAGGCCGCGCATGATGCGGTCGCCCGGCTCTCGCCCCGCCAGCGGCAGGTGCTTCTCGAGCTGGCCCGGGGCAAGCTCAACAAGCAGATCGCCTGGGATCTCGACCTGACCGAACGGACCATCAAGATGCACCGCGCCGCTTTGTTTCGCGCGCTCGGCGTCCAGACCACCGCGGATGCGATCCGCACGGCGGTCGAGGCCGGCTACTGAAGCCGGGTCGGGGCACCCTGTCCCAAAGGTCATCTCGCGCTTGCTGCGCGAGCGGCGCATCCTCCTGGCGATGGTCGATGGATGGGCCGCGCAAAGGAAAGGTTCGAAAGCATGAAGTTTCTGACACTGGCCGCCGGTGCCCTGTTGTTCGCAGGAGCCCCTGCCCTGGCCGATCACCACGGCGCCAAGACGCTGGTCGAGGCGGCGATGGCTTCGCCGCAGCACGAGACGCTGGTCGCAGCGGTCAAGGCCGCCGATCTTGCGGGGACGCTGGGCAGCGGGGGACCGTTCACCGTCTTCGCGCCGACCGATGCGGCCTTCGCCGCTCTGCCCGCGGGAACCGTCGAAAGCCTGCTGAAGCCGGAAAACAAGGCGAAATTGCAGGCGGTGCTGACCTATCACGTGGTCCCCGGCACGGTGAAAGCGGCCGATCTGCTCGCTCTGATCGAAGCCAGCGGGGGCGAAGCGCGCCTCGCCACGGTCGCCGGCGGTACGCTTCTGGCGCAGGTCGAGAACGGCAAGGTCGTGCTGACCGATGGAGCCGGACGCACCGCCACCGTGATTGCGACCGATATCGCCGCCTCCAACGGGGTGATTCACGCGACCGACGCGGTCTCCTTGCCCGGCTGAAGCTTGCCCGGCTGAAGCTTGCCCGCCCGAAACGCGGAAGAGCTCCGGCGGCAGGTTCCCCCCTGGCCGTCGGCGGCCGCTCATGGCCGGTCCTTCGCGGGGCCGGTCATGGGTCCGCGAGCGCTGGCGATCCTGCGAGCGAGCGACCGCTAGCGACGCCCGCGCCGCCGGTTCACCCCTGCTTGCCCGTCCATTTCGCGACGACTTCTGCCCTGGGCGACCGATCGCCGCCGCTTCGCTCGCCCACCTGCACCGCAACCGGCTGGTGATGGACGCACAGCACCGTCAGAAAGTGGGTATCGTCCTCGTATCGCGCGGCGATCCGGTCGCCGGGAGAGGGCAGGCCGAGAAATTCGTACTCGCCCCAGTCCTGCGAGGGGGCATCGTAATTGCCCCGTTCGACGAGAAGTCTGCCGCATACCGCCATCGCGTCACCTTTCCTCCGCTGCCCGCCCTTTTTCTTCGGCTTTCGCCGGTTGCGCAAGCCCCCGGTCGCCGCCACCGCGGACGGCCGGAGGAGAGAGGAAGGTTGATAGGCCCGGCGATCTGGCTCTACAGCGCCATGCAAGTAGCTCAGAGGTCAGCATGAAAGTCATCGTCTGCGGGGCCGGGCAGGTCGGAACTACGATC
Source organism: uncultured Alphaproteobacteria bacterium (assembly GCA_963728515.1). GTDB lineage: Bacteria > Pseudomonadota > Alphaproteobacteria > Sphingomonadales > Sphingomonadaceae > Qipengyuania. The sequence goes on along the minus strand of CAVSKM010000002.1, from coordinate 66,054 downwards.
GCGCGGCATCTTGCTCGCGAGCATATCGACGTCACGGTCATCGATATCGACGAGCAGCAGGTCCAGCAGGTCGACCAGCACTACGACGTTCGCGGCGTCACCGGCCATGCCTCCTATCCGGCGGTGCTGAGGAAAGCCGGGGCGCAGAACGCCGACATGCTGATCGCGGTCACGCAGTCCGACGAAGTCAACATGGTCGCCTGTCAGGTCGCCTATTCGCTGTTCAACGTGAAGCACCGCATCGCGCGCCTCCGCCACGCCGGCTATCTGGCGCAGCATGAAACCGGCCTCTACGCCGCCGAACACATGCCCATCGACGTGATCATCTCGCCCGAGATCGAGATCGCCGACGGGATCGAGAGGCGGCTCAGGACCCCCGGCGCCTTCGACATGGTCGCGCTGGCGGGCGACAGGATCGAACTGCTGGGCATCCACACCCTGTCCGCAGATGCGCCGGTGGTCGGCAAGACGATCGAGGAGATCTCCACCGAATGCGGCCTGACCGGGGCGACGGTCCTCGCGATCCTGCGGCACGGCAAGTGTTTCACCCCCGATCCCGACGATCGCATCGCGCTCGGCGACGACGTCTACGTCCTGGCCAACACGCGCGACATCGATGCCGTGATGGCGGCGTTCCGGCACAGCGAGAAGAAGGCCCATCGCATCGTCATCGTCGGCGGGGGAAACATCGGGCTGCATCTGGCGCGCAAGCTGAAGACCTCGTCGAGCCGGCTGAACCTCAAGATCATCGAACGCGATGCGGCGCGCGCGAAGTTCGCCGCCCGCGAGCTCGGCGACGATGTGGTGGTCCTCAACGGCGATGCGCTCGACCGGATGCTGCTCAATGAGGCGGGGATCGGCTCGGCCGATACGATCATCACCATCACCGACGACGACGAGACGAACATATTCGCGGCGGTCCTGGCCAAGGAAGCCGGCTGTTCGCGGGCGATCACACTGGTCAACAAGCGGTCCTACGAAGCCCTGATCCCCACGCTCGGCATCGATGCGGTCGTCAATCCGAGCACGCTCACCATCTCGACGGTGCTGCGGCACATCCGCCATGAATCGATCTCGGCGCTCTATACGCTGCGCGAGGATTTCGGCGAGGTCATCGAAGCCGAGGTAACCGCATCCTCGCGCCTCAGAGGCCGGCCCCTCAAGGCGCTCGACCTGCCGCGCGGGATGAAGATCGGCGCGATCATCCGCGGCGATGCGGTCATTTTCCCGCAGGACGACGTCGAAATCGTCGAAGGCGACAGGGTCGTCGCGCTGGTCGCCTACAGCGCCCTGCGGCTCGCGGAGGCGCTGCTCGGAACGAAGAAGACGCGGTTCCGGTGAGCCACGACAGCGCTCTCGCCTCGCGGTTCGGATGGGTGACCGGCGGCGCCCGGCCGGTGCTCTACATCCTCGGGCTGGTGTTCCTCGCCACTGCCGCGATGATGCTGATCCCGATGATGGTCGATCTCGCGCGCGGGGCCCGCGACTGGCATGCCTTCGCCTTTTCCGCCCTCGGCAGCGCTCTGCTCGGGGGCGGGCTGGTGTTTTCGCTGCGCGGGTCGCTGGATGGGGGCCTGTCGCTCCGACAGGCGTTCCTGCTGACCCCGCTGAGCTGGTTTTCGGTCGCCGCGCTGAGCGCCATCCCGCTCTATCTGACGCCGTTCGGCGCCACGAGCGGGGATGTGACGAATGCTTTCTTCGAAGCGATGTCGGGCATCACCACCACGGGATCCACCGTCATCTCCGACCTCGAGCAGGCCCCGCCGGGCCTCCTCACCTGGCGCGCCCTACTCCAGTGGATGGGCGGCATCGGGATCATCGCCATCGCCATCGCGGTCCTGCCCGCGCTCGGCATCGGCGGGATGCAGCTGTTCCGCACCGAATCCTCCGATCGCTCGGAGAAGGTCCTGCCGAAGGTGCGCCAGATCGCCGCGGCGATCGGAAGCGTCTATCTCGGCATCACCGTTCTCGCGGCGGCCACCTATTGGGTCCAGGGCATGACGCCGTTCGAGGCGATCCTCCATTCGCTGACGACCATTTCGACCGGCGGCTATTCGACCTCGGACAGCTCGTTCGGAAACTGGGAGGCCAACGGCATCCAGTGGACCGGCACGCTGTTCATGCTCGCCAGCGGGATCCCGTTCGTCCTCTACGTCCGCCTGCTCGCCGGCGACCGGAAGGCGCTGTTCGATTCGCAGGTCCGGCACTTCGTCCTGTTCCTCGCGGTCACGACCGGTTTGGCCGGAACCGCCATGCTGGTGCTCGGGATTTACGATTTCGAGGCGTCGTACCGCTATGCGGCGTTCAACATCGTCTCGGTCGTGACCACCACCGGCTATGCGACGACCGACTACTCGCTGTGGGGGAATGCCGCCGTGGCGCTGTTCTTCGGGCTCACCTTCGTCGGCGGCTGCACCGGATCGACCGCGGGCGGGATCAAGATCTTCCGCTTCGAAGTGATGTACATCATGCTCAAGGCCCATTTCCGCCAGCTTCTCTATCCGAGCGGCGTCGTGGCCAAGACCTATAACGGCCGACCGCTGAGCGACGATGTGGTGAGTTCGGTGGTGGTGTTCTTCTCGGTCTTCTTCGCCGCCTATTCGGCGCTCACGATCGCTCTGATGGCGATGGGGCTGGATTTCCTGACCAGCGCCAGCGGCGCGGTCACCGCTCTGGCCAATGTCGGCCCGGGTCTCGGCGAGACCATCGGCCCGGCAGGGAATTTCTCGACCCTCCCCGCCCTCGCCAAATGGCTCCTCGCCTTCGGCATGCTGCTGGGGCGGCTCGAACTCTTCACCGTGCTGATCCTGTTCTACCCGCGCTTCTGGCGGAGCTGACCGCAAGGGGCGATCCTGGTCTGCCGTCAGCGTTGCAGCGCCAGGCTCACCAGCGCACAGAAGACGATCGCGCCGCCGAGCAATCGATTTACCCAGACCTGCCTGGCCGGATAGGCTTCGAGCGAGCGCTGCTCTTCGAAGTACCGCTCGGCTGCGTCCGCCTGCAATTGCTCGACCCGCCGATCGATCTCGTGCTGTCGCCGGATGCCGAGCCATCGCGGACGGATGAACATTATCGCGCCAACAGCGAGCAGGAACAGTTCGAACAGCACGCCCTACCATACTGCTCCGCCGGCGCTCTGCAACTTCGGCCTTTTGCACGCGATTGCGCCGGTTGCTGTCAGCGATAGGAGCTCAGCCGGCGAGCCGCCGGGAGGGCGTGGCGGTGCTTTTCGGCAGCTATGTGGCTTCCTTCTGATTGCTCGTCTTCGGCACGCTGCGCCATTTGCGGAACCGCGGCGATACGGCAGGGGACTAGCCTGGCCTCAGTCGGGCCTTTGCCAGCGCGCGACGAAGAAACCGTCGAGGCCGCCGGTCTCCGCCAGCATGCCGGGATCGCTGCGAAGCCAGCCCTCCGCCGTCGGAGCGAGGCCGGGGGGGAGCTCGCCTGGCTGGATCGGCAGCGGGAGGAGCGGGACCCGGGCGGCCTGCTGCTCGCCCTCCGCCGGCTCGAGCGAGCACACCGCATAGACCAGCACTCCGCCCGGCTTGAGCCAGCCGCAGGCGCGCTCGACCAGCGCGGCCTGCAGTTCCGCCATCTCGGCGATCTGGCGCGCGCCGATGCGGTGGAGCACGTCGGGATGACGGCGAGCGGTGCCGGTGGCGGTGCAGGGGGCATCGAGCAGGATGGCGTCGAAACGATGCTTCGGTTCCCATGCCAGCGCATCGGCACGCACGATGCCGGCCTCCAGACGGGTGCGGCGGAGATTGTCGCGCAGCAGCTCGAGCCGGCGCTTCGAGATGTCGAGCGCAGTGGTCTTCCACCCCGCGGCCGCCAGTTGCAGCGTCTTGCCGCCGGGGGCGGCGCAGAGGTCGAGCGCCTGCCGTCCCGCGCCCGCGCCGAGCAGCTGCGCGGGCAGCGCGGCGGCGAGATCCTGGACCCACCACGCCCCCTCGGCGAAACCCGCGAGCTTCTCGACATTCTCGCCGCGCGGCAGGCGGAGGTGGCCGGGCATCGGGCTGTCGGCCGCGAGTTGCGCCTGCCAACGCGCGGTTTCGGCGGGATCGCGGAGCGTGAGGTCGAGCGGCGGCGGCTCGGCGAGACCGCCCGCGATGGCCTGCGCGCGGTCGCCCCAGCGTGCGGCCGCATCATCGGGCAGCGTGGGAACCTCGGGCAGCGCTGCGCCGGCTTCGGCGAGGGTCGAGAACACTCCATGCGCCAGCCGCCGCGGACCGCCGGCAAGCAGGTCGAGGCCGGTCGCCACCACCGCATGCGGCGGGGTGTCGAGCCGCAGCCATTGCGCCAGCATCAGCCGCAGAACCTGCCGCGCCTTGGCGTCGGGAGGCAGCGGACGCTGCGTCGCGCTGTCGATCAGCGCATCGAGATCGACCAGCCAGCGCAACACCTCGCTGGCGATGGCGCGGGCGAGCGCCCGGTCCTCGAACTTGCGCACGTCTCTGGTCGCCGCGGCGAAGGCGATGTCGAGCGTTTCGCCGCGGCGCAGGACCGCATCGAGCAGACGAAGCGCGGCGCGGCGCGCATGGATACCGGTGGGCTGGGGCATGCAGGGGCGCGCCCTACCCGCTCTTGCACAAAGCCGCCAGCCACCTCATCTCGGCAGCATGGAAAAGCGCGCCACCCAGCGACCCGAGCGATTCGAGAAGCCCGCCCACTGGAGCAGTGATCCGCCACCCGAGCCGAGGCCCGGCGAGGATGAAGAAGAGCTCAGCCCGACGCGCTATGGCGATTGGGTCAAGGACGGGATCGCGGTCGACTTCTGATTCCAGCCCCGTTGCGAGCCTGGCCGGGCAAAGCGCGGAGCGGGGCTTTGATCTGCCGCCTCGCCCTCGGCTCCTCGCTGCAGTCAGGAAACGGGACTCAGAGAGATCTTCAATCCGTCCTTCGGCTTGGGAATTGGCCAGGGCTGCCAGTCGGGATCGCCGTCGGTCAGCGCGATCCGGTAGCGCGGCAGCAGCTGCGCCATCAGGATCTTCACCTGCATATAGGCGAAATGCAGCCCGAGGCACATATGTGCGCCGCCGCCGAACGGCACCCAGGCATATTTGTGCCGCGCCTTGATCCGCTCGGGCGTGAAGCGCAGCGGGTCGAAGGCGAAGGGATCGTCCCAATGTTCCGGGTCGTGATGCGTGTGGTAGATGTTGATCCCGACATGCGTGCCCGCCGGGATGCGATAGCCGCCGAATTCGAAGCCGCGCAGCGCGCGGCGCGGCATGGAGGGCACGGGAGGCACGAAGCGGAGCGCTTCCTTGAACGCCATCTCGGTCAGCTCGAGCTTGCCCAGATCCTCGTAGGAGAGCTCGCGCGGGGCGCCGTCGGGCCCGGTTCCGCCGGTCACAGCGGCGATCTCCTGCCGCAGCCGGTCCTGCCATTCGGGATGTTTGGCGAGCAGCCAGATCAGCGAGGTCGCCGAGGAGGTGATCGTGTCGTGCGCGGCCATCATCAGGAAGTTCATGTGATCGACCACCTCGTCGACCGGCATCTGGCTGCCGTCGTCATATTCGGCGGTGGCGAACTGGCTGAACATGTCCTGCCCGCCGCCCTCGGCCCGGCGGCGACGGGTCTCGCGGGTGAAATAGTCGACCAGGAATTCGCGCCCCTTCACCCCCTTGCGCATCAGCGTGAAGGGGAGCGGCTTGCGGACCGGCGCGACCGAGGCCTGGACCATGTCGACGAAGGCGCGGTTGATCCGGTCGGCCTCGGGGCCGAAGGGCAGGCCGATGAAGCTGTCCGCCGCCAGCGCGAGGGTGAGATCCTTGATCGCGGGATAGAAGCGCATGTCGCCCGCGCCCCATTGCGCCACCCGCGCGGCGATGCCGCGGTTGAGGCTGTCGGCATAGTGCCGCATCGGTCCGGGCTTGAAGGCGATCGACAGCGCCCGCCGGTCGGCCCGGTGGTGATCGAAGTCGAGCAGCATCAGCCCCCGCGGGAAGAGCAGGTCGAGCACCGGCCCCCAGCCCTGTTCGGAGGAGAACAGCTTCTCGCGGTCGAACAGCACCAGCTCATTGGCTTCGGGGCCGACCATGGCGACATGCCAGCCGCCCATCGAATGGGTCCGGTAGACGCGGCCATAGGTCTCGACCATGCGCCGCGTGAAGGCGTGCGGATCGGCGAGCTGGGTGAAGGTGTGGCCGACCACCGGCCAGCCCTTCTCGCCCGGGATATGGGCCAGATCGCCGAGATCGGGATTGCCCTGGCTCCAATGCGTCGGGGCGGGTTCGGCGGGTCGGTGGGCGGCAAGCGTGGCCATCGGTAGCTCCTGACAACTTACCTCAGTGTAAGTAATCGCTAGAGGTTAATCCACCCCGACAATTCACGCCGCAGCAGCGTCTCGAGCATGGCGAGACCGGCGGGGGAATCGTTGAGGCAGGCAAGCGCGGCGAAGTGCTCGCCGCCGGCCGCGCGGAATTGCTCGCGGCCCTGCAGGGCCAGTTCCTCGAGCGTTTCGAGGCAGTCGGCGGAAAAGCCCGGCGCCGCCACGGCGAGGCGGCGGGTGCCGCCGCGTGCCTCCTCCGCGAGCACGGCATCGGTCGCCGGCTCGAGCCATCTGGCCCGCCCGAAGCGCGACTGGAAGCTGGTCCGGAGGCGCAGGCCGGGCCGCTCCAGCGCCGCTTCGAGCAGCCGCGCCGTCTTGCGGCAATGGCAATGATAGGGATCGCCGAGATCGAGCGTGCGTTCGGGCATGCCGTGGAAACTCAGCAGCAGCACTTCGGGCTCGAAGGCCAGTGCATCGAGCTGGCGTCCCAGATCGGTAGCCAGAGCCTCGATGTAGGCCGGATCGTCGTGATAGGGCGGCAGGGTCCGCAAGCTCGGTTGCCAACGCATTGTCCGCAGCTTTTCCCCAGCCTTATCCACCACCGTCGCGGTCGTCGCGGCGCAATATTGCGGATAGAGCGGCGCCAGCAGGACCCGCTCGCAGCCGCCGTCCATCAGCGCCTGCAGCCGCTCGGGAATCGCCGGAGTGCCGTAGCGCATGGCCCAGTCGACCCGCGCCGCATCGCCCAGCGCCGCCTGCATCGCCTCGGCCTGCCGGCGGGTGATCGCCGCCAGCGGCGAGCCATCCCCGGTCCACACCTGCGCATAGGCTCCCGCGCTCTTCTTCGGGCGGGTGTTGAGAATGATCCCGCGCAAGATCGGCTGCCAGGCGATCGGCGGGATCTCGACCACCCGCCGGTCGGAGAGGAATTCGGCGAGATAGCGCTTCACCGCCCCCGGCTCGGGCGCGTCGGGTGTGCCCAGATTGACCAGCAGAACGCCGACCCCCCCGGCCCGGGCCGGAGGATGGTCGGTCGGCAATCGGCTTGGCTGCGCGGTCATAGTCCCTCCGAAAGCAGTGGCAGGCGGCGAAAGCGCATTCCCGTGGCCGAGTAAAGCGCATTGGCGATCGCCGGCGGCGCTACCGCAACCCCCAGCTCGCCGGGATCGAAACCCGGCCCGTCCCCGGGGATGAATTCGACCACGATCTCGGGCGTGTCGGCGAGCCGCGGCAGGTTGAGGCCGGCGAGGCGATTGGGCACGGGCTTGCCGTTTTCATAGGCCACGCTCGATCCGCTCGCCAGCGACAGGCCGAAGATGAGGCCGCCTTCGATCTGCTGGCGCGCGATGTCGTGATTGACGATCCGTCCGATATCGACGGCGGCGTGCAGCCTGGTCACGCGAACCCCGCCTTCGCCCAGCCCGGCCTGCGCGACGCAGGCGATCAGCCCTTCGCTCCCGAGAGCCTCCATGCGGACCATCGCCAGCCCCTGGCCGGTACCCCGCCGCCCGCCGTCCCAATTCGCCAGCCGGGTGGTCCGGCGCAGGACATCCGCCATCCGCGGCGATCCGCCGAGCATCTCCATGCGATAGAGAAAGGGGTCGCGTCCGGCCCTTTCGGCGAGCTCGTCGAGGAAGCATTCGTTGAAGAAGGCGGTGTAGGCCGCGGCATTGCCGCGCAGCCGGCCGGTCGGGAAATCCAGCGTCACGGGAAGGTGGTCGACCGCGACATTGGCGATGGCATAGGGCGGCACCGCCCCTTCGCAGGCGAGCGGATCGGCCTCGCCCGCGGCATGCGCCATGGCCGCCTCGGGCGTGAGATTGTCGAACAGGCGATTCCCGAACTCGCGCATCGCCGGCGGCATGGCGAGACTCGCGCGCCAGGCCGCGATGCGCCCGCCCGTCCCCGGCTCGAACGCCGCCTCGAGCCGGGCGACCACCGGCGGACGCGGCGGCACCGCCTGGAATTCCTGTACCCGCGGCCAGGTCAGCTGCACCGGCCGTCCGATCTGCCGGGCGATCTGCGCGACTTCGATGGCATGACGATGCTCGAGCCGGGCATCGAAGCTCCCCCCCGCCGCGGTCGGATAGAGGACCACGTCCTCGGTCGCCACGCCGATCGCCTTGGCCGCCGCGCGGCGGGCCCGCTCGGGCGCCTGCGAGGCGATCCACAGTTCGAGCTTGCCGCGATCGAATCGCGCCGTGGCGGCAGCGGTCTCCACCGTCGCATGGACCGCGGGCGACACCGCATAGTCTTGCGCGAAGGCCGGCGCGGCGAGCAACGGGTCGGGATCGCCCGTGGCGAGCACCCGCCGGGGCTCCACCGTCCCATGGGCGCGTTCGAGCAATTCGGTCGCGCGGGCGCTTTCGACCGCGGGCGGTCCGGCGAAGACGGGGCGCATTGTCTTGAGCGCCTGTTCGGCGATCCACCAGCTCTCGGCCACTGCGGCGAGATAGCGCCTGGAACGCACCACCCCCACCAGACCCGGCATCCCGGACACGGCCTCGGTATCGAAGCGGACCAGTTCGGGCTGGCCCAGCGGTCCGTGGCGGATCGAGGCATAGACGAGGCCCGGCAGACGAATGTCCCCGGCGAACAGGAAGCTGCCATCGACCTTGGCGGGGAGGTCGAGACGCGGAAATGCGGGATCGAGCTCGGCCTCGGCGGGGGAGGGACTCTCGCTCGCCGGCTCGACCCGCAGCGGCGGCGGATCGGGCGGCGAAAGCTCCGCCGCCTCGGTAACCAGCTCGCCGAAGCCGAGCCGGCGGTCGCCGTGGCGTACCAGCCCGGATTCGACCTCGCACTCCTCCCAGTCGACCCCCCAGCGCTCCGCCGCAGCCATGGTGAGGAGCGCCCGCGCAGTCGCGGCCGCCTCGCGCAGCGGCTGCTCGAATGCGGGCAGCGCCATGCCCTCGGCAGTGGCGATGAAGGCGGTGCGGCGGGCGAAATTCTCGGCCAGCCGGCTGTCGGCTTCCTCGGCCAGGAAGGGAAAATCGGACCACAGCGGCGCCCATTTGGCGGCGAGCGGCACATTGGCGTACAACCCGCTCGGCGGGGCCGGCTCGACCGCCATCTGACGCCAGTCGGCACCCAGCTCGGCCGCCACCACCTGCGGCAGCAGAGTGGTGACTCCCTGGCCCATCTCGAGTTGCGGCACCGCCACCGTCACCACGCCATCGGTGCCGATGGTGATCCAGCCGCCGAATTCGCGCTCGTTCGGCCGGGGCGTGAGCGGGCTCGCATAGTGGCGAGGCCATAGCCACCAGGCGACCGCCAGCCCGCCCCCCACCGCCGCCCCGGCGACGAGTTGCCGCCGGGTGACGGGCAGGCCGCCTAGCCCTGTTGGTCGATCCACGCGTCGATCTTCGCAGCTATCCGGTGAAACGGCTCGCCGAGCTCGCCCTCGCTCGCGGCCGGCGGCTCGCCCCGGTCGCTTCCCTCGCGGATGCCGAGATCGAGCGGAATGCGGCCGAGGAAGGGCAGCTCGAGCCGCTCGGCCGCGCTTTCCACCCCGCCCCGCCCGAACGGATCCGACGCTTCGCCGCAATGCGGGCAGACATAGCCGGCCATATTCTCGACCAGCCCGATCACCGGCACGCCCGACTGATCGAACAATTGCCCGGCCCGCGCCGCATCCACCAGCGCGAGATCCTGCGGGGTGGAGACGATCACCGCGCCGGCCGGCTTGAACTTCTGCAGCATGGTCAGCTGGACGTCGCCCGTGCCCGGGGGCAGATCGACCAGCAACAGCTCGGCATCGCCCCAATGGGCGTCGATCAGCTGGGTCAGCGCGCTCCCCGCCATCGGGCCGCGCCAGGCGATCGCGCGTCCCGGTTCGACCAGATGGCCCATCGACAGCACCGGCACGCCGAAGCGGCTCGGCACCGGAACCAGCTTTTCTTCCCGCGCTTCGGGCCGCTCGCCGCGATTGCCGAGGATGACCGGCTGCGAGGGGCCGTAGATGTCGGCATCGACCAGTCCGACCTTGCGCCCGAGGCGCGCAAGCGCGATCGCCAGATTGGCGGTGAGCGTCGATTTGCCCACCCCTCCCTTGCCGCTGCCCACCGCGATCAGGCGGCGGATGGCGCGATCGGCGGTCATCGCGACGCGGACCTCGTCCACCTCTTCGCGCGCGGACAGAATGTCGGTGATCGCCTGCTCCAGATCCTCGCGCTCGCGCGCGCCGAGGCCCGCCGCATCGACGACGGCGATGGCGCGCCCCCCGGCGATCGTAAGCGCGGACACGCGCCCCGCGATAGCGGCAGGCAGCAGCGATTTGGGATCGATAGAACTCATGGCCCGCGCTGCTGTAGCATCAAAAAGCCACGTTCAACCCTGTTTTTCCGCCGAACCACACCTATAAGGATAGGCATGAGAATTTTGGATGGGTTTGGACACAGGATCGGGCTGGCCATGGCCGGCAAGAAAAGTCCGTGGGGCACTGGCTCGGGCAAGGGCTCGCGCGGCGCCAGCGACGCGCCCTCGGGCGACGGTGGCGGAGCAGGCAAGCCCGAGGGGCCGCGCAATCCGTGGCTGCCGCCGGGCGGGAGCGACGAACCACGCCGCGCTCCCAATATCGAGGACATCTTCAAGAGCCGCGGCCCCGAGGGCCCGCGCCGGATCGGCGGGCCCGGCGGCCCGGGTTTCCGGCTGCCCCCGCGCCCCGGCGGCAAGAGCTGGTTCCCCCTGGCGATCGCCGGGATCGCCGCAGTCTGGCTGTTCGTGTCGAGCATCCATCAGGTCGCGCCGCGCGAACAGGGTGTGGTGACCTGGCTGGGCGGCAAGTATTCGCGCACCCTGTCGCCGGGCCTCAATTTCACCTGGCCCTGGCCGATCCAGGTCGTCGACATCGAGAATGTCAGCCAGATCCGCTCCGAGCGCATCCCCGGCAACGACGATCAGAAGCTGATCCTCACCGGCGACCAGAATCTCGTCGATCTGAGCTATCTCATTCGCTGGAACATCAAGGATCTGACCCGCTTCAAGTTCCAGCTGGTCGATCCGGAAGAGACGATCCGCGAAGCTGCCGAAGCCGCGATGCGCGCATCGGTGGCCGAGCAGGACCTCGACAGCGTCCTGTCGGGCGCGGGCCGCGCGGAGATCGAAAGCCGCGTCCGCAACCGGATGCAGGGCATACTCGACGCCTATCGCGCGGGCGTGGCGGTGCAGGGAATCGAGATCGAGAAGACCGACCCGCCGGGCGAGGTGGTCGAAGCCTTCAAGGACGTCTCGGCCGCACAGCAGGATGCGGAAACCGCCGTCAACTCGGCGCGCGCCTATGCCCAGCGCGTGCTCGCCCGGGCCCAGGGCGATGCCGCATCCTTCGACAAGATCTATGCCGAATACCGCCTGGCGCCCGAAGTCACGCGCCGGCGGCTCTATTACGAAACCATGGAAAGCGTGCTGGGCAAGACCGACAAGACCATCGTCGAAGCAGGCGGCGTGGTTCCCTATCTGCCGCTCCCCGAAGTGCGCGGGCGTTCGCAATCGCAGTCCTCCCTTCCGGACAGCCGCCCGCCCAATGTGACCCAGCCGGAGGTCCAGTGACATGAAGCGTATCTGGCAAGACCATAAGGCGACGGTCGTCGCCATCGGCCTGGCGCTGATCGTGGCCATGTCGGCGATCATCATCGTACCCGAGACGCATTCGGCGGTGATCGTCCGCGCGGGCAAGCCCGACCGGACGGTCAACATGTTCCGGCCGAGCCGCGATTTCGGCAATACCGGTGCGGGCATCCAGTGGCGGATCCCGCTCTACGAGCGCGTCCAGATGGTCGACAAGCGGATCCTCGACCTCGACATGGACCGCCAGCAGGTGCTGTCGAACGACCAGCAGCGGCTGCAGGTCGATGCCTATGCGCGATTCCGCATCATCGACCCGATCCTGATGGTGGAAAATGCCGGCAGCGAGGAGAATCTGCGGTCGCAGCTCTCGCCGATCCTGACCTCCGTTCTGCGCCAGGAGCTCGGTCGGCGGCCGTTTTCCGCCCTGCTCACCGCGGAGCGTGGGACGGCGATGGAAAACATCACCCGGACGCTCGACGCCGAGGCGCGCAATTACGGCGCGCAAGTGCTCGACGTGCGGATCAAGCGGGCCGATCTGCCCGACGGCCGGCCGCTCGAAGCGGCGTTCGTGCGGATGCGCACCGACCGCGAGGAAGAGGCGGCCACCATACGCGCCCAGGGACAGAAGAATGCGCAGATCATCCGCGCCGAGGCCGAGGCCGATGCCGCCAGCACCTATGCGCAGGCCTATGGCAAGGACCCCGATTTCTACGATTTCTACCGCGCCATGGAAAGCTATCGCCGCACCTTCGAGCAGGGCTCGGGCGACAGTTCGGTGATTCTCTCGCCGGACAATGAATATCTGCGGCAGTTCCGCGGGCAGCGTTGACCGTTCGTCGAAGCAGCGCTGCGCCGTTCAATGGGCATTCAGCAGCGCGGTGGAGATTTGGCGCAAAGGCCGCAGCGGCTTCGGCGAAATCGCTGAGGATTTGCGCCATGGAAGACAAGAAGAGGATGAAAAGGACGTGAAGCCCGTGCGATATGCATATTCCGTAACGAGCGCGCTGCTGGTCGGCGGCGCGGCCATCTCATTGGCGACCGGCTATCCGGCCGGGGCGCAGGTCGCCCAGAACGACGACAGCCACATGGCGCAGGTGGTGCCCCGCGCGGGAGCACCCGCGAGCTTCGCCGACCTGACCGCGCAACTCCAGCCGGCCGTGGTCAATATTTCGACGCGGCAGCGGATCGAGGTCCAGGCGAGCGCCAATCCCTTCGCCGGCACGCCCTTCGAAGGCCTGTTCGGTCGCGGCGGACAGCAGCAGCAGCAGGAACCGCAATATCGCGAGGGCCAGTCGCTCGGGTCTGGCTTCATCATCTCGGCGGATGGCTACGTCGTCACCAACAACCACGTCGTCAGCCCCACGGGGCGCGGAACGGTTGAAGAGATCACGGTGACCATGCCGGATGGGACCGAATACAATGCCGAACTCGTCGGCAACGATGCCCAATCGGATCTTGCCGTGCTCAAGATCAGCCGCGGCCAGCCATTCCCCTTCGTCGAATTCGGCGACAGCTCGCAGTCGCGCCCGGGAGACTGGGTGGTGGCGATCGGCAATCCCTTCGGCCTTGGCGGAACGGTAACCTCGGGCATCGTCTCGGCGGTCTATCGCAACACCGGAACGGGGGGTGCCTACGACCGCTATATCCAGACCGATGCGAGCATCAACCGCGGGAATTCGGGCGGACCGCTGTTCGACATGCATGGCAATGTCATCGGCATCAACAATGCGATCTTCTCGCCTTCGGGCGGCAGCGTGGGGATCGGCTTCGCCATCCCGGCCGAGATCGCCGCGCCGATCGTCGAGAAGCTCCGGACCGGGGTCGAGATCGAACGCGGCTATCTGGGGGTGAGCATCCAGCCGGTCACCGACGACCTCGCCAGCTCGCTCGGCATCAGGCAGAACCGCGGCGAATTCGTCCAGACGGTGCAGTCCGGCGAGGCGGCCGAACGGGCGGGCATCCGCGCGGGCGACATCGTCCTCACCGTCGATGGCAAGGAGGTCACTCCCGACCAGACGCTGTCCTATCTCGTCGCCAACATCCGGCCGGGCACGACGGTTCCGGTCGAGCTCATCCGCGATGGCGAACGCAAACGCCTCAACGTGACCGTGGGCAAACGCCCGTCGGAGGAGGAATTGCGCCAGCAACAGATGTTCGACCCCGATTCGGAGGAACCGGACGAGATGCAGCCGGGCGACAATGCGGTGATCGAGGAGAAGCTTGGCCTGCAGGTGCTGCCGCTGACCGGCCAGATCGCCCGCCAGCTCGGCGTCGGCGCCGACACGGAGGGACTGGTGGTCGCGACGGTCGATCCCAATTCGGACGCCGCCCGCAAGGGCCTGCAGCGGGGCGACATCATCCTCTCGGCGAATTATCGTGCCGTTACCGGTCTGGAGGATCTCGAAAGCACCATCGGTGCCGCGCAGTCGGAAAAGCGCGAGGCGGTACTGCTGCGCATCCAGCGGCGCGGAGGCCCGCCGCGCTACGTGGCGATCCGCCTGCGCTGAGGCGCGCGCACATATGCGGTTCGAGGCGGCCCCTTCCCTGGCGGAAGGGGCCGCCTTTTGCATGGATCATCCGGTCGGGCGGGGCCGCGGCTGCGGCGGCCGCCGCGGATCCTGCTCCGCACCGGTCGCCTGGTCGAGGAAATCATCGCCGACGGCCTGCGGCGCTCCATCATTGCCGCGCGGCGGCGGGTTCGCCCCTGGCCTTTGCGGCGCGGGTGCGGGCGCCGGCACCGGGCTGCGCGGCCGCTGCTGGTCCAGCATGCGATCGAAATCCTGCTGGAACGGATCGCCCGGCTGTTCGTCCGAACGGCCCGGCTCGATCAGATTGCCCTGCTCGTCGATGAAATAATAATCCTCGGGATCGCCGAGCATGAATTCGTCGTCGGGCTCGAGCTGCCATTCGGGAAGCTGCAGATCGGTTTCGAACTGCTCGACCGGGCGATCCTTCACCGCATAGCGCATGAAGGCGGCGAAGGCGCGCGCCGGCGCCGTTCCCCCCTGCAGCCCGCCGACGCGGACATTGTCGTCGCGGCCCATCCACACGCCGGTGGTGATCCCGCTGGAGAAGCCGACGAAATAGCCGTCCTTGTTCGAACTGGTCGTGCCGGTCTTGCCCGCCACCGGCCGTCCGATCTGCGCCGCACGACCGGTCCCGGTAGCGACCGCGGTCTGCAGCAGATCGGTGATTCCCGCAGCGACGTAATCGGGCACCAATTGCGTCTGCCGGGCCCTCTCGTGCTGATAGAGCAGCTCGCCCTCGGCGGTTTCGACCTTCAGGATGCCATAGGGCTCGACCGACTGGCCGCCCGCCGATACCGCCGCGAAGGCGCGGGTCATGTCGATCAGGCGCACCTCGTTCGATCCCAGCACCATCGCCGGATAGGTGTTGATCTCGCTGCTGATACCGAAGCGTCGCGCCATCGAGGCGACCGTGCCGAAGCCCACTTCATTGCCCAATTGCGCCGCGACCGTGTTGATCGAATAGGCGAAGGCGGTCCGCAGGTTGATCTCGCCGACATTGCGTCCGCTCGAATTGCGCGGGCTCCAGCCGTCGATCGTCACCGGCGTGTCGACCACACGGTCTTCAGGCGTGTAGCCGGCTTCCAGCGCCGCAAGATAGACGAACAGTTTCCAGGCCGATCCGGGCTGGCGCATGGCATCGGTCGCGCGATTGTAATTGGTCTCGATATAGTCGGTCCCCCCGACCAGCGCGAGGACCGCCCCGTCGCGGTCGAGGCTGACCAGCGCCCCTTGCGCCCCGCCGGGTACATTCGCCTTGATCGCCGCGGTGGCGGCGCGTTGCATGCCCACGTCGAGCGTGGTCCAGACCTCGATCGGCTCGAAGGTCTCGGGCAGCAGCAGGTCGAGCTGCGGCAGCGCCCAGTCGGTGAAATAGCGCACCGAATTCTGGCTCGCATCCTCCTTGAGCTTGACCGCGCTGGGATCGACGGTGGCGTCCTGGGGTATGCGGCCCTGCTCCTTCATCAGCTGCAACACCACGCTCGCACGTCCCACGGCGGCATCGACATCGGCGGTCGGCGAATAGCGGCTCGGCGCCTTCACCAGTCCCGCGATGATCGCTGCCTCGGCGGTCGAGAGCTCGGTGCCGGGATGGCTGAAGAACTTGCGGCTGGCGGAATCGACGCCATAGGCGCCGCCGCCGAAATAGACCTTGTTGAGATAGAGCTCGAGGATCTGTTCCTTCGAGAATTTCGCTTCCAGCGCCATCGCGAGGATCGCTTCGCGCGCCTTGCGGTCGAGCGAGCGATTGTTGTTGAGGAAGACGTTGCGGGCGAGCTGCTGGGTGATCGTGGAGGTCGCGCTCAACCGCTCGCTGTCGCCGCTGACCCAGGTCACCAGCGCGCGGGCGAGCCCCCAGGGATCGATGCCGATGTGCGAATAGAACCGCCGGTCCTCGACCGAGATCATCGCATCCTTCATGACCTGCGGGATCTGGCTGGACGGAAGCCATTTGCCGAAGCTGGGGCCGAGTTCCACGATTTCGGTCCCGTCGCGCGCGCGCACGACGATGGTCTGCGCGTTCTGGGTCGCCCGCAACTGGTGATAGCTGGGCATGGATCGCGCCGCGAAGCCGACGGCAAGGCCGACGAACAGCACGCCGAGCAGGGCCAGGGCGCCCCCCCAGACCATGATCCGCCGCAGCCAGCGCCTGGCGCGATTGCCCGATCCCTCGGCCGCGGCGCGTGCGGCGCGGTCGTTGCGTGCCGACCGCTTGCGGCGGCTTCCTCTCTTATCCATCGGTTACGCAGGTACCCTTCCAGCTTGCCGCCCTATAGTCGCCGCGGTGCTACATTGCGAGGTGTAACACGGCGTGAACGGGGGAAGCCCGGATCGCGGCTCCTCAGTCCTCCGGCTCGAAGGCGAGCGCGGCCGAATTGATGCAATAGCGCAATCCGCTCTCGCCCGGTCCGTCGGGAAAGACGTGGCCGAGATGTCCCTCGCATCGCGCGCACAGGACCTCGGTGCGGACCATCCCATGGCTGGCGTCCTGGCGCATCTCCACCGCCTCGCCATCGGCCGGGTCGGTGAAGCTGGGCCAGCCCGACCCGCTCTCGTATTTGGTCGAGGACTCGAACAGCTTCTGGCCGCAGGCGGCACAATGGTACTCGCCCGGCGCCTTGTTCTTCTCCAGCCCTCCGGTGAAGGCCCGTTCGGTGCCGCCTTCGCGCATCACGTGATATTGTTCGGCCGTCAGCCGTTCGCGCCATTCGGCATCGCTCAGATCGGTCTTTTCAGTCATGCGCTGTCCTTACGCCCCTTGTCCCTGTCTCGATATCCCATACATATAGGGCCAACATGGCGCGGCGCACGCGGTTCCGCGCGGGGGCGCGACGATTTGCTTGACGATTCGCCACTCCCTCGCTAAGTGCGCCGCTTTCCGGCGGCCCGTGCCGCCCTTTCGCACGCACAGACGAGATTTCCGCCGCGCATCTTCGCGTGGCCTGACGAGGACAGATATGGCCAATACGCCGCAAGCCAAGAAGCGCATCCGCCGCAACGAACGCCGGGCCGAGATCAACACGGCCCGCATCAGCCGCATCCGCAGCTATCTCAAGAAGGTCGAGACCGCGATCGAAGGCGGCGACAAGGACGGCGCGCAGACCGCTCTCAAGACCGCCCAGCCCGAGCTGGCGCGTGGCGTTGCCCGCGGCGTGCTCCACAAGAACACCGCCGCCCGCAAGATGAGCCGGTTGAGCAAGCGGGTCGCCGCGCTCTGATTCGGACCCGGCGGAGACGCCGGCGAGGGAATTCACAAAGGGGTCGCTGCCTGGTGCAGCGGCCCCTTTGTCGTAATTGGGTAGCAAGGCGAAATGCTTCTGTAACCGGGCTGTAATCGAACTCGCGCTTTTCCCACGATTCGCACTCTCTCGAGGGGCTATTTGCTGGAAAACCAACCACTTGCACGGGGGGCTGCGGGGTCGGATCGAGTCAACAACATTATTTCACCTTTTTTGCAGTTATCCCCCTTGCGACTCATCCGACCGCGGACCTAGACAGAGTGTCTCAGGCCCGGAGCGGGACAGTCCGGGCTCCTAAATCGAACAGACGAAGTCACTCCCGGATCACTGCGATTCCGGGAAACGGCAGTGCTATGCCGGTGCTTCGTAGAAACTTTGGAATGCGGCATCGGTCGATGCCGTTCGGGGGAAAGAGCATGCGTAAGGCATCGGACACTGGCGGGTTCAAGAGGAAGCTACAGGACGATTTGATGGAAGATCTCGAAGCGGTGAACCTGGCTGCCGATTGGGCCGACATCAGCCAGGGACTGCGCAAGGATCTCGGCCACCAATTGCACAGCCAGTGGATCAAGCCGATCCAGGTCGGCGGGATCGACCGGGACACCGGGACGCTCGATCTCTTCCTGCCCACCGAATTCAGCGCAAACTGGGTCAAGGACCGCTTCTCCGACCGCCTTTCGCTGGCGTGGAAGATCGCCCGCAGCGAAGTGCGCCACGTGCGGATCGCGGTTCATCCCGGCCGCCGCCAGGTCTCCGAACTGCGCCTGCACAGCGATGGGCGGCGTCCGGCGAACGATGGCGCCGACACATCGATGATGGCGATCGGCGCCGACACGCTCGGCGACACCGGCTTCACCTCTTCGGTCGGCCTCGATCCGTCGCTGACCTTTGCCGCCTTCGTCACCGGCGAGGCGAATGTGCTGGCCTTCAACGCGGCACAGCGCATGGCAGCGACCGAGAAGCCGCAGTTCAGCCCGCTCTATCTCAAGGCTGCGACGGGACAGGGCAAGACGCATCTGCTCCATGCGATCGGGCACAGCTTCCTGCAGACCCATCCGCGCAGCCGTATCTTCTACTGCAGCGCCGAACGCTTCATGGTCGAATTCGTCCAAGCGCTGAAGGCCAATCAGATGCTCGAATTCAAGGCGCGGCTGCGCAGTTTCGACCTGCTGCTGGTGGACGACATCCAGTTCATCATCGGCAAGGCCTCGGCGCAGGAGGAATTGCTCTACACGATCGATGCGCTGCTCGCCGAAGGCAAGCGGCTGGTCTTCGCCGCCGATCGCGCACCGCAGGCGCTCGACGGAGTCGAACCGCGCCTTCTCTCGCGGCTGTCGATGGGGCTGGTCGCCGACATCCAGCCGGCGGATATCGAGCTGCGCAAGAAGATCCTCAATTCCAAGCTCACCCGTTTCGCGCCGCTCGAAGTGCCGGGCGACGTGCTCGGCTTCCTTGCCCGGACGATTACCCGCAATGTGCGCGAACTGGTCGGCGGACTGAACAAGCTGATCGCCTATGCCCAGCTCACCGGGCAGGAGGTCTCGCTCCAGCTCGCCGAAGAACAGCTGACCGACATCCTCTCCGCCAATCGCCGCCGGATCACCATCGACGAGATCCAGCGGACCGTGTGCCAGTTCTATCGCATCGACCGCTCGGAAATGAGCTCCAAGCGCCGCGCCCGCGCCGTGGTTCGCCCGCGACAGGTGGCGATGTATCTCTCCAAGGTGCTCACCCCGCGCAGCTATCCCGAGATCGGACGCAAGTTCGGCGGCCGCGATCACTCGACGGTCATCCATGCGGTGCGGCTGATAGAGGATCTGCGCCAGCGCGATGCCGACATGGACGGCGACGTCCGCAGCCTGCTCCGCCAGCTCGAAAGCTGACACCCCCGCGCTACGCACCGCCGATCGACAGTCCTTCCACAGGGCTGTCGACAGCGGAAGCGCGACAGGCCAAAGCGCTGACGATGACCGATTCCGGCCTTCCCTCCCAGCGTCCGGCCTTGCCCGCATCCTTCGGGCGCGCGATCCTGCGCGGGATCCGCTGCCGTTGCCCGCGCTGCGGCCACGGCAGGATCTTCGGTCGCTGGCTCAAGCCGCTCGACGCCTGTCCGCATTGCGCGCTCGACCTCACCGGCCAGCGTGCGGACGATTTTCCCGCCTATATCGCCATCTTCGCGACCGGCCATTTGCTCGCCCCGGTGATCATCGTCCTGGTGCGCGATTTCGCCCTCTCGCCAGGCGCCCTCGTGGCGATCGTCCTCCCGCTCGCCGTGGCCATGATGCTGGCCCTGCTCCAGCCCGCAAAGGGAGCGGTGATCGCCCTGCAATGGTGGAACGGCATGCACGGTTTCCGGCGCGAGCGGCTGCCGCCCACCGGGGACGCGCAGGAATGACCCTCCCCCCCGATCGTCTCGACCGTTTCGCCCGCCACATCGTGCTGCCCGAGATCGGCGGGGCGGGCCAGGTGGCGCTGGCCGGGAAGCATCTGGTCCTGCTCGGGCTGGGCGGCATCGGCTCGCCGGCGCTGCAATATCTGGCGGCTGCCGGAATCGGGCGGCTGACCCTCGTCGACGACGACAAGGTGGACGCCAGCAACCTCCAGCGCCAGACGCTCTACAACACCCGCGACATCGGCCATGGCAAGGCGGTGATCGCGAAGCGCTGGGTGACCGGCTTCGATCCTGCGCTGGAGGTGTCGATCAGCGACCGGCGCATCGGTGCCGGCAATGCCCCGGATCTGCTGGCGGATGCCGATCTGGTGATGGACGGGACCGACAATTTCGCGACCCGGCTCGCCGTCTCGGATGCGTGCGTGAAGGCGCGGGTTCCGCTACTCTCGGCAGCGGTCGGCCGCTTCCAGGGCCAGGTCGGGGGGTTCGCCGGCCACCTGCCGGATTCGGCCTGCTACCGCTGCTTTGTCGGCGATGCCTTCGATGCCGAGGAGTGCGACACTTGCGCAGAGGACGGCATGCTCGGCGCCATGGCGGGATGGGTCGCGAGTTTCGCCTCGCTGCAGGCGGTGCGCATCCTGCTCGACGGGGTGAGTGCGCTCGGCAGAAGCGATTGGGGACGGGTCTATTTGCTCGACGGCCTCGAACCGGCGATGCGGGGATTCGCCATCGCGAAGGACCCCGCCTGCGAGGGCTGCGGCTCAGCCACCTAGAACTTCCGAGACCCATTCGGGCACCACCCGCGTGGCCGGGCCGTGGCGGGCTTCCTCGAACCAGGGCGTGCCCTGGCTTGATTCGAGGTTGAGCTCGAGCGTGCGCAGGCCCAGCGCGCGCGCATCGCGGACCAGCCCGGCCGCCGGGTAGACCGCCCCCGAGGTTCCGATCGAGACGAACAGATCGGCCTCGCGCAGCGCGGCATAGATCCGCTCCATCCCATAGGGCATCTCGCCGAACCAGACCACGTCGGGGCGCAGCGCAGCTTCGCCGCAGCCGGGGCACGGCGGTCGGTCGATCAGCGGCCCGGTCCAGCGCGAGCGGAGATCGCAGGCGGTGCACCAGGCATTGAGATGGGCGCCGTGCATATGCAGCACCCGCGGATCCTCGTGACCGAGCTCGGCCGCTGCGCGCTCGTGGAGATCGTCGACGTTCTGGGTCGCGATCAGCAGGCCGCCGTCCCATCGCGCGTCGAGCCGGGCGAGCGCCGCATGGGCGGCATTCGGCTGCTTGGTCTGGATCGCTTCGCGGCGCATGTCGTAGAAGCGCAGCACCAGCTCCGGATCGCGCGCGAAAGCCTCGGGCGTGGCGACGTCCTCGACCCGGTGCCGTTCCCAAAGCCCCCCGCCATCGCGAAAGGTGTCGATCCCGCTCTCGGCCGAGATCCCCGCTCCGGTCAGGATGAGGATATTGCGAATTTCGGCTGCCAAATCGTACTCTCCGTTCGCCCCGGCTTGTCGAAGGGGCGCAATGTCTACTAGCGGTAGTAGAGGGCAAGAAGCGGGCTTCGACAAGCTCGGCCCGAACGGAGGTGGGTTTGGCGCGGATAGGCATAATCGGGAGCGAAGGCGCGATGGGCCAGGCGCTCATGCGGGTCATTGCCGAGAGCACGCATGAGCTCGCCGGCGGGATCGACAAGGGCGACGATCCGGCGCGCCTCGCCGATGCGAGCGAAGTATTGGTGGATTTTTCCGCTCCGGCGGCGCTCGGTGCCAACCTCCACGCTGCGGTCGGTGCGGGCATTCCCATCGTCATCGGGACAACGGGTCTGGGCGAGGACAATCACCGGGCGATCGACGAGGCGGCGCATGCCGTCGCGATCCTGCAGACCGGCAACACCTCGCTCGGCGTCACGCTGCTTGCCCATCTGGTGCGTCAAGCGGCCAGCCGTCTCGGTCCGGACTGGGATATCGAGATCGTCGAAATGCACCATCGCCGCAAGCTCGATGCCCCGAGCGGCACGGCGCTCCTGCTGGGCGAGGCGGCAGCGCGCGGACGCGGCGTCGATCTCGCCGACAACAGCGAGTGCGGGCGCGACCGGCATACGGGAGCGCGCCGGCCCGGCGCGATCGGCTTCGCCAGCCTGCGAGGCGGAACGGTGACCGGCGAGCATGGCGTGATCTTCGCTGGCGAGGAAGAGCGGCTCACCCTCTCGCACAGCGCCGAAAACCGCAGCATTTTCGCGCGCGGCGCGGTGCGCGCGGCTGCATGGCTGTCCGGCCGGGCGCCGGGCCGCTATGCGATGGAGGATGTGCTGGAACTGTAGATGAAAGCCGCGCGCAGATTCTTCTACGAGCAACTCCACATCGGCGCCTGGCCGAACGGGAAGCTCACCGCGCTCAACATATTCCTGGTCTGGATCATCATCGCTGCCGTGACCGTCGCCATTCTCGCGACCGAACCGCTCGTCCGCGACCGCTGGCGGGCCGAAATCCTTTGGGCGGAACTGGCGTTCGGAGCGATATTCCTCCTCGAATATGTCGCCCGGGTCTATGCCGCGGCCGAACGGCCCGGGCCCGGGAGCGACTGGTCCAAGCGCTGGCGCTTCATCCGGTCGCCGCTCGGCCTGATCGATCTGTTCGTGGTGCTGGTCAGCTTCGCGCCCTTCGTGACCAGCGATGGCCAGGTGCTCCGGCTGGTGCGGCTGCTGCGCGTGTTCTCGGTCATGAAGTTCGGCCGCTTTTCCGCAGCCACCCGAATGCTGGTCGGGTGCATCCGTGAGCGCAGCTACGATCTGCTGGTCTGCGTCGCCTTTGCCTTTCTGCTGCTGCTGGCGGGATCGGCGGGCATGTTCTGGATCGAGGGCGGGATCCAGCCGGAGGCGTTCGGATCGATTCCCCGCGCGCTGTGGTGGGCGGTGATCACGCTGACCACGGTCGGCTATGGCGATGCCGCGCCGGTCACGGCGCTGGGCAAGGTGCTTGCCTCGGTGGTCGCTATCGGCGGGGTCCTGCTCGTCGCCATTCCGACGGGCATCATCGCCGCAGCCTTTTCCGATGCGATGCAGCGCCGCCGCGAGGAGATCGCCGAGGCGCTCGCCGGCATGGAAGGCGCGGATCCACCGTGACGAGGGACCAGATCTTCGAATTCTTCCGCCGGCTGGCGGAAGACAATCCCGCACCCGAGACCGAACTCGAATACGGCAATGCCTATCAGCTGGTGGTGGCGGTGGCGCTATCGGCGCAGGCGACCGACGTCGGGGTCAACAAGGCGACCCGGGCGCTGTTCCGCGAGGTCGAGACGCCGCAGGCGATGCTCGCGCTCGGCGAGGAGGGGCTGAAGCAGCACATCAGGACCATCGGCCTTTTCAATTCGAAGGCGAAGAACGTCATCGCCCTCTCGCAATTGCTCGTCGACGAATATGGCGGCGAAGTGCCCGACAGCCGCGAGGATCTCGTCCGCCTGCCCGGCGTCGGCCGCAAGACCGCCAATGTCGTGCTCAATTGCTGGTTCGGGCAGGAGACCTTCGCCGTCGACACGCATATCCTGCGCGTCGGCAATCGCACCGGCCTCGCCAAGGGCAAGACCCCTGAGCAGGTCGAGGCGAAGCTGGAGAGGCGCGTCCCCCAGCCCTTTCGCCTCGGCGCGCACCACTGGCTGATCCTCCATGGCCGCTACATCTGCAAGGCCCGCACGCCCGAATGCTGGCGCTGCCCGGTGGTCGATCTGTGCAGCTATCGCAAGAAGGTGCTGGAGAAGCCGAAGGGGCGGTAGGCACTATTTACGCCTTGCTGGTTCCTCTGGAGGAGCCCCGTAAGTCCATTCAGGCAACGGAATGTCCCGAGCGTTTTTTTGAGAGAGGCTGCGCATTATCACGGGCCGCAACGGCCTCCATCGATATTCAAATGTACTAATCTCCATCTGCACTTGAAAAGCGGTGTGGTCGTGCGTGATATCTAGCCAGTTACCAGATGGCTCGCGGATGATAGAGTCCCTATCCGTCCTAGACATCGTCCGCCGAGATCATCTCGCCGCGGTCGATCTCGCCCGTCATCACCGCCACCGTGGTCGCCACCGCGGCATCGCCGCTGACATTGGTGGTGGTCCGCATCATGTCCATGATCCGGTCGACCCCGGCGACGAAGGCGATCGTCTCCAGCGGCACGCCGACCGCGCCGAACACCAGCGCCATCATGATCAGCCCCGCGCCCGGAATGCCCGCTGCGCCGACCGCGCCGAGCGTGGCGAGGATCGAGATGAGGAAATAGTCGCCCATCGACAGGTCGATCCCGAACACCTGCGCGCCGAACAGCGTGGCGAGGCCGAGATACATCGCCGTCCCGTTCATGTTGATCGTCGCACCGAGGCTGATGACGAAAGCCGCGACCGAATTGGATACGCCGAGATTGCGTTCGGCGCAGCGCAGCGTCACCGGTAGCGTCGCGTTCGAGCTGGCAGTCGAATAGCTCACCGCCATCGCATCGATGATGCCGCGGAAGAAATCGCGCACCGGCAGTCTGGCGAGGAATTTGATCATCGCCGAATACATCACGAAGATGATGATGAGACAGCCGGCATAGTTCAGCGCGACCAGCTTGCCGAGCGCCAGCAGCGCATCGAGGCCGAGCGTCCCTGCCACCCAGGCCATCAGCGCGAAGACGCCGAAAGGCGTGAGTTCCATCACCACCATGGTGACCTTCTGCATGATCACCGCGCCGCTATCGAAGATCTTCTGCACCGGCAGGCCATCTTCCTTGGCCATCAATATGCCGATGCCGATCAGCAGCGAGAAGACGATCAGGGGCAGCACCGAGACATCGGCCATGACCTGCACCGGGCTCTCGGGCACGATCGATAGGATCATGTCGACCGCGGTCGTGGGAACGGGCTCGGGCGTGGCGCCCATCTCGATCGCCGAGGTGTCGACGCCCGAACCCGGTGCAACGAAGGTACCAAGACCGAGGCCGAGCCACACTGCGATCTGCCCGGTGACCACGAACAGCAGCAGTGCCCTTCCCCCGACCGCACCCAGCTTGCGCAGATCGCCGATCGCCGCGACGCCCGAGACGAGGCTGAAGAAGATCAGCGGCACGACCAGCATCTTGATCGACTTGATGAAGAAATCGCCGATCCACTTGATGCTTTCGGCTTCGGGGCCCCAGGCCCAGCCGGTCAGCACGCCCAGCAGCAGAGCGGTCAGCACGCGCTGCCACAGCGGAATTTCGAACCAGGTTTTCAGCAATTCCCCAACCCCTCTTGTTCCTCGATGTGAGCGCCGCCCGTCACCCGGCGATCCATGGAGCAGTTGCGGACGAAAGCAAAGCGCCGCCGATCGCCACCTCGCCCATGACGCCTATTGCTGCGCGAGTGCGGCCACGGCGATCCTTGCGTAGATCCTCGACAGCGCCACCAGATCCGCCACCGCCACCGCCTCGTCGGTCTTGTGCATCGTCGCATTGACGAGGCCGAATTCGATCACCGGGCAGACCGCCTTCAGGAAGCGCGCATCGGAGGTGCCGCCCGTGGTTGAGGGTTCGGGATCGACGCCGGTCTCGGCCTTGACCGCGCCGGCGACGATGTCCGAGAACCTCCCCGGCGGGGTCAGGAAGGGCTCGCCCGAGACGATCGGCAGCGCCGTTCCGCCGTGCCGTTCGGCGATCGCCACCACCCGTTCCGAAAGCGAAGCGCCCGAATGGCGGTCGTTGAAGCGGACCGAGATGCGCGCCCTGGCGGTTTGGGGAATGACATTGTGCGCCGGATTGCCGACCTCGAGCTCGGTGATCTCGAGGTTCGACGGCTGGAACCAGTCGGTCCCTTCGTCGAGCACCAGCGCATCGAGTTCGGCGAGCATGGCGACGAGCCGGGGGATCGGATTGTCGGCCAGGTGCGGATAGGCGACATGGCCCTGCGTCCCCGCGACCTCGAGCCAGATGTTGACCGATCCCCGCCGGCCGATCTTCATCATGTCGCCGAGCCGGTTCACACTCGTGGGCTCTCCGACCAGACACAGGTCGGGCCGGTGATCATGTTCGCGCATGAAGTCGATTAGCGCGCGCGTACCGTGGAGCGCCGGCCCTTCCTCGTCGCCGGTGACGATGAAGCTCAGCGTGCCCGCCTCCTGTGGCACCTGGCGAACCGCCGCGACCATGCAGGCGATCGCGCCCTTCATGTCGACTGCGCCGCGGCCATAGAGCAGATCGCCGCGCTGTTCGGGCTCGAAGGCATCGCTCGTCCAGCCGCCGCCCGGAGGGACGACGTCGAGATGACCGGCAAAGGCGAAATGGCGCGACCCCGGGGGGCCATGGCGGATGGCGAAGAGGTTCTCCACCGCCGCTTCGGGGCTGCCCTCCGCACCCTCGCCGCGGGTGAAACGGGTCACCTCGAAGCCGAGCGGGGCGAGCATCGACTCCAGTTCGTCGAAGACCGCGCCGCCGGCGGGAGTGACGCTGGGCGCGGCGATCAGCCGCTTGGCGAGGTCGAGAACTTCGGTCATGCTCCGCCCGCTAGCAGGAGTGCGCGCCGATGCCCAAGCTCGATCTCGAAGCCATCCCCCGGACCAATGCCACCGGCTACCCGCCCCCCTACGATGCCGAGGTCGAAGGTCGCTGGTACCGGCGCCTCGCCCCCGCGGCCGGACTGACGAAGCTGGCCGCGAGCCATGTGGTGCTGAAGCCGGACGCCTATTCCTCGCAGCGCCACTGGCACCGCGGGCAGGACGAACTGGTCGTCGTGCTGGAGGGCGAGGCGGTGCTGATCGAGGACGCGGGCGAAACGATGGTCCGGCCCGGCGATGTACTCGCCTGGCCGGCCGGGGCCGAGAACGGTCACCGGCTGCACAACCGGTCGGATGCCGATTGCGTCTTCCTCGCGATCAGCGGCGGCGATGCGGAAGGCGATTCGGGCGAATATCCGGACATCGACATGGTCTTCGATCCGCAGGGATACGCGCGCAGGGACGGCACGCGCTACGCCGCCCGGCGGACGCCCTAGTCGCGCTCGGATCCGGTGGCGAGCGGTCCGGGGGCGAAGGCCGCATCGAGATAGTCCGCCATGCGCAGGCCGGCCTGCAGCACCCGGCGACGGGCGACCGGAGCGGCGCGGACGATGTCCTCCTGTGTCAGCGCCGTCTCCGCCGGAAGTTCGCCGCTGCAGGGATTGCAGTCGAAGGCTTCCGGATAGACGAACTCGCGCGACAGCTGCCAGCTTTCGCGGCCCCAATCCGCGGCGCTGCCGCCGGCGAGTTCGGCGCGCTCGACCGCGCTGTAGCGACGGACCACCGGCGGATCGCCCGAGATGGCGCGTTCGGCGAGCGGCCCGTCCCAGATCCAGTGGAGATTGAGACCGGGCACGATGCCATAGGCCGCGGTACGATCATTGCCGCCGCGATCCTCGCGATCGCCCGAGTGCAGCGGCATGTGGATGTCGCCGATGAAATGGACGAGGAAAGCAAGTGCCTCCAGCCTTACCGGGTCGGGCAGGGTCTCATCGGCGAGGATCCGCTGATTGCGTTCGATCTGCGCGGAGACGCAGGCGCCGCCCGAACAGTTCTTGCGGACATCGTAATCCTCGGTCACCGGCTCGGTCTGATAGTGCCAGGCGAAGGTGTAGCCCCAGCGCCAATATTGCCCGCGCAGGCAGTCGGGCCAGACCGCGGCATCCTCGAGGCTCGCGAGCGGGCAATCGGGCGTGCCGAGTTGCGGCGCGGCCTGCAACAGCCGCGCGATCTTGGCGCGCGTATCGGGCCGCACATTCGCCTGCGCGATCTCGGCAGTGACCGTATGGGCGTAGAAGCCCCAGGCCTGCGCCTGCGCCGGCAGCATCAGCGCGAGCGCCGAGCCGAGCGCCGCCAGCAGCGTCAGTCCACGGTTTCGTATTGTTCGATGACCCATTCTTCACTTTCCGAGGCGCCAATCCACGCCTGCATCCATTCGTGTTCCCACAGCGCCTCCATATAGACGCCGGCGAAGCCGGGGACCGGGATCCCGTAGCTGATGAAGCGGCTGACCACGGGGGCGAAAAAGACATCCGCCGCGCCGAAGGTCCCGAACAGGAAGGGCCCGCCGCTGCCGAAACGCGCGCGCGCTTCCGCCCACAGGCCGAGGATCCGGACGATGTCCGTCTTGCACGTTTCCGAGGGGGCGAAGCCTTCGAAGCGACGGCGGACATTCATCGGGCATTCGGCGCGCAGCGCCTGGAAGGAGGAATGCATTTCGCCGACCATCGAGCGGGCCATGCCGCGGGCGACATCGTCCTTCGGCCAGAAGCGATCGCGGCCGACCTTGTCCGACAGATATTCGAGGATCGCGAGGCTGTCCCACACCACCGCCTCGCCGTCCCACAGGATCGGCACCTTGCCGCTCGAGGGCTGGGTGCCGCCGTCGCTCGCCTTCAGCTCGTTCCATGCCTCGCCGAACATGGGCACGGTGATTTCCTCGAAGGCGAGCCCCGATTGCTTGGCTGCGAGCCAGCCGCGAAGGCTCCAGCTCGAATAGTTCTTGTTCCCGACGATCAGTTTCATGCGCTGTCCCGCTTGCTGCGAGTCGCGCCCTAGGCATTCATCCCGGCGCTGTCGATGCTGAACAGGTTGACGGGGTTGGCGCAGTCCAGCGATGTATTCGTCGAGGAGGGCGCGGGCGCTGGCGGGGGTCATCGGTTCCATCTGCGGCACTGCTGGCACGGGCCACGCACTGTAGGAAAATGGAAAATACGCGGCTAGAGCGGCTCCATGACCCTGCGCCCCTTCCACCTCGCCTTTCCCGTCCACGACCTTGCCGAAGCGCGCGCCTTCTATGGTGACCTGATCGGCTGCCGCGAAGGCCGGTCGTCGGACGAATGGATCGATTTCGATTTCTACGGCCACCAGATCGTGGCGCATCTGGGTGGCGCTGCCGGCGACCGCGCCAGCAATTCGGTCGATGGCCATGATGTGCCGGTGCCGCACTTCGGAGTCGTGCTGGAAATGGGCCAGTGGCAGACTCTGGCCGACCGGCTGACGGCAGCCGGCATCGATTTCGCAATTCCTCCGACCGTGCGTTTCGCCGGCCAGCCGGGCGAGCAGGCGACGATGTTCTTTCGCGATCCGAGCGGGAATGCGCTCGAAATGAAGGCCTTCGCACAGGATTCGATGCTCTTCGCGACCTGAAGGTCTGGCGGAGGGCCCTCGCAGAACCTGGTTCCCCTACTCCGTCATTGCGGGCGCAGCGAAGCAATCCATGGCGGCCCGGGCGTTGCCGGCCTACACTCCCGCATCCGCTAGGACGGCGGCGCGCAATTCGGCGATGCCCATGCCCTTTTCGGCGCTGGTGACGTGCACTTCGGGAAAGGCGGCGACGTGCTTGCGGGCCTCGGTTTCGGTCGCCGCGACGACCTTTTCGAGCTCGCTCGCCTTGATCTTGTCGGCCTTGGTCAGCACGACGCGATAGCCCACTGCGGCTTCGTCGAGCATTTTCATCATCTCTCGGTCGACCTCCTTGGGACCGTGGCGTGCGTCGACGAGGACGAGCGTCCGCGCGAGCACCGCGCGGCCGCGCAGATAGGTCTTCACCAGCGCCTTCCACCGCTCGACCACCTTGACCGGAGCCTTGGCGAAACCATAGCCCGGCATGTCGACGAGGCGGAACTGCGTCGGTTCGCCGACCTCGAAGAAGTTGAGCTCCTGCGTGCGCCCCGGCGTGGTCGAGGCACGCGCGATCGCGCGGCGGCCGGTGACCGCGTTGAGCAGCGTGCTCTTGCCGACGTTCGAGCGTCCGCAGAAGGCGATCTCGGGATAATCGGGTTCGGGCAGGAACTTGAGCTGCGGGGCCGAGAGCAGGAATTCGACCCGGCCCGAAAACAGCCGCTCGGCGCGGCGCTCCAGCTCCGCCCTTTGCGCTGCCTCCGGCTCGGTCACGACCCCGCCTTCGCCGCGTCTTCCGCCCGGCGCGCCTTCTCCTCCTCGGCCGCGGCGCGCAATTGCGGATGCTTGGAATAGAGATATCTCTGCTGCGCCAGCGTGAGCACGTTGGAGGTCACCCAGTATAGCAGCAGGCCCGCCGCGAAGGGCGCCATCACGAACATCAGGATCCATGGCATGATGTTGAAGATCTGCTGCTGCATCGGGTCCATCGCGCTCGGGTTGAGCCTGAAGGTCATCCACATGGTGAAGCCGAGCAGCACGGCGAGGGCGCTGAGGCTGAAGATGATCATCAGGAACTGCGGTACCTGAATGCCGATCAGCGACAGCGCATTGGCGAGATTCGCCGGGTCGGGCGCCGACAGATCGTCGATCCACAGAAAGCTGCGGTGGCGCATCTCGATGCCGAGGACGAGCACCTTGTAGAGTGCGAAGAACACCGGGATCTGCAGCAGCATCGGAAGACAGCCGGCGAGCGGATTGACCTTCTCGCGCTTGTACAGCTCCATGATCTCCTGCTGCTGCCGCGGCTTGTCGTCCTTGTGCTTCTCCTGGATCGCCTTCATCTTCGGCTGGACCGCCTTCATCGAGGCCATGCTGGCGAAGCCCTTCTGCGCGACCGGGAACATCGCCAGGCGCACGATCAGCGTCAGGATCATGATCGCGATGCCGAAATTGCCGACCGCATCGTAGATCGTGCGCAGCAGCCACAGGAACGGCTTTTCGAACCAGCGGAACCAGCCCCAGTCGATCGCGAGGCCGAATTTCTGCAGTCCGGCATCCTCGTAGCGGTCGAGCACCGCGCTTTCCTTGGCGCCGGCATAGAGACGCGAGGTGGTGGACAGCGTTTCGCCCGCGGGCACCGTCGCGGGCTCGTAGATCATGTCCGCGCGATAGGTCTCGTCGCCCATGGCGCGGAAGGTCGTCTCGGGCGAAGCGCCGTCCTGCGGCACCAGCGCCGAGAGCCAGTAGATGTCGGTGAAGCCGGCCCAGGAGGTGCGCCCCTCGGGTGAGATGCGGCCGCTGTCGTCGAGGTCGTCGTAATCGACGCTGTAGTCGGCTGCATCGCCGAAGACCCCCATCGGCCCGGAATGGGCGATCCACTGATCGATGCTGGCCGTCCGGCTGGTCCGGTTGACGAGGCCGAAGGGCTGCACCACCGCCGGGTTCGTCCCCGTATTGGTGACCGATTGGGTCGCCGTCAGCATATAATTCTCGTCGATCGCATAGCGAATGCTGAAGACCAGCCCTTCGCCATTGTCGTGACGCAGCGTTACCGGGTTCGACGGCGTCAGCACATCGCCTTCGGCTTCCCAGACCGTCTGCGGTCCGGGCACGGCGATGTTCGAACCGACCCAGCCGAACTGGGCGAATTGCTGCGCCGGTGTGCCGTTGGGCGAGAACAGCCGTACGGGTTCGCTGTCCTTGCCCGACCCTTCGCGGTGGTCCTTGAGCACGATGTCGTCGACGACGCCGCCGCGCAGATTGATCGAGCCGGCGACGCGGGGGGCATCGATGCGGATGCGCCCGGGACTGGCGAGTGCGGTTGCGAGATCGGCCTTTTCGCGCGCCTGCAGCATCGGATCGAC
Organism: uncultured Alphaproteobacteria bacterium; assembly: GCA_963728515.1. Classification (GTDB taxonomy): domain Bacteria; phylum Pseudomonadota; class Alphaproteobacteria; order Sphingomonadales; family Sphingomonadaceae; genus Qipengyuania. Next base: position 34,584 of record CAVSKM010000002.1, on the reverse strand, counting down.
CAGACCGCCGGTTCGCGAATGCTTCGTCACCGTGGCTTCCTGCGGCTGGGCAGCCTGTTCGACAGGCGTATCCGACCGGTCCTCGACCAGCGCGGTCTCGGGCTGCGGATAGAGAAAGTCCATCACCGAGGTCCAGCCGACGAGCAGCAGGAAGGACAGCGCGATTGCCAGGATCAGATTGCGGTGATTGGTCAAGGTCGGTCCCGTATGTGTCGGATCGGAGGGAATGTGGGGCGGTGTATTATATAGTCAAGACAGATGCGCCGGCCGTCAGGGCACCGGGTCATGCCCGTACCCCCCCCAGGGGTGGCAGCGCAATATACGCTTCGTCGCCAGCCATCCACCCTTGATCGCGCCATATTTCCCCAGCGCCTCGATCGCATACTGGCTGCAGGAGGGATGGAAGCGGCAAGTCGGCGGAAGGACGCGGCTGGGGCCCCACTGCCACGCGCGGGCGATCCAGATGAGGGCGTGTTTCATGCGCGGCGGCTGCGCTTGCGGCGCATCGGCCGCGGACCATCGGACTTGCCTTGCGCGGCGCGGGCAAGCGCAGTGGAGAGGTCCGTGCGCAGCGCAGCGAAATCGCGCTCTATCCCGCCGGCGCGGCCGATCAATATGTGGTCGTGATCGGCGAGGCCCGCTTCGGGAAGCGCCGCCCACAGCAGCTCGCGAAAGCGCCGCTTCATCCGGTTGCGCACCACGGCATTGCCGATCTTCTTCGTCACGGTGATGCCGTAGCGCTTGCCGCATCCGTCATTGGGACGCGCGAGCAGGACGAAGCCCGGCCGCGCCACCCTCAGCCCGGCATTGGCAGCCAGGAAGTCGCTGCGCTTGCGGATGACGGAGAGGCTGGAATGCATGGGACCACATACGCAAAACGGGCCCCCTATGGGAGCCCGCTTGCATCGTCGTGCAGATCGCCGCGCCTAGGCGCGGCGGATCAGATCACGCACACAGCTTGTTGCGGCCGCGCGCACGACGGTTGCGCAGGACCTTGCGACCGCCGGGAGTGGCCTTGCGGGCGAAGAAACCGTGGCGGCGGGCGCGCACGAGGTTCGAAGGCTGGAATGTCCGCTTCATCGGATCGTCCTCAAAAAAATTGCAATGGCCGAAGGCGCAAGCGATTCGCGCCGACGGAACGGGGCCGCTCCTGCGAGCGACCTCCTACAGGGCCGCGCGCCTAGGCGATGCGGACAAGCGCGTCAAGAAAAAGTCACGTCGGCATAGACCAGCACCGGGGCCGAGTCCGGCGCGGGCGGCACCGGGCGGCGCGGCGGAGTGCGCGCCTGCTGCGGCCGCCCCGACCAGCGGCGCATGTCGCTGGCGCCGAGCCATAGCGCGCGGCGGTGCGGCACCGAATTGGTAAAGTCGTAGAAGGCGCGCGCCTGCTGCACGCTCATGCCCATTTCGCGGTAATAGTCCACATATTGCCGATTCTCGGGTGCCTCGGCGGCGAAGTCCTGCGCCTCGCGGCCATAATCGTCCATCCAGCTATGCACGGCGAATTCGGCACCTTCGGCGATGTCGCGTTCGACGCCGGCGAGGAACAGCTCGACCGCGCCCGAGCGGACCGATCCGATCGCGGGCACATGCGTGACCAGACCCGCCTGGCGGATCATCCGGCCGAGCTTGAGGTTGGCACGGTCGTCGCGCGTGCCGGGGCACTCGACCATGTCGAGCTGCTCGATCTGCGGGAAGTCGCGCATCATCGCCCGGAACAGGCCGGGGGTGACGGCATCGGTCTCGCCCACCAGCGCCGCGGTCCGCGAATCGAGCACCGTGAACGGACCGTATTGCGCGATCCCGCGGCGATAGTCGCGAAACCTGCGGTCGACGAAGGGCGGGGCCTGCCAGACGGGCAGAGTGCCGGGACGATAGGCCGGCCGCGGCCGGACCGCGGCGAGCGCCGCGGGCTCCTGCGGCACCATCGGCCTGCTCGCGGTCCGCGGAGCCGGGGCGATCGCCCGCCCCTGATGCATCTGCTGCACGACGGGGCTGGAAACATAGACCACCGGAAGGCTGACCAGCGCGAGCGATTGGGCGGACACCGGTGCGGCGACCAGCGCACCGAGGGCGGACAGCAGGATTGCGGCGAGTCTGAACATGCCGCGGATGTGCCCGTCAGAGGGTTGCCGGCATCCCAAGGTCTATGGTTAATCGAGCGGTAACCAGCGATCTTCGTCATCCTCCCGGCCCGGTTTCCGCTCGACAATCCGCGCGCTTGGGACAATCGTGGCGCGGGGCGACCGTGGGAGGATGAACACTGGTCGCATTGGTCAAGACGGTCGCCTATCTCGGACTCGAGGCGCGCACCGTGGAGGTGCAGTGCTCGGTCGCGCCGGGCCTGCCCAAATTCAATATCGTCGGCCTCGCAGACAAGGCGGTCGGTGAGAGCAAGGAGCGGGTCCGGGCTGCCCTGTCGGCGATGGGGCTCGCGCTGCCGCCGAAGCGAATCACCATCAATCTTTCGCCCGCCGACCTGCCGAAGGAAGGCTCGCATTACGACCTGCCGATCGCACTCGCGCTGCTGGCGGCGATGGGGGTGACCGATGCCGAACAGCTCACCGACTGGATCGCGGTCGGCGAACTCGCGCTCGATGCCCGGATCGTCCCTTCGCCCGGCGTCCTCTTGGCGGCGTTGCATGCGAGCGAGGCCGGCGTCGGCCTGGTCTGCCCGCGCGCGCAGGGTTCCGAAGCCCGCTGGGCGAGCGAGGTGCCGGTCTGCGCCGCGCCCGATCTCGCCAGCCTGCTCAACCACCTCAAGGGCACACAGCGCCTCCCCGACCCGGAGCCGGGCGCCGTGGAGGAGGCTGGCAGGGCGCCCGATCTGAAGCAGGTCAAGGGTCAGGAAACCGCCAAGCGCGCGCTCGAGATCGCGGCTGCGGGAGGGCACAACCTGCTTTAATGCGACCAACCGCGCGTTGCGTAAATTGCAACCATTCAATTCTTAACGGATCAGTTGCTGCCGCTAACCTTCGTCGGTTGCGTAGTGTTTAGGAATTCGCGCTTAAGGACATTATGCTCAGGGCAGTCGACCAACGAAGATAGCTCTTGGGTAGCGATGCCGGATCGCCCATGGACGATCCGGCGCACAGTGAAATCTAGGCCGCCATGGCGAGACTAGGCAGGTCGAAGATGTCACCCCGCTCCCACTGTTCGGCTTGGATCGCGATAAGTCGGTTGTAGGCCCTGACCATATCGCGATCCGCCACTTCGAAGGTCGATGCTGGTGCTTCGGTAGCGTGGTGCAGATCGAGCGTGTCATCGAACCTGTAGGCGCCCAGATTGAAGCCGTCTGGAACGAGAGTTGCGCGGTCGTCTTCGCTAGCTAGGCAGAGCATGCAGCTCTCGATGTAGTGTATCGACCCTTCTATCTGCGCGACTAGGCCGATCTGCGGAACCGTCGGGCACTCTACAGACTGATGTACCCATACTAGCGGGCGACTAGTTGCCTGGACCCGAGAGGCGAACTGAATCAGGCCGAAAGCGTGGGGAGCCGTTCCGCTCAGCATGATGTGCACCTTGTCTCGAAATTCAGTAGAACGCCCGGGCCGGCCGCCCAGGAGGTGAGCAACGGCGGCGAGGTAGTTGGCAATGCGCTTCTGTTGTTCGATCTCAGTCATCTCAAGTCTCCATAGGCCGCGGGGATCGCGTGCCCTTTTCCGCTCTCTTCCAGAGAGCCACCTCCTTTCGTTTTGAGAAAGTCCATTAGTAGGGCGTCAGCTTCGCGCGCTCATTGCGGTCATTCGGAGGCGTTTCTAATTCACCCGAAAGCAGACTCGGCGGAGGACAGTGCCTAACGATTATCGATTGCAGCTATGATCGCTTTTGCAGTCGCGTTCGCGCCGCTCATAGTCGGATGAAATGGGGATTGGGTGACGGGTCCCTTCCCCTTGGTCCAAGGAGATGGGGAGCAAGCATGATGCTCAACTCCGGCTTCGTTCATGTCAACAATCAACGCCCCACTGCCTTTGGCCGCCGCGCGGGTCACTGCGGCGAGCCGGCTTTCTACCTGACGCATCACTGTTGCTTCATCACCGCTCAATCCCAGTTCTTCGCAGGTGCCACTACGCGGAAGGACCGTAGGATAAGTCGCAAGAATTATGGTCGCAGATGGCGCTCGTGTGCGAATGGTGCGGACAAGCGCAGTGAGGTCGCGCTGGAGCTTGCCAAAATTACGTTCGTTCACGCTTGGAGGACCGCTCCATAGTTTTCTCACCATCCCACCAAGCAATGTGTCCGATCTGCGGGTTGCGAGAAGATAGAGATCCCGAACAAAACCGATATCGTTTCCGCCAACCGTGACGGTCACAAGCTTTGTCTGAGGGCCAATCGTGCGGATCTGCTCATCTTGGAAAAACTGTCCGCCGGTCAGCAGATGCTTCGTCACCGAACCGCTGCAGGTCATATCGACTAGCTGAAGGCCGAGCGCTCGGGCGACGCGGGGCGGATAACCCTCATTGCTTCTGCTACAGAGTATCGGACTGCCAGACTGTCTTGGGCCGAGGCCGGCGCCAGCTGCATACGAGCTGCCCAGCGCTACGTACTCAGGCTCCGCTGTCGGCGTCCGGCGCGCATCCAAGACCAGAGCCAACGCGATGACCAATGCGAGCAAGACCAAGGCGCTCAAAGCACGAAGGACGAACCGTGCCACCCGCCTTGCAGGGGACCAAGCGCTCAAGCGGCCATTCCCTCAATGCCGCCGGTTAGCCACCTGCGGATCCGCTCCACACATTTTCGGCCGTCTGGTGTGCCAGGGCGATCAAGAGGCGCATGTTCGGCTTCAGGAAGTATTTCGTGCCACACTGCGACGCCGGCATCGGACAACCTCCGAGCATAGGGCTCGCTGCTCCGGCGGAGTGCATCGCGCCCGCATGTAATTACGAAAGTGGGAGGAAGCCCTTCTGGATCTGCAACGGCCGGAGCTACGTACGGGTTGGCTTCGTCGGCCGCACCGGACCAGTTGGCAAACATCTCGGCGACCCAAGCGTCCGACGGCAGCTTAGTGCCCGCCAACTCTGCAACCATGTGCGGCGTCGGACGTGGTAGCTGGCCTTCGAGGACCGGATAGGCGAGGATCTGTGAAGCCGGAAGCGGTTCGCCGGCATCTCGCAAACGAAGGACCGCGCTGGCTACCAAGCATCCGCCTGCGCTTCCGCCACCAATGTGCAGGCTGTTCGCATCGATGCCAAACTCATCGCAATGGGCCACAGCCCAATTCCAGGCACTCAACACATCTTCGAGCGGCGTCGGGTAGTGCACGCCTCCGATGCACATGCGATAATCGACCGAGACCACTGGGATTCCGCCGGCTGCCAGCTCCATTGACAACCAATGCGCTTCCTTCGCATCGAGGCTACCAAGCACGAAGGCTCCGCCATGCACCCAGACCAACGCCGTAGCCGGACTTGGGCGCGTCTTCGGGAGGTAGGTAGAGTCGGGCGCGAACACGTTCGTTCCCGTCCTCGCTCACTTCGCGGAGGCGAACCGCACGCATTGCCGGATAGTCTGCAAGGAGACGATCTTGCCACAACTTGCCGTCTGGAATGCCGTCCGCAGCTTCGACCAACCGAAGAACGTCGGAAAAAGGTGGCAAAGAGGTGCTGACACCGCTGGTTAAAGTGTCGAGCGCCCGTTCACGCAAGGGCGTTGGCAGAGCCTTGATGCCGCGCACCAGATACCCGATCGCTCCGAAGAGTGTCCGACCGCGCCCGGGTGGCAAAGGATGTTCGGCGGGTGATGCTATCATGTTTCGAGCCCTGCGCAGGTCAGCGTTCGGCTAAATGCGCATCGAAGAACTCGGCCGCACGCTCCATCGACGCGGCAGTTTCCGGAATCTGCGGTGCTAGCGCCTGAAAGACGTGCGGCATCCCTTCATACAAATCGAGCACTGCTACATTCCCGCCGCCGCGGATCGCCTGATAATGACGTACAAAATGACTAAGGAATATCTCTCGTGTGCCGCCCTGTATCAGGGTCGGGGGGAAGGGTTGCGAGTAATCGCCATAAACCGGTGATACGTACGGGTTCTTCTGATCCGCGGGTGCTGCGTATGCATTTGCACCCCATTCCAAGCTCTCCGCATTTAGAGAGGGATCGGCGTCGGCGAGTGTGCTGTAGCTATCCCCGGTGCTAGTGATGTCGGACCAGGGAGAGAGCAGATAGAGCGCGCCTGGCAATGGCAGTTGCTGATCGCGCATCTTCAACACGGCGCCAGCCACGAGGCCTCCGCCCGCTGAGTCCCCAAGAAGGCCAATCTGATCTGGCTGCCGGTCAGCCAGTGTGCCGCGATAAACCGCTATCAATTCATCGGTTGCGGTTTTCCAGTTGCCCCGCGGCGCCAACGTGTAGTCGACCGAAATGACTTCATCGCCGCTGGCAACGGCCATTAACGCCGGAACCGTCAGTGATGTCCGAGCGGAAAACAGCACGTATCCGCCGCCGTGCGCGTAAATCAGAGTGCGGTTTCGCGGAGTGTAACCGGGGGGTCTGATCCGCAGGACGCTCACACCGCCAATGGTGTCGCTTTCTACGGTTACCCCGAGTGCCTCCGCATTCGCCGCTACAATCGGACCGATAACGGCCTCGGCTCTGGCATTTCGCGCATCCCATTCCTCATCAGTTGAAGGGGCGCTTTGCGGCGCCTGTGCGAGTTGACGTAGCAAACCGTATGTCTGCTGAAGCGCTACCTTGGCCTCGGGCGATACGGTCTCCGGAACTTCGTAGCGCATCGGACTCTCCTGGGCGGTACTGGGCACCGCGATACTTACCGCGAGCAACACGAACGAAGCGAACCTCATACCGAGCCCAACTTTTTCGCAATCTGCTCCGAGATGATAGGCACTGGGTTTTGGGGTTCGCTTGAATGTTTTCAGGTCGACTTCAATTAGCCCGAACTTCTGGGTGTACCCTGCTGTCCATTCGAAATTATCAAGCAGGGACCAGTGAAAATATCCGCGCACGTCAACGCCATCGGCCTTCGCTTGACTGAGAGCGGCCAAAGCTCCGTCGATATAGGCGATCCGGCGACTGTCGTCGTCAGTCGCAATTCCGTTTTCGGTCACGTAGATGGGCTTTCCCGTTCGCGAAGCGGCATATCGCACGGTGTCCCCCAGGGCCTTCGGATAGAACTCGTAGCCGGCCGCAGTTTTCTCTGTCTCGTCGCCAGGCGGCACGAGACCGTTGGCATCGACAAGCAGGCGAGTGTAGGTCTGGACGCCGACGAAATCGCATACGTCGGCCGCATCCAGCCACGGTCCATGTAGCATGTCGGCAAAAGCAGATGCTTGGTGATCCGGGCCGACGCCTTCGATCGCCTGCATGCTGATGGTCAGGCCGACAGGGAAGTCGCCTGACCCGGCCTTTAGCGCCGCAACCGATCGCCGGTGCGCGTCAACCATATTGGCTTCGGACTTCGCCGGATCTCCGAAAAGAACATTCGCCCATCGGTCGCTGCCGGTGGCCTTCGCGCAAGCCTCGAGCATCGCCTTGACGCCGGCTTGTGCTTGCGGAGAATCCAGGTTGAACAGGATACGCGCAAGGCGGCCGATGTTGCATTCGTTGAACGTGGTTGCAGCGCTCATCAGCGAACCGAGACGTTGACCGACCTTTGCTGCGAAGCGTTCGAATAGTTCCGGGCTCTCGGGGTTCTCGAAGCCTCCGCGAGCCGCGAACCAGCGCGGGACCGTCCAATGACTTAGGGTCACCATGGGGGCGAGCCCACGACGGTGGCAAGATTCGAGCACGCGGATGTAGTGATCGAGTTCGGCTTCGGAAAACTGGCCTGGCTCGGGTTCGATCCGCGCCCACTCGATCCCGAACCGATGCGCGTTGAAGCCAAGCTCGGCTGCGAGCGCAGCGTCCTCGTCATAGCGATGATAGCTGTCGCACGCATCGCCCGATGGCTCTCGAAAAAGCGTCGGTTGGACATTTTCAGCCAGCCAGAAGTCCGAGTTGACGTTGTTGCCTTCGATCTGGTGCGCTGCGGAAGCGGTGCCCCAAAGGAATGTCACCTTGCGAGGGCACCGTCCGTTCGACGGCCGGACTCGCTGCGGTTGTTCTTGCTGCGCCAAGCGCCAGCGCACCGGAAAGGCCGATAGAACCGCTCATGGCTTGCCTCCGGGAAATGGTCCACTGGCTATGTTGCTGATCATCGGTCTTCATCCGGTTTGTCCCTGAGCGTCAGATGGGTCGGTGTTCAGAAACGCGCATCAAGCGACAGCCCGACGACGCGATTGCCTTCAGGCCCAACAAACTGCGAGAACGACTGTGGATCGAGCTGCTGCGCCGCTATCGGCGTGGCGAAGCGTGTCGAAGCCCGGAAAGTATCGAAGATATTGCGGGCAAAGACAGACACGCCGAACTTCTCGTCGCTCGTGCGGACGCCAATGCGCCCACCAAAAATCGCGGCACCGTCGGTCGACAAGATCGGGTCGTTGGCGGCATTGGAGAACGATCTTGAGCGATACACCATATCGGCCTGAATGAAGGCATCTAGCGCCCCAGACAGCGCAGTCGTGTACTCGGCACTGGTGGTCACAGTCCACTTCGAGGAGCCCACAAGCTGTCGACCCTCGGCGCTCACGACCGTGTTGCGGGAGTCCGCTATCTGGTAGCCCGGCCCATATTCCGCATCGAGATATGTCACGCCGAAATTAGTCGTCAGTCCTCTCACGGGTCGACCGAAGAATTGTGCCGACACGCCCTTCGAGGTCAACTCAGGCGCGTTGCCGAAGATGAATGCCGGGATGGACGGGTCGAAGAACTGTGCCTGAAAATTGCTCACCTCGGTGTAGAACGCGGTGGCATTGAGTGCAGCCCTGCCCCCGGCCAGACTGGCCTTGAACCCGACTTCGCCCGATTTCGGAATCTCGGGCTTGATCAATAGGGGGGTGGCCGGGCTGGTAGCCGTGTCGTTGATCGCCGGCCCCTTGTAGCCACGAGTATAGGTAGCAAACGCCATGATGTCTGGCGTCACATCGTACTGTGCGCCTACGCGATACGAGAAGTAGGTGTCGACGGCCCGATCACCTATCGCCGTTGACGGCGCGAAGGGCGCGAGCGCACCGGGCACTGTCGTCGAACCCGGCGAGGCCGCCTGCACGTCTTCACGTCCAACGCGGCCGCCAAGGATAAAGCGAAGACGGTCGCTGGCGTTGATCGTAGCCTGCCCAAAAGCGGCATAGCTTTCGGTCTCAGTCGCCACTGGTCGCGATTGGCCCAGAGTGAGCCCGCATAGCTCGGGCGCTGGCAAGGGACAGGCGCCAATCAGAGGCAGATCGGCAAGAACCTGGCCTGACTGCACCGTGACGGCGTCCAGGTCGCTCTTGAAATAATACAGGCCAGCGACGTATTCGATCAATCCGGTATTCGGCGACGAAACCCGCAGTTCCTGGCTGAAATTGTTGATGCGGTCGCTAACGGACTGGAAGAGGCGATTGGCGGGCGTGCTGTCGGCATCCTGGTCTGTACCCGACCGGACGCGTCGAAGCGAAGTGATAGAAGTGAGAATGGGGCCGCCGACATCGAAGTCGACCTGACCGGAGAAACCGTAGCTGGTAGCAGACGAAACAATGCTCGGATCGACGCAACCCTCCTGGTTCTCTTGGCCGACATCAACGCCGCAGGCTGCAAGGCGCGCGGTCAGCAAACTGGTAGGACTGGAAGAGTAGACCGCCCAAGGTGCACCGCCATCCACATCGCTATCCGTATAGTCGGCGGCAAGATTGACCGTGACGCTGTAGCTCGGTTCCCAAAGGAAGCGACCGCGGACAGCCTTCGCTTCACGGCGAGAATAGCTACCGTCGAACAGGTTGCGCTGGACCTGCGGGTCCTGGCTGTAAGAACCGGTAACCCGCAGAGCGGTAGTAGCCGAGATCGGCAGATTGACCGCTCCGCGAGCGATATAGTTGTTGCGCGTGCCGATGTCCGCGTGCGCAATGACTTCGACCCTGGAGGGGTCGGGCGCATTGGTGACGATGTTGATCACGCCAGCCGACGAGTTGCGTCCGAACAGGGTTCCCTGGGGCCCCTCCAGCACTTCGACGCGCGAGACATCGAACAGCAGGGGCGGGTTCGTGGAAGTGTTCGCAAGCGATACACCGTCCACGACGACGCCTACGCTGCCTTCGGATGAACGGGAGAACGAAAGGCCGCCGATCCCGCGGATGCTGAGAGCGCCGAAACCCGGCGGGCCGGCGTTGCTGAGTGCGGGGGCGGAACGCGTCAGATCTTCGACGGCATTTACGTTCTGCCGTGTGAGCTGGTCACCATCGACCAAGGTTACCGATACTGGAACGTCCTGCAAACGTTCCTCGCGGCGATTGGCGGTGACGACAATTGCGCCTACGCCGTCTTCTCCAGCCTCGATCTCAGGGGACGTTTCGTCGCCAGCAATCTGACCAGGGTCATCAGAGTGCGCGTCAATTGACTGCGCTTGCGCTGACGACGCGATCGCCAACAGGCTGCTGCCCAGAAGGGCTCCGAAAGCTCTCATTAGAATTTCCTCTCCTGCTCGGATCAGGGCCCGATTCGTGGCAATTAATCCGCTTTCAGTAACTTCCTGTCAAGAACGAAAGTAAGTTGACCGAGTGGCTCGTTGAGGGGAAGGGGGATTTCGATTAGCACCGGATGGGCTATAAAAGTGCGGCACACCGCAGCAACCAAAGGATCGATCTATAACACTCAAATCAACTTCGGCGCGGCCACGCCGCACTCAGGCAGAACGCACTGAGGAAACAAAAACTGCACTGATCGAGGCCGCAGTGACCGTGTTGCACCAGCAGGGCTATAAGGCAGCTACGACGGCAGCGATCGCTGACGAAGCCGGTGTGAGCCGCGGATCGATTATCTACCACTTCAATACGCGTGCACAGCTGATGTCGGAGGTCATCACCTACGTTTACGAAAGCGAGCAACGCCACTATCGGGAACTGGCGGAGCGCGGCGTCGACCTTGCGCGGCTCGAAGAATGGCCTCCGATATTATGGGAAGTTTTCAGTCAGCCTTCGGGTTTGGCTGTGATTGAGGTTCTGCAGGCGTCGCGAAGCGATCCCGAGCTTGCGGCCTTGGTAATCCCCACCCAGCAACGCGTCGAACACGCTTCAGTAGAAGCCATCATGCGCTGGATCCCCGGAAGCGAAGCCGAAACCAAAGCAGCGGTTCGGCTTTTTGTCTGGGCAATTAGAGGTCTCGCACTCTCAAGTGTTCTGTCGCCAAACCCCTCGGAAACCGAGGAAGCTGTGGGTCTGTTCCGAAAGCTAGTCGAACGGTCTGCAAGCGAGCCTTGAGACTGAGTGCCGGTACGAGAGTCCGCTTGTCGCAACGATTGCCTATAAGCTGCCAGTCCGCTGCCGGCCCATTTCCTGCCGTTCCGGCACTCGTCCACAGCTAATGCCTGAGCGGGTGTAGGCATATCCAACCTGCTCTTTTGCAATCCGCCGTCGATTGCGTGCGACGCAACGGCAGCATTGCGCCCCAATGTCGGAATTGCGAGTGTAATTATCGCAGCCCCGCAAGCTACACCCTAAACCAAGCCTTCCGCCCTGCCCAAGCACTTGAGAAATGAGATTTCCCTGCGAGTGAAAGCCGCGTTGCACCCTGTCGCGGTCTTGATATCGGCAACATGATTCGAATCCGTGCCGGGATGCATGTGGTTCACGCTGAAGGGCCGTTCTTTCTACCCGCAGTGCGGACAATCTTCGGATGGCCCAGTAATATGCTGACCTTGCTCGAACCGGGGGCGATCCAATGAACGACACAATGCATATGAGAGAAGGCTGGCCTGCTCTGATGCCGGCGGAGATGGCGGCGCGTTATTTGTCCGTCAGTGAAGACGTGCTGATCCGGCTCAGCGCGACCTATTCCGTCGCGGCGGTCGAGCTCGAAGGCAATTTGGAGAGGTGGCGCAAGCGAGATCTGGAGCGACTCATTAGCAAGCTGCCGCTGGTACAGACCTTGCCGGGTGCGACACCTTCAGCCCGCCTTGTGCAACTCGAGGCCGATCAGATCGAAGCCTTGGCCAACGCTGTGGCAGCCAAGCTCGATGCGGCTCCTTCATCCTGCAAGGCAAAGCTCGTATCGATCAACGAAGCATGCACGATGCTCGGTCTTGGCAGGACCAGCGTCTACAGAATGATCAGCGATGGGCGGCTGATAACGACGCGGATCGGTCGCCGCACATTAGTCACGATGGATAGCCTTGATGAGCTAATGGCAGCTCCCTAGCGATACGCCAAGAAAGGGGCTCCATCGCGCGGGCCCAATAATCGCTTCTGCCGCGACGATACAGTGTTGACAGATTTGGCGATTGATCGCTATCCGCGCCCCCTACCCGGCGGCCGCGCAATCGATGACCGGCCTGCCGCGAGTGCCCAGATGGCGGAATTGGTAGACGCACCGTCTTCAGGTGGCGGCGATCGCAAGGTCGTGGAGGTTCGAGTCCTCTTCTGGCACCATTTTCACAGTATCGGAAGCATTTCGCGCACATCTGGGAATGCTAGCTACTCTCTCAACATTCGATGAGCGCTTTGCGCCCCAATTCCGACATTGGGGCGGAACCCGATAGCTGCCCTACCTTCACCTGCCGACAGTCAACCCATCTGATCAACCGAGATGGGGACACCGCGTAATTGGTGCAGCTAAGGTCCTTTAGGACTCCGGCAACATTGGCAGGCTATAATCTCGTCGTGCCCACCACTTTCAATGAGCTTCTGATCGACGCGGGGTTGGATCCGGCCGAAGTCAGGCTGGTCCGTCACCACACGAAACCTGGCCTTCGCGACAAGTCGCTTCACGACCTCTGGTTGCGAGATAGGGCAGCCTTCGAACTCTATCAGCGGACGCAGAGTCCGAAGCGCAAGCTTTTCCGGACCGGGCCGGTCTGGGCCGCGTTCACATCGCCGGCCGCCGGCCGGACTCTTTTCGTCGGCCTTTACGGAGCACGCTACGTCGAACGTGCGGTCGTTGACTGGACCTGCCCCTATCGCGGCGAAGCACCAGGTCGCAGCGAGCCAGTCGACGTGTTCGAGACGCGCTTGCGCCCCGAGATGCAGGACCAGATCGGCCGCCTCGAGATCGAATGGGATCCTGCAAGCATCCGGACCTGGGCGCGATACGCCGATGAAGCGGACATGCCGGTCGTTGGCACGACGGTTACGAATCCTAAGATTGCCGCTTCGACCCCGATGGGACTCGTGAAGGCACTGCTGGAGTTGGGTTTCACCGAGCGGCATAGGACGCAGAAGGTGGTCGGCTACGCGCGCTCCGGCCTATCCGTCTATGTTAAGGCGCACACCGTCCGGCAGCCCCTTGTTCTGCATCCCCGCTACTTCGATCTCGCGGACCGCCTCGAGGCTATCCCCGGTGTCGAATTTGAGCGGCCACTTCGCCCCTACATCAACAGCAACATGCGCTCGCTCCCACTGTATGAGGCGGATGGGCGCGACACGACCAGCCGCTTCGGTTTCGCTATATCCGCCAAGCCGGGATCGATCCCGGCTCTCCTCGACACGCTTCTCGGTGCAAGGACCATCGAGACTACGTATGGCGAGATACGGCTCGTAGGTGATGACGAGGAACCGCTGACGGAGACCGAGCGCCTCGCCTCGGCTCGCATCGGCCAAGGTGACTTTCGGTACGCCCTGCTCGCCCTCTGGGGCGGTGCATGTCCGATCCTAGGTATCGACCACCCCGCGCTGCTGCGTGCCTCCCACATAAAGCCATGGCGCTCGGCGACGGGCCGGGAGCGCCTAGATCCGTTCAACGGGCTTCTGCTCACAACGAACATCGATGCGCTTTTCGACGCCGGGCTAATCAGCTTCACTGACGACGGCTCGATGCTCGTCTCCCACGCGCTCGGCGAGCAGAACCTCGGGCGGATGGGCATTTCTCGAGAAGCGAAACTCCACGGGCTTAGCGAGCGGCACTCACCCTATCTCGCACATCACCGTGCCGAGGTCTTTCTCGGCTCAGCCGTTGAGAGGAGAATGCCAGCAGCGCCGGAGCGCCGCTGCTAGCCGTAATGCCCAAAATACAAGAAGGAGGAAGCCTTCATCGCCAACGAAATTCGTGGGGTACCCGACATGAAAGCGATGGGCAGGCGGACCGTTGGGAATGTCCATTCCGCGTCCGCCCTCAGCCCCTTGCCAATTTTTAGACCCTTTTGCGTAGGTCGCATGCTCTCGCTCTCTTATACCGGCACCTCGGTCTGCCGGCAGTGATATGCGTCCGCGAAAGCACCTTGTCCAAACTGTTAAGCTCTCACGCTCGCGTACAGCAGAAGGCGATGAAGGAGATCTCGGCAGAGCGAGACTTGAACGTCAAATACCCCTCGATCCAGCTTCTCGATATGTCCTCTTGGACCTGTTGCGAGGAGATAGGATGGTGCCGGGAGGAATCCGATCGTGGGGATTCCGGCTCGTGCAAGAGCTCGCCCTTCGCCGAAGAAATAGCTCAGGTCCTGCGCGCGGACTACCGCGCCACGCGGGTCGTCGCTGGCCTGCGCCGCAGCAAAAGCGATGTCGGCCATGTGCTCGCCTTCGGTAAAAATGAGACTCATTTCCGCTTTGCCGCTGCTCGTGTAGCGGCGCGCGCTATCGTCTTGCCATTCCGTGCCGCCGAGATGCTCGACTGCCAGTCCCGCCACGGTTCGATCGCGAAGATCCGGATGAACCTCGAGAAATCGGTCCGTTGCATCCGCCGCCGGTCCCACGAAATGCCCGCTGGCGAACAAGAACAGCACGGCGGGCTGACCGCGCACCGGGTTCCGACTCAGCAGATCGCGCGCCATGGCCAGCATCGGCAAAGGACCGTTTTCCTCGATCGCGTTGGGGCCATCGGTGTGGGTTGTCACGATGACGATCCGGTCGGAGGCGCCCGGCACCAGAGCATACACGGTGCGCGACCGGGCATCGGGTGAAAGCGTCGCGTCAAGGGTCAGGCGGATATTGCCGCGGCTGTTCGCGAGGCCGCGCAAACGTGATGCCGCACCGGGCCCGACCCAAAGCCCCGGAATGGGCTGTTGTGGCCGATTGAAGGGGATGTACTGGCCTCGCGCCTGCTCCTCCGAAACATTCGTCCAGCCGAAAATCACCGCTTTGGCGCCGCGGCGGGCATATTTCTCGAGGCTGGGCGCATAGACGATCTGCCCCGAGGCTTGCGTCACCTCCGTCGGGAATTCCTGCAACGCACCGTAGGTCTTCACGTCGGTATAAAATTGCCCGAAGGGAAGCGGCGGAACGGGCGCATCGAGATAGAGGATAGAGCCCTGCAGATCTGCATTAGGTAGATCGTCGCCCACCGTGCCTCCATACATCAGGGGGGCGACAATCCCGTCCGGCCCCGTCGATGCCGAATACGGATATTCCGAGGCGACTTCGATTGGATCGCTACGATCGTCCGCAGGCGCAATCGCCGATCGATTGGCGTCCCACCGGGGGAATCGCTGGATGTCCTCCTGCACCGGCAGACCCATGGCTTCGAGCTCTTCGACGATGAACTGGACGAACTCCATATGCGCCGGATTGCCGGTCATCCGCGGTCCCAGATCGTTCATCCAGAGCTGGCGGTCCCAGAGCCATTGCGCATCCCTCGCGGGATCGGCCGACAAGCCGCGCCAGCCGGTCGATGCGCTGCATCCAGCTAGCAGAGGAAACACCGCGCCCGCACTGGCCTTCAGGAGCGATCGCCGCGAGGTTGTGTGGGACAGGCTCATTCCAGGCTCCCTATTGGTTCAAAAATCGTAGCGAACGCCGAAGGTAATCGTTCTCGGTTCGCCGTAATACTCTCCCAGCATTCCGACCAAGCTGCGCACCGAGGTGACGTAGGTCTCGTTGAACAGATTCTTTCCCACGACATAAAATTGCGGGCCGCGTTCGATCCGGCCCAGCGCGATGCGCGCATTGGTCAGAAAACGGTCGTCGGAGCGCAAGTTGGGGGTATTCTCGATGTCGCGGAACGCCCCGTCGCTGTAGCTGGTCCAGGTGGAGAGCTCGAGCTCCCAATTCGAGGCAATGTCGTGCGACCAGTCGAGACGGGCGTTGATTGACGCCTCGGGCGTTCCGGGCAGATCGTTGCCGATCCGCGAGGCGGCTTCGGTCGGATCGGCGCTCTGCCAGTCGGTGACCTCGGACGACACGATCAACCCGTTAAGAGACAAACGCAGAGCGTCCGTCAGGTCCACGCCGATATCGAGGTCCACGCCGTAGATCGTCGATGCGGCCGCGTTTTGAATGATCGCCTCGGGAATCCCGCTGCCTAGGTCAACCAGCGCTAGCACCTGCTTGTCAGTATAGTCGTAATAGAAAAATGCGCCGCTGAGCTCTACCCGATCGGCGAAGAACTTCGCCCCGGCCTCGTAGGCACGAATATTCTCCGCGCCATAAGGAGTGAATGATCCCGGTTCCGTGATACCCGAGCCGTCGAAGCCGCCGCTCTTGTAGCCCTCGCTCACGCTCGCATACAGCAGCACATCCTGAGCCGGCTTCCAGTTGAGCGCGAGCGAACCCGAAATATCAGTATCCTCGTACTGGGGATTGCCGAAAATGCCGTCGCCCGCAGTGTTGGGATAGACGGCCTTGACGATGGAAACGCCGAACGGATCGAGCTCGATCGACCCACCCGAATAATCCTTGTCCTCCGATGTGTAGCGCAGGCCGCCAATCACGGTCCATCCGGGCATGAACTCCCACTCCGCCTGGCCGAATACGGCAAAAGAGCGGTCCTTTTCGTTGAAGCGCGTTGATAACGTGCCTCGCAGCAGATCGTAGGATATGAGATCGCGCCTATAATCGATCGTCTCTTCGCCGTAAGAGGCGCCCGCCAGAAAGAAGGTGTCGGCGCCCTCATGCGTGAGACGCAGTTCCTGGCTGAACGTAGAGATGCTCTCGTCGAAAACGGGTTCGGCGATCCGGGTCGGCACGAAATCTCCGATCGTGAACGCCCGATCGATATTCTCGTATCCAGTGATCGAGCTTACCTTGAAAGCATTCAGATCGATGTCGACGCGCAAAACGCCCCCGTACTGCTCCGAATCCATCATCGGCTCGACATTGTCGTAGTCAACGAAGGGGCGCCTCGTCGTCGGTGGGGTGAACCGTCCGAGGCGATCGGGCGTCACGGCGGTCGAACCGATGATTTCGGAGTTGTCCTGCCCGTAATGCCCGGTGAGGAACACCTCCACTCGGTCGCCTGCGAACCATTCGAGCGATCCGCGAACCGCGTAGATATCCTTGTCCCCATAGCCTTCGCGTGTCGGGACCAAGGGAACATTGGGCACGACGCCTGGAACCGGGCTGAAGCCCGCAGTGGTATCGGCCGTTCCCGGACGGTCGATATAGCCGCCGCCTTGCGCCACGATGCCGGCCAGGCGAAGGTTGACGGTGGGGCCGAGTGGCCCGGTGACCGCGCCGCGCGCTTCGATGAGATCGTGCTCGTTGTAGCTCACGTCGACGTAGCCGCCGAATCGGCCTTCGGGGCGGGCGGTGATGATGTTCAGTGCACCCGCAGTGGCATTGCGTCCGTAGAGCGCGACTTGCGGGCCCTTTAGCAGCTCGACGCGCTCGATATCGAAGATGGGAAACGTCAGGAACGGGCTAAAGGGCATGTAGGCGTCGTCGACATAGGCGGCGACCGACGGATTGTTGTTGATCCAGGGATTGGTGGTCCCGACGCCGCGAACGGTCATGGTCGGGTTATTCGAGCCGTTGCCGCGCGCCAAATCGAATCCCGGCAGCGTGGCGGCGACATCGGCGATTTCGACGATCTTCTGATCGGCCAGTTGGTCGCTCCCGAGGACCGAGAGCGACACACCCACATCCTGCAAGGCCTGCTCGCGGCGCTGGGCGGTCACGATTATGATACCGCCGGCCGCGTCCGCATCGAGGTCTGGGGTCTCGTTTGCAGCATCCTGCGCCTGCACGGCAGGAGCGAGGAGAGCACTGGAAAGCAGCGCCGCTACCGAGCAAGGAAAGATATTATTCCGTGGCATCTCAAGTCTCCTAAAATCACCGTCGGCCATGTAAATAGCCTGCTATTTTTGCATCTATTACCTATTCCTCGGATCGATCGCGCAAGATGTACGGAATTCCGAGGTCGTCTGACCAGTCCATTTCTTAAACGTCTTGCAAAAGTTCGAAGCGTCGCTGTATCCCAGGCGCTCGGCAATTTCATCTGCGGTCATTTCGGTGTTTGAAATGAACTCGATCGCCAGTCGGCTCAGGACTTCGCCCTTGATCGCTCGAAACGAGGTCCCTTCTTCGCCCAGCCGTCGGCGCAGAGTTCGCTCCGACAGATTCAATGCGGTTGCGACATCCCCGCCGTTTGCGAACTGACGGGTATCACGCAGCAGCGTGTCGTAGACGGTCTGCGCGATGGGGGTATCGGAGGTGACCCTCTGGAGGAGCTTGTCGCAGGCGTCGCGCGTCGCATCCCACGTTGCCAGATTCGCGCGCCGTAACGGCCGGTCGAGCAGGTCAGCATCGAAGTACAATGCGTTGTATTCGCTGCTGCACTCGACCTCGCACTCCATCACGGAATGGAGGGCCTGGAAATGAGGCGGCTTCTCGAAGCGCACGGCGGCTCTATCGAAGCGGAACGACTGGCCGAGGACATCTCTCAGCAACGAAAAAATCAGTCCGATTTGCAGCTCGATGTTGAAGCGATAGATTTCGGGTTCGTGAAGCGTGTCCTCAACTTGCATGACACACAGGCCATCCTCGATCTGTGGACGCAAGCTCATGATCACCGTGGGCGCGGCAAGCTGATGATACTTGATCGAGAAATCTAGCGCCTTGCGCAAAGTCGGGCTGCAGATCAGCGCGTAGCCGTAGAAACCGTAGTCGGTCAGGCCCAACCGCCTCCCGATCTGGACGGCCCAAGGGGCGTCTCCCGCCATCCGGTTAGCGTTACGATAGCCCTGGACGAGTTGCGGCAAGGCAATCCTTTCCTCGCCTGCCGCAAGTTTTGCCGGATCGAGGCCGGTGCCGTGCAGCACCTGTGCGACGGAGCCCCCTTCGTCGGTCACGAAGTCGACGATCTTGCGCAGCTTTTCTGCTGAATATTTCTTCGCTTCAAACATTGCGCAATCCGGCATTGGCGAGAAAACAATCCGTGATCCGCGGTTGCGCGCGGCCTATCATGGCGTCACCTCCGGCTTGAGCTCCTTGCGCAGCAGCTTCCCAACCGCACTCTTCGGCAGCGATGAGCGGAATTCGAACAGGCGCGGGATCTTGTAGGCGGTAAGCTTTGGGCGAAGAAACGCAATCAACTCCGCTTCCGCCGGCGGCAGCGATGCACGCGGTACAATAAAGGCCTTCACCGCTTCGCCCGTCCGCTCATCGGGCACACCAATGCAGATGCTTTCGGCGACGCCGGGATGTTCCGCCAACGCCGCCTCGATCTCGTTCGGATAGACATTGAAACCTGAAACCAGGATCATGTCTTTGATCCGATCGACGATATCGAGATTTCCTCGCGCGTCGCGAGTGGCGATATCGCCCGTTCGGAAATAGCCGTCATCCGTGAAGCTCTGTTTATCCTCTGCCGCTCGTTTCCAATATCCCTGCATCACCTGTGGCCCGCGGATACAGACTTCGCCCGGTTCGCCAGCTCCCACTTCCCGGCCGTCGGGATCGAGCAGCTTGACCTCGGTCGAGGCGACCGGCTGGCCCGCATGCTCGGCGAATTCCCTTTGATCCATTGGATGAATTGAAACGATCGGCGAGGCTTCGGAAAGGCCGTATCCCACCTTTATCGGCTGCCCGGTAAGGCCTTCCCAGGCACGAGACGCCGCAGGCAGGATCTTGGTGCCGCCGCCGAGACTTAGGCGCAGATTTGACCAGTCGACCTCGCTGATCCTCGGATGCGCCGCCAGCCCTGCGAACAGTGTGTTCACGCCGGTGATAACGCTCGGATGCCCGCGGATTAGCGTGTCGATCATCAGATCGGTCTCGCGCGGATCACGCACGAGATGGTTTGTGAGACCGAGGCAAAAGCCGCTCAGGCAATTCACCATGAGCGCGAAAATATGATACAGCGGCAGTGCGGTGAAGATTGCGCCGTCGCCGTACGCGATATGCCCGTCGAGATGATGCTCAAACTGCAGGAGATTTGCGCCCAGATTGCGATGCGTGATCATCGCGCCCTTCGACACGCCGGTAGTTCCACCGGTATACTGGAGGAAAACGAGGTCGTCCGGTCGTGGCGGCGGAGGGAGAGGCGATAGCTCCCGCTCTTCGCACAAGACCTCGAACGGCACGCTGCCGTCTGGGCCGCTTTCCTCTCCAACGACCACGATCCCAATGCCGTCCAGCTTGTCTGCGATCGCCGCGAAGGTGGCGATGCAGGCGGCGTCGATGATAAGGACAGCGGCGCCGCTGTCTTGCAACTGGTGGAGCAATTCGCGCGGGGTATAGTTGGGGTTGACGCTCACCTGCACGAGCCCCGCCTTCATGTTCGCGAAAGTTGCGATGGGAAACTGAAGGCAGTTGGGGAGCATTACCGCTACCCGATCGCCACGCGACAGTCCAAACCGCGCGATTAGAGCGCGGGCAAATTGATCGGTGCTCTGTTGAACCGCGTTGAACGAGAGGGCGCCACCCTTGCTTTCGAAAGCAGTCTTATTCGCGAATTTCTCGGCCGCACCGACGATCCGGGCAACGGGCAAGTCCTCGAAACTGCGCTCTGCCACCAGATAGTCGATGCGGCTCGTGAAGATATGTTGCCCGCCCATCGATCAGCCGCGACGAAACTCGAGCCAGATCAATCCGGTTAGCGCACGGCGGGTCATCTTCTAGTCCTCTATCCGCGAGCGCGCGCTTCGATGGCGCGTCGCCCATTTTCACTGCCGAGAATGTATACCATCGATGGAGACGTAAAAGGTGATTCGCGGCCACGTTGTATTCATTTTCGGCCAATCGATTCGGCTGTACGAGGAGCGCGCGTCAGCGGCGGCCTGGCTGTAAAGGTGTTCGATATTTCAAGCGGCGAAGGGCCGGCGCGAGTTCTCTGGGCCATACCAGCCTGCTCGACCACGCAGTCGAGGCAGCGAAAGCAGTGTGGCCCGAGTGCGCCGCGATATCTTCCCCACTGCGCTATAGCTCACAAGGAGCTGGTCGAAGCGGATCGCGAGGAGCTCGCGACTGCTCTTGAGCGAGCACGACAATGTGATCGAGAACCCGGCGGGCCGACATCGTTGCTGAGTGCGTCCGATTCAGGGTGGTTATGAGCCGAAAGCTGTCGGTCAGCTCCCGGCCCACAAGCCGCTAAGCTGCAACCGTTCTCCTCATGGCCAATCAAGGCCGAGGAGAACGACAATGGGCTACTCAAGATTTGACCCCGCCATCCAGGCCCGCGCAGCATGGAATGCTGGCAAGACCGTTGGCACGAAGCGACCCCTGACGCAGAAGCAGATTTGGGCGATCCGCTTCCACCTCGATCGAGAGGGCCGACTGCGAGATAAGGCATTGTTCGATCTCGCAATCGACAGCAAGCTGCGCGGCTGCGACCTGGTCAAGATCAAGATTGGCGACGTCGTAGCTGGGACCGACGTCCGCACCCGGGCAATCGTCATTCAGCAAAAGACCAGTCGCCCGGTCCAGTTTGAATTGACCTCTGATGTTCGTGCAACGCTGCTTTCGTGGCTGGAGCGTCGCTGCGGTTCGATCACCGACTATCTCTTTCCAAGCAGGATCGATCACGCCGGCCACATGAGCACGCGCCAGTACGCTCGTCTGGTAGATGAGTGGGTCACAGCAATCGGCCTGCGGAAATCCGAGTACGGGACGCACTCGCTCCGCCGGACGAAAGCCGCGATGATCTACCGCGCCACAGGCAACATCCGTGCAATTCAGATATTGCTGGGTCACACCAAGATCGAGAATACGGTTCGCTATCTCGGGGTCGATGTCGAAGACGCCCTACTGCTGGCGGAGCGCACCGAAATCTGACCTAAGCCGCGGTCGGCCGGCGACGCTGGTCGACCGCTTTAAGGCGAGCGCCGAGGTTTAACGATTGACCGGCTTTGGGTGGAAAGCGGACGTTCAAGCCCGAGTCACATCGAGCCGATGAAGGCTGAATACGCCGCGCTGAGACAAGCGCGTAGGGTCCAGCGCCAAATGGATGCCTCTCCATGCGACAGCAAGCTCCGAGCCGTCCGAGCTAGGCAGAACGAACAGAAGGACGACTTCGCGGCAACACGAGTGAGCCGGCTCGCCGAGTAAGACAGCCATGCACTGGAGCTGTGTCAGCTGGAGCAGGAGCGGAAACCTGTTGGTGAAGGAGCCAGCGCCAACGTTGATGAGCTACAGTCACGGCGAAAGCGAGCCAAGAGCGCGCCAATC
Source organism: uncultured Alphaproteobacteria bacterium (assembly GCA_963728515.1). Taxonomy (GTDB): domain Bacteria; phylum Pseudomonadota; class Alphaproteobacteria; order Sphingomonadales; family Sphingomonadaceae; genus Qipengyuania. The sequence continues at coordinate 12,247 of CAVSKM010000002.1, read as the reverse complement.
CGTGTCCGTCAGACCGGGTTCAGCGCCATCTCGAGCGTACTCACATGCTAACGCTTATCTGGCCGACAGGATGTCCGCAATGGCGTCGTTAGCGGACAGGCAGCTTTTCGGCGAACTATGCAGAACTGCAGCCGCGTCGGGGCCTCTCTTTTATCCTAGCGACCGCCGAATATCCCGCGACCTGCATCCTCTTCAAAGCAGAATATCTCCGCGGGCCGCGGCAGATCGTGGGAAGGGGACCCTTCGTCTCCCGTTCTCGTTAGAACTTCGAAAGGAGATTACTCATGCTAAGATTGGCGGCCCTCGGAGCACTGGGATACGTCGTCTTCAGATACATGCAGAAGAACAAAAGTGTCGGAGATTCCGATGGGTCCGCGGAAGATCGGGATGCGGTCGCCGGCGGCCCCCTTAGCGAGGATGCGAAGCTGCAACAGGACGCTGGCGCTCCGCCTCGCGGCCAATAGTCCTCACCAGCCCGCCGTTTCTTCCGCATGAGAATCACCTCCAAATCCGGTGCGCGCCGTCCGTGAAGATTGCGACTTACAATGTGAACGGCGTGAACGGCCGACTGCCGGTTCTTTTGAATGGCTGGAGGAGTCGCGACCGGATGTCGTCTGTCTCCAGGAGCTCAAAGCACCCGATGAGCGCTTCCCTGCCGATCCGATCCGCGAACTAGGCTACGAAGCGATCTGGCACGGGCAGCCCCGTTGGAACGGAGTGGCCATCCATCCTTGCGAAGGTCGGTGAGTTTCACGAGACTAGGCGAGGCCTTCCAGGTGACCCGGCTGATCTGCAGAGCCGTTACCTGGAGGCGGCGGTGAACGGCATCCTCGTCGCTTCAATCTACCTCCCCAATGGCAATCCCCGTCCCGGCCCCAAGTTCGAAAACAAGCTGAGTTGGTTCGAGAGGATGATCTACCACGCTCAAGGGCTTCTCGGTATCCAGGTGCCAGTCATACTAGCGGGGGACTTCAATGCGATTCCGACCGAGCAAGATGTCTACAAGCCGGAGCGCTGGATCGATGACGCGCTGTTTGCTCCTGAGACCCGTGCGGCGTAGGCACGCCTTGTGGATCAGGGATGGACGGAAGCGTTGCGGACGCTCCATCCTGAAGACACGATCTACACCTATTGGAAATACTACAGAAATGCGTTCGCCCGAAACGCAGGCCTACGCATCGACCATTTTCTCCTGAGCCCGGATGTCGCAGACCGGCTGCGGGCCGCTGGTGTCGATCGCAACGTGCGATCATGGGAAAAAACGAGTGACCATGCCCCTGTGTGGATTGAGCTCGAGTGAGGATAGAAACGCGTTCGTTCTCTCGTCCGTTTTGGACGGCCAGACCTGACCATGGAGAATATAAACCGGAACCAGCAACATTCGGTTCGTAAGCGGCCGGTCCGATTTCGGGCAGCGCCACCTCGAATTTTCGTCAGAAACTAGAATGGGAAGCAGACATCGGCTCCCATAGTCAAAGCTGGACCTCAATCTGCGCTTCAAGACCGAGCGGAGTGTAGTTGAGACGGGATTTCGAACGTCCAAGCGCCCGAGCAATCAACTCACTTCCAAAGCCCTTTCTCGTTCCTGCCTGCCCGGGTGGTCCGCCGCGCTCAACCCACTCTAGTCGCAGCGTAGACCCTCGCGGGCCTTCTTCAGTTCGCCAGCTTATTGTCACAGCACCGCTGGGTGTGCTGAGCGCACCGTACTTCGTCGCGTTTGTCGTCAGTTCGTGGAGAACTAAGGCCAAAGGAATGGCCCAGCGGGCAGGGATCTGGACATTGGGACCCGAGAGACGTGTGTTGCCTGGGCCTGAGGTCCTAAAAGGTGCCAGCTCCGCTTCCAGAAGATCGGACAGACTTGCATCGCTCCATTCAGTTGGAAGCATCAGGTCGGCTGTCCGGCCTACGGCCCGCAGCCGGTCTCGCAAAACCTTCTCGTACGAAGAGACGGACTGGGCTCCGCGCGCCGTCATAGATACGATAGCGTCCACCACCGTCATCAGGTTCTTTAGTCGGTGCGACATTTCAGCCAGAATCAATCGCCGCCCTTCCTCAGACTGTAGGCGTTGACTGATATCCCGAAGGACGACGGTCAGGACGCGTTGGCCAGCGAGTGTGCTTCGAGTGAGACTGGCTTCGATCGGAAACTCTTCTCCGTTCTTTCGCAATCCAACGACTTCTCTGCCCGGGGCCATCGCGCGCTTCGATGTTGTCGACGCGCGGCCAAATTTCTCCAAATGGGTCTGATGCGAATGGCGATAGTGTTGGGGCATGATGGTCTCCACCTTCACCCCCATCAGTTCATCGGCGTCGTAACCAAATATCTCCTCAGCCGCCTTGTTAAGGAGAATGATCGATCCGCTCTTGTCGGTGCTGATGACCCCATCAGCCACAAGCGAAAGCAGTTCGTCGGCAATGGGCCCGAGCGCACGTTCGATCGCGTTTTCCATCCTGCCCCCCCCACCAGCATGCAATCCAGTCAACCCGACTGCCGAACTCCGAGCAATTGAGGTTACACCCGTTGCGCTGGATCGCCTAACGACCGTAATTGGGTCGCTTACTGAAGGACGGCTTTTCGCACTTCTCGCACCATAAGCTGCCAATCCGGAACCGGCCCAGAAGTGGTACGACTGCAACGCGCCCCACGTTCAGCCGTTAGACTATGTGCTCGAAACATCCAGAATCTGCCGTTTGTCCCTCTATGCCGACGCTATCCCGAACATGGCACGCAAACCGAATCCGATGCCATAGGCCAAGGACGCTGCAACGCTGCCGATCAGCAGGGTCTGCAGGCCGGAGCCGAGCGGAGGAACACGCAGGACCATGCCTTTGCCAGTTCCCAATGCGAAGAATGTTGCTGCGGCCAGCGCCGTGCTGATGGCGAACATGCGTTCGAAATGCCCGGTGCCGGCAATGAAAGGCAACAGCGGCACGAAGCCGCATAGTACGAATGCCAGGAAGGTGTAGAGCGCAGCGCGCCGGGGGCGCGCGGAAACCTCGCTGAGCTTCAGCTCTTCAGCGATCATCGTATCGACCCATACCCGCTCGTCGCTGGTGACGGCATCAACGACCCGGTCAAGCATCTCGCCTTCGAGCCCCTTGCGAGCGTATATCTGCCGGATTTCCTGTCTCTCGCCGTCGGGATCGGCCGTGATTTGCCAGTTCTCGTCCGCCCGAGCCTGCGCCACTTCCTGCTGCCGACTCCGGGTGCCGAGATAATTGCTGATTCCCATACTGAAACCATCGGCGACCAAATTCGCCAGCCCCAGAATTATCACTGTCGTGACGGATAGACCGCCCCCGGCACTTCCTGCGACCACGGCGAACGTCGTCACCACGCCGTCCACGCCCCCAAGCACGAAATCGCCGAGCGGGCTCTCTCCCCTCGGGCTCTCCAGACGCTCGCGGATTCGGTCAGTCCGATGCTCGTTGGCAAGGTTGCGCCTCTGGCGAAAAGCCATCCCTGCTAATTCCGAACGACCATCACCGAACATTTCGCATGGCGAACGACGCGCGAGGCATTGGCTCCCAGCAGATAGTCCTTCATTTCCGGTCGGTGCGACGATAGCACGATCAGATCGGCCTCAAAGGATTCGCCAGCCTCGATCAATCCTACATAGACGGAGCCGCTTCTGACAATTTCCTCGACATCCCTGTCGACGGTGTGATCGCGCGCGACTTTCATCAGCTTGATCCGCGCGTCTTCCATGATCGCGCGAACTGAGGAAACCGACCATTGCGCCTGCAACATTAGCACGGTGTCGGGTACGACATAGGCAAGAGCCACTTTGGCTTTGAAGCAGTCTGCGAGCGCCAGGGCCGTGGCTATGGGTTTTTGCCAGGAACTGGGTTCATCCAGGTCCACAGCCGTCAAAATCCTCGAATACATCGGATTCCTCCTTCCCGATTAACACACTGTTGGCCAGCTGTTCAACGCAAAGAGCGCTCGCCAGCCACACTCCTAAACGACCGCGCCCACAAACGAACCAATACCGAAAGTAACAGCCATCGCTGCGGCACCCCAAAAGGTGACTCTCGCAACAGCCTTCACGACCGGAGCACCGCCCGCCTTGGCGCCGATCGCTCCCAGACCAGCCAGGAAGATCAGCGAGGCAAGCGCGACACCGCCGGCAAGCGGGGTCCCAAGGGGCAGAACGCTGGCAACCAGAAGAGGAAGCGCGGCACCGACCGTGAAGGTCGCCGCCGAAGTCAGCGCGGCCTGGATCGGTTTGTCCGCAGTCACGTGCGTTATGCTGAGCTCGTCTCGGGCGTGTGCGCCTAAAGCGTCATGCTCCATCATCTGCCGGGCAACTTCATCCGCCATCGACTTCGCGACGCCGCGTGCCTGATAAATTCCGGAAAGTTCGTCGAACTCTGCCGCGGGAGACGAAGCAAGTTCCGCTCGCTCGCGCGCCAGATCGGCCGCCTCGGTATCCGCTTGCGAGCTGACCGAGACATATTCCCCCGCGGCCATCGACATCGCCCCTGCAACCAGGCCCGCGGCACCGGCTAGCATGATCTCGCTGCGCCTTGTGCGGCGGCAGCAACGCCCAAGATGAGGCTCGCGGTGGAGACGATCCCATCGTTCGCACCGAGGACTGCCGCGCGTAGCCATCCGATGCGCTCGACCAGATGGAGCTCGGGATGAGTGTTTCGCATGACGGCATTCCCCTCTTCCCACTGCCGCACACTTATCACACTCTTGCGAGTTTCTGTCTCGAAGCTTCTTGCAACCGAAAGACAATTACGTCCGCTTACTCGGACATTTGGGCTCTGTGGCCGAATGTAACGAGCTGGAGCGCCCCCGCCTCGTCCCTCGGCTAGTGTCAGCGCGATAGGTCCTCTGATGATAAGCAGGCGCTTACCAGGCGTCGGATAAGCAGCTCTGGAATGGCATCGACTGCTCACTGAGAGCACCTTCGACTGGCTAACCGCCGAAGGGGAAATTCAATGACACCGACAACGATCAAGCGGTCCCGATGGGATCCGGTCGTAAAACTGACGCACTGGTCGATCGTCGCAGCCGTATTGGCCAACGCCGTCTTTACCGAGCAAGGGTCTGATACGCATGTCTGGGTTGGCTACGCGCTTGCCGCCATTCTGGGACTGCGGCTTCTGTGGGGCGTGATCGGTCCGGCCGAGGCTCGCTTCACGGCGTTCCTGCCCAGCATGGGGCGTGCGCTGGCACACGTGCGCGAAATCAGGGCCGGTGTGCCAAGCGAGCACAAGTCCCACAATCCTCTCGGAGCCCTGATGGTCTACGCGATTTGGGTCTGCCTCATAGTCATCATTGCCACCGGGGTTTCCATGGCAGGATTGCCGAGCACGGTCGAACGTAGTGGCGCGCATGTTGCGGCTTCATACGAGCAACGAGAGTCTGGCGAACACGAAGGCGAGGACCATGAAGAGGAACTGGCAGAGGAAATCCACGAGACTGCAGCGAACCTGCTTTATATCCTGATCCTGCTCCATCTCGCCGGCGTCGTGTTCGAAACCCGCCGCAGCGGGCGCAAGGTAGTTCTGGCTATGGTCCCGGGGCACCGATAGTCAGCCTGCATGAACTATCGGAGGCGCAATCTTGAACGCAAGGCGACCGCGATGACGCTCGTGGTCGCGTTGCAGTCCATGGCAGCACTGTTCTTCACGATCGATGTCCTGGACGATGCCGCCAATAGCGAGGGCATGGCCCACCTGGCCATCGAGGGTCTCGCCGTAGCCGCCCTCCTGGTCGCCATTGTGGTTGGAGCATTCCAGATCAGATCGCTTGTTTTGGCTGCGAGGCAGGACGAATTAGCGGTAGCAATGGCGCGAGGCGCCGCATCGGAGCTAATCCAGCTTCGGTTCTCCCAATGGAAATTGACCCCGGCGGAGGCGGACGTGGCCCTTTTTGCTTTGAAGGGCTGCGATGTGCACCAGATAGCAGAAATGAGAGGCGCGGCGGAAGGTACGGTGCGCGCGCAACTGACCCGGATATATGCCAAAGCGGGAGTCAATTCCCAGTCAACGCTTACAGCGTCATTCCTCGACGAGCTGGTCGATAACAAGCTGTTCGGTTGAGTGCCGATCCGGAAGTCAGGATCATCGGGTCGGATCTGCCACGAGACGGTGCGACACTGATGGAGCCGGTTTGGCCCGCTGTTCGCAGCCGGTATCTGTCGATGGGTCGGAGTTTCGCATAGCAGCCAGGCAGGAAAGAGCACCACGGCGTCCCGCTGAGTGCTCACCCGTACGAGGCTGGTCTCGGCTGTTCAACGAAAGCTCTTCGGGCTGAGGCGTCCAGGAAGGATCAGTAACGGTCGAGGTCCATCACCTTGGCCCAAGCGGCGACGAAGTCGTGCACGAACATATCCCTGGCATCGTTCGACGCATAGGCTTCTGACACTGCTCGGAGTTCGGAATTCGAACCGAAGACCAGATCGACCGGTGTGGCTGCCCATTTCAGCTTGCCCGTCGCCCGATCATGGCCCTCGTAGAGACCCTCGGTCTCTGTCGACATTTGCCATTTCGTCGACATGTCGAGCAGGTTGACGAAAAAGTCGTTGCTGAGCGTGCCGGGACGGTCGGTGAATACGCCGTTGGCCGAATGCCCGGCGTTGGCATCGAGGGCGCGCATCCCCCCGACCAGTACCGTCATCTCCGGCACGGTGAGATTGAGCCTGCTGGCCTGCTCCACCAGCATCTGTGCGGGCGGCAGGTCGCTGTCCGCGCCGTAATAATTGCGAAACCCATCGGCTCTCGGCCTGAGAAATTCGTAGGATGCGATTTCGGTCTGCGCCTGCGAGGCATCGACGCGGCCCGGGGTGAACGGCACCGTCACATCATGGCCGGCTTTTCTGGCTGCCTGCTCGATCGCCGCATTGCCGCCCAGCACGATCAGGTCGGCGAACGAGACCTGCTTGTTGCCGGAGGCAGAGCGGTTGAATTTGCGTTGCACGTCCTCGAGCCCGGCGATCACCCGGGCCAATTCGGCCGGATCGTTGACCGCCCAGGTTCTCGCCGGATCGAGTCGGACCCGGGCGCCATCGGCGCCGCCGCGCATGTCGGTTGCGCGGAAGGTCGAGGCCGAGGCCCATGCCGCCTTGACCAGGGCGGGCGCAGCGACCCCCGTCGCCAAGATCTGCGCCTTGAGCTGGCTCACATCCGAGGCATCGATTACCGTATAGGTCGCCTGGGGTAGAGGATCCTGCCAGGAGAAGACCTCCTGCGGCACGTCCTTGCCGAGGTATCCGGTCGCCGGCCCCATGTCGCGATGCGTGAGCTTGAACCACGCCTGTGCGAAAGCTCTGGCGAATGCATCGGGGTCGGCGCGAAAGCGTTCGGAGATCGCGCGGAAGCCTGGGTCTTCCTTGAGCGCAATGTCAGTGGTGAACATGATCGGCGCATGACGCAGGCCCTCGAGATGGGCGTCGGGCACCAGCCGGGCAGCAAATGGGGTAGAGGGAATCCATTGCGTCGCGCCTGCCGGGCTCTTGGTCTTGACCCATTCGAAGCCGAACAGATTGTCGAAATACTGCGTCGTGAAGGCGATCGGATTGGCCGACCAGGCCCCTTCGAGCCCGCTGGAGACCGTGTCCTCGGCATTGCCCTTGCCGCAATTGTTTTCCCAACCGATGCCCTGTTGCTCAAGGCCCGCACTGGTCGGGTCCGCCCCGACGCATTCTGCGGGTTTGTGTGCGCCGTGGGCCTTGCCGAAGGTGTGCCCGCCGGCAATCAGCGCGACCGTCTCCTCGTCGTTCATCGCCATGTTGCCAAACGCGATGCGGATGGCTTTCGCGGCAGCGAGTGGATCGGGATTGCCGCCCGGACCTTCCGGGTTCACGTAGATCAGCCCCATCTGCGTGGCCGCCAGCGGCCCTTTCAGATTGCCGTCCTTGTCGAAGCGGTCGGCAGCCATGAATTCGGTTTCCGGCCCCCAGAACACCATATCGGGTTCCCACGAATCGACGCGTCCGCCGGCAAAGCCGATGGTCTTGAAGCCCATGTTCTCGAGCGCGACATTGCCGGAGAGCACCATCAGATCGCCCCAAGACAGCTTTCGACCGTATTTCTGCTTGATCGGCCAGACAAGGCGCCGGGCCTTGTCGAGACTGACATTGTCGGGCCAGGAATTGAGCGGTTCGAAGCGCTGTTCGCCGCCGCCGGCTCCGCCGCGCCCGTCGCCGACGCGATAGGTGCCCGCACTGTGCCAGGCCATGCGGATAAAGAACGGCCCGTAATTGCCGTAGTCGGCTGGCCACCATGGCTGGGAAGTGGTCATGATTTGCGCGATATCCTGCTTGACCGCCTCGAGGTCGAGTTTAGCGAACTCGACCGCATAGTCGAATTCGTCGCCATAGGGGTTGGAGCGCGCGTCGTTCTGGCGCAGCGAGCTGAGATCCAGCCGATTGGGCCACCAGTCCTGATTGGACATGACCTTTACCTGGGCGACTGCGGGGCTTGCGATCAGAACGGGAGTTGCCATCGCGGCGAGGATCGCGAGTGTCGATGCCAGTTGTTTGCTCATGTCACCATCCCATTCAATATCACGCAGAAACCGAGACGCACGGTTGCAGCGTCGCCGAAATCCGGACAATTAGTATATGTCCCGAGGATGGCCGTTGGCCTGACCTGTCCGAACACCACAGCCCGCGCATCAGGATTGCCTGCTCTCGCGCATATCGGCTTGGCCCCCTTCATCCGTCTTGGGTCGCGAGATGAATGGCAGGAAAAGCTGAGCTAGGCCTACAAAGCAGAATGGCCGCTCACGGCCCCTTCCCTGCCATTCAGGCGCTCTTCCACAGCTAATGCCTGTCCGAGTGTAGGCATATCCAACCTCCTGATGATCGGGCCGCCCGGCGCCGGCAAATCGCTGCTCGCGAGCTGCCTGCCGGGGATCCTCCCGCCGCTGTCGCCGGCCGAGGCGCTCGAGGTCAGCATGGTGCGGTCGGTCGCCGGGACGCTGGAGGATGGCCGGATCAGCCGCGCGCGCCCGTTTCGCGCGCCGCATCACTCGGCCAGCATGGCAGCGTTGACCGGCGGCGGCCTGCGGGTGAAGCCGGGAGAGGTCAGCCTGGCACATCTCGGCGTTCTGTTCCTCGACGAACTGCCCGAGTTCCACGGCATTATGTAGCAAGCGCACCAAACCAATGACGGGTGTAACGCCCCGTGCAGATAGGTGCCTCGCAAACAATGATGCCGCTCCTAACAGGAGACGGAGTTTGAGTTATACAGAGACAGCGCGCTATGAACTGACTCCACAGCGGGGTCGGATTGGGGCAGGTCTCAGCCATGAAGAAAGAACATCTGGTCGCCTTTGTTGGGTTTTTAGCCACATGGGTCTCCCCGACGGTCAAGCTTGTCGAACGGATAATCGGCTGGGCGGGACTCCCGGGCGATCTGAAAACGTGGCAATCTTTTGCTCAGGCCACATTGGGCGCGTTCAGCGTGGTTGATTGGCTGCTTCTGGCGCTTGGCTTCGTTTGCCTTTTGTACGCCGGAGGCTGGCGCATTGGGGGAAAGCGCGGGAGCGAAAAAGAAGCAGCGCCTTTGAGCATGGCGGTAATGACCAGAAGTACGGACACCCCGACGCGCATCCAAGACACGCAGGAGCGCGTCAGCGAGCTTGAGTCCAATCACGCTGTGATGGAGCAGGATAAGGCAAGGCTGCAGGACTTACTCGACCAGGGTGAGGCTCAGTGGGCCAATGCTGTGGCTCTAGGACAGCGCGTGCCACCCCCCGAGGCGCTGCTGCACTCGTGGTATGCCGCCTTCGATCACCTTGAATCACCCTTCCATGATGCCTTGGGCGCGGTCGGCGCGAAGAACGCGAGAGAGATACAGGCAGACTTGATCAGGCAAAGGGTGGATGAGCATGACAGCGAAGAAAATATGCCCATCGAAGGCTTTCGCCTCGCCTATCGACAGGCGTTCCATAAGCGGCAGCGCGCGCTAGATGAGGTTGGCAAGAAGATCGCGGCAATGGAGCGTGAACAGGCGGAGATTCGTGAGAAACTCCGGATGTATAGAGCCTAAGGTTCTAGGATTACAGACCGTACGCCAATAGCGTGCAGGCACTGAAGAAAGAAGACCGCAGTGAACTTGCCCCGGCTGATCTTGTTGCGAATGTTAGGCTCGCTGTCGTGAACCCCTATGTCCGCCAGCTTCCCGACCAGCTCGGCATAGGTGACATTCCGACGCTTTAGCTCGGCTTTCAGGAGGCCCTTCACGCGGTCCTCCCATTCCTTTTCCTTCACGGGCATGTGCCGCTCCTTTGATGTTGAATGCCATCATAAGCGATACGATTGCCATTGACAAGGCTACAGGATGTCACTATAAACGATGCATAAGCATTGGAAACGATTACATGGCACAACATTTTCTCCTCTCTGCAAAAGCTCGCACGCTCTCACTCGCGAAGGTTTATCGCATGGGCGAGGATGCCGCTTACGGCGTGTTCTGCGATATGCGGTGGCCGGACACGGACGGCGAACCTGTTTGCCCTAAGTGCGGTTGCTGCGAGGCCTATGCACATCAAGCACCCGCCGCAAGTTCAAGTGCGTCGCCTGCCATCACCAGTTTAGCGTAACCAGCGGCACGATCTTTGCCTCGCGCAAGCTGTCCTTCACGGATCTGCTCGCGGCGATTGTGATCTTTGTTAACGGCGCAAAAGGCATCAGCGCCCTACAGGCGAGCCGCGATCTGGACGTTCAATACAAGACCGCCTTCGTGCTGTTCCATAAGCTGCGCGAAGCGATGGCGCGCGAATTTGGCGAAACGCAAGCTCAACGGCGATTGTCGAAATCGATGGCGGCTATTTTGGCGGCTATGTGAAGCCGGAAAACCGCAAGGAAGATCGCAAGGACCGCCGCCTGTCCTACAACCGCTCGGGCAAGCGCCAGTGTCGTTGTCATCATGCGCGAGCGCAAGGGCCGCTCGCTTCCCTTCGTGGTCGCTAATGAAGGCGATGCCGTTCCCCATGTCCGCGATCACGTTGGCACTCTCGCCACCATCCATGCCGATGAAGGCAACGGGTGGGATGCCCTACACGCCGGTTGGGATACCCGCCGCGTCAATCACTCGATAGCGTTCAAGGATGAAGGCGTTTGCACCAACCAGGCCGAAAGCTATTTCAGCCGCCTGCGCCGCATGGAAATCGGAACGCATCACCACATCGCAGGCCCGTATCTCTACGCCTACGCCGGTGAAGTGTGCATGGCGCGAGGATATGCGTCGCGTGGACAACGGTTCGCAGGCTATGACGCTGACTGGTGCTGCGATGGCTTCGGGAAACAGCCGCCAGTGGGCGGGCTACTGGCAGCGCTAAGGAAAAAGGGCCGCTCAACCGAGCGACCCTTTCGAAACTATCCGTTCCGCCATTGAGCAAAACGCTCAAAAAAACGTATCAGCACGGCAAGGCCGGTCAGACTGCTTTCAACGCGATCCCGACATACTCCAAACCAGACTCCTTGACAAGAGTCAGCTGGGCTAAACAATCGGCGGAACGGATGGGATTCGAACCCATGGAGGAGTTTGACGTCCTCGCCCGATTTGGAGTTGGGAGCCTTCAACCACTCAGCCACCGTTCCGAGCGATTCGTATGGACGGACTCTGGAAATGATTACAAGCCACTGGTTTGTAGGATTTTTCCTATTGCCATCATAAACGATACAAAGTCGGTTTCTCAAACCCGCGGAAACCTTGACTCGTGGCCATTTTCAAATTAGCGACGGATTGTCACGTCGCTAATTGTCACCCTTTGTTCTGTGGAAAACTCATTAGCGACCAAACCAGCAGCCCGCCCCCACCCTGCTCCGACACCACCAGCGTCCGCTCCCGCAAATTCCGTAGCGCCGCCCCTATCCGCTTGTGCATCGCCTTCTGTAGGTCGCTATCGTTCACGTTTAGCTCGCGCTCTGCCATGAGGCGTAGCGTGATCGCCTTAGCATCCATTGGCCCTTCCTTGCGCAGCATGGCGAGGATTGCCCGCGTCACTTGTCCCTTGAACGCCCTATGGCGCGGCGGCAGCGGCTTTGGCTTGATTTCCTCTAGCTCTATGTCCGGCTGAAACATGCGCAGGGCCGCGTCTATGTGGTCCATGTCGATAAACGCTTGCCGCAGCTGGTCCTGCAAGGCGTCGATCTGTCCGGCGAGTTCTCCGCGCTTGTCGCGCAGGGCGGTGATTGCGTGCTGTGTCCCCATATCCGATACATACACACCGCAGGCGTAGGCGTCCGCAATTCATTTGGTGCGCTTGCTACATAATGCCGGA
>CAVSKM010000001.1:0-645784 GCA_963728515.1 uncultured Alphaproteobacteria bacterium | reverse complement strand
CTCACCGACGCGGCGCTGGCGGCTTCCACCGCCCACCGCTCGGTCGCCAACAGAAACGGATAGCCGGATCCCCCGGTGCAAATCGGGGAACCCATCGCTGTCCGCTAAAACTGTCCAGGCGGCTCTTTGACATTGTTGGTTTTTGATGAAGGGACATGTGGGCGACGGCGCCCGGTCCGGGGATTTTAAGGCTCCGGATACCGGTTAAACTAAGCCGATTGCCACATCCATGGGAAACTCCACGTTTTCCATAGGTGATGCATGTTCATTCGTATCCATTACGTTTGACAGTGCAGGTATCGGCTCCTTGAAGCTCATGCCTTGCGGAATGGCGGGTTTCGGCCCGTGTCTGCTCGGTATGTGACACAAACTTGAGAGTTTGATCCTGGCTCAGAACGAACGCTGGCGGCATGCCTAACACATGCAAGTCGAACGAACCCTTCGGGGTGAGTGGCGCACGGGTGCGTAACGCGTGGGAACCTGCCTTTAGGTTCGGAATAACAGTTAGAAATGACTGCTAATACCGGATAATGTCTTCGGACCAAAGATTTATCGCCTTTAGATGGGCCCGCGTAGGATTAGGTAGTTGGTGGGGTAAAGGCCTACCAAGCCGACGATCCTTAGCTGGTCTGAGAGGATGATCAGCCACACTGGGACTGAGACACGGCCCAGACTCCTACGGGAGGCAGCAGTGGGGAATATTGGACAATGGGCGAAAGCCTGATCCAGCAATGCCGCGTGAGTGATGAAGGCCTTAGGGTTGTAAAGCTCTTTTACCAGGGATGATAATGACAGTACCTGGAGAATAAGCTCCGGCTAACTCCGTGCCAGCAGCCGCGGTAATACGGAGGGAGCTAGCGTTGTTCGGAATTACTGGGCGTAAAGCGCACGTAGGCGGCTTTTTAAGTCAGGGGTGAAATCCCGGGGCTCAACCCCGGAACTGCCCTTGAAACTGCAAAGCTAGAATCTTGGAGAGGCGAGTGGAATTCCGAGTGTAGAGGTGAAATTCGTAGATATTCGGAAGAACACCAGTGGCGAAGGCGACTCGCTGGACAAGTATTGACGCTGAGGTGCGAAAGCGTGGGGAGCAAACAGGATTAGATACCCTGGTAGTCCACGCCGTAAACGATGATAACTAGCTGTCCGGGCTCATGGAGCTTGGGTGGCGCAGCTAACGCATTAAGTTATCCGCCTGGGGAGTACGGTCGCAAGATTAAAACTCAAAGGAATTGACGGGGGCCTGCACAAGCGGTGGAGCATGTGGTTTAATTCGAAGCAACGCGCAGAACCTTACCAGCCTTTGACATCCTAGGACGGTTTCTGGAGACAGATTCCTTCCCTTCGGGGACCTAGTGACAGGTGCTGCATGGCTGTCGTCAGCTCGTGTCGTGAGATGTTGGGTTAAGTCCCGCAACGAGCGCAACCCTCGTCCTTAGTTGCCATCATTCAGTTGGGCACTTTAAGGAAACTGCCGGTGATAAGCCGGAGGAAGGTGGGGATGACGTCAAGTCCTCATGGCCCTTACAGGCTGGGCTACACACGTGCTACAATGGCATCTACAGTGGGCAGCGAACTCGCGAGAGTGAGCTAATCTCCAAAAGATGTCTCAGTTCGGATTGTTCTCTGCAACTCGAGAGCATGAAGGCGGAATCGCTAGTAATCGCGGATCAGCATGCCGCGGTGAATACGTTCCCAGGCCTTGTACACACCGCCCGTCACACCATGGGAGTTGGATTCACCCGAAGGCGGTGCGCTAACCTTTTAGGAGGCAGCCGACCACGGTGGGTTCAGCGACTGGGGTGAAGTCGTAACAAGGTAGCCGTAGGGGAACCTGCGGCTGGATCACCTCCTTTCTAAGGATTGGCACGAAAGCGCCAGCGCTCGACGCTGGAAGTGCTTCGCGCCTTTTCAAAGAAACATTGCCGTCGTCCTCATGTCCTTTCATCACTGGAGATTGCCCCGGGCTTGCCCGGAGCATGACGCCTGAGCTGGCACTTTCCTGCGCCTTTGGCGGATTTGGCCGCCCGCGGCCGAATGGCCGGCGCGGCAGGGATGGGCCTGTAGCTCAGTTGGTTAGAGCGCACCCCTGATAAGGGTGAGGTCAGAGGTTCAAATCCTCTCAGGCCCACCATCCTTACCAGGCTAACGGGGCCTTAGCTCAGCTGGGAGAGCACCTGCTTTGCAAGCAGGGGGTCATCGGTTCGATCCCGATAGGCTCCACCAGCCTCTACCACCCGCAGCCTTCGGCTGCGTGCGTGTTTCTCCAGGATGAAACGAAAACTGATCCGGCATCTGGCCGGTAGGCGGTTTCGACCGCTGTCTTTGACATTGTGAATGGGTTTTTAAATCGATGCCGTGGCGCATGGATTGTATCGTTTGGCTTCGGCCGTTCATGCGATCGATGCATCACAATCAAGATCAATCAAATTGATTTATCTGGCTGAGATATCCTCCGCATCATCGTGAGACGTCGGGCTTTTATGCAGGCCTGTCGTTGATGGTGTGGATTCTCAAGCGTGAGGTAAGAGCATTTGGTGGATGCCTTGGCATGTGCAGGCGATGAAGGACGTGGCACGCTGCGATAAGCGTCGGGGAGTTGTGAGCAAACTTTGATCCGGCGATTTCCGAATGGGGAAACCCACCCTCACCATTTCCTTTCGATCGTCCCTCGGGACGGCCGGAAAGAGGTGGATAGGGTATCACCGAAGTGAATAAAATAGCTTTGGTGAAGCGAACCCGGGGAACTGAAACATCTCAGTACCCGGAGGAAAAGACATCAACAGAGATTCCCGTAGTAGTGGCGAGCGAACCGGGACCAGGCCAGTGCTTCTTCGTTAGTTAGCCGAACACTTTGGAAAGAGTGGCCATAGCGGGTGATAGCCCCGTAGGTAAAAGCGACCGAAGAAGACTCGAGTAGGGCGGGACACGTGAAATCCTGTCTGAACATGGGGGGACCACCCTCCAAGCCTAAATACTCGCACATGACCGATAGCGAACACAGTACCGTGAGGGAAAGGTGAAAAGCACCCCGATTAGGGGAGTGAAACAGTACCTGAAACCGGATGCTTACAAGCAGTTGGAGCCCCATAGGGGGTGACAGCGTACCTCTTGCATAATGGGTCAGTGACTTAATTTATCGAGCAAGCTTAAGCCGTTAGGTGTAGGCGTAGCGAAAGCGAGTCTGAATAGGGCGACTGAGTTCGATGAATTAGACCCGAACCCCGGCGATCTAGGCATGGCCAGGTTGAAGGTGCGGTAACACGCACTGGAGGACCGAACCGGTGAATGTTGAAAAATTCTCGGATGAGCTGTGTTTAGGGGTGAAAGGCCAATCAAGCCGGGAAATAGCTGGTTCTCCGCGAAATCTATTGAGGTAGAGCGTCGGATGTATGCCGATGGGGGTAGAGCACTGGATGGGCTAGGGCTGCGCGAGCGGTACCAAACCTAACCAAACTCCGAATACCATCGAGTCTTATCCGGCAGACAGACGGCGGGTGCTAAGGTCCGTCGTCAAAAGGGAAACAGCCCTAACCTACAGCTAAGGTCCCCAAGTCATATCTAAGTGGGAAAGCATGTGGGAATCCCAAAACAACCAGGAGGTTGGCTTAGAAGCAGCCATCCTTTAAAGAAAGCGTAACAGCTCACTGGTCTAAATAAGGGTTCCTGCGGCGAAGATGTAACGGGGCTAAAGATATGCACCGAAGCTTAGGGTTGCAGTTTACTGCAGCGGTAGCGGAGCGTTCCGTAAGCGAGTGAAGGCGAAGGGTAACCGACGCTGGACGTATCGGAAGTGCGAATGCTGACATGAGTAGCGACAAACAGGGTGAGATACCCTGTCGCCGAAAGACCAAGGGTTCCTACGCAATGCTAATCAGCGTAGGGTGAGCCGGCCCCTAAGACGAGCCCGAAGGGGGTAGTCGATGGGAACCACGTTAATATTCGTGGGCCTGGAGATGTGTGACGGATCGTGGAAGTTGTTTGTCCTTATTGGATTGGACAGGCGGCCAAGCGGTTCCAGGAAATAGCCTCTCCGTATAGACCGTACCCGAAACCGACACAGGTGGTCAGGTAGAGTATACCAAGGCGCTTGAGAGAAGTATCCTGAAGGAACTCGGCAAATTGCCTCCGTACCTTCGGAAGAAGGAGGCCCCGTTATTGCGCAAGCAGTAGCGGGGGGCACAGGCCAGGGGGTAGCGACTGTTTAGCAAAAACACAGCACTCTGCTAAGTCGGCTTCAAGACGACGTATAGGGTGTGACGCCTGCCCGGTGCTCGAAGGTTAAGAGGAGGAGTGCAAGCTCCGAATTGAAGCCCGAGTAAACGGCGGCCGTAACTATAACGGTCCTAAGGTAGCGAAATTCCTTGTCGGGTAAGTTCCGACCTGCACGAATGGCGTAACGACTTCCCCACTGTCTCCAGGATATGCTCAGCGAAATTGAATTCTCCGTGAAGATGCGGAGTACCCGCGGTTAGACGGAAAGACCCCGTGCACCTTTACTGCAGCTTCAGAGTGGCATTAGGAAATTACTGTGTAGAATAGGTGGGAGGCTTTGAAACGACGGCGCCAGCTGTCGTGGAGCCAACCTGTGAAATACCACCCTGTGATTTTCTGATGTCTAACCTCGCACCGTTATCCGGTGTAGGGACCCTCTGTGGCGGGTAGTTTGACTGGGGCGGTCGCCTCCTAAAGAGTAACGGAGGCGCGCGATGGTATGCTCAGGACGGTTGGAAACCGTCTGCAAGAGTGCAATGGCATAAGCATGCCTGACTGCGAGACCGACAGGTCGAGCAGAGACGAAAGTCGGTCATAGTGATCCGGTGGTCCCTCGTGGAAGGGCCATCGCTCAACGGATAAAAGGTACGCCGGGGATAACAGGCTGATGATTCCCAAGAGCTCATATCGACGGAATTGTTTGGCACCTCGATGTCGGCTCATCACATCCTGGGGCTGGAGCAGGTCCCAAGGGTTTGGCTGTTCGCCAATTAAAGTGGTACGTGAGCTGGGTTCAGAACGTCGCGAGACAGTTTGGTCCCTATCTGCCGTGGGCGTCGATTGTTGAAAGGAGTTGCCCCTAGTACGAGAGGACCGGGGTGAACATACCTCTGGTGTACCTGTCATCCTGCCAAGGGTGCCGCAGGGTAGCTATGTATGGACGGGATAACCGCTGAAAGCATCTAAGCGGGAAGCCTCCCTTAAGATAAGCAATCTTCGAACCGTCGTAGACCACGACGTTGATAGGCCGGGTGTGGAAGCGCAGTAATGCGTGGAGCTAACCGGTCCTAATAGTTCTTTTCGCGCTTGTAGGATCCCACCATCAACGACAGCCCTGTGGGTTGTCCGCGATCGGAGGACACTTCAGCCGGATAAAGCTCACAAAGCTCAACAGCATCGATTTAAACCCATCCGCCTGCTTTATTGCTTGGTGGCTATAGCGTCTGTGACCCACCCGATCCCATCTCGAACTCGGCCGTGAAACCGGACAGCGCCGATGGTACTAGTGCTCAAGCACTGGAAGAGTAGGTCGTCGCCAGGCATTACAGCAGGCGGATGCGGTAAAACCCATTCACAAGTCGAAGGGCTGACCCCACAAGGGCAGCCCTTTTCGGCGTCTTTCCCGACGCCGCAACGGTGCCGCGGGGTGGAGCAGTCCGGTAGCTCGTCAGGCTCATAACCTGAAGGTCGTTGGTTCAAATCCAACCCCCGCAACCACCATCTATCCGAAATAGCTGCGCCCAATCGCCCTGCTGCGTCCAGCGGGGCCTTTTGCGTGGGACTGCAAGCGATGGAGGAAGCGCGCTTCTCTTCGGACGAGCTTTCGGGATGTGCGCGAAGCGGGCTGGCGTTTCAAATGGCTTTGATCGGCGACGGGTCGCTTCATTCCTCTGCAAGCGATGCAGCGGCAGTAGCGGGGTGGAGCTCTGTTCCCCGTCTCTTTCGGCTATCCCGGGCCTCCGCAACCGACAGCGCAGACGAACCGTCCGGGCGGTCGCAAGCCGGGACACTCCGGGGCCGCCGACTGCGGAAGAGAGAGCGCCCCCCGTGCCATGGCCTTCGTTTCAGTCTGTCTGTCGGGCCTCGATATACGAGCCGGGGTCCTTGTTCTCGCGTTTGTAGCGTGCCGAATGCTCCGCTTCGAAGCCGAGGAATGCGGCTCCGAGTCTCGCCCGCTCCTCTGGCGGAACGTGACGGCGGAAGTCGCTGAGGCCCTGGCGCTCTTCCTCGGCCATGTGCTTGCTGTTCTGGTAGCGCGCCTGATCGACCCACTGCCACCATGCCGGCGAGCCGACCTCTTGCTGGGCGGCCTGTTCGGCAGCGTTCGCCAGCTTGTTGTGATCGTCGATCGCATCTTTCGTGGTGTCCTCTGCGCTGTCCGAATCCAGGGCTCCGTGGCCCTTCTCCAGGAGCGTCGGATAGAAGTACTTTTCCTCTGCGGCCGCATGGGCTTCCAGAAAGTTCTTCAGTCGCTCGAACACCTTGCCGAGTGCTTCGGGATCTTCGCGTAGCTCGTCGAGAGCAGCGAACAGTCTCCGCTGCTCGGCGTGATCGGCGAGAATATGGTCAACGATGTCCAAGAATCCTTCTCCTTTTTTTCGCGTCTGGTTATCGCCCGCCGGGGTCGTGGTCCGGATGGAAGGCTCGCAAACAAGCTGCGGGGCAGATCACACCAAGCGTGTCGCGCTCTAGGCGAGCAGCCATAGAACGAGCGCCAGAGCCGCCAACAGGACGAGGCAGCCGACGCCGAGCCTCACCGCATTGCGGGCGGTAGCGCGGGCGTCGAGAGGATCGCGCGGAGCCTCGCTGCCATGGCGGTCGACGGATCCGGGCGCCATTTGGCACACGCGGGTGTCGTGGGGCAGGGCGGCCCCGCATCGCGGACAAGGCTGGTCCGTTTCACCGGTCATGCGCGAGGTCCGATAGCATCATATGCACTGGCCGGATTTCGCGAGCAGCGCTCTCGAACGGGCTGACACTGAGGCTTTCTCCATGCATCACTCATTCGATCAATGCACCAGCGGGAGGATATTTCCCGCAACCGTTTGCCCGGCTTCTCGGTGGATGGCGACAGCGCCAGCGTCCCGCAACCGCCGCGGCTTTCCTTCGCGGCGGAATTGTGCATTCCTCGCTGGCAAGCGGCGGGTGTGACGCCGGCCGGCGAGGCTGGCCGGTCGGCAGAAGGAGGTCCGATGGCATTGACGGTCGATCTTGTGCGGCAAGGTGCGCGACGATGGGGCGAGGCACAGGCTATCGCGTGCGGCGATGCATCTCTGACGTTCGCGCAGGTCGATCGCCTCGCCAGCAAGATTGCCAATGCCTTGATCGCTCACGGTCAGGCCCCGCAGGACCGGGTTGCGTTGCTGGTCGACAACAGTGCCTATTCGGTTCCGCTCGATTTCGGATGCCTGAAATCTCGCGCCGTTCGCGTGCCGCTCAATACGCGTCTCTCCGAGACCGAGCACCGTTCCATGATCGAACAGGCCCGGCCCAACATCCTCATTGCCAGTTCCGGTCTGCGCGAGCGAGCCGAACGTCTGGCCTCCGGGTCTCACGGAATGCAGGTGCTCTACCTCGACAAGGACGTGGCGGTGGAGCCGCGGTGGCTCAGCGCCGCAGCGGACAGCGACCCTCACCTCCCGACGCCGGCGGACGACATCGTGCTGGCCCTGTTCACATCCGGGACGACCGGCACGCTGAAGGCAGCTCGGCACACTCAGGCCAGCTATGCCGCCGTTTGTGCGAACATTCTCGCCAATCTCGTCTCTCCGGGCCGTGGCGATGCGATGATCCACGCCGCTTCGCTGATCCATGCGAGCGGGACGTTCGTGCTTCCCTTCTGGTTGCGCGGCGGGCGGTCGATCGTGCTCGAGGGTTTCGATCCCGATTCCTATCTGCACCAAGCGCGATCGCTCGGGGCCACGCATGCGAATGTGGTCCCGACCATGTTGCAGATGCTTCTCGCCACCGGGGTGCAATCTGACTCCGGTCTCCTGCGCAACGTCGTCTATGGGGCATCTCCCATGCCCAGGCCGGTCATCCTCGAGGCCATCGACAGATGGGGCCCGATCTTCACCCAATATTACGGTCAGACCGAAGCCCCGCTGGCGCTCACAGTCCTTTCGCCCGAAGATCATTTCGGTGCCGACGCTCCCCTGTCGGCGTGCGGGCAGGTCTCGGTCGACGTGTCGTTGAAGCTCGTCTCCGAAGACGGGGATGCGGTCGGGATTGGCGAACCGGGCGAAATCGCCGTCGCCGGCCCGATGGTGCATGCGGGCTATCTCGATGCGCCGGAGCTGGATCGCGAAACGGGGCTGGCGGACGGCTATTTGCGCACGCGCGACATTGGCCGCTTCGACGAACGCGGCTTCCTCCATCTGGTGGATCGCAGCAGCGACATGATCGTTACCGGCGGCTACAATGTCTATCCGCGCGAGGTGGAGGACGTTTTGCTGGACCATCCGCAGGTTCTGGAATGCGCGGTCGTCGGTGCGCCCGATCCCAAATGGGTGGAGACCGTCTGCGCATTCATCGTGCCTGCAGCAGGGGCCGGGCTGACCCGGCAGGAGATCGACGGCTGGGTTCGGCAGCGCCTCGCCCCGCACAAGGTGCCGCGGCGCATCGAATGGACCGGATCGCTGCCCAAGAGCGCGGTGGGCAAGGTCTTGCGCCGCGAGCTTCGTGATCGGCTGAGGAGAAACGACGATGAGTGACACGGTGTTGGTCGAGCGGATGGGACCGGTCATGCAGGTCACGATCAATCGACCCGAGCGACGCAATGCCGTCGATCGCGAGACGGCTGCCGCTCTGGCCGAAGCGTTTCGCACCTTCGACCGGGACGAGGATGCTGCCGTCGCGGTTCTGACCGGAGCCGGCGGCAGCTTCTGTGCCGGCGCGGATCTGCGCAGCTTTGCCGAAGGTGAGGGGAACCGCGTCCATGCCGAGGGCGACGGCCCCATGGGTCCGACGCGAATGCAGCTTTCGAAGCCGGTGATCGCGGCGGTCGCCGGCCATGCCGTCGCCGGAGGGCTGGAGCTCGCCTGCTGGTGCGATCTGCGGGTCGTCGAGCAGGATGCGATTTTCGGCGTGTTCTGTCGCCGTTGGGGAGTGCCTCTGATCGATGGCGGCACCGTGCGTCTGCCGCGCATCGTCGGTCGGGGACGAGCGCTCGACATGATCCTCACCGGGCGGCCGGTGGGCGCCGATGAAGCCAGAGAGATGGGATTGGCGAACCGGGTCGTGCCAACCGGCCAGGCTCGTGAGGCGGCGATCGCGCTGGCGCGCGATATCGCCCGCTTTCCCCAGGCGACCGTAAGATCGGATCTTCGATCGGTCTATTGGGGAGAAGCTTTGCCGGTCGATCGGGGCCTGGCGACGGAGTTCGAATTCGGCCTGCCGAGCCTCGAGGTCGGGCGTTCCGGAGCAGCGCGCTTCTCGGAAGGGCGGGGCCGGGCCGGCGATTTCGACGATATCTGACGCCCCGATCCCTCGGGTGCCGCTCGGCTATTCGCGGAAGCTCTCGCCCCAGATCGTGTAGATGAACGTCGCCGACCAGGTGATGAGCATGAAGCCGCTCAACGAAAGCAACATGATCAGAAGTCTGATCGCGCCATGCGCCTCCAGCTGTGTGTATCCCAGAGTTGAGAAGGACACGCCGGCGAAATAGAGGTAATCGGCTGCCGTACTGCCGAAGCCTTCGCTGAGAGTCCCATATCCGGTCGCCGATAGCAGCAAGGCCAGCACGCCCGCCGCGATTGCGATCTCCAGCATGTGGAGCATGGCGAGGCCCCAGAAGGTGAAAAGCAAGCCGAAGTAGCGGTGCTTTTCCTGCCTCGGCTTCGACCGGCGGATGAGCTCGAGGCCGCCCAGGTGAAGTATGCCATAGACGACGAGCAGGCCGATCGCACAGCCGAGAACCGTAATTTCCGAATTGGTCATCGCTCTAACAATGGCCGCGACCGGCTCGCGTTCCGCTTCGACGGGCTGCAGGCGAGCCTGCCAATGCGTCGTTAGATCGCTCGCCCGGTCACTCTTCGAGCACGGTCACGGCGACGAGGGGCGTCACGTTGTAGTCGGCCCGCAGCTTCTGCTTGACCGCCCTGGCGATGGCTGCGCGGGTTGCGGCGCTGTCGCCCTGCCGGTCCTGCACGTACAGAACCACGAGCATCGTATTCTGCCCTGGAATGTTGCTCCGGGTGAACTGGGCATTCGCCTGAACCAGCTGTGCGATGCCGCTGTCCTCGACGACGTGTCGCACATCGGCAGTGGCGCGCTGCGCCTGGGTCGACCGCAACAGTTCGGGCGTGCTCCAGAACTGCCACGTCAGCAGCGCCGCGCCCGCAGCCAGCGCGCCCAGCCAGCTCGCGCGGCTGACCCAACCCCTGCCGCGGTCGTAACGTGCACCTTGCGGTGACACCCCGTAAAGTCGAAAGACGACAGCCCCCGACACGTTGATCCCGACGACCTGGAGCAGGAGGACGAAACCGGCCGAAGCGATCATGCCCGGCTTGCCGATGGCGAGGCCCATGCCGAGGATTCCGGCGGGCGGTGCCAGCGATGCTGCGACCAGCATGCCGGTTGCCGCCCCGCTAACGAGGCTGCTCCGGTCGGATTGGCACAGGTTGAGCGCGCCTGCGGCGCCGGCGACCAGCGGCAACAGCACTGCGACCGATGGCTGGAGGCTCATCTGCACCATCAATCCCGTCGCGATCTCCTGCCGCAGGAGGACGCTGAGCGCGAAGGCCACTGCGATCGTGACGCCGAGCGCGGCGAAATAGCGAAGGAGCGACTGGCGCAAGAGATATCCGTCTCCCCGAGCGGTCGCGAGCGCGGCGTTCATCGCCGGTCCCGCGAAAGGGGCGATGAGCATGGCCGCCGTGAGCAGGAAGACCACTTCGGTGAACAGACCGACCCAGACGACAACCCCCGCCGCCGCTGCATATCCCAGGAACCCGGTCCATGATCCGATGCTCTGCAGGCCGCCGAGGAAAATCTCGATCGGACTGCGCGGCTTCACGTCGATCGCCTGATCCGCCGCCTCGGAGGCGGGAGGACGCAGAGTGATCACGCCCCTGGGTTGCAAGGCGATGTGAACTCCGGCGATGCTTTCCAGATCGTCGAGCAGATCTTCGACCTTGGAATTGGGAAGATAGGCGGTGACGAGCTGGAGCGGTTCCTCGCCGTCGGTCGCTTCCTGCAGCGACAGGCTGGTGCCATCCCGGGCCCGGGCCATCCGGAGGACTTCCTGGCCATGCCCATGCGGAACCCTGATTGCTAGCTGGCGCATCCCACCTCCTCTCGCTCACCCTTTCAACGCATGGGGAGCCTTTGGTTGCCGGACGGTCGGGACCTCATTCTGATGAAGCCCCCGACCCGATGCGCAGCAGGATGAATATGCAGGGGCTAGATCGTCGCCCCGCCGTCGACCACCAGGGTCTGCCCGGTCGTCCATCGGGCAGCGGCCGAGGAGAGATAGACTGCGGCTCCGGCGATGTCCTCGGGCTCGCCGATACGCCGCATCGGCAATGCCTTTTCGGTGGCCTCGCGCGCCTGGGGATTCTCCCACAGAGCGCGGGCGAAATCGGTCTTCACCAGCCCCGGCGCGATGCCGTTGACGCGGATTCCGTGTTTGCCGTTTTCTGCCGCATAGTTCCGGACGAGCTGGAAATCGGCCGCCTTGGAGATGCAGTAGGCGCCGATCGTCTGCGAGGCGCGCAGGCCCCCGATCGAGCTGATGATCACGATCGCCCCGTCCTGCTTCTCACGCATGTCGGGCAGCGCGAACTGGATGAGCCAGTGATTGGCGACCACATTGTTGTCGAGTATCTTGCGGAACTGCTCGTCTGCAATCCCGTCCATCGATCCGTAATAGGGGTTGCTCGCAGCGTTGCAGACGAGAATGTCCACCGCGCCCAGCTCGGATTTCGTGCGCGCGAACAGATCTTCGAGCTGCGGCTTTTCCGAGATGCTCGCAGCGATCGCGATGGCTCGTGTTTCGCCATGCTGCGCATTGATCGCGGCCGCGACCTCTTCGCAGGCGTCCTGCTTGCGGCTCGAGATGACGACGCGCGCGCCCTGAGCGGCGAGCGCCTCGGCAATGGCGCGGCCGATCCCGCGGCTCGATCCGGTTACGATGGCGGTTTTCCCGGTCAGGTCGAACGATGACATGAAGATTTTCTCCCACTGCAAAAGAAGGGGCCCGGCATCGCCAGACGCCGGGCCCCCGAAGTTCAGCGACTATGCTGCCGTCAGAAGCCGGCGCGCACCGTCACGCCATAGGTCCTGGGTTCGGCGAGGAAGGCCGAATAGGTCTGCTGCGGCGCGACGAAGGGGGTGTTGAAGGCCACCTGCGTGTAATCCACGTCGAACAGGTTGTTCGCCCACAGTTCGAGGCCCCAGCGGCGGTCCGGACCGGTGATCCCGATGCGTCCGTTCACGATGACATAGGCATCCTGCTCCTTTCCGTAGAGCAGATCCGAGCCGGTGTTGAAATCGTCGGTCGCGCGGGCGTTGACGAAGAACAGTCCCGAGAGACCCGAATTCCCGATCGGCGGGGTGTAGCTGAGCGATGCCGTGGCGACCACTTCGGGAGCGTTCGAGAGATTGTCCCCCGGGAGCAGGCGGAGCGCCGGATCGAGCGGGCTGCCATCGTCGCGGCCGACGAGATTATCCTCATAGCTGGTGTCCGCATAGGTGATGCCCATGGTCATGGTGAAATCGCGGACCGGACTGAGCGAGGTTTCGAATTCGAAGCCCTGTGCGATCACACCCGGCGCCACGCTGTCGACCGCGCAATCGCCCGTGGTGGCGCTGGCATCCCGGTCCAGGCCGCCAAGGTCGTCATCGCAGCCATTGACGTTCTGCACGAGGAAGACCGAACCGTTGAAGGTGTTCAACTGGAAGTTCGAGAATTCCTGACGGAAGGCGGCCACGCTGAAGCCGAAGCGGCGGGTCGAATATTTGACGCCGATTTCATAGGCATCGACCTTCTCGGCATCGAACTGGAGGTTCGCCGTATTGAGATTCGTCACGTCGAGCGCCAGCGGGTTGGACAGCGCCGACCGGTCGAGATTGAAGCCGCCGGCCTTGTAGCCCTTTGAGTAGGAGGCATAGGTCATCCAGTCCGGATGCGGCTTCCAGCTCAGGATCGCCGTGCCGGTGAATTCGTCCTCGTCGCGCGTGTCGGAAACCGAGATCCCGTCGAGTTCGGAGGTCGAATTGCCCTGGCAGGAAAGCGAGATGAGGCCCCCGGCCAGGCCCGCCAGCGGCGTTGTCAGCAGGCCGCTCAGAAGGGCCCGGTTCTGCGGGCAGTAGATGTTGTCATTGCCGAAGGACGCGTCGAAGTCCTTGGTTTCGTTCGTGTAACGCAGGCCGAGGGTCAGATCGACCGTATCGGTGACATGGACGATGTTATGGGTGAAGAAAGCGTAGTTTTCGCTCTTCTGGTTGTAGACGTCGCCGGTTCCGCCGATGTCTCGAATCTGCGCCAGATTGTTGATCCCGGCGATGATCAGCGGCGTTGCCGGTCCGAAAGCGGGGGTCCCGGTCAGCGTACCGTCGATCGCGGCGATATTGGCGCCGAAACAGTTGTCCGCCGACGGATTGGCGAGAGCAGGATTGATCGCGAGCGCGATGCGGCAGTTTGCAAACGTGCCATATTGCGTGCCGAAGCGCAGGTTGTCGCGCGTCTGGAGCTTCTCATTGGCGTAGAAAGCCCCGACCAACCAGTCGAGCCGATCGTTGAACGCCGAACCGTTGAGGCGGAACTCCTGGGTGAAGGTCTTGAACTGGCGCGCGCCGGCGTCTTCGCTCGGTGCGCGATAGAGAATGTCGACCTGGGTGTAATCGGTGTCCGACGCCTGATTGTTGGCATATTCGCGATAGGCGGTGATCGAGGTCAGCGTGACATTGCCGAAATCCCAGTTCAACTCGCCCGAGATGCCATAATCCTCGGTCTCGCCCTCATAGGACCGTCCCGGGGTGACATAGATGTCGCGATTGAAGGTTCCGCCATTCAGGGCGCGCGGATCCTGACCGAGGCCGAGCAGGATCGGAACGATGGGATTGCCGGTGCTGGTCAGAGCAGGAGACCCCGACACGGGGCGAGCGAAGGGATCGAGTCCCGGGCTGACCCGTGCCAGCGGTGCGAATTCCGGCTGGACGAAGGTCGCGGCGCAACAGGCTTCGTCCTTCTTCGAATAGTCCCCGACGAGGCGGAAACTGATGTCTTCGGTCGGTTCGAACAGCAACTGCCCACGCACCAGATAGCGGTCGCGGTTGTTGATGTCGGTATCGTTGACGACATCGTTGTAGAAGCCGTCGCGCCGGAAATAGACGCCATCGATGCGCGCGGCGATCGTATCGCCCAGCGGCGCATTGATCCCGCCCTCCACCTTGATCGCATCGTAATTGCCATAGGTGAAGGCGCCGTAGCCGGAGAATTCGAACTCGGGCGGAGCGGTGTAGATGTTGATGAGGCCGGCAGAAGAGTTGCGGCCACCCAGGGTGCCCTGCGGGCCCCGCAGGATCTCGACCCGATCGAGCGGTCCGAGTTCGGACAGCGCATTGCCCGAGCGCGAGCGGTAGACACCATCGACGAAGACAGCGACCGAGCTTTCGAGCCCCGGATTGTCGCCGACCGTGCCGATGCCGCGGATACGGGCGGAGCCATTGGCTTCATTGCCGGTCGAGGAGACCAGCAGCGAAGGGGCCACCTGGTTCATGTCGCGGATGTCGCTGACGCCGGATTTTTCGAGAAGCTCGCCGCTCACTGCGGAAACCGCGACCGGCACGTCCGCCAGCACCTGGTCGCGGCCCTGGGCGCGGACGATGATGACATTGCCGTCGACGACATCCGCATTGTCGATCAGGTCGTCGTCCTCTTCCGCGACGACCACATCGTCCTGGGCCTGGGCCTGGGCCACGGTGGGCACCGCCAGCAAGCCTGCGGCGAGCGCTCCGAACGCACAATGGTGTCGGAATCCGAGTTTTTTCATGGGTTTCTCCTCTCCTGGGGGCGACGCTTCAATGGCGCATACCCTCTCATCGAAATTGAATAATTCTTGGTCATTTATGTCAAGAGTCAAAGGGACATGGCAACGATTCTGTCAAAGAATGGCGTACCGCTGTTTCGAAAATGCCGCACTTTCGGCCTATCCGTTAAACTTCCCGCCGGATTCGGCAAGTCGCCGGAGATAGCCGCTCACTGGCAGATCGTGCCTTTCCAGTCCCTCGACGACTTTCTCGGCTCCGATCGTGTCGGACCAGAACATGGGCCCGCCGGTATAGAGCGGCCAGCCATAGCCGTTGATCCATACCACATCGATGTCGCTCGCGCGCTGGGCCATGCCCTCTTCGAGGATACGGGCCCCCTCGTCGACCATCGGATACAGCAGGCGTTCGCGGATCTCCTCTCTGCCGATGGCGCGCTGTTCCTTGCCTTCCCTGGCCGCGAAGTCGGCGATGATCGCCTTGACCTCGTCCGAGGGTGTCCGGTTGCGTGCCTCATCGTAATCATAGAATCCCTTGCCCGCCTTCTGGCCGAAGCGGCCCACGGCGCAAAGCGCCTCGCGCACCGTGGTCACCTTCGAGGGATCGCGATGCCAGCCGATGTCGATGCCGGCCAGATCGCCCATCTGGAACGGCCCCATGGGGAAGCCGAACTCGAGCAGCACCTCGTCCACCTCCCAGTAATTCGCGCCTTCCATGATCAGCGCATTTGCCTGTTCCTGCCGTTTCGACAGCATGCGGTTGCCGATGAACCCCGGGCAGACGCCCGACACCGCGGCGACCTTGCCGATCGTCTTGGCGAGCTTCATCACCGTGGCGAGCACGTCGTCTCGGGTCGCTTCGCCGCGGACGACCTCGAGCAGTTTCATGACGTTCGCGGGCGAGAAGAAATGCATTCCGACGACGTAGCCCGGCCGGGCGGTGGCGGAGGCTATTTCGTTCACATCGAGATAGCTGGTGTTCGTGGCGAGGATAGCGCCCTCCTTCACCACTGCGTCGAGTTTGCCGAAGACCTCCTTCTTCACTTCCATGCTCTCGTAGACGGCCTCGATCACGAGGTCGCAATCGGCCAGCTCGGAATAGTCGAGCGTGGGAGCCAGCAGGCCGAGGGCCTTCTCGACGGCCTCGCCTGTCATGCGGCCCTTTTTCGCCGTGTTCTCGTAGTTCCGCCGCATGGTATCCGCGCCGCGGTCGAGCGCTTCGCGGCTCATTTCGAGGATCGTCACCGGAATTCCTGCGGACAGGAAATTCATCGCGATGCCGCCACCCATCGTACCCGCGCCGATTACCCCGACCTTCCGGATCGGGATGAGAGGGGTATCACGGGGAACGTCGTCGATCTTGTTGGCGGCTCGTTCGGCGAAGAAGTAATGGCGCATGGCGGCGCTTTGCGTGCCGCCCATCAGCTTCGTGAACAGCTCGCGTTCTTTCTTCACCCCTTGGGCATAGGGCAGTTCGCCTGCCGCCTTGACTGCCTCGATCGCAGCATTGGGCGCATCGAAGCCGCGGATGCGACGGGCCTGAGAAGCGCGGAAGCGGTCGAATAGCTCGGGATCGCGCACCCCGTCCGCATTCGCCTTCCCTTCCGAAGATCGCGGGACGGGCTGGCCGATCTTCGCCTTCGCGAAAGCGATGGCATCGGCCTCGAGGCTGTCCGCGCCGACGATCGCGTCGACCAGCCCGATCTCCTTCGCCTTCGCGGCAGAAATGGGATTGCCGCCGACGACCAGGGGGAGGGCGGCTTCGGCACCCACGAGCCGGGGCAGGCGCTGTGTCCCCGCAGCGCCGGGGATCAGGCCGAGCTTGACTTCGGGCAATCCCAATCTGGCGCTCGGCACCGCCACGCGGTAATGGCAGGCCAGCGCGACCTCGCAACCACCGCCCAGCGCGGTGCCGTGGATCGCCGCGACCACCGGCTTGTCGCTCGCTTCCATGGCATCGAGCGTTTCGGGCAGGTTGGGACCGACCGGCGGCTTGCCGAATTCCGTGATGTCCGCGCCAGCGAAAAACGTCTGTCCGTCGCAGCGGATGACCACGGCCTCGACCCGATCGTCGCTTAGCGCCTGTTCGATCGCCTCCTTCAATCCCGCGCGGACCTTCTGCCCCAGCGCATTGACCGGTGGGTTGTTCGAGATGACGACGAGTACCTCGCCATGCTTCTCGGTGCGGATGGGGGAGGTCACGGCGGTCTCCTCAGGCGTAGGTTTGGGTGAGAGCGGAATAGATCAGCGTCTTGAGCTGGCGGCGGATCGGATAGGTCGAGGAGGGATAGACCTGCGTCATGAAGACCATGGTGATCTCCTCGACCGGATCGACGAAGAACGCGGTCGAATAGGCTCCGCCCCAGTAGAATTCGCCGAGGCTCGAGGGCATCAGCGTCCTGGCGGGGTCGATCACCATGGCGAAGCCGAGGCCGAAGCCGGTCCCCGCATTGTTGGCTTCGGAAAACAGGCTGCTCGACATTTCGGTGAGATCGGCGCCACCGGGCAGATGGTTGGTGCGCATCAGCCGCAGAGTCTTGGGGCTCAGGATCCGCGCGCCATCGAGTGTGCCGCCGTTGAGCAGCATGGTCGCGAAGCGGTGATAATCGGCGATCGTCCCGACCAGGCCGCCGCCTCCGCTATCGAACGTACCCGGCCGGTTCAGCTTCGAAGCGGCACCCGGATCGGTCAATTTTGGCGCCTGTCCCGGGCGATAGACATAGGCATCGACCAGACGCGCTTGCTGCCCCTCGGCCACGCCGAAACGCGTGTCGACCATGCCCAATGGGCCGAAGATATGCTGCTGGAAATAGTCTCCCAGCCGCATGCCGGCGATCCGTTCGACCGCAACTCCCAGGACATCGGTCGAGACCGAATAATTCCACCCCTCACCGGGCGCGAATTCGAGCGGGAGTTTTGCAAGCCGTGCGATGAACTCGTCCGAAGACAGGTGATCGCGCGCGAAGTCGAAATTGTTCTCGCGATAGACCGCGTCGATATTGTTGCGGTTCTGCAGCCCATAGGTGAAGCCGGACATATGCGTCAGCAGATCGACGAAGCGCATCGGCGGTGCCGGCCTGCCCGGCGCGAAGGGGATCGAGCCGCCGCCGCCGGTATAGACGGCGAGATCGGCGAACTCGGGAAAGACCTTCGTCACGGGATCCTCGAGCGCGACCTGGCATCGTTCGACCAATTGCATGAAGGCGACCGAAGTGACCGGCTTGGTCATGCTGGCGATGCGGAACAGCGCATCGTCCGTCAGCGGCCGTCCGTCCTCCCCCATGGTTCCGAGGCGGGTATAGTGGACCGGGTCGCCCTTGCGGGACACGACGATCTGGGCATTGGGAAGACGGCCGCTGTCGATATAAGTGCTCGCCAGGAAATCCGGAATCCGGGCCAGCCGCTCCGCATCGAATCCCAGTTTTTCCGCCTTCGACAGGTCGAACATCCGGTTCCTCTCCCTCACCGCTATTCTGCATACCTATGCTTCGGTTTTCAAGGAATAGCGAAATCAATCACGCTTGCCACCCTCATACCTCAGCTTCGAACCGGGCTTGCGCTTCGCGGGCGTGCAGGCTTAGATCGCGCCGAGACGAGTTGCCCGACAGAGGCGATGTGACACCGGGGAGAGGGATGAGCGATCTCGCAACCGCGATCGGCTGGGTGCAGCCCGACGGCTGGCCGGCCATGAGCCGCGAGGAGTGCCGCGCGCGCCTCACCGCGCCCGGCGCCCGTTTCGAAATGGAGACCGTCGCGATCCGCGGCATACCCACCCGCGTGTGGAAAAACGCGCCCGCGAACCTGCGCGAGGTCGCGGCGATCGCACGGACCCACGGCGACCGGCTGTTCACCGTCTACGAGGACGAGCGCGTCAGCTATGATGCGTGGTCTCGCGCGACCGCCCGGCTGGCAGCGGAATTCCGGCAGTGCGGAGTCGAGAAGGGCGACCGCGTGGCGCTGGCCATGCGCAATCTGCCCGAATGGTCGGCGGTTTTCTTCGCAGCCACTTGCATCGGGGCGATCTGTGTGCCGCTCAACGCCTGGTGGACCGGGCCGGAGCTGGCATATGGCCTTGCCGATTCCGGGGCCAGACTGTTGGTTTGCGACGCCGAGCGATGGGAACGCATCGAGCCGCACCGCGCCGAGTTGCCGCTGCTCGAGAGGGTGTTCGTCTCGCGAAGCGAGGCGGAGCCCGTCGGAGCCGCAACGCTGGAATCCGTTCTCGGGCGCTGCAGCGATTATGCAAGTCTGCCGCAGTCCGAACTGCCCAGTGCCGATATCCTGCCCGACGACGATGCGACGATTTTCTACACCAGCGGCACGACCGGCCAGCCGAAGGGGGCGCTCGGCACACACCGCAATCTGTGCACCAACATTCTGTCCACCGGCTACAATGCCGCCTGTACCGCATTGCGCCGGGGGGAGGAGCCGCCGGCTCCGGTTGCGAAGGTCGGCTTGACGGTCATCCCGCTGTTTCACGTTACTGCCTGTTCGGCCGGCCTGATGGGCTATCTCGTCGCCGGACATACCATGGTGCTGATGCACAAATGGGACCCGGTCGAGGCCTTCGCATTGATCGAGCGCGAAAGAGTCAATCTGGCGGGGGGGGTTCCGACCATTGCCTGGCAATTGCTCGAGCATCCGCAACGCGCGAATTACGATCTCTCGAGCCTCGAGGCGGTGGCCTATGGCGGCGCCCCCGCGGCACCCGAGCTGGTGCGCAAGATCCGCGAGGTATTCGGCGCGCTTCCGGGCAATGGCTGGGGCATGACCGAGACGATGGCCACCGTCACCGGCCACTCGGCGGAGGATTACCTCAATCGGCCCGACAGCTGCGGTCCGCCGGTCGCCGTGGCCGATCTGAAGGTCACCGCCGAGGACGCCGCGACCGAGCTGCCGGTCGGCGAGGTCGGCGAGCTCTGGGCCCGCGGCCCGATGGTGGTGAAGGGCTATTGGAACCGGCCCGAAGCCACTGCGGAAACCTTCGTCGACGGTTGGGTCCGGACCGGCGACCTCGCGCGGCTCGACGAGGAGGGCTGGTGCTACATCGTCGACCGGGCGAAGGACATGATCATCCGCGGCGGCGAGAACATCTACTCGTCGGAAATCGAGAACGTGCTCTACGACCACCCTGCGGTGACCGATGCCGCGCTGATCGGACTGCCGCATCCGACGCTGGGCGAGGAACCCGCTGCGGTGGTCCACCTGGGGCCGGGGATGGTGGCGAGCGAGGAGGAATTGCGCCGCTGGGTCGGCGACCGGCTCGCCCGTTTCAAGGTCCCCGTGCGGATCGCCTTTGCGGCTGAAACGCTGCCACGAAATGCCAATGGCAAGATCTTGAAGAAGGAACTGGGGGCGTTCTTCGGGTGAACGCCCCGGCGTCCCGCGGCGCTGGAACGCGCAAGTTCGGGGAGAAGCGGCACGCCATCGTCCATGCGGCGAGCGTGCTGATCAACGAGGTCGGCGTGCAGGCGACCACGCTGGCCGAGGTGGCCCGGGCGATCGGGCTGAATGCCACCAGCGTGACCTATTATTTCGCGCGCAAGGAACAGCTTGTCGTCGCAGTCTACGAAGAGACGCTGGCGCTGATGGAGCGCATGGCTGGCGAGGCGCTCGCGCAGGTCGATCCCCCCGCCCGATTGCGGCATTTCATCGCTGCGCATGTATCGCTGCGCAAACGCATCCGCGCAGGCGAGCGCGGCCTGACCACCGCCCTCTCTGAAATCCGTACCCTGGATTCTGAAGTCGAGCAGCCGCTGCTGGAGCGCTATCTGCGGGTCGTCGATCTCGTCCGCCGGTTCTTCGGCGACTACCGCACGAACGAGGAGCGCCGCCTGTTTTCGGCCCGGGCCCACATCCTGCTCGAGGCGATGATGTGGTGGCCGATCTGGTCGATGGATTATTCGGTACTCGATTTCCCGCGCATCGAGGAGCGCCTGTTCGACGTTCTCGCCCGGGGGCTGCCGGTCCGGTCGGGGTCTTTCGATCCGCAGGAATTGATCGGCAATTGGCGCACCGAGGAAGGTGAGGAGGCGGGTCAGAACGAAGCCTTCCTGCGGGCGGCAACGGTCATGATCAACCAGCGGGGCTATCGCGGCGCATCGGTCAATCGCATCGCGGAAAGCCTCAACGTCACCAAGGGCAGCTTCTATCATCACCACAGCGCGAAGGACGATCTCGTGCTGGCGTGCTTCGAGCAAAGCTACAATCGGATGTCCTCGGTACAGATCGCCGGGCTCGGCATCGGGACAGACTATTGGACCCGGCTGGCGAGCGTGTTGGCCGAGCTCGTCGATCTGCAGTTCTTCGATGCGACGCCGCTGTTGCGAACCACTGCGCTGCAGGCGCTCGATGCCGACCACAAGAGCGACGTCGTCACTCGCTCCAACCGGCTGGCCCGCCGATTCGCCGGCATGCTGATCGACGGGATCACCGACGGATCCGTCCGCTCGATCGACCCGCTCATCGCGGGGCAGGTGATCATGTCGACTCTCAATTCGGCCTATGAGGCGCGGCATTGGGCGGCACGCTTCGATCGGCCCGAGCTGGCGACAGCGACCTATCTCTCGGTGCTGGCCAGCGGACTGCTGGCCCCTTCGGATTGATAGGCGCGGCTAGGTTGATAGGCGGGGCTCGCTCACTTTCAGCAGCATCAGCGCCAGCGAACCCAGCAGAGCGCCCAGAGCGGCGACGATCAACGGCGCATAGCCCATCGCGGCGATCGCCAGTCCCGCCAGCACCGGACCCAGCGACGAGACCCCGCCCTCGACTGTCGTGGTAAGCGCGAGGCGCATCGGAATGTCCTCGTGCTCCCCGAATTCGAGCACGAGCGTCACTGCCGCCATCATCCAGCCGGAAAAGCCGATGCCAAGTGCGACGAAGGCCGCGTGGAGCAGCCAGCCGTCGCCGAGAACCAGCAGCGTCACGCCCGCGAGGCTGCTGGTCAGCGAACCGATATAGACGATACGGAAGCCGAACCGGTCGCCGAGCCAGCCCCACAGCAGGTTGGACAGCGTATCGGCGGCCAGGAAAGCCAGGCTGAGCGATCCGATCAGCGCCCCGTCGAGGCCGAGCCGGTCGCCGACATAGAGCGTCCAGAACGGCAGACCGACGCGCGCGACGGCGGCCAGACCGTGCGCGACGAGGAAGGTGCGAAAGTCGCGATGCTGCAACAGCTCTCCGAATTGCCCGATCCGCTCGCGCAGAGGCAGCGCCGGACGCAGCCGCGGCGCATCGGGCTCGCGGACCACCAGCCGCAGCGCGAGCAGCCCCAGCGAGGTCAGCACGAAGGCCAGCAGGAAGGTCGTCGCATAGCCGTTGCCGAGCCATTGCTGCTCGATGAAGTAATGGCCGGCAACCCAGGCCAGCCCGGCAGCGATCAGCCCGCCGAGCATGTTGCGGATGCCCTGCAGCCGACCGCGCCGCGCGATCGGAATGAGCTTGGCCATGAGCATCTGGAAGGCCACCCGCTGCGCTCCGGAGAAGAAGCCGAGCAACAGGAACGCACCGAGAGTGACCGCGAGCAGCGCCGTCCCCTCGAGCGTCCAGGCGGCGATGGCGAGGACGAGTATCATCACCCGCATCATCGAGCCGACGGTGATAGCATAGGGAAGGATGCGGTTGCGGCTCTCCACTCGTGCGCCCGAGAGGATCGGCGAAACCGTTCCGCCGAGTTGCAGCAGCGCCGTGCCGAGGCCCACCGCAGCCGCGCTTCCGGTGAGCAGATAGAGATAGGCGGGAATGATCGTGGGCGCATAGATCAGCCGGAAGCCGGTCATTCCGAACACGCCATGAGTCAGATTGGCGGTGTAATTGCGCCGGAAATTCGTCTCCATGAAGGCGCGGTGGCGCTCCCAGACGGTCTCGTCCGGGAGCGCCGTCATGTCTTCGCCCGCAGGGGCGGGCTCTTCGCTCAATAGCCGCCCAGGCTGGCGTAGCGGTCCTTGAGCCAGGCCGAGGAGCCGAAGCTCGCCTCGAGCACGCGCGCGCGCTTGAGATAGAAGCCGACGTCGTATTCGTCGGTCATGCCGATCCCGCCGTGGAGCTGGATTCCCTCATTGGCCATCTTGTGCAGCACGCGATTGGCCTCCGCCTTGGCGACGGTCGCAGCGCGGGCCACGCCGAATCCCCCGTCGACCGCCTGCAGACCCGCCTCGACCGCAGAGCGCATCTGCGCGAGATCGGCGAACAGATCGGCCATGCGGTGCTGCAATGCCTGGAAACTCGCCAACACCTGATTGAACTGGACGCGCTGCTTGAGATAGGCGAGCGTATCGTCGAACACCTGCTGCGCCATGCCGAGCATTTCGGCTGCCAAAAGCACCCGCGCGCGGTCCAGCACGTCGTCCAGCAGGCTCTCGCCGCCGCCCTCGAGCCGCTCCGCCGCGGCGCCGGCAAAGGTCACATCGGCATGGCTGCGCTGATCGGTCAGCCGACGCGTGGCGAGCGATACGCCATCGCCCTTTTCGACGAGATAGAGGCCGTCCTGCGCTGCGACCACGAACAGGTCCGCGCCATGCGCCTCGGGAACAAAAGCCTTTGTTCCCTTGAGCTTGCCGCCCGCCACCGACGTCGTGATCGTCGCCGGGTCGTGCCTCGCACTCTCGTCGATCGCCAGGGTCGCGATCGCCTCCCCGGCGGCTATACGGGGAAGCCACTTCGCCTTTTGCGCGTCGCTCCCGCCGAGCACGATTGCGCTTGTGGCCGCCGTATTCATGACCATTGGACTGGCGGTGAGCGTCTTGCCGAGTTCCTCGACCACCAGTCCGGCCGACAGGAAGCCGAAGTCCGAACCGCCGTGTTCTTCGGGGACGATCACCCCGGACCAGCCCATCTCGGCCATGGTGCCATAGGTCTTGCGGTCGAAGGCCTCGGGCACGCCGCTCGCGCGGACCTTGCGGAATTCGGTCACCGGGCTTTCGTTGACCGCCCATTCGCGCGCCATGTCGCGCAGCATTTCCTGCTCTTCGTTGAGAACTGCCATAGTCCGCGCCTCCCCTATTGGTGATCCAGCATGCCGAGCACGCGCTTGGCGATGATGTTGTTCTGAATTTCGGTCGAGCCGCCGTAGATCGTCGTCGCCTTGCCGAAGAGCCAGGCGCGTACCGATTCGAGCTCGCCGTCGCTGAAGCCCTCGCCTTCCCAGCCGAGGCCCTGAAGGCCGCGGATCTCGATCAGCAGTTCGGAGCGCTCCTGGCTCAGCTTGGTCCCGAGCTTCTTCAGCACCGAACTGATCTCGGAGACCCCGCCCTGCGCCTTGCTCTCCTCGACCGCCCGACGCGCGGTGAGCAGGAAGCTGTTCCAACGAATCTCGAAATCGGCGATCCGGTCGCGCAGCACCCGGTCAGCGAGCGCGCCGTCGGCGCCGGTCTCACAGTATTTTTTCGCGATGTCGCCAAGGCCCTGGCCCATCATCCGCGCGAGGCTGCCTCCGCCCGAGATATTGGTGCGCTCGTGCTGCAGCAGCCGCTTGCCGATGGTCCAGCCCTGGCCTTCCTCGCCGACGAGATTGTCCTTGGGCACCTTCACATCGGTGAAGAAGGTTTCGCAGAACGGACTGGTCCCCGAGATCATGGTGATCGGCCGAACCTCCACCCCCGGGGCATCCATGTCGATCAGCATGAAGCTGATCCCGCGGTGCTTGTCGCTCTTGTCGGTGCGGACGATGGCGAAACACTTGTCCGCCCATTGGCCGCCGCTGGTCCAGGTCTTCTGGCCATTGACGAGATAATGGTCGCCCTTGTCCTCGGCGAAGGTCTGCAGATTGGCGAGGTCCGAGCCGGCATTGGGTTCGGAATAGCCCTGACACCAGCGGATCTCGCCGCGGGTGATCGGCGGAATGTGCTCGCGCTTCTGCTCCTCGCTGCCATATTCGAGCAGGGTCGGGCCGAACATCATCACGCCCATGCCGCCGATCGGGTTGTAGGCGCCGGCCCTCGCCATTTCCTCGTTGAGGATCGCCGCCTGCCTCTTGGTCAGCCCGCCGCCGCCATATTCCTTCGGCCAGGTGGGTGTGCCCCAGCCGCGCTCGCCCATGGCCTCGCGCCATTTCCTCTGCGCGGGCGTCTCGTCTGTCGGTCCGTCGACGCCTGCGAGGGCATTGGCGCTGCCCTTGAGTTCGGCAGGGAAGTTGGCGGCGAGGAAATCCTGCACCTCGGTGCGGAATGCATCCTCGTCGGCGTGAATATCGGGTTCCAGCTGGGTAGCCATGGGCCTCTCCTTCTCTTGCCGACTCTCATAGCCCAAAGCTTACGTGCACGGAAATACGTTAGGGCATGCTTGACGCATGCGGCGATTTGCGTGTGAAGCGGGGCCATGACCCAGATTGCACATTCCGCCCTGCGCATGCGCAGCTGGCTCTTCGCCCCCGGGGACAGCGAGAAGAAGATGACCAAGGCTTCCGAGGGCGAGGCGGACATTGTCATCCTCGATCTCGAGGATGCGGTAACCGAAGCGAACAAGCCTGCCGCGCGCGCGGCGATCGCCGCCTTCCTCGAAGGCAAGGGCGACGATCAGCGCCGGCGGCTGTGGGTGCGGGTCAACCCGCTCGACGGCGCCTGGACCGCCGAGGATCTCGCCGCGATCATGCCCTCCCGGCCTGGCGGGATCATGCTGCCCAAGTCGCGCGGACGTCACGATGTCGAGGAACTCGATCGTCTGCTGGCCGCGCAGGAATCGGATCAGGGTATCGCGGAAGGCGCGACCCCGGTGATTGCTCTCGTTACCGAGACCGCGGCCGCGATGTTCACCACCGGCGATTATGCCGGGGCCCCGCGGCTCGTGGCGATGACCTGGGGGGCGGAGGATCTGGCGGATTCGATTGGCGCGCAAAGCAACCGCGATGCCGACGGCGAATTCGGCTTCACCTACCGGCTGGCGCGCAGCCTGTGTCTGCTCGGGGCGGCAGCGGCACAGGTGACTCCGATAGAGACGATCGACACCGATTTCCGCGATCTCGATGCCTTGCGCAGCCGCGCCGTGCAATGCCGGCGCGAGGGCTACCGCGGCATGCTGGCGATCCATCCGGCGCAGGTGCCGGTGATCAATGAGGCGTTCACGCCGGGCGAGGAGGAAATCGCCGAGGCGCGCGCGATCGTCGCCCTGTTCGAAGCGAATCCCGGTTCGGGGACGATCGGCTGGAAAGGCGGCATGCTCGACCGTCCGCATCTGTCACGCGCGCGACAATTGCTCGCGCAGGTCGAGGCCTAGGCCGAAGTCTTCAGGCGCGCCACTTCGGCAAGCACCCGCTCGGCATAGTCGCGCCGGCAGATCAGCAGGTCGGGCAGATAGGTGTCGGCGTTGTTGTAGGTGAGCGGCGAACCGTCGATGCGACTGGCGTGCAGGCCTTGCGCGAGGGCGACGGCAACGGGGGCAGCGCTGTCCCATTCGTGCTGGCCACCGGTGTGGAGGTAGATCTCCGCCTCGCCCCGTGCAACCGCCATCGCCTTGGCACCCGCCGAGCCCATTGCGATCAGTTCGGCGCCGAGCGCTTCGGCGACGGCGACCGCCTCGGCGGCAGGACGGGTCCGGCTGACGACCATGCGCGGGACTGCGGAAGGCGCGGCTACCCTTGCGGGCGCATCGCTCCGCAGGACCAGGCCGAGGCCGGGCAGGGCGACGGCCCCGGCCACTGGCTCTCCACCGTTGCATAGCGCGACGTGAACCGCCCAGTCGCTACGGCCCTCGCCATATTCGCGCGTTCCATCGACCGGATCGACGATCCACACGCGCGCTTTCGACAGTCTTTCGCGGGTGTCCTTGCTCTCTTCGCTCAGGAGGCCGTCGTCGGGCCGCTGTTCGCGCAGCGCCTCGACAAGGAAGCTGTTGGCGATGGCATCGCCCGCCTTGCCGAGAGTCTTGCCGGCGAACATGCCGCTCGCGCGCACCTCGAGCAATATCCGTCCCGCCGTGTCGGCGAGATGTGCGGCCAGTTCGGCATCGGTCATAAGGGCAGCGGTCTCCATCGGTCCACGGACGCCGCCCCCGCATGGCAGAGCGGCAACGCCTTGCGAAGCCCCGCACTACCGCAATCGCAAAATCAGGCTGGCCGGCGTGCGAAGATTCCGAAGCCGGCGATGATCGCATAGCAGAGTGCCGGGAGGGCGAGTGCCAGGGCAAGGCTCCCGCTTGCATCGGCGAGGGCGCCGAACAGCACCGGGACCACCGCCCCGCCGAAGATCGCCACATTGATGATTCCCGAGCCGTCGGCCGCGCGCGGTCCGAGCCTTTCGCAGGCGAGCGAGAAGATCGTCGGAAACATGATCGAGTTCATCAGCCCTACCGCGAGGAGGCTGTAGGCTGCCAGTCCGCCGGTGCTGTTGGCGCTGACGAGGATGAGGAGGATCGAGCCGGTGGCATTGCCAGCGAGGATCTTGCCCGGCGAGAAGAGGCGCAGGAAATAGGAGCCGAGGAAACGACCGACCATCGCGCCGCCCCAATAGAGCCCGATCATCCAGCCGATGAGGCCTTCGGGCCGGTCGAGCACCCGGTCGAGCGCGAGATAGTTGATCATGATCGAACCGATGGAGACTTCTGCACCGACGTAGAGGAAGATGCACAGTGCGCCATAGCCGAAGCGCGGGCGCGACAGCAGGTCGAGGCCGGCAAGACCGGAGGAGGCCTCGTGCTTCTCGCCCTGCAGGCGGTCGCGGAACATCCACACGGCCATGGCAACCAGCGCGATGAGTGCCGCGACGCCGAGGTAGCCCTGCCAGATCGCCTCGCTTTCCGCTTGGCGATAGGCCTGCAGCCGGACCCCCGCCAGCTGGTCGGCGCTGATGTCGGCGAGGCGACCGAGGATCACCGCCGCCCCGATAATCGGGAAGACCGTCGTTCCGAGCGAGTTGAAGGCCTGCGCGAAGGTCAGCCGGCTGTGCGCGGTCTTCTGCGGCCCGAGCAGCGAGATCAGCGGATTGGCGACCACCTGGACGATCACCACTCCGCTGGCGAGAACGAACAGCGCGAACAGGAATATGCCGTAGGTTGCAGTCTGGCTTGCAGGGATGAACAGCAGGCATCCGACCATCATGGTCAGGAGGCCGGCCACGGCGCCGCGCATGTAGCCGATCCGCTTGACCAGCTTCGCGCCCGGTATGCCGATCACCAGATAGGCGCCGAAGAAGCAGAACTGGACCAGCATCGCCTGGGTGTAATTGAGCGTGAACAGCTCCTTCAGCTTGGGAATGATCACATCGTTGAGCGAGGTGATTCCGCCAAAGATGAAGAACAGGCCGAAGACGAAATATTGCAGCCCGGGCGCATCGATCCGCGTGCCGTCGTCCTCGACCGGATTGGGATCGGTACTCGAACTGACCTCGGGCGCAAATGCCATCGGCTTATCCTCCCCGTCGTTTCGTTCTTCTCCGGCCCTCTTGAGAACGTTCACGCAGGGGGGTGGCACGCACCCCGGCGGAGGTCAAGCCTCGGCCGCGGCTATGGTCGCGATCAGGGCGCAGGCGCCGGCCGACAGACCGGCGAGAACCAGGAACAAGGCATCGAAGCCGAACAGCGGGACCAGCGCCAGCGTCATCCATGGCATGATCAGCGACGGCACGGTGTTGGTCAGGTTGAACAGACCGAGGTCGCGCCCGCGCGTCGCGGGGCGAGGCAGGACCCGCAGCGTCTGACTCGAATGCAAGGCGAGGAAGGTGCTGGTGGCCAGACCGAAGACGAGATAGCCGAAAATGCCCGCCTTGAGATCCTCCGCTGAAGCCATGATCAGCAGGCCCAGGGCTCCGACGCCCGTACCGAGAACCAGCGGAAGAAGCGGGCGGGCCGCGCGGTCGGACCAGCGGCCAGCGAAGAGGGCGAAGGGGACCGAGAGACAGAGGACGAGGCTGAACACGGAAGCTGTATCATTGTCGGTGACCGACGCATCGATGCTGCGCAACCACAGGAGAAGGAAGGCGAACAGCGCTGCTTCGGAGATCTGGACCAGCAGCCGCGCCAGCCACATGCGCGCGACCGCCGCGCCCCTGCGGGGCTGCTCAGCTCGCTGCGGGCGGGGCAGAGCC
Organism: uncultured Alphaproteobacteria bacterium; assembly: GCA_963728515.1. Taxonomy (GTDB): domain Bacteria; phylum Pseudomonadota; class Alphaproteobacteria; order Sphingomonadales; family Sphingomonadaceae; genus Qipengyuania. Next base: position 616,791 of record CAVSKM010000001.1, on the reverse strand, counting down.
ATCAACTGCGGCATGTCGTGCGGCCTGCCGAAGAGAAGCACCGGCGAGACCATCGCCACCACCAGCCCCGCGATCACGATCAGCCTCGAGTCCGCCGCCGCGAGCCCCGGCCAAGTGACGAAGGCGCCCGACAGTGCTCCGAGCGCGGGCGCGAGGGCAAGCAGCCCGCCGAGCAGACCTTTCTGCGTATCGGGCACGCAGTCGCCGGCCCAGGCTGCGAGCGGACCCAGAAGCATATTGAGGGCGATCTGCCAGGCGATGGCGAGCATGACGAGCGCGCCCGGTGTTCGCGCCAAGGGGAAGCAGCAGAGCAGCGCGCTCGACAGGAAAAGGCCGGCGACGATCCAGCGACGGCGGCTGCGCGTTCGGTCACTCGCCCATCCGAAGACGATGTTCGCCAGGCTCGCCGCGATCGCGCCGGCGAAGGCGACATAGGCGATCATCGCGATGTCGTCGCCTTCCGCCATCGCCGCGATGCGAACCGGCAGGAGGAGCGTCAGGAAAGGGACGTAGGCGACCGCGCCCCCGGCAACGGCAAGCGCGTAAAGATAGAGAAACCGCCGCGCCTGACGTTCGGTCGGGGCGACGTGATCGGCGGCGGTCAGCAATGGAGGAGGGCAGAGGGGGGTGCGGTCCGCGGTCGCCCTGCCTCGAAAAACGCGTCCGGTTGGGCGTATCCCGTACCTTGCATCTGAGTGATTGTCAGACTGCGCCTATCCATTTACCCGACCTCTCGCTTTCGCATCCTTCTAAGGCGCACTGGGCGCGGCTGCCAAGGGGGGCGACAGGAGGGAGGACCTCCTCCCTCGCAACAGCGGCGCCGGCTTGGCAATCCTGGTCTCCGCTGGTCTACCGCCCATCGCAATCGGTTGCCCTTCGGCGCCCGCGCGACTAGCCACGCGGCGATGTCCGACCCCCGTTCCTTTCGCGATGCTCTAGGCTCCTTCGTCACAGGCGTGACGATCGTGACCACGCGCGACGAGAACGGCCGTCCCTTCGGGCTCACGGCGAACAGCTTCAATTCGGTCAGTCTCGACCCGCCCATGGTGCTGTGGAGCCTGTCGCTGCGTTCGGGCTCCTTGCCGGTCTTTCGCGATGCCGAGGTCTGGGCAGTCCACGTCCTCGCTGCCGACCAGCAGGCGATGTCCGATCGCTTCGCCCGACCGGGGGACGACAAGTTCGCCGGACTCGATCCGGCAGACGGGCCCGAGGGCGCTCCCGCGATCGACGGCTATGCCGCGCGGTTCGGCTGTCGCGCCCGCTTCGAATATGAAGGCGGGGATCATGCGATCTTTCTCGGCGAAGTGGTGGATTTTGAGCAACGCGACGCCGCGCCGCTGATCTATCACGGCGGACGCTATGGCCGGGTGATGCGCGCGCCATCGGGCGAGGATCTCGAACGCGAGGGCTTGGCGGAGCACGGCGCGGACGGTCTCGCCCTTACCGCCAGCGGCCTCGAACTGCTCGTCGCGCTCGAAGCGCTCGCGAAGCGCTAGACTCTCCCTCCGTGCCTCGATACCCGTTGCAAAACGCAACCAGGGAGAGGCCGCGTATGAAGACCCGCATCACCGAAATGTTCGGCATCGAGCATCCGATCATCCAGGGAGGCATGCACTACGTCGGCTTCGCGGAGATGGCGGCGGCGGTGTCCAACGCCGGCGGTCTCGGCATCATAACCGGGCTGACGCAGGGCACACCGGAAAAGCTGGCGGACGAAATCGCCCGTTGCCGTGAGATGACCGACAGACCGTTCGGCGTGAACCTGACCTTTCTCCCCACGGTCAACGCGCCCGATTATCCGGGGCTGGTCCGGGTGATTATCGAAGGGGGCGTCAAGGTTGTCGAGACCGCGGGTAACAATCCCGCGCAGGTGCTGCCCTTCTTCAAGGACGCCGGGGTCAAGGTAATCCACAAATGCACCAGCGTGCGCCATAGTCTGAAGGCACAGTCGATCGGCTGCGACGCTGTATCGGTCGATGGTTTCGAGTGCGGAGGCCATCCGGGCGAGGACGACGTTCCCAACATGATCCTGCTGCCGCGCGCGGCGGATGAGCTGGAAATTCCCTTCGTCGCCAGCGGCGGAATGGCCGATGCGCGGAGCCTCGTCGCCAGCCTCGCCATGGGGGCCGAAGGGATGAACATGGGCACGCGCTTCATCGCCACCAAGGAAGCGCCGGTGCACGAGAATGTGAAGAAGGCGATCGTCGCCGCTTCCGAACTCGATACGCGTCTGGTCATGCGGCCCTTGCGAAACACCGAACGGGTTCTGACCAACGACGCGGTGGAGCGCCTGCTCGAGAAGGAGCGCAAGCTCGGCCCCGATCTCAAGTTCGAGGACATCATCGAAGAAGTGGCGGGCGTCTATCCGCGGATCATGACCGAGGGCGACATGGACGCCGGGGCATGGTCCTGCGGCATGGTGGCCGGTCTGATCGACGACATCCCGACCTGCAAGGAGTTGATCGACCGCATCATGAGCGAGGCCGAAGCCCTGATCCGCCAACGACTGGCCGGCTTCCTGAACTGAGGAAATCCCAATGCTCGATACTGCCAGCCGCACTGCCTACAACGCCGATCACGAGGCCTTCCGCGACACCGTCCGCAAGGTCTTCGCGGAACACATGGTGCCCTTCCTCGACCAGCACGAGGAAGAGGGGATCGTCGGGCGCGAGGCATGGAAGGCGCTGGGCGAGGCGGGCATGCTGTGCCCAACCGTCGCCGAAGAGAACGGTGGGCTGGGCCTCGATTTCGGCTTCAACTGCATCGTCACCGAAGAGCTGAGCTACATCGGTTCCTCAGCCGGCTTCACGCTTCAAAACGACATTACCGCCAATTACTTCGAGCGTCTCGGCACGGAGGAACAGAAGGCGAAATATCTTCCGGGCATGGTCAGTGGAGACGTCATCACCGCGATCGCCATGACCGAGCCGGGCGCGGGCAGCGACCTGCAGGGCATCCGCACCACTGCAGTGCTCGACGGAGCAGAATGGGTACTCAACGGCTCCAAGACCTACATCACCAACGGCCAGAATGCCGATTGCGTGATCGTGGTGGCCAAGACCGATCCCGCGCAAGGTGCCAAGGGGACTTCGCTGATACTGGTCGATGCGGGAGCACCCGGCTTCGAACGCGGGCGCAATCTCGACAAGATCGGACAGCACGCTGCCGACACTTCCGAGCTGTTCTTCAACGATTGCCGCGTACCGAAGGCGAACCTCCTTGGCGGCGAAGGGCGCGGCTTCGTCCACCTTATGGAGGAACTGCCGCAGGAACGGCTGTCGATCGCGGTCGGCGCCCAGGCCGGGGCGCAGCGCGCCTTCGACGAGGCGGTCAAGTTCACCAAGGACCGCAAGGCGTTCGGCAAGACGGTGTTCGAATTCCAGAACACCAAATTCGTCCTCGCCGACCTCGCGGCCAAGCTGCAGGTCGGCTGGGCGCATCTCGACTGGGCAATCACCCGCCATCTGGCGGGCGAACTGACCACCGACGAGGCCAGCGCAGCCAAGTTGTGGCACACCGAACTGCAATGGGAATGCTGCGATAAATCGCTCCAGTTGCATGGCGGCGCGGGCTATATGAACGAATACCCCATCGCCCGTTTGTGGCGCGATGCGCGCGTCCAGCGGATCTACGGCGGCACCAGCGAGATCATGAAGGAAGTCGTCGGCCGCGCGATCTGAGCGGCGTCGAAGGCAAGGAGCGAGACATGGAATACGTCAATCTCGGCCGCTCGGGCCTCAAGGTCTCGCGCCTGTGCCTCGGCTGCATGAGCTATGGCGATACGAGCAAGGGATGGCACGGCGACTGGGTCCTGTCCGAGGAAGAAAGCCGACCGTTCATCCGCGAGGCCGTCGAAGCGGGGATCAATTTCTTCGACACTGCGAACATGTATTCGATGGGTGCATCCGAGGAGGTGGTCGGCCGGCTGTTGTCCGAATTCGCCCGCCGTGACGAAATCGTCGTCGCGACCAAGGCCTATCTGCCGTGGCGCCAGGCGCCCAACGCCGGTGGCCTCTCGCGCAAGAGTTTGATGCAGGCGGTGGACGACAGCCTGATCCGGCTGAACATGGACCATATCGATCTCTACCAGATCCATCGCTGGGACGAGACCACGCCGATCGAGGAGACGATGGAGGCGCTGCACGACATCGTGAAGGCCGGAAAGGCGCGCTATATCGGCGCTTCGAGCATGGCGGCCTGGCAGTTCGCGAAGGCGCAGGAGACGGCCCGGGCGCGGGGTTGGACGCCGTTCATCTCGATGCAGAACCACGTCAATCTGCTTTACCGCGAGGAAGAGCGTGAAATGATCCCGCTCTGCGCGGACCAAGAGGTCGGTCTGATCCCATGGAGCCCGCTCGCCCGCGGCAAGCTCGCCCGGGCGTGGGACGAGAATACGGTTCGCAGCGAAACCGATGGCTTCGGAAAATTGCTCTATCGGCAGAATGAGGACGCCGACCGCGCGATTGTGGAGGCCGTCGGCGCGATCGCCGCGGAACGGGGCGTCTCGCGGGCGACCGTGGCGCTGGCGTGGCATTTCGCCAAGCGGATCACCGCTCCGATCGTGGGGGCCACGAAAGACGGGCACATAGCGGCCGCCCTTGCTGCGATGGAACTCGATCTCACTGCGGCGGAGGTCGCGCGCCTCGAGGAGCCCTACCGGCCCAAGACCCCGGTCGGCGTCGCATCCACCGCACCGCGCGATTGGACGCTGTCGGTGACCTCGGCCTAGCAGCAGCACATCCGGCCGAACTGTTACAGGCGCGCGGATCGGGTCACAAACCAGTCACACGGCTGCGCCATCGCTTTGCCCACAAGGGTGGGGTAAAAGCCGCGTGCGAACGATCAATATTTTCCTGACCGATCCGATCGGCGACGAAATCGCCGATTTCCAGAACGGCGATATCCGCTACTGCTTCTCGCGGCTGTTTCCCGACGGTCCGCACCGGCTCGTCGAAGGCCCCGTCTGCGCGTTCATCGACTGGGTCATGGACGATCTTTCGGGTCTCGAGATGTGCCGCCGGCTGCGCAACGATCCGCGGACCGGCGAGGCGCATGTCACCATGGTGCTCGAAGACGACGACGGCGAGGACAGGCGGCGCGCGCTACGCGCGGGGGCGGACGATTATCTGGTCGGACCGATCGACCGCACCATCGTGCTCGACCGCGTCATGGCGCTACAGGCGAGCGGAACACCGCCAAGGCTGGCCGAGCGCCTGCAATTGGGCGCGCTGCTGGTCGATCTCGCTGCGCTTCAGGCGCGTTGGGCCGGCAAGCCGCTCGACCTGAGGCCCAATGAATTCCGCCTGCTCCATTTCCTCGCGCAGAATCCCGACCGGGTGCTGGCCCGCCCCGATCTGATCGCGGCCCTGGGCAAGCAGGAGCCGCCGATCGACGAACGTACCGTCGATGTGTGGATCGGCCGGTTGCGGCGCGCGCTGCGGCAGGTCGGGGCGGGCGAGCGCGTGCGCACGGTCCGCTCGCTCGGCTACGTCTACGACAGCTACGACTGAGATTTCCGTCGCCCGAAACGAAAGGGGCCGCCCGAAGGCAGCCCCTTGAAAGTCATGTTCGGGAAGAATCAGAACTCGGCGGAGATCGTTGCCGAGAAGCTGCGACCGACGTCGTAGCTGTTGATCTCGATCCGGTTGGTCCCGTTCGACTGATACTCGAAGTGGTCGCGCCCGGTAATGTTGCGCGCCTCGAGCTTGAGTTCGAGATCGGTGCCGGCGAGTTCGAAGCCCTGCCGCACGACGAAGTCCAATCGAAGGCCCGGATCCTCGACGATGTCGGGTAGCGACGCGGTGCCACGGCTGGTGACCCGCTCGCTGGCGTAGCTCAGGAGCAAGGTCGCCTGGCTCACCCGGTCGAGATCCTCGATCCCGAGCTGGAGGTTGACGAGATGGTCCGATTGTCCGGTCAGGGGCACACCGTCGCGGAAATAATTGGTCGCCGGCTGCGGTGCCGAGGGAAAGACCAGAGCGACGTCGCTATCGGTCACCTGCAGTTCGGACTGGGTGTAGGTGTAGTTGGCGATTGCGACGAAGCGCTTGCTTTCCCACCAGCCGCCGAAGCCGTAGAGGTCCTTGTTCCACTGCAATTCGAACTCGCCACCATAAAGCTGTGCGGCGGGAGCATTGGCGAATCCGCTGATCTGCTCATTGTCCGAAAAGCTCGAGAACACCTCGATCGGGCGCTCGATATCCTTGTAGAAGCCGGCCAGGCTGACGCGGCTCCCCGAGCCCCAGTAATATTCGAGCCGCGCTTCGTAGTTGGTCAGCTCGCTATCGACCAGCAGCGGGTTTCCGTTGAACTGGCGGTTGGTCTCGGGATCGTAATAGGTCTGGAAGATCAATTCGCGGAACTGCGGCCGGGCGATCGTCTTCGAGGCGTTCAGTCGCGCCTGCAGCCGGTCCGAAATTTCCCAGGTCAGCGTCGCTGCGGGCAACCAGTAATCGTTCTCGATCAGCGTGCTGCTGCTCGATCCACTTGGCGTGCCGTCGAGGCCCAGAGGTACCACGGTCTGCTTCGCATCCTCGTAGCGGACCCCGAGATCGAGCGAGAGCGGCTCGAGCGGCTGGACCCGTAGCTGACCATAACCGGCGATGACCTCGAGGCCGGCCTGAAAGGCGGGATCCGAACCGGTCGTGTCGAAGATCGTGTAGCCGAACGGACCGATGCCGCCGGCCTCCTGCGCTTCGGGGTCGTAGCCCAGCTCGATCAGCGCATCGCCGAGCAGGTTGTCGGGGCGGAAGGCACCGAAGCCATCGGGGTAGTCTCCAGTGGCGCGAATGTCGAATTCGCGCCGCGAGGAGAAGCGGTCGGTTTCGCTGTATGCGCCGCCGAAAGTGACGCCGAGCCAGTCGCTGAGCTGATAGCTGAGGTCGAGGCCGCCGTAATAGAGATCCTCGGTGAGATCGGAGAAGGCGACCACCACGCCGCCACGCTGCGGATTGAGCGTGTTGAGGAAGATGTCGCCGAACGGATCGTTATCATTGTTCGAGCGCGAATAGGTGAAGGTCCATTCATAGGGCGCTTCGCGCTGCGTCTGGGCATAGCCCGCGCGCAGATCCACCGAGAGATCGCCGAATTCGAGCTCGCCGGTGAACTGCGTATCGAACAGCTGGCGCTCGAACCAGGCGGTATCCTGCACCAGATCGGTGTCGCCGTTCTGAAAGTCCTCACCCTGCGCGAGCGAGGCGCGCTTGAGCGAATCGCGGATGAACAAATTGACGAAGCGGAACCGATGTTCGCCGACCTCGAGGCCAAGTCCCAGCATGGCGTTGGCCAGAATGCGTTGATCGCTGGCGAACTGGCGGAAGTCGCTGTCGAGATCGAGGTCGTTGTTGATCGGGGTCTGCTTGGTGATGAAGCGGTTGCGCAGCTTGTTGCTGAGCGAAGCGCTGGCGATGACCCCGAGCCGGCCGTCGGAAAAGACGTCCATGCTGGTACCTGCCGTAATCCCGCCGGACCAATTGACCGGCAGATCGTCGACCTTCTGCAACAGGATCAGATTGGGATCGCCCAATTCGAGCAGGATGGACTTCTGATCGACGTCGGGGTCCTCGATCGCCAGCGCACTGTCGAGATAGTTCTGGAGCGCGGGGCGAACCGTGCGGCGTCCGTCGTCGAAGCCGAACCAGTCGTAGCTCGAGCCATAATAGGTGTAGCCGGGACCGAAGGTGGTTTCGCTGTCGCCGCTGATCCCGGCGCTGATCTTGACGAAGCTTTCCTCGGGTACCGCACGGGTGGTGAGATTGATCACGCCCCCGCCGAATTCGCCGGGATAGTTGGCCGAATAGGTCTTCTGCACCAGGCTCGAGGCGATGATGCTGGTCGGGAAGATGTCGAGCGGGACCACGCGGCTGAGCGGCTGCGGCGAGGGCAGCGGCAGGCCGTTGAGCAATGCGAGCGAGTAGCGATCGCCAAGGCCGCGGACGTAGACCAGACCGTTTCCGACCGTGGAGAGGCCGGTGACGCGGGTCAGTGCGCCGGCGATATCGCCTTCGCCGGTTCGCGCGATGCTGGCCGAGTCGAGAACGGACACAACCTGCGAGGAAGCGCGGGTGACGTCCTGGCGCCGCCGTCCGGTCACGACGATCGAACCGCCGGGGACGGAAATCTCGGGTTCCTCGAACTCCTCCTCCTGCGGCGTGTCGTCGATCCCTTCGACCTGCTGCGCCAGTGCGGCGTCGGTCGCGGGATCCTCTTCTGCCGGAGTGCCCTCGGCGCCGGTGTTGGGAGCAGCGGCCTGGGCAAATGCGATGCCCGGTACGCTGAGCGCGGTGGTGAGCAGGAGCAGCGCCGTCAGCTGCTTGCCGGTCGACATGGTACGAGACCCCCTCATGATCAGGTCAGAAACAAGCGTTGGAGCCCTGCGCCGGCTCCGTACGGAACAAATCTTTGCGAAGCCGCGGGGCCCGCGTCGTGCGCGCCCCGCGGCCGCGGCTTACGTCAGCTATAGACCGGCAGAGTGGTGCAGTTGCTCACTGACGGATCGAAGGTCACGGTGGAGGAATTGCAGGTCCAGCCGTTGATCCAGGTGTCATTGCCCGGATAGACGGCGCCGATGTTGGCCGGGTCCTCGAAGAAGGACGACAGCACGGTCGGATCGAATACCGGCACGGCGTTTTCGTTGGTCCCGTTGACGAAGGTCATGGTCAGCGTGTTGGTGAAGCCGGCGTTGTTGTTCGAACCTGCATTGAAGCGCGTTTCGATGTCGGCCGCGGTCACGCCGCCCGAGCTGTCGCGGAAGTCCACCGCGCAATCGAGCACGAAGGAGTTGAAGACCACCGGACCGGCTTCGTCGAGTCCCGCGCTGGCGGCGCGATTCAACGTGTCGGTCCCGTCGATCCGCAGACACGGCGTCGCGCCGGTCTGGTCGACGAGGATCGAGTTGACGATCGTGTAGTCGGCCTTGCCGCGGATGCGGATCGCCTGGTCCCTGACGCCACTGTTGGCGAGGAAGGTCGCGTTCGAAATGCGCGTGTTCTGGCGCGGCGTGTCTTCCTCGAGCGCGTTCGACGAATCCGCCTCGATGATCGTGTCGCCGGTGTTCGGACGCTGCGCCACGATGACATATTGCATGTCGACATTGACCCCGGTGTCGGTGTCGAGACCATCGTCCTCGGCGCCGACCACGATCAGATTCTTCACCCCGAACTCGCCGCCGAAGAATTCGACCCCGTCGTCCGAGCTGTTGAAGCTCATGATGTGGTCGATCGTGGTGCCCGAGCCCACGCCACCGGTGGTCAGCGACTGGAGTTCGTTGTCGCCCGAGAGGACGAAGCCCGAAAAGCGGATCTGCACGTAGGTCAGGCTGCCCGAGCTGTCCGCCGGAGTGGCACCGCCGAACAGGGCGGGCTGGGCCGCACCTTCGACCTGGCGCTCGCAAGCCGTGGAGCCGGGTGTCGCACCTGGGGCGATGCAATCGGTCACCGGTGCGCGGCCCGAAAGGACAACGCCGCCCCACTGGCCCGAGGAGCTGTTGTTGTTGAGACCCTGGACGTTGTCGCGGCTGGTGAAGATGATCGGGCGGTCGGCGGTGCCGTTCGCCTGAATGGTGTTGCCCCGGTTGACATTGAGGAAGCTCGCGCCCGAGGAGAAGACGATGACGCCCGGTTCGATGGTCAGTTCGACATCGGTGTCGGCCGCAGAGGCGGTCGGGCCGCCGTCGGTGCCGACATCAACGCGGCCGTTCATGCGGTAAACGAGGCCCTCGATGTAGGGCAGAGTGGAGCTTGCCGCGAAGCGGGCGGGCATGGTGCAGACGCGATAGGTGCCGGTCGGGCCGGAAATCGTGCCGCTGTCGGTGAGGCCGACCGGATCGGAGATCGTCGGGCAGCCCGCGGCCGGGGTGACGAGCGCCGAAGTGGGCGTGGGCGTCGGCGTCGGCGTGGGCGACGGCGTCGGGTTGTTGATGATGACGTCACCGCCGGTGCCGGGCGAGACGATCTCGTCCGCACCGCAGCTGGCAAGAGCCAGCGCGCTGCAGCCGAGGACGAGTGAGCGATGGAAGTTGGTCACGAGTAGCGGTCCCCTCAAAAACCGGATGAATTGAAAGCGCGAATTCTGAAATCGCGACTCGTCCGCTAGGGGTGGTTCGTGACAGTTTTGATCGCTTCGTGACCGTTGTGTTGCAATGGGAACGATAAGTCCGGCCAACGCTTAGGCCGCCCTAGAAATCCCGGACCGGCACCTCGTGTTTCAGAAATATGACAATGTTACGGATTTGTTGCAGCATGGCGGAGATTCCCTATTCTGACCCCATGCAATAAAGGGAGAGCCGTCATGGCCATCGTCAGCAGCATGGTACTGATCCTCGCGTCGCAAGGAGCCTTCGCAGCGGCCGTTCCAGGTCCTCAGGCGGATTACGACGTCGGCTACGAGGAACTGCTCGCGGATCGCAATGATGAAGCCCGGGATGCTATCGAAGCTTGCGAAGAACTCGCGGCGGACGACCCGGCCCGCCTCATCAATCATGCGATCGCGCTGGCGCGGACCGGCGAATATGAAACGGCACGAGCCGAACTCGAAGCCGCAGCCCAGGCACGCGATAGCGTTGAATTGCAGACCGCAGGCGGCGAGTGGGTCGATTCGCGGCATCTCGCGCGCAAGGCGCTCGCAATGCTCGAGCGGGGAGAATTCGCGCGCTATTACGCGATGACGTTGCGCTAACCAGCGCGAACGGGATTCACCCGGATAGTGAGTTGCCACCGAGACTTGGCCTGCCTTCTTCGTTGACGGCAGGCCTTTCTGTTTCGATGGCGCGACGGTTTGTTACCAATTGCACTTTCTGTCACCCGCCTGTCATGTAGTATGCCCAATGGGGCCGGACGGAGGGTGCAATGATTCTCGCACGCTTGGCGCTGCTCACGGGGTTGTCCTGTGCTGCGCTTATCGCCTTTCCCGCGAAGGCGGATGTCATGGAGATCAACTCTGACGGAGCGCGCTGGATAGCCGGCGGGGGCCCCGCGATGGCTGCCGCGACAAGCGCTTCGTTGACGGCGGGCGTGTTGGCGGAGGTGCCGGCGGAGATTTTCGTGCCCGAGATGGCGGTGGCCGATCCGGCGCGCCACGCCTTGCTCGTTCCCGATGGCTACAAGGCCAAGGTCGCCGAACTGTCCGCACGCTTCGACCTCAGCCCGACGCTGATCGAGGCGCTTGTGTGGCAGGAGAGCCGCTGGCGGGCGCATGCCGTCTCGCCGGTGGGCGCGCGGGGGCTGGCGCAGCTCATGCCCGGAACGGCGCGCGATCTGGGCGTGGATCCCGGCGATCCATTCGCCAATCTCGAGGGCGGGGCGCGGTATCTGCGCGAGCAGCTCGACCGCTTCGACGGCGATCTCGAGAAGGCGCTGGCGGCTTATAATGCGGGTCCCGGACGCGTGGAGCGCGCCGGAGGCATTCCGCGAATCCGCGAAACGCAGCAATACGTGGCCGCCATCTTGGGCCGCCTGTCCGACCATTCACGGGAGTAGATAGTTGAGTCGCAAATTCACCCTTCCTGCGGCGCTCGCCGCGCTTGCCATGCCCACCGCCGCTTTCGCCCAGGCCGCCGATCCGGCGGGTTCGGGACCGATCGTCGCTGCGCTCGGCTGGCTGCAGGGCACCTTGCTGGGCAATGTCGCGACCGCCGTGGCGGTGATGGCGGTGGCGGCGGTCGGCTTCATGATGCTGACCGGGCGCCTCAACTGGCGCTTCGGCGCGACCGTGATCATCGGCGTCTTCATCCTGTTCGGTGCCGCGTCGATCGTCGCCGGCATCCAGGGGGCCGCCGGGGTCTGAGATGACCACGCTTCGTCCGCCATCCGGTCCACCGCGCGCTCACCCGCCCGCAGATGTTCGCGGGGGTGACTTATAATTACTTCATCATCAACGGCATGGTGACGACCGAGGCGTTCCTGATCACGGGCAGCTGGCTGGCGCTGCTGGTCTTCGCGGCGATGCATGGAGTTGGCTACTTCGCCTGTCTGCGCGAACCGCGGGTTTTCGACCTCTGGATGACCAAAGTTTCCAAATGTCCTCGTGTGAAGAATTACAAGCGCTGGGGCTGCAACAGCTATGCTGCCTGAGCGGGAAGGATCCGGACGATGAGCAAGTGGAAGGGCGCAGCGGCGTGGAGCGCGAAGGAAGCGCGCGCCGGCGACCGGCTGCCCTATGCGCGGATGATCGATGCGAGCACCATGCTCCTGCGCGATGGCTCGGTGATGACCGCGATCCAGGTGCCGGGCCTGCTGTTCGAGACCGAGGACAGCGAAGCGCTCAACGCTCATGCGGCAACTCGCGAAGTGGTGCTTCGCTCGACGCTCGATGCGCGGTTCGTCCTCTATCATCACGTCATCCGACGGCGCGTTTCGGTCGAGCTCGACGCCCAGTTCCCCGATCCGATCAGCCGCCATATCGATAGTCGCTGGCGCGAGCGGCTCGGTTCGGGCCAGCTGTTCGTGAACGACCAGTTCATCACGCTGATCCGCCGCCCGGCGCGCGGCAAGGCGGGCCTTGTCGAGCGGGTCGGCAAGGGGCTCAGGCGCAAGGGTCGCGAAACCGTCGAGGCCGATCCGAAGGATCTGCGCAGCCTGCGCGCCGCCGCCACCGGCCTGATCGCCGCGCTGCAAGCCTATGGCGCCACTCCGCTGACCGACTATCTCGGACCGCAGGGCAATGTGAATTCGGAAATGCTCGAGTTGCTCTCGGCACTCTACAATGGCGAGATGCGGCCGGTCCGCAAGCCGGCCGAAGAAACCGACCTCGGCCACATGCTGCCTTATCGGCGGGTCAGCTTCGGTCTCGACGCGATCGAATTGCGCGGATCGGGCTCGCCCGATTTCGCCGCTATCCTCGGGCTCAAGGACTACCCCGAGGCGACCAGCCCGGGGCTGCTCGACAGCCTGTTGCGGCTGCCCTATGAAATGGTCGTCGCGGAAAGCTATGCGCCGACCGAGCGCCAGACCGCGCGCGAGCGGATGGATCTCGCCATCCGCCGGCTCAAATCGGCAGACGAGGAAGCGGCCGCGGAACGCGCCGACATGCTTGCCGCGCGCGATGCGCTGGGCAATGGCGCGGTCGGCTTCGGCGATCATCACCTCACCGTCATGGTCAAGGAACGCGACCTCGGCCGGCTCGACGATGCGATGGCCGCCTGCGCCGCCGCGCTGGCCGATACCGGCGCGATCGCGGTGCGCGAGGACACCAATCTCGAACCCGCCTTCTGGGGACAGTTCCCGGGCAATGAAGCCTATCTCGTCCGCCGCGCGCTGATCTCGAGCGCGAACATGGCGGGCTTCGGTTCGCTCCACGGCTTTGCGCTGGGCCAGGCGCAGGGCAATCACTGGGGCGAGGCGGTCACGCTGCTCGAAACCACCAGCGCGACGCCGTTCTTCTTCAATTTCCATCACGGCGATCTGGGCAATTTCTCCGTCATCGGACCTTCGGGCTCGGGCAAGACGGTGGTGATGAACTTCCTTGCGGCGCAGGCGCAGAAATTCTCTCCGCGAACGATCCTGTTCGACAAGGATCGCGGCGCCGAACTGTTCGTGCGCGGCATCGGCGGGCGCTACGACAGCATCCGCGCGGGCGAGCCGACCGGGTTCAACCCGCTCGCGCTGCCCGACACGCCGGGCAATCGCGCCTTCCTGCGCGACTGGCTGGGCGTCTTGCTCAAGGCCGAAGGGCCCGAGGAAGAACAGACCATCGCGGGTGCGGTCGATGCAGCCTATGCCAACGACCCGTCGCTGCGGAGGCTGCGCCATTTCAAGGAACTGCTCTCGGGCAGCCGCCGTCCGCAACCGGGCGACCTTGCCGATCGCCTCGGAGCCTGGATCGGCCAGAAATCGGGCGACGCGGGCGAACACGCCTGGCTATTCGACAATGCCGAGGACCGTCTCGACCTTACCGCGCGGGTGCTCGGCTTCGACATGACCGCGCTGCTCGAAAACCCGCGGCTGCGCACGCCGACCATGATGTATCTCTTCCACCGGATCGAGGAGCGCCTCGACGGCAAGCCGACGATGATCCTGATCGACGAGGGATGGAAGGCGCTCGACGACGAGGTCTTCGCCGCGCGAATCCGCGACTGGCTCAAGACGTTGCGCAAACGCAATGCTTTGGTCGGCTTCGCGACCCAAAGCGCACGCGATGCGCTCGAGAGCCGCATTTCGACCGCCTTGGTCGAGCAGACCGCCACCATGGTGTTCATGCCCAACAGCCGCGCCCGGCCCGAAGACTATTGCGACGGCTTCGGCCTGACCGAGCACGAGCTGGCGCTGATCCGGACCCTTCCGGCGCACAGCCGCTGCTTCCTCGTCCGCCAGCCCGATGCCAGCGTGGTGGTGCGGCTCGACCTTTCGGGAGCCCCCGAAGTGCTGACGCTGCTGTCCGGCCGCGAGAGCTCGGTCCGGCGGCTCGACCTGCTGCGCGGAGCGCTTGGCGATGCCCCCGCGGACTGGTTCCCGGCGTTGACCGGCAACGCATGGCCCGGCGGCGCCAACGACAGCGAGGAGGCCGGCATCGACGCGTTCGGCCTGGCCGCGGAATGAGCGCGAACTGCCAGCAGGCTGCGCAAGAGGTCGGCAATGGGGTGGCCGCCGCGCTCCGCGGGGTCGACTGCATCGCCAACGAAGCCAGTGCGGCGGCTTTCGGCCGCTTGTTCGCGCAAGGGGGTTCGCTGGGGCTGGTCCTGACGCTTGGCCTGACTCTGTTCATCGCCCTTTTCGCCCTGGCGCTCCTGACGGGTCGGGCGAACATCGGCGTCCGCTCGCTGGTGCCCCGCATGATGACGCTCGGCCTCGTGCTGACCTTCGCGACCAGCTGGGTCGCCTATCAGAGCGTCGTGTGGAACCTCGCTGTCGGCACGCCCGACTATCTGGCGGGCATTCTCACCGGAACTCAGGGGTCGGCCACCCAGGTCTTCGCGCAGAAGATCGACGTGGTCTTCATCGCCATCCAGGAGGCGAGCGGGGGCAACGAGGACTTCTCCGCCTTCTCGCCCGAAGGCATGATGTGGCTGGGGGCGATGCTCTTCATGCTCGGAACCGTCGGCCTGCTGGTGACCACCAAGATCGCGCTGGGCGTGCTCGTGGCGCTCGGCCCGATCTTCGTCGTTCTGGCCCTGTTCAACGGGACGCGCGGGCTATTCGCCGGCTGGGTCAAGGGGTTGACGATGTGTGCGCTGGCGCCGCTCTTCGCGGTCCTGGGCGGCAGCATCATGCTCGAACTGGCGGTGCCTATCCTCGGCGCGCTCACCGCCACGCCGGGGCAGGTCGACCCGCAAGCTGGAATGGCCTTCTTCATGATCGGCGCGGTCCATGCCGCGCTGATGGTGATGGTGCTCAAGGTCGCGGGGGCGATGGTCGCGGGCTGGACGGTGTTCGGTCTGGCGACCGGCCGCGAGGACAGCGTCGCCCCGTCCAGCGCGCCCCAGCACGTGGCGCCGAGTGCGGCACTGGCGCAGGCGCAGGCGGCCAATCAGATGAGCGCCCAGGCCCGCCGGATCGACATATCCGCCGCACCGACCGGCGCGCCCGCCAACGATGCCAGCGGTTCCGGCGGCGGCCTCGGCAGAACGACCAAGGTCTTCGCCACTGCTTCAGGCCAGGCTCAGGTCTCCGCACTTAGCCCGGGCGGTCCCAGGGCGCAGGGCATCGGCAGCCGCTTCAAGCCCGCTCCGCCCAAGGCTCTCGACCGATCAATGGAGAAACATCGATGAACCGCGCGATACTTCCCGCGCTCGCTCTCGCACTTGTCGCCACGCCGCTTGCCGCGCAGGACTCGCGGCTGGTGGAGGTGCTGTATGACGAGTCGAAGGTGGTCCGCATCGACGGCCGCACCTCGGTCCAGGCCAGCATCATGTTCGGCGAGGACGAGGCGATCGAGAACGTCGCGATCGGCGATTCGCAGGCCTGGCAGGTCACCCCGAACAAGCGGGCCAACATCCTCTTCGTCAAGCCGCTCGAAGCGCGCGCCGCGACCAACCTCACGGTGGTGACGAGCAAGCGCACCTATCTCTTCGATCTCGTCGCCAGTCCCGGAGCGAAGCCGCTCTACCTGATGCGCTTCACCTATCCTGAGGAACCCGAGGAAGAGCAGCCGGTGCAGATGACGGGCGCTCCCAATGCGGTCGAGCGCCAGGCTGCGCGCGATCCCTATGCGGTGGTCGATCCGGCCGAACTCAATTTCGCCTGGAATGCCTCCGGCGATCCCGAGTTGCTGCCCGAGAACACCTATGACGACGGCTCGGCGACCTTCCTGACGTGGCCCGACGGGCGGGATGTGCCGGCGATCCTGGTAGTCAATTCCCGGGGTGTCGAAGGTCCGGTGAACTTCACCGTTCGCGGCGACACGATCGTGGTCGACGGTGTGCCGCAGACGATCGTGCTACGCTCGGGCGAGGACCGGGCGGAACTTCGGAACACCGGGCCGGCAAGGCCCGCGGATGCTGCGCGGACGAGCCCCGCGCTCGCCTCGAGAGGAGAAGACTGATGCGTCTTGCGATGCGCCTGCCCGAGAAAAAGCCGGGTGAAACCGGGGCTGCCAACGATATCGATCCGCGCGAGGAATCCGAGGCCGAAATCATCGATCTCGCCCAGCGCAACGCCTTCCCCGGCGTGGCGCGACCTGCGGGCCGATCCGATGCGTTCGGCCTCGTGGCCGGCATCGGGATCGTCGCGGCGCTGGGCGCGGTGACCTTGTGGAGCATGAATTCGGCGCGGATTGCTCCGGCCGAAGGCATAGGCGGCCAGCAGGCGCCTGCCGCGGCCACGCCCGAAGTTCCGCCGCAGGCGATCACGCCAGCTACGCCGACCCCGGACCAGGCCGGGGCAGCCGCCGCGGTTCGCCCCGACCCGGCGCCGCAGCCGGTCTATTCGGCACCGCCGCAGGCCGCTCCGGTGGCCAATCCCTATGCCAGCCCCACCGTCGTATTCGATGCCGGCGCATCGCCCGCCACGCTCGCGCTTGCCGAGCCGGGCGCTGCCGGCGAAGGCGGCGCGGCTTCGGCGACGGGCAATTCGGCCAATGACTTCGCCAGCCGCATCGGCGGCGTCGGCGGCGCTCCCGCGCAGGCGAAGGCGATGGTCAATCCTTCGACCACCGTCACCCAGGGCACATTGATCCCCGCCGTCCTCGAAACCGCGATCGACACCAATGTCCCGGGCTACGTCCGCGCCGTGGTGAGCCAGGATGTGCGCAGCTTCGACGGGAAGCGGATCCTCGTCCCGCGCTCGTCGCGGCTGATCGGCCAATATCAGTCGGGACTGCAGAACGGGCAGAAGCGCGCCTATGTCATCTGGACGCGGCTGATCCGCCCCGACGGAGCTTCGGTGAATCTGGCTTCTCCGGCAGTCGGCTTCGACGGCACGACGGGTCTCGCCGGCAAGGTGTCGGGCAACAGCTTTTTCAAGCGGTTCGGCTCGGCCATGCTGCTCTCGGTGGTCGGCGGCATCGGCTCGCTCGCCACCGGCGGCGCGGCCGGGGTCCTGGTCGGCGGCGCGAGCTCCTCGGCAGCGGCCACCGCAGCGCAACAGGACGGCCAGCGCGGACCGACCGTGCGCGTCCGGCAGGGCGAACCGATCCGCATCTTCACCGCGCGCGATCTCGATTTCACGTCGGTCAGCTGAGGCGGGCAAAGTCGTGAGCGCCGAGATCCACCCGTTCCATCCCGACGAGCATCCGGAGGAGGATGCGCCGCCGGTCGATCTCAACGGCGAACGCAGCGTGTATCTCGACGCCTATCTCGCGCCGTTTCGCGAATGGCTCGAGCGCGACACCGTCACCGAAATCCTGGTCAACCGGCCGGGCGAGATCTGGGTCGAGGATGCGGCACGACCGGGCATGCAGAAGATCCTGCGGAGCGAGATCGACGACCGCCTCGTCCAGCGGCTCGCCGAACAGGTCGCCCGGGTCAGCCACCAGGGTATCAATCGCGAGCATCCGCTGCTCGGCGCAACGCTGCCCGATGGCGCGCGTGTCCAGTTCTGCGGTCCGCCCGCCGCGCGCAAGCATTGGGCGATGGCGATCCGTCGCCACCGTCGCCTCGACCTGCCGCTCGACGCCTATGACACCGGACCGCTGATCTCGGCGCGGGCGGAGGCCATGCCCGATCCGCAGGCGGAGCCCGTCGCCTTCCTGCGCGAAGCGATCCGTCAGCGGCGCACGATCCTGGTTTCGGGCGGTACCAGTACCGGCAAGACGACCTTTCTCAACGCCATGCTCGGGGAAATTCCGCGCGATCAGCGCGTCGTGCTGGTCGAGGACACGCCCGAACTCAAGCTGCCGGGCGAAAATGGTGTCGGTCTGGTGGCGGTGAAGGGCGAATTGGGCGAGGCAAAGGTCACTGCGAACGAATTGCTCCAGGCCGCGCTCCGCCTGCGACCCGACCGCATCGTGCTCGGCGAATTGCGCGGTGCGGAGAGCGTCAGCTTCCTGCGGGCCATCAATACAGGCCACCCGGGAAGCTTTTCGACGATCCACGCCAACTCGCTCCGCGGGGCGCTCGAGCAGCTGTCGCTGATGGTCATGCAGACGGGAATCGGCCTCACCCGGAGCGACACGATCGCCTATGCGGCGAGCGTGATCGACGTGCTCGTCCAGCTCGGTCGCGATCCGTCGGGCCGACGCGGCATCACCCAGATTGCCGAAAGCGCAACGCTGGTCTGAACGACCAGTGGGGGGCACTGCGTCGCTATTGCCACGCGCGCCGTAGCGTCAATGGCTGCGGCGAGTGCGGCATCAGGATAACACTTCGCAAAAAACGGGGTAGCGTTGCGCAACATTCCTGCGCCAGCGCTTGCGTGTAGGCGAATGTATGTTAGCAATGGAGCATAGGCCGCAACAGACGGCCATGCAGAGGAGAGGGTGTATGAGGGTGAGGGTTTCCTTGCTTGCGGGCATTTGCGCGAGCGCGATTTCGTTTCCGGCATTCGCACAGGAGGCGACCGACGACGACCTCGAAGATCCGCGGATCAGTTCGAACGTCATCATCGTCACCGCGCAGCGACAGAACCAGTCGCTGCAGGAGGTGCCGATCGCGGTCAGCGCCTTCGATGCCGAAGCCCTCGAGGCGCAGCAGATCGAGAACGCCAGCGATCTCCAGCTGACGCTGCCGAACGTCTCCTTCACCAAGTCGAACTTCACGGGCTCGAGCTTCACCATCCGTGGCATCGGCGATCTGTGCGTGGGCGTCACCTGCGACAGCGCCACCGCTATTCACACCAATGGCTCGCCGCTGTTCGGGACGCGCCTGTTCGAAACCGAATATTTCGATCTCGAGCGGGTGGAGGTGCTGCGCGGTCCGCAGGGCACGCTGTTCGGACGCAACGCCACCTCGGGCGTGGTCAATGTCGTCACGGCCAAACCCGAACTGGGCGCCTTCCGTGCCGCAGCCGAGCTGGAATATGGCAATTACAACAGCGTCAAGGCCCGCGGCATGGTCAATGTGCCGATCGGCGATGCGCTCGGCCTGCGCGTGGCCGGCTTCTACCTCAACCGCGATGGCTATACCGAAAATCTCTACGACAATTCGGACATCGACGGGCGCGACATGTACGCCGTTCGCGGTTCGCTGCGTTTCGAGCCGGGCCCGAATACGACGATCGATCTAATGGGCTATTACTTCCGCGAGAACGACGATCGCCTGCGCATTCAGAAGCAGACCTGCCAGCGCGATCCCACGGGCGTGCTGGGCTGCCTCAACAACCGCCGCGACTTCGACAGCACCAATGCCAATTCCACGCTCGCCACGGTGCTGACATCGGTCGAGCTGTTTCGGATCCAGGGCATCCCCGAAGGACTGGCACTGGGCAGCGTCTACGGCACCGACGGCTATGCCAACTTCGACGAACCCAATGACGTCCGGCAGGTCAACACCGCCTTCACGCCCGAATATTTCGCCGACGAACTCCAGCTCCAGGCGCATCTCGACCAGTCGTTCGGGGCGATGAACCTGTCGCTGACCGGCATCTATCAGGAAACCAAGGTCAACTCGCGGCAGGACTACAACCTCGGGGTGCTCGACAGGTCGGGCTATGCGACCGGGTTGAACACGCTGGCTTTCCTGGCGGCCAACGGGATTCCCACGGGCCTCCCCGCGCCGGCACCCGCATTCGTTCCCGGCTCGAGCGCCTATTTCGCCCCGATCGCGGCGGCGCTCATTCCGGACGGCCCGGGCGGTGTGCTGTGCACCTCGGACAATGACGACGGCAACCTCGGCTCCTACGAAGGAAATTCGATCTGCGCCGACGTCCCCTTGGCCTTCGACCGTTCGAACCAGGAACAGAAGGCCTGGTCTGCAGAGGCGATCTTCTCGAGCGATTTCGAGGGGCCGTTCAACTTCCTCGTCGGCGGCATCTATGCGCAGACCGACGTCGCCGAGAACAGCTATTACGTCAATTCCTTCGGGCTCGATTACGCGACGGGGATCCTGGGCACCTTCTCCGCCTTCGCCGCGGGTGCGCCGCCCTCCTATCTCGCAACCTCCATGTATCGGAACAACACCGCCGACTTCCAGCTGAAAAGCTTCGGCATCTTCGGCGAAGTCTATTTCGATATCACCGACAAGCTGAGTTTCACGGGCGGACTGCGCTACAACGACGACACCAAATCGGTCGCAGCCCGGACGACGCTGGCGAACTTCCTCAACCCGTTCGGCAATGGCGACCCCTTCACGTCGCCCTTCGTCGGCAGTTTCGATGCGGACGCCAGCGTGGACGGCAACCAGCTCCTGCAGGAGCGGGATGTATCGTTCAACGCGATCACCGGGCGGGCCGTGCTGGATTATACGATCACGCCCGACAACACGATCTATGCATCCTATTCCCGCGGCTACAAGTCGGGCGGGATCAACCCGCCCCTGTCACCGGTGTTCGCAGTTAGCGAGAGCTTCGATTCGGAATCGATCGATGCCTTCGAAATCGGTTCGAAGAACATCTTCCTGAACGGAGCGGCACAGATCAACCTCACCGGGTTCTATTACAACTACAAGGATCTTCAGCTCAGCCGTATCGTAGCGCGCACGTCGGTGAACGACACGATCGACGCCACGATCTGGGGCCTGGAACTCGAGACGATCCTGCGGCCGAGCTACAACTGGCTGATCAACATGAACCTGAGCTATCTCAACGCCAAGGTTTCGGGTGACCAGTTCTTCAGCAATCCGCGCGATCCCGGGGGCGGCGATCCCGATGCGGTGATCATCAAGGACATCTCCAACGGGTCGCTCTGCGCCGTCGCCGGTGCGGGCGCCAATGCCTTCGTCACGGCGATCAACGGTTCGCTCGGGCTGCAGGCACCGACGGCGTTCCCGGCCGACGGCGGGATCGCCTCCACCGGCGCCTTCTCGATCTGCTCGGTCCTCGAGCGATCAGGCGGCGCTCGTGGGCGCAGCCTTCGGAGGAGTCGACGTCCTCAGCCCCGGCGTCGAGGTCAATCTGAAAGGCAACAAACTCCCGCAGGCACCCGAGATGAAGGCCTCGGCCGGGGTTCAGTACACCGCCGAATTCGCCAGCGGCATGTCGCTGGTGCCACGCTTCGATGTCGCCTTCACCGGCGAGCAATACGGCAATGTGTTCAATGGCCAGGTCAACCGGATCGAGCCCTTCGTCCAGGCGAATGCGCAAATCCAGTTGAACGGCGCCGACCAGCGCTGGTTCGTGCGCGGCTTTGTGCAGAACATCTTCGACAGCAGCTCGGTCACCGGGCTCTATGTAACCGATGCGAGTTCGGGCAATTTCACCAACATCTTCACGCTCGATCCGCGGCGCTACGGCATCGCGGTGGGTGCGAAGTTCTAGGTCCACGCGTGCTCGTGGGGGAGGGGAGGGGCGGCCTGCGGGCCGCCCCTTTTCGCATTCCGCAAGTCAGCCGTGCGACGAGGCGAAGGGCGAGAAGTTCGTCCGCGTGTCGAACAGCTCGACGCCCTCCGCTCGCTTGAGCCTTCCCACGACGAAATAGGTGAGCGGCGTCAGCAGCGCTTCCCAGGCGGTCTTGATCGCCCATTGCGACAGGACGACCTGGCCCAGCAATTCGACCGGCCAGCCAGCCAGACCCCAGAAGGCGAGGGGATAGAAGATCAGGCTGTCCAGCCCCTGGCCAACCACGGTCGAGCCGATCGTGCGCATCCACAGATGCTTGCCGGCGCTCCAGACCTTCATCTTGGCGAGGACGAAGCTGTTGGCGAACTCGCCGACCCAGAAGGCGAGCATGGATGCGAGCACGATGCGCCAGCTGTTGCCGAACACGAATTCATAGGCGTCCTGTCCCGGCCAGCCAGCAGCGGGAGGCAGCGCGACGACGACCCAGGCCATGAAAGCCATGAAGGCGAGCGCTGCAAAGCCGGTCCAGATCACCCGCCGCGCGCGGGCATAGCCATAGACTTCGGTAAGGACGTCGCCGATGATGTAGCTTACCGGGAAGAACAGCACGCCCGCCCCGAAGGACCATTCGCCGATCCCCGGCAGGACGATGAAGCTCGGCTTCGCTGCGCCGATGAGATTCGACAGCAGCAGGATGGTGACGAAAGCCGCCATAACCAGATCGAAATAGCGGAAATTCGCTGCGGAGGGCGCGGAGGAGGCGGTGTTTTCCATGCCCGGCCGGTTACAGCCGATTGGCCTCGGGCGAAAGCGGCGTTATGGCAAGCCCGGCGCGCGCCCGTAGCTCATCTGGATAGAGCGCGAGACTTCTAATCTTGAGGCAGCAGGTTCGAGTCCTGCCGGGCGCGCCACCTTCGTGGCTGGAGGGCAGAGCAGGCGACCGGGGGGACGCTGCAGATCCGGGGTTCGATCAGAGCTGCTTCTGTGGCGATTGCGGAGCCGTCGGCCGGGCCGTTCGCTACCGATCAGCCCAGTCCGTAGACGCCCATCGCATCGACCACCAGTCGCTGGATCTTTTGCGAGGTGGGAATCACCTGCATCGCTTGTCTGATCGAGCTCTTCGACGAAAGGTGCCGGATGCGTCCCGCCAGCATTCGGGCTTCGTCGGTCCGGCCCGCGTGATGCATGCAGCACAGCGCGACCTGCGTGACCAGCGTGCTCTTGTGCGGCAGTTCCATCGCCCTGGCGGACCAGTCCGCCGCTGCGGCGAAGTCGCCTTCGACGCATTCGGCCGCAGCCAGAAGGGCATAAATCCGGTACAGGTCGGGATCGGTCGGGCTGAGATCGATGGCTTTCATCAGGTGGTGAACGGCGGGTCCGCCCTTGTCCTGGAAAAGCAGCAGGCTGCCGTAGGAATGATGCGCCAGGGCGAAATTGGGGCATTGGTCGATCGCGCGGTGGAACCAATGGGATGTCTGGTCCCAATCCTGCTGGAAATAGCTTACGCGGCCGCGGACCAGATTGGCCAGCGGATCGGATAGGTCGATCTCCACGGCGCGCTCCGCCGAGGCGACCAGCAATTGCAGCCGCTCGGGCCGCATGTCGGCCTGCTCTTTCACCTGACGCCAGCACAATTCGCTGATGGCGGCATGCGCCCGCGCGAAGTCCGGGTCCATCGACAACGCCCGGTCGAAGGCCGATTGCACCTTGCGCCAATTGAAGCCGACCGGCGAAAGCATCTGGGCCACACCCGTATGGTACGCCTCCCAGGCGCTGAGCGTCGAAGGGTCCCGCGTCTTCGTGCGCTGCATCTCGTGTGCGGCAATCAGCACTTCGAGCGTCGGGACGAGTGCCCGCACGATCTCTTCGCGGATGTCGAGAATGGAACCGGCCGCGCATTCGTAACGCTCTGTCCAGACGATCGATTGGTCGCGCGTGTCAGCGAGTTCGATGGCGATGACCACCGACGCCTCGCGCAGTTCGAGCAGGCCACTGAGACAATAGTCGACGCCCAGCACGCGGCGTACCGTATCGAGAGACCCCGCCGCGGGATCGAGCTGGAAGGTCGATGTTCGCGCAATCACTTTCAGCCAGTGGAGACGTGCGAGGGCGTCGATGATCTCTGCCGGGATTCCCAATGCCGCGACCGGGGAAGAGTCATCGGCGCCAATTGCGGCGAAGGGCAGGACGGCGATGGAGGGCGGCTTGCCGATCGGATCACGCACGTCCTGTTCGGGGGCGGGAACCGCCGGACCGATGCGCTCGATCTGCGGCAGGATGCGGAAGCCGAGCCCATGGACGGTCTCGATGATTCCCAGCGCGGTCCCGCCAAGCGCCTTGCGCAGTCCCTTGATCTGGCTTGCCAGAGCATTTTCGGAGATCGCGCGACCTTCCCAGATCGTCGCGTAGATCCGATCCTTGGTCACGATGCGCCCCTCGGCCTTCACCAGCATGATCAGCAGATGCAGGGCGCGCGGCTGTAGCACCACCGGGTCGCCGTCGAGGGTGAGCTCGAAATGCTCCGGGTCAAGACTGTACCCGGCAAACCTGTAGATCATCAGCGCCCCCCGCATGGATCAACGCCAAGTCGGCGTGGCCCCAACCGCCTCCGAATCACACGGAAAACGTAGCGTTTTTAATGGCACAGGAAGAGCGAATTGCCAAAGTCGCGCGAACGATTCCTCGGCAAAGCCCGCGCGCGCCTGACCGCTTATCGGTCCCGCGTCAGCCGCGGGATACGCTGTCGAGCGGCTCGCGGGTGACCGGGTAGCCGAAGTCCTCACCGATATGCAGCCAGGATGTGCCGTCCATCTCGCCGACGAAGGGGGTGATCGTCCGGACCGGGATAGCTTCGGCCTGGGCGCGGGCTTCGGTGAAGCTGCCGAACAGCGCCAGCCGTTCGAGATTGCGGCGCGTGGGGAAGATGACCTTGATGTCGCCCCGCTCGGCGGCGTCGAGCGCTCCCTGTGCGGTCGTCCAGAAGAGATGCGTGTTCTCGGACAGGTCGGCCTCGATCTCGACCGCTCCCGTGCCGAGGTCGGCAAGATAGAACCGCGTATCGTATACCCGCGGGATGCGTTCGTTCTTGGGGAACCAGCGCGCGAACGGGGTGAGTTGCGCAAGGTCGAGTTGCCAGCCGAACCGTTCGAGGACCGGGGCGAGTTCGGTTCGTTCGAGCAGACAGGCGCGCGCCTCTCGCGCCAGCTCCGCATCGACCCGGCCCGCAATCCCGATCGCGAGGCCGGTCTCCTCGAGCGTCTCGCGGATTGCCGCAATCTGGTGCGCAGCCTCTTCGGGCTCGATCGAGCCGGAGAGGGTCCGGGCGAGCGCATGATCCGCCGGATCAACTCGTCCGCCGGGAAACACCGCCATGCCTCCTGCGAAAACCATTTCGCGCGAC
This sequence comes from uncultured Alphaproteobacteria bacterium, assembly GCA_963728515.1. GTDB lineage: Bacteria > Pseudomonadota > Alphaproteobacteria > Sphingomonadales > Sphingomonadaceae > Qipengyuania. The sequence goes on along the minus strand of CAVSKM010000001.1, from coordinate 591,591 downwards.
CGAATCGTCATCAGGATCTCGGGCGGCCCGCCGTTGCCAGCGTTGCGGAAGATCACGACCGTTGCGGCGGGAATGCCGTCGCTGGCGTTGTTCGGCTGTTCGTCCATGCCTGCTTGTGCCGCGCGCGAAGGGACTTGCCAAGGCCTGCTCCGGGAATGCTGTCGGAGTTTCTTACAGCGGGCGGCGCCCGCTTCCGCCCATTAACCTTTGCAACCCGCACCTCCTGCGGGACTGCCGGCTTTGGCATGGCCCCTGCAAAGCAAGACCCGTCCCTCCAAAGTCTTCAGGGGCCGCGTATACCCGTTTCAACCGCGAACCTCTGAACGAAAAAAGGCCCGCCCGGCGTCCCACCGGGCGGGCCTTACCCGTTTTAGGATCGCCGAGGGGGCTATTGGCCCTCGGCCCTGGCGACCTGCTTTTCATCCATCATCTGCTGCAGCTCGCCGGCTTCGAACATTTCCATCATGATGTCGCTGCCACCGACGAACTCGCCCTTGACGTAAAGCTGTGGGATGGTCGGCCAGTCGGAATAGCTCTTGATGCCCTGCCGGATATCCATGTCCTGCAACACATCGACGCTGTCGAAAGCGACACCGCAATGTTCCAGGATCGCGATCGCGCGGCTCGAAAAGCCACATTGCGGGAACAGCGGGGTCCCCTTCATGAACAGGACGACGTCCTTGGCTCCGACGATGTCGGAGATGCGCTGATTTATATCGGACATTGGGTCCGTCCTTTGTAACTGAATTCGGTATTATGCGAGATCAGGTGGGGGCTTGCGTGGTCAGTTGCAAGGCGTGCAGTTCGCCGCCCATGCGCCCGCCGAGGGCATCGTAGACCAGCTTGTGCTGCCGCACCCGGCTGAGACCCGCGAACTGCGGCGCGACCACCTTGGCCGCATAGTGATCGCCATCGCCGGCGAGGTCCCTGATTTCGACCTCCGCGCCGGGAAGGCCCTGCTTTATCAGCCCTTCGATATCTGCCGCAGCCATCGCCATCGGATCAGGGCCTGTCGCTCATGAACTGGCGGCGCGCCTCGATCATGCATTCCTCGAGCCTGGCGCGGATGTCGGTCTCGCTGACGTCGCAGCCGGCGCCCGTAAGGTCGCCCAGCAGCTTGCGGACCACATCCTCGTCGCCAGCTTCCTCGAAATCGGCCTGGACCACTTCCTTCTTGTAGGCGGCAGTCTCTTCCGCGGTCAGGTTCATCAGGCCGGCAGCCCAATCGCCAAGGAGCCGGTTGCGCCGGGCCGCGATCTTGAAGGCGTTTTCCTCGTCGAAAGCGAATTTGGCTTCCTCGCCGCGCTCGCGGTCCTTGAAATCGGTCATCGGATCCTCACGAATGGTAAGCCGCCCGAATAGGCACGGGCGAAGCGGCGGGCAAGTCCTACTCCATCACCACCACGAGTTTGCCGATCGCGCCGCGGTTCTCGAGCTTGGCGATCGCCTCATGCGCGCGCTCGATCGGATAGGTCTCGCTCACCAGAGGATCGATCTTGCCCGCCTGCCACAGCTCGAAGAGCTCGGCGATGTTGCGCTGGTTGCGCTCCGGCTCGCGCGCGGTGAAGGCGCCCCAGAAGACCCCGCGGATGTCGCAGCTCTTGAGCAGGGTCAGATTGAGCGGCATCTTGGCGATCCCAGCGGGAAAGCCGATCACCAGAAAGCGGCCTTCCCAGGCGATCGAGCGCAGGGCGGGCTCCGAATAGTCGCCGCCGACAATGTCGTAGACGATGTCCGCCCCGTTCGGGCCGACCGCGGCCTTGAAATCGCTGGCGAGCTGTTTCGAGGCATCCTTGTCGAAGGGGGCGCGGGGATAGATGACCACTTCGTCCGCACCGTGGCGGCGCGCAACCTCGCCCTTTTCCTCGGTCGAGACCGCCGCGACGACGCGGCAGCCGTAGGCCTTGGCCAGCTCGACCGCCGACAGGCCGACGCCCCCGGCAGCACCAAGGACGAGCACCGTTTCGCCCTCGCGAATGTCCCCGCGATCCTTGAGGCCGTGGATGGTCGTGCCATAGGTCATCAGCAGCGCACTGGCTTTCACCAGATCGATGCCGTCGGGAACCTTGAACAGGCGGGTTGCATCAACCGCGACCTTTTCCTGCAAGCCGCCATTGCCGACGCCGCACATCACCCTGTCGCCGACCTTCCAGCCGCTGACGCCTTCACCCAGCGCCTCGATCGTGCCGGAGATCTCGCCTCCCGGCGCGAAGGGGCGCGGCGGCTTGAACTGGTACATGTCGCGGATGATCAGCGTGTCGGGGAAGTTGATCGCGCAGGCGGCGACCTTGACCAGAACCTCGCCCTTGCCGGCCACGGGCTCGTCGATCTGTTCGACCACGAGGGTTTCGGGGCCACCGGTTTCCTTCGACAGGACTGCCTTCACGCTGCATCTCTCCTAAGCGGTTTGTCGAGCCAGGGCAGGTTGCCCTCGCGCATGGTTTCATGTCGGGCGACCGCATCCTCGCGCGCGAGCGTCAGCCCGATCTCGTCGAGACCTTCGAGCAGGCATCGCTTGCGAAACGGGTCGATTGCGAAGCTGAAGCGATCCTGGAAGGGAGTGGTGACGACCTGATTCTCGAGGTCGATCGCGATCGGCTGCTCCCGCGCCACCTCGAGCAGCCGGTCGATCTGCTCCTGCGGCAGCTCGACCGCGAGGATCCCGTTCTTGAAGGCATTGCCGGCGAAGATATCGGAGAAGCTCGGCGCGATCACCGCGGTCAGCCCGAGGTCGAGCATGGCCCAGGCCGCATGTTCGCGGCTCGATCCGCAGCCGAAATTGTCGCCCGCGACGAGGATCGGGGCCCCGGCGAAATCGGGGTCGTCGAAGGGATTGCCCGGCGCGGCCCGAAGCGTCTCGAAGGCGCCTGCGCCCAGACCTTCGCGGCTGACGGTCTTGAGCCAGTGCGCCGGGATGATCACGTCGGTATCCACGTTCTTGAGACCGAGCGGTATCGCGCGGCCCTCTATGGTCGAAACGGGTTTCACTAGCGGGCGGACTCCGGAAAGGCGGGCAGACGGATTACATGGCGCGGGTCGTGCTGGATGACCACCGTCGCATCGACATTGTCGGCCATCTGGTCGAAGCGGTGCATCGAGGCGAGCGTGTCGGCGCGATCGGTGTTGAATTGCGGCACGCCCCGATTGTCGATCTGTTCTTCGAAATGATAGAGATCGCCGGTCAGCATCATCGTCCCCATCCGAGGGAGCCTGACCGACAGGGCATGATGCCCGGGTGTATGGCCCGGCGCCGAAAGCATCGTCACCGATCCGTCGCCGAAAACGTCATGGTCCCCCTCGACCGGGACGAACTTCGCGCCGGTATCCCCCAGCCACGCCGCGAAGGGACGAGGGTCGATACCGCTGGTACCATCCGCTGCGCGAAGGGCGGCGAGGTCCGCCTCGCCGATCAGCAGTGTCGATCCTGCGAAGCCGGGCAATTGCCCGATATGGTCGAAATGATAATGGCTGATGCCGACGAAGGCGATGTCTGCCGGGGTGAGGCCGAGATCGCCCAGCTGGTCGGAAATGGAGCGTCCCAGCGATGCCGTATAGACGCCCGAAGTCTGGCTCCTGCCCGCCATTTCGAGCGGAAGGCCGGTGTCCCACAACAGGTAGCGATCACCGTTTCGAACCAGATAGCAGCTGTCGGTGAGCGTCCTGGGCTCGCCGTCGTAGAGATGGGTATCGGAAAAGGACTCGGCATCGCTCAGTTCGATCGTTCCGCAGTCGAGCCGCCACATCTCGACATCGGCCGGCGTTTGCGAGGAAGCCGGGACGGCGATGCCCGCCAGCAAGGCAGCAAGCAGGTGACTGCGACTATGCATCTCTCTTCCCCCGTTGGCTGCGACCTCAATCGGTTTCGGGTTGCTCCCCCGAAGGGATGGGGCCGGGCTGCGTCGGCCCGCGCTTCTTGTCCCTGCGCTTGTTCGCATAGAGCAGCGCCGCAGCGACGGCGGCGGAGCCGATCGCTCCGGCGATGGCAGCCTTTCCGGTAAGCTTCTTGGTCATGGGATCTCTCATGCTGACGCGGGAGCGCCTTTGCAAGGGGGCAGCTTGCGCACATCGGCGAGCCGCCCGGTTACCGCGGCGGCGGCGGCCATCGCCGGGCTGAGCAGATGCGTCCGCGCTCCCGGGCCCTGCCGGCCGACGAAATTGCGGTTGCTGGTCGAAGCGCAGCGTTCGCCCGGCGGAACCTTGTCGGGATTCATCGCGAGACAGGCCGAACAGCCGGGTTCGCGCCATTCGAAGCCGGCGGCGGTGAAGATCCGGTCGAGCCCTTCCGCCTCCGCCTGCCGCTTGACGAGGCCCGATCCGGGGACGGCGATCGCCCAGCGGACATTGGGCGCTATCCTGCGTCCGTCGAGCACCGCGGCGGCGGCGCGCAAATCCTCGATCCGGCTGTTGGTGCAACTGCCGATGAAGACATTTTCGACCGCGATGTCCTCGATCCGCATTCCGGGTTCGAGATCCATATAGGCAAGGCTCTTGCGCACCGCCTCGCGCTTCGACGAATCGGCGAAGCTTTCGGGCGCCGGCACCACGCCGCCGATGGCGGCCACGTCCTCGGGGCTGGTGCCCCAGCTGACGGTCGGCTCGACCTGCGCCGCATCAATGGTAACGGTCCGGTCGAAATGCGCGCCTTCGTCGGTCCGGAGCGTCCGCCACCACGCCAGCGCGCGCTCCCACTCCTCGCCCCGCGGCGCGTAGGGACGGCCGGCGAGATAGGCGAACACCGTCTCGTCGGGAGCGATCAGCCCGGCGCGGGCGCCGCCCTCGATGCTCATGTTGCAGACGGTCAGGCGCCCTTCGACGCTCATGCGCTCGAACACCTCACCCCGATACTCGATGACGTGGCCAGTGCCGCCTGCGGTACCGATCACGCCGATGATATGGAGGATCAGGTCCTTGGGCGTCACGCCGGGACCCAATTCGCCGTCTACGCGCACCTCCATCGATCTGGACTGCCGCAATTGCAGCGTCTGGGTCGCCAGCACATGTTCGACCTCGCTCGTGCCGATGCCGAAGGCGAGCGCCCCGATCCCGCCATGTGCCGCGGTGTGGCTGTCGCCGCAGACGATCGTCGCGCCGGGCAGCGAAAAGCCCTGTTCGGGACCGACCACGTGGACGATCCCCTGTTCGGCTGCGTTGGCATCGATATAGGCGATCCCGAAACCGGGCGCGTTGCGTTCGAGCGCGGCGAGCTGCGCAGCGCTCTGCGGATCCTCGATCGGCAGACGCGACCCGTCGGCCGCAGTCCGGGCGGTGGTCGGAAGATTGTGGTCGGGAACCGCGAGGGTCAGGTCGGGACGGCGCACCGTGCGGCCGGCCAGCCGCAGCGCCTCGAAGGCCTGCGGGCTGGTGACCTCGTGGACGAGGTGGCGATCGATATAGATCAGGCAGGTGCCGTCCTCGCCCCGCTCGACGGTGTGGGCGTCCCAGATCTTCTCGTAAAGCGTGCGCGGTTTGCTGGCCATCGGGCGCGAGTTTGCGGCAGGATGCCGGTCCGCGCAAAAAGGCAAATCCAGAGTCTTGGAAACTTAACCTATCTCTGCTCTATTGACAGCAATGTCAGCAAAGCCATTCGCCTTTCCGATCAAGGTCCTTCCCGAGGACATCGATTTCATGGGGCACGTGAACAACGCGCGCTACCTCAACTGGGTGCAGGATGCGGTGCTCGCCCATTGGCGCAAGCTCGCCCCTGCCGAAGAGGTGGCGTCGCGCGCCTGGGTCGCGATCAAGCACGAAATCACCTATCGCAGACCCGCCTTCCTCGAGGACGACGTGATCGCGCGGACGGTGCTGGAGAAGATCCAGGGTGCCAGCGCCTTCTATTCGACCGTGATCGAACGCGGCGGAGAAGTGCTGGCCGAGGTCAAGTCGCGCTGGTGCTGCATCGATGCCGAGACGCTGCGGCCCGCGCGCATCGGCGAGGAAGTCTCGCGGTTCTTCTTCCCGCCCGCGAAATAGGCTATGTTGCCGACCATGTCGGATGTCCTCATCGCCGGAGCGATCGTGCTCGCGACCGTGGTCGCCATGGAAGGCGTCGCCTGGGGATCGCACCGATACATCATGCATGGCTTCGGCTGGGGCTGGCACCGCGATCATCATGAACCGCACGCCAGGCGGCTGGAGAAGAACGACCTCTATGCCCTCGTCGGTGCCGCACTGAGCATTGCGATGTTCGCCTGGGGCAGCGCATGGGTGCTGGGCGAGGCTGCCTGGTGGCCCGCCACCTGGATCGGGCTGGGTGTTCTGCTCTACGGCGTGATCTACACGCTGGTTCACGACGGGCTGGTTCACCAGCGCTATTTCCGCTGGGTCCCCAAGCGCGGCTACGCCAAGCGGCTGGTCCAGGCGCACAAGCTCCATCACGCGACCGTCGGCAGAGAGGGCGGGGTGAGCTTCGGTTTCGTCTTCGCTCGCGACCCGGCGAGACTGAGGGCCGAACTCAAGCGCCAGCGCGAGGCGGGGCTGGCCGTAGTCCGCGATTCCGCCGGGGCCTGATCGTTTCGCGACCGGTCGAAGCGACGTTCCGCCGCTTCGAAGAATTGCCGTCCGCGTGGAAAACCCGGGAAGTTCCGATTGTTGAACGCCCCGCCCGCTTGGGGGTGTGACCTTTCGGAACGGCGTGACGTGACCTTCCGGAGCGTGACCGGGCCGCTGCCCCGAAGCGGTCCGCAGGCTCGGGCTCGTGACCGTTCGGCAATTTCCGACTGCACCGATTTCAAAGAGCAGACCCCAGTCTAGCCGCTCGCGCGCCTGTAGGAAACCGCTTCGCGGCGCGCGCTGCCCGGGCCCGCTGCGGAACCGCTTCGGGCGTGCTTAACCATTTGGCGAGAGGATTGCGTCATTGAGGGGGACGACTGCCGAAGGGACAAAGCCGCGTGCTGGACGTTTACTACTGTATCCAGGACCAGCACGACTGGCGGCTGGTTCTGCTGGCGGGACTGATCTGCATCGCCGCCTCGATGGCGACCGTGGTGCTCCTGCGCCAGGCGCGAGGCACGACGGGGATCGAGTTCCGGGTCTGGGTCGCGACCGCCGGCACGGCGAGCGGCTTCGGCATCTGGGCAACTCATTTCATCGCCATGCTGGGGTACGACCCGGGGGTGGTGGCGGGCTATGCGCTCGACGACACGCTCGCCTCGCTGGCAGTCGCCGTCGCGGCGACCATGGCGGGCTTCTGGCTCGCGCTGCGGTCCCACCGGAAGAGTCGGCGTCTGATCGCCGGGACGGTCGTCGGCCTCGGGATCGCAGCGATGCATTATCTCGGCATGCAGGCGGTCGAATTGCCCGGGATCTTCGTCTGGTCCTGGCCCTATGTGCTGGCCTCGATGCTCTTCGCCGTGCTTCCGATCGCACCCGCGCTCTCGCTGGCACTCGACCGCACCGGGCCGCGATCGGCCGTCTTCGCCGGCCTGCTCGTCGTGGCAGCGATCCTGCTGCTGCACTTCACCGGCATGGCGGCGATCACCTTCCTGCCTTCGCGCGTCGAAGCGTCCTCCGCCTACCTGCTGTCGGCCTCGGGGATGGTGGTCTCGGTGGCGAGTGCCGCCTTCGGCGTGCTGCTGCTCGGGACGGGAGCGGCGCTCATCAGCAGCCGCGCACGCACGGCGATCGAAGCCAGCGAACGCGAGTTCCGGATCCTGGTCGAACAGATCAGCGACTGCGCGATCTACATGCTCGACCCTCGGGGGCGAGTGATCACCTGGAACCGCGGTGCCGAGCGGCTCAAGGGCTATACGCGCGAGGAAGCGCTGGGGCTCGATCTCGAGGTGTTCTTCGCGGCCGACGGGCAGTCCCCCGCCTTCGTCCGGACCGCGCTCGAGGCTGCCCGGCGCGACGGCAAGTTCACCTCGGAAGGATGGCGGTACCGCAAGGACGGAACCTGTTTCTGGGCCCATGCCACGATCGAGGCAGTTCACGACGATCGCGGTCTCCTCCACGGTTTCGCCAAGATCACCCGCGACATGACGCGCTTCAAGGAAGATCAGGACCGGCTCGCCGAGCTGACCACCAACCTCGATGCGGCGCTGAGCCACATGCACCAGGGGCTGTGCCTGTTCGATGCCGAGGAACGGCTGGTCCTCGCCAACGGTCGCGCGCTCGAGATCCTGGGACTTTCGGAAAAGGCTTGCCCTGCCGGTCTGGCTTTCGCCGAATTGATCCGCGCCGGACTCGACAAGAAGGCCGGTGAGCCGGTCTCGGAGGGGGATCTCGCCGAAGCGCTCGCCCGCCACCGCGCCTGTATCGCGCAAGCCGGAGGCGGGACGCTGGTCGTGCCCTTCGTCGACAATTGCATCCTGTCGATCGCCCATCAGCCGATGGAGGGGGGAGGCTGGGTCTCGACGCTCGACGACATCACCGAGCGCCGCCTGGCCGAGGAGCGCATCGAGCACATGGCGCTGCACGACGGTCTCACCGGATTGCCCAACCGATACCATCACAGCGAGCGGCTCGCGCAGGCGCTCGAAACGGCGCGCGGGTCGGGAGTCCGGGTCGGCGTGATCGGCATCGATCTCGACCGGTTCAAGGAGATCAACGACCTCCACGGCCATGCCACCGGCGACCGGGTCCTGCGTCTGCTGGCGAAACGCCTGCTCGAGGTCACGCAGGAGGGCGAATATGTCGCCCGGTTCGGCGGCGACGAATTCGCCGCCTTCCGGTCCTTCGAGCGGCGGGAGGAGTTCGACCGGTTCCGCGCCCGGCTGGCCGAGGCATTCGACGCCCCTCTCACGCTCGACGGGCTCAAGGTATCGGCCGGTGCAAGCCTCGGCATTGCGATCTTTCCCGAGGACGGGACGACGCTCGAGCAGATCGTCAACAATGCCGATCTGGCGATGTATCGGGCCAAGGAGACGGTGGGCCAGAGGGTCTGCTATTACGAAAAGGGGATGGACGAGGTCGCCCGGGCGCGCCGCCTGATGGCGAACGACCTGCGCGAGGCGATCGCGCGCGGGGAGCTCAGCCTGGCGTTTCAGGTGCAGAAATCGGTCACGACCGAACGGATCACGGGCTATGAAGCGCTGTGCCGCTGGCAGCATCCGCGCGACGGCTGGATCTCGCCCGAGGAATTCATCCCGGTCGCGGAAGAATGCGGCGAGATCCTGCCGCTCGGCGAATGGGTGTTGCGCAATGCCTGCACACAGGCGGCGTCCTGGCCCGAGCCGTGGCGGGTCGCTGTCAACCTCTCTCCGATCCAGCTGATGCATGTGGATCTGGTCGAGACGGTCACCAGCGCGCTCGTCGATGCCGGTCTCCCCGCCTCGCGGCTCGAACTCGAGATCACCGAAAGCGCCTTCATCGCCGACAAGCTGCGGGCGCTGCACGTTCTGCGCCAGATCAAGGCCCTGGGGGTTCAGGTCGCGATCGACGATTTCGGCACCGGCTATTCGTCGCTCGACACGCTCAATTCCTTCCCCTTCGACAAGGTCAAGATCGACAAGTCCTTCCTGCTCGAATCCGAAAACAGCACCCAGGCGCGGGCGATCATCCGCGCAGTGCTGGCGCTGGGACACAGTCTGAACGTGCCGGTGCTGGCGGAAGGACTCGAGAACGAGGAGCAGTTGCGGCTGTTGCGCCTGGAGGGCTGCGACGAGGCGCAAGGCTATCTGTGGGGGAGGCCGATGAGCCAGCCGGTCAATCTCACACTCGTGGATGCGACCGCCCAGGCGGGCTGACAGGCACCTGCCGTCCGGCGGCATGGCTTGCGGAACGTTCTGTTTCGGGACCGGTTCGCTAATATATGCAATATCTTCCGACCAGCCTCATCCTCGCAGCGGGGGCGCTCGTCCTCGCCGTTCCCGCCACCGCACAATCCACCGCCGAAACCTCGACGAGCGCTTCCCACGCGCCCCAGGGCTTCGACCTTGCGCTGCCCGATGGCGTTCCCGAGGCGGTGTTTTCCGGATCGAGGCGGAAGGAGGTGCTGGCGGTGCAGGCGATGCTCGACCGCAGCGCGCATTCGCCGGGCGTGATCGACGGCTATATGGGCGGCAATACACGTCGCGCGATCCGCTATTTCCGCAGGGCCCATGGACTGCCCGAGGGCGACGGCATCGACGGGCAATTCATGCGCGCATTGATCGAGGCGCAAAGCGGCGACGTCTTCTCCACCTATACGATCACTCAGGACGACGTCGACGGACCGTTCTACGACATGCCCGCGAGCATGGCGGCAATGGCGGACCTCGAAAAGGTCGGCTGGACCTCGCCACAGGAATTGCTCGCCGACCGGTTTCACATGGACCAGGGCTTCCTCGCGGCGCTCAATCCCGATGCGGATTTCGGCAGCGCCGGGACCCGGATCACGGTGATTTCCCGTGGCGAGGAAAAGGTCGGCGGAAAAGTCGCGCGGATCGAGATCCGCAAGAGCGACAATTCGGTGGTCGCGCTCGATGCCGGCGGCGCGATCGTGGCCAGCTTTCCCGCGACGATCGGCAGCAGCCAGTTTCCGAGCCCGAGCGGATCGATGGAAGTGGCGGCAGTGGCGCCCGAGGCCAATTACACCTTCCAGCCCCAGGGCCGCGAATGGGGCCCCGATCAAACGGTGATCATTCCCGCCGGTCCCAACAATCCGGTCGGCGGCATCTGGATCGACCTGACCAAGGAGGGATATGGCATCCACGGCTCTCCCGATCCGCAACTGATCGGCAAGACCGCGAGCCATGGCTGCGTGCGTCTGACCAATTGGGATGCGCATGCACTGGCCGGAGCGGTCGAGCAGGGCGTGGCGGTCGCATTCCGATAGGCGCCCGATTTCACGCTGCGGCGGCGGCGGGCTTCATTCGTTGCGGGTGGCGATCCAGCTGCCGGCGATCACCAGGATCGCGATCGATATCCAGTACCACGGGTGGCCGAGCGTGTACCAGGTAACCACGGCACCGGTCGCCATGGCACCGATCGCCATCGTCTTGGCGCGGCGGCTGATGGCGCGGCGTTCGCGCCAGTCGCGCACCGGCGGGCCCCATTGCGGATGGTCGAGGATCTTCCGTTCGAGTTCGGGGCTCGAACGGGCGAAGAAATAGACCGCCAGCAGCAGAAAGGGCACGGTCGGCATGATCGGCAGCACCGCCCCCACCGCGCCGAGACCCACTGCGAGGATGCCCAGAGCGCGATAGATCGGACGCTTCATCGCTCGGCGGCGCTCAGCCGGCGGCGATCCGGGCGGCATGCGCCTGGACCAGTGCGATCATGTTGGGGACGCCCTGCGTGCGATTGCTCGACAGCTGGTTGCGCAGATCGAAGGGGGCGAGAGCCGCCTCGACATCCATTTCCGCCACCTCCTGCGCCGGGCGGTCCTGGACCGCGGCGATCACCAGCGCGACGATCCCCTTGGTGATCGCGGCATTGCTGTCGGCGAGGAAATGCAAGCGCTCCGCCTCGCCGGTGGGATAGACCCACACTGAGGCCGAGCAGCCGCGGACCTGCGTCGCATCGGTCTTGAGCGCATCGGGCATGGGCTCGAGGTCGCGGCCGAGCTCGATCAGCAGGCGATAGCGTTCGTCGCCCTCGAGGAAGGCGTATTCTTCGGCAATGTCGGATAGGGTGCGCATGGGCCCGCAAGTAGGGCGCGAGCGCCGGAAACGGAAGGGGGCCCCGTCGTCGCGGCGCCGCGCCGTGGATTGCCGCCTTGCCTGCGGCTCCTCCGACGGTGGACGGCGAGGGGAGGTTGCTGCCTCCACCGCCGCTCCACGCCAGGAGAGGGCGGAATTTCGCCCGGCGGCGTTCAGCCCGACAGGCCACCGGGGCGGGTGAAGGCGTAATAGATGACATAGAACCAGCCGAAGAAGCCCTGGATCGCGGCCCAGACGATCGACTGATGCAGGCTCCAGCTGATCGCCACGGCGATCGCGCTGCCGAGGCCGATGCCGGCGCGGGCGGCGTCGGTGCGGACCGCGGTCACAGATCCACCCCGCTGGCGATCGCCTCGAGCTTCTTGATCCGTTCCTTGAGGTCGGCGAGTTCGATCCGCGCCGCACCCATGGAAGAGCCTTTCTCGGGGCCGCGCCCCGGCCCGTGCTCATGGCCGTGCTGTTCGAGTTCCTGCCGCTTGAAGGCGAGCCAGCCATGCCAGGCGCGCAGCACTGCGCCCGCGACGATCGTCAGTCCGGCCAGTGCGGCCGCGGCGATGATGATAGACGGTTCGAACATTTCCTCATGTCCTCCTTGAACCCGGACCGGCCTCAATCCGCCTGCTTGTCGCGCAGGGCTTCGATCTCGGCCGAGATCCGCCGGGTGTCGCGTGCGTCGAGCGAATTGCCTTCGGTGGCGATGCGTTCGAGCACCTTGATGCGTTCGCGCAGATCCTCGATCTCGCGCTGGGCCTCGGGATCGGGACGGTGGCCTTCCTGCTCGTGGCCGAGCGCGCCCTGCGATGTCCCGCGATGCGACCGGTGCCTCGACTTGACGATCTCGGCGATCGCCATGATCCCGACGATGATCACGATTGCAGTCCAGAAACTCATGGCGTCATCTCCCGCTTGGCAGTGCTTTCGTCGATCGCCTGGAAGTCGCGCAACTGGTCGATCTGCGTGGCGAGGGCGTGGTTGCCGTCGGTGGCGATCCGCTCGAGCACGCGGACGCGCTCTTCCAGCTTGCGGTAGTCGGCGGCTTTCCGTTCGCCGAGCGACGATTTGGCCTGTTCCGCGCGGGCGATCAGTTCGAGCTTGCGCTCCTCGTGTTCGTTGGCCCGGCGAGTGAAGACGTAGCCCATGCCCAGCGAGATCAGGGTGATGACCAGGATGAAGCTGAAGATGAGGAGGAGATCGGGATCCATCAGTTGCTCTCCCTTGGGTCGCGCAGCCGGTCGATCTCGCTGGTGAGGTGATAGCCGCTGTCGGTGACGATCCGTTCGACATTCGCCAGCCGGTCCTTCATCGAGCCGAGTTCGGCGCGCAGCTCGGCGTTCTCCTGGGTCAGTAGCCTGACCCTTTCGACGGCCTGATCGTTCTTGGGATAGACGGCCTTGCCCCAGCTGTTCTCCAGCGGGTAGCCGTGCTTCATCCGCATCCAGGTGTTGACGATCCAGCCGGCGGTCAGGATCGCAACGCCCGCGATCACCGCGCTTTCTCCGAAGGGGAAGTCCATCACACCGCCTCCCTATTGGGCATCTGGAGCGGCACGCCCGGGCCTTCGTCGTCGCCGAATTCGCGCAGTGACTCGATTTCCGCTGCGACCGAATAGCCCTTGTCGGTCACGATCCGCTCGAGCACCTGCATCCGCTTGTCTACCTTGCCGAGCAAGGTACGCAGGTCCGCGTTCTCGGCGCGCAATTGCCTGGCCTCGGCGTCCTCCGAGCGCTCAGTCTTGCCGCCCCATTCGTCTTCGAGCGAATAGCCGTGCCGGGCGCGGATCCAGTTGTTCAGCAACCAGCCTCCGGTGCTCAAGGCGATGAGCGCGAGAACGAATTCCGGTCCACCCCAGTCCATCATGCTTTCTCCCTGGAGACCATGGCAAGCGGCACGCCCGGGCCTTCGTCGACCCGGCGCTGGTCGCGCAGCGCCTCGATCTGCGTGGCGACATCGTAGCCCTTGTCGGTAACGATCCGTTCGAGCACGCGGACACGCTCCTCGAGATCGCCCACACGGCTCGAATATTGTGCGGCCTTTTCGGCGCTCGATTCGGCCGTCTCGCGCAGTTTCATCTCGGCCAGCTTGGTCTGGTTCTTCGACCAGACGATGAAGGCGACCATCATGAAAGGTGCCAGCGGGATCAGGATTGCAAGCGAGTCCATTGGAATTCCTCCCCGGGAATGATGCTCAGCGAAGCCGTTCGATTTCGGCGGTCAGCCGCGGGTTGCTGCTGACGTAATAGGTCTCGACGTCGGCCAGGCGGCGGTCGATGTCCTTCATCCGGGCGCGGATCTCGCGTGCGGTGCGCTTGGGGTTCTGCCGGACCCGCTGCCAGTAGGTGCTTTCCTCGCGATCCACATAGAGGTGCGACGGCTTCTTGTTGAGCAGCAGGCCGGCGAGGAAATAGAAGGGGATGGTCGAGCCGCCGGACATGAAGGTCAGTCCGATCAGGCCCATCCGGATCCAGAAGACGTTGACGCCGGTATAGTCCGCGATGCCCGAGCAGACGCCCATGAGCTTCGCGTTCTGCTTGTCGCGGTAGAGCGTGGTGCGGGGGCTGTTCACTTCACGGTTCCTTTCTTCTCGGCCATCAGCTGTTCGAGTTCGCGCAGCTGCTGGTTGTCCTGTGCGCTGTCGTGAACGAGGCGGGCGGGGCGGAAGTCGGGATTGTCGCTGGCGACGAGCCGCTCGACCGTATCCATCCGCTCGTCGAGCCGCTTGGCGAGGTTGTAGAGCTCCTCGAGCAGCGCTTCGTCGTCGGTGGTGATGCTCGCCGCGGTCTTCCACTTGGTGATGTAGTGGAAGACGATCCACGGCAGCGCGATGAAAATTGCGACGATGGCCAGTACTTCTTCCACGGATCAGCCCTCCTTGTCCGAATCGCCCTTGCCATCCTTGTGGCCGAGCGCGCGCTTCATCTGTGCGAGTTCGTCGTCGATCGCATCGGCGCCCTCGAGGGCGGCGATCTCGTCGGCGAGGTTCGGTTGGCCCGAGCCGTCGGCAATGCTCAGCGCATCGGCGCGGCCTTCGGCATAATCGACCCGGCGTTCGAGCTGGTCGAAGCGGCTCAGCGCCTCGTCGACGCGCTCATTGGTCATCAGACTGCGCAGCTTGACCCGGTTCTCGGCGCTTTCGAGCCGCGCCGCGATGGCGGTCTGGCGGCTGCGCGCCTCGCGCAGGCGGTTCTGCAGCTTCTGAATGTCCTGCTCATAGGCCCGCAGAGCATCGTCGAGCACGGCGATTTCCTCCTTGAGCTGCTCGGACATGTCGACCGCCTTCTTCTTTTCGACCAGGGCGGCGCGGGCGAGGTCTTCGCGATCCTTCGACAGCGCCAGCTCGGCCTTCTCGCCCCAATCGGCGCGCAGCTTGTCGAGCTTCACCGTGTGGCGGTGCATTTCCTTCTGGTCGGCAATCGTGCGGGCGGCGCTGGCGCGAACCTCGACCAGCGTCTCCTCCATCTCGAGGATGATCATGCGGATCATCTTCTGGGGATCGTCCGCCTTGTCGAGCATATCGTTGAAATTGGCGGCGATGATATCGCGGGTGCGGCTGAAAATGCCCATCAAAGGTGCTCCGTTGGAAAAAAAGTCCGATCCTTTCGACCGTCCGCCGTCGCGGGTCGGGGTGGGAGAGCGGCGCAGCCGTTCTACCTCTTCCTCGATCCGCGACAAGCGGGGCCCGTTTCCGGGGCGGGCCGAAGCGCCTTCGGCATCGCTGCCGCGGGGACTGTCGGGGGAGCGGCGCTCCGGCCCTAGGGGATCGAATGAACGCGGGTCGTGGTCGGGCGGCAGGGTCATGCAATCTCGACCTGCTGGACGGTGGCGAGCACCGGCGTCGGCGTGGTCACGACGATATGCGAGCTCAGCACCACGAAGGTCGCCATGGCGGCGATGCTGGCGATTGCCGCCTGTCCGAGCTGGCTCCTGAAAAAGCTGCGGCTGTACATGGTCTTGGGTCCTCCGATGGGCCGCCAACGGGCCGAATTGTTGTTGTCCCCTGTTCAGCAAGCTGCGTGCCAAATGCGGATTGTAGCGGAAATTCGGGGTTTTGGGGACTTATCGAATCCTATGGCATTGGTTTCGATTGCCAATGCTTGGCGTATTTCGCTATATCTTGGGGATGGAGCGGGAAAATCAGTTCATCGGCCAGTCGGGTGCCTTCCTCGACGCGGTCGAACGCGCCAGCCGCGCTGCGCCGATGCGCCGGCCGGTGCTGGTGATTGGCGAGCGCGGAACCGGCAAGGAGCTGATCGCCGAACGCCTCCATCGCCTGTCGACGCGATGGGACGAACCGCTGGTGGTGATGAATTGCGCGGCGCTTCCCGAAACGCTGATCGAGGCCGAACTCTTCGGCCATGAGCAAGGGGCCTTCACCGGAGCCACGCGGGCGCGGGTCGGGCGATTCGAGGAAGCCGACAAGGGGACGCTGTTCCTCGACGAGCTGGGAACGCTGTCGATGGCGGCGCAGGAACGGTTGCTGCGCGCGGTCGAATATGGCGAGGTGACCCGCATCGGCTCGTCGCGTCCGGTCCGGGTCGACGTCCGGATCGTCGCGGCGACCAATGAGGATCTACCTGCCAAGGCGGCACGCGGCGACTTCCGCCCGGATCTGCTCGACCGGCTGAGCTTCGAGGTCATTACCCTGCCGCCCCTGCGCGTGCGCGAGGGCGACATCGAGGTGCTGTCCGACTATTTCGGGCGCCGGATGGCCGCCGAACTGGGGTGGGAGGGCTGGCCGGGCTTCGCCCCGCATGTCGTGGAACAGATGGCGAAGCACGACTGGCCCGGCAATGTTCGCGAATTGCGCAATGTCGTCGAGCGCGCGATCTATCGCTGGGACGACTGGAGCGAGCAGATCGGCCACGTCGTCTTCGATCCGTTCGATAGTCCGTGGAAACCGGTCAGTCCGCGGTCCGCAGCGCCGCGACCGGCCGGCGAGCAGGGCGAAGCCGCGTCGCCGGCGGCCAGCGAATTCGATACGGTCGAGGATCTGCGCAGCGCGGTCGATGCGCATGAGCGGGCGATCGTCGAACACGCCTTGGGACGGCACCGCTGGAACCAGCGCCAGACCGCCAGGGCGCTGGGCCTGAGCTACGACCAATTGCGGCATTGCATCAAGAAGCACGGCCTGGCCGACGACGGGTGAGACGCTCCAGTTCCGCGCTTGCTTTTCGCGGGACTCGCGCCTATCTGGCCATCAATCCCGACATTGTCGCGACACTGGAGGGGCTGGCGCCGCGAGGGGCCGGCACCCAACCACTTGTCCGATGTCGATCGAAAACCGGAGACCGAATGGCCGATATCGCGCGTCTGACCCAAGTGATCGAACCCGAAGCGCAAGCGCTGGGATTCGAGCTCGTGCGCGTGAAGATGATGCCCTCGGAAGCCGGGGATGGCGGCGAGGCGCTCCAGATCATGGCCGAGGATCCGGCCACGGGCCAGCTTGTGATCGACCAGTGCGCCGCACTCAGTCGCCGCGTTTCGGACAGGCTCGACCAGCTCGAGGAGCAGGGCGAGGTGCTGGTCCCTGGCGCCTATCACCTCGAGGTCTCCAGTCCCGGGATCGACCGACCGCTGACCCGGGCCGAAGGATTTTTCGGTCTGGGCCGGACATGAGGTCAAGATCAGCATGGACCGGTCCTGGGATGGCCAGCGCACGCTGCGCGGCGATCTCAAGGGCATCGAGGGCGAGACGGTCACCGTGGACGACCGCAAGGCCGGCGCGGTCTCCGTCCCGCGCGACCAGATTCACTCGGCGAAACTCGTCTTGACCGACGCGCTCATCGCCGCCACCCAGCCGCTCGACACTTCCGGTGTAGAAGAAGTGATCGGCGGCGCCGACGAAATCGTCGAAACTGAAGAGAAGGCAGACGACTGATGGCCAGTGCCATTTCCGCCAATAAGGCCGAACTCCTCGCGATCGCCAATTCGGTCGCCTCGGAAAAGATGATCGACAAGGCGATCGTCATCGAGGCGATGGAAGAAGCGATCCAGAAGGCCGCGCGCGCCCGCTATGGCGCCGAGAACGACATTCGCGCCAAGCTCGATCCGATGTCCGGCGATCTGCGCCTGTGGCGGGTGGTCGAGGTGGTCGAGGAGGTCGAGGACTACTTCAAGCAGATCGACCTCAAGGCTGCCCAGAAACTGCAGGACGATGCCAAGATCGGCGATTTCATCGTCGATCCGCTGCCCCCGGTCGATCTCGGCCGCATCGATGCGCAGAGCGCCAAGCAGGTGATCTTCCAGAAGGTCCGCGATGCGGAGCGCGAGCGCCAGTACGAGGAATTCAAGGATCGCGCGAACGAGGTCATCACCGGCGTGATCAAATCGGTCGAGTTCGGCCATGTGATCGTCAATCTCGGTCGCGCCGAGGGGGTCATTCGCCGCGACCAGCAGATCCCGCGCGAAGCTGCGCGCGTCGGCGAGCGGGTTCGTGCGCTGATCACCAAGGTCGAACGCAACAATCGTGGGCCGCAGATCTTCCTCAGCCGCGCCCATCCCGACTTCATGAAGAAGCTGTTCGCGCAGGAAGTGCCCGAAATCTACGACGGCATCATCGAGATCAAGGCTGCCGCGCGCGATCCGGGCAGCCGCGCCAAGATCGGCGTGATCAGCCATGATTCCTCGATCGACCCGGTCGGCGCTTGCGTCGGCATGAAGGGCAGCCGCGTTCAGGCGGTGGTTCAGGAACTCCAGGGCGAGAAGATCGACATCATTCCCTGGAGCGAGGACGGTGCCACCTTCATCGTCAACGCGCTCCAGCCGGCCACGGTCAGCCGCGTCGTGCTCGACGAGGAAGCCGAGCGGATCGAAGTGGTTGTCCCCGACGACCAGCTCAGCCTCGCCATCGGCCGCCGCGGACAGAACGTGCGGCTTGCCAGCCAGCTCACCGGCAACCAGATCGACATCATGACCGAGGAAGAAGCCTCGGAGAAGCGGCAGAAGGAATTCGCCGAACGCTCCAAGATGTTCGAGGAAGAGCTCGACGTCGACGAGACGCTGTCGCAATTGCTGGTCGCCGAAGGCTTCGCCGAGCTCGAGGAAGTCGCCTATGTCGAGCTCGACGAGCTGGCTGCGATCGAGGGTTTCGACGAGGATCTCGCCCAGGAGCTGCAAAATCGCGCGCAGGAAGCGCTCGAGCGGCAGGAAGGCGCGCATCGCGAAGCTCGCCGGGAACTGGGCGTCGAGGACGATCTGGCCGAGCTGCCGCATCTGACCGAGGCCATGCTGGTGACGCTGGGCAAGGCGGGCATCAAGACGCTCGACGACCTAGCCGATCTGGCGACCGACGAGCTGATCCAGAAGAAGCGGGAGGCTCCGCGCCGCCGCAACAATCCTGCCGATGCCGCCGGAGGTCCGCCGATGCGGCGGCCCTCGGTGCGCGAGCAGGACAAGGGCGGCGTGCTGGGCGAATATGGCCTGAGCGAAGAGCAGGGCAACGAGATCATCATGGCTGCCCGCGCGCACTGGTTCGAGGACGAGGACACCGCTCCGGCGGCTCCCGCCGGAGCCGAAACGCAGGAGGCCGCCGATGCGGACTCCACCCAATGAGCGCCTGACGTCCGACATCGCCGACACGGCCAGGGCACGGAGATCTTCCGGGCCCGCCGAGTCCTGCGCCGAACGCCGGTGCGTCGTTTCGGGGGAGACCGCTCCGCGCGAAACCCTCGTGCGGCTGGCGGTCTCGCCCTCGGGACTTGTGCTGCCCGATGCGCACGGCCGGGCGCCCGGCCGTGGCGGCTGGATCGGGGTCGACAAGGCCGGGCTCGAGCAGGCGCTCGCCTCGGGCAGGCTGAAGGGTGGCCTGGCGCGCGCCTTCAAGACCGGCGATCTCGAGATCCCTCGCGAATTGCCCCAGATGGTCGAGGATGCGCTGACCCGCGTGCTGCTCGACCGGCTCGGACTCGAAATGCGCGTCGGAAGTCTTATCTTGGGCACGCAACGCATAGCCGAGGCCGCGCGTAGCGGCACGGTGGCGCTGTTGCTGCATGCCCGCGATGCGAGCGAGGATGGACGCAAGAAGCTCGATCAGGCCTGGCGCGTAGGACGCGCGGCCGAAGGTTCGGGCGAGCGCGGCCTCGAACTGCCACTGGACCGCGATGCTTTGTCTGTGGCATTGGGCCGCGACAATGTCGTCCATCTGGGCGTGCGGGGTCACGGGGCCGAGGATGCTGCGGCCGCCAGGGTGATCAAGCCCCTGACGCGCCTCATGCATTTTCTGGGGCAGGAATTCCCGGCCGATACAGAGCGGGCGGTTGCGACCGCCGGCGACGACTTGAACGATTGAGACGAAGAGAAACGAGCGATAATGAGCGACGACGAAAAGAAACCGGCCCGTAAACCGCTGACCCTCAGGGCCAGCCAGCCGGGTGAGGTCAAGCAGACCTTCAGCCACGGCCGCACCAATAAGGTGGCGGTCGAGGTGAAGCGTCGCCGCAAGCTGGTGAAGCCGGGCGAAGCGCCGCCGCCGCCGCCTCCGGCGCCCGAACCCGCGCCCGAACCCGCGCCCGCCCCCGCACCGGCACCGGTGGCGAAGAAGCCCGCGCCGAAGAAGCCGGCGCCCGGTGCCGAGACCCCGCAGGAGCGTGTCGCGCGGCTCCAGCGCGAGGCCGAGGAAGAGCGTCTGCGGCTGTCCGAGGAAGCGCGCAAGCGCGAGGACAAGGAAGCGCAGCAGGCCGCGATCGAAGAGAAGAAGCGCGTCGAGGAAAACCGGAAGGCCGAGGACGAAACCGCCCGGCAGGCCGAGGAAGCGCCCGAAAGCCCCGCCGAACAGCCGGCGGTCGAGGCGACCGGGACGGCCGAGGAGGCGGCACCGCAGGGCGATGCCGCGACGCCCGCTCCCGCACCGCGCCGCTTCACCCCCGTCGCCCGTCCCGAGCCCAAGAAGCCCGAAAAGAAGAAGAAGGAAGACAAGCGCGCCGCGCCCGTCGAAACCGACAAGCGCCGCTCGGGCAAGCTCACGGTCAACAAGGCCCTCAACGAGGACGAAGGACGCCGCGCGCGTTCGCTCGCCGCGCTCAAGCGCGCTCGCGAGAAGGAGCGCCGGATGCAGGGCGGCCCGTCGAAGCCGCGCGAGAAGCAGGTGCGCGACGTTGTCGTCCCCGAGGCGATCACGGTCGGCGAGCTGGCCAAGCGCATGGGCGAAAAGGGCGCCGATCTCGTCAAGGAGCTCTTCAACCTCGACATGATGGTGACGGTCAACCAGACCATCGATCAGGACACCGCGGAGCTGCTGGTCGACCAGTTCGGCCACAACATCCAGCGCGTCTCCGAAGCCGATGTCGATATCGACACCGCCGAGGACAGGGATCCCGAGGAGACGCTCAAGCCGCGCCCGGCGGTGGTCACGATCATGGGCCATGTCGATCACGGCAAGACCAGCCTGCTCGACGCGCTGCGCGGAACCCATGTGACGAAGGGCGAGGCCGGCGGCATCACCCAGCACATCGGCAGCTATCAGGTGAAGACCAAGGGCGGCGATCTCGTCACCTTCCTCGACACGCCGGGCCACGCGGCCTTCACGGAAATGCGCGCGCGCGGGGCCAATGTCACCGACATCGTGGTGCTGGTGGTCGCGGCCGACGACGGCATCATGCCGCAGACGATCGAGGCGATCAATCACACCAAGGCGGCCGGCGTCCCGATGATCGTCGCGATCAACAAGATCGACAAGCCCGAGGCGAAACCGGACAATGTCCGCAACCGCCTGCTCGAGCATGAGGTCGTGGTCGAGAAGATGTCGGGCGACGTGCAGGACGTCGAGATCTCCGCCAAGGAGGGCACCAATCTCGACAAGCTGCTCGAGGCGATCGCGCTCCAGGCCGAATTGCTCGAACTCAAGGCCCGGCCCGATCGCGATGCCGAAGCGACGGTGATCGAGGCGCAGCTCGACAAGGGCCGCGGTCCGGTGGCGACGGTGCTGGTCACCCGCGGGACGCTCAAGCGCGGCGACACCTTCGTCGTCGGCACCGAGAGCGGCCGGGTCCGGGCGCTGGTCGACGACCAGGGCAAGCAGGTCAAGGAAGCCGGGCCCTCCATGCCGGTCGAGGTTCTCGGTCTCGGCGGCGTGCCGCGCGCGGGCGATGTCCTCACCGTGGTGGAGGACGAGCAACGGGCGCGCGAGGTCGCGCAATATCGTCAGGAAAAGGCGACCGAGAAGCGGACCGCACTGGCCCCGACGAGCTTCGACACCATGTTCGCCGGTCTCCAGTCCAATGTCGTCGAATTCCCGGTGTTGGTGAAGGCCGACGTCCAGGGATCGGTCGAGGCGATCACCAATGCGCTGCACAATCTGTCGAACGATCTGATCAAGGTCCGGGTGCTGCATGCCGGGGCCGGCGCGATCACCGAGAGCGACGTTTCGCTGGCAGCCGCCTCCAAGGCGCCGATCCTCGGCTTCAACGTGCGTCCCAATGCCAAGGCGCGCGAATTGGTGAAGCGCGAGAACGTCGAGCTGAAATACTACGACGTGATCTATCACCTGACCGAGGAGATCGCGAAGGAGATGGCGGGCGAGCTGGGTCCGGAACGGATCGAGCACGTCGTCGGCCGCGCGCTGGTCAAGGAGGTGTTCCGCTCGGGCAAGAAGGACAAGGCGGCCGGCCTGCTGGTCGAGGAGGGCGTCATCCGCAAGGGGCTGCATGCGCGCCTCACCCGCGAGGACGTCATCGTCTCGGCCACCACGATCGCCTCGCTGCGGCGCTTCAAGGACGATGTGGACGAAGTCCGCACCGGTCTCGAATGCGGCGTGGTCCTGGCCGACACCAACGACATCAAGCCGGGCGATCAGCTCGAGGTGTTCGAGGTCGAGGAGCGTGAGCGGACGCTGTGAGCGCGACCGAACACGCCCTCGGCGCGGCACATGCCGGGCTGATGGGGGTCGAATTCGACCGCTATGACGCGGAGCGCGAGGAGATAACCTTGCGCTTCCATGCGCCCGACAGCTTCATCACCCCGCGCGGCAGCGTGCAGGGCGGCCTCGTCGCCGGCTTCCTCGACGAAGCGATGGGCTGGGCGCATGTCTGGGCGACCGACCATGCCGAAGCGCCGCTCAATCTCGAGATCTCGATGAGCCTGCTCAAGCCCGTCCTTGCCGGCCCGCTGCTGGGCAAGGGGCGGGTGGTCCGGCGGGGGCGCAAGGTGATCTTCCTCGAGGGTGAGCTGTTCGACGAGGGCGGCGCGCTGCTCGCCCGCGCCACCAGCACCGCCATCCCCACTCCGCGACCGGTCGAGGCCTGAACCATGGCGCGCTATCTCGCTCTGCTCGGCTCGATCAACGTCGGCGGCAATCGGCTCAAGATGGCCGATCTGCGCGAGGCGCTCGAGCGCGAGGACTTCGCCAATGTCGAGACCGTCGTCGCCAGCGGCAACGTCCTGTTCGACCATGACGAGCGTCCGTCGCAGGGCCTGGCCGAGAAGATCGCCTGGGTGGTCGAGGACCGGTTCGAGATCGACAGCTTCGTGGCGGTCCGCTCGCGCGACGAACTGGCTGCGGCGATCGCGGCCAATCCATTCGACGGCGAGAACGAGGACAAGTTCGTCCACACGGCGTTTCTCGCCGGCCCGCTCGATCGTGCTGCCTTCGAGGCCTTCGTCGAGAGCTATGAAGGCCCGGAGCGGCTGGCCGCGGGCGAGCGCGAGTTCTTCGTCGATTTCGGCACGAGCGTCAGCGATTCCCGGCTGCCCCAGAAGATGAGACATCTCCAGCTGCCAAACACGGCGCGCAACATACGCTCGCTTCGGCGAATTCTTCAGAAGATGGATGGCTGACCATGGCCCGCAATCCCTCCACTCCAGAACAGCAATCGGTTCGCGTGCTCAAGGTGGGCGAGCGGGTGCGGCACATCCTCTCGGAGCTGCTCGCGCGCGGCGAAGCGCATGACGAAGTGCTGTCGGCGAGCCATATCGCGGTGACCGAGGTGCGAATGACGCCCGATCTGCGCAACGCCAAGGCTTTCGTGAAGCCCTTGCTGGGCGAGGAGGAGGCGACGGTGCTCAAGGCGCTGCGGACGAACACCGCCTTCTTTCAGAAGGAAGTCGCCCAGCGGTTGGGGCTGAAGTTCGCACCCAGGCTTTCCTTCCAGCCCGACGAAAGCTTCGACGAGGCCGATCGGATCGAGAAGCTGCTCAAGGATCCCAAGGTCGCGCGGGATCTCGACGAAGACGGCGGGGAGTGACCCTCGAGGGGGAAGCCGCAGATGGCCAAGCTCTATTTCTACTATGCGAGCATGAATGCGGGAAAGAGCTCGACGCTGCTGCAGACCGCGTTCAACTATCGCGAGCGCGGGATGCGCGTGTCGCTGTGGACCGCAGCGCTCGACGATCGGCCTGGCTTCGGAGCCATTTCCAGCCGCATCGGCCTCGCCAGCGAAGCGCACCGCTTCGAAGCCGAAACCGATATCGAAACGCGCGTGAGGGCGGATCACGCCAAGGACCCGATTGCTTGCGTGCTGGTCGATGAGGCGCAGTTCCTGACGAGGGACCAGGTCTGGCAGCTGGCGCGACTGGCCGACGATGCTGCCATCCCGGTGCTCTGTTACGGCCTGCGCACCGATTTCCAGGGCGAACTCTTCGCCGGCTCGGCAGCCTTGCTGGGCATTGCCGATGCGCTGATCGAAATGAAGGCGGTGTGCGACTGCGGACGCAAGGCGACGATGAACCTGCGGGTCGATGCGCGCGGCAAGGCAGTGCATGAGGGCGCGCAGACCGAGATCGGCGGCAATGACCGCTATGTCGCCATGTGCCGCAAGCATTTCCGCCGGGCGCTGGCGGCATAGCCTCCTGCTCCCTATCTGATCTGTCATGACCGAAACCCTCATTCTTGCGGCCATATTGGTCCCGTCCCTGATCATCGCGATCGTGTTCCACGAGGTTGCCCATGGCTGGGTTGCGCTGGCGCTGGGCGATCCGACCGCGAAGGAACAGCGCCGCCTCACGCTCAACCCGATCCGGCACGTGGACCCGATCGGGACGTTGCTGGTGCCGGGCGCATTGGCGCTGATGGGCGGACCGATCTTCGGCTGGGCCAAGCCCGTGCCGGTGCGCGCCGACCGGCTCGACAATCCGCGCTTCGGCATGGTCGCGGTGGCGGCGGCGGGGCCGGGCACGAACCTACTGCTCGCGCTGCTTGGAGCGATCCTGTTCGGTGGGCTCTCGGGCGCGATGGTGGCGGCAGGGATGGCGCCGCCCGACTGGTGGCTCGCCGCCGGGGGCATGTTCATCCTGATCAACGTCTTTCTGGCGCTGTTCAACCTGCTGCCGATCCCGCCCTTCGACGGCTCGCACATCGTCGGTGGGCTGATGCCGCCGCGGTGGGCGGCGCAATGGCAGAAGCTGCAAGCGCTGGGGATGCTCTTCTTCATCGTGCTGATCGCGGCGACCTGGGCCTTTCCCGATAGCGGTCTGATCGAACACACCGTGCTGCCGCCGGTGCTGTGGCTTCAGGAGCGCTATTTCGAACTCGCCGAATGGATTGCCCGCGGGGTCGCGGGATGACCCGTGGAAGGTCAGCGCCTGCTTTCCCGCTTTCGGGCTGGCTCATCCTCGACAAGCCCCGGGGCCTCGGTTCGACGCAGGCGGTCGCGGCGGTCAAGCGCGTGCTGCGGCAGGGCGGCTATGCCAAGACGAAGGTCGGCCACGGGGGCACGCTCGATCCGCTTGCCGAAGGTGTCCTGCCGATCGCGCTGGGAGAGGCGACCAAGCTGGCCGGACGCATGCTCGATGCCAGCAAACTCTACGAGTTCACGATCGCCTTCGGAGAGGAGACCGACACGCTCGATGCCGAAGGGGAGACCGTCGACCGCTCAGACCGCCGACCGCCGATGGCGGCCATCGCAGCGGTGCTCGATCATTTCACCGGGAAGATCGACCAGGTCCCGCCTGCCTATTCGGCGGTGAAGGTCGAAGGCCGGCGCGCTTACGACCGCGCACGGTCGGGCGAGGAAGTGGAGATGAAGACGCGCCGGGTGACCGTGCATTCGCTGCGGTTTCTCGACCGCCGGGGCGATCCCAGGCTAGGCTCGGCCTTCGCCACCACCGGGGGACGCCCCGACCCGTTCGACCCGCGGGCGCCGCTCGAACTCGCCGACAGCGTCACGCTGGTCGCCGATGTCTCGAAGGGGACATATATCCGGAGCCTGGCACGGGATATCGCGCATGCGCTTGGAACCGTGGGGCACGTCACCTACCTGAGGCGTCTCAAGGCGGGCCCGTTCGGCGAGCGGCAGGCGATTTCGCTGGACAAGCTGAACGAAGTCGCTAAGGGCGCGGCCATCGAAAACCTTCTCCTGCCGCTCGAGGCGGGACTGGACGACATCCCGGTCCTCATCCTCGATCCGACAAGCGCGCAGGCGGTCCGCCAAGGCCGGGAATTGTCGGGACTGCCCCCCGTTCACGGAGAATGGGCCGACGGGCTCCACCTTGCGACACTGCACGACGTGCCGGTGGCCCTGATGGAACTCGCTGACGGCACGGCCAGGGTCGTGCGGGGCTTCAACCTACCTGATGTCGCGGAGCAAAATGAATGACGATTACCGCCGAGAAGAAGCAAGAGGTCATCAAGGACAACGCCACCGCCGAGGGCGATACCGGTTCGCCGGAAGTCCAGGTCGCGATCCTCACCGAGCGCATCCGCAATCTCACCGAGCACTTCAAGAGCCACCACAAGGACAACCATTCGCGCCGTGGCCTGCTGATGATGGTGAACAAGCGGCGCAATCTGCTCGCCTATCTCAAGAGGATGGATGTCGAGCGGTACAATGCGCTGATCCAGAAGCTGGGTCTTCGCAAATAAGAGTTTTCCGAAGGGGCGGCTCCAAGAGCCGCCCCTTCGTCTATCCGGCCCCGCGCAATCCGGCGGGGGGCCTGTCAAAGGGGCGCAGACGGCCCCGCACCGGACCGGGACGGCTTACCCGGAACTGCAGGCCCCGCGCGGCAATATGGCTCCGCGGGTTCGAAAAGGAAAATCAATGTTCGACACGAAAACCGTATCGCTGGAATGGGGCGGAAAGACCCTCACTCTGGAAACCGGCCGCATCGCCCGTCAGGCCGACGGCGCAGTGCTGGCAACCTATGGCGAAACCGTGGTGCTATGCGCCGTGACCGCCGCCAGGAGCGTGCGCGAAGGGCAGGATTTCTTCCCGCTTACCGTGCACTATCAGGAAAAATTCTCCGCCGCGGGTCGCATCCCGGGCGGCTTCTTCAAGCGCGAAGGCCGCGCGACGGAGAAGGAAACGCTCACCTCCCGCCTGATCGACCGCCCGGTGCGGCCGCTCTTCCCGGAAGGCTTCTATAACGAAATCAACGTCATCGCGCAGGTCCTCTCCTATGATGGCGAGACAGAACCCGATATCGTCGCGATGATTGCCGCTTCGGCCGCACTGACCATCTCGGGCCTCCCCTTCATGGGGCCGATCGGCGCCGCGCGCGTCGGCTTCCGCAACGGCGAATACGTCCTCAACCCGAGCCTTTCCGAAGCGCTCGACGAGGACGGCCGTCTCGATCTCGTCGTCGCCGCCACACAGGATGCGGTGATGATGGTCGAATCCGAAGCCAAGGAACTGACCGAAGAGGAAATGCTTGGCGCAGTTCTTTTCGCGCATGAGGAAAGCCGCAAGGTCATCGGCGCGATCGTCGATCTCGCCGAGCAGGCGGCCAAGGATCCGTGGGACATCGAGCGGGCCGACGATCTGTCGGGCATGAAGGACGCCATCCGCGCCCTCGTCGGCGACGATATTGCCGCCGCCTACAAGACCACCGACAAGGGCGCCCGGCGGGACCAGCTCGATGCCGCTCGCGAGAAGGTGAAGGCGAAGTACGCGGAAGAGGATGGTCAGACCCAGTCGGCCGCGAACAAGATCGTCAAGAAGATCGAAGCGGAAATCGTGCGCGGCGCCATCCTGAAGGATGGCCAGCGTATCGACGGCCGCAAGCTCGATCAGGTCCGCCCGATCGAGGCGATGGTCGGCCTGCTGCCGCGGACGCACGGTTCGGCGCTGTTCACGCGTGGAGAGACGCAGGCGATCTGCACCACCACGCTGGGCACAAAGGATGCCGAGCAGATGATCGACGGGCTCGAAGGGCTCTCCTATTCGCCCTTCATGCTGCACTACAACTTCCCGCCCTATTCGGTCGGCGAAGTGGGCCGCTTCGGCTTCACCAGCCGCCGCGAGACCGGGCATGGCAAGCTCGCCTGGCGCGCCTTGCATCCGGTCCTGCCCGATCGCGAAGACTTCCCTTACACCATCCGCATTCTGTCGGACATCACCGAGTCCAACGGCTCGAGCTCGATGGCGACCGTCTGCGGCGGCTGCCTCTCGATGATGGATGCGGGCGTTCCGATCGAGCGTCCGGTCTCGGGGATCGCCATGGGCCTGATCCTCGAAGGCGACGACTTCGCCGTGCTGTCGGACATTCTCGGCGACGAGGATCACCTTGGCGACATGGACTTCAAGGTGGCGGGTTCGGAGAATGGCATCACCTCGCTCCAGATGGACATCAAGGTCGCCGGCATCACGCAGGAGATCATGAAGTCGGCGCTCGAGCAGGCCAAGGCCGGCCGCGCGCACATCCTCGGCGAGATGCAGAAGGCGCTCGGTTCGGCACGCGGTGAAGTGTCCAAGCACGCACCGCGTATCGAGACGATGCAGATCGACAAGTCCAAGATCCGCGACGTCATCGGCACCGGCGGCAAGGTGATCCGCGAGATCGTCGCCGAAACCGGCGCCAAGGTCGACATCGACGACGAGGGCGTGATCAAGATCAGCTCCTCCAACGCCGACGAGATCGAGGCCGCGCGCAAGTGGATCGCCGGCATCGTCGAAGAGGCGGAAGTCGGCAAGATCTACGACGGCAAGGTCGTCAACATCGTCGATTTCGGCGCCTTCGTGAACTTCATGGGCGGCAAGGACGGTCTCGTCCACGTCAGCGAGATGAAGAACGAGCGCGTCGAAAAGCCGACCGATGTCGTGTCCGAAGGCCAGGAGGTGAAGGTCAAGGTGCTCGAGATCGATCAGCGCGGCAAGGTGCGCCTGTCGATGCGGGTGGTCGATCAGGAAACCGGCGAGGAGCTGGAGGACAGCCGTCCGCCGCGCGAACCGCGCGGTGACCGGGGCCCGCGCAACGACCGCGGTGGCGGTGACCGTCGCGGCGGCCGCGGTGGCCGTGGCGGAGACCGCGATCGCGGGCCGCGCCGCGAGGGCGGCGACCGGAATGGCGGCGGTGGCGGCGAAAGCCACGTGCCGGACTTCCTCAAGGACTGATCCGGTCCTGTTGTCATGAAAAGGGGCTGCGGGTTCGCCTGCGGCCCCTTTGCTTTGGAGAGACGCGATGCTGCCACGCGAGACGATCGCCACCGCCCGGATCCCGGGCGGAGACACGCTCACCCTGATCAGTCACGGGCGCGATTTCGTGATCATGCTCGGTCGCGACGAGTTGATGGGCACGCGCATGCAGTTTTCCGAGGAACAGCTCGCCGAGCTGACGCTGGCGGAGCTCGAGGTCTCCGCTCCGCGCGTCCTGATCGGCGGCTACGGCATGGGATTCACCTATCGCGCCGCGCTGGCGGCCTTGCCCGAAGGCGGCACGGTCGTGGTGGCCGAGATCGTGCCCGAGGTTCTGGAATGGGCGGAAGGCCCGCTCGCCCAGCTGACGGGCGACAGCCTGGGCGATCCGCGCGGCGAGATCGTCCTGTGCGACGTGGCGGCGCTGATCGACGATGCCAATGACGGCACTTGCGCCAAGTTCGATGCCATCCTGCTCGATGTCGACAACGGTCCCGACGGGATCGTCCGCGACCAGAACAGCCGGATCTACACCCGCACCGGGCTCGCCAAGGCGCATGATGCACTGCGGCAGGGCGGGGTGCTTGCCATCTGGTCGGCAGCCCCCGATCACAAATTCACCCGCCGCCTGATGGATGCGGGATTTCAGGTAGAGGTCCGCGAGGTGCGCGCACGGCCCAACAACAAGGGGCCGCGGCACACGATCTGGTTCGCGCGCAAGCGCTAGCTGCGGATTCGGACGCGGCCCGTGAAATCGCGCTTGCCCACCGGAACCCCGATCATCCGCAGGATGTCATAGGCGGTTGCGGCATGGAAATAGAAATTCGGCTGACTGAAGCTGAGCAGGAATTCCTCGGCGGCGAAGTCGAGCCGGAATTCGCGGAATTCGAACCGCATGTCGCGGCCGATCGTCTGCTCGAGTTCGTCTTCGCCGATCGCTTCCACGGCGCTGCGTGCCTGATCGAGCTTCGCATACAGGCCCTCGAAGCTCTCGGGCGGCGGCGCGAGGTCCGGCTTGAAGAGACCCTCAGAAAGGCTGGCGAGCGCACCCGCCGTATGAACCGCGACGCTCTTCACCTGATAGGTGAAGGGAAACATGTCCTCGTGCAGCCTGGCTTCGAGCACATGACCCGGTTCGTGGCCGTTTTCACGACAGTACTTCTCGCCGACGTCGACGAGATGACGTGTGCTGTCGATCATCTGGATCGCGCTGGGTATGAAGGCGGCGTGAAGCGTGAGCGGCATTGGCGGTTCTCCCTATTGCCGGAGCACCATAGCGCCGGGAAGACCGCTGGCCAGCAATTCGGCGGTCAGGCGCTGCGGAGGAGGCGTGGTCCGGAGGGCTCGGTGTCCGCCTGCGTCCGCAGGCGATCGCGTCCAGCATCCTTGGCGGCATAGAGCGCCAGGTCGGCGCGCTTGACCGCGCTGTCGAGCGTGTCCTCGGCGCGCACTTCGGTCAGTCCCGCACTGGCGGTGACGGGGAAGGGTACCTCGGGTACCAGATCGGCAACCGTCAGGGTTATGCGGCCGCGGATCGCGTCGGCAAGCTGTCGCCAGTCGTCGCCATAGAGGAGGACGACGAATTCCTCGCCGCCCTGACGCGCGGGGAAGGCGCATTCGTCCGTGAGTCCCCTGGCGACGGCGATCAGAACCTCGTCTCCGACATCGTGTCCGAACATGTCGTTGAGGCGTTTGAAGTGATCGCAGTCGATCACCATCAGCCCCTGTGGTCGGCCGCAGAGCACATCGCGGAACCGCAGGGCCAGTCCGCGGCGATTGGCGATGCCGGTGAGCGGATCGGTCGCGACGGCAATCCGCGCGGCCCGCACGTCCGCGACCGCTTCGTCGCGCTCGTGCTTGATGACCATGAAACCCTTGACCAGCCCGACCGAGGTGACGACGAAATCGACCGTTACGGCCAGAAGCGCGGCAAGTGCCCAGAAGGGCAGGGGTTGGCCTTTGGCCAGTTCGTAGCCCAGCGCAACCACCCCTACCACGATAAGCGGTGCCCAGGCGGCCGCCTGGAACCTGGCAGCGCGGCTTCCCGCCCGGATGGCAACCATCAGGGCCACGACCGTCACCGCGATTGCGCCGAGCAGGATCGCGTCATGGGCGGCATCGAGCCACGGCCAGCGAGAAGCCAGAAGTGTCGCCATGCCTGCCGCCAGCCCCATCAGGAACTGCCCCTGCAGCAAGCGCCTGACTCGCGGCAGGAAGTACCGCTCTTCGATATAGCCGGCGAGCAGCGGACCCGAACAGGCGACGCTGAGCGCAACGGCCACTTCGCCGAGATCGTCGCGCCACGAGGACAGGAAGACGGGGAGCGCGATCGGAAACATCGCGATCGCCAGCACGCAAAAGGAGAAAGTGCGGGCGAAGATCCACAGCAGGAAGGTCCGCCGCATGACCGGATAGAGCGCCAGCGAAATCAGGCCGAAACTGCCGGCGACGGCCAGAAAGGCGCCGAAGGTAACGCTCCCCCAGTCCATGCTCGTTCCTGTTCGAAAACGGCGGGAAAAGGTCCGCCTCGCTTTTCCGCGTTTAGCCGCCAGACCTGACCGCAGCGTCAACGGACATGCTTAATTCCTTCATTGAGCGGTGCCGCGAGGTCGGGCGATCAGCGCACCCGCGGACCGCCGAAGGGCAGCGGCGGAGGGGGGCGGCGGGCACCCCGGGGCAGCTGCGCCTGATAGGCGCGCCCGCAATGCTCGACGCAATAGGGAAAGCCGGGATTGACCGCGACCCCGCAGAAATGGAAGTCCGGTTCGCCCGGATGGCCCATCGGCCAGCGGCAGACCTTGTCCGAGAGATCGAGCAGGCTGGTCTTGTCGGCGATCGCGGGATCGGGCTTCGCCGGAACCAGCCGCCGCGGCGGTGCGGGCGGGATCGGTGCCTGCTGGTCGCCCGGGCCCTGACGCAGAAAACCGCCCGGCCCGACCGACACGATCTTGGGAAGATCGGAGGATTTGTTGGGCAGTGGTTGCGAGGGACCCGGCCCGTCCGCCTTCGCCACGGACGCATCCTCGGGCTTCGAAGGTGCCGCGGGGGCAGGCTTCGGAGCGGGCTTCGGAGCGGGCTTCGCCGCCGCCGGCTTGGCCGTCGCGGGCTTGGGCTTGACGACCTTCTTCTCATTGGCCTTGACCGGCGAAGGGCGCGACTTGAGGCCGAGCCGATGCGCCTTGCCGATTACGGCATTGCGGCTCACCCCGCCGAGTTCGTCGGCGATCTGGCTGGCGGTGGAGCCGCTCTCCCACATCTTCTTCAGCGTTGCGATCCGTTCGTCGGTCCAGCTCATCTGCAGTCCTGTCATTCGTGTCGTGACGCCGCGGCTTGTCAGCCGAAGCGCTTCGCCGTAGGCGCGCCCACATGGCCGATCAAGCTCGCCCCATTCCCCCGCACAGCGGAGCGCCGCAAGGCGACCACCCGGACGCCTCTTTCGTAGAGGAGAATGCCGGAGGGAAGGGCCGGTTTCCGCCGCGAGGGCGGCCGGTGATCACCGGGATCAACGGGATTGGCCTGTGGAGCCTCTATATGAAGGAGGTGCGCCGGTTTCTCAAGGTCCAGACGCAGACAATCTGGGCTCCGGCCATCACGACCCTGCTTTTTCTGGTGATCTTCTCCGTCGCTCTGGGGCGCGGCGGGCGCGAAGTGCTGGGTGTGAACTTCCCGACCTTCGTGGCTCCGGGGCTCATCGCCATGGCGATGATGCAGAACGCCTTCGCCAACTCTTCCTTCTCGTTGCTTTCGGGGAAGATCCAGGGGACGATCATCGACCTCCTCATGCCGCCGCTGTCGGAAGGCGAGCTCATGGCGGGCATCGTCGGCGCCGCGATGACACGTGCGATCGCCGTCGGCTTCGTCGTTGCCGGCGCCATGATGCTCTATCCCGGGGTCGGTCTCGCCATGGCGCATCCGTGGGCAGTGGCGTGGTTCGGCCTGATGGGTGCAGGCATGCTGGCCTTGCTGGGCCTGGTGGCCTCGATCTGGGCGGACAAATTCGACCACAATGCCGCAGTCACCAATTTCGTGATCGCGCCGCTCTCGATGTTGTCGGGTACATTCTACGTGATCGACCGGCTCGCTCCGGCATTCCAGGCGATCAGCCGCGCGAACCCCTTCTTCTACGTGATCTCGGGCTTTCGCTATGGTTTCCTCGGCAGCAGCGACATCGGCGATGCAACACATGTGGTGCTTGCCGGCGCGGGGTTGCTGGCGTTCGACGCCATGCTCGCCCTGGTCGCCTATCGCCTGTTGCGATCGGGCTGGAGGATCAAGACCTGAGAGCCGGCCGCCTCAGTGGGTGAGACTGCGCCGCATCCGGTAGCGCCCGCCTTCGAAGTTCTCGAAATACTGATGCACGTCGGGGTGAGACACCGGGCCGGCGACCGAGTCCGCGGTCAGGTTCTGCTGACTGACGTAAGCGACGTAATCGCTCTCGTCGCTTTCCGCGAGAAGGTGATAGAAGGGCTGGTTGCGATCCGGGCGGATCTCTTCCGGGATCGCGTGGTACCAGTCATCGCTGTTGGCGAAGACCGGATCGATGTCGAAGATTACCCCGCGAAAGTCGAACACGCGGTGTCGGACCACATCGCCGATGGCGAAGCGGGTCTTGATGCGGCGCGGGGCGTCGATCGTGCGACCGGCCTGGGCGGAGAAGAAGTGTGCGCGTTCCATGGAATGCGACGATATGGGCGATGGGCGCGAACATACAATGGCACGAGGGGCGTACTCCCCCGAAATGTCATGCAAAAGGGGTTGGCAAGCGGCGGGCGCTCGGCTAATCGGCGCGCCTTCGACCGAGGCCCCCGGGCCACGAGCGCACCCGATCATGCGGAGAGGTGGCAGAGAGGTCGAATGCGCCGCACTCGAAATGCGGTATAGGGGCAACCCTATCGTGGGTTCGAATCCCACCCTCTCCGCCACCTAGTCAGCTGGTCTTTCTCTCGCCTGCGAGATGCCTCGAAGAATGGCGCTGAACTGCCGCGTTTCGGCTGTCCTTTCCGTGTGATGACCGCGCTCCTAGCCACAGATCGGGGCTGATTTCTGCCTCTTGCGCCGCCGCGTCTCTGCAGGGTTCGGCCCACACACCGTTTCACCTTTAGGAGTTTTCACCTGTTTGGGCTTTTTTCGGGCACGGTGAATCACCATGAAATGTGAAGAGTAGCGTCAGAAATCCCTGAGTTCTGCCCTTTCTGAGGCGGCAACTATCAGTGAGGCCGTAGAATTGAGCAGGCGGCGAGCAGGTACGTAGCAGGGCTTCAGCAGGAGCTTTGCAGGGCAGTTGCAGGTGCTTTGCAGGATCGCAGCAGGACCTAATCAGGCAAAGCCGAGCAAATCGCGCTGGTCGTCCCAGCGTAGGGGCAGATCGAGCGATATGATGTCAGCAAGCCTCAGATCGGCCGGCTGGCGCCCTTCCAGGATCGCGCGCTGGATATCCGGCGCAAGGAACGCAAGGCATGACAGTTTCCGCAGGTAGGGATCATCCACGCCGCGGGCGTCATCCACCGGTCCCCGGATCTTCCGCACATCGATCCCGCGCTCGTTCAATTCTGCGTGTGCTCGGCGCAGCCCGGCAATCAGAGTACGATCTGGGTGTGCGCGGCCGGCAGCAGCAGAATTCTCGATTCGTGATGTGCGACCGCCGCGGGTGTGGATCCTCATCGGCGAAACTATTCTGGTAAGGCCGTCGGCAAGCATCTCGCGCTGCTCCGGCGCATCGGCAGTCCAGCACTCGTGCATCGGCTGTGCGACAACGATGATGACCGCTTCAGGATGCAGTTCGACCCGCCTGACGAAGGCGGAGAGTTCGGACCAGCTCGCCCGGGGTCGCGTGCTCCAGCGTCGCAATCGATCCACCAGTATCTCCTCGATCGCCGGCGCCGGAACCCGCCGCAGCACTCGCACAGCATCAGGATCGGAAGCCGGAACCGGGGAGATGTAATAGAGGTAGCGCTGACCACCGCGGCCACGGGCATGCGTCGCTGCCATTCTGTTTCCCAGCGCATCGAATAGCAGGCCGGTCAGGGGCGCGCGGGCGACGGCGCACTTTCTCCTCCCCCTCCTGTTCTTTTCGAGCCTGCCCTGGACTGCGTCGAACATCTCCTGCTCGATGATCGCGGCATGCAGACCAGGATAGCTTTTGTCCCTGTGCACGATCTCGCCGAGATAGATCCTGTTCTTCAGCAGCTGGCTCAGATTGCCGCGCCCGAATGCAAGCCCGCCGCGGATGCTGCCATCCCTGGCATTCCGGATCTTGGTCCGAACGCCCTCACTATCCAGTTCCGCATGCAAGGCATAAACCGAGCCCAATTCGAGATAGCGCCGGAAGATGTGGCGTACTGTATCCGCCTCTTGCTCGTTGATCACCAGCGTGCGGTCCTTCGCGTCATAACCCAGCGGCACGAAACCGCCCATCCACATGCCCTTCGCCTTCGAGGCTGCAATCTTGTCGCGGATGCGCTCGCCGGTAACCTCGCGCTCGAACTGGGCGAAGGAAAGCAGCACATTGAGAGTGAGCCGGCCCATGGATGTGGTCGTATTGAACGCCTGCGTCACCGAGACGAAGGAGACCTCGTGCCGGTCGAAGAGGTCGACCATCTGCGCAAAGTCGGAGAGGCTGCGGCTCAGACGATCGACCTTGTAGACGACAATGATGTCGATCCTGCCCGCTCTGACGTCAGCCAGCAGTGCCTGCAGCGCAGGACGCTCGATATTGCCGCCGGACCAGCCGCCATCATCGTAACGGGTCCGGATAAGGCTCCAGCCTTCGCTCTTCTGCGAGGTGATGTAGGCCTCGCATGCCTCCCGCTGGGCATCGAGACTGTTGAACTCCTGATCGAGACCCTCTTCCGAACTCTTCCGCGTGTAGACCGCTGCGCGCAGCTTCCTCATGCCGTCTCTCGCAGTCCGAAGAAGCGAGGGCCATTCCAGCGGGTGCCGGTAATCTCCCGGGCGATTTCCGAGAGGCTTTTCCAGTGCTCTCCCCGATAGACGAAACCTCCTTCGGCGACCTCGACGTCATGCCGAGTCCCCTTCCAATCGCGCGATATGATCGTGCCCTCCGGCAGCATGCTTTCAGGACCTGACCGGCCTCCTGCAAGCAACCTGCGGGTAACCTGATCGAGTCCTCCTTCAGCGGCGGCCTGGATGCGCCATGCCAGTATCCGGCGAAGCAGATCGGCCGAGCGAAGCCGGGGAGCAACGCCGAAACGCTGCTCCCATTCAACCCGCAGTTGCTTCAGATCGGCATCCTCGAGCCGGCGCAGCAGCTTCGGATCCATCACTTCGCCTCCGCGATGATGCGGTACACGCGGCCCTTGTCGGTAATCTCCGAAGCGACCGTGAGACCCTGCTTCTTCTTGACCGTCCCGGCGAGAAAGCCGCGCACCGAGTGCGACTGCCACGCAGTGGCTTTCATCATCTCGTCGATGGTTGCACCACGCTGGCGGGAAAGAAGGGCGATGACCGCATCGGACTTTGTGGTTCGCCTCGGCTTCTTTTCTTCAACAGCGATTCCGTGGCCGCCTTGCGCTGGTCGCGCCGCTCAGTGTTGGCGGGTCTGCTCTTTTCTTGTTCCATTATCTTCTGGCTCCGTCGGCGCGGCAGGATCGCCGCACTGCCGGAAGCCCCACAGAGACGCGACGCGGCGGGGCATGCGCCAAACATACGGGCTGGCGCAGACGCACTGACGCTCTGTTACGGAGCGAAGTCCAGTGGATTCAGCCCGCGCGGGAGACGGTCACCGACAAGAGTATCGCCAGCGTCTTTAGCCTTGCCGGGAAAGGAGCGCCCAAGCTTTGGCTGCTTTGCGCCCTCATGCCGGACGTTCGGTAATATCGCAGCTTATCCCGAAAGCCGTCGTTAGTTCATTTGCGGGAAAGCGAGAGGTTGGGGGAATAGCGGAAGGGCAGCTTTTGGGCAGCAATTGGCGCAAATGCCTGTTCCTTCATACGATGCGGGGGTGAACGCGTCACTCATCCGGCACATGCTCCAGCCTGGTGCTAGGAAGGTCGAGCACCCAGAGACGATCGAGTGAGCAAACGTCTGCCCGAGGCCTATTAGTCCTCGTCATTCTCGTCCTCGTGGCCATCTTCGGGCCGGTGATAGGCATAGTTGAAAAGCGCATCGAGTTCGCTGAGATCGCCTAGGCCAAGCTTTTTCCGGAGGCTCTCGGCGTCTGCGATAAACCGGGCGTAACGTGCCCCATCGACGCTTCTTTTGTCCGGCGCGCGGGGATAGTTCTTTATGTGGGCGAGGCCCATTCCGGCGACGGAGTTACGGTTCATGACCGGGAAGCGGGCAGGATCTCGGGCGTGGAGGATTTCGGTGAGCACGTTGGTGCCGGCGCGCGGAATCCTCTCGAAATAGGTCATGAGGAGGTCGAACAGGACCGCGGGATCGTTCGAGGGCTCGGCGGCTAGCGCGCGAAGCGCCGCCTGGAATTCTGCGGGCTTCCTGGCGACCGTCGTCTTACCGCGAATGATGCCGCTCGAGTGCCAATGGCGGATCAGCTCTTCATAGGCCTCGAGAAAGGCGGGCTGCGCGAGATCCGGTTTGTGGGCCAGAACGGCAAGTTGCGCCCTGACTTTGGGGAGGCTCGAGCGTCGGCGCACGATGGATTGATCGAAGCCCTCCGAACCTTTGTCGGCACGCATTTCTATCAGAAGATCGGCAAGCGTGAGCGTGTCGCCAGCGCTGGCTTCCATCGCGCGGGATGCTCTCTGTTCTGCGGTCTTCATCGTGGTCTGGTAGATGTCGCGGTGCTTCTCGTAATCCGCGATGAGCCCGGGGGTCGCCACGACGATTTCCTCATTTTCGAGCCGCGCATCGATCCAGGCCTTGAGCCAGGCCTGCTGTTTGGCGGCTGACCCCGTCAGCAGGACGGAGAGTTCGTGGTTTCCCGCAAGGCCGCCCCAGGTCATGTTCGCCGAGCCGATAATCAGCGTCTGACCGCCTGGGGTCCCCGATCCAGCGAAGCTTTGACTGGCGACCAGATTGGAAATTGAGGTGTTGGTCGGGGGGGGCGCTGGAGTGGGGGTTGGAGTGGGGGTCGGGGTCGAGACAGGCGGCGGAGGAGGCACGACCGCAACCCTCTCGCCACCGCCTCCGCATGCAGACAGGATCGAAGCGAACGCGCCTATGCACGCCGCTCTGGCAAAGTTCGTGTTCAATTTGCTTCCCCCCTGTGAGCTCGTCAAAATGCTCCGGTGATCCCTATCTCAGCCGACAGCCTTCTGTAATCGTAAATATCTACGGTTGAACAATTTTGTTCGTATCGAACCCGTGCCAACGGGGCGAACGATCCGACCCGCAACGCTCGGAATGTGCCGGCTACGCTAAGTTCGATGCGGTCATCCGTCCTTCGTTCGGGGTAGAGGAAAAGCCGCGCATCGGCCTCGCGATGGCTGAACGCGGCCCGTAGCACGGCAGTAGTGGAGGCAAACTCCTTGAAAATGTATACGTCGCCTCCCAGCGATGCAGTCGAGTAGGCAGGATCGTTGGCGATCTCGCGTGTCGCGGAGATGTGTGCGCCACCTCCTGTGCCCGCAGTGAAGGCAGTATCGACCCCTGCTGCGAGGCTGAGCCGGTCCACCGACCTTAAGGCGTTTAGCTTGTCGTTTATGTGCGTCCCCGAACCTTCTAGCCGGAGCTCAGTCTTGCTATCGAGCGGATGTCGGTACTCTCCCGACAAGCCATAAGATGAAGCGTAATGCTCGCCGCCGAACCAACGCCAGCTAAGCATCGCCAGAACGCTGATACGGTTGGACCCGGAGACGAATTGAGGACCTGTTTGCATGACGACGCTTTGATCATTGAAAGCCCCCTCTCGGAAGAAGCGGCCATTGGCGCCAATTTGACCGAACCAATCGACGTGCTGGTCCACAGGTGCACGCACGAAGCCTTGAGCCTTTAGAACTCAGGCCAAGTCCGGAGCGTGCTCGAGCATCTTCACTTAGTTCGAAATCACCGATGACAGTCTCTTACGTCTCTGAACGGGTAGCGCGGTTGATGTTGGAATCCGGGGAGAGGGCGACATCCAAGTTGACCCCGGCGGCCTTACCTGAATCGAGAGAGCTGGCGAAAAATCGGACGAGCCTTTCAACTTCCGGAGGCAATCCGGCTGCTTCTGCAGCCCGCAATTCGCGACGCGCTTCGGCGAAGTTTCCTAGCAGTGCTTGTATCCTGGCAAGTTCAAGCCGAACACGTGCGACATTTGGCTGTTCATCAAGGATCATTCGAAGCAGTACGGCGGCTTCGCGATGGCGTTGCTGACGTTCCGCTATCATCAGCGCGAGCCTAAACCGGGCTTCGTTGCGTATCGCAACGTCCGGATTCGTGGCGAGGGCACGGTAGGCTTGCTCCGCCAGGTCCAGATCACCGCTCATTCGAGCGGCGGCTGCTAGATCGAAAACCTGCGACGGCGAAAAATCTATCGGAGACGTGCCAGGCGATGCTGCAACGGAGCCCTGCCCGATGCTGGCAATGGACCATCCCAAACAGCAACCGAGCAAAAGATAGCGACCAAGTTTCAAAACCCAGAAAGCCTGGTCCATCGATGCTATCAGCTTTTTCAACTTACCCTGCGAACTCTTGAACTGCGTCCCCTGCAGACGCTTGCACGTTGCTGCTGTTCGGATGCGATGTATCTGAAACACTGTCGTCCGCAAGCGGGTCGTTGCCGATCGGCAGCTTTGGTGTGAAATGTCCAATTAGCGGCCTGTGTCAGGTCTCGGGAGCGTTCAAGCTGCGTTCTGATGACCGAATTTGGGTGGAAACCGGACATGCCTGCGCTACTCGTAGAAAGCGAAGATCGCCGTCAGCATTAACAGACATAAGGCTGAGATACCGGTGCGATGCACCCAAAGACGCGTCATGAACATCAGCAGAAGTGGAATGGCAATTCGGCTTGCTACATAAAGCAGGTAGGGTCCTGAGGGCCATGAAGCATCTATGAGGCCGTTATATATCAGACTGGCTACGGGCGGAACGAGTAGAACGCCCATAAGCACCCGGCTATGGGCCAGATAGTAATTCTCCAAAGATTGCCACTCATCCTGATCCCGCGGGAACATACCTTGGCTGATGAATATGTATGGAAACGCCACCCCCATCGAGATGAGCAACTCCCACGGCCCCATGGTAAGGTTGTCCCTGCCTCCCCAGAAGGAAACCCACTGCTGAGCTGCGGCTAGCAAGATGAAGAGGCCGAGAAGCGGAGTTGCCCAGCCCACTATTAACTTAGTGCGGCTACGCTACATGTCGGCAAACCCCGTTGCGACGTTGGCGACCGCCAGCCCGAGTAGAAGCCCATAGAACGTGAATAGATACTCAAAGCCGCCCATTTTCCACCCCCACGTTGCCGGGTGGATCGCAGGTCGAGCGACCGGCGGCAATGGGGTCGTCAGCGGAATGGCGGCTATGGGCGCCTCGACTGCTCAGGCTAGACCCGCAGCAGTCGGCCCGATGTCGGCCTCGGCTGCAAAAAAGGACAGCTATCATCCTTAACTTTCGCTGCAGCGATCCTCACGCTGTGGCAGCGGGCTTGCCCTCCAGTTCGGCGACGACTTCTCTTGCGTAGTTAGGCCCGACCGCGACCTCTATCCCGCTATCCAGCACCAGGGTCACCAGCCACTTGTCCTGTCTCCGCATTTCCATGACCTTGCTCAACCGCACGAAAGCTGAACGGTGAACCCGGCGCAGCTGCGCCGGATCGAGTCGCTTCTGGAGAAAGCTCATCGTCGAGCGGTGCAAATATCCTCGCAGTTCCGTGTGCAGAACTGCGTAATCTCCGGCAGCCTCGATCCAGTCGATCAGATCGATCGGTACCCGCACCTGTCCGTCACGCGTGGCGACCCAGATGGCCTCGTCGTATGGGTTCGTCGCAGGTACCGCCCGCAACAGCGCCTGTCGCCCCTCACGGCGGCGGCGAGCCCGGTCCACAGCCTGCCGCAGCCGATCGAAGCGCACCGGCTTCAGGAGATAGTCGGCTGCCTCCACCTCGAAGGCATCGGGGGCGAAGTGTTCGAAGGCGGTCACGAAGACGATCTCAGGCCGATCATCCTGGGGCAAACTCCCGGCGACCGCCAGGCCGGACAGTCCCGGCATCGCTATGTCCAGCATGACCAGGTCCGGCTTGTGCTCGGCCATTGCCTGTTGGGCCTCGAAGCCGTCGCGCGCCTGGCCGATCACCTCGACATCCGGGATGTTGGCGAAGAAAGCGGCAAGCCGCTCAAGCGCGGGCGGTTCGTCATCGACGAGGAGGACGCGCATAGTCATGCCGCTTGCACTTCCCGGCGGATGTTCAAGGGCAGACGAACGGTCGCGGCAAACCCCGGGTGACACCGTTCCGCCACGAGAGAAGCGCGATCGCCGAATACGGAGCAAAGGCGTTCGGACACGTTTTCGAGGCCGACCCCAAAGCCCTTGGGCGGGGCAACGGGATCGTCGAGGTGAGGCTGGTCGATGTCCGGACCGCCATCGTCAGCGATCCTCAAGAGGAGAACCGAACCGCGCTCGGTCGAGGCAGTAATGGCCAGATGCACCGGCCGGCTGGTGGCGCCAACTCCGTGCTTGATGGCGTTTTCGACGAGAGGTTGGAGGAGGAAACCGGGCACCAGCGCCATGTTGAGCGTCGCCGGGCAGTCGAACGTAACCGTCAGCCGATCGCGCAGACGGAAGCTCTCGATTTCGAGATAGGCGGCGATCGTTGCCAGCTCATCCTCCAGAGGGATCAGCGCCTCCGGCTTGCTCGAGAGCGTTGCCCGCAGGAACTCGCACAGCTTGTTGAGCATGTCTTCGGCGACGCGATTCCGTTCGGTCACGACCATCGACGAGATTGCATTGAGCGTGTTGAAAAGGAAGTGCGGGTTCAATTGATAGCGGAGCGCGGCGAGACGTGCGTCGGTAGCCGCAGTTTCCGCACGCGCGGCGATCAGTCGCGCCTGTGTCTCCGCCTCGCGTGCCTCGGTGAGCGCCACGCCGTCGGCTGCGCGTCGCGCACTTTCGATCCAGGCAAGGTAGAGGGCGGCCAGGACCCCGAAGAAAAGCCCGTAGGCGACGAAGCCAGCTAGCGACATTGCGGCAAGTCCAGGATGTGCCTGCGGCTCCAGCCAGTCCATCAGGGCGATGTCTTTGGCAGCATCCACTGGGCCGATGACTGCGGCAGCAAGGATCACGCCCGCCAGCAGGGATATGTTTCGCCGCTTGCCGTCCCAGTCGACGATCCGGACCGTGTGCTCGAACAGCAAGTACCCCGCGATCGTCGCCAGAGGCCAGGTGGTCAGCACGCTTAGCCATCCGGAAACGCCGATCGGCCGCCCCACCAAGACCACCGTCATCAACTGCAGGGAGACCATGATCGCCCACGCAATCGGGACAAGAAGGCGAATGCGAAAGCGAAGCCTCGGAACCGCTGTGGCGTAGGCGCTGTCTTTCGCGTCCTCCATGAGCCCTTCTAACATCGGCGGCTTGGCCACCAAACCGAAATCGCGAGGTGGCGGATGCTGATTTCATGGGCACGCTCCCGGTGTCTAAGCAGGTTCCTGCTCTCTTGCCTCAGGCGGAAGGAAGGGGAGCGGATCATACGGTGAAAACTGCCGCTCGCGCGACAAGATCTCCCGGTCTTCACCAATATCGGCTTTCGTCGTCGTTGCGGGGGTTTTCGTCGCGCCGGCTGGCCCGTCATCGCGCAGGCGACCGTCTCCGGCGCAGGGGCGGCGCGGCGGCAATCGCACGCGGCTAGATAGGGATCAGCCGGACGGTTGTCGCCCGGCAGCTAAGGAAAGGAACGCGTACGATGAATATCCCCCCCGTCCTCGTGTCAGGCGCCCTGGCCCTGTCGCTGCTGGCGCAGCCGGCTTTCGCCAAGGAAGACCGTTCGATTGTCGTGCAGGTCAGCGATCTCAATCTGAGCAACGCCCAAGGCCGCAACACGCTCGAGCTTCGCATCCGCAATGCAGCGCACGCGGCATGTGCTCCATTCGCCCAGCGCCCGCTCCAAGAGCAGCTCGATTACCGCCGGTGCGTCGACGGCGCTGTCGAGGCGGCTCAGCCTCGGGTCGATGCGCTGATCGCCGGAAACGAGAGGATCACGAGTTTCGCA
This sequence comes from uncultured Alphaproteobacteria bacterium, assembly GCA_963728515.1. Lineage (GTDB taxonomy): Bacteria > Pseudomonadota > Alphaproteobacteria > Sphingomonadales > Sphingomonadaceae > Qipengyuania. The sequence goes on along the minus strand of CAVSKM010000001.1, from coordinate 548,636 downwards.
AGCCGCTGATCCTCGCGGCGAAAGAAGATACGGGTCGGTTCGCCTGCGGCGGATCGACCCGCTCTTTTCATTCGCTCGCAGACACTGCCAAAGCGAACCAGCTTGGAGCAGGGATTCCAGCCATCGAGTCACGGCCGACCCAACGGCAGAGTCCGTACGGCGGACGGGCGGATGGTTGATGCCCCCCCAGTGGGCGAGCCGCCATTCCTCTACCGGCGCAGAACCAGCCTTCAGCTGTGCGCTCCTACAGGTGTCCGAGCGCGAGCGATTTCGAAAATTAGCACGGTTTCGAATGAAATCATCGATCACGGTAGCTAATCTGTTCGGCTGCGACGCCTGATCATGTCGATGTCATGATTAGGCGGAGGAGGAAGCACCCGTTCTGGCAGGGTGACAAATACTTCTTTTTCTGCTCTTCATCTTTCCGAACTCGAGAAACAGGAAAAACCGAATGGCCGACACTCAAACTCTGGATGCCGAAACACTGATGATGCTCACCTCCGACATCGTTGCCGCGCATGTGAGCAACAACAGTGTCAGCGTAGACGAAGTGTCCGGTCTGATCACAAGCGTGCACGAAGCCCTCGCCTCGCTCGGTGCGGCGGGCCCGCAGGAAGAGGAGCGTCCTGATCCGGCGGTGTCGATCCGCTCGTCCGTCAAGAGGGATCACATCGTCTGTCTCGAGGATGGCAAGAAAATGAAGATGCTCAAGCGTCACCTGATGACCGATCACGGGATGACCCCGGACGAGTATCGCGCCCGGTGGGACCTGCCCATCGACTATCCGATGGTCGCACCGGAATACGCTGAAACTCGCCGCGATCTGGCTAAGAAGATCGGTCTGGGGCGCAAGCCCGGCCAGAAGCCCGGCCGACCGAAAAAATCCTGAGTTTCGGACGCATCAGCGTATCGGCGTGAACGTCCGCGATATCGGGCCGTTAGCTGTCCGTCCGCTCATGTGTTGCGCGGGGGGGGGGGGGGGGGGAGCTGATGCAAATGACAAGGTTGCAAGCGCTTACTCAATGGTTAGGCTTTCGGCGTCCCATATATCCGGAGATTCCGATGATAGCCCGCTGCCTGGCCGCCACTTCCCTTCTTGTTTCTGCTGTCGCGTTTGCTCACGAGCCTGCCACGTCGAGCACGACGTTAGATCCCGACAGGCTCACGGATACCGTGCGTACGCTCGCCTCCGACCAGTTCGAGGGGCGCGCTCCGGGTACCGTCGGCGAGGAGCGAACGATCGGCTATCTCATCGGGCGCTTGCAGGGCCTGGGGCTCGAACCGGGCGGCAAGGACGGTTCCTGGACACAGGTGGTCCCGCTGCTCCACACGAGGCTCGGAACGCCTGGGCGGCTTGCGTTCGAACACGCGGACGAGACGCATAGCCTCAGTTTTCCGAACGATATCTACCTTTCCACCCTCCAGCCGGCGGACACTGCCGAGATCGACAAGGCGCCGCTGGTGTTCGTTGGCTATGGCGTGGACGCGCCCGAGCGCGGCTGGGACGATTTCAAGGACGCGGACCTAACGGGCAAGGTGGCGGTGTTCCTGGTCAACGACCCCGATTTCCACGCCGTGAAGGGTGAGCAGGTCGCAGGGACATTCGGCGGGCGCACGATGACTTATTACGGCCGCTGGACCTACAAGTTTGAGGAAGCGGCGCGACGCGGCGCGGTCGGCGCGCTCATCGTCCACGAGACCGCCGGCGCCGGTTATGGCTGGAACGTCATCGAGAGCCCAGGAGGCGAAAATTACGACGTCGTTCGCCAGCCGGAAGATGTCACCAGCCTCGCCCTGCAGGGCTGGATCACGGGAGAAACGGCGAAGACGCTGTTCGCCGATGCCGGGCACGATTTCGCAAAACTAACTGAGGCCGCGCGGAGCAAGGATTTCAGGCCGGTGGATCTGCAGACGACGTTTTCGGCCTCGTTCCCCGTCACCCGGGAAGTGGTGAAGAGCCAGAACGTGCTGGCGCGCATTCGCGGGTCCGAACGTCCGGGCGAGACCGTGATGTATGGGGCGCACTGGGATGCCTACGGCGAGGGCGAGCCCGACGCGCAAGGCCGGATCTATCGCGCAGGAGCGAACGACGACGCATTGGGGGTTGCCGGGCTGCTGGAAATCGCGCGGTCGTTTCAGGCTGCGCCGCCGCCCGAGCGCAGCGTGCTCTTTTCGTTCTGGACCGCCGAGGAGCGCGGCTTGCTCGGCTCGGAATACTATGCCGCTAACCCGGTCTACCCACTCGAAAAGACCGTCGCCAATTTCGATCTCGACATCCTCCAGACCGCGGGGCGGGCCAAGGATGTGATCCTCGTCGGCAAGGGGCAGAGCACGCTCGAGGACGACCTCGCCCGCTTTGCCCGCGCGCAGGGACGAACCGTCAGCGAGGAGAGCCTGCCCGAGCGGGGGCTGTTCTATCGCGCTGACCATTTCAGTTTCGCCAAGCGCGGGGTCCCGGTGATCCTGCTGATGGGCATCGCCGGCGCCTCGGATCTGGTAGAAGGCGGCACCGCTGCTGGTCAGGCCTGGGTCGATGCCTACACCGGCGATTGCTACCACGAGGCATGCGATGCGTGGAGCAACGAATGGAACCTTGCGGGCGCAGTGCAAGACATCGCGCTGTTCCGCGACATGGGCGCTGAGCTCGCGAATTCGGATCGCTGGCCCGGCTGGAAGGAAGGATCCGAGTTCAAGGCGCTCCGCGAGGAGACCGAGGCCGCGCGGGGAACGCCTTGAGAGCTTACTTCCAATCGGGCAAGTCCGCCGATCTCGACCCGAGACCGCTGAACAAGGCGTCTGCCTAAATCCGGCAACGCGCCGGACGCCAACTTCGTGCAATGCGCGACGCCAGCAGCGGTTCGCCGTTGAGCAACCTCATTCACTATGAGTCACCCCACGTCGGCGACCGGGACACCGAAGGAAAGGGAGTTCGGGAACCGCTCACCGCCGCTGAGATTCCGAAAGAATGCGTCTTTTTTTTCACCTGCATAATGACGTGGAAACGTCCGACGAGGTTGGCCGAGAGTTCCCGAATGTTGCTGCCGCGTTCGCCGAAGCGGAAAAGGAGGCCCGCATCATGGCAGCGGAGAGCGTGAAGTCAGGCCATCTCGATCTCTCGCATTCCATTGAGGTAACCGATGAAAGTGGCCACACTCTCTTCCGGGTGACATTTGGGGATGTGGTTCGAATTCTCAGCCATTCGAGTCCTCCCGGGAGGCGAGCATGATCGAAAAACTCATCGCCACCATCCAAGAGCGCTACGCCTTTTCGGAAGAAGAGGCGGACCTCCTGCGCTCCAAGATGATGGAAACAATAGATTTCAAGCAGGGTGACGTCATTGTTCCCGAGGGGAGGGAAATCACATATTGCTCGCTGCTTGTAGATGGATTTTCATGCCGTTCGAAATACACTGCTGATGGCGCGCGGCAGATTATGGAGTTCAATATCCCGGGGGACTTCGTTGATCTTCACTCCTACCCGCTCGAATTCCTTGACCACAGCATCACGGCGCTGACTGATTGCCGGGTCGCCAAGCTACAGCACAAGGACCTTACGTCGCTCATCGAAAGCAATCCGCGCCTCGGACGCATCCTGTGGTTTGCGACCATGGTGGACGCATCCATTCACCGCGAGTGGCTCGTCTGCCTCGGATCGAGAGCGGGCGCCACCCGAGTGGCGCATTTGTTTTGCGAGATGTTTTACCGGCTGCGGATTGTGGGCCTCACCAAAGACACCAGCTACAGCTTCCCAGTGACCCAGACCGAACTGGGGCAGGCACTGGGCTTCACACCTATTCACGTGAACCGTGTATTGAAGGATTTGCGGGATCAGGGCCTGCTTACCTTTCGCAACAGCACAGTCGACATCCACGATCTGAAAGCGCTGGAAGAAACTGCCGATTTTGACCCTGCCTACCTCTACCTGGAACGCAGAAGTAGTTGATGCTGTGGGGAAGCGCTCAGATGTCAGGGCGGCTTTGCCGAGCGGGCCGAGATCTGATACCAGAGAGTCCCTTTTCCCAAAGACCTTAGTTCGACGTAGGAAAGTTCCGTTTTGTGCAGGATGTCGCAAGCGCCATCACTGAATGGTAGGCTGATCTGCCGAAAGGGAGACTTCCAAACGGACCAGATTCCGCTCCTCGTCCAAAGAATCGACCCAGGCACTGCAATATTGGCCCTTCCTGGCGAGCGCTTCGTAGAGCCAGTGATTGGAAGGGAGCGCCCCAACCGGGAGGTCTTCCGGGGTGCGCAACCTGAGGATTGTTTCGCCCGTTTGGGGGTCACGCTCCAGATCGAAGGTCATGGGTGAGCCTACCGAAATGCCGCGCAGATGGTCACGATGCTGCTCGTCTACGTCTACAGCTATGGCATAGGTGGGGGGGAGCATTGGAGACATGTAGGCGTCCTAGGGCCAAGCCGAGGTACAGTCGAGTAGAGGGAAGGGCTCGTCTTCATTACATGCGAGTCACGGATCGGCCTGGTCCGATCTTCAGTCAACGCGACGCCCTCGCGCCGAAACTGTGGGCGCCGATCACATCTGCTCAAAACGGCTATGCGGTGCGTTTGGGAGGCTTCCGGGCATACCCCCAACCTCGAACTTGCCTGCTCAGGCACCCTTTAGCCTTTCCACGGCAGATGCGCTTGAAGCCATAGAGCCACCAATCGCAGGCGCCGTTCTCCCAGGTCGAGTGGGCTTGGGTCTATCAAGCTGCATGCTGGAGCTCGGTTAGCTTCTGCAATTCGGTGAGTATCTGCGCATGATGTTGGGCAAGATAGCGAACAATGGGAGCGCTGCCGAGCAATGAGCCCACGTAGGCTGCGGCCAAGACAAGATCGAGATGATCGGCGCCAAAGCTCTCTTCAACAAGCCGGAAGCTGCGATCGAGTTGTTCGGATTCCCGGGTCATCAGCTCGATCTGTCCATCTGTCAGTCCGCGAATGACCTTTCTCTTCTTCTCCACCAACTGGTCCTCGGGCGTCGCAGCGACGATCGATTTGACGTAGCCGGTAGTGTAGCGGTTCATCGCCACCATCATCTCAGCAGCAGCTATTTGCCGTACCGGCTTCATCTTGCGAAGCTCACTGAACGCATTCAGCGGTACATGCTTATCGCGCAGTAGATGAATGGCCTCGGAGCAAATATCCGCGAGGAGATAGCGCCGGGACCGGATGTGAGCGATGTTCACGTTGAGTGCCCTTGCGAGCCTCTCTTCTGACGTGCCGTGCTTGATCGCGTTCAGTATCATCCTGTGCTCCTGGATGATCGCAATTCGGCTGACGCGACTGTTGTATGTGTAGGCCTCATCCTCCACCCCGACGAGGCAAACGACTTCGTGCTCTCCGCGCTCCACGAGAATGGCAAGGCGAAGATGGCCGTCGAGTAGCCGGTATCGACCGGAACCGGTAGTCTCACGGAAGACAACTGGGGGTTCGACGAGGCCGACCTCCGCAATGGAAGCCGCGATCTTCTGGTATTTCGCCGACTTCCGGACGGTAGTGGAAACTTCCCTAAGCGGCGAAATTTCCGAGATGGGTATCCGCAAGGTCGCTTGCTCGAAGTTTGCCTGTAAAGGCCCGGGACGCTCTGATTTCATGATTGCCCGCTGACGGGGCGCTGAATGCGCTCAGCAATGCGCTCGGGCAAGGTTGTGAGACCCTCCGCTTCGAGAAGGACCAGGAAGTCGTCATCAGCACATAGCCGCCTCATTGCTTCGGTGATCAGCATAAGGCGGTTCTGGGTTATCTCGGCGCGTGCAATCAAAGCTCGCTTGCGCTCAGCTTCCTCCTGATATGCCTGCACCAGAGCGTCAGCAGATACCGGTTCGCGCGGACGGCCTCCGCTCCTGGAATGTCCCTTGCCCCAGCGCCGACGATTTTCGATCAGTTTGCGAGCCGCAATGAGGCGGCGCCCCTTAAGAAGCCCGCTTTCGTACGCTCGGGTCAGGGCAGCTTGAACGTCATGGTCGGGCGCGTCCGCTATGTCCATCGCAACTCGCATGGGTATCGTCCCACTCTCGACCGAACGAAGCAGGCGCTGCTCTCCGTTTTTCAACAAGCGGATCACGTTGGCTACGTAATCTGCAGACAGCCCGGTTTTGCGCGCGATGTCCGTCGTCGAGTAGCCGCGTTCCTGCATGAGTTGGAGGTCCTGCAGCAGGTCGATGGCTCCATGCTGACGCCGCGCGCAATTCTCGACGAGACTGGCTATCAAGCAATCTTCAGGATCGGCCGATACGACGAGCGCCGGCACTTCGACTTGACCGAGTTCCTTGTATGCCTCGAGCCGCCCTTGGCCGCAAACCAGATCATAGAATGCGCCTTCTGCCTCCAAGCGGCGGGTGACCGTGATCGGCCTCTTCAGGCCGATCATTGCGACATTTTCGACGATCTCTCGGAACGCTTTTTTATTTCGCAGCCTGGGATTGATCACCGTGACGCGATCGACTGGTATCATTTCGATCCGCTGTGCAGGGCGCGCTTTGGTCATGCAGCTCTTCGGAGGGGGCTGCGGGCTGCAAGACGATAGAAGTGGTCCAGAGTGTCGAACCGATACGCATCGAGAGTAAGACCGTTGTAATCTGCAAGCCGGAGCGTGGCTTCTCGGATGTCGAAAGTGGGAAGCAGGAAATAGTCCAGCGGTCGCTCATTTCCGGTGTCCATCCGCACCGCGACGTTTATGTCGGGCGACAGCTTCTCATCGAAGCGAAGCTTCCAACGGTTGCTGCCAGCTGCAGTTTGAAAACAGCGTGCGATAGTGATGGAGACCGAAAATTCGCGATTGATCCGCAGAAGATCGGAGGCTGAATCCACATCAACGCTGCCACCGGCACCCTCGATGCCATCCAGGATCGTGGCTATGATGTCCGGGTGCATCGCCCGCAGGCGCCGATTGACTTCCAGGTATCTGTAGTCGCGATCCGGCCGAAACCCGATCAGGGAATACGCTCGAAGCAAGCTGCCGAACCGCGAGCGAAAGGAACTGCTCGAAGGGGAATCTGTCGCTTCGTCAATGATGATACCGGAGAGACAGCCGTTCCGATCAAGGATGCTGGATAGAACAACGAGCATCTGCTCATCGCTGAGTTTCTCCGACCGCTTCTGAATAATTTCTTGTGCTGCCTTGAACGTCGGGGCCGGGACATTTGCGGTGAATGCGTCATCCGCCCTGATCCAGCTCACCGGGTCGTTTGAAACGTACTCGCCTTTGAGCTTGCAGGATGTCCGACCCCATACGTTATTGCCGATATACTTTTCGTTGATGAGGATCTGGTGAACCGTACCTCGCGTCCACCCTCGCCCCAGATCGGTGGTGATTTGCCGGCCGTTGAGAATGGACGCGATGCTCGCTTCGCTTTGCTGCTCTTCGACGAACATCCGGTAGACATCCCGAACCACCTCGATCTCTTCAACTGGACCCGGAACGAGGATCACCCGGTCGGTAGCAATGCTCTTCTGGTCACCACGGTCGAGGATGCCCTTTGATTCGCCAAACTGATCGATCAACATCCGGCGCAAACCAAATCCAGCCGGTCCCCCCTGCCGAAAGCCGAGACGAATTAAGTTCGCTTGACCAGCAAAAACCTTGACCGAAAGCTCCCGACTGTACTCTCCTGCCATCGCTCGCTTAACTGTCTTGATGATCGACGAACCAATGCTGCCATCGTTCTCGAATTGCTCCGCGCAATAGTGGACGTTCACGCCGGCGCGGCGGCATCTAAGCTCATAGCTGGCGGCCTCGTCGGGATCCTGGAAGCGACCCCATCGACTGACATCGTAGACGAGCAGAGCATCGTAATCTGCTATGCCGGTTTCGATGTCTCTGATGAGAGCCTGCAAAGCAGGTCGTCCCCCCAAATTCAGGCCGCTCTTCCCTTCGTCCGCATATGTTTGAACGATCTCGAAACCTCGAGTTCTGGCGTAGAGCGAAATGGCTTCGGACTGATTATCGGTGGAGTACTGCTGATGCTCGGTGGACATCCGGACGTATTGGGCCGCCCGCACGTTGTCTGGCAGCTTGCCTGCATCGCCGTAGTCGTCGCCAGTCCACCTGATGATCATACCGTCCTCGCACGCGAGGAGGGCGTCTCGCGTATCAAGTCGGGCTACACGAAGAGTGGACGAAAAATGGTTCCTAAAAGCGGAAGCAATCTTGTGATTCTGCCCTCCGAGCTGTCTGACGCATTGCTGGCTGGCATGATCAGTTCGGCACTGAGGTCGGAGCTGGGCGGGACTCGCCAAGCGACAAAGACAATAATGCGGTGGACGCGAGTTAGCGATCACACCGCGCGATCATGGCTTAACGGTCAGACGAGCCCAAGCAGTCTCCATCTTCTTGAGCTCGCCACTCACTCCGAACCTGTGATGGCAACCATCTTGTGCGCGACTGGGCATGCCGGCCTGGAGCTTGCCCGTGACCTGTTCGCTGTCGAGCGTACGCTCGAGTGTGCATTAGCAAAAATCCGAGCACTGCGAGGTGATGATCAAAGCGGAGCCATTCGCTCGGAGACAAGTTGCGATTAGACTGAGAGCACCGCCAGCGCCCCGCCGATGGGACCCGAAGCCATGTGAGCAATGGCCTCAATCAATATACCTCTGTGTCCGGCCAGAACTGTTGCTATGATCCGAACGGCAATCTCACCCTGGATGGACAATATGTCTATCTCTACGATGTCGAGAATCGCCTGGTCGAAATGCGTGTTAAATCGAACACGACCTGCACCAGCCTGTCCTACGCCGGTCAGATCAAGGCTAAATTGCGTTACGACCCGCTTGGGCGCCTCCACGAGGTGGAAGGGTTCAGCGGCGGCGTCAGCCAGGGAAAGACGCGCTTCCTGCATGACGGCAATGCACTGGTCGCGGAATATGATGCCAGTGGCGCAATGCTGAAGCGCTATGTTCATGGTCCCGCTGCGGGCACGGACGATCCGATCCTGGAATATGCCGGCTCCGGCATCGGCACGTCTGTCAGGCGCAATCTCTATGCCGATGCGCGCGGCTCGATCGTGCTGGGCACGAGCCTGAAGGGCACGTACCCGCGTATCAACACCTACGACGAATGGGGCGTGCCCGGTTCATGAAACATCGGCAGGTTCCAATATACGGGGCAGATCTGGTTGTCCGAACTCGGCATGAACTACTACAAGGCGCGGATGTACTCGCCGTTGCTCGGGCGGTTCATGCAGACTGACCCCGTCGGCTATGAAGACAACGTCAACTTCTATGGCTACGTCGCAAACGATCCCATTAACAAGAGCTATCCAATGGGGACGTATGAGTGTGACAAGGCATCGGGTGCGTGCAAAGTTGCAGGAGATGCCAAGTCAAAGGTCGATCGAGCCGCCAAAGCGCCTTGGAAGGGCGGCAGTCGAGCAAAGCATGCTCAGGCCTCAAGCAATTTGCGCAAGCTATCATCAAGTTTAGGCGAAGAGAACGACGGCAACGGCTTAACCATAAGATCAGGAAATACGAAAAACGAACGTGCTCCTGCGAGCTATATATATGATGGAGGCGGGAAGGGCCAATAACGTACGATCCGAAAAAGTTGAACGGTTCTCGTTTTTCAGCCGCAGCCATCATTGGTCATGAGGTTGCGCACCACCAGTGGAGATTATCAGGTCGGTGCTGCCGGTTCGAACAGGGCTCACACTGAATTCAATTCTTATAGCTATCAAAATTTGATCAAGTTGCGAAGCAATCCAGCTTCGTTCAAGGCGCAGTACCCTTCGGCCGCCGCCGTCAGGGAGGGTGTTCTCAGGCACTCAGTCTGGTCAACGTGCGAAATCCCGAACCGAATTTGCACAGAGGCAGTAACAAATGAATTCAGGAGAACATTCCCATGAGAAGGCCGGTCTGCGCTTTGATAATCACTCTTTTACAGGCATCATGCGCGGAAAGCCCAAAATATAATTCATTTCAATCATGCTGGGCGAGCCACTCGACGCTATTGCGGGCTTCGGATACGGAGAAGGACGCTGACTTTTTCGTCGTTGTCTACAATCTTGGTAATCAAGAAGTCACATTCGATTTTTTGTCAAGAAGGTGTAGGCCGCCGGAGGATCCGTTCACGATGAATCGGTTTTCTGTCCAGTTTCTGCCTCAGTCCAATCAGGAATACCCATTCGACTCACGAGACCACGCTGTGGTATCAAATCAAGTATTACCTGCCCCCAGGACAGAGGATGCCATGGCGATTTACGCCGTTAAGGGATCGCTAACGTATGAGTATAGTGAGGGAGTTCTTACTATTGCAAAAGTAGCTCCGCGAAACTGGGTTTCGCTCAAATCTTCCCGGGTGAAGTTTCAGAAAGCTGTCGAACAACGGGAAGTGCTGGAGCAGTTCTGGCCGGAGGAAATCGACGATCGGCCTAATTAGATTTTTGTCAGCGAAAGATGCACCAGCTGATAAGGACTGGTAGGGCTGGGTAGGGCAGGGCAGGGCAGGGGCGGATGCCTAGTCAGAAGAAGTCCCATAGCCCGTTCCGCTACTTCAACTCCTCGCCGGAGGTGATCCGCCTGGTCGTGATGATGTACGTGCGGTTCCCGCTGAGCTTGCGGAACGTCGAGGATCTGCTCGCCGAACGCGGCATCGACATCTGCCCTGAGACCGTGCGCCACTGGTGGAACCGCTTCGGCCCATTGTTCGCAGCAGAAATTCGCAGGCAGCGGGTGAGCCGCTTGCGCGGCTTTCGCCAGTGGCAGTGGCATCTCGACGAGGTCTACGTGAAGATTGGAGGCGAGATGCACTACCTGCGGCGAGCGGGGGACCAGGAAGGCGAGATCCTCGAAAGCTACGTCACGCAGACGAGAGACAAGGCGGCCGCTCTCGAGTTCATGAGAAAGGCGCTGAAGCGTCACGGCTCGCCCGAGACGACCACCACCGACGGTCTTCGCTCCTAGAAGGCAGCGATGGCCGAGCTCGGCTGCGCAGCGAAGCAGGAGGTGGGGCGCTGGGCCAACAAAAGGGTGGAGAACAGCCACCTGCCGTTCCGACGACGCGAGCGGGCGATGCTCCGGTTCCGCCAGATGAAGGCGCTCCAAAAGTTCGCTTCCGTCCACGCAAACGTCCACAATCACGTCAGCTCCGAACGCCACCTCATCGGCAGACAGACCTACAAGACCCGCCGCTCGGCCGCACTGGCCGAGTGGCAGAACCCCGTGGCCTGAGCCATGCTGGGGAAGGGGATAGCTGCCTCGATCGGAGAAAAGTTGCGATTAGACTGAGAGCACCAGCTTCGGGCCTTCGCACGGGTGCTGGCGCTCGGCAGGCAGTCCTGCTCAGCTCCGCCCAGGAAACGATCGTCACGGACCGTCGTCTTTCAGATTGTCGCGTCCGTCACGGCGTTCGCATCGCCGCCGATGGCGAAGATCCAGATGATCAGCGATGCGATCCAACCGGCGTTGAAGATCACGATGGCGAGCCAGACCCGCCCGCGAGGAACCCGCCTTCGCCCCGGTCCGCGCACCAGATCATTCGAGTCGTCGGTCGAAAACAGACCGACCAGGTCGCGCAAATGCAACAGCAGCCAGATCCCGGCGATCAGGCTCGCGGCGGCGAGAATTCCGACGAGGAGGGGGAAGAACCACAGCGGCATGGATAATCCTTTGGCGAGCGTTTCTAGACAGCCGAACTGAAACGGCGCTGCGACTGTCGGCGGTGCGGATCGAAGAGGGCTGCAATCGTTCGCGTATAGGGTAGCCCTTCGGGGGCGATGCAGAGGCGGTCGCCGGTCAGCGACGCCAGCCCCCGGTCGATGAAGGGCCGCAACGCCGAGCGGACATCCCGTGTGAGGAACGGCCGCACACTTGCGCTCCCGCTGCAGAGCAGGGCCTCGATCAGGCTCGCGCGGGCGCGATCCTCCGCCGAGCGACGGATGCCGCGATCGGCCACGAGCCGACCCGCGGCTGCGCGCATGCGGTAGCGTCCGCTGTTCTTCTCGTTCTGCGCGAGCAGATGCGGGAAGGAACTGATGGCGGAGGCGCCGAGGCCGATCAGATTGGGCGCATCGTCCTCGGTGAACCCCTGGAAGTTGCGGCGCAGCATTCCATCCAGCGCCGCTCGGGCGAGCGGATCGCCGCCCGGTTTGGCGAAATGGTCGAAACCCACCGGAGTGTAGCCGTGGGTGACGAGATAGGCGAAGCCCAGTCCGGCCATGGCAAAGCGCTCCGCCTGGCCGGGCATGTCGCTGGCGTCGATCGCCCGTTGCCGCGGGATGAGATCGGGAACGTGGGCGTAGCCGAACAGCGCGATACGATCGGCCCCGAGGACGCGGGTCTTTCGAAGCGTATCGAGCAAGTCGCCGCGCGATTGGCCGGGAAGCCCGTACATCAGATCGAAGTTGAGCGAGCGGACACCGGCCTCGCGCAGCCAGTCCGTCGTCCGCAGGATCGAATCTTCCGGTTGCACGCGCCCGATGCGTTCCTGGCAGTGAGCGGCAAAGGTCTGAACGCCGAGGCTAGCGCGATCGATACCCACGCTCCGGATGGCCGATGCCCATTCGGCCGACATGGTGCGCGGGTCGAGTTCGATGGAGTAGACCGGATCGGCCAGCGCGAAATGCGCCGTCAGTGCATCGACGAGGCGCATGAAATCGCCTGGGTCGAGTGCGTTGGGACTGCCGCCGCCGAAGGCGATCCGGCCGATCCGGGTGCCCTCGGGCAACAGCCGGGACACGGTTTCGACTTCGCGATGAAGCGCATCGAGGTAGGATTCCAGCCGATGCTGCCGGCCTGCGGCGGCGGTGTTGCAGCCGCAGTAGAAGCATATCTTCTCGCAGAACGGAATATGGACATAGAGCGAGACTTTCCCCGACACACCTTCCAGTGCGGCGTGATAGTCCCCGGCCGCGATCGGTCCGAACTCCGCAGCGGTGGGGTAGCTGGTGTAACGCGGGACGGGCGTCGCGAGCAGGTCTGGAAAGTAAGGCCACATGGCCGCCTCTATTGCGTGGTCCCCGGCGAAGATCATTGCGCTGGATCAAATCGCTTGCGCGGGCAGCCGGCGTGGCAGGCCTTGGCCGGGCAAGGCATGGGCAGTTGGGGTTCCTTCCCGGGGATGGGGATCTCGACCGTCCGGCTCCCGACGCCGGAGCAAAGCGTGGCGGTCATGCCGGCTGCGGCTTGCGGGACAGAACCCAGCGCGAGCGCGACAAGCGCCAGGAAGGCGAGCGGTGATCCGGTCATTCCGCCTCGCCCTCCTCGTCGATCAGGATCCGGTTTGCGGCGCCGTCGAGATCCTCGAACTGTCCGTCGCGCATCGCCCAAAAGAACAGCGCGAGACCCGCACCGCCCATCGCCAGCGCGACCGGAATGAGATAGGCAAGAACGCTCATGTCCGGAGGCTGCCGGTCGATCGCGCCAGCCTCAGAGAATTGCCGACGACCACCACCGAACTGAGCGACATGGCGACCGCGGCGATCAGCGGCGTGACCTGTCCGGCAAGCGCCAGCGGCACGGCAAGCATGTTGTAAGCGATGGCGAAGGCGAAGTTCTGCCGCACGATGGCCATCGTGCGGCGGGCCACGCGCACGGCCAGATAGACCGGTGTCAGCGTTTCCCCGATGAAGACCGCATCGGCCGCTTGCTGGCTGGCATCGCTCGCGCTTCCGGGCGCGATCGAGGCATGGGCGGCCGCGAGGGCCGGTCCGTCGTTCAAACCGTCGCCGACCATCAGGGGGAGGTGGCCGCAGGCCTTCAGCCGCTCGAGCCGCTCGAGCTTGCCGGCCGGCGTCACGCGCCCCTCGCCCTCCAGGCCCAATCGGTCGGCGAGAGCCGCAACGGCAGCATCGCTGTCTCCCGACAGAATGCGGGCTTCTAAGCCCAGGTCCGCCAATCCGGCGAGGGCGGTGCGGGCGTCGGGACGCAGCCGATCGGCAAATGCGATCGACTTGACCCGGTTTCCGATGCGTAGCTGCACCTGCGGCGCGACGCTTTCCACGGTGGGACGCTCCAGCGCGACAATCTGCCGGCCCAGCCTTCCCGAGACACCCGCGCCCTCGCTTTCGCGCACCTCGCTCAGATCCGCCGGCGCAGTTCCCGCGGCAGAGAGCGCCTTCTCCAGCCCGATGCTGAGCGGATGCCGGCTCGACTGCGACAGGGCGAGAGCGATCTCTCTTTCCCGCTGCGACAGGGCGGCGATGTCCGCGCGCATCTCCCCGAGGGTCAAGGTGCCGGTCTTGTCGAACACCGCCACATCGACCTGCGCCAGCCGTTCCAGCGCGCTGCCGTCCTTTACCAGCAGGCCCTTGCGGATCAGCGCGCCGGAAGCGACGACCTGCGCCGCCGGTACCGCCAGTCCCATGGCGCAGGGACAGGTGATGATCAGCACGGAAATGGCGATAACGAGGGACTGGTGCCAGCCGGCGCCCGCGGCGATCCATCCGAGGAAGGCGAGCGCCGCCAGCGCATGGACGGCCGGTGCATAGGCGCGCGAGGCCCGGTCGGCGATGCGAACGTAGCTGCTGCGCGATTGGCCGGCCTCGTCCATCAGCCGGGCGATTTCGGCGAGGGCGGTATCCGGGCCGATCGCGGTGATCCGCACGCGGATCGGCGCGACCAGGTTGATCGCGCCCGCGAGCACCCGGTGTCCTTCGGCGACCGGTTCCGGCGTGCTTTCCCCGGTCAGCATGGAATTGTCGATCCTGCCGCCGTCCCCCTCTAGCACGCCGTCGGCAGCGAGCGCCTCGCCCGCCGCGACGAGCATGAGCATTCCCGGACGCAGATCCTCCGCTGCCATGCGAAGGATCGAACCATCCGCCCGGATCACGCCCGCGTTGCGGCCCATCCGTCCGAGCAGAGCTCCGATGCCTGCGCGGGTCCGGTTGCGCATCGCTGCATCGAGCGCGCGTCCGCACAAGAGGAAGAACAAGAGCATGACCGCGCCGTCGAAATAGGCATGCTCGCCCCGGGTGACCGTCTCGTAGAGGCTGAGCCCGGTCGCCAGCAGCACACCGATCGAGATCGGCACGTCCATGTTCGTCCTGCGATGGCGCAGCGCCATGGCTGCCGAGGCGAAGAAGGGTCGGCCCGAATAGGCGACCACCGGCAAGGCGATGATCGCCGACAGCCAGTGGAACAGCTCGCGCGTCGCCCCACCGGCACCCGACCACACGCTGACCGACAGCAGCATGATGTTCATCATGCCGAACCCCGCCACCGCGAGCGCGCGGAGCAATGCTCGGAATTCCTGATTGTCCTGCGCGAGCGGATTGGCGGCGACGGCTTGTGCTTCGAAGCCGAGCCTGCGCAGTTCCGCGACCAGCTGCTCGTCGCGCAGCTCGGCCCGGTGACGCACCGCAACCCGCTTGGCCGAGAAGTTCACGCGGGCATTTACGACACCTTGCACCTCGCCGAGGCCGCGCTCGATCCTGGCGATGCACCCGGCGCAGCGCATGCCCGGCACGGTCAAGCGCGTATCGAGGAGCGCTTCCGCTGGCCCGGCGGCAATGATCGCCGGGGCGTTCATTCGACGTGGACCTCGTCCACCCAGCGCCTTCCTCCAGCCGTTATCGCAATGCGGGCTATCCACCGACCAGCCGGAAGCGGCGCCTTCGAAAGGTGCAGGTCCGGGGCAGCGCGATCGAATTCGAGGTCGAGCGTCTCAGCCTGGCCAAGCGGCCGACGCAGCTGCGCGCTGACGGCAGCCCCTTCGGGCAGGTTCCTGGTGACGATGCGGAGACGCCCGTCGGTCCGCCGGTCGACGTTGATCGTCCAGCCGAAGGCTTCCTGGTCTCGAGCCTCCTCGAGCCAGCCGTTGAATTTCTGGCTTGCGACATAGGAGTTCTCCACCACGACACCGCCGAAGCCGCGGATAGCGAGAGTCGCCATGAAGAGGTTGACCGCGACGACGATGCCGAAGCCGCCGATCAGTACGGTTGCCATATGGCGTCCGGTGAACTGACGGCTCATGTACCTTCTCCCGGTGCCGAGAAGCGCGTCTCGACGCTGTCCGTTTCGCGCTGCTCGTCCTGCGAGGTGATGCGAAAGCTGAAGTCGCGCGCCCCGGTCTCCGCCGGTGCCATGACATAGGCGCGTAGCGTCCGCGTCTGGTCGGCAGGAACCGTGACGGTCTGGGTTGGTGCCGCATCCTCGCGGCGAATGGTGTCGGACCACATGATGGCGCCCGGAAGACCCTCCATCGCCACTTCCATCTCGCGCGGGCGGCTTTCCATGTTGCGCAGCTTGAGAGTGTAGGAATTGCGGATCGACCCATCGCTCATGAGCATGAACGGCGGATTGCGGTCGGGCGAAACGGTCAGATCGGTATGGCTGCGCACACCGAGAGCGAACAGCAGAGCAAGCCCGATGCCGCCCCAGATGAGCGAATAGGCGATGGTGCGCGGGCGCAGGAGCGTGCGCCACGGAGCGCGCGGCGTCTCGCCGCTGGCCTCGCGCTCGCAATCCTCCAGCGTCGCATAGTCGATCAGGCCGCGCGGGCGGCCGACCTCGGCCATGACCTTGTCGCAGGCGTCGATGCACAGGGCGCAGGTGATGCAGCCGATCTGCGGCCCCTCGCGAATATCGATCCCGGTGGGGCAGACCGCGACGCATTGCTGGCAATCGATGCAGTCGCCGAATTCGCCGGGGTTCTTCCGCGCCTTCTTGACGCTGCCCCGCGGCTCTCCGCGCCAGTCCTTGTAAGTGACGATCAGCGACTTCTCGTCCAGCATCGCCGTCTGGATCCGCGGCCAGGGACACATGTAGATGCACACCTGTTCGCGCATGAACCCCCCCAGCGTCACGGTCGTCAGCGTGAGGACCGCGACCGTGACATAGGCGATGGGGGCAGCCTCCCCGGCGAAGAAATCACGCAACAGCGTCGGCGCATCGGCGAAATAGAGGATCCAGGCGCCCCCGGTCACGAAACCGATCAGCGCGTAGATCGACCATTTGAAACCCCGCCGGAGGACCTTGCCCCAGGTCCATGGCGCGGCATCGAGCCGGATGCGGGCATTGCGGTCGCCATCGACGAGGCGGTCGACATGCTGGAACAGGTCGGTCCAGACCGTCTGCGGACAGGCATAGCCGCACCAGGCGCGGCCGACGGCGCTGGTGACCAGGAACAGCCCGATGCCCGCCATGATGAGCAGGCCGGCCACGAAATAGAATTCATGCGGCCAGATCTCGATGCCGAACATGTAGAAGCGGCGGTTGGCGAGATCGACCAGCACCGCCTGATCGGGGGAATAGGGACCGCGATTCCAGCGGATCCAGGGCATGAGGTAGTAGATGCCGAGCGTCACGAGCATCACGAACCATTTGAACCGCCTGAACGGTCCGTCGATGCGCTTGTTGTGGACCTGCTTGCGCGGTTCGTAGAGCTTTTCGGGGAGAGGGGTTCGCGGCGGTTCGTGCGGTTCGTGCCGCCCCGTCGTCGCTTCCGGTTCGGCGATGGCGCTGCTCACGGGCGCGTTCGTCTTCGCGACTCCGTCCTCGCCCACGCCCGACCAGTCGCGCCCGACCGCGAGGTTCGGATCGTCAGGGCTGCTCATCGACTTCGACCGCCGGATTCTCGGCGACCTCCACGAAGTCTTCGCCTCCCCCGAGCGAATGGACGTAGGCCGCCAGCATCTTGATCGTCACCGGATCGAGCCGCTCTCCCCACGCCGGCATGTGCCCCATCCGCGGGTTGAGGATCTGGCGCCGCAGATCCTCGCGGCTGCTGCCGCGAAGCCAGATGGCGTCGTTCAGGCGAGGGGCTCCGAGATTCCTGCTGCCTTCGCCGCGGGGGCCGTGGCAGGCGACGCAATTGTCGGCGTAGACCTGCGCGCCCAAGGCATCCGGTTCCGCCTTGCCGCTCAGCGAGAGGACATGGCTGACCAGCGCCTCCAGCCGGTCGCGTTCGAACGCCCCTGCGAACGGCGGCATCTGGCTGCTCCGGGTCTCGTCGTCGCCGGGCTGCCTGATTCCGTGGACCAGCGTGTACTCGATGGCCCTGAGGTCGCCCCCCCAGAGCCAGTCGTCGTCGTTGAGATTGGGGTATCCGAGCTGCTGGCTGCCCCCCGCACCCGATCCATGGCACTGGCTGCAATGGACCTTGAACGGAGCCCGCCCACCCGCGACGGCCTGCGCCAGCAGCGCGCTGTCCTCGGGCAGGCGCTCGATCGGGATGCGGGCGAGCGCCTCGCGCACGCCGGCATGCGCCTGTTCGGCGGCGCTGAGTTCCTCGGCGAGTTGCCCCCGGCTGGTCCAGCCGAGTACGCCCTGGGTTCCCCGTTCGAGCATGGGCCAGGCGGGATAGGCGATGACATAGCCGATCGCGAAGACGATGGTCAGATAGAAGGTCCAGAGCCACCAGCGCGGCATGGGCGTATCGAGTTCCTCGATGCCGTCCCATTCGTGCCCGACGGTTTCGGTGCCGGTCGCCTTGTCGACGCGCTTATTCGCCATCGGTCTCGTCCCTGAAAATCGAATGCGCGGCGTCGCGATTGTGCGTCTTGGCCCCGGGGCGGAGCGGCCAGGCGCAGAGCACCAGAAACACTCCCAGCATCGCGATCAGGCCGTAGCTGTCGGCCAGATGGCGCAGCGTTTCGTAGACGGTCATCGGCCCTTCTCCTGCGCCAGTTCCTCGCGGGCGGCAGCGCTGTCGAAGTCGACCAGCGTGCCAAGCATCTGAAGGTAGGCGACCAGCGCGTCCATTTCGGTGATCCGGCTGGGATTGCCGTCGAAATCGCGCACCTGCACCTTCGGATAGCGCTCGAGGAAGTCGTCGACGTCGCCCTCGGTCGAAGCGCCCGCCTGGAGGACAAGGTCGGACCTCGCCTCGTCGATATCGCGATCCGAATAGGGAACGCCGACCCGCCGAAGCGCGGTCAGTTGCGCGGACGGATCACCGATTTCGAGGTCGGTCTCGGCGAGGAATCCATATTGCGGCATGACGCTTTCGGGCACCACGCTCTGCGGATCCTGCAAATGCTGGACATGCCATTCGTCCGAGTACCGCCCGCCGACGCGTGCCAGATCCGGGCCGGTGCGTTTGGATCCCCATTGGAAAGGATGGTCGTACATGCTTTCGGCAGCGAGGCTGTAGTGGCCGTAGCGCTCCACCTCGTCGCGGAAGGGACGGACCATCTGGCTGTGGCAGGAATAGCATCCCTCGCGCACATAGATGTCGCGCCCGGCCTGCTCGAGGGGGGTGTAGGGACGCATCCCCTCGACCTGCTCGATCGTGTTGTCGATCCAGAACAGGGGAGCGATCTCGACCACGCCTCCGATCGCGACGGCCACGAAGGTGCCCACGGCGAGCAGGGTGATGTTCCGCTCCAGTCTCTTGTGGCGTTCGGTCATGCTCATGATCTGCGCCCTCAATCGGCCGGAACGGGAGTGGGAGGGGATAGGACGATCGGGCGGTCGGCCCGGGCATCGTATGGCGCGTCCGTCATCGGCGCTTCGGTCCGCAGTCTGCCGGCGAGAGTCATCCAGATGTTGTAGGTCATGATCACGCCGCCACTCAGGTAGAGGAGGCCGCCGAAGGCGCGCATGATGTACATCGGATGCAGCGCGGCGACCGTATCGGCGAAGCTGTTCACGAGGTACCCGTCGACCCCGTATTCGCGCCACATCAGCCCCTGGGTGATGCCGGCGACCCACATGCTCGAGGCGTAGAAAACGATGCCGATCGTCGCGAGCCAGAAATGCCAGTTGATCATGCGCAGCGAATACATCCGCTCACGCTTCCAGAGCCGGGGCACGAGAAAATACATGCTGGCGAAGGTGATCATCCCGTTCCAGCCGAGCGCTCCCGAATGGACGTGACCGATGGTCCAGTCGGTATAATGCGAGAGGCTGTTGACGCTCTTGATCGACAGCATCGGGCCTTCGAAGGTGCTCATGCCGTAGAAGGCGAGCGCCATCACCATCATCCGGATGATCGGATCGGTGCGGACCTTGTCCCACGCGCCGTTCAGCGTCATCAATCCGTTGATCATGCCGCCCCAGCTCGGCATCCACAGCATCACGCTGAACACCATGCCGAGCGTCTGCGCCCAGTCGGGCAGGGCGGTGTAGTGGAGATGGTGCGGTCCGGCCCAGATATAGAGGAAGATCAGCGACCAGAAGTGGATGATCGAGAGGCGGTAGGAATAGATCGGCCGCTCTGCCTGCTTCGGGACGAAGTAATACATCATCGCGAGGAAGCCGGCAGTGAGGAAGAAGCCGACCGCATTGTGGCCGTACCACCACTGGGTCAGCGCATCCTGCACGCCGGCAAAGGCACTGTAGCTGCGCGAACCGAGGAAGCTGACCGGCACCGCCAGATTGTTGACGATGTGGAGCATCGCGATGGTCACGATGAAGGCGAGATAGAACCAGTTCGCGACATAGATGTGCGGTTCGTGACGGCGGATGATGGTCCCGATGAAGACTGCGGCATAGGCGACCCAGACGATGGTCAGCCACAGGTCGACGTACCACTCGGGCTCGGCATATTCGCGACTCTGCGTAATCCCGAGCAGATAGCCGCTCGCCGCGAGCACGATGAACATCTGATAGCCCCAGAACACGAACCGCGCCAGCGAGGGGAAGGCGAGCTGGGCGCGGCAGGTGCGCTGGACGACGTAGAAGCTGGTGGCGATCAGCGCATTGCCGCCGAAGGCGAAGATGACCGCCGAAGTGTGCAGCGGCCGGACCCGGCCGAAGTTGAAATAGGGTTCGAAATTCAGCTGCGGGAAGGCGAGCTGGAGAGCGATGAACAAGCCGGCGAGGAATCCCGCCATCCCCCAGAATACGGTGGCGATGACACCCCAGCGAATGACATCGTCGTCATACTTCGACGGGCCCTGGGGCATCCTGAAGAAGCCCTGCGCCCTGCCGAGCGGGTCGAAGCGCGCGGCGCTCATCCACATAAGGGCGAAGGACACGATGCCGACGAGCGTCGCATGCGCCGCGAAGCCGCTGTCGGCAGCCGTGGCGGCAGCGATGGCCGACAAGATCATTATCCCGAACCACAACCCCGTGCGGCCAAGTGCAGCTTCCGCTTGCATGTGCATCTCCGTGCTATGGACGCACGGCTAGGGCCGGCGCGCGAAGGCTTCATTGATCCAGGTCAAAACGGGAAGATTGATCAGTGCGGCGGTGAAAGATGGCCGGCGCGCGCTGCAAGGGCGGGCGGATCGAGCAAGACGACGATCGAGCGACCCGAAGTCGCAATCAGGCTGGCGTCGCGCAATTCTCCGAACTGACGGCTGATCGTTTCGATGGTCAGACCCAGACTGTCGGCAATGTCGCGCCGCGACATCGGCAGGTCGAGGACGCACCCGTTCTCCCCCGGCGAGCCGATCCTGTCGGCCATGGTCACGAGGAAGCTCGCGACCCGCTCCTGCGCGGTCTTCCGGCCGAGGATCAGCGCCTTTTCCCTGCATCGGGCCAGTGCTTGCAGAAAGCGATCGAGAATCCCCGAGGCGAGCCTTGGTTCGCCATAGACGAGATCCAGAAACTCACTCGCTGGAAAGACAAGCAGATCGCACGGTTCCAGAGCACACAAGGCATAGGCATGAGCGGCGCGCGCCGGCACGGGCACCAGATCGCCCGGGAAATGGAAAGCGATGACCTGCTCGCGCTGCCTGGAGGCGCGCGCCACCAGTTTCGTCGTGCCCCGGACGAGAAAGACGATCCGGTCCTTGCTGCTGTCGCTGGCGACTTCATCACCCGCCGCTGCGCTCGCGCATTGGGCAAGCACCTGAAACCGCAGGTAGGTCGCGTCGCAGATCTTCGGCGGGAGAACGCGGCTGGCAAAGGAATCGAACAGATCCGGGAAAGTCAGCGCATCGGGATATGGGCGGCGTTCCATAGCCGCTGTCATCTACGGCCTGGACGCAAACATCATTGATGTGCATCAACGAGCCATCGAGAGGCGCTATCAGCTATCGCGGCGGGCGGTCTGCGCTTCGATTTCGGAATTGAGCTCCGCCCCCAACAGCACGATGAACGCCGACAGCCAGAGCCAGGTGAGCAGGACGATCACACCGCCCAGGGCCCCGAAGGTCTCGTTATAGCTGCCGAAGTTGTCGACATAGAACGAAAAGCCCGCCGAACCTGCCAACCACAGGACGGTCGCGGCGATCGACCCGGGGCTGACCCAGCGCCAGCCCGGCGCGCTTCGCGCAGGACCGTAGCGGTACAGCACTGCTAGGCCGAAGAGGGCGAGGGCGGCGAGGACGATCCAGCGCCCGTAGGCGAGCAGGGTTTGTGCCACCACCGACAATCCGATCGAGCCGAGCAAGGCCGGAACCGCGATCATGAGGATGAACACGACGATCAAGCCCACGATCATGCCCAGGGTCATTCCGATGGCGAGCAGGTTCAGGCGGATCAGACCGCGGCTTTCCGCTTCGTGATAGGCAAGATTTATGCCTTCGATCAGCACTTTGATGCCCTTCGACGCGCTGTAGAGCGTCAACAGCAGTCCGCCGATCGCCGCGAGGCTCATGCCGGCACCCGCATTGGCCGCGACTTCGCCCAGCTGGGTTTGCAGAATATCGGCCGCACCGGGGGGCAGCGACGCCAGCAGATTCCCGAGCCTCGCCTCGATCATTGCGGGTTCCATCGCCAGCGCGGCAATCGAGATCGTGGCGGCCAGAGCCGGAAACAACGCCAGCAGTCCGAAGAAGGCCACGCCCGCAGCGAAGATCGACAAATGGTCTTCGCCGATCCGCGATTTCACGCGCAAGAGGATGTCGTGCCAGCCGCTTGTCGAAATATCGTCCGGGCCTTCGCTATTCGGTTCCCGCTCGCTCCCCGTCTCGTCTTTATCGGCCATGTCCGTTGCAACACCGGGCGATTGCTGTCGTTCCGAAAGCGCCGAGGACGGCAAGGAATGGGTCAGTCAGCAGCGCCGTTTTCCGGCATCGGGATTTCTCCGGCCCTGCGAAGCGCATGGTCGGCCAGATAGAGAAGCGCGCTCCGGCTGGGGAGGAAGAAGTAGCCGCCCGCCTTGAGCGATACGTAGGAGCCGAGTCCTTCGAGCTTTATGCTTCCGCCCGAAGTCGGGATCGTGAAAACTCCATCGGCATTGTCGCGCGCGCCCAGCAAGGGATCGGTTTCGTTGTCCAGAGTATGGAAGTGCGGGGCCATCAGCCAGCTTCTTTGAACGAATTCGAACTGGCGCTCGAGATCGCCACAGATGGCCATGAAGAACAATCCTTTCTCGTCCCCCCGCTCATAGCTGCGGCCGCGACGCATCAGGCGATGCCGATTCACGATCGCGATTTCCTTGGCGTCGCCCGGCTGCAGGCTGTCGCGCGGGTTCGCCCTCCGCACATGCGAACCGAGCGGGCATTGCACCCCCCTTGGATCGTCGCTGCCGAACGCCAGCGTGAAGTCCTCGGCCGTTACCGCATCGGGGCGGGTGGCGTGCCGCAGAAGCGAACCGCCATTGGGCCAGCGCCCGATCATCTTGGCTGCGACCCATTCGGCGCCGATGGGAGCGCCGAGCTCGTTCTCGAGATGGGTGTAGCGGGCTCCGGTCTGCTCGGCGATCGTCTCGCAGGCGTGCTCGAATTCGTTCACGTGCTGCTCGAGAACGCGGACGGCAAGAAAGCTGCCGTTGCGCGCGAAATCGCGTACGACCTCTGGCGTTTCCGCAGGGCCGAAACGCGGGTAGCGGCGCGCAGGTGCTGCCGTATCGGGGAGGATGTCGAGCGGGTCCTCTGCCGCGGGAACCGCTGCCGGCGGTGGGTAATAACCTTGCGCGTTGCGGTAGCCGCAGATCATCTCTCCTGCCGCGATCACGTCGTCGGGATTGCGATCGCGCGCGTTTTTCAGGGAGCCTGCGATCACGGGCTGAACCATACCGTCCCGGAAACCGAAGTGATCGGAGGGAAATCCTCCGGGCTCGAGCGGCAGTGCCTCCTGCACCTCCACGACCTCGAGGCCGTGCGCCTCGGCCAGCGCGATCTGTCGGCTCAGCGCGATCCGATGCGCATCGCGGTCGGGGGAATAGATGCAAAGCACGACATCGACGGCCTCGCGTTCTTCCCCGTCGTGCCAGCGCAGAGGTGCCGCCGGATCGTCGGAAAGGCGTGCCGCTCTTTCGCGCATTCCCATGACGAAGGGACCCGGGAGCTGTCCGATAACGGGATGATCGGCGCCCACCAGCCGGCGAATTCCGTTTGCGCTCAATCCCACAGAGACGGCACCCGCGGGTGGATCGTTCTCGCCGAAGGTGATCCGCGACTGCGCTTCGAGAAGCCCGTCTGCTTCGGGCGCCCCGGCCTTCATCGGCGCGAGGTGGGACCGGATATTCTGGAAGGGAAAGCCGTTGAGAACACGCAGCCATTCGCCAGCGATACGCGGGTCCTCGGGCAACCGCATTACAAGGTAGGAGGCTTGCGGGAGTTTTCCGAAGCCGTTGAAGATGATCCCCTGAACCTCCTCGCTCTCGATCTCGTCCTCGGTGCGCGGGGCGGATCCGAAAAGCGCCAGCCACTCGCGCGCCTGGGTGTCGCTTCCTGCCCGCGCGAGCCCGTCGCGGATCAGCGTATTGCGACGAATCTGAGCGGCCGATATGTCCGGAAACCGCGCATACCAGAAGGCCGTGGGCACCTGCTTGCGGCGGACATAATGCTTGAACCGATCGCCGTTCTGCGCGCCGTCGAAAATGAGAAAACGACTGGCCGGGAAGCCTTCGCAATTCGACCATGCCGCAGTCTGGCCGGCGTGTGCGCGGGTGATGAAATCCTCCAGATAGCTCTCCCAGCTGCCGTCATAGTTCGACTGGAAGATCATGGTGTCGGTTCCGGGCAGCCTGACCCAGCGCGCGAATTGGATCGTGCCCATGTCGAGAACGAAACCCGGGCGGTAGTAATAGGTTACCAACTGGCCGATGCCCCACAGCGAGAAGGCGAGGGTAAAACGCCGGAACAAGCCGCGCTTCAGGGGTGTCACCACGGTGATGTGATTCTTGACGTGGCCGGGCAGGTTCTCGCGCCGGGCAAGCTTTCTGAGATGCGCCAGCGATGGACGGGCGGTATCCACCGAATCTTGCCGCTCTTTCCACCGCAACACTGCGAGGGCGCCAGCCGCCAGAAGCGCAAAAAGCGCGAATGTGGCGAGAAGACTTTGCAGCGCGAGCCATGGCAGCGAAAGCCACATTGCGGCGCGGGCCCCATTGCCCGGGTCCAGCAAGATGTAAAGCAGGACGCCCGCAACGAAGGAAAGGACGACGAATGCGCCGGCGATGCGCCAGAACAAGGCCGAGCGTATCACGATGGTCCACAGGCTGGGCCGGCTGGCCGTGTCCCAGCTCGCCAGCGCCGGTCCTTGTCCGCGCGGCTTGAGAATCAGGTCCTCGAACTCGCGGCCCCGCTCCGCCAGGTCGCGCCAGGCTGGATCCTGAGCGAGCTCGGGATCCTGGCCGATCAGTCTCCGCAGATGGCCCAGCAAGGCAGCGGGGCGACTGCTGCGCCCGAGTTCGCGCCGCTGATAGGCGTCCATCGCGGTCCGGACGTAGCGGGCCAGTGCCGCTTCGCGCTCGATGTCGCGAACCGAAAGATCGGGAATGCCATAGAAGTTCAGCGCGGTCGCGCCCCACGGCTTGCCATGCATGGCGATACGATGCCGCAGGACGAAGGGGACGAGCGGCTCCCGCGTGTCGACGCCAACCGAAGTGAGGACGGCCCGCAGCGGTTCTTCGATGGCCACGACGGCCTTTGCGGCCGCATCCGAAGCCGGGCCGTCCACATCCAGCTCCAGAAGGGCGAGATTTCGCACACCGTCTTTCTCGTGCACCTCCACCGCCGTCAGCGAAAGAAAATGGACGAGACCAGTACCATCCAGCGCGCTGCGAACGGCGCTTGTCGAAAAAGCGGCTTCGATGCGATCATTCAGCGTGTCGACATCGGTGCCCTCGGGAAGGGGTAGTGCGAACAGGACCCCGTTCTGGTTGGTGCCGCCCGATGACCGATCGCAGGCCGGGTCGGAATAATCGAGGATTGCTCGGCTGGGGTAGGGGCCGAGCCATTCCAGGCGCAGTCGCGGCAGCGAGGCTTCGATCCCGTTGCGTCGCAGCAGCGCCGCCATCGTCGGGACGATCTGTGCCAGCGCCAGCCGGCGGCCGAGACACTCGTGCACCGGGTGACCGAACAGGAGATCGGGCGCGGCATCCCGATCGGTCCGGAACGCACCGGGCTGTTTCCAGGCCTTGGGATCGCGGAGGGCGGCCATGGTCGAAACCAGGACCACGCTGCCCCCGCGGATCCTCACGGTGGATTTGTCCTTGCGTTGATAGCTCGCATCACGCGGACACCACCGCCACTGGCCTGGAGCGAGCGCCGGGTCGAGACGACCGGCTTCGAGCAACACCGCCTCCAGTGCTGCGGTGTCTCCCTCCCGCGCCGCCGCAAGGGCGGCCTTGCGTGCTTTCGCGTTCTTCTTGAGGAGATGGAGCATCTTGCCGCCCGCAAGCGCATTGGTGGGAACGAAGCCGACCGAAAGGCCAATGAGAATGGCCCTCGCTTCACCGCGGGTGGGCCCTTCCGGTTCGCGCCCCATGCGCACGAGACGCCCGGCCAGCGTATCGGGCGCCGTCTTCATCTCCGCCGCCGCGATCAATGCTTGGTCGGCCAACGCCCTGAGGCGGGATCCTGCCACGCTGGCGAGCTCTGCCGCGACCGGCTTGCCCGTGGGATCGGCGAAGAGGAAATTCGAAGCGGCGATCGTCCATTCGGCGAATTGGTCGGTGTCCTTCGCGGCAAAGCCGAAATAGCGGCAGCAGACTTCGGCAGCGACCCGGGTGATGAGGTCCGACTGCGCATCGATCCGGCCCTTCCCGGCATCGAGAAGGGCCTCCGCAAATTTGCTCGAGAGGGCAGAAATCCGAGGAATATCGCGTTCGTGGTCGATCAGCGCGTGAAGGATACGTTCCTGTCGCGCATGGGCATCGCCTTCCAGGCCGAGGAGAAAGGTGTCGCCACCCGCCAAGGCTTGCATTTCGGGACCGAAGGGCGTCGGGAAGAGGTCCGAACGTGCGAGAATGGCGCGCACATCCTCCTCGCGTGTGACCACGGTCAGTCCACCGAACCGCGCGACAGGGCGGAAAAGCTGCAACAGGCGCAGCGCTGGCCAGAGCAGCTTCCTATATGACCCCGCGATGATTCTCGATCGCACACCCGCAGAACCGATGCGCGACAGATCGAATTCCGGCACGCTGTCCGGCTCAGGAAGAATCTCACCCGGTTCATCCGAATGGAGGCGGCGGTACTTCCACTCTGGCACCGATCAATTGTGTCCGACGGAATAGAGCCGCGGCTCGGGATGGGTCTCGAATTCGACGGCCCGGCGCAACTTGTCTACCCATCGCGGATCCTGAAATGGTATCCAGTCGAGCATCGAACGGTAGCTTTCCGGTTTCTCGTCGAGCATCTTCGCGCGGGCCCGGCGGGCTTCGTCGAGGCGACCCGCCCCACTGTGCGATGCGGTTTCGAGGACGTGAGCGAGCACATAGCCGGGGTGGGTGGTCTGAATTCTCAGCGCGATCTCTAGGGCTTCGTCATAGCGCTCGAGCATCCAGTAAGCGGTCGCCAGCTCGCCCAGCGCGAAGAAGCGCTTGGCGTCGAGCGGACCGATGAACAGCGCATGCTCGAGCGGCTCCAGTGCCCCCTCGGGATCGCCGGCGAGGTAATGAGCGGCGCCCAGATGCACGAAGGCCTGGCCGAAGCTGGGATCGAGCTCGCAGGCATGACGCAAGTGCTGCAGCGCCGTGCCCCCGCGCTTGTGCCAGGTATCGAGGATGCCATGGAACAGCGGGCCGCGGGCATCCGAGGGGTCGGCGCGCATCGCAGCGCGGATCAGGGGTGCAAGGTGCGAAGAGGTCGAAGCGTCGGAACGCTTGATCCAGTGCTGCCACAGCGCAAGATTGGCCCTGAGCATCAGCAATTCGGAGTTTTCGGGATGGCGCCTCATCGCCATGTCGATGAGTTCGCCTGCGCGAGCGAAGGATTGGCGGGTAAACTGGTCGATGTGAAAGCGGATGCGCCAATTCTGCGTCACGAGGTCGTGCGACTGGTCCTCCTCGTTCAACCGGAAATGACGCTGTTCGCAGGTATCGAAGGTTGCGCCGAGGCAGTTCACGACACGCGCGATCTCGGCCTCGAAGCGCTTCGTCCCCACGTCGCCTTCGATCGTCCGCGTTTCGGTCCAGCGTATGATCCGTCCGGGCATTTCCAGCAGGGCGAAGTTGATGACCGTCCGATCGCCGGCCTCGAGCACTTCGGAGCGGGCCAGATAGCGAACGCCCAGCTGTTCGGAAATCGCCTCGCTGGCGGAACCCGTCTCGCTGGGAGGGTGGATATGGTCTGCCGCAACCACCGGTAGCCAACGCAGTCGAGCCAGATGATTGGTCAGAGTGTTTGAGACGCGTTGCGCAAGCTTCTGATCGGCAGGCGAGTGGGGCCCGTAAGCGGTCGGCATGACAGCGAGTTGGGCCTTCAAAGGCCGTGCGATCTGGTGGTGGACGAGGGGTGCCGCAGATTTGGCCACGCTCTCCGACCTGTCCTCGAGGCGAGAGCGCATGTCGCGCAACCAGTCTTCGAAGCCGTCTTCGTTGGCGAGGTCCATACCTTCGCAGAACTGTTTCTGATTCTCGTGTTCCGCGGCTTCGAGAAAGTCGATCTCCATTCGATCGCCGGCGAGGACGACCGTCCGCTGGTTCGTGCTCAGCAGATCGAGCCCGTGACGGTTCAGGAGCGAACGCAGATTGGACAATTCGCGGCGCAGGCTGCTCTGCGCCTGTTTCTGCGCGCGGGAACCCCAGAGGACCTGTTGCAGCCACACGCGCGAGCGTTCGAAGCGGTCCGCGGTCGCGAGGACCGCAAGCAGAGCCATGGCCTTTTTGCTGGAGACATCCAGCCGGGTTCCCGTCGCCGTCTCAAGCCTCGGAGGGCCAAGGAGATAGAGTTGTGCCTTCGATCGATCGCTCATTGCGCCCCACTACATCCGCCGGCCTCCGGCGAATTCACAGCTTCCTGATTGCGACCATACGCCCTCGGGCCGTCGTGAGGCGGCGCTTGCGACGATTATTCCTTACAAAAATCGTTAATCGTTGCCGTTCCTGCTTGGAAGGCAAAATAGCCCACAAGCAGAATTTTTCACGTAATTCGAACGCTATAATAACGCTGCCGGAGCGCTTTCGGAGCGCTGGCTGTTCGATAGGGCCCCCAATCCGCACGAATTGGAGCGGAGAAGCGATCTATTTCTCCTTTGGAATTTTGGGGGTCTCTACCGATGAAGAGCAGAAAGACACAGCTGGCACTGGGCGTTGCTAGCGCAGCGATAATCACGAGCCTCGCAGCTCCGGCTCAGGCGGCCTGCACCGTCGACGATTCGACCGTTACCTGCACTGCCGACAGCACCGCTGCCGAAGTGAACGCCGCGATGGCCGCAGTCGTCGGCGACGACGTTACGCTGAACGTCGAGACCGGTGCCAACGTCGTGCAGCCCGGATCGGATGTCTCGCCGCTCCAGCAGGGCGCCGTTGCGATCGACAATGCTGGCGATCTCGGCGTCGAAGCGGCTCCGGTCGGTGTCTTCTATGTCGGCACCACTGCCGATGCGACGAACACCTTCGACCTCGACAACAGCGGCACCATCACCGACCGCGTCGAAGTCTACAATGTCGGCGGCGCGATGAGCATCTCCAACAGCGGCCTGCTCGGCAACGGCATCACCGTTCTGACGTCTTCGGACGGTCCGGTGACCTTCACCAGCACCGGCGATGTCGACAGCGCCTTCGATCCCGGCGTCGAGATCTACACGCGCGGCGACATCGCCATGGCGATCGACGGCAATGTCGGTACGCCGGCCACGGCCACCGACGCTTCCGACCTGCGCACCGTAACCGGTGGATCGCAGCAGTTCGTCAGCGAACCCACGGCCACGGAAACCGAGACCGTCGGCACTGCTACCACCACCACCACGACCTCGGGATTCACGCGCGAAGGCGGATCGGTCTCGATCGCAATGGGTGAAGGTGCCAATAGCGGCTCCATCAATGCGTATGGCCTCGATGGCGCTGCCGTTGCGGTGGACGGAACCGTCGGATCGGAAACACAAGGCAGTTCGGTCAATGCATCGTCCGCGACCTCCGAAGGCGAGACCATTACCGTGACGACAGTGGACGGTGCCGAATTCGAGCACATCCACCACGAGCACGAACAGCGCGATCGGCGGGAACGCCAGCGTCGCCGTAGGTGAGACCGGCTCGGTCAGCGGCTTCGTTCAGGCGAGCGGTCTAGACGGTGCCGATGTCGTCGTCGACGGCGCGGTCGGAACCGAAGCAGCGCCGGCAGGCGCTTTCGCGAATTCGAACTATAACAACTCAGCGACGACGAACTCCAACGCGCTCACCGGTACGGTCTCGACCTCGAGCACCGACCAGAGCAACACCTCCGTCGGCGGGATTGCAAGCGTTGCGGTCGGCGAGACCGGCAGCGTTGCCGGCGGCATCAATGCCAGCGGCGTAGGCGGCGCGAGCGTTTCGGTCGACGGTTCGGTCGGTCTGCCGACCAGCACCAGCTTCGTGAATGCGAGTTCGACGGGGACCGCATCGACCTTCGAAAATGCCTCCGAATTCGACGGTGCGACGGGTGCCAATTCCTACGCGGAAGTGAGCACCTCGTCGAGCAATGGCGGCGATGCCGCCGTCGCGGTCGGCGCCACGGGAGCGGCTTTCGCCGGGATCGGCGCTTCGGCGAATGGGGACGCCTCGGTGGCGAACGCCGGTACCGTCTCCGGATCGGTCACCGCCAGTGCCTTCGGCAGCGACTTCGAAAGCGGCTTCTCCAGCGAGGACGATGGCGCCGGAAACACTGCCTCCTCCAGCTATTCGCTTTCGGCCGATACCGGCGGCAATGCATCCGTCGACAATGCCGCGGGCGGGCTGATCGGCCTCGATGCGACGGCGCCGGTGAATGTTGCCGCCTATGGCGATACCTCGGCTTCGGTCACCAATGCCGGCCGTATCAACGGCAATGCTACTGCCCAGGCCGGCGCTTTTGCGAATGCCGACAGCGATGCATCGAGCTTCACCAGCGACACCGACGCAACGACGGGCGTGGTCACCACGGTCTCGACCAGCGACGAAGCAAACTCGACCACGAATCTCGGCGGTGACGCCTCCTTCGCCAATGCGGAGGGCGGCCTCGTCACCGGCAGCGTCAATGTGCAGGGCACGGGCAGCGCAGCGGTGACCAATGAAGGTGCGGTGATCGGATCGACCTATGCCGCAAGCCAGGCGACCGACAACTCCTACTCGCGGGCGATCGTCAATACCTCGGTCTTCGTCCCCGGCGCCGACGGCGGAACTACGACCACGCGGACCGACGAACAGGTCGGCACCGACGCATCGAGCGGCGGAGATGTGACCGGCATCTATGCGGGCACTAACGGGGCGGTGCAGTTTGCGCCCTTCGGCGGCGCGAGCGACGGTTCGGTCACGCAGCAAGCCAATGGCGATAGCAGCGCGATCGTGAGCGGCACCATCTTCGGCAACTTCACCGGCAATGCCACGGGCAGCGAAAGTAGCTTCACCTATGCCGATGTGCGGGAGACGACACTGGACGCCGACGGCGACCAGCGCAGCTTCGAGCGAAGCTACGTCTATGGCGAAACCGAAAGGACCTCTGCCGACAGCGACAGCTCGCTTGCGGTGGATGGCGGACAGATCACCGGCAGCGCTTCTCTCTACGCCACCGGCTCTGCCGACGCCCAGATCGGCAATGGCGGTTCCATCGACGGCACGCTGTCGGTGACAGCCCAAGCCTATGGCGGATACGATTACTCCGAGACCTACGACCAGGCGCAGGACTTCGACGAGGACGGCAACTTCCTCGGCGAGACGATTACGCTGGTGCGAAGTGAACAGGATGTCGTGAACACCGGGGATGTGTCGGTTGCAATCGGCGAAGGCACGGTTGGCGGCTCTGTGACGATGAACGGTGCCGCTGGCAGCAACAGCTTCGCGCTGGCAGCCGACGGCACGGTCGGTGGAAGCGTGTCGCAGCAGAGCCGGTATGCGCTCTTCGCCTACGATCAGACCACCGTCACCACGACCACGGCAGCGACGGCGACCGCGCCGGCGAGCACGGTCCAGACGACCGATTACGTGCAAACCAACACCGCCTCGGGCGGCGACGTGACGGCGACCGTTGCCGGCACGATCGGCAACGGTGATCTCGGTCCGCAGGCCTATGGCGACATCGCCAATGCGGGGGGGACCGATCTGTCGCTGTCCACCGATGCCGGCGATGCCACCGCTACGGTAACCGGCCAGGTCCGCGACGGGATCGACGTCATTGCCAGCGGCAGCGACACGACCTTCGCCTATCAGCAGACCATCGAGAACGGCTCGACGACCGCCTATGCGAACCAGAGCAGCAGCACCGCGACAGGTGGCACCGCCAGCCTGACCGTGGATGCGGCTGATCTCGACGTCCCGGCCAATTTCGGCGACATCGTCGTCGCGGGACGCAGCGGCTCGTCGGTTTCGATCGGGGGCGACAGCAGCGTGCTGGCTGCCACCAACGGAGCCTTCATGCAGGTGGGCGGCTATTTCGCCGACACGGCCTCGACGCGAGACGATACCTATACCGGCGGCGTTCTCACGGCGCAGGAGACGACCTTCTCCTCGACCAATGTCGGCGGCGATGCCTCGCTCGTGAACGATGGCCGGATCGGCTACGACGGCGGTGCGGCATTCGATGGCGACGCGGCCTTTGTCTCGGTCGTCAGCCCGACCGGCGCGGAAGCCACCAACAACGGCCAGATCTTCGGCTCGATCTCCGTGGACTCGCTGTTCGAGGACGTTTCCTCGACCACGACCCGCACCGATCTCGACGATGTGACGCGGGTCGACACCACCGACACCACCTATGCCGCCGGCGGCGGCTCGGCGGTGCTGACCAACACCGGCCTGGTGACCGGCGATGCGTCCTTGGCTGCGGTCGACGGCACGGTCATCAACGACGGCGTGTTGCGCGGCGATCTCGATCTTGGTCGGAGCGTCGACAATTACACCACGCGTTCGACCGATACGCTCACCCAGCTTGGAGAGGAGGAAGTTCTCGACCTCGCCGACGCCATCGAACAGGGCTATGCGGTCGAGCAGAACGGCCTTCTCGGCGGAGCCATCACTCTGTCGGGCGCCTTCGGCCAGATCGACGACACGGTCCGCACCAGCACCATCCTCGGCACGGTCAATCTCAACTCCGGTTCGGTCACCGGCGGTGGTGTGATTGCCGAATTTGACGAGGACACCGGCGAGCGTTTCACCGAGACCAATGTCAACCTCAACGGCGCGGGATATCTCGGCCTGGGCGATGTTGCTCTCGCTGCGCTGGGTGACAGCTTCGGCGATGTCGATCCCGGCATCGCGGCGGCTGGCGATCTTTCCGCCTATGCCGGCGGGGCGCGCATCCTCGGCGTCGACACGCTGACCAAGACCGGAGCCGGTGTGTTCCTGATCACCGGAGCCGATTACGCTCCGGTCAGCAACGTCAACACCGTGGCCGACTACACGCTCGACCTCGGCAGCTTCGCGATCAACGGCGGTGAAATCCAGCTGGCTACCGCGAGCGACGAGGGCGTGTTCGGCATCCGGGGCGATATCGCGAATTCGGCGGGGCTGGTCCTCGGCTCTCGCGTGTCCATCCCGGCACCGCTGTTCGGCATCAATGCCTCGGTCACTGCGATCGACGGTGTCGAAGTCTACCAGAACGGGGACTTCGTGCAGTCCGACAGCGGCACGCTGTCGGTCGGCGTGACCCCGACTCTGGTGCGGGTCGTCGATCCCGCCTTCTCGGGCGTCAGCACCTCGACCAACCCGCTGGCGGTCCAGCAGATCGGGCTCGCATCGGGACTGTTCACCACTCCCGAGACGGCCTTCGGCCAGGCCTTCGCCGGTCTCGGGACGGGCTTCCTGACGATCGACGGCAATCTCGACCTTGGCGGTACGGTGCAACTGGTGTCGCCAACCGGCGGCATCTTCACCGACGGGCAGACGGTGGATATCGCCAGCGTCTCGGGAACCGTGACCACCGACGCCGGCGTTTCGGTGAACTCGGCGTCCAACTTCGTCACCTTCGATCTCGCGACGCGCACCGAAGGCGGGCGGACCATCGTGTTCGCCAGTGCCGATCGTGCGGGCTTCGAGACGGCGGGCGAAAACACCAACGCCGTGGCTGCGGGCACCGCTCTCAGCCAGGCCTTTCCCGATGTCATAGCCACCATCCAGGCCGGTTCCGCCGGCGGGATCGGCACGGCGGGCAACGGGTTCGTCCTGGCTCAGGACCTCGCCAACATCTTCGTCGGCTTCGACACGCTGCTGACGATGGATCAGGTCTCCGATGCCCTGAACGAATTGGCCTCGGGCGAGTTCTATGGCTCGCTCACCACGCTCGAAACGACGGCGCCCTTCGTGGATGCCATCAGCACTGCACGCGTGGCCAATGGCGCCAGCGGTTTCAACCTCTGGTTCGCCCCCTCGGGCGACTTCGTCGAAATCGAGGGTGACAGCGACGTCGGGTCGGCCGACTTCCAGGCCGACAATTACGGCGCTTCGGCCGGCTTCGGAGTGGCGACGGGCAATGGCGAGATCGGTTTCGGCTTCGGCTACGGCAGGATTAGCGCGGACTCGCGTGAAGGACTGCTCACCGCGCGGGCCGATACGTGGATGCTGGGCGCCTATGCCCGGCAGGCCTTCGGAAACTTCGCCGTGGCCGCCGACCTCGTCTATGGCTGGAGCGACTGGAACGCCACGCGGGTGATGCCGACCATGTCGCGGACCGCGACCGGCGAATTCGACAGCACCGAGCTTCGCGGCGATCTGAGGGCCGAGTATATGTTCGACTTCGGCGGCGGCTGGGTCGCTCCGTTCGGGCAGCTCTCCTTCCGCAAGTTCGACTTCGACGGGTTCACCGAGGAAGGCGCGGGTGCGGTCAATCTCGTGGTCGAGGATGCCGACGATACGGTCCTGACGCCGTCGCTCGGCCTCCGGGCGGGCACCAGCTTCGAGACGGCCATGGCAGTGCTGCGGCCCGAAGTGACGCTGGCTTACAGCTTCGACGACGACAACAGCTCGTTCCGCGATGTCGCCTATCTCGGCGCACCGCAGAACAGCTTCCGGCTTCAGGGCGTCGATCCGGAAGGCTATGTCACGCTCGGTGCGGGCCTCTTCGCCGACATAGGCGCAGGTTCGGGTGCTTTCCTGCGCGGCAGCTACGCCACCGGCGGCGGTATCGACGTGGCGAGCGTCAATGCCGGTGTAACGATCGGCTTCTAAGGACCGTTCGGTCGAAATGGAGGCGGGATCCCCACGGATCCCGCCTCTTTTCATTCCAGCTTCTCGGCGGAAGAGTCTCGCACATGGCCGATTGTGAAGAGCTTTTTTCGATCATGGGAACGATCTTTCCCAATCGCGTCCGGATCCTCCTGTCCGACGGCAGGATCGACGGCATGTCGGGGAGGTTCGCCTTCGATACGCTGCAACAGATGGGCAGGGCGATCGAAGCGGATTGTCCCGCTCATGCGAGCTTCGCCGTCGAGGAGGCTGCAGCCGGCGGAGTTTCGAGTGTCCAGCGCCTGGTGTCGCTACCCCTGCACCCGGGCATCGTGGTGCGCTATCTGCACTTCGAGCATGGCGCTGAGGAAACTTGCAAGATGCTCGCCGTAGCGACCGGACCCGCGGATGCGATCGTCCAGCTGGCAAGGGTGCCGATCCAGCCCATGCCGCTCAGCCCGAGGGAGATGAAGCTGGCTTTCGGCCTCGCAGCCGGGCTGAGCCTGCAGGACATGGCGCGCCAGGGCGACTTTTCGATCCATACCGTCCGCAATCAGGTGAAGAGTGCGATGCGCGCCACCGGCACCCGATCGCAGTCCCAACTGATTTCACTGGTGCTCGATTGGCTGCAATGACTTTCGCGTGGCTGATTTGCCTGCGAACACGGCAGCTCGCGCCTTGGCGCAACGGAGGAAAATCGCGCGCGCCGTAGGCGGGCGCCGTCTGGTCACCGAACAGGCGGGCCAATGGTTCGCATGGCCGATCCATCGGTCAACGCGCATTAGGCGCGAGGAGGAGCAGTCGATCCGCGAACCAGCAATTCGTATGGGTGATCGCCACGGCGGGACGGCGGCAGCTTGGGCGGCTCCTTTCCCTCGGCCTCGAGGCATGCGATCAGCCGGTCTGCGGCATCCCAGGTCATTTCACCGACCGGCTGGCGGACGGTCGTGAGCTGTGGCCAGATCGTCCGCGAGACTTCCGAATCGTCGAAACCCGCCACCGACACGTCTTCGGGAACCGAAAGGCCGAGCTCGCGCGCCGCCGCCATTGCCGCCACCGCCATATCGTCGTTTTGCGCCAGGATGGCGGTCGGCGGCGCGGGATCGTCGAGCAAAGCGAAGGCCACTCTCCGGCCCACTTCATAGGTGAAGTCGCCCGTGACGATGAGGTCGGGATCGACCGCCAGGCCCGCTTCGGCGAAGGCCCGGCGATAACCGACCATGCGTGCGGCGCTGGCTGCATGCGAGGGGTCGCCCATGATGATCCCGACACGGCGGTGGCCCAGTGCCAGGACGTGTGCGGCGATGGCGTGCGCCGCGGCCGCCTCGTCGAGGGTCACTACGATGCCGCGTTCGAGGTCGAGATGGGGCGTGATCCGGGCGTAAGGGAGCCTCTTGCGTTCGAGCATGTCGAGCAATTCGGGTTGATCGCAGGCGGGCGGGGCGAGGAGGACACCGTCGAGACCGGCCCGCAACAGCAGCGTGCCGAGTTCAGCCGGCCGGCTCGCGACATCGCGGAACGGCAGGACGATGAGCCTGTAGCGTGCGTTCTCGAGACGGCCCAGCGCGCCGTTCTGAAGTTCGACGACATAGCTCGGGCTGGGGCGTTCGTATGTCAGGCCGATGAGGTAACTGCGCCGCGCGATCAGGCTCTGCGCCGCGAGGTTGGGATGGTATTCGAGGTCTCCCGCGACCTTTTTCACCCGCTTGCGCACGGCCTCACTGACGTGGGGAGCGTCGTTCAGGGCACGCGAAACGGTCTTGATCGACACGCCCGCTGCCTTGGCGATGTCGATGATGGTCGCTCGTTTGTTGATGTGCCCCTCCGTCACAGTCTCACGAGCTGCTGGCTCCGGAGAATGTCGCGCCTTAGCGCCGGCCCTAGCGGCTCCCTTGACATCTGTCGACCGATAACGGTAAACGTTGTCACAAGACGGTAAACGTTGTCATGGGTGGGGAGCTTTCGATGCCGACAAGGGTGTTGCTTGCGCTGGGCGTTCTTCCGGTTGCGCTTTCGGCGTGCGTCCCGATGGCGATCGCGCAGACCGATAGCGCCTCGGCAGTCGCCGACCCGCAGAACTGGCCCGAACGCCATAGCCCGGCACCCCTCGATCCCGCGGTCGAGCAGCGGATCACCCGTCTGCTGTCGCGCATGTCGCTCGAGCAGAAGGTCGGGCAGGTCATTCAGGCGGATATCGCCAGCATCACGCCCGAGGACGTCCGCCGCTATCACATCGGCTCGATCCTCAATGGCGGAAACTCCGCACCTGGTGGCACCTACAACGCGCCTGCCGCCGACTGGCTCGCTGCAGCCGATGCCTATTATGCTGCATCGATGGCCCCTGCCGGGGATCTTCCGGCCATTCCTGTGATGTGGGGCAGCGACGCGGTGCACGGGCACAACAATGTCGTCGGCGCGACGCTGTTTCCGCACAATATCGGGCTGGGTGCCGCCCGCAATCCCGAACTCATGCGGCGGATCGGCGAGGCAACGGCGATCGAGATGCGAGTGACCGGGCTCGACTGGACCTTTGCCCCGACGCTCGCAGTGGTCCGCGACGATCGCTGGGGCCGCACCTATGAAGGCTTCGGCGAAACGCCCGAGATCGCCACGTCCTACGCCGCGCCTCTGATCGAAGGGCTGCAGGGCAAGCGCGGTGACGCCGACTGGCTGCGCGGACCGCACATCATCGCGACGGCCAAGCACTTTCTCGGCGACGGGGGCACCAGCGGCGGCAAGGATCAGGGTGACGCCCAGATTTCCGAAGCCGGCTTGCGCGATCTCTTCAGCCCGCCCTATCTGCCAGCGCTCGATGCCGGCGTGCAATCGGTAATGGTCAGCTTCTCGGGCTGGAACGGCAGGAAGATGCACGGCAATCGTTCGCTTCTGACCGACCTGGTCAAGGACCGCTGGGGCTTCGACGGATTTCTGGTGGGCGACTGGAACGGGCATGCGCAGGTCGCGGGTTGTACCGCCAGCGACTGCCCCAAATCGCTGGAAGCCGGGCTCGACATGTATATGGCGCCCGACAGCTGGAAGGAACTGTACGAAACGACGCTCGGCCAAGCTCGCGACGGCAGACTGCCGCGCGCGCGGCTCGAGGATGCAGTGCGGCGCATCCTGCGCGTCAAGATTCGCGCCGGGCTGATGGATGCCGGAAAGCCCTCCTCGCGCCCCTTTGCCGGCGAATTCGAGCGCCTCGGGAGTCCCGAGCACCGCGAATTGGCGCGCGAAGCCGTGCGGCAGTCGCTGGTATTGTTGAAGAACGCCGGCGGACTGCTCCCGCTCGATCCCGGAGCCGATATTCTCGTCGCCGGTGACGGTGCCGACAATCTCGCCAAACAGACG
The DNA here is from genome assembly GCA_963728515.1 of uncultured Alphaproteobacteria bacterium. Lineage (GTDB taxonomy): Bacteria > Pseudomonadota > Alphaproteobacteria > Sphingomonadales > Sphingomonadaceae > Qipengyuania. The sequence continues at coordinate 510,029 of CAVSKM010000001.1, read as the reverse complement.
GGGGGATGGACTCTCACCTGGCAGGGCACGGGCACCAAGCGCGCCGACTTTCCCCATGCGCAGTCGATCTGGGAAGGCATAGAGGAGGCCGTCGAAACGGCGGGCGGGACCGCCACGCTCTCGGTCGGGGGCGATTACACGCAGCGTCCGGACGCTGCGATCGTCGTGTTCGGCGAGGATCCCTACGCCGAATTTCAGGGCGATCGGCCCGACGTCGGCTACGACGATGCGCGCAGCCTCGCCATCCTGCGCTCGCTGCAAGAAGCCGGGGTGCCGACGATTTCGGTGTTCCTTTCGGGCCGGGCGATGTGGGTCAATCCGTTTCTCAACGCCTCCGACGCCTTCGTCGCCGCCTGGCTTCCCGGCTCGGAGGGCGGAGGCATCGCCGATGTCCTGTTCGGCCGGTCCGATTTTCGCGGGAAGCTGCCCTATAGCTGGCCACGGTCGAGCGACCAGACAGCGGTCAATGTCGGCGATGCGGACTACGATCCGCTGTTTGCATACGGCTTCGGCCTGTCCTTCGAACAGGATGGCGATCTGCCGGTCCTGCCCGAGGTTCGCGCCGGCACCGTACCGGGAGACGAAGCCATCCTCTTCGCCGCCGGGCGCGCTGGGCCGGGACGGCGTCTCCTGCTCGGGCAGCCGGGGGCGTTGGCGACCAATCCCGGACCCGATCTGATCTCCGCCCAGGCCGTCGACCGGGCTGCGCAGGAAGATTCGGTTCGCCTGCGCTGGACCGGCGCGGCCCGTGCCGCAGCCGCCATCGTCGAGGACGTCCCAATCGATCTCTCTCGCGAGGCCAATGGCGATCTGGCTCTGGAACTCGAATTCCTGGTCCATGAGGCGCCGACTGCGGATGTCGAGCTGTTGATGGGCTGCGGAGAGGATTGCAGCGGCGGCTTCGCGCTGCGTGCCCTCTTCGCCGCGGCGGCCGGAACCGGGAAATGGACGCGCGCGGCCCTGCCGCTGCGCTGTTTCGAACAGGCGGGGGTGAACATGGAGCGGGTCGATGCACCCTTCATGCTCGTCACCGAAGGGCGCCTGGACATCACGCTCGCATCGGCGCGGATCGTGTCGCCGACGGGGACGAAGCTGTCGTGCCAATAATCGATAAACACGGGGAGAGAGATATGACCAAGAGGATTTTCGCGGGCCCGGTTGCCAGCATGCTGCTCGGCACCGTCGCCATCGTCCCGGCGCATGCGCAGGATACATCGCCCAAGGGCGCGGATACCGCAGCCACCGAGGACGAAGCGGACGACAATGTCATCATCGTCACGGCCAACCGCCGCGAGGAGAACCTGCAGGACGTCGCGGGCGTGGTTCAGGCGATCGGTGCAGACCAGCTGCGGCAGGACGGCATCGTCGAATTACGCCAGCTGCAGGTCGCCATTCCCGGCCTCAGCATTGCCAATCAAGAGGGCAATGTCGAGATATTCATCCGCGGCGTCGGATCGGCGAACAACACCGAGCTCGGCGACCCAGGAGCTGCGCCGCATCTCAACGGCACCTACATCCCGCGGCCGCGGGGCCTCGGCCTGATGTTCTACGACCTCGAGCGGGTCGAGGTGAACAAGGGTCCGCAAGGCACGCTCTATGGCCGTAACGCGCTCGCCGGCACGCTCAACATCATCACCGCCAAGCCGCGCCTCGGCGAGTTCGGCGGCTATGCCCAGGCCGAGGTTTCCAACCGCTCCTCCTATGCAGCCGAAGGGGCGATCAACATTCCGCTGGGCGATACCTTCGCGATGCGCGCCGCCGGCTATTACATCAACCGCGACTACGGCTTCGAGAACGTCTCGACCGATGCCGTGGCAGGGGCGCTCGACCCTGCCGGTCTCGAAGAGAATTACGCCGGCCGCCTGTCGCTCCTGTGGGAGCCCGACGATCGGCTGAGCGTCTCGATCGTCGGCGATTACGGCAAGGAGACCGGAACCGGCTATCCCGGCGCAAACATCTTCAGCGCTGTGGTCGCCAGCGGCCTGCGCCCCGACGATCTCGACCTGAAGCGCGTCGTCTACCGCGGCCAGCAGGGCGAGATGGAGAACGAGCTGTGGGGGGTGCAGGGCAAGGTCGCTTACGACTTCGGCACCGTCTCCGCCGAGCTGACGGGCAGCTACCGTTCGGTCGATTTCTTCCAGGCGAATGCCAGCAGCGACGGCATCGACTATCCCGGCCGCGATCTCTCGGCCGTGCAATACGACAATTACTCGAACAACTTCTGGCAGACCAAATCCAAGAGCCAGGTCTATGAAGCGCGGCTGTTCGCCAATGACGATCAGCGTCTGCGCTGGAATCTCGGCGGCTTCTACTTCTTCGAAGACCAGCAGGTCGGCTATATGGCCGTCGCCGACCGGGGATACTGCTGCTACTCCGGCACCGAATTCACAATGCCCGAGGTCGAGGGCGAAAGCTTCGCCTTCTATGCCGACGGGACCTATGATGTGACCGATCGGCTGCGGGTCTTCGCCGGCCTCCGCTATACGGAGGAACGCAAGTCGCGCTACGGCATCGGCGGCAATTGGGCACTGACGCTGGGGGGCGAAGACTACGCCTGCTGCTTCGCCACCCGCCTCGGCACGGAGGGCTTCCGTCCAGCTCTGCTCGACCGCCCGAATTTCGACGTCGGCGATCTCGATACGCCGCAGGAATTCGCACAATTCCTCATCGAGGGCATCGCCACGCCGGGCCTGCGCGACACGCTGATTGCGCAGATCGGCTCGATCGCGGACGGGTCCAATCCAAACGGCACCTGCATCGACCGTCCGGACATAGACAATGGCTTCGTCGAATGCCCGTCGCTCAACCCCTCGACGACGGATGGTGGGTTCAGCTACGCCAATCTCACCATCCCCGGCCAGCAGGTCGGCAGTTCGAAGTTCGACTTCATCGACTGGCGTGTCGGCGTCGAATTCGATCTCAACGAAGACAGCATGCTCTACGCCAAGGTCTCGACCGGCCATAAGTCGGGCGGCTTCAACGACAGCTTCGACGGCTCTCCGATCCCCGAAACCTTCAGCCCCGAAAAGCTCCTCGTCTACGAGATCGGCAGCCGCAACAGCTTCGAGGCATTCGGCCGACGGGCGGTCTTCAACCTGACCGGCTTCTATTACGACTATACCGATCAGGTCTTCCAGGATCTGACCTGCATCAATCTGGACGAGACGATGACGCCGCCGGTCTGCAACGGCTATTCGCTCGTCAACCGCAACATCGGCGCCTCGCGGATCTACGGGGCCGAGGCGGAAACGCGCTTCAGCTTCCCCGGCAATTATTCGCTGGATTTCAACGCTGCCTATCTGGACACCAAGATCACCCAGGGCGTGGTAGCGGATGCACGCGCGCAGGACTTCGGGGCGGGGGGCAATTCGCCGCTGATCAGCCTGGTGGGCAATCGCCTGCCGCTCGCCTCCAAGGTGAATCTCAGCGCGCGGCTGTCGCAATGGTTCGATGCCGGGCCGGGCCGCTTCGATTGGCAGGCCCTGCTGAACTATCGCTCGTCCTATTTCCTGACCCAGTTCAACGAGGACGATATCGTCTTTCTCGACGGCACCGGCCAGACCGCGCTCGAGGCGGGATTCCCCGACCGCCAGAGCGGCTATGTCACGCTCAATCTGGGCGCCGGCTATACGATCGGGAACTTCCGACTCGAAGCCTGGGCGAGCAATTTCCTCGACGAGGAAGCGTCGCAAAAGGCATTGGTCGGGTCCTCGCTCAACATCCGCTTCCTGAACGATGCCCGGAGCTACGGATTGCGCGCCCGGGTGACGTTCTAGAGATCGAAACTTCTGTGGCAGGAGCCCGGCGCGTCGTGCTCCTGCCTAAAAATCGAGCGTCTCCACCAAGTCGCCCTCAGCGAAGCCGGCCGCATGCGGTGGGCACCGGATCAACAGATCTGCCTGGGCAAGCGCATGCTGCGCGTGCGATTGCTGGTTGCCCAGCGGATGGGCCCGGTCGGCATCGTCCAGGCGGGCCCGCAGAAAGGTTTCGCGGGCACCGATGGGCGGGGTGCCCGTAGCCAGTTCGTGCCTTCGCCAGCGGCGCGCATCGCCGGGGTCTCGTCCCGCGAGTCCGGCCGTGAGCGGAGCGAGCAGCAGTCGCGCGGTGACCATCGCCGAGGTCGGGTTGCCCGGTAGCCCGATCACCAGCGTCGCACCGGCGCGGCCGAACCACACCGGCTTGCCCGGCTTCATCGCGACCTTGGAGAACAGCAGGTCGAGGCCATGCGGCGCGAACATGTTCCGGGCGAGATCCTTCTCCCCGACCGAAGCCCCGCCGATCACGACCACCAGATCGCTCGACCCGAGCGCCGCCGCCGCCTCGCCCTGCGCGGCTTCGGCATCGTCTTCGACCCGGTGGCGCGCGACCAGCTGGCCGCCCCATTGCGCCAGCAGGGCGGCGAGCCCGTGCGAGATGCTCTCCGGGATCGCACCTGTCCGGTCGCGCGCGGTGCCCGGCTCGGCCAGTTCGTCGCCCGTGGCGAACAGGGCGATACGCGGGCGGCGGAAGCAGTCGAGCGCAGCGCGATCGGCGGCGGCGGCCGCTATCAGCTGGCGCGGCCCCAGCGCGGTTCCAGCGGCGAGCAATTGGGTGCCGCAGGGGAAGTCGCTGCCGGAGCGGCGGATATGTGCTTCCGGCCCCGAAGGGCTGTCGAAGACGGCGGTTTGACCCTCGGCCCGCACCGCTTCCTGCACCACCACCCGATCGGCGTGGCGCGGCACCGGCGCGCCGGTGAAAACCCGCATGCAGGCACCTTCCGGCAATTCGCCCGGATCGGCGTTCCCGGCATAGCTGCGTCCGGCGATCGGCAGCCGTGCGGGCAGACTGGCGAGGTCGCCGGTGCGCACGGCATAGCCGTCCATCGCGGAGACATCGGAAGGCGGAGAAGCGACCGCCGCGACGACCGGTCTCGCGAGGACCCGCCCGCTCGACCGGGCAAGCGGGACCTGCTCGGTTCCAAGCGGGACCGCCGCATGGTCGATCCGCGCCGATGCTTCGTCGAAGGAGATCACCCGCGCGCCCAGTCGCCCGAAGCGCCACCGGTCTTTTCCTCGACCGCGATTGCGCCGATCACCATTGTCCGGTCGATCGCCTTGAGCATGTCGAACACGGTCAGGCAGGCGGTCGAAACCGCCGTCAGCGCTTCCATCTCGACCCCGGTCGGACCGGTCGTCCGCACTTCGGCCGTCACCGCGAAGCCCGGCAGCGCGCGATCGGGGGTCACGGTGACCGCCACCCTGGAGAGGGCGAGCGGATGGCACAGCGGGATGAGATCGGCAGTCCGCTTGGCGGCCATGATCCCCGCGATCTCGGCGGTCGAAAGCACCGCCCCCTTGGGAGCGTCCCCGCGCAGGACCGCTTCCACGGTCTCGGTCCGGCAGACGACCTGTCCGCGCGCCCGTGCCATTCGCTGGGTTGCTGCCTTGGATCCGATATCGACCATTTGCGCGCGTCCCTGATCGTCGAGATGGGTGAGCCTTTCATCCATAAGCGTGTTCGCAGCCTCCAATCTCCATATCGACAGCGGCCCGCTGCCTGCATAGGCTTGCGCCATGACGCAAATCACATTCGATGATTTCCTCGCCGTGGACATCCGCTGTGGGACGGTGGTCGAAGCGGAAGTCTTTCCGGAGGCGCGCAAGCCGGCGATCAAGCTGAAGGTCGATTTCGGGCCGGAGATCGGGGTGAAGAAGAGCTCGGCCCAGATCACCGAGCACTATGCCCCCGAGGAACTCGTGGGACGCAGGGTCATGGCGGTTGTCAACTTTCCGCCGCGCCAGATCGGCCCGATCATGTCGGAAGTTCTGGTGCTCGGCTTTCCGGATGAAAACGGTCGGATCGTGCTCGCCGCGCCCGATCATCCGGTGCCCGACGGCAGCCGCCTGTTCTGATCGCCGGTCAGCCGCGTCCACGATAGCTAGCCACCCCCTGGTCGGGCAGCCACAGCCCTTCGGGTGGAGCGCCGCTCTGCCAGAAGACGTCGATGGGGATGCCGCCGCGCGGATACCAGTAGCCGCCGATCCGCAGCCATTGTGGGCGCATCTCATCGACCAGACGCTGGCCGATGCCGACGGTGACATCCTCGTGAAAGCCGCAATGGTTGCGAAAAGAGCCGAGAAACAGCTTGAGGCTCTTCGATTCGACGATGGTCTCGCCCGGGGCGTAGTCGATCACGAGATGGGCGAAGTCGGGCTGCCCGGTGACCGGGCATAGCGAGGTGAATTCGGGCGCGGCGAAGCGCACCATATAGAGTTGCCCCGAACGCGGATTGGGCACGTAGTCGAGTTCGGCCTCCTCGGGAGAGGCGGGGAGGGGGGTGGCAGAGCCGAGGAATCTGGGACCGTGTGTGTCGCTCATGCCGCGCATCTGCCGCGAATGGCGAAGCTGCGCAAGTCGGGGCTTGGATGCCTCTGCTTCAGTGCCTATTCAGCGCTGCTTCCCGCATAGGCGGGTTTTCTCTCGAACAGAATCGCCATGATCTTGCGTCCTCGTCTCTCCCTGATCGCGATCGCCGCCGCGCTCCCCGCGATCGCCCATGCCCAACCGGTCGGGGACTTCTCGCTCGAGCCCGTTCCGGCGCCGAGCGCCTCGCCCCAGGCGCAGGGCCCGGCGGACACTCGCAGCGGAGTCGAGATTCGCCCCCGGGTGGTGAATACACCGACGCCGACCTCCACGCCTGCTGCCCCGATCTCCGTACCCTTGCCGGCCCCGCAACCCACTCCGACCCCGGCTCCGACCGAGGCAACCGAGCGCCCCCCGGTCGAACGGGCGCGTGCGCCTCAGTCCTCTGGATCGGCGACCGCGCCTCGGTCCTCTCCCGATCGGCGACCGCGCCCCCGGTCCTGCCATCACCGAACGCGCGTGAGCCGCTTGAGGCGAATGAGGGCGCCGCGCCCACGAGCCAGAGAGACGCTCCCGCATCCGAACCGACCCTGCCTTCGCGCGATCTCGCTCCGACGGTTGCCGCTTCCCCTCCTGCCGTTGCCGAATCCGCCGATGAAGGAAACGCGCTGCCCTGGGTCTGGATCGGCGCTATCGCGGCGCTTCTGGCACTATTGGCGATGAGCCTGAGGGTATGGCGACGGCGCGCAGATCGCCCGGTGCCGCAGGTCGAGCGCCCGACGGTCGCAAGGAACGCGGCTCCGGACGAGCCGGTAAGTGCAGCCGGTTCAATCCAATTGCGGGTCGAGAGTGAAAAACTCATCCGCAGCGCGGCCTATGCGACGTTGAAATACCGTCTCACCTTGATCAATCGGACCGATGGTGCGTTGGCGGATCTCGCGGTTGGAGTGGACCTCGTCTCGGCTCATGCGGGGCTTCCGATGGAGCAGCAAGTGGCCACCGATGCCACCGCGCTCGAGACCCGCCATCGCCTCCCGCGGCTTGGCCCGCGTCAGAGTGCGGCGCTCGAAGGGCAGGTCCAATTGCCCCTGGCGGAAGTGCAGATCGTCCGCCAGGGTCGCCATCCCTTGCTCGTCCCCTTGATGCGGGTGCGGATCGACGGGCCGGGCGGGACCGCGCTGGTCAAGACCTTCGTCGTCGGCCAGGGCGTGCCCGACGGAGGGCGCGTCCAGCCTTTCCGCCTCGACGAGGGGCCGCGCAGCTACGCGCCGATCGCCCAGCGCGAACTCGCCTGAATCGACTTGCGCAGCCGATCGGGCTAACCCGCATCCGATGGACAGCCTTGTCTCCACCGGATGGCTCGCTGACGAGTTGGGCGCTGCCGACCTCGTCGTGCTCGACGCCACCATGCATCTGCCCGAGACAGGATGCGACGCGGCGGCCGAATTCGCTCAGGGTCATATCCCCGGTGCCGCATTCCTCGATCTGGCGAGCTTCATCGACCCGGAATCGGACGTTCCCAAGGCCCTGCCGACGGCCGCGCAATTTGCCGCGCGTGCGGGCCGACTGGGCGTCGGCACCCGATGCCGCGTTGTGCTCTACGACGACAGCGCCGTCAAAAGCGCGGCGCGCGCGTGGTTCATCTTCCGACTTTACGGCCACGAGGCGGTCGCGATCCTCGACGGAGGATTGGCGAAGTGGCGCGCGGAGAACCGTCCGCTTCGGGTCGGGTCGAGTGATCCCGAAGCCGGGGACGCCCCACTACCCAAGGCGGTGCGAGCCGTCAGATCCAAGGCGGACATGCTGGAAAACTGCATCAGCGGGATCGAGCAGGTGGTCGACGCCCGCGATGCCGCCCGCTTCGCAGGGGAAGAAGGGAGCGGCTCCGAAGGGCATATTCCCGGGGCCAGGAACCTCCCTTTTCCGCGGCTCTTCGCCCCCGACGGGACCTACCGCCCGCCCGAAGAGCTGGCTGCCGAATTCGAAGCTGCGGGCGTCGATCTCGCACGGCCGGTGACCACCGCCTGCAACAGCGGAGTGACCGCCGCAGTCCTGCTGTTCGCGCTTCATCTGGCGGGCAAGGACGACACCGCGCTCTACGACGGGAGCTGGCTCGAATGGGGCAGCGATCCCGCTACGCCGAAGGAAAGGGGCTGATCCTGCTGTCGAGGATATGAGCGAAGATGAAAAAGGTAGGCCCTTCGCGTTGACCCGGGAACCGAAACAGGAAACAGCCGAGACCGCAGTCTGTGACGAACGGGAGTGGAATGGGACGCGGTAAGCCGGACAAGTCGATCAGGCAGGATACGAAGCTGGTGACCGCCGGGCGTTCGGGCGAGTTCGCCCGCAATGTGGTCAATCCGCCGGTCTGGCGTGCGAGCACACATCTCTACGAGAGCTGTGCCGATCTCCGCTCGCGCAAGTCGAGCAATGCCGACGGCGATTTCTTCTACGGAAGGCGCGGCTCCCCGACGCAATGGGCACTGGCCGAGGCACTGACCGAACTCGAACCCGGCGCTGCCGGAACCGTGCTCTACCCCAGCGGCCTTGCCGCGATCGTCGGCGCTCTGATGGCGGTGCTGCGGAGCGGCGATGTGTTGCTGGTCGCCGACAATGCCTACGACCCGACCCGCAGCACCGCGATGGGCCTGCTCAAATCGTTCGGCATCGAACATCGCTTCTTCGATCCGCTGAATCCCGATGCCTATGCGGCGGCGTTCTGCGAGCGGACCCGCGCCGTGATGCTCGAAGTGCCCGGCAGCCTGACCATGGAGGTCTGCGATATCCCTGCGCTCGCCCGCATCGCCCGCGACAAGGGGGCGGTGAGCCTGGTCGACAACACCTGGGCGACTGCACTCGGCTTTCCGGCGATCGAACGCGGTTGCGACATCGCGATCACCGCGCTGACCAAGCATGTCGGCGGGCATTCCGACGTGATGATGGGCTCGGCCAGCGCGGGCGAACGTTGGTATCGCCGCTTGCGGCTCACCGCACAGCAGATGGGCCATGTGGTTTCGCCCGACGATGCGGCGCTGGCGCTTCGCGGGCTGCGCACCATGGGGCTGCGCCTCGAGCGCGTCGCGGCGAGTGCGCTGGCGATCGCCGAATGGCTCGCTGCCCGCGACGAGGTGGCGCATGTTCTGTGCCCGATGCTTGCCGGATCTTCGGGACACGATGTGTGGCGTCGCGATTTTACCGGCGGCTGCGGTCTGTTCAGCTTCGTCCTGCGGGGCGGCGACGACGCCGCGCGGTGCCGGCTGGTCGATGCGCTGGCGCTGTTCGGCATCGGCTACAGCTGGGGTGGCTTCGAAAGCCTGGTCCTGCCCTTCGATGTCGAGCCGGTGCGCAGTTGCATGGCCTGGCCCCGGCCCGGATGGGGGGTTGAGGACCGCCATGCCATCCGTCTATCGATCGGCCTCGAACATCAGGACGACCTCATCGCCGACCTCGAAAACGGCTTTGCGGCGCTCAACCGGGGATAGACGTGCAGACCCAGACTTCCCCGACCGGCAGCCCGACCCCCGAGCCCCCGCTGGAACCGGCATGGAGCCTCGCCGAGAGCGCTCCCGACAACGGTCCCGTCGCCGCGGCGGAGGGGATCAAGGAAGCGGTTTCCTCGAAAAGCGAGACCGCCGGTTCGATCCTCGACACGCTTGACGCCTTCGCCCTCAGCCTCGGCCATTTCCGCGTGTCGCTGTTCGACATACTGATCTTCGCCGCGATCGTTGCCGGTGTTCTCGCCTTCGCCTGGTTCATCAGCAAACTTGCCCGCCGCATCGTTCGCCGCGTCACCCGCTTCGACCAGACGCAGCAATTGTTGACCGAGAAGATCGTCACGATCGTGATCTGGGCGGCCGCTTTCTTCCTCGCGATCGATCTCCTCGGCATCGATCTGACCGCGCTGGCGGTGTTTTCGGGTGCCTTCGGCCTCGCGATCGGCTTCGGTCTGCAGAAGACCTTCGGCAATCTGATTGCGGGGATCATTCTGCTGATGGACCGCTCGATCAAGCCGGGCGACGTCATTGCGATCGCCGATCAGGCGGGCAAGGAGACATTCGGCCAGATCCGCAAGATCGGCATCCGGGCCGTCTCGATCACCACGCGCGATCAGCGCGAATATCTGATCCCGAATGAAAATCTGATGATCAATCAGGTGGAGAACTGGTCCTATTCCTCGCGCAATGTCCGCATTCAGGTGCCGGTCGGCGTGAGCTATGAAGCCGACATCGAGTTGGCAGAAGAGCTGATGCTGCAGGCTGCGAAGGAGTGCGACCGGATCCTGGATGCTCCCCCGCCGACGGTGTGGATGAGCGATTATGGCGACAGTTCGGTCAATTTCATCATCCATTGCTGGATCAGGGACCCCGAGGACGGCGTCGGCAATGTCCGCAGCGCGGTGCTCAAGAAGCTGTGGTGGTTGTTCAAGGAGAACGATGTCGAGATTCCTTTCCCGCAGCGCGACCTCCATATCCGCAGCAGCGACCAGTTCGACAGACTGCTGCGGTTGATGGCGAAAGAGGCCGGAGAGACACCCGCGAAAGATTAGGTTGCCGCGCCTACAGCGTTGATTTCAAAATTTCGGCTTCCTTCTCGGACATTCATTCTGATTGGCGCCCGGTGTTCGTGCACCGCATCTTGGCCGCATGGCAAAGAGCGGAACCATTTATCTCGTCGGCGCGGGTCCGGGCGATCCCGACCTGCTGACGCTGCGCGCCGCGCGGCTGATCGAGCGTGCGCGCGTCATCGTTCACGACGGCCTCGTCGATCCGGCGGTACTGGCGCTGGCACGCGGCGATGCCGAACTGATCTCGGTGGCGAAGCAGCGTTCGAAGCACACGTTGCCGCAGGACGAGATCAACGCGCTGCTGGTGCGCGTCGCGCGCTCGGGGACCGATGTCCTGCGCCTCAAGGGGGGTGACCCCTTCATCTTCGGGCGCGGCGGCGAGGAAGCCGAAGCTGCACGCGACGCTGGAATCCCGGTCGAGATCGTCCCCGGCATCAGTGCCGCCAATGGCGCGGCGGCGGCGGCGCAGATCGCGTTGACGCACCGCGAGGCGGCGAGCATCGTCAGCTTCGTTGCCGGACAGTGCAAGGGCCTGGCGGAACAGGATTGGGCCGGCCTGGCGGGCAAGGGCCGGACGCTGGTAATCTATATGGGCGTCAAGACCGCGCCGCAGATCGCCGAGAAGCTGATGTCCGACGGTCTCGCCCCCGACATGCCGGTGGCGGTGATCGAAAACGGCGCCCGCCCGCAGATGCGCGTGCTGCGCGGCCTGCTCGCCGGGCTCCCCGCGCTGGTCGAGCGCGAACTCGTGGTCAGCCCCGCGCTGATCGTCATCGGCACGGTCGCCGCGCGCGACACCGCCGCACTCGCGCGGCTTGCGCAGGAGGCCGCGCGATGAGGCTGCTCACCGGAAACGATCTCGAGACCGGCGCGGTGACCTGGTGGACCGGCAGCGACTGGTCAATCCATGTCGAGGATGCCGTGGACGTAACCGGCAGCGAGGACGAGATCGCCCGCCGCGAAGAGGCCGCGCGGCGAGTCAACGTGCCCTATGCGGTCGATGCCGAACGCTCCGGCGGCAAGCCGCGCCCGGCGCATATCAAGGAACGCGTCCGTGCGCTCGGCCCGACCGTTCGCCCCGACCTGACACTGAAGCCGGCCGATCCCGACATCGGCAATTGGGTGATCTGAATGTATCGTTACGACCACTACGACCAGGCGATGGTCGATGCCCGCGTCGAGGAGTTCCGCGACCAGGCGCGCCGCCGGCTCGAAGGAAAGCTGACCGAGGACCAGTTCAAGCCGCTGCGACTGATGAACGGCCTCTACCTCCAGCTCCATGCCTACATGCTGCGCGTCGCCGTTCCCTATGGCACGCTCGACAGCCGCCAGATGCATGCGCTGGCCGACATCGCCGACCGCTACGACCGCGGCTACGGCCATTTCACGACGCGCCAGAACATCCAGTACAACTGGATCAAGCTCGAGGATGCAGCGGACATTCTCGCCGATCTGGCCAAGGTCGAGATGCATGCCATCCAGACCAGCGGCAATTGCATCCGCAACATCAGCTCGGACCATTTCGCCGGCGCTGCCGCGGACGAGCTCGTCGATCCCCGGCCCTTCGCCGAGCTTCTGCGCCAATGGTCGAGCTTTCACCCCGAATTCTGCTACCTGCCGCGCAAATTCAAGATCGCGGTGATTGCCAGCGAGCACGATCGCGCGGCCATGCGCTTGCACGACATCGGCATCCGCATCGTCGAGCGCGAGGGTGCGCTGGGCGCCGCCTTCTACGTCGGCGGGGGGATGGGTCGCACCCCGATGATCGCGCCCTGCATCCGCGAATTCGTGCCGCTCGACCAGCTGGTCACCTATGCCGAGGCCTGCCTCAGGGTCTACAATCGCCATGGCCGGCGCGACAACAAGTTCAAGGCGCGGATCAAGATCCTCGTCCACGAGCTGGGAGCCGAGGAATACACCCGGCAGGTCGAGGCGGAATTCGCCCATCTGCTCGACCAGGGCGTCGAGCCGCCGCTGGCGGAACTCGAACGGATCGCGAGCTATTTCGAGGAACCGCTGTTCGAGGAAGGGGCGGGCGCCGAAACCGACCGTTCGGATCCGGACTTCGCCCTGTGGCTCGATCGCAATACCGTGGCCCACAAAGCACCGGGCTATGTTTCGGCGGTGATCAGCCTCAAGCCCGTCGGGGGCATCCCGGGCGATGCCAGCGCCGAGCAGATGCGGCTGATGGCCGATCTCGCCCGCGATTACAGCTTCGACGAGCTGCGCGTCATGCACACGCAGAATATCGTTCTGCCGCATGTCCGCCGGGCCGATCTCCATGCGCTGTGGACTGCGCTCGAAGCGGCCGGGCTGGGCAGTCCGAACCTCGATACGGTCGAGGACATCATCGCCTGCCCCGGGCTCGACTACTGCAGCCTCGCCAATGCCCGCTCGATCCCGATCGCGCAGAGAATAGCCGAGCGTTTCGCGCGCAATGGCAAGACCGGGACGCTGGGCGAGCTCAAGCTGAAGATTTCGGGCTGCATCAATGCCTGCGGCCATCACCATGCGGGGCACATCGGCATCCTCGGGGTCGATCGCAAAGGGGTGGAGAACTACCAATTGCTGCTCGGCGGTAGCGAGGCCGAAGACGTCAGCCTCGCCAAGATCACCGGCCCCGGTTTCGACGAGCATGGCATCGTCGATGCGGTCGAGACCGTCACCGCCGTATACGAGGACCAGCGCCAGCAAGGCGAGCGCTTCCTCGACACCTATCGCCGGATCGGAATGGATCCCTTCAAGGAGGCGCTCTATGGCTGAGACGCTGCGCTATCGCGACGATGAACCTGCCGATCATCCGGCGGTCACCGTCGATGCCTTTCTCGACCAGTCGAACGCCATCGCGGTGCGGATCGAGCCGGGCGACGATGCCCGCGATCTGCTCCCGCATCTCGGCCGGCTGGCGCTGGTCGAGGTGAATTTTCCCGCCTTCGGGGACGGGCGGGGATATTCCTCCGCACGGATTCTGCGCGAAGCGGGCTATGGGGGCGAGTTGCGCGCCGTCGGCGACGTTCTGGTCGACCAGCTCGCCTATATGCGCCGCTGCGGTTTCGATGCCTTCGAACCCGATCGGCAGCTCGATCGCGAAGACGTCGAGGCGGCCTTCGCGCGCTGGCCCGAGGTCTACCAGCCCGCTGCCGATGCGCGAACGCCGATCTGGGCGAAGCGTCACGGGACCCGCGCGGGATGAACGAGGTGCGTGCCATCGACCGGCTCGATACCGGGCCGCGCTTTACCGAGCACGATGCCATCCGGCTCAACCGCATGTTCCGCGGAAGCGATACGGAAGAATGGCTGACTGCGGTGGTGGAGGGCGACTTCGCGGGGGAGATGGCAATGGTTTCCAGCTTCGGGGCCGAAAGCGCCGTGCTGCTGCATCTGGTCGCCAAGGCCGATCCGGCGATCCCGGTGCTGTTCCTCGATACGGGCAAGCACTTTCCCGAAACGCTCGCCTATCGCGACGAACTCACCGATCGATTGGGTCTGAACCGGGTCGATCTATACCCCGATCTCGACCAGCTGAAGACGAACGACGACAGCGGGCTCCGCTGGTCCTACGATCCCGACGGCTGTTGCGATCTGCGCAAGGTCCGCCCGCTCGCCCGCGCGCTCGACCGTTTCGATGCGAGCTTCACCGGGCGCAAGGCCTTCCAGTCCACCACGCGCGCGCATTTACCGCGGTTCGAGATCGACACTTCGGACCCGCAGGGCCGGCTCAAGATCAACCCCCTGATCGACTGGGATGCAGCCCGCATCGCGGCCTATTTCGAGGAATTCGATCTCCCCCGCCATCCTTTGATCGAGCGCGGCTATCCCTCCATAGGCTGCTCGCCCTGCACCCGCCCCGTGGCCGAAGGAGAAGACGTCCGCGCCGGGCGCTGGGCCGGATGGGACAAGGTCGAATGCGGGATACACCGCCCCGGAGAGGAACCTTTTCTCTAGGCCGGTCGGGCCCGGTGCGACCGATCGGCCCGATGCGGGGCCGAAGCCGCCTCAGGCCTCGACACGCTCCACCGTGGCGGTCTCTCCTTCGGGATTGGTCGTGCTCCACACCCCGTCATCGCCGACCTGCTCGGTGTTGCATTGCTGATCTGCCGGAGTGTCCTCGTCGACATAGGCGGCATCCACGGTGTAGCAATATTGCTCGGGCGACCTTTGATCCCACAATCCGGTCTCCACCACCTGTCCGTCCTCATCGGTCTGGATATAGGTGCCGTCGGGCTTGACCTCTTCCATGAAGACCATGCCCTCGGCGGTGGTAATCCGGTAATTGCCGGGAGCAGGACGGCCGTCGGCGGCGAGCGCCGGCGCCGGTTCGGCAACGGCCACTTCGGCAGGCTCCGCGGTCGCCTCGCCGTCCTCGGCTTGCGAACAGCCGGCGAGGACCGCCAGGCTGGCGACGAAAATCCATTCTTTCATGAGTGCCTCCAGACACGACCCGTGCTGACGAACGGACAATCCGTTCACGACTCGCTCCCCGAGCACCCGCTATAGGCGGAAGTGCGCCTCCGGCGAAACGAATAACTCGCGGCGCTTCGGGAGCGTGGCTGCGGAACGGGGGTGGTGCCGGCTGCAGGATTCGAACCCGCGGCCCCCTGATTACAAATCAGGTGCTCTACCAACTGAGCTAAGCCGGCGACCGAACTCGCGCCTTTCGATCAAACTGCGGCGAAAGTCCAGCCCCGCCGGATCGCCTCAGAGCCAGCCCTGCGCGCGGTACCAGGCGGCGGTCTGCACCAGCCCCTCGGCCGCCTCGATCTGCGGCGACCATACGGCTTCGGGCACTTTGTTCGCCGAACGGGCGACCCAGTTCGGGTGCGCGAGATAGCCGACCCGGTCCGCGGTGAGCCGGGCGCCTTCGCCCCGCAGCAGCCTGTCCAGCCGGGCAGCGGCCCGGAGCAGCGGCGCGGGCAGATGCGGCGCGAAGACCGGCCGGCGGACCGCCCGGCCGATCGCGCGGGCGAGTTCCTTGTGCGACCAGCCGCCCTCCCGCCCGTCGTCGGGTTCGAAGGTCCGGCGCCGCACCAGCGCGGGTGGAGCATCGACCAGAGACACGAGCAGTCGGGCGAGGTCGTCGACATGGATGATCGAGCTCGCCCCGCCCGGCGGAAGGGGCACGAAGCCCCACCGCGCGCTCCGGAACATCTCGTAGAAGTCGATGTCGCGCGGACCATAGACCCCCGGCGGCCGGACGATCGTCCAGTCGAGACCGCTCGCCTCCACCTCGGCCTCGGCCTGCGCCTTCGAGGCGCCATAGGCGGAGAGCGCAGGTTCGCGCGCGGAAAGCGAGGAGACGAAGACGAAACGGCTGGTACCGGCCGCCTTGGCCGCTGCCATGAGCGTCCGCGTTCCGGCGACATTGGCGGGTTCGAACGCAGCCGGGTCGGTGGAATTGGTGAGGCCCGCCACATGAATCACGGCATCGGCTGCATCGCAGAGCGCGTCGAGCGACCCCCTGTCCGACAGGCTCCCCGGAACCCATTCGACCCCGTCGCGGGGTTCCTGCGGCCCGCGGGTCAGCGCACGGACGGCGAGGCCATGCCGCGCCGCGGCATCGAGCACCGCCTGCCCGACAAAGCCGGTCGCGCCGGTGACCGCGAGCGTCATGCGCTCACCATATGGTCGCGATGGATCACCGCGGCGCGCGGCGCATAGCCCAGTTCCGCTTCCTGCCGCTCCTGCCTCAGGCCCTGGATCGCACGGCATTCGGAGGCCTCATATTCGATCAGCCCCTGGCCCAGCCGCTCGCCCTTCGGCCCGTGGATCGCCACCAGATCGCCGCGCAGGAAGTCGCCCTCGACCTCGACCATACCGGCCGCGAGCAGGCTCGCTCCTCGGGCCAGCGCCTCCGCGCAGCCGGCGTCGACGGTCACCACGCCTGCGGGGGCGAGGCGGCCCGAAAGCCAGGCTTTGCGGGCGCTTTGCCCGCTCTGAGCCACGAACAGCGTGCCGCGCCGCGCATCGATGGCGCGCGCGATCGGCGAGGGGTGGGTGCCATTGACGATGGCGAGCGCGATCCCGGCCCGTTCGGCTATCCGCGCGGCCTGGAGCTTGGCTGCCATCCCGCCGCTGCCGAGGCCCGAAGAGGATTCGCCCGAGGCCATGGCGACGATGTCGGGGGTCACGCCCTCGACCCGTTCGACCAGCGTCGCCCGCTCGTCGCGCGGGTCGCGATCGTAGAGCCCGTCGACATCCGACAGCAGCAGCACCGCATCGGCACCCGCCGCCTGCGCCACTCGCGCGGCAAGTCGGTCGTTGTCGCCGAAGCGGATCTCCTCGGTGGCGACGCTGTCGTTTTCGTTGACGACGGGCACCGCTCCCGCCTCGAGCAGCCGTTCGAGCGTGGCGGAGGCGTTGAGATAGCGGCGCCGATCCTCGAGATCGCCCAGCGTCACGAGCATTTGCGCTGCCGTGATGCCGTGCCGTTGGAGCGCCTCCGCCCACAGCCGCGCCAGTTCGACCTGGCCCACCGATGCGGCGGCCTGTGCATCGGCGAGGCTGCCGCGTCCGCCCTTGGGCAGCGCCAGCCTGGCGGCCCCGAGCGCGATCGCGCCCGAGGACACCACGATGACTTCCGAGCCTTCGCGCAGCGCCGCGATCTCCGCCGCCAGCGTCGCGAGCCATTCGGCGCGCGCCTGTCCCGCTTCGACCAGCAGGGCCGAGCCGACCTTGATCACCAGGCGGCGCGCCTTGCGCAGGTCGGAAAGCGAAGCGATCATGGCTTCAGAGCGGCGACCAGTCGGGCGCCTCGTCCTCATCCTCGACCTCTTCGGCATGCGTTTCGGTCGCGGTCCGGTCGGGCAGGTAGGCGAGGATCGCATCGAGCAGTTCGGGAATGCCCGCGCCGGTCGCCCCCGAGACGGCAAAGACCTTATCCGCACCGGCTGCGAGCAGCTCATCGGCGAAGCCTTCGCCCAGTTCGCTATCGGCGAGATCGAGCTTGTTGAGCGCGACCAGTTGCGGCTTGTCGGCCAGATCGGCGCCATAGGCCTCGAGTTCGGCATTGACGGTGCGATAGGCCTCGGCCGGATCGTCGCCGGCGATATCGACCAGATGGATCAGCACCCGGCAGCGCTCGATATGGCCGAGGAAGCGGTCACCGATCCCGGCGCCTTCGGCAGCGCCCTCGATCAGGCCGGGAATGTCGGCGAGGACGAATTCGCGGCCCTTGTGCGTGACCACGCCGAGCTTGGGAATCAAGGTGGTGAAGGCGTAATGACCGACCTTGGCCCTGGCGTTGGAGACCTGGTTGATGAAGGTCGACTTGCCCGCATTGGGCAGGCCGAGCAGGCCGACGTCGGCGAGCAGCTTGAGCCGCAGCCAGACCCACATCTCCTCGCCCGCCTCACCCGGCTGGTGCTGGCGCGGCGCGCGATTGGTGCTGGTCTTGTAGCTGGCATTGCCGCGCCCGCCCATGCCGCCTTCGAGGAACACCACGCGCTGGCCGACCTCGGTGAAATCGGCGAGCACTTCCTCCTTGTCCTCCGACAGCACCTGCGTGCCGACGGGGACCTCGATCACCAGATCGGGCGCGCCTGCTCCGGTGCGGTCCTTGCCCATGCCGTGGCTGCCGCGCGCGGCCTTGAAGTGCTGCGCGTAACGGAAGTCGATCAGCGTGTTGAGGCCCTGGACCGCCTCGAAGACGATATCGCCGCCCTTGCCGCCATTGCCGCCGTCGGGGCCCCCGTATTCGATGTATTTTTCGCGCCGGAAGCTGACGGCGCCGGGGCCGCCGCCGCCCGATTTGAGAAAGATCTTGGCCTGGTCGAGGAAGTGCATCGCGCGCCCCTAGCCGCTTTCTGGCGAACTGGCGAGGGCGCGCGTGGGGTCTGCCTCAGTCGACGAAATCCTCCACCCGCTCGACCACGATCGCCGGCGCCATACCGCCCGCCGCGCACATGGTGACGAGGCCGTAGCGCTTGCCCTGCCGTTCGAGCTCGTCGATCATGGTGCCGATGAGGATCGATCCGGTCGCCCCGATCGGGTGACCGAGCGCGATCGAGCCGCCGTTGACGTTGACCTTGTCCCAGTCGAGATCGAGATCGCGGACGAATTTCGCCGCGACCACGGCGAAGGCCTCGTTGATCTCGAACAGGTCGATGTCGTCCTTGGTCAGCCCCGCCTTTTCGAGCACCTTCTTCGCCGCGGGGACGGGGGCGTTGAGCATCAGCGTGGGATCGTCGCCCATATTGGCGGTGGCGACGATCCGCGCCCGCGGCTTGAGGCCGTGCTTCTGCGCGTAGTCCTTGCTCGTCACCAGCACCGCCGCCGCCCCGTCGACCACGCCCGAGCTGTTGCCCGCATGGTGGAAGTTCTCGATCTCGAGATCGGGATATTTCTGGTTGATGAGCTTGCGGAAGGTGGTCCCCTTCTCGTCGAGCGGCACGTCGGCGATCTTGGTGAAGGCAGGTTCGAGCTGGGCGAGTCCCTCGCGCGTGGTCTGCGGGCGCGGGAATTCTTCCTGCTCGAGCACCACATTGCCTTCGTCGTCGGTCACCGGGACCAGCGATTTGGCGAAACGACCCTCCTCGATCGCCTTGGCGGCACGCTGCTGGCTGCGATAGCCGACCTCGTCGAGCTCCTCGCGGGTGAAGCCCTCCATGCTGGCGATGGCATCGCCGCAAATGCCCTGGTGGCTCTGCGGATGAACCTTCTGCAACCGTTCGTTGTAGGCGCCCATCATCGGCGGCTTGAGCCCGGCTGCCATCTTGTCGCGGCTCATCTGCGCGGTCAGGCTCATCATCTCTGTGCCGCCGGCGACGACGCAATCTTCCATGCCGCTCATCACCTGCGCTGCAGCCAGCGCGACGCTGGTGATGCCGCCCCCGCAGAAGCGGTCGAGCGTGGTCCCCGACGAGGTGACGTCGTAGCCCGCGTCGAGCGCCGCCATCCGGCCGAGATCGCCCGCCTGCATGCCATCCTGCGTACTTACCGACCAGATGACGTCGTCGACCGTCCCGGTGTCGAGATGATTGCGGTCCTTGATCGCCTTGAGGACCGTCGCGGCCAGGTGCTGGGGATGCATATGCGCCAGCGCGCCCTTGCCCTGCTTGCCGATCCCGCGCGGGGTCCGGACGGCATCGACGATATAGGCTTCGGGCATGGCTGTGGTTCCTCTCGACTTGTCTTTTCATGCGGCACTTGCCGGTTGACGTTTGCGTAAGCGTCGCGCAGCAAGGGCGCAAGACAAGTTTCGAATTGCAATGGGAGAGAGCGAGCCATGTCCGAGGAAGTCCTGACGAGCGAAGAGGACGGCGTCCTCACCGTCACGATCAACCGACCCGAGGCCAGGAACGCCATGACCAAGGCCGCGGCCGAAGGGATCGCCGCGGCGATGGACCGGCTCGATGCGGAAGACGGCCTGCGCGTCGGCATCCTCACCGGGGCGGGCGGCACCTTCTGTTCGGGCATGGACCTCAAGGGCTTCCTGCGCGGCGAATTGCCCAGCATCGAAGGACGCGGTTTCGGCGGGATCGTCCAGCAGCCGCCGCAGAAGCCGCTGATCGCCGCAGTCGAGGGCTATGCGCTTGCCGGCGGCCTCGAGCTGATGATCGCCTGCGATCTGGTGGTCGCGAACGAGGACGCCAAATTCGGCATTCCCGAGGTCAAGCGCGGGCTCGTCGCGGCGGCGGGCGGGGTGATGATGCTCCCCGACCAGATCCCCGAGCGGGTGGCGATGGAACTGGCGCTGACGGGCGAATTCATCACCGCGGCGCGCGCCTATGAACTCGGATTGATCAACCGCGTGACCGGCGGCTCGGCGCTCGACGGGGCGAAGGAACTCGCCGCCACGATCGTCGCCAACGGTCCGCTGGCTGTGCGGGTCTCCAAGCAGGTCGTGAAGCAATCGCGCGGCTGGCCGATGGACGAGCGCTACGAACGGCAGACGCAGCTGATCGCGCCGGTCTTCGTCAGCGAGGACGCGCGCGAGGGGGCGGCCGCCTTCGCCGAGAAGCGCGCGCCCAACTGGAAGGGCAAGTAAGCTTCGTCCGATACGAGAACACCACCGAGAGGATGCCATAAATGCCCGTAATCGATGTGCCCGACCCCGAATATATGCAGGATGAGGAGATCGCGATCTTCAAGGATGCGGTCGGCAAGTTCTTCGACCAGCACGCCCCGCAGAAACGCGTCGAGAGCTGGCGCGAAAACGGCCAGGTCGACCGCGAATTCTGGACCGAGGCGGGCGAGGCCGGTCTGCTCGGCGCTTCGGTGCCCGAGGAATACGGCGGCCATGGCGGCGATTTTCGGCACGAGCTGATCGTCCTCGACCAGCAGGCGGAAAAGGGCGTCGACGGCTTTGCCGCGAGCCTGCACAACAATATCATCCTGCCCTATGTCGTTCGCCACGGGACCGAGGAGCAGAAGCAGCGCTGGCTGCCCCGGCTGGTCACCGGAGAACTGGTCAGCGCGATCGCCATGACCGAGCCGGGCGTCGGTTCGGACCTCCAGAGCGTCGCCACCACCGCGATCAAGGACGGCAATGGCTATCGGCTCAACGGTGCCAAGACCTTCATCTCGAGCGGGCAATTGGCGAACTTCATCGTCGTCGTCGCCAAGACGGATCCCAAGGAACGCGCCAAGGGCATCTCGCTGCTGTGCCTCGAGACCGAGGGAGCCGAAGGGTTCCGCCGCGGCAAGAAGCTCGACAAGATCGGCATGGATGCCGCCGACACCAGCGAATTGTTCTTCGACGACGTCTTCGTGCCGGGCGACAATGTCCTCGGCGGCGAGGAGGGGAAGGGCTTTTATCAGCTCATGGGCGAACTGCCGCAGGAACGGCTGGTGATCGCCATCGGCGCACTGAAAACGATCGAGAAGGCGCTCGACACCACGGTCGAATACGTCAAGCAGCGCAAGGCCTTCGGCCAGACCATCTGGGATTTCCAGAACACCCAGTTCGTCCTCGCCGATCTCAAGGCGCGCGGCACCGCGGCCAAAGTCTTCGTCAATGATTGCATCGCCAAGCTGCTGCGCGGCGAGCTCGACGTCACCACCGCCTCGATCGCCAAATACTGGCTTACCGAACTCCAGGGCGAGGTGGTCGACAAATGCCTCCAGCTCCACGGCGGCTGGGGCTACATCAACGAATATCCGATCGCCAAAATGTACCGCGACAGCCGCATTACGCGCATTTTCGGTGGCTCGAACGAGATCATGAAGATGATCATCGCCCGCTCGATGTAAGCGATGCTTGTGACGATCCGGCGGGGCTGTCCCGCCGGATACCGTCATTGACGACCGCTAGCCACCGGAGTGGCCGGAGGGCCGAAGCTACAGTTCTTCCGCCCTGTCGCCACCCTTGCGGCCTTCGCGGTCGCGGGCGTCGGAATGGTTGGGATTGCGCGATTCCTGCTTCTGCCGCTTCATGTTGGGATTGCTGCTGCCGCGATTTTCTTCGCGGGCCTGGGCGTTGCCTGTGTCGCTCGACATATCGGTTTCTCCTCTCCTCGACCAACCGCCGGGGGAGGGGAAGTTTCCCTGCCGACCCCATCGGCGTGGCAGGCGTCTTCGCGAGCCCCTCGCGGAGGCAGAATGGATTTTCCTACAGGCGCATCTTCTGGCAGATCGGCTGCATGCCCGAGGCTTCGCCCGATCCGTGCTTTCCGCGTTCCGCCATCGCCTGCGGGGCGGTCTCCGGCGCTCGTTTCACCACACGGGGCGGCGGACTGCGAAGTGCACAGCCCGGATCGAGATCTGCCCCGCAGCTATCTGGAATCGCTCCATTAACCTGTCGGCGCCACGGCTGTTACAACCCGAACGAAGGTGCCTTTCGGTGCGCTCGAGTCAGGCCTCGACCACCTGCTGTTCGATCGCTCCGAAGATCGAATGGCCCTCGGCGTCCTTCATCTCGACGCGCACCGAATCGCCCGGGACCATGAAGCGGGTCCTGGCCTCGCCCTCGGCGATGGTTTCGATCATGCGGATTTCGGCGATGCAGCTGTAGCCGAGCCCGCCCTCGGCGACCGGCTTGCCCGGATCGCCTTCGGGGCCCTGGTTCGAGACCGTGCCCGAACCGATGATCGTGCCCGCGCCGAGATCGCGCGTCTTGGCGGCATGGGCGACGAGGTCGGCGAGGCTGAAGGTCGCATCGATCCCGGCGTTGGCGCGGCCGAAGGGCTCGCCGTTATAGTCGACCATCAGCGGCAGGTGGATGACGCTGCCCTGCCACGCCTCGCCCAGCTCGTCCGGCGTCACCGCCACCGGGCTGAAGGCGCTCGCGGGCTTGGACTGGAAGAAGCCGAAGCCCTTTGCGAGTTCGCCCGGGATCAGGCCGCGCAGCGAGACATCGTTGACCAGCATGACGAGCTTGATGTGCCCGGCCGCCTGTTCGCTGGTGACGCCCATCGGGACGTCGTCGGTAATCACCGCGATCTCGCCCTCCATGTCGCAACCCCATTTGGTGTCCTTGAGCGGGATGTCGTCGCGCGGGGCGAGAAACTTGTCGCTCCCGCCCTGATACATCAGCGGATCGTGATAGAAGCTCTCGGGCACCTCGGCGCCGCGCGCCTTGCGGACCAGTTCGACGTGGTTGATGTAGGCGCTGCCATCGGCCCATTGATAGGCGCGCGGCAGGGGCGAATGCGCCTCGCGCTCGTGGAACCGCTCGCACGGCACCGCCTGGTGCTCGACGTCCGTATAGAGCGCCTCGAGTTTGGGAGCGACGGTGTCCCAGTCGTCGAGCGCCGCCTGGAGCGTCGGCGCGATATTGTCGGCGGCGCAACAGCGGGTGAGGTCCTTCGATACGACCACCAGTCGGCCGTCACGGCTTCCGTCCTTGATCGTGGCGAGTTTCATGGCTGCGTCCTCTCGTTATCGTTCGGGATTGTCGGGTTGATTGTCCGGATGCGCGCGCTGGAATTCGGGCAGCGCGAGGCAAGCTGTCTCGACTCGCGAAATGCGCGGCTTGTCGGAGAAATCGAAGGCGAAGCGGCGGGCGTTATAGACCTGCGGCAACAGACAGGCCTCGAAGAAGCCGGGTCGGTCGAACAGGAAATCGCCGCTGCCGAGCTGCGACAGCCGCTGCTCGAGCGGGTCGAGCGTCCGCGCCAGCCAGTGGCGGTACCACACGCCGATCTCCTCCTGCGATTTCCCGTATTCGCGGGACAGATATTTCAGCACCGGCAGGTTCAGCGGCGCGTGCAATTCGGTGGCGATGGCATAGGCGAGTTCGCGCGCCGTATAGCGGTCCTCGATGTCGGTCGGGAGCAGCGGGCGGTCGGGATGGGCTTCGTCCAGCCATTCGAGCTGGGCCATCGACTGGACGCGGTCGCGGCCGTCCGCCTCGAGCAGCGGGACCGATCCGAACGGATTGCGGCTGGTGAAGGCAGCGCCCTTCTGCTCGCTCTCGAGGAGGTTCACCGGGACGTATTCGTAGGCCAGCCCCTTGAGCTCGAGCGCGATGCGCAGGCGGTAGGAGGTCGAGCTCCGATAATATCCGTGGAGGCGGATCAAAACGCGGCGATCCCGGTGATGGCGCGGCCGAGGATCAGTGCGTGAACGTCATGCGTGCCCTCGTAGGTGTTGACCGTTTCGAGGTTCACCATGTGGCGGATCACCTGATATTCCTCGGAAATGCCGTTGCCGCCGTGCATGTCGCGGGCCTTGCGCGCAATGTCGAGCGCCTTGCCGACATTGTTGCGCTTGACGATCGAGATCATCTCGGGCGCGAAGCGGCCGTCGTCCATCAGCCTCCCGACCCGCAAGCTCGATTGCAGGCCGAGCGAGATCTCGGTCATCATGTCGGCAAGCTTGAGCTGATAGAGCTGCTTGCTCGCCAGCGGGACGCCGAACTGATGCCGGTCGAGACCGTATTGGCGTGCGGCATGCATGCAGAATTCGGCCGCGCCCATCGCACCCCAGCTGATCCCGTAGCGCGCCCGGTTGAGGCAGCCGAAGGGCCCCTTGAGCCCCTGCACCTCGGGCAGCAGCGCATCTGCGCCCAGTTTGACCTCGTCCATGACGATCATGCCGGTGGTCGAGGCGCGCAAGGACAGCTTGCCCTCGATCTTCGGGGCCGAGAGCCCCTTCATGCCCTTGTCGAGGACGAAGCCGCGGATGCCTCCGCCATGCGCCTCGCTCTTCGCCCAGACGACGAAGACGTCGGCGAAGGGCGAGTTCGAGATCCACGTCTTCGAGCCCGAAATGACATAGCCGTCGCCGTCCTTCTTCGCGACGGTCTTCATGCCCGCCGGATCGGATCCGGCATCGGGCTCGGTCAGGCCGAAGCATCCGATCAGCTGTCCGCTGGCGAGCCCGGGAAGATATCTCTTCCGCTGCTCTTCCGAGCCGTAGGCATGAATCGGATACATCACCAGGCTCGACTGGACGCTGGCCATCGACCGATAGCCCGAATCGACCCGCTCGATCTCGCGCGCGATCAGGCCATAGGCGACGTAGCCGGCTCCCGCGCCGCCATATTCCTCGGGAATGGTGGCACCGAGCAGGCCGGCTTCCCCCATCATCGGGAACAGTTCGGGCGCATCGACTTCCTTCGAGAAGCCTTCGATCACCCGCGGTTGAAGCTCGGCCTGCGCGAAGCCGTGCGCGGCGTCGCGGATCATCCGCTCTTCCTCGGTCAGCTGGTCGTCGAGAGCGAAGGGATCGTCCCAGGCGAAGGGCACCATACCGGCCATGTGGTCTCCTTGGTTAGCGACCCGGCGATGGCAGGCTTCCCGCGGCTCCGCAAGGGGAGCCGGGCGGTCGGATCACTTCACCAGCGGCAGGGCCTTGCGGCAGTCCTCGGCGCATTCGCGGCACATTTTCGCGCACAGCCGGCAATGCTCGTTGTCATGCTTCTCGCATTCACCGGCGCAGGTTTCGCAGGCCCGGATGCAGGTCTCGAGCTGGCTGCGGAGAACCTCCACGTTCTGTGCCGTCCGCCGGACGCCGAGGCGGGCGGTGGCGGCGCAAACATCGGCGCAGTCGAGGCAAAAGCGGATGCATTGCGACATGTCGCGGTCTTCGGCGACGCAGGCATCGGCACAGGACGTACAGAACAGCGAGCACAGCATGGCGTGCCGCGCGGCGAGGACCAGTTCCTCCGTCTCGTCGCGAACCTGGGGGTGGGCGGCGATCATCTTTTGCAGAGACATGCGTTTTCCTTTCCTTGGCATCTCACCAGGGAATGGATGTCGCGCGCCGAACGTTCCGTCCGGCAGGCGGCGCTGCGGTCAGCCGTGCGCAGCGGCCCGCTGGACCGACTGGATCACTTCCGCGGGCGGGCACGGCTTGGTGAGCGTCTGGGCCTCGGGGAAGCGCTCCGCAACCTCGGCGGGGCTCAGCTGGCCCGAATGGAAAATGATCGGAACGTTCTCGGCCATCATCTGCTCGGCCAATGGATAAACGATGCCGTCGCCGAGCTGAACGTCGAGGATGGCGATATCCGGCTTGTTCCGTTGATAGGCGAGCATGGCCGAGGAAAGATCCTCATACGGTCCCTCGACCGTGTAGCCGGCTTCGGCCACCGTGTGGCAGAGGTCGTATCCGACGATCAACTCGTCTTCGGCGACGAGTACGCGCAATTGCTGTCCCATGGGCTCTCCTCGAATGCCGACCCAAGGGAAGGAATGCCACGGCAGACGTTCGGTTCCCCAGTTGTCAGGCCAGTCTGCCGAACCTCCGGGCGAAAGCCGCCTCCTCGCCCGCCGCGAGAAGTTCGGCCTGCGCCACCCAGTCGTCGCGACGGATCCGTCCCTGGAAACGTCCGAGCTGAGCGTCCACACGGTCGATCTCGGCCTCGTCCCAGGCGGCGATCTGCGCGAAGCGGGTCACGCCGAGCCCGCGCAACTGGCTCGCCAGCTTGGGCCCGAGGCCCTTGATGCGGGTGAGATCATCCTCCTCCTCCGCCGGCGGCGGTTCGGCAGTGGCTGCGCTCACGGCGGCTCCGGCACCCGCCAGCCCCGAAGGGGTCGGGGGCGGTACCGCCACGCTGTCCGGGCTGGCGGCGGGCGCGCTGTCGATGAGGGCGCGATTGCGCTCGGCCGGCGCCATGCCCTCGTCGAGCACGTCGCGGCGATCGCCCGTGACGCGGGTGCGCCGCGAAGCGCGCAGGATATACCAGGCTATCGCCAGGCCGAGCACGAGTGCGCCGACGATCAGCGGCCAATATGTCTCGAGCAATTCGCTCATTCACTGTTCCTCTCGCTGTCGCTGCTGTGGCCCCAGAAGACCCAGCCGATGCCGATCCCCGCACCGTATCCGGCAAGCATGAGCGCCGCCAGTTCGAACCACAGCGGCATCAGCGCGCCCCCGGCGTATCGACCGGGGTCGGATGCAGCGGTTCGGTGCTGATGACCGAGAATTCGATGCGCCGGTTGGCCGGGTCGGCCGGGGAAAGTCCTTCCACCGGGTCGCTCGACCCCACGCCGCTGGCACGCAGGCCGTCGCGCGGAATGCCGCGTCGGACCAGTGCCTCGCGAACCGCGCGGGCTCGCTCCATGCTGAGGTCGAGATTGCCCGGTTCGGTCCCCGAGGCATCGGTATGACCGGTCACTGCGATGATCGCGCCGAGACATGGTCGCAGCGCCTCGGCGACCTCGTCGAGCAGCATTTCGCTGGCGGGCAGGATCGCGCTGCTGGCTTCCTCGAAACGGATCGATCGCGTCCGAAGCAGGCCCTCGACATCGTCCTGGCAATGCAGCGGCTGATAGCGCGGCTCGTCGCCCATCGCGACGCCGCTCCCGTCGCTCCAGACCACGCCTCCGACCCCTGGTACCGCGGCTACCGCCCGCGCGACCCGGGCGCGGGTCCGATCGTCGAGCCGCGCTCCGCCGCGCAACACCGGATGGCGCGTCGGGGCGCCGCTCCCGCTGCCGAAGACCGCGGTGACACCCTCACCGCCGGCCCGGCCAATCGCCGCCTCGGCCTTGCCCTCGAGCCGGGCGACGAAGTCGGGCCCACTCGCCTGCCCCGCCGCATAGGCTCCGGCGCAGGTCAGAGCGGCGCCGGCGAAGACTGCAAGGACGGGGCGGACGGACATGAGGGGGCTCTTAGCCGCCGCCGAGCCTGCCTGCCAAGTCGCCAGCTGCATCGCAGTCCCCTTCGGGTGCATGATGCCGCCGACCGCCCGCTCCATGAACCGGCCGACGATCGATCAAGTCGGCGGTTGCGCGTCCTGTTCGATGTTGCGTCGGAACAGTACCCGGTCCTCCGGGCCGAACCCGCGAGTCCATATAACCGCACCGTAGACCAGCAGGATCGCCGGTATGCCGACGATCAGCTCGGCCCATTCGGGAACCTGCGTCGCGGCGAAGCCGACCACCACTGCGGGCGCTGCCGCCCACACCAGCGGCCAGCGAAAGGTGTTGATCGGCTCGCCGAGGATCCGCGCGAGCAGCATGGCCTTCACCAGGCTGGCGGTGCCAAGCGCCAGCATCAGCGCGATCGCCGCCGCCGCTGCCTTGTAGGGCTCGCCATACCCGCCCGCGACCATAGCTTCGATCAACACCACCGTCAGCGCAGCCTGGAGAGCGATCGTGCCGATCGAGATCCAGAGATTCTTCACCCGCGCGACGTAGATCAGCACGGCTTCGGACACGACCGCGGTCGCCGCGATCACCTCGGCGGCCAGCAGGAACGCCAGCGCCCCTGTGCCGCCGACGAACTCCGGCCCGACCAGGCCCATCACCGCTTCGCCCGGCAGCCCCAGCGCCAGCGCGATTCCCGCCTGCATGGCGACAATCCAGAACCCGACCTGACACACCTGCCTGGCGATTGCCTGATAGTTCTTCGTCTTGAGGTTCTTGGTGATGACCGGACCCAGGATCGGCTCGAAACTGGTCTTCAGCTTCTGCGGAAGGCTCGCGACCTGCTGGGCGATGTAATAAACGCCGACCGCGGCCGGGGCAGCGAACAGGCCGAGAATGAAGATGTCGAGCCGCCGCGTTCCCCACTCGATCGCATCGGCGGTCGCGAGCGGGAGCGCGCGCACGGTCATACGGTACATGTACGAGGGATGCGGTCGCCATCCGCGCGGCCGGCCATAGCTGCGCAAGAACGACCACAAGCCCGTGGCCAGCCCGGCGTAGATCGACACCAGATAGGCCAGCGACAGCCCCGATTGCTGCGTCGCCGGAAGGAAATAGAACGCTCCTGCCATGATCGAGATCGACCAGGGTTCGACCACGGCGCGAGCCCGTACGGTGGTCGCGATATCGTAGCGATAGGCTTGCGCCGCCAGGACGATTTCGGTCAGCGCATAACCCGGGATGGCGAGCACGATGAGCCGGTCGAGCTGGGTAAAATCTCCGCTCGGAAACAGCGGGGCGGGCACCAGCCAGAAGAAGCCGGCAGCCAGGCAGGCGAAGATCGCCGCCAGCAGCATGCCGTCGTAGACGAGGTTTGCGGGATGCGCGGTCTCGTCGTCGGAAAGTCGCTGCGCAAGACCCCGCTTCTCGCCCATGGCACAAACCAGCGCCACCAGTTCGACGACCACCAGCGCGGAAGCGAAGCGGCCCAGGGCTTCGGGGCCATAGAGCCGGCCGGCGATGAACAGAAAGGGAAGCCGCGCCAGCAGGCGCAGCAGGAAGCCAATGAAATTTTCTCTCCCGCCCTTGGCGAGAGCGGTCAGATCTTCATCCGGCCTGCCGCTGGTCATCCCGCGCCTTCCAGTTCGGCGCGCAATGGCCGGGCCAGCAGACCCGAGACGACTTCGTGCGGAGCATCGCCCTTGAGCAGGTCGTAGACCGCCGCGACGATGGGCATCGCCACGCCATGACGAGCCGCGAGCTCGACCAGTACCGGGGCGGTGTGGGCACCTTCGGCGACCGTGCGGCGGTCGGCGAGGAGCTGGTCTGCGCTGCGGCCTTCGCCGAGCGCCTTCCCGAGTGAGAAATTCCGGCTGGACGTCGAAGAGCAGGTCAGCACCAGATCGCCAAGACCGCATAGGCCGGCGAGCGTTTCGGTGCGGGCGCCGAGCGCCTCGCCGAAGCGCAGCATCTCGGCGTAGCCGCGCGCGATCAGCGCCGCACGCGCATTCTGGCCGAGGCCCAATCCATCGACCACGCCGCAGGCGATCGCCAGCACGTTCTTGACCGAGCCTCCGATTTCCGCACCGGTCACATCCTCCGAATAATACGGCCGGAAGGCAGGGCGCGCGATCAAGGGCGCGAGCCGGTCCCATTGCTCCTCGCCGCCGCTGCAGGCGAGTGTCACCGCGGTCGGCAGGCCGGCAGCCACTTCATGCGCGAAGGTCGGCCCCGAGAGAACGGCAAGTGCGCTGCCGGGAGCGGCATGGCGCGCGACATCGTTCATCAACCTGCCCGAGCCGGCCTCTATGCCCTTCGAGCAGAGTACGAGATCGCGCGGATGCGCGGGCATGGCCTCGAGCACGCGACCCATATGCTGCGCGGGGGTCACGACCAGCAAGGCGTCGAGCAGGCTCATCTCGACCAGCTCGCCGGTTGCGCGTATCGCCGGCGCGAGGCTCGCCGAGGGCAGGAACAGCGAATTGGTGTGCGAGGAGTTGATCTCGCGGACCAATTTTTCCTCGCGCGCCCAGATCAGGACTTCGCCTCCGTCGGCAGCGAGCATCTGCGCGAGCGCGGTACCCCACGCTCCCGCTCCGAGCACACCTACCTTCGCTTTCGAATTCCGCCCCGTGGTCATGCCTTGACTCCGGCGCCCCTGACCGGCTCGGCTGTCGGGTCGAGCGGCCACCGGGGCCGCGCGGAAATGTCGAGCGGATCCGGGGCGAACCCGGTCAGTGCCAGGCGCTCGACCCCGGCCCAGGCGATCATCGCGGCATTGTCGGTGCAGAGTGCGGGAGGCGGAGCGGCGAAACGCATACCGTGAGCGGAAGCGAGCTGCTGGAGTGCGGCGCGGACGGTGGCGTTCGCCGCGACTCCTCCCGCCACGACGAGCGTTTCGACCGCGCCCATTGCCGCGAGGGCGACGCGCAGCCGATCGGTCAGGCAATCGACCGCCGATTGCTGGAAACCGGCAGCGATGTCGGCCACTGCATGCTCGCCGCTCTCCTGAGCCCGCAGGACGGCGCTCTTGAGCCCGGCGAAGGAGAAATGCGGTTCGCGGCTGCCGAACATCGGCCGGGGCAGGGGAACGGCGCGGGGGTCGCCCTGCCTTGCAGCGCGTTCGACCGCGGGGCCGCCGGGGAAGCCGAGGCCGAGAATCTTCGCGGTCTTGTCGAACGCTTCGCCCAGGGCATCGTCGATGGTGGTGGCAAAGCGGCGATACTTCGCCGACACCATCCACGCGCAGGATCTGGCAATGCCCGCCCGAAACCAGCAGCAGGGCGTAGGGAAAGCCGAGCTCCGGATCCACCAGGCGCGGACTGAGTGCGTGGCCTTCAAGATGGTTGACCGCGATGAGCGGTGTATCGCTGGCCATCGCCAGCGCCTTCGCGCTGACCAGTCCGACCATGACCCCGCCGATCAGGCCTGGCCCGGCCGTCGCCGCGATCGCATCGCAATCGGCAAGAGTCACCTGCGCATCCGCAAGCACGCCCTCGATCATCGGTGCGAGCCGTTCGGCATGCGCCCGAGCGGCGATTTCGGGAACGACGCCGCCGTAGGGAGCGTGGTCCTCATCCTGCGAGGCGATCCGCTGCGCAAGGATCCGGCGGCCGGAATCCACCAGCGCCGCTGCGGTTTCATCGCACGAGCTTTCTATGCCGAGAACCAGTACCATCCCGCTTTCCCTTAACGTGCTTGCTCGCTAGGGCAAGGCAACGCAATGCCCTCGAGCCCACTCATCCGTCTCGGAACGCGTCGTTCTCCGCTCGCCCTGGCACAGGCGCACGAGGCGCGCGCCCGGCTGTGCGCGGCGCATGGCTGGGACGAATCCGCCGTGGAATTGGTGCCCGTCATCGCCAGCGGAGACCGGGTCCAGGACCGCCCCCTGGCCGAGATCGGGGGCAAGGCGCTGTGGACACGCGAGCTCGACCTGTGGCTGGTCGAGGGCAGGATCGACGCGGCCGTTCACTCGATGAAGGATGTCGAAACTCATCGTCCGGGGGAAATCGCCATCGGGGCTATCCTCCCGCGGGCCGACCGGGCGGATCGCCTGCTCGGCGCAGCCTCGATTGCGCAGATCCCGGAGGGCGCTCGCGTCGGCACCAGCGCCCCGCGGCGCGCTGCGCAAGTGCTGCACCTGCGGCCGGACCTCGAAGTGGTCGGCATTCGCGGCAACGTCGCCACCCGAATGGCCAAACTCGAGGCAGGAGAGGCCGATGCGACCTTCCTCGCGGCTGCCGGGCTCGACCGGCTGGGCGAAGACGATGTCGGCGTGCGGCTCGACCCGCTCGAATGGCTGCCCGCTCCCGCACAGGCGGCGATCGGCATCGAATGCCGCAGTCGCGATGACCGGCTGCGCGGACTGCTCGCTGCCGTGGACCACGGCCCGAGCCATGACGAGATTTCCGCCGAGCGGCGCCTCCTCGAGGGGCTCGGCGGTTCGTGCAGCAGCCCGATCGCCGCGCTCACGCGGAGGGAGGAGGGCGAACTGCTGCTGTCGGCCGCGATCTTCAGTCCCGATGGGAAGGTGCGCATCGCCGGCGAAGTCCGCTTCTCGCCGGGAGACCGAAGCGCACCGTTGGCGCTTGCTGCGCAACTGCTCGAGCAAGCGCCAACCGAGGTCGCGGTACAGTTCGGGCATCAGCCGTGAGGCCGCTTTTCCTCTTCCGACCCGAGCCGGGCTGGTCCGTAACCGCCGCCACCGCGCGCGCCATGGAGCTCGAGGTGCACGGGGCACCGCTGTTCGTCATCGAAGCCGTCGCATGGGACGCTCCCCCGGCTGAAGGCTTCGACGGTCTGCTGATCGGCAGCGCGAATGTCTTTCGCCACGGCGGCGCTCGATTGGAGAGCCTCGACCGGCTGCCCGTCCATGCTGTCGGTGAGGTGACTGCGGATGCTGCACGGTCGGCCGGTTTCCTTGTCGGCCAGAGCGGTGGCGGCGGTCTTCAGGGCCTGATCGACGAACTCGCGGGCCGCGAGTTGCGGTTGTTGCGCCTCGCTGGTGAAGATCGGGTCGAACTGGCACTGCCCGCAGGCATGGTGGTGGAGACGCGGGTCGTTTATCGGGCGGTGCCTTCGCCGCTGACCGAGAAGGTCGCTGCCGATCTTCGCAGCGGTGGGGTGATTGCCTTGCACTCGGGCACCGTCGCAACCCGCCTGACCGAAGAGTTGGAACGCCTGTCCATCGACAAGGCGCTGTTCGATCTGGTCGCCATCGGTCCACGCGTGCGGGATCTCGCGGGCACCGGCTGGCGATCGGTGGAAGCCGCAGCGGCGCCCGAGGACAGTGCGGTGCTGGCCATGGCGAAATCTTTGTGCCAGACCTCCCGCCAATGATCAGGATGCGCCCGGCCGGCGGGCGCACCGGGCGCAGAACGGATTTCGATGAACGATTACACCAGCACCGGAGGAAGGGCTCGTTCGAACCGTCCCGTCCTCATCGCCGTGCTCGCTTCATTTCTGCTCGGCGCCGCAGTCGCGGGCTATGCGGTCTATCGGCTGAGCGACCGATCCGAGCCGGCGGAAGCATCGCCGAGCGCTCCGGAACCCATAGCCGCTCCTTCGGCCTCGCCATCGCCCACGCCGAGCGCCCGGGCCAGCCAGGCGGCGGCAAGACGTGCGGTCGAACGGGTGGCGGAGCAGCAGGGAGGAATAGACCAGCGCCTCGCCGCAGCCGAACAGCGGCTGGCGCGGCTCGACCTGCAGGCTCAGGCTGCCGCAGGCAATGCGGCGCGCGCCGAAGGCCTGCTGATCGCCTTCGCCACCCGGCGCGCGCTCGAGAAGGGGGCCGAACTGGGATATCTCGCCGATCAGCTTCGGCTGCGGTTTGGCGATGCCATGCCGAATGCCGTGGAAACGGTTATCCGGACGAGCCGCGATCCGATTACTCTCGATCAGCTCATCGCCCGGCTTGAGGGACTGTCGCCGCAGCTTGCGGCGCCGAGCGAACTCAGCGGCTTGGCGCGTATTGGCGAGGAACTCTCGCAATTGTTCGTGATCCGGCGCGAAAGCGCGCCTTCGCCGCAGCCCCGCCGGCGGCTCGATCGTGCGCGGCTG
Source organism: uncultured Alphaproteobacteria bacterium (assembly GCA_963728515.1). GTDB lineage: Bacteria > Pseudomonadota > Alphaproteobacteria > Sphingomonadales > Sphingomonadaceae > Qipengyuania. The sequence continues at coordinate 476,093 of CAVSKM010000001.1, read as the reverse complement.
TTTCTCGAAAGCGGGCGGATCGAAGCCGCGATCGCCGAAGTGCGCAATCTGCCCGGCGCCGACAAGGCGAGCGGTTGGATCCGCGATGCGGAGCGGTTCGCTGCCGCCCAACAGGCGCTCGACCTTATCGAAACCGCTGCGGTGCTCGAGCCGCGCATGTTGCGCGACGGCGCGGGCAACCGGATCGAACAGCCGAGTCCCGCCGAGGAGACTTAGCCGATCAGGCCCTGAGCATTTCCGGCAGCTTCCCCGAAATGCCCCGTGCCTCGTCCATGAAGAACCGCTTGAGCCAGCCCGAGCGCTGGATTCCCGCCATTCCGAAGCGCCGCATTGCGCTCGCGGCCTTGCCCCGCACGCCGAAGATGCGGGTAAGGCTATCGGTGGCGCCCATCACCATCATCGCGTCGAGCGCACGCCATTGCTCGTATTTGCGTAATATCTGCGCATCCCCGGGATCGAGGCCGAGCCGCAGCGCCTCCTCGAGCACTTCGACCAGCGCCCCGACATCGCGCAGGCCCAGATTGAGACCCTGGCCGGCAATGGGATGCATGCCATGCGCACTGTCGCCGACAAGCGCGAGACGGTTCGTCGACGATCCGCGCCGTATGCTGGAAGCTGAGCGGATAGGAGGAGCGCGCGCTGTTGAGCGAGAGATCGCCCAGAAGATCGCCCATGCGCTTCCGGACTTCGGCGACAAAAGCGCGGTCCGACAGTTTCAGCACACCCGCAGCATCGGCTTCGTCGACAGTCCAGACGAGTGCGCTGCGATGTTGCCCCTCCGGCCCGTCGAGCATGGGAAGCAGCGCGAAGGGCCCTTCGGGATAGAATATCTCCCAGGCGACGTTCTCGTGAGAGCTGGAATGGTCGAGGCCGGTGATGATCGCCCTGTGACTGTAGTCCCAGCTCGCCAGCTTGAGCCCGGCATCCTTTCGAGACGGCGAACCGCGGCCCTCCGCGCCGATCATGAGCGACGCCTCGAGCAGACGCCCGTCGGCCAGCGTCGCGCTCACGCCGAATTCCCCACGCTCGCGCGCCACGACCTCGACCGGAGCGTGCCAGCCGATCAAGGGCTCCTTGGTCGCAGCTTCATGCAAGGCCAACCGCAATTGGCGATTGGCGAACATCCGGCCGAGCGTGCCTTCATGCGGTTCGGGGCGAAAATCGAGGCGCCCGCGCTTCATCTGATCGAGCACTGCGATCGCTGCGATATCGCAACCAAAGGGCTCGAGCGCATCTTCCAGGCCGATCCTGCGAAACAGCCGCCAACTTGCAGTCGATATCGCAGAAGCGCGGCCGTCGAAGCCCTCGGCCGTCAGCGAAGCCGGGTCCGCGCGATCGACGAGGTGGCTCGACAGCCCCTTGCTCGCCGCGGCGAGGGCCATGGTCATTCCTACCAGGCCGCCGCCCAGGATCAGCAGGTCTCGCTTGTCGTCCATCATGTGCATCCCTAGAGCGGGCAGCGTGACCGAGGCAAGGATATTGGACCGCATCGCAGCCCTGCTGGCGCTGCTGGCGCTGGCATTCGTCCTTCCGGGGCAAACGGCTGCCGCCTCTGGACCGGGAAGCGATCGGATGGCGGTCGAACTGGTCGCCGAGGGACCGCCGCAGCCGGGGCAGCCATGGATGCTGGCGCTGCATTTCACCCCCGTTTCGGAAGAGTGGCACGGCTATTGGTCGAACCCCGGCGATGCAGGTCTGGGTATGGAGATCGACTGGCAGCTTCCGGACGGCTGGAAGGCGGGCGAGCCGCTCTACCCGGTGCCCAAGCGATTGCTGATCGGCGATCTGATGAATCATGTCTATGAGGGCAGCTACACGGTGCTCGTCCCGATCGCTCTGCCCGAGGGGGCGCAAGTCGAGCGCGCGAAGCCGATCCGCGCGACGGCGCGTTATCTCGCCTGCACCGATACGATATGCGTTCCCCAGCAGGCCGAGCTCGTGCTGGCTCCGCAGCAAGCGGAAGGCGATCCCCGCTTTGCGCAATGGCGCGCCCGGATCGCCCCTCCACTGGGCAGTCCGGCAAAATTCGAGCTGGCAAATGACCATCTCCGGATCGGCATACCTCTCCCGGCGGGAGTCCGCCTGAGCAATCCGCACGTCTTCGTGGCGACGAACGAGCTCGGTGCGGGCGAAGCGCCGATCCATGCCGGTCGCCAGACCTTCCGTCGCGAGGGCGAACTGCTGGTCGCCGAGATTCCCACGCAGCGCGGCGCGGGGTCCGTCGCTGGTGAAGAGATCGCAGGATCGAGGCAGGAGCGGATCGCAGGCATAATCGATCTCGGCGAGGGCCGAGGGCTGCGTTTTACGGCCGCTTCGGGCGATGTCCCACTCGAAGGGGTCAAGCCGATCGATGGCGAGCACGATCCCGCCCTGTGGCACTTGCTCCTGGCGGCGCTGGCCGGCGGCCTGCTGCTCAACGTCATGCCCTGCGTGTTCCCGATCCTGAGCCTCAAGGCGCTCGCCCTGGCCAAGGCGGGCGGCGATGAGCGAAATGCCCGGCGCGATGCCTTGGCCTATACTGCCGGCGTCGTGACCGCTTGCGGAGCACTCGGAGCAACGATCCTCGCGCTGCGAGCCGCCGGCGAGCAGGTCGGCTGGGCGTTCCAGCTGCAGAACCCACTCGTGGTGGTCGCTCTGCTCCTCCTTGCGCTGGCGATTACGGCCAATTTCCTCGGCCTGTTCGAAGTGCCCGGCATGGCGATCTCGGGCGGCGCGCCTTCGCGAAGCGGATCCTTCGGCACCGGGCTGCTCGCGGCTTTCGTGGCGACACCCTGCACCGGTCCGTTCATGGCGCTCGCGCTCGGTGCGGCGCTGGTCATCCAGCCGGTTCACGGTCTGCTGGTCTTCGTCGCCCTCGGGGTCGGTCTGGCCCTTCCCTTTCTGCTGGTCGGCTTCGTACCGGCGCTGCGGCGATCGCTGCCAAGGCCGGGGCAGTGGATGGAACGGTTCCGCCGCTGGATGGCGTTGCCGATGGGCCTGACCGCTCTGGCGCTGGCCTGGCTGGTCTGGCGCATGGGTGGACCAGGCGCTCTTGCCATTGCCGTCCTGTTCGGAACGATGCTCGTCATCGCGCTATGGCAGGCAGGGCGCATGCAGAGGAGGGGACAGGCGCAATCGCGGATGATGCTGGCAGGGTCTCTGGCCATCGCGGTGGTCGGCCTCATTCTCATTCCGGCGCCGAACAATGCGAAGGCTCCCACCGAGAGCGTCCTCGACCCGATCGATTACAGCGAAGCGGCGCTTGCCCGGGCCCGCGCGTCCGGAAGGCCGGTATTCGTATGGTTCACCGCCGATTGGTGCGTGACCTGCAAGGTCAATGAAAGCGTCGCGATCGAACGCGAGGCGACGCGTGCGGCGTTCGACAAGGCGGGAGTGTTGGCCTTGCGCGGCGACTGGACGAGACCAGACGAAGAGATCTCGCGCATGCTCACGCAGCAAGGCGCAGCGGGCGTGCCACTCTATCTGTGGTATCCTCCCCGAGAGGAGGGGCAGCAGTTGCCGCAGGTGCTCGCTCCGGAACTGCTCAGCGACCTGGCGCTTGCGTCCTTGCGAGACTACGGCAGCGCTCCACCAGCTCGGCGGGAAACGCGCTCGGATTGAGGACGAGGCTGCCCGCGCCGGGGACGGTCGCCTCGACCTCGCGCCTTCCGGTGAGCACGTCCAGCTGCGGGCTGTCGGCGCCGATCTCGCCCTCCCACAACCAGACGCTGCCCTTGCTTACGGCGTCGATCTTGAAACGCGAGACATGGCCGTTGCCGATCATCGCGAGCACCGCCTTGGCGTGCGCGTCGGCAGGCGCGAAGCGCGTGTAGCGGATCATCGGCGCGCCGTCGTCCACCACGCAGGCGAAAGCCATGAGCGGCCGCTCGCCCGGTTCGCCGTAAAGCAGGCGGTCGCCCTCGCTTGCTGCCGCCCAGATCGCATCCTCGGTGTCGGGCGAATCGATCGGCTCCGACGGTCCTTCGGAGCCGGGGCCAATCCGCGCGCGTTCGACATATTCGTCCGCCGCAGGAGGCTGGCAGGCGTTCAGCACGAGGAGAGATGCCAGGACGAGAGAACAGCGCATGGAGGGCCTATGGCACAGAGCTGCGGGCATTCAAGATGGTGCCGACCGCCGTCCTCATCGCGAGCGGATGAAGGTCCGGATATCGCGCGCCAGTTTCGCCCGATCCTCGTCGCGCACATACATCATGTGCCCCGCATCGTAATAATGGAACTCGACCCGGTCCTGCGGGATTCCCGTCCGGCTGAGCGAATATTCCGCGCCGAAAAAGGGCGTGGCGAAATCGTAATAGCCTTGCGCGACGAAGGTCCGGAGATCGGAATTCTGGCGCATTGCCTGGCCGATGAACGGCGCGACGTTCAGATAGGCCCCGCGGCTGCGGCCGCTTAGTGTCCAATCCCAATTGCGTCCCGGTTCCGTACCGATCGACTGATATTCGCGATCCGTCTCGAAGCCGAGCGTATCGCGTGTCCAGCTGTTGATCGCGGCCGTATAGGCGGCATCGATGCCGTAGAAGCTCGGATCATTGTCGGGCGTCTCCCCGGCATTGTCGAAATCGCGTCCGGTATAGCGGGCATCGAGCCGTCCGATCGTCAACCCGCGGTCGCGCAGCAGCTCCTTGTAGAAGCGCTGATCGGTTACCCGCAGATCGGCGTTTTCGAGGTATTGCTCGGACAGGCCGGTCAGCCGCGAGAGCTCCTTCCGCACCGCCGCGCGTTCGGCGGCAGGCAGGTCCTGCCCCTTGAGCAGCGCGGTCGCGAACGGCCCGATGGCGAAGCGCCGCGCCTCCTCGACGATCGCCTCGACCGAAGGCGCCTCGACCTTGCCGTGATAATAGGCTGCGGCGGCCATGTTGGGCAGAGTCACGATATAGGCGAGCTCGTTGCCCGGCGTCGGTTCACGCCCTGCGAAGTCGAGGATGGTCGAAATCAGGACGAGCCCGTTGAGCCCGACATCGTTGTAGGTTTCGCCCTCGAGCTCACGCGCGACCATTGCCGTGCGCGTGGTGCCATAGCTCTCGCCGCCGAGAAACTTCGGGCTGTTCCATCGACCGTTTTCGTTGAGCCAGCGGCGGATGATGGTGGCCACCGCTTCGGCGTCCTGTTCGAGGCCGTAATACTCCTCCGGTTCGGTTCCATCGGTGAGATAGCTGAACCCGGTTCCCGGCGGATCGATGAAGACCAGATCGGCGACGTCGAGCAGGCTGTCCGGGTTGTCGAGCAGCGGGTAGGGCGGGGCGCCATCGTCGCGCGCATCCGAGGGAATATCGACCCTCTTGGGCCCGAAGGCTCCCATCTGGAGCCACACCGATCCCGAGCCGGGACCGCCGTTGAAGAGGAAGAAGACCGGCCGCGAAGCATCGCGTGGCTGTTTCACATAGCTGGTTGTGACGATCACCGCTTCGGGCTTGCGATCGTCCGATTCGAGCACGTTTTCGCGCATGGTCGCGCGATATTCGATACGCTGCCCGCCGAAAGTGCCCGAAAGTTCGCGTGTTCGGATCTGCGGTTCGATTGGCTTGGCGGCCTCGGTCGCGCTCTCCGCCTTCTCCTGCGCCGCGAGCGGCACGCCCATAGCCAGAAGCCCACCCGCGAGGCAGGCCGCCGTCAGACATCGTCTCGAAATCATGTCACCCCCGAATTCCTGCGCGCCCTATGCGGGGCCCCCGCCGGCGGGTCAACACTGGGCAACGGCATCCGGTGAGCGCCGCGCAAGACGGTGGAATGCCGATCGGCTTTCCGCGCAACATGGCGATCAGGGCTTGCCGCCCATCTTCTTGTAGCGCGTCTTGCCATAGCGGGTCTTCCGCGTGCCCGGCTTGCCTTCATTGGAACGACCGACCAGCGGGGCCCGCTTCTGCTCGTCGCCGAGCCCCAGTTCGTCGTTCTCGAGGCGGCGGATCTCGTCGCGCAGCCGCCCGGCCTCCTCGAATTCGAGATCGGCGGCGGCGGTGCGCATGCGCTTCTCGAGATCCTCGATATAGGCGCGTAGGTTGTGACCAACCAGATTGTTGCGCTCGTCGTCGCCGGTGTCGACGGTGACACCGTCGCCCGCTGCCGTATGGGCGACGATATCGGCGATCTGCCGCTTGATCGTCTGCGGCGTGATGCCGTGTTCTTCGTTGTATTCACGCTGTCTTTCGCGCCGGCGTTCGGTTTCCGCCATGGCCCGTTCCATGCTTCCCGTGATCCGGTCGGCATAGAGGATCACGCGGCCATCGACGTTGCGCGCAGCGCGCCCAATGGTCTGGATCAGGCTGGTTTCGGAGCGCAGGAATCCTTCCTTGTCGGCATCGAGAATGCACACGAGGCCGCACTCGGGAATGTCGAGTCCCTCGCGCAGCAGATTGATCCCGACGAGCACGTCATAAACGCCGAGGCGCAGATCGCGGATCAGCTCGATCCGCTCGAGCGTCTCGACGTCGGAATGCATGTAGCGCACCCGGACCCCGGCCTCGTGCATGAATTCGGTAAGATCCTCGGCCATGCGCTTGGTGAGCGTGGTGACCAGCGTGCGATAGCCCTGCTGTGCCGTCTTCCTGCACTCCTCGATGCAGTCCTGGACCTGATCCTCGACCGGTTTGATCTCGACCGGCGGATCGATCAGCCCGGTCGGGCGAATGACCTGTTCGGCGAAGACGCCGCCGGTCTGTTCGAGCTCCCACGACCCCGGAGTCGCAGATACCGCGATCGTCTGCGGACGCATCGCATCCCATTCGTTGAAGCGCAGCGGCCGGTTGTCGATGCAGGAGGGAAGGCGAAAGCCATATTCGGCCAGGGTTATCTTCCGCCGATGGTCGCCCTTCGCCATCGCGCCGACCTGCGGCACCGTCTGATGGCTCTCATCGACGAACAGCAGCGCGTTTTCGGGCAGGTATTCGAATAGCGTCGGAGGCGGCTCGCCGGGCAGACGGCCGGTCAGGAATCGGCTGTAGTTCTCGATCCCCGCGCAGGACCCGGTCGCGGCGATCATCTCGAGGTCGAAGTTGGTTCTTTGTTCGAGCCGCTGGGCTTCGAGCAGTTGCCCTTCCTCGTGCAGTTCCTTGAGCCGTTCCTCGAGTTCGAATTTGATCGCCTGCGTCGCCTGCTTCATCGTCGGACCGGGTGTGACATAGTGCGAATTGGCGTAGACCCGCACCTTGTCGAGGCTCGCACCCTTCTTGCCGGTGAGCGGATCGAATTCGCTGATTTCCTCGATCTCGTCGCCGAAGAAGCCGATCCGCCAGGCCATGTCCTCATAATGCGACGGGAAGATTTCCAGACTGTCGCCGCGAACGCGGAAGTTCCCGCGCGCGAAGCCGGCATCGTTGCGCTTGTACTGCAGCGCCACCAGCTTGCGGATCAGTTCGCGCTGGTCGACGGTTTGATCCTTCTTGATGTCGAAGATCATCGCCGAATAGGTCTCGACCGAGCCGATGCCGTAGAGGCAGGACACCGAAGCGACGATGATCACGTCGTCGCGCTCGAGCAGTGCGCGGGTGGCCGAGTGGCGCATGCGGTCGATCGCCTCGTTCACCGAGCTTTCCTTCTCGATATAGGTGTCCGAGCGCGGGACATAGGCTTCGGGTTGGTAATAGTCGTAATAGCTGACGAAATATTCGACTGCGTTCTCGGGGAAGAAGCTCTTGAACTCGCCATAGAGCTGGGCGGCGAGGATCTTGTTGGGGGCCAGGATCAGCGCCGGACGCTGGAGAGCCTCGATCACCTTGGCCATGGTGAAGGTCTTGCCCGAACCGGTCACGCCGAGCAGCGTCTGCGTCTGCTCGCCTTCCCTTGCTGCGGCGACCAGTTCGGCGATCGCGGTCGGCTGATCCCCGCTCGGAGTGTATTCGCTCACCAGCTTGAACCGGCGGCCACCCATCGATTTTTCAGGCCGGGCCGGCTTGTGGGGGACGAATTCGCCCGTGGTGTCGGGTTCTTCGAGGCCCCTGCGGATGACGAGTTCGCTCATGCGCGCACATATGGGGAACGCCCCTGCCGGGCGCAACGGCGGCTTGCGGGAGCAGGCAAGCCTGCTAGCTTCGCCGCCCTAATCTCAAGGGAGACCAGCCATGCATCGCCGTTTCATCCTCGCCTGCGCCTCGCTCGTTCTGACGGCCTGCGGCAGTCCCGACGCCGACGCCGATGGCGACGGCGAGATCTCGATGAAGGAAGCGGCGGCGCGCTCCGGGGAGATGGTGAAACCCGCGCCCGGCAAATACCGCACCACGGTCGAGATGATCGATGTCGAGATTCCCGGCGCGCCCAAGGAGATGCAGGACATGATGAAGGGCATGTTGTCCTCGGGGCCGCAGACGCACGAATACTGCCTGACCCGCGCAGAGGCCGAAAAGGGGTTCGAGGAAATGGCGCGGCAGGCGCAGGAAGAGGACGGCAATTGTTCGTTCGAGAAGTTCGAGGCCGAGGGCGGGAGCATCGATGCGATCATGAACTGCGCCAAGGAAGGGCAGGGCACTGCCCGGATGACGATGAAGGGCACCGGAGGGCGCACATCTTCCGATATGACGATGACGATGGATGCGAAAGCTCCGGACGGTAAGACAATGACCATGACGATGAAGAGCTCGCAGCAGCGGATCGGCGATTGCGACGCGTAGAGCCTGCCGTTCCGGTTCAGGAACCCGTCAGCGGTGCGCCGCATAGTAAGAGCATGGCCACGCGATCCGTTCTCGATCCTCAGGTGTTCAACCGCGACGAATTGTCGCGCCGCTGGCAATTGGCTGCCGAACCCTCGCCGGAGGATGTCAGCGGCCCGCGCTGGCAATTGCTGCTCCGCGAATTGCTCTGGCCGATAGAGCCCTTGCGTCGGCGTTTGGGCCCCCCGCTCGTGGTCGAGCCGGCGCTGTCCTCGAAGACCGTGATGCTTCTTCCGGGCTTCGGAGCGCATCCGATCCGCATGCGATGGATGGCCCGCAAGCTAGAGAAGGCGGGACATACGGCGAAAAGATGGGGTCTGGGTTACAATTTCGGCGCTACCGCCGATCGCTTCGCCAAGGTCGAGCGACGTTTGCTGGATCTGCACCGCCGTGCGGGCGAGCCCGTGTATCTGGTCGGCTGGAGCCTCGGCGGAATAATGGCTCGCGAACTCGCCAAGCAGCACCCCGACAAGGTGGCCAAGGTCATCACGCTCGGGTCTCCATTTTCAGGCAGCCCGCGGGCCAACAATGGGTGGAGAGCCTATCAGGCGATCGCCGGCCATCGTGTCGACGAGCCCGAAATCGACACCGTGGTGGCGGAAAAGCCTCCGGTGGAAACGGTGGCCTTCTGGAGCCCGCGCGATGGCGTCGTCCATCCGCGCTCGGCCTGCGGCAAAGTCGCGGAACGCGATCGCGCGGTCGCGTTGCGATGCTCTCACATGGGGTTCGTCCTCACCAACGAGGCCGTCGAGGCGGTGCTGGGGGAACTTCACGAGGCCTGAGCCTTTGTTTCCCCGAGGGAGGGCGTCCTGCCCTCGCGCTCCCGGCCGCGGCGCCGGGCATCGGGGGATCATGATCGCCAACACCGAACATTTCGATGAAATGCACGAGCCCGGTGGCGCGGTTCGCGAGGCCTATTCCGGCTATTGTCAGTGGTTCGACGATCAGCAGACCGCATTGCTGCGCAGAAAGCACGCCGAAGCCGAAACGAACTTCCGCAAGACCGGCATCACCTTCAATGTCTATGGCGAAAACGAAGCCGAGGAACGGCTGATACCCTTTGATATGGTCCCGAGGATATTGTCCGCCTCCGAATGGCGGAAGTTGACCCGTGGGATCGAACAGCGCGTATCGGCGCTCAATGCCTTCATGCACGACCTCTACCACCGGCAGGAGATCATCCGCGCCGGTCGAATTCCGGAGCGGCTGTTTCGCAACAACGAGGCCTGGCTCCCGAACATGGTCGGCTTCACGCCGCCGGGAGGGGTCTACACCCATATCGTGGGCATCGATCTGGTGCGGACCGGGCCCGATGAATTCTACGTGCTCGAGGACAATGCGCGGACCCCCTCGGGCGTCAGCTACATGCTCGAGAATCGCGAGACGATGATGGCGATGTTTCCCGAGCTGTTCATGCGCCTGCCGGTCGAATCGGTCTCGGATTACCCGCGCCGGCTCGCCAAGAGCCTGGCCGCCTGTGCGCCCGACTGCACCGAAGGCAAGCCGGTGGTCGCCGTGCTGACACCGGGCATCTACAATTCCGCCTATTTCGAGCACGCCTTCCTGGCCGATCAGATGGGAGCCGAACTCGTCGAGGGGAGCGATCTGCGAGTGGTCGGGGGGCGGGTCGCCATGCGCACTACCCGGGGCTATCAGCCGGTCGACGTTATCTATCGCCGCGTCGACGACGAATTCCTCGATCCGCTGACGTTCAACGAGGACAGCGTGCTCGGCATTCCCGGCATCATGGACGTCTATCGCGCAGGGCGTATCACCATCGCCAATGCGCCGGGCACGGGCGTCGCCGACGACAAGGCGATCTATTCCTTCATGCCCGAGATCGTCGAGTTCTACACCGGCGAGAAGCCCTTGCTCCCCAATGTCGAGACGCACCGCTGCGCCGACGAGGAGAGCCTGAAATACACGCTCGACAATCTTGCGGAGCTGGTGGTGAAGGAGGTTCACGGCTCGGGCGGCTACGGCATGTTGATCGGTCCGGCCGCGTCGCGGAAGGAGCTCGAGATCTTCCGGAAGAAGCTCGTCGAAAAGCCGCACAATTACATCGCCCAGCCCACGCTCTCGCTGTCGACCTGCCCGATATTCACGAAAAAGGGGCTGGCCCCGCGCCACGTCGATCTGCGGCCCTTCGTGCTGGTCTCGCCCGACAAGATCGACATCACTCCCGGCGGCCTCACACGGGTTGCGCTGAAGCAGGGCTCGCTGGTGGTCAACTCGAGCCAGGGCGGGGGCACGAAGGACACCTGGGTGCTCAAGGACTGACATGCTCGGACGCACCGCAAACGGCCTGTTCTGGATGTTCCGCTACCTCGAGCGAGCGGAGAATACCGCCCGTCTGCTCGATGCCGGTCTCCGCATGGCCCTGACCCGCGATCTCGTCACTGCGGAGGAGGAATGGCGTTCGGTCATCGAAACCGCTGGGCAGCGTGCGTCCTATGAGGCGAAGCACGGCAGCTACACCGGCATGCAGGCGTGGAACTACATCCTGCGCGACAAGGACAACCCTGCTTCGATCCTGTCGATGTTCGGCCAGGTGAGGCAGAACGCCCGGCTCGCCCGCAATGCGATCAGCAGCGAGCTGTGGGAGGCGATCAACGAAAACTGGCTGGTGATGCAGGACCAGCTCTGCAAGCCCGTCGGCGAAAACCGCGTTCTCGACACTGTGGCCACGATCCGCCGCGCCGGGGCGCTGGCGCATGGCGCCATGTCGGGCACCATGCTCCGCGACGAGGGCTTCCACTTCGCCCGCGCGGGGACCTTCATCGAACGGGCCGACAGCGTGGCGCGCATCCTCGACATCAAATACTACCTCCTCCTGCCCTCGCTGTCCTATGTCGGGTCGAGCCTCGACACGGGGCAGTGGGACCAGGTGCTGCGGTCGGTCTCGGGCGACCGCGCCTATCGTTGGCTCAACGCCGGCCGGATCGATGCGCAGGGCATTTGCGAGTTCCTCGTGCTCGACGATCGCTTCCCCCGCAGTCTGGCCTTCTGCCATTCGGCGCTGCGCGCGAACCTCGCCGCGCTGGCCCGGGTGCATGGGGAGGAGGGCGAGAGCAATGCGCTGATGCGCCAGTCGGATACGCGCCTCGCCGATCTCACCATCGAAGAGGTGTTCGAGCAGGGGCTGCACGAATTCCTGGTCGATTTCACCGCCTCGAACTGGGCCATCGCCGAGGCGATCGCCAAAGATTACAGGTTCCTTGCCTGATGCGCCTCTCGATCCGCCATACCACCCGCTATCGCTTCGACACCCCCGTGGTTCATGCACTCCAGCGCCTGCGCCTTACGCCGAAGGAAACGCAGGGGCAGGAGATCCTCGACTGGGCGATGGAATACGACCATGCGCATCCCGAGCTCACCTATGAGGACCAGCACCACAACACCGTCACGCTGGTGGCGGTGGAGAGCGGCGCGCAGGAAGTTACCGTCACCTGCCGCGGGAATGTGGACACCCATGATCACGCGGGCGTCATCGGGCGCCACTCGGGGCATCTGCCGCTGTGGAGCTTCCTGGGCCAGACCGCGCTGACGAGACCGGGACCCGGAATGTTCGAGCTTGCCGACAAGTTCGGGGGCGATGGACCGGTCTCGGTCGATATGTTGCACCGGCTCTCGGCGGACATTCTCGATCGGGTCGTCTACAAGACCGGCACGACCCATTCGCGCACCGCGGCGGAGGAATCCTTCGCAGCGGCACATGGCGTGTGCCAGGACCACGCGCATATCTTCATCGGGATCGCCCGCTCGCTCGGCGTTCCGGCGCGCTATGTCAGCGGTTATCTGATGATGAACGATCGGGTCGAGCAGGAAGCCGGTCACGCCTGGGCCGAAGCCTTCGTCGAGGGGCTCGGCTGGGTCGGCTTCGACGTGTCGAACGGGATCAGCCCCGATGCCCGATATGTCCGGGTGGCGACCGGGCGCGACTATCGCGATGCCGCGCCGGTGGCTGGGATCAGCTTCGGAACGACCTCGACCGTGCTCGAGGTCGATGTCACGGTCGAACAGCAGCAAGTCCAGCAATAGCTGGCGAGAGGACGAACCGAATGACGTATTGCGTTGGCATGATGGTCGACAAGGGACTCGTGTTGATGAGCGACACGCGAACCAATTCGGGCGTCGACAACATCTCGGTCTTCCGCAAGATGTTTACCTGGCAGGTGCCGGGCGATCGTATCATCACCCTGATGACGGCAGGCAATCTCGCCAGTACGCAGGCGGTCGTCAGCCAGCTCGAGGAACGCACCAAGGAGCCCGACGAGCGCGACAACATCCTGCTCAAATCGCCGACGATGTTCCAGGTCGCGACCGAGATCGGGCGCTTGCTGCGCAGGATCATCGCCGAACGCCAGGAGGCGAACGGAGAGCGCGGGCGCGGACGGTTTACCGCTTCGATCATCGTGGCCGGCCAGATCGCCGGGATGGAACCCCGCCTGTTCATGATCTATCCCGAGGGAAACTTCATCGAGGCGAGCCAGGACACCCCGTTCTTCCAGATCGGCGAAACCAAGTACGGACGCCCGATCATCATCCGCGGATACGACCGCACGATGAGCCTCGAGGATGCGTCCAAGCTGCTGATGGTGAGCTTCGATTCGACGCTCAAGGCCAATCTTTCGGTCGGACTGCCGCTCGATCTTCAGGTGGTCGAACGCGATGGCTTCGAGGCGAAGCATCAACACCGCATCGCGCACGACGATCCCTATTTCCAGGCGATCTCATCGAGCTGGGGCGATGCCCTCAAAGCGGCCTTCCACTCGCTGCCCGACTACAGCTTCTATCGCGACGACGCGTGACGATGGTCCCGCCTCAGCGGCAATAGCTGCCGCTGCCGTATTCGAGATGGAAATGGTTGCGATGCGCGGCATTGTAATCGGGTCCGAGCACCGTGCCGAAGCGCTTGCAGGCGCTGTCGTGCACGACCCGCAGGAAGTGACGCTCGTCCTGCGTGGCATCCCAGCCGCCGAGCACCGAGATCCGGCGTCCATCCTCGAGGACGAAGGCCGAGACGTCGACCGCCTCGGCGCGGGAGTGTGCCGAGGGGCGCATGCTTCCGGCGACATTGCGGCAGGAATAGCTGCCCATCGTCTCGATCCGCACCAGCGGGCTGCCGAAAATCTGACGCGCGGCGCGGTCGACGCCGAAGCGCGCCCAGCCGACGAAGCTGGTGGCCAGCGGGCAGGCGAGCGGGCCGAGGTTGGTGACCGCGAAATCGCCGCTATCGCCCCCGATCCGGTCGAGCTTGACGCTGTTCATGGTTGCGCAGCCGGCGCCGTAGAAGGCATCGGGCAAGGGCGCGAAATAGGAGCCGGACTTGCCGAGCTCGGTCTGGCACTGGCGCACTTCGGGCCGCTCAAGACCGCTTGCAGACCTCGCGGGGGTCCGGGCCACGCGCTCTGGTGCGCTCGAATCGGGAATAGCGCCGCATCCCGCCACAACGAGGAGGAAGAGAGGGATGACGGGATGCGGTCGCATCAAGCGTCTATCCACCGCTCATGGTTAATTTATCCCTAACGTCCGCACAGGTACGTCAGCCCGGCACGTCAATCCGGCGCCTCGACCTGCTGCCACAATTCGATCTTCACTCCGTCGGGATCGAGGATCCAGGCGAACTTGCCATAGCCTTCATCGGAGGTGTCGAGAATGTCGACGCCCTTGGTGCGCAGCCCGGCGACGAAGCCGTCGAGATCGTCGACCCGCAGATTGATCATGAAGCCGCCGGTCCCGGGCCTGATGTAGTCGTCGTCCTTGAAATGGCTGATCAGCGAGTAGGGTCGCTCGCCGGTCTCTTCGGACCAGTTCAACTGCGGGCCGTATTCGCCATCGAGGCCGAGGGTGTCGCGATACCACGCGCGCGTCGCCGCGGGGTCCTGTACGACATAGAACACTCCGCCCAGACCCGTGATCTTCGCCATCCTTCGCCTCCTCTACGCCGCCTGCATCCGCGCTCGGGACAACAGATCTCGGGTTGCACTCCCGCAAGGGGTCTCCACGACATGGACCACTTGGACCACTGTCCAGGGAGAAAAAATCACATCTGCCGCGACCCTGCCCCCGATCGGCCTATGCGGGAAAGGGAGCGGAGCGATTCCATGCGCGCGAGATTACGCTTCCGCCGCAGTGTAGGAAACCGATTTCCAGGTCGCCTTGCTGACCAGCCAGACGGCCAGCCAGGAGGCGATGAATCCCGGGACGATCTCGTAGAGACCGCCATCGAAGCCGGGCAGCGCCGCATTCCAGCCGAGCGCGATCCACGCCATCACCACTGCGGCGCCGGTCACCACGCCCGCGACCGCACCCGCGCCGGTCATCCGGTCCCAGGTGAGCGAAAGGATGATCAGCGGGCCGAAAGCGGCGCCAAAGCCGGCCCAGGCATTGGCCACGAGCCCAAGCACCTGGCTTTCGGGATCGCGCGCGATGACGATCGCCGCCAGCGCCACCAGCGCAACGCAGACGCGGCCGACGTTGACGCTCTCGCGCTCGCTCGCATGCCTGCGGAAGAACAGCTTGTAGAAATCCTCCGTCAAGGAGGAAGAGGCGACCAGCAATTGCGAACTGATCGTCGACATGATCGCCGCCAGCAGCGCCGCGAGCAGGAAACCGGTGACCAGCGGGTGAAACAGCAGATTGGCGAGGACGATGAAGATCGTCTCGGGATCGGCGACCGCGAGGCCGTTGCGCTCGACATAGGCGCGGCCGGCGAGGCCGATACCGATGGAACCCAGCAGCGCCACGCCCATCCAGCTCATGCCGATGTTGCGCGCCGTGCGAACCTCGGCGACGCTGCGGACCGCCATGAAGCGGACGATGATGTGCGGCTGGCCGAAATAGCCGAGTCCCCAGGTCACTGCGCTGATGAAGCCGAGCAGGGTAAGCCCTTGGGTCAGGCTGAGGAAACCCTCCACCGGCACGTCGGTGAGGGATTCCCCCGCCGCCCCGCCGGGACCGAACATCACGACCAGCGGCATGATCACCAGCGCGGTCACCATGATCAGGCCCTGGACGAAATCGGTCAGGCTGACCGCGAGAAAGCCGCCGACCATCGTATAGGCGAGCACCACCAGCGCGGTGATCCAGATGCCGAGCATGTAGTCGCTCATGCCGAAACCGCCGAACAGCCCTGCGAAGCTGGTTTCGAACAGCTTGCCGCCGCCGACCAGCCCGGCCGCGGTGTAGACAGAGAAGAACACCACTACGATCAGGGCCGAGATGACGCGCAGCGCGACGGCCTTGTCGGGAAACCGATTGGCGAGGAATTCGGGAATGGTCAGCGCATTGCCGTAACTTTCGGTCTGCGCCCGCAGCCGCGGGGCGACCAGGATCCAATTGACCAGGGCGCCGAAGAACAGGCCGATCCCGATCCAAGCCTCGACCAGTCCGCTCGCATAGAGCGCACCCGGCAGTCCGAGCAGCAGCCAGCCCGACATGTCCGATGCGCCCGCGCTGAGCGCGGCGACAGCCGGGTGCAAGTTCCGCCCCGCCAGAAGATAGCCCTCGCTCGTGTCGGTCGACCGTTTCCAGGCCCATAGCCCGATCGCGATCATTAGAATAAAGTATAAGGCGAGCGAAATATATGTTCCCGTCTGCATGGGCAGGGGCCCTAACAGATGTGGCGCCGGCTGACCACCTTCCCCTCGTTACCCTTGCACGCATCGCACCAACAGCGACTTAGGGCCGGCACGACCGCGGTCGTTCCGCTTTGCCTTGGGCTGCTGCAATCGGTCAGCGAATACAAAGGACTTCAAGCGCAGTTTCCGGCATCCTCCGGCTGACACGCGCCAGCAGCCGAAGAAGGCCGGTTTACCCGGCTCACAGAAATATTTCGAGCGTCGCGCCGGCACCGGTCGTGTGGAACAGCGGGCGTCGATACCCGGATGCGTGCCGCCCTGGCCGCGTCGTCCGGGCGTGCGGTGCATTCTTCCATCCGTGCCCGGTGGCCCATCGCCATCTTCTCGGCTAGGCGCGCCTCATGTCGAATGTCTGGATCACCGGCCTCATGGCACTCGCATTCTGCGGCGTGCACCTGTTCATCGGTCGGCTTCGCTTCCTCGAGCGGACGCCGCGGAGCCGCTGGCTCTCCTTCGCGGGCGGCGTGGCCGTGGGATATGTGTTCCTCCATATCCTGCCCGAACTGGGGGCCCATGCTTCGACCTTCGAACGCGCCACGGGATGGAGCGAAGCGCTTGCCGAGGGATCGGTCTACACGCTGTCGCTGACGGGACTGGCGCTGTTCTATGGGCTCGAGCGCGCCCTGTCTTCGTCACGCGAACGGCGCAGGCGAGAGGAGGGGCGTGACAGGCCCCACCACGGCGTGTTCTGGCTGCACACCGCGGCCACCGGCCTGCTGATCCTGATGATCGCCTATCTGATCAACCACCGCGAGGATCAGACGCAAGCGGGGCTGATGCTCTATTTCGCGGCGATGATGCTGCATTTCGTGACGGCCGACTTCGGTACGCGCAACGAGCATCCCGAACTCTATGATCGCAAGGGTCGGTGGGTCCTGGTCGCCGCCACGCTGGGAGGATGGGCTCTCGGCCTGTGGATCGCACTGGCGCCGATCGCGATCGGCGGGCTCTTTGCGTTCGTCGGAGGCGGAATCGTCCTGCTGGTGCTCAAGGAAGAACTCCCCGAGGAGCGCCAGAGCTTTTTCGGACCGTTCCTCGGCGGCGCAGTCCTCTATACGGCGCTGGTCCTGGCCGAGACCCAATCGGCGTCGATCTGATCCGGGAGAGGGGGCCCGCAGCGGGCCCCCTGCGGTCTCAGCCGGCGTTGGCGCGCTTCGCCTTCTTCCGCTCGTGCGGGTCGAGCAGCGTCTTGCGCAGGCGGATGCTTTCGGGCGTCACCTCGACCATCTCGTCATCGTCGATATAGGCGATCGCCTGTTCGAGCGTCATCACCCGCGGCGGGGTGAGGCGGATGGCATCGTCCTTGCCGGTCGAACGGAAGTTCGTCAGCTGCTTCGACTTCATCGGATTGACTTCGAGGTCGTCGGGCTTGGCATTCTCGCCGATGATCATGCCCTCGTAGATCTTGGCCTGCGGGCGGATGAACAGCTCGCCGCGTTCCTCCAGCGCGTTCAGCGCATAGCCGACCGCTTCGCCCGGGACCATCGAGATCAGCACACCGTTCTGGCGCCCTTCGATGGGTCCGCGATAGCTGTCGTATTTCTCGAACAGGCGGTTCATGATGCCGGTGCCGCGCGTGTCGGACAGGAACTCGCCGTGATAGCCGATCAGGCCGCGGCTGGGTGCGGAGAAGGTGATCCGCGTCTTGCCCGCGCCCGAAGGCCGCATCTCGGTGAGCTCGGCCTTGCGGCGCTGCATCTTCTCGACCACCGTGCCCGAATACTCGTCGTCGACGTCGATGACGACGGTCTCGAACGGTTCCATGCGCTTGCCGTTCTCTTCGCGGAATAGCACGCGCGGACGGCTGATGCCGAGCTCGAAGCCTTCGCGGCGCATGGTCTCGATCAGCACGCCAAGCTGCAGTTCGCCGCGGCCGGCGACTTCGAAGCTGTCCTTGTCGGCGCTTTCGGTGATGCGGATTGCCACATTGGTTTCCGCTTCGCGATAGAGCCGGTCGCGGATCATGCGGCTGGTAACCTTGCTGCCCTCGCGCCCGGCGAGCGGGCTGTCGTTGACCGTGAACTGCATCGCGAGCGTCGGCGGATCGATCGGCTGCGCCTGGATCGGTTCCTTTACGCTCGGGTCGGCTAGCGTGTTCGAGACGGTGGCTTTCTCGAGCCCGGCCAGCGCGATGATGTCGCCGGCGCGGGCGCTATCGACCGGGACCCGGTCGAGCCCGTCGAAGCTCATCAGCTTGGTCGCGCGGCCGGTCTCGATGACATTGCCGTCGGCATCGAGCGCATGGATCGGATCGTTGACGTTGATCGTGCCGGACTGGACCCGCCCGGTCAGGACGCGTCCCATGAAATTGTCGCGGTCGAGCAGGGTCGCGAGGAAGGTGAACGGGCCGTTCTCGTCGAGGCCCGGCGTGGGAACGTGGCTGGTGATCAGCTCGAACAGCGGATCGAGAGTGCCGCTGCGGGCATGCTCGTCATCGCTCGCATAGCCGTCGCGGCCCGAGGCCCAGAGCGAGGGGAATTCGAGCTGGTCGTCGTCGGCATCGAGGCTGGCGAAGAGATCGAACACTTCGTCGAGCACTTCCTGCGGGCGCGCATCGGAGCGGTCGATCTTGTTGACCACCACGATCGGGCGCAGGCCGAGCGCCAGCGCCTTGCCGGTGACGAACTTGGTCTGCGGCATGGGGCCCTCGGCCGAATCCACCAGCAGGATGACCCCGTCGACCATCGACAGGATCCGCTCGACCTCGGCGCCGAAGTCGGCGTGGCCGGGCGTATCGACGATGTTGATCCGGGTGCCGTTCCATTCGACGCTGGTGCATTTGGCGAGAATCGTGATCCCGCGCTCTTTCTCCAGATCGTTCGAATCCATCGCGCGTTCCTCGACGCGCTGATTTTCGCGGAAGGTGCCCGATTGGCGAAAAAGTTGGTCGACCAGAGTGGTCTTGCCGTGGTCGACGTGGGCGATGATCGCCACGTTGCGCAGGTCGCGGGACATGGTTGCGTGCTTTCTTTATGGATGCCGTAGCGGCAACGCACAAAGGGCGGCCGCGTTTCGGGCGCGCCCCTAGCGCAGATGCTGCATTGCGGCAAGACATTGCGGTGTAACGCGAAAGGCACACCGGTCGAGGTGGCTATGCCGCTCGTCGGCTAAACGCTTGAGAGGGTGGAGGAGTCTGATAATTCGCCGCCGACTGCGCACCTCAGGGACTGCGCAGCAGACGAAGATCCGTCTTGAGAGAAGAGGACCATCCATGAATTTCACTGCTTTCGGCCGCACTGCGACCGTTCGTACCGCCATGCTCGCCGGCGTCGCCGCGCTGGCCCTTCCCACCGCCGCCGCCGCCCAGAACTCGGACGACCTCGCAGTTCAGGAAGAGATCGACAGCGATGGCGACGAGATTCCCGACGCCTCCAATTCCTCGACCGGCAATGTCATTGTGGTGACCGCAACCAAGCGCGAGCAGACGCTTCAGGAAACGCCCGTCGCGGTCAGCGTGACCAGCGGCGAGACGATCGAACGTGCGCAGATCCGCGATGTTGCCGACCTTGCCACCGTCGTTCCTTCGCTGCGTGTCAGCCAGAACCAGAGCTCTTTCGCGACCAGCTACTCGATCCGCGGCTTCGGCACCGACGGCAACAACATCGGCCTCGAGCCCTCGGTCGCCATGTTCGTCGACGGAGTCTATCGCAGCCGGGCGATTTCCCAGATCTCCGATCTGCCCGATATCCAGCGCGTCGAAGTGCTGCGCGGTCCGCAGTCGACCCTGTTCGGCAAGAACGCCAGCGCCGGCGTGATCTCGATCGTCACCAAGGAACCGCAGTTCGACTTCGGCGGCATGGTCGAGGCGAGTTACGGCAATTACGATGCCATGGTCGCCAAGGGATACGTCACCGGCCCGATCAGCGATTCGATCGCTTTCAGCGCGGGCGCGGGTCTCAACAAGCGCGATGGCTTCCTGACCAATGGCGTCAATGGCGAAGACATCAACGACCGCAATCGCTGGTTTACCCGCGGCCAGTTGCTGTTCGACGATGGCGGCCCGCTCCGCGTCCGCATCATCGGCGACTACGACAAGATCGAAGAACGCTGCTGCGGCGTGGTCAACGTCCTGCCTTCGGCTGAAACCGGCGCGATCCAGCTGCTCGGCGGCCAGCTCAACGATTTCCGCGACAATCCCGATGGGGACGTGATCTTCACCGATGTCGATCCGATCAACGACATCGAGAATTACGGCGCTTCGGGCCAGATCGATTACGAGATGGGCCCCCTGACCCTGACCTCGATCACCGCCTATCGCGAAACCCATCTGTCGGCCAATCAGGACGTCGACTTCACCAGCGCCGCGCTGGCCTCGGGCGCGAACATCGGCGATGCCGATATCGACACCTTTACGCAGGAACTGCGCATCGCCTCCGATTTCGATGGTCCGCTGAACTTCCTGGTCGGCGGCTATTACTTCGACGAGACCGTCGATACCTCGGACAGCATCGTCTTCGGCGAGGATTTCCGCCCCTATGCGAACCTCCTGCTGCAGGCCGCGACCGGCGGGACGCAGACCGTCGATACGCTCGAAGCCACGCTTTCGGCGCTGAACGGTCAGAACTACACCGGCCAGTTCTTCGCTGAAGGGCAGGGCTTCTTCAACAACATCGCCCAGGACAACGAAGCCTTCTCGATCTTCGGCAATGTCGATTTCGAGGTGACCGATCGCCTCGTCCTGACGCTTGGTGCCAATTACACCAAGGACAAGAAGCAGATCGTGACCGATTCGGTCAGCACCGACGTCTTCTCGAACATCGACCTCGTGGCCTCGGGCAATCGGGCGATCTTCGCGCAGGGTCTCGCCACTCAGGTGGGCACATTGCTCGGGCTGGGCCGCCCTGCGACGCAGGCCGAGATCGGCGGCTTCGCCGGCGCCAACCCCGCTGCGTTCGGACAGGTTTCGGCCGGGGTGCAGGCCTTCGCCGATGCCAATGCCGGCGTCACGCCCCAACAGGCAGCCGCGGATAGTAATCCCGCCACGACCGTCGGGAACCCGCTGTTGGCGCTCACGCCCTTCCAGTTCCTGCCGCCGCTCCAGAACTGCCCCAATGCGGTCGAGGATTGCGCGACGGACGACGACGACTGGAGCTGGAACGTCCGCCTGGCCTATGAAGTGACGCCGACGCTCAATGTCTATGCGAGCTGGGCGACCGGCTACAAGGCGCCGAGCTTCAACCTGTCGCGCGACAGCCGCCCGCTTCCGGGTGACTTCGCCGCGCTGCAGGCAGCGGGTCTGGATGTCGTAAACCTGCGTCCGGGCACCCGCTTCGCCGATGCCGAGAACTCGGAAGTCTACGAGGTCGGGATCAAGGGCAACTGGAGGCGCGCCGCGGCCAACCTGACCTTCTTCCAACAGTCGATCGAGAACTTCCAGGCGAACACCTTCACCGGAACCTCGTTCATCCTGTCGAATGCGGGCAAGCAGGAGACCTTCGGCGTCGAGTTCGACGGCCAGTTCTTCGCCAGCAACGAGCTCACGCTGAACCTGGCGATGACCTACCTCGATGCCAAATACGCCAGCTTCCCCAACTCGCCGGTCGGCGACCTGTCGGACGAGCCGGTTGCCGGGGTTCCCGAAATGTCCGCCGTTTTCGGCGCGCAATACGACCGGGAAATCAACGCCAATGGCGACCACGTGATCCTGCGCGGAGATTTCTCCTATCAGTCGCCGGTGCAGGTGGTGAACGGGCTCACCAATTTCATCGTGGTCGATCCGACGACGGGCGAGCGCGATTTCGGGCCGGCTCGGGATGCCGCACGGGCCTATCGCCGTGAGGTCAACAGCCTCAACGCGTCCTTCACCTATGCCTTCGACATGGGACTGGAACTGAGCGTGTGGGGCCGCAATCTGCTCGACGACCGCTACATCTCCACGGTCTTCCCGGCGGTTGCGCAGGGCCAGTCCGTCTCGGGCTATCCGAACCAGCCGCGGACCTATGGCGTTGCAGCGCGGATGCGCTTCTGAGCCATCGAGCGACCGATGTGTATGGAAAGGGGGGCCTTCGGGTCCCCTTTTTTGTGCCGACGATCGTTACTTGCCTGCGTGCCGGCGTCGTCCCGGACGCCCAGGACCGGATTCGGTCGGGCCGGGATGATCCGGTTCAGAGTTCGCGCAGGGCCCGCGCGGGCCTGGCTCGCAGCAATGGCAGCGAGGCGCCGACTGCGAAGGCCAGCACCACGAAAATGCCGAGACCGAGCACTGCCAGGATCTCGCCCCAATCGGGCAGCCAGTCGAACTCGAACAATCGAGTCACCACGAGCCAGGCAGCGAGCGTGCCGATCCCCAGCGCCACCAGCGCCAGCACGAGCGCGAGCGCGCCATATTCGATGAGCTGCATGGTCAGCACCTGCCGGCGGTCGGCACCGAGCACACGCAAGACTACCGTGTCGTAGGTCCTTGCCGCGCGGGCAGCCGCTATCGCCCCCAGCAGAACGGCAAGACCGGCCAGCACCGCGACGCTTGCTGCGGCCAGGGTGGCGAGCCCCACCTGCTCGAGGATGGTCCGCGCCTGCTGGAGGACACCGCCGACCTCGATGACCGAGGTCGAGGGGAAGGCCGCGACCAGCGCCTGAAGCAGCGGGCCGGTCGGCGTCCCCGGCGAAAGCTCGACCGTCGCGGCGAGGTTGTGCGGCGCATCGCGCAATGCATTCGGGCTGAGAACGAAGACGTAGTTGAAGCCCATGCTTTCCCAGTCGATACGCCGGAAGCTGGCGATGCGCGCGGTCCGCTCGACCCCCAGCACCCCGAAGGTCAGCAGGTCGCCGAGCTCGAGCCCGGCGGCCTCGGCAAAGTCCTGGTCGATAGAGACCAGTGGTTCGCCCTCGTAGAACGGACCCCACCATCGCCCTGCGGTCAGCGAATTGCCCTGGGGCAGCCGGTCGGCGTAGGTCAGCCCGCGTTCGCCGCGCAGCGCCCAGGCTCCGTCGGGAATGTCATCGAGATCGGCTGTGCGCGTCATTGCTCCTTCGGGTCCGAAAGCGAGCACCGATCCGCGCAGGGCGGGGACGGTGCGCCAGTCCGCCTGCGGATCGGCCTGCCGGACCAGCGCCTCGAATTCGGCTCACCCGGTCGCGTGGAATATCGAGCACGAAATAGTCGGGCGCACGCTCGGGGACGCGCTTTTCGATGTTGCCATCGAGCGCGCTTTGCACCCCTGCGAGCAGGACGAAGGCCGCGAGGCCGAAGCCCAGAGCAGTCACGAGCGATCCGGTTGCGGTGCCGGGACGATGGAGATTGGCGAGCGCATTGCGCGCGATCGGGCTGGATGGTCTCGGCAGGGCGGCGGCGAGCCGGCGGATCGCCCAGCCGAGCCCGGAGAGCAATGCGAGCACGGCGCCGGCTCCCGCGAGAAACCCGCCCGAGAGTCCCGGCCGTTCCGCAGTGATCAGAGCCAGCGCCACGATTGCCGCCAGACCACCTCCGACGATCGCCAGTGCCGCACGGTCGCGCGCCAGGGGTGCGATCCTCGCGCGCATCAATGCCATCGGGGGAAAGTGCCGCGCACGCAACAAGGGCGGTGCGGCGAAGACGAGCGCAACCAGAAGCCCATAGGCGAGCGCCAGCAGCAGCGCGCCAGGCGCCAGAACGAAGCCGGCCGAAACGGGCAGCAAGCCTTCGAGCGCTCCGGCCAGAAGGGGCACGATAGCGACACCCGCGACAATCCCCGCCACGCTTCCGGCGAGCGAGGCCGCGAGGATCTGCAAGGCGTATATCCGCGCTATATCCCAACTCGTGGCGCCGAGGATCTTGAAGGTCGCAATGCTCTGACGTCGCGCGTCGAGATAGGAGGTGACCCCGCCCCCGATGCCGATTCCCGCGATCACCAGCGCCGCCAGCCCCACCAGCGTCAGGAACTCGCTCATGCGGTCGATGAACCGGTCGGTGCCGGGGGCGGCGCGCTCGGCGGTATCGATATCGAAGCCGGCCTCGGGGAAGCGCTTCTCGAGCGCCTCGGCCGCATCGCCAGGGTCGCGCGAATCCGTGAAGCGGACCCGCGTCTTCGACTGATACATCGAACCTGGCGCGATCAGGCCGGCCTGCGCCGGCAGCGTCTCGGAGACGATGACCGTCGGGCCGAGCTGGAAACCTTCGCCGAGCCGGTCGGGTTCCTCGTCCACGATCCCACCCACGGTGAGGCTCTCGGTACCGATGGCGATCGCAGCGCCCGGCGCAACGCCGAGCCGGTCGGCTGCCCCTTGCGAGAGCCAGGCGACGCCCTCGGGAGGCGCGCCGACGCTGCGGCCGTCCTTGAGCGTCAGAGCGCCATAGAGCGGATAGGCGGCGTCGACGGCCTTCAGCTCGATCGGCGCAGCCTGCTCGCCGAAGCGCGCCATCGCCTGCATCCGGGTGCCCGCGGACACTTCGCCAAGCTGCTCGAGTGCCGCCCCTTCCTCCTGCGATAGCGAACGCTGCCACAGCTCGATCTGAAGATCGCCTCCCAGATACTCGCGGCCATTGGCTTCGATCTCGCCCTCGATGGCGGCAGTCAGCGTGCCGATCGCGGCGAGCGCGCCCGTGCCGAGGAACAGGCACACCAGCAGCAGCCTCAGTCCCTTGAATCGCGCGTGGAGATCGCGGCGTGCGATTGTCCAGGCAGTGGCCCAGCTCACGCCGCGCTGTCGCCCGCAATGCGACCGTCGGCCAGCGTGAGCACCCGATCGCAATGGCCCGCCAGCTCGGGATCGTGGGTGATGACGAGCAGCGTCGCCCCTGTCTCGGCGCGGCGTGCGAACAGCAGTTCGACGATCTCGTGACCCGTGGCCGCATCGAGATTGCCGGTGGGTTCGTCGGCGAAGATCAGGTCCGGGCGCGGTGCCGTGGCCCGGGCGATGGCGACGCGCTGCTGCTCGCCGCCCGACAATTGTTGCGGGTAGTGATCGAGCCGGTGGCCGAGGCCCACCGCCACGAGTTCGACCCGCGCCCGGGCCCGCGCATCGGCAATCCCGGACAGTTCCATCGGCGTCGCGACATTTTCCAGCGCGGTCATGGTCGGGAGCAGGTGGAAGGACTGGAGCACGATGCCGATCCGGCCGCGGCGGGCATGTGCCAGCGCATCTTCGTCGAGCTGCGCGAAGTCCCGCCCCGCGACTTCGATCGTGCCGCCGCTTGCCCGCTCGAGCCCCGAAAGTACCGCCATCAGCGAACTCTTGCCCGATCCGGAGGGGCCGAGCAGCGCGACCGTGGTCCCAGCTTCTACGTCCAGGTCGATCCCGCGTAGGATCTCCACGGGAGCGGCCTGGCTGCCGAGTGTGAGGGTGAGGTTGCGAGCGGAAATCGCGGCTTGTCGATCGGTCACGCTGCTGCGATGGCATGCGGCCGAAGGTTGCACAAGGAAACTTGCCGATGCGTCTGCGGCATTTGTCGATATTGGTAATCGCTTTCGCGCTCGCCGCCTGCGACAGCCGGGGTGAGGTCGCCGAAGCCCCGCGGTCCGAAGCGAGCTCGTCCCCCGCGGTCTCGGCCTCCGTCGAGGGGCCCGAGCGCCGCATCCTCGCCTTCGGCGACAGCCTGTTCGCGGGCTATCGGATCGGCGCCGAGCATAGCTATCCGGCACAGCTCGAGGCTGCGCTGCGGGCGGAGGGGATCAATGTCCGGGTCATCAATGCCGCGATCTCGGGAGAGACGAGCGGGGCCGGGGCGCAGCGCCTCGCCTTCACGCTCGATGCGCAGAAGCGGAAGCCCGACCTCGTCCTGCTCGAGCTCGGCGGCAACGACATGCTGCGCGCGATCCCGCCCGAGGCGACTCGCGCCAATTTCGAGGCGATGATCGAGGAGCTGGAGGCGCGGGGCATTCCGGTCCTCCTGATGGGGATGCGCGCGCCTCCCAATTACGGGCTCGAATATCAGCAGGCCTTCGATGCGATCTATGGCGAGATGGCGCGCCGCTACGATGTTTCGGTGATCCCCTTCTGGCTCGAAGCGATCTACGAGGATCGCACCAAATTCCTCGACGACCGCATTCACCCGACGGTCGAGGGGGTCGAGGCGCTGGTGCGGGATACCGCCGACGAGGTCGCTGCAGCCTTGCCCCCGGCAGACTAGAGCCGTTCGGCCGCACCGGCGGCGATCCGCCAGATGGCACTCTCGGGCGCAATCGCCTCGAAGGGCGCGAGCTCGGTGCCGGTCATCCATACCTGTGCTCCGCTGCCACGGAGCTGGTCGAACAGCGCTGCCCGGCGAAGCGGATCGAGATGAGCTGCGACCTCGTCCAGCAGCAGCAAGCTGGGGCGCCCCTGCGCCGCGAGCCCGGCATGGGCCAGCGTCATCGCCACCAGCATCGCCTTTTGCTCCCCGGTGGAGCTCTGCGCGGCCGGAAGCCGCTTGGCGGCGTGGACGACCTCGAGTTCGTCGCGGTGGGGGCCCGCAAGGGTACGCTGCGCCGCCCGATCGCGCTTGCGCCCTTCAAAGAGCGCCTGCGACAGTCCGTCGGCATGATCGGGCGCGCCCGGGGCATAGGTCAGGGCAGGGCGGGCAAAGGGTTCGGCGGGCATGGCGGCAAGCCGGACCGCGAGCGTTTCGACGAGCCTCGCCCGACCGGCCATCAGCGGAGCGCCGTGCCGGACCATCTGCACCTCTATCGCGTCCAGCCAGCTGCCTTCGGGCTCGCGCTGGTCGGTGAGCAGTCGGTTTCGCTCGCGTAGCGCAGCCTCGTAGCGGGCGGCATGCGCGGCATGGGCGGGGTCCAGCGCCAGGGCAAGCCGGTCCATGTAGCGGCGTCGTTCACCCGCGGGCCCGGTGAACAGGCCGTCCATCGCCGGGGTGAGCCAAGTGACCGCCAGCCATTCCGCGAGCGAGGCGGCGGTGGTCTCGGCACCGTTCACCCGCACGCGACGACGGCCGGGATGCGCGCTCTGCGAATAGGTGCCGAGACGGACGGAATTGGGGGTGGATTGCAGATTCGCGCCGAGCGAGAAGCCGGTTGTCCCGGAGCTGCGGACCATATCCGCCAGCGCGGCCCGGCGGAGCCCACGGCCGGGGGCGAGCAGCGAAAGCGCTTCGAGGACATTGGTTTTGCCCGCCCCGTTTTCGCCGACCAGAAGGTTGAAGCGCGAGGTATCCGAAAGCTCGGTCGCAGCGTGATTGCGGAATTCGGAGAGTGTGATGCGGTCGAGTGCCATGGGCGGGGCGGCGATAGCCTGCCGCGGCTATCGCCGCCACTCGAAAGCCGCGCTTCCAACTGTTGGGGAATTTTCCCAACCTTTCGCATCGGTGAACGGTGCGGGGGGAGGGCATACATGGGAAATCGGCGGAAATTCGCGGCTCTTCGAGTTTGGCACGCCCTGTGCAACCCATGGAATATCCCGGATGGTCCGGGAAAAAAGCAACCAAGGTTCAAGGAGTATCCCAATGTCCCTCTTCGACTATGCAGGCAATCGTGCTCTCGCCGCCGTCTTCGCTCTTGGCATCTCTGCCCTGTGCATGGCCGCCGCGATCATCCCCGCCAGCCCCGCCGGCTTCATCGCCTGACCTCTGCCTCCTCACGCTGAAAGGATACCATTTCCATGTTCAATTCGGAAAACAGCAACAGGCTCTATGCCGCTGCTTTCTCGCTTGCCCTGTCGGCCCTGTTCTTCGCCACGGCAATCGTGCCCGCCTCGCCGAACGGACTGGTCGCATGAGCCAGCTCCGCTTTCGCGAAGACGACCGTGCCGTTCGACCCGCCAGGAGCTTCGCGCTCGATCGTACCACCGGCAAGCTTTTGGGCGTCTGCGCCGGGATCGCCCGCTATTTCGGGATCGATGCGACCTGGGTTCGCGTGGGCTTCATCGCAGGAACGCTGCTCGGCTTCGGGAGCTTCATCCTGCTCTATCTGGCGATCGCGCTGATCGCCGACTGAAAAGGACGCGGGGCTTCCGCGTCCTTTTCCACATGCTCACATGGCCGAGATT
Source organism: uncultured Alphaproteobacteria bacterium (assembly GCA_963728515.1). Taxonomy (GTDB): domain Bacteria; phylum Pseudomonadota; class Alphaproteobacteria; order Sphingomonadales; family Sphingomonadaceae; genus Qipengyuania. The sequence goes on along the minus strand of CAVSKM010000001.1, from coordinate 447,919 downwards.
CCGCCGTCGAGCTTCAGCTCCGCCCCGGTCATGAAGCGGCTCTCGTCGCTGGCGAGATACACCACCGCATTGGCGATATCATCCGGTTCCCCAACGAATTTGAGCGGGATCTGCCGCGCCAGCTTTTCCAGCAGCACGGCCTTGTCGAGGTTGTGATTGCGTGCCGTCCCGTCGAGAATCGGCGTATCGACGAAGGTCGGATGCACCGAATTGCAGCGGATCTGCATGTTGTTCTTGGCGCAATGCAGGGCAATCGACTTGCTCAGCATCCACACTGCCGCCTTCGATGCATTATAGGCCGGCATGGTGTCGCTCGCGATCAGACCCGCAATGCTCGAGATGTTGACGATCGAGCCCGGCGCATGCTGGCGCATCAGCGGCAGCGCCTTCTGGCAGCCGTGGAAGATCGAATCGACGTTGACCGAGAAGCACCGCTTCCAGTCGCCGAAATCGCAGGTCTCGATATTTCCGCCGACGCCGATCCCGGCATTGTTGACGAGCACGTTCAGCCCGCCGAGCTCGGCATCGGCCGTCTCCACCGCGCGCTCCCAATCCTCGGGGTTGGTGACATCGTGCCGGATGCCATAGGCATGGCCCGCGCCGAGCTCCTCGACGATCTCGGCGGCGGTCGCCTCGGCACCCTCGCCGTTGATGTCGGTGCACAGCACCCGCGCGCCTTCCTCGGCCAGGCGCCGCGCATGGGCCCGGCCGAGACCCTGGGCGGCACCGGTCACCAGCGCCAGCTTGCCCTCACATCGTCCCTTGCGTTCCCGCGCCATCGCTCACACTCCCGTCAGTATTGCATTTCCCAGCAGCATGAGCATGCGGACGTCGATCCCGCAACCGTCCTTGCGCCGCGCCTCGACGAAAGCTTGAAGATCGGCGAGCGGGACCCGGTGCACGGTGATGTTCTCGCCGCCGACCCCGCCTCCGTCGCCCACCTTCGTCAGACCCTCCGCACGCACCAGCGTGAAGCTCTCGCTGACCATGCCGGGCGAGGAGTAGAAGCAGCCCAGATCCTGGAGCCGATCGGCGCGATAGCCCGTTTCTTCCACGAGCTCGCGACCCGCCGCCGCGAGGTCGTCCTCGTCTTCCTCCATATCGCCGTCGCCGATCAGGCCGGCGGGCAATTCGAGACAGTTGCGACCCAGCGGAACGCGATATTGTTCGACCAGGAGGACGTGGTCGTGCTCGTCGACGGCGAGGATCACCGCCGCGCGGATATTGCGGCTGCGACCGACATACTCCCACCGGCCTCGCCTCCTGGCGGCGATGTATCGGCCCTGCCAGACGGTCTCTTCGACCGCATCGTGGTCGGGAGCGGGCACGATCAGACTTCGATCAGGCGATCGGGCAGCTCGTTCACGTCGTCTGCCGAGCGCGGGAAATGTTCGGCGAGGACCATGCCCACGTCGCGCACGCCCGCCGCCAGCCCTGCGGCCGTATAGCCCTGCCTGATCTCGTCCAGCATATCGGCCATCGCGTCACCCCAGACCTCGGCCGGAACCTTTTCCGCGATGGGCCGGTCCGCGACGATCTCGGCCCGGTGTTCGCGCATCGACAGATAGAGCAGCACGCCGGTGCGGCCATGCGTTCGCCGTTCGGCGCCGACCTTGAAGTGGCGGATGGCGGCGGCGTGGGTGCGCGCGGTCTTTACCGGCCCGGGCGTAACGCCAGGCGCAGCCGATCCCAGCTCAGGACGAGCCAGCCCAGAACGAAGGCCACCAGCCCCAGAGCGATGGTCATGCTGGCGAGCTCGCCGGTCGTCCATTGATGCGTCCAGCCGCCGATCAGCCCGTCCCACAAATCCATGAACGGCCGCGGGAACATCGCGAACAGGCTCATTGCCGTGAAGGCAAGCGCCGCTGCCCAGACCAGCCCGACATCGTGATAGTCGTCGCTGTGGTCGGCGAGCACGGTGACGATCTCGCCCGAAGTCGTGAGTTCGGCCCGGGCCACGGCATCGGAGACGAGCTTGTGTTGGTCCGCGGTCAGATAGGCCATCCTACCAGCCTCCCGAGGCGCCACCGCCTCCGAAACTGCCGCCGCCGCCGGAGAAACCGCCGCCGCCCCCACCGCCGAATCCGCCTCCGCCCCAGTCGTCTCCGCCGCTCAGGCCATGCGCGATCGCCTTGCCGGCTTCCCACAGGATGATGTTGCCGACCGCGCCGCCCATGCCTCCGCGGCGATAGCGCCGCCGCCGTCCGCCGCGGAGCATCGGCAGGACGAAGAAAATGAGGATGAAGCCGATCCAGATCAGTGCGCCGAACGGAAACCCGCCCTCGCTCTCCCTTTCCTGGATTGTGGCCTGTGCCACGCGCGCGGCTTCCTCGGGAGGGAGTTCGAGCTGGGTGATGATCTGGTCGGCGCCCCAGGCGATTCCGCCCGAGTAATCGCCGTCGCGGAAGAAGGGCTTCATCCCCTCGATATATTCGAAGGCGAGGCCGTCGGGGATGATTCCCTCCAGGCCATAGCCCACCTCGATCCGCATCTTGCGTTCGTTGGGCGCGACGAGGAGGATGATCCCGTCGTCGTTCTCGCTGTCGCCCAGCGCCCATTCGCGCCCGAGGCGATAGCCGTAATCGGCAATGTCATAGCCTTCCAGATCGGGGACCGTCGCGACGACGAACTGGCGCTGGCTGCGCTCCTCGAAGGCGTCGAGTTCCTCGACCAGGGCCGCTTCGGTCGCTTCGTCGATGATATTGGCCGCATCGACCACGGGCGCGGTCCCGCGCTCGGGAAAGGTCTGCGCGGCGGCGGGCAGGGCGAGGCCCAGCGCCGCCGCGCATCCAAGGATCGAACGAAGGACCATGCGCATGCCGGCGCCGCTCAATTGGCGGCGGCGGCGGGAGCGTCGGTCGTGGCGTTGTCATTGGCGCCGGTCGTCGGAGCGGCTGCCCCGTTCGAGCGCATGTTCAATTCGGGGGCGACTTCCGCTCCCTCGGTCGAAGCCTCGTAGGGAATCATCGGCTCCGCCCCGTGGATGATGTTGGCGCCGATCGTGTCGGGAAAGGTGCGGATCGTCGTATTATACTGGCGCACCGCCTCGTTGTAGTCGCGGATGGCGACGCGGATGCGGTTCTCCTGCCCTTCGATCTGCGTCATGAAACGGCCGAAATTATCCTGGCTGCGCAGTTCGGGATAGCGCTCCACCGAAACGAGCAGCCGGCTGAGAGCGCCACCCAAATTGTTCTGCGCCTGCTGGAATTGCTGCATCTGCTGTGGATCGCTGAGATCGGAGACGTCGATTTCGGGGCGGGTCGCCGAGGCGCGGGCCTCGATCACCTGATTCAGCGTCTCGCGCTCCTGTTCGGCCGAGCTCATCACGATCTGCTCGAGATTGGGAATGAGGTTCGCGCGTTCCTGAAAGGCCGCCTCGACATCGGCCCATTTGGCCTTGGCCTCTTCCTCGGCGGCGGGAACCGAATTGATCCCGCAGGCCGACAGCGCAAATGCTGCTGCGGCCAGGACGGACATGCGAAAAGCGGCCAGACGATTCATGAAGTCACCCTCGATTGGAAAATGTGTCTTGTGTAGATAGCACACCTGCGCACGGGTTCAAGATTAACGCGCACTTGTGACGGCGGCATCGCCATGTCAGGCGGGCCAGGCGCCGCAAGGGTTAAAAGGGGAAAATCGTGTTCAAGGATTTCAAGGCTTTCATCGCGAAGGGCAATGTGATGGACCTTGCCGTCGCGGTCATCATCGGCGCGGCTTTCGGCAAGATCGTCACTTCGCTCACCGATGAAATCATCATGCCGGTGGTCGGGGCAATCTTCGGCGGCGCCGATTTCTCGCGCTATTTCTGGCTGATCGACGTCCCCGAAGGGTATGACGGATCGCTCACCGACTATGCCGCCCTGCGCGAGGCGGGTGCGGCGATGATCGGGTATGGCAGCTTTCTCACCGCGGTGATCAATTTCGTCATCCTCGCTTTCATCATCTTCTTGCTGGTGCGCTATACGAAGAGGGTGATGGCCGAGTTCGAGGACAAGCCCGAAGCGGCGGCGAAGCCCGCCCCGGGCCCGTCGGAAGTGGATCTGCTCAAGGAAATTCGCGACGAATTGCGCGCGCGGAGGGCGGATGGGTCCGGGGGGGATCGGATCTGACACTTTATATTCATGCGCAATGCCCTATATGGGGCGTGTCGGTTTCGGCCGGCTATGGCGATAAATTGCGCTGTGCAATAGACACAACGGACCCGGGGGCAGTACCCGGCGGCTCCACCATAACCCGCGGCTTCGGCGCGGTTTCTGACGGGGCCGAACCAGGATCGACGTGTGTTGAAAGACAGTGTTTTCGCCCGGGCTGAGTAACCCGTTCAAGGCTCAAAACACACAAGTGCCAATGACAATGAAGCACTCGCTCTCGCTGCGTAATCTGACGGCCTAACGGCCTGATCTTACAAAGCTAAAGCGCGGTTGGACCCACCGGGCAACAGAAGCGGATTCCGGGGCTCCGGGGGTAGCTAGCAACAGAAACCCCCACCTCCTCTCACTCGCGATCGTCCGGTGGCGCTTCCTGTGTCTCCCGCTCGTAGCGCAACGCGTCCAGGATCTTGGCACCGCCGAGAAAGACCGCGCCCGTCGTCGCCGCGAACAGCAGATAGCCGCCTACTCCCGGATATTCGAGCGTGTAGCGCGCGCCGCGCGTCATCGCGCCGAGGGCGAGCGCATAGATGATCAGATACGCCTCCCAGCGCGTCTTGATCACGAACAGCCGTTTCACCCTTTGCAGCACTTCGCCCAGGCTCCTCTCGACTCGGAAGGTAGCAAAACCCGTGCCAGCGACGAGGGTTCGGGCATTCCGATGGTTAATCCGTCCGCAACTGTAAGGTCTGCCGACGGATGGTGTCCAGCGCGTTAACCATGCAGGGATCGGGCCTAGACGAGTTCGCCCAGCGACAGCACCGAGAGCAGCGCCTCGCGCGCGGCGATCACCCTCCGCGCCAGAGCAGCGGAGCCCACCTGCTCGGGTTCGATCCGCTCGGGCCACATCTCGGCGACGACCGCTTCGATCCGTTGCGCCTTCGCCTCGTCGAGCAGGAAGCGCGCATCCACGGTGGCGGGATCGGCGACCACGCGCAGACGCAGGCAGGCGGGCCCGCCGCCATTGGCCATCGACTGGCGAACATCGACCGGAAGCACCTGCCTGATCGGCCCGTTGCCAGCCAGCATGGCTTCGATCCAGGACCATACGGGCGCGCTTTCGCGGCATTCCTCGGGTACGACCAGCGCCATTCCACCCGCCGGCAACGTCAGCAATTGGGCATTGAACAGATAGGTCCGGATCGCTTCCTCGAGGCTCACCGCGCTTTCGGGTACTTCGACCACCTGCAGCGCCGGAAAAGCCGCCCCGATCGCTTCATACGCGCCCCGGCGGTCGGCGAAGGCGCGTTCATGCGCGAAGAGGACCTGCTGATTGGCCACCGCGACGACGTCGTTGTGAAAGGCCCCGGCCTCGATCGCGGCGGGATTCTGTTCGATGAAAACGCAGCGGTCGGGATCGAGCCCGTGGAGCCGGGCAACCGCGCGGCTTGCCTGCTCGTGCTGGCGTGCGGGAAATCGCCCGCCCGGACGGCCATAGACGAACACCTCGACCCCCGGCGAATCATGGGCTTCGCACAGCCGCATGTGATTGGCCGCACCCTCGTCCCCGAAGCTCGGGGGAACGGCGTCGTGGACCGCGAAATGGGCAGCATCGGCGAAGGCGATATCGAGCTGGCGCTTGGTGTCGGGCCATTCCTGCGCGCGATGGATCATGGTCACGAGATTCGCGGGCGTCAGGTGGCACCGGCCATCGGACGTATCGGGAGCGGGACTGACCGTCGCTGCATTGGCTGTCCACATCGAGCTGGCGGACCATGCCGCCGCCAGCAGTGCGCGGTCACTCCGCTCGCCTATTCCGAGATCCCGCAGCAGGCGGTGATTGGGACGCGGGAGAGGCAGGAGAAAGCCCTGTGCGAGGCCGCGCTCCATATTGCCGCGCATCTTGGCGATGCCCTGCAATGCCGCGGCGCGCGGGAAGGATGCGTCGCCACCATGGCTTGCGCTGGCGATGTTTCCGAGGCTGAGTCCGGCATAATTGTGGCTCGGGCCGACGATGCCGTCGAAGTTGATCTCGACCAGCGAAGCTGCGGTCATCGCGCCACGCTCCACACTTCGTCGCCCTTTCCGACGCCAAGCGCCCGGGCGCATATCGCGTCGATGACGATGCTGCCGTCGCTTTCCAGGTCCCGCATGCCATAGGCGCAGCGGAAGGTATCGAGTTCGCCGGTCGCGACCAGCGCCCGCTCGCCGAGGTCGAGATCGGTTGCGGAGACCCGCCCCGGACGCGCGTCGCGGATGCTCTTCACCTGGTCGGTTCGCGCGGTCATCGTGGGGCCGCCGTCGAAGATGTCGACATAGCCTTCGAAGCCCAGTCCTTCGTTTTCGAGCATGCGCATGGCGGCCCGTCCGGTGGGGTGCGGAACGCCGATCACCTTCTTGGCCTCTTCGTCGAGCATGGCGACATAGACCGGATGCTTCGGCATCAGATCGGCGATGAACTGATTGCCGTTGATGGCGTTGAAATAGTCGGCGTCCTGAAAGCTCATGCCGAAGAAGCGTCCGGCGACGCCGTCCCAGAAGGGGGAGCCGCCGCGATCGTCGATCACGCCGCGCAGTTCGGCGAGGATCCGGTCGGCGAAGCGGCGGCGGTGCATGGCGATGAACAGATATCTGCTGCGCGCCAGCAGCAGGCCGAGCCCGCCGGCGCGCTCTCCCGGGTGGAGAAACAGCCCGCCGACCTCGGCACAACCCTCCAGATCGGTGCACAGGCTGAGCAGCTCGGCGCGAACCGTGCGGTCGAGTTCGCGGCTGTGCTGGGTCAGCGTGTTGAGGCGATAGGAATAGAAGGGCCAGTGCTGGCCGACCTGGCTGAAGAGCTGGCAGGTCCCGCGAACCTGGCCGGTTTCGGAGTTTTCCAGCACCAGCACGAACAGATCGTCGCCGAGTTCGTCCTCGGTCCGCGTGAATCCGGCCTCGGCGCGCTCGAGCTTCTTCGTCAGCGCAGAGCGGTCGGCGGGCAGGTTGGTAAAGCCTCCGCCGGTCAGCTTGGCCATTTCGTACAAGTGCTCGAGATCGCTGATATGCGCGGCGCGCAGGCAGAAAGTCACAGAATGTCTCCGGTGGAAAGCCGGGTGAGGACCAGCGCGGACAGGGCCGCGCGTTCGCGCAGGCTGGGCACGATCATGAATTCCCCGGGCGAATGGATCGCCCCGCCGCGCACACCCATCGTATCGACCACCGGAACGCCGGTGGCGGCGATATTGTTGCCGTCGCAGACCCCGCCGGTCGGTTGCCAGCCGATCGTCTGTCCGAGATCCGCGCCGCAGTCGCGAACGAGGTCGAACAGGCGCTGCGCCCTCGCATCGACCGGTTTGGGCGGGCGGGTGACGCCGCCGTGCCGATGCACGCCGACATCATGGTCGGCCGCAACCGTGCCCAGGGCGGATTCGAGATCGCGTTCGAAGCGTTCCATGGCGTCGGTCGATTTGGGTCGGATATTGAAGCGCAGCACAGCGAGGTCGGGCACCACATTGTTCGCGCTTCCACCCTCGATCCGGGCGGGATTGACGGTGATGTCCTCCCCTTCCAGCGCCTTGATCTGCAACACCAGATCGGCAGCGGCGACCAGCGCATTGCGCCCCTCCTGCGGATTGCGTCCCGCATGGGCCGCGCGTCCGGTGAAGGTGATCGAGTAATTGCCGGTACCGCCGCGCGCATGGGCGAGCGTGCCGTCGGGCAAGGCGCTGGGTTCGTAGGTGAGCGCTGCGTATTTTCCCTGCGCCAGCTCCTCGATCAGTCCGCGGCTGGCGAGGCTGCCGGTTTCCTCGTCCGAATTGATCATCACGTCATAGCCGACGCGAGCGGCATCGGGCGTCGTCTCGAAAGCCCTCAGCGCATGCAGAAGAACGCATAGTCCCCCCTTCATGTCGGCGGTGCCCGGACCGTTGATCGTGTCGTCGTCGAGCCAGGTGATCTGCTGGAAGGGATGGTCGGCGGGGAAGACCGTATCCATGTGGCCCGTGAGGATGAAGCGCCGATCCGCCTGCGGCCGCACGCGGAGCACGAGATGCCGTCCGTGGGGCTTCTCGAATTCGCGACCCTCGGCCGAAATCGCCGTGACCTTTGCCGGCTCGACCAGTTCCACATCGCCTGGAAGTCCGGAAAAGGCGTCGGCGAGGACGGCGGCCATGCGCCCGAGGCCCTTCGATATTTCCGGTGCCGCTGTTGATCGCCGCCCACTCCTGGACCTGGCGCAGCATGGCGTCGGCATCGATCCTGTCGAGCAGGGCGGGCGGTTCGCGATCCGGTTTCATCGGCAACTTCCTTAATCCTGCGGCAGGCCGAGTCCACCCCGCGCCTTGCATTGATCAACGCCTGCCGCCATAGACGGTGCCACTCCTCCCCCGGTTCGACATCGCTGATCGCCCCAACCTTCCGAGGAGTTCCATGACCGATCTTGTTTCGCGTGCCGGGATCGAAACCGACCCGCAACTTGCCGCTTTTCTCGAGGATGAGGTGCTGCGCCCGCTGGGCCGCGATGCCGCCGGGTTCTGGCGCGGTTTCGCTGCCCTGCTCGGCGCCTTCGCTCCGCGCAACGCCGCGCTGCTGGCGAAACGCGAGGCGTTGCAGGAGCAGATCGACGCCTGGCATGTCGATCATGCCGGCGCGGCACAGGATGGGCCGGCCTATCGGAGCTTCCTCGAGGATATCGGCTATCTCGTCGACGAACCGGGCGCTTTCACAATCGGCACCGAAAACGTCGATCGCGAGATCGCCACCATGGCAGGTCCGCAGCTCGTCGTGCCGATCCTCAACGCCCGGTTCCTGCTCAACGCCGCCAATGCCCGCTGGGGCAGCCTCTACGATGCTCTCTACGGCACCGATGCGCTCGATGCGCCGCCCGCCCGGCCGGGCGCCTATGACGAGGTTCGCGGTGCGGCCGTGATCGCGCAGGGCCGGAACCTGCTCGACGAGATCGTGCCGCTCGCTTCGGGAAGCTGGACCGGGCTCGAAACGCTCGACGGACTGACGCTGCGCGATCCGCAGCAGCACATCGGCGCGACGCAGCGCGGGCCGCTGTTCAGGAACAACGGCCTGCACATCGAACTGGTGGTCGATCCCGAGAGCCCGGTCGGCAGCACCGACCGTCTCGGCATTGCCGACATCGTCCTCGAGGCGGCCCTGACGACCATAGCCGATTGCGAGGATTCGGTGGCGGCGGTCGACGCCGAGGACAAGCTGGCGGCCTATCGCAACTGGCTCGGCGTCATCCGCGGCGACCTTGCCGAAAGCTTCGAGAAGGGCGGGCGCACCGTCACCCGCGAACTCGCGCCCGATATCCGCTACACCTCCACCGCCGGCGAGGAGGGGATCCTGCCCGGGCGCAGCCTGATGTTCGTCCGCAATGTCGGGCATCTGATGACCAATCCGGCGATGCGCTGGCAGGGACGGGAGATCCCCGAGGGCATCCTCGATGCCGTGGTCACCTCCGCGATCGGGGCGCAGGACGTCGCCGGCCTCGGCCGCTACGGCAATTCGCGCTGCGGCTCGATCTACATCGTCAAACCCAAGATGCACGGGCCCGAGGAATGCGCCTTCACCAATGATCTGTTCGATGCGGTCGAAGATCTGCTCGACCTGCCGAGACACACGATCAAGGTCGGCGTGATGGACGAGGAGCGGCGCACCTCGGCCAATCTCGCCGCCTGCATCCATGCGGTGAAGGACCGCATCGTCTTCATCAACACCGGCTTCCTCGACCGCACGGGCGACGAGATCCACACGTCGATGCGCGCCGGTCCGATGATGCGCAAGGGCGAGATGAAGGACGCCGCCTGGCTCAAGGCCTATGAGGCCCGGAACGTCGCCATCGGCCTCGCCCACGGGCTCTCGGGCCGGGCGCAGATCGGCAAGGGCATGTGGGCGGCGCCCGATCTGATGGGCCGGATGATGATCGAGAAGATCGGCCATCTGCGCGCCGGGGCGAACACCGCCTGGGTGCCGAGCCCGACCGCGGCGACGCTCCACGCGATTCATTACCACCGCGAGGATGTCTTCGCGATCCAGCGCGATCTGGGCCCAGCGCCCGGGCTCGACGCGCTTCTGACGATCCCGCTGGCGCGCGGCGCGAACTGGTCCGAGGAGGAGATTCGCGAGGAGCTCGACAACAATTGCCAGGGCCTGCTCGGCTATGTGGTGCGCTGGATCGACCAGGGGGTGGGCTGCTCGAAGGTGCCCGACATCGCGGATGTCGGTCTGATGGAGGATCGCGCCACGCTGCGCATCAGCTCGCAACATGTCGCCAACTGGCTGCTCCACGGGGTGGTCTCGCACGAGCAGGTGATGGATTCGCTGCGGCGAATGGCCGCCAAGGTCGATGGCCAGAACGCGGGCGATCCCTTCTACCGGCCCTTGCTCGAGCACGAGGACGGCCCCGCCTTTTCCGCCGCCAGGGATCTGATCTTCAAGGGCGTCGATCAGCCGAGCGGCTATACCGAGCCGCTGCTCCATGCCTGGCGGCGCGTAAGGAAAGCGCAAGCGTGAACTCGCGAGGACGTCGGTAACCCGCTTTTAACCATGCTCGCCTACCGCGTGGAGCGAAGGGCGTAGTCAGTGACCGAAACAATCCCATGCCGAAGGGTGGAGACCCGCAAAGCGCTGTTCGTGCTCGCGACGCTCCATGCGCGCGGCATGGCGGGGCCGGTCAAGCTGCGCAATATCTCGGCGATGGGCGCGCTGATCGAAGGAACCAATCTGCCGCCCTCGGGGACCGGCTTCGAGCTGGTCCGGGGCGGGCTGCGGATCGTCGGCGAGGTGGTCTGGCGGAACGGCGGCAAGGCCGGGCTGCGCTTCCGCGAACCGACCGACACCGCGCTGTGGCTGCCCTCGGGATCGGGCGGTCAGCGGCAGGTCGACGACACCTTCCAGAGGCTCAAGGCCCAGGCACCGGTCGAACCGCGCAAGGACATTCCCGCAGCGCCGCGGCACAGCTCGTTCGTTTCGGCCGTGGATCTGCGCCGCGCGGCGGCGGCGCTCGACGATCTGGCCGATACGCTGGCAGACGATGCGGCGGCGCTCGCGCGCTATGGCGGCAAGCTGCAATCGCTCGACATCGCCGCGCAATTGCTGCGGCGGATGGCCGACGAGGGCTAGCCCCCGGCGCTCTCCGAATCCGGATCGGCCGCATCGAGATCGGCCGGCCGGCCGACGTCGCGCATCGCCGATGCATCCTTCAGAGCGAGATCGCCCCGCGGAATGACCGCGAGCCGGCCATTGCTTTCGAGGATCACCCAGCTGGCACCTTCGGCGTCGGCGATGCCCTGCTTGCGCAGAACGCTCTGGATCTCTTCGCGCGAGACGCGCACGCGGCGCATCGAGCCCTCGAGAAATCTGCCTTCATGCATCAGCAGCGTCGGCATGGTCTTGATCAGCCGGCCGACCCATTCGAACCTCAGCGTCAGCCAGGTCAGCACGAATTGAAGCGCCATCAGGGTGACGATCGCCGTCGCCGCGCGCAGGACCGGCACCGAATCGAGCAGGATTCCCGAAGCGGCGAGGGCACCGACGGTGATATTGATGATCCAGTCGAAATTGTTGAGCTGCGCGGTCGAGCGCTTGCCGAACAATCGCACGGCCGCCACGATCAGGGCATAGAACAGCACGGCAGCGAGCGCGGCATCCGCCATGTCGTTGCCGTTCCTGAGCCAGTCGACGGTGTCGCCCATGCAAACCTCCTCGGGGGACCGACCCCGAGCCACGCCAAAGGTTCCGCACTTATTCGGAAAGCGGCGCAGGCTTTCACGCGTCGGATCGCGATCAGGCGCTCAGGATCCGCGCCACCTCGACGAATTCGCGCACGGTCAGCGTCTCGGCCCTTCGTTGCGGATCGATCCCGAGCGCGGCGAGCGCATCGAGGGCGCCGGGCACGGACTTGACGCTTTGCCGCAGCATCTTGCGGCGCTGGCCGAAAGCGGCCTCGGTAAGCCGTTCGAGCATACGCGCCGACACGCCCGAGGGCATCGCCGCCGGCTCGACGTGGACGATGGCGCTCATCACCTTGGGCGGCGGAGTGAAGGCGCTGCGATGGACCTTCATCGCCAACCGCGCTTCGGCGCGCCACTGGGCCAGCACCGCCAGCCGACCGTAGGCCGATCCGCCCGCCCCGGCGACGATCCGCTGGGCGACCTCTTGCTGGAACATCAGCGTCAGGCTGGTCCATTGGGGCGGCCAGGCCTCGCCTCCGAGCCAGCGCACGAACAGCGCCGTGCCGACATTATAGGGCAGGTTGGACAGCACCGCGAAGGGCTCGCCCTCCATCAAATGGCCATGGTCGAGCTTGAGCGCATCGCCCTCCACCACGCGCAACTGGCCGGGGAAGGCATCCTCCAGCTCGGCCAGCGCAGGAAGGCAGCGCCGGTCCATCTCGATCGCGGTGACCCTCGCCCCGGCCCGCAGGAGCGCGCGGGTCAGACCGCCGGGACCGGGACCGACCTCGAGCACCGACCGCCCCGCCAGATCCCCCGGCACCGCGGCGATGCGATCGAGCAAGTGCTCGTCGAACAGGAAGTTCTGCCCCAGCGCCTTGGAAGCGCTCAGGCCATGGCGGGCGATCACCTCGCGCAGGGGGGAAGCTCGGCCGGCTTCATGTGCGAAGGGAAACGCTCATGCCCGCGCCCGTCGCGCCGCGATCTCGCCGGCCAGGCGCAGGGCGGCGATCATCGCGCCGGGATCGGCGATCCCGGTGCCTGCGATGGCGAAGGCGGTGCCGTGATCGGGGCTGGTGCGCACGAGGGGCAAGCCCAGCGTGACATTGACTCCCTCGTCGAAATCGAGCGCCTTGAGCGGCACCAGCGCCTGGTCGTGATACATGGCGAGCGCGGCGTCATAGGTCGCGCGGGCGCGCGGGGTGAACAGCGCATCGGCCGGATGGGGTCCGGTGACGTCCAGCCCTTCGGCCCGCAAGGCCTCGATGGCCGGGGCGATGATCCTGCTCTCCTCGTCGCCGAAGCGGCCCCCTTCGCCCGCATGCGGGTTGAGTCCACAGACCGCGAGGCGCGGGCGGGCGATCCCGAAATCCTCGTGCAGCGCGGCGGCGACGATCCGCGCGCGCCGCACGATCAGTTCCGCCGAAAGCAGCCCTGGTACCTCGGCAAGGGCGCAATGGACGGTCAGCGGCACCGCGCGCAGGCTCGGGCCGGCCAGCATCATCACCGCATCCTCGCGGTCGGCCCCGCAAAGCTCGGCGAGAAATTCGGTCTGGCCGGGAAAATCGAAACCCACCCCGGCGAGCTCGGACTTGGCGACCGGCGCCGTCACCACTGCCGAGGCGGCCCCGCTCAGCGCCATGCCCGCCGCGCGTTCGAGAGAATCGCGCGCGAGCCCGGCTCCGGCGCGTGTCGGCCTGCCGAAAGCCGGTTCGCAGTCCGCCGCGTCCAACACCGGCAGCCGCTCGGCGAAGATGCCGCCGGCATCCTCGATGCTCTCGATCGGAGCGACCGCGAGGTCCAGCCCGCGCGCGCGCGCCGCTGCCGCGAGCACGCCGGCCCCCCCGACCACGAAGAAGGGCGCGAGGCCCGCCTTCGAGCGCCGCGCCCACGCCTCGACGATGATTTCCGGCCCGATCCCCGCCGGATCGCCGAGGGAAACGGCGAGGGGCGCCATCGCGACCGTCAATCGTACTCGATATAGGCGTCGTTGCGCAGATCGCGCAGATAGCGCTGGGCGCGCTTGTCGATGCGCTCTTCCTCCAGCTGACCCATCAGCTGATCGAAGTCGGGACCCGCGCCGGCCTTGGGATCGTCGCGACCGCACAGCATCAGGACGCGCACCCCTTCTTCGAAACTGCCGAAGGGCGGGGTGGTCTGTCCCACCTGCAGCTGGAGAACGATGCTCTGCAGCTGTTCGGGCAGTGCGCGGACGCGCACCTGGTCGTTGGTGACGACAGTGGCACCCAGCGCCCCCGCTGCACTTTCGGCATCGCCGCAGCCGCGGATATTCTGCACCCCGCTGGTGAAGGCAGCGACCTTCTGCTGCGCGGCCTCCTGGTCCATCCCGGGATCGAAGACGATCTGGATCTGCTTGAGGCTGAGCAGCGCGTCGCGCGGGTCGGCCATCAGCGCCTGGCGCTTGTCGATCAGCAGGCCGATCCAATAGCCGCCGGGAATCGAGATCGGACCCACCAGCTGACCCGGGTTCATCTCGCGTGCGATCGCCTCGAGCGAGGGGTTCTTCAACTGGGGAAGCTGGATCCAGCCCAGATCGCCGCCCACGGCGGCGGTCGACGCTTCGGAGAACTGCCGCGCATAGGCGACGAAGCTGCCACCCTGGCGGAGCTGTTCGACGATCTTGGCGGCATTGGCCTTGACCGCGTCACTGGTTTCGGGGGTCGCGGCGAGAAAGATTTCCCCGAGGCGGTATTCCTCGGTCCCGCGCGAGGCCTCGAGCCTTTCGATGAGCTCGTTGACCTCTTCCGCCGACACATTGACGAAGGGCGCGACATTGCGCCGCAGCAGGCGGTTCCATGCCAGCTCGCCCAGGATCTGGCGCTTCAGCGAAGCCGGCGAAGAGCCGATCGAACGCAGATAATCGTCCATCGCCTCGGGACGCTGTTCGAAATTCTGCGCAGCGAGCCGGGTGTAGGTCTGCTCGACCTCGGCCGGGGCCACTTCGATTTCCTGCGCGGTCGCGGCCTGGATCTGGAGCGTTTCGTCGATCAGATTGCGCAGCACCTGCATGCGGACCCGCGCCATTTCCGCCTCGGAGACTTCGCCCTTGTTCGCAGCGAGCAGCAGGGCGACGCGCTGGTTGACGTCCGTATCGGTGATGACGAAGCCATTGACCACGGCGGTCGCGGTGCGGACGTTCGGATCCGATTTGCCGAGCATGCTGAAGTCGGAGGGCAGGCCGAGCAACTCGTTCTCCGCCGCGGACTGGGGTTGTGCCTGCTGCTGGGCCTGCTGCGCCTGCGCTGCAAGCGGAGCAGCGGCCAGACCGGCCGCGGCCACGAAGGATATCAGTTGGGAAATCGTTTTTGCAGTCACGTGTCGAACCTGTCTTGCGGCATCGCGGGGATGCCCGGATATGCTGCCCGGATGCGGCTGCCTGGCTTAACCGAAGCTGATGCGGCCGGCGGATAGCGTGTTTGCCTTGCGCTGCCAATGGCGGCGGATCAGCGGAAACCCAGATTTCTCAGGCTGAAGTAGAACTGGAAGGTATCGCCGCGCGCCGCGTCGCCCGAAGTGATGTAATCGCGCCTCCAGGTCACGCCGAGTTCGAGACAATCGTCCTGATAGGCGACGCCGAGCCGGGTCCGGATCGGCTCGAAACCGTCGCTCCCGAAAGTCGGGTCCTCCTCGCTATTGGTGAGGTTGAACACGCCCGAACCGAATACCGACCAATAGCTGGCGAAGGCCACGCGCACCGCGCCGCGCAATTCCTCGCGGTCCTGGAGATCCTCGACCTCGGTGATGTTGCGGTCGAGGCGCAGATAGCCGATCTCGGCATAGGTGCGGCTCGAGCCGACCGTCGCGTCGATCTCGTTGCGCCGGATCGCCAGACTGTCCTTGTCCAGGCGGAAGCGGTGGGTGAATTTCACGAAGTCGCGATAGCGGACCTCGGTCCGTCCGACGAAATCCGAGACGCGTTCGGACAGGCCGGTGCCGTCCGGAAAGATGTCGCGATCGGCATCGAGCCGGTAGGACTGGCCGATAGCGGACTTGATCTCCCAATCGGGCACGCGCAACTGCCAGTCGAGCCCGTAGGTGATCCGCGCGCCGTCCTCGACCCGGTCGTAGCCGGGAAACCGGTTGAGCGCGAAGAGGTTCGTATCCTCGAGATCGATCGCGCGCGCGTCCTCATTCGGAATTTCGAGGTTCCGGACCGCCGGCGTCGCGACCAACTGCACCCGCGGCGTGAGGACCTGCGTCCCCCCGAACAGCGTTCCCACCAGCGGCCATTGCACGTCCAGCGCAGCCAGCGCCACGCCGCGGGTCTGCCATCCGGGATTGCCGCGATAGAGCGCGGTTTCGGTGAGCTCGTTCTCGTCCGAATGATAGATGTCGCCGCGCAGCATTCCCGTCAGCGTCACCACCTGGCCGAGCGCGGTGACGCGGCGCAGGTCCCATTGGGCGCGCGCGAAGGCCCGTTGCGTGTCCTGGCCCTCGTCGCGCAGGATCGCGAGCGAATTCGCCTGCAGCGCGAGCTGGCCGCCGAGGATCTGCGAGCTCGGGCGATAGCGGAAATCCACCGCGGGGAGGGCGACCGGCACTTCCCCCTGCGGCTGCATCAGGCGCAGCGTCTGGGTCGCCCAGCCGGCGATCGAAAGGTAGGAGGTATCCTCGATCCGCTCGACCTCGAGCATCGACCGCAGACGGTCGTCGCGGCTGATGTCGTAGCGCCGCAGGAAGGTCCGGTCGGTGGCCCGGCGCAGCGATCCGGTTACGCTCCAATGGGGGGAGAGCTGAAACTTGCCATTGGCGAAGACGTAGCCGCGGAACTCCTCCTCGCTGTTGGCAAAGCCCGAAATGCCGGAGACGCGCTCGCTGTGAGTTGCATAGCCGGTGATCTGATAGGCGCCCTTCTCGGTCAGGTGGCGCCATTGTGCGGCGAGCATGGGCGCGGCCTCGGTATAGACATGCGCGCTCAGCGTGAGGTCGCGATTGTCCGCCATGCGAATGTAATAGCTGCCGCTGACCTCGACCCCATTGCTCTGCGACACCCGCAGGTCGGGAACGAGAACGCCCGATACGGCGCCCCCGTCGGTTCGCACCGCCAGCCCCGGAAGCGGCAGGATGCGCGCCCCGAAAAGTTCGAGATAGGCGCCGGTGAAGCGGAGGCGCCGGGTCGCGGGATCGTAGACCACGCGCCGGGCGGTGATCCGCCAGCTCGGCTTCTTGGGGCAGCCTTCGGAGGTGACGACCTCGCAGCCGGTGTAGGCGGCCCGTTCGAGTGCCATCGTGCCGTCGCTTTCGCGCAGGCCCCGATTGGCGGCGAGGCGCCCGCCCTGACGCAGCGCGAGGAGCAGGTTCTCCATCTCTCCCGCCTCGAATTCGTCGGTCAGTTCGACGCGGTCCGAAAACAGCTGATTGCCGTTCTCGTCGACGAAGCGCACCCGTCCCTGCGCGAGGATGACGCCGGTCTCGCGATTCCACGCGACCGAATCGGCACGCAGCGAGCGGTCGCCGCTACGGAGCAGGACATTGCCGCGCGCAGTGACGGCATCGCTGTCGGAATCATATTCGAGAACGTCCGATTCGAAGGCGATCTCGCGCTCGCCCGCAGCGTTCAGGCCATCCTCGCCGGTCGGGCCGGGCGGCGGCTCGAGCCCCGCGCCGGGGTCGGGATCCGTCAGCAACGCGTCCGGCTCGGGCGCTGCCGTCACCGTGGGCTTGCTGGGCAGCGGATCGCCCGGCTCCCCCTGCGGATCGATCACCGTGCCGGTATCGTCGGCGCTATCCTGCGCGGCGAGCGGCGTGGTCGCCAGCAGGCTGGCCGCGACGAGGAGAGATGCAGCGGGACGCAGGGCCCGCCAACCGGCTCGCGAGGCTGTTTCGGGAGGCGGGCGCATGGCTTGCCTATCGCACCGGCCCGGCCTAATCGCAATCGCCATCCTGGCGCGACGGGCGCTTCTTGCGCCGTCGCGCTCACAAAAGTCTTCGGGAGATCCCATGGAAATTCAGTTCAGCCAATCCCGTCCGCAATCGGCGCGCCTTGTTGCCCAAGTGACCGACAAGGGCAAGCTTCCGGACGGGCTCGAGCAAGCCACCGTCAAAAGTGCCGAGGCCGCACGCTTCCAGGGCCGCGCGGGTCAGGTCTTCGACAGCTTCGTCGAAGCCGACGGCGAGGTTCGCCGCCTGGCGCTCGCCGGCGCCGGCGATGCGAAGGACGACGCCCGACTCGCGCATCTGGAAAAGGCCGGGGCCGCACTGGCAGCGAAGTATCAGTCCACCGGCGACGAAGAGCTGGTGCTCGATCTTTCGCAAACCACCCTGTCCGCCGAGGAGGCCGTGGCGGTGCTGCTCGGCCTGCGCCTCCGCAATTGGCGGTTCGACCTCTATCGCACCAAGATGAAGGACGAGCAGAAGATCACGCTCGCCCGGATTGTCGTCGTCGGAGCGCCCGAGGGTGCCGAAGCTGCGTGGGAAGATGCCGCCCATGTCGCAAAGGGTGTCGAATTCACTCGCGAACTGATCACCGAGCCGGCGAATGTGCTTTATCCCGAAAGCTTCGTCGAACGGTGCCGGGAACGCTTCGAGGGTACCGGTGCCGAGCTGATCGTGCTCGACGAGGCGGAAATGGAAAAGCTCGGCATGGGCTCGCTGCTCGGTGTGGGGCTCGGCTCCGCCCGCGAATCCCGGATCCTCGCGATCCGCTGGAACGGCGGGGCTGCAGGCGATGCGCCGACCGCTTTCGTCGGCAAGGGCGTGACCTTCGACACCGGCGGGATCAGCATCAAGCCGGGTCCGGGAATGGAGGACATGAAGTGGGACATGGGCGGCGCCGGCGCCGTCGCGGGCGCGATGCTGGCGCTGGTCGGCCGCAAGGCCAAGGCCAATGTCGTCGGCGTCATGGGCCTGGTCGAGAACATGCCCGACGGCAAGGCGCAGCGTCCCGGCGACGTGGTCACCTCGATGAGCGGGCAGACGATCGAGGTCCTCAACACCGATGCGGAGGGGCGGCTGGTGCTGGCCGATGCGCTGCATTGGACGCAAGAGGAATTCCAGCCCGCCCGGATCGTCGATTTCGCCACCCTCACCGGGGCGATCATCGTCGCGTTGGGCAATGAATATGCCGGGCTTTTCTCCAACGACGACAAGCTGTCCAGGGAACTCTCCGAAGCCGGCTTGGCGACGGGCGACAAGAACTGGCGCATGCCGCTGAGCCCCGCCTACGACAAGCTGATCGATTCACCGATCGCAGACATGAAGAACATCGGCGGCAAAGGGGCCGGATCGATCACTGCCGCACAATTCCTCCAGCGGTTCATCGCCGAAGGAACGCCCTGGGCGCATATCGACATCGCGGGCATGGCCTGGTCGGACAAGCCCGGCCGGACATGGGGGAAGGGTGCCACGGGGTATGGCGTCCGCCTGCTCGACCGCTTTGTCCGCGACACTCTGGAGAAATGAGCGCGGCGTCGGCGCCCGGCCTGCGGTCCAGCCGCGCCGCGGAGGGCTAGCCTGCGGCCATGACACGCGTCGATTTTTACCAGCTCAGTCGCGATCCGGTGGATGTGACGGCCGTCAAGCTGGCTCGAAAGGTCCTTCAGGCCGGCGCCCGCCTGGTGCTGGTCTGCCGGGAGCCGGCGCAGCGCGAGCAAGTTTCGCGCATGCTGTGGGAACAGGGCGGCGGGGATTTCCTGGCCAACGGCATGGCCGGGAACCCGGATGAAGCGCGCCATCCGATCCTGGTGTCGGAAGGCTGCGCGGCCCCGAACGGCGCGCGCATCGGCTTGATCGCCGACGGCGTATGGCGCGACGAAGCGCTCGGCCTCGACCGCGTGCTGCTGCTGTTCGACGCTACCCAGCGCGATGCGGCGGCAGAGCTCTGGCGACGTTTCGCGGGCGATGCCGCGATCGACAACCGGATCCACAAGCAGGACGATCAAGGGGTCTGGCGCGAGGGACGCTGACGGAACCTGCGGCGGTCTCGCGGGTCGAATGGGTATGCGACCCGTAGCCTCGATCCTCGCCCACGCCGGCATTGCCGCGGCGTGCCTCGCCCTGTCCGGATGCGAAAGCGAGGAAACCGTCTCCGAGCCGAGCAAAAGCAGCAGCGCCGTCGTCCCGCGCGGCAACTACGTCATCGATGCAGAAACCGGCGAAACGCGGGCGCATTTCACCGATGCCGAGGGGCGCACGACGACCCTGCGTTCGGGCGAGAAAGTGCCGGTCGCGCTGCCCCAGGGCTTCACCGTCTTCGAGGGCGCAACGGTGATCAAGAACACGAGGGTCGAGCAGGCTGACGGCACGATCGTGCTCCTCGAACTCCGAAGCCCGGCTTCGCGCGGGGAGATGGTCGACTTCTACCGCAAGGAGGCCGAAGCCGCCGGGATCGAGGTAAACCTCGAACTCGAGACGGGCCCCATGACCATGATCGGCGGAACTGCGCCCGACGGATCGAGCTTCTCCTTCACGGCAAAGCGCGACGGCGCGGCAACCGAGGCGCAATTGTCGGTCGGCCGCGGCCTGCGCTAGGTCCTTCGGTCAAGCCTTGCCCGCGCCGCGGCGCGGCGCTAGGGGCGCGCGCGAGGATTGCTCTCCCCGAAATCATCCATCGCAAGGAACATACCCATGGCGGTTACCCGCACATTTTCGATCATCAAGCCCGACGCCACCCGCCGCAATCTGACCGGCGCGGTCACCAAGATGCTGGAAGACGCCGGCCTGCGCGTCATTGCCAGCAAGCGCATCCGCATGACCCGCGAACAGGCCGAGGGCTTCTACGCCGTGCACAAGGAGCGCCCCTTCTTCGGCGAGCTGGTCGATTTCATGATCTCGGGCCCGGTCGTGGTCCAGGTTCTGGAGGGCGAAGATGCGGTCAAGCGCAACCGCGACGTCATGGGCGCGACCAACCCGGCCGATGCGGACGACGGTACCATTCGCAAGACCTATGCGGAAAGCATCGAGGCGAATTCGGTGCATGGCTCGGACAGCGACGAGAATGCCAAGATCGAGATCGAATATTTCTTCGATCGGGACGAAATCGTCGGCTGACGAAATAGGCCGCCCCGCTTTCGCGCGGGGCGGCTATCTTTTGCGATATCAGCAGGTTCGAGCCTGTGCTATTTTGCAGCGCATGTGGGGCAGGGCGAACAAGAGCAAAGCGTGCACGCTGCGTTTCGTCGAAGCGCTCAATGCCCATGACCTCGGTGGGTTGGCAGCGCTGATGACCGAGGATTTCAGCTACATCGACAGTTGGCGCGAAGGCGTGGAAGGACGGGAGAAAGTGCTCGTCGGGCTCGAGCGCCTGTTCGGCAGCGACCCGGAGTTCGGCGTCACCGTCGAGCAGATCACCTATCGCGCGCCCAACGTACTGATGGCCGGACGCATCACCAGCGCCCAGTTCGGTGACAAGCGCCGTGCAGTCTGGCGGATATCCTGCGATGGCGAGCGCTTGTCCCAGTGGCAGTCCTGGGCCGATGGAGGGCCGCCGCCCATGAGCCGCGCGCTGTCGCCGCGCGAAGCGCGCGACATGTCGCATCGTGCGGAGGAGCGCCCGGATATCGGCGGGGACTGAGCCCGGCGCGTCAGCCCGGTCCGAAGCGCGCGATTTGCGAGCGATGCCCGTGATGTGCGCCACCCGCCGATCTGTTTTGCTCCACCGTCATGGCCGCCAGGGCGGCATCGGTCAGCGGGATGTCGAGTGCTTCGTAGACCCGCGCGATCTCCCCGCGCCAATCCGCGCTCAAACTGTCGAAATCGACGCAGGCGACCGGACCCCCATGGTTCGCCAGGAAGTTCTGCATACACTCCGCCCGGCGGGCCAGCTTGCGCCGCCATTCCGCCGCGATGTGGGTCATCTTCGCATGATCGGACTGGAATGCCGTCTGGCTGGCGACGAGCGACACGGAGCTGTCGAGTACGGCGTCGCTATCGCGGCGGGCGACGACCAGTCGCGCATCGGGGAAATGGCGCAGCAAGGCCGGTAGATCCTCTGCGAACTGCGGGCACTTCAGCACTCGCGGGCGCCCGGCATTGCCCCTGCTCGCAGCATCGCTGCGCAGGATCCGCGCGAATTCAGCGTAGATGGGACCGTTGTCGCGCGCCTCCGAGAAAGCGACGAAGGAAGGAAGACGCCATTGTGCCTCGAAGGCGCAAGGCGAGAGCGCTGCGGATAGCCAGCCGATCTCTTCGTCCACGCGGGTCGCACCGAAGGGATGCAGCGCATCGAGCCAGGGATTGATCCGCCGCGCGATGATCAGCGCTGTCGCCGACTTGAGCGGTCGGCAGTCGGGGCGCGAGGGAACCGGATCATGGCTGTCGCAGAAACGCGTTCCGGCGTGGCGCGGATCGGCGGCGAGGAGGCGATGCAGCCGCGTGGTGCCGGCGCGCATTTGTCCGACGACGATGATCGGCGGCGCGATCTCCGTATGCGCGAGCTTCGGACCGCCGGTCCACAGTCGCCCGAGGGCATGGCGCTTGCGGATAGCCGAAGTAAGCTGGCCGTAGGCGAGGGTATGGCCGAGCCCGTTGAGTTGCGCTTCTTCTCGCAGAGATCGGCACAATCGCTCCAGCCTGGTGCGATAGTCGGCCACTTCTTCCTTGGAGCGAATCGACCGCTCGTCTTCCGCAGCGAAGCCCCTCGCTCCCTTGGCCCAGAGAAAATCGGGATCGAGCGGCGGCTTGGGCGTGATGCCCCTGTCCCACAAGGCGCGAAGCGTGCGGTCTGCCCAAGCGGCGGTCCGGGACCGGGCAAGCGGATGGTCGCGCTCGGGCGGGCGCATGCGCGGCCTAGAACTCTTCGCTCGCCGCGATCAGCCGGGTTGCACTTCTCGGGGCGACCTGCCGCCAACTGCGTTCGAGCCACTCCGAGACACTCTGCCAGTCGAGTCCGGGACGGTCGAGGATCACGCCGATCCAGCCGCTGGCGCCGTAATAGGCAGGCTTGTGATAGGCCTCCGGCTGCGCTTCGACGAGATCTTCTAGCTCGTCCATGCTGCCACATTTCACCAGTAGCGAAACATGGGGCGTACCGTGATGGCGGTCTGAAAAATAGGCGAAGAACTTGCCCGACTTCTCCGTTCCAGCGCGAAAACCTGGCGACCCGTGGCTTTCCCGTTCGTGCGTTTCGGGCAGCGCCAGCGCGAGATCGCGCACCCGTGCGAGCAGATGTCCGGGATCGCGGTCGCGTGAAACATATTCGGCCAGCACCCGCGGATAGAGCTGGTGTTCCGCGATACGGACCCGCGCTGCGAGCGTTTCGACCGTATCGTCGGCGCGAATCGCCACCGTCACCTGGCCGAGCGTTTCTCCCGAATCGAGGTGTTCGGTGACGAGATGGACGGTCGCGCCGCCGTGGCTGTCGCCTGCGGCGATCGCCTTGGCGTGTGTGTCGAGGCCGGGGTACAGGGGGAGCAGCGAGGGATGGATGTTGAGCATCCTCCCTTCCCAGCGGCGGACGAATTCCGACGTCAGAATCCGCATATATCCGGCAAGAACGATGTAGTCCGCACCCGCCTTGCGCGCCGCCGCTTCCATCGCCGCATCATGGTCCGCGCGTACCATTCCGCGATGGGCCAGCGCGAAGGTCGGCACGCCCTCGGCCGTTGCCAGCCTCAGCGCCTCGGCCCCGGGGTCGTTGGCTGCGACGAGAACGATCTCATAGGGGGCTCCCGGCAAGCGGCTGGCGTAGAGCAGGGCCGCCATATTGGTGCCCGCACCCGATACCATGACCGCGACTCTCGCCTTCCCGGAAGCCGGGTCAGGCATTGTGGGTCGCCGACCAGTCCTCGCGCGCCGCCCACGTGCCTGCGGAGCCCCGCACCGTGCAGCCCTTCGCGCCTTCCATGATCCTTCCCACCGCCAGCACGGTCTCGCCCGCATCCTCCAGCCGGGTGCGGACGATTTCCGCCTTGGCGGGCTCCACGGCAAGCACCATGCCGACCCCGCAGTTGAAGGTTCGGGCGAGTTCGACGGGTTCGATATTCCCCTGCGCCTGGAGAAACGCCATCAGGCCCGGCTGCTCCCACTCATCGGCATCGACATAGGCGTGCGCACCCGCCGGCAGAACACGCGGAATATTCTCGAGCAGACCGCCCCCGGTGATGTGAGCGAGCGCATCGATCAGCCCCTCCCGCACCAGCGGGAGCAGGCTCTTCACGTAAATGCGCGTCGGTTCGAGCAGCGCATCGATCAACAGTCGCTCGGGGTCGAACAGCGCGGGGCGATCGAGCTTCCAATGTTTGTCGGCCGCCAGGCGGCGGACGAGCGAATAGCCGTTCGAATGCACGCCCGAACTCGCCAGGCCGAGCAGCAGGTGGCCGGCCATGACGCGTTCGCCGGTCAGCTGTTCGCCGCGCTCGACGGCACCCACGCAGAAGCCCGCCAGATCGTAGTCGCCGGGCGCATACATCCCCGGCATTTCGGCCGTCTCGCCGCCGACCAGGGCGCATCCTGCCTGCCGGCAGCCGTCCGCAATGCCCGCGATCACGCGCTCCGCAATGCCGTTCTCCAGCCTTCCGGTGGCGAAGTAATCGAGGAAGAACAGGGGCTCGGCACCCTGAACGATGAGATCGTTGACGCACATGGCGACCAGGTCCACGCCCACCGTGTCGTGCCGTCCGCTATCGATGGCGAGCTTGAGTTTGGTGCCCACCCCATCGTTTCCAGCGACCAGCAGCGGGTCCTTGTAGCCCGCCGCCCGGGGATCGAAGAAACCGCCGAAACCGCCAATTTCTCCATCGGCGCCGGGCCGCCTGGTCGCCTTTACGAGCGGGCCGATCGCCCTGACCAGAGCATTGCCGGCCGCGATCGAAACGCCGGCCTGTTCGTAGGTGTAGGAGGGCGTATTGCTGCGGGGTTCATCGCTCATGACACCCGCCTTACGCATTCGCGCTTGGATTTCCACAATCCTTTCGCCAAAAGGCCCCTGTTTCCCGATGCAGAACGCCCTTTCCCTTCCGCCCGCCGTCCGTCGCCCGGCCTATCTCGCGCTCGGCCTTGCCTTGCTCTGCGCGCTGGCGGCGGCAGTATGGGCGCAGGTCGGGGGCGAGCGCGGGATCGCGGCGATCGCCGCCTCGCGCGACATTCAGGTGTCCGGGATCGAGGTCGACGTCCACGCCGACACGGGCGAAGAAGCCCGGACGCAGGCCTGGGCGGAAGCGGGCCGCATGGCATGGGAGAAACTCGACGGACCCGAGCTTTCCGATTCGCAGATCGAAGGCATGGTGTCGGCGATCGTGATCGAACGCGAGCGGCTGGGCCCCAAGCGCTATATTGCCACTCTGGGCGTGGTGTTCGACCGTCAGCGCGCCGATTCCTATCTCGGCTCGGAGGGCGAGGCGCCGCGTTCTGCGCCGATGCTGCTCGTCCCGGTGACATTCGCGGCGGGGACCCAATTGGTCTACGAGCAGCGCAATCCTTGGCAGCGCGCCTGGGCGGAATATCAGGCCGGCCGAAGCCGGATCAACTATGTCCGGCCCACGGGGTCGGGCGGCGATTTGCTGTTGCTGACCTATGGCCAGACGGGGCGCCGGAGCCGGATCTGGTGGCGCAATGCGCTCGACCAATTTGGCGCTGCAGACGTCCTCGTGCCGATCGCCCGCTTGAACTACAGCTATCCCGGCGGTCCGGTCGAAGGGCAGTTCACTGCCCGCTTCGGGCCCGACAACACCTATCTCGCGGGCTTCGCAATGACTGCCGCGTCTCCGGAACAGCTCCCCGCCATGCTCGACCGGGCAGTGATCCGGTTCGACCGGATCTTCGAGCAGGCGCTGGCTGGTGGCAGGCTGTCGCCCGACCCCACTCTCGACATCGGCACTCCCGAACTCTCCCCTGCCATTCTGCGCCTTCTCGAACTCGGCCGCGCTGCGCAGGCACGCGAGAATGCGGCCGAAGCCGCCGCGCAGCCCACTGCGGAAAGCGGCGAGGCGATCACCGCGGCACCCGTCCGTTCGCCGCCCCCGGAAGGGTCGGTCGCGCTCTACACGGTCCAGGTCGCAACGCCCGATGCTGCCGCCTTCGATGGCGCCCTCGCGATGGTGCGGGGGACGGAGGGCGTGCGCAACGCGGGCATCCGCAGCACCGCAATCGGCGGCACATCGGTGGTGACGGTGAGCTATGCGGGCTCGATCGGCGAACTCGCGGAGGCGCTGCGGTCGCGCGGGTTTACCGTTCGCTCGGGCAGCAGCGCGCTCTCCATCAGTCGCTGAGAGCGACGGTGACGTCGCAAATCGCCCTTCCGCTGAGCCGGGCGGCTTCCGGCCAGCCGATCGCGATCGTGCTGGGTTCGGGCAATCGTGCGGTTGCCGAAGCCCTTGCAAGCAGCGAGAAGTGGCCGTTCCGCACGGCAATCCTCCATGGTCCCCCGCGGTCGGGCAAGTCGCTGCTCGCGAGGTGGTTCGCCGCACAGGGCAGCGGAGAGGTCATCGACGGGGTCGCGTCGATGGACGAGGCGGAGATCTTTCATCGCTGGAATCGCGTCCAGGAGCACGGCGGCGCGCTTCTGCTGGTGGTCGACGGCGATGGTTGGGAGATCGCCTTGGCCGATCTCGGAAGCCGGATGGGTGCAGCGCTGCAGCTCCAGATCGGACCGCTCGACGACGCCATGGCGGGCGAACTGATGCTCTCGCATGCTGCCCAGCGCGGACTGGTACTGGGCGAGGGCGCGCCCGCCTATCTCGTCCCGCGGATGGAGCGCAGCTATGCGGCCGTCGAGAAGATCGTGACCGAAATCGACCGGCTCAGCCTTGAACGCCAGGTTCCGGCCACCCTATCTGTATGGCGGGACGCGCTGGAGGCGGTCCAGGGACCCGAACAGGGGCGCTTGCTTTAGCGGCCCGCGAGTGGGAGAATATCCAGGATGTTGGAACGGATCATCGCCTATCTGGATAGCGTGAAGGCGCGCGATCCTGCTCCGCGGAGCCGGTGGGAAATCCTCACCTATCCCGGAGTGTGGGCGCTTGCCTATCACCGGGTGGCCCACTGGCTGTTCGAGGCCGAGCTCTATTTTCTCGCGCGGCTGGTCAATCACTGGAGTCGCTGGATGACCGCGATCGACATCCATCCGGGTGCGCGGATCGGAAAGAATCTGTTCATCGACCACGGGTTTTCGGTGATCGGCGAAACGGCGGAGATCGGCGATAACGTCACTATCTATCAGAACGTCACGCTGGGGGGGACCAACCCCACCAACGGGCAGGGCGGCAAGCGCCATCCGACGGTCGAGGACGAAGCCATTCTGGGATCGGGCGCGCAGATCATCGGCCCGATCACCGTCGGGCGGCGCGCGCGGATCGGGGCCAATGCGGTGGTGACCGACGACGTGCCCGAGGGCGCGACGATGATCGGCCTGAAGGCCCGCAGCACGCTGGTGCCGGCCGAGCAATGGCTCAGGGAATTCCTCCCCTATGGCACGCCCTGCGACGACCCCTGCGAGCCGAGCCGCGACTGCATCGAGAAGCTCGAGGCGGAACTCAGGGAATTGCGCGCGGAGGTCGCGGACTTGCGCGCCGCAAAGGAGCCGGCACGGCGTAGCGGCACGGCCGATTGATGCGGGTACCGGGCGATACGGTCGTCGCCTTTCCGGGAGCCCGGCCGCTGCAGGTGGGGTTCACGCGTGAGGAACTGACGCGCATCCTCGACCTCTACGGGCGCATGGTCGCTGCCGGCCAGTGGCGCGATTATGCGATGGATTTCGCGCGCGACAGCGCAAGCTTCGCGGCCTTCCGGCGCGCTGCCGAGCGCCCCCAGGCACTGATCGAGAAACGCCCGGCGCTGCGCAACCGGCAGGGCATGTGGACGCTGTTCGGCGAACACGGCCAGGTGCTCAAGCGCGGGCACGAACTCCCCGGAGTGATCGCCCCGGTCGAGCGGCGCTTGCTCAAGACCGTCGAGTGAGGCGCGTCGGGACCCGCGCCGCTGCGCGGATCCCGTCGCTCCGGCGTCAGCTGCGTGCCGAAGAGGGGCCGGTCCCGGTCACCTTCTGCATGGCGGTGAGGATCGCGCCCGATTGCTCGCTGCCCGACTGCGGGGCCTTGAGGTTCGAGAATTCGGAGATCTTGTCCCAATTCGCCGCGAAGCCTTCGACCGTGCGCTCGTCCTCGGGGAGCCAGACGGCGTCGTTCATGACCGTCCAGGCGCTGTGGAAGCCCCCGGCGCCGGCGCCGACGATCGCATTGGTCGGAGCCTCTTCGCTGACCAGAAAGAGCGCGGCGGGGACGACATTGACCGGGTCGAACAGCTTGAAGGCTTCTTCCGGGAAGAGGTCTTCCGTCATGCGCGTGCCCGCGACCGGGCTCAGCGTGTTGACCTTGATGTTGTATTTCGCGCCTTCGAGCTGGAGCGTCTTGGTGAGACCCGCGAGGCCGAGTTTCGCCGCGCCGTAATTGGCCTGGCCGAAATTGCCGAACAGGCCGGTCGAACTGGCGGTCATGAGGATGCGGCCATAGGCCTGTTCGCGCATGGTTTCCCAGCACGCCTTGGTGACCATGGCCGAACCGGTCAGGTGGACCTTGACGACGAATTCGAAGTCCTCGGGGCTCATCTTCGCGAAGGTCTTGTCGCGCAGCACGCCGGCGTTGTTGATCAGGACATGGACGCCGCCCCACTTCTGCTTCGCATCGGCGACCATCTTTTCCATCTGATCGAATTCGGTGACCGAGCCGCCGTTGGAGACGGCCTCGCCGCCCATCTTCTCGATCTCTTCGACCACCTGAAGCGCCATGTCGGAGTGGCCGGTGCCGTCGCGGGCTCCGCCCAGGTCGTTGACCACGACCTTCGCCCCGCGGCGGGCGAGTTCGAGCGCATATTCGCGGCCGAGCCCGCCGCCCGCACCGGTCACGACGGCTACCTTGTCCTTGAAATCGATGGTCATCGGGCTGCTCCTGTTCTGTCGTTTACGTAAGGGTCAATCGGCGCGAGGCGTGGCAGGTTCGCATCGCACTTGCAACAGCATGCGCAACGCATCGCCGTGCCGTAAGGGCAGGCCGTGGCCTAGACCGTGCCGAGCTGTTCGAGCGCAGGGATCAGTTCCGCCAGCGATTCGATTTCCGCATCGGCGGCGAGGTCTTCGGGACGTCTTGTCGCAATAGCCATAGCGCGCCGCGACGACCGGCACGGCGGCAGCACGGGCCGCCATGACGTCGTAGCTGCTATCGCCGACGAAGGCGATCGTGCCGCCGCCGCAGCATTCGCGCGCGCGCCAGATCGGATCGGGAGCCGGCTTGGCGCGGCCCTTGCCCATCGTGTCCCCGCCGATCACGCAGTCGAAGCGGTCGGCGAGGTCGAGCGCATCGAGCACTCCGCGGGCGAATTGCTCGAACTTGTTGGTCACCACTCCCATCCGGACACCGCGTCTGGCGAGCGCATCGAGCGTCTCCACTGCGTGCGGGTAGGGGCGCGAGTGGACGGCATAATTTTCGCCATAATAGGCGAGCATGGCTTTGTAGAGCTTGCGGAATTCCTCCTCCGGCAGACCCCCTTGCCGGTCCACCGCCCGCTTCAGCATGACCTTGGCCCCACCACCGATGAGATCGGTGGCATGTTCGAAGGGTACGCTTTCGAAGCCGCCCATGGCCAGAGCGTGATTGACCGCAGTGCCGAGGTCCCGATGCGTCTCGAGCAGCGTTCCGTCGAGGTCGAAGGCGACGATGTCGAAGGGAAAATCCGTCATGGCGCTGTCGGGTGGCGGATGCTTCTTCAAACTGCAAGCGAATGGTGGCATGGGCCGCTCCCATGAGCACCCAACGCGAATTCGCCGCCGTCATTCTTGCCGCCGGCAAGGGTACCCGCCTCAAGAGCGGGCTGCACAAGGTCCTCCATCCGGTTGCCGGGCGCCCGATCATCGAGCATCTGATGGCCTCGGTGGCACGGCTCGCCCCGAGCCGCACCATCGTCGTCGTCGGCGACGAGCGGCAGCAGGTCGAGGACCGTATCGGCGACCGCGCCGAATGCGTGGTTCAGGAACCCCAGCTCGGCACCGGCCACGCGGTCGCGCAAGCGAAGTCGGCGCTGGCGGATTTCACCGGCGACGTGCTGATGCTGCTCGGCGATGCGCCCTTCGTCGAGGCCGAAACCATGCGCGCGATGCTGGGCCGGCTGCGCGCACCCGACGCGCCGGCAGTGGTCGTGCTCGGCTTCGAGCCGGAGGATCCGCTGCAATATGGCCGCGTCATCACGCATGCCGACAACACCATCGAGAAGATGGTCGAATTCAAGGACGCCAACGAGGCCGAGCGTGGCTGCCGCCTGTGCAACTCGGGATTGATGGCGGCGCGCGCCGAAGATCTCTTCGACCTGCTCGACCGGCTCGACAACGACAATGTGCAGCAGGAATTCTACCTTCCCGACATCGTCAACATCGCGGTGCGGGACGGGCGCACCTGCGCAGCGGTGACGGCCGCCCGGCCCGAGGAAGTGGCAGGCATCAACAGCCGCGCCGAACTCGCCCAGGCCGAAGCGCAATGGCAGGAACTGAAGCGGACCGAGGCGATGGAGCAGGGGGTGACGCTGACGGCGCCCGAAACCGTCTTCTTCAGCTGGGACACCGAACTTGCCAGCGATGTCACGGTCGAGCCGCATGTCGTTTTCGGGCCGGGCGTAATCGTGGCGAGGGGCGCGACGATCCGCGCCTTCAGCCATCTCGAAGGCGCCAGCGTCGGAGAGAACTGTTCTGTCGGACCTTATGCGCGGCTGCGGCCCGGTGCGGTGCTCGGCAAGGACTCCCGGGTCGGCAATTTCGTCGAGGTGAAACAAGCGCGGCTGGGCGAGGGCGCGAAGGCGAATCACCTGACCTATCTGGGGGATGCCGACATCGGAGCGGGCGCAAATATCGGCGCCGGGACGATCACCTGCAATTACGACGGCTATTTCAAATACCGGACCGTGATCGGGGAACGCGCCTTCATCGGCTCCAACAGCGCCCTCATCGCGCCGGTCAGCATCGGTCCGGATGCCATCGTGGCCGCCGGCAGTGCTGTCAGCCGCGACGTCGCGGCGGGGGACTTGCGCATGGTCCGCGCCGAACAGGCGGTGAAGCCCGGCTGGGCCGACCGCTTCCACGATGCCATGAAAAAGAAGAAGGCAGCGGAGAAGAAGGGCTGAGTCCCGCGGGGACCTGCTGGCTTTGCGCACGGCCACTCGGGCACCGCATCGAGCAGCATCACACCATTCCCAAGGCCCGTAAGGGGCGCGAGACCGTGCCGGTCCACCCGATCTGCCATCGCACGATCCACGCGAATTTCACCAATGCCGAACTTTCCCGCATCGGGAACGATCGCGAGGCCCTGCTGGAGAACCCGGTGCTTGCCAATTTCCTGCGCTGGGTTGCGGACAAGCCACCCGATTTCCACGCCCCGACCCGAAGTGCGCGCTAGTCCTGTCTAGTCGAGGAACTGACCGCCGACCTCGCCGAGCGAGGCCCAGCGGATCACGACCGCATGCTCCTCGCTTGCGAAGCTGAGACGGTAGTCGCCGCCGCAAGGCACTGCCCGCGGCACGGCGAGGCGAAAGCCGTCGCCCGAAACATCCAGGATAGTGCAAGCCACCTCCGCTGCGCCATCGCGGCGCAGCACGGCAGCTTCCTTGACCGCTATCCTCGGCTTATGGGCGGTATTCGGCATTGTGTTCGCATCTCCATTTCAGATTTGGCCAGACGCGATCCCGTTATGCCGCCGCTTGTAGAAGGGCGGACATTGCAGAAGGATTAAGGATGGGAGCGGCGCGGCACCGCTCCCGAAAAAAATCTAATCGGCCAGACGCTGGAGCAGATAGACGAACTGCAGGGCCTGGATCTTGGCCCGCTGTTCGTTGTCCACACCGCCCGAATGGCCGCCGGTGGTATCCTCGAAGTAGTAATAGTCCTGACCGAGCTGCTTGACCCTTGCCGCGCCCTTCCGGGCGTGCGCGGGGTGGGTGCGGTCGTCCGCGGTCGAGGCCCAGAAGAACGGCGCCGGATAATCCTTGTTCTCGAGCAGCTTCTGATAGGGCGAATAGGGCTCGATCCAGGCGCGCTGTTCGGGAATGCGCGGGTCCCCATATTCGCCGATCCATGATGCTCCGCGGCCGATCTCGTGATAGCGCAGCATGTCGAACAGCGGGATCTGCACGATCGCCGCGTCGAACAACTCGGGACGCTGGGTGAAGGCGGTACCGACCAGCAGGCCGCCTTGCGATCCGCCCTGGATTCCGAGATGCTCGGGACTGGTGATCTTCCGCGCGATCGCATCTTCGGCGATGGCGATGAAGTCGTCCCAGGTGCGTTGCTTGTTCTCGCGGATCGCGGACTGGTGCCAACCGGGGCCGAACTCGCCGCCGCCACGCATATTGCCGAGGATATAGGCGCCTCCGCGTTCGAGCCACATCTTGCCGGTGGAGCCGAGATAGCCCGGCAGGCGCGGTACCTGGAAGCCGCCATAACCGGTCAGCAGCGTGGGCGTCGTCCCGTCGAGCACCATGCCTTTCGGTTTGACGAGGAAATAGGGGATCTTCGTCCCATCCTTGCTCGTCGCTTCATATTGCACGACCTCCATTCCTCCGGCGTCGAAGAACTCGGGCGAGGTCTTGATGATTTCCGGGGCCGAACTGCCATCGCTGTAATAGAGCGTCGAGGGAGTGAGGAAGTCGGTGACCGAATACATCACCTGGTCGCTCTCGTCGGCCGAAGCGGCAATGTCCACCGTCGCATTGTCGGGCAGGTCGACCGGGGTGCTGTTCCATGCGCCATCGGCGTAGTCGAACCGCAGAACGCGGCCCTTCACATTGTCCAGGAGACTCACGAAGAGGCTGTTCTTGGTGATCGCGCCTCCCTGCTTGGTCTGCCGTTCCTCGGGCGCCCAGACGAGCGTCTTTGCGGCCCCATTGGGGTCGGCCTTGAAAGCTTCGAGATCGACCGAGACCAGCGAGTCCGCGGGGAAGGTCTGCCCCTGCACCTCCCAGTCGACATCGGTCGAGAACAGGAGCTGGCCGTCGACGATGCCATAGGGCGAGGCCATCTTGGGCAGGTCGAGCTTCACCCACTCGCCGTCTTTCTGGAAGTAGAATTCGCGCTCGTGGAAGGAGAGGCCACGAAAGGCGGTGTAGCCGTGAACGGTGCCCGAACCGTCGCGCAGCAGGCTGGCTCCGGCCCAGACGTCCTTCGGTTCCCCGCGAAAGATCTCGGGTGCCTCGGACAGCGACGTGCCGCGCTTCCACAATCGGGTGGTGAAAGGGTATTCGCTCTCGGTCAGGGTTCCTTCGCCGAAGTCGCGGCCGACGAGCAGCGTGTCGCCGTCGAGCCATTCCACGCCGCCCTGGCTCTCGCTGTCGATGACGAAGCCGCCCTCGACGAAGCTCTTCGTGCGCATGTCGAACTCGCGCAATACGGTGGCGTCCTTGCCGCCGTCCGACAAGGCGATCATGCACATCTGCAGCTCGGGCGGCAGGCAGGTCGAGCCCTTGTAGACCCATTCGCGCCCTTCGGCTTCGGCCAGAGCATCGACGTCCAGCACCACCTCCCATTCGGGAGAATCGCTGCGATAGCTCTCGAGCGTCGTCCGACGCAGCAGACCGCGGGGGTTTTCCTTGTCCTGCCAGAAATTGTAGAGACCGTCCGGGCGGATCGAGACATAGGGGATGCGGTCTTCGCTGTCGTAGATCGCCAGCGCCTCGGCCTTGAGCTGGTCGAAACGCGGATCGCCCGCGAGCAGGCCCATCGTCCGCTCGTTTTCGGCGCGGACCCAGGCGAGCGCTTCGTCGCTGCGGGCTTCCTCTAGCCAGAGGTAGGGATCTTCCTCGGCTCCGGCATCCTGCGCGGCAGCTTGGGTGTTGGTAATGGTCATGGCGGCGGCAATGGCCAGCGCGGATACGAGTTTCAAGGGTCTCTCCCGAAATGCGACCTGGAACGAGCGCCAGTCTAGTCGGGAAGACGAGAGCGAGGCAAGAAAATCGCTTGCGCTTCAGGCGCGCGCAATCATTCGCGCCGCGCAGCGCGGCGGATCCAGACGGTGAGCTGGCGCGAATGGATCCGCGCACCCGGTTCGGGGGAATAGTCGCGTTCGAGACGGTGGCGGACGAAAGCCAGCACCTCCTCGTTCTGCACGGTAAAGGGGCGGTCGGCCGTCACCACTACCGCCGGTCGCTTGTCGAGGATGCGCCGAACTTCGCCGAGCTGCTCGACGCCGAGCGCGTCGCGCTCGAGCGCATTGTTCAGGTGATCGGGGTAGATGAACCGCGTCGGCAGGCAGCTGTTGGTGGCGGTGTAGAGCGCGGTCGGGCCGTCGAATACCCAGAGGCAGTCCGGCGGAGCCCCGAGGTGCGGTGCGATCTGCGCGGTCAACCGGGTCATGGCCTGGCGGTGCCGCTGCGAGGCTTCCATTCGGACCGGGTAGAACAGGAGGGCGCTGCAGCCTGCGATGGCGAGGATGAGCGGCGCGAGGCGAGCGGGACCCCGGCGATCGAGAACCGGCAAAGCGACGAGCACCACCGCCGGGACGAGCGCCGCGAAATAATAGGCATAGACCGTCGAGGGCAGATAGACGGTGGCGAGGGAGGCGGCGAGCCACAGGAGGAAGAAGGCGTAGCTCCGCCGGTCCGCCGGGGCTCGCAGGCGAAGCGCTCCATAGAGGCCGGCGAGGCACAGGGTCACCAGCGGAAAGGTGAACAGCAGATGGTCGGCGGGAAATCGGCCTTCGGGTCCCGGCGCGCGATCGAAGAAGCTGGTGAAATTGGCAAACCAGAAGGCATCCCATTCTCCGATGGCGAGATAGGAGAGCCCGACGAGCGCGGTCGGTAGAACTCCCAACATGGCGAACAGCGCGCCGAGCCTAGCGGTTCGCGCCAGCGAAGGGTGAAGGCCCCACTGGTCCCAGAGTGCCCACAGGCCGAAAAAGAGGCATTGCGGCAGGACGGTGTATTTCACCTGCAGTGCCACTCCGCCGATCGCCATGGCCCACAAGGCGCGCGAAACGGCCCGGGGACCGCCGGGATCGCGCACGAGGATCGCCATGGCGAGCATGGCGGGGACGTGAAAGACCTCGGTCTGACCCGAATGCGAGCCGTAGATGGCGAAGAGGAGGAGAAAGAGGATCCCCGCGCCGGTCGCCGTCGCGTCGTCCGCCAGCCTCCGGGCGAGGTGCCGAAGCAACATGGCGGCGAGCACGACGAAGCCGGTGGCGAAGATCTGATAGGCCCATGGCGAGGGGCCTCCGACCGCATGGGCCAGCGCGTAGAGCGCGAACAGGCCGAAGGGCTTGCGGTCCCAAAGGTCGACGAAGGGCAGCGCCCCGTGGAGCATCGCATTGCCGATCAGCGAATAGAGCTGCTCGTCCACGTCGGCGTTGTAATCGCCCAGGAACGGCAGGCGGATCGCCACCGCGCAGAGCAGGAAGATCGCGAGTGCCTGCGCCTTCGTCCCCAAGCGCGGCGCGGGTTGCGCCTTCTGCAGCTCGATCGCGCTCATCGCCGTCATTCAGGGTCACCTCGGAAAAGCGATGCCTCATGTGGACGATGATGGTTAATTTGGAGTGTAGGCGTGGTCCGTTAGGCGGGGCGGGCAGGCCTGTAGAAAAAAGGGCGACCCGAGGGCCGCCCTTTCAGGATTTCGTCTTTCGAACCTCGTTCAGCCCTCGACGTGCTCGGCCAGCACCGTGAGGCCCTTGTCGCGGACTTCGGCGAAGCCGCCGCGCACCTCGATCGTCTCGGGCGTGGCACCTTCCGACTTGTAGATCTGCACCGCGCCGTCGCGGATTGTCGACATGAAGGGCGCATGGCCCTCGAGCACGCCGAATTCGCCTTCGGCGCCGGGGACGACCACCATGTGGACATCCTCCGAACGGACCAGCTTGGCCGGCGTGACGAGTTCGAAACGAAGGGCCATGGCCTTACGCGTCCTCGGCCAGCTTCTTGGCCTTCTCGACCGCCTGATCGATGCCGCCGACCATGTAGAAGGCGGCTTCGGGCAGGTGGTCGTATTCGCCGTCGACGACCGCCTTGAACGACTTCACCGTGTCCTCGAGCTGGACGAACACGCCCGGGATGTTGGTGAACACCTCGGCCACGTGGAACGGCTGCGAGAGGAAGCGCTGGATCTTGCGCGCGCGGGCGACGGTCAGCTTATCTTCTTCCGACAGCTCGTCCATGCCGAGAATGGCGATGATGTCCTGCAGGCTCTTGTACTTCTGCAGCGTCTCCTGGACGCGGCGGGCGGTTTCGTAATGCTCCTGGCCGACGACCCGCGGTTCGAGCACGCGGCTGGTCGAGTTCGAGCGGATCGACCGCAGGATAGATGCCGAGCTCCGAGATCGCGCGCGACAGCGTGGTGGTCGCGTCCAGGTGGGCGAAGGAGGTCGCCGGCGCCGGATCGGTAAGATCGTCGGCGGGCACGTAGATCGCCTGGACCGAGGTGATCGATCCCTTGGTGGTCGAGGTGATGCGTTCCTGCAGATTGCCCATGTCGGTCGAGAGCGTCGGCTGATAGCCGACCGCCGAAGGAATGCGGCCGAGCAGCGCCGACACTTCCGAACCCGCCTGGGTGAAGCGGAAGATGTTGTCGACGAAGAACAGCACGTCCTGGCCTTCGACGTCGCGGAAATACTCCGCCATCGTCAAGCCCGACAGAGCGACGCGCGCACGCGCGCCCGGAGGCTCGTTCATCTGGCCGAACACCAGCGCCACCTTCGAACCTTCCGAGGTCGCGTTGCCCTCGGCATCCTTGGCGATGACGCCGGCATCGAGGAATTCGTGGTAGAGGTCGTTGCCTTCGCGGGTCCGCTCGCCGACGCCGGCGAAGACCGACACGCCGCCGTGGCCCTTGGCGATGTTGTTGATCAGCTCCTGGATCAGCACGGTCTTGCCCACGCCGGCACCGCCGAACAGGCCGATCTTGCCGCCGCGCGCATAGGGCGCGAGCAGATCGATGACCTTGATCCCGGTGACGAGGATCGCCGCTTCGGTCGACTGGTCGACGAACAGCGGGGCCTCGGCGTGGATCGGCATGGTCTGCTCGGCACCCACGGGGCCACGCTCGTCGATCGGCTGCCCGATGACGTTCATGATGCGGCCGAGGGTCTTCGGACCGACCGGGACCGAGATCTGGGATCCGGTGTTGACGACCTCCTGCCCCCGAACGAGGCCGTCGGTGCCGTCCATGGCGATGGTGCGGACGGTGTTCTCGCCGAGGTGCTGAGCGACCTCGAGGACCAGCGTATTGTCGCCGTTCCTGGTCTCGAGCGCGGTCAGGATCGCCGGCAGTTCGCTTTCGAACTGCACGTCGACGACGGCGCCGATGACCTGGCTGATGGTGCCGCCTTTGGAGAGATTGGGCGGGCTCTGATTCATTACGGGTGCGGTGGCCATGATCTGTGTCCTGACTTGGTTTTGACGCGCCTTAGCCGACGCAGATATTTTCCGGATCGGCGAAGACCCATTCGCCGTCACCGGCAGTGAGGGTCGCCTTGTTGCGCAGATATTCATCCTCGCCGAGGCCGAATTCGCAGACGACATTCGGCGAGCCCATCCCGGCGCGGCGGCAGACGGCGGTGTTGACCGCCTCCTCTTCCGGACAGGCTGCGGCGTATTTCTCTGCAAACAGCGCCTGGTCCGGGGCGGGGAGCGTCTCGATCGGTTCCGGTGTAGCGAGGGCGGTTTCGGTCGCCGGATCGGCGGCCGGTTCCTGGCCGCAGCTTGCGAGAAGAGCGAGAGGTAGGAGGAGGGCGAGAGTCTTCACAGGAATTCCTTAGGGCGCTTGCTTGCCGATTGCGTCGCTAGAGCGCTTCCGCGCCGGCGATGATTTCGATGAGTTCGGTGGTGATCGCGGCCTGGCGGCTGCGGTTGTACTGGATGGTGAGCTTGTTGATCAGGTCGCCGGCGTTGCGCGTGGCATTGTCCATCGCGGTCATCGAGGCGCCCTGTTCCGAGGCTTCACGTTCGAGGAGCGCGCCGAACAATTGCGTGCGGACGTAACGCGGGAGCAGTTCCTCGAGGATTTCCTCTTCACCCGGCTCGTATTCGACGACCGCGTCGCCGCCGGTACCGGCGATACCGCCTTCGGGCGAGGGAACGGGGATCAACTGATCGACCGTCGGGTCCTGGGCGAGCGCCGATTTGAAGGTCGGATAGACGAGGTGGGCAATGTCGAATTCCCCCTTCTCGAAGCGCTCGATCAGATCGGCGGCGATGGCCTCGGCCTCCTCGAAGCCGGGCGTCCGGACTTCGGAGGTGTCGAAATGCTTCTCGATCCGCTCGGAATAGTCGCGCTTGATCGGAGCGCGGCCCTTCTTCCCGACGAGATAGAAGCGGACGTCCTTGCCGTTGGCGATCAGTGCGGCAGCCTTTTGCTTGGCCGCCTTGACGATGTTCGAATTCAAGCCGCCGCACAGGCCCTTGTCGGTATTGATCACCACCAGCAGGTGGCGCCGGTCGGCACCGGTGCCGCGCAGAAGGCGGGGTGCGCTGTCGCCACTCACCTTCGCGGCGAGGCTGGCCATCACGCCCGAGAGACGCTCCGCATAGGGACGCGCCGCTTCGGCCGCAGCCTGCGCGCGGCGCAGCTTGGCGGCTGCGACCATCTGCTTGGCCTTGGTGATCTTCTGGGTCGACTTGACCGAGTTGATCCGGCCCTTGAGTTCCTTGAGCGAAGCCACTCTAATTAACTCTCCATTTCGTCACTCCAGCGAAGGCTGGGGTCTCTTTCCGCGAGGTCGTACCTTGCGGCACAAGATCCCGGCTTTCGCCGGGATGACGGCGAAACAAACTCACGCGAACTGCTTGGCGAAGGTCTTGAGCGCGTCGACGACCTTGTCCCTGGTCGAATCCTCGAACTTGCCGGTGGTGCGGATCTCTTCCAGCACATCGGCATGTTCGGACCGCATGAAGCTCAGCATCTGAGCCTCGTAATCGGTCACCCGGTTGACCGGCACGCTGTCGATATAGCCGTTGGTCCCGGCGTAGATCGACACCGTCTGCTCCTCGAAGGGCATCGGCGAGAACTGCGGCTGCTTGAGCAGCTCGGTCAGGCGCGCACCGCGGTTGAGCAGCTTCTGCGTCGCGGCATCGAGATCCGATCCGAACTGCGCGAAGGCCGCCATTTCGCGATATTGTGCGAGGTCGAGCTTCATCGAACCCGAAACCTTCTTCATCGCCTTGGTCTGCGCGGCACCACCCACACGGCTGACCGACAGGCCGACATTGATGGCCGGACGGACGCCCTGGTAGAACAGGTCGGTCTCGAGGAAGATCTGGCCGTCGGTGATCGAGATCACATTGGTCGGAATATAGGCCGAGACGTCGCCCGCCTGCGTTTCGATGATCGGCAGCGCGGTCAGCGACCCGCCGCCCTCGGCCTTGTTCATCTTCGCCGCGCGCTCGAGCAGGCGGCTGTGGAGATAGAACACGTCGCCCGGATAGGCTTCGCGGCCCGGCGGGCGGCGCAGCAGCAGCGACATCTGGCGATAGGCGACGGCCTGCTTGGACAGATCGTCGTAGCAGATCACGGCATGCATCGCATTGTCGCGGAAATATTCGCCCATCGCGCAGCCGGTATACGGTGCGAGATATTGCAGCGGGGCGGGCTCGGACGCGGTCGCAGCGACGACGATCGAATATTCCATCGCGCCGTTTTCTTCGAGCTGCTTGACGATCTGCGCGACGGTCGAGCGCTTCTGGCCGACCGCGACATAGACGCAGTAGAGCTTCTTGCTTTCGTCGTCGCCGGCGTTGGCTTCCTTCTGGTTGATGAAGGTGTCGATCGCCACGGCGGACTTGCCGGTCTGGCGGTCGCCGATGATCAGTTCGCGCTGGCCGCGCCCCACCGGAACCAGAGCGTCGATCGCCTTGAGGCCCGACTGAACCGGCTCGCTGACCGATTCGCGCGGGATGATCCCCGGCGCCTTCACCTCGACGCGGCGGCGTTCGGTGCTTTCGATCGGGCCCTTGCCGTCGATCGGATTGCCGAGCGCATCGACCACGCGGCCGAGCAGGCCCTTGCCGACGGGTACGTCGACGATGGTGCCGGTCCGCTTGACGCTGTCGCCTTCGCCGATTTCCTGGTCGGAGCCGAAGATCACCGCACCGACGTTGTCGGCTTCGAGGTTGAGCGCCATGCCCTGCACGCCATTGGCGAATTCGATCATCTCGCCGGCCTGGACGTTGTCGAGGCCGTGGATGCGGGCGATGCCGTCACCGACCGACAGCACGGACCCGACTTCGCTCACTTCGGCCTCGGTGCCGAAATTGGCGATCTGGTCCTTGATGACCTTGGAGATTTCTGCGGCGCGGATATCCATTGGTATGCTTCCTTTGGGCCTTCAGGTCAGGCTTTCATCGCCTGGGCGAGGGAATTGAGACGGGTACGGATCGAACCGTCGATGCGCTTCGAGCCGATGGTCACGACGAGACCGCCGAGCAGATCGGGATCGACCTGGGCGCGAATCTTGACGGTGCGGCCTTCGCGTTGGGTCAGCTTGGTCTTGAGATCGCCGAGCTGCGCGTCGGAGAGGGCGTGGGCGCTGGTGACTTCGGCAGTCACTTCGCCGCGCTGCGCCGCGGCGATGGCGCGGAAGGCGCGGATGACCTGCGGCAGTTGCGACAGCCGGCGGTTCTGCGCCAGAACCCCGAGGAAATTCTGCGTCAGCCCGGTCGCACCGATGATCGCGGACACGCTCCACAGCGCCTTTTCGGCGGCGGCGCGCGAGACCCGGGGATTGGTCGTCAGCATACGCAGCTCGTCCGATTCGGCGAGAGCTGCCTCGAGTTTGTCGAGATCCGATTCGACCGCGGTCACGGTCCCGTTCTCGCTGGCCAGATCGAACAGGGCCGATGCGTAACGGCCTGCCAGGCTAGCCTGAATACCGGCGGAAATATCCACGCGCTTGAGGTCCTCTTGGGTCCGGAGAAAACTTTGTCGGGGCCTGCCGAATCCGCACGCACACGGGGTGGGCTCGGCGAGGTTGGCGCGCGCCTAGCAAAGGCGTTTTGCGAAGGCAAGCCGAGTTGGGGCGAGAAAGATTGGACTCTCCGCCCGCGCGGGATAGATTGATCGCGAAATGCAACCCATCCGCGCGCCCGACGGCGTCTTCGGCGGATGAAAGGGAGGCGGAGGCGAAATGAAAACGGTTCCACTAGCTCCGAAATGCGGAGTGGAGATGGACGGGGTGAAGCTGGCCTCGACCGGGGGCGAGGAACTCGAGGCGATCAGGCAGGCGGTCTACACCCATGGCGTGGCGCTGTTCCGCGGGCAGGACGATTTCACACCCGAGGCGCATATCGATTTCGCCCGCCGCTGGGGCGGGATCGATCTCAACAACTACTTTCCGCTGACCGAGCGGCATGCCGAGATAGCGGTGGTCCGCAAGAAAGCCGACCAGCAGACCAATATCGGCGGCGCCTGGCACACCGACCATTCCTACGATCAGATCCCCGCAATGGGCTCCATCCTCGTGGCGCGCCTGCTTCCGCCCAGCGGGGGCGACACTCTGTTCGCGCATATGGGAGAAGCTTACGATGCGCTGCCCGAGGACCTCAAGCGGGAGATCGAGGGACTGGAGGCTTTCCACACCGCCGACCACGTCTATCGCGAGGGCGGGATCTATGCGCAGACCGACATGGGCGGCGAACTGCGCGGGCAGGACCTCGAGACCGGCGCAACCCATCCGGTGGTAATCCGGCACCCGGTCACCGGCCGCAGACTGCTCTATGTAAACAGCGCCTTCACCCTGCATTTCGTCGGCAAGACGCGGGCGGAGAGCCTGCCCCTGCTGATGCGACTGTTCGCGGCGGCGACCGCGGCGGACAACACCTGCCGCATCGCCTGGGAGCCGGGTTCGGTTGCGATCTGGGACAATCGCACGACCTGGCACAATGCGCTCAACGACTATCAGGGCCATGCCCGCGAGATGCACCGCATCACGCTGAGCGGCGAGCCGCTCGCCGCCTAGCTCATCGCTGCGCGCTGCATTCGTAGACCAGCCGCTCATTGGCCGAACGGGGCAGCTTGCCGAGCACTTCGCTCTGCAATTCACCGAGACGTGCCGGGGCGCCGTCGGCGCCGCATTGTGGCGCTTGATACTTGCCCCGGGCCTGTCGCGCCTCATCCATTTCGCTGCGGGGCAGAAGATAGCGCTCGGTGCGGAACACCCGGCGGTCGGGATCGAAGCTGCTGACCGAAACGGCATCTTCGGAATTGGGCACGAAAACCCGCGACCAGGTGCCGCCGGCAAAGCCGTATTGCGTGCGGCCATTGACGCATCCGTCAGCGGACCAGTCGAACTCGAGGTCCTGCGCCTGCGCGCTGGTGACCCGGCTGCGCTCGGGTATCAACCGGCAGGTCAGCGCGACGGCATCGCCGGATTGCTTCTCCTCGACGCCGGCCGGCGCCGTCGTCTGCATCGCGGCGGCGACGCGTCGGTCTATTTCGTCGAGCCCCGGGCGCGTCAGATAAGCAGCGAGCGCGGCGAGCACGAACACCGCCGTCGCTCCGGCAACCAGTCGCAGCCGATTCTCGTCGCGCGGGTCCTCTGCCTGGAGGCGCAACGCCCATTGTCCCATGGCGAAGGCCGCGAGCAAGAGGAGAAAGGCGAGGAACAGGCGGTCCTCGCGCTCCGTAATCACGCCCTGTTCGGCTTCGAGCTGGGCCCGTTCGCGCCGCATCCGTGTGGCTTCGGAACGCTGTGCGAGATCGGCGCGTGCCGCCAGTTGCTCACGCTGCATCCGCTCGCGCTCGGCAGCATCGAGGTCGGCCATCGAACGGCAGGCGGCATTGCTGATCACCGGCTCGATCCCATTGGCGCGCAGGAAGGGCAGCAGTTCGCGATTGGACACGGCGAAAAAGAATTCCGCATCGCCGCCGGCATTGTCCGCACCGAAGCTGTTGACGCCGAGCACACGGCCGCAGGGATCGAGCAGCGGGCCGCCCGAATTGCCGCGGGCAATCGGAGCGGTGTGGAGAATCGTGTCGAACTGGCGGCTCGGCCGCGCGCCGGATATGAAGCCGGGGCTCTTGACCGGGGGCTGGCTCCGGAAG
This sequence comes from uncultured Alphaproteobacteria bacterium, assembly GCA_963728515.1. Classification (GTDB taxonomy): domain Bacteria; phylum Pseudomonadota; class Alphaproteobacteria; order Sphingomonadales; family Sphingomonadaceae; genus Qipengyuania. Next base: position 405,221 of record CAVSKM010000001.1, on the reverse strand, counting down.
ATGTCCCTGAGGTCGAGCCCCTGCGCCTTGTCGACGTTCATCGGATAGCCGACGCTATAGACCTCGCCGCTGTCCGCGGGCGCACCGCCGGCGAGCGCGAGCGGGGGCAGGCGAAGGTCGCCGGTGATCCGGATCAGCGCGAGATCGTTGCTCGAGGATATCTGGATCGGCTGACCATAGACCGCCTCGCCGCCGCCGCTGGGGATGATTCCGATCCGCAATTCGTCGTCGCGCATGGCATCGCGAACCACATGGGCATTGGTCACCACCGTGTCGGGAGAAACGGCGAAACCGGTCCCATGGGTAACCGGATAGAGTTCCTCGCCCTGCTGTCCGATGATCACCACGCGCACCACGCCGCGCGCAGCCGCGTCGATGTCGCCCGGCTCGGCCTGGGCGAGCGTAGGCGCGACCCATGCGAGCAGCGCGGCGAGAAGGGTGAGAAGGCGTCCCATCGATAGGTGTCCTTATCTCTTACGCGGCTTTGATCGCAAGCTTCGGGATGCGCCGTCCCCCGAAGCCTGCGACACGGTGGTTGCCAGACCGCCCCGCGCGGAGGAAGGATGTGCCGCCATGATATCGCCCGACTTGCCAGAGGATGCTGCCTGGGCCGCAGTTCTCCAGCGCGACCGCGCCTATGACGGACGCTTCGTCACCGGTGTGACGAGCACCGGCATCTATTGCCGCCCGTCCTGTGCGGCGCGACACCCGGCGCGCGCCAATGTCCGCTTTTTCGCCAGTGGGGACGAGGCGCGGGCGGCGGGGCTGCGCGCGTGCAAACGCTGTCTGCCCGACGACGTCACGAGAGACGAGGCAGCCCTGTGCGCCGCGCTGGACGCAATCAGGCAGGCCGAGGACGCACCCTCGCTGGCTGCATTGGCCGCGCTCACCGGCTATTCGGCGACCCACTTCCAGCGCATCTTCAAGCGTGCCATCGGCCTGTCCCCGGCATCCTATGTCCGGGCGCTGCGCGAGGAGCGCGCGCGCGCGGCGCTCACCGCCGGGTCCAGCGTGACGACGGCGATCCACGCCGCGGGCTATGGCGCGACTTCGCGCTTCTACGAGAATATGAAAGGGCGGCTGGGGATGCAGGCGAGCGACTGGCGCGACGGGGGCAAGGGGCGGACGATCCACTGGACGGTCGTCGAGACCACACTTGGTGCGATGCTCGTCGCCGCAACCGATAAGGGCGTATGCTGCCTGGCCTTCGGCGAGGGCGAGGAAGATCTGCGCGCCCGCTTCCCGGGCGCCGAACTGGTTCCGGCTGGCACGGAATTCCACAGGCTGTTCGAAGCCGTCACGAGCGCGGTGGAGCGGCCGGGAACTGCCGCCGACATCCCGCTCGACGTCAAGGGGACCGCTTTCCAGCAACGCGTCTGGCAGGCCTTGCGCGAGATTCCCCCGGGCTCCACGCGCAGCTATGGGGAACTCGCCGCGAGCCTGGGCAATCCGAAGGCCGGCCGCGCGGTTGGCGGTGCCAATGGCGCCAACAATATCGCCGTTCTCATCCCGTGCCATCGCGTGATCGCGGCCGATGGGGGGCTTGGCGGCTATGCCTATGGTAGCGCGATCAAGGCCGAACTCCTGCGGCGCGAAAAGGGCGGCTGACGGAAAACCGACGAGCGTCGCGCCGACGGGGCCGGCGACTATCCTTCGCCGAGTCCCTCCGCGAGCATATCGAGCGCCACCCGCAGCGCTGCCAGACGCACCCCGTCCCGCCCGATCGACCCGAAATGCTCCTCGCGATGCGAGCGCTTGCCGTCGCCGCAAGCGAGGCCGAAATGAACCAGTCCTTCTTCGTCGTCGTCTCCTCCCGGACCCGCGAAGCCGGTGATGGAGACCGCGAGGGTAGCCTGCGAGCGGGCGAGAGCGCCATTCGCCATCGCCTCGGCCACCTTGCGGCTGACCGCTCCGCAGCTATCGACCAGCGCACGATCGACCCCGAGCAGGTCGCATTTCGCCTCCTCGGAATAGGATACGAAGCCGCGATCGAAAACGTGGCTGTAGCCGCGCACATCGGTCAGCAATGCCGCCAGAAGTCCGCCGGTACAGCTCTCCGCGGTCGCGATGCTGGCATCCCTTCCGGCCGCCAGTTCCAGAACCCTCTCCGCCCGCTCGATCACATCGGACGGCAATGCCGGTTTCAGTTCCTCGACACCCTTGCCCATCTTTCCTGCTCCCGCTCGGCCCGCTTCGGCCATTTCCGGACCGGGCATGGTTGGTGAAATGCCCGGTCCGCGCAATGGTGCCGCTAGAGCTTCGCGATCCGTTTTTGCGCATCGGCGAGGCCCTGCTCGATCGCCTCCGGTCCGAACCCCGCCTTTTCGACGCGGACGAAAGCGAGGTCCTCGATTCCGATGAAGCCGAACATGGTCGCGAGCAGGCTCTCCTGGTTCTCCGCCATTTCGTCGGTCGTATAGGCGCCGCCGCGGGCAGAGGCGACCACCACCTTTCGGCCACCCGCGAGTCCCTCGGGGCCGTTCTCCGAATAGCGGAAGGTTGCGCCGGGGACGCCGAGACGATCGAGCCAGGCCTTGAGCTGGCTCGGGATCGAGAAATTATACATGGGGGCGCCGACGATCACGATGTCGGAAGCGAGGAATTCGTCGAGCACCGCGCGCTGCTCCGGATAGGCTTCGGCGACGGCTTCCGCATGCGTTTCGGGCGGGGTGCGGATCGCCGCCGTGGTGATCGGGTCGATATGCGGCAAAGGATCGGCGGCGAGATCGCGGGTTACGAGACTGGCCTCGGGATGCTTTTCGCGGAAATGGCGGGTGAGCATCTCGGTCAACCTGCGGCTGATCGATTGCTCGCCCGTCGTGGAACTGTCGATTCGTAGAATTTGCATCGTTGGAACTCCATAGTTACTATCGATAACCTGGAGGCCATATGGAAACTGCAACCCGTGCTTTGCAAGAAGGCACCTCGCTGTCCGCTGGGGACATGGGTGTGACCCTCGAGGTCCAGGGTGCGCCGCAATGCATGGCGGTGAACGACATTCTCGCGCGGGTCGGCGACAAATGGTCGGTCCGCGTGGTCATGAGCCTTGCCGGAGGCGCGCTGCGGTTCAACGCATTGCGCCGGGCGATCCCCGGAATCTCCCAGCGGATGCTCACCCGCACGCTGCGCGGTCTCGAACGCGACGGGCTGGTGCGCCGGACCGTCACGCCCTCGGTCCCGCCGCGCGTCGATTACGCCCTCACCGCACTCGGCACCTCGCTGTGCGATCCCGTGGCGCGGCTGGGCAACTGGGCGATCGCCAATATCGCCGAGGTCGAGGCCGCCCGCGCGGAATTCGACAGCGATCGCGATCAGACGAAGCTGTAAGGGTCCACATCCACCGCCACGCGCACTCCCGGCGGATGATTCACCTCGCCCAGCCATTGGCGGATGACGGTCTGCAATTGGACCGAGCGCCGGGCGTTGATGAGGAAGCGGTAGCGGTGCCGTCCGCGCAGCAGCGCCATGGGGGCGGGGGCTGGTCCAAGAATGCTGCATTCGTCGACCCGGGGGCGAAAGGCGCCGAGGCGGTTGGCGGCCTCGCGCGCTTCGGCATCGTCCTCCGACGAGACGATGATCGCCGCCCAGCGGCCGAAGGGCGGCGCGCCCGCCTGCCGGCGCGCGTCGGTCTCGGCGGAATAGAAGGCGTCGCGATCACCCGCGGCGAGAGCGGCGATCACGCTCGCCTCGGGATGGCGGGTCTGGATCAGCACTTCGCCCGGTTTCGACCCGCGCCCGGCGCGGCCTGCGACCTGCGCGACCTGCTGATAGGTCCGTTCGCCCGCGCGCAGATCGCCGCCCTCGAGCCCGAGATCGGCATCGACGACGCCGACCAGCGTGAGCTCGGGGAAGTGGAACCCCTTGGTTACCAATTGCGTGCCGACGATCACGTCTATCTCGCGCGCCTCGACCGCAGCGATGAACTCCGCGGCGCGGCCGGGCGAGTTGAGCGTGTCCGAAGTGGCGACGAAGACCCGCGCCTCGGGCAGCCGCTCGGCAATTTCGTCGGCGATCCGCTCTACACCCGGACCGCAGGCGACGAGGCAATCGGGTTCGCCGCATTCGGGGCACGCCGGGGGGCTCGGGGTTTCGTGCCCGCAATGGTGGCAGGCGAGCCGGCGCGTGAAGCGGTGTTCGACCAGCCAGGCGGTGCAATTGGGGCACTCGAAGCGGAAGCCGCAATTGCGGCACAGCGTCAGCGGCGCATAGCCGCGGCGGTTGAGGAACAGCAGCGATTGCTCGCCCTTTGCCAGGCGATCCTCGATTCCTTCGACCAGCCGCTGCGCGAGCCACATGCCGTGCGGCGGTTTCTCCTCGGTCAGATCGATCGTATCGATATGCGGCAACTCGGCGCCGCCGAAGCGGCTGGGAAGGTCGATCTTCGCATAGACCCCGCTCTCGGCCATCTGCAGACTCTCGAGCGCCGGGGTGGCGCTGGCGAGCAGGACCGGGACCTGCTCGAAATGGGCGCGCATCACGGCCACGTCGCGGGCGTTGTACCGCACGCCCTCTTCCTGCTTGAAGCTGGTTTCATGCGCCTCGTCGACGACGATCAGACCGAGGCGCGCAAAGGGAAGGAACAAGGCCGATCGGGCCCCGACGACCACTTGCGCCCGCCCGCGCGCCACGGCCCGATAGGCTCGCCGACGCTCGGTCGATTTGAGCGAGGAATGCCACAGCACCGGGGCCGCGCCGAAGCGGTCCTCGAAGCGGTGGAGGAAGTTCTCGGTCAGGGCGATCTCGGGCAGCAGGACGAGCACCTGCCGGTCCATCCGCAGCGCTTCCGCGACCGGCTCGAAATAGGTTTCGGTCTTGCCCGATCCGGTGACGCCGTCGAGCAGGAAAGGCGCGAAACTCCGCGCTCCCACCGCCGCGCGGAAAATCTCCGCCGCCTCGGCCTGACCCGGATCGAGGGCGGGGGCAGCATGATCGGGCCGCGCGCGATCATAGGGCCGGTCGCAATCGACCGCCACCGGCTCGAGCACGCCGTGATTGACGAGGCCGCGCAAGACGCCTTCGGACACGCCCGCAATCCCCGCGAGTTCGCGAATGTTCGCCTGCTCGCCCTCGAGCGCTTCCATCGCGGCGAGCCGCTGCGGGGTCATCCGCTCGGGCATTCCGCCGGTCAGGCGGTACTCGGTCATCGTCGCCGGACCCTTGAGCGCACCGCCCGAACTCAGCGCCATCCGCGCGACGCCGGCGAGCGAGGCGACGTAATAGTCGGCAGTCCATTCGATCAGCCGCCGCAAGGGCGCCGAAAGCGGCGGCACGGGAAACAGCCCACGCAGCGGGCGCAGCTTCTCCGCCGGAACCTCGGTTCCCGGCAGCCGTTCAGCCTCCCAGACGATTCCGATCACGGTGCGCGGGCCCAGCGGGCATTCGACCACCGAGCCGGGCTCGACCGCCATGCCCGCGGGCACGCTGTAGTCGAGCGGGCCGAGGGCGGCATTGAGGACGAGGCAGCGCACGCGGTTCATCGAAGTGCCCATATGGGCGGCGCGGGCGAGGGCCGACAAGGGCGTGAAGCGAGAGGACCGACGATATGACCGACATTCTTGTCCGACCGGCCGGCCGCAGGGGCTTTCTCGGCGGGCTCGCCGCAGGCTGCGGGTTGTTGGCGCTGCCCGGCTGCGCGAGCATGGGCGGCTTCGGCCTCGTCGATGCGGTACAGCGCATGCTCTATCTGTCGAGCGAACGGGCCTTCGCACGGATGCTCCAGGGCGGCGGCTACTGGGACGAACAGGTCGCCCAACTCGGTCTCGGCACTGTGCTCGGCACCCGCGGTGACGTCCTTTCGCGGATCCTCACTTCGGCGCTGTTCAAGGACCGGCTGAACCGGGCCTTCGGAGACATCGCCTATGAAGGCGCCGAGCGCGCCGCGCCATTGGTCACCGATGCAGTCCGCACGATCGGCATTCAGAACGCGATCGACCTCGTCCGGGGCGGGCCGACAGCGGCGACGGGCTATCTGCGCGACGCCATGGGCCGCGCGCTGATCGAGGCGATGGTTCCCGAACTCGGGACCGCGATGCGCATCGCCAACGACCCGCTGGTCGGTGAAACGCTCGCGGCGCTGACCGGGGTCGATGTCGCCGGCGTGGCCGAGCGCTTCGCCACCACCATCGACGACACCATCTGGCGCGAGATCGGCGCCGAGGAAGCCGCCATCCGCGCCAATCCCGAGGCGACCCGCGACCCGTTGATCACCGGCGTCTTCGGAGCGCAGGCACGCTACTGAAGTGCCCCGAATGCGCGAAGGGTGGAAGCGGCTGGTGGGCTCGGTTAGAGCGGTGCCGAATCGATTTCTGCTCCGGAGCCCAGCGTCATGAAGTTCTTCGTCGACACCGCCGACATCGCCGACATCGAGGAAATGGCCGACACCGGCCTCCTCGACGGCGTCACCACCAATCCCTCGCTGATCGCCAAGTCGGGCCGCGACTTCATGGAGGTGACGAAGGAGATCTGCGCGCTGGTCGACGGGCCGGTCAGCGCCGAAGTGGTCGCGCTGGACCACGAAACGATGATGAAAGAGGCCGAGACGCTGCGCCGGATTGCCGACAACGTTTGCATCAAGGTGCCGCTGACGATCGACGGGCTGAAGACCTGCCGCAAGCTGACCGGCGACGGCACCATGGTCAATGTCACGCTGTGCTTTTCGGCCAATCAGGCGTTGCTCGCAGCCAAGGCGGGGGCGAGCTTCGTCTCGCCCTTCGTCGGCCGGCACGACGACAACGGCTTCGACGGCATGGCGCTGATCCGCGACATCCGCCTGATCTACGACAATTACCCGCAGTTCTCCACCGAGATCCTCGTCGCCAGCATCCGCAATCCGGTCCATGTTCTCGAGAGCGCGCGGATCGGCGCAGATGTCGCGACCATGCCTCCGGCAATAATCAAGGGCCTGTTCAAGCACGTCCTCACCGACAAGGGCATCGAAGGCTTCCTCGCCGATTGGGCGAAGACCGGCCAGTCCATTCCGACGGATTGACGTGACCGACCAGACTCCTCTCGACCGCTTCAAGCAGGCGCTGACCGGCGCCAGCCGCGCCCTCGCGCACGAGCCCGAGGTCGAAGTGGCCTGGAGCGCGGACAGCCCGAGCCAGTCGGGGCGGAATTTCCGCGTGCCTCTGCCCGGCCGGACCCTGCCGCGCGCGCAGGCCACCGAAGCGCGCGGTTTCGCCGACAGCTTCGCGCTCCGCCTGCGGCACCACAACGACAAGCTTCACGCCAGGGGCGCCCCGCCCGAGCCGATCGCGCGCGCCTGTTACGACGCGATCGAGCAGGTCCGCTACGAGGCGATCGGATCGACCCGCTATGCCGGCATCCGCGACAACCTTGCCTCTGCGGTCGAGATGCGCACCGCTGCCGACCCGATCGTCCGCGCCGATGAAGCGAGCGAGGTCCCGCTGCCGACCGCGCTTTCGCTGATGCTGCGCGAGGCGCTGACCGGCGAAGCGGTGCCCGAACGGGCCCGGGGCGCGGTCGATCTGGTGCGCGAGGATATCCTCGCCCGGATCGGCACCGACATGGACGGACTGTCCGAGGCGCTCGACGATCAGCGCGCGTTTCAGGACCTCACGCTCGACATGCTGCGGCATCTCGATCTGACCCTGCCCGACAGCCCCGATCCCACCGATTCCGAAGAGGGCGACGAGGATGAGGGCGAAACGCCCGAGGACGAGGAGGACACCGACGATGAGGACGAGGGCGGGGCCGAGCCCGAGTCCACCGACGCGCGTTCCGACGTCACCGATGGAGACGCCGAGGGCGATGCCGACCAGGAGATCGACGGCGATCAGGAGATGTCCGACGGCGATAGCGCGGAAGATGGCGAGGAAGGCATGCAGCCGGTCCGCCCCAACCGCCCCTGGACAGAGATTCCCGAAGGCTTCGACTACACCGCCTATACCGAGCAGTTCGACGAGGTGATCGAGGCCCCCGAACTGTGCGACAATGAGGAGCTCGACCGGCTGCGGACCTATCTCGACAGCCAGCTCGCCGGGCTCCAGGGCGTGGTGACGCGGCTTGCCAACCGGCTCCAGCGCCGGCTGATGGCGCAGCAGAACCGCAGCTGGGACTTCGACCAGGAAGAGGGCCTGCTCGATGCAGCGCGGCTGGCGCGCGTGGTGATCAGCCCCGGCCACTCCTTGTCCTACAAGATCGAGCGCGATACCGAGTTCAAGGATACGGTGGTCACGCTGCTGATCGACAATTCGGGCAGCATGCGCGGACGGCCCATCTCGATCGCCGCGATCAGCGCCGACATCCTCGCGCGGACGCTCGAGCGCTGCGGCGTCAAGACCGAGATCCTCGGCTTCACCACCCGCGCCTGGAAGGGCGGGCAAAGCCGCGAGATGTGGCTCTCCGACGGCCGGCCCGCCAACCCCGGACGCCTCAACGATCTGCGCCACATCGTCTACAAGCGCGCCGACGAACCGTGGCGCCGCGCGCGCCGCAATCTCGGCCTGATGATGCGCGAGGGCCTGCTCAAGGAGAACATCGACGGCGAGGCGCTGCTGTGGGCGCATGCCCGCCTGCTCGCCCGGCCCGAGGATCGCCGCATCCTGATGGTCATCAGCGACGGCGCGCCGGTCGACGACAGCACGCTCAGCGTCAACCAGGCCGGCTATCTCGAAAGCCATTTGCGCAAGGTCATCGACTGGATCGAGAAGCAGTCGCCGGTGCAACTGGCCGCCATCGGCATCGGCCATGACGTCACGCGTTACTACAAGCGTTCGGTGACGATCATGGACGCCGAACAATTGGGCGGCACGATCGTCGAACAATTGGCCGATCTGTTCGAGTTGGAAAAGTGACGATGACCGTCACCCAAGCCGTCCAGTCGCGCCGCTCGATCCGTGCCTTTGCCGACCGTCCCGTCGATCGGGACCTGCTGGCCCGCGTGCTCGCGAAGGCGCAGAGGTCGCCGTCGGGGGGCAATGTGCAGCCGTGGAATGCGGTTGTACTCACCGGCGCGCCGATGCGGGCGCTGTTCGAGCGGGTCGCGCGGGAATTCCCCAAGGGCCGCGCCGCGCTGAAGCCCGAATACGACATCTATCCCAAGGATCTCGACGGGGCTTACGAGGACCGCCGCTTCGGCGTGGGCGAGGACATGTATGCCGCGCTCGGCATAGCGCGCGAGGACAAGGCCCGGCGCCTGGGATGGTTCGCCAACAATTTCCGCGCCTTCGGGGCACCGGTGCTGATGCTTGTCCACACGCCGAAATACATGGGTCCGCCGCAATGGTCGGACATCGGCATGTGGCTGCAGACGGTGATGCTGCTGCTGCGCGAGGAGGGGCTCGATTCCTGCCCGCAGGAGGCCTGGGCCGCCTATAGCCCGCAAGTGCGCGAGATGGTCGACATCCCCGAGGATCACACCTTCTTCTGCGGCATGGCGATCGGCCACCGCGATGCGGAGGCGCCGGTGAACAATTTCGCGGTCGCGCGCGCGCCGCTGGAGGAGAGCCTGCGCTGGGAGGGTTGGCAGTAGGTCGCGCCGGACCTAATGCGCCGACATGACCGACACGCCGCTCACGCTGTTCAACTCGCTGACCCGCCAGCTCGAAGAGTTCGCTCCCGTCCACCCGGGCGAGGCGCGCGTCTACAGCTGCGGGCCCACGGTCTACAACTATCCCCACATCGGCAATATGCGCGCCTATGTCTTCGCCGACGTGCTCGGCCGGACGTTGCGCTGGAAGGGCTACAAGCTCACCCACGTCATCAATATCACCGATGTCGGCCATCTGACCGACGATGCCGATGCCGGCGAGGACAAGCTCGAGAAGGCTGCGGCCGAGAAGGCGCAGTCGATCTGGGACATCGCGAAGCACTACACCGAAGCCTATCGGGCCGACGTCAGGGCGCTCAACATCCGCGAGCCGGCGAAATGGTCCATCGCCACCGACTACATCGAGGAGATGATCTCCTTCGCCGAGAAGATTGCCGACAAGCACTGCTACCAACTCGACAGCGGCCTCTATTTCGACGTTGCGACGGTCGAGGATTACGGCAGGCTGGCCCGCGCGCGGACCGAGGAGGGCGAAAGCCGCATCGGCGATGTCGAGGGCAAGCGCAATGCCGCCGATTTCGCCATCTGGCGCAGGACCCCGTCGGGCGAGACGCGGCAGATGGAATGGGATTCGCCCTGGGGTCGCGGCGCTCCGGGCTGGCATCTCGAATGCTCGGTGATGGGCGGAAAGCTGCTCGGCTTCCCGTTCGACATCCACACCGGCGGGATCGACCACCGCGAGATCCACCACCCCAATGAGATCGCGCAGAATCAGGCATATTGCTGCACCGACGGGCTCGATAGCGCCGCAAACAGCGGCGCCAAGATCTGGATGCACAACAACTTCCTCGTCGAGCGATCGGGCAAGATGTCCAAGTCCTCGGGCGAGTTCCTGCGGCTGCAACTGCTGCTCGACAGGGGCTACCACCCGCTTGCATATCGGATGATGTGCCTCCAGGCGCATTACCGCAGCGAGCTGGAGTTTTCCTGGGAGGGTCTGCAAGCGGCGCTGACGCGGCTGAAGCGGATCGTCATGGCGGCGGAGCCGCTGCAGGATGCGTCCGCGGGCGATCCGACGCACGGAAGACTTGCCCCGGCGCGGGCGAAATTCGCCGCTGCTATCGCGGACGATCTCGGCACGCCCGTCGCGCTGACCGCGCTGGAGGAGGCGCTGGCGGTGAAGAAGGTCGATGCGGGCGCGAGGCGCGCCCTCGTCGAGGAGATGGACAGCGTCCTCGGCCTCGATCTGTTCAGATTGTCGCGCAAGGCTCTGCGGATCCGGCCGAAGGATGCGCAGATCGGCGAGGCAGAGATCGAGTCCGCACTCCAGCGGCGGACGGAAGCCCGCGCAGTCAGGGATTTCGCCTCCTCCGATGCGATCCGCGACGAGCTCTCTGCCCAAGGGGTCGAAGTGATGGACGGCGACCCGCTGGGCTGGGAGTGGAAGCTCTCTTGATCCCCGAACCCTTGTGGTACGCAACTCGCGTGTGTATGTAATTGCTCATGGAATGCAGCAGTCGCAAGATCGTCGAGCGATTGTTGTCCGATGGTTTCGAACTGGTGGCGATCAAGGGCTCGCACCACAAATTCCGCAAGGGCGGGCGCACCGTGATCGTTCCCCATCCCAAGCGCGATTTGCCGCTTGGGACGGCGCGGAACATCGCACGAATGGCAGGGTGGGAATGATCGGTCGAAGGAGCAAGAACATGCAGTATTTCTATGCGATCGTTGCCAAGGACGAGAACAGTGCTTTCGGGGTGCATTTCCCCGACCTGCCGGGCTGCTATTCGGCTGCCGATCATATCGAAGAGGTTCTGCCGAATGCGAGCGAGGCACTGGAATTCTGGTTCGAGGATGGCGAGGCGGTGACACCGCAGCCGCTCGATCGCATCCGCGAGATGGCGGCGAAGGACATCGCGGGCGGAGCGTTCATCGTCGCGGTCCCGCATATCCGGCGTACGGGGCGCCAGGTGCGCGCCAATATCTCGCTCGACAAGGGTATGCTCGACGCGATCGACCGTGCTGCCGCCGAGCGCAAGCTCACCCGCAGCGCCTTTCTGGCCGACGCCGCCCGCAACGAAATCGAGATGCGCCGATGACCAAAGCCGTCCTGTCCGCCATGATCCGCCCGCTGGTCGAGCCGCGGCTTCCCGAATGGATCGAACCGCTGTGGTTCGCGAGCAAGGAGCAGGCGCTGGAGATGGCGCCCGAGGCGCGGATCGGCTGGTTCGACCTCAACGAAAAGCAGCCGATGATCGAGATCGCCCATGCCGCGACGAAACTCGAATGGCTCAATTCGATCTACGCCGGGCTCGATTTCCTGCCGCTCGACCTGCTGCGCCAGCGCGGCGTCACGGTCACCAATGGCGTCGGCATCAACGCCATCACCATCGCCGAATACACGGTCATGCTGATGCTCGCCCATGCCAAGGGCTATCGCGAGGTGGTGCGGGCGCAGGAGCGGCACGAATGGCTGCTCGACAGCCCGGGCAAGCGCGAGCTGGCGGGCGAGCGCGTGCTGCTGCTCGGCCTCGGCGCGATCGGCCGACTGGTGAAGACCCGGCTCGAGAGTTTCGACATGACCGTGGTGCCGGTCCGCCGTTCGGGCGGCGAAGGCGCGCTCGCTCCCGGCCAGTGGCGCGAGAAGCTGGGCGAATTCGACTGGGTCGTGCTCGCAGTCCCTTCCACCCCCGAGACCCGGCATATGATCGGGGCGATCGAGCTGGCGCAGATGCGGCCCAACACCGTGCTGGTGAACATCGCCCGCGGCGATGTGATCGACCAGGCCGCGCTGGTCGAGGCGCTCGAGGCGAAGAAGATCGAGGCGGCGCTGCTCGACGTGACCGACCCCGAGCCGCTGCCGGAAGACCATCCGCTGTGGAGCCTGGAGAATGCGCAGATCACCATGCATCTTTCTGGTCGCGCGCAGACGAAGATGTTCCAGCGCAGCGCCGACCGCTTTATCGCCAACCTCGAGCGCTGGCACCGGGGCGAGCCGGTCGAGCCGCGACTGGACCTCGAACTGGGCTACTGACACCCGCGCAAACTGCCGACAGTCGGGCACAACCTCGGGAAAACCTTCGATGCCCGCAGACCGTCCGACCTGCTCATCGAATGCCTCGAGCCCGACGGCTGCGCCTAGGACTTCGGCATTCCGGGCGAGGAGAATCTCGCTTTCCTCGACGGCCTCAGCCGCTCGAACCGGACCCGGCTGGTGCGTAAGCGCCACGAAGAGGGCGGAGTCCATGGCGGCGACCCCAGCGACATCGAGGAACTGTCGCAGCAGTTGCAGGCTTCTTCCTACGTCACTCCGGCCCCGGGCCGGGGTCCCGCTCACTTCTCGCGGCGGGACAGACGAAACGCGGGATCCGCGATCGGGTCCGGGATGACGAAAGAAGGATGCGACGTGTCTCAGCTCAAGGACGTTTACCCGCTCTATCTCAACAATAAGGCGGAACAGCCCAATACGGACCTCGCGGTGACCGACAAGTTCACCGGCGAGATCGCCTTCCGCACCGCGCTCGCCAGCCCGGAGATCATCGACCGGGCGATCGCCGGTGCCGTCCGCGCGACCGAGCCGATGGCGAGACTGGCGAGCTATCAGCGGCAGGCGGTGCTGCAGCATTGCGTCGAGCGCTTCGAGGAGCGCTTCGACGAGCTCGCCTATGCGCTCTGCGTCGAGGCGGGCAAGCCGATCCATGACAGCGAGGGAGAGGTCACGCGGCTGATCGACACCTTCCGCATCGCCGCCGGGGAAGCGACCCGGATGTATGGCGAGGTCATGCCGCTCGACATTTCGGAGCGCGCCAGAGGCTATCAGGCGATCTGGAAGCGCTATCCGATCGGTCCGTGCAGCTTCATCAGCCCGTTCAACTTCCCGCTCAATCTCGCCGCGCACAAGATTGCGCCGGCGATCGCGGTGGGCTGCCCCTTCGTGATGAAACCCGCCAGCAAGACCCCGCTCGGGGCGATCATCATGGGCGAGATCCTCGCCGAGACCGACCTGCCCGAAGGCGCCTTCAGCATCCTCCCGACGAGTCGCGACGGGGCCGACCTGTTCACCGAGGACGAGCGCCTCAAGCTGCTCAGCTTCACCGGCTCGCCGGCGGTCGGCTGGGATCTCAAGGCCAAGAGCGGCAAGAAGAAGGTCGTCCTCGAACTCGGCGGCAATGCCGCGGTGATCGTCGACCATGACGCCGATCTCGAGGATGCGCTCGAGCGGATCGTCTTCGGCGCCTTCTACCAGAGCGGGCAGAGCTGCATCGGCGTCCAGCGGATCATCGTCCATGAAAGCGTCTACGACCGCTTCAGGGAGATGCTGGTCGACCGGACGAGGGGCCTCGTCGCGGGCGACCCCAAGGATCGCGACACCTTCATCGGCCCGATGATTTCCGAGGGCGAGGCCAGGCGCCTCGAGGGCTGGATCGAGGAAGCGGTCGAGCGCGGCGCGAAACTGCTGTGCGGAGGCAAGCGCGACGGCAACATGCTCGAGGCGACGCTGCTCGAGGATGTCGACCGCGATGCCCGGGCGCTCAACGAGGAAGCCTTCGGCCCGCTCGCGATCCTCCAGCGTTTCAGCGACTTCGACGCGGCGCTGGCCGAAGTGAACCGCTCGACCTTCGGCCTTCAGGCGGGCATCTTCACCCGCGATCTGTTCAAGATGTTCGACGCCTGGGACCGGCTCGAGGTGGGCGGGGTGGTGATCAACGACGTGCCGTCATACCGGGTCGACAGCATGCCCTATGGCGGGGTGAAGGATTCGGGCTTCGGGCGCGAGGGCATCCGCTTCGCGATGGAGGACATGACCGAGATCCGCAATCTGGTGATCCGGCGGGGCTAGCGAGGGCTCCCTTGCCGCGGGAGACCCACGAATGGGGACCTGCGATGCCATCGTAAGCGCCGTGCTTTCGTCGAGTTCCCCTTGCGTTTTCCGTGGCTTGGGCGCGCGAGCGAGCGGCCAGCCGTGGACTTCGCCGGGCGCGGCCGGCCCACTACGCATCCTCCAGCAGCAGCAGCTCGCAGCGCACCACCAGCGTGGGATGCGGCAGCAACCGGTGGTCGACCTCGACCACGGTCGCATCGGCGACGAGCTGACCCGGGAGGGCGAATTCGTGCTCGGGCAATGCGGCGACGAAGCGCTCTCCCGCCGCGACCGCCTCATCGCCGGCGAAGGACAGGGCAAGCGCATGGCGGCTGCCGGCGAAGGTGATGCTGGCCCAGGCTTTCTCGCCATGCGTCAGCACGCGTCCGCGGTGTTCGCCCAATGCCACGAGCGCCTCGCGCAGGCGGTCGGCGTTGGAGCGGCGCGCGCGCCGCGGCTGCGGGACGGGGTGTTCAGCGGACATGGGCCGGTTCCTTCGCGCTTGCCGCACGCGCGGCATCGAATCCCGCCATGAAGCCGCGGATCCGGTCCTCGGTCGGCATGCGCGGCTCGCGCCCCAGACGCAGGTCGAGGACGAAGCGCGGGTCCCGTGCCGCGAGGCGGCCGAACCGGGTGGCGCTCATCTCGTGATGGCGCAGGAATTTTTCGACGGATCGGATCAGCATGGCGCTCCCCTTTTTGCGTGGCGACTCGGATGATGTTCCCGATTCGTTCCAGTCGAAATCCAACTTGTCTAGGAAAAATCCTATGCTATAGGAATTTTCTCGCAAATGTCCGGTCCGCGATCCGGCGGGGGAGGGCGCTGCGAGCGAAAGGGGCGCGATGGCCGACACATTGACCACGGACCGCAGACGGCTCGTCGAACTCGCGGCGCAGGGCGGCACCAGCCTCGCCGCGCTGTCGGCTCTGCTCGGGCGCAACCCCAGCTATCTGCAGCAATTCCTCCGCAAGGGCAGCCCGCGCAAGCTGGAAGAGGCCGACCGCCGGCGGCTGGCCGAATTCTTCGGTGTGGACGAGGTGGAACTGGGGGCCGATCCCGATCGCGCCCGCCCGCAGGGCGAGGAATTCCTTGCCGTGCCGCGCCTCGCGCTCGATGCCTCGGCCGGACCGGGCTCGCTGTCGGCGGAGGAAATTTCCTTCGATTCCTTCCGCTTCAGCCGCCGCTGGCTCCGCGAGATGGGGCTCGAAGGGGCCGATCTGACCGCGATCCGGGTCGAGGGCGACAGCATGGAACCGCTGCTGCGTTCGGGCGACGAGATCTTCGTCGATCGCAACAAGCGCAGCGGTGAGGGGGTGCATGTGGTCCGCATCGGCGACGCGCTCCACGTCAAGCAGGTCCAGGCCAGCGCGCCTGGCCGGATCGCACTGATCAGCGCCAATGATGCCTATGCGCCGATCGAGCTGGCGCGCGAGGCGGTCGAGGTGATCGGGCGGGTGGTGTGGAAGGGCGGACGGATCTAGCCGCGCGGCTCCTCAGGAGGGGCCGGGGCGATAGTCCTCCTGCTGCAGCGTCAGCAGATAGGCGGCGATCTCCTCGACATCCTCGGCATCGAGTTCGACATCCATCTGGTCGGGATAATTGTGCGCATCGGCCAGAAAGGCGGTCAGCGTGGCGCGCGACAGCCCCGGCTGATTGGCGATGTGGACGAAGCTCGGCGCCGCCGCCAGCGGGGACAGCTCGCCGCGCCGCACCGCATGGCAGCTTGCGCAATTGGTGCTGACCAGCACGGGAATGTGGGCTTCCGTGGCCGCCGCCTGAGCTGCCGCTTGCTGCGGGGCTGCCGCGGGGGCCGTTTCGATCGCCGCCGGCTGGCAGGCGGCGAGCATCAGGAGGGCGAGCGGCACGATCGGGCGCATGGAGTGATCCTTGGAACTGGGGCGGCTGCACCATGGGATTATATCGGCGTGGCGCGTCTGGCAAACGCTCTCGCCCGGCTGCTCTTGCGGCGCGCGCCGCGCTGCGACAAAAGGCGCTGCATGACCGACCAGCCGAGCGCCTCGCCCCAGACCACTCCCGTCCCGCCGATGAAGGCCGGCATCGTGCCCGTCACCCCGTTGCAGCAGAATTGCTCGCTGATCTGGTGCACCGCGACCAACAAGGGCGCGCTGATCGATCCGGGGGGCGACCTCGACAAGCTCAAGGCGGCGGTCGCCAAATCGGGGGTCGAGCTGGAAAAGATCCTCATCACCCACGGCCATATCGACCATTGCGGCGAGGCCGGCGTGCTGGCGAAGGAACTCGGCCTGCCGATCGAGGGCCCGCACGAGGCCGACCGCTTCTGGATCAGCCGGCTCGACGAGGACGGGGCGCGCTACGGCGTCAACGGACAGGTGTTCGAACCCGACCGCTGGCTCGTCGATGGCGATACGGTGACCGTGGGCGACCTCACGCTCGAGGTCCTCCACTGCCCCGGCCACACCCCGGGACATGTCGTCTTCTTCCATCGCCCGAGCAAGTTCGCAATCGTCGGCGACGTCCTCTTCCAGGGCAGCATCGGCCGCACCGACTTTCCGATGGGCAACCACCAGGACCTGATCGATGCGATCACGCAGAAGCTCTGGCCGCTGGGCGACGACGTCACCTTCATTCCCGGACACGGGCCGACCAGCACCTTCGGCCAGGAACGCAAGACCAACGCCTTCGTCAGCGATTACGCGCTGTCCTGAGGAAGTCGCGACCGTCGGCCGCGCCGCCTGCGGCGCTTCGCAGCGCCGCGCAGGCACTCCCGTTCGCTAGAGCACGCCCAGCGCGATGAGCGTGGCCGCCAGTGCCAGGCCGAGCAGCGTCAGCATGGTGATCAGCGTGCCGATCATGCGCGGTTTGGTGCCGGTTTCGGCATCCATGCCGAACCCGTGGGCGATGCGGCCGAGCATGTAGACGCCGGCGACCCAGGCCAGCCAGGGTTCGCCCTTGCCCGACAGCTCGATCGCCGCGATCAGCACCAGCACGAAGCCGGTGTTCTCGACGAAGTTGAGCTGCGCGCGCATCCGGCGGGTCAGCGGGCCGCCGGCATCGTCGCCGTGGATCGTCTTCGTGATCCCGCGCATCTGGCCGACGCGGATGGCAAGCCACAGGTTGATGAGTGCCGCGGCAGCGGCGGCGGTCAGCGTTACCGGCAGAAAAATGGCCAAGCGAGTCCTCCCTCGAAATCCTCGTGTCGCGTCCCCTCCTCTCTGCTAGGGCGGGACGTCCCGCTGCGCAACGGAGCCGAGCCGCCAAACCGGCTTGCATCCCCGGACAAAAACGCTATAGCGCGCGGCTTCACCGTCACGGTCGGGATTTTCGGGCTCGCGCACTCTTGTGCGTTTCCGGACCATCCCCTAGGGCGGCCACCGAAACTGACTGTAATTGTTTGAGGAACAGGTGCCGCCATGGCCGTCCCCAAGAGAAAAGTATCGCCCCACCGCCGCGGCAACCGCCGCTCGCATGATTCGCTCAAGCCCGAAGCCTATCACGAGTGCTCGAATTGCGGCGAACTCAAGCGTCCGCATAATCTGTGCATGCAGTGCGGCCACTACAACGGACGCGAAATCATCGCCGTCGGTCTTTAAGACCGTCGACCCAGCCGGAGACCACGCATGAGCTTGCCGCGTATCGCCGTTGACGCGATGGGCGGCGACGAAGGCGTGCGCGTCATGGTCGAAGGCGCCGCGCTTGCGCGCCGGCGTCACGACAAGTTCAAATTCCTGCTGGTCGGCGACGAGACGCAGATCAAGGCGGCGCTCGAGACGCATCCCGGCATGGCCGGAGCCTCCGAGATCCTCCATTGCGAGGATGTGGTCGGCGGCGAAGAGAAGCCCTCGCGCGCATTGCGCCGCGCCCGGACCACCAGCATGGGGCTCGCCGTCGATGCGGTGAAGCGCGGCAAGGCCGGAGCTGCCGTCTCGGCCGGCAACACCGGGGCGCTGATGGCGATGAGCAAGCTCGCTCTGCGCACCATGCCCGGCCTCGACCGGCCGGCGCTCGCCGCGCTGCTGCCGACGCTCACCGACAATGACGTGATCATGCTCGATCTCGGCGCGAATCGCGAATGCGATACGCGCAATCTGGTGCAGTTCGCGATCATGGGCGCAGCCTATGCGCGGATCGTCACCGGCCGCGAACGTCCGCGGGTGCGCCTGCTCAACATCGGGACCGAGGAAACCAAGGGCACCGAGGACATCCAGGAAGCCGCCAACCATCTGCGCGCCGCGACCGGGCTCGCGATGGATTTCGAAGGTTTCCTCGAAGCCGACAAGATCAATCGCGGCGAATGCGACGTCGTCGTCTGCGACGGATTTTCGGGCAATATCGCGCTCAAGGCGATCGAGGGCGCGGCGCGCTTCGTCACCGATCTGCTGCGCGAGGCCTTCACCTCCAGCGTCCGCTCCAAGATCGGCTTTCTCGTCTCGCGTCCCGCGACCGAATTGCTGCGCCACCATCTCGATCCCAACAACCACAATGGCGCGGTCTTCCTCGGCCTCAACGGCGTGGTCGTGAAGAGCCATGGCAGCGCCAATGCCAAGGGCGTGGCCAATGCGGTCGAGGTCGCCGCGCGGCTGCTCGAGGACGACATCACCAACCGCATCGCCAGCGATCTGGGGGAGCTGCGGGCGGAAGGCCTGGCGGGCAAATGATCCGCGCGGTGATCACCGGAACGGGCTCGGCGCTGCCGGCCCAATGCGTCACCAACGCCGAAATGGCCGAGCGCGTCGATACCACCGACGAATGGATCGTCGAACGCACCGGCATCCGCCAGCGCTATATCGCGGGCGAGGGCGAAACCACCGCCAGCCTCGCGGTCGACGCGTCGCGCCGCGCGCTCGAGGCAGCCGGCGTGGCGGCGGAGGACATCGGGCTGATCGTGCTCGCCACCGCAACCCCCGACCACACCTTTCCCGCCAGCGCCACGCAGGTCCAGGCCGCGCTCGGCTGCGGCGGCGGGATCGCCTTCGATGTGGCGGCGGTCTGCTCGGGCTTCCTCTACGCGCTGGCGACGGCGGATTCGATGCTCCGCACCGGCATGGCGAAAAAGGCGCTGGTGATCGGTTCGGAAACCTTCAGCCGCATCCTCGACTGGGACGACCGCGCGACCTGCGTCCTGTTCGGCGACGGTGCCGGCGCGGTCGTGCTCGAAGCGCGCGAGGTCGCCGGGGACGGTCCCGGTATCCTCGCCACCCGGCTCCACGCCGAAGGCGCGCACAAGGATCTGCTCTATGTCGATGGCGGTCCCTCGACCACCGGCGAGGTCGGCAAGCTGCGGATGAAGGGGCGCGAGGTGTTCCGCCATGCCGTCGTCAACCTCGCCGAGGTCCTGCGCGAAGTGCTCGAGGATTGCGGGATGGAGGCCGAGGCCATCGACTGGGTGGTCCCGCATCAGGCCAATTCGCGGATCCTCGATGCGACCGCGCGCAAGCTCGGCCTGCCGCCCGAAAAGGTGGTGGTCACGGTCGACCGCCACGCCAACACCTCGGCGGCCTCGGTGCCGCTGGCGCTCGATGTGGCGGTCCGCGACGGCCGGATCAAGCCGGGCGATCTGGTCATGTTCGAGGCCATGGGCGGCGGCTTCACCTGGGGTGCCGCGCTCGCGCGGATGTAACTTTCGGTCGAAAAATCGGCTGAGACATTGCGAAATGAACCAAGTCCCTATATTGCTTGGCGAAGTTAAAAGGGGTCTGGCTTTCGCTCGGGGTCGCACTTGAGGGGAAGGATTGAATGGATATGATGCGCTCTGTGGGCACGCTGACCCGCGCCGATCTGGCCGAAACGATCAATCGGAAGATGGGTCTCAGCCGCGCCGAATTGCTCGACATGGTCGAATCGATACTGGCCAAGATGTGCGATGCGCTGGGCAAGGGCGAGAACGTCAAGATTTCCGGCTTCGGCAGCTTCGTGCTGCGCGACAAGAAGGAACGCGTCGGCCGTAATCCGAAGACCGGGGTGGAGGTGCCGATCACGCCCCGCCGCGTGCTGACCTTTCGCGCCAGCCAGCTCCTCAAGGAACGCATCGCCGGTGGCTAGCCGGTAAGAAACGGGAGTTTCCATGGCGGTATTCGACGACGGCAAGGAGCAGGGCGCGCTGCGGACGATCGGCGAGGTCGCCCGGGCGACCGGGATCAAGCCGCATGTCCTGCGCTATTGGGAGCAGCAGTTTCCCGAGCTCTCGCCGCTCACCCGCAGCGGCGGGCGGCGCTATTACCGGACCGAGGATATCGCGCTGATCGGGCGGATCGACCGTCTCGTCAATCGCGAGGGCTATACGCTCAAGGGCGCGAAGGCGGCGCTGCGCGACATTCCCGACCAGCAGGCCGCGGCGCAGGATCCCCTGCTACCGCTCGGCGACGCCGACGAATTGCGCGCGCGGCTCGAAGCGATCCGGGCGCGCCTGGAAGAGGCGCTGGCGGCCTAGCCCGACCGGACGGTTCGAGGGCGATCTTCGACCCCGACTGCGAACCGTTTTCCTACAGCGCGAAGCTGGGCTAGACCCCGGCGCGCCCTTTGACCCGGTCGCACCATCCATCGTGCATGGCACCCCCTCCGCAGGCCCCACGAAAGGTCACGCCGGGCCGTTGCGAAAGGTCACACGGCTCCGGCGCGATCGCGTCGCAAGCTGCTGATCTTCCTCGCTGAAGGCCGTGATCCGCGAATTTTCCAAACCGCGCGAGCGGTCCCACGCCCCGTCGCTCCGGCGGGCGGGCGGCGTCGCGATTCGGCGACGCTACAGCCGGGTCATGTCGAGCCAGCCATCCTCGCCCTTCCAGACCGCCGCGAAGGCGCGGTCGGCGGCCTTCGCCTCGAGCCGGTTGCCGAGCTTGCGTTCGGTCTGCGCGAGACCATAGAGCGCCAGCGCATTGTTGGGCGTCTCGAACAGCGCCGCGCGGAAGGCGCGCCGGGCCTCGCGATAGCGGCCGGCCTCGAAATATGCGGCGCCCAGCGACTGATCGACCGGATAGTACCAGAAGGCCGGCTCGCTATAGGGGATCGTCTTCTGCATCGCCGCCCCGCGCGTATAATGGGCGATCGCATCCGCATGCCGCGACTGGGCCATGGCGAGACGGCCCCGGGCGACCTCCGCGGCGAGGCGGACGATCGCCGGTGCGGGAAAGCCGTTCGCCTCCATCTGCGCGACCGCGGGCGCCGTCTCGAGCTGCTGCAGCGCCGCGAGCTCGCCGTCGAACGCCTTGCCGTCCCCCGCTTGCGCATGCGCCAGGGCGCGCGCGTAATGGCGCATCGCCTCGACATAGGCGAGCGGATGCGCGGTCCGCGTGAGCGCGAGCGTCGCGGCGGGCGAGGCATATTGGGCATAGGCGAAATAGGGCGCCGCATAGATCGCCTGGACCCAATAGAGGTCCTTTCCCGTGTCGGTATCGAGGATCGATTCGAGCCGCGCCGTCTGGCCCACGACCGTACCGACGTCACCCATCATCTGCGCCGAGGTCAGCAGGAAATGGACATTGTGCGGATAATAGCCGTAGCGCACCAGCCCGTCGTCGCCGACCTCGCGCAGATAGGTCTCGTCGGCCGCGACCGCCGCGATATTGGCGGCCATGGAATTGGCATAGCGGCCGAGCCGGTGATAGATATGCGCCGGCATGTGGACGAGATGGCCGAGCGTCTTCGGCGCCGACTCGCGGAGCCGATCGGCCGCGGCCTCGGCGCGTTTCGCATCGGGCAGTTCGAGCAGGTGGATATAGAGGTGCGACGCCTGCGGATGTGCCGGATTGCGCGCCATGACGGTCTCGATCAGTGCGATGCCTTCCGCCACGAGCGGGCGCGGCTGGCCTTCGTCGAGCCAGTAGTTCCACGGGCTCGTGTCCATCGCCGCCTCGGCTGCCAGCACCGCCAGATCGTCGCTCGCCGGATTGCTGCGCGCGATGGCCAGCATCGCCTGCGCATAGGCGCGGTCGAGCTGCGCCCGGTCTGCCGCGGGGTCTGCGGAATAGCGCGCAGCCTGCGCCGCGACCAGCTCGCGGATCGCCGGCCCGCTGTCGACGGCGAGCTTCCCCGCCATCGCCAGAGCCTCGAGTGCGGCCTTGTTCTGTTCGGCACTCATCGCCGAATTGATGTTCGGCCCATTGGCCATGGCCTCGCCCCACCAGCACATGGCGCAGGCCGGATCGATGGCGCGGGCCTTGCGGAACGAACGGATCGCGGCGCGGTGGTTGAAGCCATAGGCCAGCGCGAGGCCCTGGTCGAAATAGGGGCGCGCCGCCGGGCTGATGGCGCCGAGCGGCAGGTCCGATCGGGCGATGCCGGGATAGAGGCCGACCGCATCGGCGCCGGGATCGCGGCTGTCGGACAGCGTCTGTGCCAGTCCCAGTCGGCCGGCGAGCGTGGCATCCGCAGTGCCTAAGCCGCGGCAGGCCTTGCGGCCCGGCAGGGTTGGATCGAGCGCGGCGAGGGCCTGCGCAGAGGGCTGCGGCGGGGGCGCTTCGGCGGAAGCGCTGCCCAGGATCAGGGCCGACAGGACGATGGCGGAAAGCTTGAGTTCAGGGCGCATGGCTTGCCTCCGGGGCATGCGACCGAGCTTCGAGCGTAGCAGACGGGAGAGCCGAAGACGAATCCGAAAGCTGCACCCTCCTATCGGCGGTGAGGGGCTTCGGCTGGTGCTATTCGGCTGCGAGCAGTTCCTCGGCCCCGCCGAGATCGACGCTGACCAGCCGGCTGACGCCCTTCTCGATCATCGTCACGCCGAACAATCGGTGCATCCGGCTCATGGTCACCGCATTGTGGGTGACGATGAGATAGCGCGTCCGGGTTTCGCGCACCATGGCGTCGAGCAGATCGCAGAAGCGGTCGATATTGGCATCGTCGAGCGGCGCATCGACCTCGTCGAGCACGCAGATCGGCGCCGGATTGGTGAGGAACAGCGCGAAGATCAGCGCGGTGGCGGTGAGCGCCTGTTCGCCCCCCGACAGCAGCGTGAGCGATTGCAGCTTCTTGCCCGGCGGCTGGGCGAAGATCTCGAGCCCGGCCTCGAGCGGGTCGTCGCTGTCGACCAGCGCAAGATGCGCCTCGCCGCCCTCGAACAGCCGGGCGAACAGCTGGCGGAAATGCCGGTCGACCTGCTCGAAAGCGGCGCGCAGCCGTTCGCGCCCCTCGCGGTTGAGATTGCCGATCGACCCGCGCAGCCGGCTGACCGCCTCGCGCAATTCGGCCTGCTCCGCGGCATTGCCGCCATGCTCGCTCTCGATCCGCTCGAGTTCCTCGGCAGCGACGAGGTTGACCGGCCCGATCCGTTCGCGGCTCGCCGACAGGCGCTCCATCTCCTCGCCTTCGGCCTCGGCAGAGCGGATCTCCCCGGCGGCGAAGGCGAATTGCTCGGGCAGCAGCGGGGGCGGACATTGGAACCGTTCTCCCGAGAGCTGTGCCATCTCGCTCCGGCGCGTGTCCTGGCTCTCCGCGCGGGCGGCGAGACCGGCGCGGGTCTCGCGCGCCGCGGCCAGCGTTTCGGTTGCCGCGGCATGGGCGCTGTCGGCCTCCTGCGCCGCATCGCCGGCGCGGACCGTCGCCGCCTCGGCCTCGGCCAGCTCGCGGCCCAGCCGCTCGCGCAAGGCCTCGCCCTGCTCGATCTCGCGCATCAGCCCTTCGGGCCGGGCAGCGGTGACCGCGCGGTCCTGCGCGATCTCCTCGGCGCGCAGCTCCATCTCCGACAGGCGCCGGGCAGCCTCTCCCGACCTCGCCTGCCAATTGGCCATCGCCGAGCGTTGCGCCGCCGCCCGCTCGCGCGCCACCGCCAGCGCCTGATCGTGCGCCGCCAGTTCCGCCGCGCGCGCCTGCAGGGTCATCCGCGCCGCCTCGTTCGCAGCGCGCGCCGCCTCCAGCGCCGCGCGCCCGGCCGCCGGATCGGGGAGCGCATCGCGCTTCGCCTCGGCCTCCGACCGATCTCTCTTCGCGGCGGCGACCACCTCGCCATGCTCGGCCTCGGCCCGGTCGAGCTCCGCCACCCGTTCGGCGAGACGATCGCGCGCTGCCTCGGCCCGGTCGAGCGCCCGCAGCGCCTGGCGGTGCTGCTCGGCCGCCTCCGCCAGCGCGCGCTCGGCACCGACGAGATCGCGCTGGAGCACCGCCAGCTCCTCGCTCGTCGTGGCGAGCGCGTCCTGCGCCTGTGCCGAAGCCGCGCGCAGACCGGGAAGCCGCTCCGCAAGCTCGGCGAAGCGATTGTCCGCCTCGAGCCGCGCCGCTTCCGCCGCGCCCTCGCCGCGCACCACCAGCCCGTCCCAGCGGCGCAGCGCGCCATCGAGCGTGACCAGCGCATGGCCCGGCGCGAGGCTGCGTCCGTCGTCGCCTTCGGCGACATGCACCAGCGCCAGCAGCGCGCGCAATTCATCGGGCGTGCTCGCGACATGCGCCGCGAGGCTGTCGGCGACGGGCGAGGGGGCTTCGGCACCCGTCCAGTAGCGGCCTTCGGCGCCACCCTCGGCTTGCCCGAGGAGCGCCCTGCCATCGCGCCCGAGCGCGGCCGCCACCGCGCGTTCATAGCCCTTCTCCGCGCGCACGCCGTCGATCGCCTGCCGTCTGCCTTGGCGCTTGTCCGTGGCCCGCTGGCGCGCATCCCGGTCGCGCTTCAGCGCCTCATATTCGCGCTCGGCACCCGACAGTTCGGCCCGCGCCTCGGCGAGAGAGCTCGAGGCTGCGTCGCGCGCGGACTGCAGTTCGCCCTTGCGCGCCTGCATCGCTTCGAGAGCGTCGCGAGTGCGCGCCACCGTCCGTTCGGCATGCTCCACCCGGTCGCGGGCGCTCGCGACCTCGGCTGCGGGGTTTTCGTCTCCGAGGGCAGAGCGTTGCTGCGCCATCCGCCGGCCTTCGGCCTCGGCCCGGTCGAGGCGCATCCGGGCCTGCGCGACCGCTGCTTCGGCGACGCGCCATTCCGCCTCGACCCCGGCGTTGTCGGCGGTCGCGCGGGCCAGCGCCAGTTCGGCGGCGCGGCTGGCGCGCTCGGCGGTCTCGGAGGCGCGCTCGAGACCGGGACGCTTCGCCTCGTCTTCGGTCAGCGCCTTCTCGCTCGCCGCAAGCTCGCGCTCGAGCCGCGACAGCGCCTCGGCGGCATCGCGGGTCAGCCGGTCGGCCTCGCCCCGGTCGGCCTCGAGCCGCGCCGCCTGCCGTTCGAGATCGGTCAGCCGCTGCTCCGCCGCTTCGAGCTGCCCGGTCAGCGTGGCCATGCGGTGTCCGTGGGCGGTGGCATCGTCGCGGCGGTCGGCCTGCTCCTCGCGCGCGCCGGCGAGCGCCTCGGCGGCGGCACGCTGGGCCTTCTGGGCGATCTCGGCAGCCTGCTGCGCCTCCGCGACGGCGCTGTCGGCCTGCGCCGCAGCCTGCTTTGCCTCCTGCGCCGCAGCGGCCGCATCGCTCCAGCGCGCGAACACCAGCCTGGCCTCCGCCGAGCGGATCTCCTCTGACAGCTTGCGGTAGCGCTCGGCCTGCTTCGCCTGCCGCCGGAGCGCGGCGATCTGGCTGTCGAGCCCGGCCATGATATCCTCGAGCCGCTCGAGATTGCTCTCGGTCTGCCGCAGCTTGCTCTCGGCATCGCGGCGGCGGACGTGGAGCCCCGCGATCCCTGCCGCTTCCTCCAGCATCATCCGCCGTTCCTGCGGCTTGGCGGCGATGACCTGAGCGATCTTGCCCTGGCTGACCAGCGCCGGGCTGTGCGCGCCCGTCGCTGCATCGGCGAAGATCAGCGCGACATCCTTGGCGCGCACGTCGCGCCCGTTGAGGCGATAGGCGCTGCCGGCACCGCGCTCGATCCGCCGGACGACCTCCAGCTCGTCGCCCGCGTCGTCCTCGCCATGGAGCACGACCTCGGCGAAGTCCCGCTGGGCGCGGCTCTGCGTGCCGGCGAAGATGACGTCCTCCATCCCGCCCGAGCGCATCGACTTGGGCGAATTCTCGCCCATGACCCAGCGAATCGCCTCGAGCAGGTTGGATTTGCCGCAGCCATTGGGGCCGACGACGCCGGTCAGCCCCGGTTCGATATGCAAGGTTGCAGGCTCGACGAAGCTCTTGAAGCCGCTAAGCTTGAGCTTCGATATGAGCATCGGCGGTCCTTCGGTCCAGTCGGTCCCGGTGCCTCAGCGGGCGCCGGCGCGCTGAAGGATGGGTTCGAGCGCAGCCCAGGTGTTCGCATCGACGTCGCGCCCGTTGAGCTTGAAGGTGGGCGTGCCGCTGATGTTGAATTCGTTCGCGTAGCGTTCCGAATATTCGGCCTGTTCCTGCAGCTTGGCCGTATCGGCGAGACACGCGCGGCCCTGATCCTCGCTGATCCCGCGCGCTGCGAAGAAGTCGAGATAGCCGAGCTGTTCGGCAGCGACCACGAAGCGCTCGTCGAGCGGGCGCTGCATCGCCGCTTCGAAGGTCGCCTGGTCGGCCTGGATCGGTTGCATGATCGTCTCGTAATTCTGCCAGACCTGGTCGGACAGCGGAACCACCGCCTCGACCGGGCCGCATTGGGTCAACCGGCCGAGCAACAGGTCGAGCGGACCGTGAATGACGAACTGGCGCAATTCATAGCTGACCACGCCGGTGTCGATATAGCGGTGCAGCGGTTCGCTGCCCTCCATCGAGAATCGCGCGCAGGTGGGACAGGTGAGCGAGCCGTATTCGACCAGCTTGAGCGGAGCCTCGGGATTGCCGACCAGCGTGCCGCCTTCCTCGGTCGCGGCCGCCGTTGTGCTCCATTGCGTGCCCTCGGGCGCGGGAATGGCAGCGATGGCATCGCCCTCGAGATCGCCCGTCTCCTCGGCGCCCGAGCCACAGGCGGCCAGAGCAAGGGCGAGCGGGGCGGCGAGCGCGAGGCGCAGGGTCTTCGTCATCGGATTCCTCATGTATGAACGGACAGGACTACGGCAGGGTCGGCGGGCAAGGGAAGCCGGACTGCCGCCTATCCACAGCGCTTTCCCCCGAAAATCGCCGATCAGAGCGTCTTCTTGAGCCTGGCTTCGAGCGAGGGCCAGTCATGCGTGCCGTCGAGCAGCGCGCCGTCGAGCACGAAGCTGGGCGTCCCGGCAAGATCGTATTTGCGGATGTCGGCGGCCGAGGTCTCGGCGATCGCGCGGGCGCTGGCATCGTCGGACAGGCATTTGTCGAGTTGCGCGCGCGTATAGCCGCGCCCTTCCATGATGTCGTAGAAGTCGAGATCGCTGGCGATCGCCTGGAGCCGCGCCGAGAGCGAGCCGAACTGCCAGCGCGAACGCTGCGCCGGCGAGATCTTGCGCGCCTTGTCGATCCACTCGTCGTAGCGATGGAGGATCGCATCGTGATTGCCGCCGAACTTCTTCGCATCGCCGCAATGGGTGAGCAGGGTTGCCGAGAGATCGACCGGATCGCGGACCAGGTGCCGGATCTCGTAGCTGACCTTCCCGGTCGGCACATAGGCGATCCTGATCGCGCCATCGCCGGTCTTCGCGAATTCGGCACAATGCGAGCAGGTGTAGCTCATGAACTCGACCAGCCTGGTCTTCGCCGCGGGATTGCCGAACAGATGCCCGCCTTCGGTCGCGGTCAGCATGCCCGCCCAATTGCCGCCGGGCAGGATCGGCTTGTCCTGTGCGCTCGCGCCCAGCGCCAGCGTTGCTGCCATGGCCAGCGCCAGCGCCTTGATCGGTCCAGTCCTGATGTTCACGT
The DNA here is from genome assembly GCA_963728515.1 of uncultured Alphaproteobacteria bacterium. Lineage (GTDB taxonomy): Bacteria > Pseudomonadota > Alphaproteobacteria > Sphingomonadales > Sphingomonadaceae > Qipengyuania. Next base: position 377,231 of record CAVSKM010000001.1, on the reverse strand, counting down.
CTCGTCTTTCCCGTCGCCCTGCGCCCCGAGGCTGCGTGCAAGCGATTCCAGCACGGTGCGCAGCTCGGGGTCGCCAATATCGCGCAGACTGTCGCCCAATTCCATCGGGATCGGCTTGAGCGACGGCGGCGCCTTCGGCGTGTCCCTGGCGGGCGGCGGCTTAACCTCGCCTTGCCGCAATTTGATCCGGGCCACGGCGCGATAGCCGAAGAAGCGGTTCACCCGCTCGACGATCTCGGGCAGGACCTGCTGGATCAGCGGCGCGTGGGCGGGCTTCACGACGAGGTGCATGATCCCTTCGGACTTCTCCCCCGGGGGAAAACGGATCATCTCGGGCGTGCAGACACGCGAATGCACCGCCCCGACGATCTCGGGCCAGCGGCTGACGACCGAGCTCTGGACGAAGCCGTAGCGGCGAAAGGCGCTGCGTCCGATCTGCGGCATGAGGTCGCTGATCGCCTTGGCCGCTCCGCCGCGCGGGCGGTTCCAGCTCTTCGCCGATTTGCCCGCGCCGGTTCGCGTGCCGGTCCGCCTGCCGGTTCGGGTGCCGGGCGCCGGATCGCCGTTCCTGGTCGTGTCGCTTCCCATCGTGCCGCGTGCCATGCCATAGCTGACGCGTGGCCGCCAGCTTCTCCGACACTTTGCTCGCCTGGTACGACAGGCATGCCCGCGACCTGCCGTGGCGCGCGCCGCCGGGTGCGCCCGCCACCGAGCCCTATCGCGTGTGGCTGTCCGAAGTGATGCTGCAGCAGACCACCGTCGCCGCGGTCAAATCCTATTACGACGCCTTTCTTGCGCGCTGGCCCACGGTCGAGGCTCTGGCCGCGGCGCCCGAGGCCGACGTCATGGCGGCCTGGGCAGGGCTGGGCTATTATTCGCGCGCCCGCAATCTGGTGAAATGCGCCCGGGCGGTCGCCGAAGGGGGCGGCTTTCCCGAGACCGAGGACGGGCTGCGTGCCCTGCCCGGCCTTGGTGCCTACACCGCTGCGGCCGTGGCCGCGATCGCGTTCGACCGTCGCGCCGTGGTCGTCGATGCCAATGTCGAGCGCGTGGTCGCGCGGCTGTTCGCCATCGATCGGCCCCTGCCGTCCGCGCGCGGGAGCATCCGGGCTGCCGCCGATGCGATCACGCCGGACCGCCGTTCGGGCGATTTCGCTCAGGCGATGATGGATCTCGGCGCCACGGTCTGCACGCCGCGCGACCCGAAATGTCTGCTCTGTCCGCTTTCCCACCTGTGCGAGGGGCGGCGGACAGGCGATCCTGCGCGCCTTCCCGTCAAGGCCCCGCGGAAGGCGCGGCCGGTGCGGCGGGGCCGCGCGTGGTGGATCGAGCGCGACGGCTCGGTGTGGCTGGTGCGCCGCGAAGCGCGCGGCATGCTCGGCGGAATGCGCGCTCTGCCGGACGACGGCTGGAGCGCGGCCGCGAACGGGTCGGGCGCAGAACCGGTCGGCGGTCCGTGGGAGGAGGCGGGCACGGTCCGTCACGGTTTCACGCACTTCACGCTCGAACTCGCGCTGTTTGCCGCGCGGGGCGAGGTGGAGACCGGCGCCGCCGGGGAATGGTGGCCGATCGCGCGGCTCGGGGAGGCCGGCCTGCCGACGCTTTTCGCGAAAGCCGCCCGGCTGGTGCTGGCGCGCTAGATGATCCCGCCGCCGAGACTGAGGCGGAGGATCGCGATCAGCAGCACGACGAGGCAGAAGTTGCGCCCGGAATTGCTCGAGGACAGCTGGCCGAGCACCGTTCCGATCACGATCAGCGGCAGCGCGAACCAGTTCGCCCAGCCGAGCAGCGGTATGGTCGCGGGGATGACGATCACCAGCGAGACGATCCCGAACAGGATGGAGAGAATGTTGAGCATGTGTCTTATATGGATGGGACACCGAGCGATTGCAACGGTTTCGATTGGCAATTGACCCGTGGAACGGCCTCCCGCACAAGGCGTCCGACTGAATTCGGGAGAGAAATCAACATGGCCTATCGCGATCCGGACACGCCTTTCATGTCGCGCCGTGCGCTGCTGCGCGGCGGTGCCTGGCTGACGGCGGGTGCTTCGCTCGCAGGCCTGCCGCTGGGCCGGATGGCGCTGGCGCAGAGCTATGATGCGAACTGGCGCAATGTCGCGGCCATGGTCGACAGCTACGTCGAGCAGCGCAAGGTGGCCAATATGGTCGCGGTGCTCGGCTGGGGGCAGAAGGATCCGCTCTATATCGCGAAGGGCACGCTGGCTCTCGGCGGCAAGCAGCGGGTCGATGCCGACAGCCTCTATCGCCTCTATTCCATGACCAAGCCGGTCACCGGCATGGCCGCGATGATGCTGATCGACGAAGGCCGGCTCGGGCTCGATCAGCCGATCGCCGAGCTGCTTCCCGCCTTCGCGAATATGAAGGTCCAGAAGACCTATGACGGGTCGGTGACCGATCTGGTGCCGGCCGAGCGGCCGATCACCGTCCGCAATCTGCTCACCCACACCGCGGGGCTCGGCTACGGCATTGTCCAGAAGGGTCCGATCAAGACGGTCTACGAGGAGCGCGGTCTGGTTCCGGGGCAGGTCAGCCGCCTGCCGATTCCCGGTCTCGGCCGCTCGGTCGCGGTCACCGGTCTCGACGTCTTCGCCGAGCGCCTCGCCAAGGTGCCGCTGGTGCTCCAGCCGGGCAGCAAATGGAGCTATTCGGTCGGCGTCGACCTGCTCGGCCGCGTGATCGAGGTCGCCAGCGGAATGGCGTTCGACGACTTCCTGCGGACCCGCATCTTCGAGCCCACCGGCATGACCAGCACCTGGTTCACCGTGCCCGAAAGCGAGGTCGACCGGTTCACCACCAATTACGGCATCCTCAACGGCGTGCCGGTGCCGCTCGATCCCGCGGCTGCCTCGATCTACCTCGACGAGCCGCCCTTCCCGATGGGCGGGGCGGGGCTCGTCTCGAGCCCGCGCGACTTCGACCGCTTCCAGCGCATGCTGCTCGGCTATGGCACGATCGACGGCAAGCGAGTCATGGGCGAACTCGCGGTGCGCGTGGGAACCTCCAATCTGCTGCCCGAGAGCGCGATCACCGAAGACACCTGGATCGCCGGACAGGGCTTCGGCGCGGGCGGCCGCGTCACCGACGGCGCCTATGGCTGGGGCGGTGCCGCCGGAACCGTCGCCTTCGTCAATTACAAGGCCAATCTGCGGGCCGGCCTGTTCACGCAATACATGCCGTCCGAGGCCTATCCGATCCACACCGGCTTTCCGCAGGCAGTGGCCAGGGATCTGGCGGCGATGCGCGGGGCGTGAGCGGGCGGGGCGCGCAACCGATGCTGGCCTTCACCGGCTCGCGCCTCGACCGCGCGGATCACGTCCGCGCCGACCCCGACCGCCTGGCCGGGTATATGAACTGGAAGGCGCGGCTGCTCGCGCTCGACGGCCTGATGCCGGCGCTCGACGAACAGGGCGGCCTCGCCTGGGGAACGCTCGCCGATGCGCCAGAAGGGGCGGAGCTGTGCTTTCTCGGGCTCGACGAGGGCAAGGCCTGCTTCGCCGCCGTTCCTCCGCGCGGGGATGCGGCGCCGCGCATGGCCAATCCGCAACTCTGGTCGCTCATGGCCACCCTCCGGCCCGACGATCTCGCGCTCTACGGCGGGGCGCGCAGCCTGACCGACTGGCACGCGCGCCACCGCTTCTGCGCCCAATGCGGCGGCGACACCCGGCTCGCCAAGGGCGGCTGGCAGCGCGACTGCAGCTCCTGCGGGGCGAGCCACTTCCCGCGCACCGATCCGGTGACGATCATGCTGGTCGAACACGACGGCCGGCTGATGCTCGGGCGCGGCCTCGGCTGGCCCGAGGGCCGGTTCTCGGCACTCGCCGGCTTCGTCGAGCCGGGCGAGAGCGTGGAGGAAGCGGTCGCTCGCGAAGTGCTCGAGGAAGCGGGCGTGCGCGTCCGCGACGTCATCTATGTCGCGAGCCAGCCCTGGCCCTTTCCCAGCCAGCTGATGATCGGCTGTCACAGCCATGCCGAGAGCGACGAAGTGACCGTCGACGAAACCGAACTGGCCGAGGTGAACTTCTACACGCGCGCGGAGGTGACCGGGGCGCTCTCGGGCGAGGGACCCTTCGTCGCCCCGCCGCCGCATGCTATAGCGCACCATCTGTTGCAGTGGTGGATCGAGAGATGAGCGAAACCCGGACCTTGCGGATCGATATCTGGTCCGACGTCATGTGCCCCTGGTGCCTGATCGGCTGGGGCAATCTGCGCAAAGGGCTCGAGCGGCTCGAGGGCGAGATCGAAGCGGACATCCGCTGGCACGCCTTCGAACTCAATCCCGACATGCCCGCCGAGGGCGAGGAGCGGACGGCGCATATCGCGCGCAAATACGGCTCGACGCCCGACCAGGCGCGCGGCGTGCAGGACCGCATGCGCGAAGCGGCGGAGACCGCGGGCGTGTCGCTCGATTACGAGGGCGAGGAGCCGGCCCCGCCGGCGATGATGTGGAACACGCTTGCCGCGCACAAGCTGCTGACCTGGGCGGGCGAAACGTGCGGGCCGGAGAAGCAGACCGAACTCGAGCTCGCGCTGTTCCGCGCCCATTTCAACGAGCGGCGGAGGATCGGCGAGACCGGCGTCCTGCTCGATCTCGCCGCGCAGGTCGGGCTCGACCGCTCGGAAGCCGAACAGGCGCTGGCGAGCGAGGCGCTGGCGCGCAAGGTCCGTGCCGAGGAACGCGCTGCCTGGGATCTCAACATCACCGGCGTGCCCGCGATGATCGTCGAGAACAAGTTCATGATCCCCGGCGCGCAACCGCCCGAGGCCTATGCCGATGCGCTGCGGCGGGTGGCGGAGCGGGTCCCGGCCTGACGGCGAAGTCCCGCCCGGCCGCAGCGCTCACGATTCGTTGCGCGCGTCCTGGATCGCCTGCCGGGTCTTGGGTCCCTTCCGGGCATCCTGCTCGGGATTGTCCGAGCCGATTTCCGGTTCGCGATTGGCGGGATCCCTGGCGCGGTTCTCCTCTCCCCGCTTGCCCACGCGGCGATTGACCTCGCCGCCGGAGGATCCTTGCTGCGAGGGCGCGGCGCCCTCGGTCATTTCGTCGATCATGGCATTGTCGGGGTGGCGCGATTGGCGTTCGGGCATGAATTTTCTCCTTTCCGTTATGAACGGGCGGGGAGGGGGAGGCGTTCCGGCCTTCGCCGCGAGCCGAGCGGCGCTCAGGCGGCGCGTGCCGAATGGACGAACTCCTGTGCCCGGTCGTTCAGATCGCGCGCGGTCGCGCCGAGCAATCCCGCCGAACCGAGCACCTGTTCGGCTGCCGCGCCAGTGTCTCCGGCCGTCGCCCGGATCCGCTCGATGCGCCCTCCGATTCCCTCCACCCCATTGGCTGCGCGCTCGAGGTTCAGCGCCAGCTCGCGGCTCGACAGCGATTGCTCGTCGACCGCCTGTGCGATCGCCGTCGCGGTCAGCTCGACCTCGCGGATGCGCTCGCCGATCTCCGACAGTGCCGCGGCGCTTTCGCGCGTCATCTCCTGCATGCCCGTCATCCTGAACGCCACGTCGCCGGTCGCCTCGCGCGTCTGACGGGCCAGCTGCTTGACCTCCGAAGCGACCACGGCGAAGCCGCGACCGGCGTCCCCTCCGCGCGCCGCTTCGATCGAGGCGTTGAGCGCGAGGAGATTGGTGCGGTCGGCGATCGCGCCGATCATCTTCACCACCCCGCCGATCTCCTCTGCGGCGGCGGCGAGCGCAGCCATCCGTCGGTCGGCCAGTTCGGTCGCGGTGCGCGCGCCCTGGACCATGCTGGCCGAATGGCCAGCCTGCCGTCCGATTTCGCCGATCGACAGTGCGAACTGGTCGCTCGCCGAAGCCGCTGCGGTCACCCCCAGCGTCGTTTCGCCCATCTTGAACGAGACCTCCTCGACGTGGCCGATCGTCTGCGAGGCTGCCCTGGCCATCGCGCCGGCGGTATCCTCGAGCTGGGCGGATGCCGCCGACACCTCCGCGACCACTTCGCCGACGCCGCCCTCGAAATTGCCGATGAGATCGCCGAGCAGCCGATTCTGGTCCTCGCGCGCCCGGCGCTGCAGATCGGCGAGCGCATCGGCGCTGTGCCGGAACACCACCAGCGCGCGCGCCATTTCGCCGATCTCGTCCCCGATCGACTCCCGGAATTGCGGTTGCGCGTTCGCCGCGGGCGAGGCGCGTCATCGCACCGGTAATCTCCCCCAGCGTGCCTGACACCCGGCGGGTCAGCAGCCGGGCGCCGCCGAACACCAGCAGGACGCAGACGGCGAGCATCGCGAAGCAGATGCCGATGGTCCAGTATTTGAGCGACTGGAGCTCGCCGCGCACTTCGCTGGCGCGCAGGACCAGGGCGTCCTCGATCTCGGCGGCCTGACCCGCGAGTGCGCCGCCGCTCACATCGATCGCCCCAGCCAGCGCATCCCCTGTGCTCGATGGCCCGTAGGTCTCGACCGAGGACTGAAGTGCGCGCAGCTCGGGCTCGAAGCCTTCGATCTGCGTGACGAGCCACTCCATCTTCTCGCGCGATTTGCCGTCACCGCCCTCGAGCGCGATGGTCGAATCGATTTCCTTGCGCGCTTCGGCGAGGGTGGCGAAGGCGGCGGAAATGCTCTCGGGGTTTCCGCCCGCGGCATAGCGCGAGGCGAAATAGCGGCTTTCGGCGATGCTCGTGGCAAGCTGCGCCGCGGCGAGCGCACGCGCCGAGGTCACTGCGGCTTCGCTCGAGCGGGCCGACAGCAGCGCCGTCGCTCCGCCGAGGACCGCCCCGAGCATTGCCAGCAGCAGCGCGAAGGACAGGGCGAAGAGGCGCACCGTGGCGGTGATGCTGCTGCCAAGCCGCCTCGACCCCGCGGTGCGCCGTGTTCCCACGACCGGCCCGTCCACGCCCCGCTCCTGCGCCTCCGACCGCGCCGGAAGTGCGTCCGGACGGCAGGCGTCCAATGCTTCGCCCTCGAAAGCGGCGTGAATTCCCATCTTGACCTGCTACCCTGTTATTGTCGGCGGCCGCCTAGCGGTGAAATGGTTGCCGGGCGGTAAAGCATTCGGCAAGAAATTCAGATAAAACAGATACTTATAACTGAAATATAGAAGTCGTGCGCATGTCGTAATCATGCAAATTCAGCAGCTTGCGCAATCGGGTGCTCAGATGAGCCCGAGCTTCTCCAGCTTTCCCGCCAGCCGGCCCGGCAGGACGTCGCCGATATCCTCGCCCTCGGCGAGGTCGCGCGGGGCCTTGTCCTCGGCGAGGTAGCGCCAGCCCTGATGGGCGCGCTTGGGGCGCGGATAGACCGCGATCAGCATCGGCTCGAGCTCGATCCACCAGCGGCCGTCGGGGCGTTGCTCGAAACCCCTGATCGGGCTGCGACCGACCAGCGCGTGATTGTGGATCCAGTAGAGCGAGCCGCCCGCCATCTCCTCGTGCCGCTTGGGCAGATAGCGCGTCGTCAGCCGCATCTCGCTGCGATTCTCGAACCAGGATCTCGAGATCGGCATGGCTCTTCGCGCCGAAGGCGATCTTGGTCATGTGAAGCGGCATCCGACGGAGATAGGGAGCGGAGCGAGGTCCCTCAACCGTCTACCTCCCCGCGGCCCGCTCCAGGCGGAGAGTCACGGAGGGGTCACGGCTCGGTCGCGAAACCCCTTTCCTACAGCGGGCCGGTCGGCGCACACTCTCCCGATGCGCTGCGCAACGCCTCTCCCGTCCCGCGGAAATGCCGCCTTTGGCGCGGCCTTTCGCCCATCGGGAATTTTCTCCCCTGAACAGTGTAACACCCGGTCCATGTCTCGGGGTTTCAGACGACGATGCCCGTCGCCACGGCCAGGCCGAGGAAGGCGAAGAAGCCCATCGAATCGGTGATCATGGTCACGAACACGCTGCTCGCCACCGCCGGGTCCTGGTCCAGCCGTTCGAAGGCGACCGGGACCAGCACGCCCGCCAGGCCCGCGATCACCACATTGATGATCATGGCGAGCGCGATCACCGCGCCCAGCTGCGGGGTGAAGACCAGTCCCGTCGCCAGGCCCACGAGCAAGGCCACGGTCGCGCCGTTGAGCACGGCCACGCGCATTTCGCGCCACAAAATGCGGCGGGTGTTCGAGCGGGTCAGCTGGTTGGTGGCGATCGCCCGCACCGTCACCGCCATCGTCTGGGTGCCGGCATTGCCGCCGATGCTCGCGACGATCGGCATCAGCACCGCCAGCGCGACCAATTGCTCGATCGCCGCGCCGAAGGCCGCGATGATCAGGCTCGCGACCAGCGCCGTGCCGAGATTGGCGACCAGCCAGCGGACGCGGCTCGAATAGGCCTCGCGGATCGGCTCGTTGATGTCGCCGTCGCCCGCGCCGCTCATCAGCAGGGCGTCCTCGCCCGCTTCCTCGGAAATGATGTGGACCACGTCGTCGACCGTCATCTGGCCGACCAGCCGTCCGCTCCGGTCGACCACCGCGGCACTGATGAGCGCGTATTTCTGGAACATCAGCGCGACCTCTTCCTGGTCGAGCATGGCCGGGATCAGCGTCTGGTCGCGCTTCATCACATCGCCCAGCGCGATCGTCCGCGGCGTGCGCAGGATCCACGACAGCTGGCAGGTGCCGACCGGGTGGTGCCGTTCGTCGACCACGTAGACCTCGAAGAACTCGCTCGGCAGGTCGCGCCCCTCGCGCAGGAAATCGATCAGATCGCCGACGGTCATCGCCTCGGGCACGGCGACGAATTCGCGGCTCATCAGCCGGCCCGCGGTCTCTTCGGGATAGGCGAGGGCGGACTGGATCGCGATCCGGTCCTCGGCATCGAGTTCGGCAAGGACCGCGCGCTGGTCCTCCTCGTCGAGATCCTCGATCAGCTGGACCGCATCGTCGGTGTCGAGCTGCTCGGCGATCTGCGCCACGCTGGAGGCGGGCAGCGCCTCCATCATCGCCTCGCGGACGTAATCGTTGAGCTCGGCCACCACCTCCGAGCTCATCAGATCGGTGATCGCGCCGACGAGCTGGTAGCGTTCCTCGCGCTCGAACAATTCGATCAGATCGGCGATGTCGGCGGGGTGCAGCGGCTCGACGAGATCGTAGACCGCCTGCCTGTCGCCCGTTTCGAGCGCGTCCTGGATCGAACGGACATATTCCGGCTTGAGCCGGTTGTCCTCGTCCATCCGCTCGTCGTCGATCCGGTCGTCGGGACGCGCCTCGCCCAGGTCTTCCGGGGCCGGCGTTTCGGCCAGCAGGATACCGTCTTCGTCGAGAGGTCGCTCGCTCACCGCCATGCGCCCGCTCTAGGCAGAACGTTCCATAAAGCAAGCGAGCAGAGGGTGACACGCGCGCGCGAGACCCTATGTAGGCGCGACGCAATTCACAGGAGACATGCCCGATGGCCGAAACACTGACCTTCACCCTCGACACCGGCAATGGGGAGGGCGGCGACGTGGTCATCAAGCTGCGTCCCGATCTCGCGCCGGGGCATGTCGAGCGGATTACCGAACTCGCCAACGAGGGTTTCTACGACGGCGTCGTGTTCCACCGCGTCATTCCCGGCTTCATGGCCCAGGGCGGCGACCCGACCGGCACCGGCATGAGCGGCAGCGACAAGCCCGACCTCAAAGCCGAATTCAACAGCGAGCCGCATACCCGCGGCACCTGCTCGATGGCGCGCACCCAGGTGCCCGACAGCGCCAATTCGCAGTTCTTCATCTGCTTCGACGATGCCGAATTCCTCGACGGCCAATACACCGTCTGGGGCCAGGTCGAGAGCGGCATGGAGCATGTCGACGCGCTCCCCAAGGGCGAGCCGCCGCGCGATCCGGGCAAGATCGTGAAGGCCACGGTTTCCTGAGCTAGTCCCGATCGGGCACGCGGGTGGGGCAGACCGCGATGACACTTCCTGCGACGCCGCGGATGCGGTACTGGAAACCGTGCGATGCGGTCGCTCCCTACGTCAGCGGCTATCATCTCTATGCGGTCGAGGCCGGGCGCGGACCGGTGGAGGACGTGTTCTTCCCCTCCTGGGCGGTGCTGCGGATCAAGCTCACCCCCGATGCCCCGTGGGAGGTCCGCCCGCGAGACCAGGACTGGCAGCAGGTCCGCCCGACGGCGCTGTTCGGGCCCACCAATTCGGTGTTGTGGTCGCGCTCGGGCAGCGGGGTGACGGTCGGGGCCGGCCTCCGCCCCTCGGGGATGCACCATCTGCTCGCCGATCCGGCCGAGGATTGGGCAAACCGCATCGGCGATGCGCGTCTCGGCCTGCGGCTCGATGTCGAGGGGCTCGTGCAGGCGCTCGCGGGTGCGGAGGATGACGATGAAGTGCCGTCGATCTTCGACCGTTACTTCTCGCGCGCCCTGGTTCCCGACCCCGCGCGCGACGAGGCGATCGGCGCGATCGAGCGCGCGCTCGCGAACGAGGAGGTCGCCACCGTTCAGGAGATGGCCGCGGTGACCGCTATCCCCGCGCGCACGCTCCAGCGGATGTGCTCGCGCGCCTTCGGCTTCAGTCCGCGCACCCTGTTGCGGCGCTTCCGCTTCCTCCGCTCGCTCTATGCGATCGGCGGGATGCCGCGCGGCGAGCGGGTGCTCGCAATCGACGACCGCTATGTCGACTATTCGCATTTCATCAAGGATTCCCATTACTTCCTTGGCATGACTCCCGAGGAGTTCCTGCGCCTCGACACTCCTCTGGCGCGGCAGGCCATGATCATGCGCCAGGCGGTGCTCGGCGAACCGATGCAGGGGCTTTCGGTCCCGCGCCGGACCGATTGAAAATCCGCCGCACTCCCGCTACAGCGCTCGCTCGCATGAAACCCACGACACCCCCCAGGACCTACCGGGTCAAGAGCTTCGGCTGCCAGATGAACGTCTATGACGGCGAGCGCATGGCCGAAATGCTGGCCAGCCGCGGCATCGCGCCAGCCCCCGAGGGCGAGGAAGCGGATCTCGTCGTGCTCAACACCTGTCACATCCGCGAGAAGGCGGCGGAGAAGGTCTATTCCGACATCGGCCGCATCTCCAAGGCGGGGGCGGCGGCAGGCAAGGCGCCGCTGATCGCGGTCGCGGGCTGCGTGGCGCAGGCCGAGGGCGAGGAGATCATGGCGCGCAGCCCGGCGGTGAGCATGGTCGTCGGGCCGCAGGCCTATCACCGCCTGCCGGACATGCTCGACAGGGCGGTGGCGGGCGAACGCGCGACCGATACCGACATGCCGGCCATCGCCAAGTTCGCGGCGCTTCCGGAACGCAGAAAGCGTTTTCCTACAGCCTTCCTGACGGTGCAGGAGGGGTGCGACAAATTCTGCACCTATTGCGTGGTGCCCTATACGAGAGGTGCCGAGATCTCCCGCCCCTTCGCCGATCTGGTCGATGAAGCGCGTCGCCTGGCGGAGCGTGGCGCGCGCGAAATCACCCTGCTCGGTCAGAACGTGAATGCCTGGAGCGGGGCGGATTCGAAAGGTAACAGTTGCGGCCTCGACGGCTTGATAAGAGAGCTTGCCAATATACCGGAATTGCAGCGAATTCGCTACACCACCAGCCATCCCAACGATTTTTATCAAGGGCTGGTTCAGTGTCACGCGGAGGTCGAAAAGCTGATGCCCTACCTGCACCTTCCGGTGCAAAGCGGCAGCGACCGCGTGCTCAAGGCGATGAACCGCAGCCACAGCGCGGAGGGCTATCTGCGCCTGCTGGAAGACATGCGCGCGGCGCGGCCGGACATCGCGCTGTCGGGCGATTTCATCGTCGGCTTCCCCGGCGAGACCGAAGCCGAATTCGAAGAGACGCTCGCGCTGGTCGATGCGGTCGGATATGCGCAGGCCTTCAGCTTCAAATATTCGCCGCGTCCCGGGACGCCGGCCGCGGCGATGCCGGGCCAGCTGGCGAAGGAGGTCATGGACGAACGCCTCCAGCGCCTGCAGGCCGCGCTCAATCGTGATCAACTGGCCTTCAACCGCGCGACGGTGGGCCGCGTGTGCAAGGTTCTCGTCGAGCGCAAGGGCAAGCGCGAGGGGCAATGGCTCGGCAAGTCGCCCTGGCTGCAGAGCGTGTGGTTCGAGGGCGCAGCCGCCATCGGCGATATCGTGGAGACGGAATTGGTCGAGGCCGGTCCCAATTCGATGGCAGGACAACCGAAAGAGCCGGCCGCGGCCTGAGGCTGCATGACGCAATCGTGACTTTCCACCGCCATGTCGCGGTTCCTTGCTTGTCTCTCGTGCGTTGGAGCCTACATTCCGAGTCGCAAAGCGAAAGGAGCGCATGGCTCGCAAACCTGCACCGAAGGCCGCTCAGGCCTTCACGCCGCCGCCCAGTCCGCAGCGCGAAATGCGCCGCGCACAGGTCGATATCAGCTTCGACAATCAGAGCCTGCTCGGCGCGCTCTTCGGGCAGTTCGATGCCAATCTGGTGCTGGTCGAAAATCGCCTCGGCGTGTTCATCTCGGCCCGCGGCAATCAGCTGCACCTCGAGGGACCCGAGGACAGCGTGGCCCGCGCCCGCGACGTCCTGAAGGCGATGTACGACCGGCTGGCGATCGGCCAGGAACTCGACGCCGGCGCGATCGAGGCGCTGATCGCCATGTCGGACGAACCCACGCTTGACGGGATCATGGATGCCGAGCCCAAGGGTCCGCCGATCATGATCCGCACCCGGCGCAAGACCATCGTGCCGCGGAGCGCGACGCAGGTCGCCTACATGCGCAGTCTGGTGCGCGACGACATCATCTTCGCGCTGGGACCGGCGGGGACCGGCAAGACCTATGTCGCGGTGGCGCAGGCGGTCAGCCAGCTCGTCTCGGGCAGCGTCCAGCGGCTCATTCTCAGCCGCCCGGCGGTCGAGGCGGGCGAGAAGCTCGGCTTCCTCCCCGGCGACATGAAGGAAAAGGTCGATCCCTATCTGCGGCCGCTCTACGATGCGCTCTACGACTGCATGCCACCCGAGCAGGTCGAGCGGAGGCTCGCTTCGGGCGAGATCGAGATCGCACCCATCGCCTTCATGCGCGGCCGCACTTTGGCCGACGCCTTCGTCATTCTGGACGAGGCGCAGAACACCACGCGCGAACAGATGAAGATGTTCCTCACCCGCTTCGGCCAGAACAGCCGCATGGTGGTGTGCGGCGATCCGCGACAGGTGGATATCCCGGGCGGCGGCGGGATGAGCGGGCTGGCGGATGCGGTGGCCAAGCTCGAGGGGGTCGACGGCTTCGGCACCATCCATTTCACTGCCGCCGATGTGGTGCGCCACCCGATCGTCGGGCGGATCGTCGAGGCCTACGAAGGGCCCGGAACCTAGATGGACCTCGATATCGATATCGATGGCTGGCCCAAGGGAACCGATTGGGCGGATCTGGCCGAGCGGGCGCATGAGGCTGCGGAGCAGGTCGAACCCGCGCTCGGCAATCCGCGGCTGACCGCCAGCGTGCTGTTCACGGTCGACGAGGAGGTGCATGCGCTCAACCGCGAATGGCGGACCAAGGACGGGCCTACCAATGTGCTGTCCTTCCCGATGATTCCGCGCGACGAACTGGTGGCGCTGGCGCAGGACGGCGGGCCCGAGATGCTCGGCGACCTCGCCCTGGCCTATGAGACCTGCGAGCGCGAGGCGCGCGCGAAGGGCATCGCGCTCGAGCATCATGCCGCTCATCTGCTGGTGCATGGATTGCTCCACCTTGCCGGGCACGATCACGTCGGGAGCGATGCGAAGGCGGATGCGATGGAGGCGATCGAGATCGCGGCCCTTGCCAAGATGGGCATCGCCGACCCATATGGGGATCGCGAACAATAGGAGAGCGTTGGAGGGCCATGCCCGATTCGCCATCACCCGCGGGAGACGCGGACAGTAGAAGCGGGCTGTGGCTCGCGATCCGGAAATTCTTCGATCCCGACCACGGCGAGCGCTCGTTGCGCGCTCAGCTGGAAGAAGCGATCGACGAGCACGAGGGTGAAAACGGCGATGCCGCGCCCTCCAACAGCGCCACCGGCGATCTCTCGCAGGTCGAGCGCCAGATGCTGCGCAACCTGCTGCATTTCAGCGAGCACGATGCCGACGATGTCGCGGTCCCGCGCGGCCAGATCGTCGCAGTCCGGGCCGATGCGAGCTGGGACGAGCTGGTCGAGACATTCGCCGAGCATGGCCATTCGCGGATGCCGGTATTCCGCGACCAGTTGGACGATGTGATCGGCATGGTCCATCTCAAGGACGTCTTTCCCTATCTCGCCCGCGGCGATGTGCCGCCGGCCGACTGGACGGTGCTGATGCGCCAGCCGCTCTACGTCCCGCAGTCGCGCAACGCGCTCGACGTGCTCGCCGACATGCGCCAGCAGCGGATGCACCTGGCGATCGTGGTCGACGAGTTCTCCGGCACCGACGGATTGATCACGATCGAGGATCTGGTCGAGGAGATCGTCGGCGAGATCGAGGACGAGCACGACGACGCGCCCGAGGCATGGATCGTCTCGATCGGCGAGGGGATGTGGGATTGCGATGCCCGGGCCGAGCTGGACGACGTCGCGCGCGAGGTCGCGCCGCAACTCGGCGAGGTCGCCGAATTGGTCGATACGCTGGGCGGCCTCGCCTTCGTCCTCGCCGAACAGGTTCCCGAGGTCGGCCGCGTGCTCGAACATCCGAGCGGCTGGCGGATCGAGGTCACCGACGGCGATGAGACGCATGTCACCCGGCTGCGGCTGCACGCGCCCGAGGAAGCCGTTGTTTCCGCGCGGGAGTGAGTTGCAGGCAACTGCACCTTCGCCCTCGACATAACCGACTTCGGTCCATAGTCCGCAAGCATCATGGCGATCCGGCGTCTTCCTCCATTGCGTGCGCTCGAAGCCTTCGTGCGCACAGTGCGACTCGGCTCCGCGCGCGCCGCGGCGGAGGAATTGGGTCTCAGTCCCTCCGCGCTTTCGCGGCGGATCGGCAATCTCGAGGAGTTCGTCGGCAAGAAGCTGTTCACCCGCGCGCGGCAGGCGATGCAGCTTACCGACGACGGCCATGCCTTCTACGAGGCGGTCAATCCGCAGCTCGAGGCGCTCGCCCGGGCGGTCGAAAGCCAGTCGGAGAACCTCTCCGTGCTCCGGCTCCACCTCGGCGTCTTGCCGCTGTTCGGCACCCAGCGGCTGTTTCCCAAGCTGAGCGAGTTGCGCGCGCGCCACCCGCTGCTGCACATCGATATCGATACCGGTCCGCATCTCGAAGACCGGGTCGGCGATGTCCTCGATGCGGCGATCATCCTCTCGCGCGGTCCTTCGCGCGGGCTGCATGCGGTCCGGCTCGACTATAACAAGGTCCATGCCATCTGCAGCCGCGAGCTGGCGGCGCGGGTCGGGGCGGAGCCCGATCGCGAGCTGCTCGCGCGGCAGACCTTCCTGATCCACAACGAATTGCCCGAAAGCTTTTCCGCCTGGCGCACCGAACTCGGCATGCCCGACCTCGAGCCGGCGGCGATCGATCATTTCGATTCGGGTCAGATCATGCTCGAGGCGGCGGCCCAGGGCCTCGGCATCGCGATCATGCATGACGATCACATCAGGCGCGCGGCCGACAGCAGGCTCGCGACGCTTTACGACATCGCCGTCGAAAGTCCCTACAGCTACTGGTTCGTGTGCAAGCCGACGGCGCTCGAGGAGCGGCCGGTGCGATTGTTCCACGACTGGCTGGTCAAGGCGGGGTTGTAGTCCGCAGCAGCGGGATCCGGCGCCCCGGTCGCCCGCCGCCGCCGCTCAAAAGGGACGCTCGTTCCGGTTCTAACGGGCGGCGTCCCACGTTTTTTCCTCTGGTCTGCCATAGACTTGCCGAGACCTTGCGCGAACGGCGTGTGGCCTTCGCCGTGGCGCGCGCGCCGGGCGGGCGGGGGCGTGGAGCACCGGGCGAGCGCGGCGCGAACACGGGCGTATCGCGGATGGCAGGGCGAATCCATGCCGCGACCATAGCGGCGCGCAGCCGTGTAGGAAAATGCTTCCGCCGGCCGAGCGCGCTAGGGGGCGGGGTCCCGCGGCTCCGCATCCGCTCCGGAGGGGCGGTAGCGAACCGCATCGACGACATGCGCGAAATCGCGCAAGGGGCGACCGAGATTGGCGACCAGCCGGGTTTCGATGGCCTCGCGCGCGCGGGCGGATATCGCTTTTCGGCCGCGGAATTCCTCGGGGCTGAAGGGCTCGAGATAATGCAGCGTCAGCCGAAAGCGACCGGCGCGGGCCAGCAGCCGCATCGCATTGTGCAACCCGCTTTCCTCGCCGATCCAGGCGATTTCCTCCGCATCCGGCCCGTAGTCGAGCGCGACCGGCTGGACCAGCACGCCCGGCGGCGGCGGCTCGAGCACCGAGATCATGCTCGATTTGAAGGGCAGCAGGGAATGCCCGTCGGTCACCGTGCCTTCGGGAAAGACCGTCACCGACCAATTGTCCTCCAGCGCCTCCCTCAGCGCGTTGATCTGCTCGGCCACACCCATGCGGTGTTCGCGCTTGACGAAGACCGTGCGGTTGAGCCGGCAGAGCCAGCCGATCACCGGGACCTGGCTCAACTCCCATTTCGCGACGAAGGCGGTCCCGCTCGCGCCCGCCATGGCGAGGATATCGATCCAAGAGATGTGATTGGCGATGAAGAACACGTCGCGCCGCAGCGGTGTGCCCACGATTGCGACCCGCGCTCCGACGACCCGCGCAGTGTAGCGCAGAAACAGCATCGGAAAGGGCGATCCATAAGCGAGCGTGCGATAGGCGTAGTGCAGCGGCACGAAGACCGCGAGCAGGACGACTATCGCGCTCGTCCGCAGACCGAAGCGCAGCCAGCCCGCCAGGGTGAGAGGAACCTGTTCGCCACGCGCCGCGGCAAGCCGCTTCGCCGAATAGCGCGCGAGCCTGCGCTCAGTTCTCGCGGTCGAGGCGGACGCCATAGAGTTCCAGCCGATGGTCGACGAGACGATAGCCGAGCTTTTCGGCGATCTGCTTCTGCAGCGCCTCGACCTCGGGATCGACGAATTCGATGACCTTGCCGTTCTCGACATCGATCAGGTGATCGTGGTGAGCCTCGGGCGCGGCTTCGTAGCGCGCCCGGCCATCGCCGAAGTCGTGGCGATCGAGTATGCCGGCCTCTTCGAACAGGCGAACGGTGCGATAGACGGTGGCGATCGAAATGCCGGGGTCGATCGCATTCGCGCGGTGGTGGAGTTGCTCGACGTCGGGGTGATCCTCGCTCTCCGACAGGACCCGGGCGATGACGCGGCGCTGTTCGGTGATGCGCAGACCCTTGTCGGCACACAATTGCTCGAGATCTATCTTCTGGTGCAAGTCAGCTTCCCGAATGAAAAACGCCCCGCACCCTTATCGGGCCGGGGCGTCCTTCTCAAGCGTGCGAAATCGCTCAGACCGTTTTCTTCTTGCGGCCGCGCTTCTGGCCCGGCTTGCGGCCAAGGCCGATCTTGACCGCCAGATCGCGACGGGTCGCGGCATAGTCGGGCGCGACCATCGGATAGTCCGAGGACAGGTTCCAGCGGCTGCGGTATTCTTCCGGAGTCATGTCGTGTTCGGTCGAAAGGTGCCGCTTGAGCATCTTCATCTTCTTGCCGCAGTCGAGACAGACGAGATGGTCTTTCTTGACCGAAGAGCGGATCGATACTGCCGGATCGGGAACTTCTTCCTGATCCTGGGCGGACGAACCAAGGCCGGAAAGCGCAGTGTACACATTGGCGATCAGCGTCGGTATCTGGTCCACTGCAACGTCATTGTTGCTGACGTGTGCGGCGACGATGTCCGAGGTCAGGGTTATCAGTGTTTCGGACATGTCGGTTTCGAATTCTTCCATCGGGTTTGCTCCGGCTATGATAAAATTGTCTGCGCCTTGCGAGGCTTTGTATAAATTCGCCTAGCCATTGCAAGCCGAGATAAAGAAATACTAATTTATGGCGCGTACTTACAACTTTCGCGCAAATGTAATTGCGTCGATCGCTTCGCCCGCGATCGTTCGATAGTAGTCGCGGCGCCGTCCGATCGGTTCGAACCGGCAGGCGAGATAGAGACTCTCGGCGGGATTGTTCGCCCGCATTTCAAGAAAAATGCGGTCCGCCCCATGTGATCGCGCGAGTTCGGCGAAGCGTTCGAGCAGCAGTCTTCCCAACCCCTTCCGGCGCAAGTCGGGGCGCACCGCAATGAGCAGCAGTTCTTCTTCGCCGGGGCCGCGCCGGGCCAGGACGAAGCCGCCGGCGCGTGCGTCCGGGCCGACATCCCCGCCGTCGGCGTCGACGAGAATCGCATAGGTGTGCGGCATGGCCAGCGAACTCTCGACCTGCTGGCGCGTCCAGGCCTCGCGCCATTGCGGATCGAAACCCGCTTCCATGACCTCCATCAACTGGTCGAGCTCTTTCACGGGCGCGGGAGCTTCGCATCGGGGGCGCGCCCGTAGAGCGGGGCGAGCTTGCGGGACAGCTGATCGTGCGCGAGCGCCTCGGCGAACCGCGCATCGGGCAGGAGGTCGAACGCTTCGCCCTTTCCCCGCAAGGCGACGAATTCAGCTGCCCGGGACCCGAGGACGGACGGCTCGTCATGATCGCGCACCGCGGCTGCGGGAGCCAGCGAGCGATAGGGTGCGACGGGAGACCGTTCGGCCGAGAACGGCTGGACATACCATTCGCCGTGGCCGCCATTCATGCAGACCAGCAGCGCCGGCCGATCGTCCTCGACGGTTCCATGCATCCGCGCCACCAGCGACAGCGTGGGATATCCCAGAACCTCGCTGCCCCAGGCAATGCCGAGGGCGCGCGCCACTGCGATCCCGATCCGGACGCCGGTGAAGCTGCCCGGGCCGAGCGAGACGCGGATCTGCTCTGCGCGGCCCTTGTCGGGCAATTCGGCGATCATCGGGACCAGCCGTTCGGCATGGCCGCGACCGAGCAATTCGTGGCGATGGTCGAGCAGGCGCCCCGCCTCGAACAGCGCGACCGAACAGGCCTCGGTCGCAGTCTCGATCGCCAGCATCCTCATGCGGTCGCGATGCCCCAGCCGGAGCCGGGCTTCAAGTCAATCGATGCGGTTGAAGACGTCGAAATCGGGGCGCGGGCTGCGTTCGAAGATCGTCGTCCGGTCGCCGTAGCCGATCGCGCAGATGAAATTGCTGCGGTGGCGCGGTGCGTCGGCGAAGAAGGTCCTGTCGACCGCGCGGTTGTCGAACCCCGACATCGGCCCGCAGTCGAGGCCCAGCGCGCGCGCGGCAATCATGAGATAGGCACCCTGGAGCGAGGAGTTCCGGAAGGCGCCCTGCGCGCGGCCGTCCTCGTCGCCTTCGAACCAGCTTTTCGCGTCGGTATGCGGGAACAGCCAGGGCAGCTCCTCGTGAAAGTCCAGATCGTAGCCGATGATAGCCGTGACCGGGGCGGTTCTGATCTTTTCGCGATTGCCTTCCATGGCGAGGCCGGCGAGCTTGTCCTTCGCCTCCTTCGACCGCACCCACACGATCCGCGCGGGCTGCATGTTGGCCGAGGTCGGGCCCATCTTCATCAATTCATAGACCGCGTGGATCTGCTCTTCGCTGACCGGCCGGTCGAGCCAGCCGTTGTAGCTGCGCGCCTCGCGGAAGATCTGGTCAAGCGCCTCGGGCGTGAGCGGATTGTCGTGGAACTGCTTGTTCATGGATAACCTTCGCTGAAGGGCAAGTCAGGCGGCGCGGACTTCGGCGACCTCGGGGACATAGTGCTTCAGCAAGCCCTCGATCCCGTGCTTGAGCGTCGCGGTGGACGAGGGGCAGCCAGAGCAGGCGCCCTGCATCTGGAGGTAGACGACGCCGTCGCGGAAACCGCGGTACTGAATGTCGCCGCCGTCGCCGGCCACCGCAGGCCGGACGCGGGTTTCGAGCAATTCGTTGATCTGCGCGACGATGTCGGCATCTTCGGCGCGCTCCTCGACCAGCATCCCGGAGTCTTCCGGGGGAACGGAGATGCCGCCGGCCGTGCCGGGAGCGAACAGCGGCGCTTCGGAGACGAAGTGATCGAGCAGGATCGCCAGCACCTGCGGCTTGAGCGCGGTCCAGCTCGTGCCCGGTGCCGCGGTCACGCTGATGAAATCGCTTCCGAAGAAGACGTTGACGACCTCGCCGGTGTCGAACAGCGCTTGCGCCAGCGGGCTTGCCTCGGCGGCTTCGGGACTGGCGAATTCGCGCGTCCCGCGCCCCATCACCTCGCGCTGGGGCAGGAATTTGAGGCTCGCCGGATTGGGCGTCGTTTCGGTTTCGATGAACATGGCTGCGATATAGGGTCCCGCCGACGCGGGGCAAGCGAAGAAGCTTTTGTCGAATGTTCACTGTCCCTTCACTTGCTCCGCCCCTATAGCGGCGGCATGACCATTCTCCCGCGCGCCGTCCGGCGTCTTGCGCTTTTTCTGCCCCTCGCGCTGCTCGTCCCCCAGGCGGGACAGAGCCAGGAAGCCGCTGCACCTCCTGCCGAATATCTCACGCCGGAAGACGGCACGCCGTGGATCTACGAGGGCAGCGACGTCCCGCGCGATGCGGAATGGCTGTTCGGCGAAATGCCCAATGGCGTTCGCTACGCGGTGCGCCGCAACGGCGTCCCGCCGAACCAGGTCTCGGTCCGCGTCCGGGTCGATGCCGGCTCGCTCTACGAGGAAGACAGCGAGCGGGGCTACGCCCATCTGCTCGAGCATCTGCTGTTCCGCGAAAGCCGGTATCTCGGACCCGCGGCGGCGATACCCACCTGGCAGCGGCTCGGCGCGACCTTCGGCAGCGACACCAATGCCGAGACCACGCCGACCCAGACGGTGTTCAAGCTCGACCTGCCCAACGTCGATGCCGCCAAGCTCGACGAGAGCATGAAGCTGCTCTCGGGCATGGTGCAGGCGCCCGTGCTGAGCGATGCCAATATCCAGGCCGAGGTCCCGATCGTCCTCGCCGAGAAGCGCGAGCGCGGCGGACCTGCCGAACGCGCGGCCGATGCCAGCCGCGCCGCCCTCTTCGCCGGCCAGCGTCTCGCCGACCGCCCTCCGATCGGCACCGAGCAGTCGCTCGCCGCAGCGACGGGTGCGAGCGTGAGCTCCTTCTACAAGCGCTGGTACCGGCCCGAGAATGTGGTTGTCGTGGCCGCCGGAGATGTCGACCCGATGCTGCTGGCTGCCGAGGTCGAGAAGTGGTTCGGCGACTGGCAGGCAGCGGGTCAAGCGTCTCCCGCTCCCGACTTCGGCGATCCCGTGGCGCCTGCGGGCGCCGATCCCGCCAATCCGGTCGGCGAAGTGGCCGTGACGGTGGAACCCGATCTTCCGCGTACCTTCACCTATGCGGTGATGCGCCCGTGGCGGCCGGTCGACGACACGATCGCCTATAACGAGGGGCTGCTGCGCGATTCGCTGGCGCAGGCGCTGATCAACCGGCGGCTCGAGTCCCGCGCCCGCGCCGGGGGCAGCTATCTCTACGGACAGGTGTCGCAGGACGATGTGAGCCGCTCCGCCGACATGACCTTCGTCAGCTTCGCACCGCTGAGCGGCGACTGGCAGACCGCGCTGGCCGATGTGCGCGGGGTGATCGCCGATGCGCTGGCGACCCCGCCGAGCCAGGAGGAAATCGATCGCGAGCTCGCCGAATTCGAGATCGTGTTCAAGAGTTCGGTCGAGCAGCGCCGGGTCATGGCCGGCGCGCGGCTGGCCGACGATATCGTCAATGCCGTCGACATCCGCGAGGCTGTCGCTGCACCCGAGACGGTGCTGACGGTCTTCAACTCGATGAAGCAGAGCATCACTCCGGAGAAGGTGCTGGAGCATACGCGCGCGCTGTTCGACGGGGCGGTGGTGCGTGCTGCCTATGTCACTCCTGCCGAAGGGGAAGCGACCTCCGCAGCCATCCGCGCCGCGCTCTCCGCACAGGTAGAGCCCGATGCCGATGCGCGGATCGCGGCCCAGGACCTGTCCTTCGACGATCTGCCTGCGATCGGCGAGGCCGGAACGATCGCCCAGCAGGGCCCGATCGGCGTGCTCGACATCGAGCGGGTGGATTTCGCCAATGGCGTCAAGGCGATCCTGTGGGCGAACGATGCCGAGCCCGGGCGCGTCGCCGTCAAGGTGCGCTTCGGCGCGGGCTATCGCGCCTTCGAGCCGGAGGATGCGGTCTATGCCGCACTCGGCCAGACCGCTCTGATCGGTTCGGGGATCGGCGAACTGGGACAGGAGGAGCTCGACCGGATCAGCACCGGCCGCAAGATGGGCTTCGACTTCGGGATCGACGACGGCGCCTTCACCTTCTTCGCGCAGACCCGCCAGCAGGATCTGGCCGACCAGCTCTATCTCTTCGCTGCCAAGCTCGCCATGCCGCGGTGGGATCCCAATCCGGTCAATCGCGCCAAGGCCGCGGCCAAGCTGGCCTATGAAAGCTTTGCCACCAATCCGGGCGGCGTGCTGGGCCGCGACCTCGACTATCTGCTGCGCGACAGCGACCCAGCGCTTCCGGACGCCCACGCCCGAGATGCTCGAGAGCGCCACGCCCGCGGGCTTCCGCGAGGTATGGGAACCGCTGATGCGGCAGGGACCGGTCGAGGTGCTCGTGA
This sequence comes from uncultured Alphaproteobacteria bacterium, assembly GCA_963728515.1. Lineage (GTDB taxonomy): Bacteria > Pseudomonadota > Alphaproteobacteria > Sphingomonadales > Sphingomonadaceae > Qipengyuania. Next base: position 354,746 of record CAVSKM010000001.1, on the reverse strand, counting down.
TGGGCGACTTCGACAAGGAACAGACGATCGAGACCTTGCGCCGGACCTTCGGCGCGCTTCCGCCCCGCACGCCCGCGAGCGCAGAGGTTCTGGCGCGGCCGGTGGCCTTCCCCGAAGCCGGCGAGACGGTGGTGCGTCACCACCGCGGCGACGCCAACCAGGCCGCTGCGGCGATCGCCTGGCCGAGCGGCGCGGGGGTCGAGAACCTGCGCGAATCGCGTCAGCTCGAGATCCTCGTGCAACTGTTCAACAACCGCCTGCTCGATGCCATGCGCGAACATGCCGGTGCGAGCTATGCCCCGGTGGTCAATTCGCAATGGCCGACCGATGTCGAAAGCGGCGGGCGTATCCTCGCTCTGGCGCAATTGCGGCCCGAGGACGTTCCGGTGTTCTTCGCCGAGGCCGAGCGGATCGCCAGCGATCTCGCCGCCGAGGCTCCGGATCAGGACGAATACAGCCGCGTGGTCGAACCCTTGCGCCAGTATATCAGCCGCGCCTCGACCGGGAATCTGTTCTGGCTCTACCAGCTCGAGGGAGCGACGCAGGATCCCAGGCGGGTCGCCCTGCTGCGCTATCTCCTGGCCGATTTCACCGAGACCCCGCCCGAACGGCTGCAAGAGCTGGCAGTCAAATACTTCGCCGGGAAGCCAGGCTGGCGGCTGGCGGTCATTCCCGAAGGGCAGAAGCTGGTCACGAGGGCGCCGGACTCCGCGGTGGCGGGACGCTGATCCGCCCGGTGCAATCGCCTGTTGGGGCTGGCCAAGCAAATGCTCCTTGCGGCATGATGCGCACTCGTCTGCGATAGCGGGCTCACAGGCGCGGATCGACGCGCTGCAAATGGAACCGAAGATGGCGACGAACTGGGCACCCGACAGCTGGCAGGGATATGAGGCACGGCACCTGCCCGCCTATCCCGACGCGGCTGCCCTCGAGGCCGCCACCGCGACGCTGGAAACGCACCCGCCGCTGGTCTTCGCCGGCGAGGCGAGGGCGCTGAAGGCCGATCTCGCCGAAGTGGCGGAAGGCAAGGCCTTCCTCCTCCAGGGCGGCGACTGTGCCGAAAGCTTCGCCGAATTCCATCCGAACAACATCCGCGACACCTTCCGCGTATTGCTGCAGATGGCGGTGGTGATGACCTTCGCGGGCAAGAAGCCGGTTGTGAAGGTCGGCCGCATGGCGGGACAATTCGCCAAGCCGCGCTCGTCGCTCACCGAGACGCAGGGCGACGTGACGCTGCCGAGCTATCTCGGCGACAACATCAACGGCATCGACTTCGACCCGGTCAGCCGGACCAACGATCCGCAGCGGATGGTGCGCGCCTATTCTCAGGCCGCCGCCACGCTCAACCTGCTGCGCGCCTTCGCCAATGGCGGCTACGCCAATCTGCGGCAGGTGCATCAGTGGACGCTCGATTTCATGGGACGCAGCCCCTGGGCGGAAAAGTTCAAGCATGTTGCCGACCGGATCGGCGAAGCGCTCGACTTCATGGAAGCCTGCGGCGTCAGCCCCGAGACGCTGCCGCAATTGCGCGGAACCAGTTTCTACACCAGCCACGAGGCGCTGCTGCTGCCCTATGAGCAGGCATTGACCCGCCGCGACAGCCTGACCGGAGAATGGTACGACACCAGCGCCCACATGGTCTGGATCGGCGACCGCACCCGCTTCCCCGGCAGCGCGCATGTCGAATATGCACGCGGTATCGGCAATCCGCTGGGGATGAAATGCGGGCCGAGTTTGGAGCCGGACGCCTTGCTCGCCTTGCTCGACACGCTCAACCCGGCGCGCGAACCGGGCCGCATCGTCCTGATCAGTCGCTTCGGCCACGACAAGGTCGAGGACGGATTGCCGCGGCTGGTCCGCGCGGTGAAGCGCGAAGGCCACCCGGTGGTCTGGAGCTGCGATCCGATGCACGGCAATGTCGTCAAGTCGGAGAGCGGCTTCAAGACCCGTCCCTTCGACCGCATCCTGTCCGAGGTGAAGGGCTTCTTCGCGGTCCATCGCGCCGAGGGCACCCATCCGGGCGGGGTGCATGTCGAGATGACCGGGCAGGACGTGACCGAATGCGTCGGGGGCGCGGTGGCGATCACCGATGCGGCACTGGGCGACCGCTATCACACCCATTGCGACCCGCGGCTCAACGCCGCGCAGTCGATCGAACTCGCCTTCCTCATCGCCGAAATGCTCAACGAGGAGCAGGCGGTCCGAAAGGCGGCCGCCGCCTGAGCGGACGAGCGCCGCCGCATGTCTCCGGCGGAACGATTCTCGGCTTGGGTCTTTCAACCCCAACAGACATGCGCCATGGTGCACTGCGGTCGCCAGATTCCGGCGATCCTCACGAAGGGGGACAGGCGATGCCCCAGACAGACCGAACGACGGCCATCGCCCCGGGGGATGAGCTCGAGACCCGCTACGCCCGCACCCGCGCCCTGAGCGAGGCGCTGGCCGCTCCGCTTTCGGACGCCGATGCCACGATCCAGTCGATGGAGGATGCGAGCCCCGCCAAATGGCATATGGCGCATACGACCTGGTTCTGGGAGACCTTCCTCCTGCGCGACCATGTTCCGGGATATGTGCTTTACGACGAGAGCTGGCCCTTCGTCTTCAACTCCTATTACGAATGCGAGGGCGAGCGGATCGCGCGGTTCGGCCGCGGGATGCTCTCGCGCCCGACGCTTCAGGAGATTCTCTCCTGGCGCGCGCATGTGGATGCGGCGATGGGTCCGCTGTTCGCTCGCGAGGAGTTGGCGCCGCTGATCGAACTTGGCCTCAGCCACGAACAGCAGCACCAGGAACTGCTGCTGACCGACATCAAGCATGCGCTCTTCCAGAATCCGCTCGGCCCGGCGATGTGGCAGGACGAAAGCGAATCGGCAGCGCATGCACCGGCGGGCGAGTGGCATGCGCATCCCGGAGGCGTCGCCCGGATCGGCCACCAGGCCGAGGGTTTCGCCTTCGACAATGAAGGACCCGCGCACCGGGTCCTGCTTGAACCCTTTGCCCTGTCCTCGCGCCTCGTCAGCAATGGCGAATGGGCCGAGTTCATCGCCGACGGCGGCTATGCGAACGCTGCCTTGTGGCTGTCCGACGGCTGGGCATGGGTGTGCGACAACGGCATTTCCGCGCCGCTCTACTGGCGCGATGGCGAGCACTTCACCCATTGCGGCTGGCGCGCGCGCGACCCCGATGCACCCGTCACCCACATTTCCTATTTCGAAGCCGACGCCTTCGCCTCCTGGGCGGGCAAACGTCTGCCGACCGAATTCGAATGGGAGGCGATCGCCCGTGGCCAGGAAGGCCGCGAGCCCGCGCATGATCCCTCCGCAGGCAACCAGCTCGACAGTGCCGCGCCGCCGCTGCCGCATGGGGGGCCGGAACTGTTCGGGGATTGCTGGCAATTCACCCGCTCCGCCTATCTTCCCTATCCCCGTTTCCGCCCTGCCGAAGGGGCGGTGGGCGAGTACAATGGCAAGTTCATGAGCGGGCAATTCGTGCTCAGGGGCGCAAGCTGCGCCACGCCGCGCGGGCATTCACGCGGTTCCTACCGCAACTTCTTCTACCCCCACCAGCGCTGGCAATTCACCGGCCTGAGGCTGGCAAAGGACCTGTAAATGAAATCCGACCGAGGAATGGCACTGGTCGATCGCGATGAGGACGGAGTGGACCGGGCCTTTCGCGCCGACGTGCTCAACGGGCTGCGGCAAGAGCAGAAGGCGGTGCCGGCCCGCTGGTTCTACGATCACGAGGGATCGCGTCTGTTCGAGGACATAACCGGGGTCGAGGAATATTATCCGACCCGCGCCGAAACCGAGATCCTGCGCGAGCGCGGCGGGGAATTCGCCGAGCTCGTCGGCCGCGGCCGGGCGGTGGTCGAATTCGGTTCGGGCAGCTCGGTCAAGACACCGCTGCTGCTCCAGAGCATCGATCCGTCCGCCTATGTGCCGCTCGACATCTCGGGCGATTTCCTGCGGCAATCGGCCGCGCGTCTGGCCGCCGAATTTCCAGGTCTGGCGGTTTATCCGGTGGAGGCCGATTTCATGCGCCGGGTGGCGCTGCCCGATCCGGTGCTGCCGCTCAGGAAGCTCGGCTTCTTCCCTGGCTCGACGATTGGCAATATGGTTCCGCGCACTGCTGTCGACCTGCTGCGTTCGATGCGCGCGACCATGGGAGCCGACGAGGGCGAGGCTCCGATGCTGCTGATCGGCATGGATCTGGTGAAGGACCGCCACGTCCTCGAGGCGGCCTATGACGATGCCGACGGCGTGACGGCAGCCTTCAATCTCAATCTCGCGGCCCGCATCAATCGCGAGCTCGAAGGCACCATTCCCGACGGGGCGCTCGAGCATGTGGCGCGCTGGAACGACGATCTCGCGCGCATAGAAATGCATCTGCAAGCTACGCGCGACTTTACCTTCGAGGTTTCGGGGGAGAGCTTTTCGATGCGTGAGGGCGAGACGATCCACACGGAAAACAGTCACAAGTTCACGCGGCGCAGCGCCAATACGCTGCTCCTCGCCGGTGGCTGGACACCCTTGCGGCGCTGGCTCGACCAGGAAGAGCGCTTTTCGCTGATCCTCGCCCGCGCCACCGAACATCGCGACGCTCCCTGACGGGTTCATGGACGCGTCAGTGCGTCATACCTATATGCGGGCGATGGACTTCGGACCCGCATTCAGCGCTGCCGCGGAGGCCCTGCGGGCGATCCCGCGGTCCGAATTGCTGCTCGCGGCCGTCGCGGCGATGGTCCTCGGCTGGATCGGCGCAGCGATCGCCAGGCGCTCGGCTCTGGGCGGCTTGCTGCGGATGGCGAGTTCGCTCGCTCTCGGGGTGATTTTGCTGACCGTCGTCCTGCAACTGTCGCGGCTCGACCCGCGATTCGATGTCGCGGTGCCGCAGATCGGCCTCCCCGAACAGCTCGTCCGGGGCGGCGAGACGCACATTCCGCTGTCGCCCGACGGACATTTCTGGGTCCGTGCGGAGGTCAATGGCGAGCCCGGAAATTTCATGATCGATACCGGTGCGACGCTGACGGCGATTTCGGCTTCGCTCGCCGAAAGGGCAGGGCTCGAGCCGCGTCGCGGGGGCATTCCTATCATGCTCGGCACTGCCAACGGCACGGTGCAGGCCCATGTCGCGACGGTCGAGAGCCTGACCTTCGGCAATGTCAGTGCCAGCGGAACCGATGCGGCCATCGCCGCGAATTTCGGCGACTTCAACGTGATCGGCATGAATGTCCTCGCCCGCCTGGGTTCCTGGCGGGTAGAGGACAATACCCTGATCCTGGTGCCGCGGCAGGCGGATCGGATCGACGCGCCCCTTTGACCTTGCCGGCGCAATCGCTAAGGCGCGGGCCGATGCCACGCCCGGACACGCTTCCTCCTCCGCCGCCACTGCCCGAGCTCATGGCGCGAGGGCCGGTCGCGCTGTTTCTCGATTTCGACGGAACGCTGGTCGAGATCGCCCCCGAACCCGATGCGATCCTCGTGCCTGGCGGGTTGGCCGACCGGCTTCATCGTCTGCGCGACCGGCTGGACGGACGGCTCGCACTGGTGAGCGGGCGGGCGCTCGACGATCTCGAAAGCCATATCGGCCGTTGCGAGATTGCCCGCGCGGGCTCGCATGGCCTCCACTGCCTCCGTGCCGACGGAACGGGCGCAGGCGATCGTCCCGAGGCGCTGCCCCAGCTCGTGGTTTCCAGACTGCGGGCTTTCGCCGCCGCCCGAGGGCTCCGTTACGAGGCGAAAACCCACGGCGGCGCGCTCCATTTTCGCGCCAGTCCGGCGATAGAGCCCGAGCTGATCCGCTTTGCCGAGGCGCTTGCGAACGAGTTCGGCCTCGAGGTCAAACAGGGCAAGGCGGTCGTCGAACTGGTTCATCCGGGGGCGAGCAAGGCCGCGGCGGTTCGTGCCTTCATGGCGGAGCAGCCTTTTGCCGGTTCGCTCCCCATTTTCGTCGGCGACGATGTGACCGACGAGGACGGCTTCCTCGGAGCCACCGAATGCGGCGGTTTCGGGCTCGCCGTGGGCGAGCGGATCAGCGAGAATGCACGCTATCACCTCGCGACCGTGGCCCGTGTCTACGAATGGCTGGAGCTTTGATGCAATCCACTCTCGAACTTGCGCCGATCGGCAATTGCCAGGTCAGTGCCCTGGTCGACCGCGACGGCGGCTTCGTCTGGGGATGCGTCCCGCGCGTCGACGGCGATCCGGTCTTCTGTTCGCTGCTGAACGACGAGGTTCGCGACCGGGGGACCTGGCGCTTCGAGCTCGAGGGGCAATCGGCCTCCAGCCAGTGGTACGAGCGCAATACGGCGGTCCTGGTCACCCGGCTCGAGGCGGAAGACGGAAGCGCGGTCGAAATCCACGACTTCGCGCCGCGCTTCGAACGCTCGGGACGCATGTATCGGCCGGTGGCCTATACCCGCATCGTCCGTGCCGTGGCAGGCGCGCCGCGGATGCGCGTCATCCTGGCGCCGATGGCCGGCTATGGCGAGCGGCTCGCCGAGACCACGCATGGCACCAATCACATCCGCTATCTCGTGGGACCGCAGGCGCTCCGCCTGTCGACCGACGCGCCGGTCGGCTATATTCTGGAGGGGCGCAGCTACCGCGTGGAAAGCGACCAGCACTTCTTCCTCGGCCCCGACGAACCCTTCGTCGGCAACATCCGCAGCGAGGCGCGGCGGATGGAGGCCAATACCGCGAAATACTGGCAGCATTGGGTGCGCGGCCTCCACATCCCCCTCGAATGGCAGGAGAACGTGATCCGCGCCGCTATCGCGCTCAAGCTGTGCCAGCACGAGGAGACGGGAGCGATCGTCGCCGCGCTGACGACGTCGATACCCGAAGCGGCGGGCAGCCAGCGCAACTGGGATTATCGCTACTGCTGGATCCGCGACAGCTACTTCACCGTCCAGGCGCTCAACCGGATCGGCGCGCTCGACGTGCTCGAGAAGTATCTCGCCTATCTGCGGAACATCGTCGATCAGGCACGCGGAGGTCGGATCCAGCCGCTCTATTCGGTGATGGGGGCAGACCAGCTGGTGGAGAGCGAGGCCCAGCATCTCGCCGGCTATCGCGGCATGGGACCGGTGCGCGTGGGGAATGCCGCCTACAGCCAGATCCAGCACGATTGCTATGGCCAGATCGTCCTGCCGACCGCACAGGGATTCTTCGACACCCGGCTCTTGCGCATGGCCGACGAGCGCGACTTCGAACATCTCGAGGAGGTCGGCGAAATGGCCTGGGCCAAGCACGACCGGCCCGATGCGGGACTGTGGGAATTCCGCACGCGGCAGGAAGTCCACACCTATTCCGCAGTGACCTGCTGGGCCGCTTGTGACCGGCTCTGCAACGTGGCCGTGCAGTTGGGAAAGCGCGATCGGGCGGTGTATTGGGGGCAGCGGGCAGACGCGATCCGGGCGAAGATCGAGGCGGAAGCCTGGAGCGAGGAGGGCCAGCACTATCGGGCCAGCTTCGAGAGCGACTATCTCGATGCCAGCCTGCTGCAGATGGTCGAGCTGCGCTATCTCAAGCCCGACGACGATCGCTTCCTCAAGACCTTCGCCGCGATCGAGCGCGAATTGAGGCGGGGCGACCACATGCTTCGCTATGCCGCAGAGGACGATTTCGGCGCGCCCGAAACCGCCTTCAACGTCTGCACCTTCTGGCTGATCGAGGCGCTCGCCATGGTCGGGCGCAGGGAAGAGGCGCGCGAGATCTTCACGGCCATGCTCGGCCACACCACTCGTTCGGGCCTGCTGAGCGAGGATTTGGATTACCAAACCAACGAGTTGTGGGGGAACTTCCCGCAGACTTACTCGCTGGTAGGTATCATCAATTGCGCCGGCCTGTTGAGCAAACCATGGAGCGAAGTCCGCTGAATCACGAGCCGCGTCTCGTCGTCGTCTCGAACCGCGTCGCGGTACCGAAGGCGCGCGGGGCATCTGGGGCGCAGGGCGGTCTGGCCGGCGCGCTGCTCTCGGCGCTGAAAGACCGCAAGGGCCTGTGGTTCGGCTGGTCGGGGCAGGAAAGCGAAACCGGGCGAACCGGCAATATCGACACCCAGACGCACGACGGGGTGACCACCGCCACGATCGATCTGTCGCAGCGCGACATCGAGGAATATTACAACGGCTATGCCAATTCGACGCTATGGCCGCTGTTCCATTACCGGCTCGACCTCGCCGAATTCGAACGCGAGACGGGCAAGGGCTACGAGCGGGTCAACGAGCGCTTCGCCGAACTCGCCGCACCGCTGATCGAGCCCGAGGACGTGGTCTGGGTGCACGATTACCATCTCATTCCGCTGGGTGCGCGACTGCGCTCGCGCGGGCTCCGGAATCGAATGGGATTTTTCCTCCACATCCCCTGGCCCGCAACGCGCCTGTTCGTCTCGCTGCCGTACCACGAGCGGCTCGTCCGGACGATGCTGCATTACGATGTGGTCGGCTTCCAGACCGAGGAATCGCTCGAGAACTTTCTCGACTATTGCCGCAGCGAACTCGATGCGGAGACCGACGAGGGCGCCGGCACGATCACGCTCGATGGCCGGACCACCGTGGCGCGGGCCTTTCCGATCGGGATCGACTGGGCACATTTCAGCAAGCTCGGCGAGAGCGGCGAGGCGCGGCAGGCACAGCAACGGCTGATGAGCTCGACCCGCCATCGCACCGCGATGATCGGCGTCGACCGGCTCGATTATTCGAAGGGGCTTCCCGAGCGGATCGACGGCATCGGCCGGTTCTTCGATCGCTATCCCGAACGCGCCCGCGACCTCGTCTTCATCCAGGTGGCACCGCCCAGCCGGGAGGACGTCGACAGCTATCAGGCGATCCGTACCGAGCTCGAGCAAAAGTGCGGCCAGATCAACGGAGCGCGCAGCGAAGTCGACATGGTCCCGATCCGCTATGTCAATCGCGGCTACAGCCACGAGGAGCTGTTCGGCTTTTTCCGGGCGGCCAAGATCGGTCTCGTCACGCCACTGCGCGACGGGATGAATCTGGTGGCGAAGGAATATGTCGCTGCGCAGGACCCGGAGGATCCGGGCGTGTTGATTCTGTCGCGCTTCGCGGGTGCCGCGGCGCAGATGCCCGATGCGGTGATGGTCAATCCGCACAGTCCCGACGATATCGCCCATGCCATACGCGTTGCGCTCGACATGCCGCTCGAGGAGCGGAAGAGGCGCTATCGGGCGATGGTCGGGACGGTTCGCGACGACAATGTCCAGGCCTGGACGGCCGACTTCCTGCACGTGCTGACCTCCACCTAGATTGCGCTCGCCGGACGCGGCTGCCACCGTGGCGCACATGATTCGCGACGCATTTCTCGAGACCCGGGGCATCCACAATTTCCGCGATTACGGCGGCTGGGCGACCCGCGACGGAGGCCATGTGCGCGAAGGGCTGCTGTTCCGCTCGGGCCACCATGTGGAAGCGACCGACGAGGATCTCGCCGCGATTGCGCCCCTCGAAATTCGCACGGTGATCGATCTGCGCGGTGCCAGCGAGCGCGCCGCCAATCCCTGCCGCCGGGTCGAGGGTTTCGATGGCGAGGTGGTTTTCTACGAGGGAGAAACCAGCAGCAGCCCGCCGCACATGGACGTCGAGCCCGGGGCCAGCGCTTCGGATTTCGCACGTCAGCGGATGATCGCCGTGTATACACGGATGCCCGACAATCCCGCCATGATCGACATGTTCGGCCGCTATCTTGCGCTGCTGGCGGAGCGCGAAGGGGCGAGCCTCGTCCACTGCTATGCGGGCAAGGACCGAACCGGGGTCGCAGCGACGATGCTTCTGCACATCCTCGGAGTGTCGGAAGAGGATCAGCGGCGCGAATTCCTGCGCACGAACGAGAGTCCGACGCTCGATATTCTCGCGCGCCAGTCGCTCCCCGGCATCGAAGCGCGACTGGGTCGCAAGCTCGACGAGAGAGACGTGCGCGACCTGCTCGAAGTGCGCGAGGACTATCTCGATACCTTCCTCGCCATCGCGCGCGAACGCCACGGCAGCTTCGACGGCTATCTCGAGCGTGCGATAGGTGTGGACGACAGGCTGCGCGACGCGCTGATCGCGCGCTTCGTGGCGTGACTCGGACGGCGCGGCTTCCCATATAGCGCCGACAGGCATTCATCACCGACGGACGATTTCCATGGCTACCCACCGCACCAAGATGCTCATCATCGGCTCCGGCCCCGCAGGCTATTCCGCCGCGATCTACGGCGCGCGCGCGATGATGGAGCCGATCGTCGTCCAGGGCCTCCAGCCCGGCGGCCAGCTGACCATCACCACCGATGTCGAGAACTACCCCGGCTTCGCCGATGTGATCCAGGGCCCGTGGCTGATGGAGCAGATGCAGAAGCAGGCCGAACATGTCGGGACGCGGATGATGTGGGACACGATCGTCGATGTCGATCTGGCCGGCGGCAGCCCCTTCCGCGCGGTCGGCGACAGCGGCGACGAGTACATCGCCGACGTGCTGGTCATCGCGACCGGCGCGCAGGCCAAATGGCTCGGCGTGCCGGGCGAGCAGGAGCTGGGCGGCAAGGGCGTCTCCGCCTGCGCGACCTGCGACGGCTTCTTCTATCGCGGCAAGAAGGTTGCGGTGATCGGCGGCGGCAACACGGCGGTGGAGGAGGCGCTCTACCTGACCAACCATTCCGAGGATGTCACGCTGATCCACCGGCGGGAGGAGCTGCGGGCGGAGAAGATCCTCCAGGAACGCCTGCTCAACCACCCGAGGATCTCGGTCCTGTGGAACAAGGTGGTCGAGGGTTTCGAGGCTGGTCCGACCGGCGCGCTCGGCCATCTCCGCCTGCGCGACACGGTCACGCATGAGGACAGCAGCTTCGCCTGCGACGGGGCCTTCGTCGCCATCGGCCATGCGCCGGCGACCGAGCTGTTCAAGGGCAAGCTCGCCATGGATTCGGGCGGTTACCTGCTCACCGAGGCGGGTTCGCCCAAGACCGCCATTCCCGGCGTCTTCGCCGCGGGCGACGTCACCGACCACACCTATCGCCAGGCGGTGACCGCGGCGGGCATGGGCTGCATGGCCGCGCTCGATGCCGAACGCTTCCTCGCCACGCTCGAGGTGGCGGAGCGCGAAGCGGCGGAATAGGACCCGGCCCGGCGGCGGCCGCACCGGGATCCCAGCGGAGGTCCTAGAACACTGCCATTGCGGCGTTGGCGATCAGTGCGATGAGCACGAGGCTCGACAGCGCGAACAGCACGAAGCGGACCATCACCACATTCCCCGTCGCCTGGACCAGCGAGTGGAGGATCCGCAGACCGACGTAGATCCACGCCAGCAGCGCGCTCATCCCGTCGCCCCAGCCGATCAGCGCCAGCACCAGGGCGACGGCGTAGAAGACGGTGGGCTGTTCATGCAAATGGTTGTAATTGTGCGCTTTCCACTGAACCTCCTGCGGCAGCCTCTCGTCGAGCACTCCGGTCTTGCGGGCCTCGTTCGGATCGAGCCCGGCGCGCGACATGGCAGGAATGCGGGTGGCGTACATCCACAGCCACATCACCATCGTCCAGGCGAGCAGGGCGACCACGGGCTGCAGGATTTCGGACTGGATCATGGCGATCTCCATCACATCGGCGCCAGGCCGGGATCGTGGAACAGCGTCACCGCTATGGCGCGCCAGGCGAGGTAGATGAGCGCGAGCGTCGATAGCAGGAAGATCAGGAAACGGATCGACACCCGGTTGACGGTCGCCTGCCAGATCGAATGGACGATCCGCAGCGCGACATAGATCCAGGCGAACACCGGATCGAGCGCTTCCGCTCCCATGATCGCGATGATCACCACCGCGGCGTAGAAGAGCGTCGGCTGCTCCATGAGATGCGCGTAATTGTGCGCCTTCCAGTTCACCCGGTCGTCGAGCACGCCTTCGAGGTCCTGGCCGCGGCCGCCCCGCCTGGCGGTGCCGAGGCCGCCGCCCGCGCTCTTCATCGCGGGCAACCGCGTGAATGCCATCCAGAACAGCATGACCAGCGACCATGCGACGAGCACCGCGGCGGGTGCCAGCATCTGTGCCTGCATTGGTGGATTCTCCCCTCTAAATCCTTGCAGCTAAGTGCTTTGCCGCCAGTGCAATGTCAATTTCATCCTGATGCCGATGTTCGAGCCATCAGCTGACGTCAGCTTTGAAGCATGGCGGCGAAGCTCGCCGCATCGGTGTTGCCGCCGGTGAGCAGGATCACCGTGTCCTCGTCCACCGGCACCTTGCCCGCCAGTGCTGCCGCCAGCGCCGCCGCACCGCCCGGTTCGGCGACGAGGTTGAGCTGCGCGAAGGCGAAGCGCTGGGCTGCGCGCACCTCCTCGTCGGTGACGGTCACGCCCGGCTCGGCGCGTCCCTTCAACACGGCGAGGTTGATCGGCTTGGTCGCATCGGGCTGCAGCGCATCGCAGATGGTGGCCGGCGGATTGGCGCCGACGCGGACGATTTGCCCCGCGGCGAGCGCCTGCCCGACCATGTCCCAGCCGGCGGGCTCGACCACATGCACCGCGGAGTCGGGGCAGGCGAGGGCGAGGCCCGCCGCCAGGCCGCCACCCCCGCAGCATACCACCAGCCGCGAAGGCGGGCGCCGCCATCTGCTCGGCGATCTCGATCCCCGCGCTGCCCTGTCCCTCGATGACCCAGGGATCGCCGAAGGCATGCACCAGAACCGCGCCGCCGCGGGCGTCCACCTCGCGCGCGGCGACCTCGTCGCGGTCCTCGCCGGGGCGGTCGTAGAGCACCACTTCGGCACCCAGCGCCCGCGTCGCCTCGAGCTTAACCCCGGGTGCATTGCGCGGCATGACGATCGCCGCAGCGATTCCCAGCCGGCGGGCCGCCCAGGCCACGCCCTGCGCGTGATTGCCCGAGGAGACGGCGACCACGCCGCGCGCGCGTTCTTCCTCGGTGAGATTGGACAGGCGCCACCAGCCGCCGCGGATCTTGAACGCGCCCACCGGCTGGAGGCTCTCGGCCTTCACATGGCAGCGGACGCCGCCGATCTCGACCGGCAGAAGCGGCGTCGGCGGGAGAATCGCGGCAATGCTCCGCGCCGCGGCAAGGACTCCGTCGCGTGTCGGATTGCGCTGTCCGGTCATCGCTTCGTCGCTCCCTCGGAACGCATGGACCGCCTGTTACACTGTCCAGGAGCAAGAATTCCAAGGTCGCGTAAATTGCCGTCCGGAGGGTGGCTGACGGGGGAGGGTGGAGCTTTCATGGCCCGTCCTATGCCCGATCGAAGGCGTGTAGGAAACGCTCGAGCCGGATCATGTTGCCCTGCCGATGCATTTCCGTATGTGGGCGACATTATCCCGAGCCCGGCGAATTGCTGGGAACTTCCGGTGGCTGACCGCCAGTTCGAGGGAGTTTCCCCCTGCGCAGCGGCTCATGACAAGAACGAAGAGGTATTTCCATGTCGAAAGTCCTGGTCATCGGCGCGGGCGGCGTCAGCAGCGTTTGCGTGCACAAGATGGCGATGAACAAGAATATCTTCACCGATATCCATCTCGCCAGCCGCACCAAGAGCAAATGCGACGCCATTGCGGCGAGCGTGAAGGAGCGCACCGGGGTCGCCATCTCGACCTATGAGATCGATGCCGAGGAGGTCCCGGCGATGGTCAATCTGATCCGCAGGATCGGTCCCGAACTGGTGGTCAATCTCGCGCTGCCCTATCAGGACCTGCCGATCATGGATGCCTGCCTCGAGGCCGGAGTCGCCTATCTCGACACTGCCAATTACGAGCCCAAGGACGAGGCCAGGTTCGAATATAAGTGGCAATGGGCCTATCACGACCGCTTCAGAAAGGCGGGATTGATGGCGCTGCTCGGTTCGGGCTTCGATCCCGGCGTGACCAGCGTCTTCACCATGTGGCTCAAGAAGCACAGACTGAAGACCATCCGCCAGCTCGATATCCTCGACTGCAATGGCGGCGATCACGGCCAGGCCTTCGCGACCAATTTCAACCCCGAGATCAACATCCGCGAAGTGACCGCCCCAGCGCGCCACTGGGAGGACGGCGAGTTCGTCGAGACCCCGGCGATGGGCAGAAAGGTCGAATTCGACTTCGAGGCCGTGGGCCCGAAGAACATGTACATGATGTATCACGAGGAATTGGAGAGCCTCGCGAAGTTCAATCCCGAACTCGAACGCGCGCGCTTCTGGATGACCTTCGGCGACGAATACATCAAGCACCTGACCGTGCTGCAGAACGTCGGAATGACGCGGATCGACCCGATCAAATACCAGGGCCGCGAGATCATTCCGCTGCAATTTCTCGCAGCCGTGCTGCCCAAGCCCGAATCGCTCGGCGAGACGACCAAGGGCAACACCAATATCGGCGTCATCGCGACCGGCGAGGCGCTCGATGGGTCAGGCGAAAAGACTTTCTACATCAACAACATCTGTTCGCATGAGGCGGCCTATGAGGAGACCGGCAACCAGGCGGTTTCCTATACCACCGGCGTCCCCGCCATGATCGGCAGCGCGATGATGATGACCGGAAAATGGACCGGCGAGGGCGTGTTCAACATGGAGCAGATGGATCCCGATCCCTTCATGGACATGCTCAACGACCACGGTCTGCCGTGGCAGGTGCAGGAACTCGCCGGACCGGTGGATTTCTGATCGACCGTGGTTCACACGAAGACATGAAGATGGCGGTCCAGGACGAGCTCGAGGAGATTGCCCGGATCGTGGTCGATTGCGGCTACCATCTTCACCGGGACCTCGGCCCCGGCCTGCTGGAAAGCGCCTATGAGGCCTTGATGACCGTGGCATTGCGAGAGCGAGGACTGTCGACCGAGCGGCAGGTCGCGGTACCCTTGCGGTACAAGGGCGTTGTCATAGACAACGCCTTCAGGATCGACTTGCTGGTCGAGCGGTCTCTGATCGTCGAACTGAAATCGATCGAAAAGCTTACCCCCGTGCACGGCAAGCAGGTTCTCACCTATCTGCGCCTCATGAAGCTTCCTCTCGGCTTGCTGATGAATTTCGGGCAAGGAACCTTCAAGGATGGCCTGCGGCGCATCGCCAATGATTACTACGGAGACGTCCCCAAGCGATGACCTCTTCGTGTCTTCGTGTGAGCAAGGTCTCTCCGCGATGGAGTCGCAGCATGGCGATCGCGGCGCTCCTGTTCGTGGCCGCCTGTTCGGGCCCGGTGGCGCCCGAGGATGTGCCGCGGGCCGTGGTGGATGCCGTCTGGGCGCAGGTGCCCGAGGATGCCGCCTGGGGCGAGGTGAGCGCGGTGGACACCGACAGCCATGGCCACGTCTTCGTCCTCCAGCGCGCCGGCAGGCCGCTGGAGGAACCCTTTCCCGTCGAGCCCATCGCCGCGCCCACGGTCTATATGTTCGCGCGCAACGGGGTGCTGCTCGGTCGCTGGGGCGCGGGCGAGCTGGTCATGCCGCATGGGCTGTCGATCGACGAACAGGACAAGGTCTGGATCACCGATGTGCAGCGCGAACAGGTGCTGCGCTTTTCGCACGAGGGCGCGCTCGAAATGACCATCGGAGAGCGGGGGATCTCGGAGGATGTCCCCGAACACTTCGGCCGGCCGGCCGACGTGGCGTTCTGGGGAGACGAGGTGTTCGTCGCGGATGGCTATCGCAATTCGCGCATCGCCGTGTTCGACCGGCAGGGCAATTTCCTGCGCCAATGGGGCCATGAAGGATCGGGCAAAGGCGGGCTTGCGATTCCGCATTCCATCGCGGCCAAGGACGGCAAGCTCTATGTCGCCGATCGCGAGAACGGCCGGATCAAGATCTTCGATACCGCTGGCGACCTGCTCGACATCTTCGACACGCCGGGCCACCCGTCTGCGGTCAAGCCGCTCCCGGCGGGCTATTTCATCTCGCTAGAGGGACGCGATGCCGCGGATCGATCGGGCGCGCTGCTGCGCGTCTGGCGGCCCGAGGGCACGCTCGAACGCATCCTCGACGCGCGCGCCGGAGAAGGCCGGACGGCCGGGCGCGACATGGCGGTCGGGGCGGACGGAACGATCTATATCGCCGATGGCGAAGGGAACCGCGTGATCGCGCTCGAACTCGCGCAGCGGCCGCAGATGAAGGAAGAGGAAGCGGAGTGATGGAAACCAGAGCCGGCGATCCTGGCGCCTTTGCCCAATTCGACCTGTCGCGCGTCGACAGCCCGGCCTTCGTCGTCGATGCCGCGAAGCTTCGCGCCAATTGCCAGCTGCTGGCCGACGTCCGCGATGCCGCCGGGATCAAGGTGCTCGCCGCGCTCAAGGCGTTCAGCATGTGGGCGACCGCGCCGATCGTCGGCGAATATCTCGACGGCGTCTGCACCTCCGGCCTGTGGGAGGCGCGGCTCGCTTCCGAATTCTACGATGGCGAGATCGCCACCTATTCGGCGGCCTACAAGCCCGAGGAGCTGGAGGAGGTCTGCCGGCTGTCCGATCACGTCATCTTCAATTCGCCGGGACAGATGGAGCGCGCCGCGCTGATCCTCGAGCAGGCGCGCGCCGCGGGGCAGGATTTCGACGTCGGCCTGCGGGTCAATCCGCTGCATCCGACGGGCGAGGTGCCGCGTTACGACCCCTCCAGCCCCGGCAGCCGGCTCGGCTTTCCGATCGACCAGCTGACCCCCGAGATCATGGCGCAGGTGGACGGGATCCACTTTCACAATCTGTGCGAACAGGATTTCGAACCGCTCCATGCCACATGGGACAAGGTGTTCGATGCGCTCGAGCCCTATTTCGGGCAGCTTGCCTGGATCAACATGGGCGGGGGCCATCATATCACCCGCGCCGACTATCAGCGCGAGGAACTGATCGAATTCCTGCGCGATGCGAAAGAGGACACCGGCGCCGAGATCTATCTCGAGCCGGGCGAGGCGGTAGCGCTCGATGCCGGGATCCTCGTGGGGACGATCCTCGACACCGGCTACAACGGTCTGCCGGTGGCGGTGGCGGACATTTCCGCCACCTGCCACATGCCCGACGTGATCGAGGCGCCCTATCGCCCGGCCATGCTCGGCGAAGCCATGGATCCGGAGACGCCGGAGGTGCGCATCGGCGGCCCGTCCTGCCTCGCGGGGGATGTGATCGGCGACTACCGCCTGCCCGGCGGGGCGGAGGTGGGCCGGCGCTTCGCCTTCCTCGATCAGGCGCATTATTCGATGGTCAAGACCAACACCTTCAACGGCGTGCAACTGCCGAGCATCTGGCTGTGGGACAGCGAGACCGATCAACTCGATCTGGTGCGCGAATTCGGTTACGAGACCTTTCGCGACCGGCTGAGCTAGCGACGGGCCCGGTGACGGAACGCCTGCCGCGCTCGATCCTTGAGTCCCATACAACCGACGCGAAAGCCGACGCGAAAACCGACGCGCTGCGAAGAAACATTTTGCGATTCCGGGAGGGGCCCCTATATGCGCGCCTCCGCTGCCCCAAGGGGACTCGAACCGCAAGGCAGCCTTGTCTGAAACGAACCGTTTTGGGGGTCCCTTGAGTTGCAGCATTTTCCCGACGCCCGGTCCGTAGTTCGCGCCCTCGCGCCGGACGAACCGATCATCCTCAACCGCCCGCATGCCGCGGCGCGCGCCGCCCGATTCTTCGTCGAGAAGTTTCCGGGCAAGTCGCTCTATGCGGTGAAGGCCAATCCCTCGCCCGATCTGCTGCAGATCCTGTGGGACAATGGCACGACGCATTACGACGTCGCCTCGATCGCCGAGGTGCGGCTGGTGCGTTCGGTGCTGCCCGAAGCGGTGCTGTGCTTCATGCATCCGGTCAAATCGCCCGGGGCGATCCGCGAAGCCTATCGCACACATGGCGTGAAGACCTTCAGCCTCGATTCGGTCGAGGAGCTGGAGAAGATCGTCCACGCCTGCCGCGACGATGCGGGCGAAATGGCGCAGGACCTGCGGCTGTGCGTCCGCCTGCGGGTGTCGAGCGAATATTCCGAGCTCAGCCTCGCCTCCAAATTCGGCTGCGACCTGACCGAGGCGCCGCCGCTGCTGCAGGAAGCGCGGCAATATGCCGACTGGCTGGGCGTGTGCTTCCACGTCGGCAGCCAGGCGATGACGCCCTTCGCCTATGTCCAGGCGCTCGAGCGGGTCCGCATCGCCATCGGCGAGGCTTCGGTGGTGATCGACATGATCGACGTCGGCGGCGGCTTCCCGAGCGTCTATCCGGGGATGGAGCCTCCGCCGCTCGAAGACTACTTCCACATCATCCACCAGCACTTCTACGCGCTGCCGATCGCCTATAACGCCGAATTGTGGTGCGAGCCGGGTCGCGCGCTCTGCGCCGAATACAGCTCGCTGATCGTCAAGGTCGAGAAGCGGCGCGGCGAGGAGCTCTACATCAACGACGGCGCCTATGGCGCGCTGTTCGATGCGGCGCATGTCGACTGGAAGTTCCCGGTCCGCGCGCTGGAGGACGATCTGATCAAGCCCGAGACGGACTTCGCCTTCTACGGGCCGACCTGCGACGATGCCGATTACATGCAGGGGCCCTTCGCGCTGCCTGCGGATATCCAGGCCGGCGATTACATCGAGATCGGCATGCTCGGTGCCTATGGTGCGGCGATGAAGACCGATTTCAACGGCTTCGGCGCGGCCGAGCGGATCGTCGTCGGCGACGAGCCGATGGCGAGCCTCTACGACGGCAGCCGCGCGCGGCCGGCAGCGGACAATGTGGTGAGCCTGCGCTGAGGCGCGGCTCTACCGCCCGTCGAGACGGGTGCGGTCGCTCCGCGCGGCATAGAGGCAGAACACGGCGGCGAGCAGCGAGCCGATGGCATCCATCGCGAGGTCCATGATCGTGTCGCGCCGGTCGCCGATCAGCGTGGCGACATATTCGAAGCCTTCCCAGGCGAAGCCGATCAACAGGCCGAGGAACAGGATCTTGGCGAAATAGACGGCGCCGTTCCGCTGCGGATGCGCATCGTCGCGGCGAACCAGCAGCCAGGCCAGCGCGGCGACCACGACGAAGGGCGTGAAGATATGGACGGCCTCGTCGAACCAGACGGGGCTGACCCAGAGATCGAAGACGTAGCCGGCGGCGTTGATCGCGGCGGCCACGGTGAAGAGGAAGGTGAACAGGGCCGGCAGGCGATCCTGCCAGAGCGCGAACCCGATCGACAGCAGGACGAAACCGGACAGCACCACCGCATCGAGGGTCCGACCCTGTCCGAGGAGATAGAGCGCGCCGGCCACGACCGACGCGGTCAGAACCAGTGCGGCATGGCGCAGGATGGCGGAACGGAACATGGCGGCAGTCTCCCCTGTATCCTCGGTCTATCGCGCGGCCGGGGGGTTTTGTTCCGCAGAGCCGGTCCTAGTCCTCGAACCCCACGAAGCGTGCCGCCTCGGCCAGGCTCTTGCGGCGGCTGACCACCGCATTGGCGGGGAAGCTTTCGTCGGGATAGCCCATGGCGACGCAGATCATGATCACCTGATCCTCCGGGATGCCGGCATGTTCGCGGACCACGGGGCTCTGCATGATGCCCTGGCTGTTGATCACGCAACCGAGCCCGCGCGACCAGGCGGCGTTGACCAGCGCATTGGTCACCGCTCCGCAATCGAAGGGCGCAATGTCGCTGCCGAGGATTACCCGGTCGTAGGTCACGACCACGCTGACCGGAGCGTCGAATTGCCGGAATCCGCGCAGCACCCAGTCCTGTCGCCCCTCCTTGTCGTCGCGTTCGATCCCCATGGCGCCGAACAATTGCTTGGCGATGTCGATCTGCCGGCCGCGGTGTTCCTCGGGGACCTTGGTGAAGCTGCGGAACTCGCGGCTGTCGGGCTTGCCCGCAAGGATGCCCTCAGTGTTGCCCTGGCGAATGGCCTCGAGCGGCTCGCCGGTGACGACGGTGAAGTTCCAGCACTGATTGTTGAAGCTCGAAGGCGCGCGCATGGCCAGTTCGAGCACCTCCTCGAGCACGTCGCGCGGCACCGGCCGGTCGAGAAAACCGCGGATCGAACGCCGCCCTTGCACCACTTCGTCGAAAGACATTTCCTTGCTGCCGGTCATTCGCACTCTCCCTGCCTGGCCAGGCGAATAGCGCGCCGGGAGAGACATGCAAAATACGCTACGGCCGCGCCTGCGGGAGGCAGCCACCGACCGCCGGTGCCGGAAACAGCTGGCAGTCGAAATAGATCGCTTCCTTATTGCCGTTCCGTGCGGGAAGGAAGCTGAAGCGCAGCGAGCGGCGGGCTTCTTCGGGCAGAGGCAGATTGCTGGGGATCGCGCTGCCTTCGCTCCAGCCATAGACCTGGCAATAGCGGTCTCCGGGACACAGGGTGCGCGCCTTCGTCGCCAGCGCCTCGGGCGAATCGCCGCCTGCCACCAGCACGAAATGGACCCCCGGTCCCGGCGAAGCGGTGGATGCTGGGGCCGCGGTCGTGCCGGAGGCCGGAGCCGGAGAGGGTGCGGCGGTGATGCTGCGGACCGAAGCGCCGCCCTGCAGGAGCGTGGGCAGCGGATTGGCGGCAGCCACCGCCTGGGCGGTGCGGCTCAGGGCCATCGGATCGGGCTCGTCCCCGGCGTAGCGGGCCGAGAGCGCCTGCCGGCTGCCCCAGTTGCCGCGCCAGCGGAAGAAGAGATGCGCCCCCACCTGCGCGACCTTGTCGAGCTCGGGACTCCACCAGGGGTAGACGTAGTCGGCGTGGAAATGGGTGGCATTGCCGACCGGCGCATAGGTCGCGCCCCCCAGCATCTCGTCGGCCCGCGCGCGGGCCGCATCCCACGAGGATTCGGCATAGTGGCGGGCGAGCGAACCGTCGCAGGTGAAGCTGAACTGGCATCCGATTGCCCGTTCCGAGCCCTCGAAGACGACGCCGCACACGGTGTTCGCAAAGGCGGGGTGGCGGACCCGGTTGAGCACCACCTGCATGACCGCCCGCTGGTCGCCGTCGGCAGAACCGGCCTCGGCCATTCCTGCGAGGGCGAGGCATTCGCGCGCGCGAACCCGGTCGCCGGAACCGCCGCGAAAGACGAATGGCACGGGCTTCCCCGGTCCGACGGCGGCAAAGCCGATCTGCGCGTTTCGGGTCTGCGCATCGGCCGGTTCCAGCTCGGAAAGAACCACCGTATCCTCTGCGGTGGCGGGGAGCCGACCGAGATCCGTCGCTTGCGCCGGGGATCCGCTGGGCGCGGGTGCCGGCTCCGCTCCGACCCGCGCGGGCGGGTCGGCGGCGGCGCCACCGAGCGCCAGCACGAGAAAGACGAATGCGAGGATCGCGCCGACCGCGACAAGCGGGAGGTTCTCACGAAACCGGTTCGGCGACTGCGCGTCCATTCGCGATAGGTAGGAGGGCCGTCCGACATTTGCATCCCGGAATGCAAGGCATCGGGGAAGAAAGGCTTCCTTCCGACGGACGTTTCATCGCGCGCGCGTGCCAAGATACCAGGCCTGCGCGCTCGCGGCGCGGGAGCCGTCGTAATTGCCCTCGAATGCCAGACGAATGGCGACTTCGGCCGCCTCGGGTCCGAAAAAGGCGCCGCCGACGCTGCCGATCGCGTCATCGATCCTTTCGACCGCGAGTTCGCCCTCGAA
This sequence comes from uncultured Alphaproteobacteria bacterium, assembly GCA_963728515.1. Taxonomy (GTDB): domain Bacteria; phylum Pseudomonadota; class Alphaproteobacteria; order Sphingomonadales; family Sphingomonadaceae; genus Qipengyuania. The sequence continues at coordinate 333,230 of CAVSKM010000001.1, read as the reverse complement.
CCGGGCGCCGACAACGGCGAGCGGCTCTCTCGCCACCACCGAGAGCAGCCGATAGATGTCCTCGGTGCTCGGCGTTGCTGTCAAATTCTTGCCGGCGAGATCGAGAAACAGGTCCGCTGCCTGCGTGATCGGGAGGAAGGTCACCGTCCCCGTGCTCGACGAGACACCGTAGGTGTCCGGGTCGAGCATAACCGAGCCCTCCACGGTGAGCGCCTTATAATCGACCGGCGTGGTCGGCATTTCCTCGGCTGCAGTCTCCACTCCCGCGATGCAATCGATCAGCGTGGAAGCACTGGTGCCGTTGCTCCGGTGAAGCGTGAAGGTGCGGCTGTATTCGGCCTCGGTGGCGGGGAAGATCAGCTCGACGATCTCGCCCCGTCCGAGCGCGGTGCGGTAAACCTCGCTCCCGCTATGGATCTCCCTGGACGAGAGCGGGAAGGTGTAGCTGAACTCCGCGCCGGCGATCACATAGCCCGCTTCCGCCGCGTCGAACGCCATGTCGAGGCCATCGCCGAATGCGGGACTGTCGTAGACCAAGGTCGAACCGTCATCGAGCCTCTCGTAACCCCAACAGGCGGTGGCGAGTGCGGTATCCTCGACGATGTCGGCGAATTTGGCATAGGAGCTCGTCGGGGTGGGAGTGGGACTGGGGAGCGGGGTAGGACTGGGCGTCGGCGTCGGGCTCGGGCTCGGAGTCGGCACCGGGCTGACCGAGCCGTCGCCTCCGCATCCCGCGAGCGCCAGGCTCGCGGCGATCGCCACCGAATATCCAAACTTCATAGATCGACCCTTCACAAGGAAGGCCCGCCGCCACGCACCTGCGCAGCGAAAATGCCGAGCATCGCCTTCGAAGGTCAAGAAGCGGGCCCGAAGGTCTGGCTCCGATCCCGAGCAGTCTCGCCTGTCAGGTCGGTCCGAGGGGGGGATCGCATCGCGGATGAGCGGCGCAGAGCATCTGTCACGCCTGGCGGGGAGCCGGTACTGCGCCTCGCGGCGGGCGCGGATCTCAGAGGATCAGGCTGCCTTGCGCAGCTGGAGTTCGAGCCGGTCCCAGATCTCGACCAGCGCGCCGACCAGATCGTCCATCATCGCCGGCGTGTGCGCCGGCCCCGGGGTGAAGCGCAGCCGCTCGGTCCCGCGCGGCACGGTCGGGAAGTTGATGGGCTGAACATACACCCCGTATTCGGCGAGCAGGATGTCGCTGATCTTCTTGGCGCGGACCGGATCGCCGACCATCAGCGGGACGATATGGGTGACGCTCTCCATCACCGGCAGGCCGGCATCGCGCATCTTCGCCTTGAGCGCGGCAGCCGCGGTCTGCTGGCCCTCGCGTTCCTCGGAGGACTGCTTGAGATGGCGCACCGCGGCGAGCACGCCCGCGACCAGCACCGGGCTGAGCGAGGTGGTGAAGATGAAGCCCGGCGCATAGCTGCGGATGCAGTCGATGATCCGGGTGTCGGCGGCGATGTAGCCGCCCATCACGCCGAAGGCCTTGCCCAGCGTGCCTTCGATAATGTCGATCCGCTGGGCGGCCTCGTCGCGCTCGGAAATGCCGCCGCCACGCGGGCCATACATGCCGACCGCATGGACTTCGTCGATGTAGGTCAGCGCATTGTATTTGTCGGCGAGGTCGCAGATCGCATGGATCGGGGCGATGTCGCCATCCATCGAATAGACGCTTTCGAAGGCGATCACCTTGGGAGTCGCTTCGTCCTCGGCGGCGAGCAGTTCCTCGAGATGGTCGAGATCGTTGTGGCGGAAAACGCGCTTCTCGCAACCGGCGTTGCGAATGCCCGCGATCATGCTCGCATGGTTGAGCTCGTCGGAGAAGATCACGCAGCCCGGCAGCAGCTTCGCCAGCGTCGACAGCGTCGCATCGTTCGAGACATAGCCGCTGGTGAACAGCAGCGCGCCGTCCTTGCCATGGAGATCGGCGAGCTCGCGCTCGAGCTGGATGTGGTAGTGGGTATTCCCGCCGATGTTGCGCGTTCCGCCGCTGCCGGCGCCGACATCATGCAACGCCTCTTCCATCGCCGCCACCACCTTGGGGTGCTGGCCCATGGCGAGATAGTCGTTCGAACACCAGACGGTGACCGGCTTGGGCCCATTGTGACCGGCGAAGCAGCGCGCGTTGGGGAAGGCGCCCTTGTTGCGCAGGATATCGATGAAGACGCGATAGCGCCCTTCCTCGTGCAGTCGGGAAATCGCTTCGTCGAAGATCTGGTCGTAATTCACCCGGGGTCCGCCCGTCGCTGCGCCGCCCGTTCGCGGCTTCGATCGATCCGGCACATAGGCCGCTAAGCCACGAAATTCCATCGCGATCTTTGCGACCGACTCGCAACTCCGGCGGTCGGGCCTAGAATTTCTCCAGCCGCTCGATCCCGCAGGAGGCGAAGGCGGGGGCGAGCCGCTCGAAATCGGACAGGTCACCGGTGGTGACCGCGCGATCGGCCTCGCTGCGGGCGAAACCGATTCCCCGGGTGAGATCGGCGATGCGACGGGCGATCCCCTCGGCACCGTGGAGAAAGGCGATGCCCTCGCCGAAGGCTTCGCGCAATTCCTCCTCCAGCAGCGGGAAATGCGTGCAGGCGAGGACGATGGTGTCGATCTCGGCGCCATGCTCCTGGAGCACCAGCCCCGCGACCTCGTCGGCGACGGCATCGACGCTGACCCTCTCGCCGCGCAGCTTGGCCTCGGCGAGGGCGACGAGACCGTTGGCCCCGTGGCGCAGCAGACGCTTGCCCGCGGCGAATTCCTGCGCAAGCCGGTCGACATAGGCCTGCCGCATCGTCGCTTCGGTGCCGAGCAGGCCGAACACCCCGGTCCGGGTCGTCGCGGCGGCAGGCTTGATCGCGGGGACCGTCCCCACGATCGGAATCTCGAGGACCTCGCGCACCATGCCGAGCGCGATCGTGCTGGCGGTATTGCAGGCGATGCAGATCAGCCGCGGGTGATAGCGTTCCGCCATCCGTCCCAGCAGACCGGCGACGCGCGCGGCGATTTCGGCCTCGCTTTTCGCGCCATAGGGCAGGCCGGCGATGTCGGCGGCGTAGATAACCGGCGCATCGGGCAGCAGCTTGCGCAATTCGGCGAGCACGGTGAGGCCGCCGACGCCGGAATCGAACAGCAGGAGCGGGGATGCGGGAGAAAGGTCCAAATCAGTTCCATCCGTCCTGTTGGCGTCGCAGGCTCGCTTTTTCTTTCGCGCCGCGCCTATTAGAACTACGGTCTTTGGACAAGCTCGCGGCGACGGGTAAGGGGGGAATATGGATTTCGGCAGCGACTTCACCGTCACCGTCCTCTGGGCTTGCCTGCTCGGCTATGCCTTCGGCTCGATCCCCTTCGGGCTGATCCTCGCCAGGCTGGCGGGCAAGGGCGATATCCGCGCCATCGGCAGCGGCAATATCGGCGCGACCAACGTGCTGCGCACCGGGAGCAAGGGGCTCGCCGCGGCAACCTTGCTGCTCGACCTCGCCAAGGGACTCGTGCCGGTGCTGATCGCAAAGCAGCTGTTCTGGGATCAGGCCGGATGGACCGCGCTGTTCGCGGTGCTCGGCCATTGCTTTCCGGTCTGGCTCGGCTTCAGGGGCGGCAAGGGCGTTGCGACCAATGCGGGGGTTTCCTTCGGCCTCGGCTGGCCGATCGGACTGGCCTATGCGCTGGTCTGGCTCGGCGTGCTTGCGCTGACGCGGTTCAGCTCGCTCGCGGGGATGTGCGCGGTGGTCGCAGCGGCGCTTACGGCGCTTGCGCTCGGCGAGACCGAATGGGCGGCGGTGCTGGCGCTCATTGCGGCGCTGGTCCTCTGGCTCCACCGCGCCAACATCGGCCGGCTGATCCGGGGCGAAGAACCGAAGGTCGGCGCCAAGGGGTGAGCGAAGCGGTCGACCCGGGGCTCTCGCAGGAAGAGGCTTTCGCTCGCATTCGCCTGCTCCGTTCCCCCCATATCGGACCGGTCAGCTATGCCATGCTGCTCGGGCGCTTCGGCACTGCGTCGGCGGCGCTCGATGCGCTGCCAGAGCTCTCGGCGCGCGGCGGACGGCGCTATCGTCCGGCCGGTCTCGGACCGATCGAACGCGAGGTCGAGGCGGTGCGCCGCGCGGGGGCGAAATATCTGTTTCACGACCAGCCCGATTATCCTGCCCTGCTCGGACAGATCCACGGGGCACCGCCGATCCTCACCTGGCGCGGCGAGCTGGCTCTCGCCCGGCGGAGCTGCGTGGCGCTGGTCGGGGCGCGCAATGCCAGCGCTGCGGCGGTCAAGCTGGCGCGCGACTTCGGGCGGGCGCTGGCCGGGAGCGGCCTGGCGGTCGTTTCGGGGCTGGCGCGCGGGATCGACGGCGCGGCGCATGAGGGCGCGCTGGAGGGATGCGCGGGACCGGCGACCATCGGGGTGATCGCCAGCGGGATCGACATCGCCTATCCGCCGCAACACGCCGATCTGCAGGAACGGATCGCGAAGGAGGGGCTGCTTCTCGCCGAACAGCCGCCCGGGACCGAACCGCGCGGCAGCCACTTCCCGTCGCGCAACCGCATCATCGCCGGGCTCGCCGCAGGGACCCTGGTGGTCGAGGCGGCCCCCCGGTCGGGAAGCCTGATCACCGCCCGGCTGGCGGGCGAGGCGGGGCGCGAGGTGATGGCGATCCCCGGCTCTCCGCTCGAGCCGCGCAGCGCGGGGTGCAATCAGCTGATCCGCGAAGGCGCGGTGCTGGTGCAGGCTCCCGAGGACGTGGTCGAACTCCTGACCGGTTTCGACGGCAATCCGCGCTCGAGCTTCCGCGAAGGCGCGCGCGATTTCGACGGTCCAGCCGAGGAACTGGCCGAAGCCGAGCCGGCCGATATCGCACGGCTTCTCACCACTGCGCCGGTCGCGGTCGACGAACTGATCCGCCAGTCGGGTGCCGGGACGGCCTCGGTCCAGCTCGCGCTTCTCGAACTGGAGATCGCGGGACGGCTGGAACGCCACGCCGGCGGCAGGGTCTCCCTCGCCACCGGTTGAGCCGGAGGTGCGGCCGAAGCCGGAAGCGCCTGCGGCGACTTTCCGGCTTCTGACGCAGCGTGTTTCTACAGATCGACCTTGTCGCGCGCAGCCACGAAGGTACGGTTCGGAGCTCCTGCACCGGCGGCGAAGATCGCGGCCAGGAGCGAGAGCAGCGAAGCGAAGAACGCATACCAGCTGGCGCTGGACAGTGCATCGAGCGCGTTCTCGGCCGTCTGACCGGCCTGCGCACGCAATTGCTGCTGATCGACCTGCGCAATCTCGTTGCTCACCGCCTCGGCCGCGCCCTCGATCCGGTTCGCTGCCTGATCCTGAGAGACGCCGCCCGGTTGCAGGACCGCGTTCGCACCGGTGTTCGCCGCCGTTGCAACAGCCTGCGCAGCACCCGTCATCGCGCCGGTCGCAGTGTTGACCGCGGCTCCGACCGTGCTCGCTGCCAGCCACAGCATTACGAAGGTCAGCAGACCCCATACGCTGGCCCCATGCGCGGTGGCCGAGCGTTTTTCGGGAATGCCCGAGAGGTGGCCTGCGACATAGCCGCCGACCCCGAGAGCGACGATGCTGGTCACGATCCACCAGATACCCGCCCCGATGCCGACCCCGTCGAAGGCCGAAGCCTGCTGCGGGTCGATCGCGCGAAAGCCGAATGCCGTACCCAGCATGCCCAGGAGGATCAGCAGCCCGAGAGCGATGACAGTGCCCGCAAAGATCGCTCCCCAGGACACTCTGCTCAACAATGCCGGGGCTTCGGATGCGCTCACCAGCGTCGCCTCGCGGTCGCGTCGGCTATCGTAATTCTCTGCCATGGTTCCTTCTCCTCGGTCACAATGTTGCTGCTGGATGAACAAGACGGAGTGGGCGATGGTTCCGAAAAATGCCGGGCGCCGGGCCGGAAGCTGCTTCGCGCCGTGCGAATGCGTAGCCCTGCAACCGCTCGCCGGCAGCGCGAACATGGCGCTTGACGCCGCTGGCGCCGGGTCCCCATTTTCGCGCGTATACGCATACGCACACGTAAGGACTGACTCCAAACCCATGCAACTGGTCATCGTCGAATTGCCCGCAAAGGCGAAAACCATCGAGAAATACCTCGGCAAGGACTTCAAGGTCCTGGCCAGCTACGGCCACGTCCGCGATCTGCCGCCGAAGGACGGCAGCGTCCGTCCCGACGAGGGTTTCGCGATGGACTGGGAGCTCTATCGCGACAAGCAGAGCCGCTTCAAGGAGATCGCCGATGCGGCCAAGAAGGCCGATCGGCTGGTCCTCGCCACCGACCCCGACCGCGAGGGCGAGGCTATTTCCTGGCACGTCCGCGAGCTTCTCGCCAAGCGCAAGGCGCTGCCCAAGGCGGTCGACCGGGTGACCTTCAACGCCATCACCAAACAGGCGGTGACCGATGCGATGAAGGCCCCGCGCGAGCTCGATCAGCCGCTGATCGACGCCTATCTCGCCCGGCGCGCGCTCGATTATCTCTACGGCTTCACGCTCAGTCCGGTACTGTGGCGGCGCCTGCCGGGGGCGAAGAGCGCGGGCCGCGTGCAATCGGTGGCGTTGCGGCTGATCGTGGCCCGCGAAATCGAGATCGAGCATTTCAAGGCCGACGAATACTGGTCGGTGATCGCCAGGCTCGAGCAGGACGGGACCGAATTCGATGCGCGTCTGGTCAAGTTCGCCGGCAAGAAGCTCGACAAGCTGACGCTGGGCGACGAGGGCAGCGCGAAGGCTGCCAGAAAAGCGGTCGAGGATGGTCGCTTCACGATCGAGGACATCGAGACCCGCCCGCTCAAGCGCAATCCGGCACCGCCTTTCACCACCTCGACGCTCCAGCAGGAGGCCGCGCGCAAGCTCGGCTTCTCGGCGAGCCACACCATGCGGCTTGCGCAATCGCTCTACGAGGCGGGTGCGATCACCTATATGCGGACCGACGGCGTCCAGATGGATGGGAGCGCGATCTCGGCCTGCCGCAAGGCGGTGAGCGAGCGCTATTCGGGCCATTACCTCCCGGAAAAGCCGCGAATCTACCAGACCAAGGCGAAGAATGCGCAGGAAGCGCATGAGGCGATCCGGCCGACCGATTTCTCGCGCGATCGCGCAGGTTCGGGCGACGAGGGCAGGCTCTACGACCTGATCTTCAAGCGCGCCATGGCGAGCCAGATGGCCGCCGCGCAGCTCGAACGGACCACCGTGACGCTGCGCGACGCGACCGGGCAGCAAGAGCTGCGGGCGACCGGCCAGGTGGTCAAGTTCCCGGGCTTCTTCGCGGTTTATCAGGAAGGTCGCGACGATGCCGAGGACGAGGATGACGGCCTGCTCCCGCAGATGGGCAAGGGCGACAGCCCGCTGAAGAAGGGGGTCACGGCGAACCAGCATTTCACCCAGCCGCCGCCGCGCTTTTCCGAGGCGAGCCTGGTCAAGCGGCTCGAGGAGCTCGGCATCGGCCGCCCCTCGACCTATGCCAGCACGATCCAGACGCTGCGCGACCGCGACTATGTCCGGATGGAGAAGAACCGTTTCTTCGCGGAGGAAAGCGGGCGGTTGCTGACCGCCTTTCTCGAACGGTTCTTCGACCGCTACGTCGCCTATGACTTCACCGCGGGGATGGAGGACGAGCTCGACACGGTCTCCGACGGACGCGAGGAATGGAAGAAGCTGCTCGAAGCCTTCTGGCGCGACTTCAAGCCCAAGACCGAGGAGGTGATGGAGAAGAAGCCCTCGGAAGTGACCGAGGTGCTCGACGAATTTCTTTCGGATTATCTCTTCCCCGAGCGCGCCGACGGCAAGGACCCGCGCCACTGCCCGCTGTGCGAGAGCGAGGGCCGCGAAGGCGGCCGGCTCGCCCTTCGTGGTGGCCGCTACGGGGCCTTCGTCGCTTGCGCCAACTATCCCGATTGCAAGTTCACCCGCCAGTTCGCCAAGCCGGGCGGCGAGGGCGACGGTGGCGGTGAGGATGCGGTGCTGGGCGAGGATCCCGAGACCGGCCTGCCGGTGGAGCGCAAGACCGGCCGCTTCGGTCCCTATGTGCAATTGGGCGAGGGCAAGGAGGCCAAGCGCGCGAGCATCCCCAAGGACCTCGACGATTTCGATCTCGAATGGGCGCTGAAGCTGCTCGCCCTGCCGCGGATCGTCGGCGCGCATCCCGAGACCGGCAAGGAGATCGAGGCCGCGATCGGGCGGTACGGCCCCTATCTGCGGCACGATGGCAAATACGGCAAGCTGTCGAGCACGCGCGAGGTGTTCGAGGTCGGGATGAACCGCGCGGTCGACATTCTCGCGCAGGCGGCCGACCGCAAGGGCGGCGGACGCGGCAAGGCCGAGCCGATCAAGACGCTCGGCGCGCATCCCACCAGGGGGGGCGAGATCAAGGTCATGCCCGGCCGCTACGGCCCCTATGTCACCGACGGGACGACCAATGCCACGATCCCGAAGGATGTCGCCCCGGAGGATATCACCGAGGCGCAGGCGGTGGAACTGATCGATGCCCGCGCCGCCAAGGGACCGGCCAAGAAGAAGGGCCGCAAGGCGCCGGCCAAGAAGAAGGCTGCACCGAAGAAGAAGGCCGCGCCGAAGAAGAAGGCGGCGGCCGGAAAGACGAAGGCGGACTGATGGCCAAGGAGCATTTCGAACGCCACAAGCAACCCTGGAACGGCGAGGAGGCGGGCCAGCTCCGCACGCTCGCCGCCAAGGGCAAGGGTCTCAGGGAAATCGCCAAGGCGCTGAATCGGAGCGAGGAATCGACCAAGACCTTCGCCAAGCAGAACAAGATCGCCATCGCGAAGAAGCGGTAAAGCCTGCCAAATCCGGTTCGAGAGAAGCCCTTCGAGTAAAGGTCCGCAATGTTTGTCCTAATCCTCGCCGCAAGCTCGGCATTCGCTCTTCCTTCGGCGAACGTCGAGGTCGCTCGTACCGTTAATCGAAGCTTGCCCAATTGGGTCGAGCGGCAAGATAGGTGGACCGCGGCCGAATTGCGCGTGTTCGTCGACCCAAAGGGCACAATCCTGCAATGCGATGTCGAGCGCTTCGCTGGCCATGGGGATGTGGCCAAAGTCATGTGTGGCATCCTGGTGAACAGGCGCATAAAGCCGGGCAAGGATTTTGCCGGAGCCGAGGCGTTCGGCCTCACGAGGGTAGTGGTTGTAGCGTCCGCCGGTCCTTCGACCGACCTGCCTTCAAAACTCGGGCGACTTGACGCCGAAGGCTTGGTGTTGTCGGTAAACCGCCTGCCTCTGGCCGACGACGGATCCGCCATTACGCACTTTCCTCTCAATCTCCAGATTGATGAGGCTGGCTCGGTCGTCGCCTGCGAAAGCAGCGCCGAAAGACCGGAGGCATACGTCGCTGTGGCCTGCCAGCAAGCCGCAGAACGTGGTTTCGACGCCATGACAGCGGGTGGTGGGACGGTTCCCTACGTCCGCAGTTTCGAGATCGTCTTCGAATTGGACGGCGACTGACGGATCACCGCACCCAGTCCAGCCCCATTTCCTCGAACATCTCGCGGTCCTCGCTCCAGCGCTCGTCGGTCTTGACGTGGAGGAAGAGGTGGACCTTCTGGCCGAGCAGCTCGCTCAGCTCCTTGCGCGCGGCCTCGCCGATCGCCTTGATCCGGCTGCCGCCCTTGCCCAGCACGATCGCCCGCTGGTTGTCGCGCATCACCACGATCTGCTGGTGGATCTCGACGCTGCCGTCCTTGCGCTGGACGTATTTCTCGGGCCGCACCGCCGAGTCATAGGGCAATTCCTCGTGCAATTGCTGGTAGAGCTGCTCGCGGGTGATCTCGGTGGCGAGCAGGCGCTCGCTGGCATCGCTGACCTGGTCCTCGGGATACATCCACGGGCCCTCGGGCATCAGCCCGGCGAGCGCGGCCTTCATCTCGGGGACGCCGTCGCCGGTCAGCGCGGAGACGAAGTAGATCTCGGTGAAATCGACCTTGTCGCCGATCTCCTGCGCCAGAGCGAGCAGCGGTTCCTTCTTCGCGACATCGACCTTGTTGAGCACCAGGATCCTGCGCTCGGGGCGCTTCGCGACCTGCTCCAGCAGCGGTTCGAGCTCGTGCCGCCGCTGCTTGACCGGATCGACCAGCAGCAGCACGGCATCGGCCGCCTCGGCGCCTTCCCAGGCGGCGCTGACCATCGCCCGGTCGAGCCGCCGCCTGGGCGCGAAGATGCCCGGCGTATCGACCAGGATCATCTGCGTCTCGCCCTGGAGCGCGATCCCCATCATCCGCGCGCGGGTGGTCTGCGCCTTGGCGGAGGTGATCGCCACCTTCTGTCCGACGAGCTGGTTGACCAGCGTCGATTTGCCCGCATTGGGCGCTCCGAGCACGGCGACGACGCCGCATCGGGTGGAAGTCTCAGTCATCCGAACCGCTCCATGAATTTGCGCGCCGCCTCGCGTTCGGCTTCGCCCTTGCTGTTGGCGGTCGCCTCCGCCTCGCCGACCTTGTGCACCGAAACGCGCACCGTGAACCGCGCGGCGTGATCGGGACCGCTGCGCTCGACCAGCGCGTATTCGGGCGGCTTGCGGCGATTGCCCGCAGCCCATTCCTGCAGCGCGCTCTTGGGATGCTTGGACTTGCCCGCGCCGCTTTCGAGCGCCGGCCGCCACAGCAGCTGGACGAGCGCGCGCGCTGCGTCGAAGCCGTTCTCGAGGAACTCCGCGCCGAGCAGCGCTTCCATCACGTCGCCGAGGATGTTGTCGCTGTCGCGCCCGCCATCGGCATGAGCCTGCCGCGAGATGCGGATATGCGGAGCAAGACCGATGCCGCGGGCGATGGTCGCGCACATCTCGCGGCTGACGATGGCGTTGAGCCGCTGCGCCAGCTGGCCTTCGGGCGCGGAGCTGCGGCCATAGAGCCAGTCGGCGATCGACAGGCCGAGGACCCGGTCGCCGAGGAATTCGAGCCGTTCGTAATCGCGCGTCTCGCCCATGCTGCCATGGGTGAGGGCGGCGTGCCACAGCGCTTCCTCGGACACGGCGAAGCCGGTCTGCTCGAGCCATGCGCGGGTCTCTGGCGTCAGTTCGCTCACAGCGCTTCGCCGACCCTGTCCCAGCGCGCGGCGGTGAACCAGGTCCAGGGGAGCAGCCAGCGCGCACTGCCGTCGGTCGACCACAGGATCATGCTGGCGCGGCCGACCAGATGGTCCGCATCGACCAGCCCCACGCCGCCGCCGGGGCGCGCGGGAAACCGGCTGTCGAGCGAATTGTCGCGATTGTCGCCAAGCGCGAAGATCTTTCCTTCGGGGACCACGACCGGCCCGAAATCGTCCTGCGGGGAGGGGCCGAAATCGAGCGTCGGATAGCTCTTGCCCGAGGGCAGCGTCTCGCGGAACCGGCGATAGCGGCAGATGCCCTCGACCTCTTCGCCGCCGATCGCGCGGCAGCCGGTGTTGGCGCTCATCGGGATTTCGGCATAGCCCGCGGCTTGCTTCGCCAGCGGCTCGCCATTGAGGATGACCACGCCGTCGCGCATCGCCACGGTGTCGCCCGGCAGGCCGATGGCGCGCTTGACGTAGTCGGTGCCGTCCACCGGATGCTTGAAGATGATCACATCCCCGCGCTCGGGCAGGTCGGCGAAGATCCGGCCGGGGATCAGCGGCGCCTCGAACGGCAGCGACAGGCTGGAATAGCCATAGGGCCATTTCGCCGCGACCAGATAGTCTCCCGTCCGCAGGCCCGGCAACATGCTTTCCGACGGGATCGTGAAGGGCGAGAACAGGAAGCTGCGGAAGACGACCACCGCCAGCACGAGCTTGAAGAGGAACCAGGCGAACCCGGTCCAGCTTTCGTCCTTGGCGCTCTTCGATCCGCTTCGGTGGGGGGAATGCGTCACCGCCGTCGGCTCTGTCATGCGGGGTTCTCAACCATGGCGCAGTTCCCTAGTCGCAGCAGCGCAGCCATCAAAGGATTTTTGCCCGCCATGACCCAGACTGCCGCCGAACTGTGGACCGAGCTCGCCGACCTGCCGCGGCCGACGCTGCTCGAATTGTTCAGTGCCTGCCGCGATGGCGGCGAAGGGGGCGGCGAAGGGGGCGGCGAGCCCGGCGGGGCGGAGCGCGTCGCCATGCTCTCGGGACGCATCGAGCTCGACCAGGGCGGCATCCTGTTCGACTGGTCGAAGACGCATCTCGACCGCGCTGTCCTCGCGGGGTTCGAGCAGCTCGCCGAGGCGATGGATTTCGCCGGCATGCGTGCGAAGCTGTTCGCCGGCGAGGTGGTCAATCCGACCGAGGGCCGCGCGGCCGACCACGCGACGCTGCGCGGCACCGGCGATCCGGCCAAGGTCGAGGAGGCGATGGCGCTGATCGAGCGGATGGGCATGCTGGTCGAGGCGATCCACCAGGGCGCGCTGGGCGAGATCGAGCATCTCATCCACATCGGCATCGGCGGCAGCGCGCTGGGGCCCGCGCTCGGCGTCGATGCGCTGGCCCGCGATCTCGCTTTCTGCGACGTCCATGTCGTCTCCAACATCGACGGCGTGGCGCTGGAGCAGGCCTTCGCGCGCTGCGACCCGGCCAAGACGCTGATCGCCGTGGCGAGCAAGACCTTCACCACCACGGAGACCATGACCAATGCGCAGAGCGCGCTGAAATGGCTGCGCGACAGCGGGGTCCCGGACCCCTCGGGCCGGGTGGTGGCGCTGACCGCCAATCCCGACAGAGCGGTGGAATGGGGCGTCGACGAGACGCGCATCCTGCCCTTCCAGGACAGCGTCGGCGGGCGCTATTCGATCTGGTCCTCGATCGGCTTTCCCATCGCCATGGCGGTGGGGATGGAGGACTTCCGCGCCATGCTCGCGGGGGCCAGGGCGGTGGACGCGCATTTCCGGGACACCGACGGGGCGGACAATCTCGTCCTGCGCGCCGCTTTCGCCGATCTCTATTACACCCGCGTCAGGGGCTGCGAGACGCGCGCGGTGTTCGCCTATGACGAGCGGCTGGGGCTGTTCCCCGACTATCTCCAGCAGCTCGAGATGGAGAGCAATGGCAAGCGCGTGACCGCCGACATGCAGCCCGTCGACGGCCCGACCGCGCCGATCACCTGGGGCGGGGTCGGCACCGACGCGCAGCATGCCGTGTTCCAGCTGCTCCACCAGGGCACCCATCTGGTTCCGGTGGACTTCATCGCCAGCGTGGCCCCCGGCGACGAGCTCGACCCGGCGCATCACCGCATCCTGCTGATGAACTGCTTCGCGCAGGGCGCCGCGCTGATGGCGGGCAAGAAGGGCGAGGATCCGGCGCGCAACTATCCGGGCGACCGCCCCAGCGCCACGATCCTGTGCGACGACCTCGACGCCGCCGCGCTCGGCGCGCTGATCGCCTTCCACGAACACCGCACCTTCGCCAATGCCGTGCTCATGGGGATCAACCCCTTCGATCAGTTCGGCGTCGAGCTGGGCAAGGCGATGGCGAGGGCGATCGAGCAGGGCGGCGAGGACTTCGACGCGAGCACCCACGCGCTGGTCGAGGCGGCGGGCCTGGGTTGAACGCGGTGTCGACGAGAAGGGGGTGACACCGACCGGGGGTTCCAAAAAAACTCCGCCCTCGATTATTCGGCAGAGCGATCAATGAGTTGGCAGCAATTTGCCTCATGCCGGTGTCACCTTTCGTCCGCGCCGGCCCTCGGCGGAATGACGGGCGGCGGAGATGCGATCCGTCGCCATCCGAAGGACTCCGAACCGTGCCACACCGCCAAGGCTGTAGGAAAGCGAAATCCGGGACCGAAGCGGCGGGCTTTGCGTTGACCGGCCATGCAGACAGCCAATGCCCCTTCCGTCGCCGCCGGAGCCGGTGAAACCGTCGAAATTCCGCCCCGCTCGGGCACCGCCTTCCTGCTCCGCGAGGGCGAGCGGCTGACCGTCGTGGACCCCGAAGGGGGGCAGGTCGCGGACCTCCTCGCCTACGCTGCCGAGGATGTGCGCGAGGTGATTTCGAACGGGCGGACCTTCGACTATGAGGAAACGATCAAGCTCACCGCCGGTAATCGGTTGTGGTCCAACCGGTCGCGCGTCATGCTCGATATTCTCGAGGACACGGCGGGGACGCATGATTTCCTGCTGACCCCGTGCAGCGAGGCGACCTTCCGCCATTTCTACGCCGACAAGCCGGTCCATCGCGGCTGCTTCGGCAATCTCGCCGAGGCGCTGGAGCCCCATGGCGTCGAACCCGATGCGATCCCCTGCGCCTTCAACGTCTTCATGAATGTCCCGGTCGATGGGGGGAGCGGAGCCCTGCGCGTCGATCCGCCGCGGACGGCGCCGGGCGACCGGCTGGTTCTCGAAGCCAGGATGGACTGCATCATCGGGCTTACCGCCTGTTCGGCCTATGCCTCGAACGGGGGCAGTTTCAAGCCGATCCACTATCGCGTGGATCGGTGACGGGGCGGTTTCGATTGACAATCCGGAGACTTGTCGCCATTTGAGCGCCATCGAAGCGCGCTAGCCAGCGTGAAGCGGCGATGCGGATACATCCATCGCCCCGGCCGCGCCTCGGTCCATTTCCCAAGACTTCCCTTTTCACGCGGGCGGTTGCACCTCCCGCGCCGCGCGACGAATCCGTCTGCGCGCCGCACATATTGCGAGTTTACCATGACACAATCCACCGACGGACTTCGTTTCGAAGATCTGGGGCTGTCGCAGCCCGTCCTCCAGGCCCTCGATCTGAAGGGCTATTCCATTCCCACGCCGATCCAGGCACAGGCGATCCCGCCCGTGCTCGAGGGACGCGATCTGATGGGCATCGCCCAGACCGGCACCGGCAAGACCGCCGCCTTCATGCTGCCCAGCATCGACCGGCTGCGCCCGAAGCATGATGGGGCCGACCGGCAGACCCCGTTCAAATCCTGCCGCATGCTCGTGCTCGCCCCGACGCGCGAACTCGCGGGTCAGATCGCCCAGAGCGCGAAGGACTATGGCGCGCTGGCGGGGCTCAAGGTCCACAGCATCGTCGGCGGCACCTCGGTCAACAAGGACCGCAACAAGCTGCATCGCGGGACCGATATTCTGGTCGCCACGCCGGGGCGCCTGCTCGATCTGATCGACCAGCGCGCGCTGACGCTCGACGGGGTCGAGATCCTCGTGCTCGACGAGGCCGACCAGATGCTCGATCTCGGCTTCATCCATGCGCTGCGGCGGATCAGCCAGCTCGTTCCCGAAGACCGCCAGACGCTGTTCTTCAGCGCCACCATGCCCAAGCAGATCCAGGAGCTGGTCGGCAAATATTGCCGCAATCCGGTCAAGGTTTCGGTCACCCCCGAGAGCACCACGGCCGAGCGCATCGACCAATATCTGTTCATGGTCCAGCAGGACGAGAAGCAGACGCTGCTCGAGATGATCCTCGCGGAACGCCATGCGGTCCCGGGCAAGTTCGAGCGCGTGCTGATCTTCGCGCGCACCAAGCATGGTTGCGACCGCGTGGTGAAGAAGCTGATCCAGAGCGGGATCCCGGCCAACGCCATCCACGGCAACAAGTCGCAGCCGCAGCGCGAGCGCGCGCTCGACGAATTCAAGCGCGCCAAGACTCCCATCCTCGTGGCGACCGACGTGGCCGCGCGCGGGATCGACATTCCCGGCGTCAGCCACGTGATCAATTACGAACTGCCCAATGTCGCCGAGCAATATGTCCACCGCATCGGGCGCACCGCGCGCGCGGGCCGCGACGGCGTGGCGATCGCCTTCTGCGCCGAGGATGAGCGCGACTATCTCAAGGACATCCGCAAGAAGACCGATGCCGAATTCGAGCGCCTGCCCTTGCCCGACAATTTCCGGGCGGTGGTCGAGGGCGTCGGCCCCACCAAGCGCGAGCAGAAGCCCAAGCTTGCGCGACCCCGGGTGCGTCCGACGGGCGACGCCGCCAAGAAGAGCGGATCGCGCAACAAGCATTCCTCGCGGGCGGGGCAGCCCAAGCGCGAGGGCGGCTCGGGGCAGGGCATGCCGCGGAGCGAACGTCCCGGGGGCGGATCGCGCCGCCGGCGCTCGCGCTGATATCCGCGGACTGGACACCACCGGCCGGCGGGCGCATGTCCCTCCGGCCGAGCGGCTGGCCTATGGAAAGACACACGATGGAACCCGCCTTCAAGGCCAAGATCACGCCGGTCGAACGGATCCAGGAAAATCTGGTGGCGCGGGCCGAGCGCCGGGTGCTGAACTGGCTCTGCGCCCGGCTCCCGCGGCGGGTCACGCCCGACATGCTGACCGCCACCGGGATGATCGGCGCGGTGATGGTCTTCGCGGGCTATCTCGGGAGCAATCTCGACCGCGACTGGCTGTGGGTCGCGGTGGCGGGATATGTGGTCCATTGGTTCGGCGATTCGCTCGACGGCAGCCTGGCCCGCTTTCGCAGCATCGAACGGCCTCGCTACGGCTATTTCCTCGACCATAGCTGCGACGGCTTCGCCACCACGCTTCTGGTCGTGGGGATCGGCCTCACGCCCTTCGTGCTGCTCGAGGTCGCGCTCGTCGCGCTCGCGGGCTATCTGCTGATGTCGATCCACGCCTTCCTGTCGGTCCGCGTGCTGGGCGAACTGCGCCTGTCCTATCTCAACGCCGGCCCCACCGAATTGCGGCTGGTGCTCATCGCCCTGACCGTGGCGATGTATATCGCCGGACCCGAAAGCCCGATCATCGGCTACCTCAACGCCTTCGATCTCTTCGTCGGCGGAGTCGGGCTCGGCCTGATCGGCCTGTTCGTCCTCCAGACGGTGCGGACGGCGAGGCGCCTTGCAGAGCAGGAGCCGCCCCGCGCCTGAGCCGCGGACGTCGGCGGGAGGTTGGCAAGCGCCGCCGCGGCCGCCATATGCGCCGCTCACCCGACCGACGGAGGGCGCTTTCATGGCCGAATACGACTACGATCTCTTCACCATCGGCGCGGGATCGGGCGGCGTTCGCGCGAGCCGGGTCGCCGCGGCGCACGGGGCCAAGGTCGCGATCGCCGAGGAATTCCGCATCGGCGGGACCTGCGTCATTCGCGGCTGCGTGCCCAAGAAGATGCTCGTCTATGGCGCGCATTTCGCCGAGGATATCGACGATGCGCAGAAGTTCGGCTGGACCGTGGGCGAGAAGCGGTTCGACTGGGCGGTGCTGCGCGACAATGTCCTGGGCGACGTCGACCGGCTCAACGGTCTCTACACCGAAACGCTGGCCAACCACGACGTTGCGATCTTCCACGAACGCGCCGAGCTGAGCGGTCCGCACGAGATCACGCTGGCGAGCGGCAAGGTGGTGACCGCGAAGCATATCCTCATCGCCACCGGGGCGCGGCCGCATGTGCCCCGATGCCAGGGCCACGAACTGGGCATCACCAGCAATGAGGCGTTCCATCTCGACGCTCTGCCGAAACGCATATTGATCGCCGGGGGCGGCTATATCGCCAATGAATTCGCCGGAATCTTCAACGAGTTCGGCAGCCATGTCACGATCATCAACCGCAGCGACAAGCTCCTGCGCAGCTATGACGAGAGCGTGCGCGACCGGCTGCTCCAGATCAGCATCACCAAGGGCATCGACTTCCGCTTCCACGCCGAGTTCGAGGCGATCGAGAAGACCGGTGACGGCTGCCTCAGGGTCACGATGTCGAACCATGATCCGCTCGAGGTCGATTGCGTCCTCTTCGCCACCGGCCGGGTCCCGCACACCGACGGGCTGGGCCTCGAGAAGGCGGGGGTGGAACTGGGCGAAAAGGGCGAGATCAAGGTCGATCGCTTCTCGAAGACCAGCGTCGACCACATCTACGCCGTGGGCGATGTCACCGATCGCGTGCAGCTCACCCCGGTGGCGATCCGCGAGGGGCAGGCGTTCGCCGATACCGTCTTCGGCAAGGGCGATCCGGTCGCGGTCGACCACGGCTGCATTCCCAGCGCGGTGTTCAGCCATCCGCCGATCGCCGCCGTCGGACTGACCGAAGGCGAGGCGCGCAACCGTCTCGGCAGCATCAAGGTCTACCAGTCCGATTTCCGCCCGATGAAGAACGTGCTCGCCGGCCGCAACGAACGCAGCCTGTTCAAGATGATCTGCGAAGGCGACAACGAACGCATCGTCGGGATCCACATGATCGCGCCCGACGCGCCCGAAATGATGCAGGCCGCCGCGATCGCGGTGAAGGCCGGGCTGACCAAGTCCGATTTCGACGCCACCTGCGCGATCCACCCGACCATGGCCGAGGAACTGGTGCTGATGCGCTAGCCGCCGTGCCGGAAGATGCGTCCCGCGCGCAGGAACTGCCGGGCGGTTCAGCCGGTGTGCGCCGCCTCGACGAGGGTACAGGCGCGCCTCCACGTGGGGAGGCCTTGTCGCGCCTCCATGTTCAAGCGATCGAGAATGCGATTCGTTCGCCGGACCGTTGCCAACTCTATCACGTCCCATGACGCCAGATACAATCGACTGAAATCCTGCGTTCCGCCGGCTTTCGCATATTGCTCGACATGCGAAAGTTCGTGCACCCAGACATCCAGGTGCTCGACCGACCTCTCGTCGCGAAAGACGATGGTGTCGCCGAGGGTTATCGCCTTGTAGCGCGGCAGCACGGTGGTGATGACAGTGTCCAGCGCCAGGCGATCGGAAGCGATCGTCCAGCGGGCGCGGGCAAGCGTGGTGTCATCGAAGAAGGGCTTCAGCGTCTTTCGAAGCTCCGCGGGCAGGGGCTTGGCCCCCTCTTTTTCGGCCCCGTTGCGAGAATATCGGATGAGCGCGCCGAGGAGCGGAGAGAGCGCGGAATTGATAGCGGTCGCGAGCGCCTGGGGTGGTGCTGCGCACCCTTCCGGAGTCGTCGAGCTGCATGAACCCGTCAGGAGAACTGCGAGGGCGCAAAACAGCGGTTTCGAACGCCGGTGCGCTTTCGAGGGCGCCACCTTCATCGCTCGCTCTCCTCCTTTCAGTCGAAGCTGAAGCGGAGCGCCGGGATGAAGCCCAGGCTTCAGCCATTCCTTCCTGCACCAGGGATTTGTTGTTTTTGAGGCACTCGCCGCTTGCGGTCGCGGGCCGGCCGTCCGTTATTCGTCGATCGTCACATTCGAGCGGCGAAGTTCGACTTCCTGTTCGTCGACGGTCTCTTCGCGCACACGACGAAGATGGATCTCTTCGGCGAGGACGAGTTCCTTCACGATGGTGATCCGTTCCTCGACCACCGGAATGACCGTGAGATCGCCATCTTCGGTGACCTCGGGCACCTCTTCGACAACCTTCCCGATCGGCACCCGCTCGACCGTCACGCTCTCGCGCGTGACCGGCTCGCTCACGGTGTGCCGCTCGGTCACCGGCGTGGTGGTGACGGTCACGGTCCGACCGACCGCTTCGCGCTTCGCGACATCCACCTGCTCTTCGACGACGGGGATCACGGCCTCTTCGGTGACGCCGGGTTCCGCCCTGTCTTTCCTGTCATTCATCTCGATGGCCTCCGGGAATGAAAACGGGGCCGGTCACGCAAGGGGACCGGCCCGTTTCGTCAGCGCATGACGCGATCAGCGGCGGCGGTCCTTTTCATCGACATCGACATCGACTTCGGTGCGGCGCGCGGTCTCGTCGACATGCTCGACACGGTCCTCGGCGGTCTTCTTCACGACCACCTCGTCCGTCACGACGGCCTTCTTGCCGACCACGGCTTCCTCGTCGCGTTCGGTCATCGAAACCGACCGTTCCTTGAACAGGGCGTCGGCGTCGGAGGAGGAGACGGCGCGATTGACCGGGCGCTTGTCGACCGAAACGGTCTCGTCGCGCAGGTGGACGTCATCGCTCACCCGCTCCTTGACCACATGCGTGGTGACGTTGATGTTCCTGCCGTGCTCGGCGACGCGCTTGCCGATCGCAACCTGTTCCTCGACCACCGGGACGACCTCTTCGGTGACGGCGTCGCCACCCGTGCGGGCATGCGCCTCGGCTGCTTCACCATAGACGACGGCATTGTCGTGAATGACCAGCGGCTCGATGGCGCAGACCTTGCCATTGTCGAGGCGTATGGCTTCGACGTGGGAGCGGTCGCGGCTCACCAGCAGATCCTCGATGATGCCGTAGCGACGGCCCTGGGGATTCACCAGCGGCCGGCCGCGGATGTCCTGTGATTCGTGCTCGAGCTCGTAGTCGTCGAGCGTGTCGAGATCTTCATAGCGTGTGTCGTGTCGCATAAAATTGGTTTCCTTGATTCGAGTTCAGATGGGGATGGTGCGATCCTCGCGATCAGCTGACCATCTCGATCGATGTGGCGTAGATGTACCGTTCGGTGCCCGAGGGAACCTGCGCGGTGACGCCGTCGGGCAGCGGTTCGCTGGCCGAGCGGACGGTCCCTTCGATGTTCACCACCGATCCGGGATTGATGTCGTATTCGCCTTCCGTGCTGTCGTTCGGCGTGGGCTCCTGGTTGAACAGGACGAGCATCGTCTGCCCGTTCACATCGGCGTTGAACGCCATGTCGCCCGCGAGCGAAGTGACCTGGATGTTTTCGAGATTGACGCTGTCGCCCACAGCCATCGCCGTGGCGTCGGTATCGGCCATCATCGCAGTGTCCGCCGGCGCAGTCGCGACGGTATCGTTGTCGGTGTATTCGACCACGTCGTCGCCGTCGTTGTCGAGCAGCCACCATGCCAGCAGCGCGATCAGCAGCAGCGCCAGAAGCGCCCACAGCCAGCCCTTGCTGGATTTATGTTCTATCGGAATTTCAGCCATAGTCTGTCACCTTCTCCTGCCTTGGATTGTGTGTTCTCATTCGTGCCTCCGTGTTTGAAAAACACGTTGACGTCACATTAATCGAACAGGCGGGCAGGGTGCGGGTTCCGACAAACCTCGGTCGGCAGGAAAATGACGGGCAGCTTACCGTTGTGCGACGACGGAGGCATCTTTTCGGCTGAAGTTCCTTGCCGAGCCGAGGCATGTTCTCCGAGCGCAGCGTCTATCTTTATACTCCTGTCGGCCCTCGGCGACCGGGCGGGCCGGCCCGGAGCGGACCTTCCGCGATCGCGCGCAAATCGGTCCACGGCGAGCATTCCGCCGGTCACGCCCACCGCGCGCAATTCCTCGGGCCAGTCCCGGCCCGTCGCGAGCGATTCCGCGGCGAGCGCGAGGGCGGGGGAGGTCTGCAGGCCGAAGCCGCCCTGTCCGGCGAGCCAGAAGAAGCCGGGTGCCGCCGGATCGAAGCCCGCCACCGGCAGCCGGTCGGGGGCGAAGCTCCTGAGGCCGGCCCATGTGCTCGCCAGCCGCGCAATCTTCAGCGTCGTCGCCTGCTCGACGCGCCAGGCCGCCAGCGCCACATCCTCTTCTTCGGGCTGGGCATCGCAGGGATCGCTCGCGCCCTCGTCCATGGGACAGGCGAGCAGCCGGCCGCGACCCTCGGGCTCGATGTAGAAACCGGGCCCGACGGTCTTGGTGAACGGCCAGGCGGACACCTCCAGACCCTCGGGGACAGCGAAGGTGACGACCGTGCGGCGCAAGGGACGGATGCCGAGCGGTGCCACGCCGGCAAGGGCAGCGACGCCGTCGGCCCAGGCGCCCGCCGCATTGACGAGGGTTTTCGCGGCGAAGCTGTGCCCGGGCGTGTCCACGGCCCAGCTTGTGCCGTCATGGCGGATCGCCTCCACCGGTGCCCGGGTGAGCAGCGTTCCGCCGGCATCGCGCAGCGCGGCGCGATGGTGCTCGAGGAGCAGATGCGCGTCGAGCTTGCGCCCCGCGGGATCGAGCAAGGCGCCGACGGGTCCGCCTTCGCCCGCGCGCAGCACCGGGACCAGCGCCCGCGCCTCTTGCGTCGCGATCCGCCGGAGCTGCGGTGCCCAAGTGCGATAATCGCCCTCGAGCCGATCGAGCGCCGCCTCCTGACCGGCCAGCGCGAGGAACAGGGCGGGGTGCTCGCGCGCGGCGCTCGGTGGCAACAGCGGCAGGCTCGCGGCGGTCAGCGCGCGGACCAGCGGCGCATCCATGTCGAAATGGGCGAAGGCCGCGCTGCGGCCCGAGGCATGCACGCCGGGAGCAGGCTCGGCCTCGCACACCGTCACCGAGCCATGCAGCGCCAGCCGCGCGGCGGCCGACAGACCCGCGATGCCCGCGCCAACCACCAGGAAATCCACTGTGTGCATCGCACCTCCTTGCGAACCGATTGCACGCTGCGGGTCGCCCGCCTAGTCTCCCCCGAACGGATAAGATCGGGGAGGGGGCCGATGGCGCTTACGATATTGGTGACCGGCGGCACCGGCTATATCGCCGGCGAAGTCATCGAACAGCTTCTTGCAAGGGGCCATTCTGTGCGCACCACCGTCCGCAACCGGGCGACCGGCGAGCCGCGGCTGCGAAGCCGCTGGGCCGATGCGGGCGAGCGGCTGGCGATCTTCGAGGCCGACCTCCTGAGCGATGCGGGATGGGCCGAGGCCAGCGCGGGCTGCGATGCGGTCGCCCATGTCGCCTCGCCCTTCCCGCTCGGGGTGCCCCGGAACAAGGACGAGCTGGTGGTCCCCGCGCGCGAGGGGACCTTGCGGGCGCTCGAATTCGCCCAGCGGGCCGGAGTTGGCCGCTTCGTCCAGACCAGTTCCGCGGCCGCCATCGCCTATGGCCATCCCGAGAAGGAGCGGTTCGACTACACCGACTGGACCAATCTCACCGCCGGCGTACCGCCCTATATCGAAAGCAAGACCGTAGCGGAGCGGGCGGCGCGCGACTGGGTGGCCGTGCATGCGCCGGGGATGACCTTCTGTTCGATCAATCCGGTCGCGGTGCTCGGCCCGGTCCACGATGCCGATGTCTCGACCAGTATCGAGCTGGTCCGGAAGCTGGTCGACGGGTCGATCCCGCTGATCCCCGACATGGGCATCTGCATCGCCGACGTGCGCGATGTCGCCGAGGCGCATGTCCGCGCGCTCGAGGCGCCGGTGGAGACGGTCCGCGGCGAGCGTTTCCCGATCTCCGCGCGCTTTCTCTGGCTCCGCGAGATGGCCGAAGTGATCCGCGCCCGGGTACCCGAACATGCCGGCAAGGTGCCGCGCCGCCCGATGCCCGACTGGCTGGTGCGGCTGCTCGCCGTGTTCCTGCCCGAGATGAAGCAGATCAAGGGGGAGCTGGGTAATGTCCGCGACGTCTCGGGTCGGCACAGCGAGGAGGTGCTCGGCTTCTCCTTCATTCCCCCCGAACAGACCATCGAGGACACGGTCCGCAGCCTCTATGCCAAGGGCCTGGTGAAGCGGTGACGGAGATGCCGGACGGGCCCCCGCGGCCGGTCGTCGGCTTGCGGGGCCCTGCGCTCCGGATCGGGACGAATGCCATCGCCGCATTGCCACTGCCCGTGCCCCCCGCCACAACGAGCAGGAAACGAATCGCAAACGGAATCTTTTCATGAACATGCTGGCGTCGCGCGGGCAGCTGCGCGCAAGTTTCATTCGCTGGGCGCTTTTCCTCGTCCCGCTGACGGTGCTCCTCGGCTTCGTTGCGGGCCAGTTGGGCAGCGCCGACAGCGCCTGGTTCGCGAGCCTCGAGAAGCCGTCGATCTTCCCCGAGCCGCGGTGGTTCGGCATTGTCTGGACGGTGCTCTACATCATGATCGGGCTTGCGGTCGCGACTGTCGCTGCCGCCTGGGGCGCGCGGGGCAGGACTGCGGCACTGGCGGTCTTCGTCGTGCATTTCGCCCTCAACCTCGCCTGGTCGCCGGTGTTCTTCGGAGCGCATCAGATCACCGCCGCGCTGGTGGTGCTGGTGCTCGTCGACCTGACGCTGCTGGCGGTGATCGCGCTGTTCTGGAAAGTCCGCCGCAGCGCCGCGCTGCTGCTGCTCCCCTATCTCGCCTGGGTGCTGTTCGCCAGCGTGCTCAACTATCAGTTCCTGCGGCTCAACCCCGCCGCCGACGGTGCCGAGGGGGCAGCGCAGGTCGAACGCGTGCGGATCGGTTCTCAGTCCTGATCCGGCAATGGCGGGGCCGTCGCATCGCTGGTCTCACCTCGTGATAAAAGGGTTGAGTAACCGCGCGGTGCGGCCCAAATAGCCGGCATGCAGAGCCAGAACCCGCTGATCGCCGATTTCGTCAAACTTGCCAATTCCGCGGCCGGTACGCTTGCCGGCATGGGCCGCGAGGCGCGCGATGCCGCGCGCGAACGGGCGAAGGAAACCTTCGGCGGCATGGATTTCGTCACCCGCGAGGAATTCGATGCGGTCAAGATGATGGCGAGCCGCGCGCGCGAGGATGCCGAGCGGCTGGCCGACCGCGTGTCCGCGCTCGAGGCGCGGATCGGCGGGGGCTGAGCCAGCCGCGCCGGCGGAGCGGCAAGGATGCAGCTCTCGGCGCCCGCCATCGTTCTCGCCGGCCGACCGCATGGCGAAACCGCGGTGATCGCGCGGTTGCTGACCGAGGAGAGCGGGCTCGTCGCCGCCTATGTCGCCGGCGGCCGTGGACGGGTTCTCCGCCCGGTGCTCATTCCAGGCAATATCGTCGAGGCCGAAATCCGCGCCAAATCCGACAGCCAGCTGCCCTTCGCCCGGCTGGAGCTGCGCCGGAGCCGCGGACCGTGGCTCGGCGAACCCTTGCCCGCCGCAGCGATCGCCTGGGTCACTGCGCTGACCGCTGCCGTCCTCCCCGAGCGCAACCCCTATCCCGCTCTCCATGCTGCGCTGGGCGGGCTGCTCGATGCGATCTGCTCGGCCGAGACGGCGCGGCAATGGGTCGAGGGCCTGGCACGCTACGAGGCGCTGCTGCTGCGCGAGCTCGGCTATGGCGGCGAGCGGCCCGCAATAGCCGATCTTGGGCAGGCCTTGGAAATTCTCGACCGCCAGGAGGCCCTGATCGCGCGCTACCTGCTTGCCGACACCCGCGCCGACGTTCTAGCCGCAAGACAGCTCCTGCGCGAGCGGCTGGCCCGGATGGCCTGACCGGGTGGCCGAGCAGCGCGCGGGGGCGGCGACCGCCGCTCGGCAGGAGGAAGTAGACCTATGAAGATCGCAATGTTCCCCGGCGACGGAATCGGCCCCGAGGTCATGGCGCAGGCGCGGCGCGTGCTGGAGACGCTCTCGCTGCCGGGTCTGACGCTGTTCGAGGGCGATGTCGGTGCATCGGCCTATCGCCGCCATGGTCATCCGCTCCCACCCGAAACCCTCGCCATGGCGCGCGCTGCCGATGCAGTCCTGTTCGGCGCGGTGGGCGACTTTTCCTGCGACGAACTGCCGCGCCACCTGCGTCCCGAACAGGCGATCCTCGGCCTGCGCAGCGAGCTGGGCCTGTTCGCGAACCTCCGGCCCGCAGCGTCTTTCGCGGGGCTCGAACACCTCTCGCCGCTGAGGCCGGAACTGGCGCACGGGATCGACCTGCTGGTCGTCCGCGAACTCAATGGCGACGTCTATTTCGGCGACAAGGGCGAGCGCGCCAGCGACGGCGGACGCGAGGGCTGGGATGCGATGTCCTACAATGAGGCGGAGGTCCGGCGGATCGCGCACACCGCCTTCCGCGCAGCGCGGCAGCGGCGCGGCAGGCTCACCAGCGTCGACAAGGCCAACGTCCTCGAAACCAGCCGCATCTGGCGCGAGACCGTGATCGCCGTGGCCGAGGACTATCCCGAGGTCCAGCTCGACCACCTCTATGTCGACAATGCGGCGATGCAAATGTGCCGCGCGCCGGGCACGTTCGACACGATCGTCACCGGCAATCTGTTCGGCGATATCCTCTCGGACCAGGCGAGCGCCTGCGTCGGCTCGATCGGCCTCCTCGCCAGCGCCAGCCTCGGCGAACGGCAGACCAACTTCGGCACCTTCGGCCTCTACGAGCCGATCCACGGCAGCGCTCCCGACATCGCCGGTCAGGGCAAGGCCAATCCGGTCGCGGCGGTGCTCAGCCTCGCCATGCTCCTGCGCCATTCGCTCGGACGCGAGAAGGAAGCGCTGCGGATCGAACGCGCCGTGTCCGGGGTTCTGCATGACGGAGTGCTCGGCGCCGACCTCGGCGGAAGCGATTCCACCGAGGCGATCGGCGATGCGATTGTTAGGAAGCTGGTAACCATATCTTGAGGAATGCCGCATAAGCGGGTCTTGCAATGGATATGACTCCGCAGGCCCTGCCGCCAATGCCCGATTCACCGGTCCAGCCGCTCGAGCTGGCGATCGTCCTGCCCACGCTCAACGAGCGCGACAACCTCGCGCCGCTGGTCGAGCGCATCGATGCGGCGGTGGGCCCGAACGGCTGGGAAGTTCTGGTCGTGGACGACGACAGCACCGATGGCACCTCGGACGAGGCGCGCCGGATCGCGCAGTCGGATCCGCGGGTCCGGGTGATCCAGCGGATCGGCCGTCGCGGGCTCTCGAGCGCTGCAATCGAGGGATTCTGCGCCACCGCCGCACCCTATGTCGCGGTGATGGATGCCGACCATCAGCACGATCCCGCCCTGCTCGTGGCCATGCTGGCTGCGGTGAAGGCGGGCGAGGCGGATGTGGCCGTCGCCAGCCGTTTCGCCGAGGGCGCGAGCACCGCCGAATGGGGCCGGCCCGATCGCGAGAGGCTCTCGGGCGTCGCCAACATGCTCGCCCGCAAGCTGACCGGCGTGGAACTCAGCGATCCGATGAGCGGCTATTTCCTACTTCCCACCGAAACCGCGCGGCGGCTGGTGCCCAATCTTTCGGGCATCGGCTTCAAGATCCTGCTCGATCTGCTCGCCACGTCCGAAAGCCCGCTCGAGGTGAAGGATTTTCCGATGAATTTCTCCGCCAGACGATCCGGCGAGTCCAAGCTCGACCGGGCCATCGCGCTCGATTTCCTCGCCGGCCTCTACGACAAGAGCTTCGGTCGGGTGATCCCCACTCGCTTCGCCCTGTTCGGCACCGTCGGCCTGATCGGCGTCGCGGTGCACATGGCGATCCTCTATGCCTTCCTGCTGCTCGGCGGTGCGAATTTCAGCTGGAGCCAGGCGGTCGCGACCTTCGGCGCGATGACTTTCAACTTCTGGCTCAACAACTTTCTCACCTACCGAGACCGCCGCCTGAAGGAGGCGAGCAAGCTGTTCTGGGGCTGGGCCAGCTTCGTCGCTGCCTGCTCGATCGGCGCTTTCGCCAATGTCGCGGTGGCGACGACGCTGCACGAGCGGGGTGTGCCGATCCTCATGGCGGCGCTGGTCGGGATCGGGATCGGCTCGGTCTGGAACTATGCGCTGTCGAGCCGCTTCGTCTGGGGCCGCTATTAGGAGCTAGCGCCAGCTGTCGAGCCAGGTCCAGACCGCGAAGCTGTCCGGCCGGTCGAGCGGTGCCGCGCTGAGGATCGGATAGAACCAGGCGAAGAGCAGCACGCTTCCCGCGATCGGTGCGAGCGCGCTCTTGCGCCAGCCGGCTTGCCACAGCGCATCGCAGGCCAGGGCGAGGGCAGCGAGAAGCGCCATGCCCGGCAGAGCGTAGTGGTAGTAGAACTGCACCGGCTTGGGCGCGAGGATCCAGAAGCCGAGGCTCACCGCATAGAGGAGCGCTGCCGCCAGCGCCGCCCAGTTGCGGCGGATCGTCCCGGCCCAGACGCACCACAGCAGCGCGGGGAGCCCGAGCAGCATCGTCAGCGGATTGCCGATCAGCAGGATGCCCCGCTGGACACCCTCGACCGGCTCGTAGAGATACCAGATCGAACGCGCGTTCAGAACCCATTCCTGCCACACCGACTGATAGGGATGCGGCTTGAGCACCTGCTCCTGCATGTCGAGCATGAAGCGGTGATGGTGGATCAGCCCCTCGGTGATGGGGTTGGTCGCGAAGAACCACGCGGGCGCGAAGCTGGCGGCATAGACCGCGAGCGGCACCAGCCCCAGCCAGACCGCTGCCTCGACCAGCGTGATCCCCGGAACCGGCGCTCCCCTGCGGCTGAGGAACAGGCGCCGGCGTCCCGCCAGAGCCCGGGCGGCCAGGAATACCAGCCCCGGCAGCGGCGCGACCACCAGCGCATTCCACTTCGCGCCCATCGCCAGCCCCAGCGCGACACCCGTCAGCGCCAGCCGCCAGCGTCCCTGCTCGGGCTGGCGGATCGCGGCGGCGAACTGCCAGGCGGCAAGCGCGAGAAAGGCGAGATAGAAGATGTCGAGCATGGCGATGCGCGCATGGACGAACAGATGGAAGCCGGTCGCCAGCAACACCCCGTAGGCGAGCGTGGCGAAACGGCTCGCCGCGGCGAACCACAGCGCGCGCATGCTCGCGAACAGAGCCAGCGCTCCGAACAGGCTCGGCAACAGCCGCCAGCCCCAGGGATTGTCGCCGAACAGAAACATGCCGAATGCCAGCAGCTCCTTGCCGACCAACGGGTGTTCGCGATTGGTGAACTCGCCCAGCGCCAGCAGTTCGCGGGCAGCAGGCAGATAATGGATCTCGTCGAAATAGGGCTCGGGGACGACGGTCAGATAGGGCAGGCAGGCGAGCCAGAAAGCCAGCGCGATCGCTGCGCACCAGCCGATCGGATCACGGGGTTGCTGGGGCGCGCGGCTCATCGCGGGCCGGCTTAGGAAAGCAGCGCGCCTGCTTCAAGCGGCGACGGGCCGATTTGCGCGACTTTTCTGAAATGTAGCCGAGCTTGGCGCTCTGCAAGGCCGACACGCTTGCCGCGCCGCGCACCCGTGCTATCGCGCGCGCCATGAAGAGAACCACCGGAACCGACCGCTCGATCACCTCGCAATGGCGCCCCGCGACGCAGGCGGTCCGCGGCGGCACGTGGCGCAGCGAGCATGGCGAAACCAGCGAGGCGCTGTTCCTGACCTCGGGCTATACCTACGAGGATGCGCAGACGGTGGCCGACCGTTTCGCGGGCGAGGCCGAGGGCATGACCTATTCGCGCCTGCAGAATCCGACCGTGGCCATGCTCGAGGAGCGGATCGCGCTGATGGAAGGCGCCGAAGCCTGCCGCGCGCAGGCGAGCGGGATGGCCGCGATGACCGCGGCGCTGCTGTGCCAGCTATCCGCCGGCGACCATGTGGTCGGCGCGCGCGCCGCCTTCGGTTCGTGCCGCTGGCTCCTCGATCATCTGCTGCCGCGCTTCGGCATCGAGACGACCGTGGTCGATAGCGCCGACGATGCCGCCTGGGAGGCAGCGATCCGGCCCAACACCAGGGTCTTCTTCTTCGAAACCCCGGCGAATCCGACGCTCGACGTGGTCGACATGGCGCATGTCTGCGGCGTGGCGAGGGCGCATGGCATCGTCACGGTGGTCGACAATGCCTTCGCCACCAGCGCCTTGCAGAAGCCGCTCGATTTCGGAGCGGACGTCGTGGCTTACAGCGCGACCAAGCTGATGGACGGCCAAGGGAGGGTGCTCGCGGGCGCCGTCTGCGGCTCGCAGGAGTGGATCGAGGAGGTGCTGCTTCCCTTCCAGCGCAACACCGGTCCCAATATCTCGCCCTTCAACGCCTGGGTGGTGCTCAAGGGTCTCGAAACGCTCGACCTGCGCGCGCGCCGCCAGAGCGAGAATGCCCTCGCGCTCGGCCGCTTCGTCGAAGGCAGGGTGCCGCGCATCCTTCACCCCGGTCTGCCGAGCCATCCGCGGCATGCTCTCGCGCAGCGGCAGATGGTCGCGACCGGTCCGATCTTCGCGCTCGATGTCGGGAGCAGGGAACGCGCCTTCGCGATCCTCGACGCACTCGCGCTGATCGATATCTCGAACAATATCGGCGATACGCGCAGCCTGATGTGTCACCCGGCGAGCACGACCCATGCCGGCATGACGCAGGACGCGCGCGATGCGATGGGCGTGACCGAGGGTCTGCTGCGGATCAACGTCGGACTGGAGGACGTCGAGGATCTGATCGAGGACATGGATGCAGCGCTCGGGGCTGCGGGGCTCTGATCAATCCCCCGCCTCCGCGCTCGCTCCGGGATCCCACTTTTCGGTGAACGGACGGCTGAGGAGGAGCAGCAGGAGGACGATCATGGCGATGATCGCGCCCAGCCAGATCTCGCCCATGCCGCAGACCACGCCGATGGCGCCGGCACAGAGGATCGAGGCGGCTGAGCCGGCGCCCTGAACGAAATTGCCCTCGCGGAACATCGCTCCTGCGCCGATGAAGCCGATACCGGTGATCACCCCCTCGATCACCCGGGTCGGGTCGATCGTGCTTTGCGGATCCTTGCTCGCGTCGAGCAGTTCGATCGAGCCGATCAGCAGACCGCAGGCTGCGACCGAGATGATGACGAACGGCCGGAAGTCGATCGGCTTGCGGTGGAGATAGCGTTCGAGCCCGATGGCGAAGGGCAGGATTATCGCGGCCCCCATGCGCATGGCGACTTCCAGCCAGCTCAGTGTGCTGGGTTGAAACTGTTCTATCATGAAAGACGAACGCCGCGCGGGGCGCGGGTTTCCCGCCGAAGGAAGGCCGGCGACGGCGTGCCGCGGACGTCAGAAGAGCGGGAGTATCGTCCCGGAGCCCGCCAGGACCAATGCCCCTATCGGTGCCACCAGCGCGAGACCGCACGGACTGAGACCGCCCTCCTCGCGCAGCAGCCTTCGAACGAATGCGAAGATCATGGTCCAGTCCCCTGTCTGGCGATGGGGTCGTTTCCCACCAGCCTCCTTGTACGACGCGGCGGGTTTACGGGTTCGTAAGAGAGCACGGTAAACCGGAATTAACCAATCCCGCCGGCGAATTTGGCGCTGCGACGGTGGAAAGCGGGAACGGGACCGCTTGCACAGCGCGCAAGGCGCATTACCTTGAAAATCGTGATCAAGGAGCTCTTCCAGCATGCCGCCATGACCGACGGGATTACCGTCCGGGTTGCGGTGAACTTCCTGCCCGAGCAGTCCCGGCCCGAGGCCGGAAAGTGGTTCTGGGTCTACCACATCCGCATCGAGAATCACTCGCACGAGCGGGTTCAATTGCGCACCCGCCACTGGCGGATCACCGACGGACGGGGCATGGTCAGCCATGTCGATGGCGAGGGCGTGGTCGGCGAACAGCCGGTCCTCATGCCCGGGCAGAGCCACGATTATGTCAGCGGTTGTCCGCTCGACACCCCGCACGGATCGATGGAAGGGTTCTACACCTTTCATGCCGAGGACGGTTCGCCGCTCGAGGTGCGAATTCCCTATTTCCCGCTCTCGGCGCCGGCAACGGCGACCTGACCGCCGGGCCGGGGACCCGCTTACTGCTTGGCGACTTTTCGCAACTGCTCGGCCGTGCGTTCGGCGCGGGCGATCGCTTCCTCGTCGCAATCGGCTTCTGCGAGGGCTTCGATCTCGCCGGCGGCGCGCCCGACGATGCTCTTGAGGGCGGAAATCTTCTGTTCGGCATTGGCCAGCTCGTGCCGCGTCGGCTGCGATTCGTCGTTCATTCAGGATCCCTCGACCACATGTCGTCCTGGAGCGATAATGTTCGATCCGGGCCCGACCTGCAAGTCCCATGCTCGGCTCTGCGCGATGCACCCTCGCTGATCGGCCCCCGCCACCGAGAGAGCAAACCGGATTCCCGCCCGCCCGGGAACGGCGGGACCGCGAAGGAAGGCCGCCGGAAGCCTCGGTTCGACATCGCTGAATTCCCCACGGCCCCGCCGGGTCTTCATCGCTGCGGAGGGGCGGATCCGGAGCGAGGGTGCGCCGGGTAAAGAAAAGTTAATCGGCAAGCCGCTTGTTTCCCTCGCGCGCCACATTTATGTCGCGATGCACCATGAAGCGCACCCATCTGCCTCTCAACGCCCTGCGCGTCTACGATGCTGCCGCGCGGCACCTGTCGTTCACGCGCGCAGCGGACGAGCTCGCGGTCACTCCTGCCGCAGTCGGTCAGCAGATCCGCGCGCTCGAGGATCATCTCGGCACCGTTCTCTTCCGCCGGACGAGCAAGGGACTCGAGCTGACGCAGGAAGGCCTCGCCGGCCTCGATGCGCTGCGCGAGGGCTTCCTCAAGTTCGAGGAGAGCGTTTCGGCGATGCAGGCGGGGCAGGCGGCGGACAGCTATACCATCGCCTGCCCGCGCGAATTCTATGCCCAGTGGCTGGCACCGCGGCTGGCCAGGTTCGGGTCCGCCAATCCCGAATTCCGCTTCACCTTCGTTGCCGACGAACACGCCGACTTCACCGAGGCCAATCTCGATTGCGCCATTCGCCTGGTCGACGGCCCCGGCGATCTGCAGGGGATCGAGCTCGATGCGGCACGCCGGGTGACCGTCGCCAGGCCTCAGGACATGGGCGGTGCGCCCGACAGATGGATCGATTGGGGGCTCCCCCTGCAGCAGGGCGAGCCCGCGCATGTCACCGTGTCCAATGCCGGCCAGGCCCTGTCCTCGGCGCTGGCGGGTCTCGGCAAGGCGATCCTGCCGGAACTGCTGGCGCAGGATTCGATCGCGGCCGGCCGGCTGGAGATTCTCGACGGGCCGGTCTCGGGGACGCGCGCTTACTGGCTCGTGGCGCCCACGCCGCAGTGGCGGACCAAGAAGGTGCGCGCCCTGGTGGATTTCCTCAAGGAGTAGCCCCGGCGCGGGTCGGGTCCGGCGAAGGACGCTTACCTCGGCCTTAACCATATCGGGAAGGTTGCCCTTAGCGCTTCATGATTAGGCGGGTTCCACCGGTGGGACCAGATCGATGATGCGAATTCTGAGGGAGCTTTGGACAGACACGCGGGGCAACGCCCTGGCGCTCTTCGCTGCGGCACTCGTTCCGCTGGTGATCGTGATCGGCGGCGGGCTCGACCTGAGCTTCGCCTATATGGCCAAGGCCAAGCTGCAGAATGCCTGCGATGCCGCGGTTCTCGCCGGGCGCCAGTCGATGGACGGGACGAACTGGCAGACCGCCAATGAAACCGAGGCGCGCAAGTTCTTCGATTTCAACTTCCCCGAGGGGACCTTCGGCGCCTCCGGGCTGGACTTCGAAGTCGAGCAGGACGCGGCCGATGCCGCGCAGATCCTCGGCGCCGCCAGCGCCAACATTCCGACCTCGCTGATGTTCATCTTCGGCTTCGACCAGATTCCGGTCGCGGTCGATTGCGATGCCAAGCGCGATCTCGGCCACAATGACGTCATGCTGGTCCTCGACGTGACCGGTTCGATGGACGACCCGCCCTCGATCGGCGGCGACAAGAAGATCGTCCGGCTGCGCGAAGGGGCGCTCGGCCTCTATGAGGCGCTTGGCGACAGCACGGGCAATTCGATCACGCGCTTCGGCATCATGCCCTATTCGCACACGGTGAATGTCGGCCGCTCGCTGAAGAACAAGGATATCATCAAGGAACAGCTCTACGTCGACGGGACCTATACCTACAACTACTGCGATACCGATGGCCGCTACATCTGGAATTGCGTGGCGACGACCTATACCACCACGCAACCGACCGGCTTTTCCAACGGCAACAAGAAGTATCGCTATCTGGCCCGGTTCAACTACACCGGCGAGACGCTGGTCCACATCAACAATTCGACCTGGAACCTCGGCAGCGGCGGGTCCGTGGGCGGCAACCGCCAGGCGTTCCGCACCAGCGGCGACGCCTGCATCGAGGAACGCCCGTCGATCGGCAATGGCTACAATCCCATCGTGATCAATACCACGGTCAGCCAGGCGGACATCGACGACGAACCGCTCAACGGCAATGACGATGCGCGCCAGTTCGGCCGCTACGATCCGCCGATCCAGAAGGGCGAGAGCCAGGACGGCTGCCCGTCGGAGGCAGTCAAGCTGACGAGCTATGCGAGCCTGTCGAGCTTCCAGACCGCGATCGATACGGCCACCGCCAAGGTCACGGGCGGCACCTACCACGACATCGGCATGCTGTGGGGTGCGCGCTTCCTGTCCCCGACCGGCTATTTCGCCAGCGACAATCCGACCGAGATTTCCGGCGTCCCGGTCAACCGCCACATCGTCTTCATGACCGACGGCAAGCTCGACACCGGCGGGACGCTCTATTCGGCCTATGGCGTCGACACCTATCAGGACCGCATCGACGGCAGCGGCACGCAGGACGAGAAGCACATCGCCCGCTTCCATTCGATCTGCGACCGGGTCAAGGCCGCCGGGGTGACCGTCTGGGTGATCGCCTTCGACGAGACCGACACCGACGACATCGACGATTGCGCGACCAGCCAGGCGCATTTCTACACCACCGACGGATCCGATCTCAAGCAGGTGTTCGAGAAGATCGGCCGGGGCATCGGCAATCTGAGGCTGACGCGGTGATCCGCCCGGCCTCCCTTGCCCGCGGCCTGCGCGGCCTGCGCCGCCTGCGCTCCGACCGGCGCGGCGCGACGATCATCGAATTCGCGCTCGTCCTCGGGCCGATGCTGGTGCTGCTGATGGGCGGGCTCGATCTCGGCTACCAGAGCTACATCCGCTCCACCATGCAGGGCGCGCTCAACGATGCGGCGCGCTCGGCGGCGGTCGAGACCCCCGACCTCGGCTCCTCGGGCGATACGGTCGAGGAGCAGGTCGAGAACCTCATCAAGGAGACCATTTCGGGCATCGCGCCCAATGGCGTGATCTCGGTGACGCAGCAGAGCTATTTCGACTTCTCGGCGGTCGGCAATCCCGAAAAGCTGATGACCGACACCAATGGCAATGGCCAGTTCGATGCGGCGGACGGCGATTGCTGGGAGGACGCCAACGGCAATGGCAGCTACGACACCGATGCCGCGGCGGACGGGGTCGGCGGGGCCGACGACGTCGTGCTCTATACCGCGAACATCTCGGCGCCGCGCCTGCTGCCCATCGATATCTTCCTCCCCGGTCTCGGGCCGACCATCGACCTGACCGTGGAGACCGCGGTCCGCAACCAGCCCTACGACACCCAGGCGACCGCGCCGGTGATCTGTGCCTAGGGGAGATGCGATGACCGGATGCGCGACCTTCCTGCGCCGCCTGCGCCACGACCGCGCCGGCCTCGCGCTGACCGAATTCGCCTTCGCCGCGCCGATCTTCCTCACGCTGGTGCTGACCGGGCTCGAACTGTCCAACCTCGCGCTCGCGCATATGCGCGTCAGCCAGATGGCGATGACCGTCGCCGACAATGCCGGCCGCGTCACCTCGGGGATCGACGAGGCCAATATCTACGAGGTCTTCACCGGCGCCGGAGTTGTCGCCGAGGGGCTCGACTTCGAACCCCACGGCCGAATGGTCCTCTCGGCGCTCGAAGAGAACGGCAAGAAGGGTTCGAACGAGGGCCAGACCATCGTCTGGCAGCGCTGCTGGGGCAATGGCGCCTACGATCCCGCCTATGGGCTCGAGGGCGATGGCGCGGACGACGACAGCCTCGAGGACGGGCTCGGCACGGGCGGCGACAAGATCACCGCCGCATCGGGCACGGCGGTCATGTTCGTCGAAGTGACCTACGACTATCAGCCGCTGGTCTCGACCGGCTTCTTCGATCCGCCGACGATCCGCTATGAAAGCGCCTTCAACGTCCGCGAGCGCCAGAACAATGTGATCAGCAACACGCAGGGCCTCGCCGTGATGACCTGCCCGCTGCGCGGCCCGGGCGTGCTCTGACCCTCCCGCGCCGCGGGATGATCGCGAGCGCAGCGCGCGCAGGGCGGCGGCGCCAGGCCACGCCACCAGCGCCCTCCGCCGCTGCATCCGGTTCGCATCGCCACGATCGGCGCGCCTCGAGCGGGCCTGGTAATGGTCACGTTCACGCATTTCGAAGAAATCGCCGGCACATGGAACTATGCAGCGAAATCCGCCGCTTGCACGCGGACCGCGGCACGGCTGTGTGACCTTTCGCCGAAACCCGATGTGACCTTTCCCCGACTGCGCCTCCGGGCGGGGTGTCCGGCGCGCGCGGTGGGCGGCTCTCCCGCGGCCATCGATCTCGCGGGATGGGGGAGGGGCGATGGTCGCCTTCGGGGATCGTGGCCGCGCATGACCCACTGCAGAATGCACATTCCACGCGAGTAGGAAAACGATTCCTGTCCTGCGCGCGCGGGGCCGAGCGCCCGCGCCGCCGCGTCAGGCCAGGAAACTCGCCACCACCCCCAGCAGGACGAGGCCGACCAGCCCGGCGATGAAGATCGCCCGGTTGCGCCGCTTCGTCAGAATGATCTCCGCCCCGCGCGCGCGATCGGCATCGACGCGGATGGGCTCCTCGGGTCGGTTTTCGGGTGTGGGCATGACGCTCTCCTTCGCCGGATCAACGGGCGAGGGGCGGGGGGAGGTTCCATGGTTCCCTAGAATGCTTGCTCTAGGCAGCGACAGGCGAACTTAAGATCGTTTCCAATGAGGAAGTCCAGCAAGTCTTACCGCGCTTCGCAAGCGCTTCGGAACTGTTGGCTGCCGAGGAGCCGGAGGAGAGATAGTAGACGCTCCAGAACCCTTGACCCCCCACGCAATTCCCCCTAAGCGCGCCCTCATCCGGTGCGGGACTCGTCCCATTCCGGTCAGATAGAGCTGAACATTGCCGGTCCTGTCCCGGGAGCCTGTCGCGCCAGAGAGATCTGGGGGCGGCCGGGCTCTTTTCTATTGCAGCTCCTTGGTTTCGCCGGACCCGCCTCTGCGGGGATGACGGTGAAGCGAAGGGTCTCGGGGCAGCCGTCAAAGTAACCCGGTGGCCGTGCGGGCCGCGGGTGGAGTGTTTCAGGCTCGTGCAAGGATGTCCGCCGGCGGCGGGCGTATCCTGTTCGCTGGCTCCCCGCCTTCGCGGGGATGACGGGCGAGGGCACGGGCGCCAGGCACCCCATTTCCGAAACCCGCTAGTCGTCACCGACCCACGGTGAAGAGAAAGATATCTATGCCGACGATCAACCAGCTGGTCCGCAAGGGCCGCGTTCCGCAGAAGGCCAAGTCCAAGGTCCCTGCGATGGAGCAGAACCCGCAGAAGCGCGGCGTCTGCACGCGCGTCTATACGACGACCCCGAAGAAGCCGAACTCGGCGCTGCGCAAGGTCGCCAAGGTGCGCCTGACCAACCAGCGCGAGGTCATCTCCTACATCCCCGGCGAGGGGCACAATCTGCAGGAGCACAGCGTCGTGCTGATCCGCGGCGGGCGCGTGCGCGACCTTCCCGGCGTGCGCTACCACGTGCTGCGCGGCGTGCTCGACACGCAGGGCGTCAAGGACCGCAAGCAGTCGCGCTCGAAATACGGGGCCAAGCGGCCGAAGTGACCGTGCCGGGGGCATGGTCGTCCCCGCGAGAGCGGGGATCCGGTCCCGCGGCTGCTTAGGCTTTCCCGGCCACCCTGGGCCCCCGCCTGCGCGGGGGCGACGAGGGGAGGGGCCGGATCAGAGATTTGGAGACAGAAAAATGTCACGTCGTCGTCGTCCCGAGAAGCGGGAAATCCTGCCCGATCCCAAGTTCGGGGATCAGGTGCTTTCGAAGTTCATGAACAACCTCATGTATGACGGCAAGAAGGCCGTCGCCGAGGGGATCGTCTACACCGCGCTCGACGTGGTCGAGGCGAAGGCCAAGGCCAATCCGGTCGAGCTGTTCCACACCGCGCTCGAGAACATCAAGCCGCAGGTCGAGGTGCGTTCGCGCCGCGTCGGCGGTGCGACCTATCAGGTGCCGGTCGAGGTGCGCCCCGAGCGCGGTCAGGCGCTGGCGATCCGCTGGCTCATCACCGCCGCGCGCGGCCGCCCCGAAACGACCATGTCGGCGCGCCTCTCGGGCGAGCTGATGGATGCCGCCAACAACCGCGGCAATGCGGTGAAGAAGCGCGAGGACACGCACCGCATGGCGGACGCCAACCGCGCCTTCTCGCACTACCGCTGGTAGGCGGCCCGGGCAGGGCGGGGCCGCACGGCGTCGGGCCGTGCGGCGGCCGTCTTTAACCGGTCACACAAACACCCATATGGGGCGCGCGTCACACGCCAACCCCGAAACGAGGAATTCCACATGGCCCGCGATTACCCGCTGGAGCGCTATCGCAATATCGGCATCATGGCGCACATCGATGCCGGCAAGACCACCACGACCGAGCGTATCCTCTATTACACCGGCAAGTCCTACAAGATCGGCGAAGTCCACGACGGCGCCGCGACCATGGACTGGATGGAGCAGGAGCAGGAGCGCGGGATCACCATCACCTCCGCGGCGACGACCACCTTCTGGTCGGCCGAGGACGGCGAGGGGCCCAAGCACCGGATCAACATCATCGACACCCCCGGGCACGTCGACTTCACCATCGAGGTCGAACGTTCGCTGCGCGTGCTCGACGGCGCGGTCGCGGTGTTCGACGGCGTCGCGGGCGTCGAGCCGCAGTCCGAGACCGTGTGGCGCCAGGCCGACAAATACGGCGTGCCGCGGATGTGCTTCATCAACAAGCTCGACCGCACCGGCGCCGACTTCTATTACTGCGTCCAGTCGATCGTCGACCGCCTCGGCGCGACCCCGCTGGTGCTCTATCTCCCGATCGGCGCCGAGAGCGACCTCAAGGGCGTGGTCGATCTGGTGAACATGCGCGGCATCGTCTGGGAAGACGACGGCCTCGGCGCGACGTTCAACTACACCGACATTCCCGCCGAGCTGGCCGACAAGGCCGCCGAATATCGCGAGAAGCTCGTCGAGACCGCGGTCGAGCAGGACGACGATGTCATGGAGGCCTATCTCGAAGGCCAGGAGCCCGATGCGGCGACGCTCAAGCAGCTGATCCGCAAGGGCACCATGGCGCGCGCCTTCGTGCCCGTGCTGTGCGGCTCGGCGTTCAAGAACAAGGGCGTGCAGCCCCTGCTCGACGCCGTGGTCGACTACATGCCGAGCCCGCTCGACGTGCCGGCGATCAAGGGCGTCAAGCCCGACAGCGACGAGGAGGACAGCCGTCCGTCCTCGGACGATGCCCCGTTCTCCGCGCTGGCGTTCAAGATCATGAACGATCCCTTCGTCGGCACGCTGACCTTCACCCGCATCTATTCGGGCAGGCTCGCCAAGGGCTCGGTCCTGAACTCGGTGAAGGACAAGAAGGAAAAGATCGGCCGCATGCTGCTGATGCACTCCAACAACCGCGAGGACATCGACGAGGCCTTCGCGGGCGACATCGTCGCGATCGCCGGTCTGAAGGAAACCACCACCGGCGACACGCTGTGCGATCCGGCCAAGCCGATCGTGCTCGAGCGGATGGAATTCCCCGAGCCGGTGATCGAGCTGTCGGTCGAACCCAAGACCAAGGCCGACCAGGAGAAGATGGGCGTCGCGCTCAATCGCCTGGCAGCCGAGGATCCCTCGTTCCGCGTGGCGACCGACCACGAGAGCGGCCAGACGATCATCAAGGGCATGGGCGAGCTCCACCTCGACATCCTCGTCGATCGCATGAAGCGCGAGTTCAAGGTCGAAGCCAATGTCGGTGCGCCGCAGGTGGCCTATCGCGAGAGCCTCGCGAAGGCCGTCGACGTCGATTACACCCACAAGAAGCAGTCGGGCGGCTCGGGCCAGTTCGGCCGCGTCAAGGTCAAGGTGACTCCCGGCGAACGCGGCCAGGGCGTCGTCTTCGAGGACAACATCAAGGGCGGCAACATCCCCCGCGAATACATCCCGGCGATCGAGAAGGGTTTCCGCGAGCAGGCCGAGAGCGGCTATCTCGTCGGCTTCCCGATCATCGACTTCAGCATCGAACTCTATGACGGCGCGTACCATGACGTCGACTCGTCGGCGATCGCCTTCGAGATCGCGGGTCGCGGCGCCATGCGCGAAGTGGCGAGCAAGTCGGGGATCAAGCTGCTCGAGCCGGTGATGAAGGTCGAGGTGGTGACTCCCGAGGATTATCTCGGCGACGTGATCGGCGATCTCAACAGCCGTCGGGGCCAGATCCAGGGCACCGACAGCCGCGGCAACGCACAGGTCGTCGAGGCCCATGTGCCGCTGGCGAACATGTTCGGCTACGTCAATGAACTGCGCTCGTTCACCCAGGGACGCGCGCAATATTCGATGCAGTTCAGCCACTACGACGAGGTCCCGGCGAACGTCGCGGCCGAGGTCAAGGAGAAGCTTGCGTAAGCGTGCTTCAGCGTCTAGGGGCGGCGCCTGATTTCGTCAGGCGCCGCGCTCCACGGAAATCTAAACTCTTCAGACAGAGGTAATATTAGAAATGGCGAAGGAAAAATTCCAGCGGAACAAGCCGCACTGCAACATCGGCACCATCGGTCACGTCGACCATGGCAAGACCACGCTCACCGCGGCGATCACCAAGGTGATGGCTGAGGAGCATGGCGGTGCAGCGGTCGATTTCGCGAACATCGACAAGGCTCCCGAAGAGCGCGAGCGTGGCATCACGATCTCGACCGCTCACGTCGAGTACGAGACCGAAGCGCGCCACTATGCGCACGTCGACTGCCCGGGCCACGCCGACTATGTGAAGAACATGATCACCGGTGCGGCGCAGATGGACGGCGCGATCCTGGTCGTGAACGCCGCCGACGGCCCCATGCCGCAGACCCGCGAGCACATCCTGCTCGCGCGCCAGGTCGGCGTGCCGGCGCTGGTGGTCTACATGAACAAGGTCGACCAGGTCGACGACGAGGAAATCCTCGAACTCGTCGAGCTGGAAGTGCGCGAGCTGCTCTCGAGCTACGACTTCGACGGCGACAACATTCCGATCATCAAGGGTTCGGCGCTGGCCGCACTCGAAGGCCGTGACGAAGCGATCGGCAAGAACTCGATCATCGAGCTGATGAAGGCCGTCGACGAGCACATCCCGCAGCCGGAGCGTCCGGTCGACAAGTCCTTCCTGATGCCGATCGAGGACGTGTTCTCGATCTCGGGCCGCGGCACCGTCGTCACCGGCCGTGTCGAGACCGGTATCGTCAATGTTGGCGACGAAGTCGAAATCGTCGGTATCAAGGACACGCAGAAGACCACGGTCACCGGCGTCGAAATGTTCCGCAAGCTGCTCGATCGCGGCGAAGCCGGCGACAACATCGGCGCGCTGATCCGCGGCATCGGGCGTGAAGACGTCGAGCGTGGCCAGGTCCTGGCCAAGCCCGGTTCGGTTACTCCGCACACCGAGTTCAGCGCCGAGGTCTACGTGCTGTCGAAGGACGAAGGCGGCCGTCACACGCCGTTCTTCGCCAACTACCGCCCGCAGTTCTACTTCCGCACCACCGACGTCACCGGCGAGGTCATCCTCCCCGAGGGCACCGAGATGGTGATGCCGGGCGACAACGTCACGATCAGCGTCAAGCTCATCGCGCCGATCGCCATGGACGAAGGCCTGCGCTTCGCCATCCGCGAAGGCGGCCGCACCGTCGGCTCGGGCGTCGTGGCTTCGATCACGAAGTAATCTTCGCTTTCCAAAGCGAATGAAGGTCTGGGCCCATCCCTTTGCGAAGGGGTGGGCCCAAGCTTTCGAACCACCTGCGAAACGGGGGCGGCGAACGGTTCGTCGCAACAGCCCGGCCCAGGTGAAATTAGGCGGATTTCGGGGGTTGCCAGACAACGGCCTCCTCCGTATACGCCCGCCCACAGGCAGGGATTCGCGTCCCCGTCGCAAGGAATTCATGAAAGGTCGCCAGCTCCGGGAGCCCCGGTAGACAGGGCGGACCTTTCTTTTTGTCGGGTCGGAAACGGCTCGTTTGGCTCTTTCGCATCGGTGTAGGTAATGGAAGCTCAGAATATCCGCATTCGCCTGAAGGCGTTCGATCATCGCGTTCTCGACCAGGCTACTGGTGAAATCGCCGACACCGCGCGTCGCACGGGTGCTCTTATTCGTGGCCCCATTCCCATGCCGACGCGTATCGAGAAGTTCACCGTGAACCGCGGGCCGCACATCGACAAGAAGTCGCGCGAGCAGTTCGAGGTGCGCACCTACAAGCGGCTGCTCGACATCGTTCAGCCCAACGCCCAGACGGTCGATGCGCTGATGAAGCTGGACCTCGCCGCGGGCGTCAACGTCGAAATTAAGCTCGCTTAATTCGGCCGGTCTTCGGCGGGACCCTAAACCGCCGGAAGTTTCGGGGCTCTCGATTGCCCCGCCCGATTTCAGGATCGGGCAAGACATCGGGATACCGCCGGATCTGATCCGGGCCTGCGTCCCCCGTCTCGCTGCCAAGGCTCACGCCGCGGCGGCAACTCAGCCCGGACGGGGCGACGCATCATCAAACGGGCTGACAAGCACCTCGGATGGGCCGGGGTGCCTCTGTTGAGGAGTTTCGACGATGCGCACAGGCGTTATCGCAAAGAAAGTCGGGATGACCCGCCTCTTCCAGGAGGACGGTCGGCATGTGCCGGTCACCGTTCTCGCGCTGGAGAACTGCCAGGTTACCGCTCACCGCACCGAGGATCGCGATGGTTATTTCGCGGTCCAGGTCGGTTCGGGCGAGGCCAAGCATAAGAACGTCAACAAGCCGCAGCGCGAAGCTTTCGCCAAGGCGCAGGTTCCGCTGAAGATGAAGGTCGCCGAATTCCGCGTCGACACCGAGGAAGGTCTTCTTCCCGTCGGTGCCCGCATTTCGGCCGAGCACTTCATCGCCGGCCAGAAGGTCGACATCACCGGCCACACGCAGGGCAAGGGCTTTGCCGGCGCGATGAAGCGCTGGGGCTTCGGAGGCCTGCGGGCCACCCACGGCGTCTCGCTTTCGCACCGTTCGCACGGTTCGACGGGTAACCGCCAGGATCCGGGCCGCGTGTTCAAGGGCAAGAAGATGGCCGGCCACATGGGCGACCGTCAGCGTACCCAGCAGAACCTCGAGATCGTCCGCACCGACGCCGAC
Organism: uncultured Alphaproteobacteria bacterium; assembly: GCA_963728515.1. Lineage (GTDB taxonomy): Bacteria > Pseudomonadota > Alphaproteobacteria > Sphingomonadales > Sphingomonadaceae > Qipengyuania. Next base: position 290,750 of record CAVSKM010000001.1, on the reverse strand, counting down.
CGCGGCCTGCTCTTCGTCAAGGGTTCGGTCCCGGGCGCGAAGAACGGCTGGCTGCTGGTCAAGGATGCGGTCAAGATCGATCATGCGGATCTGCCGTTCCCCGGCGTGATGTATCGCAACCGCGACGAGTTCGAGCACGAGGAAGCGGCTCCGGGCCTGGTCGAGGGTTCGGCCGAGCACGAAGTCGGTACCGAGATTTCCGCCGAGCAGCAGGCCAAGCTGATGCAGCAGCAGTCGGCCGGGGCCGATGCCGAGACCGGCGCCGCCGAAGACAACAGCACCACGCCGAGCGTCGACAAGGACGCCGGCGAGAACAAGGAGGGCTGATCCGTGAAGGTGAAGGTCCAGAAAATCGACGGCAAGGCCGCTGGCGACGTCGAGCTCAACGACGAGGTGTTCGGCGTCGAGCCGCGTGCCGATATCCTGCACCGGGTTGTCACCTGGCAGCTCGAGAACCGCCGCGGTACCGCCCGCCCGACGCGCGAGCGTTCGGATGTGGCGCGCACCGGCAAGAAGTGGGGTCGCCAGAAGGGCGGCGGCACGGCGCGTCACGGTGACCGTGCAGCTCCGATCTTCATCGGCGGCGGCAAGGCTCACGGCGCGCGCAAGCGCGACTTCGAGCAGTCGCTGAACAAGAAGGTGCGCGCACTCGGCCTCAAGATGGCCCTGTCGACCAAGGCGAAGGACGGTCTCGTGATCGTCGACAGCCTCGATCTCGCGGACGCCAAGACCAAGGCGCTCAAGGGTCACTTCGACAAGGCTGGCTGGAACGGCAAGGTGCTGGTGATCGATGGCGAGAGCGTCAACGACGGTTTCCTCAAGGCTGCCCGCAACCTCCCCGGCGTCAACGTCCTGCCCGCCATGGGCGCAAACGTCTACGACATCCTGAAGCACGACACGCTGGTCCTCACCAAGGACGCGGTCGAGAAGCTGGAGGCCCGTTTCAATGGCTAAGAAGCAGGAAATCGACGCGCGTCACTACGACGTGATCCTGGCGCCGCACATCACCGAGAAGTCGACCATGGCTTCGGAGAACAATGCGGTCGTGTTCAAGGTCGCGGGTGACGCCACCAAGCCGCAGATCAAGGAAGCGATCGAGGCGATCTATTCGGCCCAGAAGGCCAAGGTCGTCGCGGTCAACACGATCGTGGTGAAGGGCAAGACCAAGCGCTGGAAGGGCAAGCCCTACAAGCGCAACGACGTGAAGAAGGCGATCGTCACCCTGGCAGAGGGTTCGATGATCGACATCACCGAAGGTGTGAGCTGATGGCACTCAAGAATTACAAACCCACCAGCCCGGGCCGCCGCGCCCTGATTCTGGTCGACAAGTCGGGGCTCTACAAGGGCAAGCCCGTCAAGTCGCTCGTCGAGGGCAAGCGCAAGACCGGCGGCCGCAACAACAAGGGCCACGTCACTTCGCGCGGCATGGCCGGCGGCCACAAGCAGAAGTACCGCTATGTCGACTTCAAGCGTCGCAAGTGGGATGTCGAAGGCACGGTCGAACGGCTCGAATACGATCCCAACCGGACCGCCTTCATCGCGCTGGTCAAATATGCCGACGGCGAACTCGCCTACATCCTCGCGCCGCAGCGCCTGGCAGTGGGCGACAAGGTCGTCGCTGGCGAGCGTGTGGACACCAAGCCCGGCAATGCCATGCTGCTTGGCCAGATGCCGGTCGGGACGATCTGTCACAACGTCGAGATGAAGCCGGGCAAGGGCGGCCAGATCGCCCGCGCCGCCGGCTCCTACGTCCAGCTCGTCGGTCGCGACCGCGGGATGGTCATCGTCAGGCTCAATTCAGGCGAGCAACGCTATCTGCGTGCCGACTGCATGGGCACCGTCGGTGCGGTGTCGAACCCGGACAACCAGAACCAGAACCTGGGCAAGGCCGGTCGTCGCCGCTGGATGGGCATCAAGCCGCTGACGCGCGGCGTCGCCAAGAACCCGGTCGATCACCCGCACGGCGGCGGTGAAGGCCGCACCTCGGGCGGTCGCCATCCGGTGACTCCGTGGGGCAAGCCGACCAAGGGCGCCCGCACCCGCAACAACAAGCAGACGGACAAGATGATCATCCGTTCGCGCCACGCGAAGAAGAAGAGGTAATCCGACATGGCTCGTTCCGTCTGGAAAGGTCCGTTCGTCGAGCTCAGCCTGCTCAAGAAGGCTGAGACCGCTCAGGACGCGGGTGCCAATAAGCCGATCAAGACCTGGTCGCGCCGCAGCACCATCCTGCCGCAGTTCGTTGGTTTGACGTTCAACGTCTACAACGGACGCAAGTTCATCCCGGTCTCCGTCTCGGAAGAGATGGTCGGCCACAAGCTCGGCGAATTCGCGCCCACGCGCACCTTCCCGGGTCACGCCGCCGACAAGAAGGGCAAGCGCTGATGAGCAAGCAGAAAGCACCCCGTCGCGTCGCCGACAACGAGGCGCTGGCCGTCGGAACCACGATCCGTGGTTCGGCGCAGAAGCTCAACCTCGTCGCCGGTCTGATCCGCGGCAAGAAGGCCGAAGAGGCACTGAACATTCTCGCCTTCTCCAAGAAGTCGATGGCGAAGGATGCCAGCAAGGTGCTCGCTTCGGCGATCGCCAATGCCGAAAACAACCACAACCTCGACGTCGATGCGCTCGTGGTGGCGGAAGCTTCGGTCGGCAAGTCGATCACCATGAAGCGGTTCCACACGCGCGGCCGTGGCAAGTCCACGCGCATCCTCAAGCCGTTCAGCCGGCTGCGCATCGTGGTTCGCGAGCAGGAAGAGGCGTAAGATGGGCCAGAAGAGCAATCCGATCGGTCTGCGCCTGCAGATCAACCGCACCTGGGACAGCCGCTGGTACGCCGAAGGGCGCGACTATGCCAAGCTGCTCAAGGAAGACATCGAGATCCGCAAATACATCGTCGAGAGCCTGCCGCAGGCAGCCATCTCGAAGGTGGTGATCGAACGTCCGGCCAAGCTGTGCCGCATCTCGATCTATGCTGCGCGTCCCGGTGTGATCATCGGCAAGAAGGGCGCCGACATCGAGAAGCTGCGCACCAAGCTGGCGCGGATGACCGCCAGCGAAGTGAAGCTGAACATCGTCGAGATCCGCAAGCCGGAAATCGACGCCAAGCTCGTCGCCCAGGGCATCGCCGACCAGCTGGTCCGCCGCGTCGCCTTCCGCCGCGCGATGAAGCGCGCCGTGCAGTCTGCGCTGCGTCTCGGTGCCGAAGGCATCAAGATCGTCTGCGGCGGTCGTCTCGGCGGCGCCGAGATCGCTCGTGTGGAATGGTATCGCGAAGGCCGCGTGCCGTTGCATACCCTGCGCGCCCATGTCGACTATGCGGACGCCGAGGCGCTGACCGCCTATGGCATCATCGGCATCAAGTGCTGGATCTTCAAGGGTGAGATCCTGGCCCATGATCCGACCGCCCAGGACCGCCTCATGATGGAAGCCCAGACCTCGGGCGTCCGTCCGGCGCGCTGATTGCAGGATTAGGAAAGAACCATGCTGCAACCGAAGAAAACCAAGTACCGCAAGACGTTCAAGGGCAAGATCCACGGGAACGCCAAGGGCGGCACCACGCTCAACTTCGGCTCTTACGGGCTGAAGGCGCTCGAGCCGGAGCGGATCACCGCGCGCCAGATCGAGGCTGCGCGTCGTGCGATCACGCGCCACATCAAGCGCCAGGGGCGCCTGTGGATCCGCGTCTTCCCCGACGTGCCGGTATCGAAGAAGCCCGCCGAGGTCCGCCAGGGCAAGGGCAAGGGTTCGGTCGAATACTGGGCTGCCCGCGTGAAGCCGGGCCGCATCCTGTTCGAGCTCGACGGCGTCGCGGGTCCGCTCGCTGCCGAAGCGTTCGAGCGTGCGGCGATGAAGCTGCCGATCAAGACCAAGGTCGTTGCCCGTCTCGGCGACGCCTCGCACCTCGGAGGCGAATGATGGCCCAGAATGCGACCAAGACCGAAGATCTGCGCCAGAAGTCGGACGACCAGCTGGCCGAGGAGCTGACCTCGCTGAAGCGCGAGCAGTTCAATCTCCGCTTCCAGGCGGCGACGAACCAGCTCGAGGCCCCGGCCCGAATCCGCGAGGTTCGCCGCACGATCGCCAAGATCAAGACGCTGCAGAGCGAGCGTTCGCGCGCCGCTGCCGCGAAGGCTTAAGGAGTAGACCATGCCCAAGCGTATCCTGATCGGGACCGTCACCTCCGACAAGACCGACAAGACCGTGACCGTGCTCGTCGAGCGCAAGGTGAAGCACCCGCTCTACGGGAAGATCATCCGCCGCTCGAAGAAGTACCACGCCCACGACGAGAAGAACGAGTTCACGCTCGGCGACGTCGTGCGGATCGAAGAGACCAAGCCGATCTCCAAGACCAAGACCTGGCAGGTCAAGGACCGGGTGACGGCAGGCGGTGTCCAGGCGGTCGAGGCCGACCTCGACGTCGAAGCCGCGAGCAACTGAATTAGACGTTAGGAACTGCCGGACTCGATCCGGCAAGCCAGTGAGAAGGAAACGGATCGATGATCCAGATGCAATCCAATCTCGACGTCGCGGACAACAGCGGCGCCAAGCGCGTCCAGTGCATCAAGGTACTGGGCGGCTCGAAGCGCCGGACTGCGTCCGTCGGCGACGTGATCGTGGTTTCCGTGAAGGAAGCCCAGCCGCGCACCAAGGTGAAGAAGGGCGACGTCCATCGCGCCGTGATCGTCCGCACCCGCAAGGACGTCCGCCGTCCCGACGGCAGCGTGATCCGCTTCGACAGCAATGCCGCGGTTCTCGTCAACAAGAACGAGGAGCCGATCGGCACCCGTATCTTCGGCCCGGTGGTGCGCGAACTGCGCGGCCGCGGCTTCATGAAGATCATCTCGCTCGCTCCGGAGGTGCTGTAATGTCCGCCGCAAAGATCAAGAAGGGTGACAGCGTCGTCGTCCTGTCCGGCAAGGACAAGGGCAAGACCGGCACCGTCGCGAAGGTCATGCCGAAGGACGGCAAGGTCGTCGTCGAGGGCGTCAACATCGCCGCCCGTCACCGCAAGCCCAACCAGCAGAACCCGCAGGGTGGCATCGACCGCTTCGAGGCGCCGATGCACATCAGCAAGGTCGCGCTGGCCGATCCGAAGGATGGCAAGCCCACCCGCGTCCGCTTCGAAGAGAAGGACGGCCGGAAGGTGCGTGTCGCCGTGAAATCCGGGGAGACTATCGATGGCTGATTACACACCCCGCATGCGCCAGCGCTACGACGACGAGATCGTCAAGGCGATGACCGAGAAGTTCGGCTACAAGAACCGCCTCGAAGTGCCCAAGATCGAGAAGATCACGCTCAACATGGGCGTCGGCGAGGCGAGCCAGGACAAGAAGAAGGTCCAGACCGCCGCCGAGGAAATGGCGCTGATCGCCGGCCAGAAGCCGGTCATCACCAAGGCCAAGAAGTCGATCGCCCAGTTCAAGCTGCGCGAAGGCATGCCGATCGGTGCGAAGGTCACGCTTCGCCGCGAGCGGATGTATGAATTCCTCGACCGCCTGGTGACCATCGCCATGCCCCGCATCCGCGACTTCAGGGGCCTCAATCCCCGCTCGTTCGACGGCCGCGGCAATTACGCGATGGGCCTCAAGGAACAGATCGTCTTCCCCGAGATCTCCTACGATCGCATCGAGAAGGTCCGGGGCATGGATATCATCGTAACCACGACGGCGAAGACCGACGACGAGGCGCGCGAGCTGCTCCGTCTGTTCGGTTTCCCGTTCCCGGCGGAAGCGTCGGAAGAGAAGGAAGCGGCGTGAGCCGCTAGGAAAGGAACTTAAGTCCAATGGCGAAACTGAGTTCGATCAACAAGAACGAGCGGCGCAAGAAGCTCGTCAAGCAGTATGCCGACAAATACGCGAAGCTGAAGGCTATCGCGGACGACAACTCGCTCGACGAAAGCGAGCGCCTGATGGCGCGGCTCAAGATGGCGGAACTGCCGCGCAATGCGAATCCCACGCGTGTGCGCAACCGCTGCTCCACCACCGGCCGCCCGCGCGGCTATTACCGCAAGTTCGGCCTCAACCGGATCGAACTGCGCGACCTCGGCAACAAGGGCCTGATTCCGGGCCTGACCAAGTCGAGCTGGTGAGGTAAAGACAGATGGCTATGACCGATCCCCTGGGTGATATGCTCACCCGCATCCGCAACGGCCAGCGTGCGAAGAAGGACAGCGTCCTTTCGCCCGCCAGCAAGCTGCGTGCGAACGTCCTCGAAGTGCTCCAGCGCGAAGGCTACATCCGTGGCTACAGCGAAGACGCTTCGGGCAAGCACGCCGCGCTGCGGATCGAACTGAAATATTTCGAGGGCGAACCTGCGATCAAGCATGTCGCCCGCGTCTCCAAGCCCGGCCGCCGCGTCTATTCGGGTTCGAAAGAACTTCCGACGATCCGCAACGGCCTGGGCATCACCATCGTCTCGACGCCCAGGGGCGTGCTCTCGGATGCCGAGGCACGCACCCAGAACGTCGGTGGCGAAGTGCTGGCGGAGGTGTTCTGATGAGCCGCATCGGCAAGAGGCCGGTGGCGATCCCGAACGGGGTTACTGCCAATATCGACAATGGCACGCTCAGCGTGAAGGGCCCCAAGGGCACTCTCGCAATGGGTTTGTCGGACCTCATCGACTATAAGCTCGGTGATGGCGAGATCTCGATCGCGCCGGCCAACGACACGCGCGCAGCCCGCAATCACTGGGGCATGCAGCGGACGCTGGTTTCGAACCTGGTCGAGGGCGTGACCGAAGGGTTCACCAAGGTGCTCGAGATCACGGGTGTCGGCTATCGCGCATCGACGCAGGGCAAGAAGCTCAAGCTTCAGCTCGGCTATTCGCACGATGTCGATCTCGATGTTCCCGAAGGGATCGAGGTGAAGACTCCGGACCAGACCACCGTGGAGATCTCGGGGATCGACAAGCAGGCCGTGGGCCAGTTTGCCGCCGAGGTCCGCCGCTGGCGCAAGCCCGAGCCCTATAAGGGCAAGGGCATCAAGTACCGCGGCGAGTACATCTTCCGCAAGGAAGGGAAGAAGAAGTAAGATGGCCAAGCTCTCTCTCTTTGAACGCCGTCGTCGCCGCGTCCGCACCGCGCTCCGCAACGTGTCGGGCGGCAAGCCGCGCCTTTCGGTTCATCGCACCGGAAAGCACATTTACGCGCAGGTCATCGACGATGCGGCGGGCAAGACGCTCGCCGCAGCCTCGACGCTCGGCGCGGATGGCTCGGGCGCCAATGTCGATGCCGCCAAGAAGGTCGGCACCGAGATCGCTAGTGCTGCCAAGAAGGCCGGCGTGACCACCGTCGTGTTCGATCGCGGCGGTTTCCTGTTCCATGGCCGCGTCAAGGCGCTGGCCGACGCCGCCCGCGAAGGCGGGCTGGAGTTCTGATGATGGCTGACGACAAGAAAACCGAAGATACCGCCGCGACCGAAGCCGCACCCACCGTGACCGAGACCCCCGAGGTCGCGAAGGCCAAGGCGGACGCGGGCGTGGTTGAAGCGGAAACCGAGCATGCCGTGACCAAGGAAGCGCCGGCGATCGCCGACACGCCCTCCGAGGCCGCCGACAACCAGAGCCCCGCCCAGGGCGCCGAAGGCCAGCCGCGCGAGCGTCAGGGTCAAGGCCCGGGTCAGGGTCGAGGCGGCCGTAGCGGCGGCGGTGGCAACCGCGATGGCGGCGGCCGCGGCCGGGGCCGAGGTCGCGACGATCGTCGCGGCGGACGCCGCGAGGAAGAAGACGACGGCATCATCGAGAAGCTGGTCCACATCAACCGCGTCAGCAAGACGGTGAAGGGCGGCAAGCGCTTCGGCTTTGCGGCGCTGGTCGTCGTGGGCGACGGTTCGGGCCGGGTCGGCTTCGGCCACGGCAAGGCCCGCGAGGTTCCGGAAGCGATCTCGAAGGCGACCGCTTCGGCGCGCAAGAAGATGATCCGCGTTCCGCTGAAGGAAGGCCGCACGCTTCACCATGACGCCAAGGGCCATTTCGGCGCTGGCAAGGTGACCGTCCGCACGGCCCCCGCCGGTACCGGCATCATCGCCGGTGGTCCGATGCGCGCCATTTTCGAGAGCCTCGGCGTTGCCGATGTGGTGACCAAATCGGTCGGCACCTCGAACCCCTACAACATGATCCGCGCCACTTTCGATGCGCTGACCAACCAGACTTCGCCGAAGTCGGTTGCGCAGCGTCGCGGCAAGAAGGTCGCCGACCTTCTCGGTCGCGGTGGCGCTTCGGAGGCCGAGGCGGAAGCCGACGCCGCCGCCCTTGCGGAGTAAGTTCGATGGCTGACACGAAAACCATCACGATCAAGCAGATCGGTTCGCCGATCCGCCGTCCGGAAAGCCAGCGCCAGATCCTGATCGGTCTGGGCCTGAACAAGATGCACAAGGTGGTGACGCGCCAGGATACCCCCGAGGTGCGCGGCGCGCTCGCCAAGGTGCCGCATCTCGTGACGGTGGTCGAGGACTGACCGCGACAGCATTGACCCAGGTGGCCCGGGCAAGTACCGGGCCACTTCCATTTTAGCGCGAACAAAGCGAAAGCGAGTGCAAGACTATGAAACTCAACGATATTCGTGACAATGAAGGTGCCCGCAAGGCGCGCATTCGTGTCGGCCGGGGCATTGGCTCGGGCAAGGGCAAGACCGCAGGGCGCGGCCAGAAGGGCCAGAAGGCGCGTTCGGGCGTCGCCATCAAGGGCTTCGAGGGCGGCCAGATGCCGCTCCACATGCGTCTGCCGAAGCGCGGTTTCAACAATCCGTTCGGCAAGGACTATGCCGAAGTGAACCTCGGCATGGTGCAGAAGTTCATCGACGCCAAGAAGCTCGATGCCAAGAACGTCATCGACCACGAAGCGCTTCGCGCGGCCGGTCTGGCGCGCGGCGGCAAGGACGGCGTCCGTCTGCTCGGCAAGGGCGAACTGACCGCCAAGGTCAGCTTCAAGGTCGCCGGTGCGTCGAAGGGCGCGCTGGCCGCGGTCGAGAAGGCCGGCGGTTCGGTCGAGGTGATCGACAAGGGCCAGCCCGAGCACGAGAAGAAGGCGGCCCGCGCCGCGGCGAACAAGGCCGCCAAGGCCAAGTAACCGGTAAAATCGGGGGGCGGGGTTCGACATTCCGCCCCCCGCTCCCTATCTGTTCGGCAGCGCCGGGACGGGCCGGCCGCAAGCTAGGATCGACTTAGACCAATGGCATCACGCGCCGACAATCTCGCGAGCAATATGAGCCTCGCCAATTTTTCGAAGGCCACCGAGCTCAAGAACCGCATCTGGTTCACGATCGGGGCGCTGATCGTCTTCCGCTTCCTGAGCTTCGTGCCGCTGCCGGGCGTGAACCCGCTGATCCTGAGCGATCTCTACGACCAGACGCGCGGCGGCATTCTCGACCTGTTCAACACGTTTTCGGGCGGCAGCCTCGAGCGGATGAGCCTCATCGCGCTCGGCGTCATGCCCTATATCACCGCCTCGATCGTGGTGCAGCTCGCCGCTGCGCTCCATCCGTCGCTGGCCGCGCTCAAGAAAGAGGGCACGGTCGGCCGGCAGAAACTCAACCAGTACACGCGTTACGGCACGGTGTTCCTGTGCGCGATCCAGGGCTGGTTCCTCGCTGCCGGGCTGGAGAGCTACGGCGCGCAGAGCGGGCTCCAGGCGGTCGTCGACCCCGGCATCCTGTTCCGCATCGGCGCGGTCGTCAGCCTCGTCGGCGGCACGATGTTCCTGCTGTGGCTGGGCGAGCAGATCACCAGCCGCGGCATCGGCAATGGCGTATCGCTCATCATCATGGCGGGCATCGTCGCCCAGTTTCCGACCTTCATCAGCAATATGGGGTCGGGTTATTCCGAAGGCTCGATCGCCACGGGCACGCTGGTCGGCTTCATCGCGATGGTGGTGCTGCTGATCCTCGGCATCTGCTTCGTCGAGCGCGCCCAGCGGCGGCTGCTCATCCAGTATCCCAAGCGGGCGACGCAGCGCGGCATGATGCAGGCGGACCGGTCGCATCTGCCGCTCAAGCTCAACACTGCGGGCGTCATCCCGCCGATCTTCGCCAGCTCGCTGCTGCTGCTGCCGCTGACGATCACGCAGTTCGCGGGCAATTCGGTCGATACCGACAGCACGCTCGGCGGAACGCTGCAGACCATTCTGCAATACCTCCAGCATGGCCAGCCGCTCTACATGGCGCTCTATGCCGCAGGCATCATCTTCTTCTCCTTCTTCTACACCGCGATCGTCTTCAATCCCGAGGAGACGGCCGAGAACCTGAAGAAGAACGGAGGGTTCATTCCCGGCATCCGGCCGGGCAAGCGGACCGAGGAATATCTCGACTACATCCTCACCCGCATCACCGTGATCGGGGCGCTCTATCTGACGATCGTCTGCGTCGTACCCGAATATATGATCGCGCAGACCGGGGTCCCGCTGTTCCTCGGCGGCACCAGCCTGCTGATCGTCGTCAACGTCACCGTCGATACGATCAGCCAGATCCAGTCGCATCTCCTGGCGCATCAATACGGCGACCTGATCAAGAAGGCCAAGCTGAAGGGGCGCCTGCGGTAGGCACGAGAGCGGGCGAAGGGACTTTACGCGATGGACATCATCCTTCTTGGTCCGCCGGGCGCGGGCAAGGGCACGCAGGCTCAGCGGCTCGTCGAGCATCACGGAATGCGCCAGCTGTCGACCGGCGACATGCTCCGCGCGGCGGTCAAGGCGGGCACTCCCGTCGGCATCAAGGCCAGGGAAGTCATGGAGCGGGGCGAGCTGGTCTCGGATGCGATCGTGTCCGAGCTCATCGATGCCGAACTGGCCGACATGGGTCCCGAGACCGGCGCGATCTTCGACGGCTATCCGCGCACCGAAGCGCAGGCCCGGACGCTCGATACCATCCTCGCCCGGCACGGACGCAACCTCGACCATGTGATCGAACTCGAGGTGAACGAGGATGCGCTGGTCGAGCGCATCACCGGCCGCTTCAGCTGCGCCACTTGCGGCGAGGGCTATCACGACGTCTTCAAGCAGCCGCAGGTGCCGGGTGTCTGCGACCGCTGCGGATCGACCGAATTCAAGCGCCGGCCGGACGACAATGAGGAGACGGTCCGCACCCGCATGCAGGAATACCGCGCCAAGACCGCGCCGATCCTGCCCGGTTACGAGGCCCGCGGCCTCGTCACCCGGATCGACGGGATGGCCTCGATTGACCACGTCGCCCACGCGATCGACGCAATCCTCTCGCACTGATCCGGCGCCAGCTGCCCGCGCGCTTTTCAAGCGGCTCGGCATCGCCTAGGACCCCCGCGCAAGGGAGAGAGGGATGCTGCGCTTCACCACTGCTGCCGCCGCCGCCGGCGCGCTGATCGCCGGCACGCCGGCGTTCGCCGAGGTCGCGGAAACGCGCGCCGACGGCTTCGTCACCCAGGATGTCGTCACCGTCGCCGCCAGTCCCAGGGAAACCTGGCTCGCGCTGATCAAGCCGGGAGACTGGTGGAACGACGCGCATAGCTGGTCGGGCGATGCCGCCAATCTCACGCTCACCCCCCAGGCCGGGGGCTGCTTCTGCGAGCGCATACCGGGCGAGGATCGGCCCGACGGTTTCTCGCTCGACGGAAGCGTCCAGCACATGAGCGTGATCCAGGCCTATCCGCTCAGGGTCCTGCGCATGCGCGGCGGCCTCGGTCCGCTGCAGAGCGAGCCCGCGACGGGGATCCTGACGATCACCCTCGAGGAGATCGAAGGGGGCACCCGCATCCGCTGGGAATACAATGTCGGCGGTCCGATGCGCTATGAGATCGAGGAGATTTCCAAGGCGGTCGATGGCGTGATGACGCAGCAGCTCCACGGCTTGCGCGATCATCTCGGCGCCCTCGGAAGCGCGGATGGGACCGCCGCCGGCGAAGGCGCGGGCGAACCGAGCCTGGAGGCGCAGATCGATGCGCTCGGCCAGGTCGAATAGACGCTGGCAATACCGCAAGAGCACCCGGTCAAGGGTGCCGGGGTCGCAGTCTGAACCGAATTTCCGCAGATGCGGGGGCACAGGGGGGAAGTGTGACCATGGCGACCATCTACGACAGGCATGTCGATTTTCCGGGCTTCATGGAGGGCGTCAAGAAGCGCAATCCGGGACAGACCGAATTCATCCAGGCGGTGCAGGAAGTCGCTCAGGACGTGTTCGACTTCATCGACGACAAGGAAGAATATCACGAGGCGCAGATCCTGCGGCGGATCGCCGAACCGGACCGCGTCGTCAGCTTCCGCGTGTGCTGGGAGGACGACAATCACAACATCCGCGTCCAGCGGGGCTGGCGCGTCCAGAACAACAATGCGATCGGTCCCTACAAGGGCGGGATCCGCTTCCACCCGAGCGTGAGCGAAAGCGTGCTCAAGTTCCTCGCCTTCGAACAGACCTTCAAGAATTCGCTCACCGGCCTGCCGATGGGCGGCGGCAAGGGCGGGGCGAACTTCAACCCCAGGGGCAAGAGCGACAGCGAGGTGATGCGCTTCTGCCAGAGCTTCATGACCGAGCTCTACCGCCACATCGGCCCGGACACCGACGTGCCCGCCGGAGACATCGGTGTGGGCGCGCGCGAGATCGGCTACATGTTCGGCCAGTACAAGCGTATCACCAACCGCTGGGAAGGCGTGCTGACCGGCAAGGGCACCGAATATGGCGGCTCCAAGATGCGTCCCGAGGCAACCGGATACGGCGCGGTCTACTTCCTGCAGAACATGCTCAAGCACGCCGGCAGGGACGTCGAGGGCCATCGCGCGGTCATCTCGGGGTCGGGCAATGTCGCCACCCATGCGGCGGAAAAGATCGTCCAGCTCGGTGGCAAGGTCATGACCCTGTCCGACAGCGGCGGCTTCATCCACGATCCGGCCGGGATCGACCAGGAGAGGATCGACTGGGTCAAGCGGCTCAAGAACGAGCGCCGCGGACGGATCAGCGAATATTGCGACGAGTTCAAGGGGGCGACCTATCACGGCGATGGCGCCCGCCCCTGGCAGGTCGCCGCCGACATCGCTCTCCCCTGTGCCACGCAGAACGAGCTGGAGCGCCATGAGGCGAAGGCGCTGGTCGACAATGGCGCGATCGCGGTCAGCGAAGGCGCGAACATGCCCACGACGCTCGACGGGGTGAAGGTCTTCCACGATGCGCGGATCATGTACGGCCCGGGCAAGGCGGCCAATGCGGGCGGCGTGGCGGTTTCGGGCCTCGAGATGAGCCAGAACTCCGAGCGCGTGAGCTGGAACCACGAGCGACTCGGCCAGATGCTGACCGAGCTGATGGAAGGCATTCACCTGCAATGCGTCGAATATGGCGAGAAGAAAGGCCATGTGAACTATGTCCGCGGAGCCAATATCGCGGGCTTCAAGAAAGTCGCCGACGCCATGCTCGCTTTCGGCGTGATGTAGGTTTTGACGCGGCTCGCCGGGCGGGCTAGAAGGCCTGAGCAGCCGGCGAGCCGCCCTTCTCGGCGGTCTCGTCGCATCGCGCGCGCTTGGCGGTTGACGCTGCCTGCGAATCCTCCTAAGCGCGCCCTTCATTCGACATTGCGGTGAGTCCGGCAGGCGACAGCCCAACTTGCGCGCCAACCGGGCTTTTTGCGTTAGACGCGCCCAGCGATGTCGGTGAATTGAGCGATGAGATAGGACCGCCGGCACCTCTCGAGTTTGGCGGCCCCTGTGGAGCATGGAGAAGTAAGTGGCTCGTATTGCCGGGGTAAACATCCCCACCAACAAGCGCGTTATCATCGCGCTTACCTATATTCACGGTATCGGCCGGACCACGGCCCTGCGGATCGCCGACAAGCTCGGCATCGATCACTCGCGCCGCGTGCAGGACCTCAGCGACGAGGAAGTGCTGCGCATCCGCGAGACCATCGATGCCGATCATCAGGTCGAAGGCGACCTGCGTCGCGACACCGCGATGAACATCAAGCGGTTGATGGATCTCAAATCCTATCGCGGCCTGCGTCACCGTGCCGGTCTGCCCGTTCGCGGCCAGCGCACCCATACCAACGCCCGCACCCGCAAGGGCAAGGCCAAGCCGATCGCCGGCAAGAAGAAGTAAGCCCGGGGCGACCCAGCGCTTTTCCCTTCTTGAGAATATGTAAGGAACACGAACCATGGCACGCGAACCCGGCCGCGTAAGGCGCCGCGACAAAAAGAACATTTCGAGCGGCGTTGCGCATATCAACGCCAGCTTCAACAACACCATGATCACCATCACCGATGCGCAGGGCAATGCGATCAGCTGGTCCAGTGCCGGCATGATGGGCTTCAAGGGCAGCCGCAAGTCGACTCCCTATGCTGCGCAGGTCGCCGCCGACGACGCGGGCCGCAAGGCCGCCGAGCATGGCGTGCGCACCCTCGAGGTCGAAGTGAAGGGCCCGGGCTCGGGTCGCGAGAGCGCGCTGCGCGGTCTGGCGGCGGTGGGCTTCACCATCACTTCGATCCGCGACGTGACACCGATCCCCCACAACGGGGTTCGTCCTTCCAAGCGTCGCCGCGTCTGATCCGTACCTGCCTGGCGGCTCGCTAGCGGGCCGCCGACACCCTCTCACGGACCGGACGCTCTCACTTGAGGGCTCCGGTCCCGCCCGCATCCGAACCAGGGGAAATCCATGTCCGTCAACATCAAGAACTGGCAGGAACTCAAGAAACCCAACACCCTTGATATCAAGGACTCCAGCGACAAGGCGCGCAAGGCCACCTTCGTCGCCGAACCGCTCGAGCGCGGCTTCGGCCTGACGCTCGGCAATGCGCTGCGGCGCGTGCTCCTGAGCTCGCTCCAGGGCGCCGCGATCACCTCGATCAAGATCGAGAACGTGCTCCACGAATTCTCCTCGCTCGCCGGCGTGCGCGAGGACGTGACCGACATCGTCCTGAACGTGAAGCAGATCGCGCTCAGGATGGAAAACGAGGGCATGAAGCGCCTGCAGCTGTCCGCCACCGGCCCGGGCGAAGTCACCGCCGGCGATATCGCCGTGTCGGGCGACATCGAGGTGATGAACAAGCGTCTGGTGATCTGCCATCTCGACGAAGGCGCAACGCTCAACATGGAGCTCACCGCCGACACCGGCAAGGGCTATCGCCCGGCAGTGATGAACCGCCCGGTCGATGCGCCGATCGGCCTCATTCCGGTCGATTCGCTCTACTCGCCGGTGCGCCAGGTCAGCTACAAGGTCGAGAACGCCCGCGTCGGGCAGGAACTCGACTACGACAAGCTGTCGCTCACCGTCGAGACCGACGGGACCGTGACCCCGGAAGACGCCGTGGCCTATGCCGCCCGCATCCTCCAGGATCAGCTCACCCTCTTCGTCCACTTCGAGGATGGCGTTCCGCAGCCCTCGACGGGCATGATCGGCCAGGCTGCAGAGCCGCAGGAAAGCGACACCAACCAGCTCAACCGTTACCTGCTCAAGAAGGTCGACGAGCTCGAACTGTCGGTCCGCTCGGCCAATTGCCTCAAGAACGACAACATCATCTACATCGGCGATCTGGTCCAGAAGACCGAAGCCGAGATGCTCCGGACGCCGAATTTCGGCCGCAAGAGCCTCAACGAGATCAAGGAAGTGCTCAGTTCGATGGGCCTGCGGCTGGGAATGGACATTCCTGGCTGGCCGCCCGAGAACATCGAGGAAATGGCCAAGAAGCTCGAGCAGGAACTGCTCGGCTGATCGAATTCGCGTCGTCCCGGCGAAAGCCGGGACCTCGTTCCGCCAGCTCGGGGCTGGCGGAGAGCGATCCCGGCTTTCGCCGGGATGACGGACATCTGGCAGGCGCTCCGTCCCTGCCGGCACTGGGCTACCTCATACGGGCCCCTTACGAACGAAGGACAATTTGAAATGCGCCACAAGATTTCCGGCCGCAAGCTGCAGCGCAAGACCGGCCACCGCAATGCGATGTTCCGCAACATGGCCGCCGCGCTGATCAAGCACGAGCAGATCATGACCACGCTGCCCAAGGCGAAGGAAATGCGGCCCTACATCGAGAAGCTGATCACGCTGGCCAAGCGCGGCGGCCTGTCGAACCGCCGCCTGGCGATGAGCCGTCTGGGCGACGAGACCCAGCTCAAGAAGCTGTTCGACATTCTGGCCGAGCGCTATTCGGACCGCGAAGGCGGCTATACCCGCATCATCAAGGCCGGCTATCGCGGCAGCGATGCCGCGCAGATGGCGGTGATCGAATTCGTCGAGCGCGACGTCGATGCCAAGGGCCAGGACTCGGGCCCGGACCTCAGCGAGGACGTCGATTTCGAAGCGGCCTGACGCTTCACGAACTGTGCTACCGGAAGAGGCCGGGCGGGAGACCGCCCGGCCTCTTCCTGTTTTCGGCCGTTCCCCTCATTGCGAGGAGCCGCCTATCGCGCGGCGCGATGGATTGCTTCGCTCCGCTCGCAATGGCGTGAGTGAGGACAGGAACACCGCGACTTCCGCTATCCCCGTCATTGCCAGGAGCCGCAGGCGACGCGGCAATCCACGGGCGAGAGCAGTGGCGCGCGCGGTGCGATGGATCGCTTCGCTGCGCTCGCAACGACATGGAGAAAGCCCGGACCGCTTCACGATGGCACGATGTACAAACCAATACAAAGCGATCTCTTGAACCTCCTGTCGGCACCTGCGAGGGAATGCCCCGGGCGACTCGGCTGAACAAAGTCGAGGAGGCGCATGGATGCGCAGAATGACTCTTATCGCCGTAGTGGCGCTATTGCCCCTGAGCGCCTGCGGAGGAGACGGCGATACGTCCTCTGCCACCGCAACGGCCACGCCAACCCCGACGCCCACGCCCACTCCCGACGCCCACGCCGACTTCCACGAGCACGTCGCTCGACGGCGGGATCGATCAGGTGGTGGCAGTGGGCGACAGCGTGACGCTTCAGGCGAGCGCGAGCGGCAATGTGACCTGGACCCAGCTTTCCGGGCCGGCGGTGACGCTGAGCGACAGCGATGCAGTCCAGCCCAGCTTCACCGCGCCGACGGTCACGGAAAGCACGACCCTCGCATTCGAGATCGCCGATGACAGCGGGACGAGCGACACCGTTTATGTCGAGGTGTATGTCGCTCCGGACACCTCCGCCGATCCGACGCTGCTGGGCGATTTCACCGGCCACGATGGCTGGGCCTGCACCGTGGCGCCGATCGCCACCACCGAGGTTTCCTTCACCGATGACGGTTCGACGATCTCGATATCTTCGAACGGCATCCCCCGGCACGCCACCGGCACGTTTCCCAACGACGGCAATCCGAACACCATCGCCGAGGTGTCGGTCGATCAGACGATACCGGCCGCGCCGGTCAAGACCGCCACCGCAACCGAGATGGCCGAATTCGGCGTGACCGTAGATGGGGTCATCCTCGAGCGCGATACCGCCGAAAGCTACGAGAATGCCGGTCAGTGGAACTATGAAGCACTGACCCCGGCGATCGCCGACGGGACCATCCATCCGCTGGTTTCCGACTGGCTCGGCGTGGATTGCAACAACGCCCATGTCCAGCCGAATGGCCGCTACCATTACCACGGCATGATGGAGGCCCTGCTCGACATGCTCGGCGAGAACGCCGGGGTGGAGGACATGGTGCTGGGCGGTTACGCCGCCGACGGCTTTCCCTTCTATCTGCGCTATGGCTATGCCGATGCGGCTTCTTCGAGCAGCGGGCTGACCCGGATCCGGGCGAGCTGGGCCCTCAAATCGGGCACCCGCTCGAGCGGCCCCGGCGGGTCCTATGATGGAGAGTTCCGCCAGGACTGGGAATATGTCGCAGGCTCGGGCGATCTCGACGAATGCAACGGCCGGTTCGGTCCCACGCCCGAATATCCCGAGGGAATCTATCATTATTACATCACCGACGATTACCCCTATGTCCCGCGCTGCGTCTTCGGCACGCCCGGCTCCACCTTCCGGACGCTCGGATCGTGAAGACGCTCGCCTGCTGGGCCGCCCTCGCTCTCTTCGCCCTGCTGGCCCTGTCCCCGGCCTCGGGCCATCTCTCGCATGATACCAATATCCGGATCGAGCGGGGTGGCGACAGGATCAAGCTGTCGTTGATGGTCGAAGGCCGCGACCTCGCCCAGTTCGACGCCAGCGGCGATGGCAGGCTGACGCCGGGCGAGTTCACCGACGAGCTCGAAGACATCGCAGCGGCGATCGATTCCTGCCTCGATGCCCGGGACGCCGCGGACCGGCCGCTGCCGTTGACCAGGGCGGATCACCCCGTGCCCGATTTCGCGCAACTGGGTGCGCACGACACGATCGAGCGTTTGCGGGTCCTGCGCCAGTGGCGCCTGCCCGCAGGGACGCGGGGCCGGATCGACTTCGGCTGTTTCCTCAACGAGCACGCCGAAAAGGCGGGCCTCGTGCTCGAGGGAGGCCGTGCGAAGCGGGTGTCGGTGAGCAGGGCCAGGCCGCTACTCTGGATCGACTGAAGGCCTGCGCCTTTCGCGAAAGGGCGCTTGCGGGATGCGGAATGCACGCGGGGTTCGGGCGCGGGATCGGGTGCGGGGGCTTGCGTCCGCGCGTGCGCCTGCCAAGAAGCAGGCATGACCAGACAGTTCCTCACCGCCGCCGCCGCCGTCCTGCTCGCCGGCATCTCCGCCCCCGTCTCCGCGCAGGCGATTTCGCAGGAGGACCTCCAGACCCGCTACGACCGCGCGCTCGCGGCGGGGTACAAGGCGCTGTTCCTGTGTAGCGCGATCGCCAATGCCGAACGCAACGGCGCGGTCAGGACCCCCGAAAGCGTCGCCGCCTGGGAGTTGCAGGGCATACAGGCGCCGCTCGACACGATCGTTGCGGACCTGCCTGCGCAGATCGACCGGTTCGGCCCCGACGAGGTAGGGATGGCGGGCAAGTTGATGCGCGTCGCGGTCCGGTGGGATGAAGCGATGCCGCCGCGCTATGCCGCGCACCGATACCCCGGCGGCTGCGCCCTTCAGCCGATCGGAACGGCATCGACGGACTCGCCCCATTCGGAAATGCGCCGACCGCTTCCCGGCGGAGACATCGACTGGAAGGCCGGGCGGGCGGAGCAGGCGACGGCGGAGCTTCCCTTCGGCCCGCGATATGGCGAGGGGACGCGCACCACGGCGCTGGTGGTGCTGCAGGACGGCAAGCTCGTGAGCGAAGCCTATGCCGAACCCTTCGGCCCCGAAGTTCCCCAGCGCACCTGGTCGGTGGCCAAGAGCATCGCGGCCACGCTGGTCGGCGCAGCGCGCGAGCGCGGCGAGATCGATCCCGCTGCGCCCGCCGGTCTCGCGCAATGGCAAGGGGCCGGGGATCCGCGCGCTTCGATCACGATCGACGATCTCTTGCGCATGAGCTCGGGCCGCTATTCGGACACCGCCGGAAACCGCACCGATCCGCTTTATTTCGGCGGCTCCACGGTCGAGGAAACCGCCTTGCACTGGCCGCTCGCGAGCGCGCCCGGGACCGTCTATCGCTATGCCAACAACGATACGCTGGCAGCGGTGAAGGCGCTGGAGCCGAGTTTCGCGGCGCACCCGCCGGCGGATCTGTTCCGCACGCTGGGAATGGCCGATACGGTGGCGGAGACCGATTGGGAGGGCGATTACATCCTCTCGAGCCAGGTCTGGTCCACCGCCCGCGATCTTGCGAAGCTCGGTCAGCTCTACCTGCAGGACGGAGTTTGGAACGGCGAACGGATCCTGCCCGAGGGCTGGGTCGACTATGTCTCCTCCCCCGCCGGTCCGCAGCCCGACGGACCGTTCGGCTATGGGGCGGGCTTCTGGCTGCTCAATGCTTCGGAAGGGGTCCCGCGCGACAGCTTCGCCGCCATGGGCAATCGCGGACAGTTCATCGTCATCGTTCCGAGCCGCAATGTGGTGATCGTCCGGAGGGGCGAGGATCCGACCGGCTCGCGCTTCGACATCGCCGGGCTGACCCGCGACGTGCTCGCGCAGATCGAACCCTAGACGTTCATAAAAGAGGTCATATTGCTGAACAATGGCTGTAGCGCGAGTTCAGCCTCTCCTCAGTGCTCCCCCCCTAGAAAGGGGGCAACCGAGGCAATCCCGCCCCGGTGCTCACAAGGGAGAGCCTCACATGACCAGCAATTTCAGGATCTTCGCGAAGGGTGGGATCGCGACGGCTGCCGCAGGTGCCATGGCACTGGCAGGCGCGACACCGGCACAGGCCCGGGACCGCCACGACGACGGCCTGTCGGTCGGCGAAGTGATCGCGGGTGCCGTGATCATCGGCGGTATCGCCGCCGTCGCCAGCGCCGCCAGCAAGAACCGCGGCTACGACTATCGCGACGGACGCTATTACGGAAACGACGGCTATCGCGGAAACGACCGCTACGGCTATCGCGGAAATCCCCGCGGCGCGGTCCAGAGCTGCGTCAATGCGGCGCGGCAGGATGCCCGCCGCTACGGCTATCGCCAGGCGCAGGTCACCGATATCCGCGACGTCGACGACACCCGCTACGGCTGGCGCGTGAAGGGGCGGATCATGGTCGACGGAAACTATCGCGGCGGGCGCTACGACCGCAACGGCTACCGCGACCGGAACAACCGCTATCAGCGCTGGAACGACCGCGACAGCGGCAGCTTCACCTGCCACATCGAGCGCGGCCGGGTGGCACGGCTCGACTTCAGCGGCATTCGCGGATTGCGCTGATCGCACAACTTTGGGGCGGTTCAGGCTCGGTATAGCCTGGGCCGCCTACGCCTCTTCGTATCGACAATCGCGCGGCGTCCCGGCTTCGCGCCGTCAAGGATCAACCGGCCATGCCGTTCATCAAGCCATTTGCCGCCGCTCCCGCCATGCTCGCCGCGCTCGCGCTGACCGCTCAGCCGGCCTTTGCCGCCGATCTGGCACTGCCAGCGACGCCGAGTGCCGTGGGGATCGCTCCCGCCTGGTCTCCCGCAGGCGACAGCGCGCATGACTACCGCCGCTACCGCCATCGCCGCAATGGCGTGGATGCGGGCGATGTGATCGCCGGTGTCCTGATCCTCGGCGGGATCGCTGCAGTCGCCAGCGCTGCCAGCAAATCGCAGCCCCGCTACCCCGATCGCGACTGGCGCTATCCGGACCCGCGCCGCGGGGATGGCCGCTACGGCTCGAACGATGCCCGCGGCATCGATCGCGCGGTGGCGATGTGCGTCGAGGAGATCGAGCGCGATGCGCGGGTCGAGACGGTCGACAATGTCGCCCGCACGGCGCGCGGATGGCAAGTCGCCGGTTCGCTCTACGACGGGCAGGGCTTCAGCTGTTCGATCGGCGAGGACGGCCGGATCGAGGCGGTCGATTTCGGGACCGGCACCTCGCCCTATCGGGCCGGCTACGGGAATACCGAGGATTTCGGCTACGATGGAGCCGGCCTTGACGGCGATCCTGCCGGCCTTGGCGACGAAGGTGTCGAGAATCGCCAGTATGGTGACGACACTTACGCTGCCGCTCGCGCGCGCGCCGATGCCGCGATGCCCGCCTATCCGGGTGGTCCGCTCGCCGGCGACGAGGACCTCGCCGACGGCGACCTCGACTATGGGACCGGCTATCGCGGGGCCGGGAACTAGTCTCTCCGATAGGCAGGAAGCGAGAGTTTCCAGAGGATTGCCGCAAGGCGCAGGCCGAAGCCCGCCACGGTCGCCGCAAGCCAGGCGGCTTCGCGAACCACGCCCAGGAGATCCCCGGTCACGGTGATCCCGGCAGCCAGAGCCGCCGCCGTGACATAGAGTTCGGGCCGCATGAGGATCGACGGACGGCCCGCGAGGACGTCGCGGATGATGCCGCCGACGCAGCCCGTGATCACTCCCATGACCACCGCCTGGATCGGTGGCAGCCCGTATTCCAGCGCCTTGGCCGCTCCGAGCACCGCATAGGCGGCGAGACCGAGACCGTCGGCCACCGAGAGGAACGTTCCCGCCCACCAGCGCGTGGGGGTGAACCAGGCGAAGAGCGCGATCCCGAGGCAGATCGCCGCAACCCATGTGTCGTGGATCCAGAACACCGGCGCTCCGATCAGCAGGTCGCGGACCGTGCCTCCGCCGACTCCGGTCACGAGCGCGAAAAAGGCAAGCGTCACGAAGGTTTGCCGTTCCTTTGCAGCGACGAGCGCACCGGTGAGAGCGAAGATCGCCACACCTGCAAGGTCGAGCCAGTCGAGCACCGGAGTGAAGACTTCCGGGTTCATCCGCGCGCGCCCACCCGGGCCTTGCGCCGCCGGAACATAAGAATGCAGCCGAGCAGGGCGCCGATCGTGGCGAGCACCGCGAAGAGGATCAGGATCGGGTGATGGGTGTCCTCGCGGGTCTGCAGGTCCATGATGTGCAATCCCCACATGAAGTCGAAGATGCGCCACCAGCGCGTCCGTACCGCCTCGATCCGCCCGGTCTCGGTGCCGACATAGACATGGGTGCCGTCTTGCAGCGCCACCTGCCACACGGGCATCGGGCGGCGGAAATCGAAGGGCACTTCGCCGGCATCGAAGCGGGCGGTCCGCGCGACTTTCTCCCCGCCTTCGACGCCCTCGGCCACGATCAGCCGGGCTTCGACTTCGGACAGCGGTCCCAGTCTTGTGCCATCGGGACGGAAGCGGTCGCTGGTCCCGTCCATATAGGCGATCCGCGTGATCGTCTCGCCGCGCTCGACCTGCGTCGTGACCGCGCGCACGGGTCTGGTGCTCCCGGCCGGCAGCGATACCGCGATCCTCGTATCGGCGGGCAGCGCGCGCTCCGCCACGTCCTTGCGCAGATGGTCGCCGCGGACCACCTCGATCGGCCGCGCAACCATCACCAGCCCGGTGAAGGTCCACAGCAGGACCGGAAGGCCGACCAGCCAGCCGAGCCAGATATGCCATTGCGCGAAGCGCCGCATGGCGCGCTGCTGTCCCATTCGTCGGGGCCCCTCAGCCGTGCAGGATTTGACCGATCGCTTCGGCTGCGGCGATGCAGTCGCGATCGGCCCATCTGCGCGAGATCACCTGCATCCCGCAAGGCAATCCACCGGTTTCGCCCACAGGCAGGACGGTCGAGGGGAGATTGGGAAAGGTCGCGAGTCCAGCCCAGGTGAGCGCATCGGCGAAGGCACTGTCCTTGCCGTTGATGACGATCCTCCGGTGCGCAATCGGCGTCGGATCGTGCTCGAAGGCGAGGAAGGGCAGGGGCGGGGCGAGAACGAAGTCATAGCTTTCGAACAGCGCTTCCCAGGCATATTCGCAGCGCGCCTGGCGGTCGAGCAGGCCGTAGTAATCCGCCAGCGTCAGGGCGCTGCCATCGGGGGCCGGTCTCCCGCGCGCCATGGCTACGTTGAGCAGGCGCAGATAGTCGCCGTGTTGCGCGGCCAGGTCGGGCAGGCAATCGCTCTCGCGATCCACCGTCGCGCCGCATTTCTGCAATTCGCGAAGCGCTGCTTCTATCGGGCCGCGCACTGCCGCATCGATTTCGCTGAGCGGATGATCGAGAATCGCCAGGAAGCGGCATTGCTCGACGGGCTTGCCGCTCGCAGCGAGAGGCCGGTCGGCGGTTGCCTCGAGCAGAACGGCGAGATCGCGCGCCGACCGCGCAAGCGGGCCGACCACTGACAGCGGACCGTCATGGACATCCTTCCCCTGCGCGGCCGGATGCGTATGACCGCGGCGGCTGACCAGGCCGAAACTCGACTTGTGGCCCCATATGCCGTTGAAATGCGCCGGGTTGCGGATGGAGCTGCCGATGTCGCTGCCATATTCGCACGGCACCATTCCGGCCGCCACCGCAGCTGCCCCGCCGCCCGAGGAACCGCCTGCCACCCTGCTCTGATCGTGCGGATTGTTGGTCCGTCCGTAGAGCGGATTGTCGCTTTGCAGGTCGGCGAGGTCGGGCGGGACATTGGACTTGCCCAGGATGATCGCACCGGCCGCTTTCAGGCGCTGAACCACGACCGCATCCCGCTGGGCGATATTGTCCTTGTAGCGCCTGTGTCCGAAACTGGTGGGAAGGCCCGCGACATCGAAGCTTTCCTTGATCGTCATCGGCACGCCGAACAGCGGTTGCCCCGGGCCTGGCGTTTTCCCGTCCATTGCCCTGGCCTGGCCGAGCGCGCGGTCGAAGTCGGTCACCACCACCGCATTGATATGCACGTCGAGCTTTTCGATCCGCGCGATCGCCGCAGCCACGGCTTCGCTCGGCTTGAGATCTCCGGCCGCGATCGCGGCTGCCGTTTCCACGGCATCGGCTTTGTCGGTCAGTTTCGGATAGGACATCGCATTACCCCCGTCGCGGCTATGTCGGACAAGCCGGGCGTCGGGTCAATCGCCTGCTTGCGCGCGGCCCGTCGTCCAGCCATGATGCAGCGAAAGAACCACGAGATTTCCGGAGGATCCCATGCGCCGCGCCCTTTTGCCGCTGCTTCTCGCCAGCGCCGCCTGCACACCGCTCGCCACCGAAACCGGTGTCGGGTCGACCCAAGCGCCAGCCATGGCGGGCGACGGGTACGACCTGAGGGCGCAACACGACAAGCTGGCCGTGATCGAAATGGATCCCGACACCAGCTATCTCACTGCCGAAGAGCGCGAAGTGGTGAACCTGCTGATCGAAGCCAGCGGCTACATGGACGAAATCTACCTGCGCCAGCGCTTCGCCGGCAATCCGGCGATCCGCGATGCGATCTCGCGCAGCAAGCGTGGCGATCGCGATCTCCTGCTCGGCATGTTCGATCGCTATTACGGCGCCTGGGACGACCTCGCCGAATTCCATCCCTTCTGGGGCGACGATGAATTGCCCGAAGGCGCCGGCTTCTATCCCGCCGACCTGACACGTGCGGAATTCGATGCCTATCTGGCGGCCCATCCCGACCAGAAGGATGCCCTGCTCGACCCCTATGCGGTGGTGAAGCGCGCGGGCGACCGACTGGTGGCCGTCCCCTATTCGGTCGAATATCGCGAATGGCTGGTTCCCGCTGCCCGCCTGCTTGAACAGGCGTCGCAGCGGACGTCCAACGCCAGCCTGAAGAAGTTTCTCTCGCTGCGGGCGGCGAGCTTCCTGTCGGACGACTATTACGCCAGCGAAATGGCCTGGATGGACCTCGAAGACACACCGATCGAGGTCGCGATCGGTCCGTACGAAGTCTACACCGACCGCCTCTACGGCACCAAGACCGCCTTCGAGAGCTTCGTGACCCTTCGCAATCCGGAGGAGAGCGCCGCGCTTGCCAAATACAAGAACTATCTCCGTGACATGGAGGCGAACCTCCCGATTCCCGAGGACTACAAGAACTTCCAGCGAGGCTTCGAAAGCCCGATCGCGGTAGCCGACCAGATCCATGGCGGCGGCGACAACGTCCCCGGCGTGCAGACGATTGCCTTCAACCTCCCCAATGACGAGCGCGTGCGCGAGGCCAAGGGAGCGAAGAAGGTGATCCTCGCCAATGTGCTGGGGGCCAAATACGACCGCATCCTGGATCCGATCGCCGATATCGTCCTCCCGCCCGATCAGGCGGGGCTGGTGGCGAAGAAATACATGGAGCTGTTCACGCTGTTCCACGAGTTGTCGCACAGCCTCGGGCCGGGGACGATCACCGTGGACGGGCGGCAGACGACGGTGAACGAGGAACTGAAGGAACAGTACTCCGCACTGGAGGAGAGCAAGGCCGACGTCATGGGGATGTGGAACCTGCTCTTCATGATGGAGAAGGGCGAGCTTCCCATGGCTGAAAAGGAGCAGGCGCTGGCGTCCTACATGGCCGGCCTGTTCCGCTCGATGCGGTTCGGAATCGATGAAGCGCACGGCAAGGGTGCCGCCTTGCAGTACGGCTATCTGAAGGAAAAGGGCGCGTTCCGCTGGGATGCCGCCGCCAATCGCTACGTGGTCGATTTCGCGAAGATGGAGGCGGGCATCCGCGACCTTCTGCACGACCAGCTCATGCTGCAGGCCCATGGCGACTATGCCGGCACGAAGGCCTTTTTCGCGCGCTACGCCCGGCTGGACCCTTGGGCGCGAGGCCGTTTCGCCGCGATGGAAGGCATCCCGGTCGACATCCAGCCTATCTATCCGGACGAGGTGTGACGCCGGAGAGTGCCAGCGCCAGCCCGAAGCCGAGAATGGGCGCGGCGCCATAGCCGATGAGCACGCTCGGATAGTTCGAGACGACGGCCGCGAGCGAGAAGCCGAACAAGCCGCCCGCAAGCGCGTAGCGGACCGGCTTATCGGCAGCCAGAGCATGGGCGAGAAGGAGGAAGCTCGCCAGCAGCGCCAGCGCCAGTCCGATCGCCGCCATGGGGCGCGTGAGGGCGAAATCGACCAGAATGCGTTCGACGAAAGGCTGGGCGGGCAATTCGCCGCGCAATCCGGCGACGAGGCTGGCGAAGAAGGCGATGCCTATCACCGGCACCAGCCGCCAGTCGTCGCCTGCCTGATAGAGGCCGGTTGCAGCCAGCATGACCGCGAGGCAGGTCGCCGCGTCGGGCTGAAGCGTGCCCGCCAGCAGCGCGGCGAGCAGGATCGGCGGCGCGTGATCCTCGTCGCGCGCCGCCAGCACGACGAGCGCGGGCAGGGCGAGCGCGCCCGCATGCAGGCTGACCGGCCCGAGCGGCAGCCAGCGGGCGATGCCATTCAGCGTGGGTCCTGTCGCCAAGGGAACGAACAGGAGCGCGATCAGTGCGGCCGTCAGCACGCGGCGCATGCGGGGGTCGCCGATGGCGGGACAGGTGAGGATCGCGAGGACGGCGAGGCCGAGCGCTATGGCATTGCTGGCCACATAGGCCCGCGGAGCGCCGAGCGCCGCGAGACAGACGATCCCCGCAAGCACGGGAATCGCGAGCGCGAGGATGGCCACCCCGCGCCCTTGCATTCAGCAGGATCCGCAATCGTCGGGAGCGTAGGCCCGCACGGTCCGATCAGATATGGATCGGCTTGCCCTGCACCGCCATCGCCGCTTCCTTGATCGCTTCGGAATGCGTCGGGTGGGCGTGACAGGTGTAGGCGATGTCCTCGCTCGTGGCGCCGAATTCCATCGCCTGCGCAGCCTGGGCGATCATCGTTCCGGCGACGCTGGCGATGCACCAGACGCCGAGCACGCGATCGGTTTCGGCATCGGCGATCACCTTGACGAAGCCCTCGGGCTCGTGATTGGTCTTGGCGCGGCTGTTGGCCATCATCGGGAACTTGCCGACCTTTACCTTGGCCTTGTCGCCTCCGGCCTGCTCGATCGCTTCCTCGGTGGTGAGGCCGACCCCGGCGAATTCGGGCCAGGTGTAGACCACGCCCGGGATGATCGCATGATTCACGATGCCGGTCTGGCCCGCGATGTTTTCGGCGCAGGCGATGCCCTCGTCCTCGGCCTTATGCGCCAGCATCGGCCCGGGTACCACATCGCCGATCGCCCAGACGCCGTCGACCTTGGTGCGGAAATCGTGGTCGATCTCGATCTGGCCCCGCTTGTTCGGTTCCAGCCCGATCGCCTCCAACCCCAGTCCATCGGTGTTCGGCCGGCGACCGATCGAGACCAGCACGCAATCGGCCTCGAGCGTTTCCTCCTCGCCCCCGGCGCTCGGTTCCAGAGTCAGCGTGGCCTTCTTGCCCTTGACGGTGCACCCGGTGACCTTGGTCGAGAGGCGCAGTTCCATGCCCTGCTTCTTGAAGATCTTGGCGGCTTCCTTGCGCATCTCGCCGTCCATGCCGGGCAGCAATTGATCGAGGAATTCGACCACGATCACCTCCGCCCCGAGGCGGCGCCACACGGAGCCCAGCTCGAGCCCGATCACACCGCCGCCGATGACGACCATCTTCTTGGGCACCTTGGCGAGTTCCAGAGCGCCGGTCGAATCGACCACCACCTGCTTGTCGTTGTCCACCTCGACACCCGGCAGCGGGGTGACCGACGAACCGGTCGCGATGATCACATTGGCGGCGGTGACGGTTTCGTCGCCGACTTTCACCGTATGCGCGTCCTGGAAGGTGGCGTGACCCTTCTTCCAGTCGACCTTGTTCTTCTTGAACAGGAATTCGATCCCGCCGGTGAGCTGCTTGACCGCATCGCGCCGCTGGTCGTGCATGGTCTCGAGGTTGAGCCTGGGGCTGACCTCGACTCCCATCTTCTCCATCGTGCCATTGGCGGCGGCGTCGAAATATTCCGAAGCGTGCAGCATCGCCTTGGAGGGGATGCAACCGACATTCAGACAGGTGCCGCCCAACGTCTCGCGGCTCTCGGCACAGGCGGTCTTCAGCCCCAGCTGCGCCGCACGGATCGCGGCGACATAGCCGCCGGGACCGGCGCCGATGACGAGAACGTCGTAGTCGTAGGAATCGCTCATATTTCTTCTCACGTCATCCCCGCGCAGGCGGGGGTCCAGTTACGACCTTCCGCGGCTGGATTCCCGCCTTCGCGGGAATGACGGAAGGCCATTGTTTCACATCACAAATCGATCAGCATCCGTGTCGGATCCTCGATCGCTTCCTTGATGATCTTGAGCGCGGTCACCGCCTCGCGGCCGTCGATCAGGCGGTGGTCGTATGACAGGGCAAGATACATCATCGGACGAACGACGATCTCGCCGTCGATCACGACCGCGCGGTCTTCGATCCGGTGGAGGCCCAGCACGGCGCTTTGCGGGGGGTTGATGATCGGGGTCGACATCAGGCTGCCGAAGACCCCGCCATTGGAGATGGTGAAGGTGCCGCCCTTCATGTCTTCCATGGTCAGCGTGCCTTCCTTGGCGCGCTTGCCGAAATCGGCGATGTCCTTCTCGATCCGCGCGAAGCCCTTGTCCTGCGCGTCGCGGATCACCGGCACGACCAGGCCATTGGGAGCGCTGACCGCGACCGAGATGTCGACAAAGTCGTGATAGACGATCTCATCGCCCTCGATATAGGCATTGGCCGACGGCACGTCCCTCAGCGCGAGGCAAGCGGCCTTGGCGAAGAAGCCCATGAAGCCGAGCCGGATGTCGTGCTTCTTGGCGAACAGATCCTTGTAGCGGTTGCGCGCTTCGATCACCGCCGACATGTCGCAGTCGTTGAAGGTGGTGAGCAGCGCGGCATTGTCCTGCGCGCCCTTGAGCCGCTTGGCGATGGTCTGGCGCATCCGCGTCATCTTGACGCGCTCTTCGCGGCGTTCCCCGGCCGCTGCCGGCGCGGGAGTGGCCGTGCTCTCGGCGGCACCTTCGCCGCCACCGGTCTTCTTCGCCTCTGCGGCAGCGATGACGTCTTCCTTGGTAAGCCGCCCGTCCCGGCCGCTGCCCTTGATGGTCGTGGGGTCGACGCCGTATTCGAGCACCGCGCGGCGGACTGCCGGGCTCAGGCTCTGGGCGGCATCGCCGCCGCTCGCGGCCTTCGCCTGGGCGGGGGCAGCCTTCTCGACTCCCGCTTCGGGGACCGACGGCTCGGACGAACCGCCCTGCGGCTCGCTCTTGGCGGGGGCCGCGCCTTCCTCGATCACCGCGAGAACCGCGCCGACCTCGACCGTGTCGCCCACAGCGACCCTGAACTCCTTGATCGTGCCGGCGACGGGGGAGGGTGCCTCGACGGCGACCTTGTCGGTCTCCAGGCTGACGATGGGTTCGTCGACCTTCACCGTATCGCCGACCTGCTTGAGCAGTTCGCCGATACTCGCTTCGGTGACCGATTCACCCAGTGTGGGGACTTTGACTTCGGTGGCCATGGCGTTGCTGTTCCTTATCCGGCCCGATTTACTTGCAGTCGCTGCGGACGCTGGGAACGTCGGCACCGTTGAGCCCGAGGGCTATGTTGACCAGGGCTTCCTGCTGGATCTGATGGCGGTTGGCATAGCCCGTGGCCGGCGATGCGGCCACTTCGCGGCCGGCGTAGCAGGGCCGCATACCCTTGTGCCCTGCGTTTCCGGCTGCTTCCTCGATCAGGCGGTCGACGAAGAACCAGGCGCCATTGTTCTTGGGCTCTTCCTGGCACCAGACGATCGTCTCGAGGTTGGTCATCCGCTTCAGGCGCACAGCCAGCGGATCGCCGGGGAAGGGATAGAGCTGCTCGATCCGGACGATCGACACGTCTTCCAGCCCCTCCTCGTCGCGGCGCTGCATGAGATCGTAGGCGACCTTCCCGCTGCACAGCACCAGCCGCTTCACCTTCTCGTCGGCGATCTCGGTCATGTCCGACTTGATGCGCATGAAGTGCGTCTCGCCGAGGAAGTCGCCGGCATCCGACTTGGCGAGCGGATGGCGCAGCAGGCTCTTGGGGGTCATGATGACGAGCGGCTTGCGGAAGCTGCGCAGCATCTGCCGGCGCAGGACGTGAAAGTAGTTCGCGGGCGTGGTGATATTGCACACGCACATATTGTCGTTGGCGCAGAGCTGCAGGAAGCGTTCGAGCCGTGCCGAACTGTGCTCGGGACCCTGTCCTTCGAAACCGTGCGGCAGCAGCAGGACGAGGCCGTTGGCGCGCAGCCATTTGACTTCGCCCGCAGCGATGAACTGGTCGATCATGATCTGCGCGCCGTTGGCGAAATCGCCGAACTGCGCCTCCCACATCACCAGCGACTTGGGATCGGCCATGGCAAAGCCGTATTCGAAGCCGAGCACGCCATATTCGGACAGCGGGCTGTCGTAGACCTCGAACTTGCCGTGCGGGAGGGTCGAGAGCGGGATGTATTTGCGCTCGTCCTTCTGGTCGATCCACACCGCATGCCGCTGGCTGAAGGTCCCGCGGCCCGAATCCTGTCCCGACAGGCGGACTCCGAAGCCTTCGGTGACCAGGCTCCCGAAGGCAAGCGCCTCCGCGGTGGCCCAGTCGAACCCCTCTCCGCCCGAGAACATGTCCTCCTTGGCCTTGAGCACCCGGCCGAGCGTCTTGTGGATCGTCAGATCGCCGGGAACGGAGGTGAGCGTCCGGCCGAGGCTGTCGAACAGCTTCTTCTCGATCGCGGTCTCGACGTTGCGGCGGGCGTTCTCGGGATCGGCGGGCTTGTTCATGCCCGACCAGCGTCCCCCGAACCAGTCCGCCTGATCGGGCTTGTAGTCCTTCGCTCCGGCGAATTCTTCCTCGAGGTGGGCGTTGAATTCCTCGCACAGGCCGTCGGCATAGGCCTCGTCGATCACGCCTTCCTCGACCAGCCGCGCAGCATAGAGCGCGCTTACCCGCGGGTGCTTGCGAATCTCGTCATACATCAGCGGCTGGGTGAATTTGGGCTCGTCGCCCTCATTGTGCCCGAAGCGGCGATAGCACCACATGTCGATCACGATGTCGCGGCCGAAGGTCTGGCGGTATTCGACGGCCAGCTTGCAGGCGAAGGTCACTGCTTCGGGATCGTCGCCATTGACGTGGAGGATCGGCGCCTGGACGCCCTTGGCCACGTCGGAAGGATAGGGCGAACTCCGCCCGAACTGCGGGCTCGTGGTGAAGCCGATCTGATTGTTGATGACGAAGTGAAGGCAGCCGCCGGTGTTGTAGCCGCGCACTCCCGAAAAGCCGAGGCACTCCCAGACGATGCCCTGGCCGGCGAAGGCCGCATCGCCATGGAGCAGCACGGGCAGGACCTGCTCGTGCTTCCTGAGATCGTCGCGGATCGCCTGCTGCGCCCGGGCCTTGCCCAGCACCACCGGATTGACCGCTTCCAGGTGGCTGGGATTGGGCACCAGCGACATGTGGACGTTGACCCCGTCGAATTCGCGATCGGTGCTGGTGCCGAGGTGGTATTTCACATCGCCCGAGCCGCCGACGTCGTCGGGATTGGCGCTGCCGCCCGAGAATTCGTGGAAGATCACCTTGTATGGCTTGCCCATGACGTTCGCGAGCACGTTCAGGCGGCCGCGGTGCGACATGCCGTAGATGATCTCGCGCACGCCGAGTTGGCCGCCATATTTGATCACCGCCTCGAGCGCGGGAATCATCGATTCGCCGCCATCGAGGCCGAAGCGCTTGGTGCCGACGTATTTCTTTCCGAGGAACGCCTCATACTGTTCGCCGCGGATGACGGCGGCGAGGATCGCGCGCTTGCCTTCCTCGGTGAACTGGATCGTGTCTTCGGGAGTCTCGAACTTGTCCTGAAGGAAGCGCCGCTCCTCGGTGTCCGAGATATGCATGTATTCGAGCCCGACGTGCCCGCAATAGGTCGCGCGCAAGGCTTCGAAGAGTGCACCGACGCTGACCCATTCGAAACCGAACACGCCGCCGACATAGACTTCCTTGCTCTCCTGCCCGGAGAAACCGTGCCATTCGAGCGTCAGATCCTCGGGCACATCGCGATGCGAGAGGCCCAGCGGATCGAGATCGGCCGCGAGGTGCCCGCGGACCCGGTACAGACGCACCAGCATCATCGCGCGGATCGAATCGTCGGCGGCCTGCTCGACTGCCTTCGGGTCGGTGGCCTTGCCCGCCTTGGCCGCAGCCTGTGCCACGGCCATGCGCATCTGCGTGGGATCGAGCGCGGCGGTCAGATCCGCTTCGCTGTCGACCACTTCCGCCAGCCAGCGCGGATTGCCCCAGCTCGGACCCGGCTGCGGCCCGTCCTGGCCGGTCAGCTCGGGAAGGAAATCGTGGCTTTCGTTACCCATTCTATTCTCCCTGAGCCCCCGCGCAGGCGGGGGCCTCAGCCGGCGTGCACTGCCCTAGAGGTCCAGCGCCAGGTCGCGCCAGGTCGGATTGCGTTCGACGATCCGGTTGACCTTCCAAGCCCTGTTCCATTTCTTCATCTGCCGCTCGAACGCGCGGGCATCGTGAATGTTCTCGAATTCCTCGAACCAGACGAGGCGGTCGCAGTTGTACCGCTTCGCGAAGCTGGAGACCGCTTTGGAGCGATGCTGCTCGACGCGCTTTTTGAGGTCGTCGGTGACTCCGATATAAAGGACGCCCATCGCTTTGCTGGCAAGGATATAGACATATCCGGCCTTCACCGAACCCCGGTGCGGGCGGGGATCTCATGCCGCATGGTTGGCGCTCGCCGCATGAGATTCCCGCCTTCGCGGGAACTCGGAAAACCAATAGCGTTCACGCCAGCTCCTTCAGCATCGCATCGAGCGTGGTGCCGAGTTCGCTGGGCGACGGCGACACGCGGATGCCCGCCTTCTCCATCGCCTCGATCTTGTCCTCCGCGCCGCCCTGACCGCCCGAGACGATCGCGCCGGCGTGGCCCATCCGGCGCCCCGGCGGTGCGGTGCGGCCGGCGATGAAGCCGACCATCGGCTTGGTCACGCCCTTCTTCGCCTGATGCGCGATGAATTCCGCCGCCTCTTCCTCGGCGCTGCCGCCGATCTCGCCGATCATGATGATCGACTTGGTGGCATCGTCCTTCAGGAACAGCTCGAGCACGTCGATGAAATTGGTGCCATTGACGGGGTCGCCGCCGATGCCGACCGCGGTGGTCTGGCCGAGGCCGACCATGGTGGTCTGATGCACCGCCTCATAGGTCAGCGTGCCCGAACGCGAGACCACGCCGACCGAGCCCTTCTTGAAGATCGAGCCGGGCATGATGCCGATCTTGCACTCGCCGGGAGTCAGTACGCCGGGGCAATTCGGCCCGATCAGACGCGAATTCGACCCTTCCAGCGCCCGCTTGACGCGCACCATGTCGAGCACCGGAATGCCTTCGGTGATCGTGACGATCAGTTCGATCCCGGCATCGATCGCCTCGAGGATCGAATCCGCGGCGAAAGGCGGCGGGACATAGATGCAGCTCGCGGTCGCGCCGGTCGCAGCCTTGGCCTGCGCCACGGTGTCGTAGACCGGCAGGCCGATATGCTCGGTGCCGCCTTTTCCGGGCGTCACGCCCGCCACCATCTGCGTCCCGTAATCGAGCGCCTGCTGCGTGTGGAAAGTGCCGGTCTCGCCCGTCATGCCCTGGGTGATGACCTTGGTGTCTTTGTTTACGAGGATGCTCATCTCTTCGTCCTTCTCGTGAGTCCCCGCGAAGGCGGGGACCTCAGGTCACTCGCCGAGTGCCCGATTGCTTGCGGTCCCCGCCTTCGCGGGGACTCACAGATTACTTCAGGCTTTCGTCGAGGCCCTTGCACGCCACCAGCAATTCCTCGACCGCGTCGGTCGAGGTCTTGAGGTTGGCCTTTTCGTCGTCGTTGAGCTCGATCTCGATCACATCCTCGATGCCGTCTGCGCCGATCACCGCGGGGACGCCGACATAGAGGCCGTCGACGCCATATTTGCCCTCGACATAGGCGGCGCAGGGGAGGATGCGCTTCTGGTCGCCGAGATAGGCTTCGGCCATGGCGATGGCGCTGGTCGCGGGGGCATAATAGGCCGAGCCGGTCTTGAGCAGGCCGACGATCTCGCCGCCGCCACCGCGGGTGCGCTTGACGATCTCGTCGAGACGGCCGGCATCAACGCCCCGGATCTTGGCGAGGTCGCCCACCGGAATGCCGCTGATGGTGGAATAGGAGAGCACGGGGACCATCGTATCGCCGTGGCCGCCGAGGACGAAGGCGTTGACGTCCTTGACCGAGACCCCGAATTCCCAGGCGAGGAAGGTGGCGAAGCGCGCGCTGTCGAGCACGCCGGCCATGCCGACCACCTTGTTGTGCGGCAGGCCGGAGAATTCGCGCAGCGCCCAGACCATCGCGTCGAGCGGGTTGGTGATGCAGATCACGAAGGCGTCGGGCGCGTTGGCCTTGATCCCTTCGCCGACCGCCTTCATCACCTTGAGATTGATGCCGAGCAGATCGTCGCGGCTCATCCCCGGCTTGCGCGGCACGCCGGCGGTGACGATCACCACATCCGCCCCGGCGATGTCGGCGTAATCATTGGTGCCGGTGATCTTCGCGTCGAAGCCCTCGACCGGACCGCATTGGCTGAGGTCGAGTGCCTTGCCCTGCGGCATGCCCTCGGCGATGTCGAACAGGACGATGTCGCCCATTTCCTTCTTTGCGGCGAGATGGGCGAGCGTGCCGCCGATCATGCCGGCGCCGATCAGCGCGATCTTCTTGCGCCCGGGATTGTTGGCCATGGAGGGAAGGGTCCTTTCTGCCGCGCGGGACCAGACATGAAACCCAGACCGAAACGGGCCGCGCCAATATGTCCCGCGAAGGCGGCACGGCACCCGGTCGATTGCGAGTGCGACCTAGGCTCGGGCGGAGGGGAATGCAACCGGCAATCGAGCGGGTGCCGGAACTATCTTTGCAAGTGGTTCGCAGTTGCAATTAGGCGGGAATCCGTCCGGATCGGGGGTCTTCCGATCGACGTCCGGGGAAGCGCTCCGGTTCCCGTCCGAAGCCGCGAGCCGGGGCTTTACTGCGCCGAGGCGAGGGAGGGTTCGATCTGCGCGGCCAGCCGGTCGGCCATGCGACGGTCGAGCGTGCGGCACACGCCGAGCCACCAGGCGCAGGCTTCTCGATCGCCGGTGAAATGCGCCTGTTCCGCCTGGCGCCGGGCGGCTTCCGCAGCAAACATGCCATGCTCGGCGAAATGCTTGAGCGCGGCCCGCATCATGTGATCGAAGCTCGAGCTACGCGCTTCCGCCTGCGCGGCATCGCCATTGTCGTTCGCAGCGCGGGACAGGGCCTTGCGAGCCAGCGCCCGGGCGATCGGCGAATGCGCGGTCGAACGGGCGGCAGCGAAATGGAGCGGCATGCCTGACATCCTCGTGAAGCGGTCTGCGACGAATGCCACTGCTAGGCCCCCGCGCGCTAAGCTTCCGTTCCGCAGCATGGTTTTGAAGAAGTAAAGGTTTCGAGGGAAGCGCTATCCGCCGGGTTGCTTGAGCCACCGTCCGGAATTGGCATATTCCTGCTTCACCCGGCCTGCGCGGGGAAGTCTGTCGGACGGACTCGCCGCCGGGGCAGGTCCGCCGGGGGCCGGGGCAGGCGCTCCGACCTGTGTATCGGCCAATTGCGTCGCCCCGATCGCCGAATTGGGCGGAGGTGCGGGAGCGACCGGTCCGGGTATCGGGGCGGGGCGGCCGAGTGCCGGCGCGGCGAGGGGTTCGCCGCCGCTATAGGCATCGGTAAATGCATCCGCATTGCCCGCGCGTCCCTTCCATCGATAGAAGCGGTGCGCTCCGATCGGACCGATGTAATCGAGGCTCGCCGCCCAATAGGGATTGACGTAATTCGTGTGATAATGCGTCGCCAGCCCGACCGGCTCGTAGACCTCG
This sequence comes from uncultured Alphaproteobacteria bacterium, assembly GCA_963728515.1. Classification (GTDB taxonomy): domain Bacteria; phylum Pseudomonadota; class Alphaproteobacteria; order Sphingomonadales; family Sphingomonadaceae; genus Qipengyuania. The sequence continues at coordinate 254,782 of CAVSKM010000001.1, read as the reverse complement.
CCCGCCAGCGCGGCCAGTGCCACCGATTGCGCCAGCGCCCAGCCGCGGCGCGACGGATTGCGGTTCAGCGAGCCGTCGCAGGTGAAGGTGAACTGGCAACCGGTCCTGCGTTCGGATCCCTGGAACACGACTCCGCAGACGCTCGCGGGATAGGCGGGGTGGGCGACCCGGTTGAGAACCACCTGCGCGACCGCCTGCTGGCCCGCATAGCTCTCGCTCGCCGCCTCGTAATAGACCGCCAGCGACAGGCATTGCAGAGCACGCGCCTTGTCGATCCCATCGCCCGCCTGGCGGAAGGCCTGTGCGGCGGCTCCGACGCCGGCGCCATGGCTTTCGGCGAAGGTCACGGTTTCGCCCCCGGCCTCGCTCCTGCGCAGGCCGGCGAGGTCGGGCAGCGCGCGCGGAACGTCTTCGAGATAATAGAAGGCCGAGCCGGGGAAACTCTGACCCGCGGTTTCGAACGGCATGGGCTCGAGCGCGATGGTCTCGTCGCCATCGATCGTCCAGGCCAGTTGCGACCATTCGCCCTGAGCAGCGACGGTCGGCAGCGCCACTGCCGCCAGCAGGAGGCCGGTCCGTCCGAAAGACTGGCGGCGGCGGCGACCGCGTTCCTCGCGGCGGCGTGCATAGGGGCGGGCCGGCGTCGCCAGCGCTGCCTCCTCCCGCCTTTCCTGCGCCTTCGCTCCTGCCACCTTCGGTCCCTTGCAAAAAACTTTCATAGCGCAACACGGGGCGCGGCGACAGCCCGCGTCGTGGCTCTCTCCCGCCCCGGGACGGACGGCTGCGCGGTTAACATCCGAAATCTTAACGAAAGGGCATCTTGTGCGCTGCCGTATGGCGGGGTAGGGCGCGCGCCGTGTCACGGGTTGGCCTGTTCGCGCAGGCCCGAAGAGGGAAGGGGGTCGGATGCCTCCGCTGCCCCCGCAACTGTGACCGGGGAGGTCCGCTCCACGAGCCACTGACCCGCGCCTGCCGCGGGATGGGAAGGCGGGGCGAGGCCGGTGATCCGGGAGCCAGGAGACCTGCCCGAGACCGTCGTTCGGCCGCGGGCGGGGTGTACCGATGGCAAACGGGGTGGCGTGCGATCCTGCCCGCTCCCGTCATGGACGGCATCACGTTCATGATCGGAGGTTCGATGTCCAGATATCTGTATTTCGTCACGGCAGCCGCGCTGCTTCCCGCTGCAGCGCAGGCCCAGCAATCGACCGAGAGTGCGCTCGAGGAAATCATTGCGGCGCAGGATGCAGCCGCCGAACCCGCCGTCGCGGACCGGCCCGCAGCCGAAGCCGTTCCCGACCGCCCCGCCGCGCCGAGCATCACCGTGACCGCCAATGGCCTCGGGACCGACCTGCGCAACACCGGTCAGGCGGTCACGCTGATCGATCGTGCCGAAATCGAGGCGGTTCAGGGGGCCGACCCGGCCCGGGTCCTGCGCCGCACCCCGGGCCTTTCCATCGGTCGCAACGGCGGCATGGGCAGCTTCACGGGGGTGAGTATCCGCGGGGCCAATGCCGAGCAGGTGCTGGTGCTCGTCGACGGCGTCCGTGTTGCCGATCCGGCTTCTCCGGCAGGCGGATTCGATTTCGGCAATCTCCTGCTCGGCACCGTCGGCAAGCTCGACATCCTGCGCGGGTCCAACAGCACGATCTGGGGCTCGGACGCGATCGGAGGAGTGATCGACATCACGACCCGGGGGGAAAGCGGCGTCGTGGGGAGCGTCGAGTACGGGTCGCGCGACACGCTATACGCCAGCGCCGCGGGCGGCCTGGCCGAGGACAGCTATTTTCTGGGCCTGACGGGGTCGTGGTATCGCACCGACGGCATTTCCTCCGCCGCCAGCGGCACGGAAGCCGACGGCTTCGAACAGGTCGCGCTGGGCAGCTCGGCCTTCGTCGATCTCACCGACCGGCTGGAGGCCTTCGCCCATGCCAATTGGAGCGAGGGCGATCTCGACCTCGACGGCTACGCTCCGCCCGCGTTCCTGTTCGACGATACGCTCGACACGCAGCGGACCCGCCGGGCCTGGGGAGATGCGGGCCTGGCCTTCTACGGCAATGATCTCACCCTGCGCGCAGCCTACAGCCTGGCCGATACCGAACGCGACAACTTCGACGCCGACGGCATCGAGACCTTCGCTTCCGACGGCCATTCCGAGCGGCTGAGCCTGCGCGGCGAATACCGCGCGATCGGCCCCGTGACCGTGGCTTTCGGCGCAGACCAGGAATGGCTCGATTATGCGACGAGCTTCGATCCCGCGGCACAGGCCGACATCTTCGGCGCCTATGTCCAGCTCGGCTTCGTGATGGGGCGGGTGGCCGCGCACATCGGCTCGCGGGTGGACGACCATTCGCTGTTCGGCGGCGATGCCAGCTATGGTGCCGACGTCTCCTACGGCCTCGGCGAAGACTGGCGGCTGCGGGCCAGCCTCGGCGAGGGGTTCAAGGCTCCCACGCTGTTCCAGCTGTTCTCGGATTACGGCAACCGCCGCCTCGTCCCCGAAGAGAGCACCAGCTTCGACATCGGGCTCGAAAAGGGACAGCGCGGGCGAGGCGCGCATTTTGCGCTCACGGCTTTCAACCGCGACAGCGACGATCTGATCGGCTTTCTGTCCTGCTTCGGCAGCACTGCCGAAGTCTGCGACGGGCGCCCGTTCGGGACCTATGACAATGTCGCACGGGCCCGGGCGCACGGGATCGAGATCGAAGGGGGCTTCGACGTCGCCAGCGGCCTGCGCCTGTCGGGCGTCTACGCCTTCGTCGATGCCGAGGACCGCACCACCGGCTTCGATCTTGCCCGCCGCCCACATCACATGGCGACGCTGTTCGCCGACTGGAACGCGGCTTCGGGTCTTTCTCTGGGGGCCGATCTGCGCCTGGTCGGACCGAGCTTCGACGATGCGGCGCAGTCTGTCGCCCTGAAGGGATACGAGCTCGTCGACCTGCGCGCGGCGCTGCCCCTCTCCGAAGGTGTCGAGCTGACCGGCCGGATCGAGAACCTCTTCGACGCCGATTATCGGACCACCGCCGGTTACGGCTCGCCCGGCCGCTCGGCCTATGTGGGAGTAAGGGCGCGCATGTGAGCGGCCGCCGATTGTCCGCTTTCGACGGCAGCGCGGAGGCCGGTCTCCACGCTGCCGTCAACCGGCACCAAATTCGCAATCGCACGTTGCGCATTCATGGCATCGCAGGAACTTGTCGATCGGTGGTTTGCACTCACTCGGGAACGGATGCCCGATGCCGCCCGCGCCTGTGCGTGGCCGGTGCGCGAGGACCATTGTTTCCAGCGCATCCTGCTCGACAACGCCCTGGGCGGCCGCTGGGTCGACCAGATACCCGCGCCCGCCTATCTCTTCGCTCCCGACGAGGTTCTCACTCACGCCATCACATTGGGCGAGGCGGCGATCGCGGGAACCGAGGACCTGGCCGATCTGAACGCCAATTCGCTCGCCTGGCGGGGGCGCTAGGAACGAAAAGGCCGGACCCTTCGGGGCCCGGCCTTTCCTTCTGCCGATAGGCGTGGGTGATCAGTCGACGGTGCCTTCGCCCGTGTCGCCGACCTGCGCCGGGCCATCGTCCGATACCTCGCTGTCGGCTGCCTCGTCGCCCGGGATCAGCCCGCGTGCCGCAAGCATGGGAGTGACGTCGGGCGCGCGCCCGGCGAAGTTCCGGAACATGTCGAAATAGTCCATCGTCCCGCCCTTGCTCAGCACGGTCTTGCGGAAGTGATCGCCATTGGCGCGGGTCAGCCCGCCATTGTCGAGGAACCACTTGCGGCTGTCGCGGTCGAGCATCTCGGTCCACAAATAGCTGTAATAGCCCGCCGAATAGCCCGCCGGTCCGCTGAAGATGTGGTTGAAATAGGTGCTCCGATAGCGCGGCGGAACGAGTGACACCTCGAGGCCGAGATCCTCGAGCGCGCTGCGTTCGAACTCGGTCACTTCCGCGGGCGTGTCGATCGCGGCCGCCTCTTCCTTCGACAGCGCCGCCCATTTCATGTCGAGCAGCGCCGCTTCGACGACTTCGCCGAAATCGTAGCCCTGGTTGAACTTGGCCGCGGCCTCGATCCTGGCGATCACTTCAGCGGGAATCGGTTCGCCGGTCTCATAGTGCCTGGCGTAATTCGACAGCACTGCGGGATAGGTCGCCCACAATTCGTTCACCTGGCTGGGATATTCGACGAAATCGCGTGCGACCGCCGTGCCCGAGAGGCTTTCGTAACGCTGGTCGGCGAAGAAGCCGTGCAGCGCGTGGCCGAATTCGTGGAACATCGTGTTGACGTTGTCGAAGCTGACCAGCTGCGTTTCGCCGGCGGGTGCCTTGGGGATGTTGAGCACGTTGTAGATGACCGGCTTGTTGCCCCACAGATCGCTCTGCTCGACGAAATTGCTCATCCACGCGCCGCCGCGCTTCGATGGGCGCTGGAACGGGTCGAAATAGAAGATGCCCAGTTCCGAACCGTCGCGGTCGTAGACCGTATAGGTCCAGACGTCGGGATGATAGACGGGCAGGTCGGTGCGGCGCTTGAAATTCAGCCCGTAGAGCTTGTTGGCGGCGTAGAACACGCCGTCCTCGAGCACCTTGTCGAGCTGGAAATACTCCATCACGGCATCTTCATCGAGGTCGAAGCGCTCGGCCTTGACCTTGTTGGCATAGCGGTACCAGTCCCACGGCTCGACCGAGTAATTGCCGCCATCCGCGCGGATCGCCGCATCGAGCATTTGCGCCTCGCGCCGCTGGGTCGCCGCGAGCGCGGGGACCATCCGCTCCATGAAGCCGAGCGCAGTGGCCGGTTTTTCGGCCATGCGGTCCCACATCGCATAGGTCGCCCAGTCGGGTTGGCCGAACAGCGCTGCCTTCTCGGCGCGCAGCGCGGCGGTCTTCGCGACCAGCGGGCGGGTGTCGATGGCGGTGGTGCCGTCGGCGCGGTGATAGCTCGCCTGGAACAGCTTCTCGCGCGCGGCGCGATTGGTCATGCTCGGCAACAGCGGCTGCTGCGTCGTGTTCTGCAGCGCAACCGCATATTTGCCCGGGAAGCCCTTCTCGGTCGCCAGATCGGCAGCGGCCTTGAGGTCGGCTTCGGACAGGCCGGCCAGGTCTTCGCGACTGTCGAAGATCACCGGCTGGTCGGCCATGGCGGCGCGGGCGGCCTGGCCGAATTCGGTGGTGACCTGCGACAGCTCGGTGTTGATCGCCTTGACCCGCTCGCGCTGCGCATCGGTCAGCATCGCACCGGCATGGACCATGCCCTCGTAGGTGTCCTCGAGCAGCGCGGCATCCTCGGGGGTCATGCTCATCGCGGCGCGATTGTCGTAAACCGCCTTCACCCGGGCGAAGAGCGCCGGATCGAGCGAGATCGAATCGTAATGCGCGGTCAGTCGCGGGCTGATCTCGGTGTTGATCTCGTCGAGCCGATCGGTCGTGTTGGTTCCGGTCAGCGCGAAGAAGACGGTCGAGACGCGGCCGAGCATCCGGCCGGACTTCTCGAGCGCGACGATGGTGTTGTCGAAGGTCGGCGCGGCGGGATTGGTCTTGATCGCCTCGATCTCGGCCTTCTGGATGGCCATGCCCTGCTCGAAGGCGGGGAGATAATCGTCTTCCGAGATCTTGGTAAAGTCGGGCGCGTGGAAGGGGAGGGTGCTTTCGCTCGCGAAATAGCCGGTCCCTTCCGGAATGGCGACGCGCGTATCGGTGGCTTGCGCCATGGTCTCGATCTCTCCCCCGGGGGTGGTGGTGCAGCCGGCAAGCAATGCGGCGCCTGCGACGGTGGCCAGAATTTGGGCCTTCATGGTCTCTCCCTCGAATGTGCTGCGGCGGGTCGCTCCCGGCGCAAGTGAACAATGGTGGGCGCTTGGACCGCAGGGGCGGCGCGTGCAAGCGCGGCCATGTCGCCGGTCGGCGCAGCTTGGACGTTCATCGAACGGGAAAGCCCGGCGGTTGTTCCGCCCTTCCGGGTCAGTCGGCGAGCGGGACGACCTCGCCCTGCCGGCGCTCGGCCTCTCGCCGCGCAGCTTCGGCGGCCTCGTCGAGGGCCTGCCGGTTGACCGTGACGAGGCGCGGGCGCCCGCCGTCGCGATCGACGACCAGCCACACCGCGCCCAGCCCGAAATAGCCCCCGTGGTCCTTCGAGACGGTCATCTGAGCAAGGTCGAGCCGCTCGAGCAGATCGAGCATGGCGGGATCGAAGACCTCGTCGAACACCGCCTCGACCTCGTCTCTGTCCTCGATCTCGCGCCGTTCGCCCGCGGAATCGATGTAGAGCAGCGGCAGGCCCACCTCGGCGAGAAGCCGTGCCTTGTTGCCGCTCTTCGCGGCATCGCGCAGCGCGACGATGGCCGCCTCGAACTGGCTGGCGCTGGTGCCGGTCGCGCAGGAGATCGCACCGCCATCGACGAAATCGTGGGCGCGATCGAAATCGGTCCGGCGCTCCTCCTGGTTCGACCACACCATCAACAGGCAGTCCTCCGGCCCTTCCTGTTCCACGGTCTGACGGGCGAGCAGCAGTTCGGCATCGGCAGGGGCGCCGGTGCCCGCCGATGCGCCGTCGGTCTCGGGCGCGCAGGCGAGCAGCAGCAGCGGCAGGGCGACAAGGGGCGGAACGGGCTTGGTCATGATCTCGGTTCTAGCGGATAGCGGACGATCGGATCGTAGACCGACCCCTCGGGCCGCAAATGGCTTTCAAAGAGGATATAGGAATCGACCGGCCACGGGCCAAGGCGCAGCGCGGTCGTGCCGGCGAGGAAATCCGCGGTCGGCGCGCTGGCGCGATTGAGCCGCGCCAGCGTCAGATGCGGATGGAACTTGCGGTGCTCGGGCTCGAAGCCCGTGCGGACGCATATCCGCTCCACCCGGCGCTGGAGGCGCAGCAGCGAGGGGTTCGGCTCGACCCCGGCCCACAGCGTACGCGCGACGCCCTTCTTCTCGAAAATTCCCGTCCCCGAGAGCGCGAGATCGAACGCCTCGCACTCCACTTCGTCGAGCGCCTCGGCGAGGTCGTCCGCCCGATGCGGCTCGGTCTCTCCGAGATAGCGCAGGGTGAGGTGGAGCTGGTCGTCGTCCTGCCAGTTCGCTCCGTCGATGCCCTCCATCAGATCGAGAAGCGCATCGCGCAACTCCGACGGAGGGCGGAGACCGATGAAGAGGCGATGGCGCATGACGAGAGCTTTGCAAGGAGGGACGACCCGAAGCGGCCGTTCGAGCCGCGATCAGGCCGAGGTGGTCGAACCCGAATCGCGGGGATTGTCGTAGGCGGCATTCATGAAGATTTTCGCGCGCCTGTCGCTGCGGTATTCCAGACCCCGCGCGACCCGCCCGCCGGCCTGGGTATAGTCGAGTTCGCTCGCAATGCCCTCGTAATCGCCACGGTCGATTGCAGCATTCAGCCGCGGGCTCTCCTCGGGCGACACATTGCCGATCCCGACATTGTAGACCAGGTCGAGGAGGGCATCGAATTCATGCTGGTGCAACGGCAGATCGCGCGCCAGTTCGCGCACGCCCTGTTCCGCCTCGACCAGATCGCCTTCGAGAAACGCCATGACCTGTTCGGCGCTCACGCGGTCGCCCACGCGAAGCCCGTCGCGGTCTTCGATCAGATGGCCGACGCCGACGGTCGGATAGCCGGCGACATCCCGGTAGACGGTGTAGCGGACGCCTTCTTCCTCGATCAGCGCCTGCTTGAAATCGTCGCTCGCCTTGAGCAGCGCGGCGGGTTTGCGGACCCCTTCGACCCCGTCGAGCACCAGATGGGTTCCTGCAAGCGAAGAGGGGGCCTTGCGCGCGGCCGGCGGGCCGGTGAAGGCGGCGAGGCCGACGGCGCCGGCGCTCAGCATCACGGTGGCGCGCTTGCGCGTCGAGAGGCGGGGCTTGACGTGGAATGCCTTGGTCGCCGCCTCGCGTGCGCGGCGCAGCTCGCGGCGGTGGTCGCGCTCGCGGCGCAGCCGTTTGAGGAAGCTTTCGGGCTTGTCGCCCTTCTCCCCGCGAACCGAGGTATGCGACCAGTCGACTTCCTCGAGCGGACGGTTGAGATCCTCGAGCAGGGCCTTCAGCCGCGCGCTCTTGCTCGCTGCGTGAGTGGCATTGTCGTTTTGGGGTGGAGGCGTCTGCGGGTCGGTCCCGCGCGCTCTCCTTTCGATGTCCTTATTCATGGGTGTAGGCAGCTTTCGTTCAATAAATCAGAGTGTTCGACAGGTTTCCTTAGCCCTTGCCGCAGGTCGAAATCCTGCGCGGGACCGTGTCGGTCTTGTCTATTGAACGGTTGCCTCGGGGTAATCGGTCCCCGTTTCGTCGCCCGCGGGCCACGTTCCGGGGGTGAAGCGCGCCGGGGCAGCGGCGCGCCGGGCAGGAGATGCGGTGAAGCGTTTTTCCGGCCCTGCTCGCGGTCCGCCGGTGACGCCCGCAGGCGCCACCGGCGTCCGGCTTACCAGATGCGTGCCCGGTCTTCGGGAGCGATGTACATCTCGTCCTCGGGCGACACGCCGAAGGCCTCGTACCAGGCATCGACATTGCGCAGCGGGGCGATCGTGCGATAGCGCCCGGGGCTGTGCGGATCGGTGGTGACCTGATTGCGCAGCGCATCCTCGCGCGCCTTGCTCCGCCACACCTGGGCATAGGCGAGGAAGAACCGCTGATCGCCCGTCAAGCCATCGATCACCGGCGCTTCCTGGCCGTTCAGCGATTTCTTGTAGGCATCGTAGGCAACCAGCACGCCGGCGAGATCGGCGATGTTCTCGCCCATGGTGAGCTCGGGATTGATGAAGCTGCCCGGAACCACCTCGAAGGCGCCATATTGTTCGCCGAACTTCTTCGCTTCGGCTTCGAACCGCTTCGCATCGCCCGCGGTCCACCAGTCGCGGATTGCGCCCTCGGCATCGATCTTGCGCCCCTGATCGTCGAATCCGTGGCTGATCTCATGCCCGATGACGACGCCGATCGCGCCGTAATTCACCGCCGGATCGGCATAGGCATCGAAGAACGGCGGCTGGAGAATGCCCGCCGGAAACACCATCTTGTTCTCGAGCCCGCCATTATAGGCGTTCACCGTCTGCGGGTTCATGCCCCATTTCTTGCGATCGACCGGCTCGCCGAGGTCGCTCATGGCATAATCGGCGTTGAACTTGGTCGCCTTGACCGCATTCTCATACAGGTTCGCGGGCGTGATCGAGAGGTCCGAATAGTCGCGGAAGGTCTCCGGATAGCCGACCATCACATCCATCCGCTCGAGCTTCTCGAGCGCGGCCTGCTTCGTCTCTTCGGCCATCCAGTCGTTCCCGCGGATCCGGTCGGCCATGGCGAGCTTCAGGTTCTTGACCAGTTCGTCCATCCGGGTCTTGGCGACCTTGGGGAAATATTCGCCGACATAGGCCTCGCCGATCAGCTCGCCCAGCGACCCGTCGACCATGTCCACCGCCCGCTTCCAGCGCGCGCGCTGTTCGCTGACACCCGAAAGCTTGCTGGTGAATTCGAAGCGGCTGTCGACCATCTTCTTGTTGAGATAGGGCGATGCCTGATGCGCCATCTGCGCCTTTTCCCAGAGCTTCAGCGTTTCGAGATCGGTGGTCGCGAAGAGCTCCGCGATCGCCTTCACGGCCGTGTTGTCGGTTACGATGATGCGGTCCTGCGGGGGGACGTTGTGCCCGTCGAAGAAGGCGCTCCAGTCGACTCCCGGGGCATAGGCCGCCAGTTCCTGGCTGGTCATCGGATTGTTGATCTTGCCGATGTCGCGCTTCAGCTCGGCATCCCAGTTGAGCTCGGCGACATAGGTCTCGAAGGTCATCACCCGGCTGGCGGCAGATCGCGGGTCGGCCACCCCGATATTGCGGAAGGTGCGCTCGAGATAGTCGAGATAGGCGCCGCGTTGCGCGGCGAACTGGTCGCCGAAGTAGTAATCCTTTTCGGGAAGACCCAAACCGCCCGAGAACAGCCACAGCGAATTCATCGTGGGATCGTCGGGATCGGCATAGGGGCCGCTGCCGAACAGCGAGCCGCCGAAGCTGTCGTATGTCGAGCCCATGAAGCGCGCGAATTCCACCTTGTCCGAAATCGCATCGACTTGCGCGAGATCGCGCTTGAGCGGGGCTATCCCGGCCTTCTCGATCGCCTTTTCATCCATGAACGAGCTGTAGAGCGCGCCATATTGCGTTCCCGCCGGGGCTTCGGTGATGAGACCATTGACCTGTTCGGTCACCGCCTCGCGCAGATTGTAGAACGAGCCGACGGAGGGACGGTCGCCGGGAATTTCGGTCCGGTCGATCCAGGCGCCGCTGGCATAGCGCTCGAAGTCGTCGCCCGGAGCGGTGGCGAGATCGCGCGTCGTGAGATCGAGCCCGTAATCGCCGATCTTGGCCTGGCCGGTGACGATGATGGTGTTCCCGCTCTCGGCGGCTTCGTCCTGCGCCGAAGCGGGCGCAGCGAGAACCAGCCCGAGCGCCAGCACGGACGCCGAGCCGGCACGAAGGAAGGTGCGATAGGATTGCATGTGGTGTGTCCCCTGAAGTCAGTGACTTGCGGCTTACACAGTCCCCGCGCGACAGGGGAGCACAATCGGCGAACGGCGCATGGCAATCGGCGTAGGCCATGCGGCGGGTGGCGCGATCGGCCTGTTTCCGACGAAAAGCGGTGGATTGCTTCGCTCCGCTCGCAATGACCGGGAGGAGGGGCGGGAGGGAGCGGTGCGAGCGAGGGGAGTGAGGGCTGCGGCAGTGCGGAGGGGTGTGAGGGAAACGCTCCGCCCCCCGCAACAGTCATTGCGAGAAGCCGCAGGCGACGCGGCAATCCAGGGTGCGGGTTCGGAGACAGGCGTGGGCGCGGTGGATTGCTTCGCTCCGCTCGCAATGACGGGAAGGAGGGGCGGGAGGGAGCGGTGCGAGCGAGGGGAGTGTGGGCTGCGGCAGTGCGGAGGGGTGTGAGGGAAACGCTCGGCCCCCCGCAACAGTCATTGCCAGGAGCCGCAGGCGACGCGGCAATCCATGGAAACGGGACTCGCAACAGGCGCGGGCGCCATGGATTGCCTCGCTGCGCTCGCAATGACGGGGTGAGGGTCGGGAGGGAGCGGTGCGAGCGAGGGGAGAGAGGGCTGCGGCAGTGCGGACGGGGGTGAGGGGAACGCTCCGCCCCCACCATCATCGTTCGAAGAGCCGCAGCACGCGGTGTGCGTCCATAGCGAAGCGGCCGCGGCGGACTGTCCGCCGCGGCCGCCCGCGTTCGAAATTGTCCGGGGTCAGACGGTCTCGTAGGTCTGCGTCCGGGTGGTCCGGCTGGCGCCGGAGCCGTTGGGACGGCCCGACTGCTCCATCTTGTCCTCGGCCTCGTCGACCAGCTCGTCCTTCTTGTCGCGCGCCTTCTCGCCCGCCTCGCGGGCCTTGTCGCGCGCGGCGCCGATGGCTTCGCTGCCATATTCGCCGAGCTGTTCCTCTTCCGTCCGTGTGGCCGGGAAGGCGGCACCCGCCATGGCGCCCGCCATGGCTGCTGCCAGACCGCCGATCAGCGGATTTTCCTCATAGGCCCGCTCGGCCTTGCCGGCGAAGCCCTTGGCCCCGCGGCGCGTGCGGCTGCCGAGGTCGCGCGCCTTCTGGGCCACGCGGTCGCGCTGCTCGCGCAATCCGTCGGTTGCCTCGTCGAGGCGCTTGCGGAAGCTGCTCTCGTCCTCGTCGTGCCGCTGCTCGATCATCAGATAGCTGGCGCGGGCGCAATCGCGCCTCCGGCGATAGGTCTCGTGATCCTCGTCGGCTCGTGGCTCGATCTTCGCCATGTGCGAGACATAGCCCTGGTGGTGCGAATGGTCCCATTCGTCGCCGGGCGCGGGTTCGCCGCCGCCGAACTTGTCGGTCAGCGTCTTGGCGCGCGCATCGCTGTCGCTGACGAGCCACAGGCCTCCGACCGCGATCATGCCGAGCGCCAGCGGGTTGCGCCGGGCCGCATCGAGCATGTAGCGCGCATCGACGCCGTTCTCGTCGGCCTTGGCGAAGGCTGCATCGAGCAGGCTGCGCGGGTTCAACTGGTCGCCGATGCGATCGGCCGTCCGGCTCATGTCGCGCTGGGTACGGCGGATCTCGCTTTCGATCTCGTCGGGATTTCGGGTGTCGTGATGTGCTGTGTCATGATGTGTCATGCGGTCCTCCGCTGGGTGGACATGTTTCCGGTCACCGCATCGGGCGTGTCCTCGGCCGTGCGGATCGAGCGTTCGGGCTTGAGATTGGTGGCCTGCATCTTCGACTTGCCGCTCGAATAGAGAATCGCGGCAAGGATCAGCGTTGCGACGCCGACGATCAGCGTGCCGCCCCACAGGCTCTCGACCCACTCGCTGACGAGATAGGCCAGGCCCATAAGGGTCACGCCGAGGCCGGCGATGCCGACCACTGCGGCCCCGGCATAGGCGCCGACGGCCTGCTTGGTGTCGTTGGCGGCTTCGCGCACTTCGGCCTGCATCAGGCTGACCTGCTCTTCGGCGAGATGCGCACCCTGGCGGGTGAGCTTGCCGATCAGGTCGACGAGATTGGCGTCATGCGGCTGCATCTGGGGATCGCGGAGTCGCGTTCCGGGCGGGTCGGTTATCTTGCTCTGTTCGTTCATTGGGTCATACCTCCGCGGCTCTCGCCGTAGCGTTGCTGGGCAGCATGCGTCTCGCTGGCGAAGCGGCCCTGGCCGGTGCGCCCGGCGAGACTGCCGGTACCGGCGCTGTCGAGCCCGGCTCCGCTGCTGTCGAAGCTCCGGCTGCCCTCATGATGGTGTTCGCGGTAATCCGCCCCGGCACGAAGGAAACGTGCGGCGGCGAAGCCGGCTGCCGCGGATGCGGCAAGGAAGCTGCCCGGATGTTCGCGGGCGAAACGCGACACGTCTCTGCCCATCTGCTCGGGGCTGCGGTCCTCCACCGTGCCGGCGAAGCGATCGACGCCCTTGGCGGTCTCGCGGAAGGCGGAGCTCAGCCAGCCCGGGGCCTGGTCGTCCCGATCGAGTTCGCCTGCGGCCTTCTCGAGCGCGTCCGAAGCCGAGCGGGCGGCCTTGGTGGCCTGCGACTTGCGCTTTTCGGCCTCGTCGCTCGCACGGTGCTTGGCGGTGTCCTTCAAACGGTCGGCATCACCCTTCAATTCGTCCTTGGCGGATGAGCCGGAGGCGCCCGAGGACGGCTGGCCGGAACGGAGTGTTTCGGCTGTAGTCATGGTCATCTCCTGTTTAGTTGCAATCACTTAACCAACGGAGGGGCGGCGATAAGTTCCGTTCATCGGGCCGCAATCGGCGAGTTGCGGCTCAGATGGGACGGGCCGAGCGGGGCGGGGCGGCAGCCTGGTTGCGCAGGGCCGCAGAGGGTTCGGCACGTTGCAATATGATCCGCACTACCCACATGGCGGGCACCCTTTCGGGCGCGGCTCCGCCGCCCCTTGACCCAAGCGAACAATTCGGGAACACGATCCCCTCATGGCTCTTACGAAAATTTCGGTCCGCGGCGCGCGCGAGCACAACCTCAAGGGCGTCGACATCGATCTGCCGCGCGATGCGCTGATCGTGATCACCGGGCTCTCGGGCTCGGGCAAGTCGAGCCTCGCCTTCGACACCATCTATGCCGAGGGGCAGCGCCGCTATGTCGAGAGCCTGAGCGCCTATGCGCGGCAGTTCCTCGAGATGATGCAGAAGCCCGATGTCGAGCATATCGACGGCCTCAGCCCGGCGATCTCGATCGAGCAGAAGACCACCAGCCGCAACCCCCGCTCGACCGTCGCCACCGTGACCGAGATCTACGATTACATGCGCCTGCTGTGGGCGCGGGTGGGGGTGCCCTACAGCCCCGCCACCGGCCTGCCGATCGAGGCGCAGACCGTCTCCAACATGGTCGACCGGGTGATGACCCTGCCCGAGGGCACGCGGCTCTATCTGCTCGCGCCGGTGGTGCGCGGACGCAAGGGCGAATACCGCAAGGAGCTCGCCGAATGGCAGAAGGCCGGCTTCACCCGCGTGCGGATCGACGGCGAGATGTATCCGATCGAGGAAGCCCCCGCGCTCGACAAGAAGTTCAAGCACGACGTCGAGGTGGTGGTCGACCGGCTGGCGGTGAAGGAGGGGATCGAAACCCGCCTCGCCGACAGCTTCGAACAGGCGCTGCGGCTGGCCGAGGGGCTCGCCTATGTCGATCTGGCGGATGCCGCCGTGTCCGACGAGGCGACCGGCGGCGGCAAGCTCAAGGGCGCCGGCGTGCCCGACAACCGCATCGTCTTCTCCGAGAAATTCGCCTGCCCGGTCAGCGGCTTCACCATCGAGGAGATCGAGCCGCGGCTGTTCTCCTTCAACGCCCCGCAGGGCGCCTGCCCGACCTGCGACGGAATCGGCGAGAAGCAATTGTTCGACCCGCAGCTGGTCGTCCCCAACGAAGCGCTCAGCCTCAGGAAGGGCGCGGTGGTGCCCTGGGCGCGGTCGAACCCGCCGAGCCCCTATTACATGCAGGTCCTCGCCAGCCTCGCGAAGGAATATGGCTTCGAGCTGACCACCCCGTGGGAGGAGCTCGACCCCGACCACCGCGACGCCATCCTCCACGGCACCAGGGGCCGCGCGATCCCGCTGACCTTCAAGGACGGGCGCAAGGAATACACCGTCCGCAAGGCCTTCGAGGGGGTGATCGGCAATCTCAACCGCCGCATGCTCCAGACCGAGAGCGCCTGGATGCGCGAGGAGCTGGCCAAGTTCCAGACCGCGCAGCCATGCGAGACCTGCGGCGGCAAGCGGCTCAACGACAAGGCGCTGGCGGTCAAGGTCCCGGGTCCCGACGGCCCCACCGACATCGCCACGCCGACGAAGATGAGCGTCGCCGATGCCCGCCGCTGGTTCCTCGCTTTGCCCGACCATCTGGGCGAGACGCAGCAGCAGATCGCCCGCGCCATCCTCAAGGAAATCAACGAGCGGCTGGGCTTCCTCGACAATGTCGGCCTCGACTACCTCAACCTCGACCGGACCTCGGGGACGCTGTCGGGCGGCGAGAGCCAGCGCATCCGTCTCGCCAGCCAGATCGGCAGCGGGCTCTCGGGCGTGCTCTACGTCCTCGACGAGCCGAGCATCGGCCTCCACCAGCGCGACAACGACCGCCTGCTCGAAACGCTCAAGCGGCTGCGCGACCTCGGCAATACGGTGATCGTGGTCGAGCATGACGAGGATGCCATCCGCGCCGCCGACCATGTCGTCGACCTCGGCCCCGGCGCCGGCGTCCATGGCGGCGAAGTGGTCGCCGAGGGCACGCTGAAGCAGGTCCTCAAGTCGAAGACCTCGCTCACCGCCGCCTATCTCACCGGCCGCCGCGCGATCGCCGTGCCCGCCACCCGCCGCAAGGGCAATGGCCACAAGCTCACCGTCCATGGCGCGCGCGCCAACAATCTGCGCGACGTCACCGCCAGCATCCCGCTCGGCACCTTCACCTGCGTCACCGGCGTCTCGGGCAGCGGCAAGTCCAGCTTCACCATCGACACGCTCTACGCCTCCGCCGCGCGCCATCTCAATGGCGCGCGCGTGATCGCGGGCGCGCACGACAGGATCACCGGCCTCGACTATTGCGACAAGGTGATCGAGATCGACCAGTCGCCGATCGGCCGCACCCCGCGCTCCAACCCGGCGACCTACACCGGCGCCTTCACCCAGATCCGCGACTGGTTCGCCGGCCTGCCCGAGAGCCAGGCGCGCGGCTACAAGCCGGGCCGCTTCAGCTTCAACGTCAAGGGCGGCCGCTGCGAGGCGTGCCACGGCGACGGGCTGATCAAGATCGAGATGCACTTCCTCCCCGACGTCTACGTCACCTGCGAGGAATGCCACGGCCGCCGCTACAACCGCGAGACGCTCGAGGTGAAGTTCAAGGGCCTCAGCATCGCCGACGTGCTCGACATGACGGTCGAGGATGCGGAGACCTTCTTCAAGGCGGTCCCGCCGATCCGCGACAAGATGCACATGCTCAACGAGGTCGGGCTGGGCTACGTCAAGGTCGGCCAGCAGGCGACCACGCTCAGCGGCGGCGAGGCGCAGCGCGTCAAGCTCGCCAAGGAGCTGAGCAAGCGCAGCACCGGCCAGACGCTCTACATCCTCGACGAACCCACCACCGGCCTCCATTTCGAGGATGTCCGCAAGCTCCTCGAAGTGCTCCACCGGCTGGTCGACCAGGGCAATAGCGTGGTGGTGATCGAGCACAATCTCGACGTCATCAAGACCGCCGACCACATCCTCGACCTCGGCCCCGACGGCGGCGTCCGCGGCGGCGAGGTGGTCGCCGAGGGGACGCCCGAGGAGGTCGCCGCGGTGCCGGGGAGCTATACGGGGCGGTATCTCGCGCCGATGCTCACCCGAGCCCCCGCGCAGGCGGGGGCCTCAGGCAGGAAGGCGAAGGAGCCTGCGGAATAGATCCTCCCCGAACGGGAGGGGCCCACCGAAGCTGGTGGAGGGACGCCTTCCGATAGCTCCGCCACTTTGGTTTCACGCAGAGACCGCAGAGGAAAGAGAGGCGCGGCGGGGCCGCACGGCCTGACAGATTGCCTTGGCGCTCGCCTCTACCCTCGGTCACCAAGGCCGTGTGCGGGCGGCTGACCGTCAAGGAGGCGTCGGCAAGGGAAAAAGCAGCCATGATCCTCGATCGCCAAAGCACAGGCTGGAGAGTAACCATCGCCGGTTCGGAGACCGGGTTCCCCCGGATCGAAATATACCATGAGGACCGCAACGCCGCCGTGCGGCTCGCCCAAGCCTGCCGTAACCTCCTGAACGGCGAGGTGGCTGGGGTTGCGGTCCCGATCAGACGCTGACCATTCGTGCCTGTCGCCCTCCGGGCGGGGACTAGCAAGACCGCCGACCACACCCTCGACCTCGGTCCCTACGGCGGTGTGCGGGGCGGTGAGGTCGTTGCCGAGGGCACGCTTGAGGAGGTCGCCGCGGTGCCGGGGAGCTATACGGGGCGGTATCTCGCGCCGATGCTCACCCGAGCCCCCGCGCAGGCGGCGGCCTCAGGCAGGAAGGCGAAGGAGCCGGCGGAATAGATCCTCCCGTAAAGGGGAGGGGACGCCGGAGGAGGTGGTGGAGGGACTTCCCGGAACCCGCTGACTGGTTGCTCGACCTGGGGCCGGGCCGTGTGGGGTGGTCGCGGAGGGCGTTCCCGAAATGGCAGCTCGCAATGAGAGAAGCTACACCGGCGAGTATCGCAAACCGCTACTGAAACGCGTGACTCGGACTGAGCCTACCCCGGTGTAGGCCGGGGCAAGAGGATGTTGCCAGAGTGGAGGGGAGCTATGCGGGGCGGTATCTCAAGCCAATTCTGGAGCGAGTGAGCGAGGCGGCGGCTTGAAGCTATTGAAGTTATCGTTGCTCCTTGCAGTTACGCACGTTTCCGTTCACCAATGACATTCGAAGAATGGGGGTTTGGGTGGTTAACAGCGAGGTTCGGAGCAGGCGCAGAAAATGCTTTTGGGAGGAAACTTATGATCCTTCTCTTGTCGGGGCACTAACTGACGGCAATTGGAATTTTGAATTTGACATAGGCCCGACCAAGCGTTTTTTTACTGGAGAAGCGCTGAAAACCTATTTGGATGGCGGTGGTTCGCGTGTATTCAAGCACTTAATTTTCACAGATTGCGATTTTCAAGGACATTTTGATCGCGAATATCGAATTGTTTTCGACAATTGTAAGTTTAGAAATTGCGACTTGAGCCTATCAACATGGGAAAATGTAAAATTTTCTTCCTGCAAATTCGAAATCGTGTCGTTTGGCCAGGCCATTGTTAAAGATTGCGAGTTCCGCTCGTGTGAATGGAAGAAGATTTCGATTTCACCCAATGGTAGGAAGTTGTTTAGCACCTACTTCTCCAACCCTTCAGAATTTATAGGTGCGGCCTCCACGAACCTCGATTTGGAAGTTCTTGAGAGGCAGGGCGTTGATCCCAACGTGCAGCGCCTGCGCTTGGAGAATACCAAAGGGACTGTCGCTCGCAGAATTCTGAAGATGCTCCAAGAAGAAGGAGAGGAAGATGCCTTCTACGATTCGGTCACGACATTCTTGCTTCAGAATGCGACATCGGAAATGGCCACGCGGCTGTTAAGAAGGCTCACCGCCGCAGGAAAGCTTGAGAAGATTTTGCTTACTGGCCAATGGTTTGCTTGGTTGTTGGAGAGAGAAGTTGTCAGGATTTTTGGCGCAATTAATAGGTGGGGCGCGAGTGTTACCCGGCCTATTGGTTGCATGATAGTTTCTTATCTAGTCTTTGCTTTAATTTATAACCTGTGGGCAGCATCGAGTATTTCAGCGAGTCCAATGCAAAAATCCTTCGACATCAGCATATTAGCTGGGTTTTCTAGCTATAATAAGGAGGATTTGCGTCGAGGGAGCTCGAGGATTTTTCGGGTATTAGCGGCCTGAAGAATTGCATCGACACGAGATACCGAATTGAACCTAAGTCGATTGTCGAATGTGCGGAGCGCGCAGCGGATTTTTTGGGGGATGACTATGTTCACCAGAACTTTCCCTCTGATAGTAATGATCAAATGATATTTCTGCAGAATTTGGGAGGAGTTGCAGCTGATACATCGCTGATTTTTCTTTCGCCGCAACGCAGGCGGAAGATGAAATCAGCGTTGTCAACGCCGTCGGGATATTCGTCCTTCGAACCTGAGTAGTGCCTCGACCGGCTGTTGTGTCGTTTGCCTGAGTTCTGGTGCAGCTTAGATGAGGTCAGAAGCGTCTGTCACCTCGCCAACGGCACCATCCCCCTCACCCACGGCTATCAGCCCGTCATCCGCACCGTGCTCAACCCCACGACCCATGCTAGACATATCACCAGCAGCGCCAACTCCACCGCGCTCTGCCTGCGGGTGCGGGTGAAGGGGAGGGCGGCGGCGCCCGCGATCGGGGGCACCAGCATCGGCGGGGGTCCGCTGTAGATACCGCTCGCGTTGTCGAGCAGCCTGAAACCGACATTTGCATGCGCCAGGCAAAGGCCGATCTGCGTCTTGCGCCGGTCAAACCACTGGTCGGGATTTGCCCGGTCCTGCGCCTCGTTCGACCAGACTAAGCTTCGCGGGTTCGCCGGACCCGGCGGGGCCTGCACCCAAACACCTTTCCTACAGCCCCCCGTATGTCATAGATAGCCCGGTCCATCTCCCCGCCAAGGAACCGGACCATGACCACCCCCTCTTTTTGTATACGCCCTCAAACGCCGGGCGCGACGCGTCCGCGTCGCTTGGCTTCCTCGCATAAGCTCGGGCGGCCAGTCGGCCTTGCCTCGGCTTCGCCTCGGTTGCTTTCGCCAACCGCCAGCTTGGGAGGCGCAGCATGACCGCCCCCACCGCCAATCTCCCCGCGCTCCTCGAAGCTCTTCCCTCCGAAGACGCCGACGCCGCCACCCGCAAGCCGCAGCTCGAATTCACCCGCGAGGTCAGGCTCGTCTTTCTCGAGGCGCTCAGCATCGTCGGCTCGGTGCGCAGCGCGGCGCGGCAGGCGCGGGTTTCGCATCAGACCGTCTATCGCGCGCGGCGCGCCTGCGCGGCGTTCCGGCGGTGCTGGGATGCGGCGCTGGTGCAGGCGCTGCCCCAGGCGGAGGAGGAGCTGGCCTGCCGCGCGATCGACGGGGTGGAGGAGGACGTGCTCTATCACGGCGAGGTCGTCGCCACCCGCCGCCGCAAGGACCCGCGCCTGCTGCTCGCCCATCTCGGCCGGCTCGACCGGCTCGCCGCGCGCGCCGATGTCGCGGCGCTGGCGGAGGAATTCGACGCGGCGCTCGAAGCTTTCGGCGAGGGGCGGGACCTGCCCGGACAGCCGCGCGAACCGCAGGGCGAAGCGGAAGTCGGGGCGGGTTCCACGGACGCGGACGGTTCTTCGCCTGAACAGTGTAACACCCGGTCCATGTCTCGCCCCCGCACCCCCGATTCCGCCGGCGAGGATGTCCCCGCAACCGGCTCCGCGAGTGCGCGCGGCGAGCCCGCCTGCGACTGCCCCGGCGCGCGCCATGGCGGCGATCGCGGCGCGGCGCATTACGCGCTGACCGCGCGCGGCTACGCCCCCGTCTGCAACGCCGGCCGCGACACCGGCCCGTGCTGCGCCGAACCGCGCTGGCCCGACTGCCGCGACTGCCCGCATTACCCGCCGGTCGACCGCATGCTCGCCACCATGGAGGAGGCGCGGCCCTCGGGCGCGAAGCCCCCCGCCGAGCTCGGCCGCACGCCCGAGGAGATCGGCCGGATCGAGGCGCTCCAGCAGGAGGCCTTCGCCGCGGGCGTCCCCCGATGGTGGCTGGTGACCACCGAGGCCGGGCTGCGCGCTGCCCGCGGCCTCGCCCCCGGGGAGGGGAACGGCGACGGCGATGGCGAGCGCGATGCGGAGGGCGCGGCGGAGTTCGGGGAGGAGGACGACGGTTTCGAGGACGGTTGGGACGAGGAGGATTGGGAGGAGGAGGAGGCCGGCGGCGAGCGCGGGGGCGAGCGCGAGGGTGAAGGCGCTTGTGCCGCGCCCGAGGCCGGGGAAGAGGAGCAGGACGAGCCCGAGGCGGAGGAAGAAGCCGAGCTCGACCCCGCCTTCACCGCCCGCGTCCGCGCCGCGGCGGAGGCGGTCACCGCAGCCGGAGAGCGCGACTCCGGCCCGCGGATCCGCGCGCTCTAGCCTTCGCATCCTCCCGCCCCTTCGGCCCAAGGGCCCGGAAGGGGCCGGAAAGGGGGACCGGGAAGGGGCCGGGGAAAGGGGCCGGGAAAGGGGGAATGTGGATGCCGATGCCGATGCCGCGAAGCCTCGCGGGGAGCACGGCCAGGCCTTGCGGAGGCCGCGCCGGCACGCCCGCGTCGGCACGCCCGCACCGGCAGCCCGCGGCGGGCGCCGGCTCCATGCCACGCAGATCCGGCACGGTTCGTCGATCAGGCGGGATAGCGGCCGGGCGGCGGCGATTACTGGCTCAGGAAGCCCGGCCGCGGGGTGCGACCCGATCCCTCCCCTCCCAAGGCGCCCCGTCGCCGGGCTTCACCCTTCCAGCAGCGCCAGTTCCACCTCGCCGCGGCCCGCGCCGATCAGGCCGAGCTCGCTCGCCGCCGCGCGGCTGACGTCGATCACCCGCCCGCTGTGGAACGGGCCGCGGTCGTTGATCCGCACCGTCACGCTGCGGCCGTTGGCGGGGTTGGTCACCTGGACCAGGCTGCCGAAGGGCAGGGTGCGGTGCGCGGCGGTCAGCGCATGCATGTCGAAGCGCTCGCCGCTGGCGGTGCGGCGGCCGTGGAACTTGCGGCCGTAATAGGAGGCGACGCCCGAGCCGATCGCGGTGGCGGCGGGCGCGGTCTCGACCGGCGGGTCGATCTGCGCGAGGTCGACCACATGCGCGGCGGGTTCGGGCGCGGTGGGGAGCGGCTCGAACGGGGCGAAGCTCGCCGCGAAGCCGGCCCTGGGCGCGGCCGGGACCGCGGCCTTGTCGGGTTGCGCCGCCCCCGCCGGAGCGGCGAGGAGCGCGAGGAAGAGCAGGCTGCGAAACGCGCGATGGGCCATGGTGGGACCTCCCGTTCGGAAGCCGTTGCTCTAGCCCCTGCGGCGGCGCGAGTTGTTAACGCCGGGGGCCTCCGCCCCAATTCCGCCACGATTCGTCGCGGATCGGCCGCGGGGGAGGGCGATCGCAAGATCTCGGGGGTGCCCGAGGACGGGACTACCATGGCTGGAACCGCCGGAGCCGCCATGGCGGGAACGGAGGAGCCATCGGGGCGGGGAAGGGGAGGAGTCGCAGCCACCAAGGTTGGAGGGGCCGGAGCCACCATGCGGGAACGGGAGGAGCCATCATGGCGGGAACGGGAGGAGCCATCATGGCTGGAGGGGACCACAGCCGCCATGGCTGGAGGGGTCGCAGCCACCATGGCGGGAGGGTCGCAGCCACCATGGCGGGAACGGGGAGCCACTAGACTGGAATGGGAGAGCCATCATGGCGGGAACGGGCGGAGCCGCCACGCCGGAACGGACGAAGCCACCATGGCTGGAGGTGGCAGAGCCGCCATGACTGGAATTGGCAGCCATCATGGCGGGAACGGGCGGAGCCGCCACGCCGGAACGGACGAAGCCACCATAGCTGGAGGTGGCAGAGCCGCCATGGCTGGAATTGGCAGCCGTCATGGCTGGAGGGGAACTCGCAGCCGCCATTGTCGGAAGGGTCGCAGCCACCATGGCTGGAAGGGACGGAGCCATCGTGGGGGGAACGGGAGGAGTCACCATGGCCGGAACGGACAAAGCCACCATGGCCCGAAGGAGCGCAGCCCGATGCGGGGCGCGCATGGCAAATGGGGCCGGCATTGCTGCCGACCCCACTGTCACCGATGCGTGGTCTTGCCTCCGAGGAGGCGGGAACTTGGCATCCGGCGTTTTCCCGTACGCGCCGTCCGAAGACGGTTCGTCCGGTTCTGTCGCCGGCGCTCGCACCGGCATCCGGATCTACCCTCCGCCCGGCCCGGTCCGGCTGCGCTGCGGTCCGAAGACCTCCGCTTGTCCGCACCCAGCCGCGCTTCGACGGGCGGCTCCGCAGCCTGGCTTTCCGATAGTGGCCGGCGCCTCGAGCGGCTGCATCGCCCATCGGGTCCGAAGACCGTCTCTGCCATGCATCCTCGGCATCCGGCCGGGTCGGCCAGACCCATGGAAGACTGCTGTGGTTCCCGTCATCGACCCGTCAGCCTCGGACCGAAGTCCTCCGCATCGGGGTCTCTTGAAACACATGGACAGCATCTTCCATGTCTTCCCGGTGTAAATTCCTCCGTGATTTCAGGTCGTTAGACCGTCGATCCGGTGGAAATCCGCTCCGTTCCGATGAGTTGAAGCTGCGCCTGCGTGGCCGATTCGGCAAGCTGGCAATAGCGGGGTTTTCCACTGTCCCCGGTTTTCGCTGTGGACGGCGGTGGACAAGTCAACGCTTCAGCGCAAAATGCTGCGCAATATCCATGTTGCAGCGCAATAACATGCCGCGCGGCAGCAGCTGGCGGCAATTATCGATCGCGCCTCGCCAGCAGCCGCAGCCGCAGCGCGTTGAGCTTGATGAAGCCCTCGGCATCCTTCTGGTCATAGGCCCCGGCATCGTCCTCGAAGGTCACATGCGCCTCCGAATAGAGCGAGTTGGGCGACCTGCGGCCGACCACCATGGCGCTGCCCTTGTAGAGCTTGAGCCGGACCGTGCCCGATACCCGCTCCTGGCTCAGATCGACCGCCGCCTGGAGCATCGCCCGTTCGGGGCTGAACCACAGCCCGTTGTAGACCAGCTCGGCATAGCGCGGCATCAGCTCGTCCTTGAGATGCGCCGCCCCGCGATCCAGCGTGATCTGCTCGATGCCGCGATGCGCGCGCGCATAGATCTCGCCGCCGGGAGTTTCGTACATGCCGCGGCTCTTCATCCCGACGAAGCGGTTCTCGACGAGATCGAGCCGCCCGATCCCGTGCCTGCGGCCGAGTTCGTTAAGCGCGGCGAGCAGCGTCGCGGGGCTCATCGCCTCGCCGTTCAGAGCGACACCGTCGCCCCGCTCGAAGTCGAGGGTGATGTATTCGGGGCTGTCGGGTGCGTCCTCGGGATGGTCGGTCCGCGAGTAGACGTAGTCGGGCGTCTCCTCCCACGGGTCCTCGAGCACCTTGCCCTCGGAGGAGGTGTGGAGGAGATTGGCGTCGGTGGAGAACGGGCTCTCGCCGCGCTTGTCCCTGGGCACGGCGATCTGATGCGCCTCGGCCCAGGCGATCAGGGCGGTGCGGCTGGTGAGGTCCCATTCGCGCCATGGGGCGATCACCGTGATATCCGGGTCGAGCGCATAGGCCGACAGCTCGAAGCGGACCTGATCGTTGCCCTTGCCGGTCGCGCCATGGGCGATCGCATCGGCGCCGGTCTCATGCGCGATCTCGACCAGCCGTTTCGAGATCAGCGGGCGGGCGATGCTGGTGCCGAGCAGATAGTCACCCTCGTAGCGGGCGTTGGCGCGCATCATCGGAAACACGAAGTCGCGGACGAACTCCTCGCGCAGATCCTCGATGAAGATGTGTTCCTCGGGAATGCCCATTGCTCGCGCCTTGGCGCGCGCCGGCTCGATCTCCTCGCCCTGGCCGAGATCGGCAGTGAAGGTGACCACTTCGAGCCCGCGCTCGACCTCGAGCCACTTGGCGATGACCGAGGTGTCGAGCCCGCCCGAATAGGCGAGGACCACGCGCTTGATGTCCGGCATTGGCGTTCCTTTCGGCCTGCGCCGGTAACAGCGCGTCCGGCGCTCGGCAATGCGGCGTGAAACCAAAACGGCCTCGAAACGCTGACTCGCTGAAAAGGAGGACTTGCCTTGGCAGCACGAGCATATTGGAAGGGTCAGATCCGGCTCGCCCTCGTATCGATTTCGGTCGAAGCCTTCTCCGCGACGAAGTCGGGCGCGCGGATCAGCTTCCGCCAGATCCACGAACCCTCGGGCAAGCGCATATCCTACGAAAAGGTCGCAGAGGGCGTCGGCCCGGTCGACCGCGACGAGATCATCAAGGGCTACGAACTCTCGAAGAACAACTACGTCCTGCTCGAGGAAGAGGAGATCGAGGGGGTCAAGGTCGAGAGCAAGCGGACGCTCGAACTGGTCCAGTTCGTCGAGGCGGGCGAGATCGATCCGCTCTATTTCGAGAAACCCTATTATGTCGCCCCCGCCGACGATCTCGCGACCGAGGCCTTCGTCGTCCTGCGCGAGGCCCTGCGCAAGGCGGGAAAGGTCGGGCTGGGCCAATTGTCGGTGCGCGGTCGGGAGAAGCTGGTCGCGCTCAAGCCCTGCGGCAAGGGACTGCTGCTCGAGACGCTGCGCTATGCCGACGAGGTGCGCAAGGGCCAGGCCTTTTTCAGCGAGATCGAGGAGGAGAAGCCGCAGAAGGAATTGCTCGATCTCGCGACCACGCTGATCGACAAGAAGACTGCCCCCTTCGATGCGAGCGAATTCAAGGATCGCTATACCGATGCGCTGATGAAGCTGATCGAGAAGAAGGCCAAGTCGAAGAGCAAGAAGGCGGTGATCGAGGACGTCGACGAACCGGCATCGGGCGAAGGCTCGAACGTGATCGACCTGATGGCGGCGCTGAAGAAATCGGTCGGGTCCGAAAAGACGGCAGCGAAGCCCGCCAAGACGTCGAGCCGCAAGAAATCGGCCTGACCGGTGGCGCGCCGCGATCCCCTCGCCGAATACAATGCCAAGCGCGACTTCGGCAAGACGCCCGAGCCTTCGGGCGAGGCCCGGCGCAGCGATAAAGGCGATCGGTTCATCGTCCAGAAGCACGATGCGACCCGGCTCCATTGGGATCTGCGGCTCGAGGTGGACGGCGTGCTCAAGAGCTGGGCAGTGACCAAGGGCCCGTCACCCGATCCCTCGATCAAGCGGCTCGCGGTGCGGACCGAAGACCACCCGATGTCCTATGCCGATTTCGAGGGCACGATCCCGAAGGGCGAATATGGCGGCGGCACGGTGATGCTGTGGGATCGCGGGAGCTGGGCACCGGTCGAAGGCAAGAGCGCGAAGGACCTCGACAAGGGCCATCTTCACTTCACCGTGGACGGCGAGCGGATGCGGGGCGAGTGGCTGCTGATCCGGTTGAAGAAAAAGCCGGGCGAGAATCGCGAGAACTGGCTGCTGCGCAAGCTCGACGACGAACACGCCGAAGTGGGCGACGCGCTGGTCGAGCGCGAGCTCACGAGCGTCCTGACCGGCCGCTCGATGGCCGAGATAGCAGCCGACAAGGCGGGTGAGTTTCCGCTGGCCGGCAAGAAGGACGATGCCTTCCTCGCGCAGATGGAAAAGGCGTCGAAGCACAATGCCAGGACGGCAAAATCGGCTCCGCGCCCAAGCCGTTCCGCGCCGCTGCCCAAATACCGCAAGCCGCAGCTCGCGACGCTGGTGGACGAGGTTCCCTCCGGCAACCGCTGGATGCACGAGATCAAGTTCGACGGCTATCGCGCGCTCGTCGCGGCCAAGGGCGAAGAGGTCCGCGTCTATACCCGCAACGGCAAGGACTGGAGCGACAAGTTCGCTCCGCTGGTGGAGGCGATCGCCGCGCTCGACCTGCCGCCCGCGCTGATCGATGGCGAGATCATCGCCTATGACGCCAAGGGCAACCCCGATTTCTCCACCCTCCAGGCGGTTCTCAAGCGCGGCCACGGTGCGCAATCGAAGGCCGACAAGCTGGCCTTCTTCGGCTTCGACCTGCTCGAGCTCGCGGGTGAAAGCCTGGTCGACCTCCCCAACATCGAACGCAAGGAGAGGCTCGAAGCCCTGCTCGATACCGCGGAGCCGCCGGTCCATGTCGCAGATCACGTGATCGGCGCCGGGGAAACGCTCTATCGCAGCATGTGCGATGCGGGACAGGAAGGGATCATCTCGAAGACGCTCGACGGAAGCTATTCGGGCCGCCGCAGCAAGAGCTGGCTCAAGGTGAAATGCACACGGCGGCAGGAGTTCGTGATCGTAGGCTGGAAGAAATCGACCTCCAAGGCGCGCCCCTTCTCCTCGCTGTTGCTCG
This sequence comes from uncultured Alphaproteobacteria bacterium, assembly GCA_963728515.1. GTDB lineage: Bacteria > Pseudomonadota > Alphaproteobacteria > Sphingomonadales > Sphingomonadaceae > Qipengyuania. Next base: position 228,325 of record CAVSKM010000001.1, on the reverse strand, counting down.
CCCAGCACCAGGGGGCCAAGGGGAAGGAAGCGCTCGTCTACAAGGGCAATGTCGGCACCGGCTTCACCGCCGAGGACCTCGAGGACCTCGCTGCCAAGTTCAAGCGGCTCGAGCGCAAGACCCCGCCGGTCGAAACCGACAAGCCCTCGGCCCGCGGTGTGACCTGGGTCACCCCCAAGCTGGTCGCCGAGATCGCCTTCGCCGAATTCACCGCCGAGGGCAGCGTCCGGCATGCGAGCTTCCTCGGCCTGCGCGGCGACAAGCCGGCAGCCGCGGTCAAGCCGGAACTACCCCAATCCGCGCCGGCGGCCGAGACTGCAGTCCACATCTCGAGCCGCGAGCGGGTGATCTTCCCCGATAGCGGGCAGACCAAGGGGCAGCTTGCCGATTATTACGAAGCGGTGGCCGGGATCATGCTGCCCTTCGCCGCCAATCGCCCTGTCAGCCTCGTACGCTGTCCGCAGGGGCGGGCGCGCAAATGCTTCTTCCAGAAACACGACAGCGGCAGCTTCGGCGATGCGGTGCGGCACGTCCCGGTCCGCGAAAAGGACGGCGGCACCGAGGATTACCTCTATGTCGAGGATGCCCGAGGGATCCTCCAATGCGTCCAGATGGGAACCATCGAGTTCCACGGCTGGGGCGCGCGGAGCGGCGATGTCGAGGCGCCCGACCGGATGGTCTTCGATCTCGACCCCGACGAAGGCCTCGACTTCGCCGACGTCAAGACGGCGGCGAAGGACATTCGCGCACGGCTCGCCGACATCGGTCTGGTCAGCTTCGCCATGCTCACCGGGGGGAAGGGCGTCCATGTGGTGGTCCCGCTGACGACCGGTCATTCCTGGGACACGCACAAGGATTTCTCCCGCCGCTTCGCCGAGGCGCTGAGCCTGGCCGAACCCGACCGCTTCACCGCGACGATGAGCAAGGCCAAGCGCAAGGGGAAGATCTTCATCGACTGGCTGCGCAACCAGCGCGGAGCCACCGCCGTGCTGCCCTATTCGGCGCGCGCCCGCAGCGGCGCGCCGGTGGCGGCGCCGATCGCCTGGGGGGAGCTCGCGAAGATGAAGGATGCGCAGCTCTATTCGATCGACGACGGCAAGCGGCTGATCGATCGCGCAGCGAGCAAGACGCTCGCCGGCTGGGGCTTCGCCAGCCAGCAGCTGCCCGATCTGTGAGGCGGATCGCGATGCCGCTTCGTTCCGGGCGAAGGATCGCCCGCGGGCCGGCAGCAGGTGCTATGCGTCGCCGGTCAGCCTTCGCTCCTCGCGGAGCATGTAGTCGCGCGTGAGCGGCAGCGCGCGGCGGCTCCGCGCGAACTGGATCTGATAGTTCCCCATGCCGCCCCATTCGAAGGCAGCAGTCGCGCCGGCGAGATAGAAGGTCCACATGCGATAGAACCGCTCGTCGTGCATCGCGACGATCGCCTCGCGGTTCGCTTCGCAATTGGCGTACCACTGGCGGAGCGTCCGGGCGTAATGCAGGCGCCAGGTTTCGACATCGGTGTGGATCAGGCGGTACTTCTCGCTGGCGGCGAGTGTCTCCGAGAGCGCGGGAATATATCCCCCCGGGAAAATATACTTGCGGGTGAAGGCGTCGGTCGAACCGGGGCCGTCGAACCGGCCGATGGTGTGCAGCAGCATCACGCCTTCCTCGCCGAGCAGATGGGTGCAGGCGCGGAAGAACGTCTCGAACTGCGGGCGCCCGACATGCTCGAACATGCCGACCGACACGATCCTGTCGAAACGATCGCCGCGCTCGGCGAGATCGCGATAGTCGATCAGTTCGAAACGGACCCTGTCGGAAACGCCCGCTTCCTGCGCCCGGGTCCGGGCCAGGGCGAGTTGCTCCTGCGAGAGCGTGACGCCGAGAACCTCGATCTCGTAATGCCGCGCGAGATAGATCGCCATGCCGCCCCAGCCGCAGCCGATGTCGAGCACGCTCTGGCCATCTTTCAGCGCCAGCTTTGCAGCGATATGGGCGAGCTTCGCCTCTTGCGCCTCGTCGAGCGTTTCGACCCCGTCGGGCCAATAGGCACAGCTATATTGCATATGCGCCGGATCGAGCATCAGCGAATAGAGCGCGTTCCCGATGTCGTAATGATGCGCGACATTCCGCTGCGCGCCGATACGATTGTTGACCGATTCCCGAGCTGCCCCGACGGCATTCTTCGCCCGCCGCCACAGGCTCGGCCTACGGAGCGCACCACCCCGTTCCCAGCGCGAGTTCGAGCGGAGCAACTGCACCAGTTCCATGATCCCGCCGCGTGCGATCTCCAGCCGCCCGTCCATGAAGGCTTCGGCGGCCCCGATACGGGGGTCGAGCAGGATGTCGCGCGGGACCTTTCGATCGGTCAGGCGGATGGCGACATCGGGGAAACCGTCCGCCGGTTGCCCGAAGCGCGCGGTCTCGCCATCGGCGTATTGCACCTCCAGTCGGCCCTGCTCGACGATCGAGCGCAGAAATCGGCTGAGAAGTCGTTTGCTCATTCCTATCCTCAATAGTGATCGTGTCTAGATCCCGGCATACCACTGATAGCCGCGGTCCTCCCAATAGCCGCCTGCGCCCCGGCCGATATCGTCGAGACTGGCGACCGCCTCGATCGCGGTCAGATATTTGGCGTGCTTGTAGCCCAATTGCCGCTCGATCCGCATGCGCAGCGGCGCGCCATTGCGCACCGGCAGCGGATCGCCGTTGAGCCGGTGCGCGACGATCGTCTGCGGATGGAAGGCATCGACCAGATCGACGCTTTCGTAATAGTCGGCGCCGTTGAGATCGTCGGCGCAGCGGAAGACGATGAATCGGGCCTGCGGCAGCAGACCGGCCGCCTCGAGCAACAACGAGAGTTGCGGGCCGGTCCATTCGCCGATCGCGCTCCAGCCCTCGACGCAATCGTGCCGGGTGATCTGCGTTCGCTGGGGCAGTCTGCGGATATTCTCCAGGCTGAGACTGAGCGGATGCGCGACAAGGCCGCGCACCTCGAGCCGCCAGTCGGCGAAACCGTTCGCCACATGCGCGGGATAGTCGCCGTTCTGCGGGTCGGTTGATCCATTGCCGCGGAAAAAAGGCGAGATCGCCGTGCGCGAATATTCGGGCGCAAGCGCATTGCGCCCGGTGAGGAGACGATGCGCAGCCTTGTGCCAGCTGTCCGCCGCGCCGAGCAATGCCTTGCCCGCTCCGCTGTCGGCCACCCTGTTGCAGCCCGCCACCAGGGCAGCCCCCGCGGCGACGAGAAAGTTCCTACGCCCGATCATCGATCCTCCCCCCGGTGATCATCGCGCGCGTCTGGCGGATGGGCCCCGAAAGCAGGACCAGCAGCACATGCACCACGAAGAAGCCAAGGATGGCGAAGGCGAAGATGAAATGCAGCGAGCGTGCCGATTGCCGCCCGCCGAGCAGGTCGACCAGCCAGCCGAAGCTCGGCTCGAGCCCGGGGCTGATCGCGACGCCGGTGAAGATCATCATCGGCAGGAAGATGCCGAGCACGAGGCCGTAGGCGATCTTCTGGAACGGATTGTACTTGCCCGCGCCGTGGCTGAAATCGAACCGCAGATGCGCCTGCAGGTCGGCCCGAAGAGCCGAGGGGTGCCATTCCTCGCGGGTGGTGGCGATGTCGCGCGCGAAGTGGCGGTTCACCAGCATGGCGATCCACAGGAACAGCAGGCCGAGGGCAAAGGGCCAGGCCATCAGAATGTGCCAGCTGCGCGCCATTGCGAGGCTGTAATAGCCGGGGATGGTCATCCAGTCGGCGAAGCGCGGTACCGCGAGCCACGCCTCGCCCGGCTGAAATCCCCAATCGCCCCAATACAGAAAGCGGTGCGCGTTGGAGATCGTCAGTCCCGACATGAACAGAACCACGATGCACAGGAGGTTGAGCCAGTGCCACAGCCGGGTGCTGAGGGCATGCCGCTTCACTGCGCCATCGCCGCGCGCGCGAGATAGATGACGTCGCGCTCCTGCCGCAGAAGGTGCTGCCCGCTGTCGACGAACAGCGTCTGTCCGCTGGCGAGATGGCCCCCGGCGAGGAACAGCGCCGCTTGCGCCACTTCCTCGGCCCCGGTCTTGCGACGGAGCAGGTTCATCCGGTGCGAGACCTCGGTTTCCGCTTCGCTCTGGTCGTGGCTCGCCAGGATCGCGCCAGGGGCGAGGGCGTAAACCCGGTCCGCGGGGCGGGCGGCGCCCATCGCCAGCATGGGAACGGCCGCGGCGACGGCATGCTTGCTCATGGTGTAGCTGAAGAAATCGGGGTTGGGATTGGCCAGCTTCTGGTCGGTCAGCTGGATGACGCGCCTGCCCGCCGGGGCTTGCGCATGCGCCAGATAGCTCTGCGCCATCGCCACGGGGGTCCGCGCATTGATCTGCATCGCGCGGCGGTTCGTCTCGTCATCCAGCGCCAGCGCATCGTCCACTTCGAAGACCGCCGCGCAATTGACCAGCGCGCGCCAGTCCCCCAGGCGCCGGGCAAGGCTCTCGACCATGGCACGTGCCGCAGCCCCATCGGCAAGATCGCACCGGACCGCCTCGGCCGAGGGCAGGGCGGCGGCAAGCGCCACGGCCTGCTCGCGCGACCGGCCATAGTGGAGGACGACGTGCCAGCCGGCTTCGCCGAAAGCACGGGCGATCGCGGCGCCGATGCGCTTCGCCCCGCCCGTGACGAGCACCGAAGGTCTGTCGCCGGTCATCGAAGCCGAGCATAGCGCCCTGCGCGCCAATGAAAAGGCGCGCCGGCGGCAATTGCCGGCGCGCCCGTCATCCTGTCCGGTCGCGAAGGATCAACGGCAGTCGAGGCTTCCGCGGTCGATCTCGCGGCCGACCACTGCGCCGACCGCTCCGCCGAGGATCGCGCCCAGCGTGCGGTCCCCGCGCCCGGCGATCTCGTGACCTGCCAGCGCACCGACGCCGGCGCCGATCACCAGTCCGGTGGTGCCATTGTCGCGGCGGCAGTAATAGCGGCCGTCGTCCCCCCGCCACATGCGGTCGTTGCGCGTGATCCGCTGCGGCTGAACGTAATAGCCGCGGCGATCGTATCGGGCGTGGTCCTTGGCGCGCTTGCCGTGCGCCGGGGCCCAGTGCGGGGGATCGGCGGCGGCGGGAGCCGCCGTTCCGATGCCGGTCAGGGTCATGGTGGCGGCGGCGAATGCAAGTGCGGTCTTCTTCATGGTGTCGTCCCCATCAGTGTCGTCATGCGGTTCTGCTGGCGCCAACGAGAACCGCGGCTGAACGAGCCGCCGCGGAGCGCGGAACGCGGCGAGACGAGGCAGACAGCGGGACGAGCGGAAGCGGCTATTGCCGGGCAGCGGCCTTCTTGCGCCAATCGGGGGCAAGGGCGGCGAGGGACAGCAGGTCGGACACCTCGCCGGGGATGCGGGAGCGGGCGCGATCGAACAGCAGCACGAAGGCGCGCTCGATGCTCCAGCGATCCTGCACCCTTTCGACCAGCGAGAGAGTGTCTCCGGCTTGCGCATTCCCTTCTTCGAGGACGCGATAGTACCATCCGCAGCGATGGTTCGCGAGGATGTGCGCGACCATGCCGTCGTGCTGGAAGTGACGCGCCAGCGTGACGCAGGGTTGGCGCCCCATGCTGACTTCGAGAAGCGCCGACCCGAGGCGGAAGCGATCGCCGATCATCACGGCGCTCTCGGTCAGCCCGCGGGCATGGACGTTTTCGCCGAACGCGCCGGGACGCTTCAACCGGGCGATCGCGGGCAGCTCTCCGAGCCAGTGGCTGTAGTGATCCGCCGGGTAATGATGGAGCGCCATATGCTCGCCGCCATGATATTTGCGGTTGCTCTGAGTGTCGCCCTCGAGCCCCAGCCGCAAGACGCGCACCGGTCCGTCGGCCGCGTGCTTGTCTATCGAACTGATCTTGCCGTCGGGCAGCGGCGCGGGGGGACCCAGACAAAGCGCGAGAACGCAAGCCTGTGTCACGGGCTGAGGTCCGATGCCGGCCCTGGTGCGGCCGGTCGCATACCGACCCCTGCCGCGACGCGGGTGCCCACCCCCGATTTGCCCGAACTGCCGATCCGCCTTTCCGTCATCGCGCTGTGATGGCGCGGAACGATCGGCTTCGCCAGAAGGAAATGCGGGAACGGCCGGCGCACCTCGCGGGAGCGCCGGCCGTTCGATCGGTCCATTGCTGTGGGCGTCAGCTGCGTCGCCGCACGATCACCACGCGGCGGGGAACGTTCCTTCGCGTCTCGGACGGCTTGAAATAGCGGTCCGCCTCGACCGGATCGATATAGGCGTCGCCATCGCGGATCTCGATCTCGTCGACCGGGACGCCGCGTCCGTCGTTCAGCACCAGGGCCGCCACCTTTTCGCGGTCGGGGTCCACGAGCATGCGCCTGATGGTGCCGAGCTCCTTGCCATCGGTGGTCTTCAGCGCATGCCCGCGCAGATCCTGCTCATCGTTTTCGAGCTCGTAATCCTCGAGTTCGGAGAGGTCGGTGTATTGATCGGTCATCTGATGTCTCCTGCAGTTCTTTTCTCGATCGGCGCCGGGGGCACTCAGTTCGAGGAAACGATCTCGAGATTCGCCTCATTGACGACGAGGAGCACATCCTGCTGGTCGGCGATGTTCTGGGTGTCTGCATCGGTCGGCTTGCCCGGCAAGTCGGCGAGCTGATCGGTCGAGCGGATCATTCCGTTCGTGATCTGCAGCGTCTGGCCGGCGTTGATGTCGACCGGCACTTCCCGCGGCTGATCGACGATCAGCGCAAACATGCGCTGCCCGTCCTGTTCGATCCAGAAGCCCCGGTCGGTCGGCACTTCGGGAACCGTGAACCGGCCCGAGAAATCGTCGCGGCCGATATATTGCTGCGGATTCGCCAGAACGGCCGCCAGCGTGGCGCCGGTCGTGTCCGCGGCGGACATGCCCTGATCCATCGTCGCCGTTTCGCCGGCGGTGTCGTAATCGGTCGTTGCCACGACTGCGGTGTCGTCCACGACCACATCGTCGTCGTCATCCGTGGCCCACCAGATCAGGGCGGCCACGATCAGGATTCCCAGGATCACCCAGAGCCAGGTGAGGTTCGATTTCTTTTCGACGGGGATTTCTGCCATTTCGAATGTCCTCCTTGCGGTGCGGTGCGGTGTGCGCGGCGACCGGCGCGATGGCGGGGTCGAGTGCCGACATGCGGCATCGTCGCGGTCTACACTCGTCCAGCGTCCGCTCGGGAGAATGGTTCCGAAATTGTTAAGCGAAGGGAAAGAATCAGCGACCCGGGAGGCGGTCCGGCTTCAGGCGGGCGCGCCTGTGTCTGCGGCATCCAGACCGGCGGCTTCCCTGTCCCTCTGCGCGCGGCTCTTCTTCTCCGCGGCGGTTCTGAGCTGGCCGCAGGCGGCGTCGATGTCGCGCCCGCGCGGCGTGCGCACCGGGGCAGAGATGCCCAGTTCGAAGACAATGTCCGAGAAACGCCTGATCCGCTCCGGCGTCGAGCACTCGTAAGGCGCGCCGGGCCACGGATTGAACGGGATCAGATTGACCTTGGCGGGCAGCTTGTAGTGCTTGATCAGGCGCACAAGCTCGCGCGCATCCTCGTCGCTGTCGTTCTTGTCCCTCAGCATGACATATTCGAAGGTGATCCGCCGCGCGTTGGAGGCGCCGGGATAGGCGGCGCAGGCCGCGAGCAGTTCCTCGATGCCGTATTTCCGGTTGATCGGAACGATCTCGTCGCGCACGTCCTTGCTGACCGCATGCAGCGAGACCGCGAGATTGACCCCGATCTCCTCGCCGCAGCGGGCCATCATCGGGACCACGCCGCTGGTCGACAGGGTGATCCGCCGCTTGGACAGGGCCAGGCCGTCGCCGTCCATCACCAGCCGCAAGGCATCGCGGACATTGTCGAAATTATAGAGCGGTTCGCCCATTCCCATCATCACGATATTGGTGAGCAGGCGACCGTCGGCGGTATACTCCGCCTCGTCGGCATCTTCGGCGAAATCCATCTTGCCCTTCGGCCATTCGCCCAGGGCATCGCGCGCGAGCATGACCTGGCCGACGATCTCGCCCGGAGTGAGGTTGCGCACCAGTCGCATGGTGCCCGTATGGCAGAAGGTGCAGTTGAGCGTGCAGCCGACCTGCGACGAGACGCATAGCGTGCCGCGATCCGCATCGGGGATGAAGACCATCTCGAAATCGTGACCGTCGGGCGTCCGCAGCAGCCATTTGCGCGTCCCGTCGGTGGAGTGCTGCGCCTCGACCACATCGGGCCGGCCGATGACGAAGCGTTCGCTCAACCACGGCCGCATGGTCTTGGCGATGTCGGTCATCGCTTCGAAGTCGGTCGCGCCGCGGTGATAGATCCAGTGATAGACCTGCTTGGCCCGCAGCTTCGCCTGCTTCGTTTCGAGACCCGCCTGCTCGAACGCTTCGCGGATCCGGTCCTTCGGCAGACCCATAAGATCCATGCGCCCATCGGCGCGGGGCGTGACGTCGCGCGCGACGGGAACCGGGTCCACCTGCCCGGGAATGCTCATCAAGGTCGTATCTGCCATGGGAGCGGCGCATATAGGCTTGATGGACGGTTTTTGAAAGACCCGTGCGGGCAGGTGCCAATGCCGGGCATTCGACAGGGTTCCCGCAGTTGGGCGACGGTTATGTGCGGCTCGTCGACCGCAGTCGCAAGCCCTCGGCCGGGCGCTGTTGCGGGGCGTTCGGTCGCGGTCGACGTGACCGAAATGCAACAGATTCGTGTTGCTTCAGGTTCATGAAACCGGATCGATCCAGGCTTCGTTGGGGAGGTCCACGCGGCACGAAAGCCGTGGGAAGAAAACGAACGGAGTTCACAGAATGAAAAAGACAGTCGCACTTTTCGCCACCGCCTCGATCGCGGCCATGGGTACCCCGGCCTCGGCCCAGGACGCGGTCGATGGGACCTTCACCGGCCCGCGCGTCGAAGGTCTGCTCGGCTACGATGTCAGCAAGGCCGGGAGCGATGTCGACAATGACGCCAACGAAGGTGACGACCAGTCGATCGAAGGTGTCAATTACGGCATCGGCCTCGGCTACGACTTCAACGCCGGCGGTGTCGTCCTCGGCATCGAGGGCGAGTACACCGATTCCACGGCGGACACCGAATTCGACGGCGGCGATGCGGAAGATTTCGGCTTCGGCAATGTCGACACCGGCCGGGATCTCTATATCGGCGCCCGCGCGGGCGTCCTCGCGTCGCCCGACCTGCTGGTCTACGCCAAGGGCGGCTACACCAACGCACGCTACAACCTCGACGGCTCCTACGACGGCGATGAATATCGCGCCAAGATCGACACCGATGGCTTCCGCGTTGGTGCAGGCGTCGAATATGCGCTGAGCGAGCGTAGCTACGCCAAGGTCGAATATCGGTATTCGAACTACAGCAGCGCCGAAATGGATTTCGAAGGCGATGCACCCGACGTCGATCTCGGCGAGATCGACCTCGACCGCCACCAGGTGATGGCGGGCTTCGGCTACCGCTTCTGATCGCCGGACAGTCGGAAAATGGGCCGGGGGGCGGAAACGCCCTCCGGCCTTTTCGCGTCAGCGTTGCGCGCAGGCGAGGGTGGCGGCGTCGATCGCGGTCGCGGCGCCGGCCAGCGAATAGCCGTCCGAAAAGCGCCGTCCTCGCCGGTCGCTTGCCGTGATCGTCATGCGCGAGGCCGATCGCATGGCGGCGACGATCGCCGCGTCCATGGTGCGGTCCTGCGCCCAGGCATCGCCCCCGCCGCCGGTCAGGGCAAAGCGGCGCTCGCCGATCCGCAGCGAAATCGAAGAGTTCTCGGCCAGCAATCGCGAAAGGCGGAAATGCACCTGCCCGCGAAGGTTTCGGCGCGGCCAGGTGCCCACCGTGGCATAGGGATCGAGTTCGCGTTCGCCCCTTGCGGCGGAAGCAGCGGCAATGGCGTAGCAGCGCGGCGCCGCCGCATCGCGGAACGCACCCCAATCCGAAAAGACGCCGAGGCTGTCCTTCGCGGCGAGAGGGGAGCAGAGCGTCATGAGCCCGAGCGCGAGGGCCTTACGCATAGTCGATCGCCACCACTTCCCACTCCTTCGATCCGCCGGGGAGGCGGACGGTGCGTAGATCGCCGACCGCTGCACCCCTGAGCGCGCGCGCAAGCGGCGAGGTCCAGCCGATCCGCCCGGCGCCGGCTTCCTGCTCGTCGTCGCCGACCAGCGTGACCACGCGACGCTCGTCCTCCTCGTCGGCGAGGGTCACCATCGCGCCGAAGAACGCCCGCGTCTTGTCGGGCTGGTCCGCCGGGTCGATCACGCGCGCGGTCTTCATGCGGCGCGCCAGATGGGCCAGCTCGCGGTCGATCTCGCGCATGCGTTTGCGTCCGTAGAGATAGTCGCCGTTCTCGCTCCGGTCGCCATTGCCCGCCGCCCAGCTGACGATCTCCACGATCGCCGGGCGGTCCTCGCCGAGCAGGCGATCGTATCGTTCCCTCAGCGCGGCATAGCCGGGCGCGGTGATCGGGTTGCTCCTGTCCTGCATGTTCTGCGCGCCCTAGCGCAGATCAGCTCGGCAGGTAATGTCCAATGTCGCGCTGATACCCGCGCGACTTGTCCGGGTACATATTGGCATAGGTCACCGCATTGCCGATCACCCGCATGACGTAATAGCGGGTCTCGAAATTGGCCGGAATCTTCTCGATCCAGGTCTGCCAGTCGATCTCGCCGGTACGCGGATCGCCGTTGAGGCGGAGCCATTCGTTCACGCGGCCCGGACCGGCGTTGTAGGCGGCGATGGCGAGCGGGTAGGCACCACCGTAGCGGTCCATCAGCCGGGCGAAATGGGCATCGCCGAGGCGGATGTTATAGCTCGGGCTGCCGGTCAGATCCGCCGACATATAGTTGATCCCGAGCTTGCCGGCTTCTTCACGGGCGGTGCCGGGCATCAACTGCATCATTCCCCGCGCGCCGGCGTGGCTGACGCGGGTGCGGTCGAATTCGCTTTCCTGGCGGGCGATGGCGTGAACCATCGTCCAATTCGCGCCCGGATGCGTTTCCACGGTCGGAAATCCGAGCCGCTCCATGCCCTTGAGGCCCTGTTCGCCGGCGACGAAGCCGGCCACCACCGCCATCTCGTCGAGGCCGGTCTGGCGGGCCAATTCGCCGACCAGCGCCATGTCCTGCGCCGTGTCCGCCTTCTCCGCGATCGCTTCGAAGAATGCCCGCTCGGTCCGCCAGTCGCGGCGGTTGCGGGCAAGGGCACGGATCGCGCCCGTCAGCGGGTCGGCCTCGAAGGCGGCGCGCTCGGCCGCCTCGGGGGAGACCGTCGGAAGCTGCGCGAAAGTTGGAACCGGACGACCGAGTTCGCTCAGCGCAAGCTGGCCGTAATACCAGCCGGGATATTCCGCCGCCATGTTCCAGTAGCGTTGCGCCTCGGCGCGGTCGCCCGCGCGTGCCGCGGCCCGCCCGGCCCAGTAGAATCCCTTGGAACGCGTCAGCGGGGTCTTCGCACCGGTGCCATAGCGGTAGAACAGCGGAGCCGCCCGCGCGCCGTCGCCGAGCGACCAGAGCGCCTGCGTCCCGCCGAGCCACATGAGATCGGTGTATTTGTCGCGCAGGGTGAACGAGCCGTCCGAGACGTCGGTGCCCGGCGCGAACAGATCGTCGACCTTCGACGCGATCGCGACCGCCTGGCTCGCTCCGGCGCCCTTGGCCACGCGCAGCGCCTCGCTGACGAATTCGGTCCCGTCGAAGGCCGGAGCGGTGAAGTTCGCGCGCGTGCTGAGCAGGTTGATCGCCTGCGGGAGCTGGCCGCTGTCGCGGTAATGGCGCGCGAGATTGTAGACGTAGCCGGCGTCGGACAGGGCGCCCTGCGGCACCGCAAGCCCGAGCTGGTCCGGGGTGCTCCCCTGAAGGATGCCGAGCCGGGCCTGCGCGGTGGCGCGATAGGCCGGCGAGACCCGGACGAGCTGGCGCGATGCGGCTTCGCGATCGCCCTGCCACAGCAGCGCGTCCATCCGCGCATCATGATCCTCGGGGGCGAAGCGGCTGCCGAACAGCCCCTGCATATAAAGCTCGTTGGGCCCGCCCATGGACCCGCCACGCCATGCCCGGCGGGCGGTCTCGAAAGCTTCCGGCCGGTTCAACGAGGCCAGCGCCAGCGCATAGCGGGCCCGGGCCGAATTGGTGATCGGCGGATGCCGGTCGAAGAAGGCCACCAGCGACTGCGGACTCACCGCCTCGCTGTCGAGCGCCTTCTCCGCGCGCCGCTGGAGCAGTTCGCGCTTGGGAAAATCCGGATAGGTGGTGAGAAAGCCGGCATAGGATCCGAACGGCAGATTGTCCTGCCCGGTCAGATATTCCCATTGCTCGACGGCCTGATCCATCCGCGAGGGCTGCTGCGCGACCATGCTGTTGCGCCCGCTATCCTGCGCGGCAGCGATCGACGGGAAGGCGAGGGCCGAACCGGCCATCAATGCGAGTGTGAAAACTGTTTTTCTGCCCATGCTGGACATCATGCCCGGCCCCTCCTTATCAGGCGCTGAATGAAGTAGGGTGGATGCGCCCGAATTTTCTCGTGATTTATATCTCCAATGCAGGACTCGCGTAAATGTTCTCTGGCTCGATACCCGCTCTGGTGACTCCTTTTCGCGACGGGTCGTTCGACGAGGCTGCGTTCCGGCGGCTGGTCGACTGGCAGATCGAAAACGGCTCGAGCGCGCTCGTGCCCTGCGGCACCACCGGCGAAGCCTCGACCCTGTCCAATGCCGAGCACCATCGGGTGATCGAAGTCTGCATCGAACAGGCCGCGGGCCGCGTCCCCGTCATCGCGGGCTGCGGCAGCAACGATACCCGCAATGCGCTGCTGCACATGAACTTCTCGAAGAAGGCCGGTGCCGCCGCCGGGCTTTGCGTAGCGCCCTATTACAACCGCCCGAGCCAGACCGGCCTGATCGCCCATTTCAGCTTCCTCGCCGAAAACAGCGACCTGCCGATCGTTCTTTACAATGTGCCGAGCCGCACCGTGACCGATATCGAGGATGAGACGGTGGTCGAACTGGTGCGCAAATATCCTCGGCGGATCGTCGCCATCAAGGATGCCAGCGGCGATCTGTCGCGCGTGGCCGATCATCGGATGGGGCTCGACCACGCCTTCTGCCAGCTGTCGGGGAACGACGAGCTGTGGCTGCCGCATTCGGCGGCCGGCGGATCGGGCTGCATCTCGGTGACCGCGAATGTCGCGCCCGCCCTGTGTGCCGAATTCCACACGGCCATCGCCGCCAACGAGCTCGTCCGCGCGCGCGAACTGAACGACCGCCTCTTCCCGCTCCACTATGCCATGTTTTCCGACGCCAGCCCGGCGCCGGTCAAATATGCGCTCAGCCGGGTCCACGGCTGGCTCGAATGCGACGTTCGCCTGCCGTTGTGCAATGCCAGCGAGGCGAGCCGCAGGGCGGTCGACGAAGCGCTCGAGCACGCCGGTCTGATCTAGGGAACTGCCGGCAGCCTAGCCCATGGTCGACAGCTTGGCCGGGGGCAGCCCGCCATTCGCGGCCTGTGCCTTCAGCTCCTCCTTGCGGTCGAGGATCTGCTGGCCGAGCGCCTCGAGATCGACATCCGCGGCGCGGGCCTGCTGGAACATGTTGTCGTGCTGCTTTTCCTCTTCCTTCACATGGTGCTCGATCTGCTCCTTGAGCACGGTCACCTTCGCGTCGTAGAATTCCTCGTCGGGGCCGCCCGCCGCGATCTCGTTGATCAGCACCTTCGCGCCATCGTGTTCGACATAGGCCTCCTTCAGCAGGTCTTCCTCGATCTTGCCCTTCAGCGCCGGATAGAAGATCTCTTCCTCGACCTGGGCGTGAATCTTGAGCTCGGTGCAGATCTCATGGGCGAGCTCGCGCTTGCGATCCGCGCCGTTCGCCTTCTCGTATTTCGAGAACAGGTCTTCGACGGTGCGGTGGTCCGCGGTCAGAATGTGCGTGGCGTCCTTGTCTTGCTGGTCGGGCATCGATTGGCTCCTCATTGGTGGCTCTGCATGAGGCAAATGTGCGAACTGCGATAAGGTTGCGCGGCCTCGGCAGGCGGCCATGCACGATTTCGCCCGGCCGGGCTTTCCATCGCAGCGGGCAACGCCTACATGCGCGCACCGTATGGCCCGACCCAAGCCCGCCACCTTCGACAAGCAGAAGACCGTCGCCGACAACCGGCGCGTGCGGTTCGACTATTACGTGGAAGATACCTTCGAGGCCGGGCTCGCTCTGCAGGGGACCGAGGTCAAGGCGCTGCGGGCGGGCGAAGCGAGCATCAAGGAAAGCTACGCCGAAATCCGCGACGGCCAGGTGTGGCTGGTGAATGCCAACATCCCCGAATATTCGCACGGCAACCGCCTCAATCACGAGCCGCGGCGGCCGCGCAAGCTGCTGCTTCATGCGCGCGAGATCGAGAAGCTGTTCGGAGCGGTCGAGCGCAAGGGCATGACGCTGGTGCCGCTGTCGGTCTATTTCAATTCGACCGGTCGGGCCAAGGTCGAGCTCGCGCTCGCCAAGGGCAAGCAAGCCCATGACAAGCGCCAGGCGACCAAGGACCGCGACTGGCAGCGCGACAAGGCTCGCCTGCTTCGCGAGCGTGGCTGAGAGCACCCTTTTTCCTCTTACAATTCGACGGCCTATTACCCACGTCGCCAGTCATGCCGCATTCGTCCCATCCTCCCTTGCGCCGCCCCTTGCGCTCCCCATTGAGGCAGCGCATGGCGAGGGCGTGGCAATGAGCGGACCGAGATCGAAGACCTGGCTGGCGGACTGGCTCCGCCTGCGCATGCCGACGCGCGAGGACATGGCGCAGAGCAAATATCTTCGTCCCATCGCGCATCGGTTCCTGACACCGGAACTCTGGCGTTTTACCCGTCGCAGCGTGCCGCGAGGCGTCGCCCTGGGCATCTTCGCCGGCTTCATCATCCCCGTCGGCCAGATTTTCCTCGCCGCCTTCATGGCGCTGCCGGCACGCGCCAACGTCCCGCTTGCCGCGCTCGTGACCTTCATTACCAATCCCTTCACCTTTCCGTTTTGGGCAGTCGTGGCCAACCGGCTGGGTGCTTTCCTGCTCAAGATCGACCTCGCCACGACGGGGGGCGCCGCAAGCCAGGAGATTTCCAGTGGCCGCTGGTCCTGGTGGCTCGAAATGTTCGAGGGAGTCGGGGTGACGGTCCTGGTAACGATCTTCGGCTTCATCGTGCTGGCGATCGTGGGGGCCGCGCTCGGCTATCTTCTCGCCGGGGTGGTCTGGCGCTTCGTCGTCGCGCGCAAGCGGCGACGCAGATTGCGGCAGCTGGAAGCGCGCCTGGCTGCGCGGCTGAAAGAGGCGGACCGCGCATCGTGACGCGCGAGGAGGATCCCTTCGCCCCGCTGCCTCCCTTGCCGCTCGTGTTGGGCGTGATCGCCGCTTCGGCGGTCTCCGTCGCGCTCGTATGGCTGGTGGGACAGCAAAGTGTCGCCGCAGTGGCCTATGGCGGCACGTTGACGGCCGTGCTCCTGATGCTGCTGCTGGTGGCGCGCTTGCGGACCACTGCCGCCGAGCAGGATACGTTTCAGCCCGACTGGGCAGTGACTGCCGCCGCGATCGAGAACCGGCGCCGCGCCGTGGCGATCATCGACCGGGCCAACCGCCTGGTTTGTGCCAACTCCACATATGAAAGCTGGTTCGGAGACGGAGGCGGGCCATTCGATCTGGCGCTCGAGGAGCAGGCGCGCCAATCCATCATGGACGCTTCACGGAAGGCGTGGCGCGACGGTAGTGCCGTGATCGATCGCCTGTCCCTCGCCGGGATCGATACCGGCTACCGGCTCGAGATCGCGCGCGCTGGCCGGGGGGAGGAATATCTCGTCTGGCGCTTCGGCGAAGTTCTGCAGGAACGCAGCTACGACGGGATCGCAGACCGCCTGGGCGGAGCCCTGGGCGAGACGCTGTCGCGCGCGGGGATCGAAATGGCGCTGGTCGCTCCCGAGGGAATCGTCCAGGCGACGACACCGGGGCTGTCCGAACGCGCGACCGGTAACCGGGACAGCGCCGTCGATGGGCTCGAATTCGTACAGCTCCTGCGGACGGACGACCGCGATCGGATATACTTTGCGCGCGAGGGCCAGCAGGGCTCGCCGCAGACGCTCGTCCATGTTCCGCTCGACAATCCCGGCGCGGGCCGCGTCAGCGATGCCGATCAGGCGCCGTCGCTGATGCTGCTGATCGACAGCACGGTGGGGATCGGCGGGGGCTGGGAAGGCAGCAGCAAGGCCGCGGTGCCGCAGCTCGAGGCCCTGCTCGCCGCACTCCCGCTCGGTCTCGCGCTGACCGATCGCGACGGACGTTTCCTCTTCGCCAACAAGGCTTTCCTGCGTGCGGTCGAACGGCACGATCACGGCCTGCCGCAATTCCCGTCCGACCTCGTGGTGCGCGAGGACAAGGCCGCGATGGCCGACACCGTCCGCCGCTTTGCCAAGGGCGCCACGGCGAGCGGCGACATGGCGGTGCGGCTCGCCAACGACAAGGAAGAGCCGGTGTCGATGGGACTCGCCGGCGTCCGCGGCCTCGGCGATGCAGCGGTGCTCCTGTCGATCTCCGATTCGACCGAGGAAAAGCGCCTTCGCCGGCAGGTCGCCCAGGCCACCAAGATGCAGGCGGTCGGCCAGCTCGCCGGTGGCGTCGCGCATGACTTCAACAATGTCCTCACCGCGATCATCGGCTATTGCGATCTCATGCTCCTGCGCCACACGCCCGGCGACAGCGACTACGACGACATCCAGCAGATCAAGGCCAATTCCAACCGCGCCGCATCGCTGACCCGCCAGCTGCTCGCCTTCAGTCGTCAGCAGACGCTGCGCCCGGTGGTCCTGCAATTGCCCGACGTCGTCAGCGAGGTCAGCCAGCTGCTCAAGCGGCTGATGGGCGACAAGATCGAATTCTCGGTCCGCCACGACCGCGAGCTCGGTCCGGTCCGCGCCGATCCGCAGCAGCTCGAGCAGGTGATCATCAATCTGGCGGTGAATGCGCGCGATGCAATGCAGGCGCATGCCACCAAGACGGGCAAGCAGGACTGGAAGGGCCGCCTGACCCTCGCCACGCGGCGGGTCTCGGCGCGCGACGTGCGCAAGATGGGCATCGATATCATGCCGGCCGACGATTACACCGTGCTGATCGTGCAGGACACCGGCGGCGGAATTCCGGAAGAGCATCTCAGCAAGATCTTCGAGCCCTTCTTCACCACCAAGGAGCAGGGCAAGGGCACCGGTCTCGGCCTGTCGACGGTCTACGGCATCGTCAAGCAGTCCAACGGCTTCATCTTCGCCGACAATGTCCGCGGACCCGACGGGGCGCCGATGGGCGCGCGTTTCACCGTCTATCTCCCGGTGCACAAGGGCGAGCTTCCCGCGGTCATGCGCAGCGAGGAGCAGGACGAGGCCAAGGCCAGCGAATGGTCCGCCGGGGGCAAGCTGCTGCTGGTGGAAGACGAGGACATGGTCCGCGCCGTGGCCGAGCGGGCGCTGGTCCGCGCGGGCTACTCCATCACCACCGCGGCGGATGGCGAGGAAGGCCTCGCCGCCATCGCCAACGGCAAGGAGGAATTCGATCTGATCGTTTCCGACGTGGTCATGCCGGCGATGGACGGTCCGGCGATGGCGCGGGCGATTCGCCGGGTGAAGCCCGACATCCCGATCCTGTTCATGTCGGGCTATGCCGAGGAACAGCTGCGCAACGACATCGATATCGAGAACATGCACTTCATTCCCAAGCCGTTCAGCGTCCAGCAGATCAATGCAAAGGTCGCAGAGGTGCTGGCCGCGCAACGCGGCTGATACGGGCGGTCAGCGGGCAAAACCGCGCGATTCCCGGTATTTGGTAAAAAACTTCGTTCACCCCTTGTTCTTTTGGAACAAAGGCGGTACGTCCATCCCAGTGAACATTGGTTGAAGAGTCCGCAGCGGCTCTTTCAAAGCGCAGGAGGGAATGTCATGGCGGCGAATCTGAAGCTCGTGGAAGGAAAGCAAATGGACGCAGACCGCCAGAAGGCACTCGATGCCGCGCTCGCACAGATCGACCGTGCGTTCGGCAAGGGTTCGGCGATGAAGCTGGGCCAGAAGGAAACCATGAATGTGGAGGCGATCTCGACCGGATCGCTCGGCCTCGACATCGCGCTTGGCGTCGGCGGCCTGCCGAAGGGCCGCGTGATCGAAGTCTATGGCCCGGAAAGCTCGGGCAAGACGACGCTGGCGCTGCATGTGCTGGCGGAATGCCAGAAGGGCGGCGGCACCGTGGCCTTCGTCGATGCCGAGCATGCGCTCGATCCGGTCTATGCCAGGAAGCTCGGCGTCGACATCGACGAACTGATCGTCTCGCAGCCCGATACGGGCGAACAGGCGCTCGAGATCGTCGATACGCTGGTGCGCTCGAACGCGATCGACGTGCTGGTGGTCGATTCGGTCGCCGCGCTGGTTCCCCGGGCCGAGATCGAGGGCGAGATGGGCGACAGCCACGTCGGTCTGCAGGCCCGCCTGATGTCGCAGTCGCTGCGCAAGCTGACCGGCTCGATCAATCGTTCCAAATGCATGGTTATCTTCATCAACCAGCTGCGCATGAAGATCGGCGTCATGTACGGCAATCCCGAGACCACGACGGGCGGCAACGCGCTGAAATTCTACGCTTCGGTCCGGCTCGACATTCGCCGGACCGGCCAGATCAAGGACCGCGACGAGGTCATCGGCAATGCGACACGCGTGAAAGTGGTAAAGAACAAGGTCGCTCCGCCGTTCAAGCAGGTCGAGTTCGACATCATGTATGGCGAAGGCATTTCGAAGATCGGTGAGATTCTCGACCTCGGCGTGAAGGCCGGCGTGGTCGAGAAATCGGGCAGCTGGTTCAGCTACGACAGCGTCCGCATCGGCCAGGGACGCGAGAATTCGAAAGCCTTCCTCAAGGAAAATCCCGAGATGTGTGCCAAGTTGGAAGCCGCGATCCGCGGTCGCACCGACGAGGTCGCCGAAGAGATGATGACCGGTCCGGACGCGGACGAGGACTGACTCTCTTCAAGCGGGAGCGCGGGCGACGATCCTCCCCCGGATCGCCCGCCTCGGCCGGACTGTCCCCCGGCGCTCCCGAAAAACCGGAAAGCCGGTGCGCGCCCCCAGTGGCCGCACCGGCTTTTCCGTTCGGGAGGGTCCCACCGCATGGCTGGCGGCGGGGCTGTCGCTCGCCTAGTCTGGAGCGAATCGTTCGGCAGCATCCTGCCGGCGCGGAGGATCTGCCGATGACGATCACTGTCCACCACCTCAACAACAGCCGCTCGCAGCGCATCCTCTGGCTGCTCGAGGAACTCGGCGCGGATTACGAGATCGTGCCTTATCAGCGGGATCCCGAGACCAATCTCGCGCCGCCCGAGCTCAAGCAGGCGCACCCGCTCGGGAAATCACCGCTGATTGTCGACGACGGCCGACGCGTCGCCGAAAGCGGTGCCATCATCCAATATCTGTGCGAACGCCATGGTGGGGGCGACTGGCTTCCCGACCCGCGGAGCGAAGAGCATGTCCGTCATCTCGAATGGATGCAGTTCGGCGAAAGCAGCTTCTTCGTTCCCGTCATGCTCAAGTTGATGACCGCGAGGCTCGGCGAAGCGGCTGCTCCGATCGCCTCGCGCATCGAGGAGCAGTTCGACGCCCATGTGCAGTTTGCGGAAGACAATATCTCTGACGACCTCCATTTCGTCGGCGACGGCTGGACCGCCGCCGATGTGATGATGAGCTTTCCCGCCGAGATCGCGGTGCTGCAGGGCCATGCAGCCAAGGCGCCCAAACTCGCCCGCTTCGTCGAGGCGGTTCATGCACGGCCGGCGTGGCAACGCGCCCGCGAGCGGGTCGGCCCCTACTTCGTCTGGTAGCGCCAGAAGGGATGGGCCTCGGCGACGCTCCGGAGAAGCTCCACCCGCCGCCGTTCCGGTCGCCGTGCCGCCCGTCGGGAGACGCGCCGGCTTGTTCCAACTCCGACGCGGATCAGCATACTCCCGGCTGATCGTATTGGCGGCACAGCCCGGCCAGCCTTTCGCGCTTGTCGCCTTGCTGCCGATTGCCTAACTGCGCGGCATGACCTCGACCAACGACATCCGCCGCAGCTTCCTCGATTATTTCGCCGCAAGCGGCCATGCCGAGGTTGCGAGTGCGCCGCTCGTACCCTTCAGCGATCCGACGCTGATGTTCGTCAATGCCGGGATGGTTCCGTTCAAGAATGCCTTCACCGGGCTGGAGACGCCGCCCGCTCCCCGGGCGACCAGCGCGCAGAAGTGCGTCCGCGCGGGCGGCAAGCACAATGATCTCGACAATGTCGGCTATACTGCGCGTCACCACACCTTCTTCGAAATGCTCGGCAATTTCAGCTTCGGCGACTATTTCAAGGAACAGGCGGTCCATCACGCCTGGACCCTGCTGACCAAGGAGTGGGGTCTCGATCCCGAGCGGCTGCTGGTAACGGTCTACCACACCGATGACGAAGCCTTCGACCTGTGGAAGAAGATCACCGGTTTCGCCGATGAAAAGATCATCCGCATTTCGACCAAGGACAATTTCTGGGCCATGGGTTCGGACGGCCCCTGCGGTCCCTGCTCCGAGATCTTCTACGACCATGGCGACCACATCTGGGGCGGACCTCCCGGATCGGCCGAAGAGGACGGCGACCGCTTCGTCGAGATCTGGAACCTCGTCTTCATGCAATTCCAGCAGGAGGCCGATGAAATCGTCGCCGATCTGCCGAGGCCGAGCATCGACACCGGCATGGGCATCGAACGCGTCGCCGCGGTGATGCAGGGCGTCCACGACAATTACGATACCGACACCTTCAAGGCGCTGATCGCCGCCAGCGAAAGCCTCACCGGGGTCAAGGCGGAAGGGGAGCGGACGGCGAGTCACCGGGTCATCGCGGACCACCTCCGCTCGACCAGCTTTCTAATGGCCGACGGGGTTCTCCCGAGCAATGAAGGGCGCGGATATGTGCTCCGCCGGATCATGCGCCGCGCGATGCGCCATGCCCATCTTCTGGGCGCCTCGACACCGCTTATGCACCGTTTGGTGCCGTCTCTGATCACCGAGATGGGCCAGGCCTATCCCGAGCTCGTCCGCGGTCAGCCGCTGATCCAGGAGGTTCTCGAGCGCGAGGAAACGCAGTTTCGCCGAACGCTGGAGAAGGGGCTCAAACTGCTCGAAGAAGAGACCGGAGACATGGGCGAGGGCGGCACGCTCGCCGGGCAAACCGCCTTCCGGCTCTACGACACCTACGGCTTTCCCTACGATTTGACCGAGGACGCTCTGCGCAGCCGCGGGATCGGGATCGACCGCGCGGGATTCGACGCCGCCATGGCGCAGCAAAAGGCCGCGGCGCGGGCAGCCTGGAAGGGCTCGGGCGAAGCGGCCAGCGACGAGGTCTGGTTCGATATCGCCGAGCGCGAGGGATCGACCGAGTTCACCGGCTACAGCGCGACCACGGGCGAGGCGGCCGTGGTCGCCATCGTCAAGCAGGGTGCCGAAACCGACCATGCGGGCGAGGGCGACGAGGTGATCCTCCTGACCAATCAGACCCCCTTCTACGGCGAAAGCGGCGGACAGACCGGCGATGCGGGACGGATCTGGACGCCCGAAGGCTTCGAATTCACCGTGGAAACCACCAATAAGCCGTTGGGAAGGCTGCATGCGCACGCTGGCCGAATTGCCAAGGGGTCGATCCGTCTGGGCGATGCAGTGCATCTCGAGATCGATGCCGCGCGGCGCGACCGGATCCGGGCCAACCACTCGGCGACCCATCTTCTCCACGCCGCGCTGCGCAACCGACTTGGCGGGCATGTGACACAGAAAGGCTCACTGGTCGCCGACGACCGCTTCCGTTTCGATTTCTCGCACCCGAAACCGTTGAGCGCCGACGACATCGCCGCCGTGGAAGCCGAAGTGAACGAGGAGATCCGCGCCAACGAGCAGGTCGGCACGCGGCTCATGACTCCCGAGGACGCGGTCGAGGCCGGCGCGCTCGCGCTGTTCGGCGAGAAATACGGCGACGAGGTCCGCGTGCTTTCGATGGGGCGCAAAGCCTCGGAAGGGCGCAATTTCTCGGTCGAATTGTGCGGTGGGACGCATGTTTCGGCGACCGGCGACATCGGGCTTTTCAAGATCGTCTCCGAGAGCGCGGTCAGTTCGGGTGTCCGGCGCATCGAGGCGCTCACCGGCGAAGCCGCGCGCCAGTGGCTGCTGGCCCGGGACGAGGCGGTGCGAGCGATCGCGAATGCGCTCAAGTCTTCGCCCGAGGAAGCACCGGCTCGCGTCTCTGCCTTGGTCGAGGAGCGCAAGCGGCTCGAGAAGGATCTCGCGGAAGCACGGCGCGCGCTTGCGCTCGGCGGCGGCCAGTCGGGCGATCCCCGACCGGCGGAGGAGGAGATCGGCGGCGTGGCCTTTTCCGGTCAGGCCATCGAAGGCCTCGAGCCGCGCGAATTGCGTCCCTTGCTCGACGAGGCGAAGAAGCGTCTCGGGTCGGGCGTCGCGGCGATCTGTGCCGTCAACGACGGCAAGGCCGCTTTCGCGGTCGCGGTGACCGATGACCTCACCGACCGGTTCAGTGCCGTCGATCTGGTCCGTGCCGGGGTAGAGGCGCTGGGCGGCAATGGCGGCGGCGGTCGCGCGGATATGGCCCAGGGGGGCGGACCGCAGGGCGCGAACGCCGAAGCGGCCCTGGCGGCGGTGCGCGAGGCGCTATCCTCTCCGAGCTAGGTCCGGTTCCTCGAGCGTCTGCCCGCCTGCGACTCGCTGCCCCGCGCCAGATCCTTGCCTCCGGTGTCGGCGGGCTTGTCGGCATCGGCGGTCGGCGGTTCTGCGGTGCCGATCGGGTCCTGGACATTCTGCGGCTTGAACTTCTCGTCGTTGGGCGTGGGTTTGGTGGGATCGGAATCGCTCATCGTATTCTCCTTCATCACACCAATGCGCCGAAGGAGAGGAAGTTCACGGTCGTGGCCGCCAGCTGCGATCCGCCGTGGCGCTGTCGCGCTCGGACGCCTGCTCGACGTGGCCCGGCCCGGATTCAGGCTTCCGCCGCGCCGGTCCTGAGCTTGGGCCGATAGTCCAACGCGCCGTCCTGCTCGATCTGCTCGCGGAACTCGTCGCGCTTCGCGTGAATCGACGCAATGACCGGCCCCATGGCCACGCCGATGTCGACCAGCACCGCTTCGGAAAGCTGCAGCGAACTCTCCAGCGTCTCGGGCACGGCATGGCTCGCTCCGGCGCGGTAGAGTTCGGCGGCGTGCGGGACGTCGCGCGCGCGACAGACGATCCGTAAGTCGGGATGATCCTTGCGCAGCTTGGCAACAAGGCGTTGCACAAGCACCGGTTCATCCATGGTGAGCACGACCGCCGGGGCGTTTTCTATGCCCAGCCGGTCCATCGCATCGCCGCGGGCGGCATCGCCGAAGGTCGCGCGAAAGCCCTCGCGCCTGGCCCGCGCGATCAGGTCCGGATCCGAGTCGAGCGCGACATAGGCCTTTCCGTGCGCCTCGAGCATTTGCGCGACGAGGAGGCCGACGCGGCCGGCTCCGACGATAATGGTGCGCGCTTCGCCTTCTGGTTCCATGGTCAAATCGGGAGCCGGATCGACCCGCCGCGCTATGACCCTTCCGAGCCGCGCGAGAAGCGGGGTGACAGTGAGACCGATGGCAGTGACGATCTGCCAGAATTGCGCCGTACCCGGCTGAATGAGCAGCGCGGAGCTTGCCGCTGCCAGAACGATAAGGGTGGTTTCCGAAGGGCTCGCCATCAGTATGCCCGTCTCGGCGGCAGTGCTTCGGCGGGCCCCCATGAGACGCAGAAGCGTGCCTGTGACCAGGGCCTTGAACGGCAGAACCAGCAACACCGCCCCGGCAATGGGACCGATATTCTCCCCGATAGTCTGCAGGTCGATCGACATGCCCACGGTGATCAGAAAGATTCCCAGCGCGAGCCCTTTGAAGGGCTCCGTGATCGCTTCGACCTCGCCGTGGTATTCGGTTTCGGCAATCAACAGACCGGCGATCAGCGCGCCCACGATGGGGGACAGACCGACTGCCGCCGTGGCGAGGCTTGCTCCCATGACGACCAGCAGCGATGCCGCCAGGAACAGTTCGGGGCTCTTGGTCCGCGCCGCCTGCCCGAACAGGCGGGGCAGAGCCAGCCGCCCGAGTATCATCATCGCGGCGATGACCAGCCCGCCCTGCCAGAGTGTGGTCAGCAGTCCCTCCCATCCCTCCGCCTCGGCATTGGGTGCCATGGCGCCGAGCACGAAAATGATCGGAACGATCATGATATCCTCGAACAGCAGCATCGCCAGCGCCGCCCGTCCCACGGCCGAGTGGGTCCCGGCGATCGGGAGGACGATGGCGGTCGAGGAGAAAGCCAATGCGAAGCCGAGGGCCAGGGCGCCGGTCCAGTACTGGCCCATCATCGACAATGCGATCGCGGCCGAGGTGCCGATGACCAGCAATTCGAGTGCGCCCAGGCCGAACACCAGACGCCGCATCTGCCAGAGCCGATTGAAGCTGAGCTCCAGGCCGATCGAGAACAGCAGGAGGATTATGCCGAACTCGGCGAAGGGGTCGAGGCTTTCCGGGTCGGATATGGTAATGTATTCGAGCCATGGATGCTGGAACACCATCCGGCCCAACCCATATGGTCCGACTGCGATGCCGATCAGGATGAAGCCGATCACCGGCGTGATCCGGAAACGGGTGAAGACCGGGATCACGAGACCTGCCGCACCGAGGATCACCAGTGCGTCGGACAGGGCAGGAGAGGCAAGTTCGGCGGAGGCCATGCGATGGGCTCTATGGCCTGGGGGATGGCTTGTCATCCGCAACCCAGCGAAAATGTCGGCGCTTGGACAAAGGGGGCGCAGCGTTCATGAAATATGAAGCGCAAATCCGCTAGAGGGGGGAGAGATAGGGAAGATATTCATGGGTCGTGATATTCATTTTATCCGGAGCTTGCGTGCTTGCGGAGCCGCCGTCGCGCTTGCGGCCGTTTCCGGCTGCGGAGGCGGTGGCGGATCCGGCGGGGTGATCTCGACCCCGAGCCCGGCTCCTTCGCCCTCTCCGAGCCCCACACCAACACCTACACCTACACCTACACCTACACCGACGCCGACGCCGCCTCCGACGAACTTCGACACGGCCGAATATCGCCAGTCAGACGGCCCCGCGTTTCACAATGCGATCACTGCCTGGAACGAGGGCGCCACCGGCCAGAATTCGGTAATCGCCGTCGTCGATACCGGCATCGATCCGGACAGTCCCGAGTTTGCCGGGAGGCTGCACCCTTCTTCGCAGGATGTCGCCGCTGCGCGCGGGGTAGAAGCGGAGGACGACCACGGGACCAATGTCGCAATGGTCGCGGCGGCCGCCCGCGACGGGTCGGGCATCCTCGGTATCGCCTTCGATGCGCAAGTGCTTGCGCTTCGCGCCGACGCTCCGGGTACCTGTGCGAGCGACACGCCCGAAGATCCTTCGCTGGGGTGCTCGTTCTTCGACCAAGATATCGCGAGCGGCGTGACCGTCGCCGTCGATGCCGGTGCGACAGTCGTCAATCTGAGTCTGGGCGGAGGCGGCGCGGGCTCGACGCTGCTCGACGCGGTCGCGCGCGCTTCGGCCGCCGGCGTGGTGGTGGTGGTCGCCGCAGGTAACTACGGCGACGGCAGCGATCCCGATTTCGATCCGGCGCAACCGACCCCCTTTGCTACTGCCTTGCGTCAAGCGGGGGGCGACAATGTGATTATCGTCGGCTCGGTCGATGAAGGTGGGACTCTGTCCGGCTTTTCCAACCGCGCCGGCGACGAAGCGGCTTACTATCTGACTGCGCGGGGCGAGCGTATTTGCTGTGTTTACGAGGACGGCGCCCTGTATGTCGAAACCGACGCCACGGGATCCTACACCTATCTCTTCTCGGGAACGAGCTTCGCCGCACCCCAGGTGTCCGGGGCGGTCGCTCTGATCAAGCAGGCCTTTCCCAACATGACCGGCAGCGAGATCGTCGAGCTCCTGCTCGAGAGCGCAAGGGATGCGGGCGATCCGGGAACCGACACCAGCTATGGACGCGGTATTCTCGACATAGCGCAGGCATTTCAACCTGCCGGAACAATGAACGTCGCCGGGACCAGATCTGCCATCACGGTGGGAGCGCCGACGGCGCTGGGCTCTGCAGCCATGGGCGATGCGCTCGCTCGTGCGGGTTCGGTCGCCACGGTGGCGACGGACAAATACGATCGGGCCTTTGGAATCGAATTGGCAACCGGCTTTCGCTCGGCTGGTCCTGACCGCGAGCGGTTGGCCGCTGCGCTGGCCCCCGGGGGACGACGGCTCGCCGCGAGCGCCGACGGCGTGGCAATGGCCTTTACCGTGCGGGATCCGGACATTGCCCGTCCGACCTATGGGCTGGCGGGCCAACTCGAGCTGACCGAGGGGGAAGCGGAGCAGGCAAGGATGCTCGCCGGGCGGATCATAGCCCGGCTCTCGCCCGACATCGCACTGGCGATGGGGGTGCGAGAAAGCGACGGCAGCCTGGCTGCGCAGGTGCGCGGCGCGGATCGGCCCGCCTTCTTGATCGCGCGCGGCACCGACGCGGGCCTCGGCATTGCGGCCAGCGGACAGCGTGCGTTCGCTGCAGGTGCGGCCTTCGCGGGAGGAAATGCTTCGCTCTCGGCGGAAACCGGGCGAGTGGCATTCGGCGGGCGAGAAGCTGTCGCAATTGGGCTCGGCGACCAATCCGAGCGCTTCCCTTACCGCAGCTTCGCGTTCGATTACGATCGGAGTTTCGGCCCGCTCGGTCTGTCGGGTGGGATCGAATGGCTGGGCGAGGATTCGACGCTGCTTGGCGCATGGTTCGGCGGCCCCTTGGGTGCGTCCGGTTCCGACACGCTGTTCGTGCGCGCTGCGGTCGACTACCGCTTCCTGTCGCGTTGGCGAGCGGGCGCGGGCCTGACTCTCGGGCGCAGCTGGGCCGATCGGTCGGGGTTGGTCGACGCCGGCTCGGCGGTCGACAGCAGCACCTGGTCGCTCGACATTGCGCGGGAGAAAATCTTCGGCGGAAGCGACACCCTCGCTTTGCGTATGGCCCAACCGCTTCGGGTGGAAGGCGGCGGGCTCGCGCTCAGCTTGCCCGTGGGGTACGATTACGCCACCGAGAGCCCGGTCATGGGCAGCCGCTTCTTGAGCCTCGCTCCCTCCGGCCGTGAAGTGGTCGGCGAATTGCGCTGGACCGGACGCTTTGGTCCGGGGTGGGGAGGGGCGAGCATCTATTATCGCCGCGACCCCGGGCACATTGCCTCGGCGCCCGATGACGCGGGTGTCGCGTTCAACTGGTCCACGCAGTTTTGAGCGGGCAGTCGATCCGATGACGCAAGCCGCCGCCGACGTGCTCGTGGTCGGTGGGGGACCTGCCGGGATGATGGCGGGATATTTGCTCGCCCGGGCCGGTGTCCGGGTCACGGTCCTCGAAAAGCACGCTGATTTTCTGCGCGATTTCCGCGGGGACACGGTCCACCCGTCGACGATGGAGATACTCGGAGAGCTCGGGCTGCTTGAACGATTTCTGACCCGGCCGCACAGCCGCATCGGGCGAGTGGAGATCGAATGGAACGGGCGGCTGATGCAGGTCGGCGATCTCTCGCACCTCGACATGCCCGCGCCTTTCATCGCGATGATGCCGCAGTGGCATTTCCTCGATTTTCTTCGGGAGCATGCCGAAACCCTGCCTGGCTTCGAATTGCGGATGAATGCGCAAGTGTCGGGGTTCGTCGAAGACGAACAGGGGCGGATCGCAGGCGTGGAACTCGCCGATCGATCACGGCTCGAGGCAAGGAAGCTGGTGCTCATGTGCGATGGCCGGCAATCGCTGGTGCGATCCAGCCTGCCGCTTAAATCGCTGGGAGCGCCGATCGATGTGTTCTGGTTTGCAGTCCCGAAGGAGCGGCGGGGCGATGCCCTGCGCGGGGCTGTTCGCGGGGGCCGGTTGCTCGTCCTGATCGACCGCGGCGACTATTGGCAATGCGCCTTCGTCATCGCCAAAGGCAGTGCTGATGATGTGAGGAAGCGAGGGATTGCTGCATTTCGCAAGGAGTTGCGCCTCCTCGCGCCCGACCTCGGCGACCTCGACCGGGCACTTCCGGATTTCGAGAAGGTAAGCCTGCTAACGGTCACGCTCGACCGCTTGACCAAGTGGCACCGGCCCGGCCTGCTGGCGATCGGCGACGCAGCGCATGCGATGAGTCCGGTTGGCGGGATCGGGATCAATCTCGCGGTGCAGGACGCGGTTTGCGCAGCCAATGTCCTGGCGGCGCCGCTCGCGGCCGATCGCGAAGTCGACCCCCTGCTGGCGCAGGTCCAGTCGCGCCGCATGCTGCCAACCCGGCTTATCCAGGCGGCTCAGGCAGCAGTTCATCGCAATCTTCTTCAACCCATCGTCAGCGGAGAGCGTGACGTTGGCGCACCTCCTCCCCTGCCGCTGCAGATCCTCGACCGATTTCCCCTTCTTCGTCGCATTCCGGGTTATTTCGTCGGACATGGTGTGCGCCAGGAACATGTACGTTCGCCACGCCGCATCACTGGGTGAAACGGAGGCGGGCTCGTCTGGCGATCGCACCTCCATGGACCTTTCGACGCACCGCCAGCTTCGATCCGGGGCCTCCCGGAGGGTGGTTCAGAACTCCTGCACTTCGCGCAAGCAGGCGATGGCGGTGCGGGCGTCGGCCGCGGGGCTATCCCGTTCGGTCGCATTCCCTTTCAGCGGGGGCGTGGCCCTTCGGGCGTAGATTTCGCGAATGCGATCGAGTGCGGCAAGTTGCGGCTCGGTGAGCGCGTCGGACCGGCGCAACTTGTCGGCCATTCCCGCGATCGCATCGGCGCATGTCCGCGCGAAAGCACGCGGCTTGTCCGCATCGACGAGTTGCGGGTCGCTCCCGATCGACAGAGCGCGCGCGGCAGCTTTTTCGGCCGGGCTGAACTCGCGGGCCCTTTCGCTAGGGTATTCGCCGCCGGAAGCGGGTTGCGGGCCAGAACAGCCGGCCAGCGAGGCCAGCGCCAGCATCGCCGCAACGGTTCCGATGTTCGCGGGAAGCAAGCACATCACCGGTACCTAAGCGCGAAAGTCATTGGATCCTAGCGTTCCATTGGCTAGATGCACCAGCCATGCCTCGCCGCCTGCCGCTCGACGCGGCCAAATCGCCCGATCGGGCGCTGATCCTGCTCACCACATTTCTCGCGGTACTTTGGCTTGCGGGAGGGGCCTCGCGAGCCGACGTGATGGGGCAGACGATAACCCGCTTGGCAGCTTGGGCGATCGCAATTGCCGCCATCCTTTTTGCGACCCGCCCACGCTGGGAAGGGGTCGCTCCTGTGGCCATTATCCTCGGAACGGCTGCGTTGCTCGCGATGGCCCAGTTGATTCCGCTGCCGCCCTCGATCTGGACTGCTTTGCCTGGCAGAGAACTGCTGGTGCATTCGGCGACGGTGAGCGCGCAGGAACAACCCTGGCGCCCGCTCTCGCTTTCGCCGGGTGCGACCTTCAATGCGCTCTCCTCCTTGATCGTACCATTCGTGATCCTGCTGCTGCTCGCCGGGCTGTGCGACGAGAACCGCTGGCGAATACTCGCTCTTCTTCTGGGCTTGATCGTCGCTTCCTGCTTGGTCGGACTCATCCAGTTTGCGGGCATCGGTTTCAACCATCCGCTGATCAACGATGGGCCCGGACCGAATGCCAACTTCGCCAATCGGAACCACTTCGCACTGTTCGCTGCCTGCGGCTGCGTTCTTGCGCCAGTCTGGGCGTCCAGAGAGAGCCAGAGCCCGAGGTGGAGAGCGTTTTTTGCCGCCGGGCTGTTGATTTTCTTTATTCTGACAGTGCTCGCAACCGGATCGCGAGCGGGTATATTACTGAGCGCCGCCGCTGCATTCCTGGGCGTCGCTTCGGTCCGTCACCGCATCAGGGAATCGTTAGGGGAGCTTCCGCGAGCGGTCAGAATTCCTTTTTTCCTGCTGATTGCGGCGTTGCTCGCATCGGCGGTCATGCTCTCGGTCGGACTCGATCGGGCCACGTCGGTGGATCGTGCTCTGGCGCTGGAGATCGGCCAGGACCTGCGTCGCCTGGCGTTGCCGACAGTGTTTGGGATGACGGGCGAATACTGGCCCGCGGGAGCCGGATTCGGCACTTTCGATGCAGCCTATCGGATCGATGAACCCGCCAGCCTGCTGGGCAGAAGCTATCTCAATCACGCCCACAACGATCTGCTCGAAACCGTACTCGATGGCGGATTGGCAGGGCTGCTGCTGCTCTTCGGGGCATTGGCATGGGCGGGATGGAACGGCTTCCGGGCTTGGCGAACGCCCTTGCGATCCGGTTCGCTCCTTCCACGAGCCGGTTTCAACCTGCTGCTTCTTGTCGCTTTGGCGAGTGTGTTCGACTATCCGGCGCGGACGCCACTGATCATGGCACTCGCGGTCATAGCTGCTGTGTGGCTGACCGGAGGCTCCAAGGCGAAGGGGCAGAGCGGTACTCTCACCTCTTTCGAAGCGAATTGAAGGCCCGATCCTGGCGCAAACGTCGGCGGAGTGAGCCGATCGAATAATAATCGCGACCTTTTAGCGAGTCTGACCGGTTAACCCGGGCTTTTTGCACGGGTGTTCGGCGCCAGCCACTATCGCCAGAACCAAGCGCGGGGGGCGTCCGCAACGGCCCCAGCAAAAATCGGTGAAACAAGGGCGGCCGATCCGGAGAAGTCCTTGCACGAGGCAGAGCGACGAAACGCTTCCATTTGCGGCAGCGGCGCTGCGCCTGCCGAAGCGGTCTTACTAAAGGGGTATGAAAATCGGGAGGGGAGCCCCCTATGAGTGACGGGTCAGCGGAAATACCGCCACGTAAATATCGGATTTTATGCGCATAATCCTAAGTATAATTCTGACTGTGTTCGGTCTTGCTGGATGTGCGCAGCGCGAACCCTTGCAATCGACTGCCGATTTGACAGTCGTCGAAGGGGCTGTCGCACTGCCGGCTCCCTTCCGCCAGGATCCTGCTGTCGCCAACCACCCGGCCCTTATCGGGCCGCTTGATCTGATCGAGGTCAATGTCTTCAACATTCCCCAATTGAGCAGTGAAGTTCAGGTCGATGGAAGTGGACGGATTTCTTTGCCGCTGATCGGCGTTGTCGACGCAGGTGGCAAGACCGCAGCCGAGTTGGCTCGCGACATCGAGGATTCGCTGAGCGAACATCACATTCGCGATCCGGACGTCACGATCAACATGAGGAATTCGGTCAGCCAGGTGGTGACGGTAGACGGTCAGGTGGTCGCGCCGGGTTTGTATCCGGTGACCAATCAAATGACGCTTCTGCGCGCAATCGCGTCTGCCAAGGGTCTGTCCGAGTATGCGCGCGAGGACGATGTCGTCATCTTGCGAACCGTCGAGGGACGCCGCATGGCAGCCATGTACAACATCGCGGCCATTCGCCGCGGCGCCTACGATGATCCGGCTCTCTATGCCGATGACATCGTAGTTGTGGGAGATTCGCCGCAACGGCGTCTCTTCCGGGATTTCGTCTCGCTGTCGCCGCTTCTGGCATCGCCGCTCGTCGCGATTTTGCGTTAAGCTTACAGGCCCCGAAAATGGACATATTCGCATCGCGCCCCAGCGGCGAGGCCCCCGCTCAGAAGGCGTCAAGCGCCTCTCCGCGGATGCATCCGCAATGGGAACCGGATAGAGTTCCTTTGCTGCGCCAGTACATGCGGATTGTGCTACGCTGGAGGCGGGTGATCATCGGGGCCGTCGTGGCCTGTGTGTTGATCGGTGTGATCGCGACCTTGTTGATGACTCCCCAATACACTGCGACCTCGACAATCGAGATTTCGCGCGAATCCGACAAAGTGACGGAATTCGATGGCGTCGAGCGCGAAACCAGCATCGCCGACCAGGAATTCTACCAGACGCAATATGGTCTGCTCCGGGCGCGCACGCTGGCCGAGCGCGTGGCCGTGCAACTTCGTTTGATCGACGACCCTGCCTTTTTCGAGATGTTCGACGCGCCCGAGGAGACGACCCGGCTTTCGCGATTGGTGAACATCAATTTCACGAGCCCGGACCCGGCCTTCTCCGCTCGCGTCGCGAACGCCTGGGGTGAGAATTTCATCACGTCGAACCTTGAACGCAAGGTTCAGTCCACGTCTTACGGCCGCGAACAACTCCAGCGACAGCTCGCCGATTACAAGGACCGTCTCGACGAGTTGCAGAGACAGTTGGTGAACTATGCCTCCAAGGAACAGATTATCAATCTGCCGTCCGAAGCGGGCGGCAACGGTGTTACGACGCAGGAACGTTCCATCGTGGCTGACAATCTCGCCACTCTGAATGCGGAACTCAGCGATGCGGTGGCAGACCGCATCGCGGCGGAAGCCCGTTACCGACAGTCGGGTCGCGGCGGAGCTTCGACGGAAGCACTGGCGAATCAGGCGCTCAACAATCTTCGTGAGCGCAGAGCTGAACTGGCGGCGCAATATCAGCAGATGATGATTCAGTTCGAACCCGAATATCCGCTTGCGCGAGCTCTCCAATCGCAGATCGAGCAGCTTGACCGGGCGATTGCGGGCGAGGAATTGCGTGTCTCCGGATCGCTGGAGGCGGATTACCTTGCGGCCGTTCAACGCGAGCGCGGATTGGGCGAGCGCGTCGAGCGCCTGAAATCGGATTTCCTCGACCTTCGCCGACGCAGCATTCAGTACAATATCTACCAGCAGGAAGTGGATACCAATCGTGCTCTCTACGACGGTCTGCTTCAGCGCTTCAAGGAGATCGGCGTGGCCGGGGGGGTCGGCGTCAACAATGTGTCGATCATCGATCCGGCGGATATCCCGCAAGACCCCTCCAGCCCCGACGTCCTTCTCAACATGCTTCTCTCGGTCCTTGCGGGCCTCGGCATCGGTGCGGGTCTGGCATTCGCACGCGAGCAACTGGACGAAGCGATCGCGGATCCGGGAGATGTCGAAAGAAGGCTCGGCCTGCCCCTACTGGGGATCGTTCCTCGAGTGGACGACGAGGAGCCCAGCGAGGCGCTGCTCGACCGCAAGTCAGACCTGTTCGACGCTTATCTGACGATCCAGACAAATCTCGGTTTCACGACCGAACACGGGGTCCCGCGCTCCCTTGCAGTCACTTCGACGAGGCCGGCGGAAGGGAAATCGACCATGGCGGTCGCGCTTGCCACCACGCTCGTGCGTGCGCATCGAAAGGTCGTTCTTGTCGACGGCGACATGCGTTCGCCCTCGATCCACAAATTGGCCGGCGTCGATCACGATCGCGGACTGAGCAATTTCCTGTCGGGCGAAGACGATGTCGATACGATGACCTTCGAAATGAAGGAACTTGGCTTCTCTGCGATGACGGCGGGTCCGATACCGCCGAACGCAGCCGAATTGTTGACCGGACCTCGTCTGTCTCTTTTGATCGAGCGCCTGCTTCAGACGTACGATCACGTCGTGATCGATTGCCCGCCAGTGATGGGTCTTGCCGATGCTCCGCTGATCGCGAGCCGCGTCGAAGGCGTGATCTATGCCGTCGAATCGCACGCCGTTCGCTCCAGCATAGTGAAGAGCGCTCTGAACCGCCTCCTCGTTGCCAATGCCCGTGTTCTCGGCGGGGTCCTGACCTTGTTCGAGTACCACAGGGCTCATTACGACTATGACTATGAGTATGGCTATGGCTACGGGCGTGACGAACGGGAGACAGAGGCCGTTTGAAGAGGGCGCAATCCACTCCACCTTCCCGCTCGAAGCGGCGTCGCTGGCGGGTTCGCGGCCCGCTCGCAATCGCCGCTGCGGTGGCGGGATCGGTCAGCCTGTCCGGCACGCTGGCCAATGTCGTGGCAAGAGTGGACCTCGAACAAGCGCATAGGCTGGCCCCTTGGGACGGCAAAATCACCGGAGCTCTCGCTCAGCAGAGTATGTCGATGGCTCCGGACTCTGCTTCGGATTCCAGGGCCGCGCGTTTGGCCAGGGAAGCCCTGCGGCAGGATGCGACCGCGGTGGAAGCCCTGACGGTTCTGGGTCTGCAAGCACAATTGCGTGGCACGACAGAGACTTCGCGCCAGCTATTCGCCCATTCGCTGACGCTCTCACGGCGTGAGTTGCAGCCGCAGATCTGGGCGATAGAAGAAGCGGTTTCTCGGGGTGACATCGCAGGCGCACTCCACCACTACGATGTCGCATTGCGCACATCGCGTCGCGGATCGGACATTTTGTACCCGGTCCTCGCCTCCGCGATTGGCGAACCGTTGGTCCGGTCTCGACTGATCGCGCTCCTCGAGACGAAACCGGTCTGGAGCGAAGGCTTCATCGACTATGTCGCGAACCGGGCACAGGCTCCCGAAGCGGCGGCGATCTTCTTCCGCGAGGCGGAAGGGAAGGGCCTTCCGATAGAGGACGCCGATCGAACCGCGGTCGTGAATGCCTTGGCCGCCCGATCCTCTGCCGAAGAGGCATGGCGGTACTATGTTTCCTTCCGGAACGGCGCAGTACGCGAGCGATCACGCGCAGGAAATTTTTCGGTCGCGATCGAAAGGCCTTCGTTGTTCGACTGGACGACACGCAGTGCGACCGGAGCATCGGCTTCGCTCCATCCCGCAGCGGGAGGTGGCTCGGTGGACTTCGAGGCAGCGCCGAGTGCGGGCGGCGTTGTCCTTGTGCAGATGCAGATTCTCCCCGCGGGAAGGTACCGTCTGACCGGCCGGGTTGCGGATTTCCAGTCACCCGAACGTTCGCGCCCCTATTTGTCGGTCAGCTGTCGGGATGGAAGGGAACTCGCGCGCATCGCCTTGCCCGATGCGCCCGTGCACGAAAAGCCCTTCGAAGGCCTCTTCGTGGTTCCTTCAGTTTGTCCCGTCCAGCGGCTCGCGCTCGTCATTCGTCCTTCGGACGACGTTACCGGCGTCGCGGGCCGCGTCACCAATATCGAAGTCGCGCCTGCCGTGGGCGATTAGCAGGAGTTCTCCTGCGAACGTGAACTTGTCTGCCGGTCCTGACCCGGCCTGGCATTCCCGCCCACTATCGATGCTGTCGCGGTCAGCACTCGCGCGCCAGCTTTCTTCCCCGATACCGGTGCACGAATTCAAGAGGTTAGGAGTGAAATGTGGCAGCGCCAAGAGCGGGAGGAGGGCGGACTTGTCAGGCCGATCGCCCGCATCGAGAGCCGCATTCAAAGTCGCCCGACCGCTTCTTCAGGACGAGAACGATCTGGGCGTCTCCGGGGCCGCCGATCGACCGGAGGGCGTATCCGGCCACCTCGGCTGCGGACTGGTCATGCGACCTGCATGTTCTGTTCGGGAGCGCGCCGATATTCAGGTACCAGCGAACAGAGGATCTCCAGCGCCGTGCTGCGGTCTCCGTTCCCGAGAGCAGCTTCGAGACCTTCGAGTTCGCTCTTCAAGTGACTCCACGAGAGCCGGTCCTCCCGGGCCCGCATGATCCGCGAATGGGTTGTCGGTTCGGGCGAGTCACCGATCAGCAGTTCCTCAAAGAGCTTCTCGCCCTTGCGCAATCCGACCTCGAGGATCTCGATGTCGCCGTCCGGCGTGGTCTCGTCGCGAACCGTGAGCCCCGACAGATGGATCATCGTACGCGCCATTTCGTAGATCCTGATCGGTTCGCCCATGTCGAGTACGTAGACTTCGCCGCCTTCGGCCATGGCGCCTGCCTGGATGACGAGTTGCGCGGCTTCAGGGATGGTCATGAAGTAGCGGGTGACATCGCGGTGGGTCAGCGTGACCGGCCCGCCCTCCTTGATCTGCTGCTGGAAACGAGGGACGACCGAGCCACTGGAGCCCAATACATTTCCGAAGCGGACCATGGCGAAACACGTCCGGTCACCTTCCGCCGCCAGAGCTTGCAGCACAAGTTCGCAGACCCGCTTGCTGGCGCCCATGACATTGGTCGGGCGCACTGCCTTGTCGGTGCTCACGAGGACGAAGTGATGCGTACCCACACGCTGGGCTTCTAGCGCACAGCGAAGCGTGCCGAATACGTTGTTCCGCAATCCGGCGATGACATTGTCCTCGACCAGGGGGACATGCTTGTAGGCTGCCGCGTGAAACACCGTATCGGGGCGCCAGCGCTCGAACATTCGTCGCGCGGTCAGGAGGTCCGAAACATTCGCGAGTTCGGTGTAGATGGCAGTGGCCGGATCGATCTCGCCCGCCAGTTGTGCCTGTCGCAGTTCGCTCTCGATCAGGTAGAGTGCATGTTCGGTCATTTCGACGAGAATAATCGCCGTTGGCCGCAGAACCGAGATCTGCCGGCACAGTTCGCTCCCGATAGATCCACCCGCTCCGGTCACGAGAACGGTCCGATCGGCTATCGTGCGATGCAACAGCAGGTGGTTCGGCGGAACGGGATCGCGCCCCAGAAGATCGGTGATCTGGATTTCGCGCAGATCGCTGACCGATACGGATCCGTCGACGACATCCCCGATCGCGGGAAGCGTCAGCACCCTGACGCCCGTCTCCGCAAACCGCCGGACGATTTCTTCACGCTGCTGCCGGGTCACACCCGGAAGGGCGAGCAGCACAGTATCTACTTCCAGCCGTTCGACGAGATCAGCCACGTCGTGACTGTGGTAAACCCTCGCGTGGTCAAGATGCTGTCCTGCCAGGCGTTCGTCGTCGTCGATGTAGCCGCAGAGGAACATTCCGGGCTCGTGTCGCAGCGACACGGCTAGCTGGCGCCCGGCCGAACCGGCGCCGTAAATCAGGACCTTGCTGAGCGTGCCGACATAGCCTCGTCGATTGAGGAGGTCGAAGAACACATAGCGCGCGAAGAGACGGCTGATCACCAATAGGGCCGCAAACACCATCGGTTGCAGCAGAGCGATCGTCCGCGGCACGCCCGGTACGCGGTTGAAAGTAAAGAAAACCGACAAGAAGAACGCCATCACCAAGCACGAGGTCGCGATCCCCAGCATCGTTCGCGAACCGATGAAGCGCATGACGGAGCGATAGATGCCCCGGAAGGTGAAGGTCGGAAGCCAGATCGCCAGACTGACGAGAATTACGATCGCCACCGACCTGTTCCAGAGATCCCACACGCCGAGGCGTAGCGAAAAGGCAATCCACACCGAGGCGATGCACAGGGCTGCATCCATGAGGAGGAGCATGGCGAACTTCGCCGGACGACCGAGATCGACCAAACGTTGAAGAAGTTCGATGATGCGCGGTTCGATCCGCTTCCAGGTCGTAGTCATCTTATACGCACTGCCAATGTTGTGTCGTCTTGGCTTGCCCGAAGGAACATGAAAATGCCTGTAAGCGCTTATCGGGCGGGACGCGAGGGTAGTTCCTCACTTTTCGTGCCGAATTCCGGGCACTGTGGCCCGAATTTGGTTTCCTTCTGTCCTGAAGGCGGCGAAGAGACATATTATCCACGCGAAATCGGAAAAAATACCATTGACAGCGCGGGTCAGGATCGCTCCTCCCGCGCTTCGCGCACTGCCCCCAGATCACCCGGCGCAAGGTTCCCATGACGATTGACGACCATCAGCGCTACGCCTTCGTAATAACCGGGGCCACGGGCAAGGTGGCGCGCCACCTCGTTCCGAAACTGGCCACCAGCGGGAAGAGAATCCTCGCAGTGAGCCGCGACACTGCTGCGTTGCGCCGCCTTTACGGCGGATTGGTGAGGGTGGATATCTGCGACTATGAAGCGCTTGCAGCCATAGAAGCCTGCGACACGCTGATCCATCTTGCAGCCCGCAACAATGACCGTCCTGGAACATTGGACGAGTTTACGCGGGTCAACGTCGATTTTTCGGCTTGGGTGTGCGGTCATTTCGATCGGATGGATGGACGGCGGTTCGTCAACGTCTCGTCGATCCACTCGCTGGATGGGGACAATCCCTCGGCCTATGCGAGAAGCAAGGAACTCGGAAGGCGGCGGATGGCGAACCTGCTGGGCGAGCGTCTCGACAACGTGCACATCGGATACTTTCACGACGAAGGATATTGGGGCGAAAAGCTGAGTTTCCTTGCCCGGCTCGGATCGCTCGGCAAACCGGCCTTTCTCGCTTTCAAGGCGCTCAAGCCGACCACATCGGCGCGCAGCCTGGCCGACTACATCTCAGGCCCGGCAAATGCTTTGCCGCGACCCGGGATCCTCACCGACAATCTCACCGAAGAGCGGGTCTATCGCACGGTCACGCGGGCCGGAGACATCGCGGTAGGCCTCGGAATACTTCTGGGACTTTCTCCGCTGCTTTTCGCCCTCTTGCTGTGGATCCGGGTCGATAGCCCGGGCTCCGCTGTTTTTGCGCAAACACGCGTCGGGCGAAGTGGAGAGCGCTTCACGCTGTACAAGTTTCGTACAATGAAGCGCGATACCGCTTCCGTCGGCACGCATGAGGTGACCGCTGCCTCCGTGACCAGGGTGGGTAAATTCTTGCGCAAGTCCAAGCTCGACGAACTTCCGCAGGCCTTCAACCTCATTCGCGGCGACATGACTCTGGTCGGTCCGCGCCCCTGCCTTCCCACGCAAAAGGAGCTTCTCGACGCCCGCAGCGAACGGGACGTCCTTGCAATAAAGCCGGGCGTCACCGGTTATGCGCAGATTCGTGGAATAGACATGAGCCGGCCGCGCGACCTTGCGGAAAGCGATTACATCTACATGAAGCTGCAATCGCTTACTTTGAACCTCCAGATCCTGTGGGCGACGGCCCTGGGCCGGGGTGCAGGCGATCGCGTGACCGTGATCGAAAAGCGCTAGCGAAGGGCTGCAAACTGCCGTGCCGGATGAGCCCAAAAAACTCCTGTTTTTCGCCGGGGATGCCCCCTTCCTCGTTTCACACCGTCTCAATCTCGTCACGGGCGCCGTGCGGGAAGGCTACGAAGTATCCGTGGCATCTCCTGGCGATACCGAAGCGATCGAGACTATACGCTCGGCCGGCGCCAAGTGGATCGAGTGGAAGGTCAATCGCGGCGGCACTTCGCCTGTCAGCGAATGTGCTTCCTTCCTGCGGGCCTTTTCGATTGTTCGCGAGGCTCGGCCGGATGTCGTCCACGCGGTCGGTCTCAAGTGCATTCTGCATGCAGGGATCGCCACCAGACTCTTGGCTATTCCCCTGGTGGGAGCGGTGTCCGGCCTCGGCTATCTCTATACCGGCGCCCGCACCTGGAAGAAGAGGATCCTGCGCCGCGCCATCGACCTGATATTGCATCTGTGGCTCAACCGGCGGGACGTCAGCCTGATCTTCCAGAATGGCGATGACGCCGAGCTGGTGGACCTCGCCGGGCTGAACAAGGTCTCCGTGCATCTGATCGGCGGCTCGGGAGTGGATCTGAACCGGATCACGATGCACCCGCATCCCGTCGGGGCCGAAACGCGGATCGGACTGCCTGCGCGGCTCCTTCGCGACAAAGGGGTGTACGAATTCGTCGAGGCGGCCCGTGAACTCAAGGCGCGGAGGCGGAACGTGGCTCTTCTGCTGATAGGCGACCCGGACATGGCCAATCCGACCTCTGTCACGCCCAAAGAGATCGATGCATGGCTGGACCAGGGTATCGTCGAGTGGCATCCTCATACCCGCAACATAGCCGAAGCTTTGGCGCGCCTGCATATCGTGGCTTTGCCTTCGTACCGGGAAGGCTTTCCCAAGACCCTGATAGATGCGGCCGCGGCAGGTCGCGCGGCGGTGACAAGCGACGTCTCCGGTTGCCGCGATGCGATCGTGGAGGGCGAGACCGGACTTCTCTGCGCGCCGAAGGACGGCATCGCGCTCGCCGATGCGCTCGAGCGGCTGATCCTCGATCGTGACGCATGCATTTCGATGGGGCGCGCGGCCCGCGCCCATGCCGAGCGACATTTCGATGTCGAAGAGGTAACCCGCCGGCATCTCGACTTATATCGAGAGCGGATCGCTTCAGCGCGCGGCGCCTAAAGGTTCCGGACTTACTCCTTCAATCGACCCAGTCCCAACTCGGCGAAGGCTTGCGCCGGCCGAACTCCGAGCAGGCGCATTACAGCCGCGAGTGCTGCCAGATAGGCGCATCCCGCTGTTGCCATAGCGACGAGCAGCCGGGCGGGCATGGGCCAGTCCGAAGCCATTTCCCGCCCTCCGAGGGTCAGAACATAGGCGATCACGCCCGCCGTCAAAGAAGCGAGGAAGTATCGACCCATGCGGGCCGTGAGAAGTTGTGGCTTCCACAGCGCCATCAGTGCGAACTGCCCGGCGCAGAAAACCAAAGCTGCGAGCGCCAGTCCCGCGGCGATCCCCTCGATGCCGTAGACGCGAGACATCAAGGCCGAACCGGCGAGGTTTGCTGCAGTGGCGACCAGGCCGATCAGGAGAGGAGCCATCGTCTTCTGGTAGGAGAAATACACCCGGTTCATCAGTTCCCGCAGCGCTGAGAAAATGATGCCGATGCCCAGTATGCCGAACAGTCCGGCGGTGGCGCGCACATCCTCCCCGCCGAACGCACCGCGAAAGTAGACGAGCGTCACGATCTCGGACGGCAACGCCAACGCAACTGCGGCAGCGGGTGCGGTGATGACGAGGACAAGGCCCACCGCACGGGCGAGAACCAGGGCGTTCGCATCGTCATCGTTCCTGGCTGCATTGGCCGCGAGATCCGGAAAGAACATGTAGGCGATCAGCCAGGAGAACGTCCCCGACACCAGCAGCGCGAGACGATTGGCATAGGTGAGATGCGAAATCGAACCGCTTCCGAAATCGGATGCGATCGCCGTGCCGATCATCAGATTGATTTGATCGAGCATGACCGCCACGATCATCGGCGCGGACAGCAGTGACAGCCGCTGCCACGTCTCGGCGCGAACCCTGAACCCGGGGCAAGTCCGGTAGAGGTCTCGCGTCTGCGTACGCTGAACAACCGCCTGGATCAGATATGCGCCCACGGCTCCAGCGACCGCAACAGCTATATCATCGAGCCAGTAGGCGATCACGATCGCGCCTGCCGCGAGCAGATTGTTGACGACCGGCACGGCGAGTGGCGCCACGAAGCGGCGATTCGCCTGCTGCAAGGCGCTCTGCACGCCGACATAGCCGGTGAAGACGAATCCGAGGGACATGATCCGGGCCAGCTTTACCGCGAGTCTTTGCGTGTGGGCGTCGGCTGCGGGGGCGATCACCGCCACGAGAGGGGCGGCGAAAGCCCAGAGAAGCGCTGCAAGCAGTATCGCTGCATAAAAATAGAAGCGCACCGCTTCGTTGATCAGTCTCGCGGCCGCGGTCCGATCGGACATCGCACGAACATACATGGGGGCAAAAACCGCACCGATCGTCGTGAGCATGGCCAACCAGAGGGCGCCGGGAAGAAGATTGGCGACGAAATAGGCGTCTGCGCCGGGGCTGGCGCCGAAGAACCTGGCGAAGACCACGTCCTTCGCGAGAGCGGTCAGCTTGCCGGCGATCGTCAGAAATATCAGCGTGGCCGTCAGCACACCGTCAACCACGCAAATCGATTGTTCGGAAGGTATGCGTCACGATGCGGGAGCGACATTATAGTATTTGGCGAACCTGACGTACAAAAACGAAATGAGGCAGGTTGTGAACAGCTGGCCTGGAGCGTGAAGAAGTTGATTGTTGGCAGGCATGAAAAAGGCGCCCATCGTGATGAGGGCGAACATCAGGATTGCGAAGGGGTTCCTGTACTCTACGGCTGAAAGCCATGCGTGCGCATATACGTAGGCAAAAAACCCGAAAAGGAGGGCAGTGCCGGGAAAGGTGAAATCCGTGGCGAAATGGGTGAAGACCGTGTGCCATTTGGACGCGCCCCAGCCGGTAGTCAGGCCGACTTGACTGACCAGAGTGTTCGGCCATTGCCATTCCAGTCCGAAAAGCCGGTCTCCGATGACCGAAATGGAATAGGAAGAACCCATGAAATAGGTCCAGTCCCAATCGGTTTCCAAGGCCAGGCCGAGCCCGTAATATCCCTGAGACAAATAGCTCAGGAAAAGCGTGAGAATAAGACCAGCATCGTTGCCGAAAACATGAAATATCGGATGATTCAGATCGATATATATGAGGTCGAGGACTTTTCTGTTCACATTCGCAGTGTCGAGGCCGATGACACTATATCTTTGACCCAGAACCACCAGGAATCCGACGAGCGCGGTAATCGAAGCCGCTCCGATCCCGGCAATCCATCTGAAGCTGGGCGGATCTTTCATGGTGCCGTACTTCAGTCCCGCGACGGTCAGGACATAGATCAGGATGTCGCCCAACTGTTTCTGTTTCCCAGAGCCGAGAACATAAAAAAGCAAGCTTGCAACCACAAGGATCACCAGAGAATATGATCTTACCCTTCCAAGATCACGAAAATAATAAAATCCAATAACAAATGCTATGAAATTAAAGGGAAGAGAAAAGCTGTATACGATGAATTCAAACGAGTATTCGCCTGTGTTGCGAACGTATCCTTCGTACGCGTTCTGATATGCCTCGCCGATGGCGGAAACGTCCGTATTGATCGTTCCTGATACGAAACTTTCTGTTATCGAGATGCCAAGTGTGAAAAGTGAGACCGCGAGTGAGATGTCGAACAGGTTTCGAACAAATCGCGGTGTGCCGGCTTCGGAAGGCCGGGTCGGGGGCAGTGCCGTCGAGATGCCTGACCGGTATCCGATCACCATCATGAACATGACGACGTAGATGAATATGACTGTCTTCAGGATGGGAAAGCCGAGATAGACGGTGGGCCCGAACACCGCGAGCAAGAGGGTCAGCGTCAAATATCCGAGGAAGAAGTAAAGCGGAGCGTATCTAGGAGGATTTTTTCCGCGGCGGGGCGCCTGCGCTTCGGTCATGGTGAGCCTCGGTCTCGCTGTCATCGGTTGCGTCCGACAAATTAGCCTCGTGCGCCCAGAGACCTTAATGCCCGTGTTTTCAGCAGGTGTGGTTTAGAGCGCGTCCTGCGCAACGCAAGCGACTTCGATCGGCACGAGGTGTTCTGCCGACGGTCAGGTGGATGGAAGCACCACTCCGAACTTCTGCCGAGTGCAGCCACATCGACTTCTCGATCAAAAGGCAAAGAGTAGGCTGCTCGCGGAGACTTGGCCTGCTCCTCAGTATATTTGCGGATGCCTGCGCCTGGCAGGTTTTCCTAGACCGAACATGCAGGCGCCGCTCAGCGCATCCCGTCCCCCCCCGAATCGCGGTGGCGCCTGCGCCGCTTCCAACGACGGGCGAAAGGGTTGATCGATGGATGAATTCATCATCCTCTTCGCTCTCGTGCTGGCGATAAATCTCCTGCCGGCATTC
The DNA here is from genome assembly GCA_963728515.1 of uncultured Alphaproteobacteria bacterium. Classification (GTDB taxonomy): domain Bacteria; phylum Pseudomonadota; class Alphaproteobacteria; order Sphingomonadales; family Sphingomonadaceae; genus Qipengyuania. Next base: position 185,074 of record CAVSKM010000001.1, on the reverse strand, counting down.
GGGCCGCCCACCTGGTCCGTCATCGTGCTCTATGGCATCGCTTCCGACCTTCCTGTGTTTCGCACCGTCCTCGTCGCCGCTCTTGCGGCGGCGCTGGGTCGTTTTCTGCTGGCGCTGGGCTTCCGGGCGCTCGGCGACAGGATACCTGAGAAGATGCGGAGGAATCTCGTCCACGCGCGCAGGGCAATCGAAAGCAGGAAACGGGCAACCCTGCTCACCTTGGGACTGTTCGTCCTGTCTCCCCTTCCGTCGGCCCAGCTTTTCGAAGCTGCCGGCTTGGCCCGATTCCGACTTCTGCCTTTCACCGCCGCCTTTTTTGCCGGACGAATCGTCTCTTATGCGATTTACGCAGAAGGCGCGCACCGCCTGCGCAGCGAAAGTCTCACCGAAGCCTTCCTGGAGCCCTTGCGAAGCCCGCTGGGGATCGGCGTGCAACTTGCAGCAATAGCCGGACTTCTGTTGCTGGTGTGGGTCGATTGGGAGCGGTTCGGGACGAAGTACGGCCGAGGTCCGGCACGGGGCCGCGTCCCTTCGGCTGAATCCCCTTCCGCATTGCAGGCGCTCGAACCCGGCTTCAGCCGCCGCTTCTCCGCACCCATTCCGGCTGCGAATGCGTCACGCCCTAGTGACCGGCGAGAATCGGGAACGGTGGGTTCGTGAACAGTTCGCGAGTCACTCCGCCCCAGACCGTCTCCAGCAGGCGCGGCCGACCGTAGGCTCCCATCACGAGGTAGGTCGCCTTCCGCGAGCTGGCCGCGCGCGCAAGGGTCTGGGCCACCGATCCTTCGCAAGATAGCTCCACGATCTCGCAGCCGATGCCGTGGCGCGACAAATACTCCGCGCCCTGCGTCTGCGGGAGGTCGAAGTTCTTGCCGTCCTTCCCGACCGGCACAGTGGCCAGCGTCACGGAAGCGGCTTTCCGCAACAGCGGGACCGCGCTGCGCAGCGCACGGGCTGCTTCGGGCGAACCGTCCCATGCGACAAAGGCGCTGCCGCTGCAATCGAGACCTCGGCTTTCCGGCGGCACGATCAGCACCGGCGTATGCGCCTTGAGCACCAGGTCGCCCGCCAGGGGCGCCGGCCCGTTGGAGCGGAGTGGATCGCAGCTGCCGACAATCACCACATCGCTCAAACCGCACCGGCGCAACAGTCTCTCCGGTGCGAACCCGTCTTCCTGACGGAAGTCCCAGGCGACATCTTCCTCCGCGAGCCTCTGTTTCAGCCGGTTCTGCAGCGTGTCGGCGGCCCTGCGTATGTCAGGCATCGGCTGGACTGCCATGGTGCCGTAGATATCCCCAGGGACGCCGAACTCGTAGGGCACCGCCTGGATGCAGGACAAATGTCCCGAAAAGGCTCGGGCCAGATCCAGCGCAACCTGAAAGCGCGCCTCCAGACAATCGTCCTCATGTATGTGAAGCAGGATCGAGCGCATGGGGCCTGGCCTTTCTTGTGATCCCAGGCAGGATAGGCGGCGGCAGAGTGGCGTAACTCCGGATTTGTCCGGAGGCGCGACTCCTACGGGGGACCGGAGCGAAGCGCCTCGAGTGCAGTTACGCGGCCGGTGAACATCGCCATGGCGATCTGCTGATCAGTATATTTGCTAATGGCATCCGCAGGCCGGAGCGGCGATCCATACGCTCGTCAAGGCAATGCCGCCATGCCGCCAAGCGCTGTCGGACAATGGAAAGGGATCGAGATGAAGGGTTTCGTGGCCGACATCGAGCGACTGACCGAGAACAACGACGACTTCCGCCGCGTCCTCTACACCGGGCACCGGATACAGCTGGTGCTCATGGCGGTTCAGCCGGGCGAGCAAATCAGTGAAGAGGTTCACTCCGGCCGCGACCAGTTTTTCCGGATCGAAAGCGGCGAGGGCGAAGTCTGGATCGACGGCAAATGTAACATTGTGGGCGAGAACTTCGGCGTGGTCGTTCCGCAGGGCGCAAGGCACAAGGTGATCTGCACAGGCAACCAGCCGCTGCGGCTCTATACGATCTACGGTCCACCCGAGCACGTGGACGGCACTGTCCATCTCACACCGGAGGATGCTGCGAAAGCTCACGAGCATTTCGACGGCCATACGACCGAATGAATCCGGCCCGAGGGGGCTGCCGAGCGGTGCCAATGATTGCAGAAGCGAGGCTTCGGCTCGCCGGCGGAAGCGCCCCTCGCGCTCCGTTTCGGGGCGCAGATGTGCGATTGTAACAAAAGTGCAAAGCGGCGCGCCCAGATTGGGGGATCAAATCTCCCGCAAAATAGACGGTCCGATGAGCACCAGCGCAGCCGAGTACGCATCCGACCGACATCTTGCTCCGGCTGAAGCCTATTTCAATCGCGAGTTGTCGTGGCTCAAGTTCAATGAGCGCGTCCTCGAAGAAGCCTGCAACCTGCGCTACCCGCTGCTGGAACGGCTCCGTTTTCTGTCGATCTCGGGTTCGAACCTGGACGAGTTCATGATGATCCGGGTCGCAGGACTGGCAGGACAGGCGCGGCGCGACATTCAGAAGTTGTCGATCGACGGGAAAACCGCCTCGCAACAGCTCGATGCGATTCGCGATGAAGTAGCCCGCCTGGAAGAACGGCAGCAGGATGTCCTGTCGGCCCTGCGCCATCTGCTTGCCACCGAAGGGGTCCGGATTAGCGAGGTCGACGAACTCGACGATTCATCCCTGAGCTGGTTGCGCGAGTATTTCGTCGATCACGTCGTCCCGGTGGTGACGCCGCAGGCGATCGATCCTGCACACCCGTTCCCCTTCGTGTCGAACATGGGCATGGGCGTTCTGTTCAATCTGGAGCGGCGGGATGACGGAAGCGAGCTGGTGGAAATGGTCCTCCTTCCCCAGGCCATACCCCGCTTCGTCCGTATCCCGGGCGATGTGGCAATCTATGTTCCGATAGAGAGCATCATCTGCCGGTTTGCGAACATGCTGTTTCGCGGCTTCCGCATCCGGGGAGACGGAGTGTTCCGAATCCTGCGCGACAGCGACATCGAGGTGGAAGAAGAGGCCGAGGATCTCGTGCGGTATTTCCGCAGCGCGATTCAGCGCCGCAGGCGCGGGCGGGTCATCCTTCTGGAGCTGGACCAGCACTTCGATCCGAAGGCCGAGAAGCTGCTGCGCGACCAGCTCGGCTTGAAGGACACATTCATCTACAAAACCAAGGGTATGGTCGGCATCAGCGGCCTTGCCAGCGTGGTCGGAGAGGACCGCCCGGACATGAAGTTCGAGCCCTTTACGCCGCGATATCCGGAACGGATTCTGGAGCATGACGGTGATTGCTTCGCAGCCATCCGCGAGAAGGACATCCTGGTCCATCACCCTTACGAGACCTTCGAGGTCGTGGTCGATTTTCTTCATCAGGCGGCGAGCGATCCCGATGTCGTCTCGATCAAACAGACGCTTTATCGCGCCGGCGAACAATCGCCGATCGTCGCCGCGCTGATCGCCGCAGCCGAAGCGGGCAAGTCGGTCACCGCCGTCGTCGAGCTCAAGGCCCGCTTCGACGAAGAACAGAACCTGCTGTGGGCAGCCCAGCTCGAGCGCGCGGGAGTCCAGGTCATCTACGGCTTCGTCGACTGGAAGACCCATGCCAAGGTTTCCGTCGTGGTCCGGCGCGAGCAGGGCAAGTACCGGACCTACTGCCATTTCGGCACCGGGAACTATCATCCGGTCACGGCCAAGCTCTACACCGACCTCAGCTACTTCACGGCCGATCCGAAATACGGGCGCGATGCGGCGCGGCTGTTCAATTTCGTCACGGGATACGTCGAACCGCGCCGGACCGAAAGGCTCGTGATTTCGCCGATCGGGATGCGGGAGACCCTCTACGGACTGATCGACAGGGAAATCGAGAACAAGCGAGCAGGGCGTCCTGCCGCCATCTGGGCCAAGCTCAATTCGATCACCGAAAAGGGCATCATCGATCGCTTCTACGAAGCGAGCCGTGCGGGGGTCGACATCACTCTGGTGATCCGCGGCATTTGCTGCCTGCGGCCGGGCGTCCCCGGTCTGTCCGAAAACATCCGCGTCAAATCGGTCATCGGCCGCTTCCTCGAGCATAGCCGGATCTGGGCTTTCGCGAACGGTTACAGCCTCCCGGGTGCGCGAGCCAGGGTGTTCATCAGCTCGGCCGATGCCATGTCCCGCAACCTCGACCGGCGCGTGGAGGCCTTGATCTCGATCCGCAATCCGACGGTCCACGATCAGGTCCTGGAGCAGGTAATGGTGGCCAATCTGCTCGATACGGAGCAGAGTTGGATTTTTCGCCGGACGGCCAATACGAGCGGGCCGAGGCGCAACAGGGCTTTGCGGGCGAAAGCTTCAATCTGCATGCCTATTTCATGGAAAATCCTTCGCTCTCGGGACGCGGCACTGCACTGGACGACGGCGCGGTGCCCAAACTGAAACTGCGCAAGGGGGCGGCATGAGCGGGCGGCAAAAATCTGGCAAGAATGCGGGATCGGCAGATCGCGCGGTCATCGACATCGGCTCGAACACCGTGCGGCTGGTGGTCTATGGCGGTGCTCGCAGGGTCCCGACCGTTCTGCTGAACGAAAAGGTCACAGCTCGCCTCGGGCGCGATCTGTCGGAGACGGGCGAGATGCCCGAAAAGGCGATGCAGCAGGCGCTCGCTTCGCTTCGGCGCTTCGCCGCGATCCTGCCCGACCTCGGCGTCAGCGATGTGCTGACGGTCGCGACCGCGGCGGTGCGCGAGGCACAGAACGGGGCGGCTTTTCTCGAGGAAGTTGCCAAGATCGGGCTTTCGCCGCGCTTGCTGTCGGGAGAGGAAGAGGCCGAGGCGTCGGCCCGCGGCGTGATCGCGGCCTTTCCGGGCGCGCATGGGGTGGTCGCCGATCTGGGCGGTGGCAGCCTTGAACTGATCTCGATTTCCCAGGCGCAGACCCACCACGGGGTCAGTCTGCCGCTGGGCACGTTGCGCCTCCCGCAGCTCCGCCGCGGCGGCGGAACCGGCTTCAAGAAGTCGGTCCACAAGTCGCTTGCCGGAGTGGGCTGGGCGGCAAATCACCCGGGGCCGCTCTACCTCGTCGGCGGGACCTGGCGAGCCTTCGCCAGCTACGCGATGGAAACCCTCGACAGCCCCCTGACCGATCCCCATGGCCTTACGCTCGAGGTCGAGCAGGCTGAGCGGGTTGCGAAGCGGATCGCGCGCACGAGCACGGACGTGCTGGCCGCGATGCCCCGGATTTCCGCGACTTGCTCTGCCGCACTTCCCGACGCGGCGGAACTCTTGCGGGTGATGGTGCAGGAACTGGCGCCCGATGCGCTGGTCTTTTCCTCCTGGGGATTGCGGGAAGGATTGCTGTTCCAGCGGATGGGACCGGTCACACGCTGGCAGGACCCCCTCCTCGCGGGAGTGATGGAGTTTGCGCAGAGTTGCGGAACAAGTCCTTCGCGCGCCGCGACGATGGCCGCGTGGACCGCAGGCATCTCGCATGATTCCAGTGAGCAGAGCGAGAGGCTGCGGCTGGCTGCAATCAGCCTCAGCCTCGTCGCGAGCCGGGTCGAGCCGAACCTGCGCAGCCAGCATGCGCTCGACTGGGCGATGCACAAGCGCTGGGTCGGATTGAGCACATCGGGGCGCGGCCAGATCGGCGCGGCGCTGGCGGCATTCTGCGGAACAGCGCGGATACCCGCCGTCCTCGAGCGGATCGCCGATCGCGAGTTGCTCGCCGAAGCGTTCGGCTGGGGGCTCGCCATAAGGCTGGCCTACAGGCTCGGGGCGGGTTCACGGGTCTCTCTGCTGACCAGTGCCATCCGAATCGAAGGCGGCAAGCTCGTTCTCTGGATCGACGAAAGCCGCGAGCATCTCGTGGCCGATTGCGTGCGGAAGGATCTTTCGAACCTCGCCCAGTGGCTGGGCCTCGACGACCTCGTTCGCGTCGGTCCGCAGCTGCTTGCTCAGCCGGATGCGGTCGGCGACCGGTAGCGGCGTTTCGGCGCTTTCCGGCGGATAGCCAGCCCGGGACCTGGACTCTCTCTCGGAAATTGCTTCAGGGTGCTGCAGGGCAGGCACTTGCCGGGCTGATCGAATGGGCAGGCGGCTCGTCGGCTTTCGAAAAAGAGGTCAATCCATCGCAGATCCGCTTTGCGCCCAAACAGCTTCTGTTCGTTCGCACTCTAACAGTATAGGATTTGCCTGAGCCCCGGCGTCGCCTGTCAGGAGGTGCCAGGCAAGAGATGGTTCCACAATCGTTCGGAGCGTTCCGAACGTCGATCGCACTCACTCAATTCGGGATAGGTATCGACGAAAAGCAGCGCTCGAAAGGGATAGCAAGCTCTATCGGCGGGTAGGGTAAGGAGGCGAACCATGGAGCGCCGTTCGATCATTGACATCCGTTTCCCGATAAACCTTCGCGCAAATATCCTGTGGGGCGAGGGGAGGGAGCAAGAGGTACTTGTTCGGAATGTTTCCAGGCGAGGCGTCGCCTTCGAATTGGACAACGGGGTTCCCGCCGGAGAGCCTTTGACCATTCGTATCGGCGCTTTGGCTGCTCGGCCCTTTAAGGTCATGTGGCGACACGGGCGCCGCGCAGGCGGAGAGTTCGAGGTACCCCTTGGCGCCGAGGAGCTGGCATCGATCGGACCGCAGGCAGAGACGATCTCGGAGGTCGACGACGACGCATTGGCGGGGACGCTTCGGCGGTTGAGACGTTCGATGGACCTGACGCAGGCGGAGTTCGCAAAGGCCATAGGAACCACCCGGGAGACGGTCTGGTCTTGGGAAAGTGGAAAGACCCGACCTGCCGTCGACAAGATTTTTAGGGCTTTCGCTTTCTTCGACACGCTGCAATCCGACGATAACAAGCCCTTTGTCCCCGAGGAGAACGCATCTAGCTCCGAAGCACCAGCCGAGGAGATCAGGGATGGCATACACCAGCTGCAGGCACGTATCGGCGCCGTTTTGGGCATCGATCCGGAAGCGATTATCATTGAGATAAAGATCGATACTTCCCGGCTGCCATAGGCGGCGATCTCTCTCGCCTTGGCCTGTCTCATTGTGAGACGACTTAACACTTTGTGAAGATGATCTAGGGAACTCTTAACATTTGGGGGTGCGAATCGGAGCCGGCTCGGTTAAGGTCCTCTCAACTTTCGAAAAGCTGCCAAAAAAACAAAGCAGGGCGCGCGGCTATCGAACTGCAACAGGCATTTTGGGGGTCTCATGTCTCGACGGAAGAATTGCGCTCGGTCGGCTTTTGCATTGATGGCAGCGATTGCGATGGGCGCCGGTTGTCCTGCGGTTGCGCAGGACATTACCTACCAGCCGATCGATCCGAGTTTCGGCGGCAATCCGTTCAATTCCGCGCATCTGCTCGGCATTGCGAATGCGCAGAACGACTACAAGGACCCGAACGCGAGATCGACCAACAGCCAGGCCGACATCTTCGCGCGGCAGCTGCAATCGCGCCTGCTGTCGGCCCTGTCGTCACAGATCGTCGACGCAATCTTCGGGGAAAACCCGCAGGAAAGCGGGACCATCAGCTTCGGGGGCCAAACGATCAACTTCGTGCGGGGACTGTCCGAAGTAACGCTCACCATAACCGATGACAATACGGGCGAAGTGACGACCATCGTCATCCCCACCTTCGTCGACATCGACGGGTAAGGCTGACGCGCCATGTCTTTCCGGGTCGCCCTTTCCACTGTGTCCCTGCTTGTGCTCAGCGCATGCGGGACCGTCACCACCGATGGCCGTACCAACTGGCCTGAAACCAGGTCCAAAGCCTTCATTCCCGACAAGACGCAGACGCAGACGTTGCTGGAAACGCTGCCTGCGCCCGAGCGGCCCGTCGCGATCGCCGTCTACGGGTTTTCGGACCAGACGGGGCAATTCAAGCCGACGGAAGCCGGCCAGACGCTCTCGCGAGCCGTCAGCCAGGGGGGCGGCTCGATTCTGGTGAAGGCGCTGCAGGATGCCGGCCAGCGGCAATGGTTCACCATCGTCGAGCGCGAATCGCTCAAGAATTTGCTCAGCGAACGGCAGATCATCCGCGAGATGCGTGAACGCTACCTCGGCGAACAGGGAGTCAATCCCCAGGCGCTCCCGGCGCTGCTGTTCGCCGGCGTTTTGCTCGAAGGCGGCATCGTCGGCTATGACACCAACACCGTGACCGGGGGCGCCGGTGCTGCGTTCCTCGGCATCGGGGCTCGCTCGGAATACCGGCAGGACACGGTGACGGTCTACCTGCGCGCCGTCTCGGTTCGCACCGGCGAGGTGCTGACTTCGGTCACCGCCTCCAAGACGATCGCCAGCCAGTCGATGGGTGGCAATGCCTTCCGCTTCGTCGGATTCAAGGAACTGCTGCAGGCAGAGGCCGGCTACACCACCAACGAGCCCGATCAGGTGGCTCTTCAGCAAGCGATCGAGAAGGCGGTCTACGGACTGATCCTCGAGGGGGTCGAACTGGATATCTGGCAGTTCGCCGATCGGGACGCCGGATGGCCGCTCCTGTGGCGGTATCGCCAGGAACGCGACGGCAAGGTCGACGAACGGCAAATGGCCGAAGCGTTGCGCAATGCGCCGCCGATGGTCCCGCAGAAGATCAAGCGCACGGCGGACTCCGACGAGGACAGCGAGCGATCGGCTCTCGGCCGCGGTCGCGGCGGGCGCACGAGGAATTGATCGCCGCCGCTGTGGCGGCGATCGGAGGGTCGGGGAGGCAGCCGGAGCCGCCCTCACAAGATCCAAGGTTCCGGTGGGTTGGCGTGAAGTTGCAGCTTCTCGCGAGCCCGGTGAAGAAAAAGGCGCGCCGGAGTTGCAGCCCCGACGCGCCCCGATTGACGAAGTTGCGTGTGTAACAACCAGGTCTGCCCTGCGCCGAGGCGCAAGACAGGCATGGTTATGAATCTCCGGAAGGAGTTTGACAACCATGTTGCAGGAACAAGTACCGGCCTTGCATCCGGTTCCCGGGGTAGCGGAAAAACCTTCGCATGAAATCAAGCTCCTGACCGGAAAGCGGACTGCGGCGGGCCGATGCGCCCGGCGCCGTCCGACGGACAAGATCGAGGCCCGGCAAAGGGTCCACGCTTCAGCGTTCAGCGAGACCCCTCGTCGGGCGCCGGGCCGCACTTTTGGACCAACCAACTCTCTCAGGAGCTTGTAACATGAAGAATATCTTCCTTACGTCGGCCTCGGTAGCTGCACTGTTGATGGCAGTTCCCGCTTTCGCTCAGGACACGCAGTCCTCGGATGTTTGGCAGAACGGCGAAGACAACAGCGCCACGGTCACCCAGAGCGGAAACGAGGGTGTATCAGACATTGATCAGGACGGTGACGACAACGTCGCCGAAGTGACACAGACCGAAGATCCGACCCTCGGTTCCTCGAGCTTTAGCGTAGCTGCGAACACTGCGACGATCGATCAAGATGGCAACAACAGCCGTGCTCGCATCGAGCAAAACAGCGATGCTCCAGGTGAAGCCGGCAACGTTGCGACAATCAAGCAGGTTTCGGGATACCAGGCAGGCCCGCCCGAGTTCGGCAACACCCTGGAGTCGGGCTTCGCGAACAATGCTCGGATCATCCAGGATGGCACCGACAATCAGTCGACCATCAACCAGCACGACATTGATGGTTCCGCAGCCGAGCCCAGTGACCCTACTATAGATCCCGACGGTCTTGCCGGCGCCGCTGCTGCATACAACTCGCAGGAGGGAACGGGCCATCGCTCTACTATCCTGCAGCGCCGGCTCGGTAGCAGCCAGGTGTTCAGCCCAGAATCCCGCGCAGACGTCATCCAGAGGGGTGAGCGGAACGAATCCTTCGCCGTCCAGAAGTACTCCGCCAATTCTCTCCTCGTAACGCAGTCCGGAGCAGACAACTATTCGAATGCCGAGCAGCAGAAGGCCGGCAACACTGCAACGGTCGAGCAGTTTGGACAAACCGGCGACAGCTTCTTGTTCCAGAACCAAAGTTCGGAAGCCTCCCTGAGCCAGGGTGGAGAGGCCAACTACAGCAATATTGACCAAGGCGGCTCGGACCAGATCGCTACTGTCGGGCAGGGCGGCAGCAACAACGATGCTTATGTCGATCAGATAGGCTCCTTCAACGAAGTTGATGTCAGCCAGAGCGGTTCAAACGGTCTGATCGATATCGATCAGTCGGGGACTATGCAGTTTGCGAGCGTCACTCAGAGCGGCGCGGGTAACACGGTTCTCCTCGCTCAGGAGAACGGCCTTGGCACAGGCTCGAACGAAGCCAGCGTGACGCAGTCAAGTGATTCCAACCTGGCTGACATCTTCCAGAGCGGAACCGACAATAGCGCGACTGTGAACCAGACGAACAGCAACAACAGCTCGGTCATCAGCCAGACGGGCTCGGGCAACGTCGCAGTCACCAACCAGTAAATCAATTCGCCCACGCTCTCCCGAGCGTGGGCACTTTTCTTTAGGAGTTCAGTCATGAAAAAGATCTTTTTAGCATCGGCTTCGGCCGCAGCCCTTTTCGCCGCTCCGGCTTTCGCTCAGCAGACCCAGGAATCGGACGTCTGGCAGAACGGCGAAGACAACAGCGCGACTGTCACGCAGACCGGCGTCGAAGGCTCGTCCGACATCGATCAGGACGGCGACGATAACGTGGCCGAAGTCATCCAGACCGAAAATCCGGTCGGTTCGACTCCGTTCACCACTGCGGCCAACATCAGCAACATCGATCAGGACGGCGACCTCAGCCGCGCCCGCGTTGAGCAGAACAACGACAACCCCGGCGGCGAATCCAATATCGCGACGATCAAGCAGAACTCAAGCTATGATCCTTCGAACCCGAAGGCCGATGCTACCGTAGAGTCCGGCTATGCAAATAACGCTCGCGTGATCCAGAATGGTTCAGACAACCAGTCGATGATCACGCAGGATGATGCTCCCCTCGGGATCACCGGTGCGGCCGCTTACAACTCCCAGGACGGCAGTGGGCATCGCTCAACAATCACCCAGGATGTTTTCAGCACGTCGGGCAATATGGAATACAGCCCCAGCTCGCGCGTCGATGTATACCAATCGGGCACCGACAACACTTCGACTGCGGCACAGAGCCGTTCGAACAACCAGCTGATCGTGGATCAGTCCGGCTCGGGCAATGAATCGGACGCCACGCAGTTTCGTAGCAACAACACCGCGACGGTCACCCAGACAAATGTCGGGAACTACAGTTTCCTGGATCAGGATGGTGCGAGTAGTGGAAATGAAGCGGAGGTCAGCCAGTTTGGCGCGGACAATGATAGCCGCCTAGAGCAACTCAGCGGCAATGAAGCGGAAGTCATTCAGGGCGGCTATGAAAACGACAGTAGCGTGATGCAGAGTGGATCCAATGTCGCCTCGGTCGACCAGTCGGGCGCACGCAACACGAGTGTCCTCGATCAGTACAATCTCAACGACGCGACGATTGACCAGTCGGGCAGCGATAATGTCAGCCACATTGAACAGGTGTGGGATGCAGTTGCCAGCGTGGATCAGGGCGGTACCCACAACGTCAGCGACATCGACCAGATCGGCAACGGGAACGGAGACAATGTCTCGGGCAACTTCGCCTCGGTCGGCCAATCTGGCAACTACAACGAAAGCTTCATCCAGCAGGATGGCGACACGCACATCGCGTCGCTCAATCAGTCGGGTGACTCCAACGAGAGCTCGATCATCCAGAGCGGCATCTCGAATGAAGCTGATGTCACCCAGACGGGAAGCAACAACGACTCGTTCGTGACGCAGTCCGGGTCGAGCAACTCGGCTACCGTGGTACAAGGCGGCGAATTCAACCTGTCCACCGTCACTCAGGCTGGCACCGGCAACGTCGCTTCGGTGAACCAGTAAGTGCAAAGCTGGCGGCGGCTCCGGTCGCCGCCAATTCGCTCAAAGGTATAAAGATAATGAAAAAGCTTCTTCTCACCACCGCTTCGGCGGCCGCGCTCTTCGCAGCGGGTCCCGCCTTCGCGCAGAACAACACCTCGGACGTCGAGCAGACGGGCACCGACGAATACGCCGAAGTCGCGCAGGACGGCACGGGCCTCAACGATTCCGATCTCGATCAGGATGGTTCGGACAACAAGGCCTATGTGACACAGACCAGCGTGGCAGGCGACGTCAATACATCCACCGTCCTCCAGACCGACACCGGTTCGGGCAACACCGCCACCGTCGAGCAGACGGGCGAAGGCAATGACTCGGAGATCGTTCAGGCCGGCGACAATTCGGAAGTCACCGTGACCCAAAGCGGTAGCGGCAACTTTTCCGAGGTGACCCAGTACGACCCGACTCAGGGCGGCACGGCGACGGTTACGCAGACCGGCGTGGAGAACAGCTCGACCGTGGGCCAGCTCGCCTTCGGTGCCAGCGTGAAGATTGACCAGGGCCAGACCGACGGGCTCAGCGACGGCAATCGTTCCTTCGTCGGCCAGGCGGCAGCCTTGTCTTCGGTCAATGTCAGTCAGGACGGCAGCGCCAACCAGTCGGATGTGTACCAGCTCACCGGTGCGGCTTCGGTCAGGATCGATCAGGACGGCGACCGCAACGATTCTCTGGTCCTCCAGGCCGCGATCGGATCGCTCGTCGACGTCAAGCAGAACGGCAACGACAACCAATCGACGGTCGGCCAGATCGCCGCGGGCTCGGCCGTCGATGTCGACCAACTCGGAGATGCGAACCGCGCACTGGTCGGCCAGCTCAGCCTGGACACCGTTGCCAAGGTTTCTCAGGCCGGCGACGATAACGACGCCACGGTCGGGCAACTCGGTTCGTCGGACGATCTGTCGCTGTCGGATCTCTTCACACCTGCCGCGATTGAAAGCGCCGGCTTCTTCGCGAACATCAGTCAGGGAAATGGGAACTCGGTGGTCGCCGGCCAGCTGGGTCTCGACAACCAAGTCACCGTGGATCAGTCGGGCACCGGCAATGTGGCGGGCAAGCGCGGCTCGGACGCCTATGTTGGAATCGCACAAATCGGCGAGCTGCAGAAGGTCAATCTGACGCAGGACGGCGATTACAACAAGTCGACCGTCCATCAGGGCCTGGAAGCGGGCTATAGCTACGATAACACCGCCACCGTTACTCAGAGTGGAATTTCGGGGCAGTCGTATGTGAGCCAGAACGGCACCGGCAATGAAGCAACGCTGGTGCAGGGTGTCGGTTCGTTGGGTAGCATCTCGTCGATCGCTCAAAGCGGCTCGGACAATGTTGCTAACGTAGCGCAATACTCGAGTGCGAATTACTCCGAGGTCAATCAATCCGGCACCGGCAACACCGCTACCGTCACTCAGGGCAACTGATAAAGCGGCGGGGTCCCTCGGGGTCCCGCCGTTCGCCATCTCTGGTCGGCCGTCTTGTTTCTCCGGCGGACCAGAGATGGCCCTTTTTCGAAGAACGATGTAGGACAGCGATCATGACGCAGCGTTACATTCCCCAATTCTCGGCCTTGCTCGCGGCGGCTCTCGCCGTGCCGGCCGGAGCGGGCGAGCGCGCGGCATCCTGTCCGGGAGACAGCAGCATGGACAGCAGCCAGCCGGGGACCACGGTAGTGACCAGCGGATCGGGCCATAGCCGGGTGATCGTTCAGCACGATCCCGACGGGACGGTTCACCTCGAGCAGCACGGCAAGGATCACGCGGCGCTCGCCGTCCAGTCGGGCAGCGGGGGCAAGCTTTCGATTGCCCAGTCGGGCGCTTCGGCGGAGGCCGACGTGACTCAGGACGGCGCCTGCAACTTGGCCGAACTCACCCAGTCGGGCGCCGGAAACCGCGCCACGGTCAGCCAGTCGGGCGGCAGCAATCGCGCGGTGGTCCGGCAAGGGCCGGGCAAGGAGTGATGGCGATGCGCCGCAAGCTTCTTCGATCGGCGCTTGCCGCCATCGCGCTCGCCGCGTCGGCATCCGCCGCCCTTGCCGGCAACGCGGATGACAACGGCGCCAGCGGCCATGTTCCGCCCGGCAATCCCTGCGGCGGCGGGCCGGGCAAGGGCACCGGCAACCCCTGCAACGGCAACAACGGCAATGATGGCCGGCAGGGCAATGCGAACAAGGAGAAGGTGCGCTACGACGAACCCGCGGATTTTCGCGTGGAGCGGCCGGGCAATGATAGCGGTGCCTATATCACCCAGATTGGCAGCACGAATGTCGCAACCATCAGCCAGTCGGCCGACACGCAATACGCGCGGATCGACCAGACCGGGGACGAGAACCGCGCCACCTTCGAACAGGACGGCAATGGCGCGCATTATGCCCTCCTCGAACAGTCGGGAGGCCGCAATTCGGCCGAGCTGACGCAGCGCGGCGAGGCGGCACAGGTCGCCCTTCTCGCGCAACGCGGCGAGAGCAATGTGATGAGCTTCGACCAGCAGGGCGGCACCCTTGGCAGCGGCATCGCCGCGTTGCAGCAGGGCGACCGCAACACCATGAGCCTGCTGCAATCGGGTGACGACAACCAGGCCCAGCTCACCCAGAACGGATCGGACAACGCCATGAGCGCGGAGCAGACCGGAGGCGGAAACCGCCTGGTCTGGACCCAGAACGGCGACAATCTGTCCGATCTGGCGATCAGTCAGGACGGCAATGGCGCGCTGCAGGTGACCCAGTCCCGATGACCGCTCGGTTCGCCGCGCTTTGCCTGGCCGGCAGCCTCCTGTCGGTGAGCGGCCTCGCCGCACAGGACCGCGACGACCCCGCTCGTCTCGATGATTTCGCTCTCCCCGCCGCCGCCACCCAAGTGCGGATGGAACAGCTGTCCGGCGACGAGATCGACGTCCGGGGATCCGCCGCGCTACCGGACCGCATCCTCATGGCGCCGGCCCAGTCGGAAGCAGTGAATGTCACCACCGATCAGCTGGCGGGCGATACCGACGAAAGGCCGCTGGATCAGCTGAGCGACCCCCAGCAATCGCGCCAGAACGGCGCCGCAGAGGTTTCGTCGAAAGCGGACAGCGCGCCAGGTTCCGTCGTCCGGATCGGCGGCCGAGACCGTTGCGATCCGCAGTTGGGCGAGCAGCAGCTGGCCCGGTGCCTCGCGATTCTCGAGCTGCGGGCGGGCGAATTTCAGGCGCCCGCTCCCCCCCAACTGAGCGCCGAGCAGAAGATTCTCGCCGAACAGCGCGAGCGGGAGGAGGATCTCGCCGATCGATCGACCAGTCTGAGGTTTCGCTATGCGACCATGAGCGAACCCGATGCGGACCTTCAGAGCAATCAGGAGCTGGCCTCGATCTATCTGGCCGAACAGCCCAATCCGCCCGTTCCGGAAGCCGGGGCACCCGCCGCCCAGGATGCGACCGGGCTCGAGGCGGTTCTTGGAGCACTGGGCCTCGAAGTCCCGCCTCCGCAAGGGCAATGAGCGGACCCGCGAGAGCCGATGGCGCGGCCGGGTTGACCGGCCGCTGGGCGGCATGACGAGGCGCTGGACCCGTGTGTCTTCGGCTTTGGCCGCATTGCCGTTGCTGGCGGTCGGAGCTTGCGATGCGCCTCGAGACTCTCGCGCAAGCGCTGGCCCGCTCGAAAATACTCCGCTGCGGCGCGCTGGCCCGGGCGCCATCGAGGTCGACACTGCCGCGCCGATGGCGGAATCGGGCCCGGCCGGTCGGGCGCCCGCCGCAGCGCCCCCATCCATGCCGCCGGTTCCATCCGGGACGCCTCGCCCCCTTGCCGCTTCCGAATTCCGCGCACGGCGCAGTTCGCGCGATCGGATCAGGCGGTCGCCTCGCTGATCCCTGTGGCACTGCATTCCGAGCCGCTCGTCGAAGCTGCTCCGATCGGGCTCGTGCTGGCAGATGCGGTGACGGAGCGACCTTCGACCAGCCTCTCGGGCGGAGCAGAGCGCGGGGTCGAACGCAACCGAGAAGAGGCCGAGAAATCGGGTACAGCGGGCGGAACGAAGCGACCGAGGCCGACCGCTGGCCGCGGATGGCGCCGAGACGCGAGACTCGGTCCATGCGAGGGCGGGTCGAGAGCCTCTTCCGGTTCTCGCGAGCGCGAGCCCGGCCATCATTCCTCCGCTCATCCATGTGCAACAGCCCGAGCCCGGACTCGCTGGCTTGCAGACCCGCCCGCCAGCCGGGATCGAGCCGGCCAACGCACAGCTCGCCAACTCGACCGATAAGCTGCGCACTCTTCCGAATGAGCCGACCGAGGTCGTGCGGCGCAAGCCCGCACCTGCGCTCCTCGGGGCCGATCCCCGGGTCACCATCGCACAGGTCACACGGAGCGAACGCAGCGCCTATGTCGCGCAGCTAACGCGCGATGAGCTTTCCACGAGGCTCGCGGTGAGGCAGAGCGGCGAGGTCATCGGTGCGCTGCAATTCCAGGTTTCGGACGGACGGATCGTCGTCAACGTCGGCCAGGTTCTCGACCTCTTCGAAGGGCGGATGGACAGCGACCGGTTCGCCTCGCTGCGCGGCTCCCGAGCGGCGGAACAGTTCGTGTCCCTCGAAAGGCTGAGGGATGCAGGCGTGCCGCTTTCCTATAGTGCCGCCTACGACGAATTGGTGCTCGCGGCTCCTCAGGGGTAGAACCTCGCAGCTCGCTTCCAAGACGCCCGGCAGACTTTCCTCCGTGGGCCGAGTTCCGCCAATCGCTCGGATCGACGCACCCTCTTCGCGCGGGCCCGCTTTGCCGCTATAAAGGCTGGCGGTCGCATGCTTTGGGAGGCGTCTTTCCATGAAGTATCGACTTATGGCCGTCGCGGCGGTGCTTGGCTCAACGGGGGTAGCCATGCTGGCCGCGCCCGCGCTTTCGAAGGGCGATGCAACCGCCGTCGCGCGCTACACGATCGACGCCGGCACCATGTCGGGCATGGCGGGAATGGGGTCGAGCGGCGGTTTGGGCGCAGCGATGAGCATGATGCGCGCGGGAAGCGGGCAGGTCGTGCACGAACTGACCCTGCGCCTGGGTTCGACGCGTACGGCTACGGGTGCGCCCAAGGCCGACCACTTCATGCCCGCGGTTGCGCAACTCGGGGCGTCGGTGCCGCTGCTCAGCCCCGACCGGGTGCAGGGCGAAGCATATACCCCCGGCTCGTTCCCGCAGGGACAGATTCCCCAGGGCCGCCTGCTGCTGTTCTGGGGCTGCGGCGAGCATGCTCCGGCGGGTCAGCCGGTGGTCATCGACTTCGCCAGGATGGCCACGGGCCAGGTGCCGCCGAGCTTGTTCGCGCAAGGGGCGAACCTGCCCGAGGACTGGCAGATCATGGCTTCGAACAGCACGACCTACGGTGAATGGCCAAACGGACGTGACAGCAAGGTGGTCAAAGCCAATGCCTCGCTGCTCGGCGCGCACCGCGTCGTCAGCACCTATGCTCCGGAGATCGACTTCGATCTCGCCGACGATTTCATGCCTGCACTGCAGGCGCGTTCGGCGGACCTGCCGAGCGGCGCCTCTCGGCTCGACTGGAATGCGCTGCCCAAGGGGACGGGGTATTATGCCTGGGCGATGGGCGCAAAAAGCGGCGGGGGCGGCGATCCCGAAATGGTCTGGTGGAGTTCGGCGAGCACACAGCAGTTCGGCGGCGCGCTCGCCGGATGGCTGTCGCCCCCGGCGGTCGCGAAGCTGGTTGCGGCAAATACGGTCATGCCCGCAACGCAAACGAGTTGCACGATCCCTGCCGAGGTTAAGGAAGCGGGCGGCGAGGTGCTGATGACGCAGCTGTTCGGCTACGGCCCGCAGGCGGACTTCGCCTATCCCCCGCGACCGGCGAACGCCCAGGCGGCGTGGAAGCCCGAGTGGATCGCGCGGGTACGGTTTCGCTCAAATACGTCGCTGATGCTCGGCATGCCGGAGATGGACTCCGCCGCAGCGTCCGAAGGCGTGCAGCCCGCACCCGCTACCAAGCCCAAGTGCAAGGGCCTCAAGGGGATCGCCATGCGGGCGGCGGGACTGTGCGAGTAGACGAGTGCTTGAGAGAGGCGCGGTCCGGGCTAGCGAGACGCAAGCCAGGTTCGGGGTTCGCCTTTTCTGATCGCACAAGCGATATCTCGATCGCCGGTGATGCGCTTCGGGTGCGAAGAACCGGGAGCGGAGCTGTTCGACTTTCTGGTTGCGGTTTGCCCAGGGACAATTGGATCGACGATTTGGGACGGATCCAGGCAACTTCGTTGCCGGACAGGGCAGGGAGGTCGGATTTCCATCATCTCCCGTTCGAAACCCACGCAGGAATCCGGAGAAGCTAACGGGAGCCGAGGCGGCCTCGCGCGTTCTGAAGTCGGGGCCATTCTTCGATGAAGCCCAATTGCCCGTTCGGGCTGAAAGAGGGATGTCGGTCCGCCCACCGGTGAACCGTCAATCGACCGCCCATCCGCTATTCGGGCTTTTGCGCGCCCGGGGCGACATTCCCGCCGTTCCGTTCACGAACCGCGAGCGGAAGATCTGCTCGTGGAAGAAGCCGAGCAACAGCGGGCATGCTGTTGCCGTCTTAGCCGCTGACCTCCAGCACCATGTTCGTCGGCGTTTCTGCTGCCCGGCGAACGTTGGCGAAGCCAGCTTCCAGGCACACTCCGGTGAGCCGCTTCTGTCCGGCCTGAGCGCCGAGACCAAGGCCTACCTCCTGCGACAGGGAGTTGGGCGTGCAGATCGTGCAAGAGGCGGCGTAAAAGATCTGGCCCAGCGGATTCATGTTCTCCGCCATCGTATCGCCAGCCATCGGTTCCACGAGCATGAGCGTCCCTCCCGGAGCCAGCGTTTCACGAATGTGACGGGCCGCGCCGACGGGGTCGCCCATGTCGTGCAGGGCATCGAAGATGCAGGCCAGGTCATACCCCTCGCCGGCAAAGTCCTGGGCCTTGGCGACCTGGAATTCAACGTTGGTCACTCCTGCCTCGGCCGCCTTTCGCTTCGCTTCCTCGATCGAAGGCGCATGGAAATCGATCCCATGGATGGTTGAGTTGGGAAAGGCCTTGGCCATCAACACCGCGGACGAGCCGTGGCCGCAGCCTATATCGACAACCTTTGCCCCTGTCTCGAGCTTGCTCTCAACGCCCTCCAGCGCGGGGATCCAGTTGTCGATCAGATTGGCCTGATAACCGGGACGGAAGAATCGGTCTGTGCCGCAGAACAGGCAGGAGCCATGATCACTCCATGGCCGCCCGTGACCGGACTTGAAGGTCTCTGTCGCTCTTTCATGTCCTTCGAATTGCGAAACGAGCAGCTGAAAGAAGCCCTGCATGCAGGCCGGCTGGCCCTCGCGCGTGAACACGAGCGCCTGCTCCGGCGTGAGCGAGAACGTCTCGTCATCCGGATCAAAGGTGACGTAACCTGCCGCCGATACCGAACCGAGCCATTCGCGCAGGTATTTCGGGTTGAGTCCGGTCTTCCCGGCGATCTCGTCTATGGTCAACATTCCGGAACCATCGAGGGCGGCGAATACCCCGGCCTGGTCGCCAAGATAGGCCATGTAGATGCTCATCGCACCGGCGACGTCGCCGATGACCTTGCCGACAAGATCGTTGAGACGGTTTTCGTCGAAGCTCTCTTCCATGATCGTCCTCCCGCTAACAGGATTTGGGCGACCGACAGGCGAGCATAGCACCCGCGGCTGCCGCATGCGACCGCCAAAGAGATCGGCTCCGGACAGGTTGGATGCGAACGCTGTCGCCACAGCACGCTCGTGAACGGAATGAGTACTGCAGCGTTGAAGCGTAAAGCTCGGACGAAGAGGCATCAGTGGGGACCGAAACCGACCGAATGGAAGAAGCGTCTATCCAATCCCGTCCGCAGGATCAGCCGGTCCGGGTAATCTTTGGCGCACTGCTGCTGGTGATGCTGCTCGCCTCGCTCGACCAGACCATCGTGGCGACCGCGCTTCCGACGATCGTGGGCGAGTTTGGCGGCCTCGAGCACCTTTCCTGGATCGTTACCGCATATATGCTGGCGACGACGATCGTCACGCCTCTCTACGGCAAGCTGGGCGATCTGTTCGGCCGCAAGATCGTGCTCCAGGCAGCGATCGTCCTGTTCCTGATCGGATCGGCGTTGTGCGGAATTGCCGGTTCGATGGGTGAACTGATCGCGTTTCGTGCGATCCAGGGGCTGGGCGGCGGCGGCCTCATGGTGACGACCATGGCGGTGGTGGGTGATATCATCAGCCCGCGCGAGCGTGGCCGTTATCAGGGTGTCTTCGGCGGAGTTTTCGGCTTTTCGACCGTGCTTGGTCCCTTGATCGGCGGCTATTTCGTGGAGCACCTCGACTGGCGCTGGATCTTCTATATCAATGTCCCCTTGGGACTGTTGGCGCTCGTCGTAATCGGGTTTGCATTTACCGCGCCGTCGCAAAGCGGCCGACCCAAGATCGACGTCGGCGGCGCGGCGCTGATCGCCGTCGCTCTGACCGCACTGGTGCTGTTCACCAGCCTGGGGGGCCATACATTCGCGTGGAATTCGCCTGCAATTCTCGGCCTGATTTTCGTCTCGGTCGCGGGGCTCGCCGCCTTCGGCTACGTCGAGAGCCGCGTTTCCGAACCGATCTTGCCACTGGGCCTTTTCACCAACCGCACCTTCGCTGTCTCCTGTGCGGTCGGCTTCATCGTCGGCCTCGCGATGTTCGGATCGATAACCTACATGCCGCTCTACCTGCAGATGGCGAAGGGTGTCAGCCCCTCGACGGCAGGTCTCCAGCTGACTCCGATGATGGGCGGAGTGTTGCTGACTTCCATCGTCAGCGGTCAGATCATCAGTCGCACCGGACGGTACCGGATCTTTCCGATCATCGGGACGGCACTCATGACCGTCGGCCTCTTCCTCCTCTCGACGTTGAGCCTCGAAAGCAGCACCTGGGCCGCATCGGCCTATATGCTGGTGCTGGGCCTTGGGCTCGGCCTGGTCATGCAAGTGCTGGTGCTCGCGGTGCAGAATGCGGTCGATTACCGCCAATTGGGAGTCGCCACGTCGGGGACGACCCTGTTCCGCTCGACCGGCGGGTCGGTCGGCGTGTCCCTGTTCGGCGCGATCTTTGCCGGCAGTCTCGCAAGCGGTCTTGCGGCGCGCTTCCCCGATGCAACGGATCTGCCCGCATCGAGTGATCCTGCCGCGGTTGCAGCGCTTCCAAGCGCCGTTCGAACGGACTATCTGCAGGTGTTCACAGCAGCGCTGCACCCGGTGTTCCTGACGGCGACCTGCATTGCGGCATTGGCCTTTCTGCTCAGCCTGCTGATGAGGGAAATTCCCTTGCGCGGCCCGGCTCGGGGGGAGACCATCGGCGAGAGCTTCGCCGTGCCCCGCAGCGCAAGTTCGATCGGTGAACTGCAGACGATTGTCGAGCATCGTACCCGCGCAGAGAACCGCTGGACCACCCTGGAACGGATCGGCGAACGCATAGACGCGCAACTGGCTCCGGACGAAATGTGGCTGCTTGCGCGGCTCTGCCAGGGAACGGGCGCGATCCCCTTGGCCCGACGCTCGGACCCGGGTCGGGACCGCGTCACCACGATAGCCCAGGCGCTGGTCAGCCGTCGGCTTGCAAGCCGCGAGGGGGACGACGCAATTGTCGTCCTTCCCGCAGGTCGGCAGATGTTCGAGCGCATCGTTCGAAGCTATCGCCAGCGCCTCGCCGAATATCTCGAGCACTGGAAGCCCGATGACCGCGACGAAGTAAGGGCAATCCTGCGTCGGCTCGCGCGCGAACTCATGCTGGAATTTCCGGTCGAGCATTCCAGGGGGAGCGGCCAGCCCTAGGAAGCTTCCGACGCTCCCGATGCGGGCATACAGGCAAACCGGAGACAAGGATGCGCGGTGCCACACTTCGGGAACCGCCGGGTCGGACCTGTTCGTGCCTCGTCGGCTTCCCGGGGGCGGCGCCGCAGCCAAAGCCAAATACCTGTCCTGGCGACAAATGTTGTCTGACCGGCATCCGACTTGCTAGTGGGTGAGACGGACCGGTTTCGTCCCGCCGAGCGCGCGCCGGGTTTCCGTCTATCCGCAAAGCTGGAGGTCAGTCCCGCCCATGGCAAACACCCCAATCCTATACGGCCTGCCGCATTCGCTCTACACCGGCAAGGTACGCAGCTATTTGCGCAAGCAGGGCATCGCCTACCATGAGACGCCGCCCAGCGATCCGCATTTCGCGCAGGTTCTGATACCGAAGATCGGACGGGGCATCATCCCCGTCGTTGAAATGGCCGATGGTGCCGTGGTGCAGGATACGGTCGACATCATCGACCACTTCGAGAAGGCTGGCGTGCGCTTCACGGCCTATCCGGCGACGAAGCGCCAGCGCGCCGTGGCGCATCTGTTCGAATTGTATGCGGTCCTGGGCCTCACGCGCCATGCAATGCATTACCGCTGGAGCTACCTGGCCGAACAGGAGGCCTTCCTGCGCGACGCCTTCGCGGTGGGCGGCGGAGCGGATCGAGCTGTCGCGACAATGGCGCGCATGAACAGCTATCTCCCGATGCTGGGGGTATCGGAAGAGACCATTCCTGCGATCGAGGACAGCTATCACCGCTTGCTGGCCGGGCTGGAGAACCATTTCGCCCACCACCCCTACCTGCTCGGCAACCAGCCCTCGATCGGTGATTATTCGCTGTTCGGCCCGCTCTTCGCGCATCTGGGACGCGATCCGGTTCCGCTCGCGATCATGCAGAAGGAAGCGCCCAAGGTTTTCCGCTGGGTGGAGCGCATGCACGCACCGGACCTCGATCTGGTCGAATATGATCGAGCCGGACCGGAGGGTGGCTTCGCACCCGATGACGAGATCCCTGAAACGCTCGATCCCTTGCTCGACCAGATCTCCGACGAACTGCTGCCGGGCCTGGCCGATCGGCTCGAGGTCCTTCGCAACCATGTCGCGAGCGGTGCTGCCGTCCCCGGACAGCCGGTCACCGCGAAGCCGCATCAGCGGATCATCGGCCAGGTCGAGACGTCGTTCCGCGGCATCGCCTACACCGGCGGCGTGCAGCCCTACACCTTCTTCTTGTGGCAAAGGTTGCAGGATGCGGCGGGCGCAAGCGGCGCCGTCGGCGAGCTGTTTGCGAAACACGGCCTTGCGCTCCTCCTCGAGGCGCAGTTGCCGATCCGCGTCGAGCGGGCCGACAACATCGAGGTCTGGGGGACCTTGGCGGCCGGCGGGCGCATTCGTCCTTGACGGTCGGAGTGAGGAATTCCGGCCATCAAGGCCTGCAGCGATTTGACCGCCTTGACGAAGGATCCGAACAGGAGCTCGCGCGCCGCCAGTAGATCTCGACGCGCCGACGGATATCGTTCATCGCCGAACCCCGACCCGCGACGACGGGCAGGGTGGTTGGCACAACCGTAGGCACAACTCGCGGAAGAGGAATCGCGACCGACTTTCCCCTGGACCCTGGGGCGAGGAATTCTGTCGTTTACGTCGGGAGGGAAATACCACTGGTCGGGACGACTGGATTCGAACCAGCGACCCCCACACCCCCAGTATGGTGCGCTACCAGACTGCGCTACGTCCCGATACCAGTGGAGGCGGCCCTATAGGGCGGCTTCCGGGGCATGGCAAGCATGCTTCGCGGGCTGTGCGTTGCCCTCCATCCCCAATGCTGCTAACCGCGCCGCGCAGCCTCGCAATCGGGGCCCCGCGGCGCGCTTGGAAGCGTGTCGGGCGGGTCCCTGTTGCGGAGCCTCACATGGACAATTCGACAGGTATTTCCCCGATGATCGACATTCTCGCCGCCGCCGGAAGCGCTGCATCCGAGCCGCCTGCCTGGACCGGCTGGGTGCTCCCGATCGGCATGCTGCTGATCCTGTGGTTCCTCATCCTGCGCCCGCAGATGCGGCAGCAGAAGCAGCATCGCGAAAAGGTCGCCGGTCTCGCCAAGGGCGACGAGGTCGTCACCGCGGGCGGGTTGGTCGGGAAGATCACCAAGCTCGAAGAACATTACGTCCATGTCGAGCTGGCCAAGGGAATGACCGTCAAGGCCGTGCGGAGCACGATCGGCGATGTGCTTTCCACACGCGGCACCCCCGCGGCGAACGACTGAGGCGAGGCCAACCCCGATGCTCGATTTCCCCACCTGGCGCAAGGTCTGGCTCTGGCTGATCACTGCCATCGCCGCCCTCGCCGCGCTGCCCTCGCTGTTCTCGGTGGCGGGTCTCGACTGGCCCGACGCGCTGCCCGACCCGACCGTCAATCTCGGTCTCGATCTGGCGGGCGGGAGCCATATCCTGCTCGAGGCCGACCCGAAGCAGGTCGCGGCACAGCGGCTCGAGAACATGGAGGAGGGCGTGCGCAACACCCTGCGCACGGCCGAACCGCGGATCCGCATCGGCGACGTCTCGACCCGCGGGGGAAGGCTCAGCTTCATCCTCGACGACCCGAGCGAGCTCGATCGCGCGCGTGAATTGCTCCTGCCGGCGATCAACGGCACCGGGATGGTGCGCGAATGGAACCTGACCGTCGAAGACGGCAATCGCATGATCCTCACCCCCACGCAGGAGGGGATCGACACGGCGGTGAGCGATGCGATGGAAAGCGCCACGGAGGTGGTGCGCAAGCGTATCGACGAGCTGGGCACGCGCGAACCGACGATCATCCGTCAGGGCGACACGCGCATCGTGGTCCAGGTCCCCGGCCTGCAGGATCCCGATCAGCTCAAGGCGCTGCTCGGCCAGACCGCCCGTCTCGAGTTCAAGCTGGTCGACCAGCAGGCGCTGCCCAGCGATGTCGAGCAGGGCCTCGCGCCCCCGGGCAGCGAGATTTTCCCCTATGCCGAGACTTCGCCCTTCGCGGGCAGCTCGCTCGCGGTTCGCCGCCTCGGCGGCATTCGCGGCGACAATCTCACCGGTGCGCAGCAGAGCTTCGATCCGCAGACCAACGAGCCGGTGGTCAACATCCAGTTCGACAGCGATGGCGGCCGCCGCTTCGCCAAGCTGACCACCGAAAACGTCGGTAAACCCTTCGCCATCATCCTCGACGACAAGGTGCTCTCGGCGCCCAACATCAACGAGCCGATCCGCGGCGGGACCGCGCAGATCTCGGGAGGTTTCGCGGTCGATACGGCGAACCAGCTGGCGATCTCGCTGCGTTCGGGCGCATTGCCGGTCGATCTGCAGGTGATCGAGGAGCGTACCGTCGGTCCCGATCTCGGCGCCGATTCGATCCGCAAGGGTCTGCTGGCAATGGCGATCGGCTCGCTGCTGGTCGTGCTGCTGATGATCGTGAGCTATGGCCGTTTCGGCATCTATGCGACCGTTGCGCTGGTCATCAACGTGCTGATGATCCTGGGGATCATGGCCGGGCTCAACACGACGCTGACGCTGCCCGGCATCGCCGGCTTCGTGCTTACCATCGGGGCCGCGGTCGATGCCAACGTGCTGATCAACGAGCGTATCCGCGAGGAACGCAAGCGTGGACGGCGCGTGGTCGCGGCGGTCGAGAACGGCTATAAGGAAGCGAGCCGCGCGATCTACGACGCCAACATCACCAATTTCATCGCGGGTGTGCTGCTGTTCCTGTTCGGGTCGGGTCCGGTGCGCGGCTTTGCCGTCGTGCTCGTCATCGGCCTTTTCACCAGCGTCTTCACCGCCGTCACGCTCACCCGAATGTGGGTCGCCGGCTGGCTGCGCAAGGCGCGGCCCAGTGAAATCAATCTGTAAGCGGAGACGGGACCCATGAAACTGCTCAAGCTCGTCCCCGACGACACCAATATCAAATTCCTCAAATGGCGCGTTCCCTTCTTCGCGGTCAGCCTGCTGCTGATCGCGGCGAGCTGGGGGCTGGTGATGACCAAGGGCCTCAATTACGGCGTCGACTTCGCAGGCGGCCAGGA
This sequence comes from uncultured Alphaproteobacteria bacterium, assembly GCA_963728515.1. Taxonomy (GTDB): domain Bacteria; phylum Pseudomonadota; class Alphaproteobacteria; order Sphingomonadales; family Sphingomonadaceae; genus Qipengyuania. The sequence continues at coordinate 159,365 of CAVSKM010000001.1, read as the reverse complement.
AGTCCGCGTGACCTTCACCGAGCGTGCGCAGGCTCCGATCGGCGAATTGCGTGAGAATATAGCCGGGCTCGGCTATGGCGATCCGGTGGTCCAGCGCTTCGGAGCCGACAATCAGGTGTCGATCCGCGTGCGCCTGCCCGAGGACGTGGAAAACGAGCCGGGGGCGGCGACCGAGATCGGCAATCGGGTGGTCGCCAAGATCCAGTCCGAATATCCCAATGTCCGGCAGGATGGGAACGACACCGTCTCGGGCAAGGTGGCGGGCGAATTCCGCACCCAGGCGGTCTATGCGCTGCTTGCCGCCATGCTGGCGGTGGCAGTCTATATCTGGATCCGCTTCGAATGGCAGTTCGGGGTCGGCGGCCTGTTCGCGCTGTTCCACGACGTCAGCCTGACGCTGGGGATGTTCGCTCTGTTCCAGATCGAATTCAGCCTCCAGATCATCGCCGCGATCCTCGCCATCATCGGCTATTCGCTCAACGATACGATCGTCGTCTACGACCGCATGCGCGAGAACCTGAAGAAATTCCGCAAGATGCCACTGCCCGAGCTGCTCGACCTTTCGGTCAACGAGACACTGGCGCGGACGGTGATGACCTCGCTCACGCTGCTGATCGCGCTCATCCCGCTGCTCCTGTTCGGCCCCGCCAGCCTGTTCGGCATGGTCGCGGGTATCGTGCTGGGCCTGTTCGTCGGCACCTATAGCTCGGTCTATATGGCCGGGCCGATCCTGGTATGGCTCGGGGTGACGAGCGACAGCTTCGTTCCGACCGAAACGGCGTCCGAGAGGCAGGAGCGTATGGCTCGCGGGGAAGTCTGAGAGGGGCTAGGCTACCAGCGTGTCGTAATGGGCGGCCAGGGCTGCGCCATTCGCCTCCCAGCTGAAGGTCTCGACCGTCGCGGCGACCGCCTGGGAGGATCGCGACCGGCTCAGGACCAGGTCGATGCCCTCGCGCACCGCCCGGCAGTTTCGCGCCACGATGACGCCCGCCTCGGGTGACGTCATCACTTCGCGCGCGCCGCCGGCATCGGTGATTACGAGCGGTGTGCCGCAGGCGAGCGCTTCGATCCAGGCATTCGCCAGCCCTTCGCTGGCCGAGGGCAACACCATGGCATCGGCAGCGCTGTAGAGCGGCGGCAGCAGCGACGGATCGAGCGAGCCGAGGAAATGCACGCGATCGGCGACGCCGATGTCGCGCGCCAGCGCGCGCAAGCCTGCTTCGCCTTCGCCCTTTCCCACCAGGAGCAAGCGGGCATCGGACAGGTGGGCCAGCGCCTTGACCACCAGCGCCTGACCCTTGCTTTCGTTGAGCGTGCCCACCGTCAACAGCAGCCGGTCCCGCGGCGCGATCGGAAGACCGAAGCTGTCCGCGACCTTCGTCCGCAGGGTCGCGTGGTCGAGCGGGCGAAAAAGGTCGCGATCGAGCCCCGTCCGATGCACGGTGATCTTGTCGCGATCGATCCCCAGCAGCACCAGATCGTCCGCCAGCGCCTCGCTCACGGCGAGGATTCCCGCGGCATGCTGCGCCGTCTGCAGCAGCGCTTCGCGGCCATAGCGGCGCGCGCCCCAATAGTGGACGTCGGACCCGCGCGCCTTCACCGAAAACGGCAGGCCGAGCGCCTGTGCGACGATCCTTGCGGCCGGTCCGTCGGGATAGAGGAACTGGGCATCGACGAGGTCGAAAGGCTCCTGCTCGTGCAGTCGCCGCGCCAGCGGAAGGATTGCGCGCGCGATCAGCTTCGGATTGAGCCGGCCGCCGATCCGCGGCACCAGCCGGAAGACCGGGCGGTGCACCGGAAGACCGAAATCCCTGCCGTCGCGGGCAGCTTCCGCCAGCGCACGGTAGCGCCCCAGCGCGAGCGGCGGAAGGCCGATCGGATTGATCACCACCGCCTGCCAGTGGGTGTCGCGCTGCAGGGCCTGGAGAGACTTCGCGACGAAGATGCCGAAGCGCGGATGCGCGGCATTGGGAAACAGGGTCGACAACGTCAGGACGCGGCGGGTCTTCGCCGGGGTCACAGTTTGCGGACCAGCATTTCGGCGACTGCAATCCAGGCTGGACCGTCGATCACCTGCTGCTTTTCGCCATGGCCCGGAGGGAGCACGCCGATGCGGCTCCCCTGCCGGTCGATCAGGCGGCCGAAGGCGAAGCGCCCGGCCTTGCGCGGAACCAGCACGTCGCGATTGACCGCGCGGGCCGCATCATCGGGGGCGAGACGGCGCAGCCACAACTGGTCTCCCGGGCGATACTCGCCATGCGGATAGTCGACCTCGAGCACGAGCAGATCGCCGTCGCCCCCGAGATCCGTCGCGAGGATCGCGTCGCGCGGCGCTGCGAGCGCTTCGGCGCCCTCCCGCCGCAGACAGGCGACCGTCTGCGGATGGCCCGCCTTCTCGGAGCGGACCAGCAATTCGGGCTCCACCTCGAGCGCAGCGGCGATCCGGTCCATCCAGCCGAGCGAAAGGTTGCGCATGCCCGTTTCCAGCCGTCCGATGGTCTGCGCGGTGGTCGGCGGATCGCAGGCCTGCGCGAGCTCGGCGAGCGTCATGCCCTTCCGCTTGCGGATATCGCGGATGCGATTGATCACGAGGCATACTCCGAATAACCGATTTGGTTTTTCGTCTTTCCTACACGAACCGAAATTTTGCAAGACCGCTATTCGTCATCTGGAGTCGGATATGCAGCAAGTACTCGTCGAACGCGAATTGACCGAAGAGGGGCCGCGGCGCCGCGGAAGCGCGCGCGGCAAGCGTCGGAGCGCAACCGTGAACCTCGCCGAATCCCCGCTCTCCTGGCTTCACGCTCGCGGCCATCTCTCGGACCGGCAATTCGCGGCGGGCGAGAAGCTGAGGAGCGACTACGAGCGGGCCCGGCTCGCACCCTCGATCACGATGCGCTGGGATGGTGCGCGGGTGGATGGCGGGCGCGGACCGCACGATGGCCTGACCGTGTGCGAGCGGCAGATCGCAGCCAAGGATCGCTTCGACGGAGCGCTGGCGCAGGCCGGGGCCGGGCTGGGGGACATCCTCTGGCGCGTCATCTGTGCCGGCGAAGGTCTCGCCGAGGCGGAAAAGCGGCTCGCCTGGCCGCTGCGCTCGGGCAAGCTGGTGCTGAAATTCGCACTCGACCGGGTGGCGGACTTCTATCGAATCCCGTGATCGGGATTATTTCTACCTCGACAGCGGTCCAACCGGTCCATGTCCGAGGAGTTGCCGAGGCGGTTTTCTCCACGCGGCTACAGCGCGCCACGAACGGCCTTGCGCAATCGGGGCAGCACTTCGATCTCGAACCAGGGATGCTTCCTCATCCAGACGGTCGAGCGCCAGGCGGGGTGGGGCAGGGGAAAGAAATGCGGCAGGAACTCCGCGAAGTCGCGCACGCGCTCGGTCATCGACAGCCTGCGCGCGGCGGGAAGGTAGCGCGCCTGCGCATAGGTGCCGACGAGCAGGGTGAGCCGGTCCTGCGGCAGCAGACCGAGAATCGAACCGTGCCAGCGCGGCGCGCATTCGCGGCGCGGGGGCTTGTCGCCGCCGCTGGCCTTGCCGGGGTAGCAGAAGCCCATCGGCACCAGCGCGACGCGGTCGGGGTCATACATCGTCTCGCGGTCGAGACCGGTCCATTCGCGCAGCCGGTCGCCGCTGGCATCGTCCCAGGGGATCCCGCTCTCATGCACCTTCGAGCCCGGCGCCTGGCCGATGATCAGCAGCCGGGCCGTGGGGGAGAAGCTGACCACGGGACGCACGCCATGGGGCAGATGCTCCGCGCAGAGGCGGCAGCCGGCGATCGCGCTGGCAAGCGCCTCGCTCAAGCCTCGGCCTGTTCGGCGAGCATCAGCCAGCGCTCCTCCGCCGCGTCCTTCTCCGCGCGGGCGTTCTCGATTCCCTGCGAGATATTGGCGAATTTCTGCGGATCGGCGGTGTAGAGATCGGGGTCGGACAGGATCGTCTCCCCCCGCGCAATCGCCGTTTCGAGTTCCTCGATCCGCGCCGGGAGGAGCTCGTAATCGCGCCGGTCCTTGTAGGAAAGCTTGGTTGGCTTCGTTGCCGCTGCTGCCGGCGCCGACGCGGGCTTCGCTTCGCTGGGTTCGGCGCGCGTCTTGCGTTCGATCGGCTGCCGCCGCTTGGCTTCCCAGTCCTCATAGCCGCCCGCGACCACATCGACCTTGCCGGTGCCGTCGAGGCCCAGCGTCAGCGTCACCGTCCGGTCGAGAAAGTCGCGGTCGTGGCTGACGATCAGCACCGTGCCCTCGTAATCGGCGATCACCTCCTGCAGCAGGTCGAGCGTCTCGAGGTCGAGATCGTTGGTCGGTTCGTCGAGCACCAGCAGATTGCTCGCCTTGGCGAATTCGCGCGCCAGCAGCAGCCGGCTGCGTTCGCCCCCCGACAGGACGCTGACCTTCATGTCGACGATCTTGGGATCGAACAGGAACTCCTTGAGATAGCCCTGGACGTGCTTGCGCACGCCCCGCACGTCGATCCAGTCGCCGCCCTCGGCCAGAACCTGCCGGACGGTCTTGTCGGCGGTGAGGAGCTGGCGCTGCTGATCGATCATCACTCCGGTCAGGGTGCGGGCAATGTCGACCGAGCCGCTGTCGGGCTCGAGCTCGCCGGTCAGCATCCGGAGCAGGGTCGTCTTGCCCGCGCCATTGGCGCCGACGATGCCGATCCGGTCGCCGCGCTGGATGCGCAGGCTGAAGGGCTTGATGATCGTCCGCCGGTCGTCGCCCGAGCCGTAGCTCTTGGTGATGTTCTCCGCGACGATCACCGATTTCGACTTGAAATCTTCCGCGGTCGCCAGCTTGAGCTTCGCGGTGCCCGATGCCGCGATCATCGAGGCGCGCTGGGCGCGCATCTGATGGAGCTTCTCGAGCCGCCCCTGATTGCGCTTGCGCCGCGCCGTCACCCCGCGTTCGAGCCAATGCGCCTCGAGCTTGAGCCGGGCGTCGAGCTTCTCCGCGGCGCGGGCCTCCTCGGCATAGACCTGCTCTTCCCAGGCCTCATAGCCGCCGAAGCCGACTTCCTTGCGCCGCAGCGAGCCGCGGTCGAGCCATAGCGTCGCGCGCGTCAGGCGCTTCAGGAAGGTGCGGTCGTGGCTGATGACCAGGAAGGCGCCCTTGTAGCGGTCGAGCCAGCTTTCGAGCCAGTCGATCGCCGCGAGATCGAGATGGTTGGTGGGCTCGTCCATCAGCAGGAGGTCGGGGTCCTGGGCCAGCGCGCGGGCTATGGCGGCGCGGCGTCGTTCGCCCCCGCTCGCGCCCGTGGTTTCGCGGCTCATGTCGATCCCGAGCTGGCTCGCGATGGCCTCGATCTCATATTCGGCCGGGGCGTGCTCGCCGGCCAGCGCCCATTCCATCAGCGTTGCATGGCCGCTGAGGTCCGGGTCCTGCTCGAGCAGCACGATCCGCGTGCCCGGCTTGATCTTGCGCAATCCGCGATCGGCTTCGATCCGGTCGTCGATCAGCTTGAACAGCGTGGTCTTGCCCACGCCGTTGCGCCCGATCAGCGCGATCCGGTCGCGCGGCCCGATGTGCAGGTCGAGCGGGTCGTGGTCGGGCCCGCCGAACAGCCAGCGCCCACCCTGCTGGAGCGCCATGCCTTCGAGGCCGAGGATCGGGGGCTGTGCCATAGGGGGCGCGAGGTAGGCGCGGCGGTCGTCCTCCGCAAGCGCCCAGATCCTCGCCGCCGGGGGGTTACGGCGCCGCGCGCTGGTCCTCGACCATGCGGGCAACATCGGCGAGCAGTCGGTGGGCGTCGTAGATCACGCCGTCCTTGATCGTCCACCGGACCCCGCCGACCTGTTCGATGACGCCCGTCTCGCGGTTGAGCCGCGTGTGACCGGTACCGTAGAGCACCTTGAGATTGGCGAGCGGATTTTCGGGCACGATCACGAGATCCGCCAGCTGGCCGACCGCGACCCGCCCCATCGGCGGTTCCAGCCCCATCGGTTCGTAGATCTCGCGGGCTCCATCGACGGTCGCGGCGCGGATCACCGCCAGCGGGGACAGCCCGGCTTCACGCAGCATTTCGAGCTCGCCGATATAGGCGAAGCCCCAGGTCTGGTAGATGTAGCCCGGATCGGAGCCAGCCGTGACCCGTCCCCCGCGATCGTGGAAGTCCTTGGTCAGGTCGAACCACTTGCGATAGAAACCGCGCCAGGCGACCTCGTCCTCGCTCGACCAGTCCTTGTAATAGCTCCCGTGATTGATCGCGCTGGGGGCATAGAATTCCATCAGCGAGGGGAGGGTGTAGGTTTCGTGCCAGTCGCGGGTGCGCGCCGCCATCACGTCGCGGCTCGCGGCATAGATGTTGAAGGTGGGGCTGAGCGTCACGCCATTCTCGATCAGGAAATCGATGTATTCGTTCCACTTCTCGCTGCCGCGCTCGACCGCCTGCGGCGCGAGCCGCGCCACCCAGGCGAAGCGCGATTGCTCGTCGAGGTAGTTGTAGTCCTCGGGGTAATAGGGAAGCGCGCTATCCTCGAGCAGGCTTTCGAAATGACCGTAGAAATGCGTGACCCCGTCGAGGCCGAGCTCGACCGCGCGGCGGGCATTCATTTCCGCGACGCCGTTCTGGGCGAGGTGGGCGACGGTCCCCAGCTTCAGCTTCTCGGCCTCGTCGAGCGCCGCGGCCATCGCATCGGGTTCGTAGCCGTTGAAGAACTTGACTCCCCAATAGCCCTGCGCCTTGGCCCAGCGGACCCATTCGCGCGCCCTGGAAGGCGTATCGACCGCACCGTTCGGCCATTTGTCGCCGAAGGCGGCATAGGGGATCAGCCGCGGGGCGACGATCGTATTGGCCGCGCTGCGCGCTGCATCGCTAATGTCGGGCTGGCCGGGCCCCCAGTAGAAGCTCACGCCGCGCACGGTGGTGACGCCATGGGCCAGCCACAGCTTGTAGCCATAGGAGGGCTGCGGCGCCTTCCGGGGGTCGCCATTGTGGCCATGCGTATCGACGAAGCCGGGGAGGACATACATGCCCGCCGCATCGACGATCCGGTCGGCGCGGCTGACCACCGACTGCGGAGCACCGCCCGGATGGAGCGCGGCGATGCGGTTGCCTTCGACGAGGATGTCGACCGGGCCGGCCGGCGGAGCGCCGGTTCCCTCGATCACCGTCGCCCCGCGGATGAGCAGCGAAGCGAAGGGACCTTCCCCTTCTCCGGCCTGTCGCGCGGGCACGGGCTGCATATCCTGCGCCACTGCGGCGGGCGCGATCGCCGCCACCGTCAGGGCCGCCGCCGCCGCGAGCACGATTCTTCCAAATTTCATACTATCCCCTGTCCCACTGCCACCGCCCCGTCGGTCGCGACCCTATCGCCCCGGGACGAGGCTGTGAAGCGCCGCGCGGAACAATCGCATTCAGCCCTGCGTAACCGTCGGACCCGACTATGGGTTCGTTCTTCAGGGAGTATGCTCACGATGCGTCATGTCCTACCCGCGCTTGCCGCCGCTGCCGCCGCTGCCGCCGTCCCCATCGCGTCGGCGCAGGCTGCCGAAGTTTCCATCGAGGCCCCGGGGCCGGTCGTCGAACTGCAGGTCTCGCAACAGGTGCTCGGCGAGCCCGACAAGGCGATGGTCGGGGCGGGCGTGACCACCCGCGCCTCGACCGCCGTCGAGGCGATGCGGCTCAACGCCACGGCGATGGAGCGGGTTCTCGCGCGCCTGCGCCAGCTCGGCGTACCCGACGAGCGGGTGCAGACCGCGGGCATCACGCTCAATCCGCAATATGACTACCGCAACAACCAGACGCCGCAATTCCTCGGCTATGATGCATCGAACACGGTGAGCGTGGAGCTGCGCGATCTCGAGCGGGTCGGGCCGGTCCTCGATTCGCTGGTCGCGGCGGGGGCCACCAATCTGTCCGGCCCGGTGTGGGGGATCGTCGATGACGATCCGCTGCGGGCCCAGGCCCGCGCCACCGCCTTCGCGGCGGCAGCGGAGCAGGCGAGCGACTACGCCCGCATGGCCGGCTATTCGGGCACGCGCCTGCTCGCGGTCGAGGAGCAGCTCGGCTATCAGCAGCCGATGGTCGAGATGATGCAGAGCGCTCCGCGCGCGGTCATGGCGGATGCCAAGACCCCCACCCGACCGGGTCGTGTCGCCACCCAGGTGACGCTGACGGTCAAATACGCCCTGACCCCCTGACCCCCCGGATCGACCCGGGAATCTCCGCCGCCGGCCGCATTCACTCCTTGTTCAATGCGCCGGCCATAGGCAGGAAGCCATCATGCAACGCGCAATGCTTTCCCTCCTCGCCCTCGGGCTTGCCGCCGGCCCGCTGGCCTCCGACCCCGCCTTCGCGCAGCGCCGCTCGAGCGAACAGGGCGAGGCGCGCCGCGAGATGAGCGCGGGGAATATCCTCAAGCTGCGCGATATCGAGGCGCGGATCCTGCCGACCATGAAGGGTGCGGAATATCTCGGCCCCGCCTACGACCCGACGGCGATGGCCTATCGGCTGAAGTTCATCAAGGACGGCCGGGTCATGTTCGTCGATGTCGATGCCCGCACCGGCAGGGTGCTGCGCCGCAGCCGGTAGGATCGGATGCGCGAAACTCCGTTCAGGTTGACGCGTTCATCTACATGAACGAAACGCGTCACGCATTATTCAAGGACGGACATTCATGAGGATCCTGATCGTCGAGGACGAGCCTACGCTCGGCCAGCAGTTGAAATCGACGCTCGAACAGAACGGCTATGCGGTCGACCTTTCCGCCGATGGCGAGGACGGGCACTTTCTCGGCAGCACCGAGGATTACGACGCGGTCGTGCTCGATCTCGGCCTGCCCGAGATCGACGGCCTGACCGTGCTCGGCATGTGGCGCCGCGAAGGGCGCCAGTTCCCGGTCCTCGTCCTGACCGCGCGCGACAGCTGGTCCGACAAGGTCGCCGGGCTCGACGCGGGGGCCGACGACTATCTCGCCAAGCCCTTCCAGACCGAGGAGCTGATCGCGCGGCTGCGCGCGCTCATCCGCCGCGCCTCGGGCAACACGTCGAGCGAGCTGACCGCCGGCCCCGTCCGCCTCGACACGCGGTCGGGCCGGGTCACGCTCGAGGGCGAACCGGTCAAGCTGACCGCGCAGGAATACAAGCTGCTCAGCTATCTGATGCATCACAAGGGCAAGGTCGTCAGCCGCACCGAGCTCATCGAGCATATCTACGACCAGGACTTCGATCGCGATTCGAACACGATCGAGGTCTTCGTTACCCGCATCCGCAAGAAGCTGGGTGCCGAAGTGATCACGACCATCCGTGGCCTTGGCTATAGCCTCGACGACCCCGCCGACGCGCCCCGGGCCTGAGGAAGGGCCCGCCGCGGCGCGGGGCGAAGTCGATTCGCCCTCCGGATCCGCGCCCGTTGCCGGGGCGGTGACCACCGGCCGTCCGCGGCGCATGCGCCGCAGCCTCGCTGCGCGGATGATGGCGATCGCGGCGGTGTGGATCGGCGTACTCCTCCTCGCCGGAGGGTTCGCGCTCGACCGGACGCTGACGCGCATGGTCGAGGGGAATTTCGACGAGCAGCTCGAATACCTTCTCAATGCCATGATCGTCACCGCCGAAATCGGCCCCGACGGCGAGGTCTATTTCAACCGCCCGCTGGGCGAGCCGCGCTTTCTCGAACCCAATAGCGGGCTCTACTGGCAGATCAGCGGTGCCGGGCAGGAAGACACGCCGTCCTATTCGCTCGAGACCAAGCCCTCGCGATCGCTGTGGGACACGCAGCTCAAGCTGCAGCAAAGCCATTTCGACACCGATCCCCATTTCTACGACAGCGCCCAGTTCCCCGGCGAACCGCTGCGCATCGTCGAACGGTCGGTGATCCTGCCCGACAGCCAGACCCGCTGGACCTTTGCGGTCGCCTCGGCGCGCGAGGAACTGGATTTCCAGATCGCGCGCATCCGCTCGATCCTGGCCTGGAGCTTCGCCATCCTCGGCCTCGGCCTCTTCGCGATGGCGATGGCCCAGAGCTGGTACGGCCTCAGCCCGCTGCGGCGCGTCCGCGCTGCCATCCAGTCGATGCGCAGCCAGGGCACCAACCGCATCACCGAGCCGCTGCCATTGGAGGTCGAGCCGCTGGTCGAGGAGATCAATGCGCTGCTCGCCCATACCGAACTCCAGGCGGAAGAGGCGCGCACCCATGCCGGCAATCTCGCCCACGCGCTCAAGACGCCGCTGACCGTACTGACCAATGCGGCAACCGCGAGCGCCCCCGATCTGGGCGCGGCGGTAATGCGCGAGACGCGCACCATGCAGCGCCACGTCGATCACCATCTTGCCCGCGCCCGCGCAGTGGGGCGTCGCGCGATCGGCCACGGGCGGGTTGTCGTGCGGGACAGCGCCGAGGCGGTGCGTCGGGCGGTCGAACGGCTCTATCCCGACACGCGCTTCGACATCGACGGCGATCGGACCGCCGCGGTCGCGATCGAGCGGCAGGACCTCGACGAGATCCTCGGCAATCTGATCGAGAACGCCGCCAAATACGGCGGCGGCAGCGTCTTCGTCACCATCGATCCCGAAGCCGGTTCCGAGCAATGCGTTATCTGGGTCGAGGACGACGGCAAGGGCATCCCCGAGGCCGAGCGCACGCGCATCTTCGATCGCGGTGCGCGGCTCGATACGGGCAAGCCCGGCACCGGGCTGGGACTGGCGATCGTCCGCGACGTGGCGGAGATCTATGGCGGTTCGGTCGACCTCGCCGAAAGCGAGGATCTCGGCGGGCTGCTGGTCAGGCTCACGCTGCCGAGAAGCGCGCGATGAAGCGGCTTCTCGGGAGCGCGGTCATCGTTGGTGCGATGCTGCTGGCGGGATGCAACATGGTTGTCTCGGACGAGCCCGTTCTTTCCAGCGCCCCCGATGGGCCGGCCATGAAAGCGGGTCTGTGGGTCGATGATTCGAAGGAGGACTGTCGTTTCGATCCGGCGCAAAGGCCGGAGCAATGGCCCGAGTGCGCCGACCCCGCGATCGTCACGGAGGACGGCCGCTTCTACACCTATGATCGGGATGAACGCAGCTGGCGCGGGATCGAACTGGTCCTGGCCCCGGGCGAACCGACGGTGGTGCAGGTGCAAATACCCGGCGAGCTGACCGACCTCGAACCCAATTCTCCGAAATTCGTCTATCTCGCTCTCAATCCCACCGAATTCGACGCAGCAGGCCGGATGATCGCGATCGAGATCTGGATCATCTTCTGCGGCCCGGTAGATCCCTCGCGGGCGGGCAGCGGCTATCCCGCAGGCGTGACGACCGCTGCGCCCTTCGCTGGTTTGACCATGGACGAAGGCTTCTGCCGCCCCCGCGACCTCGCCGCGCTACGCAATGCGGCACGGCGGAGCGTCGGCCTGCAGGATGAAAAGGGTGCCGCCCGCTGGGTGGGCGAGGCCGAGGGCATAGAGCTCGACTGACGCGTTCTAGCGCGATGCTGCCCGTTCGTGGTGGCGGATCACCTCATCGATGATGAAGCGGAGGAACTTCTCGCTGAATTCGGGGTCGAGCTCGCTTTCCTCCGCCAGCCGTCGCAGCCGCGCGATCTGATCGCTTTCGCGTCCGGGATCGGCCGGGGGCAGGGCGGACCTTGCCTTGTATTCGCCGACGGCCTGGGTGATGCGGAATCGCTCGGCGAGAATGTGGACCAGCGCGGCATCGATATTGTCGATGCTCTTGCGATAGCCGGCCAGCACCGGATCGGTCGCGGAATCGGGTTGAACTGCCTGGGTCATCGCGCACCAGACTAACGGCAATTGTGCCCTTGCCAAGCAAGCTTGGGCAGACCATGGCCAAGCCGAAATGTCAGCCGACGTCATCCCCCTGCCGCGCAAGGACCCCGAAGCCTCGATCGAGCCCATGCTGGCGCTCACCGCATCGGGCATGAACCAGGTCAATCAGGTCATTCTCGACCGGATGCAGAGCGAGGTACCGCTGATCCCCGCGCTCGCCGGGCATCTCATTTCGGGGGGTGGCAAGCGGCTGCGGCCGATGCTCACGCTCGCCGGTGCCGAAGTGGTCGGCTACAATGGCGCGCGTCACCACCGGCTGGCGGCGGCGGTCGAATTCATCCACACCGCAACCTTGCTGCACGACGATGTCGTCGACGGCAGCGATCTCAGGCGCGGCAAGGCGGCCGCGAACATCATCTTCGGCAATCCGGCGACGGTGCTGGTGGGGGACTTCCTGTTCAGCCGCGCGTTCGAGCTGATGGTCGAAGACGGCAGTCTCAAGGTGCTCAAGATCCTCTCTTCCGCCAGCGCGATCATCGCCGAGGGCGAGGTCGACCAGCTCACCGCCCAGCGCAAGATCGACACCTCCGAGGAACGCTACCTCCACATCATCCGGGCGAAAACCGCCGCGCTCTTCGCCGCGGCGAGCCGGATTGCCGCGGTGGTGGCCGAATGCAGCGAGGCGCAGGAATGCGCGCTCGACGAATATGGCCGCAACCTCGGCGTGGCCTTCCAGCTGGTCGACGATGCGCTCGATTACGATTCGAACGCTGCGGCGATGGGCAAGGACCGCGGCGACGACTTCCGCGAAGGCAAGATGACCCTTCCGGTCATTCTCGCCTATGCCCGCGGCGACGAGGAAGAGCGGAGCTTCTGGAAGGCTGCGATCGGCGGATTCCGGACCTCCGACGAGGACCTCGACCACGCCGTCGCGCTGATCGAGCGCCACGATGCGGTTGCCGACACGCGCCATCGCGCGCGCCATTTCGCCCAGCGCGCCATCGACGCCCTGTCGATCTTTCCCGATGGCAAGGCCCGTCAGGCGATGGTCGAAGCCGCGCTCTTCGCGGTCGCGCGGGGGTATTAGCCGACCCGCCTTCGCCACGCGCTGCCCGACGACGCCCGGAGACGGCGAGCGCGCCACGCACGCCGCCTCGTCCGCGCCGCCCTCCATCCCGTCCCCATCCGCGCCACACCCTCCCCACGTCATTGCGAGCGCAGCGCGGCAATCCATGGACCTGCGCGCTGGATCGCCGCGGCGCCTGCGGCACCTCGCGATGACGGAGGTAAGAGTTGACCTCGCGACCACGAAGGCGAGGGAGGCGAGGGTTGCTGGCTGCGCCAAACCACCCCTCCGGGAGGCGTGTGGCGGGCCACCCATCGCCAGTCGTGCCGCGAACACCATCGGCGGCATCCCTCCACCTCCGCGCCGGCCCTCGAGCCCGTCAACATTCACGCCACCCGCGCCGCCCCCGTTCCCTTCAGCGCCACACCCTCCCCACGTCATTGCGAGCGCAGCGCGGCAATCCATGGACCTGCGCGCTGGATCGCCGCGGCGCCTGCGGCACCTCGCGATGACGGAGGTAAGGGTTGACCTCGCGACGAGGAGCACCAGCCTCCAACCCCGTCCACGCGCCACACCCTCCGTCATTGCGTGCATAGCGCGGCAATCCACCGGTTGGATTGCGAGCGTAGCCGGCAATCCATCGGTTGCCGGAGGATCGCCCTTTCGCGGGCGCGGCGGCTTGAGTAGGGCTCGGCGGTGGCCGACCTCCCCATCCTCGCTGTCTTGCCCGATCTGCTCTCCGCTCTGCGCGAGCAGACGGGCGCGGTGCTGATCGCGCCTCCCGGGGCGGGCAAGACCACCGCGGTCGCGCCCGCTCTGCTCGATCAGCCCTGGTGCGACGGGACCGTGATTCTCACCTCGCCACGCCGGGTGGCCGCACGCGCGGCGGCCGAACGGATGGCCGAAACGCTCGGTGAGCGCCCGGGCGAGACGGTCGGCTATCTCACCCGCCTCGACAGCAAGCGCTCGTCGCGGACGCGGATCCTCGTCGTCACCGAGGCGATCTTCGTGAATACGATCCTCGCCGATCCGGGCCTCGCGGGCATTTCGGCGGTGTTGTTCGACGAAGCGCATGAACGCCATCTCGACAGCGACCTCGGCCTGGCGCTCGCGCTCGAAAGCCGCGCCGTTCTGCGCGAGGATTTGCGGCTGGTGGTCATGTCCGCGACCATCGAGGGCGAGCGGTTCGCGGAATTGCTCGGTCCCGGATGCGCCTCGATCGAGAGCGAGGGGCGCGCGCATCCGCTGCGGATCGAGTGGCTCGGTTCCTCGCCGCAGACGCGGGTCGAGGACGCGGTGAGCGCCGCCATCGCCCAGGCCTGGCGGTCCGAGAGCGGCGATGTCCTCGCATTTCTGCCGGGGGTGCGCGAGATCGAGCGGACGCGCGAGCGGCTCGAGACGAGGCTGCCGGCCGCGCTCGTCCTCCCGCTCCACGGTCAGGTCCAGCCGGGCCAGCAGCGCGCCGCCATTCGCCCGGATCCCGAGGGCCGCCGCCGGATCGTTCTCGCCACCGCCATTGCCGAGACCTCGCTCACGCTCGATGGCGTCTCGGTCGTGGTCGATGCAGGGCTGTCGCGCCGCGCCGAATTCGATCGGGCTGCGGGGACCACCCATCTCGTCACCCATCGCGCCAGCCAGGCCGCCGCGGCGCAGCGCGCCGGGCGCGCGGCACGGCAGGGACCCGGGGTCGCCTATCGCTTGTGGGAAGAGGCAGGCCATGCCGGGAGACCGGCCTATGATCCGCCCGAGATGCTCACCGCCGATCTGGCGCCGCTGCTGCTGTCGCTGGCCGATTGGGGAACCGGCGATCCCGCCGAGCTGGCGTGGCTGGATCCGCCCCCCGCGCCCTCCATCGCAGCGGCCCGCGGCACGCTGCAGGGGCTGGGGGCTCTCGATCGAGAGGGGCGGATCACGCCATTGGGCAAGCGGCTCGCCAAGTTGCCGCTCGACCCGGCTTCCGCCGCGATGGTGCTGTTCGGGGCCGATCATGGCGCTGCGGATACCGCTGCCCGCCTGGCGCTGCTCATGCAGGAGCGCGGGCTGGGAGGAAGCGGCGAGGATCTCGAGCTGCGGCTGTCGCGCTGGCGGCAGGACCGTAGCGCTAGAGCCGAAGCAAGCCGGAAGCTGGCCGCGCGCTGGGCCCGTGCTGCGCGGAACCTGCGGCGGGAACCGGCCCCGTCCGAAGCGGTCTCGTCCGAAACGGCCCCGTCCGGAACGGCCGACCGGCGCGAGCCGCCGCCGGCCGTCCTGCTTGCCGTCGGCCGCCCCGATTTCATTGCCCGGCGGCGCGATGCGAACGGCGAGAGCTGGATCTCCGCCGGGGGGCGGGGCTTCCAGATGGATCCGGCAGCGCCGCTCGCGCGGCGCGAATTTCTCGTCATCGCCGATGCCCAGGGGCAGGCAAGGGGTGCCCGGATCACGGCGGCGATCGCCCTCGAGGAGCAGGACATCGAGCGCTGGTTCGCCGATCGCATTCTCCGCCGCCAGATCCTGCGCTGGAACGGGGGGCGGATAGAAGCGCAGATCGAACGTCGGCTGGGCGCGATCACGCTCGCCCGCGGTTCCGATCCTTCGCCCGAACCCGCTGCGATTGTCGACATGCTTGTGGAGAAGGCTCTGGAAAACCTGTCGCAAGTGGTTCCCCGTGAACTGCTTGCCCGCGCAAGCTACGCCGGAATCGAGGCTCTTTCGCGCGCCAGCGTGGCGCAGAGCGCCAGCCTCTGGCTCGCCCCGCTGCTCGAGGGGCGGCGCAATCTCGATCTGCCCGCCGGCCGGGTGGCGGAGGCGCTTCTGAACCAGCTCGACTGGGATGCGCGCCAGCGGCTCGACCGGCTGGCGCCGCGCAGCTTCACCTCCCCGGCCGGCAGCAGCCATGCGATCGACTACACCGGCGACGATGCGCCTTCCGTCGAAGTTCGGGTGCAGGCGCTGTTCGGGCTCGATCACCATCCGACGGTCGGCGCCACGCCGCTGCTGCTCAAGCTCACCAGCCCCGCCGGGCGGCCGATCCAGGCGACCCGCGACCTGCCGGGTTTCTGGCGCGGCAGTTGGGCCGATGTCCGCAAGGAGATGAAGGGCCGCTATCCCAAGCATCGCTGGCCCGAGGAACCCTGGGCCGAAGCGCCGAGCTTGAAGACCAAGAATGCCTTTTCCAAAAGCTCCGGCTGATTTACAGGCACCACCATGGCAGCACGAATCTATCAGCGACCCAAGAATGCGATGCAGTCGGGCCGGGCCCGGACCGACGAATGGGTGCTCGAATTCGAGCAGTCGGAAGCGCGTCACGCCGATCCGCTGATGGGCTGGACCGGCAGCTCCGACACGCAGGCGCAGGTCCAGCTGCGTTTTCCGAGCAAGGAAGAGGCCAAGGCCTATGCCGAGAAATACGGCATCGTCGCCCGCATCCACGCCACTCCGCCGAAGAGCCTCAAGATCCAGGCCTATGCCGACAATTTTCGGTAATTGATTTTCCGGTCCCGCCTCGCCATATGGCGCGCCGGGAGTCGGTCGGACGTTTGCGTTCGCTCACCGGGTCAGGTCCGGAAGGAAGCAGCCCAGGTGGATTGCGGCGGGTCGGCCGGCTCCTTTTCCACCATCCGCGGCATGACATTCGGGGCGCTTGCCCCTACCTAATCGCACATGGATGATTCCCCCGACAATGGCGACGGCCTCCCCTGGGAGAGCGAGGGCGAGGCGGCCGACGAGCCGACTGCTGCCGAGCTCGAACAGGCGGGGCAGAGCTCGATGTTCTCCGCTCCTGCCGAGGATGCGCCCAAGCCTGTCGCAGAAGCGGACGAAGGTGCCGAGGATGGGCCCGACCCTGCCAAGCACGGCGACCAAGCTGTCGAGCCCGCGGCGGGCGTCGCGCAGCCCTATCGCGTGCTGGCGCGGAAGTATCGTCCGCAGACCTTTGCCGAACTGATCGGGCAGGAAGCCATGGTCCGCACGCTCGCCAACGCCATTGCGCGCGACCGGCTGGCGCATGCGTTCCTGATGACCGGCGTGCGCGGCGTGGGCAAGACCTCGACCGCGCGGCTCATCGCCAAGGCGCTCAATTGCATCGGGCCCGACGGCAACGGTGGACCGACCATCAGCCCCTGCGGAGAATGCGAACCCTGCCGCGCGATTGCCGAGGGCCGGCACATCGACGTGATCGAGATGGATGCCGCATCGCACACCGGCGTCGACGACGTGCGCGAGATCATCGAGGCGGTGCGCTACGCGACCGTCAGCGCGCGCTACAAGATCTACATCATCGACGAAGTCCACATGCTCAGCCGCAATGCCTTCAATGCACTGCTGAAAACGCTCGAGGAACCGCCGGCGCATGTGAAGTTTCTCTTCGCCACCACCGAGGTCGACAAGCTCCCCGTCACGGTCCTCAGCCGCACGCAGCGCTTCGACCTGCGGCGCATTCCCGTCGAATTGCTCGAGGCCCATTTCGCCGAGATCTGTCGCAAGGAAGGGGTCGAGGCAGAGCCGGAAGCGCTCAATATCGTCGCCAATGCCGCGGAGGGCTCTGTCCGTGACGGGCTTTCGATCCTCGACCAGGCGATCGCCCACGCCGATCTCGACACCGAGGGCCAGGTCACTGCGGCGCGGGTTCGCGACATGCTGGGCCTGGCGGACAAATCCGCGCAGCGGCGACTCTTCGGCCATGTTCTCGCAGGCGAGGGCAAGGCGCTGATCGAAGGGGTGGACGAGCAATATGCGCTCGGCGTCGAGCCGCTCGCGCTGATCCGTGCCCAAATGGATCTGGTCCATCGGATCGCGATCGCGCAAGTGTCGGGAACCGAGCCCGAGGGCGCGACGGCCGACGAACGCGCGCAACTGGCGGAATGGGCGGGGCGCCTGCCAGCCGGACAGCTGCACCGGTTGTGGCAATTGCTGCTGAAGGGTTACGAGGAGGTCCGGCTCGCTCCCGATCCGCTGGTCTCCCTGCGCATGGCGTTGCTGCGCACTCTGCATGCGGGGCAGATGCCCGACCCCGGCAAGCTTGCCCGGACGCTCGAATCGCTGGCCGAGCGGGGAGGCGCCGCTGCGGGCACTTCGGAAAAGGGAGGGGAATCCGCACCCGCCGCGCAGGCCGCTCTCCACTGGGAGGATCTGGTCGAGGAGATCGAGGCATCGGGCATGCTGCAGGATGCGAACATCATGCGCCTGCAGGTGCGGGTGGTGGAACTCGCCGATGGCCTGCTGCGTTTCGGGCGCGACGCCAAATTCTCGGAGGATATCGCGCCGGCATTGCGCGAAGCGCTGTTCCGTCAGACGCAGAAGCGCTGGAAGGTCGAAGAGGTACCTGGCGGCGTCGGTGAGCCATCGCTGGTCGAACGGGCAGCGGCCGCACGCGAAGCTTCGGCAGCGGCCGTCCGGGCGCATCCCCTGGTCAGGGCCGCGTTCGAGGCATTCCCGGACGCCGAACTGATCGAAGACAGTGCCGCGCCGCCTGTGCGGCGCGAGATACCGTGGAGTAGAAACGCATGAACATGGAAGAAATGCTCGCCCAGGCGCAGAAGGCCGCCGAGACGATCCAGCAGCAGATGGGCGAGGCGCAGGCCAAGCTCGACGAACTCGAGGTGGAGGGCGCTTCGGGCGGCGGCCTGGTCAAGGTCAGGGCCACCGCGCGCGGCCGCATCCTTGGCGTGACGATCGACGACAGCCTGATGAAGCGCGAGGAAAAGCAGATGGTCGAAGACCTCGTCACGGCCGCCTTCAACGATGCCCGCGACAAGGCCGATCGCGTTTCGGCCCAGGAGATGGGCAAGATCCAGCAGGACGTCGGCCTGCCGCCGGGCTTCAAGCTGCCGGGCATGTAGCCATCGAAACCGGGGCGCCGAGCGGCCGCGCAAGCAGGCGAATGGTGCAGCCCGATCATCCACATGTCTCTCCGCGCAGCCGTTGCGAAGTGGCGGGGTGGTCACCATATTCCCGGCAAAGGCCACGTGGCCGCGAATGGACACCATCCCTATGACCCAGACCTTTCCCCTTCTTCCCCTGCGCGACATCGTCGTCTTCCCCGGCATGATCGTCCCGCTCTTCGTGGGGCGCGACAAGTCGGTCGCGGCGCTCGAGGCGGCGATGGAAGGCAGCAAGGACATCTTCCTGCTCGCCCAGCTCGATCCGGGCTGCGACGATCCCGAGGACGACGATCTCTACCAGGTCGGCGTCGTCGCGCAGGTTCTCCAGCTGCTCAAGCTTCCCGATGGAACGGTCCGGGTCCTGGTCCAGGGCTCGGCGCGCGGGACGGTCGAAGGGCTCGCCCCCCGTGGCGGATATGTCGAAGCGACCGTGGCGGTCCACGATCCCGTCACCGCGTCGGGCAGCGAAGTCGTCGCCATGATGCGGCAGGTCGTCGAGCAGTTCGGCGAATATGCCAAGCTCAACAAGAAGCTGGGAGAAGAGGCGACGGAACAACTCGCCGAGATCGACGACGCCGGTGAACTGGCCGACACCGTCGCAGCGGCGCTCAACGCTAAGGTGTCGGACAAGCAGGCGCTGCTGGTCGAACGCGACCCGCTCAAGGGCCTCGAGATGGTCATGTCCTTCATGGAAGGCGAGCTGTCCGTGCTGCAGGTCGAACGGCGCATCCGCGGCCGCGTGAAGCGTCAGATGGAGAAGACGCAGCGCGAATATTACCTCAACGAGCAGCTCAAGGCGATCCAGAACGAATTGGGCGGCGATGAGGACGGCAGCAATGAAATCGCCGAACTGACCGAGAAGATCGCGAAGACCAAGCTGTCCAAGGAAGCGCGCGAGAAGGCCGAAAGCGAGCTCAAGAAGCTGCGCGGAATGCAGCCGATGAGCGCCGAGGCGACCGTCGTGCGCAACTATCTCGATGTCCTGCTCGGTCTACCCTGGGGAAAGAAAAGCAAGGTCAAGAAGGACATTGCCGAGGCGCAGGAGATCCTCGACGCCGACCATTACGCGCTCGAGAAGGTCAAGGACCGGATCATCGAATATCTCGCGGTGCAGGCCCGCACCAACAAGCTGAAGGGGCCGATCCTCTGCCTCGTAGGCCCTCCGGGCGTCGGCAAGACCAGCCTCGGCAAGTCGATTGCCAGGGCGACCGGGCGCGAATTCGTCCGCCAGTCACTTGGCGGCGTGCGCGACGAGGCCGAGATTCGCGGTCACCGGCGGACCTATATCGGGTCGCTGCCGGGCAAGATCGTCACCAATCTCAAAAAAGCCGGAAAGTCCAACCCGTTGTTCCTGCTCGACGAGATCGACAAGCTCGGCCAGGACTTCCGCGGCGATCCCGCATCGGCCCTGCTCGAAGTGCTCGATCCGGAGCAGAACAGCAAGTTCCAGGATCACTATCTCGAACTCGATCTCGACCTGTCCGACATCATGTTCGTGACCACTGCGAACAGCCTCAACCTTCCGCAGCCGCTGCTCGACCGGATGGAGATCATCCGCCTCGAAGGCTATACCGAGGATGAGAAGGTCGAGATCGCGCAACGCCATCTTCTGAGTAAGCAGATCGCCGATCACGGCCTGCAGGAGGGCGAGTTCGAACTCACGGAGGACGCGCTGCGCGACCTCATCCGCTATTATACACGCGAGGCCGGGGTCCGTACGCTCGAACGCGAACTCGCCCGCCTCGCGCGCAAGAGCTTGCGGAAAATCCTCGAGAAGGAGGTCGAAAGCGTCCGGATCACTCCGGAAAACCTCAGCGATTTCGCCGGCGTACGCAAATTCAAGCACGGCATGGGCGAGGAGGAAGCGCAGGTCGGCGCTGTGACCGGGCTGGCCTGGACCGAGGTTGGCGGCGAATTGCTGACGATCGAGAGCGTGACCACCCCGGGCAAGGGTGAAATCAAGACCACGGGCAAGCTCGGCGAGGTGATGACGGAAAGCGTCGCCGCCGCCTTCAGTTTCGTGAAGGCGAGAGCGCCCCACTACGGGATCAAGCCGAGCCTGTTCCAGCGCCGGAACATCCACATCCACCTTCCCGAGGGTGCCGTACCCAAGGACGGCCCCAGCGCCGGCGTGGGCATGGTGACCTCGATCGTCTCGACCCTCTCGGGCGTGGCTGTCCGCCCCGATGTGGCGATGACGGGGGAAGTCACGCTGCGCGGACGCGTGCTGGCGATCGGCGGGCTCAAGGAGAAGCTCCTCGCGGCGCTGCGCGGGGGGATCAAGAAGGTTCTCATCCCCGAAGAGAACATGAAGGATCTGGCCGAGATACCCGCCAATGTGACCGAAGGGCTCGAGATCGTGCCGGTGGCCCATGTCGACGAGGTGCTGGAACATGCCCTGTGCAGTGTCCCGCAACCGATCGAGTGGACCGAGGCCGACGACCTCGCCAGCCAGCCGGGTCACGGCCCGGCCGCGCCATCGCCGACCGCGCATTGAATCGGCGCCTCGGTTCGCCTCCGACTCGGGGCGCGGTTCGGCGGATGGAGTTCCCCTGCCGCGAGTGTGCAGTGCAGCATATCTGCGGATGGGCTCCGATTAACCTCGATTAATCCGATTTCGCGGGCAAATCCGCCATTTTTCACGGAATTTGCCTTTGACACTGCGGGCAAAAAACTCTCAATTCGGAAGCCTTCGCCCCGGCGATTTATTCAATTCGATTTCACGATAAACGAGGGGGGGTTCCCACCAATGAACAAGAACGACCTGATCAGCGCTGTTGCCGAATTCGAGCGGCCTTTCGAAGAGCGACGCTTCAGGCGCCGTCGAAGGCGTGTTCGACGCCATTTCCAAGGCGCTGTCGAATGGCGACGAAGTGCGCCTCGTCGGTTTCGGCACCTTCTCGGTTGCCAAGCGCAAGGCTTCGACCGGTCGGAACCCGCGGACCGGCGAACCGATGACGATCAAGGCCTCCAACCAGCCCAAGTTCAAGGCTGGCAAGGGGCTCAAAGATTCGGTCAACTGAGATCATGCGCCGCCGGACCGGCGGCGCTGAGTTCGAATTGCGCCGCATCTTCCTTCGGGACGATGCGGCGCTTTTCTTTGCGGTTCAGCGCGCGGCGATGGCGTAGAGCGCGATCGCGGCGGCATTCGAGACATTGAGGCTTTCGACCGCGTCGCCGATCGGCAAACGCGCCAGAGCATCGCAATGGCCTTCGATATTGTGGCGCATGCCTTCGCCTTCCGCGCCCAGAACCAGCGCCACCGGCCCGGCCGGTAGCGCTTCGGCGAGCGAGGCATCGGCCGAACCGATCAGGCCGATGCGCCAATACCCCGCCTCGGCCATTTGCTCGAGCGCGCGCGCGAGATTGACCACCCGCACCCAGGGCAGCACCTCGAGCGCACCCGAAGCAGACTTCGCCACCACGCCTCCCTCCGGAGGCGCGTGCCTGTCCTGTGTGACCAGCGCTGCGGCGCCGAAGGCGGCGGCCGAGCGCAGGATCGCGCCGACATTGTGCGGATCCGTGACCTGATCGAGCACCACGATCGGCCGGTCCGCTGCGGCGTCGAGAACCGCGTCGAGATGGACGTCGTCGAGCGGAGCGCATTCGAGCACCAGACCCTGATGCGGCGCATCCTTGGCGACCAGCCGTGCGAGGTCGGCAGCCTCGGCGTATTCGAGCGGGAAATCCTCGGGCAGTTCGCCGTCGAGCGACGCAATCCCCTCGCGCGTAGCCCACAGCTTGCGATGGTCCCGGTCGGGATTGCGCAGCGCCGCCTCGACCGCGTGGCGCCCCCATAGCCGCACCTGTCCGGCAGCCGCGCGGCCGCTGCCGCGTCCGCCCTTCATCCGCCCCGCGCGGCCTCTCAGCGCGCGCTTGCGTTCACCCTTCGCCATCAGTCTCTTTCCACCTCGATCATCGCAGGCGCGCTGTGCCAGCGAGGCCATTGACAGGCAAGCGCTGCTTCGCCAAAGGGGCGCCTCTCGGCCGGGAAGCCCTTCGGTTTTTCCCAGCATTTCTCCCTTGCGAGACCGGGCGAGCCCGTGTGGACAGGTGGCCGAGTGGTTAAAGGCAGCAGACTGTAAATCTGCCCGCGCAAGCGTACGCTGGTTCGAATCCAGCCCTGTCCACCACCCGCCCCTTCACAATCATTGCCGTCGGGGCCGTGGCCGGTTTCTTGCCGAAGCTTGCCTGAAGGGCAGGCGGAATCTAATCGAGTGCGATGACAGACCAACCAGCCGCGACGGGACGACCCGTTATCTCCGCAACAGGGCTTTTCACTCCGCCGGAGAGCATTTCCAATGCCGAGCTGGTGGCAAGCTTCAACAGCTACGTCGAGCGCTTCAATCGGGACCATGCTGCCGAAATCGCGCGTGGCGAGATCGAAGCGCTGCAGCCGAGCTCGGTCGGATTCATCGAAAAGGCGAGCGGGATCAAGGCCCGCCACGTCATGGCCAAGGAGCCGGTGCTCGATCCCGAGATCATGGCGCCGCGCTGGCCCGATCGGTCGAACGAGGAACTCTCGATACTCGCCGAGATCGGCGTCGCTGCGGCGCGGGACGCGCTCGATCGGGCGGGGCGAGACGTTCGCGACGTCGATGCAGTGCTGTGCGCCGCGTCGAACATGGAGCGGCCCTATCCTGCGATGGCGATCGAAATCCAGCAGGCGCTGGGGATCGACGGCTTCGGCTTCGACATGAATGTCGCCTGCTCGTCGGCAACCTTCGGCATCCAGACCGCTGCGGATTACATCCGGTCGGGAAACGCGCGAAGCGTGCTGGTGGTGAGCCCGGAGATCACCAGTGGGCATCTCAATTGGCGGGATCGCGACAGCCATTTTATCTTCGGTGACGTCGCGACCGCGGTGCTGGTGGAAGACGCCGCTCTCGCGCCCGCGGCGCATTGGGACATTCTCGGGACCCGGCTCAAGACGGTGTTCTCGAACAACATTCGCAACAATTTCGGCTTCCTCAACCGCGCCTCGCCCGAAAGCGAGGGGCGGGCGGACAAGCTCTTTGTCCAGGAAGGGCGCAAGGTCTTCAAGGAAGTGGTGCCGATGGTTGCCGACATGATCATGGCCGAGGCCGACCGGCTGGGCCTCGACCCGCAGGGACTGAGGCGATTGTGGCTCCACCAGGCGAATGCCGGAATGAACCGCCTGATTGCCCATCGCGTGCTCGGCCATGAAGCGGTGGAGGACGAAAGTCCCACCGTGCTCGACACCTATGGCAATACGTCGAGCGCCGGCTCGATCATCGCATTCCACCTTCACAACGAGGATCTCGTCACGGGCGATACCGGACTGATCTGCAGTTTCGGAGCCGGCTATTCGGCGGGCACCGTATTCGTCCGCAAGGCCGGGCGCTTGTGACCGGCCGGCCCAGCGCGTAATGGGGCCCCATGGCAGGTGACCTTCTCGACAACCGCGGTCGCGGCGACATTCGCTGGTCCTTTCCTCCGATTCACCCCGAGGGCCGCAAGTTCGGGCTCATTGCAGTGGCGGTCAGCCTGGTCTTCCTGCTCGGGCTGGACTGGGAGATCGTGGGGTGGCCGCTCCTGTTCCTCGCACTCGGCGTGTTCGCCTTCTTCCGCGATCCCGAGCGCGTCGTGCCGCAGGACGAGCGCCTGCTGGTCTCGCCCGCCGACGGCCTCGTCTCGCAGATCGTCGAAGTCGAGCCGCCTGCCGAACTCGTGATCGAGGACGGCAGTGGACACGAAGGTTTGACGCCGGGCGCGGTGACCCGCATCTCGATCTTCATGTCCATCTTCGACGTGCACATAAATCGTGCGCCGGTTGCCGGAACGGTGCGGCGTGTGATCTACATTCCCGGCAGTTTCGCCGATGCCGGCCTCGACAAGGCGAGCGAGGAAAACGAGCGGCAGCACATGCTGATCGAGCGGATGGACGGCTGCCAGATCGGCATCACCCAGATCGCCGGCCTGGTGGCTCGCCGCATCGTTCCGTTCGTCAAGCCGGGCGACATGGTCGGGGTGGGGCAGCGCATCGGGCTGATCCGCTTCGGCAGCCGGGTCGATGTCTATCTTCCTTCGGGTACCGATTCGAAGGTGCTGCTGGGACAAAGGGTGGTGGCGGGTGAAACCGTTCTGGCCGAGTTGGGAGTCCAGCAATTGATCGAAGGAGTGGCCCAGTGAGCCTTTTGCCGCCCGAGCGGAAACCCGAACCCGAAGAGCGCGCCCGGCTGGGCCCGAAGGCCGCCGAGGATGAACAGCCGGTTCTGGGCCGGTCGCGAGGACTGACCCTGCGCGCCATGGTCCCGAATGCGATTACCGCCGCTGCGCTGTGCTCCGGCCTGACCGGCATCCGCTTCGCGATCGGCGAAAACTGGGGTGCAGCGGTCGTGGCGATCATTTTGGCCGGGCTGCTCGACGGCATCGACGGCCGAATCGCGCGCGCGCTCAAGGCCCAGTCGCGGTTCGGCGCCGAACTCGACAGTCTCGCCGATTCGCTCAGCTTCGGTACCGCCCCGGCAATCATCATCTATCTCTGGTCGCTCTCGGCCGAGCCGCGCCTCGGCTGGTTCGCGGCGCTCGCCTTCGCGATCTGCTGCGCCCTGCGCCTCGCCCGCTTCAACGCGCAGATCGACATGTCCGATCAGCCGCACAAGTCGCTCGGGTTCCTGACGGGGGTTCCCGCGCCCCTGGGGGCGGGCTTGGCCTTCGCGCCCTTTTATCTGTGGATGGCGACCGGCCTCGACATGCTCCGCAATCCGCTCGTGGTCGGCATCTGGCTCGTGGTGATCGCTGGGCTGATGATCTCGAACATGGCGACACCGAGTTGGACCTCGCTGCGGCCGCGCCGGGGCATCAGGCTCGAGATATTGGCTCTGGTCGGACTCGCTTTCGCTGCCCTGCTGGTCGAGCCCTGGTGGACGCTCAGTGCGCTGTGCGCCGGTTACTTGATGCTGATGGCCTATTCGCTGTTGCGCTATTCGCGGATCAAGCGGCGCGCCTGAGTTCGGGCTGACCCAGCCGTCGCTGGCCGGCTGGACGTCCCGAAGCCGACAGACTGCCGAGCAGAAAGCCAGGTCGATTCGCCGAAACATGGGTCTGGACCGCGACAGCCAGCCTCGCCTCGCCACGGAGGCGTCCGAAAGCGGACCACCAACGCAGCCCGCTATCGGCGAGAGCCCCCGCAGCCGCCACTGCGGTCGCGAACAACAGGGCGGTGAAGAACAGTGCGAACATTGCCAAATCTCCCTTCCCGGCTGTCGACAAACCTGTTGACGGTCGGGGATATCGAGTGGAAAACCCGTCGTGCGCGCCGGCGGTTCCCGGCGATGGGAACGATGTTCCCTATTTGTTCTCGACGGTCAAGCAGTTTCTGCGGCCGGATTCTCCTTTTTTGCGGTGAATCGAGGGTGGAGTTCTCCGCCATTTGGCGCTAGGGGCGCGCAGTTCGCGCTGGATTCAGCCAGTCTGGTCGGGTTGGTGCGAGCAAATCCACATGGAAGGCGACCATACCGGTGCCCTGCGCGGGATACTCCGCATTTCGGGTTCCAGTCTTCCAGAGGCACAACCGGAAAGGAAATTGATTATGGCGGCTCCTACCGTCACCATGCAGCAGCTGATCGAGGCCGGATCGCATTTCGGCCACCAGACGCATCGCTGGAACCCGCGCATGAAGCCCTATATCTTCGGCGCGCGCAACGGCATCCACATCATCGACCTGTCGCAGACCGTGCCGCTGTTCGCGCGCGCGCTCGACTTCATCAGCCAGACCGCGCGTTCGGGCGGCAAGGTGCTGTTCGTCGGCACCAAGCGCCAGGCGCAAGACGCGATCCGCGAAGCGGCGCTCGCTTCGGGCCAGCATTTCGTCAACCATCGCTGGCTCGGCGGCATGCTGACCAACTGGAAGACGATCTCGGAATCGATCAAGAAGCTCAAGTCGCTCGACGAGCAGCTCTCGGGCGATATCGCCGGGCTGACCAAGAAGGAGATCCTCGATCTCACGCGCAAGCGGGACAAGCTCGAGATGTCGCTCGGCGGCATTCGCAACATGGGCGGCATTCCGGACGTCATGTTCGTGATCGATGCCAACATGGAAGACCTCGCGATCAAGGAAGCCAATGTTCTCGGCATTCCGGTCGTCGCAGTGCTCGACACCAATGTCGATCCCGAAGGGATTGCCTTTCCGATCCCCGGCAATGACGACGCCGCCCGCGCGATCAAGCTCTACTGCGATGCAGTCGCCCAGGCGGCGCGCACCGGTCGCGGCGAAGGCGTTCAGGACTCCGGGGCCGATGTCGGCGCGATGGAAAATCCGCCCGAAGAAGCTGCTGCCTGAGACAGCTCCCGACGGGCGCCATGCACCCGTCATATTGCGAGACTACGCGCCGGGCCGCCCTCCAGCTGGCCCGGTGCCCGCACATTGAATCGAAAAGGATACTGACATGGCTGCATTCACTGCCGCTGACGTGAAGGCCCTGCGCGAAAAGACCGGCGCGGGCATGATGGATGCCAAGAAGGCGCTCGAGGCTTCGAACGGCGATATCGAGGCCGCGGTCGATGCATTGCGTGCCAAGGGTCTCGCCACCGCGCAGAAGAAGTCGAGCCGGACCGCCGCCGAAGGCTTGGTCGGCGTCGCCGTCGAAGGGACCCGCGGCGTCGCCGTGGAAGTCAATTCGGAGACCGATTTCGTCGCCAAGAACGATCAGTTCCAGGACTTCGTCCGCAAGGCCACCGAAACCGCGCTGACCAGCTCCGGCGACGATGTCGAGACGCTCAAGGCGGCGGCCTATCCGACCGGCGGAACGGTTGGCGAGAAGCTGACCGACAATGTCGCGACGATCGGCGAGAACCAGCAGATCCGCCGCATCAAGACCGTCTCGGTCACCAATGGCGTAGTAGTGCCCTATATTCATAACGCGGTCGCGCCCGATCTGGGCAAGATCGGTGTCCTCGTCGCGCTCGAGAGCGAGGGCGACCAGGACAAGTTGGCCGACCTCGGCAAGAAACTCGGCATGCACATCGCCGCAGCATTCCCGCAGGCGCTGACAGCCGAGGGGCTCGACCCCGCCGTGATCGAGCGCGAGCGTGCCATTGCCCGGGAAAAAGCGGCCGAGAGCGGCAAGCCCGAAAATGTTCAGGAAAAGATGGTCGAGGGCGCGATCGGCAAATATGCCAAGGAAAACGCGCTGCTCAGCCAGGTCTATGTGATCGACAACAAGACCCCGATTTCGCAGGTCGTCGAGCAGGCCGGCAAGGATATCGGCGCCAAGGTCGAGCTGGTGGACTACGTCCGCTTCCAGCTGGGCGAGGGGATCGAGAAGGAAGAGAGCGACTTCGCCGCCGAGGTCGCCGCGGCGGTCAAGGGCTGAACAAGCAAATCCTTTCAGGATGCGGCCGCCGGACCTCGGTTCGGCGGCCGTTTCCTTATATCCAGCCCGTCCGGGGCCTGGAACCGCGGCTACGGCGGTAAGATAGCTGCCGGTCTTTCCCCTTTGCGCCGCCCCCGCTAGGTGGCTAAGGAGCCGCAACCCGCGCCGCAACACGGATCCTGTCCCACCCATGCCTCCCATCACTATGAAACGCGTCCTCCTCAAGCTCTCGGGAGAGGTGCTCATGGGCGACCAGCAGTATGGGATCGATCCCGGATTCGTGACCGAGCTGGCCAAGGAGATCAAGGCTGCCCAGGAGACCGGCCTGCAGATCTGCCTGGTGATCGGCGGCGGCAATATCTTTCGCGGCATGGCCGGCGCGGCGCAGGGCATGGATCGGGCGCAGGCCGATTACATGGGCATGCTCGCCACGGTGATGAACGCTCTGGCGATGCAGAGCGCGCTTGAGCAGCTCGGCGTGCAGACCCGCGTCCAGAGCGCCGTCCAGATGGACCAGGTGTGCGAACCGGTGATCCGCCGCCGCGCCGAGCGTCATCTCGAGAAGGGTCGCGTGGTGATCTTCGCCGCGGGCGTCGGCGCTCCCTATTTCACCACCGACAGCGGCGCTGCGCTGAGGGCCGCCGAGATGCGCTGCGATGCGCTGCTCAAGGGCACCAGCGTCGACGGTGTCTATGACAGCGACCCCAAGCTGAATCCCGAAGCAAAGCGCTATGACACAGTGACATACGGGAAGGTCCTGGCAGACAATCTGAGGGTTATGGATGCCAGCGCCGTGGCCCTGTGCCGCGACAACGATATTCCGATCGTCGTCTTTTCGATTCGCGAGAAGGGCAATCTCGCCCGGGTCATCGCGGGCGAGGGCACGCAGACGATCGTCCAGAACTAACCGAACCGAGAGGAAGCCCGATCATGGCCAAATACGACAAAGCCGACATCGAGCGCCGCATGAACGGCGCCGTGGAAAGCCTCAAGAGCGACCTCGCGGGTCTCCGCACCGGCCGCGCCAACACCAGCCTGCTCGATCCGGTGATGGTCGAGGTCTACGGCGCGATGATGCCGCTGAACCAGGTCGCCACCGTCTCCGCGCCGGAACCCCGCATGCTCAGCGTGCAGGTGTGGGACAAGGCCAATGTCACTGCGGTCGAGAAGGGCATCGCCAAGGCCAACCTCGGGCTCAACCCGATGGTCGATGGACAGAACGTCCGTCTGCCGATGCCCGATTTGACGCAGGAACGGCGCAAGGAACTGGCCAAGCTCGCGGGGCAATATGCCGAATCCGCGAAAATCGCCATTCGCAACGTCCGCCGCGACGGCATGGAAGCGCTCAAGGAAGACGAGAAGAAGAAGGATTGCTCCGAGGACGAACGCAAGCGCTCGGAAGACGAGGTGCAGAAGCTGACCGACAAATATGTGGCGGAAACCGATGCCGCAGCGGCGCAGAAGGAAAAGGAAATCCTGACGCAGTGATCCCCGGTCGTTCGCCTTCTGCGGTGGGACCGAGCTTGTCGCGGCCCCGGTCTTCCTTCAAGCCTAGCCCGCGATAGAGCGCACCGCCGATCCGGATTCGGCGATGCTGCGCAACCGACAAGCTCAGGGCGAACGGAATTGCCAATGGAAAAATCCCCCGGCACCGCCCGCCATGTCGCCATCATCATGGATGGCAACGGCCGCTGGGCAAAGCGCCGGCACCTGCCGCGCGCCATGGGTCATCGCAAGGGTGTCGAGGCGGTGCGCGAGCTCGTTCGCAGTCTGGCGGACACATCGATCGAATGCCTCACCCTCTATGCCTTCAGCTCGGAGAATTGGAAGCGGCCCGGCGAGGAAGTGGACGATCTGATGGAGCTGATGCGCCGGTTCATCCGGTCGGATCTGCCGGAATTCATCGCTAATGACGTGAAGCTGCATATTATCGGCGAATGGCAGGGACTTGCGCCCGACATCGTAGAAATGCTCGAAGATGCGCTGGCGCGGACTGCGGGCGGCTCGCGGACCCTGGCCGTGGCGCTCAATTACGGATCGCATGCGGAGATCGCCCGCGCTGCCCGGCTTGCGGCTGCCGCAGGCGAGGTCACCGAAGAAACCATTGCCGCGCATCTCCACACCGCCGGACTGCCGCCGCTCGACCTGCTGATCCGCACCAGCGGCGAGGTGCGGCTTTCGAATTTCCTCTTGTGGCAGGCCGCCTATGCGGAGATGCTCTTCACCGACGTGCTTTGGCCGGATTTCACTCCCGACCATTTGAAGCGCGCACTGGAAGAGTTCCAGCAGCGGGAGAGACGTTTTGGCGGACGGTAAGGCGGCGGCGGAGCCCGTGCGCAGAAATGTCGATTTGCCGGTTCGGGTCGTCTCGGCCGTGGTCATGCTCGTCCTGGCGGTCGGCGCTCTGGTGGCGGGCGATCCCTGGCTCGACTGGCTGATCCTCGCCGTGACGCTGGCGACGCTCGTCGAACTTGTGCTTCTGGTGGTGGGAGCCACGCAGAATGTGTCGTTTCGCCTCGCCGGCATTCTCGCGGGCGCGGTCTATGTCGGCCTCGCCGGCTTCATGCTGTCGCGCTTTCCGGTGCCGATCGTCATAGCCGTGATCGGCGCGGTGATCTGTGTCGACAGCTTCGCCTACGCTTTCGGAAGGACTTTGGGCGGGCCGAAGATCGCGCCGCGGATCAGCCCATCCAAGACCTGGGCGGGCCTCCTCGGCGGGATCGTCGGCGCCACGCTGTGGGTGGGCGGCTGGGTCTATGTCGTGGCGCATGCCACATCGGGCGATACGACGCTGTTCTTCGAATGGAGCGAAGCGGGCCAGATTCTCGCGATCGGGACGATGGTCGCGGTGGCGGCGCAGGCGGGCGACTTCTTCGAAAGCTGGCTCAAACGCAAGGCGGGGGTCAAGGATTCCTCGCGCCTCATTCCCGGCCATGGCGGGATGTTCGACCGGACCGACGGAATGATACCCGTGGTGCTGCTCGCCGGAGCGCTGCTCGGTGCTGCGGCATGAGCCGTACGATCTCCATTCTCGGCGCCACCGGCTCGGTCGGGGAGCAGACGCTCGATCTCGTCCGCCGCAACCGCGCGGACTGGCGCGTGGTCGCGCTGTCCGCGCATTCGAACGTCGACTATCTCGCCCGGCTGGCGCGCGAATTCGATGCTGCGGTCGCCGTCATCGCCGATGATTCGCGGCTCGGCGCGCTACGCGATGCGCTCGCGGGGAGCGGGGTCGAACCCGCTGCGGGCAAGGCAGCCTTGTGCGAGGCTGCCTCGCGGCCGGTCGACATGACGCTGGCCGCGATCGTAGGCTGCGCCGGGCTTGGCCCCGTGATGGCGGCGATCGAGCAGGGCGGCACGGTCGCGCTCGCGAATAAGGAAGCGCTGGTTTCGGCCGGCGAAGTGATGACTGCGGCAGTGGCGAAGCACGGGGCGACGCTGCTTCCGGTCGATTCGGAACACAATGCGATCTTCCAGTGCCTCCAGGGCGGGCGCATCGCCGATGTGCGGACGATCACCCTCACCGCGAGCGGCGGGCCGCTGCGCGGGACCGCCGATCTCGACGCGGTGACGCCCGAACAGGCGGTCGCCCATCCCAACTGGGACATGGGGGCCAAGATCAGCGTCGACAGCGCGACGATGTTCAACAAGGGTCTCGAGCTGATCGAGGCGCATCATCTGTTTCCGGTGGGTCTCGACCGGATCCGGATCGTGGTCCATCCGCAGAGCGTGATCCATTCGATGGTCGAATATCGCGACGGCTCTACGCTGGCGCAATTGGGTCCGAGCGACATGCGCGTGCCGATCGCCTCCTGTCTCGCCTGGCCGCGGCGGATGGATACGCCCTGCGCACCGCTCGATCTCGCGGCGCTTGGCGAACTGACCTTCTTCGCTCCCGACGAGGCGCGCTTCCCGGCCACCCGGCTGGCGCGCGAGGCGGCGGTGGCGGGTGGCGCGGCGCCCGCAGTGCTCAATGCCGCCAATGAGGTGGCGGTCGCCGCGTTCCTGGCGCGTAAGATTGCGTTCAGCCGGATCCCGCTACTGGTGGAAAGCGTTCTCTCGCAAGGTGACACTCCCCCGCCGCCGCAGAACCTCGAGGAGGTCCTGCGGGTCGACGGGGATGCGCGGAGACGTGCCATGACAATGCTGGAGCCTGCCTGACCTTGGAAAACATCCTGCCCCTGTGGGTCTATTATGTGATCGGTTTCCCCCTCCTTCTGGGGCCGCTGGTCACTCTGCACGAACTCGGACACTATCTGGTCGGTCGCTGGTTCGGCGTCCACGCCGAAGCCTTTTCGGTCGGTTTCGGAAAGGAAATCTGGGGTTTCACCGACCGGCGCGGAACGCGGTGGAAGCTCGCTGTGCTCCCGCTCGGCGGCTATGTGCAGTTCAAGGGCGACATGAATCCGGCGAGCATCCCCGATGCGGAGGCGGTTGCGCAGGCGAGTGCGGAAGAGCGTCGGGGCAGCTTTCACCATGCTTCGCTGGGAAGGCGCGCTCTGATCGTCTTTGCGGGCCCGGCGACAAACATCCTGCTGACGCTGGCGATTTTCGCCGGCTTCTTCGCCTTTTTTGGCAAGCCGGTTCCGGCCAATCCGGAAGCGCAGCTGACCGTGGCCGAATTTGCCGAGATCTCGCCCGCTCGGGCTGCCGGGATCGAAGTCGGCGATCGCATCCTTGCGATCGGTGGCGAGCGCGTCGGCGATTTCCGCGAGGTCCAGGATGCGATCCTGCTGTACCCCGGGCGCAATCTGGACATCGCGGTGGAGCGCGACGGGCGCGAGCGCAGCTTCGCGGTGCCCGTTCGCAGCGTCGAATTGGAGGATCGCTTCGGCAATGTGTCGAAGGTGGGGATGATCGGAATCGCTTCGGGCGGGGCCTCCTATACCTACGAACCGCAAGGTCCGCTCTCCGCGGTCGGCCTCGCGGTCGATCACTCGATCGGCATCGTCGATATGATGGTCACCGGGGTCGGTCAGATCTTCACCGGCGAACGGTCGGTCAAGGAACTCGGCGGCCCGGTGAAGATCGCCAAGTTCTCGGGCGAGCAACTCAGCCTCGGACCGCTCGCCTTCATCAACTTCGTGGCCCTTATTTCGCTTAACTTGGCATTCATCAACCTCCTGCCAATCCCCGCCCTCGACGGCGGGCACCTGGCTTTCTACGCGGCCGAAGCGGTCCGTCGGAAGCCGGTCGGTCCGCGCGGTCAGGAAGTGGCGTACCGCGCCGGCGTGGCCCTCGTGCTCATGCTGATGGTGTTCGTCACGATCAACGACCTGGCTGGGCTCCCGATATTCGGGAATTAGTCGGGGAAAGGAAAGCGGCGGACCGGCAAATAACCGCAGCAAAGCTTGATTGGCACTGGCGCATCGGGCAGGGGACGCGACAACCGCCCCCCCGGGACGCGGGTTCATGCCGGTTGGGGGTTGCGACTGCCGGGTCTCCTGATGTGCAACGAGGACGGGAATCTCCTTGTCGATGACTGAATTTGCTTCTGCCGCCACGCGCCGCCGAACTCCTGCCGCGCGGCTGGCGATCGGCCTGCTCGCCGGAACCATGCTTGCCGGCATGCCGCACATCGCCCGGGCGCAGGAAACGGCTCCCGAGGCCGGGGATGCCGCACCCGTTGCGGCGGTCCAGCCGGACGTGGTGCAGACGATTGCGGTGAGCGGGGCGGAGCGGCTCGAGCCGCAGACCATCCTGTCCTACATCAGCTTGCGTCCGGGCGAGGTCTGGACCCAGGCGATCGGCGATCAGGTGCTGAAGGAACTCTACGCGACGGAGCTGTTTTCCAGCGCCAGCGTGGTCAACAACGACGGCCAGGTGGTCATCACCATCGTCGAGAACCCGGTCATCAACCGGATTATCCTCGAGGGCAACGAGCGGCTCAAGGCCGACAAGATCCTGCCCGAGATCAAGCTCTCTCCGCGGCAGATCTTCACCCGCTCCAAGGTGCGCGCCGATGTCGCCCGGATCATCGAGCTGTACAAGCGCCAGGGGCGCTTCGCCGCCACGGTCGAGCCGCAGATGGTCGAGCTCAGTCAGAACCGCGTCGATGTCGTCTTCGAAATCAGCGAAGGGCCCAAGTCGAAGGTCCGCCAGATCAACATCATCGGCAACGAGGCCTTCGACGATGGCGAGCTGCGCGGCGAGATGCTGACCAAGCAGGCGCGGCTGACGAGCTTCTTCAGCTCGAACACCAGCTACGATCCGGATCGTCTGGCGTTCGACCAGCAGAAGCTGCGGCAGTTCTACCTGACCGAAGGCTATGCCGATTTCCGCGTCGTTTCGGCGGTCGCGGAGCTGACTCCCGACAAGCGCGACTTCATCATCACCTATGTGGTCGAGGAGGGCGAGCGGTACAAATTCGGCGACGTCAAGGTCGACAGCCGCATCCGCGACTTCAACAGCGAAGCGATGTCGGGCCGCCTGCCGATGCAACAGGGCGACTGGTACGACGCCAAGCAGGTCGAGGATACGGTCGAGCAATTGAGCGAACTGGCCGGGACCTTCGGCTATGCCTTCGCCGACATCTCGCCCGAATTCCGGCGCAATCCCGACGATCTGACGATGGACGTGACCTTCGTCCTGCGTGAAGTGCCGCGCGTCTATGTCGAGCGGATCGACGTCAACGGCAATACGCTGACGCAGGACAAGGTCGTCCGGCGCGAATTCCGCATCGCCGAGGGCGACGCATTCAACTCGCTCTCGGTTGCGCGTTCGGCTGCCCGGATCAAGTCGCTGGGCTACTTCCAGGAGAATTTCGAGATCACGCAGGTCGAGGGCAGCCAGCCCGACCGGATCGTGCTCGAGGCCAATGTCGAGGAGCAGCCGACCGGCGAACTGCAGCTGTCGGCGGGCTTCTCCTCGATCGAGAACTTCATCCTCGCGGGCTCGATCCGCCAGCGCAATTTCCGCGGACGCGGCCAGACGGTCGGGTTGAGCCTCAACTATTCGCGCTATTCGAAATCGGCGCAGGTCAGCTTCAGCGAACCCTATCTGTTCGACCGCAACATCTCGGCTGGCATCGACATCTACCGGCGCGATTTCAACAGCTTCAACTTCGTCAACAACGAACGCAACACCACCTTCCAGCAGGCCACTACCGGCTTCTCGCTGCGCGCCGGCGTGCCGCTTACCGAATATGTTTCGGCGATCGGCAGCTATACGCTCAATTACGACGACGTCAGCGTGGATCAGTCGATCTACTACTCCGACCGCGACGGCGACGGGGTCCGGACGTGCGATCCGCTGCTGGCGAGCCGCTTCCTGTGCGAGGCGATCGGCGAACGGCTGAGTTCGATCCTCGGGCTGACATTCAACTACAACACCCTCGACAGCCGGCTGCGCCCGACGCGGGGCGAGACGCTGAGCTGGACCACCGAGGTGGCCGGGCTCGGCGGCGATGTGAAATACGTCCGCTCGCGGGCGCGCGGCGGCAAATACTGGCCCGTCGGGGCTGGCTTCATCTTCTCGGTGACCGGCGAGGGTGGCTGGATCCGGGGCCTCGAGGGCAGCGATGTCGCGGGGCAGGACGAGATCCGGCTGACCGACCGCTTCTTCCTCGGCGAGCCGCAGATGCGCGGCTTCGACATCCGCGGCGTGGGGCCGCGTATCGTCCGTCTGCAGTATCTCGACGACGATGGCGATGTCGCCACGCCACGCGTGCTCCAGACCATCGACGAGGCGCTGTCGGGCGATAGCCGGTTCGACGATGCCATCGGGGGCAAGGCCTATTACCTGGGCCGCGCGGAGCTCGAGATCCCGCTCGGCAGCGGTGCGCGCGAGATGGGCATTCGACCCTCGGTCTTCCTCGACGTCGGTTCGCTGTTCAGCGTGACCCGGCCCGACCTCCAGGACTTCCCCAACGGGGTGCAGCAGACCGACAGCGAGGGGAATCTGCTCTATACCCAGCTTACGTATGACGACGACGGCGAATTGACGGGCAGTACCCTGGTCACAAGCCCCACGGCAGCCGATGGCACCGTCAACGCGCCGAGCATCTACTCCGGCACCTATTTCAAGGAAGTATTCGTCGGCAACAGCCCCAGTCCGCGTATTTCGGTCGGCATCGGGGTCAATTGGAACTCGCCCTTCGGTCCGTTCAGGATCGATCTCTCGCATGTCCTCAAGAGCCAGGTCGGAGACGATACCAAGCTCTTCTCCTTCAATGTAGGAACGCAATTCTGATGAAAACCTTCACCAAAGCCATTGCCGCCGTCGCCCTCGCGGGCACGGCCGCGATCGCCACTCCGGTCGCCGCCCAGGTTGCCGGTATCGCCACCAGCAGCCCCGAAGCGGTGATCGTCCGCAGCCAGGCGCGGATCGCCGCCTATCAGCAGATCGATCAGCAATTCGCGTCGCAGATCACCCAGTTGCGCGCCGCGCGGCAGGAGATCCAGACGCTGCAGCAGAGCCTCGACGCCGACGGCAACGGCCAGCTGACCCAGCAGGAAGCGCAGGCAAACCCTTCGGTGGTCCAGCAGATCCAGCAGAAAGAGCAGCAGCTCAACCAGCTGTCGCAGCCGATCGTGCTGGCGCAGGCCTATGCGATCGAGCAGTTGATCGACGACTATCAGAACGCACAGCAGCAGGTGATCCAGCAGAAGAACATCCAGATCATGCTGTCGCCCGATGCCATTCAGTGGGCGCCCGAGACGGTCAATGTGACCGATGAGCTCGTCGCCGCGCTCAACCAGCGCGTGCCGACGGTTCAGGCGACCCCGCCGGCCGGCTGGCGCCCGCGTCAGGAATCGCTCGCGACGCAGCAGGCGGTCTCGCAGATCCTCCTTGGCGTCGCGCAGCAGCAGGCGGCCCAGCAGGCGGCGCAACAGCAGCAGCAGGCGCAGCCGACCGGCCGCTGATCGGACAGGGAGACAGGGGATGAGCGAGGAAACCGGCGGTTTCGACGTGGTCGAGGTGCTCAAGCGCCTGCCGCACCGCTATCCCCTGCTGCTTGTCGACCGCGTGCGCGAACTCGTCGCCGACGAGAGGATTCACGCGGTCAAGGCGGTCAGTTTCAACGAGGATTTCTTCCAGGGGCACTTCCCCGGCGCGCCGATCATGCCCGGCGTGCTCCAGATCGAGGCGCTGGCGCAGGCTGCCGGCGTACTCGCGGTGGAAAGCCTCGGCCTCGCCGGTTCGGGCAAGCTGGTCTATTTCATGGCGATCGAGAACGCCAAGTTCCGCGCGCCGGTGACTCCGGGCTGCCTGCTCGACCTCAAGGTCGAATTCGTCCAGAAGCGCGCCCGCGTGTGCAAGTTCGCGGGCGAGGCCTCGGTCGAGGGCAAGGTGACCTGTGAAGTGCAGTTCACCGCCATGATCGCCGACGCGCCCGAATAGGGTTGCCAATTTCGGCGGCTCTCGCTAAGCGCGCCGCTTTCCCAACACGGCTGGATCGGTCGGAACCGCTCCGAAGCTAGAAGGACGTATATCATGAAGGCCGAAGGTCACCCCGAGTATCACATGATCACGGTCAAGATGACCGATGGCACGGAATTCCAGACGCGGTCCACCTGGGGCAGCGAAGGCGACACGCTGGCGCTCGATATCGATCCGACCAGCCATCCGGCCTGGACCGGCGGGACCAAGCAGATCCAGGAAGGCGGCCGGGTCGCAGCTTTCAACAAGCGCTTCGGCGGTCTCACGCTCAAGAAGTAAGCGCGGCGCGAGAGAAGGATTTCGAAGGGCGGTCCGGGAGGGCCGCCCTTCGTGCGTCACGCTCCTGCGCTCAGGCAGCGCAATCTGCGCACAGCGTGGCCGTCGGCAGAGCCTCCAGCCGCGCGCGAGCGATCGGGCCGCCGCAGGTGGAGCAGGTTCCGTAGGTCCCGTTTTCGATCCGCGAGAGCGCGATGCGGACTTGCGCGATTTCTTGGCGCAGGACCTCGTCCACACCTTCCAGCGCCTCGTCGTCGGCCAGATCGACCGCGCGCTCGCTCGAGTCGGGATCGAGCGGATGGCGTAGATCGTCCTCGATCATTTCCGCCCGTTCGAGCAGCTCGGCAAGCCGGGACCTCAACCTCGCTTGAAGTTCAGGATGCTCTTCCATTTGCTACCCCCAGGGCCGTTCGCGGTACCATTTGGTTATCACATATTTGCGCCCCTTGCGCACTTTCATGCCGTGGTGAAGGGAATTGGGGTTCTCGCGACCGTCGGACCGCCGGTTGTTCCAGCACAGCAGCTTTCCGGCCTCCGGCTGCACCGTCTTGCCGATCGCCTTGAAGCGCGTAGCCCCGCCGGACTCCACCTCGTTGAGATAGATCATGAAGGTCCATGTGCGCTGGCCGGCGACCGAGCAATATTTCAGCCAATCGGTCCCGCCCGGATTGAAATAGTCGCAATGCGGCTTGAATTCCTGGCCCACATCATAGCGCTGGCCCTGGACCGGTTCGCCATGCGCTGGATCGATGCCGTTGAGCGCGAAGAGCATTTCCTCGAGAGTCCGCACCGCCGGCTCATCGGCATCGAGATCGCATGTCTCGCTCGTACGAAAATAGCGATCGTCGCCGGCGTCCGCCAGAGTCGAGGGCCGGCGGTCTTTCTCGATCAGCCGGATCAGCTCGGCGCGCAGTCCGCCCGGCACGAAGCCACGCAGCTGGAACAGTTCGAGCTTCTCGCTCGGCACACGCTGCATGCCATCGTGCCCGAGCAGCCGTTTGCTCGAAGATTCGCCTGGACCCGTCATCGCCGGCGAGGATAGCGCGCAGGGGGCAGCGGGCAACCGCGAAAGATAGTTGCGTGCGCAGGTCCGCATTTCGTTTTTCACTTCCCAACCAGGGCGCATTGTGCAACAGGCACGCGCCGTCACGCGAGGCGGGTTGACGCCCGCGGCGCCGGGCGTATCAGGCCCCCTTCCCGGTCGGTTCCGGGGGCATGTGGCGATCGTAGCTCAGTTGGTTAGAGCGCCGGTTTGTGGTACCGGAGGTCGCGGGTTCAAACCCCGTCGATCGCCCCATTTCCTCTCCTAAACCACCGTCCGGCGCAAGCACCTCGGGGGCATTTTAAGCGATGACGGCGTTCTGGACCGAAGCGGATTACGACGATCACGAACTGGTCGAGGTCGTGCGCGATCCGCGCAGCGGGCTCACCGCGATCATCGCGCTCCATTCCACCCATCTCGGCCCGGGCGCGGGCGGGACCCGCTTCTGGCATTACGCCCAACCGGGCGATGCGCTGCGCGACGCGCTGCGGCTGTCGCGCGGAATGAGCTACAAGAACGCCATGGCCGGCCTCCCCATGGGCGGAGGCAAGGCTGTCATCCTTGCCGATGAAAACGGCAGCAAGAGCCCCGAACTGCTCGCGGCGTTCGCCGATGCCGTGGATGCGCTGGGCGGCAAATACGTCACCGCCGAAGACGTCGGCATCTCCGAAGCGGACATGGCTGCGGTGGCGCAGCGCACGCAATATGTGTCCGGCCTGCCGGTCGAAGGCGAAGATACGGCTGGCGGCGATCCCGGGCCGTTCACCGCGCTCGGCATATTCCTGGGCATCAAGGCCTCGGTGAAACACAAGCTCGGCAAGGACAGCGTCGAAGGCGTCCATGTGGCTATCCAGGGCACCGGCAGCGTCGGCGGCGGGGTCGCTCGACTGCTGGCGAAGGACGGTGCCAGGCTCACCCTGTCGGACATCGACGCCAGGCGGGCCGAAGCGCTCGCGGCAGAACTCGGCGCTGCCACGGCCGCACCCGATGCGATCATGTCGGTCTCCTGCGACGTCTTCAGTCCCAATGCGCTTGGCGCGATCCTCGACGAGGAGGGCATCGCACGGCTTGATTGCCAGGTGGTCGCGGGCGGAGCGAACAACCAGCTCAAACGGCCCGAGCATGGCCCGATGCTGGCGCAGCGCGGCATCCTCTACGCACCCGACTACGTCATCAATGCCGGTGGCATCATTTCGGTGACGCTCGAATATCTCTGTCGTCAGGACGGGGGCACGCCGTGCGACATCAATGAGGTGCGCAAGCGAATCGCCCTGATCCCCGGACGGCTCGAGCAGATCTGGGAGAAGAGCGACGCGGGTGGCGACTCTCCCGACCAGGTCGCCGACCGCATGGCACAGAAGCTGATCGGCCGCTGATCTTCCGCGGGGTGCGCCGTTCCGCCGCAGCGAGCGGGGGACGGGCGGCGAGAGC
Source organism: uncultured Alphaproteobacteria bacterium (assembly GCA_963728515.1). GTDB lineage: Bacteria > Pseudomonadota > Alphaproteobacteria > Sphingomonadales > Sphingomonadaceae > Qipengyuania. Next base: position 119,262 of record CAVSKM010000001.1, on the reverse strand, counting down.
CCTTGATGCGGATACCAAGCCCTGCCAAAGCACGGCGGACGGAAATTCGATGCACGGCTTCGCCAATCCCAAGCGCTTCCTTTCGCTCGCCCGCTGGCTCACCCCGCTGCTCCTGCTGAGCGGGCTTCTGCTCAGCGCGGGCGCGCTCTATTGGGGCCTGTTTCGTGTCGCGCCTGACCGGCTGATGGGCGAGACGGTGCGTATTCTCTTCCTGCACGTGCCCACCGCCTGGCTGGGGATGGGCGGCTGGGCGGCAATCGCGCTGTCGAGCCTGGTGTTTCTCGTCTGGCGCCATCCGCTCGCCGCGCTGGCGGCGCGCGCGGCAGCGATTCCCGGCCTGGTGTTCACCGTCATCTGCCTCGTCACCGGCTCGATCTGGGGACGACCGACCTGGGGAACCTGGTGGGTGTGGGACGGTCGGTTGACCTCGATGCTGGTGCTGGCCTTCCTCTACCTCGCCTATATCGCGCTCGCGCAGGCGGTCGAACGCGAGGGGGTGAGTGCGCGCATTCCGGCCATCTTCGGGCTCCTGGGTGCGATCAACATCCCGATCATCAATCGCAGCGTGGTGTGGTGGAACTCGCTCCACCAGCCACCCAGCATCACGCTCGGCAAGAGTGCGATCGACATGCAATTTCTGCTGCCCCTGCTGGTGGCCGTGCTCGGCTTCTCGCTGCTGTTCGGCGGCGTGGTGCTGGCCCGGATGCGCGCCCTGCTCGCCGATATCCAGGCCGAAGCGCGTCTGCGCCGCCGTGCGATGGAGGCGGTCTGATGCGCGAAGCTCTGGACCAGTGGGACTTCGTGATCGCCGCCTATGCCGTCGGTGTGCTGGGGACTCTGGCGATGGTCGGCTGGGCCTGGCTCGACATGCGCCGTGCCGAACGCCGGCGCGAAGCGAGCCGGCGGAAATGACCGCGGCGAGACCGGCCTTGAAGGCGAAGCACCAGCGGCTCGTGCTGGTCCTGTTGGCGCTGATCGCACTGGTGGGCGCGGGGGTGTTGGCCGCCTATGCCCTGCGCAACCAGGCGAGCTATTTCTATCTTCCCGAACAGATGCTCGCCGATCCGCCCGAACCCGGCCAGGCGGTGCGTCTCGGCGGCATGGTCGAGAAGGGCTCGCTGATCACCGATCCCGACGGGGTGACGCTCCGCTTCGCGGTTACCGGCAAGGACGATGCACGAGTTCCGGTCCGCTTCAGCGGGATCGCCCCCGACCTGTTCGTCGAGGGATCGGGCGTCGTCGCCGAGGGACGGCTCGCCCCCGATGGAACCTTCGTGGCGGACAATCTCCTTGCCAAGCACGACGAGAATTACGTCCCGCGCGAGCTGCAGGAGATGGAGCAGCACGAGGCGGCGAAGATGGCCCGCGAGACGACGGTGGGTCTGGAATGATCGCCGAACTCGGCCTTGCGGCGCTGTGGCTCGCCGCCGCGCTTGCCGCGCTGCAGATGGCCGCCGGCTTCCTGGCGGCGCGCGGTGACGGCAGGGACCAGATCGCGGCGCTCGTCCGGCCGGCGGCAGTGGTGCAGGGCGGTCTCGTCGCGCTGTCCTTCGTCCTGCTCGTCTGGCTATTCGCGATCAGCGACTTCTCGGTCCAGCTGGTCGCCGCCAATTCGCATTCGCAGAAGCCGCTCGTCTTCAAGCTGGCCGGGGCGTGGGGCAATCACGAGGGTTCGATGCTGTTGTGGGTCACGGTGATGGCGCTCGCCGGAGCGCTGATCGCGCTGATCGAGCGACGGCTGCCCGAGCGCACGATGCAGGCGACGCTTGCCGCGCAGGGGGTGGTCTCGCTGGGCTTCTACGCCTTCCTGCTGTTCAGCTCGAACCCGTTCGAGCGGCTGCCCACTCCCGCGGTCGAGGGGATGGGGCTCAATCCGCTCCTGCAGGATCTCGGCCTCGCCTTCCATCCGCCGACGCTCTATCTCGGATATGTCGGCCTGTCGGTCGCCTTCAGCTTCGCCGTCGGCGCCTTGCTGACGCGGCAGGTGACGCCCGATTTCGCGCGGGCGATGCGTCCCTGGGTGCTCGGCGCCTGGGTGTTCCTCACCATCGGCATCACCGCCGGTTCCTATTGGGCCTATTACGAGCTCGGCTGGGGCGGCTGGTGGTTCTGGGACCCGGTCGAGAACGCCAGCCTCATGCCGTGGCTGGCGGCGACCGCGCTGCTCCATTCGGCGAGCGTGCTGGCCAGCCGCGACGCTTTGCGCGTGTGGACGATCATGCTCGGCGTCGTCGCCTTCTCGATGAGCATGCTGGGCACCTTCCTCGTTCGTTCGGGCATTCTGACCAGCGTCCACGCCTTCGCCGTGGATCCCGAGCGGGGCACGTTCATCCTCGCGCTGCTGACGCTCTATATCGGCGGGGCCCTGCTGCTCTTCGCCCTGCGCGCCGGCAAGATCAGCGAAGGCGAACGCTTCGCCATCGCCAGCCGCGAAGGGGCGCTGGTGGTCAACAACGTCATGCTCAGCGCGGTGCTCGCCATCGTCCTGCTCGGCACGCTCTATCCGCTGCTGACCGAGGCTTTCGACGTGCGCGTCTCGGTCGGCCCGCCCTATTTCAACCCGGTCGGCGCGATCTTCGTCGTGCCCATGTTGCTGGTGATGGCGGTGGGACCGCTGCTGCGCTGGCGCCGCGACCGGCTCGAGCGGATCCGCAGCGAGATCGCCCTGGTCGCGGCGCTGGTGCTCGCAACCCTCGTCCTGTTCGCGCTGCTCGCGCAGATCGCGCTCCTGCCGCTGCTCGGCCTCGCGCTGGGCATCGGCGTCGGCGTGGCGAGCGTGCTGCCGTTGCGCGGGCGCCGTCTCACGCGTGTGCCGCTGGCGACCTGGGGCATGGTGGTGGCGCATTTCGGGATCGCCGTCGCCTTGATCGGCATGGCCAGCGAGAGCGCCTTTTCGAAGGAGCGCCTCGCCGCGGTGGAGATCGGCGGCAGCGCCACGGTAGGGCCGTGGACCGTGGTTCTGGAGGGCGTCGAACCGGTCGCCGGGCCCAATTGGACCGCGCTGCAGGGCCGCTTCGCAGCGATCCAGAAGGGCGGCGAGCCGGTCTATCTGGCGCCGCAGGCGCGCAGCTTCTGGGCGCCGCCGCAACAGACCACCGAAAGCGCGCTGGTCACGCGGTGGAACGGGCAGCTCTATGCCGTGCTCGGCGACCGCGCAGCCGATGGACGCTGGCAGCTGCGCCTGTGGTGGAAGCCCTTCGTGACGCTGATCTGGTACGGCGGCCTGCTGGTCGCGCTGGGCGGCATCCTGGCGCTCGTGGGACGGGTTCTCGCCGACCTCCGCCGGCGCGCTGCGATCCGCCGGATCGGCGCCAGGCGTGCCGAGCAGGAGGCGCTCTCGTGAGCTGGCGGCTGTGGGTTCCGCTGGTGCTCTTCGCGGGCTTCCTCGGTCTGGCGGGCTATATGCTGACCAGGCCCAAGGATGAATTCGTCGAGAGCCGCATGATCGGCAAGCCCTTGCCCTATTTCGCACTCCCCCCCGCGACCGGCGGCGAGGCCGGGGTCGCCAGCGCGGATCTCGCCGACGGACAGCCGCGTCTGCTTAACATCTGGGCGAGCTGGTGCCTGCCCTGCATTGCCGAAGCACCGCATCTCGAACGCCTGCGGCGCGAAGGCGCGGAGATCGTGGGGATCGCGATCCGCGACCGTCCCGAGGATGTCGCGCGTTTCCTGGCGCGCCACGGCAATCCCTATAGCGCGATCGGGCGCGACGATCTGTCCGAAGTTCAGCTCGGCATCGGCTCTTCGGGCGTCCCCGAGACCTTCGTGATCGATGGCGCGGGCGTGATCCGCTACCAGCATATCGGCGACGTTCGCGCCCGCGATGTGCCCGTGCTGCTCGAACAATTGCGCGAGGCGGGGCAATGATCCGCTGGCTCCTCGCTGCGCTCGTCTGGACGATCGCCATGCCGCTGGCCGCGCAGCAGACCATGCCGCCGGCGCCCTACGCCTACCGCCAGCTCGACGACCCGGCGCAGGAGGCCGCGGCGCAGGAGCTGATGGAGACGCTGCGCTGCCTCAAGTGCCAGTCGCAATCGATCGCCGACAGCGATGCCCCGATGGCGGGCGACATGCGCCATCAGGTACGCCTGCGGATCGCGGCGGGCGAAAGCCCCGAGGCGATCCGCAGCTGGCTGATCGAGCGCTACGGCGATTACGTCAGCTACAAGCCGCAGGTGAGTGTAACCACCTGGCCGCTGTTCGCGATTCCCGTTCTTCTGATCCTCGTGGCGGGCGCAATCCTGCTGCGCCGACTGGGGCGGCGCGCATGACCTGGCTCGCCATCCTGGGCCTCGCGGCGCTGGCCTTTGCCGGAGCCGTCTACGCGCTCAAGCTCCCGCGGCCGGTATGGATGCTGTTCGCGGCAGCGCTGCTGTTCGGGCTGGCGGGCTATGCGCTGCAGGGCTCGCCGCAGCAGCCCTCGGCGCCCGCGACCGCGCGGGCGGGATCGACCGAAACCGGCGAGCTGCTGGTCGAGGCGCGGCGCGAGTTCTATCCCGAGGGGCGGCTGCCGTCGCGTTTCGTGGTCACTGCCGATGCCTTCGCCCGCCGTGGCCAGTTCGAGCAGGCGGCCAATTTCCTGCGCAATGCAGTGGAGGAGAATCCCGCCGACGGCGAGGCATGGCTGGCGCTGGGCAATGCGTTGGTCGAGCACGCCGAGGGTCAGCTCACCGCTGCAGCGCTCTACGCCTATTCGCGCGCCGAGGAGGTCGAGCCTGCCAATCCCGCGCCGACCTACTTCCTCGGACTCGCCTTGCTGCGGGCGGGACAGCCGGACCAGACGCGCGCCCTTTGGGCCGAACTGCTGGCCGATGCGCCTGCGGACGCGCCCTGGCGTCCGGCGCTCGAAGCGCGGCTCGAGCGGCTCGACGCGATCATGGGTATCGCGCCCGGAGCGGGCCCGGAAGCAGATGCGCGCCGATAAGCGGTCTCGCGCAATGTGTTGCAGGTGCGAAGCAGTGCTGTTAATGCCCGCCGCCCTGCGCTGCGCTGGAACGGCCGGTCGCGGGGTTGCGATATGATGCTGCAGGATCTCACCGAGCTATGAGCGAGGCTACCGTGCCACAAACCGCGCTGCCGGCCTCGTCCGGCGGCGCGGGCGAGGACCCGAAGGGCGGCGCGCACGGCAGCGGCTCGCGCGCCGCTTTGGCCGTCGGAGCGATCGGCGTCGTCTTCGGCGATATCGGCACGAGCCCGCTCTATGCCTTCCGCGAAACCTTTCTCGGCAGCCATTCGCTCGCGATCGACTCGCTGCACATCTACGGTGTCGTCAGCCTGATCTTCTGGTCGATGACGCTGATCGTCTCCATCCAATATGTCACGATCCTCATGCGCGCCGACAACAAGGGGCAGGGCGGCACACTCGCCCTCGTCGCCAAGCTGTCGCGCCATATCGGGGCGACACGCTACGGCTGGGTGACGATCCTGCTGGGGGTCTTCGCCACGGCGCTGTTCTACGGCGACAGCATGATCACCCCGGCCATCTCCGTCCTTTCGGCGGTCGAGGGCCTGACGGTGGTGAACGAGGGTCTCGAACCGCTCGTCATACCGATCGCGCTGATCCTGCTGGTTTTCCTGTTCCTGATCCAGAAACGCGGGACGGCGTCGGTGGGCAAGCTGTTCGCGCCGATCATGATCGTCTATTTTGCCACTATCGCGGTGCTGGGGACGATCCACATCGTCCAGAATCCCGCCATCCTTCAGGCGCTCAACCCCTGGTATGCCGTCCAGTTCTTCCTCGCCGACGGCTGGATCGCCTTCCTCGCCCTGGGTTCGGTGGTTCTGGCCGTGACCGGTTCGGAAGCGCTCTATTCGGACATGGGCCATTTCGGCCGCGGACCGATGCGGCTGTCCTGGTTCGGCTTCGTCATGCCCTGCCTGCTCCTCAACTATTTCGGGCAAGGCGCGATGATAGCGGCGATGGACCCGGCACAGACGCTCGAGGCGATGAAAAGCCCGTTCTTCGTCATGGCGCCCGAGGAGCTTCGCCTGCCGCTGGTGCTGTTGGCGACCGCAGCTACCTTCATCGCCAGCCAGGCGGTGATTTCCGGTGCCTTCTCGATTACCCATCAGGCGATCCAGCTCGGGTTCGTGCCCCGTCTGACGACCGAGCACACCAGTGCGACCGAGCGCGGGCAAATCTACATCCCCTTCGTCAACAACGCCCTGATGATCAGCGTGATCGTCCTGGTCCTGATGTTCCAGAACTCGAGCAACCTCGCTGCGGCCTACGGGATTGCAGTGACCGGCGCGATGTTCATCGACACGCTGCTGATGGGGGTTCTCTTCGTCACCGTCTGGCGGTGGCGCTGGTATCTGGCGCTGCCGGTGGTCCTGCTGTTCGTTCTGGTGGATGGCGCCTATTTCGCGGCCAATCTGCCCAAGGTGCCCGATGGCGGCTGGTTCCCGCTGGTCGTGGGCCTGTTCGCCTTCACCCTGCTCACCACCTGGGCCAAGGGTCGCAAGTTGATGCGCGAGCGGATGAGCGAGGTGGCCCTACCGATCGAGATCTTCGCCAAATCGGCCAAGAACAGCGCCACCCGCGTCCCGGGCACGGCCATCTTCATGGCCAGCCAGACTGCCGGCGTGCCATCGGCGCTGCTGCACAACATCAAGCACAACAAGGTGCTTCACGAGCGGGTCGTCATACTCACCGTGCTGATCGACGATACGCCCTATGTCGACGAACAGGAACGCTGCGAGCTGGTCGACCTCGGCGACGGCTTCTACCGTGCGGTCCTGCACTATGGCTTCATGCAGGAAACCGACGTGCCCTTGGGACTCAAGCAGATGGAGCGCTGCGGGGGCGAGTTCGACATGATGCACACCAGCTTCTTCCTCAGCCGCCAGACGTTGCTGCCCAGCCAGAAGCCGGGCATGCCGATCTGGCGCGAGAGGGTCTTCGCATGGATGCTCCGCAATGCCGCGACCGCGATGGATTTCTTCCGCCTGCCGACCAATCGCGTGGTCGAACTGGGAAGCCAGGTCGAAATCTGACTCCGGCCGGAGCGGGCGGGGTCAGGCCGTCGGCGGCTCGTCCTTCACCACCTCGTCCTTGTCCTCGAGCGCCAGCCCGTGCCGGAGCAGCATGGGAATCTGGGTGAAGGTGAACAGGAAGCTCAGCGGCATGAACACCCATAGCTTGGCCCAGAGCCAGCTTTCGAAATCGAGCTGCGCGCGGAGCACCTCGTTGAGCCCGGCCAGGGCGAAGAAGAACAGGCCCCAATTGCGCGACAGCTTGAGCCAGCCGGAATGGTCGACTCCTTCGAAGGCCGCTTCGAGGAGGATCTGGAGCAGCGCCTTGCCGCGCATCCAGCCACCGACCAGCAGAACGCCGAACAGCAGATAGATCGCGGTCGGCTTGATCTGGATGAAGCTTTCGTCCTGCAGCCAGATGGTCAGCCCTCCGAAACCGACGATCAGCGCGGTCGACAGGAGGAGCATCGGCGAGACATGGCCGAACTTCAGCTTGCTGAAGACCAGCGCAGCGACTGCCGCGACCATGAAGGCGATCGTTCCGTAGACCACCGCCGCGATCTCGCCGAAGGTGGAGGTCTCGGGCGGCTGATACAACTTGTAGACGCCGAGGAAGACCAGCAGCGGTCCGTAATCGACGAGGATGTTGAGCCAGCCGCTCCCGCGTTTCGGCTTCTCGGATTGGCTGTCGTTTCTGGTCATCGCTCTCTCACTGGCTCGTTGCCGGTCTGCATTTCATACTTCGCCCGTTCGGCGACAGCTCATGCCACTCCGGCGATCACCCGCGCCACAAGGTCGGGGTCGAAGGGCCGCAGATCGTCGATCCTCTCACCGACGCCGATGGCATGGATCGGCAGCCCGTATTGTTCGGCGGCGGCAACCAGCACGCCGCCGCGCGCAGTGCCGTCGAGCTTGGTCATGACCAGGCCGGTCACACCGGCGACCTCCTTGAACACGTCGATCTGCGAGAGCGCGTTCTGGCCGTTGGTGGCATCGAGCACCAGCACCACGTCGTGCGGCGCCTCGGGATTGAGCCGGCCGAGCACTTTGCGGATCTTGGCCAGCTCGTCCATCAGCTCGCGCTTGTTCTGGAGCCGCCCCGCGGTATCGACGATCAGGACGTCGGTGCCGATCTCGGTGGCCTTCTTGACCGCATCGAAGACCACCGATGCCGGGTCGCCGCCTTCGGGCCCGCGCACCACCGGCACGTCGATCCGTTCGGCCCAGGTGGCGAGCTGGCCGATCGCGGCGGCACGGAAGGTGTCCCCCGCGGCGAGCATGACGGCGTAGTCGTCCTCCTGGAAGAGATGCGCGAGCTTGGCGATGGTGGTGGTCTTGCCGCTGCCGTTCACGCCGATCACCAGCACCACTTGCGGTCGCGGGAAGGCGGTGATCTCGAGCGGTCTGGCAACCGGGCGCAGGATCGCGGCGATCTCCTCGGCGACGGCTTCCTTGAGCTCGCGCTCGGTGATCTCCAGGCCGAAGCGCTTTTCCGCCAGCTTGGCGCGGATGCGCCCCGCCGCCGAAGGACCCAGGTCCGACAGGATCAGCGCGTCCTCGACGTCGTCGAGCGTCGCATCGTCCAGCTTCGCCGTGCCGACGACCTCGGTGAGATTGCTCGTCAGCCGCTCCGAGGTCTTGCGAAAGCCACCGAAGAGCCGCTCGCTCCAGCTCGATCCACTCATATCAGAAGGTCATCCTCGATCCTGCGCGGCGTGACGGTCACGATGGAGCCGCGGGCGCTGTCTTCCGGTAGCCTCACTCGCGCGAAATCGGGCGAATAGCCGGTGCCGTCGCGTTCGGCGAGCACCTCCAGCGGCTTATCGACGAGCGTCGCGAGCCAGTCGGCGCGGACCGCCGCAACCCGGTCGCGCAATTCGGCGGCGCGGCGTTTCACCGTTTGCCGCGAGACCTGCGGCATCCGCGCCGCTGGCGTGTCGGGGCGGGGCGAGTAGGGAAAGATGTGGCCGTGGACGATCCGCAGCTCCTCGACGATCGAGAGACTGGCCGCGTGATGCGCCTCGCTCTCGGTCGGAAAGCCGGCGATCAGATCGGCGCCCACGGCTATCTCGGGCCGTCGCTCGCGCAGGCGGCTCACCAGCCCGACCGCGTCGGCGCGCAGATGGCGGCGCTTCATCCGCTTGAGGATCAGATCGTGGCCGTGCTGCAGAGAAAGATGGATATGCGGCATCAGCCGTTTCTCGGTGGCAAAGAGCTCGAACAGCAGCGGATCGACCTCGATCCCGTCGAGCGAGGACATGCGCAGGCGCTTCAGCCCGGGAAAATGCGCGAGGATCGCGGCGACCAGCTCCCCCAGCGGCGGACCACCGGGCAGATCGTGCCCCCAGGAGGTCACATCGACGCCCGTCAGCACCACTTCGGCAGCGTTGTGCGCCAGATGGTCCTCCACTTTGCGCAGGGCCTCGGCGACCGGCAGCGACCGGCTTGCACCGCGGCCGCGGGGGATGACGCAGAAGGTGCAGGCATGGTCGCAGCCGTTCTGGATCGCGACGAAAGCGCGCGTGTGCTGCGGCGTCGCCGGGGAGGAGGCCTCCGCAATGTTCCAGGCACGCGGATCGAGCTTCGCCGCATTCGCGATCAGCCCGTCGACCTCGGGCATGGCGGCGATCTGCGCACGTTCGACCTCGGCAGCGCAGCCGGTCACGAGCAGCCGTGCCCGCGGATTGGCTCGCCGCGCCCGCCGGATCGCCTGGCGCGTCTGCCGCACCGCCTCGAGCGTCACGGCGCAGCTGTTGACCACCACGAGGTTGCTCTCCTCGGAGAGCATGGCCCGCATGCGCTCGCTCTCGGCGAGGTTGAGCCGGCAACCCAGCGAGACGATCTCGGGCGCGCTCATGCGAAGTCGGCCCATTCGAAACTGCCGCGGAACGCCTCGGCAGCGGGGCCGGTCATCCGGATGCGGCCGTCCGGCTGCCAGGCTATCCCGAGATCGCCACCGGGCAGGGCCACGGTCACCGCGCGCTCGACCAGCCCGCGACGCATCGCCAGGACCGCGGTCGCGCAGGCCCCCGTGCCGCAAGCCCGGGTCAGCCCCGCGCCCCGCTCCCATACGCGCAGACGGATGTGCGAAGGATCGACGATCGTAGCGACATTGACGTTTATCCTGTCGGGGAAGAGCGGATCCCTCTCGACGATGGGCCCAATCCTGTCGAGCGCCACCGCATCGGTGTCATCGACGAAAAAGACGACATGCGGATTGCCGACATTGACGGCGCCGGGGCCTTCGAGTCCTTCCCATCCGACCGGCATGACGAGCGTATCCATCGGAAATGCGAGCGGTATCGCGTCCCAGTCGAAGCGCGGTTCGCCCATGTCGACGCTCGCTCCGCCAGTCTCGGGCTCGACCGTGATCGTGCCCCCCGAGGTTTCCACAAGGGCTCTCGACCCGTGGAGGAGCGCCACCGCGCGGCTGGCGTTGCCGCACGCCCCGACCTCGCCGCCATCGGCGTTGAAGATGCGCATGCGGAAATCGGCCGTTTCACTCGGTCCGAGCAGGATCAGCTGGTCGCAGCCGATCCCCGTCCTTCGGTCGGCAAGCGCCCGAGCGACTCCGCCGCCGATCGGCGGAAGGCTGCGCTCGCGCGCATCGAGCACGACGAAGTCATTGCCCAGCCCATGCATCTTGGTGAATTCGACGCGCATCCTGCGCGGCATCTATGCACTGGCGCCGTCAGCGTCCAGTGGCGCGTCAGCTCGCGCGCAGATCGTTCCGGCTGCGTTGGCTGTCGACGAAACCGACCTCGGTCACATTGTCGAGCGTCTCCTTGGCCAGCAGATCCTGGGCCCTGAGCCGCTCGAGTACCTTGTCGGCAGGCTCGGGACGGCCGTAGTGGTAGCCCTGACCCTTCATCTTTCCGAGCCGCTTCAGGGCCTGGAGCACGGCTTCGTTCTCGATCCCCTCGGCGGTAACCGGCAGGCTCAGTCCCGCGCTCATCGCCATGATCGCATCGACCAGCTTGGCGCCCGGTTCGTCTTCCTTGAGCTCGCTGATGAACGCGCGGTCGATCTTCAGCCGGTCGAAGGGCAGGCTGCGCAGTTGCGACAGGCTCGAATAGCCGGTGCCGAAATCGTCGAGGCTGATGTGAACGCCCTGGTTGCGCAACGAGGTGATCATCGAACGGACCATTCCGACGTTTTCGTGCAGGCAGCTTTCGGTGATCTCTATGTCCAGACGGTTTGCAGGGAAATTGTGCTGGATCATCAGCTTCAGCAGCTTTTGCGCAAACCATGGATCGCGCATCTGTATGGGCGAGATATTGACCGACAGCGTGAGGTGCGAATCCCACTGTTTGGCGTCTTCGAAGGCCTGCGCGATCAGTAGCTCGCTCATCTCGGCGATGACGCCGATTTCTTCGGCGATCGGGATGAAGATATCGGGACCGACCACACCCATTTCTGGCGATTCCCACCGGGCGAGCATCTCGAAGCCGGCCAGATTGCCGCTGTCGAGGTCGATCTGCTGCTCGTAATACGGCTTGAACTGGCCGAGCGCGATGCCCTTGCGGATGCCGGCTTCGAGTTCGTTGCGGAAGCGAAGCTCGTTCTCCATCGGCGGTTCGAACCAGTAGAAGCGGTTCTTACCCTGCTTCTTCGCGTGATACATGGCGATGTCCGCCTTGTGCATCAGCTTCTGCGCCGAAGCTTCGCCGAGATCGGTCTGATCGACCTGCTGGCTCGAGGCGATACCGATCGACATGGTGACATCGACCGATACGCCTTCGTGCATCACCGGGCGGGCAATCTGCTCGATCATGCGGATGGCCAGCTGGTCCACCCGATCGGGAACCTGGGGGTGATAGGGAAGGACGCACAGAAATTCGTCGCCTCCGAGACGGGCGAGCACGCCGGTTTCGGGCAGCAGACGCGCAATTCGTTCGGCTGTCACCCGCAGGACCTCGTCACCGGCCTGGTGCCCGTTGAGGTCGTTCACCTGCTTGAAATTGTCGAGATCGATGGCGATCGCCGCGAGTGCCTGGTTACGCTTCTCGAGATCGACCAGGAGGTCGCCGAGGATCGCGGTGAAGCTGCGCCGGTTGAGCGCGCCGGTCAGATGGTCGATGTCGGCGAGACGACGCGCCTCTTCTTCGGAGCGACGGCGCAGGTTCAACTCTTGCGCGAGCGCCTTGTAGCGATGCCAGCCCAGCAGGACGAGGGCGATGTTGAGGATCAATGCATTGGTCAGCATCGCGTCGGGCGATGCTTTCGTGCCTGTCCAGGCGCCGATTACTTCGGGCAGGACCACTCCCGCCGTGCCGACGAACAATATGATCGCTGCGAAAGCGATACCGTGCGTGACGAGGTCGTGCTCGCGGTGCGCAGCGAACCTGCGGGCATTCCGGCGCGGCGAAGTCACGCTTCTGGCTGTCTCTGCGGTCAATCCCGCTCCCCTTGGTTGGGCGCCCCGCCTTGCGATAGGCCGCCTCCGCCTAAAAAGCCGTTAACCGGGCGAAGCGGCGGGGTGGCAAGCGGGCGCCGCTGCGGCTAACCGCGGCACGACGCTGCAGGAGATGAGTTCGACGATGCGCTACTGGCTGATGAAATCGGAGCCGTTCAAATACGGCTGGGACGACCTCGTCGCCGAAGGCGAAGGGACCTGGGACGGGGTCCGCAACCATCGCGCGAAGAACAATCTCGCCGCCATGCAAGTGGGCGACCAGGCCTTCTTCTATCACTCGCGCGAAGGGCTGGAGATCGTCGGGATCTGCGAAGTGAGCGTGGCCGGGATCACCGACCCCACCGATCCGGAAGGGAAATGGGCGGCGGTCAAGATCAAGCCGAAGACCAAGCTGCCCCATGCGGTGAGCCTCAAGCAGATCAAGGCCGAACCAAGGCTGGCGGATTGCGAGCTCGTCAAGCTGTCGCGGCTGTCGGTCGCCGAGATCCGCCCCGAGGAATGGTCGGTCATCTGCGCGATGGCGGGCATCTGATTCGCCAACCGGACCGGGCGGAGGCCGGAACCTGCGTGCGCGGAGCGCGGACCTCGTCTAGCGGCGGCGGAGGCCGGACACGCTTGCGCCGCTCGCAGCAAGCTGTTCGATGTCGATCCGGCAATGGATCACCCGCAGGCCGCTCCGTCCTTGCGCCTCGATCAGGGCGTCCTTGAATGCCTCATTGCTGTCTGCAAAAGCAGCCCAACCGCCGAACGCGCGGGCGAGCGCCGCGAAGTCGGGATTGGCGAGGCGGGTCGCGCTGATCCGGTCCTCGCCGGGAAACTCGCGCTCCTGATGCATGCGGATCGTGCCATAGGCCGCATTGTCGACCACGATCGCCAGCAGGTCCGCGCCGTGCTGGACCGCGGTCGCCAGTTCCTGGCCGTTCATCAGGAAATCGCCGTCGCCGGCCACCGCGACCACGGTCCGTTCCGGGTGACGCAGGGCCGCCGCCACGGCCGCGGGAACGCCATAGCCCATTGCGCCGCAGGTCGGGGCGAGCTGCGTCGGATAGCCTTCGTAGCGCCAGTAGCGGTGCCACCAGCCCGAGAAATTGCCCGCGCCATTGCAGATGATGGTATCCGCAGGGAGCGTGTCGCGCATGAACTGGACCGCCTGCCCCATGTCGAGCGCGTGGCCGTTCGGGGCGGCCGTGGCCCATCGCTCCCATTCGCCATGCGCCATGCGACCGGCATCGAAATCCACTGCATCGCCATCGTCCCACAGCGCGACGCATTCGGCGAATTCGTCCATGGCGGCGCAAATCGCCAGATCGGCGGAATAGACGCGATTGAGCTCTTCCGGATCGGGATGGACATGCACCAGCCGCCGATCGGAAGCGACCGGCGGGGGCAGGGTATAGCCGTCGGTGGTGGCTTCGCCGAGCCGCGCCCCGATCGCCAGGACGAGGTCGGCATTGCGCACCCGCTCGACCACCAGGGGGTTGGGACCATAGCCCAGATTGCCGGCGTAGACGGGGCTCGAGGGCGCGATCGCATCCTGGCGGCGGAAGGCGGTGGCGACGGGCAGGCCGAGCCGTTCGGCGAAGAGCTGGAAGTATTCGCGCGCCTTGGCGTTCCAGCCCGCGCCGCCGACGATCGCCACCGGTGCGGCGGCATCGGCGATCAGCGCCATCATCGCCTGCATCGCATCGGGGCAGGGTGCCTGCGCCGGCCGCTCTACCCGCGGGCGCGGACGGGCCTCGGTCTCGCGGCCGAGCATGTCCTCGGGCAGCGCCAGCACCACCGGCCCGGGCCGCCCGGAGATCGCGGTGGCATAGGCGCGCGCGACATATTCGGGGATGCGATCCGCCGAATCGATCCGCGCCGCCCATTTCGCGATCGGGCCGAAGAAGGCGGCGAAGTCGACCTCCTGAAAGCCCTCGCGGTCGCGCATCCCGCTGTCGACATCGCCGACGAAGAGGATCATCGGCTGCGAATCCTGCATCGCGACATGGACGCCGATGCTGGCATTGGTCGCACCCGGTCCGCGAGTCACGAAGGCCACTCCCGGCCGGCCGGTCATCGCCCCGTCGGCGCAGGCCATGAAGGAGGCGCCGCCTTCCTGGCGGCAGGTCACCACCTCGATCGCGGATTGCAGGACCAGCGCATCGAGCACCTGCAGGAAGCTTTCGCCGGGGACGGTGAAGATGCGGTCGCAGCCCTGTACGGCGAGGCATTCGACGAGCAGGCGGGCGGCGGCGGGGGTCGGAGGCGCGGTCATGGCTCTGGCGAGTAGCCCGCTGGAGCAGCCCGCGCAATCATGCCCGACAGGGTTAATATCGGCCGAACCGTGCCATTCGGGGACAGGCCGGCAAGCCCGGGATACCAAAGCGTTAAAAAAGCGTTAACCCCGCATCATGAGACGCGCACTGGTCCTTACGAGCGACGCTGCCCGGCACTGGTTCCGGGCGAGCCTGCCGCAACGGCGTTCCGGCTTCGCCGATCTGCCCACCGGCGGGACGATCGACTGGCGCGACTGGCGCCTCACCGCTGCCGACGTTCGCGGCGTGGCGACGACCTACTTCGCCACCGTCGCCGCGGTCCTCGCCTTCATCGTCTGAGACCCGCCGCAGCCGTCGCTGCCTCGATCTCGACCCGGTGCAAGCGGCGCGCGAGCCAGGCGGAGAACAGGCACATCGCCGCGCTGATCAGCAGCTGTTCGACGATCGGCACGCCGGCCGCGCTCAGCCCGATGGCGAGCAGCGAGCCCGCCACCATCGCCCCCGAATTTACGATGTTGTTGGCGGCAATGGTGCGCGAGGCCCGGTCGGGCGCGACCCGCGTCGTCAGAAAGGCGTAGAGCGGCACGACGAACATGCCCCCAGACACCGCGATGCCGAGCAGGCACAGCAGCAGCAGCGCCGCCATCGGCCAGCCGAGGAACTGGCCCACGCTCAGCAATTCGGTCGGCGCATCGGCCGCCCACAACCGGGCGACGACGTAGAAGGCGACGACGAACAGGCCCATGGCGAGCACCGCGGACGGCGCGTAGCGCGCGGACACCGTCCCCTTGAGCAAAGCGTTGACCGCGACCGAGCCGATCGCCACCCCGACCGAGAAGACGACGAGAAACAGGCTGGCGACTTCCTTCGACGCCATCAGCACGTTCTTGGCGAGCGGTGGAAACTGGATGAACAGCACCGCGCCGATGGTCCAGAAGAAGCTGATCGCGAGGATCGCGTAATAGACCTCGGCATTGTGCATGGTGTCGCGCACCAGCCGGATCGAGGCACGCAGGATGTGCCAGTCGAGCGTCTCGATCTCGCCCTGCGGCGGCGCCGGAGGCACCTGCAGGCTGACCAGCCAGCCGACCACCGCCGTCGCGACGATCGCGATCGCCGCCATCTCGACCGGAATCCAGCCCGCGAGGATCGTGCCCGCGAGAATTGCGATATAGGTGCCCGCCTCGACCAGGCCGGTGCCGGCAAGCACTTCCTCGCGCTTCAGATGCTGCGGCAGGATCGCATATTTGATCGGACCGAAGAAGGTCGAATGCACGCCCATCGCGAAGAGTGCGGCGAGCAGCAGCGGGATGGCGAAGCGGTCGACCGCGATCCCCTTCCACGCCAGCGTCAGGCCGGCCGCACCGGCCAGCATGATCAGGATCTCGCAGAACTTGACCGTCCGGAT
Source organism: uncultured Alphaproteobacteria bacterium (assembly GCA_963728515.1). Lineage (GTDB taxonomy): Bacteria > Pseudomonadota > Alphaproteobacteria > Sphingomonadales > Sphingomonadaceae > Qipengyuania. The sequence continues at coordinate 103,205 of CAVSKM010000001.1, read as the reverse complement.
GATCCGCGCCTTGTCGCGCATGTCGGCGAGCTGGCCGGCCAGCGCCGAAAGCAGGAAGAAGGGCAGGATGAACAGGCCGGAGGCGAGGCCGCTGAAGGCCGCTTCGGTGCTCTCGTCGTTATAGACCTGATAGACGACGAACAGGACCATGGCGGTCTTGTAGAGATTGTCGTTGAAGGCGTTGAACAGCTGCGTGGCGAACAGCGGCAGGAAACGCCTGGTCCGGACCAGATGTGTGCTTGTCGTCATGCCCCCCCCGGACCGTCGCCCAATCCTGCGCGCGGCGTTAGGTCGCATTGCCATGGCGGACAAGCGCAAAGCGCGGCTTTTGCGACGGCGCGAATGCGGCTAGGCAGGCGGTCGAGATGCTGTCCCTGCCCAATCTCCTGACGCTGTCGCGCATCGTGACGATCCCGCTGCTCGCCTGGTTCCTGTGGTGGCCGGGATGGGAGGCGGGCTATCTCGCCGCCTTCGCGCTTTATTGCCTGATGGGAATTACCGATTATTTCGACGGCTACCTCGCCCGGTCGAGCGGGACGGTGTCGAAACTGGGCATCTTTCTCGATCCCATCGCCGACAAGATCATGGTCGCTTCGGTGATCCTCGTGCTCGCGGCGCAGGGCGTGCTCCGCGGCCCCTATGTCGGCGATGCGCATGTGATTGCCGGGCTGATCATCTTGATGCGCGAAATGGCGGTTTCGGGGCTGCGCGAATTTCTCGGCGGGTTGCAGGTCTCGGTTCCGGTCAGCCGGCTGGCGAAGTGGAAGACGACCTTCCAGCTGGTCTCGCTGGGCGCGCTGATTCTGGGGCAGGGGCTGCCCGGCTGGACCACGATGCTGGGCGGGATCGCTGCCAATGTGCCGCACACCGTCGGCCTCGTCACCCTGTGGGCGGCGGCGGTGCTGACGCTGATCACCGGCTGGGACTATCTGCGCGTCGGACTGAGGCACATGGACTGACCCGTTGACGGTGAAGGGGGGGTTGATAAAAACTCGCCTGCCCAGCCAAACTGTTGATGCACCGCACTTTTTGACCCGGTTTGCGCGCAGCGCCGTCTCCTTTCGTGTCCTCCCCCTGCGGAGCCCGCGCCGGAGCGGGCGGAGGCGGGACTCGCGGGGGCGGAGCACACACATGCCCACGCTCTGGCAGAAAAGGATCGTGTAGGAAAATCGGACCCAGGCTCTCGATCCAAGCCGCTCGGCGCCAGCCTATCGCCGGGTCTCGGGGATCGGCGCATCGATCGTGCAGCGCAGGCCCTCGGGTGCGAAGTCGAGGTCGATGATCCCGTCCAGTTCCGCCGCCAGACCGTGGCGGATGAGCCGCGTGCCGAAACCGGTCCGTTCCGGCTCGGCGACTCTGGGCCCGCCGGATTCGCGCCATTCGAAATGCACCTGCGGCCGGTCGGCCTCCGACTTTACGTTCCAGGCCACCGAGACGCTGCCCGAATCGTTCGACAGCGCGCCATATTTGATCGCATTGGTGCTGAGTTCGTGGATCGCCATCGCCAGCGAGACGGCGGTCTGCGGCGGCAGGATGATCTCGGGACCCTCGCAGGTCACACGTTGCGCCGCGCTTCCGGCGGTCACCTCGACCGCGCTCGACAGGATCTGCGAGATTTCGGCTTCGATCCAGTTCTGGCGGGTCAGCAGGTCGTGAGCGGAGGCGAGGGCTCTCAGCCGCGCGTCGAACGCCCGGCGTGCCACGGGCGTAGCTACCCCGGTCTTGAAGGATTGCTGCGCCAGACCCTGAACGATGGCGAGCGTGTTCTTGACCCGGTGGTTGAGCTCGTTGATCAGCAGCGTCTGCTGTTCCTGCGCCAGCTTCTGCTCGGTCACGTCGTAACCTTCGGCGAAGATGCCGGTCACCGAGCCTTCGGAATCGCGCACCGGCTGATAGATGAAATCGACATAGGCCTGCTCGATCTCACCGCCCGGCCTGCGCCGGATGAGGAGCGGCTGCTGATGCCCGACGAAGGGCTCGCCGGTCTCGTAGACCCGGTCGAGCAATTCGTAGAAGCCCTGTCCCTCCAGTTCCGGCAGCGCCTCCTTCACGGTCAGCCCGCTGACCTCGCGGTCTCCGATCAGGCGCTTGTAGGCCGCATTGGCGAGACGGAAGGTGTGCTGCGGTCCCGCCAGCATCGCCATGAAGCCGGGCGCCTGGGCGAACATGCTCTCGAGACGCTGGCGCTCGGCGCGGTTGCTGCGGATCGCGAGGACCTTTTCGGTCGTCTCGGTGCAGGCGCAGAACAGCCCGCATACACGGCCGGTATCGTCGCGCAGGGGGGAATAGGAGAAGGTGAACCAGGTCTGCTCGTCGTAGCCGTGACGGTGCATCTTCAGCGGCAGATCGTCGAGCCACGATGCTTCGCCCGACAGCGCCCGTTCCACCAGCGGTTCAATGTCCGGCCAGATCTCCTCCCAGATCGCCCGGAAGGGGCGCCCCAATGCGTTCGGGTGCTTCTCGCCCAGAACCGGCACATAGGCATCGTTGTAGAGGAAGCCGAGATCATCTTCCCAGGCAACGAACATCGGGAATTTCGAATCGAGCATGAGCGAGACGGCGGAATGCAGCGAATGCGGCCATTCCGACGGCGGACCAAGGGGCGATTCGCTCCAGTCGTGCTGCTCCATCATCCGCGCAAGGGCGCTGCTATGGGCGGCAAAGGGCCCGGGCGTTCCGGAGATCATGTGCCGCAAGCACCTCTGGCCGACGCAGCATCGAACTGTCGCATTGCCCCTCGCAACTCCATGCGGCGCCCTCTCACTTCTGGCCAAACCGGCAGGCGGTGGAACCGTTCCCGGCGCAGACCTAACGCGCGCTCACCCCGCGCGCAATTCCTCCGCCAGAAGTTCGAAATCGGCGCGGCGGGGGGAATTCTTGCGCCAGATCAGCGCGATCTCGCGGGTGGCGTTCTTGCTCTTGAGAGGGCGCGCGACCACCTCGGTGCCGTTGAGGATGCCCGCATCGACCGCCATCTTGGGCAGCATCGTCAGGCCCAGATCGTTGTCGACCATCTGCACCAGCGTATGCAGGCTGGTGCCGATCATCGTCGCCGAAGCGCGCAATTCGGGACGGTTGCAGGCGGCGAGCGCGTGATCCTTGAGGCAATGGCCGTCCTCGAGCAGCAGCAGCCGGCCCTCGTCGATCATGCTCGGCGGGACCATGTCGGGCGGATCGCGCGGGTCGTCCTTGGGGAAAGCGACATAGAGCTCGTCCTGCGCGATATGCGCCTTCTCGACCTCGCCGGTGGCGAAGGGGAGGGCGAGCAGCACGCAGTCGACGCGGCCGTGCTGGAGCGATTCGACCGCATCGTGGCTGGTCTCCTCGCGCAGGAAGAGCTGGAGATCGGGGCGCTCGCGGCGCAGCCGCGGCAGGAACCGCGGGAGGACGAAGGGCGCGATCGTGGGGATCACGCTCATCCGCAACTGTCCGGCGAGCGGCTTGCCCGCCGCATGGATGAGATCGGCCAGTTCCTCGGCCTCGCGCAGGATGCGATGCGCCTTCTCGACCACCTGATTGCCCAGCGCGGTGAAGCGGACGACCCGGCGGCTGCGTTCGACCAGCGTCACGCCGAGCAGCGATTCGAGCTCGCGAATGCCGGCCGAAAGCGTCGATTGCGAGACGAAGCTGGCCTCTGCCGCGCGGCCGAAATGGCCATGCTCATGCAGCGCGACGAGATATTGCAGCTGCTTGAGCGTGGGCAGATAGGTGCTCACTCGGCGGCCTGCGTATCGGCCATGTCGGCGGAGATATCGTCGACATGGGTCATCAGCAGCCGCCCGTCCTTGACCCCGAAGGCGAGCTTGCCTTCGACCAGTTCGAGCGCATCCTTGCCGAACACCTCGAAGCGCCAGCCCTTGAGCAGCGGCAGGTCGCGGACGCCGGCGGCGAGCGCTTCCATCTCGTCCGAGCGGGTCAGCAGCCGCGAGGCGACGTCGATCTCGCGCGAGCGGATCTTGAGCAGCAGCTTGAGCAGATCGGCGACCAGCGCGCCTTCCTTGCCGAGCGGCGCGCCGCGCTTGGGCTTGTCGGGCATCTCTTCCTTGGAAAGCGGCTCGGCCTTTTCGAGCACCTTGAGAAGACGCTTGCCGATGTCGTTGTCCTTCCAGGCATTCGACAGACCGCGGACCTTGGTCAGATCGTTCTGCTTCCTGGGCGGGTGGCTGGCGATATCGGCCAGCGTCTCGTCGCGCATGATCCGCCCGCGCGGGATGTTCTTGTGCTGCGCCTCGCCCTCGCGCCAGGCGGCCAGCGCCTTCAGCCGGCCGAGCACCGCGGGGTTGCGGCCGGGGGAGCGGATCCGCTTCCACGCGAGCGCCGCATCATTGGCGTAATTGTCCGGATCGGCGAGCTTTTCCATCTCCGCATCGAGCCAGGCGCCGCGGCCGGTCTTGACCAGCTTCTTGAGCATGCGGGGAAAGATCACCGACAGATGGGTGACGTCGCCGATGGCATATTCGATCTGCCGGTCGGTCAGCGGGCGGCGGCCCCAGTCGGTGAAGCGCGCGCCCTTGTCGACCGTGATGCCGAGCCAGCTCTCGACCAGATTGGCATAGCCGATCTGTTCGGACTGGCTGATCGCCATCATCGCGATCTGCGTGTCGAAGATCGGGTGCGGCGTCTTGCCGGTGAAATTATAGACGATCTCGACGTCCTGGCCGCCCGCGTGGAAGACCTTGAGCACGTCTTCATTGTCGCACATCAGGTCCCACAGCGGCTGGAGGTCGATCCCCTCGGCCAGCGGATCGATCGCCGCGGCCTCTTCCTCATTGGCGATCTGCACCAGGCACAGCTCGGGCCAATAGGTGTTCTCGCGCATGAATTCGGTGTCGACGGTGACGAAATCGCTTTTCGCCAGGCGCTCGCACAGTTCGGCCAGCGCGTCGGAAGTGGTGATCAGTTCGTGTATCTTCATCGGTTCGTTTCTGTCTGTCGGGCGGAGTGCCGCCCCCGGCGCACCCGAACTTGACAAAAAGCCGGGCTTGGCCTGTTAGCGCGCGCGATTCCTGCTAAGGGCGCGCGTCACCCACGGATCGTGGGCGCCCTAGCGCCATAGCTCCGAAAATGGAAAGATTTTAGATGCACGCCTATCGTACCCACAATTGCGCTGCCCTGACCGAGGCGAATGTCGGCGACACCGTCCGCCTGTCGGGCTGGGTGCACAAGAAGCGCGACCATGGCGGCGTGCTGTTCGTCGACCTGCGCGATCATTACGGGATCACCCAGATCGTCGCCGACGAGGACAGCGCCGCGCTGGCCGTGCTCGAGGGGCTCAAGCTGGAATCGGTGGTGACGATCGACGGCGAGGTCAAGGCGCGCGCCGAGGGCACGGTGAACGCCAATCTGCCGACCGGCGCGATCGAGGTCTTCGCCCGCTCCGCCACGGTCCAGAGCCGGGCCGAGGAACTGCCGCTGCCGGTGGCGGGAGAGCAGGACTATCCCGAGGACATCCGCCTCAAATACCGCTTCGTCGATCTGCGCCGCGAAACCATGCACGCCAATATCATGCTGCGCTCGCAGGTGATCTCCTCGCTCCGCCGCCGGATGCAGGATCAGGGATTCACCGAGTTCCAGACCCCGATCCTCGGCGCCTCGAGCCCCGAAGGCGCGCGCGACTATCTCGTCCCCAGCCGGTTGCACCCGGGGCGCTTCTACGCGCTCCCGCAGGCGCCGCAGATGTTCAAGCAGCTGCTGATGGTCGCGGGCTTCGACCGCTATTTCCAGATCGCGCCCTGCTTCCGCGACGAGGATCTGCGCGCCGACCGCAGCCCCGAATTCTACCAGCTCGACTTCGAGATGAGCTTCGTCACCCAGGAAGACGTGTTCCAGGCGATCGAGCCGGTGCTGGCGGGCGTGTTCGAGGAATTCTCGGGCGGCAAGAGCGTGACGCCCGCGGGCAGCTTCCCGCGCATCCCCTATGCCGAGGCGATGCTCAGATACGGCAGCGACAAGCCCGACCTGCGCAACCCGCTGGAGATTTCGGACGTCACCGGGCATTTCGAGAAGAGCGGCTTCGGCCTGTTCGAGAAGATCGTCGGCTCGGGCGGTCGCGTCCGCGTCGTTCCGGCGCCCGCGACGCAGGAGAAGAGCCGCAAGTTCTTCGACGACATGAACGACTGGGCGCGGCGCGAGGGCTTCGCGGGTCTCGGCTACGTCACCCGCAAGGGCGGCGAGTTCGGCGGGCCGATCGCCAAGAACCACGGTACCGAGGGCATGGAACGTCTCTACGCCGAGCTCGGGCTGGGCGAAAACGACGGGCTGTTCTTCGCCGCGGGCAAGGAGAAGGACGCCGCCCGGCTCGCCGGGGCGGCACGGACGCGCGTCGCCGAGGAGCTCGGGCTGATCGAGGAGGGCTGTTTCAAGTTCTGCTGGATCGTCGATTTCCCGATGTTCGAATATGACGAGGAGCTCAAGAAGGTCGATTTCAGCCACAATCCCTTCTCCATGCCGCAGGGCGAGATGGACGCGCTCGAAAACCAGGATCCGCTGGAGATCAAGGCGTGGCAATATGACATCGTCTGCAACGGCTACGAGCTCTCCTCCGGGGCGATCCGGAACCACCGGCCCGACATCATGTACAAGGCCTTCGAAATCGCCGGCTATGCGAAGGAGGAGGTCGATGCCAACTTCTCGGGCATGATCGAGGCGTTCAAGCTCGGCGCACCGCCCCACGGCGGCTCGGCGCCGGGGATCGACCGGATCGTCATGCTGCTGGCCGACGAACCCAACATCCGCGAGGTCATCGCATTCCCGCTCAACCAGCGGGCGCAGGATCTGATGATGGGGGCGCCGAGCGCGGTGAGCCCGAGGCAATTGCGCGATGTGCACATCCGCACGATCGAACCGCTGCGGGCGGACCCGGCGGAGCGGGTGCGTACCGATACGATCGGCGAGTGACGCGAAGAGGGGCGCGGATCGCTCCGCGCCCCTCGCTTCAGGCTGCTTGCCCGATCAGTCGTATTGTTTTTCGACCATGTCGCCGAAGCGTTCGCCCTCGGCGATTTCGGCATAGCATTGCTGGACCACCGCGCGTTCCTGGGCTTCGAGCTGGTCGCCTTTCAGCGCCTCTTCGAACTTGCCCTTGATATAGCCTTCGCCTTCCTCGACGCGCTCCGCGGCAGCTTCATTGTCGTTTTCGAACATGTCGCTGATGCTGGCCCACATCTGATGCGCTTCGCCGGCGGTCGTGCCCTCGGTCACGAGATCGTCGCCCTGGCGGCGGAGTTCGGCATTCATCTGTTGCAGCGTCTGCTCGCGTTGCTGGCAGCGGGCGTTCAAGGCCTGCTTGAGCTGCGTGCTATCGGCCTTCTCGGCCGCCTTGCGATAGCCTTCGACGGAATCGAAAGTGGTGTCGGTCAGGGACTTGAAGAGCTTGGTTGCCATGGTTTCTAATTCCTTTTCTCGGTGGAGTTGACCCTTGTGCAACCGGCGAACCGCCCCATCGGTCCGACATTCGCACGCCACACCGGATGAGATGCCCTTGCGCTGCGCCGCTCCGTTCACTAGGGCGAAAGCCAATCTGACAACCCCCCAATTTTCGAGAGGGACTAAAATGAGCGATACTGCCGACCGCGTGCAGAAGATTGTCGTCGAGCACCTCGGCGTAGAAGCCGACAAGGTTACCCAGGAAGCCAGCTTCATCGACGATCTGGGCGCAGACAGCCTCGACATCGTCGAACTGGTGATGGCCTTCGAAGAAGAATTCGGCGTCGAAATCCCCGACGATGCGGCCGAGAAGATCACCACCGTCGGCGATGCGACGAAGTATATCGAAGAGCACAAGGGCTAGGTCCAGGCTGCTGCCATAGCCCGCCGCGAGGCGGGATCGGACAGGCCCGTGCCCCATTGCCGGGCCGGGCCTGTTGTCTTTCAGTCGGAGAAATTCATGCGTCGTGTGGTCGTAACCGGTCTTGGCCTCGTCACCCCGCTGGGCGGCGACGTCGAGACAACCTGGTCCAATCTGCTGGCCGGCAAGAGCGGGGCGGGGCCGATCACCCGTTTCGACACCGAAGGGCACAAGTGCCTGATCGCCTGCGAGGTCAAACCCAAGGATCACGAATTCGGTTTCGATCCCGACAAGCGCGTCGACCACAAGGTCCAGCGGCAGGTCGATCCCTTCATCATCTATGGCATCGATGCCGCGGGGCAGGCATTCGAGGATGCCGGCCTGACCGACATGGACGAAGCCACGAAGATGCGGACCGGTGTCTCGATCGGTTCGGGTATCGGCGGCCTGCCCGGGATCGAGAGCGAGAGTTCTGGTGCTGCGCGATCGCGGCCCCGGTCGCGTCTCTCCGCATTTCGTTCACGGCCGCCTGATCAATCTCATCAGCGGCCAGGTCTCGATCAAATACGGGTTGATGGGGCCGAATCACGCAGTGGTCACCGCCTGTTCGACCGGGGCGCATTCGATCGGTGATGCGGCGCGGATGATCGCGCTCGACGATGCCGACATCATGCTGGCAGGCGGTGCGGAATCGACCGTCAATCCGCTCGGCGTGGCCGGCTTCGCGCAGGCGCGTGCGCTCAATACGAGCATGAACGACACGCCCGAAAAGGCCAGCCGTCCCTATGACCGGGACCGCGACGGTTTCGTGATGGGCGAGGGCGCGGGCGTGGTGGTGCTCGAGGAATACGAGCACGCCAAGGCGCGCGGGGCGAAAATCTATGCCGAGGTGGTCGGCTATGGCCTGTCGGGCGATGCCTATCACGTGACCGCGCCGCACCCCGAGGGCAAGGGCGCCGAACTCGCCATGCGCATGGCCCTGAAGAAGGCCGGAATGGAAGCCTGCGACATCGACTACGTCAATGCGCACGGGACCTCGACCATGGCCGATACGATCGAGCTCGCCGCGGTCAAGCGCGTGCTGGGCGACGATCTCTGCGGCGCCTCCATGAGCAGCACCAAATCGGCGATCGGCCATTTGCTCGGTGGCGCGGGCGCGGTCGAGGCGATCTTCTGCATTCTCGCGATCCGCGACCAGATCGTTCCGCCGACGCTCAACCTCGACAATCCGGACGAGGGTACCGAGGGCGTCGATCTGGTCCCGCACACCGCCAAGAAGCGCGAGGTCGAGGCTGCGCTCAACAACAGCTTCGGCTTCGGCGGCACCAATGCCTCGCTGATCGTCAAGAAGGTCGGCTGAAATGAACCGCGCCGGGTACGTCCTCGCGGGCGTCCTTTCGCTCGTCCTGGCGGTCGGCGCGATCTGGTTCCTGTCGGGCTGGTGGGGTGCGGCCGACGTCGAGGAAGACACGAATTTCATCGTTCCCTCGGGCGCGACCCTGACGGCGGTGGCCGACAAGCTCGCGGACGAGGGGCTGATCGACAGTTCCGAGGGGTTTCTCCTGCGCGCCAAGCTGTTCGGCTCGGGCGATCCGATCCTCGCAGGCGAGTTCCTGCTGCCGGCCGGCTCGAGCAATGCGCGGATCCTCGATACCTTCCAGCATGGCGAGGTGATCCGCCGCTTCGTGACCATTCCCGAGGGGCTGCCCTCGATCATGGTCCATGAACGGCTCATGGCGGAAGATCTTCTGACCGGTCCCATCCCCGTGCCGGAGGAGGGATCGGTTCTCCCCGACACCTATGATTTCGAGCGGGGCGAGACCCGTTCGGCAGTGCTTGGGCGAATGCAGGCGGCGATGCGCAACTATCTCGCCGAAGCCTGGCCGAGGCGCGCCGCGGACATCGCGGTCGATACGGTGGAAGAGGCCGTGATCCTCGCCTCGATCGTCGAGAAGGAAACCGGCGTGCCGCGCGAACGGCGCATGGTGGCGGGGCTCTATTCGAACCGGGTGAAGGACGGCATGCTGCTGCAGGCCGACCCGACGATCATCTATCCCCTGACCCGGGGCAAGCCGCTCGGGCGCAGGATCCGGCAGTCGGAAATCGCCGCGGTGAACGATTACAACACCTACACCATGGTCGGCCTGCCCAAGGCACCGATCACCAATCCCGGTCGCGAATCGATCGCGGCGGTGCTCGACCCGGCCGACACCGAGGCGCGCTACATGGTGGCCGACGGCAGCGGTGGCCACGCCTTCGCGCGCACGCTCGAAGAGCATAATCGCAATGTCGCCGAATGGTTCGAGATCCGGCGCAAGCGCGGCGAGATGTGACCGGCGCCGATGCGCCGCTGATTCTCACCGCGGAACTGCCGCGCGATCTGCACGCCCGCTTCACCGCGCTGCGGACCGAGCACTTCCCTCCCGAACGGAATTTTCTCGCGGCGCATGTCACGCTGTTTCACGCCCTCCCGCCGATGTGCGAGGGTGAGATCGTCACCCTCTGCAAGCGCCTCGCCGCCGAATTCGCGCCCGTGGCGGCGCGGGTTGCGGGGCCGATGTCGCTCGGCGGCGGAACCGCGATCAGGCTCGAGAGCCCCGCGATGCTCGACCTGCGCGATCTCGTCGCCGAGCATTTGCGCGGACTTCTGACCGGGCAGGACCAGCACCGCCCGCGGCTTCACGTCACTGTCCAGAACAAGGTCGCGACTGCCGAAGCGAGAGCCCTGCAGGCCGCACTGGCCGAGACGATCCTTCCGCAGGCCTTCGCCTTTCCGGGTCTCGGCCTGTTCCGCTACCGCGGAGGACCGTGGGAGGCGATCAAGACATTTGCATTCCGCGGGCGCGCCACGGCATAAGAGTGCGATCGAGCCGAAAGGACGCACCATGGGCGGACTGAGCAGCATCCTCGGATATGGCGCGGCTCTGCTGCTGATCGCGGCCATGGCGGTAACCACCATGCGGCGCATGCGATACGCCGCACTGGCGGCCGGAGTCGCCGGTTTGATCCATTTCCTGCTGCGGGACGATTGGAGCATGGCGGTCTGCGCGGCCGTATTCGTCGCGGTCAATGCGATCCAGATCGCCGCCATCCGCAAGCGCGCACGCGGCGGAGCCTTGATCGAGGAGGAGATCCGGCTGTTCGAGCGGCTGCTGGGGATCGAGAATCCGCGCCGCCAGCGGCATTTGCGCGATCTGATGCGCTGGCGCGACGTCGCCGCGGGCGAAGTGCTGATGATGCAGGACCAGCGCGATCCGCCGCTCGTCTACATGGCGCATGGTCTGGCGCGGATCGAATTCGACGGTCGGCTGGTGGGGACCTGCGGACCGGGCGAATTCCTCGGCGAGATGAGCCTGGTCTCCGGGCAGACCGCTTCGGCCACCGTGGTCGTATCGGAATCCTCGCGCATCGCCACTTTCGATCGCGATGCGCTGGCGCATTATGCACGAGCCGTACCCGAGGTGGATGCGGCGCTCACCCACGCGCTCAATCGCGGGCTGGCGGCGAAGGTTCGACGGATGAACGATACCGCCTCGACCGCTCCCGGCGAAATCCCTCCGGACGCGCAATTCGGCAGTTGACCGCGCACTTGCCGCGCCCTAAATGCGCCGCCTGCCGAGCGGGCCGCAACCCGCGCGAAGGCCTTTCGGGGCGGAGTAGCTCAGCTGGTTAGAGCAGCGGAATCATAATCCGCGTGTCGGGGGTTCAAGTCCCTCCTCCGCTACCATTCTTTTTCAAGCAAAATCAGTCAGTTATAGGCCGCCATTCTTGATGGCTTGGCGATCTCGTGTTGCACGGTGTTGCACATCTAATCCCTTGTATTTCTGCCGTTTCCCGACGTCCCCCGGCGGCTCCGTGCAACATGGGCGAGCCTTTTCCGTCTAGTGACGTGACCCCCTGATTTTCCTCCAGTCTCGATTAGAGTCCGGCCCTGACAGAAGGACGGACGAGATGAAGAGAACGAGGTTTTCAGAAGAGCAGATCATCGGCGTGCTGAAGGAGGCCGAGGCGGGAGCGAAGACCGCCGATCTTGCGCGGCGACACGGCGTGTCGGAAGCGACGATCTACAACTGGAAGTCGAAGTATGGCGGGCTGGAGGTCTCCGAGGCTCGTCGCTTGCGAGCGCTCGAGAGCGAGAACGCGAAGCTCAAGCGGCTGTTGGCCGATGCGATGCTCGACCAGGCTGCCCTAAAGGATCTCCTGGCAAAAAAGTTCTGACGCCCGCCGCGAAGCGGGAAGCTGTGGCTCATCTCCAGGACTGCCATGGGATGAGCGAGCGGCGGGCGTGCCGGGTCATCGATGCCGATCGCAAGAGCGTGCGTTATTGTTCCACGCGGGACGATGACGCTGCGCTTCGCGAGAAGCTGCGCGAACTGGCCAACCAGCGCCGTCGGTTCGGCTATCGCCGTCTGCACATCCTGCTGCGCCGGGAGTGCGTGATGATCAACCGCAAGAAGACCCAGCGCATCTACCAGGAGGAAGGGCTTGCAGTCAGGCGGCGACGCAGCCGCAAGCGTGCTGTCGGGACCAGGGCCCCGGCTCCGGTTCTAGCGCTGCCGAACCAGCGCTGGAGCCTGGACTTCGTTCACGATCAGATGGCGTCTGGGCGCCGGTTCCGCGTGCTCAACATCGTCGACGATGTGACCAGGGAGTGTCTGCGAGCGGTGCCGGACACATCGATCTCCGGTCGCAGGGTCGTGCGCGAGCTAGCCGAGCTGATCGCCGAGCGTGGCAAGCCCGGCATGATCGTCAGCGACAACGGCACCGAGCTGACCAGTAATGCGGTGCTGGCATGGTGCGGGGAGATCGGCGTGGAGTGGCACTACATCGCACCGGGCAAGCCGATGCAGAACGGCTTCTGCGAGAGCTTCAACGGCCGGATGCGCGACGAGCTGCTCAACGAGACGCTGTTCCTCAGCCTTGCTCATGCCCGCGTCGAGATCGCGGCCTGGGTCGAGGATTACAACCGGGAGAGACCGCACTCGGCCCTTGGCTACGCAACCCCGGCGGCGTTCGCCGCTGAACTGAATAAGCAATGGCCTGCTTCGCTACGCCCTACGGGCTCCGCTACGCAGCCCATTGCTTCAGCCGCGCTCATGCGCAACAAAGCCGCTCGGCTCTAATCCCAGCTGGAGGAAAGCTGGGGGTCACGTCACCTCGACGCGGTCGCTGGCGATCGTCGCATGATCGCTCGTGGATGGCGCAGTCATGGTTCTTTCTCCTCGTTCCGGATCGATCTGACGGAGAAGCCGCGCGATCAGGATGGAGAGACATCGGCTCCTCTTTCACTCTACGCCGCGCACGACCGTTTGTGCCGCGGAAGTGGGGTGCGAAGCCGAGGTCCCCGTACGCCCGGCAACCGGGAGCGGAACGCAATCGAGCCACCTTCATTGTTGGGGGGACAAGCAAGGGAAGGAAGAACATGCGTAAATTCGTGTCAGCAACGATCCTCGCCGCGGCCACTCTCGGCCTCTCGGCGTGCGATGTCGAGCAAACCGAAGAAGGGGAAATGCCCGAAATCGAGGCCAAGGGCGGCAATATGCCCGAATATGACGTCGATACGGCAGATGTCGAAGTGGGCACCGAGACGGAGACGGTCGAGGTGCCGACGATCGATGTGGAAGAAGCCGACGCTAGCGAACCCGAAGCGGTCGAATAGACCACGCTGCGGGCGAGAGGCGGGCGGTCGATGTCGATCGCCCGCCCGCCGAGCGTGAGCACCGCGACGCTATCCGCAGTGGCGGTTCGATCTCAAATCGGCCGCGTCGGAGCATTCTTCCCCGAATCTGATCGTCCTGATCACGAGCATACTGGCGCAGCAGGCGGATCAGGATATGTACGGCGAACAGGCCCGGGGGCGCTACAGCGAACTCACATACAATCGGGTCAAGGCCGGCAACGTCGGTGCGGGTAAGCAACCCGAAGAACACGTCTACAACGGCTTCCTCTACGACAGGCAGAGCAAGCTCCCGCTCGCCGTGGTCGCCGCATCGACCAATGAGAAATCGCTGGGCGTGCCGACGATCTATCATCACTACGCCTTCTCCCGCCAGGCATCGCGCGAGAAGATGGTCAACCTCCTGGACACGCCGGGGAAAGAGAAGGTGCGTGGCATACCGCCGATCTCCTCGGTCTCGGCTCTGATCGGGGTGATCACGACCGATGCCGTAGCCAGCGCATTCTCCAAGCCGGATTTGAAGATGGAGCAAGTCTATCTGCAAGGCCATACGGACAAGTTCCGCGCTGCTTTCCTGGCCGATGCCCTGATCGACAAAAGGGCTCCGATGCCCGATAACTTGCGGCGTAAACTGGGCCGGAACGCGTTCGAGAAACTATGGGTGAAGCCCGAGGAGTCCTTCTACCATCCGTTCAAGGACAACGGACAACTGCCGCGACCCTTCGTCGGTGTCGACGCTTCGACGGTTCCGGTCGGCGATCTGGGGACGGAATACCCCGAGCCGAACAACGAATTCTACCAGGAATTGTACCGGATCTGGCGCGACGAGATTCTTCCCTCGCGCGGCGTGAAGGCGGACGCGATCGCCGGTCTCCCCAAGCGGCTTCAAAATGGATCGATCACCGCCAAGGATTTGGAAAAGCATCTCGGCGCCTATTCCGTGTTCGCGCCCGAGCTTTTCCAGATCATGCAGGAACCTCTCTTCCTCTCGAAGAACTACCTCTACATGGACCGAGAAAAGTCGAAAAAATTCGATCCGTTCGTCAAGGGGAAGGCGGTCGAAAAGGACGATGCCGGGACCTTCCGCGTCGCCGACAACTTCCCACTCAATCAGGCTACGCTGGCACAAGCCTACTTTGGAAAGGCGCTGCTGGCGAAGAAGGGTCCTGTTTCGAAAGGCCTCGGCGGCATTCTGCAGGATTCGCAGAAAGGCGGGAAGCTGGACCAGCTCGCGGTCCAACTCGCAACGGCCGTCGCCGAAATTGCGCGAACCGGAAATTCGGGCAATCAGAGATACTACGGCAGCGATGGCGCGCCGGTGCCAAGCGTAGCGGAGTTGGCGATCTTCGGCGTCGGTCCGCTCAACCGGAGGACGATGGCGTTCGCAAAGCTCATTCGCGACGTGGCCCAGGTCGCGGATCCCGAGGAACAGATCAACGAGCGGCGCCAGCTTTACCTCTTCGAGAAGTATAAGAGGGAAATCATGGAGAAGGCATTCAAGGAAAGAAAGGACGCGAAAAGCAAGCTTTGATCCTGTCTGCCATTCCGGGGCGCCGGCTCCCTTCGGGGGGCCGGCGCCTATTTTCGTCGAAGCCATGTTTCGCAGGCTGCCCCTTCTCGGCAGCCCGCCTATGTTCAGCCGGGGGAGAGGGCGCGCGCGCAGCGCAAGCCTTCGTTCGCAGCGAAGTGGCGATCGTGAGCCTCTGCCGATCGCCGCAGCGGCGGCTCCGCACCGCGGCACGATTCCCTGCGCGCCAGTGACTCCCCGGGGCAATGCGATCAGGACAGTCCGCGCTGGCGGGGCGAAGCATCTGCAGAGTGTCGCGCGATGCGTTCGCTCGAACTATCCCCCCGGGATCGCGATCAGGCACCCTGTCCAGCATTGCGCGCGAGAATGCGCGCCGCCGCGTCGAGAGTCGTACTATCGTCCCAAAGAGCCAGATACTCCTCGAGAAGGCGCTGATTTCCAGGATCTTTCTGCAGCCAGTCCGCGAAGCCGGACGCGTCGAAACGATCGGCGTCATCCGATACTATGCGCGTCGCCCAGCGAGCAGCCGTCTCTTTATCAGTGGTCACAGATGTAAACCTCGCCAGTCGCGCAGGGTTTCTTTGAATAGGGGGCGAAATCGAGTCAAGGCGCATGGCCCCTTTCTATTCGCAAATGGATCTATTCAGAGCCTGGAGATTTCTTCATGGAGTGAAACGAGTGCTCGGGAGACGTGTTTGTCGACGGCATTGACGCTGATCCCGAAATGAGCCGCCACGACTTTCGAGGATTCCTGGAGCACGCGCCGTCTCAGGAAAACCTCCTTGCGCATCTTCGGCAATTTCTCGATGGCATCCTCCAGCAGGCGCAGCCGTTCCCGTTCCAGCAGGACCTGGTCGGCAAGGGGTTGCTGATCGGCGAGTTCGTCGAGCCATTCGGCACCGAAGGAAAACGCACTGCGGAAGTGCCCGGCGATAAGCCGGCGCGAAACTACGAAGGCATAGAACAGGGGGCTGCGGATGGTGCTGTTCTGCTCCGCCTCGAGTAGCTTGGCATAGGTTTCCTGAAAGATGTCGTGACAGATGTCGAGGTTTCTGACCCGGTTCAGGATGTAGTTATGGAGCGACTTGCATTCTTCACATCGCAATATTGCCCTTGTAGAATCTGCATTCGTATCAGACCCCATCCCGTGCCTCCAAGCATACGATCCCAATGGAAAATCATGAGAGCCTGAACACCAGGGCGCTCTTCCGGAGGCGTGTTCCCGCCCCTCCGGGCCGTCCGTTATTCGTCGGCGCCCTTCTCTTCGACATCGCTCTTGATTTCGACGTTCGTGCGGTCCGCTTCCTCTTTCCAGCTCTGCGACAGGGCGGAAATGGCATGGTCGAACGAGGTCCGCGCCTCCTCCTTCGAAAGGTCCTGATTCATCGACAGTTCGCACAGGCGATAGAGAACCTCGCGGGTGATGAGGACCGAAGGCGTCCGCCCCTCGAACTGGTGTTCGCCAGTGTCGTCCTGGCGCTCCTCCTTGCCATCCTGGTTTCCGCCGAAGGCGATGATCGCGATGTCGGTCCCTTCCTTGCTCTTTGCATTGAAGGAGGCATCGGCCGGGGGTTGAACGCAAACCTTTCGCCCCGACGGGGTTTCGATCAGCAGGGCATGGCTAACGTCGGCGGTCGACGTCAGCGCGACGTCCCCCCGGATCCGGTTGACATAGGGGTCGGGCCGATAGCTTGCACAGGATGGAAGGAGCACGCCAAGCGACAATAGCAGACCCGATCTGAATAGATTACGGTGCGAATTGATTTCGAAGGTCATGGTCACGATCCTGATACAAGGTTTGGGGGATGTATATTTTTTATATGTCCGTATCGGATTGAGTACGGATTTGGCGGTTACTTGGATGTCTCGAGTTCGGCCCCGCGCATCGACAGAGAGCCGAGACTCTCGCTCGTCTCCAAGGGAAGAGAGGCAAAAGAGCGAAACCTGTCAGGAATTCTTCCGCGAGCCGCGCCGATCGCTCATCGGCGTCACTGCTCCTGCGAGGGGCGCGGGTCAGGGCAGTCCGGGGCTCTGCAACTCGGGGATATTGCGCCGAGCAAACAGCGCCGGCCGCGTCGCGTGCTTAGCCGGATCTGGATCCCGGGCAGTCGCAACCCGCCGCGCCGGTCGGGCGCATCGTTCCGATTGGTCCAAAATGGTCCATGCCGCGGAGCACGCCGACCCTCGTCAGCGTGTCGGCGTTCCTTCCAGGCGCGAAGCGGTCGCGATCCGAGGGTGGGATGAAGGCGCTTTCTGCCCCTTCGCCGCCCTCAATTGATGGGGAATTCGGCAGCCACCCCATAGGCGAGATAATCCGCGGAGAGGGCGCGTTTGCCTTCGGGTGTGCGCCCGACCACGACACCCGAGCGGACCTTCCCCTCGCGCGAGTAGTGGAGCGTGTAACTCTCCAGTTCGAGCGGTCCGACGTAACTCTCGTCCACTTCCGGGATCGGCCCCCTGATCGCATCGGCATCCGCCTGATAGTCGAAGTCCTGCGGAAACCGCGCGCCCCGCGCAGTTCCCGACAGCAGGATGGTGTGATTGTGCGTGGCATAGCCGCCATTGGCGAACAGCAGGCCGTTGTCACCGGTTCCGCGCAGCTTGTGGACCATCGCCACGACCGCATGGCTCATGTAATTGCCGATCGGACCGCCGCCGAAGGTCAGCCCGCCGAACACCGTCACCGGCCGTTCGAGTGGCCAGTCGAGCACGCGCCGCGCCATCTTGGGGACGCAGGGGAAGCAGCTGTACAGCTCGACATGGGCCAGATCCGCTGTCGTGATGCCGTTGAGCACCAAGGTGCGCTCGACCGAGACCTCGAGACCGGCCGAGCGGTCGTAGCGATCGCGCTTGAGGAAATCGCTGTCCTCATGTGCTGCCGCGCCATAGCCGACGTGGATCAGCCGGTCCGGGGCGATCCCCCGCCGCCGCGCTTCGGCGAGGCTGGCGACGAGGAAACCGGCGCCCTGGTTGACCGAGGAATTGGCCACTTGCAGCTTGGTGTAGGGGAAGGCGATCGGCCGGTTATCGGCCGAAGGCGCGACGACCTCCTCTGCACTCATCGGTGTGCGGATCCAGGCGCCCTCGCTCTGCGCGGCGACTTCGCTCATTCTCGCCCAGATCGCACCGGTCTCGGCCTGCGCCTCTTCCAGCGTCTGCCCCCAGGCCTTGCGGCAGGCGTTCTCGTATAGCGGGTAGACATCGGTCGGGACGACAAGTCCGAAGTTTTGCGCATAGCCGGCGCGTCTCCGGTGCGACGCTTGGCGCAGGGCATCGGGCTTTTCGCCGTCGGCGGATGCGCGAAGCGCAGCGCGTTTGGCAGCCGTTCGCAAGGCCTCGCCGCCCGTGACGGCGCAGATCCTCGCTTCGCCGCGGCCGATGCGATTGGCCGCCTCGTGCAGCAACAGGACAGGGCTGTCGCCATTGGGAAGGGCGGTCTGCATCCGGTGCGGCGGTTCCATGCCGAGCGCGCGCGCAACCTCGCCGTCGACCGGGTTCAGATGGGGCCAGCCAAGCTGCGCGACGACGGCCAGCGAATCGCAGTCGGCGAGCCATCCGCCCCCCGCATCGTCGTCCGCGGCGCGCAGCGCGGCGCTCATCAGGCCGATCGGGTCGAGCCCGTCGGCCGGATCCTCGGGCCGGTCGTTGACCTGACCCACGCCGACGATGACGGGCGTGCGCTCGGGATCGATACTCATGGCTTGGCTTGCCCCTTCACATTGGCTGACGCTGCGCTATATGCCCGCCCGACACTGGGGTGTAGCCAAGCGGTAAGGCACCGGTTTTTGGTACCGGCATGCGCAGGTTCGAATCCTGCCACCCCAGCCAGATCCAGGTCGGGATCTCAAGAGCATCCTCGCAGCGGCCACCCTGCCTTCTGTCTCGAAGCGGTGACGGCTTCAAGGGGCAAACGTCTTCACCTGGCAGAGCAGCGCCTCCAACCCGCCGTACGGGGGGTGGGAGGCGCGAGCGGCGGTCCGTGCTGTCCTCCGGGATCCCTCGACAGCTTCCCGCGGCCGCCGCTCGTCCTGAAGTCAGAACCGATAGGGCAGCCTGACGCTCACCACCATGTCGGGGCTGTCGTCGGTCAGGCCGATGCCGACCGCTCCGATGAGCGACAAGCGGTCGCCGAGCGCGAAGGTCGCACCGAGATTGACCAGCGCGACGTTGGCGTCGCTGCCAAGGACCCTCTGGAACTCTCCGACCGACTCCAGCCTCAGACGGCTGCGATTCACCAGTCGCTGCGAATAGGACATGGAAATGCTCGAGCGATCGTTGAGGGCGAAGGCCATGCCGGCGCCGAATTGGAGTGCGTCGCCGATATCGACGGTGCCCGGCTGGTCGGCCGGATTCTCGTCGATGTCGGCGAAATCGCGCTGGAAGTTGTGGAAATAGGTGGCGCTGCCGAACACCACCATCGGATCGAGCGTCTTGAGCACCGAAACGCCGCCGGAAACGCCGTAGACGCCGCTTCCGGTGGCGAGCCGTTCGGGGATCTTCAGATTGCCCTCGCTGCCCGCCACCTCGATGAAGTCGACTCCGAAAGGCTCGTCCCCCGTCGGGAATTTGACTCGTCCGCTCAACACGACGTTGGGCCGATTGAGCGTTTCGCGCAGGATCTGATAGCTCGCGCCGACACTCACGTCGCCCAGCCCACCCTGGCTGCGCTTCGCTTCCACCGGGATGGCTGCAGCACCGCCTGCGCCGCCGCTGCGGAAGACCGAAGTGCGCCACAGAAAGGGGACGCTCGCGTCGAAGAACAGATTGTCGCTCGCGGCATAGCGGAAGGTCGTTTCCGAAGTGAAGATATCGGCATTGACCTCGTCGATCGAGATCGATCCCAGGAAAATCGCGTCGAGAGCGAGAAAGCCGTCGAGATTGATCCGCGCATCGCTGAACCGCGAATAGCTGAGCGCATGCTCGATGCCGAAGCGGCTCCGCTGCAATCCCTGCTGCTGCTGGACGATGTCCTGCACTGCTTCGGTCGGATCGGGAGCCTTCTGCACCTCCTCCTCGTCGTCGCCCTCCATCGATCCGGTTCCCGCCGGAGCATTTTCCGGCTGGAGCGAAGCCAGCCGCGCCTGCTCCCATCTGTCGGCAATGGAAGGTCGCGAACGAAACAGGTCGAGATCGGCATTGTTGGTCATCGGCATCGACTGTGGCGGGATGAACATGCCGCGCACCTCGCCAGCCTCCGTCGCGCTGATCGCCCGCGCATCGAGCATCATCAGGCGCTGCTCGAGCGCCTCGAGACGCGCGTTCGCCTCCGCTTCTCGCGCCTTGAGTTCGACGACCTGCGCACGCAGCTCCTCGACCTCCTGCTCAAGTCCGTCATCCTGCGCGAGCGCCGGCACAGCGAGTGTTGCTACTCCTGCGACGAGTGCCAATTTGGTGATCCTGATCAGTTCCATGGCCAAAGCCCCTTACCAAGCGACCTCTTTCGTTCAGCTCACCCGCAATTACGGGTTGAGCAGCGTCCACAACGTTGCCGGGTCCGGCACGCCGGTTTCGAACAAATCCGTCCGTTTTTGATAGGCGAGCAGCGCATCGCGCATTTCGGGCGAGAACTGCCCGGTTTCCTCGCCGGTGTAAAAACCGCGTGTGCGCAGTTCGGCCTGTGCGCGGCGCAAGATCGCCTCGTAGACCAGCGCCCGGTTCTCCCCGGCTCCGACCTCGACCATCTTTGAAAACTGCGCCACCCGAACGGGGCGCAATGCGCTCACCATCTTTTGCAGTACGGCGACGATCGGCTCTTGCGGGTTCTCTCTGCAATGGTTGTCGATGATCAGATCGAAAGCCACCGCATTGTGCCAGGGGGACAAGTCGAACGTATCGGGCTCGTAGCGATTTGCGGCGCTCATATATCCTTCGATGAATCCGATAAATCGATGATATTCAAGAGACTTTTTGTCGGTGCGCGCTTCGGAGAATTCCGCACAGGCCAGCAGGCCCGGACCCTCCACCGCGAACTGATTGGCGCCATCGCTGGCCCTTGCGGAATTGAGCGCAGCCACGGCGAAGCCGGCCACGATGATGACATAAGCGAACTTCATCGTCCCTCACCCTCCCTTGCGGCCGTCAAAAGCCGTGCCCTTTCATGACCGACAGCGCTTCGGTCGCGCGGACGGAATCGAACTGGGTTCCGCCAAGCAGGTCGGTCCCGATGATGATGGCACTGTTGTTGAAGACCGTATTGCCATCGCTGTTGATGACGGACTGCTGCAGCAGCCGCCCGAATTCGCCTCCGACGGAGAGCAGCGTGTTGTCGCTGCCGTGGTTGCCGGTCAGCAGCAGGCCGATCTCGTTCGCTCCCAGGCGGAATTCGAGTTGGTCGCCGTCGGCGAAGGTCATGCCCGTGGTTTCGGTAACCTCCGTCAGGCCGCTGCTGTCGAGCTTGCCGAGCTCGGAGGTCGGGACGAGTGCGATGGTCATGCCGTTGAGCGCGCGATTGTCTGCTCCGGCGATGACATTGGCCTGCGCCGCCCCCGAGGTGCTTTCGAGACCGCCCACGATGAGCGCATTCTGCGTCGCGGCGATGGGAGTGTATCCCTGGTGCGCCTGGGTGGTGTCCATTGCCGGGTCGCCATCGCGCACCCAGCCGATCATCAGGCTCGGTACCGGATTGCCGTTCTCGCTGTGGAGGAAATCGACATTGAAGACGATTTGCGCCGTCGTGGTGATGCCACTGGCATCCTGCCAGCTGGTGACCAGCGAGATCCCGAAGAAGGATACGGAGTCGGCACGGATGAATTTGCCTCGCATGTCGGCCAGCTCTTCGTCCGCGACCGGCTTGCCGAGCGATGCGAGCGCAGCGAACGGGTCGTCCGCACCGGCCTCGGCCGGGCTGGCAATCAGCGTCATCGCAGCAACCGCCAGGATCGCAGTGGCAGTGCCACCCCTCAATATCCGGAACTTGGCTGGCTTGGTCATGGTGAATTCCCTCATCCTTCAAAATGAGAAATCGAAGCCCGGCGCGAAGCCGAACTCTGCCGCCTGCGCGGGCGGCAGGCTGGCGGAGGTCGCCAGCAGGGCGCGCGCGGAAAGCGGCGATGGCGGGTCGAGCAGGACGTTCTGAGGATCGTAGCCCGCGCCGGTCACGACGAAGGCGATCTCGTTCCATGCTTCTTCGAATTGCTTGCGGGTCATCGTGCGATTGCCCAGCGCCGGATCGCCGATCGCGACCTGATCGCCGAAGATCTTCCGAACGACGACGAAATGCTTGTAGCCCCGGATGTCCAGGAGGACGATCGCGGGAATGTTGAGGTTGGCCAACGTCGGATAGTCGATCCGGTAGCCTTCGGCCGGCATGCCGATCGATGCGGCATAGGTCTTCATGTCGAGCAGCGAGAAGCCCTTCTGGCGCACGACGTCGGGATCGGCGACCTTGAGCATGTTGACCAGCACCTGGTTTTCGGTGGTCTCGTGGCCGTAGGCGTAGTTGAAGATGGTCGCCATCACCGCTGCGCCGCAGCTGAAATCGGCCTGCTGGCGGACGAGATGCGTGAATTTCAGGGATTTCCAGTCGTCCATGCGGGCATGGACAAGTGGGGAGGCCGGCGTGAGCTGACCGAGCCAGACGGGTGTCGGGCCGCCCGGTGCCGAGGCACAAGCGCCCAGCGAAATCGCGCTGGCGACCAGTGCAAGAGCACCGTAAAACTTTGACCGGTTGGCTTTAATCTGGGACACGTCGATCCTGCCTCCTTGCTTCGGGCAGAGGGTTCCCCGTCCGTCACCGGGCGGGGGGACTTCCCGATTGCGCAAACAATCGGGAAGTTGGGGAGAGGAAGGGTAAGGACTCCCTCTCCCCGCCCGCGGGGGTCCTTAGCTCGGATCGCTGCCCGGAGATCCCGTTCCCGGGTTACCCGTGCCGCCTTGCGACGATGCGATCGTGAGTGCATTCACCTGCTGGTTGCCCGCACCTGCGGCGAAGTTGACGCCGACATTGCCCGATGCACCAGTGATGCTCAGCCCGGTCACCCGGTTGATGCTGTCCTGCTGTTCCACGCCGCTCAGGAGAACGGACTGGATCAGGCCCGAATTGGCTTCGGCCAGGTCGGCATTGGTCGCGACAGCCAGCGACAGCAGGTTCGACTGCTGATTGAAGCTGCCGGCAGCAGCATTCACGCCGATGTTGCCGGATCCGGTGATGGATCCACCCAGGACGGTGTTGCGGTCGCGGAAGTTGTTTCCGCCGCCGCCGGTCTCTTCCTCGTCCTGATCGAGGATCTGGTCAGGCGTCCCAAATTGGGAGACGCCAATCATCGACTGGAGCGAGGTGGTGGAGGCTTCCGCCCAGCCGCCATCGGCATCCGCATCGCTGTCTTCCGAAACCGCAAGCGTTGCCGCATTCATCTGCATGTTGAAGTAACCTGCAGCGAGGTTGGCGCCGACATTGCCCGAAGCATCGATCGTGAAGGTATCTACCGTATTGATGATCGGAGCGAAGAAACCGGCCCGGATCTGGCCCTGGACGACGCCGTCGGTCAGGAGGTCATTCGGATCCTGACCGGCCTCGCTTACGCCAGGCCCGAATACCGCCGAAACGAAACCGTTCTCACCGTTCAGTTCGTTTTCTTCGCGATAGGTCACCGCGACGCCGGCAAGCGATTGCTTGACGTCGGTTACGGCGACTGCCGAACTGTCGACATCGATGTCACCGTCCAGCCGCACCGTGCCGCGGAGCGCAACGTCCTTGGTGTAGGTGACGTCGGTGGTGACGCTGGTGTCGATGTTGTTGGCATAGCGAAGGTCGAGTTCGAGGGAGGATTCCCCGTCGCCCGGTCCTTCTTGGGCCATAGCGGGTGCAGCAACGGCTAGAGCCGATACCGATACCGCAGCTAGTATTGCATATTTCATGATCCTTACTCCTTTGCTTCGGTTCATGGTTCGCCCCCGGCCGAAAGGTTCAGCGCGAAGGTATTGGCAGAGGAATTCCTCTCGCCGCCGATCACGTTCATCTGCACCAGGCCGCTGTTGCCGGCGAAGGCACTATCGCTGATCGCGATCGTGTCGTTCGGGGCATCGAGACCTTCGGCGGATAAACCTGCCGGTCCTGTGGGAGCGCTCGCCTGGGCGAGCATCTGGTCCGAGACCACTCCGCTATTGCCGATCGTCAGCGCCGCTAGGTTCGCCGACTGATTTTGGGTTCCGGCGGTGAGATTTACGCTCACCAAGCCGTCGTTGTTCGAGAATGCACCCGGTCCGATCGCGAGCAGCGTCGACCTGTCGGCGCCTGGAATCCGGTCCATGTATTGCTCGGCCGACTGCACATTCACCGCATGTTCGCCGATCGCGATCGAGGCGCCGGAGAGCTGCTGATTGCCGCTCCCCGCGATGATGTTGACCGCCACCCGGCCATTGTTGCCGGTGACTTCGCCTTCGCCGATCAGAACTTCGTCCTGTGCGCGATCGGGATCCTGCGCCAGGGCAGGCGAGGCCAGTGCGGCAAGGCCGCCGGCGAGGAGCAGGCTCGCAAACGCGCGCATCAGTTGCCCCCGCCGATCGTCTTGCCGATCACCGAGAGCGCGGATGGCAGAGCGCCGAGTGCCTGGTTGACGATGCCGCCGGTCTGGCTGCCGCCGCTCTCCGAACGCGTGAAATCCGAATTGCCGTTTGCGCCCATGAGCGGCGCGAGACCGGCATCGATCGCGCCCACGACCATTTCGGAGCTGCGCATCAGCGGTGCCGAGACGGTCGCCGTCTCCGCATCGGTCATCGGTTTCAACCCTAGCATCAGCGTGCTGTTGATCATCGTCGACTGGTCGGGGGAGATGGTGCTCGCGTCGCCGCGTTCGAAGCGCCTGGTGGCGCTGCCGTAAGGCACGTCGCGACTGTATACGATATCGCCGGGATGGGTCGTGGCGTTGGAAGGCCAGGGAATTTCCTGCGCTGCCAATGATGGGGCAAGGGCCACAGAAGCCAGGGCGGCCGCCGAAGCGCAGGCGAGCGAAACTTTACGCGAAAACGCGTTGTAATCGATACAAGACACGGTCGCCTCCTCGAGCCATCCAAGTGCTGGCGCAGTCTGGCGCATGGAACTGCGTCGATTGCGCTACGGCGGACCTTTTGGTCCGACGACCCGTGTTCTTGTTGGTGGAGCCTGTTTAATCCGATTCGCTACCAGCGGCATCACGCGGATTAAGTAATTAAGATTGGTGACAGGAATTTGTAGAAAAGCGACGCGCGCGGTCTCAACTATACTGTCAGTTCAGCCGAAAGGGGCTGAGCTTCTGCCACAGTTCTTCGCGGCTGGAGACGCCGAGCTTGTCGTAACAATGGCGGATGTGCGCACGCACCGTATGCACCGAGATTTTCAGGCCACGACCGATGTCCTGCGGGGTCCGCCCGCACAGGAGCTTCTCGATGACGTGAACCTCGCTCGGAGTGAGGCCGAAGGTTTCGGTGAAATCGGGGAAGCGGGGCCTGAAATCTTCGCTCGCCAACCGGATCGCCAGACCGATGGTGTTG
Source organism: uncultured Alphaproteobacteria bacterium (assembly GCA_963728515.1). GTDB lineage: Bacteria > Pseudomonadota > Alphaproteobacteria > Sphingomonadales > Sphingomonadaceae > Qipengyuania. The sequence continues at coordinate 77,747 of CAVSKM010000001.1, read as the reverse complement.
CGGCAGATGCCGACCGAATTGACCAGGCAATGCCCGCCCGAGCGCGTTTCGCGCAGGATCGCCGCGTCGGTCCGCCGCGGTGCGACGGCGAGCAGGCGCTGGAATGCGGCGCGCGCGGCGCCGCAGCCCATCAATCTGTTCCCGTCGGGCGTGGCGAGGCTGTCGATGCGGTCGATCAGCGCACGCGCGTCGTTTCCGGCGGCGAGAATGGTTCCGTCGCGTCCCAGCAGAAAGCGGGCACGGTCGTCGAGCTGATCCCAGGCGGCCGAGACCGCGATGAGATCGATGCGTTCCTTCGGGCCGATCCGCGGGCCGGGCAGTTCGCCGCGCCACTGTGCAGTCTCGGCACCGGCTCGAAAATAGGTACGGGATTGGTCATCATGCTGCATCTGAACGGCCATGGAAGCGCTCCCCTTCCTGCGCACCGCAAAGCTGCTGAGCGCCCTGACTTTTGCATTCTTCGTCCCTGAAGACGACCTTACCGGACGCAAAACCCTACCCCGCTTCGCGCGGTGCCAAGACCATGCCCCGATCATGATTGGTACTGTCACGGCCCCTTGGGCTCTTCTGGTCTACGACTTGCGACTACGGACAGCTACCATAGGCTTTTGAATTGGACAATTAATTTTCCGTTCATTTCTTGCCGGCCCGGTGCGCTGCTCTTGCACGCGGCAAAGGGTCGCGCGCGACGGAGCTGCCGCGCGCAAGCCTATCGGATACTTGATTCATTTGCGGGCGGTCTGGCGGGCAGCCGGCCGGCCGGCCTAGAAACGCTTGCCTTCGAATTCGGCCGCGGAATGCCGTTCGCGAAGCTGTTCGTCATCCTCGCCCCAGGTCTTGTTGACGATCCGCCCGCGGCGCACCGCGGGGCGCGCGGCGATCTGCTTCACCCAGCGCCCGACATGCGTATATTCGTCGATCGAGAGAAAGGTCTTCGCCTCGCCGTAGATCCCCCCGAAGACGAACGGGGCGAGCCAGGGGAAGGTGGCGATGTCGGCAATCGAATAGTCGCCGCCGCCGAGAAACTCGCTCTGCGCCAGGCGCTGGTCGGCGACATCGAACAAGCGCTTCGTTTCCATAGCATAGCGATTGATCGGATATTCGTACTTCTCCGGCGCATAGGCATAGAAATGCCCGAAGCCGCCGCCGATGAAGGGCGCGCTCCCGACTTGCCAGAACAGCCAGCTGAGGACTTCCGCCCGGCTCGCGTCTTTGGGCAGGAAGGCGCCGAACTTCTCTGCCAGATGCATCAGGATCGCCCCGCTCTCGAAGACCCGCACCGGTTCGGATCCGCTACGGTCGAGAAGCGCCGGTATCTTGGAATTGGGATTGATCGAGACGAAACCCGAACCGAATTGGCTGCCCTCCGAGATGTCGATCGTCCACGCGTCGTATTCCGCCCCCGAATGACCGGCCTCGAGCAGTTCCTCGAGCATGATGGTCACCTTGACGCCATTGGGCGTGGCCAGCGAATAGAGCTGGAGGTCATGCTCTCCTGCGGGGAGCTCCTTGTCCTCGCGCGATCCTGCGGTCGGGCGGTTGATGGCCGCGAAGCGTCCGCCGTTCTCGGCGTCGTGGGTCCAAATCTCGGGCGGGGTGTAGCTAGCATCGGCCAAACCGGTTCTCCTTCATTCCGGGTCGGGGGGTAGGTGGTGCGCAAGTCATTCGCAAGCAAGCGGAACCGCTGGCGCAGCTCCAGAGTATTGCTTTGGCCATGACCAAGCTCATCTACATCGACGACGACCTTCCCGGGATCACGCGCAAGCGGGCCGGGAAGGGATGGGCCTATTACGATGCCGACGGTGCGCTGATCTCGGATCGCGAGGAGAAGAAGCGGCTCAACGCGATCGCGCTTCCGCCGGCCTACGGCGATGCGTGGTTCTGCCCTGCGCCCAACGGCCATATTCTCGCCACCGGCGTCGATGCGCGCGGCCGCAAGCAATATCGCTATCATCCCGAATTCCGCGCGCGGCGCGAAGGCGAAAAGTTCGACAAATGCCTGACCTTCGGCGGTCTGCTGCCTCTCGTCCGCAAGCGCGTGGAGGACGATCTGAAAGGTCGCAAGCTGACGCGCGAGCGCGCGGTCGCCAGCGTCGTGCGACTGCTCGATCTGGGCGCGGTCCGGATCGGGAACGAGGGCTATGCCCAACGCAACAAGAGCTATGGAGCCACGACCCTGCGCCGACGCCACGCGGAAGTGACGGGGGCGACGCTGCGGCTGCGCTACAAGGGCAAATCGGGCAAGATGCGCGAGCTTTCGCTGACCGACCGCAACCTCGCCCGGCTGGTGCGGACCATGCAGGATCTGCCGGGGCAGCATGTCTTCAAATATGTCGACGACGACGGCGAGGCCCATTCGGTCGGCTCGTGCGAGGTCAATGGCTATCTGGAGGAAACCATGGGCGCACGCTTCACGGCCAAGAACTTCCGGACCTGGCATGCGAGCGTACTGGCGCTCGAGTTCCTGCGGCAGGCGGCGGGAAGGGTGCCGATGAACGCAGTGCTCGATTGCGTCGCCGAACGGCTCGGCAATACGCCGGCCGTCACGCGGAAGAGCTATATCCACCCTGCGGTTCTTGCCCTGGTGGAGCGGCAGGAGGAATGGCGCGATGCGCTGCAATTGCCCCGGGCGACGAAATGGCTGACCCGCGACGAACGCGCGCTGGTGGATCTGTTGCAGGACGGCCCCGCAGCGGGCGAACTTCTGGCCGCCGCGTGATGCGCATCCGAACCGGCTTTTGCGCAACGGGATCGGTCGACTCGGCCCCCGGATTGGCCTAAGGGGAAGGCGTCGCAAAGTGCGGAAGCGCGCGGCACCGGGTTTGCAGAGGGCGAGCTTCGGGTCTCCTTCCGCCGGAGGGTCGGACGTCATGCAGCGTCTCGCTCAGTTCGACGTCAGTCGCCAGTTCATCACGCCGCAGGGCAAGCTCGTGGCGCAGGTTCTGTTCGGGAGCCTCTGCGGCGCAGCCATGATCGGGCTGCGCTCGCTTTTCGACCTCTGGGCCCCTGTTTCGGGACCGTTCGCGCTCATCTATCCGACGATCCTTCTGGCAACGTTGTATGGACATTGGCGTGCGGGTCTGGCCGCCTTCGCGGTGACCTTCTTCTGGGCCTGGTTCTATGTCCTTCCCTTTCACGGCTCGCTCGCATTCTCGAACGACACCGATTCCGCCCGGGTTGTACTCAATGCCCTGTGTGCGGCGGTGGTCGTGATCTTCGCCGAAGCGTTCCGCCGGGCCGCGCGTCGTACGGTGGATCAGGTCCGCGAGGATGCCGACCGCCGCCTGATCCAGCTCGCCGAATTCGAACACCGGACGAAGAACAATTTCGCCATGGTCGCGAGCCTGCTCGAGATCCAGAAGCGGAAGGTCGCCGACCCGTCGCTCCACGGGCCGCTCGAGGATGCGGCGGTCCGCGTGCGGACCTTCGCCGACGTCTACTCGTCGCTCGGCTCCGGCCAGTCCGCCGAGGGGGAAGTGGCGATGAAGCCTTATCTGGAGGGTCTTCTCGACCGGGTGGAACGTGCAGCCTTTCCGGAGAATGTCGCGCTGGTTCGCGAGATCCACGCCCTCGACCTCCCGCGCGAAGTCGCGGTCGCCTTGGGCCTCTATGTGAACGAGGCGCTTGCGAATTGCGTCAAATATGCATTTCCGGAGGGGAGGCGGGGCAAGATCGGCGTCTTCTTCCAGCCCGGTCCGGAAGGATGGCGCCTGACGATCGAGGATGACGGCGTCGGGCTCGACGCTGCGCCGGGGCAATCCAGCGGACTCGGCACCCGCCTGATGCATTCCTTCGCCGCGCAGGCGCGGGCGCGCCATTCCTCCGGCCCCTTGCTGCGCGGGTACCGGACCGAACTGAGCTCGCTTCCGACCAAGGTTGCATAAGGTATCTTAAATAGATACCCGGTCGGCATGCATCGTGCCGGAGCCCTCATCCGCGCCTGGCGGGAAGCGCATGATCCGCCCCTGAGTGCAGAGGAGTTCGGCGCGCGATTCGGCGAGCCGGAACCTTGGCCGAGCCGAACCGTCTACGGTTGGGAATCGAAGGGCAGGATCGCCCGTGCTCCGGTACAGAGGCGGTTGGCGGAACTGGGCATCTGTCAACCTGCCGATTGGCTCGAACCCTCTCCCGTCACCTCTCCACAGAAAGGGCCCGCCTCCATGAGCGGAACGGACGTTCACCCATTTTTCGACATGCACACGCATGGCTTCGTTCGCCTGGCCACGGCGACACCGAAGGTCCGCACCGCCGATGTGGCCTACAATGCCGAGGGTATTCTCGAGCAGGCGAGAGAGGCCCATGCGCTCGGGGTCGATCTCCTGCTTTACCCCGAGCTCTGTCTGTCTTCCTATGCGATCGACGATCTTCACCTGCAGACTGCGTTGCTCGATGCGGTGGAACTGCATCTCGCCCGCATCGTCGAGCAGTCGCGCGAGCTGGCGCCGGTGCTCGTGATCGGCGCGCCGCTGCGGCGCAAGGGGCGGATCTACAATTGCGCGCTGGCCATCGCGAAGGGGCGGATCCTCGGGGCGGTGCCGAAAAGCTTCCTGCCCAATTACCGTGAGTTCTACGAGAAGCGCTGGTTCGCCCATGGCCGCGATTGCGTCGGTCTGACGATCCGTTGCGGCGACAGCGAAATCCCTTTCGGAACCGATCTGATCTTCGCAGCCGAGGACCTTCCCGGTTTCGCCTTCGGTATCGAGATTTGCGAGGACTTCTGGTCGGCCACGCCACCCGGTGCGCTCGCCGCGCTGGCCGGCGCGACGATCATACTGAATCTCTCGGCGTCCAACATCACGATCGGCAAGTCGGACGAGCGGCATCTGCTCAGCAGGGCCAGTTCGAGCAGGGGTATCTGTGCCTATGCCTATTCGGCGAGCGGCCATGGCGAAAGCACCACCGACCTCGCCTGGGACGGGCAGGGCATGATCTATGAATTGGGCGACTTGCTGGTCGAAAGCGTGCGCTTCGACCTCGAGCCCGAACTCTCGATCGCCGACATCGACACCGCCCGGATCCTCGGCGACCGCATGCGCGTGGGCACGTTCAACGATTCCGCCGAAGCTGCAGGCCATCCGGCGGACTGGTATCGCCGGATCGGCTTCGAGCACGGGGCGGAGCGCGTCGCCCGCGATCTCGTCCGGCCGATCCGCCGGTTTCCATTCGTCCCTAACCGGGCGCACAAGCTCGACGAGGATTGCTACGAGGCGTTCAACATCCAGGTCGACGGGCTCATGCGGCGGATCCAGGCGACGCGCGGCAATGCACTCGTCATCGGGATCTCGGGGGGCCTCGACAGCACGCATGCGTTGATCGTGGCCGCCAAGGCGATGGACCGGCTCGGCCGGCCGCGCAGCGACATTTACGGCTACACGATGCCGGGCTTCGCCACTTCGGAAGGAACCAGGTCGAACGCTTGGCGGCTGATGGAGGCATTCGGAATTACAGCCGAGGAAATCGATATCAAGCCGGCCGCCCGGCAGATGCTCGAGGACATGCGCCATCCTTTCGCCAACGGCGGGCCCGTCTACGATACCACTTTCGAGAACGTCCAGGCGGGGTTGCGGACCGACTATCTGTTCCGGCTTGCGGGCCATCACGGTGGCTTCGTGATCGGCACCGGAGATCTCTCCGAGCTGGCGCTCGGCTGGTGTACCTATGGCGTGGGCGATCAGATGAGCCATTATGCGGTCAATGCAGGCGTGCCCAAGACCCTGATCCAATATCTGATCCGCTGGGCCGAGCGGACCGATCAGTTCGACCCCGCCGTCAATGCGGTCCTCGACGACATTGTCGCCACGGAAATCAGTCCCGAGCTCGTCCCCGCCGGCGAGGACGGGACCATCCAGAGCACGCAATCGATCATCGGTCCGTATGAACTGAACGATTTCTACCTCCATCACATCATCCGCTGGGGGCATACGCCGAGCCATGTGGCATTCCTCGCCTGGCACGCCTGGAAGGACGCCAGCGTCGGTCTCTGGCCGATCGACTTTCCCGAAGACGCGAGGAACGAATATGATCTGGCGACCATCGCCCGCTGGCTCGGAAACTTCCTCGAGCGGTTCTTCGGCTTCAGCCAGTTCAAGCGCAGCGCACTGCCCAACGGACCGAAGGTCAGTGCCGGGGGCGCGCTCAGCCCACGCGGCGACTGGCGCGCACCAAGCGACTCCGTCGCCACTGTATGGCTGGACGATTTGCGGAGAAACGTTCCGATTTAGGACCTTTCTCCACGACGGACCGTTGCCGGGTTGAACGAGGATCGGCCACCATATGACTGCACGAATCACCGATTTGGCCACGGCCGTCCCCGACTGCGATTTCGAACAGGATTATCGGGCCTGGTCGATGCGCCAGCTCGGCGAAAGGCGCGAAGCGAAGCTCTTCGCCAGAATGGCGGAGCGCTCGGGCATCGAGCATCGCTGGTCGGTGCTGTCGGAGGAGGATGCGAAGCTCGATAGAGGTAGAGGTTTCTACTCCGGCGAGGCGCCGTCCACCGCCGAGCGCATGGCGATCTATGCCGAGGAGGCGCCGCGGCTCGCGCTGGCGGCGATCGACAAGCTGACCGATCTGGGCGAGATCAGCCATCTTGTCGTCGCCAGCTGCACCGGCTTCGTCGCGCCCGGTATCGACCAGATCATTGCGAGACGCCTGGGTCTGGCCGAGGATGTCGAACGCGTGCTGGTCGGCTTCATGGGGTGCTATGCGGCGGTGACCGCGCTCAGGACGGCGCGCCACATCGTCCGTTCCGAGCCCGACGCGCGCGTGCTCGTCGTCACCGTCGAGCTTTCGACGCTCCATCACCAGCAGACGGTGGAGATCGAACCGCTGCTCGCCGGCGCCCAGTTCGGAGACGGCGCGGCGGCTGCGATCGTCGCGGGCGAGGGCGACGGGCTGGCGATCGGACGAGGTCTTTCGGCGGCGCTGGAGGAGAGCGACGAGCTGATCACCTGGCAGATCGGCGATACCGGCTTCCACATGCGTCTGTCGGGCGAGGTGCCGGGCCGCATCGGCGCCGCGCTCGCCCGGCCGGAAGTGCGGGAGCGCATCCTCGGAGGCGATCGCGAGCCCACCGCCTTCGCCGTCCATGCCGGGGGACGGTCGATCCTCGATGCGGTCGCGAAAGGCCTCGCGCTTCCGCCGGATGCGCTCGACCACTCGCGCGCCGTGTTGCGCGACTTCGGCAACATGTCCTCCTCGACGCTGATGTTCGTGCTCGAACGGATCCTTCGCGACCAGCCCGAAACGGGGGTCGCGCTCGCCTTCGGACCCGGCCTCGCGATGGAGGGCTTCCACTTTGGCTGGCGCGATGCTGGCTGACCGACGGATCGCCGAGGAGATCATGGACGATCCCGCGCTCGACGCGGGAACCTATGGCCAGGTCCTGCGCGATCTCGCCAAGGTGAATACGATCACGCTGGCGCGGCGTCCGACGCTCGCCTTCCTCGAACGCGCGGTCGGCCAGCGCGAGAGCTTTTCGCTGCTCGATGTCGGCTATGGCGATGGCGACATGCTGCGTGCGATCGCCCGCTGGGCGCGGCGGCGCGGGAAGCACGCCCGGCTGATCGGGATCGATCTCAATCCCCGGAGCGAAGATGTGGCCGCTGCCGCCACCGATCCTGTCGATCCGATCGTCTACCATACCGGAGATTACGCCGACCTAGTCGACCTTGCCGGTGAGGGTGTCGACGTTGTCGTCTCGAGTCTCGTCGCGCACCATATGACGCACAGCCAGCTCGTGGCATTTCTGCGCTTCATGGAAGCCGAAGCCGGCATGGGCTGGTTCGTCAACGATCTCCATCGCCACGCCTTCGCCTATTTCGGCTATCCGGTGCTGGCCCGGCTCGCGGGCTGGCATCGCATCGTGCGGCACGACGGGAGGCTGTCGATCGCCCGTTCCTACCGGCCGGAGGAGTGGCCGCCTATTCTGCGCGAGGCCGGGATCGAAGGGGCGACCATCGAACGATTCTTTCCCTTCCGCCTCTGCGTCGGGCGTCTGAAATGAACGCCCCCATCGTGCTCGGCGCCGGCCCCGCCGGGAGCGTCGCGGCCCTGCTGCTCGCCCGCGCCGGGGAGCAGCCGCTGCTGCTCGACCGGAGCGAGACGGTCGGCGATGCGATTTGCGGCGGATTCCTGAGCTGGCGCACGGCCGGTTCCCTCCGCGAGCTCGGTCTCGACCCCGCAGCGCTGGGCGCGCATCCGGTCGGGCGCCTGCGCCTGTTCGCGGGTGAGACACGGGCCGAAGCGAGCCTCCCTGCCGCGAGCTTCGGCCTTTCGCGACGTGCGTTCGATACGGCATTGCGCGATCGTGCGATCGAGAGCGGGGCGCGGCTGGAGATCGATCGGGCACGCGAGGTCGGACCCGGGCGCATCCTCGGCGAGCGACACGAATGGCACTCGCCGGCGATCTTCCTCGCCACGGGCAAGCACGACGTTCGCGGCGAAGCCCGGCCGCGCCACTCCGACGACCCTGCGTTGGGCGTCCGCGTGCGATTGCCGGCCTCGCATCGCCTCGCGGCCGATATCGGCGATGCGATCGAACTGCATTTGTTCGAGGGGGGCTATGCCGGCATCGTCCTGCAGGAAGACGGCAGCGCCAATGTGTGTCTCGCGCTGCGCAAGTCGCTGCTGGCCCGTGCCGGCGGGGAGCCTTGGGCCATGATCGGGGAACTGGCGGAGCGGAACCCCCATTTCGCGAACCGTCTCGCGGGCGCTCCGAACGGTCTGCCGGTCGATACGATCGGGTCGGTACCCTATGGCTGGATCGCGCGTCGGTCGGAGCCGGGCCTGTTCCGGTTGGGGGATCAGGCAGCCGTCATTCCATCGCTCGCCGGGGAGGGAATGGCGATCGCACTTGCCAGTGCCCGCGACGCGACACGGGCTTATCTGTCCGGTCGCGGCGCCCCCCGATACCAGGCGGATTTCGCGCGGCGGGCGGCCAGGCCGGTGCGTGCGGCGCAACTCGTCTGGACGCTGTCCGAGACGCGCGCGGGCGCAATCGCGATCACCCGCCTGACCAGACATTTGCCAGGCCTGACGCGGCTGGCGATGAAGCTCAGCCGGATCTAGACCCGCATCACCCAGCCGTGGGTGTCCTCCACCGCGCCACGCTGGATTGCGACCAGTCTCTCGCGAATCTTGCTCGTGACCTGTCCCGGGCCGCCCGAACCGATCGCGAACTCGCCATCCTTTCCCGCGACTTTTCCGACCGGCGTGACCACCGCCGCAGTCCCGCAGGCCATCGTTTCCACGAGCCGGCCGCTTTCGGCATCCTCGCGCCATTGATCAATGCTATAGGGCTCCTCGTGCACGGCGAGGCCCTCTTCGCGCAGCAGCGCGATTAGGCTGTCGCGTGTAATTCCCGGGAGAATCGTTCCGGTCAGCGGAGGGGTCACCACCCGCCCGTCATCGAAGACGAAGAACAGGTTCATTCCACCCAATTCCTCGACCCATTTGTGTTCGACCGCATCGAGGAACAGCACCTGATCGTGGCCGCGGGAGAAGGCTTCGCGCGTCGGGACCAGGCTGGCTGCGTAATTGCCCCCGCATTTGGCTGCGCCCGTTCCGCCCGGCGCTGCGCGGCTGTAGTCCGAGATCCAGATGCTCACCGCGGGCGCTCCGGACTTGAAGTAATTGCCCGCCGGCCCGGCGATCACAAGAAATGTGTATCGCTTCGCCGGGCGCACGCCGAGAAACGCCTCGGTCGCGATCATGAAAGGCCGCAGATAGAGCGAGGCGCCTTCGGTCGCGGGGACCCATTCCTTGTCCACCGCGAGCAGTTGGCGAATCGCCTCGATGAAGACGTCTTCGGGCAGGGCAGGCATCGCCAGCCGCTCGGCCGAACGGTTGAGCCGCTTGGCATTCTCCTCCGGCCGAAACAGCGCGATTGCGCCGTCCTCGTGGCGATAGGCTTTGAGCCCCTCGAAGATCTCCTGCGCATAATGCAGAACCGCGGCCGCCGGATCGAGTGCGATCGGCTGACGCGGACCGATGGTGGCGTCGTGCCAGCCTTCGTCCTCGGTCCACTCGATCGAGACCATATGGTCGGTGAAATGCGTGCCGAAGCCCGGATCGGCGAGGATCGCCTCGCGCTCCGCGGCGGGCGTGGGAGAGGGATGCGGGATGTGCTCGAATTCCATGCCCGTGCGGGTAATCGCAGTCCGCGAGGAGGGCAAGTTCCCAACGTTCTCCGAAAGCGGCGCCCAAAATGAGAAGGGCAGCCTCACACCCGCTAACGGGGGGTGAAGCTGCCCTTCGCATGGTCAGCGGCGGGAAGTGCCGCCCACGAAGCCTCTAAGGGTAGGAAAACTTACCGATAGTGCTCCGCGCGGAAACTTGCCGACCTCTCTGCTGAACCATGAGACATCGGATCACCTCCTTTCGCGCTTGTGAGCTAGAGATCCTTTTCAGGGGATCCCAAGACCGCGTTCGCCGCTGATCTTGAGGACATATTTGAGTCTTTCGCCGGTTGAAAACAAGGCTTGAAAAAAAGTTTTCCCACGTCAGAATTGGCGTTTGTGGCCTGCGAGATCTCCGCGGGCTTTTTCGTGCCTGTGCGCAATGTGGTCAGCCGAGGGTCCGGCTCTGCCGCCTGCTATCGGCAGTCCTCGATCACGCGCGTGACTTCCGCCCAGGCCGGAAGATAGAGTGTCGGCATTCCCTGCGCTTCGATCGCGAAGCGCCCCTTGGTCAGCGCCATTGCGTCGAGGATCGGATCCCTCGCGGGCACGCTCGCGGAAAGATAGGGTAGTTCGCCGCGCGTCGGCTCCGCAGCAAGGATGCGATCGGCGGTTTCGGTACGGATTCGCAGGGGAAGCGATCGCGCAGCCTGTCCCGCCCGCATGAGAGTCACCGTCCGGTTCGCCGGGTTGCAGCGGAGCGAGAAGACGGCCTCGCTCCGTGGCTCGCCATAGAGCGCCAGCGATTCGCCGCTCCGGCTGCTATAGCTCCAGTCTCCGGGCGTTCGCGGCGCGTCCATCCAGTTGTCGTGCAGAACGGGAGCCGGGGTCGGATCGGGGCTGGGGGTCGTCGCCACCGGCGCGGGCGTGGGAGTCGGCGTGGGTGTCGAACCGGGCGAGGGCACACAGGCGGCGATGGCGAAGCTGAGCGCGACGGCGGCGCCGAGACGGGCATGGATCGGTTTCATATCCCCCCAATGATCGCTAACGCGCATGTTTCCAATGGGTAGAAAACGTCGCCTCGACCAGATGCTCGTCGACCGGGGGCTCGTCGAGAGCCGGACCCGGGCGCAAGCGCTGATCATGGCGGGATTGGTATTCACCGGCGAGCAGAAGCTCTCCAAGCCTGGCCAGCAGCTCTCCGAAGACGCGCCGCTGGAAGTGCGCGGGCGCGATCACCCCTGGGTCAGCCGCGGCGGGATCAAGCTCGCCCATGCGATCGAGCATTTCGGACTCGATCCCGCGGGTGCGGTGGCGATGGATATCGGCAGTTCGACCGGCGGCTTCACCGACGTGCTGCTGCATAACGGGGCGAGTCATGTCTATGCCGTGGACAGCGGGACCAATCAGCTCGCCTGGAAACTGCGCCAGGACGACAGGGTGACCGTTCTGGAGCAGACCAGTGCCCGCATCCTCACTCCCGCGATGATCGACCGGGCGGTGGACTGGGTCGTGTGCGATGCCAGCTTCATCGGGCTCGCGAAGGTCCTCGAGCGCCCTCTCGAGCTCGCCGGCAGTCCTTGTACGGTCCTGGCCCTTATCAAGCCGCAGTTCGAAGTGGGACGCGAGGAGGTCGGCAAGGGCGGGGTGGTGCGCGATCCCGCATTGCACGCGCGTGTTTGCGAGGAGGTGCGGGACTGGATCGAGGGGCGCGGTTTCACCGTCCATGGCGTGGTCGAAAGTCCGATTACCGGGCCGGAGGGCAATGTCGAATTTCTGATCTCGGCCCGCCGCGATTGACGCTGCAGCGCTCGGCGCTCTAGGCGTCTGGCAATATTTCTACGGAGAGAGCATGTCCGCCAATATCGCCGAAATGGAACGCCGCCGCACCGCTGCCCGCATGGGCGGCGGCCAGAAGCGGATCGATGCGCAGCACGCCAAGGGCAAGCTGACCGCGCGCGAGCGGCTCGAGGTGCTGCTGGACGAGGGCTCGTTCGAGGAACTCGACACCTATGTCGAACATGACTGCACCGATTTCGGGATGGAAAGCCAGAAGATCCCGGGCGATGGCGTGGTCACCGGCTCGGGCACGATCAACGGCCGGCTCGTCTATGCGTTCTCGCAGGATTTCACGGTCTTCGGAGGCTCTCTTTCCAAACGCCACGCGGAGAAGATCTGCAAGGTGATGGACAGCGCGATGAAGGTGGGTGCGCCGGTGATCGGCCTCAACGACAGCGGAGGCGCGCGCATCCAGGAGGGTGTGGCGAGCCTGGGCGGCTATGCCGAAGTGTTCCAGCGCAATGTGCTCGCCAGCGGCGTGGTGCCGCAGATCAGCCTGATCATGGGCCCCTGCGCGGGCGGGGCGGTCTATTCGCCAGCCATGACCGACTTCATCTTCATGGTGAAGGATTCGAGCTATATGTTCGTCACCGGCCCGGATGTGGTGAAAACCGTGACCAATGAAGTGGTTACGCAGGAGGAACTGGGCGGCGCTGTGACCCATACCACCAAGACCTCGGTCGCCGACGTGGCTTTCGAAAACGACATCGAGACCCTGCTGGCAACACGCGATTTCTTCGACTTCCTGCCACTCTCCAACCGCGAGGATGTGCCAGAACGGCCCACCAGCGATCCGTGGGACCGCGAGGAACCGAGCCTCGACACGCTGATTCCGGACAATGCCAACCAGCCCTATGATATGCATGAAGTCATCCGCAAGGTGCTGGACGAGGGCGATTTCTTCGAGATCCAGCCGAACCACGCCGCCAATATCGTCTGCGGCTTCGGCCGGGTCGAAGGGCGGACGGTGGGCGTGGTGGCGAACCAGCCGATGGTGCTTGCCGGCGTGCTCGACATCAACAGTTCGAAAAAGGCCGCCCGTTTCGTGCGCTTCTGCGATGCCTTCGAGATCCCGATCCTGACCTTCGTCGACGTGCCCGGGTTCCTCCCCGGCACGAGCCAAGAGCACAATGGCATCATCAAGCACGGCGCGAAGCTCCTGTTCGCCTATGCCGAGGCGACGGTGCCGAAGATCACGCTGATCACCCGCAAGGCCTATGGCGGCGCCTATGACGTGATGGCCTCGAAGCATTTGCGCGGCGACCTCAACTACGCGTGGCCGACCGCCGAGATCGCGGTGATGGGGGCCAAGGGGGCGGTCGAGATCATCTTCCGCCAGGATCGCGACGATCCGGGCAAGATCGCCGAAAAGACCAAGGAATACGAAGACCGCTTCGCCAATCCCTTCGTGGCGGCGAGCCGCGGATACATCGACGAGGTGATCTACCCCCATTCGACGCGGCGGCGGATCGCGCTGGGCCTTCGCAAGCTGCGCGGAAAGCAGCTCGAGAACCCGTGGAAGAAGCACGACAACATCCCGTTGTGACGCCCGAATTCGAGAGGCTGAAGTCCTTGCGTCGCTTCCACTCTTCCGCCACCCTGAAACGGGTCCGGGGTTCATCTCTCCTCGCGCGCGGACGGTGCGCGGGGCGGAATGGATTCTGAAGCAAGTTGGGCATGACAACGGAATGGGAAAGTGGGCATGAAACTCGGACGGTTGAACCACATCGGGGTTGCCACTCCGAGCATCGCGGAATCCACCCGCTACTACCGCGAAGTCATGGGGGCGACCGGGTTCCACGAACCCTTCGATCTCGAGGCACAGGGGGTGAAGGTCTGCTTCATCGACACGCCGGGCGAGGAAGGCACGCGCGGCACGCAGATCGAGCTGATCGAGCCGCTCGGCGCGGATTCGCCCATCGCGAAGTTCATCGAGAAGAACCCGTCCGGCGCGCAGCACCATGTCTGCTACGAGGTCGAGGACATCGAGGATGCCCGCAAATGGTTCGAGGACATGGGTAAGCGGATTCTCGGTCCGACGCGCATCGGTGCGCATGGGACGCCGATCTTCTTCCTGCATCCCAAGGACATGATGGGTCAACTCACCGAGATCATGGAGACGCCGAAGGGCGACTCGCACTGGTCGAACTGATGCGCTCCTCTCCCGGGAGGGGAGAGGACTTGCACGAGGCGAACTTCGCGGCCAAACCCGTTGCGAAACGCAACGCTTGGGAGAGACGCGTGAGTTACGAAACCATCATCGTGGAAAACGACGGGCCGCTGACCACGATCACGCTCGATCGGCCCGAGCGGCTCAATGCCATGCCGCCGCAAATGGCGGATGAGATCGGCGCCGCCTTCTACGACCTTGGCAGAGCGCGCGCGGTGCTGATCACGGGGTCCGGCAAGGGCTTCTGCTCCGGGGCCGATCTGGCCGCGCGCGGCGAAGCAAGTGCGTTGCAGGCCAAGGGTGGCAGCCACCGCGCGTTGCAGAACCATTACAATCCCGCCATCAATCAGGTGCTTCGCGCGCCGGTGCCGGTGATCTGCGCGGTAAACGGTGCGGCGGCGGGAGTGGGCTGCTCGCTCGCCCTCGCAGGCGATTTCGTGCTTGCCGGCAGGAGCGCCTATTTCCTCCAGGCCTTCGTCAACATCGGCCTCGTTCCCGATGGCGGATCGACCTGGCTGCTGGCGCGGGCCATCGGCCGGGCGCGGGCGACGCGGATGATGATGCTGGGTGAGAAGATCGGCGCACAACAGGCGGAAGACTGGGGCCTTGTCTACAAGGCCGTCGACGATGAGGCGCTCATGGATGAAGCGCGTGCGCTGGCGAAGAAACTCGCGAACGGGCCGACGGTGGCCTATGCCACGATGAAGCGGAACATCGCGACCGCGCTCGACGGCACGCTGCCGCAGGTCCTCCTCGCCGAAGCCGAGGGCCAGCGGACCGCCGGAGCCACCAGCGATGCGACGGAGGGCGGCATGGCCTTCCTCCAGAAGCGCAAGCCGGAATTCAAGGGGGAGTAATTTGGCCCTCATCCCGGCGAAGGCCGGGATCTCTCTCAGAAAGGCACGTCAATCGAGCGAGGTCCCAGCTTTCGCTGGGGCGACGAATGTGGTTATGGGGTCTCCATCATGACCGACAGACCGACCTACGAAGACTGGAAGCCCCTCGCCGACAAGGAAGTGAAGGGCCGCGATCTCACCTGGCACACCCCCGAGGGCATAGCGGTCAAGCCGCTCTACACCAGCGAGGACACGCAAGACCTCGACCCCGGCGTGCCGGGCCTGGCGCCGTTCACGCGCGGCCCCTATGCCTCGATGTATACCGGCCGCCCGTGGACGATCCGCCAATATGCGGGCTTCTCCACCGCCGAGGAATCCAACGCCTTCTACCGCCGCAATCTCGCTGCCGGCCAGAAGGGGCTGTCGGTCGCCTTCGACCTTGCCACGCACCGCGGCTACGATTCGGACCATCCGCGCGTGGTCGGCGACGTCGGCAAGGCCGGCGTCGCGATCGACACCGTGCGCGACATGGAGATCCTCTTCGACCGTATCCCGCTCGACAGCATGAGCGTGTCGATGACGATGAACGGCGCGGTGATCCCGGTGCTGGCCTTCTACATCGTCGCGGCGGAGCGGCAGGGGGTGAGCCAGGACAAGCTGTCGGGGACCATTCAGAACGATATTCTGAAGGAGTTCATGGTCCGCAACACCTATATCTACCCGCCCGAACCGAGCATGCGGATCGTTTCGGACATCATCGCCTATACCAGCGCGAACATGCCGAAATTCAACAGCATTTCGATCTCGGGCTACCATATGCACGAGGCCGGGGCGACGGCGGTGCAGGAACTCGCCTTCACCATTGCCGACGGCAAGGAATACGCCAAGCGCGCGATGGAAGCGGGGCTCGACATCGACGCCTTCGCGCCGCGCCTGTCCTTCTTCTGGGGCATCGGCATGAACTTCTTCATGGAGATCGCCAAGATGCGCGCCGCGCGCCAGCTGTGGCACGATGTGATGGAGGATCTGGGGGCGCAGAACCCCAAGTCGAAGATGCTGCGGACCCACTGCCAGACCAGCGGCGTCTCGCTGCAGGAGCAGGATCCCTACAACAATGTCATCCGCACGACGGTGGAGGCGATGGCGGCGGTGCTCGGCGGGACGCAGTCGCTCCACACCAATGCGCTCGACGAGGCGATCGCCCTGCCGACCGATTTCTCCGCCCGGATCGCGCGCAACACCCAGTTGATAATCCAGGAAGAAACCGGCGTCACCCATGTCGCGGATCCGCTCGGCGGGAGCTATTACATCGAGAGTCTCACCGCCGCGCTGGTCGGCGAAGTCGAGACCATGCTCGACAGCATCGAGGCCGCGGGCGGCATGACTCGCTATGTTTCGAGCGGGAAACCGAAGGCGCAGATCGAGGAAGCCGCCGCCGCCAAGCAGGCCAGCGTCGATCGCGGCGAGACCGTGATCGTCGGGGTGAACAAATATCGCCGCGAGCAGGAAGACGCGATCGAGACGCTCGACATCGACAACCACGCGGTCCGCCAGAGCCAGATCGCGCGCCTGGAAAAAGTGCGAGCGGGGCGCGATGAATTCGCCTGCAAGGCCGCGCTCGATGCGCTGGCGCGCGGGGCGGCGCAGCGCGAGGGCAATCTGCTCGACCTCGCGGTCGAGGCGGCGCGCCACGATGCGACGCTGGGCGAGATCAGCCAGGCCATGGAAGATGCCTATGGCCGCTACGATACCGTGCCCAAGCCGGTACGCGGGATCTATGCGGAGGCCTATGCCGAGGACGATCGCTATCGCCAGGTGGTCGAGGGGGTGAAGGCGGTCGAGCGTCGCCTCGGCCGGGCGCCGAAGCTGATGGTCGCGAAGATGGGCCAGGACGGCCACGACCGCGGCGCCAATGTGATCGCCAGCGCCTTCGCCGACATGGGCTTCGACGTGGTCTCGGGTCCGCTGTTCCAGACCCCTGCGGAAACCCGCGACATGGCGCTGGAGCAGGATGTCGATGCGATCGGTGCGAGCAGCCTTGCCGCGGGGCACAAGACGCTGATCCCCGAACTGATCGGCCTGCTCAAGGAAGCCGGCCGCTCCGACATCAAGGTGATCGCCGGCGGAGTGATCCCGCAGAAGGACTACGAGTTCCTGCGCGATGCCGGAGTGCAGGGCATCTACGGCCCGGGCAGCAATGTGGTGGAGTGCGCCGCCGACGTGCTGCGCCTGCTGGGGCACAACATGCCGCCTGCGGGCGAGGATGTGGAGGAGGCGGCGGAGTAGCCATGCCCACCGTCATGCGAATAGGACCCTCCCGGTTCTATTTCTACAGCCACGAACCGAACGAGCCGCCGCATATCCATATCGATAGGGCAGATGCGACGATCAAGGTCTGGCTGGGAAGCTGCGAAGTCGCGAAGAGCCGGGGCTTCCGCGCGCACGAGATCAATGGCATTATCGGGTGGTGACGGAGCACCGCGAGACGCTCATGGAGTCGTGGCATGAATATTTCGGCTAAGGTAACCGACGAACGCGTGCTCGATGTGCGGTTCGACGATGCCCGCCTGATCGTCGATCTGATGGACGGGCGAACAATTTCGGTGCCGCTGGCATGGTATCCGCGGTTGCATCATGCTTCGCCGGAAGAGCGTGCGAAGTGGGAGAAGGCCGGCGCCGGGTATGGAATTCACTGGCCCCAGATCGATGAGGATTTGAGCACCGAGGGCCTGCTCCGAGGCGCTCCGTCTCCGAAGGCGGCGTGATCCCGCAGAAGGACTACGAGTTCCTGCGCGATGGCGGAGGGCAGGGCATCTACGGCCCGGGCAGCAATGTGGTGGAGTGCGCCGCCGACGTGCTGCGACTGCTGTGGCGCAACATGCCGCCTACGGGTGAAATTGTGGCCGAAGCGACGGCAATGACTAGGGTCCCATCATGAAATCGAAAATTATGCTAATGGCGGCGCTCGTCTTCTCAAGCGCTTGTAACGGAGAAGAGGAAATAGGCTGGCCTGCACTTCCGACCGACGGCTTCGTCACAGGACGAGCCGCGGCCAACGACGAGGTCGATAGCGGGCAGGCCGTTTTCTCTATGGATGGGCAGGGTAGACCCATCGCTATCGCGATCCCACAATATGCCTTCTGGACGGATGAAGATGGAAATGAGCATCCCGTGATCGTCGTGCAGGCGGAACGCGCTCCCACGGGAATGGAGATCGTTGGGCTGCTTATGCCGGATGGATCCCATACCGTAGCAACGATGCCCGAACTGAAACTGCTCGGCAAAGAGAAACCCAATTGATGACCCAAATCCGTACCGACTGGACCCGCGAGGAAATCGCGGCGCTGTTCGACCTCCCCTTCACCGAGCTGCTGTTTCGGGCGGCCACGGTCCACCGCGAGTTCCATCCGCCCGAGCAGATCCAGCTGTGCACGCTGCTCAGCATCAAGACCGGCGGGTGCCCCGAGGATTGCGGCTATTGCTCGCAGTCGGTGAAGGCGGATTCCGGGGTCGAGGCGACCAGGCTGATGGAGGTGCAATCGGTCCTCCAGCGCGCGGCGCAGGCCAGGGATGCGGGCAGCCAGCGGTTCTGCATGGGCGCGGCCTGGCGCAATCCCAAGGACCGCGACATGCCCGCGATCGTCGAAATCGTGAAGGGCGTGCGGGCGATGGGGCTCGAAACCTGCATGACGCTCGGCATGCTCACCCCGAAGCAGGCGGACATGCTCAAGGAAGCGGGGCTCGACTATTACAATCACAATGTCGACACCGGGCCCGAATATTACGAGCGGGTGATATCCACCCGCAACTATCAGGACCGGCTCGACACGCTGCAGAACGTCCGCGATGCCGGGATCAACGTCTGCAGCGGCGGGATCGTCGGCATGGGCGAGACGCGCGGCGACCGGGTCGGCTTCGTCCACACTCTGGCGACGCTCGAGCGTCATCCCGAGAGCGTGCCGGTCAATGCGCTGGTGCCGGTCAAGGGCACGGTGCTGGGCGACATGCTCGCCGACACGCCGCTCGCGAAGATCGACGACATCGAATTCGTCCGCACCGTCGCGGTGGCGCGGATCTGCATGCCGATGAGCATGGTTCGGCTCTCGGCCGGCCGCGAGAGCATGAGCGAGGCGGCGCAGGCGCTGTGCTTCATGGCGGGCGCCAACTCGATCTTCACCGGCGACAAGCTGCTCACCGCGCCCAATGCGGGCGACGACAGCGACGCCGCGCTATTCGCCAAGCTCGGCCTGACCGCGCTGGCACAGGAGGAACCGATGCGCGCGTGCAGGGTGCCGGAAGCTGCGGAGTGATGTCTCCATCCTCGTCACCCCAGCGGAAGCCGGGAGCGGTATCGACCAGGCGCTGCGCCGACGGCGATCCCGGCTGCCGCTGGGGCGGCGGATTTTCGTGACCCTGGGCTTTTCCGTCGACGAACTCCTGCCCAGGGCGCGCGGCGGGGGCGTGCTCAAGATGGGGCTCGTCAGGCTCGGGGAGCACGAATGGCTCCAGCCCGACCCCGACGTCGCGGCGCGTGGCCAAGGCTTCGCCGCCTTTCCCGAAGGCATCCAGCTGTCGCCGGAGGGCGAGGCTCCCGGCGCCGAGCTTGCCCAGATGCTCGGCCTCTTCGGCGGACTTCCCGAGGCCGCTGCCGCGCATCACGAGGACATGTGCCTGCTGACGCTCCGCACGGACGAGCAGCAATACCGCCTCGTCGGAGCGGCGGTGGCCTGGCCTTCCGACTGGCAAACCGGCCGAGAAGATCGGCCTGCCGCTGCGCGCGCTCCACGCCCCGATCCAGGGCTATGAAGAGCAGCTCGCCACGGGCGTCGACCGCTTCATGATGAACATCAAGTCAGGTTTAGTTTTCGGCCGCTGCAACTGGTTCATCGCCGCCACCGGAGAGCGGCGCTGGGAGGCCGAGCCGCCCGAGCGGGCCTTCGCGCATGTCACCGCCGACAATGCCGGCGAGACGCTGTTCGTCCGCTCCGAGCGCCAGACGCTGCGGCGCCTGCCCGCGACCGGCGCCATCCTGTTCACCATCGGCATCTATGTCGAGAGGCTCGGGGAGCTGGAATACGACAACGTCAACCGGCTTGCCTCGGCCATCGCGTCGCTGGTCGAAGGCGAGGGCGACCGGCGCGGCGCGGGGGCTTACGCGGACGCGCTAATCGGCTATGCGGCTCGGCGAGAGCTGGAGACAGAGGCCTGATGTTCAAGAAAATCCTGATCGCCAACCGCGGCGAAATCGCCTGCCGCGTGATCACCACGGCCAAGCGAATGGGAATTGCCACCGTGGCGGTCTATTCCGATGCCGACGCGCGCGCGCCTTTCGTCGCGATGGCCGACGAGGCGGTGCGCATCGGTCCCGCACCGGCGGCGGAAAGCTATCTCATGGCCGAAAAGATCGTCGAGGCCTGCAAGCAGACCGGGGCCGAGGCCGTGCATCCGGGTTACGGCTTCCTGTCCGAGCGTGCGAGTTTCGTCGAGGCCCTCGACAAGGAGGGCATCGCCTTCATCGGGCCGCCCGCCGGCGCGATCGCCGCGATGGGCGACAAGATCGAATCGAAGAAGATCGCGCAGGAAGCGGGCGTCAACACCGTCCCGGGCTCGGGCGGCGCGATCGAGGACACCGCCGAGGCGCTCGAATGGGCCAATCGGATCGGCTATCCGGTGATGATGAAGGCCAGTGCCGGCGGCGGGGGCAAGGGCATGCGGCTCGCCTGGAACGACCAGGACGTGAAGGACGGCTTCGAGGCGACCAAGCGCGAAGGCCTCAACAGCTTCGGCGACGACCGCGTGTTCATCGAGAAATTCATCGAGGACCCGCGTCACATCGAGATCCAGATCCTCGGCGACAAGCACGGCAACGTCATCTACCTCAACGAGCGCGAATGCTCGATCCAGCGCCGCCACCAGAAGGTCGTCGAGGAAGCGCCGTCGCCCTTCGTCACGCCGCAGATGCGCAAGGCGATGGGCGAGCAATGCGTCGCACTGGCCAAGGCGGTCGATTATCACAGCGCGGGCACGGTCGAACTGATCGTCTCGGGCGCCGACACGACCGGCGAGAGCTTCTACTTCCTCGAGATGAACACGCGGCTGCAGGTCGAGCACCCGGTGACCGAGGCGATCACCGGCGTCGATCTGGTCGAGCAGATGATCCGCGTCGCCGCCGGCGAAAAGCTCGCGATGACGCAGGAGGATGTGAAGATCGACGGCTGGGCGATCGAGAACCGGGTCTATGCCGAGGATCCCTATCGCGGCTTCCTGCCCTCGACCGGTCGGCTCGTGCGCTATCGCCCGCCGGTCCAGCCCTGGACCGAGGATGGTGCGGAGAATGGCCGCCGCGGCATGGACGGCATTCGCGTCGACGACGGCGTCTTCGAGGGCGGCGAGGTGTCGATATTCTACGATCCGATGATCGCCAAGCTGGTGACCTGGGGGGAGACGCGCGACGAGGCGGCCGATCTGCAGGTCGCCGCGCTCGACGCTTTCGAGATCGACGGTCTCGGCCACAATGTCGATTTTCTCAGCGCGATCATGCAGCATCCGCGCTTCCGTTCGGGCGAGATCACCACCGGCTTCATCGCGGAGGAATATCCCGAGGGCTTCGCGGGCGCGCCCGCTTCCGAGCGATTGACCACGGTTCTGGCAGCAGTCGGCGGGGTGATCGCCACCGCCGATGCGGATCGCGCGCGGCGGATCGCAGGCCAGCTTGCGGGCGATCTCTACGCCCCGGGCGACTGGGCCGTGCGGATCGGCGAGAAGAAGGACCGTTCGACCACGCATGAAGTGCGGCTGGAGGAAGAGGCGATCACGGTCGATGGCCAACCGGTCACGCTCGAAATGGCCTATACGCCGGGCGACCGCTTCCTCGCCGTGACGCTGTTCGAAGGCGCCGGGGACGAGGCCTCCGCGCTCGAGACCTATGGCCTTCGCCTCCAGCCGACGCGGTCCGGCTACGAGGTGACCACGCGCGGGGCGACCCACAGCCTGCGCATCCTCCAGAGCCGCATCGCGGATCTGGCGCAGCACATGATCGAGAAAGAGCCGCCCGATCTTTCCAAGCTGCTGATCTGCCCCATGCCCGGGCTATTGGTGAAGCTGCATGTCGCCGAGGGCGAGGAGGTCCAGCCGGGACAACCGCTGGCGACGGTCGAGGCGATGAAGATGGAGAACATCCTGCGCGCCGAAAAACAGGCGACGGTCGCGAAGATCAATGCCGCGGAAGGCGACAGCCTGATGGTGGATGCGGTGATTCTCGAGCTCGAATGACGGGTCCGCGGCGGACGGTCCCGCGCCGCGCCCGCGCTCAATGCGCCTGCAATTGCTCGTCGAGGAATGCCGACACGTCGGCGAGGCTCACCTCGCGGTCGAGAAAAGCGTCCCCGATTCCGCGCAGCAGGACGAAGGGTAGCGTGCCCGCCTCCATCTTCTTGTCGTGCAGCATGTGCGCGGTGAGCCGCGCCCCGTCGCAAGCGAGGCCGAGACCCGACAGCTCCGCGGGCAGCCCGGCGCCATCGACCGCGCGGGTCACGCGCTCCGCCTCGTCATCCCGCAGCGATCCGCGCCGCGCGGAATAGCGCGCCGCCAGCACCATGCCGAGTGCGACCGCCTCGCCATGGAGCAGGGCGTCGGAAAATCCGCTCTCCGCCTCGAGCGCATGGCCGAAGGTGTGACCCAGATTGAGCAGGGCGCGGGTCCCCGCGGTCTCGCGCTCGTCGGCCGCCACGATGCGCGCCTTGGCCGCCACGCTGGTCGCAACGGCGTGCGCGATCGCGTCGGGCTGCAGCGCCAGCACCGAACGGCCGTTCTCCTCCAGCCAGACGAAGAAGGCGGAGTCGCCGAGCACGCCATATTTGAGGACTTCGGCATAGCCCGCCCGCAATTCGCGCGCGGGCAGCGTCGCAAGCGTGTCGAGATCGGCCAGCACCAGCGAGGGCTGATGGAAGGCGCCGACGAGGTTCTTGCCCGCGTCGGTGTTGATCGCGGTCTTGCCCCCGACCGAGCTGTCGACCTGGGCCAGGAGGGTGGTCGGCAGCTGGACGAAGCCGCATCCGCGCTTCAGGATCGCGCAGGCGAAGCCCGCCAGATCGCCGACCACTCCGCCGCCGAGGGCAAGCACGTGATCGCCGCGCTCGACCCCCTGCGCCAGCAGCCAGTCGATGAGCCGGGCGAGGCTGTTCCAGCTTTTCGAGCCTTCGCCGGGGGCGACCTCGTACCAGCGCGCCTCGATGCCGGCCTGCGTTAGCGAATCTGCCAGCGTCTCGCCCCAATGGTGCCGGGCATTGGCGTCGGCGACGATGCAGGCGAAGGGCTTGCGCAGCATCCCTTCGGCCTGCTGGGCGAGGTGCGAAAGAAGCCCGGTGCCGATCCGCACCTCATAGCTGCGGCCACCCAGTTCGACCGGGATCACAGCCATGCGTCGATCGCCCCGAGAATGCGATGCGCCGTCTCCGCATGTGGCCCCTCGTCGGTCACGATCCGGATCTGCGCCTGGGCATAGGCGGTTTCCCGCTGCTGCTTGAGCTGCTGGAGAATGCCGCGCGGGTCGCCATGTCGCAAAAGCGGGCGCGTGTTGCGGCGTGCGGTCCGTTCGACCAGCGTGTCGATGTCGCAGTCGAGCCATACCGCCAGCGCCCGATCGAGGATCAGCGCCCGGGTCTGCGGATCGGCGAAGGCGCCGCCGCCGGTCGCCACCACACCGTGCGCCTCTTCCATCAGCCGCGCGATCACCCGTCGTTCGCCGTCGCGGAAATAGGCTTCGCCATGGCTGTCGAATATCTCCGCGATGCTGCGGTTCGCCGCGCGCTCGATTTCCTCGTCGACATCGATGAAGTCGCTTCCCAGCAGCGCAGCGAGGCGCCGGCCGACGGTGGACTTGCCCACGCCCATCAGTCCGACCAGCACCACCGGGCGGTCGAGCCGCCGGGCGATATCGGCGATTTCGGAATGCGAGAAGGCAAGCGCCTGGGTCATTGCCGCCATGCCTAGAACTGCGCTAGAGCGCGAGCAAGGTATCAGCAGTTTGAGCGGGACGCGAAAATCTTGAGCGTAAAGGGTAAACGGATCGGAGGCGTTCTGGCGGCTGCATTCGTGGTGCTGTGCGTGGCGGCGTGGGTCGATGGGGGCGAGGAACCGATCCACCCGATCGAGCAGGATCTCGCGCTGCCCGAGGCAGCCCGATGAGGCGCTCGTGGCTGATCGGCGGAACGGCGCTCGCCCTGACCTCCGCCATCGTGATGGCGCAGGATTCGCCCGCGGATCTGCTGCCGCCGGGTTTCGACGACCCCGCGCCGCGGTCCACACCCACATCCGCGCCCGCGCCAAGTCCTTCGCCGACCGCGCGCGCCACCGCGGCCCCCGCGCCGGCTGCCACCGCCGGTGCTCCCCAGGCCGCGCCGAGCCGCAGCCGCGAGGTCGTCCAGGCGCTTCCAGCGCCCCCGGCTCCCGCTGGCGGGGGGCTCGACCTTTCCAATCTTCCCACGATCGAGCAGCTCGAGGCGATGTCGACCGACGAGCTCGACGACTTGCTCGGGCTCAAGCCGAAATACGACATTCCGCCGGCTGCCCGCCGTTCGACTGCGCGGGTCGGGGTCATCGGGCCGCGCGAGGGGGGACTCCCCGTCGGCTCGCTCGCGGCGCAGCCGGCGGCGCTGGTGCGCGCGATCCTGAGCGGAACGAAGGGGCCGATGGTGTCGCGCTGGGGGCACATTCTCCTGCGTCGCGCGCTCGCCAGCAGGCTCGCCGCACCCGAGGGAATGAATCCGGTGGAATTCGCGACCCTGCGGGCGCGAGTCCTCAATTCGATCGGCGAGCATGCGGCGGCGCGCGCGCTGGTGCAGGACATCGACACCGCCGACTATTCGCCGGCGCTCGCCAATGCCGCGGTCGATGCCTATGTCGGAACCGCCGACATCGCGGGCGCATGCCCCGCGGTGCGGCTGGTCGAGACCGGCCGCGACGATGCGCAGTGGCAGATGCTCGCGGGGATCTGCAACGCCTATGCGGGCGAGGAGACGCGCGCCCAGAACGACCTCAGGCGGCTGCTCAACCGCACGCAGGAGGACCGCATCGACGTCCTTCTGGCCCAACGCTTCGCGGGCGCAGCGGGCGAGGGCCGACGGGCGGTCACCATCGAATGGGAGGGGATCACCGAGCTGACCCCGTGGCGCTTCGCGCTGGCCAATGCGCTGGGCGAGCCGGTGCCCGAAGAGCTGCTCGCGACCGCCACCCCGGCTCTGCTGCGCGATGCGGCGATCACTCCTGCGCTGACCCCGGTCGAGCGCAGCCGCGGTGCCGGCCATGCCGCAGCCAGCGGGATCCTGTCCTCCGCTGCGATCGTCGATCTCTACTCGATGATCTATGCCGAGCAGGGCTCCGAAAGCGAAGCGGCGGCGACTGCCGCGCTCCTGCGCGAGGCCTATGTCGGCGCCGATCCGGTGCGCCGCCTCGCCGCCATCCGCGACCTGTGGTCGGCCGATGGCATCCCATCCTATGGACGCATGGTTCTCACCGCCTATGCCGCGGCGCGCATGCCGGTCGACGAGGCATTCGCGGATGACGCGGGCAAGCTGGTGGCCTCCATGCTGACCGCCGGGCTCGACCGCGATGCCATGCGTTGGGCTCCGGTGGTCGAAGAAGGCAGCCTGGGCTGGGCGCTTCTGGCACTCGCCGATCCCGCCCGCGATCAACCGGTCTCCGACGGTGCGCTCGACAGCTTCACCGATGACGACGAATCCGCCGGCCAGCGCAAGTCGCGGATGTTGCTGGCCGGCCTCGCCGGGCTTGGCCGGATCGGCGATAGCGAAATCACCGAATACAGCCGCCGTCTGGAAATCGACCTCGCGGGCCAGACCCGCTGGACGCAAACCATCGAGCGCGCGGCAGAGGTCGACAACCGCGCTCTCGTCGCCCTGCTCGCCGGCCTCGGCATGCAGGCGCGAAGCTGGGATGGAATGACCGCGCGGCATCTCTACCACATCGTCTCGGCCCTCCGCCGGGTCGGGCTCGAGGCCGAAGCGCGGATGATCGCCGCGGAGGCGGTCGCGCGCGCCTGACGTGGGCCCGATCGACGACTTCCTCGCCATGCTCGCCACCGAGCGGGGCGCCGCGCACAACACTATCCTCGCTTATGGGCGCGATCTCCACCAGGCCGAGGAGATGGTCGGCAGCGGACTGGCCGATGCCTCGCCGGCACAGCTGGCGCGGCTCGGGAAGGGGTGGGCCTCGCAGGCGCCATCGACCGCGGCACGCAAGATCTCCGCGCTCCGGCAATTCTTCGGCTTTCTCGTCGACGAAGGCCTGCGCGAGGACGATCCGACCCATGCGCTCCCGCGCCCGGCCACACGAAGACCGCTGCCGAAGATCCTCTCGCATCGGGACATCGAGACGCTGTTCTCCCGCGCCGAGGAAGAAGCGCAGGGCGACAGTCCGCTGGCGGTCCGCCTCCTCGCCCTGCTGGAAATGCTCTACGGTTCCGGATTGCGTGCGACCGAGCTGGTCTCGCTACCGCTCTCGGCCCTTCCGCGCGACACGCCCTTCATCACGGTTGTCGGCAAGGGGGGGCAGGCGCGAATGGTGCCTGTCGGAAGGCGGGCAAGCGCCGCGCTGGCGCGCTGGCTGAGCCACCGGGAAGCCGGATCGCCATGGCTGTTCCCCTCGCGCAACGGGCATATTTCGCGCGTGCGCCTGTTCCAGCTGCTCAAGGGGCTTGCCGCGCGCGCGGGATTGGCCCCGGAAAGACTCAGCCCGCACGTCCTGCGCCATGCTTTCGCGACGCATCTGCTCGAGGGCGGGGTGGATTTGCGCGCGCTCCAGACGCTGCTCGGCCATGCCGATATCTCGACCACCCAGATCTACACCCATGTCGATGCGGCGCGACTGGTGAAACTGGTCAACGAACGCCACCCGCTTGCACGCGCTCGCTCTTCCGACTAGCGCGGCGGGATGATTTCCTACCTCGAATTCGAGAAGCCGGTCGCCGAGCTCGAGCAGCGGATCGCCGAGTTGCGCGCCGCTGCCGATGGTGACGGCGTCGACATAGCGACCGAGCTCGAACGGCTCGAGGCGAAGAGCGCGGAGTTGCTCGCCAGCGCCTATCATTCGCTCACGCCGTGGCAGAAGACGCAGGTTGCGCGGCATCCGTCGCGTCCGCATTTCCGCGATTATGTCGAGCACGCCTTCGAGGAATTCGTGCCGCTTGGCGGCGACCGCTGCTTCGGCGAGGACGAGGCGATCCTGGGCGGCTTCGCCAGGCTGGACGGGCGCCGGATCGTTCTGATCGGGCATGAAAAGGGCAATGATACCGCCAGCCGGATCCGGCACAATTTCGGCATGGGCAAGCCCGAAGGCTATCGCAAGGCGATCAGGCTGATGGAACTGGCCGGCCGGTTCGGCCTGCCGGTGGTGACGCTGGTCGATACCTCGGGCGCCTTTCCCGGGGTCGAGGCGGAGGAGCGGGGCCAGGCGGAAGCGATTGCCCGGTCGACCGAAGCCTGCCTCGCGCTCCCGGTCCCCATGGTCGCGGCGATCGTCGGAGAAGGCGGGTCGGGCGGCGCCGTGGCTCTCGCCAGCGCCGAACGCGTGCTCATGATGGAGCATGCGGTCTATTCGGTAATCTCGCCCGAAGGCTGCGCCTCGATCCTCTGGCGCACCGCCGAAAAGGCTCCCGATGCTGCCGAGGCGATGAAGATAACCGCGCAGGACCTCGCCAGGCTCGGCGTGATCGATCGCATCGTGCCCGAGCCCGTCGGCGGCGCCCACCGCGATTCCCGCCTTGCCGCAGCGAGCCTGGCCGAGGCGATCGGCGAGGAACTCGACATGCTGTCCGGTCTCGATCCTGAGGAGCTCAAGCGCAAGCGCGAGGAGCGTTTCCTGACTATCGCCGGCTAGGTGCGGGCGAGAGGCGCGGGAACCAAGCGGCGCGCGCTTCTGTTCTTCCCATCATAGACGAACCCGGGCGTGCTTCGGCATGATGACACTTCGTGCGCGCCCGCCAATTCGGGGAGAGCCCAAATATGTCGTGCATCAGGACCATCGCCGCCGCTTCCACGGCCATCGCCTCGCTGACCCTCTCGGGGTGCACGGGCATGGGCGGGGACATTCCCAGCGCCTCTACGCCGATCACCCAGAGCGAGGCGCAGACGGGGGCCGAAGCGCATCCCCAATTGCTGGCGGAGTTCGGCGGGGCGATGGGCGGCAGTCACGCGCAATATGTCGAACAGGTGGGCAAGAACATCGCCGTCCAGTCGGGCCTCGGCAACGCCCGCGAAAGCTTCACCGTTTCGCTCCTCAACAGCCCGGTGAACAACGCTTTCGCGATCCCCGGCGGCTACATCTATACGACGCGCCAATTGGTCGGGCTGATGAACAACGAGGCCGAACTGGCCGGAGTTCTGGGCCATGAGGTCGGCCATGTCGCCGCGCGCCACTCGCAGCGGCGGCAGGCGCGGGCGCAGCAGAATACGCTGCTCGGCGCCGCGGGCGCGATCCTCTCGGGAGTGCTTCTGGGAAACAGCGGCATCGGCCAGCAGCTCGGTCAGACGCTGTTGCAGGGTTCGCAATTGCTGACGCTGAAGTTCTCGCGCAGCCAGGAACTCGAGGCGGACGAGCTCGGCATCCGCTATCTCAATCAGGCCGGCTACGATCCGCGCGCCATGGCAACCGTGCTCCAGAGCCTCGCCATGCAGAATGCGCTCGACGCCCGGCTCCAGGGACGCGACGATGCACGCCTGCCCGAATGGGCCTCGACCCACCCCGATCCGGCCAGCCGCGTGCAGGCTGCGCTGCAGATGGCGCAGGCGGTCGGGCCCGCCGGAGGCGTGACCAATCGCGACACCTTCCTCAGCCGGATCGACGGGCTGACCTATGGCGACGACCCTGCGCAGGGCGTGGTCGAAGGTCGCCAGTTCATCCATCCCGAACTGCGGCTGGCCTTCACTGCGCCGCAGGGCTTTTACATGGTCAATGGCAGCAATGCGGTGACGATCAACGGCCAGAGCGGACAGGCGCAATTCTCGCTCGCCCCCTATAGCGGGAATTTGGAAAATTACGTGCTGAGCGTATTCTCGGGGCTCAGCCAGCAGCAGCAGATCCGTCCGCAAGCGATCCAGAGGACAACCGTCAACGGCTTGCCCGCCGCCTATGCGACGGCGCGGGTGACCTCGGGCAATGGGCAGGTGGACGTGACGGTCTTCGCCTATGAATTCGCCAACGACCGGGCCTATCATTTTCTCGCGATCACCCCGGCGGGGCAGTCGAGCCCCTTCAACGCGATGTTCGCCTCGATGCGCCGGATCGATGCGCAGACCGCGGCCAATGTCATCCCTCGGGTGATCGACGTGGTCACCGTCGCGAGCGGCGACACCATCGCCTCGCTCGCGCGCCGGATGGCCTATGCCGACAATCAGGTCGAGCGCTTCCGCGTGCTCAACGGCCTCACCGCGGACGAGACCCTGCGCGCCGGCCAGAAGGTCAAGATCGTCGTGCGCGGCAGCTGACCGGATTGCTGGCGCACATATGAAAAAAGGCGGCGAGGGGATCTCCCTCGCCGCCTTCAATCTGTTTCGCGCGGGGCGATTAGCCGCCGTTCGTGCCGGTACCGGTTCCCGAGCCAGCGTTCGCAGCATTCGACGTGCTCATCGTGTCCGAGACCTTGCTGAAGGTTTCGTTGAGCTGGCCGCCGAGGCTCTGCATCGCGGTGATCGCGGCAACGGCGATCAGGGCGGCGATCAGGCCGTATTCGATGGCGGTGGCGCCTTCTTCATTGCGGCGCAGCTTGCGGAAGAATTTCATATGTCGTCTCCTGGTTCAGTCTTCATACCCGGCCCGCCCCGTACCCTCGGTTCGAGCAACTTCGCTTTGTGCATGGCAGAGGTTAAAAAATCCTAATTCCCGCCAAGCGCCCCTACTTCTCGCCGTCAGCCCTCGATTGCTTCGGAAGCGGCTGTCGCAACCTTCGTCCACACCGCGATTGCTTCGGTGCCGAAGGTCTGGATCGCCCCCACCATCGCAAGAAAGACCAATGCGAGGATCAGCCCGTATTCGACCGCCGTGGCGCCGCGGGTATCGCGTCTCAGATGACGAAAGAAATTGTTCACGGTTCGCCCCACTTGCCACTTGTCGAAGCTGACACCCGTGATCTAGCGCCGATTCCGTTAAGAAAGGGTTGAGGGGGCCGACGATTCTGGAAAGAAATCCGACATGGATCTGCGTCGTGGCGGTTGCGCTGCACGACGGCGAGGGATGCTGGCTGATGCATCGCCGTCCGCCGGGCAAGCATCATGCGGGGCTGTGGGAGTTCCCGGGCGGCAAGGTCGAGCCCGGCGAGAATCCGCGGCAGGCGCTGGTCCGCGAGATTGGCGAGGAACTCGGCGTCGCCCTCTCCGAGAAGGCGCTCCGACCTGCCGGCTTTGCCGAGGAAGCGGGCGAGCGCGGTCGTCCGCCGATTGTCATGATGCTTTACACCTGCCCCTGGAGCGACCGGCGGGTGACCGCGCGCGAGGGCGGGGCGGTCGACTGGTTCCATCCCGCGCAGATCCTCGGGCTCGACAAGCCGCCGCTCGATGTGGCGCTGGCCGGCGACCTGTTCGGAAAACTCTCGGTTTAGGGATTGCCAAGGGGCAGGTGCCTGCCTATGTGGCGCCCTCCAGCGCGCCCGTAGCTCAGCTGGATAGAGCACCAGACTACGAATTTGGGGGCCGGAGGTTCGAATCCTTCCGGGCGCGCCACACAAGGCCATTCCTTGCAGAAGGAGTGGCCTTTTGTGGTTTCGGGACCGATTTGCTTGCGAAGCCGCGGGCACCGCCGGACGGTGCCGAGGCGCGCGGTCAGCCCGCCTCATCCTCCAGCCAGTGCATGTCCTCGTCGCTGAAGCCGAAGTGATGGCCCGCCTCATGCACCACGACATGGCGGACGAGATCCTCCATCAGCACACCGGTTTCGCGCCATTCGGCGACCAGCGGCTCGCGAAACAGCCATATCCTCGGGGGCATGCGGCCGCTTTCCCAGATCGATCGCTCGGGCAGCGGAACGCCTTCGTAGAGACCCGACAGCTGCCATTTGTCCGAAAGACCGACCGACGCGAGTTGCGCGGGGGTGGCGAAGTCTTCGACCTCGAGCACCACATCGCCCATCTGCTCGCCGAACTGGCCGGGGAGCGAGGCGAAGGCCGCTTCGGCGAGGAGCTGCATCTGCGCTCTGCTGGGGGCCTGCCTGGCGTGCATCGTGCCAGCATATGGGGGGTGGCGCCTGCAGCGGCAAGAATGGAACCGCGATCCGGCTGGCCTGTTCATGTGGCAAAGGGAGACCATGCGAATGACCGATGCCACCGAAATCTTCGAACGCCTCAAGACCGATCACGACCGCCACCGCGACCTGCTCGACCGGCTGCTCGACAGCCCGGAGGAGGGCGGAGAGCGCGACCGGCTGTTCGAGGAACTGACCAGGGAATTGAAGAGCCATGCCGCGGCGGAGGAGCAGGCGCTCTATTCGACGATGATGCGCAAGCCCCCGACGACCGGCGAAACGCGCCATTCGGTGGCCGAGCATCACGAGATCGAGGAAGCGCTCAACGACCTCGCCGCCACCGACCGGTCCGACGGCGAATGGATGGTCAAGCTGAGGGATCTCGACCACCAATATCGCCACCATATCGACGAGGAGGAGGAAGAGCATTTCCCCGATTTCGAAAAACATCTCGACGATCGCGATATGGAGCATATGCGGGCGGTCTTCGAACGCCGCAAGCGCGAGGAAAAGCAGGACGCCGAAGTGACTCCGGAGAAGAAGGAAGACGCCAAGGAGTAGGTTCGGCCGGGGAGGGGCGATGACCGACGAGGAACAACAGGATCCGAGCCGCATTTCCCGGCTCGCGCCGGGCGTCGAACCGGGGGTGTGGCGCTATGCCAGGGCCACGCGCGCGAGCGTGATCGTCGACGCCGCCGATTATTTCGCCTTCATGCAGGAAGCGATGCTCGGCACGCGCAAGCGGATCCTTCTGATCGGCTGGGATTTCGACACCCGAATTCACCTGGCGCGGGGCCGGCGCTGGTGGCAGCGCCCGTGGAAGGCCGGCTATCCCAAGCGTCTCGGCAGCTTCATCGCCTGGCTCGCGCGCCATCGGCCGGATCTCGACATTCGCATTCTCAAGTGGAGCTTCGGGGTGTTCTCGATGATCGGCCGCGCCACCATGTGGTGGGACATCGCCCGCTGGGTCGCGCATCCGCGGATTGCCTTCAAGTTCGACACCGCCCATCCGGTGGGGTGCAGCCATCACCAGAAGATCGCCGTGCTCGATGGCAAGGTTGCGATCTGCGGCGGGATCGACATGACCGATAAGCGCTGGGACACGCGCGACCATGCGGAGCGCGATCCCCGGCGCAGGACGCCGCACGGCCGCGCCTATCGTCCCTGGCACGATGCCACGATGATGATGGAGGGCGAGGTCGCCGGGGCGCTCGGCGATCTCGCCGCGGATCGCTGGACCTGCGCCGGCGGCGAGCCGCTTGAGGAGGTCGAGGATCGCCCCGGCACCCCTTGGCCCGACGCGCTCGTGGCGCAGTTCGAGGATGTCGAGATCGGCGTTGCGCGGACCCGCGCGGCGCATCGCAGCTGGGACGGCGTGGACGAGATCGAGAAGCTCTACCTCGAGCATATCGCCCGGGCGCGGACGCTGATCTATGCCGAAAGCCAGTATTTCGCCTCGCGCGCGATCGCCGA
Organism: uncultured Alphaproteobacteria bacterium; assembly: GCA_963728515.1. Lineage (GTDB taxonomy): Bacteria > Pseudomonadota > Alphaproteobacteria > Sphingomonadales > Sphingomonadaceae > Qipengyuania. Next base: position 45,066 of record CAVSKM010000001.1, on the reverse strand, counting down.
GGCGATCATTGCGCGCCTGCGCGAGGAGGACCCGCCCGAGATCGTCATCGTCCACCCCGCCAATGCCGATGGCTGGCTGGAGCAGCAGGCGATGGACCATGCGCGGGCCGAGCTCGTCCGGGCCATTGCGGAGGCCGATTCCAGGGGCCGGTTCACGATCTGGAATCCCTACACCGGCGAGACCCCGATCTATGTCCACGCCAAGATCATGATCGTCGACGACGAGATCGTCCGGGTCGGTTCCGCCAATATGAACAATCGCTCGATGGGCCTCGACAGCGAATGCGACGTGTTCGTCGATGCCGCGCGGGCGGGCAATGCGCACGCGCGCGACGCCATTGCGGCCCTGCGGCATTCGCTCCTGGCGGAGCATTGCGGGCTCGAGGCAAGCGAGATCGGCGCTCTGCTCGAACGGCACGGATCGATGGCGGCGATGATCGATCATGCGGAGGGGCAGGCCGATCGGCGGCTGTGCCGGTACCATCCGCCCGAGCTCAACGGATTGCAGGAGACGCTCGCCGACAGCGCCCTGCTCGATCCCGAAAACACCGATGAGATGTTCGAGCCGTTTGCAAAGGGAGGGCTTTTCCGCAAGGGAAGCAGGCTCGCACGCTACCGCGAGAAGTTCAGGAGGATCAGGGGCAAGTGAGCAGCCTTGTAGGACCCGACGAAGACGATCCGCGCGGCAAGCCGCCGGTGCCCGAGCATGTGCAGGCTGCCATCCGGACGCTGATCGAATGGACCGGCGAGGATCCGCTGCGCGAAGGCTTGCTCGACACGCCCGCGCGCGTCGCCCGCGCGTGGAAGGAATATTGCATCGGCTATGCCGAGGATCCGGCGATCCATCTCGATCGCGTCTTCGAAGAGGTCGGCGGCTATAACGAGATCGTGCTGCTCAAGGACATTCCGTTCCAGTCGCATTGCGAACACCATATGGCGCCGATCATCGGCAAGGCGGCGATCGCCTATCTCCCCAACGACCGCGTGGTCGGCATCTCCAAGCTCGCCCGCGTGCTGCACGGCTTCGCCCGGCGGCTGCAGGTGCAGGAGCGGCTGACCGCCGAAGTCGCCGACTGCATCTGGGAAAACCTCCAGCCGCAAGGCGTCGCGGTGGTCATCGACGCACGCCACAGCTGCATGACCGCGCGCGGGGTCCGCACTCCGGGGGTCAGCATGGTGACCAGCCGCATGATGGGCACCTTCCTCGAAGACCAGCGCAGCCGCGAGGAAGTGCTCAAGCTGATGGGCTACGGCTGACCCAGGCGGGGCCGCCGGAGTCTGCCGTCACTTTGTCTCGTGGCTTAGGGCCCCGGGCCGACGCCACCAACACCATCACCCGCCACCACCGCCGTCACCCCCGCGAAGGCGGGGATCCAGTGCCTGTGAGCAGAAACTGGCATGTGCGCACGCAGCGACCCCGGTGTCAGGGGCGAACATCCCGAATTGGTTGGATTTCGGTACGGCAGCCTACCAGTAGTTCGCCATGATTGCTCGCGCCCAATCGGGCTCGCTTATCTTCCCTCGAGGCAGGAATCCGGACATGACCGGCTTGATGTCGAGGACAGGCGTCCCATTGATCGCATCGAGGCCCTCCACCTCAACCGTCAGTCCTTCGACACGTATGACCTGGCATACGGTGACACCGATGCGGCTCGGACGGTTCTTGCCGCGCTGGGCGAAAATGCCAACTTTTGGCCAGTCCGTGTTTCCGCGCGGGTGCCGGGATTCGTAGGTGATCTGGTCGTCGGATACGCGATCGAAAACAAAGACGATCTCGACATGGCTAAAGGCGTCCAGTCCCAGGAGCGCGTCCGCCGTAAATAGCGCCGGATCGAGTTCGATGCTCGCGACGCAAGCTCCCCAGTGGTCGTCCTCGACAACATCGCGGCCGCCGGTGACGTGCCCGACCGCCCTGGTAGAGTATGTAGTCATGCCATTTCCCTGCAACCTTCCGTTGAGAAGCCTAGTGCATTCTAGGCGATCGGGCAGACTTCAGTCGATGGCAAACAATTCAGCAAACGGGTGAGAAGCAAACTTCAGCGACGACGGAAAAACAGTGCCCATGTCAGGACGGCATAGGCGAGCACTTCACCGAACAAGAGCCACTGAGTGAATGTGTTGCTTTGTGCCCTACACGGGGCAATTCTGCTCCACCCTTGCGGATGCCGAAGCGTCCTGCCCATCGTTGCCGGCGCCGCCCGCCCTTCTTCCACCCCGTGCCCTTGCGCGCGCGGTGCGACGGGTGGAGCAAGGCTCGGCAGTGAGCATTTGGCCTCGCAGCGCGGGGTTTCGGCATGGCGCGTGCGACGGCCTGTCGGCTGCGCGAGCGCAGCGGCGCGGAGGAGTTCGCCTTTGCCTGCGACCATGTGCTGACGCCGCCGGGAACCGGCCGCTTCGGGCGCCCGAAGCCCGACTGGCGGAAGGTGACGGATGGCGAGCTCATCCGGCGCCTCCAGTCGGACCGGGTCCAGCCCGTGATCTTCCGCGGCCGGATGGTGGCGGTCCGCCGAAAACCCGAGGATTCCGTGCTTTTGCGGCTCTTGCGGCGCGACGGCGGGTTGCCGTCGAACGACGGGGCGGAGTGATGAGCCCCGCCCCGCCCGAATTTTTTACGAGCCCCCGGTCGCTGGTCCATGGGGGACCCGACCGGGCGCGCGCGCCCGCTCTAGAGCTGGCCGAGCATGTGTTCCGCGCTGGAGACCGAGAAGTCGCCGGGCTGCTCGACGTTGAGCTGGGTCACGACCCCGTCCTCGACGACCATCGAATAGCGCTGGCCGCGCTTGCCCAGGCCGAAGCCCGATCCGTCCATGGTGAGCCCGACGGCCTCGGCGAAATCGCCGTTCCCGTCGGCCAGCATGGTGATGTCCTCGCTGCCGGCGGAGGATTTCCAGGCGCCCATCACGAAGGCATCGTTGACCGCGGTGGCGACGATCTCGTCGACGCCCTTGGCCTTGAGATCGTCCGCCTTCTCGACATAGCCGGGCAGGTGCCGCGCCGAACAGGTCGGGGTGAAGGCACCCGGCACCGAGAACAGCGCCACCTTCTTGCCCTTGAAATACTCGCTCGACCGGACCTGTTCGGGCCCGTTCTCGGTTGCCTTGACCAGGGTCACGTCGGGCAGCTTGTCGCCCACCGAAATCGTCATCGCTCAAATTCTCCGTCTGTCCCGTCCGGTGTGGGGATTAGGCGCGGCGTGGGGTCGGCGCAACCGGCGCGATGGTTAATTTCGCTTTACCCCGGCCGTTTAAAAACTCGTAAATGCTTAGCCCCATCCTGGCACTGTTCGGGGCCATGGGTCGCCCCGGGGACGGGAGTACAGGGACATGCATTTTACGAAAGCCTTCACCGCTGCGGCATCTGCCGCAGCCATCCTGCTGACGCCGGTTTCGGCCGCTGCCGCGGCCCCGTCGGACGCGGAAAACCTCCGCCGCCTCGACATCATGCTGATGGTGACGTCGCTGCGCTGCCGCCTGGGAGCCGACGATTTCCAGCCGCAATACCGGCAGTTCACCACCAATCACATCGCGACGCTCAACCATGCCGCGCGCGAGCTCGAAGCCGGCTTCGTCGCGCAATATGGCGCCAAGGGGGCCAAGCGCGCGCTCGACCGGGTGAGCGTGGGCATGGCGAACCAGTATGGCCAGGGCCATCCCTAGCTCGAATGCGGCGAGCTCAAGGAGATCGCATCGGGCCTTGCCGCATCTCGCGATGAGGCGGAGCTGAAGATCGCTGCAGTCGAACTGCTGGCGGCATCGCCGCGCATCGGCGGGCGTTTCGCGGCCCGCTGACGGGCGAGGGTCAGACGAGCGGACGGGGAAGGGGGGGCAGGCAGTTGTCCTCTCCCCGCGGAGGAGCTAAGGGGCGGCGCCATCACGGTGCCGCCCTTCGTACATCGGCGGCCGAGCCATTCGAAACCCCGAGGATCCCCAGCGTGACAGAATTCACCGACTACGTCGTCAAGGACATCGCTCTCGCCGAATACGGCCGGGCCGAAATCGCCATCGCCGAGACCGAAATGCCGGGCCTGATGGCGCTGCGCGAGGAACATGCGGACAAGCCGCTCGCGGGTGCGCGGATCACCGGTTCCTTGCACATGACGATCCAGACCGCGGTGCTGATCGAGACGCTGGTGGCGCTGGGCGCCGAAGTGCGCTGGGCGACCTGCAACATCTTCTCGACGCAGGATCACGCCGCCGCCGCGATCGCCGCGCAGGACATCCCGGTGTTCGCGGTGAAGGGCGAGAGCCTCTCCGACTACTGGGACTATGTCGGACGTATCTTCGACTGGTCGACCGAGGACGATGCCGATCGGACCGCCAATCTCATCCTCGACGACGGCGGCGACGCCACCATGTTCGCCCTGTGGGGCGCCCGTGTCGAGGCGGGCGAGGAACTGCCCGAGCCGCAGAATGCCGAGGAAGTCGAATTCCAGCGTGCGCTCAGGGCGTTTCTGAAGGCCAGGCCGGGCTATCTCACGCGCTCGGTCAAGACCATCAAGGGCGTTTCGGAAGAGACCACCACCGGCGTCCACCGACTCTACCACCTCGCCAAGGCGGGCAAGCTTCCGTTCCCCGCGATCAACGTCAACGACAGCGTGACCAAGTCGAAGTTCGACAATCTCTATGGCTGCCGCGAATCGCTCGTCGATGCGATCCGCCGCGCGACCGACGTCATGCTTTCGGGCAAGGTCGCCTGCGTCGCCGGCTTCGGCGATGTCGGCAAGGGTTCGGCCCAGTCGCTGCGCAATGGCGGCGCGCGCGTCCTCGTCACCGAGATCGACCCGATCTGCGCCCTGCAGGCCGCCATGGACGGGTTCGAGGTCGTGACGATGGACCAGGCGGTCGGCACCGCCGACATCTTCGTCACCGCGACGGGCAACGAGCATGTCATCACCGCCGAACACATGAAGGCGATGAAGGACAAGGCGATCGTCTGCAACATCGGCCATTTCGACAGCGAGATCCAGATTTCGGCGCTCGACAATTACGAATGGAACGAGCTCAAGCCGGGCACCGATCTGGTCAAGTTTCCGGATGGCAAGGAGATCATCATCCTGGGCAAGGGGCGGCTGGTCAATCTCGCCTGCGCCACCGGCCATCCGAGCTTCGTGATGAGCTTCAGCTTCACCAATCAGACGCTGGCGCAGCTCGAACTGTGGCAGAACGCCGGCGACTACAAGAACGACGTCTACGTCCTGCCCAAGCGGCTCGACGAGAAGGTCGCGGCGCTGCATCTCGACAAGCTGGGGGTCAGGCTGACCGAGCTCAGCCCGAAGCAGGCCGACTATATCGGCGTCCCGGTGGAGGGCCCGTTCAAGCCCGAACACTATCGCTATTGATCGGTCGCATCCCGCGGCGGATCGACCCGCGGCCCGCGTGCGGGGGCATTGCATCCCCGGCGCGGGCGGCATAGCTCGCCACTGATGGATTCGTCCCCCGCTCTGCTGGCCGTGATCGGCCTCCTGCTCGCGCTATGGACTGCCGGGGCCGTGTGGGCGATGCTGCGGGCCAGCGGCCGCGAACAGAAGTCTCACGCCAGCCGCAAGGCCGCGCAGCGGCTGTCGCGGATGATCGAGGATGCGCCCGCGATCCCGCTGATGGTCCGGGCGGACGGGCGGATCGAGGCGCCCGACCGGCTGGCGCGATGGATCGGTCTCGACCGCGTGCCCGAATACCTCAGCGAATTGGCGGGCGCCGAAGGCCAGGGTCTCGGCGAGGAGCAGGTCGAGGAGCTGACCCGCAACGTCCGCCGGACCCAGAAGACGGCCAAGCCCTTCCGGATGGCGCTGACCGTCTCGCCCGGTTCGGGCAAGTCGCTGGCGATGCAGGGGACGCTCGCCGATCCCGCGGTCGCGCCGGGGGGCGCGGCGCTCGTCTGGGTGTTCGACTTCTCCGAGAGCCAGCAGGAACTGTCGCATCTGCGCGAGGAGGCGAGCCGCGCGCGCGACGATTTCGGCGCGCTGGTCGGGCTGATCGAAGCGGCGCCCATGCCGATGTGGTTCCGCGGGGCGGACATGCATTTGCGGCTCGTCAACAAGGCCTATGTCGCGGCAGTCGGTGCGGACAGCGCCGACCAGGTGGTCGCGGAACAGATCGAGCTGGTGGAGACGGTCAACGGCCGCAGTGCCGCCGAAGTGGCGCAGCAGGCGGCGGATCGTCGCCAGCCGATCGAGCGGATCGTCAGCGCGACGATCGATCGCGCGCGCCGCACGATCCGCGTCACCGATCTGCCGCTGATGGGAGAAGGGATCGCCGGCTACGCCGTCGACATCGAGGAGATGGAGGAACAGGCGCGCGAATTCCGGGCGTTCCGCGAGGCGCAGCGTTCGATGCTCGACCAGCTGTCGATCGGGGTGGCGCAGTTCGATTCCGCCTATCGCATGACCTTCGCCAACCAGCCCTTCCACCGCGTCTTCGCGCTGCCTCCGGGGGTGGTCAACGACCGCACGACCTTCCACCACATGCTGCTGGTCGCCCGCGAGAACGGCCGCATTCCCGAAGTCCGCGATTTCCCCGCATGGCGCAACGAGCTGGCCGAATGGTTCCAGCGCGACGAACCGCTGGAAGAGGCGTGGTCGCTGTCCGACAGCACCCATTTGCGGATCATCGCCCAGCCGCTGCCTGACGGCGGGCTGGTGATGATCGCCGAAGACCGTACCGAGCAGCTTGCCCTGTCGGCGACGCGCGACACGCTGTTGCGCACGCGCACGGCCACCTTCGACAGCCTGTTCGAGGCGCTGGCGGTGTTCGCCCCCGATGGTCACCTGGAACTGTGGAATCGCGGCTTCGCAGGTGCCTGGGGGATCGATCCCGAGGTTCTCGACGGACACCCGCAGGCCGAGGATCTTCTCGCGGCGATCGCACGCAATCTGGCCGATCCCGACACGATCGCCGGGGTCAACAACGTCATCCGTTCCGCCACGCTCGATCGCAAGAAGCGGACGGGGCGGATCGAGCTGGCCGATGGTCGGACGCTCGATCTCGCGGGGGTCCCGCTACCCGATGGCAACGGGCTGCTGACCGTGCTCGACGTCACTGCGTCGCGCCAGGCCGAAGAGGCGCTGCGCGAACGCAACCGCGCGCTCGAGGAAGCCGACGCCGTGATGACCCGGTTCCTCGCCAATATGAGCTATGAGTTCCGCACGCCGCTGACCTCGATCGGCGGCTTCGCCGAACTGCTCACCAGCGGCATCGCCGGCGAATTGACTCCGCAGGCGAGGGAATATGCGCAGGCGATCTCGCTTTCGGTCGGCAAGCTCACCGAGCAGGTCGAGAACGTGCTCGACCTCTCGCAGAGCGAAGCCGGCCTGATGCCGCTGCGCAAGAGCAAGCTCGAACTGGTGCCCTTCGTCACGCAGATCGTGCGCAAGCAGGAAAGCCGAATCCTCGACAGCGGTCTGACGCTCGACCTCAAGGGCGATCCGGCCAAGGCGATCGACGCCGATCCGCAGCAATTGCGCCGGGCGGTTTCGCAATTGCTCGACAATGCCATCAACGGCACGCCGCGCGGCGGCCGGATCGTGGTCGATATCGGGAGCAAGCGCGGGGCGACCAGCATCGTCATCTCGGACAATGGCAGCGGCATGAGCCAGCACGAACTGGCCCGCGCGCTCGAGGGCATTCGCATGTCCGCCGACGGCAAGGGCATCGAACGCCGACAGGGCCTCGGCATTCCCCTGGCCCGCCAGCTGATCGAGGCACATGGCGGCACGCTGGAAATCCAGAGCCGCAAGAACGGCGGGACCACCGCCCGAATCACCCTGCCATGAAAATCGTCCTGCCCGATCTTCCGGCGATGGATGCATTCGGCCGCCGTATCGCCGCGCGCCTCGCACCCGGCGATGTGATCGCGCTTTCGGGCGCGCTCGGCAGCGGCAAGACCACGCTGGCCCGCGCGGTCATCGCCGCGCTCGGGTACAGCGGCGAAGTGCCGTCGCCGACCTATACGATCGTCGAGCTCTACGACGGTCTCGCCGTTCCGCTGGTCCATGCCGACTTCTATCGCCTGGAGGACCCGGCCGAGCTCGAGGAGATCGGCCTCGACCACTATCGCGAGGGTGCGGCGCTGATCGCCGAATGGCCCGATCACGCGGGGGGCTTCGCGAATGAGCCCGGTTGCCTGTCGATTGCGCTCGAAAAAGTGGGCGAGGGCCGCGAGGCCGTTGTGGAGCCGGGCGAAGCTTGGCAAAGCCGCTGGCCATGAGCGACCCCCTACTCGACGACATCAACGCCTTCCTCGGCGGCACCGATTGGGAAGGTGCCGAAATCGCCCCGCTGGTGGGCGATGCCAGTTTCCGCCGCTATTTCCGGCTTCGCATGGGCGGTCGCAGCGCGATGCTGATGCATGCGCCACCGCCGCACGAAGATCCGCGCCCCTTCCTGCATGTCGCCCGCTGGCTGACGGAAGAGGGGCTGCGCGCGCCGCACATCCTGGCCAAGGACGCGGGTGCCGGCTGGGTCCTGGCCGAGGATTTCGGCGATCGCCGGATGAAGGAATGGATCGACGACCATCCGGCCGAGGAAGAGGCGATCTACGCACGGGCGGTGGACACGCTCGCCCGGCTCCATGCGGTGCCACCCGGCCCGTTCGCGCCTTACGACACGGCGGTCTATCTGCGCGAGGCCCTGCTGCTGGTCGAATGGTACTGCCCCGCCATGGGGCTGACGGTGGATGGGGACGGCTACGAGCGTGCCTGGCGCGAAGCGCTCGGGCCGCTGCTCGCGCGGCAGGAGCCGGGCGTCACGGTTCTGCGCGATTATCACGCCGAGAACATCATGCTGCTCGATGCGGACACACCGGGCGGGGAGCAGGGCCTGATCGATTTCCAGGATGCGCTGGTGGGCCACCCGGCCTATGATCTCGTCAGCCTGCTGCAGGATGCGCGGCGCGACGTGGCGCCCGATCTCGAACGCAGGATGCTCGCGCGCTATTGCGCGGCAACGGAATCGGGCGAGCATTTCGGCGCCGATTACGCCCGCCTCGGGGCGCAGCGCAACGCCAAGATCGTGGGCATCTTCACCCGTCTGGCCAAGCGCGACGGCAAGACCCGCTATCTGGACATGATCACGAGGGTCTGGGAAGCGCTGGAACGCGATCTGGCGCATCCGGCGCTGGCGCCGGTGACGGAGTGGTTCGACGCCAACATTCCGCAGGATCTTCGCGACCGCCTGGGGGGAGAGATCGCATGACCGGCCTGGTATCCGACACCGCCATGCTCATGGCCGCCGGTCTCGGCAAGCGCATGCGCCCGCTCACTGCGGCGACGCCCAAGCCCCTGATCCGCGTCGCGGGCAAGCCCCTCATCGACCGCGCGCTCGACCGGCTCGAGGACGCGGGTGTCGCGCGGGCGGTGGTCAACGTCCACTATCTGGCCGAATCGATCGAGGCCCATCTCGGATCGCGCAAGCGGCCCGCTGTGACCTTTTCGGACGAGCGCGAGGCCCTGCTCGAAACCGGCGGGGGGATGGTGAAGGCGCGCGATGCGGCGCTGCTGCCCGATCCGTTCTTTGCCTGCAATGCCGACAGCATCTGGCTCGACGGGCCGCGCAATGCTTTCGCCGATCTCTCGACGCGCTGGGATCCGGAAGCGATGGATGCGCTGCTGCTGGTGGTGACGCATGCCCGAGCCCATAATTTCGACGGGACCGGCGACTTCTACATGGATGGGTCGGGCCGCCTGTCGCGCAAGCTGCCGGGCCGCATCGCGCCCTTCATCTACACCGGCATCCAGCTTGTCTCGCACCGGCTGTTGCGCGAGGCGCCGGCGGGGAAATTCTCGACCAATCTGCTGTGGGACCGCGCGATAGAGGAAGGGCGCCTCTACGGCGTCGCCTTCAGCGGGCAGTGGTACGAAGTCGGTACGCCGGCTCATATCGGACCGACCGAGGAGGCCTTGCGGGGTGGCTGAACGGCGCGGGCCGAAGGTCTATTCGATCGCGGCGCATCGCGGCTTTGCCGATGCCCTCGTGGCCGGGCTGGTCCCGCGCTATGCCGATCCCGAATTCGGTCTCGCGCGGCTGACGCTGCTGCTCCCGTCCAGCCGCGCCAGACGCACGCTCGCCGAGGCCTTCATCCGCCATGCCGGCGATCGGGGCGAAGAGGGCCTGCTGATGCCCCGCATGGCCGTGATCGGCGATCTCGATCTCGACGAGGCGCTCGGCCCGCTGCTCGATCCGCTCGGCGGCTCCGGCGTCCCCCCCGCGATCGATCCCCGCCGGCGGCTGTTCGCTCTCGCGCGCCTGATCGCCGAGGCCACGGGCGAGGATGCTCCCGGGGGGGCGACGCTGCTGCGCCTCGCCCGCGAAGCCGGGGCGACCATGGACCGCCTGCTGATCGAGGATGTCGGGCCCGAGCGACTGGTCGACGATCGGGTCACCGGGGTCTTCCCCGAGCTTTCGGCGCATTGGCAGAAAAGCCTCCACCTCTTTGCAACTGTCCAGGCCAAATGGCTGGCGCAGTTACGCGAATGGGATGCGCTCGATGCCGCTGCCCGGCGCAACCGGCTGTTCGATGCGGCAGCGGCGCAGTGGCGGGCATCGCCCCCGCGATCGCCCATCGTCGCAGCCGGCGTGACCAGCGCTGCGCCTGCGCTGGCGCGGCTGTTGCGGGTGGTCGCCGATCTCGACGACGGCGCGGTGATCCTGCCCGACTTCGATCTGACCATGCCCGCGGAGGTGTGGGAGGAACTGGGCCGTGCCGGCGCCGCGCCGGAGCCGGGCGACACGCCATTCGCGCGCGAGGATGCGGTGACGCATCCGCAATACCATCTCAAGCTACTGCTCAACCGCATGGGAGTGGCGCGCGAGGAAGTGCAGCCATGGCATCGCCGGGGCCTTTCGGCTGCGCCGCCCGAGCGCAGCCATGCGATCGGCGCGCTGTTCCTCCCGCCCGAGGCGAGCAAGAGCTGGGTCGATCTGCCGCCGGAGAAGCGCCGGCTGTCCGGGGTCCGGATCATGACCTGCGCCAATCCCGAGGAGGAAGCGCAGGCGATCGCGCTGCTCGTCCGGCAGGCGCTCGAGGAACCGGAGAAGCGCGTTGCCGTGGTCACCCCCGACCGCGGCCTCGCGCGGCGGGTGGTCCATCATCTCGGACGCTGGAATATCGCGGCCGACGATTCGGCCGGACGGCCGCTCTCGCAGACCGCTGCCGGACGCCTGCTGCTGCTGCTCGCCGAGGTCCTCGCCGAAGATGCCGCGCCGGTTCCGCTGATGGCGCTGCTCGGCCATCCGCTGGTCGATGGCGGGATCGAACGCGGCGCCTGGCTGCGCCAGTTGCGCCGGGTGGAGCGGGCCCTGCGCGGGCCGCGCCAGTCGGGCGGGTTGAGCCCCGTGGCGCAGGCGGTCGCGCGTCTCGCCGAGCGTCACCCGCGCGCCGCCGAATGGTTCGCCACGGTCGAGAGGGCCATCGCCCCGCTGCTCGCGATCGGTCGCAGCGAGACCGTCGCTCTCGCCGAACTGCTCGATGCGCTGGCGGCTGCGGGCGAAGCTCTGTGCGGGGAAAAGCTGTGGGCGAAGGAGGACGGCCGCGCACTCTCCGCTTTCGTCGAGGACTTCCGCCTCCACGCGCGTGCGGCCCGCTTCGCGCTTGCGCCGGGCGAGGCACCGATCGCGCTGCGCGACGCGATGGAGCCGATCGCGGTGCGGCCGCCCTATGGCGGGCACGCCCGGGTCCAGCTCCTCGGCCTGCTCGAAAGCCGGATGAACCGCGCCGATCTGACGATCTGTGCCGGGCTCAACGAAGGCATATGGCCGGCGCCCGGAAGCGTCGATGCTCTGCTCGCGCCACCCGTCCTGCGGGCGCTGGGGGTACCGGGAAGCGATTTCCGCACGGGGCTTTCGGCGCATGACCTCGCCGGCGCGCTGGGCGCGCCCGAGGTGGTCCTGAGCCGGGCCGACCGCGACGAGGGCGGGCCCGCCATCCCTTCGCGCTTTCTCCTGCGGGTCCAGGCGCTGCTCGGCGAATTGCTGCCCCGCTACGAGGAGAAGGACAGCGTCGCGCTCGCCCGGGCGATGACCCGCGCGCAGCCGGGCGCGCCCTATCCGCGGCCGGCCCCCGACCCAACTCCCGACCAGCGCGACGTCGATATCTCGGCCACCGCGCTCGACCGGCTGCTGGGCGATCCGTTCCAGTTCTATGCGAACCGGATCATGGGGCTGTCCGATCTCGACGCCCTCGACGCCGAGCCTTCGCCGCTATGGCAGGGGAATATCGCGCATCTGATCCTCCAGCGCTGGCACGAGATGCGCGCGGACGATCCCGGGGCCGCGCTCGTTCCCGTGATGGAGGCGGTGCTCGACGAGGCCAATGCCGATCCGCTGACCCGCGGACTGTGGCAGCCGCGGCTCGAGGCGGCACTGCGCTGGATCGAGGAGGAGATCGACAGCTACACCGGACGCACGGTGCTGGCGGTCGAGAAGAAGGGCGCGATGCAGTTCGACGGAGTGCACGTCCACGGCCGCGCCGACCGGATCGACCGGCTCCCCGACGGAAGGCTGGCGATCGTCGACTACAAGACCGGCAAGCCCCCCACCGCGGCCATGGTCGAGCAGGGCTTCGCGCTCCAGCTCGGCATCCTCGGCCTGATCGCCGAGCGCGGCGGGTTCGAAGGCCTGCAAGGCGCGCCGGAGGGCTATGAATACTGGTCGCTCGGCAAGGCGAAATCCGACAATGCGCATGGCTTCGGCTATATCGACGTGCCGCTCAAGGTGGGCCGCAAGACCTCCGGCGTGACGCCCGAGGAATTCCTCCCGACGACGGCCGGGAAGCTGGGCGACGCCATCGCGCGCTTCATCACGGGAAGCGCCCCCTTCACCGCGCGCGAGAATCCGGATTACCCCGCATATGACACCTACGACCAGTTGATGCGGCTCGACGAATGGATCGCGCATCAGGACGGGGAGACCGCGGCATGAGCGGCACCGTCCACGAGCTCAAGGACAAGCAACGCCTCGCGGTCGATCCGAAGGACAGCGTGTGGCTCTCGGCGAGCGCGGGGACGGGCAAGACGCAGGTCCTTTCCGCCCGCGTGCTGCGGCTGCTGCTCGAGCCGGGGGCCGACCCTTCGCAGATCCTCTGCCTCACCTTCACCAGGGCCGGTGCCGCCGAGATGGCGGTGCGGGTCAATGCGGTGCTGGCCCGCTGGGTGCGGATGGAGAGCGCACAGCTCGCGCGCGAGCTCGGCTATCTCGGCGCGCCGATCGACCCCGCCACCCAGGCCCGCGCACGCGCGCTCTTCGCCCGCGTGCTCGACTGCCCCGGCGGTGGTCTGAGGATCGATACGATCCATGCGTTCGCCCAATATCTGCTCGCCGCCTTTCCGAGCGAAGCGCAGATCCTCCCCGGTTCGCGGCCGATGGAGGATCGCGAGCGCGACCTGCTGAGCCGGCAGGTGCTGTCCGACCTTCTGGCGCGGGGCGATCCGCTGTTGCTCGGCGCGGTGGCCGAGATGAGCAAGCGCAAGGGCCCCGAGGCCGTCCGCGGCTGGCTGATGCGCTGCGCGAGCCATATGGACTTGTGGCAGGGCCCGGGAGGATGGCAGCCGCCGATGCAGCCGCGCGTCCATCGCCTGCTCGGTATTCCGGCCGACGCCGATGGCGAGTGGGTGGCAGATGCCTGCGCGGACGGCGCGTTTCCCATGGCCACGCTGCGCAGTTGCCTGGCCGCCGCGCGGGGCTGGTCGGCCAAGACCGGTCAGGCATGCGCGGATTTCATCGAGCATTGGCGGGCGCAGGACAGCTCGGGCCGGCTCGAGGCGCTCGACGGATTTCTCGATACGCTGCTCAAGAAGGACGGCACGCCGCGCAAGATGGGCGGGGCGGAAAAGGCCGATCCCTCATTCCCGGCCTTGCAGGAAGAGATTGCCCTTGCGGTCGCCGCGGTGCGCGAACGCGCGGCGCTGCTCGAGCTCGCAGGTTTCCTCGCCCCGCAGCTCGAGGCCGGTCGCAGCTTTGCGCTCGCCTGGGACAAGGCCAAGCAGCGCGAGGGGCTGGTCGATTTCGACGACCTCATCGCGCGCGCCGCGCAATTGCTCTCCGACAGCGCGGTGGCCGACTGGATCCGCTACAAGCTCGACCGCAGCTTCGACCATATCCTCGTGGACGAGGCGCAGGACACCAACGCCGCGCAATGGGCTATCGTCAAGGCGCTGACCGACGACTATTTCGACGGGCTCGGAGCGGGTGGGGATCGGGTGCGGACGATCTTCACCGTCGGCGATTACAAGCAGGCGATCTTCGGCTTCCAGGGCACCAGCCCCGAGAATTTCCGCGCGGCGCGCGACTGGTTCCGCGACAGGATCGATGCCGCGGCCGATGCGGCGGCGCAAGAGCGCGGCGCTGCCGAGGTGCGGCGGCTCGAGCAATATGGGCTCGAACGCAGCTATCGCAGCAACCGCGAAGTGCTCGGCTTCGTCGACCGCGCTCTCGATGCCATCGGACATGCGGACCTCGGGCTCGACCGGCGCGAGGATCCGCACGAAGGCAGCGGCGATCCCGGCCTGGTGACGCTGTGGAAGGAAGTTCGTGTCGCCGGCGAGGAGGATGAGGATGGTCAGGAGGAAGGCTGGCTCGCCCGGCACGATCGCCTGCTCGCCGACCGCATCGCGCGGCAGGTCGCATGCTGGCTCGATCCCGCGGGCCCCGGGCTCACGCTCTCGCGGGGCGGGGCGCTGCGTCGCGCCACGGCGGGGGACATCATGGTGCTGGTGCAGAAGCGCCGCGAACTCGCGTCGCTGATCGTCGCCCGGCTCTATCGTCGCGGCGTCCCCGTCGCGGGAGTCGATCGGCTGCGTCTCGGCAATCCGCTGGCGGTCAAGGATCTGATGGCGGCCCTGCGCTTCGCCGCGCAGCCGCTCGACGATCTTACCCTCGCGAGCCTGCTGGTGTCGCCGCTCGTCGGATGGAGCCAGGAGGATCTGCTCGCCCATGGCTATCGCCCCCGGGGGACGCGGTTGTGGGAGCATCTGCGTGAAAGCCAGGCGCCGCTGGTCCGGCAGACCGCCGACATGCTGCGCGAAATCCTGCGCCGTGCCGATTACGACAGTCCTCAGCAATTGCTCCACTGGATCCTCGTCGGCCCTCTCGATGGCCGGCGCCGCCTGGTCGCGCGGCTGGGGCGCGAGGCGAACGATCCGATCGACGAACTGCTCAACGCCGCCAACGCCTTCGCGAGCGCCCATGTGGCGAGCCTGCAGGGCTTCATCCGCTGGTTCGATGCCGGCGAGGGCGAGTTGAAGCGCGAGGCGGGCGAGGGCGGCGATCAGCTACGGGTGATGACCGTCCACGGCTCGAAGGGGCTCGAAGCCCCGATCGTGATCCTCGCCGATGCCGCGATCCGCCCGGATGGCGCGGGCGATCTGGTCCTGGAGGAGCAGGCGCCTGCTCTGGACCCCGGCCGAACGGTGCCCATGCCCGCGCTCGGCAAGGACGAGAAGGTCGGCCCCTTGCGCGCCGCCGAGGAGCGTGAGGCCGCCAAGGCGATGCAGGAGCATTGGCGTCTGCTCTATGTTGCGATGACCCGCGCGCAGGAGGCGCTTTTCGTGACCGGTTCGCTCGGCCCGCGCGAGGCGAAGGCGGGGCCGCATGAAGACAGCTGGTACGCGCGGCTCAAGCCGCTGTTCGAGGACGATGGTCTCGCGGACGAGATCTGGGGCGCGCGCTGGGAGCTCGGCGCGATGGCTGCGCCGGTTCCCTATGCGGCACCTCCCGCTCCCGTGGTCGCGGCTGCCGAGGCGCTCCCCGAATGGGCGAGGCGGCCGGTAGGGCCCGAACCGCGTCCGCCGCGGCCGCTGGCGCCGTCGGGGCTGGGCGAGGCCGAGGGCAGCGACCCACCGCTTCCGCCGGCCCATGCCACCGAAGCCGCGCGGCGCGGAACGCTGATCCATGCGCTGCTCGAACGCCTGCCGCAGGTGGAGAGGGCCGAACGCACCGAAAGGGCCCGCGCATGGCTTGCGCGGCAGGCGCCCGAGCTGGAGCAGTCGGCGCGCGAGGAGATGCTCGACCGCGCCCTGGCGGTGATCGGGGATCCGGCATTCGCCGATCTGTTCGGAGAGGATGCGCTGGCGGAGATTCCGCTCGCCGCCACCGTCGAGGGCCAGGTGGTGATGGGAACGGCCGACCGGCTGCTGGTGACGCAGGACCGGGTGACGGTGGTCGATTTCAAGACCGCCCGCCGGCCCCCCGCGACGTTCGAGGACATCCCGGCAAGCACCATGCGCCAGATGGCCGCCTATGTCGCCGCGCTCGAGGCGATCTATCCCGGGCGCAGCGTCGAGGCCGCCGTGCTCTACACCCAGACCCCGCAACTGTTCGCCTTGCCGCGCCCCGGTCTCGCTGCCTACAAGGCCGCGTTTGCGGAGCGGCAGGAAAGCTTTGTCCTGCCGCCCGTTGAGTAGGGCAAGCGCCCGCCCCAGATCGGACGCAACCGAAATTCAGGAGACAGTTCATGGCCACCACCGCCGTCACAGATGCCAGCTTCAAGACCGATGTGCTCGAAAGCGACAAGCCCGTGCTGGTCGATTTCTGGGCCGACTGGTGCGGTCCGTGCAAGATGATCGCTCCAGCGCTCGAGGAATTGAGCGATGAGCTCGGCGACAAGCTGACCATCGCCAAGATGGACATCATGGAGAACCCCGACGTGCCCGGCTCGATGGGGGTCCAGTCGATCCCCTTCCTGGTCCTGTTCAAGAACGGCCAGCCGGCAGCGCAGATGCGCGGCGCAGCGCCAAAGGGCCAGCTCAAGCAGTGGCTCGAGGCCGAACTCTAGTCCATCCGCGAATAGAGCGCGGCGAGTTCGTCCCACAGGGCCGGGCTGGCCGCGCCGAGCATGCCCGTGCGGCCGACCTCGTCGACGCGATAGGGCGAGCCATCGGGCCGCGCCACCTTGCCGCCGGCCTCGTTTAGCCACAGCGCTCCGGCAGCATGGTCCCAGGCCAGCGTCCGCTCGAAAATCGAGACATCGTTCACCCCCAGCGCGAGCCGCGGATATTGTTCGGCGGCGCAATAGGGGATGTCGACGAGGTCGTAGCGAGGCAACAGGTGGCGCTGCGTGGCCTCGCGCCGTTCCTCCTGCATGAAGATCAGCGAGATCGCGGCAAGCGGCGGGATGCGCCCGGTCGGCCGCGCCGCAATGGCTTCGCCGTCAATGGTCGCGCCCTTTCCGGCATGCGCGGCGCAGAAGCGGCCCGTCAGGCAATCGTATATCCAGCCGGAGCGCGCCAGCCCTCCGTCCGCCTGCGCGACGATGATGCCGAAGGGCGGCTTGCCGGCGGCGAAATTGCGTGTCCCGTCGACCGGATCGACGATCCAGCACGACCGGTCGAGCCGGTCGAGAATGGTCGGGTCTTCATGCGCCGTCTCTTCGCCCACGAAGGCGAGCGAAGGGTCGATCGCGGCGAGGCCATCGCGCAGCAGCGCCTCGCTCTCGCGGTCGGCGATCGTCACCGGATCGTTGCCGCCCTTGTCCTCGACCTCGCCCGCCGCGAGATTGCGGTAGCGCGGCAGGATCGCCTGCTCGGTCACGCGCCGCATTAGCGCGAGGATCTGGCGGTCGAGCCCGGTCACGAGCGGTAGTCGGCGTTGATGGCGATGTAGCCATGGGTCAGGTCGCAGGTCCAGACGGTCGCGCGGCCTTCGCCGAGGCCCAGATCGACGTCGATCCGGACCTCCCGGCCTTGCAGATGCGCAGCCACCGGCGCTTCGTCGTAGTCGGGCAGCGGCTGGCCATCGCGTGCTGCCCAGACCCCGCCGAAGCCGATCGAGAGACGGTCCCGGTCGGCCGGTTCCCCCGCCTTGCCCACCGCCATGACGACGCGGCCCCAATTGGCATCTCCGCCGGCGATCGCGGTCTTGACCAGCGGCGAATTGGCGATCGCCAGCCCGATGCGGCGGGCGCTGGCGTCGCTATCCGCGCCCGAAACCGCGATCTCGATGAATTTCTGGGCGCCTTCGCCATCGCGGACCACGAGCTGCGCCAGTTGCCGGCACACGTCGAGCAGGGCAGCGTAGAAGGCGTCGGCGCCGGCATCCTCCCACGAGGCCAGCGCCGCATTGCCCGCTTTCCCGGTTGCGAAGACAAGCACGGTGTCGCTGGTCGAGGTGTCGCCGTCGACGGTGATGCAGGAGAAAGTCGCCTCATTCGCCCGGGAGAGCATTTCCTGGAGGAATGCGGGAGCGATGTCGGCGTCGGTGAAGACATAGCCCAGCATTGTCGCCATGTCCGGCGCGATCATGCCGCTGCCCTTGATGATCCCCGCGACCTCCGCGCGGACCTCGCCGATCATCGCGGAAGCTTGCCCGCCCTTGGTGAAGGTATCGGTCGTGCCGATCGCCCGCGCGGCCTCTTCCCAGGCGCAAGCCGGCGCAGCGAGCGCGGTAGCCACGCCCTCGCGGGCCTTGTCGCGCGGCAGCGGGACGCCGATCACCCCGGTGGAGGAGACGAAGACCTCGCTCGGCGGGCAGTGCAGCGCCTCGGCCACCTGTCCCATGATCTGCTCGACCGCCTCGCGTCCGCGATGGCCGGTGAAGGCATTCGAATTGCCGGCATTCACCACCAGCGCCCGCGCGCGTCCGAGCAGCACCTGTTCGCGCCCGAGCTCGACTTCGCTCGAGGCACAGGCGCTCCTGGTGAACACGCCCGCAACCGCGGTGCCTTCGACCAGTTCGACGAGCGTCAGGTCGGCGCGCTCCCAGGTCTTGTAGCCGGCGCGGGCGACGCGCAGGCCGACTCCGGCGATGTCGGGGAGTTCGGGGAAGGGGCGGGCGAGGGGAGAGCGCGCAAGATCCATGCTCTTCGCCCTAGTCGCCGCCGTTCCGCCGTCAAGCGGTCGCGGGGACCGGCCTGGCGAGGGGAAGGGCCCCGCTCCGGCGGGAGATCTGCTGGCCCGGGGCAGTCGCGTCCTTCCCGCAGCGATCGCTTTCCTACATGGCGGGTCCCGGCCTAGACCGGATTCATGTGCCGGTCCTGTCTCTTCTTCGCCCCGATTTGCGCCGCCTCCATGCCCCGCGGCTTTTTCTCTCCTGGACAGTGTAACAGGTGGTCCATGCCGTAGGATTGGACGGAGGCAAGTCCTACTTTCGGCGGTATTCAAGCCAGGTTCAGCGAATTGGTCGGAAGATTGGCCGGGGACGAACGAGCGAGGGGTGGACGCGATGCCGGTGAAGGCCTATCTGACGAGAACCATGCTTCGTCGCCTGCTCGCCTGTCTTGCGCTCATCACCGGCCTCGCCGCGATCGGTGCACCTGCGCAGGCTTCGGTCTATCAGACCGCCTCGGGCGTGGAACTCGCTGCCGGAATCGAAAAGCCCTGCAAGGGCGAGGCGTGCGAATGCCCGACCGGGCGCCGTCATTCGCAGCTGGGCGCGCGCCAGAAGGTGCCGTGCAAGCCGGCTCCGGTCATCACCATCGTGATACCCACGGTGCAATTCGGGGCCGACCGCGCCTACGAATAGACGCCCGGCGACGACCCGCTGCGCTCAGGCCCCGCACGCTCGGCGTGTCCGGGTGCCGACATCTTAAGACTCGATATCCCCGAAAAGGCATCAGCCACCCATGCTCAATTCCGTCATGAAAGCCGTCTTCGGCTCGTCCAACGACCGTTACGTCAAGTCGCTCGGCAAGATCGTCGACCGGATCAATGCTCTCGAACCCCAGATGCAGGCTTTCAGCGACGAGGAGCTCGCCGCGCAGACGGACAAGTTCCGCGCCCAGCTCGCCGAGGGCAAATCGCTCGACGACATCCTTCCCGAAGCCTTCGCCACGGTGCGCGAGGCTTCGGTCCGCGTGCTCGGCATGCGGCATTTCGACGTCCAGATGGTCGGTGGCATCGTCCTCCACCGCGGCGAGATCGCCGAGATGCGGACCGGCGAGGGCAAGACGCTGGTCGCCACGCTGGCGACCTATCTCAATGCGATCGAGGGCAAGGGTGTCCATGTCGTCACGGTCAACGACTACCTCGCCAAGCGCGACGCCGAGTGGATGGGGAGGCTGCACCGCTTCCTCGGCCTCACGGTGGGGGTGATCGTGCCCAATCTCGGCGAACACGAGCGGCGCGACGCCTATAATGCCGACATCACCTATTCGACCAATAACGAGCTCGGCTTCGACTATCTGCGCGACAACATGAAGCACGAGCGCGGCCAGATGGTGCAGCGCCCGTTCAATTTCGGAATCGTCGACGAGGTCGATTCGATCCTGATCGACGAAGCGCGCACCCCGCTGATCATCTCCGGCCCGACCGAGGACAAGTCCGACCTCTACATCTCGATCGACGCCGTGGTGAAGACCATCCCCGAGGAATGGTACGAGAAGGACGAGAAGCAGCGCAACATCCAGCTCACCGAGGATGGCACCGAGGAGATGGAAAAGCTCCTCATCGAAAAGGGCCTGCTCGAGACCGAGAACCTCTACGACGTCGAGAACACGCAGGTCGTGCATCATCTCGACCAGGCTTTGCGCGCCGTGCACATGTTCCGCCGCGACACCGACTACATCGTCAAGGACGACAAGGTCGTCATCATCGACGAATTCACCGGGCGCATGATGGAAGGCCGCCGCTGGTCGAACGGCCTGCACCAGGCGGTCGAGGCCAAGGAGGGCGTGAAGATCGAGCCCGAGAACCAGACGCTCGCCTCGATCACCTTCCAGAACTACTTCCGCATGTACCCCAAGCTCTCGGGCATGACCGGAACGGCCGCCACCGAAGCGGCGGAGTTCTGGGACATCTACAAGATGAACGTTGTCGAGATCCCGACCAATGTCGCGGTCCAGCGGATCGACGAGGACGACGAGTTCTACAAGAACACGCAGGACAAATTCAAAGCCATCGCCCGGGGGATCAAGGAAAAGAACGAGATCGGCCAGCCCGTACTGGTCGGCACGGTCTCGATCGAGAAGAGCGAAATGCTCTCCAGCTTCCTCGACCAGGAGGGCGTGAAGCACGAGGTGCTCAACGCCCGCCAGCACGAGCGCGAGGCGCATATCGTGGCGCAGGCGGGTCGCATCGGGGCCGTCACCATCGCCACCAACATGGCCGGGCGCGGCACCGACATCCAGTTGGGCGGCAATGTCGACTTCCGCATCGAGGATGAATTGGGCGACATGCCCGAAAGTCCCGAGAAGGACGCCGCCATCGCCAGGATCAAGGAGGAGGTCGGCGCCGAGCGCCAGCGTGTGCTCGATGCCGGCGGCCTGTTCGTGCTCGGCACCGAGCGGCACGAGAGCCGCCGCATCGACAACCAGCTGCGCGGTCGCTCCGGCCGCCAGGGCGACCCCGGCCTGAGCCGGTTCTACCTTTGCCTCGAGGACGATCTGCTGCGCATCTTCGGGCCCGACACGCTGTTCTCGCGGATGATGAACGCCAATCTCGAGGATGGCGAGGCGATCGGCTCGAAATGGCTGTCGAAGGCGATCGAGACCGCGCAGAAGAAGGTCGAGGCGCGCAATTACGAGATCCGCAAGCAGGTCGTCCAATACGACGACGTGATGAACGACCAGCGCAAGGTCATCTACGAACAGCGCGCCGAGATCATGGACAGCGAGGCCGTCGACGATGTGGTGGTCGACATGCGCCGCGATGCCATCAATGCGGTCGTCGCCAGTGCCTGCCCGCCCGGATCCTATCCCGAACAATGGGATGTCCAGGGTCTCAAGGACCGCGTTGCCGAAGTGTTCGGCCTCGACGCGCCGGTCGATCGCTGGGTCGAGGAAGACCATGTCGAGCCCGAACTGATCGAGGAGCGGCTGGCCGTGCAGGCCGACACGATCATGAACGAGAAGATCGCCAGGGCGGACCCCTCGCTGTGGCGGCGGATCGAGAAGAGCGTGTTGCTGCAGGAACTCGACGGGCAGTGGAAGGATCACCTCGCCACGCTCGATGCGCTGCGCCAGGTGGTCGGACTTCGGGCGCATGCGCAGAAGCAGCCGCTCAACGAATACAAGCAGGAAGCTTTCAGCCTGTTCGAATCCATGCTCGACAAGCTGCGCGAGACGGTGACGGGCAAGCTCATCCGGCTCGAGCTCATGGAACCGCGCCCGATGCCGCAGATCGAGCTTCCCGACCTGCCCGACTTCCTGACCGGCCATATCGATCCGCTCACCGGCCTCGACGATTCGGAGGACGGCGACGGATCCGCGGCGCGCGCGGCGCTGTTCGGTGCGCTGGCGGGCAGCCCGCGGGCGGCAGCGGGGCCCGGCGGCTCCGGCGATGAAAACCCCTATGCCGCGATGGAGATCAGCCGCAATGCACCGTGCCCCTGCGGTTCGGGAAGCAAATACAAGCATTGCCATGGCGCGATCGGTGCGAACGCCTGAACAGGCCGGGCGGCCCCGCCGTCACGGACGGCGGGGTTCGCGCAGCATCGGGACGAGCGGCGGACTGTCGGGTTCGGGATGGATCGGGCTCCCCTGCGGTACGAATCCGCAGGAGGCATAGAAGCCCGTGTTGGCCGGGTTGGAGTTCTCCAGATAGGCGGGCAGCCCGGCGCGATCGCACGCCTCGAGCACGGGCCGGATCACTCTGCGGCCGAGGCCCTTGCCCTGGGCTGCGCGGCGCACGCCGATGCTGAACAGATAGGCGTGCGGATAGCGCGGGTGGTGTCGCTCCATCGCGCGGCCGGTTCTCAATGCCCGCCGAACCGCGGCCGGGCCACAGCGGAGCAGCGTCGCCCAGCCGATGGCGGCATAATCGGCCAGACCGGCTTCGGCCTGCGAACCGGGCAGCATCCACATGCAGGCGGCCTCGTCGCCGAGGCGATAGGAGAACCCGCGCGGAACGTAGATCCGCCGCGCCTGCGCATGGAACAAGGCCTCGATCCCGGCAAAATTGCGGAAGAGCCAGAGGTTGAAGGGATCGTGGCGAAAGGCATCGGCGGTGATGTCGCCGATCGTGGTTGCTTCTTGTGGGCTGGCGCGGTGCAGATCCGGTCCGAGCTCGATGTCGTTCGCGTCCATGCCCCGGCTCCTCGGGCAACGGGCTAGCCCAATCGGCCGGCCCGGTCTAGGCGTCGGGCATGTTCGCCCTCGTCGCCGGCTTCTTCGTCACTGCGGTGCTCTATGCCAGCGTCGGCTTCGGCGGCGGCTCCACCTATACCGCGCTGCTGGCGCTGGCAGAGGTCGATTATCGCATCCTCCCGCTGCTCTCGCTCGCCTGCAATATCGTCGTGGTGGCGGGCAGTTCGATCCGCTTTGCACGGGCTGGGCTGACCCCATGGCGCGCCGCGGGCCTGCTCACCGCGATTGCAGCGCCGGCAGCCTTTCTCGGCGGACTCACCCCCATCGGGCGGGAAACCTTCCTCACCCTGCTCGGCGCGAGCTTGCTGCTGACGGCGATCTCGCTGGTCTTCCCGGTCAAGGAAGGGGATAGCGACGCGCCCGGCCAATGGGCCCGGCTGATGCCGATCCTTGCCGCGCCATTGGGCTACCTTGCCGGTCTCGTGGGGATCGGCGGGGGCATCTTCCTCGCGCCGCTGCTCCATCTCACGCGGTGGAATTCGGCGCGCGCCATTGCCGCCACGGCGAGCCTGTTCATCCTGGTGAATTCGCTGTTCGGGCTGGCCGGCCAGCTGCTCAAGGGTGGAGCGGGGCGCCTCGCCGTCGCGCTGGACAGCGGTTTGCCGCTGCTGCTGGCCGTCGCCGTGGGCGGGCAGATCGGCAGCCTGCTCGCATTGCGCTATCTTCCACAAAGCTGGATCCGCCTCGGCACGGCCGCCCTGACCGCCTGGGTCGGCGCGCGTCTGCTGTTCGGATGAACGGCGCAGGCTTCCCCGCGGCCGAAGGTCCATTTCGGACCATCGACTGGCCGTGGCAAGAAAAATCCATGATTTATCCATTTGCTTCGATCATTCCG
This sequence comes from uncultured Alphaproteobacteria bacterium, assembly GCA_963728515.1. GTDB lineage: Bacteria > Pseudomonadota > Alphaproteobacteria > Sphingomonadales > Sphingomonadaceae > Qipengyuania. Next base: position 21,227 of record CAVSKM010000001.1, on the reverse strand, counting down.
CTTTGAACATAAAGGGCGAAGATTGATCAACTAGATCGATCTGTCGCAAGGGGTCGAAATGGATGGCGAAAAAGACCGGAATTCCGAGTTCCGCGTCCGGTCGAACGCACCCGTTCAACGGGACGATCTACTATCTCGGTGCCTTTGATCTTTCCGGGGGAAACGCGTCTACTCAACGGGTCAGACAAAACGCCAAGATTTTTCGCGATCTCGGCTATCGCGTCATAATCGTAGGAATTCACAAACGCGGGTCGCGAGGGGTGGAGCGTCGCGGGAGCTTCACGGTGGATGGCTTCCAATCCCTAAGCATAAATGTCGGGGAGGGGGGGCTCTGGGCCGCATACCGTCGCCTGATCCCCGCCGCGATCGCGAGAATGCTGAGCGGCCCGTTCGGGGCATCGGGGGTGATCTGCTACAATTATCTTGCCATTCCCCAGTTCCAAATTCAGCTCCTGTGTCGCAGGAACGGGGTGGCCTTCGCAGCGGACGCGACCGAATGGTATGGTCCCGACGGGGGTTTAGCCGCCAGCCTAAGGCGCAAGGTCGATACCTCGACGCGGGTCAGGCTGCTGAACCGTCTCGCCGACGGAATCATAACTACCAGTCCCTATCTAACCAAGTTCTACCGGCCGAGGGGCAGGCCGCTGGTCGAGCTCCCCACATTGATCGATCGCCGGGATACGGGAGTTGGCGAGCCGCGCCGCGACGGCACACTGCGTCTGGTGTTCTTCGGAAACCCCTTCAATACCAATCTGAAAAACCCGCGCCCCCGGCAGATGAAGGAAAGACTCGACACGATTGTCGAGATCGTTTCGATCGTGAATTCTAGGGAGACCGTCGCCACTCTCGACATTTACGGCGTAAGTGCGGAGCAATATGCGAACGCTTTCAGGTGCGGTGCGGAAGAGATCGCCTTCGACTGGCTGAATTTCTTCGGCCAAGTTCCGCGAGCGGTTGTCTTCGAAGAAACCAAGTCGGCAGATTTCTCTATCTACTTCAGGGAGAGCACCCGGGCGAACATTGCAGGATTTCCGAGCAAGTTCGCCGAATCAGTGACCTGCGGAACGCCGGTTATCACCAATTACATGGAAAATATCTCCGCGTTCGCAAAGGATGGCTTCAATTGCCTCCTCGTCGATCCCTCGAACAAGGAACAGGCAGCGGAGAGCATCCGAGCGATCAGTCGGCGACGCCAGGATATCACGCGAATGCAAATGTTCTGCGGCGACTCGGCTCCGTTCGACTACCGCAACTGGATCGATCCCGTCGAACGCTTCTTGCAAACCTGGATGCCGGAACGAGAGGCGGCATGACGATACTGGTCGATCGTTGCACCGGCGTCGTCGACGGTGCCTCATTCCTCGAGGCGATCGGAATTTCTCTGATTCGCCTTGCCTTTACCCTGTCACGACCGTTCGGGCATCTTGGAATTTCGCGGATCAATCGCGTGTTGGGCGGTATTTTCCTGCGGAGGGGCAGCACAACGTTCATTTTCGACAAGGATACTAGCTTTACCGTTCCATCCGGTGACTATTACTGGTCCCTCCTCTATAATACCGATTACGCCTACGAGTTCGAGCTTGAGGCGGCCTTGAGACAGTTTGCGCAGATCGATTATGACTTTTTCGATCTCGGCGCGAATTTCGGCTACTGGAGCGTTCGCGTGTCGTCGCCCTCCTTTGGATCGAAAACGGTTGTTGCGGTGGAAGCCTCGCGCGAGTTTTTCGAGAGGCTGGAGCACAATGCCCGGCAGAGAAACCATCTCGTTGCAACCCATATGGGAGCGATCTGTCCGACGAGGTCCTTAACTTCTACGGCAGCCGGCATGCAGGTCGTTCGCTGCTCGACACCAGATCCGCTGCAAGTTCGAGGGAGGTAGTTTCGACGATTACGGTTGCGCAGCTTCATGCGCTCTATCTTGGTAGCCGATCCGGGAACAATTGCGGGAAACGCCGGATCCTGCTGAAACTGGATGTGGAAGGCGTCGAATGTGAAGCAGTCGAGGGTGCCCGGGAGATCCTGGAAAGGGTCGATTCGATCATTTTCGAGGACAGCAACAATGCAAGCTTCGGCGAAAGCTTCCATCGTATTCGGCAAATGACCGGGTTCGACATCTATTTCCGACGGAATGGCCGCTTCGAGCGCGTGACGAAGCCCTCCGAAGTCTTCCGCTACGATGCCAGCAAACCGCCACGACAATCAGTCGGCATCAACTTCGTAGCCGTCCGGCCAGGCTCGCAATTCGCACAGATCATGGCTCTGAACTGATGTCCCTCGGCCTGGTGCCGAACATGTCTGTCGGCCTGCTCGTTGGTCGGGCCAACCGGTGGAACGACAGGCGTCCTTACAACCCCACCTGCGCGAAGGCACGATACGCGCCGGGTGGCTCCAGGCGCATGGAGAACGAACGCTTGGCACCTGCCGCCCCACGTGAGGCATAAGCCGCCTTTGCCGTTTGCCACGCGAAAATATTCGGGTGTCCCAATCCGGGCCTTCGGCGTTTCAATGGGCCATGATCTTGCTTGTGCTGGAACATCGCAAGCACGCAGCGCCGACCCGCGTTGCCGCCCTCGAGCGCCATCACGAGACGCGATGACTGTCGCTTACAGCCGCTGCCGGAGATTTCGCGGGTTAACCTCACCCTCTTGCGTCCGAAAAGTCTTTCCGAACACAGGCTAAGGTAAAGATTGTGGCTCCCCGAGTTGGATTCGAACCAACGACCAAGTGATTAACAGTCACCTACTCTACCGCTGAGCTATCGGGGAGCAGCCGGTACGGCAGGGGTGCGCCTATATGGGTGGCTTTCCGGTTTGGCAAGCCGCCATTTGGCAAAATTTCGCGCGTTGCCGTGCCTTTCGCTAGAACACGAACTGTTCGGCGACGATCCGTTCGTCGAGCGCGTGTCCGGGGTCGAACAGGAGGGTGAGTTCGCTGTCGCGCGCGATCTCGAGATCGACCTGGGCAACGTCTCGCAATTCGCGCTGGTCGGCAACCACCGAGACCGGGCGCTTGGCCTGCTCGAGGACGCGCAGGCCGACGATGCTGCGGTCTGGCAGGATCGCACCCTGCCACCGCCGCGGGCGGAAGGGGCTGATGGGAGTGAGCGCGAGAAGGTTCGAATCGAGCGGCAGGATCGGCCCCCGCGCCGAAAGGTTGTAGGCTGTCGAGCCAGCCGGCGTGGCCAGCAACACGCCGTCGCACACCAGTTCGGGGATGCGCACGCGCCCGTCGACCGTGACTTCGAGCTTTGCAGTCTGGCGGGTCTCGCGCAACAGGCTGACCTCGTTGATCGCGCAGAAGGTGTGTTCGGCCCCGTCCTGGGTAACCGCCCGCATGCGCAACGGCGCGATGCGATGCGGTTTGGCCCGGCCGATCCGCGCGATCAGCGTGTCGGGATTGCGATTGCGGTTCATCAGAAAGCCGACCGTGCCGAGATTGAGCCCATAGGCGGGCACGATCCTGCCCCGGTCGAGCATGGCGTGGAGCGTCTGGAGCATGAAACCGTCGCCGCCGAGCACGACCACCGCATCCGCCTCTTCCGGCGGGACCCATTCGGCTACTCCGTCGAAGCTCGCCCTGGCCGCCTCCTGGGCCTGAATCGAGTCGGAGACGAGCAGTGCCAGGCGCTTGTAATCGGACATGGTCACCCCTCTGCCGCCCCGCCCGGACATCGGTCGGGCGAGCGAATACCTATGAAGCCGCGTCCCATTTGGCAACACGGCGGAAAAACTGGCAAAGCCGGGGGAAGGGGGCGATAAGGACTGCACCATGGCGAGCCTGCCCCACGAGATGAAAGACGAGTTGCGCGACAGCTTGACCGGCCTGGCCGACCAGGCGCAGGCGCGCGCCACCATTGCGCAGTGGCAGCGCGACTGGCCGCGCGACACGATCGCCTGCCCGATGCACGCCATGCTCGTCTCGCTCGGCCGGATCGACACGGTCAATGTCGCATTCGGGGAAACGGCAGGCGATGGGGCGCTGGTCGAGGTGGCCCATCGGATCAAGCATTTCGCTGCCGACGAGCTGGAGAGCAGCAGCGCATGGCTCGCGGCCCGCCTGACCGGAGGCAGCTTTCTGCTTGCTGCGCGGCAGGAATGCAGCCGCGAGCGGTGGCAGTGGCTCGCCGAGGCGCTCGCCGATGCGATTGCCATGCCGATCGTGAACCCCGAGGGTGGCGCGAGCCTCCGCTTGTGGCCGCGGCTCGCGCTGATGCGCGTGACCGAAAGCGACGATCCCGACCGTATTCTCGACCGGCTCTCCGAAGTCGCCGCACGGATGCGCGACAGCAATCCCCGGAGGATCGACTGGTCGACCGGCGAAGTCGCGCGTTCGGGACGGTCGAACCAGCAGCTCGAAGCCGATCTGCTCGCGGCGATCGATCGCGACGAGATCGAGATCCTGTTCCAGCCGCAATATGCGCTAGACGACGACCGCGTGGTCGGGGCCGAGGCGCTGGCGCGCTGGCATCACCCGGTGATCGGCCGGATCGGCGCCGGAGCCCTGTTCCAGATCGCCGAGCGCGCCGACCATGTGGCGCATCTGTCGCGCCACATCGCGCAGCGCGCCCTGGAACGCGCGATGCACTGGCCCGACCATCTGCGGCTCTCGCTCAACATTACCCCGGCCGATCTCGCGGCAGAGAATTTCGCCATCGATTTCGCGCGCATGGCGGAGCGGATCGGCTTCCCCCTCGAACGCGTCACTCTCGAGATCATCGAACAGGTGCTGCTTGCCGATCTCGACCGGGTGAGTCGGGTGCTCGACCAGCTCAAGCTGTTCGGCATTCGTCTCGCGCTCGACGACTTCGGCGCGGGCTTCTGCAATTTCCGCTACCTCAAGGTCCTGCCGCTCGACTGCATCAAGCTCGACCGGTCGATGATCGACGGGGTCTTGGAGGACGAGCGCGATCTGGCGGTTTTCCGCGCCATCGTCGCGATGGCCCAGGCGCTCGACCTCAAGGTTCTGGTCGAGGGCGTCGAGAGCGAGGCGCAGCGCATTCTCGTTCGCGACGAGGGCTGCGAATACTACCAGGGGTTCCTCCGCGCCAAGCCGATGGATGCGGAGGATTTTCTTGCCGCGGTGGGGGGCTAGGCCGCCGCCTTCTCGCGCTTGCGCGATTTCCGCGCCACGCCCGACAGACCCTTGGTAAGCTGGAATAGGCCGTTCAACCGGCTCTCGGGCGAATTCCACGCACGGCTGATCACGAGCTTCATGTCGGGCCGAAGCTTGGCGGTCCCCTGCAGCCGATCGACATAGGCGAGCAGTCCGGCGGGGTCGGGGAAATCGTCCTGGTGGAAGGTCACCAGCGTCCCCTGCGCCCCGACATCGATCTTGGCGATGTTCGCCTGGATCGCCTGATGCTTGATCTCGATCAGCCGGACCAGATTTGCGGTCGCGGGAGGGAGCTCGCCGAAGCGGTCGATCATCTCCGCCGCCAGCGCCTCGATCTCGGCCTTGTCCCGCGCATCGTTGAGGCGGCGATAGAGCGCCATCCGCACGGCGAGGTCGGGCACATAGTCCTCGGGGATCATGATCGGCGCGTCGACGGTGATCTGCGGGCTGACCGTCTCGCGTCTCGCCTCGAGCCCCATTTCGCCGGCCTTGGCGGCGAGGATCGCATCCTCGAGCATCGACTGGTAGAGCTCGAAGCCGACCTCGCGGATATGCCCCGACTGTTCGTCGCCCAGCAGATTGCCCGCGCCGCGGATGTCGAGATCGTGGCTTGCCAGCTGGAAGCCGGCGCCGAGGCTGTCGAGATCGCCGAGCACCTTGAGCCGCTTTTCCGCCACCTCGGACAGCTGCGTGTCCTTTTCATAGGTGAGATAGGCATAGGCGCGCAGTTTGGCCCGGCCGACCCGGCCGCGCAGCTGGTAGAGCTGCGCCAGGCCGAAGATGTCGGCCCGGTGGATGATGATGGTGTTCGCGCTCGGCAGGTCGAGCCCGCTTTCGACGATGGTGGTGGCCAGCAGGACGTCGTATTTGCGCTCGTAAAAGGCGCTCATCCGCTCCTCGATCTCGCCCGCCGACATCTGACCATGCGCCGAGACGAACTTCACTTCGGGCACGTTTTCATGGAGCCAGTCGGCAATGCCCTCCATGTCCGAGATACGCGGCACGACGATGAAACTCTGCCCGCCGCGATGGTGCTCGCGCAGCAGCGCCTCGCGCATCACCATGTCGTCCCATTCGGTCACATAGGTGCGCACTGCCAGCCGATCGACCGGCGGCGTCTGGATGGTCGACAGCTCGCGCAGGCCGGTCATCGCCATCTGCAGCGTCCGCGGAATCGGTGTCGCGGTGAGCGTGAGCATGTGGACGTCGGCACGCAGCTGCTTGAGCTTTTCCTTGTGCGTGACGCCGAAACGCTGCTCCTCGTCGACGATCACCAGCCCGAGATTCTTGAACTCGGTCTGTTTCGACAGGATCGCATGCGTGCCGATGACGATGTCCACGGCCCCCTTCTTCAAGCCTTCGCGCGTGTCCTTCATCTCCCGGGCAGGGACCAGCCGCGAGAGCCGCCCGATCTCGAGCGGGAAGCCGGCGAAGCGCGCCGCGAAATTCTCGTAATGCTGTCGGGCCAGAAGCGTGGTGGGAGCGACCACCGCGACCTGCTGGCCGTTCAGCGCGGCGACGAAGGCTGCGCGTAACGCCACCTCGGTCTTGCCGAAGCCGACGTCGCCGCAGACCAGCCGGTCCATCGGCTTTCCGCTTTCCAGATCTGCCAGGACATCGCCGATGGCGCGATCCTGGTCCTCGGTTTCCTCCCACGGGAAGCGGTCGAGGAACTGGTTGTAGGGGCCGTCTTCCACTTCCAGCACCGGCGCCTTCTTCAGCGCGCGTTCGGCCGCGACCTTCATCAGCTCGCCGGCGATCTCGGTGATCCGCTCCTTCAGCCGCGCGCGACGCTTCTGCCACGCCTCGCCGCCGAGCCGGTCGAGCTGCACCGCTTCCTCCGAAGAACCATAGCGGCTGAGCACGTCGATATTCTCGACCGGGATGAACAGCTTGTCGCCGCCGCGATATTCGAGCTGGACGCAATCGTGCTTCGACTTGCCGACGGGGATGGGCTCGAGGCCGAGATATTTGCCGATCCCGTGCTCGGTATGGACGATGAGATCGCCCACGCTGAGCGCCTGCAGTTCGGCCAGAAAGGCATCGGCGTCCTTGCGCCGCTTCTTGCGCCGCACCAGCCGGTCGCCGAGGATGTCCTGCTCGGTGAGCAGTTCCATCTGCTCGTTGGCAAAGCTTGCCTCGAGCGGCAGCACCATGGCCACGGGCTTGCCCTTGGCGGACTGGCCGAGCGCCTCCTGCCAGCTGTCGGCCAGTTGCACCGCCGCGCCCGCTTCGCCGAGGATAGAGACCATGCGCGACCGGCTGCCGGCGGAATAGGCGGCCAGCAGCGGACGCTTGCCCGCCTTGCCCAGCGCCTTGAGATGGTCGGCCAGCACGGGATAGACATTGTCGCCGCGCGCGCGTTCGGGCGCGAAGTCGCGGCCCGAGCGAAAGCCGAAGTCGATCACGGTGGCGCTTTCGGGCTCGTCGAAGGGCGTCGCGCGATGCGCCGGCGCCGCGGCAAGGGCGGCCTTCAGCTCCTCGTCGCCGAGGTAGAGCGAAGCCGGGACCAGCGGCCGATAGCTGCCCTTGGCCTGGCCGCCGGCGGCCCTGCGCTGTTCGAAATAGTCGGCGATGTCCTTGAGCCGTTCCTCCGCTGCCGCCAGCGAGGCCGTATCGATCACTACCAGATCGTCCTTGCCGAGATGGTCGAACAGCGTCGCCAGCTTCTCCTCGAACAGCGGCAGCCAATGTTCCATGCCTGCCAGGCGCCGGCCTTCGCTGACCGCTTCATAGAGCGGATCCTGCGTGGCATTGGCACCGAACAGCTCGCGGTAGCGGGTGCGGAAGCGCTTGATGCTGGCCTCGTCGAGCAACGCCTCGCTCGCGGGGAGCAGCAGATGCGACTGGAGCCTGCCCGTGCTCATCTGCGTGTTCGGGTCGAAGGTCCGCAGGCTCTCGAGTTCGTCGCCGAAGAAGTCGAGCCGGAGCGCCTCTTCCATGCCGCTGGGGAAGACGTCGACGATCGAGCCGCGGATCGCGAATTCGCCCTTGTCGATCACCGTATCGGTGCGGCTGTAGCCCTGCCGCTGGAGCAGCGCGGCGAGGCTGTCGCGCCCGATCTCGCTACCGACCCGGAACTCGCGCACGCTCTCGCGGATCCGGAATGGCGTCAGCACGCGCTGGAGCACGGCATTGGCGGTGGTCACCACCAGTTGCGCCCCTGCCTTGCCCGCCTGGAGCCGGTGAAGCGCCGAAAGCCTGCGGGCGCTGATCGAGAGCGCCGGACTGGCGCGGTCGTAAGGCAGAGAATCCCATGCGGGGAATTCGATCACTTCGATTTCGGGGGCGAAAAAGCCGGCCGCATCGACGATCCCGCGCATCGCCGCATCGTCGGGGGCGATGAAGACCGCCCGCCCGGTGCTGGCGCGGGCGAGATCGGCCATGATCAGCGGCTGGGCGCCACGCGCGACCTGCGCCAGTGTCAGCGGTTTGTCGGCTTTGAGTATGCGGGAGAAATCGGGCATCGAAGGGACAGCGCGATAGCGCTCCCGCCGTTCCCGTCAACGGGGGATGTCGACGTAATCCAGCAGCTGCATCTTTTCGATCAGCGCGCCTTCGAAGCGCAGCGGGGTGGGCAGGGTCCTGAGCGCCCATGCCATGATGTCGACGTCGTCTTCCTCGAGCAGCGCTTCGAACCAGCCGAGTTCCTCTTCGCCCCAGTCTGCTTGATAGCGGTCGTAGAAGCCGCCGATCATGTAATCGGCTTCGCGCGTGCCGCGGTGCCAGGCGCGAAAGCGGGCGCGCTGCTTGCGGCCTTCGAAGGTGAGGAACTCGGGCATAGGGCCCGACTAGATTGCCCGTCACCCCGGCGCAAGCATGTCCTCACCATGAGGAGGGGCTCGGATCTCCGTCGAAAAATCCGGTCATCCCGGCGACAGCAGGGATCTCTTTCCACAAGCGCCGTGCCGGCTGAGACCGATCCCAGCTTTCGCCGGGATGAGGTTACGGGCTAGAGCAAGGCATGCGCCCCGACGTTCTAAACCCGCTGTTCGCCGAGACCGAGACGCTCGACGGCGTCGGTCCCAAGCTGAAGAAGCCGCTCGATCGGCTCGGGCTGACGCGGGTGCGCGATCTCGCCTATCATCTGCCCGAGCGTTTCGTGACCCGCCGCGCGGTGGAAACCGTGGACGAGGCAGGGGAGGGGGAGCAGATCGTCCTGCGCCTCACCGTAACCGAACACCGGGCGGGCCGCTCGCCGCGGGCACCCTATCGCGTGCTGGCTCAGGATGCCGTCGGCAATGTGGTCGCGCTGACCTATTTCGGACGGGCCTCCTACACGGCGAAGAAGCAATTGCCCGCAGGCGAGACGCGCTGGGTGGCGGGCAAGCTCGAGCGCTTCGGCGACATGCTCCAGATCGTCCACCCCGACCATGTGGTGGAGGAGGGTGGAGACACGCTGCAGCGGCTGTGCGAGCCGGTCTATCGCCTGTCCGAGGGTCTCACGCAGCCGAAACTGGCGGGGCTCGTCGAACAGGCGCTCGCGCGGACCCCCGAACTGCCCGAATGGATCGAGACCTCGCAGCGCGAAAAGGCGGGTTGGCCGGCGTGGCGCGAGGCGCTGGCACGGGCGCACAAGCGCGAAGACGGAGCGGCGCGCGACCGGCTCGCCTATGACGAACTGCTCGCCAACAGCCTTGCGCTGATGCTGGTCCGTGCCGACAACCGCAAGCGCAAGGGCCAGCCGCTGCGTGGCGACGGCAGCTATCGCACGCGGCTCGCGCTGCCCTTTCCGCTGACGGGTGCGCAGCAGCGCTCGATCGCCGAGATCGAGGGCGACATGGCGCAGGAAGCACCCATGCTGCGGCTGCTGCAGGGCGACGTCGGCGCGGGCAAGACCGTGGTCGCGCTCGAGGCGATGCTGATCGCGGTCGAGGCGGGGGCGCAGGCGGCGCTGCTCGCCCCGACCGAAATCCTGGCGCGGCAGCATTACGAAAGCCTGCGGCGCCTGGCGGAGCCGACCGGGGCCCGCGTCGCTCTGCTGACCGGGCGCGACAAGGGTCGCGCGCGCGAGGCGACGTTGATGGGCCTGCTCGACGGTTCGATCGACCTCGTCGTCGGAACGCATGCGATCTTTCAGGACAAGGTCGCCTATCGCAATCTCGCCATGGTAGTGATCGACGAGCAGCACCGCTTCGGGGTCGGCCAGCGGCTGATGCTGGCGAGCAAGGGACGGCGCGCGCCGCACGTTCTCGCCATGACCGCCACGCCGATCCCACGCACATTGACCCTTGCGCAATATGGCGAGCTCGACGTCAGCAAGCTCGACGAACTCCCGCCCGGGCGGCAGGCGATCGAGACCGTGGTGATGGGGCAGGACAAGCTCGGCGCGCTCGTCGATCGGCTTGCGGCGCAGATCGCGGAGGGGCGACAGGCCTATTGGGTCTGCCCGATGGTCCGCGAGAGCGACGGTCCCGAGGACATCGCCGCCGCCGAAGCCCGGTTCGCCGCGCTCGAACAGCGCTTCGGTTCGGCTGTGGTCATGGTCCACGGCCAGCTGGCGCCCGAAGCGAAGGATGCGGCGATGGAGCGCTTCGCCAGCGGCGACGCCAAGCTGCTGGTCGCGACCACGGTGATCGAGGTCGGGGTCGATGTTCCCAATGCGACGCTGATGGTGATCGAGCAGGCCGAACGCTTCGGCCTCGCGCAATTGCACCAGTTGCGCGGGCGCGTGGGACGCGGAAGCGAGAAGTCGGTCTGCGTCCTGCTGCGCGGCGAGACGCTGTCGGAAACCGCGCGCGACCGCCTCGCCCTGATGCGCGAAACGCAGGACGGCTTTCGCCTCGCCGAGGAAGATCTGCGGCTGCGCGGAGGGGGCGAACTGCTTGGCACGCGGCAATCGGGCGATACGCCGTTCACCATCGCCAGCCTCGAGCAGATCACCGAGTTGCTACCGCGGGCGCATGCCGACGCCAGGCTGCTGGTCGAGGGCACGGGGGAACCGGGTGGCGGTGGGCTTACGGGCGAGCGCGGCGAGGCGGCGCGCATTTTGCTGTATCTGTTCGAGCGCGACTATGGGGTGAAGACGCTGCGCGGCGGCTAGAAGCCGAGCGCGTCGAGATCGCGCTCCACCGCGCCGCGATAGCCCTCACCGAACAGCCGCAGATGGACGAGCCACATCCACAGGCGATAGGCCGGCAGCCTCGCGCGCCAGCCGGGCTCGAGGCCAAGCGTCGCGTGGAAGCGATCGGGCGGGCGGTCGAAAGCGGTCAGCGTGGCGACATCGACCTCGCCATGGCCGTGAAAGGCGCAAGGGTCGATCAAACCGCTGATTCGGCTGGCTGAAACGAGGATATTGCCGCCCCACAGGTCGCCGTGAAGCAGCGCCGGAGAGGGCCTCGCCGGAAGCAGGTCAGGCAGCTTGGTCGCCAGCCTCTCGATCCGGAAGGCGAGGTCGCGGGGGATATGCGAAACGTGGCACAGCAGGCGCCGCTCGGCCCAGAACGACGGCCAGTCCTCGCTGCGGGCGTTCTCGACCGCGACATGGCGCAGGGCGTAGTCCTCGTCCCAGCCGTAGGAAGGGCCGGTTTCGCGGTGCAGCGCCGCAAGCGCCTCGCCGAGCGAAAGCCAGGCATCGCCGGAGAGCGAGCCGTCGTCGGGCAGGTGCTCGATGACGAGCACCGCGCCCTCGGCTCCGATCACGGCGGGCGCGGGGGCGGCGGAGCGGCGCATGGCGTCGAGCATGCGGCGCTCGACCTCGACCACCGGCCCCTGCTTGGCGACGACGCGGCGTCCGTCGGCGAGGGTCGCCGCGCTGGCCCCCGAGATGTCGCCGCCCGCGAAGCGCCGGAGCGAGACGACCGGCGATCCGCAGATGCGGGCTATCGCGGCTTCAGGACCGCTCATCGACGAGGATCGCGACCAGCGCTCGGGCGCCGGCCTCGACCTCCAGCCAGGTCGCCGCGAAGCCGTCCTCCTCGCCGAACCACGGGTCCGCCACCTCGCGCCCCTCCTGGCCGGGCACGATGTCGAGCAGCATGGCGACCCGGGCCTTTCCCTCTCCATCGTTCACATGGGCTAAGTTGGTCATGTTTGACCGATCCATACCGATGATGAAATCGAAGGTGTGAAAGTCCTCCCGGGACAATTGCCGCCCCCGATAACCGCGGATGTCCACTCCCCGCCGCTCTGCCTCTGCAATGGCGCGCGGATCGGGTGGCTCGCCCACGTGATAGTCGGCCGTTCCCGCGCTCTCCACCTCGACCTCCAGCCCCGCCTTCTCCGCCGCGTCGCGAAAGGCGGCCTCTGCGAGAGGCGAGCGACAGATATTGCCGAGGCATACGAAAAGAACGCGGGGGACGGACATGGGGGTACTCCTGGGCGATCGGGCAAAGCGAACCGGCTACCGGTTGCGCCGGCCTTCGATAAGGCTGTCCACGACCCCCGGATCGGCAAGCGTCGATGTGTCTCCCAGCGCGGCGAAATCGTTCTCGGCGATCTTGCGCAGGATCCGGCGCATGATCTTTCCGCTCCGGGTCTTGGGCAGCGAGGGGGTGAAATGGAGATGGTCGGGCGTGGCGATCGGGCCGATCTCGCGCCGGACGAAGGCGCGCAATTCGGCAGCCAGCGTCTCGCCATGCTCCTCACCCGCATTGAGCGTCACATAGCAATAGATCCCCTGACCCTTGATGTCGTGCGGGAATCCGACAACCGCAGCCTCGGCGACCTTGGCGTGGAGAACCAGGGCGCTCTCGACTTCGGCGGTGCCCATGCGATGGCCGCTGACATTGATCACGTCGTCGACCCTGCCGGTGATCCAGTAATAGCCATCCGCGTCGCGGCGGCAGCCGTCGCCGGTGAAATACTTGCCGGGATAGGTGCCGAAATAGGTCTGCACGAACCGCTCATGGTCGCCATAGACGGTGCGGGCCTGGCCGGGCCAGCTGCGGGTGATGCACAGATTGCCTTCGGCCGCCCCCTCGAGGATCTGCCCCTCGCCATCGACCAGTTGCGGACAGACGCCGAAGAAGGGCTTGCCCGCGCTGCCGGGCTTCATGTCGTGCGCGCCGGGCAGGGTGGTGATCATCACGCCTCCGGTCTCGGTCTGCCACCAGGTATCGACGATCGGCAGTTTTCCGTTGCCGACGGTCTCGTGATACCAGCGCCAGGCCTCGGGATTGATCGGCTCGCCCACGCTGCCGAGGAGCCGGAGACTGGAAAGATCGTGCTTCGCGACGTGACTTTCGCCCTCGCGCATCAGTGCCCGGATCGCTGTGGGTGCGGTGTAGAAGATATTGACGTCATGCTTTTCGCACACCGCCCAGAAGCGGTCGTGATCGGGCCAGTTGGGGACGCCCTCGAACATCAACGCGGTCGCTCCGTTCTGCAGCGGCCCGTAGACGATATAGCTATGCCCTGTGACCCAGCCGATGTCCGCCGTGCACCAGTAGACCTCGCCAGGACGATAGTCGAAAACATAGCGAAAGGTGGTCTCGGTCCAAACCGCGTAACCGCCGGTCGTGTGGACGACGCCCTTCGGTTTGCCGGTCGACCCGCTGGTGTAGAGGATGAACAGCGGATCTTCGGCTGCCATGGGTTCGCAGGGGCAATCGGCTGGAACACCTTGCGAAAACTCGTGATACCAGTGGTCGCGGCCTTCGCGCATGGCGACTTCGCCGCCGGTATGGCGAAGCACCAGCACCGCCTTCGCCGAGACCTTTTCGAGCGCGGCATCGACATTGGCCTTGAGCGGGATCCGCTTTCCTCCGCGCAAGCCTTCGTCGGCCGTGACGATCCAGTCGCTTCCGCAGTCCTCGATCCTGCCTGCGATCGCCTCGGGACTGAAGCCGCCGAAGATCACCGAATGGATGGCGCCGATCCGCGCGCAGGCGAGCATGGCATAGGCGCCCTCGGGAACCATGGGCATGTAGATCGTCACCCGATCTCCCTTGCGGACCCCCATCTTCTTCAGGCTGTTGGCCATCCGGATCACCTCGGCGCGCAATTCGGCATAGGTGATGCGGCGGACTTCGCCGGCGGGGTCGTCGGGCTCGAAGATCAGGGCGATGCGCTCGCCATGACCCGCAGCGACATGGCGGTCGACGGCGTTGTGGCAGATGTTGAGCGTGCCGTCCTCGAACCATTTTATCGCCACCGGTTCGAACGACCATCCAGCGATTTTCGAAGGATTGTCGAACCACTCGAGGCGCGAAGCCTGCTCCGCCCAAAATCCCTCGCTGTCTTCGAGGCTGCGGGTGTACAGCGCTTCGTATTGTTCCGCATCGCATTGCGTCTGGAGCTTGGCCGCCTCCGGCCGCTTCACCCATTCCGACCGCCCGGTTTCCGACTGCGCCATCCTCGTCCTCTCCTTATCCGCGATCCATCTCTAGGCAATCGCGGCCCGCGTGCAAAGCGGTGGCTCGCACTCGCATTCCTTCCTCCGAGCAGGTAGGGCGCGGCCATGTTCGGATCTCGTTTATCGCTCGCCGGCACGATGCTCGCCCTCGCTACTGCCGGAGCCGCTTCTGCACAGGGGGAAAGCCCCGCCGTGATCGTGGTGACTGGCGAGGGGCTGGAAGAAACGCCGGCAACTCCAGCTTACGACACGCAGCGAATTGGGCGCGACCAACTCCTGACGGTGGCATCTGGAAGGATCGAGGATGCACTGGCCTCGGTCGCAGGGTTCCAGCAGTTCCGCCGCTCGGACAGCCGCTCGGCCAATCCCTCCGCGCAGGGAGCCACGCTACGGGCGCTCGGCGGAAACGCAACCAGCCGCGCGTTGGTTCTGCTCGACGGTGTGCCGATGAGCGACCCCTTCTTCGGATACATACCCTTCAGCGCGATCGTACCCGAGCGTCTCGCATACGCGCAGGTCACGCGGGGAGGCGGCGCGGGGCCGTTCGGGGCCGGAGCGCTCGCCGGGACGATCGAACTGGTCAGCGCCGACGCCGAGGCGCTCGGGACGTTCAGCGGCCAGGCGCTGGTGAACGAGCGCGCCGGGACCGAAACCAGCGCCACGCTGGCCGGCGACCTGGGCGCGGGCTTCGGCGTCGCTTCCGCCCGATGGGACAGAGACGAGGGCTTCTTCACCACGCCTCTAGAGGACCGGGTTCCGGAGAGCGCACGCGCCGCTTTCGACGCCTATTCCATTCAATTGCGCGGTGTCGCCCCGCTGGGCGAGGCGATCGAGCTGCAGGCGCGTGGTCTCGTGTACCGCGACGACCGCGTGCTCCGCTTTCAGGGTGCGGACAGCAGCACGGAGGGGCAGGACGCGAGCCTGCGCCTGATCGGGCGGGGCGATTGGCAGTTCGATGTGCTCGGCTACGTCCAGGCGCGCAACTTCACCAATCGGGTAATCAGCTCGACCCGCTTCGTGCCAGTCCTCGATCAGCGCAACACGCCGGCCACGGGTCTTGGGGGGAAGGTCGAGGTTCGCCCGCCGCTCGGTGCGAACATGGTGCTCCGTCTCGGAAGCGATTTCCGGCGGTCCCAAGGCGAACTCTTCGAAACCGCGATCAGCGCCTTCAGCGGCGCGGTCACGGCGAGGCGAAATGCGGGCGGCACCAACAGTGACCTAGGCTTCTTTGCCGAAAACGACCTCACCTTGGGGCTGCTGACGCTGACCGCTGGCGCCCGGGTCGACCGTTTCTCCATCGCCGATGGCTTCTTCTCCGAGCGCAACGCCACCGGGGCCATGGTGGAGGATGCCCGTTTCCTCGACCGGTCGGGGTGGGAGCCCTCGTTTCGCGGCGGTATCCTGTTCCGGGCGGGTGGGGGCCTGCGGCTGCGCGCGGCTGCCTACACGAGCCTGCGCCTGCCCACTCTGAACGAATTGTACCGGCCCTTTGTCGTTTTCCCCGTCGTCACCAAGGCGAATTCCGAATTGGCCAACGAGCGGTTGAAGGGCGTCGAAGTGGGTCTCGACTTCAAACCCTCTCCCGCGCTCGCGCTCTCTTTCACGGCATTCGACAATCGCGTCGAGGACGCCATCGCCAATGTCACCATCGGACCCGACTTGCGTCAGCGGCGCAATATCGATGCGATCAGGGCGCGCGGCATCGAAGCAAGCGCAGGCGTGACCCTCGACCGTCTGGCTTTCGACGGATCGCTCGCCTGGACCGACGCCGAAGCACAAGGCAGCGGGGTTGCCGTCGCGCTCGACGGGAACCGCCCATCGCAGACCCCGCGATGGGTTGCGAGCGCCACCTTGAGCTACCGTCCTGCCCATGACTGGCTGGTCGCGGCGACACTGCGCCACGTCGGGGCGCAATTCGAGGACGATTTGGAAACCGACATCCTTCCCGCCGCGACGACGCTCGACGCCTTCGTGCAGGTCCCTTTGACCGAGGCTATCGCTTTTGTCATGCGAGGCGAAAATCTCACCGGCGAAACCATCGTCACCCGCAATCAGGCCGGATCGATCGATCTGGGCACCCCGTCGACCCTCTGGGGCGGTCTGCGGTGGGGCTTCTAAATCAGCTTCAGGTGAGTTCGTCGCCTGCATCCGCGACCGATTTCAGGTCTTCGCCAAATCCCCGCACGGTATTGCATCCCGACACGGAAAGCGAGGCAAGGAGGACGGCGACAATCGTGAATTTGCGCATGGTTTAGAACCTCGGACAGACAGCGATCTGCCTTTTCGCCGTTTGGCGGACATTTGCAATGCAGAAGACAGCGAATCGCGCCACCAGAACAGTCTAGATAATTCGACACTCCTCAGGGTCGTCCGCTGGAGAGCGGTTCTAATCGTCAGCGCCGTGGCGGTTCCGGTTTGACCGCTGATGGTGCCGGTCCGGTCGAAGCGCGCGGCACCAGGGTCCCTTCAACCACGATCACTTCCCCGGGCGGCGCATCTCCGCGCTTTGCAGCGATGACGAGCTCCACCGCGCGCGAGACGATGTCCGCGATCGGCTGGTCGACCGAGGTAAGGGGCGGATCGGTGAAACGCACGATCGGCGAATTGTCGAAACTGATCAGGGAGAGATCACCCGGAATGTGCAGACCCATCCCCCGGGCAACTTCGAGCGCTGCCAGGGTCATCCGGTCGCTGCTGCAAATCAGCGCGGTCGGTCGCTCCCGCCTGGAAAGGAGTGTTCGAGCGGCCTTCCTGCCACTCTCGAACCCGAAATCGCCGCGCTCGCACAAGCCTTCGTGCGCGAGGCCGGCCTCGTGCATGGCCGCCCTCCAACCATCGGAGCGCCTCGCCGAGAGGCCGAATTCCTGCGGTCCGGCGACGAAGCCGATCCGTTCATGCCCCAGCGCGATCAGATGTTCGGTCGCAGCCCTTGCGCTGCGGCTGTCTCCCATGGTCAGGGCGAAACCGGGCCCCGCCTCCCGCGAACCGATGCGGGCAAAGGGAATGCGCCTTTCCGCCAGAAAGCCGGTAATCAGCCGGTTTTCCGAGTGCGGCGGGGTCAGTATCACGCCGTCCGGCTGCAGCGCCGCAATCGCCGCACCGAGTTCGCGTTCCACCTGATCGCTGTGCGTGTCGATCAGTTCGATCAACATGCGATAGCCGTGCGCGGCACAGGTGAGCATGCCGCCGAGAAGCATCTGGTCGACCCAGTCGCGGCCTTCGCGGCCCCGCCAGTCGGCGATCGTCCGTTCGCGGTCGTTGATCGCCAGAATGAGGTAGGACCGCGACCCGCTCATGCGCTGTGCGGCGATCGAGGGAACATAGCCGAGCCTGTCGATGCTCGCCTGCACCTTCTCCCGCATCGCGGGGCGCACGTCGGGTGCGTGATTGATGACGCGGCTGACAGTCTGCAGCGACACGCCCGCATCTGCTGCAACATGCTTGATCGTGACTGCCTGACGCCGTCTCGCCACCGCTCGAAAAATCCCTTTGCTGACGCTTTGCTAGCCGCCGATGGCGCTCCACTCCAGACCTCGAGCGCAAGGCTCGCCTGGCCCCCAACCTACGCCGGCATACGGGTCTGTCCCGCACTTCGCATGCCAGTCTTGCGCAGGGTGGCGGTTCGGTTGCAAGCCCGACGCGAGTGCTCAGGCTTGGATCACGCTGCCGCGCTACTCCCTGCCAGCTGGTGTGCTCCGACAGAGCCCCGAAGTTGCACCAGCGTCCGCGCGCCCCGGGGCGTTCTCGGAGACGCGTGAGCTGTGCGACCGTCGCGGATCCAGCAGACTTCGTCCATCGCGACTGCAAACCTGCAGGCGAACGGGAGACCTGCGCTCCTACGTTCAATTCCGGATAGGAATGATGCCGCCTCAGGACGCAGATTGACTGCATCCTCCCGTACCGGAGGGGGTGCAGCTTTGCGAGACCGTCATGTTGAAGCCCATGGAACCAAGCCGAATGGCGGTTGAGCAGCGCCGCTCTGCCCAGCAAGAGCGCCTGCCGAAGGCAAGGGGAATACACGCGGCTTCTGCAGACAAATGGGATTTCCGAGCCAGTGTTGCGGCCCTCGAGGAAATCGCCGCGCCTGCACGGTCACGGAGACGACACGAAATCGCCGCGGGATTCACTGTGGCGATCCTGAGCCTGGCGGGGCCGCATGGCTCAAGCAGCGTGAAGCCACCCTATGCTCAAGTGGAGTAGGCTCTCGCAATTTCCTCCCGTGGATATGGGCGCCGAAAGGGCAAATCTCGACAGCAATGCCAGCGACACCCGATTACAAGTTATCGAAATTCACAAGCGTTTCGGCTCGCGGCCCATCCTCCAGGGCCTGTCGCTTTCGGTTGCGCGTGGCGAAGTTCTGGGACTTTTCGGTCGCGACGGAGCAGGCAAATCGGTGAGCATCTACTGCATTCTCGGCCTTCTGAAATGCGACGCCGGACGCGTGGTCTTGGACGGGCAGGATATCTCCCGGCTCCCCTTTTGCCGCCGCGCCATGCTCGGGCTGGGCTATCTTCCCGAGCAACCCTCGATCTTTCGCGGCCTTACTGTTGGTCAGAACATTCTTGCCATGCTGGAAATCGTGGAACCCGACCGTGCCCGTCGTCGAGAGAAACTCGATCGGCTTTTGCTCGACCTTGGGATCGCGGCTCTGCGGGATGCCCGCCCGGCCTCTCTCTCCGGCGGCGAAAGGCGGCGATGTGAAGTCGCCCGGGCGCTCGCCCTCGAACCGACCTTCGTCCTCCTCGACGAACCCTTCGCCGGCATCGATCCGCTGGCAATCGCCGGCATAAGCCGGATGATCCTCGACTTCAAAAAACGCGGCATCGGCGTATTGCTGACCGATCAAAATGTTCGAGAAGCGGTTTCGATCATCGATCGGGCCTGTTTGATCGAAGACGGAAGGGCAGTCTTCACCGGCAGCCCCACGGAGATGATGCACGACGATCATGTGATTGCATCCTATCTCGGGGCGAGGAATTCCGCTTGGGCGAAGTGACGGAATGGGCGCCGTTCTCCTCCTGCGCTGCATGGCCGAGGGCATGAGCGGCTGCCGCTCGGCGAGGGCAGCCGAGCGGCGGACCTTGTAGCTCTGGTCCGCAACTGCGTAGCTTGGACTAATCCTTGTCGGTGCCGGAACCGCGAATCTTCTCGCACTTGATCGAACTTGCATGGAGCAGCCAACTTCCGATCCGCCGCCTTCGCTCGAATTCCGACTTGGCCGCTTCGATGGCTGTACCCTCGTCTGGCACGGCTCTGACGATCACATCGTCCTGGCAAGTTTGGTAGCCATGACCAGTGGCGTCATCGACTTCCTTACAGAACCGAACCTTGTAGTCGGGCATTGCGCTTTTCCTCCAGGTTCTCCGATCTGAGCGAAACTGCGTCTTCGTGGTGAGGATGAGAAGCGCGTTTCGCCAGGATCCGTCTAGCTTTTACCAGCCAGCTCAACTTTCTTGTCACTCGTCTTCGCCGGCGCAGTTTCCTCTTTCCCACGAATCAGGGCTCTTTCTGCCTCGCTGTCCACGGACTTGCTCCGGCCGAGCTGAATCTTGCGGCCTCTGCTCTTCTGGTCGCTGAGCGGGAGCGATATGTTGAGCACGCCATCCACGAAGTCTGCAGAGCAGCCGTCCTCTTCCACATGGGGGGGAAGAGCGATGCGCCGCATGTAGGTGCCGTAGCTGCGCTCCGAATATCCGCGTTCTTCGTCAGAGCGTTCGCTGCGCTTCTCGGCGCGGAGAGTCAGCGTGCCGTCCTCGATTGTGAGATCGACGTCCTCCTCCTTCACACCCGGCAGTTCGGCGACGATTACGAGCTTTTCCTCGTCGTGATGAACCTCGAGCACCGGCGACAGCATTCCCGGGCTCGACGCACTGCCATCCCCTCCCTGCTCCAGAAGTGCGTCGAACATGCGATTGATCTCCCGGTTGATGTCGAAGATCGATCCTCCGTTCAGTCCACGACCGGCAGCTAGGGCAGAGCCGCGGCGATACGGCGAGAGGTATCCAAGGGCCATGTTTCTTCTCCTTCAGTTTGGACGTTTCGAGCACAGGGTTGAGGAGGCAGCCTGATCTGACACCGTGAAACCAGACCGGAGTTGGCCGGAAGAATCTCCCAGAAGCTACCTGAGGGGCAGACGGTCCGCCGCAGCCCGCATATTGGCCGGAGGCCCTGCCAAAGCTCGGCAAATCGCAGCTGGGGGTGTTTCTCGGCATCCAGAAATGCCTGACGCGCGGTTTCAAAACGCCGCTGCTTCCGCTGCTCGGCTTTTTCGTCATCCACGATCAGATGAAATGAAGGGCTCATATGGTTGCGATTGACAGATGCGGCGGTTGCGTGATGCCGAGGGAATGGCCGAGCGGAACCGGAAGATCGGTGCCCAGGCAAAATGGCTGTGGCTGAGGACATTGCTGCCATCGAAAATGGCCTTTCGTGTGCTTCTCAAGTGACAAGCTGCACCCGTGGCGCCGGGCCCGCCTTCCGTAATGTTACGGACGCGAGCGCTTGGCTCCAGCGCCGGTTCGGCAAGCAAGCAAAGGAGCCGGTGCCCTGGTCCGACAGCACGCTTGAGGTTGCGTCGTGCCTCACTGCCGGCCCTTCTTCCGAGTAGAGCCGTAAGGACCGGCAGCTTATTCTGGGAATAGTCCTACTGCCGGGAGTGCACCCGGCTTTTCGACTGGAAACACGGGGACGAAGGTGCGGGCGCGGAGCTCGATCGGCCTGCTGCGTGGCGGCACAATCGGCGCAAAGAATTCCCGACCGGTTTCCTCGGCTAAAGGAAATCGGCGGAATTCTGCGGCATTTTGTTGGAAAAGACGAAAAT